>CAWBNK010000035.1:0-32196 GCA_963790065.1 uncultured Actinomycetes bacterium | reverse complement strand
CCACCCCCGCCTCACCCCGCACCACCAGCGCACCCCCGCGTCCCAAGCGCAGATCCCCCAGCAGGCCATCGAGCGCCGCCCGCTCGCGCTCGCGGTCCAGCAACGCCGGCATCGGCTCAGATGGGATACGCATGCCCCTCCGCCCACAACTTCACCACCAGCCGCCGACGCGGCCAAGTCAGCCGGCATCTGCTGCTCCCCTAATGGCGGCAGACAGGCAGACAGGCGGGCCATGGCCAACAGTACGGCGACTGCCATCTCCGGCCAACTGACAGGCCAACAGACCTACAAATTGGGGTGTCCCGTGTAACCGTTGTGCCACAGAACGCCGGCGCGCTGCTGGCATCTGTGCCGCGGATGGTGTAATACTCGATACCGGTAACAGACCATTACATGATCAAATCTCCCCGTAACTAGGGACTGCAACTAGGGAACGCCAGCCAGGGGTACAGAGTGGATCTCAACTCCTACGCTGAGCTCGCGGTACGGCTAGTGAACACGGCCGGCGCCGGGGGTGAGGACGGTGACAGGCTCGCCAACCTGGACGGGCTGCGCGTCCTAGTCGCCGACCGCGAGCACCTGGCCACCGGCGTGACCCGCAACGACCTTGATTCGCTGCGGGATCTTCGCGCGGAGCTCCGCGCTTTCTTCGTCGCCTGCGCCGAAGGGGACGGCGAGGACGCCGCCGCCCGGCTGAACGCCCTGCTGATCCAGCATCCGGTCCATCCGCAGCTATCCGGGCACGACGGCCAGCCCTGGCACGTGCACTACACGGACACCGGTTCGGTCGCGGACACGTACGCGGCCGGCGCGGTGATGGGCCTCGCCGTCCGGGTCCGCGACGTGGGCATCGACAGGTTCGGCGTCTGCCAGGCGGCCGGCTGCCAGGGCGTGTTCATCGACACCAGCACCAGTAACACCAGGCGCTACTGTTCCGACCGGTGCATGAACCGTGCCAACGTCTCCGCCTTTCGCGCCAGGAAGCGCGGCGAGGACGACGGTGAGGCGAAGGCGCCCACCGCCACGGTGTAGGCGCGCATTATGTCAGCCCGCTCGGTCGGGTTTCAGCCTGCCTATCGGGGACGTGGCGGCCCAGGCAATCGCGGGCGACGGCAGTTCACCTAGGCCTGGGAACGGGTCCCCTGAGCTGGAAGTTCACGAAGAAATCCCGATGAGCGCTTCTCAGATATACCGATGATCTTTATAATCATCTCATCTGGGCATACGGGAAATATACGAGATGCTCATCCGGCCTGGGGGCGAGGACCGCGCGTTGCGGCTGACTAGCTCTCCCAGGCTCGATCGGAAAAGAGATCGACCATGGCAACCGAAACCACAGGGGCCGCCGTAGAACCCAGCCGACTGATGTCGGCCTTAAGCGAGAGCTGGGGCTGATCGGCGCCACCTGGGCGTCCGAGACTTCGATCATCGGCTCGGGGTGGCTGTTCGGCGCGCTGTTCGCCGCGCAGGCGGTAGGCGGCGCCGCCGTCCTGGCCTGGGTCATCGCCGGGGTCATGGTTATCGTCCTGGCGCTCTGCCACGCCGAGCTCGGCGCGATGTACCCGGTCTCCGGCGGAACGGCCAGGTTCCCGCACTTCGCGTTCGGCAGCGTGGCCGGCATCTCGTTCGGCTTCTTCTCCTACGTGCAGGCGGTGACGATCGCGCCGATCGAGTGCTTCGCGTTCATGCAGTACGCCGCCCACTTCTGGCCCAGCATCTACGACTCGGCGACGAAAAACGTCACCGGGGCCGGCTTCGTGCTGACCATCGTGCTGATGGCGGTCTTCGTCGCGGTCAACTTCCTGGCCATGCGCATCTTCGCGCGGGTCAACAACGTCATCACGTGGTGGAAGGTCGCGGTCCCGGTCCTGGCCATCATCGTGCTGCTGTTCAAGTTCCACCCCGGCAACTTCACGGCCGGCGTGGGCTTCATGCCGGGCGGGATCAAGGCCCTGTTCGGCGCGCTCCCGGCCGCGGGCATCATCTTCGCCTACTCCGGCTTCGAGCAGTGCGACCAGCTGGCCGGGGAGATCAAGAACCCGGGGCGCAACCTGCCGCGGGCGATCATCATATCGATCCTGATCGGCACCGCGATCTACGTCCTGCTGCAGGTCGCGTTCATCGGCGCGATGCCCCCGAGCGAGCTGGGCAAGGGCTTCGCGGGCATCACCAACACGTCGATCCTCGACGGGCCGTTCGCCGGCCTGGCGGGCCTGGTCGGGCTCGGCTGGCTGGCGTTGATCCTGCGGATCGACGCGTTCGTCTCGCCGACCGGCACCGGCCTGATCTACACGACCGGAACGTCGCGGATCAGCTACGGCCTGGCCAGGAACCGGTACTACCCGCAGATCTTCGGCAAGGTCAGCTCCAACGGCATCCCGTGGGTCGGGCTGATCTTCGCGTTCCTGATCGGGCTGCTGTTCCTGCTGCCGTTCCCGAGCTGGCACTCGCTGGTCGGCCTGATCACCGGCGCGAGCGTGCTGATGTACGCCGGGGCCCCGCTGTCCGTGGGCGCGTTCCGCGGCCAGGTTCCCGAGGCCAGCCGGCCGTACCGGATGCCAGCCGCCGTCGTGCTCGCCCCGGCCGCGTTCGCCGTCGCCGACCTGCTCATCTACTGGTCGGGCTTCGAGGTGGTCTGGAAGCTCGGCGTCGTCCTGCTGCTCGGCTACCTGATCATGGGCATCTCCATGGCGTTCGACCCGCAGCGGCCGCCGCTGGACTGGAAGTCGGCCGTGTGGCTGCCGGTCTGGCTGATCGGCATGGGCATCATCTCCTGGCAGGGCCAGTACAGCGGCGCGGAGCGACAAGCACCCGCTGCCGCCGACCAACACCTTCCACATCGGGTTCTGGTGGGACATCCTGGTCGTCGTCGCGTTCAGCGTGGCCATCTACTTCTGGGCGATGCGCACCAAGCTGCCGCGGGAGGAGATGCTCGCGCTGGTCAACAAGCAGGGCGGCGGAGAGGAAGAACTGCCGCCCGCCATCCGGCACTGAGTCCGCGTCCGCAACAACCGGAGCGGCCCCGTCTCGCGACGGGGCCGCGCTGGCTTTGGGCGGGGCGTGACACCCGCTCCGTTCGGCATAAAAACCCGGTGCGGGGCGGGCCATTCGTGCGGGCTCAGCCAGGGCGGGGGCGCCAGTAGCGGGCCAGCACGCGGCCCTCGATGAGCGGCCCCGGCACCGGCCCGAAACGGTAGCTGTCCACGGCGCCGGCGTCCGGGTTGTCCGACTCGAGCCACCAGCCGCCGTCGACCCGCCGGGCGGCGCGCTTGACGATGAGCATCTCCGGGCGGCCTGGATGCCGGGCAAGCACGATCTGGCCGGGACGGATCCGGCGGGTACGGCGCACCAGCAGCCAGTCTCCGGGGCGCAAGGCGGGCTCCATGGACCGTTCGGCCACCTTGACCCTGGTGATGGGCCAGTGCACGCATCCCTCCAGGTGTCGGCCCTCCAAGTGTGGGCACTGGCGGCGGGGGTAGTGTCGGGTCTGCAAGTTAACAAGCCGGAGAAAGGGAATCGATGAGGCTGCTCACCCGCCTGCTCGAGCCGAAGGCCATCGCCCACGCCCACTGCGACCTGCCGTGCGGAGTCTATGACCCGGCGCAGGCCCGGATCGAGGCCGAATCCGTCAAGGCCATTGACGAGAAGTACCAGCAGAACACGGACCCCGAGTTCCGGGCCCGCTGCCTGATCATCAAGGAACAGCGTTCCGAGCTGGTCAAGCACCACCTGTGGGTGCTGTGGACGGACTACTTCAAGCCGCCGCACTTCGAGAAGTACCCGCAGTTGCACCAGCTGTTCAACGAGGCCACCAAGCTCGCGGGCGCCGCAGGCACCAAGGGCAGCACAGACGCGTCCAAGGCGGACGAGCTGCTGGCCAAGATCGAGGAGATCAACAAGATCTTCTGGGAGACCAAGCAGGGCTGACCCTGTCGCGTGTAGAAACCCGGGTTCCAGGCTGTTGCGACGCCATGGGACCCGGGTTTTCACGTCCATGGCGGCCCGGCGGTAACCGGGGCCAGCGAGCGGGGCGGCGCGCCGTGTTTCTCGTCGTGGGCTGCGGGCGGTAGGTTGCTTGCAGTGGGCGGCGACCGGATACCTGCCCGGAGGAGGGACGTGACCGAGGACATCGCCGCGACGACAGCCGTGCCGGGCCAGCGGGACCCAGGCCCCCTGGATCCTGGCGCCCGGGGATTCTGGCCCCGGGGATTCTGGCACTGGCGCAGGCGGATCGCGAGACGACGCAAGACCACGTGGCGGTCTGCATGCCCGCCGAGGGCGCCTACCTGTCCGTGCTGCGGACGGCAACGGCGGGCCTGGCGGCCAGGCTCGACTTCACGCTGGACGAGATCGAGGACCTGCGCATCGCCGTGGACGAGGCCTGCGCGATGCTGCTCTCCCAGGCGATACCGGGGACGAACCTGGAATGCGCCTTCGACCTCGGCGCGGAGGAGATGACGATCACCGTGTCGGTGACCGCAGCCGAGCCGCAGATACCCGCCAGGGACACCTTCGCCTGGACCGTGCTCTCCGCCCTAGCTGGCACGGTCGATTCCCGGCTCGGGCCCGATGACCAGGTTTCCATCGTGCTCCGCAAGCGCCGGGAAGCCCCAAGGCCCGGGGTTTCCGGGCCATCCGGAAATTCGCGGGTCATCTGGGATCAGCGGGTCATCTGGGATCAGCGGGTCGAGGTCCGGGTGAGCAGCGAGTTCGAGGTCCAGGTGACCGAGGATTTCGAGGTGGCCCAGACGACCGCGGAGACCGTGCGAATCGAGCACGGATCGCCTGACCGGGCGCGGGCCCGGGAGCTGTTCGAGCGGCTGGCGGAGCTGCCGGCCGATGATCCGGAGCGGGCGCGGATCAGGGGCCACCTGGTCGAGCTGCACCTGCCGCTGGTGGAGTACCTCGCGCGCCGGTTCCGCAACCGCGGCGAGTGGCTCGATGACCTCACCCAGGTCGCCACCATCGGGCTGATCAAGTCCATCGACCGGTTCGACCTCGAGCGCGGCGTGGAGTTCTCCACCTACGCCACGCCCACCATCGTGGGCGAGATCAAGCGGCACTTCCGGGACAAGGGCTGGGCGGTCCGCGTCCCGCGCCGCCTGCAGGAGCTCAAGCTCTCGCTGACCAAGGCCATCGGCGACCTGGCCCAGCGCGAGGGCCGCGCGCCGACCGTCAGCGAGCTCGCCGCGCACTTGCAGATGAGCGAGGAAGAGGTGCTGGAGGGCCTGGAGTCGGCCAACGCCTACTCCACCGTCTCACTGGACGCCCCGGACTCCGGCGACGAGGACGCGCCGGCCGTCGCCGACTCGCTGGGCATGGTCGACGAAGCGCTGGAGGGCGTGGAGTACCGCGAATCGCTCAAGCCGCTGCTGGAGCACCTGCCGCCCCGCGAGAAGAAGATCCTGCTGCTGCGGTTCTTCGGCAACATGACCCAGTCTCAGATCGCCGCCGAGCTCGGCATCTCCCAGATGCACGTATCCCGCCTGCTCGCCCGCACCCTCACCCAGCTCAGGGAAGGCCTGACCACAGAAGACTGACGCCAGGCTAGCGGGGTGGCTGAGCGGGGCGGTTGAGGGCGCGCAAGCTAGCCGGAGTGAACAGGCCGGCCAGGCAGCAGGCCGCGAGCAGCAGCGTGGGCACGCCCCAGTCGAGCCGGTGCCCAATCAGCAGGTAGATACCCGCACCGCCGACGAACAGCTGAGTCATGACCACCGGGGTCCGGGTCCACGGCCTCGCCTTGGCCAGGCCCGCGGCGAAAGCCGCGAACACGGCGGCCGTGCCGACGGCGATCAGCGTTAGGGCGACGCCGCTGGCCAGCTGGTAGGACTGTCCGTCCGCGGTCGAGACTGCGGCGAAGGCGGCCGCCACGCACATGCCGACGGCCTCAGCGGCCTGTGCGGCCGCAGCCAGGCGGAGCGCCCGCGGCGGCGGGGGCGCGGGTGAGGTGGCGGGATCCCGGGCGCTCTTGGTCCCGGCCGCCTCGGTCGGTCGCGTCGCCATGTCCTCACACCAATCCGTGATCCGGGGGTCGCGCAGGTTTCCAGCTTAGGCGGCCGTTAGCCTAGGCGCGTGCAGGGCCTACTGATCGTCAACCGGCATGCGACCTCGATGACGGAGACCGTCATTGACCTGGCGGTCCGCTCGCTGGCCGGGCTGGTGGACTTGGACGTCGAACGGACCAAGTACCGCGGCCACGCGCGTGAGCTGGCTGCGGCGGCGCGCGGGGAACTCATCATCGTGCTCGGCGGCGACGGCTCGATCAACGAGGTCGTCAACGGCGTCATGAGCCGGGACGACGCTAGTCCTGGCGGGGACGGGGCCGACGGCGGACCACCGCTGATCGCGGTCATCCCCGGCGGAGGCGCCAACGTGCTCGCGCGGGCCCTCGGGCTACCGGTCGATGCCGCCGCGGCGATACGCCGGGTGCAGGAGGTCATCGCGGCGGGCCGCTACCGAACGATCGGGCTCGGGCTGGCCGGGGACCGGTACTTCACCTTCAGCGCGGGCCTGGGCATGGACGCCGAGACGGTCCGGGAAGTGGAGCGGCTGCGCGCCGAGGGACGCCGGGAGAGCACGCCGCTTTTCCTGCGGACAATGATGCGCCAGTATTACCGCACCGACCGGCGCCGACCGGCCCTGACGCTGGAACGCAACGGCCAGCCGCCGATTAGCGACCTGTTCCTGACCATCGTCACGAACCGCTCGCCGTGGACCTATTTCCGCGACCGCCCGCTGCTGCCCGTTCCTAATCCCGATTTCAACTCGGGTCTTGACCTGCTGGCGCTGCGCCAGATCCGGCTGACCACGATCTTGGGCGCGGTCGGCCAGATGCTGTACATCAGGAGGCGGCCGCCGCGCGGGCGGGCCCTGATGTCCGTGCTCGGCTCGGAATCGCTCACGGTGCGCTCGGCCCGCCCGATCGCGCTTCAGGTCGACGGCGAATATCTCGGTGAAACCGAGGCGGTTAAATTCCAGTTCGTGCCGGACGCGCTTCGTGTCGTGGCGTAATGCGCGGAGGGGTTCCGGGTCCCAACTGACGCGGCGCGAGCAAAATGTGATCGATCTGACATTAAATTCGGCTGAAGGGTCGCCGTGGCCTCTTGCGCTTGTCAACCGACGTTGAGAGGCTTGACGTGATGCCTGGTGCGGGGGCGTTTCGCACGTGTCATCAGCTCAGATGACTCCTGAGTCGCCTTCGGGGGCACGTCCGGGTCGCCTGTGGGCCTGGTCGAGTTACTACTCGGCATCAACAGTGGTCCCGGGAAACTTGGGACGACGGTGAAAGACGGCAACGCTCGTGAAATCCTTCACAAGCTACAGATAGACGCGCATACCGGACGCCTTCGCTAGCGGCCGGCCGCCGAGAAGGAGTGGACAATCATGGACTGGCGCCACGAAGCCGCCTGCCGTGAGGTGGACCCGGAACTGTTCTTCCCCATCGGGAACAGCGGTCCGGCACTGCTCCAGATCGACGAAGCGAAACAGGTGTGCCGCCGCTGCTCGGTGATGGACGAGTGCCTGCGCTGGGCGATCGACTCCGGCCAGGACGCCGGCGTCTGGGGCGGGATGAGCGAGGACGAGCGGCGGGCGCTCAAGCGCCGGACGATCAGGCTGCGGGCCCGCGCGCACGTATGACCGACTGGGTTTTAACCAGTATTAATTGACCGTTCACCGGTCTGGACCCGAAGGCTCGTGGCCGACCGGAAGATCCACCACCGCTTCGGTGCCGCCGCCCGGCCTGGGCGTGATCCGCAGCCGTCCGCCGAGTTCCCCTACCACCAGCGTGCGGACGATCTGCAGGCCGAGGCTGGTGGTCAATTCCAGGTCGAACCCCTCGGGCAGCCCCACGCCGCTGTCGGCCACGGTCACCGTCAGCCGTTCCGGCTCACGCACCACGACGACCTCGAGCAGGTTGTGGTCCATGTCCCTGGCGGCCTGGGGGTGGGAGAAGCCGTGCTGCAGCGCGTTCTGCAGCAACTCGGTCAAGACCATGGCCAGCGGGGTCGCCATCGCCGCCGACAGCTGGCCGAACGATCCGGTTATCTTCGGGCTCACCCGGACCTCGGCGGCCGACACCTCGCCCGCCATCATGGCCACCCGGTCGGCGATGTCATCGAAATCGACGACCTCCTCCGGCGCGTGGGATAGCGTCTCGTGCACCACCGCGATCGACCCGACCCGGCGGACCGCCTCGTCAAGCGCGGCGCGTGCCTCGGGTGCGCGAAGCCGCCTGGCCTGCAGCCGGAGCAGGGCGGCCACCGTCTGCAGGTTGTTCTTAACCCGGTGATGAATCTCCCTGATCGTGGCGTCCTTGGTCATCAGCTCACGCTCGCGGCGGCGCAGTTCGGTGACGTCCCGCACCAGCACCAGGGCACCGGTCCTGCTGCCGCCCACGATCAGCGGAATCGAGCGGAGCTGGACCACCGAGCCGTTTCCGTCCACCTCGGCCTCGCGCGGCGCGCGGCCCGCGGCCACCACCATCAGCGATTCGTCAAGCGGCTCATCGGACGCGCACAGCCCGGCCGTGACCACGCCGAGTTCGGATCCGATCAGGTCGGCGGCCAGGCCGAGGCGGCGGTAGGCCGACTGCGCGTTCGGGCTGGCGTAGATGACACGCCCTGACTTGCCCAGCCGGACCAGCCCGTCGCCGACCCGCGGCGACCGGATCAGCATCGCGTCGGCGCCGGGAAACGGGAACGTCCCCTCGGCCACCATCCTGGCCAGGTCATCGGCGCCCTGCAGGTATGTGAGCTCGAGCCGACTCGGGGTGCGGGCCGAGTTCAGGTTGGTGCACCGCTCGATGACGGCGATCACCCGGTTCGCCCGGGTCACAGGAATACCCTCGGTACGCACCGGGATGCCGTTCGTCCAGTCCGGGTCGCTCTCCCGCCAGATGCGCCGCTCGTCTCTGGCCACGTCGAGCAGGCGCTGGTCCTCCGGCCCGGCGAAGGTGCCGACCACGTCGTCCTGGAGCGAGGTGGGCCCGGTGGTCGGGCGCATCTGGGCGATCGCCAGCCAGCCGGTGCCGTCCTTGGCCGGCGCCCACAAGATCAGGTCGGCGAAGGACAGGTCGGCCAGGAGCTGCCAGTCCGACACCAGCGAGTGCAGCCACTCGACGTCGGCTTCACCGAGGCTGGTGTGGCTCCTGGCCAGGTCATTCAGCGTGGGCACAGCATCATCATCGCATCCAGGGCTGAGATCATTCCCGCCTGCGTGATCGATCACATCCGCTGGAGCTCCTCCGGCGGGCCAGCTTGACCGACGGCGACTTCGTGGCCGCCGCCCGCGCGCTGGCCGCGGTGCGCCACCATAGTGAGAGTTGACGTTAACCCTTTCTTAAGGCAATGATTCCGGATGACCGCTTCTCTGCTTCCGGCCGACGACACGCCCGGGGTACCCGGCGCGGACGCGGGGCCGAGGCTGCCCAAGTACTACCAGGTAAAGCGCCAGCTGCTCGAGCTCACCGCCGCCCTGGACGCCGGCAGCCCCGTACCGCCGGAGCGAGAACTCGCGCGCTCGTACGGAACCTCGCGGACTACGGTCAGGCAGGCGCTCGCCGAGCTCGTCATCGAGGGCCGGCTGCTGCGCATGCAGGGCAAGGGCACCTTCGTGGCCAAGCCCAAGGTGGCCCAGCTGCTTGAGCTGGCCAGCTATACCGAAGGCATGCGCGCGCACGGCCTGCACCCGCAGACCAAGATCCTCGACATCGGGTACGTCGCCACCGACGAGCCGCTCGCGGAGCTGCTCGGCATTCGTCCGGGCGGCCGCGCGCTGCGCATCCACCGGCTACGGCTCGCCGACGGCGAGCCGATGTCGATCGACACCTCGCACCTGCCCGCCCGGCGCTTCCCCGGCCTCCGCAAGCAGCTGGAGCGGCACAGGTCGCTGTACGAGACGCTGAGCTCGGTATACGGCATCCAGCTGGCCGAGGCGGAGGAGACGATCGAGACGGTGCTGGCCGACCCGCATGACGCTCAGTTGCTCGAGGTCGACGCTGGCCTGCCCCTGCTGCTGCTGTCCAGGCACGCCTACGACGCCACCGGCGAGCCGGTGGAATGGGCGCAATCGTGGTACCGGGGCGACCGGTACAAGTTCGTGACCAGGCTCCGCCGGTAACCGGGAGGGACTGGCGGCCTACTGGCTGGTAACGTCGCTTTCGTGGAACGTCTATCTGGTCACGGCGGCGCGCACGCGGTGGCGGCGGCCCGGCGGCATGGCGTATCGGTCCTGTTCACCCTGTCCGGCGGGCACGTGTTCCCGCTCTACGACGCGGCGGTCAAGACCGACCCGCCGCTGCGGCTGGTGGACGTGCGGCACGAGCAGACCGCCGTCTTCGCCGCGGAGGCGACCGCGCGGCTGACCCGGACGCCGGGACTGGCCGTGGTCACCGCCGGCCCGGGCGTGACCAACTCGGTCAGCGCGGTGACGACCGCGTGGTTCAACGGCGCGCCGGTGGTGGTGCTGGCCGGGCGCGCGCCCGACTACCGTTGGGGCGCGGGCAGCTTGCAGGAGATGGACCATCCGCCGCTGCTCGCCCCGGTCACCAAGCGCGCCTGGACCGAGCACGACACGGCGAAGGTGGGGCCTTCGGTCGACGAGGCCTTCCGGCTGGCGATGAGCCCGCACCGCGGCCCGGTGTTCCTCGACATCTCGCTCGAGGCGATCTACGGCCAGGCGGAGGCGGACCTCCCGGCGGCTCAGCCCCCGGCCGCCCGGCCCCACAATGCCCCCGGCGCCGCAGACATCGATGAGATCGCCGCCCTGCTGCGGGCGGCCAGGCGGCCGGTCCTGGTGCTGGGGTCCGACGTGTGGCTGGGCGGCGCCGAGGACGCCGCCCGGGAGGCGGCGCAGGAACTGCGGCTGCCGGTGATCGCCAACGGGCAGGCCCGCGGGGTGCTGCCCGGCGGTCACGAACTGCTGGTCACCCGGGCCAGGTCGGTGGCGCTGCGCCAGGCCGACCTGGTCATCGTGGTCGGCACGCCGCTCGACTTCCGGCTCGGGTACGGCTCGTTCGGGCCGCAGGACGCGCCGGCCCGGGTGGTGCACGTGGCCGACGCGCCCGGCGGGATCGCGACGCATGTCCCGCTCGCCGCGTCGGCCGCCGGCGACCTGTCCGCGTTCTTCACCGCACTGGCGGCGTTCCGGGCGGGGGCCGACTCGGACTGGGTGCCGGGACTGACCGAGGCGGCCCGCGCCGGGCGTGCGCTCGACGGCCCGCTGCTGGCCAGCGACGCCGACCCGGTGCATCCGGCCCGGATCTACGGCGAGCTGCTCAAGGTGCTCGACGACGACGCGGTCGTCATCGGGGACGGCGGCGACTTCGTCTCCTTCGCCGGCAAGTACATCGAGCCGAGGCGTCCCGGCGGGTGGCTTGACCCCGGGCCGTTCGGCTGCCTGGGCACCGGGCTCGGCTACGCGATCGCGGCCCGGCTCGCGCGGCCCTCCGCGCAGGTCGTCCTGCTGCTCGGCGACGGCGCGGCCGGCTTCTCGCTGATGGACGCCGACACCCTGGTCCGGCACCGGCTGCCCGTGGTCATCATCTGCGGGAACAACGCCGGATGGGGCCTGGAGAGGCATCCCATGCGAGCCATCTACGGCTACGACGTCGCCGCCGACCTGCAGCCGGGCTGCCGTTACGACGAGGTGGTCCAGGCCCTCGGCGGTGCGGGCGAACTTGTCACCGCGGCCGCCGACATCGCCCCCGCGCTGCGCCGCGCCTTCGCCGCCGGCGTCCCTTACCTGGTCAACGTGGTCACTGACCCCGAGGTCGCGTACCCGCGCTCGACCACGGGGGTGTGAGGTTAGCTAATGATGGCGATCAGGTCGCCTTCCTGGATCACGTCGCCCTCCGCGACGTGCATCTTGGTGACCACGCCGGGGCCTTCGGCCAGGACCGGGATCTCCATCTTCATCGACTCCAGGATCACCAGGGTGTCACCGTCGTCGACGTGATCGCCTTCCGCCGCAACCACCTTCCATACGTTCGCGACCATCTCCGCGCGGACTTCAGCCACCGGTGACTCCTCCTCTGTCCCGCTACGCGGGACGCAGCTTGCTTACCAGGGACGTATCGTAGTCCCCGGTGCTGAACTCCGGGCTGGCGAGCAGGTCCGCGTGGAAAAGCAGGTTGGTCTTCGGGCCCGCGATGCGGAAGGCCGCCACGGCGTCCCTCGCGCGATCCAGGGCCTGCTCGCGATCGGCGCCATGGATACAGAGCTTGGCCAGCAGCGGGTCGTAAAACGGCGTCACGGTGTTACCTACCTGGTAGCCGGCGTCCACCCGCAACCCGGCGCCTGCGGGCTCGGCCCACTCGGTGATCGTGCCGGGACCGGGCAGGAAGCGGACCGGGTCCTCGGCGTAGATCCGCAGCTCGAGCGCGTGCCCGGTAGGCCTGACGGCAGCCGGGTCAAAGGACGGCGGCTCGCCCGCGGCGATGAGGAACTGCTGCTCCACCAGGTCGATGCCGGTGACGAGCTCGGTGACGGGGTGCTCGACCTGCAGCCGGGTGTTCATCTCGAGGAAGACGAACGAGCCCGCGTCGGCGTCTACCAGGCACTCGACCGTCCCGGCGCCGCGGTACGCCACGGCCTGGCCCGCCTGGACGGCGGCGGCCAGCATCCGCTCGCGCAGCCCCGCGGAGATGCCTGGCGACGGGGTCTCCTCGGCTACCTTCTGGTGCCGCCGCTGCACCGAGCAGTCACGCTCGCCGAGCGCGAGCACCCGACCGTCAGCCAGGCCGAGGATCTGCACCTCGACGTGCCTGGCGCGTTCCACGAACCGCTCGATCAAGATCTCCGGCGAGCCGAAGAACCGTTCCGCGCGCGAGCGGGCGGTCTCGAACGCCGACCGCAGGCCCGCCTCGTCGGCGGCCACGCCCATGCCGATTCCGCCGCCGCCGGCCGCTGCCTTGACCATGACGGGATAGCCGATCCGGTCCGCCTCGGCGACGGCCGCGGCCAGGTCGCAGACGGGCTCGCGGCTGCCCGGCGAGACCGGCACTCCGGCCCGCTCCATCAGGTTCCTGGCCCGGATCTTGTCACCCATCTGCTCGATGGCGTCCGGACCGGGGCCCACCCAGGTCAGGCCGGCCGCGATCACCTGGCGGGCGAAGTCCGCGTTCTCGGCGAGGAAGCCGTAGCCCGGATGCAGCGCCGCCACCCCGGTCTGGCGGGCCGCGTCGAGGATCGCCGCGGCGTCCAGGTAACTGCGGGCGGGCTGGGCTGGGCCGATGCGAACGGCCTGGTCCGCCTCGTGCACGTAGGGCAGATCGGCGTCGGCGTCGGAGTAGACGGCGACCGCCTTGATCCCGGTCCGCCGGGCCGTCCGGATCACCCGCCTGGCGATCTCGCCCCGGTTGGCGACCAGCACCGAATCGAACATCAGCCCAGCCTAATGGTCCCCCCGCGAGCCAAAGGGCCGCCGACCTCCCCCGCGAGCCAAAGGGCCGCCGGCGCCGCCTGGACTGAGGAGCGACGAAGGAGCGACGAGGGAAGGCAGGGCCTCAAAAGGCGGCCGGAGGCGAGCGGGACAACAGAGCGAGCGGGGAATTAATTAGAGCATGACCGACCGGCGGTTCACCACCCGGCTGAGGGCCTCGACCGCGCTCGGGTCATATTCGCTGGCCACCTGCAGCCGGAGCCGCTGCACCGCCGCCGCGGCCCGGCCCGGGTCCAGCGAGCTGCCCACCAGATCGTCGAAGGCGTTGGCCGCCTTGATGATGCGGCTGCTCAGCGGCGGCCCGGACCGCTCCGCCCGGGCGCCGTGAACCCCGGAACCGTTGGGCCCGGCGTCGACGGCACGGTAGGGCTCGTTCTGCCGACGCACGATCTCGGCCACCGAGCCGAGCACCTGGGCCTGCTGGATCACGTCGGCGCCGAGCGCGGCGATGCGCTGCTGGTCCTGGCGGGAGACCAGCACGGTGGCCCCGCCGGGGATCGGGTCGTGCAGCGACAGCTGGCCGATGTCGTGCATCAGCGCGGCGTACTCGAGCTCGAGCAGCTGGGGCTCGTGGATGCCGAGCTCCCGGCCGATGGCGACCGCGAGCCTGCTGACCCGTTCGGAATGGCCGGGTTCCACGTACCCGCCGATCTCGGTCACCTTGGCGAGCGCCCGCACGGTCTGCAGGTAGGTGGCCCGGATCCCGGCGTACCGGCGGAACGCCACCTGGGTAACGAGCAGCGGCGCGGTGAACACGGCCAGCGCCTCCAGCCCCATCACCTCCGCCGCGAACGCGATGAGCAGCGCCGAAGCGCCCACCGCCGCGCCCAGCGGCAGCTGAACGCGCATCTCGTCCACCAGCGCCACCCGGAACCTGGCCCGCTGCTCGTCGACCCGCAGCAGGGCGGTGAGCACCGCCTCGAGCAGCAGGGCGAGCACGGCCAGGGAGGTCATCAGCGAGAAGGCCAGGCCCCAGTGCCGGTCCACGGCGCTGTTTCCCGCCAGCGGGCGGAAAATGTAGGCGACGCACGCGACGCAGAGCAGGCGGATGGCCATGCCGCTCACCCGGGCGGGCCGGCCGACAGCCAGGTGCGGCAGCGCGCCGATGATCATGCCGATGGCGGCCACGGTCACCACCTGCTGGGCGCTGTGCTGGCTGACGTGACTGCCGACCCGGATGAGCAAGGCGTAGGCGAGCGCTCCGGCGAACCCGATCGGGGCGGACTCGCGGTCCCCCGGCAGGTTGAGCCGGAGCACCTCGCCGAACGCGATCAGCGCGCCGAACGCGATGGCGGTCCGGGGATCCTGCAGGCCACCCGCCGCGGTCTGCGCCACCGAGGCCACCAGCCAAACCCCGGCGGCCACCACGAGCAGCAGCTGGCCGGAATCCCTCACCTGCCAGGGATACCGGCGGAGCTCATGTCGTCGCACGCTCATCGCGATGTCAGAGGCTGTCGACCACGCGGAGCGGCGCGGCTGGGTCGTCGTGATCTTGGGCGGTTACGGTGGCCAGGTCATCAGCCGCTAGCACGGGCGGCTCGGGATGCTGCCAGCCTTCGCGCTTGAGCGCGGCCACGAAGGCGTCCACGAAGGCCGGGTCGAACTGCGTGCCCGACCATTTCCTCAGCTCCACGATCGCTTGGTCGACCGGGCGGGCGCCGCGGTAGGACCGGGTCGAGGTCATGGAGTCGAAGGCGTCGGCGACCGCCAGCACCCTGGCGAACTCGGGGATCTCGTCCCCGACCAGCCCCATCGGGTAGCCGCGCCCGTCGATCCGTTCGTGATGGTGCATGATCCCGGCCAGCGCCTCGTCGAGGAAGCCGATCTCCCTGACGATGTCGAGCCCGCGCATCGGGTGCAGTTGGATGGCCGCGTACTCCTCCTCGGTCAACTTCCCCGTCTTCTGCAGGACCTTCGTCGGCACGCCGAGCTTGCCCACGTCGTGCAGCATGCCCGCGTACCTGATCGCCTCGACGCGATCGCCCCGCATGCCGATCTCGCGCGCGATCATGACCGAGCCGCGGGACACCCGGTCGCTGTGGCCGCGGGTATAGAAGTCCTTGGTCTCGACCGCCTGGCACAGCGCGCCCACTGTGGCCTCATACGCCTTCTGCTGCTCGGCGAACTGCGCGACCGCCCAGCGGGCGACGAACAGCGGAATCAGCACCAGCAGCGGCGCGAACGGCCCGACCACGCTCCACAGCGCGGCTATGAGCAGCCCGTAGGCCGCGTAGCCGAGATCGGAGAGCAGCAGCCGCCCGGTTAGCCCCACACCGACCCCTTGGCCATCCAGAGCCCCGGAAGACGTCCGGTCGCGGCCCCTGGTCAGCCAGAGCACGCCGCTGAGCAACCCATGATTGGTCGCGACATGGACCAATGCCGCGCCGGCGAACGGCACGATGATCGCTGGAAAAGAATTTTCATCCGGTAGCCCGACCTGGCCGCCCAGGGCGAGAAAAGCGCGGCCCGCTAGGTAGGCACTGAGTGCATACATCGCGGTATTGAATACGCGCTGCAGGATGTGCGGGCCGCGGCGCAGACCCAATGCGGTACAAGCCCCCACAATGGCCGCGCCAACCGGACCAACCAGGACAACCGAGGCAAGCATCGCGGCCGAACTCGAGGACCAGGTGAGCTGCCCTTTACGGAGTTGCGTCGCCCTTGATTCAGAGACGATAACCAGGATTCCCAGAAATACGACGTACCGCCAGCTCAGGCCGGTGAACGGACCTCTGGCCACCAGGACGACGGCGAGGACCACCACCGCACCGATGTAGAGCAGTGCGACCCGCGAGAGCTTGCCCAAACTTCCCCCTCGCAGTCAGGAGTATGTACGCCGCGGACCTGGACCGGTAATGTCAGCCCCAAGCCACGCCGCGGGCGCGCAGCCCGCCGGGCCCGCCCGCGAGGAGCGCACGCCAGCCGACTTCGACATCACCGCCTATATGCATGAGGCGGACCTCCCTTGGGCGAAATCACCTTCGCTCGTACCCGTGTTGTAATCGTTCAACCACAGGATAACGCGAGCGCAGACGTTCGCGCAGGCCCAAATCTCATCGTGAACGAACCGTGAGCAGCATCGTCACAACGAGCAATCAGGGACGGCACATGTGGCGCAATTGCCACAGTCATGGCGAATCGGAACGCCGGATACCGGGGGTCGTTACTCAGCGAATTCGATAGTCGCGCGGACTTCCCTGATGCGGAGGAGAATCTTGGCGCGCAGCGCGGCCGGCGCCGCATCGCAGCCGCAGTGCTTTTGCACCAGCCGCTTAACCGCTTCCTCCAGGCCGTACTCGCGCAGGCAGGGCCCGCACTCGTCCAGGTGCTGGCGGATCTTGGCGCAGTCCAGGTCGGCCAGCTCGCCGTCGAGGTAGCCGTAAACCCGGTCCAGCACCTCGGTACACGGAGTCTCATGGGGGTTTCCGCAGCTCATCGCCCTTCCTCCCCGGATACTGAGACGTCGGAAGCAGTCCGTGCCAGCCCGCGCTCCGCCGCGTAGTCCTGGAGCAGGTCCCGTAGCTGACGGCGACCGCGATGCAGCCGTGACATCACGGTCCCAATCGGCGTCTCCATGATGTCGGCGATCTCCTTGTACGCGAACCCTTCCACGTCAGCCAGGTAGACCGCGATCCTGAACTCCTCCGGCAGCGCCTGCAGCGCCTGCTTGATGTCAGAATCCGGGAGGCGCTCCAGCGCCTCCGCCTCGGCTGACTTCAGTCCTCCCGAGGTATGCGACGCGGCCCGCGCCAGCTGCCAGTCCTCGACCTCCTCCGCGCCCGACCGCTGCGGCTCACGCTGCCGCTTGCGGTAGGTGTTGATGAAGGTGTTAGTCAGGATCCGGAACAGCCACGCCTTCAGGTTCGTACCCTGCTGGAACTGGTGGAAGGACGCGTAGGCCTTGGCGAAGGTCTCCTGAACCAGGTCTTCCGCATCCGCCGGATTGCGGGTCATCCGAAGCCCTGCGGAGTACAGCTGATCCAGGTAGGGCAGCACCTCCTGCTCGAAGCGCTCACCGCGCTCTTCGAGAGTCTCCGGAACGGGACCCACCCCCTCTAGGTAGTACGAGGCCGGACTGCGGGCATGCAGACCGTATGAGCGGGAGGATACCGTGCCGGAGTCAAAAGCTTCCGTCAGCATGCCACGAGGTGGCGAAGCGACTGCCATGACGCGTTTAACACGGTGGTGCACCCGGTCATTCCGCAACCGGGCTCCTGGCGGGCATAAGGCCAGCCAAAGCCGGGAAGGATAAGAAGTTAGGTGCCCAGCGGCAGCGTTCACAAACAGTGCCGACAGATAGCGGGCGCCGAGTCAGGAGTTCAGCGCCCGTGCAGCATGCGGCCAGCGCGATTACCGCGCCTGACACTGATCAGCTCCCGGTCTACTGGCAGTTCCACGAGGCGGTGACGCGAGCTCAGCTGACGCAGTGGCTGCCGTCCGGCCGGCACCTCCTCCTCGACGTCTCGGGCCCGCGCGCGCCGGGCGCCGAACTGGCCGCCAGGGCCGGGCACACAGTAGTGCGCGTGATCGAGGCAAGCCAGGCCACCTCCGCGACGCCAGAGGCGCCGAACGGGTCCGGGGGGCCGAGGGGTCCGATTCCCCCCGAAGGGGGGCCGAGGGGGTCTTGGGGGAAACGGTTTCCCCCCAGGATCGGGGGGTTCCGGGGGGTCGCCCCCCCGGGCCAGCACAGCACCCTCGCATTGTCCCGGTGATCGCGGACTCATCGCAGCTGACCTTCCTGGCTGACGGCTGCGCGGATGGCGTCATCGCCGACGACCGGGCGCTGTCCGTGCACCTGGCCGCCGAGGCGATGATCGCCGAGATCGCCCGCGTACTGCGGCCGGGCGGACGGGTGCTCGCCTGCGTCGACTCCCTGGTGCTCGGCATGGCCGTGCTCGCCGACCAGCATCACTGGGCCCACCTGGTCGACCTGCCGCACGCCGAGGTGGTGCTCGTGCCGTGGCCGGACGGCACGATCACCAGGTGCTTTGGTCCGGACCAGGCCCGCGAGCTGTTCAGCGGGGCCGGGCTGCGGGTCAACTGGATCCGCTCGCGGACCGTGTTCTCCGAGTCGGTGGTGACGCACTGGCTGCGGCGCGACCCCGGCGGCCTGTCCAAGCTCGTGCGGGCCGAACTGGCGGCCCGGTCCGACGAGTCGCTCGGCGCGCAGCTGGTGATATCGGCCAGCAAGCCCCGCCCCCGGGGGGTACGGGGGGGCGGGCAGCCCCCCCGTGAGCAGGGGGGTCTGGGGGGATCGTCCCCCCGGGGCTAACACTAGCGGCGGCGCTTGGCGTACTTGGCCTGGCAGCCGACGCAGCGGGCGGCCTCGGGCCGGGCCTCGAGCCTGCCCTCGGGAATCTCGTGACCGCAGTCGACGCACTGACCGTAGCTGTTGTCGTCGATGCGGGCGAGTGCGGCGAGTACCCCGTCGCGCTGGCTGCGGGCGGAGTCGAGAATCGCCTCGGTGCGGTCGGCCTCGGACAGCAGGGACCCCGCGTCGGCCGAGTCCTGCGGATAGCCCGCGCCTGCCACCGGCCCAGGGCGCCCGCCGTGCAGGACGGCTATCGTCCGGTCCAGGTCGTCGCGCATCTCCTCTAGGCGCTTGCGGGCGACAGTAGTCTCCACTGGTGTCCTCGCCTCCCGTCCGCGTACGGTAGGCAGCCCAGGCTCGCGTGAAGCCGGGGCTGCGGGCCGCGGACTCAGAACAACTCGCCGGGCGGTCTCTCCCTGTCGGCGGAAGCAGACGGTCCATCGGTGCTCTCGAGGGGCTCGATGAGCTCCGGTCCGTTGTTCCGCACGAAGTTGACGGCCACCGATACGGGATGCGACGTCAGGCCCCCCGCCATCGCGGGCAGCATCGTCGCCTGAAGCTGGCTAGGTTCGGTATTGTCCGGGTCGAGCCAGTCTGCCCAGTGCTCACGGGTGATCACCATGGGCATGCGATCGTGGATCTGGCCGACATCGTCGGTTGCCTGGGTCGTGATTATCGCGGCCGTCCACAGCCAGGCGCGCTCATGATCGGGTGGCACCGCCTCGTCCCGCCAGCGTTCGTAGATGCCGGCGAAGGCCAGTGACCCCCCATCCGTTCGGTATATAAAATACGGCTGCTTGCGCTTCTTTCCGTCCTCAGGTAATGACCTGCCACTCGTAGTAGCCGTCCGCCGGGATGATGCAACGGCGCTTGGCGAAGGCACGCCGGAAGGATGGCTTGACCGCGACGGTCTCGGCGCGGGCGTTGATGAGCCTGCCGCCGGCCGAGGGGTCCTTGGCCCAGGAGGGCACCAGGCCCCAGCGCACTACCCGCAGCTCACGGGCCTGCGGCTGGTCATCACGGGCAGGCCGGTCGAGGACCGTGAAGATCCTCTTGGTCGGCGCCACGTTGTAGTCAGGGTCAGGCTCTGGGTCGGGTGAGGCAGCCACGCGGTCGCGCTCCACGCCGAACTCCTCGAGGAGTTCAAGGCGCTTGCGCGCCGACACAAAACGACCGCACATGAAATCTTCCTAAACTGGATACAGTCTGGACACGTCCCGTTAAGCCTGGATTGGCAGTTCATAACCAGAATCGGGGCCGGCCAAACACGTGTCGCGCCCTGGCGGGCGCTCGGACGATACGCTCAACCGTATGCACCCGGATAACAACCAGGACCGGACCTGGCCTTCCCCAGCCGCTGACGGGCCGGTCAGCGCCCGCGTACGGCTGCCGGCCTCCAAGTCCATCACCAACCGGGCCCTGGTCCTGGCCGCGCTCAGTGACGGCCCGGACCCCGTTTCCGTAATCACGAACCCGCTGCGGGCCAGGGATACCATGCTGGCGGCCGCCGCCGTGCGCGCGCTGGGCGCCGGGATCGACGAGGAAAACACTGAATCCCGAACGGCCTGGCGTGTCACGCCCGGGCAACCCGCACCGGGTTCCGCGGTGAGCGTGGACGTGGGCAACGCGGGCACGGTCATGCGGTTCCTGCCCGGGCTGGCCGCGCTGACCTCGGCCGTGGTCGCCTTCGACGGGGACGCGCGAGCCAGGCAGCGCCCGGTCGGCCCGATTCTCGCGGCGCTGCGGCAACTCGGCGCGCACATCGAGGACGGCGGCCGCGCCGCGGTCCCGTTCACCGTGCACGGCCGCGGCGCGGTCCGCGGCGGCACTGTGGTGCTGGATGCTTCGGGGTCCTCACAGCTGGTCTCGGGCCTGCTGCTGTCGGCGCCCCGGTTCGACGAGGGCATCGAGATACGGCACGAGGGCGCGCCGGTGCCTTCGGCGCCGCACATCGCCATGACGGTGCGGATGCTTCGCGCGGCCGGCGCCGACGTATCCGAACTGCGGTCCGGCACCGCGATATCCTCCTCCTCCGGCGCGCCCGGGCCGGGGCAGCGGCCCGATGCCTGGCGGGTGCGGCCGGGTCGGCTCGCCCTGGGCGCCGTCACAGTAGAACCCGACCTGTCCAACGCCGGGCCGTTCCTGGCCGCAGCGCTGGTGACCGGGGGCACCGTCACCATCGCCGACTGGCCGCGGGACAGCCTGCAGGCAGCCGGGGCGATCCTGGAGGTGCTGGCGCGGATGGGCGCGCGGTGCGAGGTCGGCGCGGACGGGCTGACCATCACCGGAACCGGCCGGATCCACGGCATCACCGCCGACCTGCGTGACGTCAACGAGCTCGCGCCGGTGCTCACCGCGGCGGCGGCGGTGGCCGAATCGCCCTCGGTCTTCACCGGGCTGGCGCATACCCGCACGCACGAGACCGACCGGCTGGCCGCCCTAGCCAAGGAGATCAACGCGCTCGGCGGCGACATCACCGAACTGCCCGACGGGCTGCAGATCAGGCCCCGCCCGCTGCGGGCCGGGGCAGCCGGCGGACCGTTCGGCAGCTACGACGACCACCGGATGGTGATGGCCGCGGCCGTGCTCGGCCTGGCCGTGCCCGGCATCCGGGTGGCCGGCGCGGACACCGTGGCCAAGACCTTCCCGGACTTTACGGACGTCTGGGCCGGGATGCTAGGACAGGAACCCTGAGCCGGTCATGAGCCCGTCGTCCGACTACGCGCGGCTCGACGAGGACGACGTCCGGGTCCGTCCCGGCCGCAGCTCCCGGCCGCGAACCAGGCGGCGCCCGGCGCACTCCAGCGCCGTGGAGGGCTTCGTGACCAGCGTGGACCGGGGCCGGTACGGGTGCATGACCGACGGCGGGCTGGTCGTGGCCATGAAGGCGCGTGAGCTCGGCAAGGGCTCGGTGGTGGTCGGCGACCGGGTGGCGCTGGCCGGTGACACGTCCGGCGCCGAGGGGACGCTGGCCCGGATCGTCCGGGTGGAGCCGCGGACCAGCGCGCTGCGGCGGTCCGCCGACGACACCGACCCGCTAGAGCGGATCATCGTGGCCAACGCCGACCAACTGGTGATCGTCTGCTCGCTGGCCGACCCTGCCCCCAACCTCCGCTTCGTGGACCGCTGCCTGGTCGCCGCATACGACGCCGGGCTTGAGCCGCTGCTCGTGCTGACCAAGGCCGACTTGGACCCCGGAGCCTCGGCGCGCATGGTGCGCGCCTTCTACCGGCCGCTCGGCATGCCGATGCTGACCACGAGGCGGCCGCTGCCGCCGCGCACGCTATCCCGCCTACGATCCCTGCTGACCGGCCGGATCAGCGTGCTCATCGGGCCATCGGGCGTCGGCAAGTCCACGCTGATGAACACGCTGGTGCCGGAGGCGGACCGTTCGGTCGGCAGGGTCAACCCGGTGACCGGCCGGGGCAGGCACACGTCGTCCTCCGTGGTGGCGATCCCGCTGGGCGACGGATGGCTCATCGACACGCCGGGACTGCGGGGGTTCGGGCTGGGCCACGTGAGCGCGGAACGAGTGGTGGAGGCGTTCGGGGACCTGGCCGAGGGCACCGCCGGGTGCCCGTCCGGCTGCGATCACCTCTCCCCCGGCTGCGCCCTGGATGAGTGGGCCCGCGAGCACCACGCCGAGGCGCGCCTGGACTCGCTCCGCCGCCTGCTGCGCAGCCGCGAAGGCACCAGCCCGGACTAGCCAGGTTGGGCAGGGCTCGCGGCGGGCTGGCCCGCGCTGGCGGCGGCTTGCGGCGGGCTGGCCGCGGCTGGCGGCGGCTTGCGGCTGGCCGCGTCAGCGGCGGATCGCCTTCCTAGTCGTCCGCGCCAAGCCCATCGCCTACGACGCATGGCCATGCGATCCTCCATCGCCGTGAGATCCGGTCTTGGTGATCCGGCAGGATGATTATTGATTGCCGGTTGACCCGAGTTCTGTGATCGATCGGTTGCAGTCGGGGCTCGGGGGACGTATAACCCGATCGCGTTTTGCGGACAGGCGAGGGAGGTGAGCTAGGAGACGTATGATTTCGGGAAGCAGGTGCCTTGGCGACACGACCGGTGGACGGCTAGTTGGAGAAGTCCTGGGTGAGCCAGACGGTGCCTGAGCTGTCCAGGTAGATGGCGATGCCGATGTGGGTGAAGGAACTGCTGAGGATGTTCCTGCGGTGACCGTCGTCGGGCGGCTTCTCGTTGAGCATGTCCTGGGTCAGGCCGACCGCCATCTGGGCGATGGCCGCATTGGTGTCCGCGACCGGGCCGCCTTCGCCGATGTTCTCCCCGCACGCCGACCAGACGACGCCGGCGGCGGTCTCGCGGGTGCCGAGTTCCGGTTCGGCCGGGCACTGATGGGAGAGGCCGCAGCCGCCGGCCATCGTCAGGTTGTGCGCCGACGCGCTGCTTTCCAGGCCGGCGGTGATCGTCAGCGGCGGCAGGCCTGCCGCCGAACGGGCCTGATTGATGAGCGCGAGCACCTGCCCGGCCGGGGCGCCCGGCAGGGCGCCCGGGGAATCGGTCGCGGATGAGGTGGGCGAGGGCGTCGCGGGGCTGGCTGACGCGGATGCCGTCGGCGTCGGCCGGGCGGGCCGTTTCGCGGGGGCGGACGACAGGTTCGCGGAGGCGGCCGGGGGCACCATGGCGACGGCGGCGTGGTAGGGGCGCCCGGCGCACGACCCGCCCGCCGCGGAGCTATCCGCCGCTGAGACGGCTGGCACTGAGTATCCGGTACTGGGACGGCTGGTACTGAGACGGCTGGCACTGAGACGCAGGTGGCCGGCGTCTGCAGGGCGGTCACCTTCCCGGACGCGGGCGGCGGGGCGGAGCCGAAGCCGCGGGCCAGGTAGAGGCCCCCGGCCGTCAGCACCAGCAGCGCGAGCAGGTCGCACAGCAGGTACCTGACGCGGCGCGCGGATCCCCGGGTGTGGTTCTGGATGGGGCGCTGGCCCGCCCGGTGGCGCGCAGGTGCCCCGGTCGGCACGTCAACCGCCGATCTCGGCGTACGTGCCGGACCATCCGAGGCCGTCCCCTGGTCCGGCCGCTGACATCAAGGGGTCACATAGAACCATGCAGCTCCGTGCTCATCACCCTTATCAGGCGTTGACACTAGACGATCGGCACCCGGCGCGCGGAGAATTGGCGAATGTCGCGGCCGACCGGAGCTAGCTAGACGGGGCTAGCTAGGCGGAGCTAGTCAGGCTGAGCTGGCTCGGCGGGACTAGCTCGACGGGGCTAGCTCGGCGGGGCTAGCTAAGCGGACCCAGCTGGCCGGGTTAGTAGACGGTGCCGCCGGCGCGCCAGTAGACGCCGACCGCGTTCCGGGACATGAACGCCTCGTCGACCAGATACCGGCGCAGGGCGCAGTGGTCGTCGAAGATCGCCTTGAGGACCTCGTCGACCGCGGCTTCTGAATACTTGCGGCCGGGCTCGAACGCCTGGGCCACCTGGTCAAGCAGCAGAAGGCGGCGGGTGCGCTTGGCCGGCACCGCGGTGATCCTGCCGTCGCGGATGAACGCCCGCAGCTGGTCCGGCGGGTCGGCGAGGAGGCCGTCAGCGTTATGAGCCATCCCCGCCAGTATGACGCGGGCGCGGCGGATCTGGCCAGCGAGATATCCCAGGCGGTACCGTTTCGCGGGTGGCACGCTACGACGATGACCTGCGCTTCGCGCATGTCCTCGCAGACAACGCCGATGACATCACCACCCGGCGGTTCCGGGCGCTCGATCTGCGGGTGGAGACCAAGCCCGACCTCACGCCGGTGTCCGATGCCGATCAGGCGGCCGAGGAGTCGCTACGTAACGTGCTGCGCCGGTCACGCCCGCGCGACGCGGTACTCGGCGAGGAACTTGGCCGGTCCGGCTCGGGGCCGCGCTGCTGGGTCATCGACCCGATCGACGGGACGAAGAACTACGTGCGCGGCGTCCCGGTCTGGGCCACGCTGATCGGGCTGATGGACGGCCCGGACGTCGTGGTCGGGGTGGTGTCCGCGCCGGCCCTGAGCCGCCGCTGGTGGGGTGCCCTCGGCGGCGGTGCCTGGACCGGGCGCAGCCTGACCAAGGCGTCGCCGTGCCGGGTATCCGGGGTGACCAAGCTGGGCGACGCGTCGATGTCCTACTCCGGGCTCGGCGGCTGGTCCGAGCGCGGGCTGCTTGACAACTTCCTCGGCCTGACCCGGTCGGTGTGGAGAACCCGGGCGTTCGGGGATTTCTGGTCGCACATGCTGGTCGCGGAGGGCGCCTGCGATATCTCCGCCGAACCCGAAGTGACGCTGTGGGACCTGGCCGCGCTCCAGATCATCGTCACCGAGGCCGGCGGCCGGTTCACCTCGCTCGAGGGCGAAGCCACGCCGGACGGCGGCAGCGCGGTGTGCACCAACGGTCACCTGCACGACGAGGTACTGGCCCAGCTGCGAAATTCTCACGGCTAAATAACTCCACCCGGCCGGGTAAACAGGGGCTTGCCCTCCGGGGTGAATTAACCGATGCTGGTGGGACGTCACAAATGCACAAGCGTCGGAACCAGGGGGTGTTACTCGTGAACGTGCGAGACGGCATGTCCCATCTAGTCCTTACCATCGGGCCGACCCATACGCTGCGGCAGGCCGCCCGCATGATGTCGGCGCGCCACATCGGCGCCGCCGTCGTGATCGACTCGGAGCACGCGGGCATCGGCATCCTGACCGAACGTGACATCCTCAACTCGGTAGCCGCAGGCGAGGATCCGGACGCCGAACTCGCCGCGCAGCACCGCACCGAAGAACTCACCTACGCCTCGCCCGAGTGGACCCTGGAACAAGCCGCCGAGGCGATGATCCGGGGCGGGTTCAGGCACCTCGTCGTGGTCGAAGGCCACGACGTGGCCGGTTTGCTCTCCATGCGTGACATCGTGCGCTGCTGGACCTCCGCCGAGCCGGTCCGGCCCACTCAGCCGCAGGCCGTCGTCACCTCGGCCTGAGCCCAAAAACCCCGAAGACCCCAAGAAACCCGAAGAGCCCAAGAAACCCGAAGACCCCGGGAGGGCCTGCTAGAGGCGCTCAGGACAGCTTTCCGCTCCGGCGGGTGCAGGCTTGAGTCGTGGGCGACGAACGGGCCGAGACGTATCTGCGACTGGTGGCCGAGCGGGAGTTCCGGCGGGCGATCCAGCCGCCGCCCGACCGGGCCAGGCCGCCCGACCGGGTCAGGGTGTCCGACCGGGCTAGCTCGCCCGGCCAGGCCTGGCCCGCGGGGGTGGGCCGATTACCAGATGTCGACCTCGAACATCGCGGCGAGCGTGCTGTGGAACCTGCACCGGGCCGGCCGCATCCTGATCTCGGCTGGGGCGCTCGACGAGGAACTCGTGCACCGGCTCGGAAAGGAGATCGAAGCGGCCCTAGTGGTCCGGTCCCGCACGTTCCTAGGCCGGCCTGGCATGGTGAGCCGGATGCTCGAGCCGTTCGGGGACGCCGGGCCATCCGGCGACGCGCCGCGGGGTCCGGCCGCGCAGCCGATGCGGATCATGCCCATCGGCCAGGCGTTCCGGATCGCCAACGAACGCGCACCGGCCGATCTGCACTTCATGTCGCTGGTCGCCACGCCGATCCAGGCTACGATCGCGGTGGTAATCCGGATGCAGTGGCCGTCCGACGGCTCGAGCGCGGACCTGGAGCTCAGCGGAGCGGGGTACCACCACCTTCCTTACGACCACCTCTGGCTGACGGACGACCGCGGGACGCGCTACCCGGTCAGCTTCGGTGGCGAAGGCGGAGTAGCCACCTGGCAGGGCGTCCTGCGGCTCTCCCCCGCGCCCCCGCCGGACACCAGGTGGCTCGACCTGATCGCCAACGGGACGCGCCGGCTCATCCGGCTGGAGCTGCACCCGGAAGCCCGGGACGGCCCCGCGACCGGCCGGGCCCGGGCCGTGATCGAGGACAGGCCGGTCTCCGCGGTCGACCGGCTGCTCGCGGTGGAGGCCGAAACCCTCATGGCCGCCGCCTGGGACCACCGGGGGCCGACCGCGGACCCGCGGCTGGGCGAGATCGCCAGGGTGCTCACCGAGGCGGGCCTCATCGCCCCTGACGGCCAGGTACCCGGCCAGCTGGCCGCCCTCTGCCAGCAGCTCGGCGGGCCCGGACCCGAGATCGCCGCCCCGGCCGCGACGGAACTGCCCGCCCCGTGGGCCAGCGTCATCGCCCAGCGCCCCGCGGCCCAGCGCACGGAGACACAGCAGGGCCAGGAGGTGTTCACACCGCTGGCCACGATCCTTCCGGACATTGAAGGGACGCGGTTCGCGCTGGCCGGCCTGAGCACGGCCGCGGGCCAGAGTTACCTGCACGTGGCCGCCAGCGGCTTGGCCGAGTTGACCGAGCGCTTCACCCGCCACTGGTCCCCGGGGTTCTCCTGGTGGGTCAGGGACAGCGCGGGGAACTGGCACGTGGCGGTCATCGCCGAACCATGCGCCCGCTCGGCCGGCGAGGCCGACTTCCGGCTGCGGCTGGTCCCGCCGCTGGCCGCCCCGCACGACACGATCGAGGTGCTGGTGACCGGGGGTTCGGCTCGAATCCGCGCGGTGGTGCCGGTCCGCGAGGCTCCCGAAATGCCGGACACTTAGGAGATGAACCGCGAGGGCGCGGAAACCTTCCTGCGGCTGGTGGCCGAGGCCGAGATGCGCGGCCTGCTGGCGTCTGCCCCGGCCGGGCCGGGCGACCCGGGCCGGGGCCGGAGCAAGGTGATGGTGGTGGGCCAGGCCCTGACCGCCGTCGGAGCGCTCGAGACCGGCACCGTGCAGGACATCCTGGCCGATTTCGACCTGGCCGTGAGCCTCCGGCAACTCCACGCCAGCCCGGGACCAGCCGGAACCGCCGCACCCGGAACCGGGCCACCCGGGCCTCTGCCCGTCAGGACTACGCGCGCCGTGGTGGCGGCCCGCCTGGCCGCCCAGATCCAGGCCGGCCATTCCGTCCCGCCGACCCCGACGGCCAGGCTAGCGGGCAGCTGGCTGGCCGGGAGCGCCAGATCACCGGGACCGGCGGACCCGGAGCCGCTCGATCACGACCCGGATCAGGGGGCGGATGACCGGTTCGTCCCGGTCGGGCTGACGATCCCGTTTCACGACGAGAACATCAGCGGCGATCTGTACCTCATGTCGTTCGCGCATACCGGCTCGGGCGCGCGATTCATCGCGGTGTGGGGGATACGCACCCCGTTGCTTCAGCTTCGGCTGGGCTTGGCGCACCCCGACCTGATTCCGTTCGGGCAGTTCACCGTGGCCGACGACCGGGGCGCCCGGTACGAGCTTGACTTCACGCCCGGCGGCGGCCCCGAGTGGACCAGCGTGATCGGCCTGCGACCCACCCCGCCGGCCGGCATCCGCTGGCTCGACGTCGCCGCGCCGCTCGGCCCGGCGGTGCGCATCGATCTGGATCAGGTCGGCCCGACGGCGACCAGCGAGCCGGAGGTCAGCGAGGCGAAGCTCAGCCCCGGCGAGCATCTGCTGATCATGCTGGCGGAGCAGTTGCTCATGGTGGCGCCTGGGTTCCCGCGCGATCTGCGGCAGCAGCTGGCCGTGCTGTCGCCGGGGCCGTTGCACGCCATGGCCGCCGGGCTGGGCGGCATCATCGCCGGGCTCGAGGCCGCCGAGGTCCTGTCACCGCTCAGCCCGCTGCCCGCCCGGCTCGCCGCGCTGTGCGCCAGCCTGGGCGTCGACGGGCACGGGATCGCCGTGCCGCCCGCGGATGACCTGCCGGAACCCTGGCTCAGCCTGCTCGCCCACTACCAGCGCAGGAAACCGGACACGGCACCGGTGCGCGATGGCTACGCGGCGGTGACGGCCGCCCTGCCCGAACTGGACGGCATCAGGCTGGTCCTGCTCGGCCTGCACAACACCGAGGGAACCTCGTCCCTGCACGTGCTGGCCCGGGGGATGACGGTGGAAGGCCATGCCGGGCCGCTCGGGGTCGACCTGGACTTCCCGCTGTCGATCTGGCTCAGGGACAGCGGTGGCCGGTGGCACGCCGCCTGCCCGGCCGGCTGGCACAGGTCCGGACCCAAGGACCGCGAGTGCGCGGTCCGGCTGCGCCTCGTGCCGCCGCTGCCCCAGTCCACGACCTGGGTCGAGGTGCTGGCCGGCGGCCGTTCGGCCGAGGTCCGCACCAGGCTGCCGGTCCGCTGGGGGTACCCGTCATGACCGAAGGACCGAACGATCCCTGGTTCGGCTGCCTGGCTCCCTGCGAGGCTCACGTGCCGTGCGGCCAGGGCCGGCACATCGTCCGCTGGGAAGCCGGGACGCTCCGGCTGCCCAGCCATCCCGACGCGGAGGCTGAACTCGTGCTCGCCGCCCTCGGCGGGGAGAAGGCCAGGTGCGTCGAGGTGGCCGCAGGCCTGGGGCCGGCACGCCGAGGACCTGTCTGTGCTGCGCATCGGCCCGCGCGGCCCGGCCGACGAGATCGCGGTCAGCTGGGACGACGTGGACGCGGCGGCGCAGGGCAGGAGGCCCGGGCCGCCCTACGGGCCGCCGCGATCGGTGCCGATGCGGCTGGCCAGCCCGTCGATCCCCACGGCGGCCCGGGCGCAGGCCCGGCAGCAGCAGGAGACGCAGGAGATGGAGCGGGCCGCGCAGCGCAGGAACGACATGCTGTCGCTGCTGGCGCTGGGGTACGGATTCCAGGTCAGGCTGATCGGGCAGGTGGCCGAGGCGCACGCGGACCGGCCGGACGAGCAGATGGAGACGGTCAGGCCCCCGCTGGTCGCCGCGATCGCCGGCCGGCTGGCGCCGCTGGCCGAGGAATGGCTCGGCATCGACCCGGACCAGGTCGTGGTGTCGCTGCACCGCGGGCCCGGATGGGGATCGGTCGAGCTGACCGGCCGGGGCGAGCAGCGGCGGCTGCGGGCCAGCCTGCCGGCCGGCTGGCTGGCCCGGGTGTGGGCGGCGGGCCTGGCGCTGACCGGCCGGCACCTGGTCGTCGCGGTGGACCAGGCGGGCTGGCCCGACGCGCGGGTGCTGGCCCTGCGCGCCCCGGGCGCCGAACCGGTGCCGCTTGACGTGCACGCCAGAGCAGCCGGGCCCGGTCAGCGGCGGCCGGGAAGTCCGGCCGAGTGCCGCCGATGCGCCACACTGGGAGGTATGAGCCCGCAAAATCCGGCGGTCGAGGCGCTCGGGGTCGCGGTCGCGGCCCGGGTGCCGGTGCTGCTGTGGGGCGCGCCCGGCACCGGCAAGACGTCCGCGATCCGGGCCATGGCGCAGACCATGGGGCTGCCGTGCGAGACGGTGATCGCCTCGATCCGGGAGCCTTCCGACTTCGCCGGGCTGCCCATCGTGGTCGGCGACGGGGTCCGGTTCGCTCCCCCGGCCTGGGCGCGGCGGCTGGCCGAGGCGGGGCACGGCCTGCTGTTCCTCGATGAACTGTCCACCGCCCCGCCCGCCGTGCAGGCCGCCCTGCTCCGGGTGGTGCTCGAGCGGGCCGTCGGCGACCTCACGCTGCCCGACGCGGTGGCCGTGGTCGCCGCGGCCAACCCGCCGGAGCAGGCCGCCGACGGCTGGGACCTGTCCGCGCCGCTGGCCAACCGGCTCTGCCACCTGGCCTGGCTGACCGACCCGCGGTCGGTGGCGGACGGGCTGGCCGGCGGCTGGGCGCCCCCCGTGGTCCCGGTACTGCCCGACGGGTGGCAGGCGGAGGAGATCTTGTCCCGCGGCCTGGTCGCCGCCTTCCTGCACGTCCGGCCCGCGCTGGCCTGCGCTCCGCCGTCCGACGCGGCGTCCGCGGGGCGCGGCTGGCCGTCCCCGCGGACCTGGGAGATGGCGGCCCGCCTGATGGCCGCCGCGGGCGCCTCAGGGACCGGGGACGAGGCTCGTTCGGCGCTGATCAGGGGCGCCGTCGGCGACGGGGCGGGCGTGGAGTTCCTCGCCTGGCTGATCGAGATGGACCTGCCCGATCCGGAGCAGGTGCTCGCCGACCCGGCCTCGTTCCGGCTGCCCGAACGGGGCGACCGGGCCTACGCCGCCCTGGCCGCGATCGCGGCCGCGGTGGCCGCGGACCCGACGCCGGACCGCTGGACGGCCGGCTGGCGGGTCCTCGGCCTAGCCGCCGACGCCGCGCCCGATGTGGCCGCCGTGGCCGCGCGGGTGCTGGCCCGGTGCCGCCCCGACGGCGCGGCGCTGCCCGCGGAAATCCACCTGTTCGCCCCCGTGCTGCGCGACGCGGGCCTTCTCCAAGCGTGATGCGGGTGGCTGCTCCCGGGATAGCAGGTCTGGCGGCGGCCCGGCTGTGGGCCGCCAGCAGGTTCCCGTACCTGGCCACCGGGGTGTTCGGCGCTCAGGTGGTCGCGGAGCGGGGCAGCGGCACGGTGTCGGTGGACGAGAGCTGGCGGATGCACGCGGACCCCGAGCTGACCGCGGCCTGGACCCCGGCGCAGCTGGGCAGCGTCCTGATCCATCACGTCTGCCACCTGCTGCGGACCCACGGCGAGCGGGCGCAGGCGGTGGGCATCAGGCCGGACGAGGCCCGCACCTGGGTCCGCGCCGCCGACGCCGAGATCAACGACGACCTGGTGCCGGCCGGGCTCGACCTGCCCGGCCGGCCGGTGCTCCCCCACGACCTGCGCGCCGAGGACGGCCTGCTGGCCGAGCAGTACTTCGACGGGATCCGCCGCGCCCAGCGGGCGTCCGCCCAGCAGGCGAGGGGCGGACGGGAGGCGGGAAACCAGGATCGTTCGGCCCCATCGCAGGACGGGGAAACGGCGGGATCCTGGCTTGACTGCGGAAGCGGCGCGGACGGGATGCCCCGGCCCGGCCAGGGCCCGGACGGCCTTCCGGCCTGGCAGGCCGACCTGCTGCGGCGGCAGGTCGCGCAGGACGTCGTGGCGCACGCCAAGCAGCCAGGCACCGTGCCGGCCGGGCTGCTGCGCTGGGCCGAGGAGGTCCTGTCCCCCAAGGTCAACTGGCGCACCCTGCTCGCGGCCGAACTGCGCCGCGCCGTCGCCGAGGTCTCCGGGGCGGTCGACTACTCCTACCGGCGGCCGTCGCGCCGGTCCGCCGTGGCCGGCCAGGTCGTGCTCCCGGCGCTGCGGCGGCCGGTGCCACAGGTGGCCGTGGTCTGCGACACCTCGGGCAGCATGACCGCGGACCTGCTCGCGATGGTGCTGGCCGAGGTGGAAGGCCTGCTGCGGGCGCTCGGACTCGCCCGGCAGGTCCGCGTGCTGGCCTGCGACACCGCGGTCGCGCCCGCCCAGCGGGTCAACTCCGCCCGCCAGGTGCAGCTGACCGGCGGCGGCGGGACCAACATGGGCGCCGGCATCGACGCGGCGGCCGCGCTGCGGCCCAAGCCCGCCGTCACGGTGGTGCTCACCGACGGGTATACGCCGTGGCCCGCGGCCGCGCCGAAGGGCATGCGGATCGTGGTCGGGCTGCTCGGCGCGCAGGCGCCGGACGCGCCGCCGTGGGCCCGCGCCGTCCGGGTGGAACCGGACTGAGCTCGG
>CAWBNK010000034.1:0-771118 GCA_963790065.1 uncultured Actinomycetes bacterium | reverse complement strand
CAGCATTATGCGTATTGCCGGATTATGCATACTTCGCGCTGGGATTGCTGGTGAGGCGGGGTTTGCGCGTGTGGGGATCTGCATAATCAGAGCCTGTCGAGGAATGCCAGGAGCGCGTCTGGGGGCTTGTAGCGTCCTGGCGTGGTCTCGGGCGGGGTTGTCCGGGCGAGGGCTTGTTCTTTGATCGTCATGTCGGCGTGCAGGTAGATCTGGGTTGTCTCGACGCTTTGGTGTCCTAGCCAGAGCGTGATCACGGAGGTGTCGACGCCGGCATGGAGCAGGGCCATCGCAGCTGTGTGGCGGAGCACGTGGGGGGTGACGTGCTTGGACGCGAGTGGCGGGTGGTTGCTTGCTGCCAGGGCGGCGTATTTGGCGATGAGGTGCTCGACGGCGCTGCGGCCGAGGGCGCCGCCCTTGCGGGTGGGGAAGACCGGGTCCTGTTCGCTGCCGCCGCGTTCTTTGAGCCAGGTGCGCAGCACGGCTGAGGTTGCCGAGGTGAGCGGTGTCGAGCGTTCCTTGCGGCCTTTCCCCTGGCAGCGCAGGTAGGTGCTGGATCCGGTGCGCATGTCAGCGATCCGCAGGGCGGTCAGCTCAGAGACCCGAAGACCGCTTTCGGCGGCGACGGCGAGGAGAGCATGGTCTCGGCGCCCGGTCCAGGATGTGCGGTCTGGTGCCCGCAGCAGTGCCGCTACCTCTTGATGGTCAAGAAAGCTGACCAGTGCCGGCTGGAAGCGTTTTTGCGGGATGGCGAGGACCCGCTCGATGGTGGCGGCCTGCTCGGGGCAGCGGAGCGCGGCGTAGGAGAACAGCGAGTGCACGGCCGCCAGGCGTGCGTTGCGGGTTCGTACCGAGTTGTGCCGCTGGTGTTCGAGGTGGTCGAGGAACGCGGCGATCAGGCCAGCGTCGAGGTCTTCCACTTGCAGGCGTGAGGGCGGCTTGCCGCGTTGGCGGGCGGCGAAGGCGAGGAGCAGCTTGAAGCAGTCCCGGTAGGCGCTGATCGTCTGCGGGCTGGCCTGGCGCTGGCGGCCGAGCCGCTCGAGGAAGAACGACTGCAGGAGCGGGGCGAGGGCGCTCATTGCTGGTGTCCTGAGCGGGCTTCCAGGCGCGCCACTGCCCGGTCGAGCAGCTCGGGGCGGCCGTCGAGGTACCAGTAGGTCGATGCGGGGCTGACGTGGCCGACGATCGTGGCTACCTGGGCCCGGTAGAGGGGATCTGCGCTCGGGGCGGTGGCGTAGGCCCGGAGCACGAAAGCGTGACGCAGGTCGTGGATGCGCGGGCGGCAGCGAGGTGACCTGCGGGTGAGCCCGGCTTGCCTGACAAGGTTATGGAAGGTGAAATGGACGTTGTTGTAGATCAGGCGCTTCCCGGTGACCGAGACGAAGAAGCCGGGCGTGAGCGGGATCGGGCACAGCCGGTCGCGGATGGCCGCGTAGTTGCTCAGGGCGTCGCTGACGCTGTGGTGCAGAGGCACCTCGCGGGACTTGCGGAACTTGGCGTTGCGCACCACGAGCACGCCGCTGCCGGGTATGGCGTCGTCGCGGTCCAGGGCGATCGCCTCCCCGACGCGAAGGCCCGTGGACCACAAAAGGCCGATCAGGGTCTGGTAGGTGGCTGCCCGCAGCGGCGAGCGGATCGACCCGGCGGCTGCCATCAGGGCCAGGATGTGGTCCTCGCGGTAGGGGTACGGCTCGGCTCGCCGCGACCGGGCGGTGAGCAGGCCGGCTGGCGGCACCTCGCTCGCCGGGTCGATGGTGGCCAGGTAGCGGGCGAAGCCGCGGGTGGCCTGGTAGCGGGCTGCCCACCACGACGGGTCGGCGTCTTCGGGCAGGCAGGCCCACGCATAGGCCAGGTCGGTGGTGATGCGGGGCTGGCCGAGCTCATCGAGCCAGGAGACGAACAGTCCGAGCAGCTGCCCGGTCCGGCCGAGCTTGAAGCCGAGGCCGCGCCGCAGCTCGAGGTAGTCCTCGAGGCGGGATCTGAGCGCGCTCATGATGCTGTCCCGGGCCACGGCTGGGCCAGCGCCCGCAGCGAGCGATGGTCGATCTTGGCGTAGATGGCGGTGCTGGAGATGCTGCGATGGCGCAGCACCTGGGCGATCTCCTCCAGCGGGACGCCGCGGGCGAGCAGTTCGCTGGCCGTGCCGTGACGAAGGCGGTGCGCGCCGAAGGGCTCGATCCCGCAGCGCCGGCACGCCTGGCGGACGACCTCGCTTACTCCGCCCCCGCTGAGCGGGCCCTGCGGTGCCCGCATCCGGAGGAAGACCTCCCGGCGCGGGCTTGGCCGCCGGCCCCGGTGCAGGTAGCCGGCGACCGCTTCGCCGACGTCGACTGGCAGCGGCAGGCGGTCCAGGCGTGTTCCCTTACCCCGCACCAGGACCTCCCCTCTAAGCCAGTCAAGATCACCGAGCTCCAGGGCGGCTACCTCGCCCGCTCGTAGCCCCAGGCGGATGAGCAGGGTCAAGATGGCGTGATCACGCAGCCCGGCCGGCCGGCGCCGGTCGCAGCTTGCCAGCAGCGCCGCCAGGACCGCCGGCTCGGGCGGGCGGGGCAGCGTGGCGATCCGCCACCCGGCCACCGAAGGCACCGCCGGGACCAGCGAGACCGGCACGTGCCCGGCGACATGCATGAAACGCAGGAACGCCCGCAGGTCGGTGACGAGGTTTTTAGCCATGGCCACGCTCTGGCCGGCGCACTCCTCACGGACGAAGCCGGTCACCAGCGCCGTGCTGACGCCGGCCGTGTCCACGCCCCGCCTGGCCAGGACAGCCAGGAAGCGGCGAGCTACCTCCTCATACCGGCCGATGGTCGACTCGGCCAGTCCCCGCTCGGTGCGCAGATAGCTGCCGTACTCCTCCACCAGGCGCCCCGCCCCATCGCAGGCAGGCTCACACACCCAGACGGGCACCACCCCCACCGAACGCAGGTACCCCAGCAGCGGAGCCAGTCCCTTCAGCGAGCGCCAGCACGTATACCCAGCAGCACGGCGTGCCGCGAGAAACTCCCCGGCCCGCTCGGCCGTGAGCTGTCGCGGGCTGAGCTGGCTAACCTCCAGCCACCGGCTCAGATGCGCCATGACACGCAGCTGATTTGCCGCCGACAACGGCGTATAGCCGAGGTCGGCCAGCGCAGCACCGAAGCCGTCGGCGAACGGGACGAGCGGTCCGCTCAAGCGGACCATCGATGGCTGTTTCATGATCGCCTCCTCTGGTCTTTGAGAGGAGGCTCCACCAGCCAGCCCGATTATGCGGACGAATCACCGCCCGGCTCACATCCACACCAGCGCCGACACCGAACCGCAGGCACCCAGTACGCATAATCCGGCAATACGCATAATGCTGGTGGCACCATCATGTGCTGCTCCACCAGCTCGGCTGGACCCTGACCGTCCACCCCGACGGCACCAGCCAGGTCACCAGCCCCGACGGCAAGACCATCCGCAGCCACAGCCCCCCACCCCGCCCCGGGTAACCGCCCCCGGAATCAACGAGGGATCGCAATCGTCGGCGGAGTTTGGCCCGCGAAGACGTCAGCCGACCCTGATAAGACCAGACGGCACGATGGCCGTTATGGGATGGGACCAGCCGCGATACTCCTCGGCGCGAATGATCAAGGTGGCCTGCTCTCGACCTGGATCGTGGGCTGACCATATGGTGTCGGACGTCATCGGATCGTTCGATTTATCCCGTCTACGGCGGACTGATCTCACCTAAAATGATTGACCGATTACTTGTTGTGCCATATGGAGTGTCGTGGAGGCGCTGGATCTGCCAGATGAGCCTGACCGGCCTGAGCCTGCTGGAGGCGGCACGGACCGACCGAGGCCCCGCGAGATGCCCGACCCGGACGAACGCGACCGAGCCTATGAGGCGGTGCGGGCGCACGTTGCCCCGGAAACGCGGGACCAGGCGGAGGTTGGTCAGCAGCCTGATGGGAACGACCGGCGAAGCTACTGGGACCAGGTGCCCAGGCTTCTCGAGATGCGGAAGGACTACCAAGAACGATGGCCAGCCGACCAGCAGCCGGCGGCGGATTGTTCGGCCGACCCGCCGGGGTCGTATCGCAGCCACGGGGGCTTCTACCTGAAACCCGACCGGCACGCGGAGGCAGTCTCGCTGATCGGCCGGGTCCGCCAGGCCGAGCCGACGATCTCGACGGACGTGCAGCAGGTCGAGCAGGACAATGCCCAAGGCGGATATCTGGCGGGCTTCAAGTTCCGCGTCAAGGACGACGACCGCCTGAAGGAGAAGCTCGCGGAGAGACTGGAGGGCCAGCCAGACAAGACTCCGACCGAAATCCTAGGGCAGATACCGGACGCGATCCGTTATACGTTCTGCGTACGTTCGGAGACCTACACAACGGGCTACTACGGCATCAAGGAGCGGTTGGAAAGCCTCGGGTACGAGATGTACGAAAGCAAGAATTCATGGAATAGGTCTGAATACAAAGGAATCAACACCCGGTGGGTCACCATGGAAGAGCAGCGCTTTGAAGTGCAGGTCCATACACCGGAGAGCTTCCACGCCAAGCATTACGTTACCCATGACTCCTATGAACGGATCCGCGACGCTCGGACTTCTGACGATGAACGCACGGAGCTCAAGGCATTCCAACGCGAGGTGTGTTCGCATATCGCGGCCCCAGGCGGCGCCGCCGACATTCCAGACTTCAAGAAGGATGGACTCTAGATGCCTGACAAGATCACTTTCTACGCGGTCATCGGCGGTGCTCGTACCATAGATAATCCGTACGGTTTGCTCCGGCGGCTAGAGTTCGACGGCGACGGGTTTACCGATGAGGGCCTGCGGAAGGACCTTAGCTGGAAGTTCACGCCGATTATCGCTGAGTGGGAGCGCGGCGATTTCGAGGACGAACTTATCGAGGTAAGCCATGCGCAGGCTGAGAAGATCATCGGGTACTTCCGCGAGCGGTGGGGTCCTTATGGGCAGCCGCTGGACTCCTGAGATGCCCGCGCGGAGCCGCTCACGGGGCTCCCTTGGGCTGGGGAGCAGGTTATGCCGCTGCGCAGAGGGCAACCGGTGAGGGCCGCACGGACGCTGGGCCTGGGGAGCGTGCCTGCGGGGACGCCGGGACGGGTGGTCAAGGTGGGATTCTTCGGCAGCTACGACGTGAGCTTCGGCCGCGGCCACGTCTTGCACGGCCTGAGCCGCGACGCGCTGAGGGTAAGTGGCGGATCGTGGTGGGCGCTGCGCCGAAGCCGGTTCCTGCGGGGACGATGACCTGGCCCTTCGTCCGCGGCCTGCGACCAGCGAACGCCCGCGCATCCGTTCCACGCGATGGTAGCCTATATCCGAGAATGGTCGACTAGCAGACCCGGCGATTGATTCGGGCGATCTTTTCCGGCCGCTGAGCCTCCGACGGCGGGAGGTACCCCCAGGTGACAGGGTTGTCGAGGTTCGGGCAGCGGACCAGTGAGGCGGCCGCCAGCTTCCGGTGCGCTACGTGCGGCGACGTCGCCGCCGTGGTCAAGGCCGTGCCGGCGGACGTCCCGACCGACATGGGGCCGCCGCTGGGGCCGCAGTCCCACCGGCGGGACGGGATCGTGGTGGACTACTTCGGCGGCACCGCGTGGAAAGCCGCCGAGCCGGGCACCTATGCGGCCGTGTGCGCGATCCTCGGAAGTGAGGAACCTGATCCGGCCGAGCTACGGCGGATCGACTGGGAGATGGCGCCCTTCTACTGCCCCGAGTGCGAACAGTCCTACTGCCACGCTGACTGGCGGAGCTACGTCGTGTTCGATGAGGGCTTCTACGACTGCACTATGGGCACCTGCCCCGCCGGGCACCGGCACATGATCGACGACTGACCCTTATCCGAGGCTGCTGTGCACCGGGCGCTGGGCGTGCGGATGACCTTCGGCCAGGTCGCGCAGCGGGATCGCGACCGGCGGGTCGCCGCGGTTAACGAGGACGGCCTCGCCGGCGGTGAGGTCGGCGACGAAGGTGCACAGCGTAGTGGCCGGGTGGCCGGGTGCCGGATCGCAGCGGACGCCGTCCGGCAGGGCCCGGCTGGCCAGGACGCCCAGGAACCAGGCTGGGGCCGGGTCTTCGGCGGGCACCGGGAGAGCGCCCAGGATCTCGCCGCGAGCCACGCTGTTCCCGCCGGGCGACGCCTCGGCACCCGGGAGGTACCGCCCGTGGTTCGTATGCCACAGCAGCGGACCCGAATCCTGGCCCACTTCCACGATGGCATGCTGTCCGGCCATGGCTTCCACGTTGACCACCCGGCCGGTAGGGTCGCCCAGCATGTAGCCGAAACCCCCGGCCGACGGGTGAGCCCGCAGGTAATCGACGGCCTCGTCGACGGTCCGGGCCGATCGCTGCAGCCCGCGGCCCACGAAATGCCGACCTGCGCCGTCGCCGGGCGAGGCTACGGGGACGTGATCGATCGTGCACACCAGCCCGTCACCGGTCACGGAGAACGCGTTGCTGGGCACGAAGCCCGGATACCAGAAGGCCGTGACGGCCGGCAGGCCGTCCAGGGCCAGCGTGAGCAGGGCGCAGTGGCCGATGTTCTCGGCCACGCCGTCCTCGTTGTGGCCGATGACGGACCGCTCCCGGCGCCAGGCCAGGTCGCTGCAGCCGATGCCGCCTTCGACTGGGCCCAGGTCGCCGCGGAAGTTCAGCAGGGCCAGGTCGTCGAACGGGACGGCGGCTCCACCGGCGAACGCGGCCAGTTCGGCCCAGACCTCAGGAAAATACTGCGCGCTGGCCTGCCGGACGGCGGCCAGGCGGTCGCGCCCCGGCGGGCGGGAGACGTGTGCGCGCAGCCTGGCCAGCAGCGGCCAATCCCTGGTGAGCGCGGCTATCTCCGGCCGCATGTGCTCGCCGAGCGCGCCGAACGCCGCGTGGTCCGGGCCGCGCAGCACGATCCAGCGCAGCCCGCCGAGCGTGTGCTCATCCAGCGAAACGGTCATGCCTGAGCTCCTAGCCGATGCCGTGGTTAAGAACGTACGCCCTGGTGGCCGGCCCGGCTGATGTCAGGCGGCGGTGCGGGCCTGCTTGAGGCTGAAGCCCCAGTTCAGCATCCGCGCAGCGTCCTGCGCGCCAGCCGCGACACCGGTCGGGGGGCTGTCCAGCACGACTCCGATCAGCGTCCGGCCGTTCCTGACCGCCTCGAAGAGCAGGCAATGCCCGGCGTCGTCGGTATACCCGGTCTTGATCCCGACGGCGCCCTGATAGGAGCCGATGAGGTCGTTGGTGTTGTCCCACCAGTACTGATGATGACCGTGGCCCTTGGGCAGGTTAAAGAACCGCTGGTCGACGATCGACCGGAACACCGGGGACTTCATGGCGGCCAGGCCGAGCTTGAGCAGGTCCGAGGGTGTGGAGTAGGTGGAGGTCTCGGTCGGGTAGGGCAGCCCGTCGGGCGAGGTGAAGTGGGTATGGGTCATGCCCAGATGCGCCGCGGTCACGTTCATGCGCGCGATGAAGGCGTTCAGTCCCGGGCCGTACGCGTTGGCCAGGGTGTAGGCCGCGTCGGCACCCGACGGCAGCAGCAGGGCCTCGAGCAGTTGCTGCACCGTCAGCTCATCGCCCGGGCGCAGAGACGCGGTCTCTCCCCCGTACTTCCAGGCATAGTTGAACGCCGCCTGCGGCACCCGGATCTCCTGGTTCAGGTTGCCGCTGTTGATCACCATCAGGGCGGTCATCACCTTGGTGACGCTGGCCATCGGCCGCTCGGCATCCAGGCCTCGGCCCCACAGCACCTGGCCGGTGGCCGCGTCGGCCAGCACTGCTCCCTTGGCCTTCACCCCTTGCGGAGCGCCGGTCACGTCGATTACCGGGCCCGCCGGCGGGCGGGGCCGGACCGCGCGCTTCGGCGGCGGCTTGCGTGCGACCGCGGCCGCGTGGTCGGACGCTGACCGGGCGCCCGATCCGGTATCCGCGAACGCCCATGCGGCGATGCCGCCGCCGATCAGGGCGGCCACGGCAATCACCGCGACGATCCGTGTCGTCAGCCGCATGGCGTGGTTGAACCCTCGCTACCGTCGATGGGCGGGCATGATGAGCGACGTCCGCCCGGCGGCGGCGTTGCTGCCACACTCTACCGGCCGCGCGCAGGGCGCGCAGGCTCGCCGATGGCACAGAAACGTGAGCCGAGCCGGAACTATTTGGCCGAACGGGCCGTGGTGCTCGTGACCCGGGTGCGGAATGGCAGCTGGCCCGGTTCAGCAGGCGGCCGGACCGATGGGGACGTTGACGGTGGCTGCTCTCGCGGTTGGCGAGGCGACATCGAAGGTGACGCAGGACGGCCGGGAGACGATGACACCGCCGGTGAAACCGGTGAACCGCGGCCCGCACACGGGCAGCCGGACGTTGCTCCGCGAAGCCGTGAGGAGGCCCTGGCCTGAGCGGGTACCGAACAGCGCGCCGATGCGCGACGGCGAAGCATATACGAGCCTGGCGCTGGCGGGGTGGGTGACGGAGACCGTGGCGAACGGTGCCGCGGACGCGGAAACCGCGAGGAAGGCCTTGTAGATGAAGTAGCGCTGGCCACCGGCGGCGGCGATCGGGTACAGGCCGGCGGGGTCGTCTGATCCGGGGAGGACTAGGCCTTCGACGCCCCCGATCACCGTCTCATGGTCTTGTCCCTGCTGGCCGACAGAGTCGGAACAGCTCAGCGAGAGCAACGCGGACGACACCGGGCTAGGCGCGGGATGCGCCGGGCGCGCCGGTGCGCTGGAGCAGGCCGCAAGGCTGACACCGATGCAGGCCGTGGCCAGGAGGGTCAGTGCTCGCCGCACCAGCCCAGGGTAAACCGGCGAGCGCTGGCCCTAGGCCCAGCTGGCCAGGATGCGGTCGATCGCCGGGCGGATACGCTCCGGGCTTCGGTGCGGGGAACGCCCGACATCAGCAGGGAGTCGTAACTGGTGTCCTCGTGGCGGACCGATGCGAACACGGCCAGCGTGAGCGCCTGCTCGTCCAGGGCCCGGCCGGATGCGGAACGACCGACCCGGCCGCTACCCCGCAGCGCGGTATGCGATGGCGATGGCGCCGGCGCGGCCGGGCGGGCAGCGGGGAAACAGCCGTGCGATTTCGTCCGCCATCCGGGCCTGCAACTCCACATCCTGGGCGGCGCGGCGCTCCTGGTCCCGCTCGCGCCGCCGCATCCGCGCGTCCTCGTCGGCGAGGTACTGCTGTTCGGCGTCCTCAAGTGCCGTCTCCGGTGCCATCGCATTCGGCGCAGCGCCAGTTCTTCAGCGGAATGATGACGAGCAGCTCAGCGGGCTTGTCCTCGCGGGCGGCATGGGTCAGCCCGCGAACTGGCAGGGCAGGCGCTTGATGCCGTTGACGAAGCTGGACAGCAGGCGGTCGGGCGAGCCGGCGGTGATGTCGGGGACGCGGGCGAGCAGTTCGCGGAGCATGACGGTGAGCTCACGGCGAGCCAGGTGGGCGCCGAGGCAGAAGTGCGGGCCGGCGGCGCCGAAGCTGACGTGCGGATTCGGGTTCCGCGTGATGTCGAACCGCTCGGGGTCGGTGAACACCGCCTCGTCGCGGTTGGCCGAGTAGTAGAACAGCACGGCCTTGTCGCCGGCGCGGTAGTCCTGGCCGTTCATGCTGTAGTCGCGGGTCAGGGTCCGCCTCATGAAGATGACCGGGGAGGCGTACCTGACGATCTCCTCGACCGCCCCCGGGAGCCGGCCCTCCAGGTCGGCCAGCAGGAGCGCGCGCTGGTCCGGGTACTCGGTGAGCAGCATCAGCGCGTGGGACAGGGCGGTGCGGGTGGTCTCGTTGCCCGCCACCACCAGCAGGATGAAGAACGAGGCAAGCTCGGCGCTGGTCAACTGCTCGCCGTCGATGTTCGCGGTGACCAGGGCGGAGACCAGATCCTCCGCGGGCGCCTGGGTGCGTTCGGCCGCCAGGCCGGTGACCAGGTTGGCGAGGGCCTGACCGGCGCCGAGGATCTGGACCACCGCCTCGTTGAGGTCCTCGCCGAGGAATTCCGGGTCCGCGCCGGACAAGATGATGTTGCTGTTAGCCAGGACCATCTCGTACCGGTCGTCGGGGATGCCCATCATGTCGCAAATGATCTTCAGCGGCAGCCGGGCCGCGACGTGCGGCACGAAGTCACACGGGCCAGTGGCCAGCAGATCATCGACGACCGTGGCGGCTGCCCGTCGCACGTCGTCCTCGAACTTGGTGATCATCCGCGGGCTGAACGCGCGGGAGACGATCCGCCGCAGCCGGGCGTGCCGCGGGGCGTCCATGTTGATCATCGACCCGAAGTACTCGTTGAACTCGGCAGGCAGGTCCGCGATGTTCGTGGCTCCGTTGCCCGAGCAGAAGATGTCGGGGTGACGGCTCGCCTCGGTCACGTCCGCGTGCCGGACCAGGGCGTAGTAACCGGGCCCTGCCTCAGCGAACGGGACCTCGGGCTCGGGGTAGAACTGCGGCCGTTCCTGCGCCCGCAGCAAGGCGAAGGCGGCCGCGCGGTCCGCGAGCGGACGGCCCCAGAAGGCCGTGTCCGACAGGTCTATCCCGGCAACAGTCATGACCCGGCGCCTTCCGTAGGAACCTGATCCCACTTCATCACGGTGCGCCCTGGTGCGGCTAGGCCGCCGCACGGGCTACTGCCGGCGGCGCTCGGACCTTCTCAGCCAGACCAGCACCCCCACGATCAGAACCAACAGCACGGCCGCAATCAACCAGTCCATACCCTCGCCTTTCGTCCCCCGCAGCTTAAGCCGGGTCCGCGGTCAGGAGCGCCCGGGGGCGCAGGCCTAGGCTTGAGCGTATGGATACCGGTGTAGCGATTTTTCCTACCCACGACTCCATCGCCCCCGCTGATATGGCTCGGCTGGCCGAGCAGCGCGGGCACGAGTCACTGTTCTTCCCCGAGCACACGCACATCCCGGCCGTACGACAGTCCACCTGGCCGGGCGGCAGCGAGTTGCCGCGCAGGTACGCACACACCTATGACCTGTTCGTGGCGATCACGGCGGCGGTGACCGTCACCTCACGGCTGCGGGTCGGATCGGGCATCTGCCTGCTGGTGGAACGAGACCCGATCATCACCGCCAAGGAGGTGGCCAGCGTCGACTTCCTGTCGGGTGGCAGGTTCGAGTTCGGCGTCGGCGCCGGCTGGAACCGGGAGGAGATGGCCAACCACGGCACCGATCCGCGCGAGCGGATGGCGGTCCTACGGGAACGGGTGGACGCCATGAAGGCCATCTGGACCAGCGACGAGGCGAGCTATGCGGGTGAGCACGTCCGCTTCGAGCGGATCTGGTCCTGGCCCAAGCCGGCTCAGCGGCCTTATCCGCCGGTGCTGGTCGGCGGGAACGGGCCGACCGTGCTGGACCGGGTGCTGGCGTTCGGTGACGCCTGGTTCCCTAACCATGATCGCGGCGACGTCCTGGAGCGCGCCGCGGAACTGCGGGCGCGGGCCGACCGGCCGATCGGGCTCATGGTCATGGGCGTCCCGGCCGAGGCCAAGGTGCTGGAAGCGTACGCGGCCGCCGGGTTCCAGCGGGCCGTGCACTGGCTGCCCTCGGCTCCACGAGGCCCGGTCGAGCGGGCCCTGGACCAGTACGAGGACGCCGTCGCGGAATTCAACGGAGAGTAGTGGCAGACGCCGAGGAGTTGCGGCTGCGGCTGGCGGGACGGGTAATCGTGCTGGATCCGGACGACCGGGTGCTGCTGTTCCGGTACGACAACGGGCCGCCCAACGGCAGGCACTGGGCCACGCCCGGCGGCGGGCTTGACGACGGGGAGACCTACGCGACCGGGGCGCGGCGGGAACTGGCCGAGGAGACCGGATGGAGCGACGTGCCGCTGGGCGGCGAGATCTACCGGTCGACCCGCGTGTTTGAAGATCAGGGCGAGATGATCCGGCAGCATGAGCGATTCTTCCTGGGCCGGGTCGGAACGGCGCGCCGTGCGCTCGGCGAGGTGGCGGACATGCACGCCTCGGACCGGATCGCGGCGTGGCGCTGGTGGACGCTGGCCGAATTGGACTCCACCGCGGAAGCGATCTGGCCGCTGGGACTCGCGGACCTGATCAGGAGTGCGCTCGGGTAGACCCTCGCGGGGCCGGGGCTGAGATCCTCAGGGCTGGGGCGGCGGCCAGGGCCGGTCGGTAGGAGGCGGGGCGGGGAGGGTCGGTCCCGAATAGGGCGGTTGCGGGCGCGCCGCCGGCGGAGGGTAGGGCTGGGGCGGGTAGGGCTGGGGCGGGTAGGGCTGGGCCGGCGGCGGGTAGGGCTGGGCCGGCGGAGGGTAGGGCTGGGGCGGGTAGGACTGGGCCGGCGGGGCGTAGGGCTGGGGCTGCGGCTGCGGCTGCGGGGCGTATGGGGAGGGCGGGCCTGACCAGGGGGCGGCGGGGACGGGCTGGGCCGTGGCGCGGGAGTTGTAGATCACGTACACGCCGAAGATGACGGCCAGGACACCGAGAACGAGCAGCCAGCCGACGGCGGCTTCTAGCGCGTTGACCAGGCCGCAGTCATGGGCGACGGTGGTGTCGATGGCCTGGCCGATCTGGCCGATGCCGGACTGGCACAAGGCTGACTTGGGCGCCACGACCCAGTGGTCGATCAGGCCGGCCACGAACAGGATGGCACCGACCACTACGGCTGCAACTCCAGTAGCTCTCCGTCGCCACATAGGTCGCTCCCGCCGACGCCGCTGTTCGCCAGGATCAGTGTGCGCGATCCCGGGGACTCGTTAGTACGGCGGAATTGTCTCATGTTGAGGCCGGCAGGCAGTCTTCCCTAGTCTGATCGTGTGGCCCTGCCCGCTGCGTGCCTCGTCGATGTCTACAACACCCTGCTGAGCTACGACTTCGTGCCGCACCGCGCCGAGATGCCGGACCTGGCCGGCGTCACGCCTGCGGTCTGGAGCAACGTCTACAAGCAGTTCGGCCAGGCGCTCGGACTGGGCCATATGACCAAGGCCGACGCGTTCGAGCGGACCCTAACCGAATCAGGCGCCGACCCGCAGCCGGAGCTCATCCGGACCCTGGTGGACAGGGACCGTAATCTGCTGCTGACCTGGGCCCGGCTGTACGACGATTCTCTCCCCTTCCTGCAGGCCCTCAGGTCCCGCGGCGTCAAGATCGTGATCGTCAGCAACTGCTCGGAGAACACCCGGGCCCTGCTGGAGAAACGGGGCGTGGCCGGCGTGGCCGACGATCTGGTCCTGTCGTGTGAGGTCGGAGTCGAGAAACCGGCGCCGGAGATCTACCAGCTCGCGCTGGAACTGGCCGGCGCGACCGCGCAGCAGGCGGTGTTCGTGGACGATCAGCCGGCCTTCTGCGCGGGTGCGGCGGCGCTGGGCATCACCGCGGTGCAGATCATGCGGGGCGAGCACAACGGGAAGGCGCCGGCCCCCGGTACCGCGGTAGTGCGATCACTGGCGGAAGTCCAGGCCATGTTCTGGCCCGGACCGGTCCTAGGCTGATCTGGTGACCCGCCTCGAAGCATGCCTCATCGACGCCTATGGCACCATCCTGACCTGCGACTACGCTGCGCATGCGCGCGAACTTCCGGTGCTGGCGGGTATCCCGGCCGACGAGATGTACGCCGAGTTCGCGCGGCACGCCACCGACGTGACCGTCGGGCGGCTCACCATGACCGAGCTCTACGAGCGCATCCTGCGGGCCTGCGGCGCGCCGCGGGCCGGGCTGGCGGGCCAGATGGCCGGCCGGGGACGGGAACTGTTCCTGGCCACGGCGCGCCTGTACGACGACGTGCTCCCGTTCCTGCGGGCGCTGCGGTCAGCCGGGATCAGGAGCGCGATCGTGAGCAACTGCGACGAGTACATGCGCGACCTGCTTGACGCGGCCGGGGTGACCGCGCTGACCGATGCCCTGGTCTTGTCGTGCGAGGTCGGCGTGGCCAAGCCCGCGGCGCAGATCTACCGGCATGCGCTCGATCGGCTGGGGGTGGCGGCGCAGGCGGCTCTGTTCGTCGACGACAACCCGGCGTCCTGTGCCGGGGCGGCGGCCCTGGGCCTGCCCGTGGCGCAGATGGACCGGGGCCGGGTGGATGATTTCCTGGCGCGAGCCACGGTGGTCCGCTCGTTGCCTGAGGTCGAGGAGATGCTGCGGTAACCGGGCCGCCGACAAGGCCCGCAGAGCCCGGCTCAGCGGCCGGTCAGGACCAGGGTGCCGAAGAGACGGCTGAGCTCGGCGGCGGGGTCGGTGGTCAGGCCGCTGTGCACCGGGCCGGGTTGGACGATCGTCGAGCGAGGTGCGGTGAGCCAGCGGAACCGCTCGCCGAGCGGCAGGCCGGCCAGCGGACCTTCGGCGCAGGCCTTCTCGTACGCGGACAGGGCCGTGCGCACCGCGTCCAGGTCCACGCCCGGGTCGAGGGTCAGCAGCCGGCGCTCGTCCAGTTCGATCCGGGCGCACAGGTACCGGTAGGCCTGGGAGTAGACGATGACCCCGACGTTGATGGCCTCGCCCCGTTCCACCCGCGGCACCACGCGGATCAGCGCGTACTCGAAGATCTCGGTCACCGGCGGATCACCCCCAGCACCAGCGGGGCGCGCTGCAGCAGATGGGCAACGTAGGCGTCGGCGCCGCGGTCACCGAACCACGCGGCCGGGACCAGGGCGGTGACCTCTTTCAGCAGGGCCTCCGTGACCAGCGAGGCCAGGGCCGCGTGCGCTTCGGCCAGCTCAGTGGCCCGGTCGCGCAGCACGTGCTCGGTCGCGTCGAACGGGCGGGCGGGGTCGGCGGTCGGCCAGTTGTGCTGAAAGTACAGCGCGGCGCCGTGATCGATGAGCCAGATGCTGCCGTGCCAGACCAGCAGGTTCGGATTGCGCCAGGTGCGGTCGACGTTCTGGACCAGCGCGTCGAACCACAGCACCCGGCTGGCGAAGTCGTGGCCGGCCGTCCAGCCCAGCGGGTCGAAGCCAACCGAGCCGGGCAGGAAGTCCACGCCCAGGTTCAGCCCCTCGCTGGCCCGCAGCAGGTCCTGGATCTCCGGATCGGGCTCAGATCCGGGGATCCGGGGATCCAGCTCGGCCAGGACCAGTTCGGGCACGCGCAGGCCGAGACGCCGGGCGAGTTCGCCTGCGATGATCTCGGCGACCAGCGCCAGGGGGCCCTGGCCGGCGCCGCGGAACTTCATCACGTACGTGCCGAGATTGTCGGCCTCGACGAGGGCGGGCAGCGACCCGCCCTCGCGCAGCGGGGTGACGTACCGCGTCACCGTGACATGTTCCAGCACGCGCGCCAGGCTACCGGTCCGCGCTCACAGCGTGGGCGGCAGCTCGAAGGCCGGGAACAGGTCCGCGTTGAAGGTGGTGATCTCCGCGATCAGGCCCGCCTCGATGCGCATGACGTCGAGCTTGAACGCGCGGAACTCGCTGTCACCCGGCCTGCGCAGGTAGCTCGCGGCGGCGGGCATCCGGTTGGCGCCCACCGGGACCAGGCGCCATTCGCCCATGTCGACCGCGTTAGCCATGAGTGGCCTGATCGACTCCGGCCCGTCGAAGCACCACGGGAACGGCGGCATCGTGATCCGGACGTCCTGGGCGGCGATGGCCATGGCGGCTTCGGCGTCCAGGCGCTCGTGCGCCTCGATGAACTGCTCAAGCAGTGCGCGCTCGCCGGCGGTCGGCTCGCGCGCGGACCATTCCGCCCGCCGCGGCGGAAGGTGCGACTGCATGGTGGCCCGGGCCCGCTGCAGGGCGCTGTTGGCCGCGGCGACGCTGGTCCCGAGGGCCGAGGCGGTCTCGCTGGCCGGCCAGCCGAGGACGTCGCGGGCGATCAGCGCGGCGCGCTGCCTGGGCGGCAGGACCTGCAGCGCGGCCAGGAAGGCGAGCGAGATCGTCTCCCGCTGGATGGCGACCGCCTCTGGCTGCTGGTCGGGCGGCGCGGCCTGGTCAAGCAGCAGATCCGGATAGGGCTGGATCCAGGGCACTTCGGCCGGGGAATGCATCCCGGTCGCGCGCCGCGCGTTCCGCCGCAGCATGTCGAGGCAGACGTTGGTGGCGATCCGGTACAGCCAGGCGCGGAACTGCGAGCCGCCGGCAAAGCCTGACCGGCCGCGCCACGCGTTCAGGAACGTCTCCTGCACCGCGTCCTCGGCTTCGTCGAACGAGGCCAGCATCCGGTAGCAGTGCACGTGCAGCTCACGCCGGTGGCGTTCGGCGAGGGCGGCAAACGCGGGCTCGTCGCCCGCGACCGCCGCGGTCACCAGCTCGTCGGTGTCAGCACCGCTCATGCGTCAGCCTCCTGTTCGCCGCGTTCTCAACCGTGAAACGGCGCCGGGCGGCAGAACTCATCGGTCGGGCGATGACTGGAGGAAATCAGAGGCGGAACTCGGCGCGCCGACCTTCGGGGACCAGGTTGGTGTAGCCGGGATGCTCGGCGATCCAGCGCCGGGCGTACGGGCAGTAGGGCAGCACCTGCAGGTGGCGTTCCCGGGCGGAGTCCAGGGTGGCCTGGACGAGGCGCCCGGCCAGCCCGTGGCCGCGGAACCGGTCGTCGGTCTCCGTATGCATCAGCGAGATGACGTCGCCGCGCAGGTGGTACTTGACGACTCCGGCCAGTTCGCCGTCCACCCTGATCTCGTACTGGGCCTTATCGGGGTTGTCGGTGACCTGCACTTCCATGACACTTCCTCCGGCAGTTGAGCAGTGTTGAGCGGCCTCAGGGCCGCTGGGCGAAGTCCAGGGCCTCCCGCGCCAGCGGCAGCCAGGCCAGCCCGGACTCCGGGTCCAGGCTGAGCCATTCCTTCATCGGGGTGCCCTTGTTGGCGTCGAACCGCTCGCCGTGACCGGCCTCGATCAGCTCGTCGACCCTCGGCCCGGGCAGCTTCAGCACGAGCCGGCCGCGGACGAGCATCGCGAAGATCTTGCGGCGGTAACGCAGCGCGCTGCGGCCGAATCCGCTGCCGCCCTGCGGCGGCAGCACCCCGTCCAGGCCGGCGAACTCATCGACCAGGTCCTCGTACCGCTGCTCCGGCATCATGACCTGGCTCAGCTCACCTCCGTGGCGTAGACGACGATGTTGCTCAGGTAGTGGCGGGTGCCATAGTCGAAGGCGCCGCCGCAGGTGATCAGGCGCAGCTCGGCGTCGGGGACGGGGCCGTAGACGTCCGCGGTGGGGAAATGGTCCTTCAGGTACGACTGGACCGAGGTGACGCTGAACTCGGCCAAGGTGCCGTCCGCGCGCTTGACGTAGATCTTGTCCCCCTTGGTCAGCGTGTTCAGCCGGTAGAACACCCCTCGACCCTTATACGAATCGATGTGGCCCACGATGATGGACGAGCCGACGGAGCCCGGCCGGGGGCTGCCGGTGTACCAGCCCGCGACCGAGGTCGTGGACGGCACCCCGAGCTGGCCGTTGGACAGCAGGCCCAGGGTGATCAGGTTGGTCTGCACGCCGATCAGCGGGATGGTCAGCGAGACGGGGGCGGCGACGGGCTGCGGCCCTGGTGACTGCGGCGCGGCCACGATCCGGCCGGTGGGCGCGGGCAGGGCGCCCACCCCGGCCGCGACCGGGCGCATGGGCGGGGTCGAATGCCGGGTCAGCAGCAGGCCGACGGTGCCGCCCAGGATCACGACGAGGCCGGCCGCGAGCGTGAGCAGCGCGGCCGGCCTACGGGTCGGCATCGGTTAGATCCCGGTGTGCAGGCGGAGCCTGCTGCGGCGCACGCCCAGCCCTCCCGCCAGGGCGAGCAGGGCTCCGGCTGCGATGACCGCGAGCCACGGCACCGGCGAGCCTGGACCGTGCCCGGCGGTACCGCCGAATCCGGTCGAGACCGCACCCACCGGTATGTTTCCGGCCCCGGCCGCGTCCTGCAGGACGTCGATCTCCAGGCCGTTCGGGCCGTCGAGGACGACGAGCGTGTCGACCGTACCGGCGGACAGGTGGACGCTCTTCTGCGCGCTCCCGTTGGACGTTACCGCGGCCATGGTCCAGGTGCCCGGCGGAATGGGCTGGTAGTCCACGACGGAGGCGAACTTCACATTGCTCGCGATCGTCTTACCGCCGCAGGTCACCTTGGTGACGACCTGGTTCCGCAGGGAGGCCTGGATGATCCGCACCGCCGCCTTGCCGGTCTGCGTGGTCAGGTCGTCGTCCATGACCTGGAGCCGCAGGCCCGATTCGGGCCCCATGCCGGCCACCGTGTAGGCCTGACCGGCCTGGATCGTGACGCTAGTGGACAGGACAGGCTGGCTCGACGCGGACGCACCCGCCGCGCGCATGGCCACGCTGTAATCGCCCGCCTGGACCGTCTCGTACGGCGAGACCGTCCCGTACGCCACGTGGTGGAGGACGATTTCCGCGTTGGAATTGCCGAACGAATAAAGGTATACGTCGACGGCAGGAGTGTTCGGCGACAGGTGGGCCAGCCTGATCCAGCCAACCCCAGAAGTAGCCGAAGACGCGAATGCCGTGGCGGCGGCGGGGATGCCCAGCAGCAGGGCCGAAGCGGCCAGCAGCATGAGCAATCGCCTGGTTAGTCTCGGGAACATATGACCCCTCCCTATGCCCCCAGCGATCGCTAGGAGCTGCCCAGTCCCAGTGGGCCTGGGGCGTCGAACTGTACAGTCACGACAGGCTGCCCATCGAGCGTGGTCTGGTGGAAGTAAGAGGGTTGATATTGAGCTTGCTGGGCGGCCAGGAACGCAAGCATCGCCGGCAGGCCAGCGGATGCAGAAGCGCCGATCTCGGCACCACGCAGCGGGACCGCCGAACTTGCTCCTGGCGACGCGTCACCGAAGGCTACCAGCCTGATTGTCATTTCGTGCGCAAGTAGCGAAAGCGTTACAAGCAGCCGCGGGTCGACGTTACCGGCCAAAAGGGCCTGCCGAGCAGGCGCCGCGACCTGGACGTTCGTGTTCGTCAGGAGTTGCTCGCCGGCGGCGACGCGGGCACTGCGGGCCGCGGCCAGCGAGCCCTCGAAGGCGGCGGCGCCGCCGGGCACGACGTAGCGGACGTCGACTTCCTCGGGGCCTGAGCCGAAACGGGCCAGCACCAGCGGCGCGTAGACGGTGGCCAGCCGGGGACCGAACTGGTTCCGCACCGCCGGCGTCGCGACAATTATGTTGGAATCCAGCGGATCGCTGGTGGTCAGCTGCAGTTGCGCCAGCCGGGCCGCGGACACCTTGGCGGTCTCGAGCGCGCCGCACATTTGCGGGTCACAGGCGATTACCGCGCTCGGGAGCACCTGGCTGGCGATCCAGTTCGCGGCCTGCGCGCGGTTGGCGGCCGCCAGCTGCAGGGCGCTCGGAGTGCTCTGGGCCGCGTTGCTCGGCCGCGGGGCCGGCGCCTGATCTCCGGTGCTGATGAAGGCCAACGTCACGAGCGCGCCGAGCGCCATGGCGGCCACGGCGCTCAGTACGAGGATGCCGCGCTGCCTCCGGGCGCCGGGCCGACGGCCGCCGGCGTGATTGTGCCTTTGCAGCCACAGGCGAACCGTGTTAGCGGTCACCTCAGCCCACGATGGGTTCAGCCGGCGCTCACCAGGCGGGCCCGACGTAAGGCTGTGCCGTTGTTCGCCCATCTACGCACCCCCACCACCCCGTTCACCAACAGGGCTGGTCACCAAGGCTGTTCGATCATACGCTGTCCTCCGATTTCATCCAATACAATCATTTATTGCTCTGTATGTCGTGAAGTTCACGATGATCAACATGCACGACCGCAGTGCGCATTTTCTCCTATAAGCGGAGAGTGGCAGATTACGACTTGGCTGTGATGCCCATGCGGGCCGGTTGGGTGATCCGCATAGGGTGCGGTCGTGCTCGATTACGACCGCGAGGCCGCGCGTTATGACGCCACCAGGGGAGGCGACGCGCGGGCGCAGGCGGCCGCCGACGCGATCGAGACGCTGCTGACCGGGCTGGGGGCAGCCCCGGCCAGGATCGTCGACGTCGGCTGCGGGACGGGGATCGTGACCGTGCGGCTGGCGCGGCCGGGCCGTTCGGTGGCCGGCGTGGAGCGGTCCGGCGGAATGGCGGCCGTAGCGGCGACGCGCCTGCCGGGGCAGATCACCCTCGGCGACGGCAACCGCCTCCCGCTCGGCCGCGAGTCGGTCGACGCCGTCGCGATGGTGTGGCTGCTGCATCTGCTGAACCCGGCGGATTCTGCCTCGGCGCTGGGCGAGGCGGAGCGGGTGCTGCGTCCCGGCGGCCTGCTCATCACCACGGTCGGCAAGGACGATGCCGCGCACGGCGAAGCCGACGACGCGGCCGCGATCATCGCGCCGGTACGGGCCAGGTTCGACCACGACCCGACCGACCGGCTGGAGCGTGTCCTGGACCTCGGCGAGCGGCTCGGCCTGGCGCTGGCCGCGCAGACCACGTTCACGGGCCTCGGCCAGGGCCTGAGCCCCCGCCGCTGGCGCAGGCAGTTGCGGGGCGACGGGTACGGCTGGACGACAGCCGCCGGGCGGAAACGCGTCGAGGCGCTGTGCGAGGCGCTCGAGACGCTGCCCGATCAGGACCGCGTCCGGCCCGATCCGGTCTACCAGCTGGTGGCGCTGAGCAAGGGCGGCCGCTGAGGCGCGTGCCGGTCAGCCGAAATAGCGGGCCGAGGCGTCCTCCTGGGCCAGCCGGCGCAAGGCCACGATGACGAGACGCGGCTAATCGGTCGGCGTGGTGCGGATCCGCTCGATGATCTGATTCGCCTCGTGGTCGCTGATCAGGGCGAACTTGTCGGCCGACTCGCCGTGCTCGGCGTCGATCAGGATCGTGCTGCCCACCCAGGCCAGGTCGGAGGTCAAGGCGTCATCGCTCATGAGGCCGGAGCTAGAACAGGTCCGCCTGACTACCGTGGTCGGCCGTTCGCGGCTGCCGCGGGAGTCGAAAACGGCGAAATAGTAGACCCCGTTCTTGCATGTCGCTCCTCTGTCCAGGGGACGCGGTTAATCGCCGAGGCCGAGGATCTCCACCGACCGCTCGCGCATCTCGACCTTGCGCACCTTCCCGGTCACGGTCATCGGGAACTCGTCCACGATGTGCACGTACCTGGGGATCTTGTAGTGCGCCAGCTGTCCGGAGCAGAACGCCCGCAGGTCATCGGCGGTCAGCGGGGACGCACCGGGCCGCAGGCGCACCCAGGCCATGAGCTCCTCGCCGTACTTGGCGTCAGGGACGCCGATGACCTGGGCGTCCAGGATGTCCGGGTGGGTGTAGAGGAACTCCTCGATCTCCCGCGGGTAGACGTTCTCGCCGCCGCGGATCACCATGTCCTTGATCCGCCCGGTGATGGCCAGGTACCCGTCTTCATCCATGACGGCCAGGTCGCCGGTGTGCATCCAGTGCGCGGCATCGACGGCCTCGGCGGTCTTATCCGGCTGCTCCCAGTAGCCGAGCATCACCGAGTAACCCCGGGTGCACAGCTCCCCCGGCGTGCCGCGCGGCACCGTCACCCCGGTCGCCGGGTCGATGACCTTCACCTCCAGGTGCGGCATCACCCGGCCCACGGTCGAGACGCGCCGGTCCAGCGAGTCGTCGGCACGGGTCTGCGTGGACACCGGCGAGGTTTCCGTCATGCCGTAGGCGATCGCCACCTCGCGCATGGACATCCGCCACATGACCTGCTTCATCACCTCGACCGGGCACGGCGAGCCGGCCATGATGCCAGTGCGCAGGCTAGACAGGTCGTAATCGGCGAACCCGTCAGCGGACAGCTCGGCGATGAACATCGTCGGCACCCCGTACAGCGACGTGCAGCGCTCGGCCTGCACGGCCGCCAGGGTCGCCACCGGATCAAAGCTGGGCGCGGGAATGATCATGCAGGCACCGTGGCTGGTGGCCGAGAGATTACCCATGACCATGCCGAAGCAATGGTAGAACGGCACCGGAATGCAGATCCGGTCCGCTGCGGTGTAGTGGCACAGCTCGCCGACGAAGAACGCGTTGTTGAGGATGTTGTGGTGCGAAAGAGTCGCGCCCTTCGGGAAACCAGTGGTGCCCGAGGTGTACTGGATGTTGATGGGGTCATCGGTGTCCAGTTGAATGTGTTGCAGCGCGGAACGGTCCAGCCCGCGACCGGTTTCGATCAGGGCGTGCCACTCCGGCGTGCCGATCAGCACGACCTGGGCCAGGGCGTGGCAACCTGGCCGTACCTCGGTGATCATCGCCGCGTAATCGGAGGTCTTCAGCCGCTGGGCCGCTATCAGCAGCTTGGTCCCTGACTGATTGAGCACGAACTCGAGCTCGCGGGTGCGGTAAGCGGGGTTGATGTTGACCAGGATCGCGCCGATCTTGGCCGTCGCGTACTGGGTGAGAGTCCATTCCGCGCAGTTCGGTGCCCAGATACCGACCCGGTCGCCCTTCTCGATGCCCATTTCCAGCAAGCCGAGCGCCAGCGCATCAACGTCGGCCGCGAGTTCCGTATAGGTCCACCGTCTGGACGCGGGCCGGTCGACTAGCGCCTCCCGGTCCCCGAAGCGCCGGACGGTCGCGTCGAAGTTGTCGCCGATCGTATCGCCCAGCAGGGGCGTCGCGGATTCTGCCGACGAGTAACTCAGTGCTGCAGACACGGCCCGCTTACCTCCAAGCCTGGTTTTACCTGGCATTTTAACCGCAGTCCAGCATGGCATGGATTACGGGCAAATTTTCTAGCCGAGTTGACATACTGCACGCATCCGGACGGCGGATAATGGGTGTAGATATGGGCGGGCACGGCCGAAATCGCCGTGACTGGGGAGGATAAGAATTATGCAACTCCGGCTGCTTGACATCCCGGTAGACGGTGGGGATCTCCGCGTGCTCCTATGGGGCAGCGGAAGGCGTGTGGCGGTTGCCGTGCACGGAATCACGGCGTCGGCCATGTCGTGGCAGGCGGTAGCCCGCCAGATGCCCCCCGGTTGGACACTGGCCGCTCCTGACCTGCGCGGGCGCGGCCATAGCGGTCATCTGCCCGGCCCGTATGGCCTGGAACGGCATGCGGCCGACGTGACCGCCGTACTGCGGCATTTCGGCGGGCGCCCGGTGCTGGCCGGGCATTCGATGGGGGCGTATGTCGCGCTGCTCGCGCACGACGCGCATCCGAACCTGAGCCGGCGCCTGATCCTGATCGACGGCGGCCTGCCGCTGCCGGTGCCGGACGGCCTCGACCTGGATGCCGTGCTCAACGCCACCCTGGGCCCGGCCGTGGCCCGGCTGCGGGAGACCTACCCGGACACCGAGGCCTACCTGGACTTCTGGCGGGCGCACCCGGCGCTGGCTGAGCACTGGACAGCCGATGTCGAGGCGTACTGCCGGTACGACCTGACCGGCGAGGAGGGCAGCCTGCGGTCACGTGCCGTCGAGGAGGCCGTCCGGGCCGACGCGGGCGATGTGCTGGTCGGCCAGCCGTTCGAGGATGCCCTGTCCCGGCTGAAAGAGCCGACTCCGCTGCTGACTGCTCCGATGGGGATGTTCGGCGCGCCGCCAGGGCTGCTGCCGGCCGGCGTGGTCGCGGACTGGCACGAGCGCGTCCCGCAGTTGCGCACGCGGCTGATACCCGACGTGAACCACTACACGATCTTGTTCGACCGGCAGGCGGCCACGACCGTCGCCCAGGTGATCACGACGGCCGTGGCCTAGCCGGGCCCGGATGGGGGGACGCGGACCGACCGGTTCGCGTCATGAGGCACCATGGAACCGTGACCCAGGTGGCGGAGGCGAGGACGGCCGGATCGTTCGGCACGCTCGCCGACGTCGTGGCGGCGGGCGGCGTGCTGATCCTCAGCGGGGCCGGGCTGTCGACCGAGTCCGGCATCCCGGACTACCGCGGGCCGACCGGCCTGGCCCGGCGGGCTGCGCCGATGACCTACCAGACGTTTACCGGCAGTGCCGGGGCCAGGCGCAGGTACTGGGCCCGCAGCTATATCGGCTGGCGGCACATCGCCCGGGCCGCGCCCAACCAGGGCCACCGCGCGGTCGCGGAGCTCGGCCGGCTCGGGCTGCTGGCCGGGATCATCACCCAGAACGTCGACGGCCTGCACCAGGCCGCCGGAGCGTCCGGGGTCACCGAGCTGCACGGCAGCCTGCACCGGGTCACCTGCCTGTCGTGCGGGCAGCGGACGCCCCGCACGGACCTGGACCGGCGGCTGGCCGAGGCCAACGCTGGCTGGGACGAGGCAGCGGCGCTGATCAACCCCGATGGCGATGCCGTCCTGGAGGACGCGGCGACCGAGACGTTCCGGGTGGTCGACTGCCGCGCGTGCCGGGGCGTGCTGAAGCCGGACGTGGTGTTCTTCGGCGAGAACGTGCCGCCGGAACGGGCCAGGGCCTGCTACGCCATGGTCGAGCGGGCCAGTTCGCTGGTCGTCCTGGGTTCCTCGCTGACCGTGATGTCTGGCCTGCGTTACGTCCGGCACGCGGCCAAGCTGGACTTGCCAGTGGTGATCGTCAACCAGGGATCCACCCGCGGTGACGCGCACGCCACCGCGACCCTCGATGCTCCGCTCGGCCAGGTGCTGACCGCGCTGGTGGCCCGGATCGGGGCGCAGCGGTGACCCCGGCCGGGGACGACTTTGACGTCGTGACCGGGGCGTTCAGCTACTCAGGGGCGGCGATCGCCCGCGAGCTGCAGGCGGCCGGCCGCCGGGTACGGACGCTGACCGGCCATCCCGACCGCGCCCCGGCGGGCACCGCCATCGAAGTCAGGCCGCTGAGGTTCAATCAGGCTCAGCTGGCCGGGTCGCTGCGCGGCGCAGGCACGCTGTTCAATACCTACTGGGTGCGGTTCGCGCACGGGCAGGCCAGCCACGAGAAGGCGGTGGCGCAGTCGCGCGTGCTATTCCAAGCCGCGGCCGAGGCCGGCGTGCGCCGGGTGGTTCACGTTTCGATCACGCACCCCGATGCCGACTCGCCATACCCGTATTTCCGCGGTAAGGCGGCAGTGGAGCAGGCCCTGGCCGATCTGGGCCTGTCCCACGCCGTGCTGAGGCCCTCGATCCTGTTCGGCGGCGACGGCGTACTGATCAACAACATCGCGTGGTTGCTGCGCCACCTGCCGGTCTTCGCCGTGGGCGGAACCGGCAAGTACCGCATCCGCCCCATCCACGTCGATGACCTGGCCCGGCTGGCGGTGCAGGCCGCGGACTCCGGCCAGACGGAGGTCATCGACGCCGTCGGACCCGATCGGCCGGCCTTCATCGAACTCGTGCGCTTCATCAACGACGCAGTGGGCAGCCACAGCCCAGTGATCCGGGTGCCCGGATCAGCCATCCCGCCCGCGGCCAGGCTGCTCGGCCTGGCCCTGCGCGACACCCTGCTGACCGCCGAGGAGTATCAGGCCATGGCGGACGGCCTGGCCGACACCGAAGGCCCGGCGACCGGTGAGACCTCGCTGCTGCAGTGGATCACCGAGCACAAAGGCACCCTGGGCCGGACCTACGCCAACGAGCTGACCCGTCACTTCCGCTAGGCCAGTGTTTTCTAAGACAGGGCGCGGGGGTGGGAGGACGCGTAGACCTCGCGTAGCCGGTCCACGGTGATCAGGGTGTAGATCTGGGTGGTGGCGACCGAGGCGTGACCGAGCAGTTCCTGGACCACGCGGATGTCGGCCCCGCCGTCCAGCATGTGGGTGGCGAACGAGTGCCGCAGGGTGTGCGGTGACACGTCGGGCAGGCCGGCCCGGTCGGCGGCGGCATGCAGGACACCCCAGGCCCCCTGGCGGGTCAGGCGCCCGCCCCGGGCGTTCAGGAAGACGGCCGGGCCTATTGAAGTGCGCTTGGCCGCCGCCGCGAGGGCGGGCCGGGCCCGGACCAGGTACGCCTCCAGGGCTCGTACCGCGTAGCTGCCCACCGGGACCAGCCGGTGCTTGCCGCCCTTGCCGGCCAGCCGGACCACCGGGTCGGAGTCCAGCCGGAGCGCGTCGATGTCGAGCCCGGTCGCTTCCGATATCCGCGCGCCGGTGGAGTAGAGGAACTCGAGCAGCGCGCGGTCCCGCAGCAGCCGCGGCTCGGCCTCGCCGGGCGAGCCCGCCGCGTCGAGCAGGCGTTCCACCTCGGCCAGGGTGATCGCCTTGGGCAGCCGCCTGGACGGCGTCGGCGGCGTGACCTCCCGGGCCGGGTCGGTGCCGGCCAGGTGATGCGCGGCCGCGTAGGCATGCAGGCCGCGCACCGCGATCACCGCCCGGGCGGCCGAGCTGACCGCCAGGGGCTGGTGATCGGCGTCGCCCTCGCGCAGCGAGGCCAGGAACTCGGCCACGTCGGCGGGCGTGACGTCGCCGAGCCCGGTCACGCCCCGGGCGGCGAGCAGGGACTGGTACCTGTCCAGGTCCCGGCGGTAGGACTCGACGGTGTTGGCGGCCAGGCCGCGCTCCACGACCAGGTACTCCAGGTACTCGCGGATCGCGCCGCCCACCGTCTGGCCAGACGCCATAGCGAGGCTGCTAGTTGAGGACCTCCGCGATCGAGGTGTAAGCCAGCCCGTGGGCCTCGGCGACCGGCTCGCAGGTCACGACGCCGGCGTAGGTGTTCAGGCCCAGGGCCAGGGCGGGATCGGCGCGGAGCGCGTCACGCCAGCCCCGGCTGGCGATCTCGACCGTGTAGGGCAGCGTGACGTTGGTCAGCGCGAAGGTGGAGGTGTGCGGCACCGCGCCCGGCATGTTCGCCACGCAGTAGAACAGCGTGTCGTGCACCGGGTAGGTCGGGTTGGCGTGCGTGGTAGGCCGCGAGTCCTCGAAGCAGCCGCCCTGGTCGATCGCGATGTCGACCAGCACCGCGCCGGACTTCATCCGGGACACGAGCTCGTCGCTGACCAGCTTGGGCGCCTTGGCGCCTGGCACCAGGACGGCGCCGATCACCAGGTCGGCGTCGATCACCGCGCGCTCGATCTCGTAGGCGTTGGACGCGACCGTCTGGCAGTGGCCCTGGTAGATGGCGTCCGCCTGGCGGAGCCGGGCGACGTTCTTGTCCACCAGCAGCACCTCGGCCTGCATGCCCAGCGCGATCGCGGCCGCGTTCATGCCGGATACGCCCGCGCCGAGCACGACCACCTTGGCCGCGTACACGCCGGACACGCCGCCCATCAGCACGCCGCGGCCCCCGCCGTCCCGCTGCAGGTGGTGGGCGCCGACCTGCGGGGCCATCCGGCCGGCGACCTCGGACATGGGGGCCAGCAGCGGCAGCGAGCCGTCGGGCAACTGGACCGTCTCATAGGCGATCGAGGTGACGCCGACGTTCAGCAGGGCGTCGGTGCAGGCCTTGGACGCCGCCAGGTGCAGGTAGGTGAACAGGACCTGCCCGGAGCGCATGCGGTGATACTCCTCCTCAATCGGCTCCTTGACCTTGAGGATCAGCTCGCCTTCGGCCCACACGTCGTCGGCGGTAGGCAGGATCTTGGCTCCGGCCGTGGTGAAGTCCTGATCGGGAATGGATGAGCCCTCCCCCGCCCCGGCTTCGATGACCACCTGATGACCGCCGCGGACCAGTTCGTGGACGCCGGCGGGCGTGATCGCCACCCGGTACTCGTGGTTCTTGATTTCCCGGGGAATTCCAACCTTCATGATGGTCCTTTCGGCGAAGCCTCATTGCTTCTCGGGCGAATCGGCCGGGCGAAGCCGGTCAAACCCCTCTGACCTGGCAGCATACCCCGCCATGATGGCCAGGACAGTGGGCCCGTTGTGCAGATCGCCGGCGAATACCTTGGTCACCGCCTCGGCCAGCGGCAGCCAGCCGAGCACCAGGGTGGCCTCCTCGTCCCGCCGCACGTAGTCGCGTTCGGCCTCCGGGATCTCGGCCAGGCCGCGAGCCAGGTAGACGCGCAGGCGTTCGGTGGTGAAACCGGGCGAGGAGTAGTAGTCGGCCAGCAGGTGCCAGTCGCGGGCCCGGTAGCCCGCCTCCTCCGCCAGCTCACGCTGCGCGGTGACCCACGGGTCTTCCCCGGCGACATCGCGCAGGCCCGCCGGGATCTCCCACAGCAGGCGTCCCACCGGATGGCGGTACTGCCTGATCATCAGGATCCGGTCCGCGGCGTCCAGCGCGAGTATGGCGACGGCTCCGGGATGCAGCACCACGTCCCGTTCGGCCACATGATTATCGGGCATGCGGACCTGATCGGCCCGCACGGTGACCAGCTTGCTACGGACCAGCTCGGTGGAGGAGACGACGGGCCACTGCTCTGCTTCGTCGGCAATGTTCACGCGCTGGCCACCGCGCGGGTGCTGGCGGCGGCGGAGAGTGCCTTGGACCGGGCCAGGGCGGCGGCGATCAGGCCGTCGAACAGCGGGTGCGGGCGGGTCGGGCGGGAGAGGAACTCCGGGTGTGCTTGGGTGCCGACGAAAAACGGGTGGTCGGCCAGCTCGGCGAACTCGACCAGGTGCCCGTCCGGTGAGAGCCCGGAAAAGACCAGCCCGGCGTCCTCCAACCCATCGCGGTAGGCGTTGTTGACCTCGTACCTGTGCCGGTGCCGCTCCTCGACCAGCGTGCTGCCGTACAGTTCCTGCACCCGGGTGCCCGGCTGCAGCACGGCCGGGTACAGGCCCAGGCGCATGGTGCCGCCCATGTCCCGCTCCCCCGCGACCACGTCCTCCTGGTCGGCCATGGTGGCGATCACCGGGTACGGGGTCTCCGGGTTGAACTCGGCGCTGTCGGCCTCGGCCAGCCCGGCCAGGTCGCGGGCGACCTCGATGACCATGCACTGCAGGCCCAGGCACAGGCCCAGGATCGGCAGGCCGTGCTCGCGCGCATAGCGGATCGCGCCGATCTTGCCCTCGATGCCGCGCACGCCGAAGCCGCCCGGGATCAGTACCCCGTCCACGCCGTCGAGTTCGGCCGCGGCGCCCTCGGGGTCCTCGCAGGCGTCGCTGATCACCCAGCGGATGTTCACCTGCGCGTCGTTGGCGAAACCGCCGGCCTTGAGGGCCTCGGCCGGTGACAGGTACGCGTCGGGCAGGTCCACGTACTTGCCGACCAGGGCGATGGTGATGCTGTGGGCCGGCCGGTGCACCCGGCGCAGCAGGTCGTCCCACTCGTTCCAGTCCACGTCGCGGAACGGCAGGCCGAGCCGGCGCACGACGTAGGCGTCCAGGCCCTCGGCGTGCAGGACCTTCGGAATGTCGTAGATGGACGGGGCGTCGGGCGCGGAGACCACGGCCTCCTCGTCCACGTCGCACATCAGGCTTATCTTGCGTTTCAGGTTCGCGTTGATCGGCCGGTCGGAGCGGGCCACGATCGCGTCCGGCTGGATGCCGATGCTGCGCAGGGCCGCCACGCTGTGCTGAGTGGGCTTGGTCTTCAGCTCGCCGGACGGCCCGATGTAGGGCAGCAGGCTGACGTGCAGGAAGAAGCAGCGGTCCCGGCCGATCTCGTGCCTGATCTGGCGGATGGCCTCCAGGAACGGCAGCGACTCGATGTCGCCGACCGTGCCGCCGACCTCGGTGATCACCACGTCGACGTCGTCCCCGCCCATCTGCAGGATGCGAGACTTGATCTCGTTAGTGATATGCGGGATGACCTGCACGGTGTCGCCCAGGTAGGCACCGCGCCGCTCGTTCGCGATCACCGTGGAGTAGATCTGGCCGGTCGTGACGTTGGCCTCGCCCTGGAGGTCGGTGTCCAGGAACCGCTCGTAGTGCCCTACGTCGAGATCGGTTTCCGTCCCGTCATCGGTGACGAACACCTCGCCGTGCTGAAAGGGGTTCATCGTGCCCGGGTCGACGTTGAGGTAGGGGTCGAGCTTCTGCATGGTGACCCGCAGCCCTCTCAGCTTGAGCAGGCGGCCCAGACTGGACGCGGTCAGTCCTTTGCCCAGGCTAGAGGCGACGCCGCCGGTGACAAAGAGGTGCCTGGTCTGAACAGGCCGTGGATGGAGTGATGATGCGGCCACTATGAGGCTCCCGTGGTGTCCGGAATGGCAGGGAAAAGCTGCAGGTCCACGGGCCACCAGGATAACAGTTAACAGGCGGCCGGCCCGGCATTTGCCTGCCGATGCGCCACGGCGTCAGCCATGGCGACGTCTTCTGTGTGGTGTGCTTCGCCGAATCTGGCCAGCATGACGGCCGAGGCGACGGCGATGAAGAACCCTCCCCAGGCGACGGCCGACAGTCCCGGGCGTGTCCGGTCGCCGAGGAAGACGACCCCGATGACGGCGGGTGGGATCGTCTCGGCCAGCACCACGGCCGCGGTGGCGACCGTGACGCTGCCGCCCTCCAGGGCGGTGGCGTAGAACATGAACGAGATGATGCCGGCCGCGATGATGGCGTAGGTGGCCGGGTCGCGGGCCAGTTGCAGCGGCTCGAAGCCGTCCAGGACCCGGGCCGCGATGCTGAGCACCCCGTAGCCGAAGCCGGCGGTGATACCGAGCGCGGTGGTGCGGTACGGCTCGTTGAGCTTGGCCGCGGCCAGGCCCACCAGGGCCAGGCCCGCCACCGCCACGATCAGCGCGAGCTTGAACACCGCGCCCACTTGCGCGGCGCCCTCGGCGCCCGCCGAGGAGCCGAGCAGGCCGACGCCCGCGACCACGCCGATGACCGCCGCCCACTCCCGCCAGTTCAGCGTCACGCCGATCACCCAGGAGGCGATGACCGCGGTGACCGCGAGGTTGGAGGCGACGAAGGCCTGGACCGCGAACAGCGGCAGCCGCTGCAGCGCGACGAGCTGGGCCACGAAGCCGAGCGCGTCGAGGCCGATGCTGACCACGAAGCGCCACTGGTGCAGCATCCGGACCATCAGGCCCGGATCGACGCCAGCGAACTCATCTTCTGGCTCGCGGTGGCTGGCCGCCCGTACGGCGATGGCCTGCATCACAGATGCGACGCCATAGAACACCGCCGCGACAACCGCCGCGATCAGGCTGACTAGCACTTCACACCTCCCCCGGCATCTCGGCTAGTCGGCTGCTTCAGCACATGCCCGCATAACGGACCTTCCCGCGCGGGCCGCCCGTATTACCCGCGGGCTTCTTTTTCAGGCAACAGTCAGGTGCTGCTCAGCATTCCGCATTGCCTCATGCATTATCATGCCCTGCTCCCGGCGCTTCCGCACGATCGCCATGGGGCTAGCGCAGGGCCGCAGCCGGGCGGGCCTCCCAGATAGTCCACAGCGGGCGGTAGCCCATCCGGTGCCAGAACGGCGCCGATAGCGGGTTCACCTGCCCGTAGTGCAGCAGCGTCACGTCGATCCCGCGGGTGTCGAGCACGTCGTGCACCCGGCTGACCAGCGCCGCGCCGATGCCGGCGCCCCGGTCCCGCGGTCGCAGGTACATGGTCTGCAGGTACGCCGTAGTGCCCGGGCGGGTCATGCCCGCGATCCAGCGAGAGCTTTCCGGCGGCTCGACGTGGATCAGCCCGACGGGGCGGCCGTCCCGTTCGGCGATCCAGGCCCAGGGACGGGTCAGGGCGGCCCGCGTCTCGGCCTGGACCAGCGCCGCGGTGGCCGGGCGCGGGATCGACCCGCCGAAGCGAGCGTCGTAGGCGATCACGCCCATCTCCATCTCGGCCACGTCGTCGAGGTCGTCCGGGCCCGCCAGGCGGACGGTCAGGCCGGGTGCGTCCCCGGGGCCCTCATGCTCCCCGTGGCCGCCATGGGCCCCGTGAGCCCCGTAGGAGGGGACCGGCCGGCTGGCCGGGCGCGCGGCGATGACGGCCATGGGCTGCAGTCCGTGGCGCAGCAGGGCCAGCACCCCGGTGACATCGCGGGCCGGCCAGTTGACGATCGCCGCGGTGTCCGGGCCGGCGGCTTCGGGCAGGCCGGCCAGGTGCTCACGCCACTGGGCCAGCAGCTCGTCGGCCTCCGTCTCGGGGTCCCGCAGCCGCATGGTCAGCACGAACTTGGTCGCGGCGCCCCAGGTCTGGGCCAGCGAGTCGGCCGGCTCGTGCCGGTGATGGCAGACACCGAGCCCGGCCGGGCGGCCGCCCAGGCCGCCGGCCAGAAACGGCGGCAGGCAGCCCTCGGGCAGGTCGGCCGCCGCGGGCAGCAGCGGATCCAGGGCCTGCCAACGCTGGCCGACCGCATTGTTGAGGTCGTGGATCACGTCCCGGATCATCCAGGCATCGGCGATCAGACTCCGGCAGCGTGCATGCCGCGCAGCTCGTGCTTGAGATCGCGGATCTCGTCGCGGAGGCGGGCGGCCACCTCGAACTGCAGCTCGGCGGCGGCCGCGTGCATCTGCTCGGTGAGCTCGGTGATCAGGCCGACCAGCTCGCCGCGGGCGGCGCTGCTGGCCGCTCCGGGCTCGGCCTGCCCGGCGGCCTGGGCGGCCGCGCGGGCCCGGCTGGACAGGCCGGGCACGGGCGCCTTGCCGCGGGACTGCTGCCGGCCGGCGCCGCCGATCAGCTGCTCGGTGTCGGCGTCCTCGCGGACGATCTGGTCCAGGATGTCGGCGATCTTCTTGCGCAGCGGCTGGGGGTTGATGCCGTGCGCCTCGTTGTAGGCGACCTGCTTCTCCCGCCGCCGGTTGGTCTCGTCGATGGCCCGCCGCATGGACGGGGTCACCGAGTCGGCGTACATGTGCACCTGGCCGGACACATTCCGCGCGGCGCGGCCGATGGTCTGGATCAGCGACGTGCCCGAGCGCAGGAAGCCTTCCTTGTCCGCGTCCAGGATCGCCACCAGCGACACCTCGGGCAGGTCGAGGCCCTCGCGGAGCAGGTTAATCCCGACCAGGACGTCGTATTCGCCGGTCCGCAGCTCGCGCAGCAGCTCGATCCGGCGCAGCGTGTCGACCTCGCTGTGCAGGTACCTGGCCCGGACCCCGTTCTCGAGCAGGTAGTCGGTCAGGTCCTCGGACATCCGCTTGGTCAGCGTGGTGACCAGCACCCGCTCGTCCCGCTCGGCCCGCTGCCCGATCTCGTGCAGCAGGTCGTCGATCTGGCCCTTGGTCGGCTTGATGATGACCTCAGGGTCGATCAGCCCGGTGGGCCTGATCACCTGCTCGACCACGTTGCCGCCGACGCGCTGCAGCTCATACGGTCCGGGGGTGGCGGACAGGTAGATGGTCTGGCCGATCCGGTCCAGGAACTCATCCCAGGTCAGCGGCCGGTTGTCGATGGCGCTGGGCAGCCGGAAACCGTGCTCGACCAGGACCCGCTTGCGGGACACGTCACCCTCGTACATGGCGCCGATCTGCGGGACGGTGACGTGCGACTCGTCGATGACCAGGAGGAAGTCCTCCGGGAAGTAGTCGAGCAGCGTGTTCGGCGGGCTGCCCTCCTCGCGGCCGTCGATGTGCCTGGAGTAGTTCTCGATGCCCGAGCAGCTGCCGACCTGCCGCATCATCTCGATGTCGTAGGTGGTGCGCATGCGCAGCCGCTGCGCCTCGAGCAGCTTGCCTTGCCGTTCGAGCTCGGCCAGCCGCTGCCCCAGCTCGGTCTCGATGCCGTTGATGGCGCGCTCCATGCGCTCCGGCCCGGCCACGTAGTGGGTGGCCGGGAAGACGTACATCTCGGTGTCCTCGCTCATCACCTCGCCAGTGAGCGGGTGCAGCGTCATCAGCCGCTCGATCTCGTCGCCGAACATCTCGATCCGGACGGCGAGCTCCTCGTACATCGGGATGACCTCGATGGTGTCGCCGCGGACCCGGAAGGTGCCCCGGGTGAAGGCCAGGTCATTCCTGGCGTACTGCATGCCGACCAGCTGGCGCAGCAGCGCGTCCCGCTCGATGGTGTCGCCCAGCTTGAGCGTGAGCATCCGGTCGACGTACTCCTGCGGCGTGCCGAGCCCGTAGATGCACGAGACCGACGAGACCACGATCGTGTCCCTGCGGGTCAGCAGCGAGTTGGTGGCCGAGTGCCGCAGCCGCTCCACCTCGGAGTTGATCGAGGAGTCCTTCTCGATGTAAGTGTCGGTCTGCGGGACGTAGGCTTCGGGCTGGTAGTAGTCGTAGTAGGAGACGAAGTACTCGACCGCGTTGCGGGGCAGCATCTCGCGCAGCTCGTTGGCGAACTGGGCGGCCAGCGTCTTGTTGGGCAGCATGACCAGCACCGGCCGCTGCAGTTGCTCCGCGATCCAGGCCACGGAGGCCGTCTTGCCGGTGCCGGTCGCGCCGAGCAGCACGGTGTGGGTGTCGCCGTTCTGCACGCGGTTGGTGATATCGGCGATCGCCGCCGGCTGGTCACCCGCCGGCACCATGTCCGTGACGACCTGGAACGGCGCGACCTTACGCTGCAGATCGGTAACCGGACGCACAAGCTCACCCTCCTCAACCTCCGAGGGTTCAACTCTAAGCCGGGGGTCTGACATTCCGGCCGGGCTCAGCCGGCTGGCTTGCGGCCCCAGGTAACGACGAGCAGGTGCGCCAGCGCCAGCGTGCGCGGGTCCGCGAGATGCTCGCGGACGGCCCGGTCCAGCTCGGCGAGCTCCGGCTCATCGGACAGGCCCAGGTCGAGGATCATGGGCCGCAGGCTGCGTACCAGGTCAGGCAGGATCGTGCTGCGCGAGTGACCCGCCGGATAAACGGGAGCGTGCACCACCACCTCGACGTCCTCCAGCCCGGCCCGCCGGTACAGCTCAGGAAGGCGGCGGCCGATCAGCAGGTCGGCGCCGGAGCGACCGAAGCTGGCCCGGAAGATCTCGCGGAGCCGGTCCCAGGCAGGCAGCGGCGGGTAGCAGAACGCGTTCTCGATGTCGGGTTCCTGGCTGGCCACCCAGCCGCCCGGCCGGGCCAGGCGCACCATCTCGGCGAGCACATCCTGCGGTTCGGGGATCGTGACCAGCACCGTCCGGGCGTGCACCAGGTCGAAGCTGTCCGGCGGCAGGCCGGTGTGCCTGGCGTCGGCCGTCACCACCTCCACGTTGACCAGCCCGCGCTCGCTGGCGTGCTGGCGGGCCAGCGTGGTATGCGCCGGGTCGGCGTCCAGCCCGGTCACGCGCCCCCCGGGAAAGACCGCGACGGACAGCAGGTCGAGGATCCCGCTCGGGCCGCAGCCGAGATCGAGGGCGCTCTGCCCCGGGGCCAGGCCGATGCGGCCGAGCAGGTCGGCGGTTTGCGGACGCAGCTCATCGGACTGGCGTTGCAGCCGGGCGCTCTCGGCCGGGTTACTGCCCAGCGCGTAGACCTCGGTGGCGTCGGACGCGGTGGCGGTGGTCATCATCGTCTCCCTCTCTGCGTGCTCGCAGGTGCATCGTGACCGGACCGGGTTCCGGGCGGCCTACCGCGGGCTTACCGTTGACTTACCAGCGCCCAGATCAGCCCGGGGCGCGCCCGCGGCGGGTGGGATGAGGCCAGGGTGGAGTTCGCAGTGCTCGGTCCGCTCGAGGTGACGGCCGGCGGCCAGCCACTGGGACTGGCGGGCGCGCGCACCCGGGCCGTGCTGGCCGTGCTGCTCGTGCACGCCAACCAGGTCGTCTCGTCGGACCGGCTGGTCGAGGAGCTGTGGCCGGGCCAGCCGGCCGACCGGGCCACCGACAGCTTGCAGGTCCGGCTGTCCGAGCTGCGCAGGACGCTCCGGGCGGCGGGGGAAGGCCGGGCTGGCCACCCGGCCACCGGGCTACCTGCTGCGGGTGGCACCAGGGGAACTGGACGCGCTGCGGTTCGCGCAGCTCGCCGCCGAGGGCGACGCGGCGCTGGCCGCCGGGGACCCCGATACCGCGGCGAGTCGTTTCGATCAGGCCCTGGGCCTGTGGCGCGGAGCAGCGCTGGCCGGCTTCGACGCGGTGCCTTCTGCCCGCGCGGAGGCGGGCCGGCTGGAAGAGCAGCGCCTGGCCGCGCTGGAGTCCCGGGCCGGGGCGCTGCTGGCCTGCGGCCGGCACCGGGACCTGATCGGGCAGCTCGAGGCGCTGACCACGGCCCATCCGCTGCGCGAGCGGTTCTGGTACCAGCGGATGCTGGCGCTCTACCGATGCGGACGGCAGGCCGACGCGCTGCGCGCCTACGGGGAGCTGCGCGACACCCTGATCGCGGAGCTCGCGATCGAGCCCGGCCCGGAGCTGCGCGAGCTGCACGGCCGCATCCTGCGCCAGGATCCCGCGCTGGGTGGCCCGGACCCGATGCCGTCCGACGGCTCGACGGGTCCCGGATCCGATGGCCAGGCGCGGCGCCGGGCGGGGGCTGGGCCTGCCGCGGTCCCGCAGACTCGTTACGTCCAGACCAGCGACGGCATCCACGTCGCCTTCCAGGTGATCGGCGAAGGCGAGCGGGACATGGTCCTGGTGCCGGGCCTGATGAGCCACCTCGAGCTGATCTGGGAGGACCAGGAGACGGCCGACTTCTACCAGCGACTGGCCAGGCTCGGCCGCCTGATCTTGTTCGACAAGCGCGACACGGGACTGTCCGACCGCGCACCAGGCACGATGTCGCTCGAGGAGCGGATGGAGGACGTGCGTGCGGTGATGCAGGCGGCTGGCTCGAGCCGGGCCGTGCTGTTCGGCTACTCCGAGGGCGCGCCGATGAGCATCCTGTTCGCCGCGACCTACCCGGAACGGGTGACCACGCTGATCCTGGCCTCGGCGTCTGCCCGGTGGTTCCCGGCTGCCGGGTATCCGTGCGGGCAGGGGGCGCAGGAGATGTACGACGCGCTCCGGGACATCGCCGCGCACCGGTGGGGGCAGGGCGAGAGCATCGAGTGGTACCTGCCCGGCCTGGCTCACTCGGCCCAGGCACGCCAGTTGCTCGGCCGGTTCGAGCGCATGGCGGTGAACCCCAGCGCGTTCCTCCGGCTGACGCAGATGATCCACGACATCGACGTCCGCGCGGTGCTGCCCGCCATCCACGTGCCGACGCTGGTGATCCAGCGGCTCGGCGACCGCATCACGCCGCCTTGCCACGGCCGCTACCTGGCCTCCCACATCGCCGGCGCGCGCTATTTCGAGCAGCCCGGAGATCATTCGCTGCGGTTCGCGGGGAGCGGCGACAGCGACGCGCTCTTCGCGGAGATCACCCGATTTCTCGCCGAATCCTCGGCGGCCGGTCAGATACCCGAGCGGGTGCTGACCACGATCCTGCGCGCCACGGGCGCCGGGACTGCTGGGGCCGGCGGGGGCGCCGGGGATGAGATGTCCGGGCCGGCCGGGGATCTCGTCCGGGGTCACCGGGGACGCCTGATCAGGACCGCCCGGGAAGGCATCCTCGCCACCTTCGATGCTCCCGGGCAGGCCATACGCTGTGCCGCCGCGGTGCTCGAGGATGCCGCGGCCGCCGGGATCCAGATCCGGGCCGGGATCCACACCGGCGAGGTGGATGTCGCCGGGGAGGGCATTTCCGGCGCGTCAGTCCAGATCACCGATCGGGTCGCGGCGCTCGCGCGGCCGGCGGAGATCCTGGTCTCGCGGACCGTCAAGGACCTGGTGACCGGATCGGGCATCAGCTTCGCCGATCGCGGCCGTCACGTGCTGGACGGGCCGTCCGAGCAGTGGTCGCTGTTCGCCGTGGCGGGGCTGCCTAGCGCCGGGCGGGGCTAGGACCGGTCGCTGTGCCGGCCGGTCAGGGCGCCGGCCGGTCAGGGCGCCGAGACCGGCTCTCAAGCTCGGCCCAGACCTCGGCCACCCGGCGGTCCAGGTCCTCGAGGGACCCCGAGTTGTCGATGACGATGTCGGCCGCGGCCAGCCGCTGCTCCCTGGTGGCCTGAGCCGCCATCCGGGCCCGGGCCTGGTCGGCGGCCATGCCGCGCTGGCTGACCAGCCGCTCGACCTGAAGCTCGGCCGGGACGTCCACCACCACGACCAGGTCGAAGTCACCCCGGCGCCCGCCCTCGGCCAGCAGCGGGACGTCGTGCACGACGACCAGCCCGTCCCGGCCCGAGTCGGCGGCGGCGCGCTCCCCCGCCTGCATCCACTTCCGGACCAGTGGGTGGACGATCTCGTTCAGCCGGGCGCGCTGGACCGGGTTCGGCGAACACGATCGCGCCGAGCCGCTCCCGGTCCAGGGCTCCGTCCGGGCCGATGACCGCGGCGCCGAAGGCCTCGACGATCCGGGCCAGGCCGGGCGTGCCAGGCTCGACCACCGCCCGGGAGGCCACGTCCGCGTCGAGGATCACCGCCCCGCTGGCGGCCAGCCGCCGGGAGACTTCGCTCTTGCCCGACCCGATGCCCCCGGTCAGCCCGACCCGCAGCACCGCACCCTCCTTGGCATGAAACCGGGTTTCACCACACTCTATTGTGGTGAAACCCGGGTCCGGGGTATCCACTTCAGCGGAGTGCACACCCCGGACTTGACTAAGCAGCACCGGCGGGTTCAAGGGGGTCGTGGCAGCGGTGCCGAGGACAGGCCGGCGTCCGGCGCCGGCCCGGGCGGCGTCCCCCGGATCCCGCCTCGCTTCCTGAACACCACGAGCACCGCCGACCCCAGGCCGATGGGCGCGGGACCTGCCCAGCCACGCGGGCGGATGGGTTGCCCGCGCTCTTCCGGCAGCCACTCCGGTTACCTGCATACCCCGGGCCCGGGTTTCACCACCGGTCACCAGGCGGCGGCGCGCGGGGACGGGGGCGGGCCTGGAGGGTCAGGCGTAGACCTCGATGGTGCCGAGGCCGTCGAACTCGGCGGTGACGGCCGAGCCCGGGCCCATCGGAACCGGGGCGGTCAGGCCGCCGGACAGGACCAGGGAACCCGCCTTGAGCGGCCAGTCCTCGGCGGTCAGCTTGTTCACCAGCCAGGCCACGGCGGCGGCCGGATGGCCGAGCACCGCGCCGCCAGCGGCGGTGGCCACCACCTCGCCGCGGGCCCGCAGCACGCAGCCAAGCAGGCGCAGATCACACAGGTCCCCGATCGGGCGGGCCCGCGGGCCGAGCACGATGCGGCTGCCGCTGGCGTTATCCGCGATGACATCGGGCAGCCGGAAACGGAAATCCTCGTACCGGGAATCAAGGACTTCCACCGCCGCGAAGACCGCCTCGGTGGCGTCCAGGACGCCGGTGATGGTGACCGGAGGCTCGAGTTCCCGGCCGATCAGGAAGGCGATCTCGGGCTCGACCCGCGGGTGGATGAACTCGGCCAGCGGCAGCGGCTCGCCGTACGGCAGCACCATGCCCGAGGTCAGCCAGCCGTAGAGCGGCTCGTGGACGCCCATCGCTTCCTGCTTGGCCCGGCTGGTCAGGCCGAGCTTGGCCCCGATGATCCGCTCGCCGGCGTCCAGCCGGTGCTGGACGAGCATGCGCTGGGCCCGGTAGGCGGTCTCGGCGTCGAGGCCCGGAGCGGCGTCGGTGAACGGGCTGATCGCCTTGCGCTCCCGCTCGGCGACGATCAGGGCGTCCGCGATCGATCGTGCGTCCATCAGGACCGTCCTCCCCCGTTGCTGAACCCGTTGCTGGCGCCGTTGCTGAACCCGTTGCTGGCGCCGTTGCTGAACCGGGCGGTGACCGCGCCGAGGTGGGCGAATTCGGCCCGGAAGGCGTCGCCGGGCCGGACCGGCACCATCCGGTGCACCGCGCCGGGCAGCACGATGTCCCCGGGGTGCAGGCCGTCGCCGAAGGTGGCCAGCTTGTTGGCCAGCCAGGCCACGCAGCGGGCCGGGTTGCCCAGCGCGGCGGCGCCCGCGCCGGTGTCGATGACCGCGCCGTTGCGGGTCACCAGCACCCCGACCAGGCGCAGGTCGATGCCGGTGAGCGGGGTCAGCTGACCGCCGACCACGAGCTTGCCCGAGGACGCGTTGTCGGCCACGGTGTCGATCAGCTTGATCTTCCAGTCGGCGATGCGGCTGTCGACGATCTCGATGGCGGGCAGCACCCCCGCGATAGCGGTCAGCGCGTTGCTGGTGGTGACGCCGGGACCGGCCAGCTCGCGGCCGATCACGAAGGCCATCTCGGCCTCGACGCGCGGCTGCAGCATGGTCTCGAGCGGCACCTCGTCGCCGTCCTCGACGAACATGTCGTCGAGCAGCACCCCGAAGTCGGGCTCGGAGACGCCGAGCAGTTCCTGCATGGGCCGCGAGGTCAGCCCGACCTTGCGCCCGCGGATGACCCGGCCATCACCGACCCGCCGCTCGATGTTGTGGGTCTGGATCGCGTAGGCGTCTGCCAGGCCCAGCTCGGGGTGGTCATCCGTGATCGGACTGATCGGCGCGCGATCGATCTCTGCCTGCCAGAGGCGGTCAGCCACCGCCACGATGCCATCGGCCATGCCCCTGATTCTCGGGGCCGGTCAGACGGGATGGCAAGGGCGGGTTCCACTGCGCGGAACGGCGCGGCTTAAGACCGTGCGGTTCAGGACGGGGCCGCGGGATTCAGGCTGGCCAGGCTCGGCGCCCGGGCGCCGAGCCTGCGGCTGAGCGCCAGCGCGGCCAGGCGGACCGTGGGCGCGAAACGTTCCGGCTGGAGCCTGCTGACCGGCCCGGCGACGGAGAGCGCCGCCACGACCTGGCGTCCGAACCCCTCGACCGGGGACGCCACGCAGGTCACCCCGAGACCGGATTCCTCCCGTTCGAAGGCGACGCCTTCCCTGGCCGCCCGGGCCAGCTGCTTGCGCAGGACACTGCCTGCGGTGATGGAGAACGCGGTCCGCGGCACCAGCCCGGCGGCCAGTACCGTCTCCACGGCGCTGGGCGGCGACAGCGCGAGGATCGCCTTGCCGACGGCGGTGCAGTGAGCGGGCAGCCTGCCGCCGACCCGGGAACCGGCCGCCACGCGGCGGTGCCCGGAGATCTTGTCGATGTACAGCACCTCGATGCCGTCGAGCACGGCCAGGTGGACGGTCTCATGGGTGGCCTCGAACAGGTCCTGCATGAACGGCAGCGCCGCCTCGCGCAGATCCCGCTGCCGGGGCACCAGCTGGCCGAGCTCGAAGGTCCGCATGCCGAGCCGGTAGACGCCGTGCTGGCCTTCCAGCATGCCCAGCTCGAGCAGCTCACGGGTCAGCCGGTGCACCGTGGCCTTCGGGATGCCTGTACGCCGGGTCATCTCGGCCAGGGTCAGGGTCCGGTCGGCCGGGCCGTAGGAGCTGAGGATCCGGAAGGCCCGCTCCAGCACCGAACGGGACGGGCCGTCTCGTTGCGCGGAACGCATGGCCGTATGCTGACACGCCGCGGCGCGAAAGGTCCATCCGGTGTTCGCTCAGTAGGACAGCACCCCTGGCCGGCGGCCAGGTTCGGTGCCATGATCGCCTCATCGTGAACTACGCACACGCCGAGGCGGGATGATGGCACAACTGACCCTGAAACTTGACGACCTAGGCAATCACGTCGGCGAGCAGCTGGGCGCCAGCTCCTGGCATGAGGTCACGCAGGAGCAGGTCGGCCTGTTCGCCGACGCCACCGGCGACCACCAGTGGATCCACCTCGACCCGGAGCGGGCCGCATCGGGCCCGTTCGGCGGCACGGTCGCGCACGGCCTCCTGACCCTCTCCCTGGCGCCGCTGCTGGTGAACGAGGTCGTCGACGTGGCCGGCGCGTCGGTCACGATCAACTACGGGCTGAACAAGGTGCGCTTCCCGGCGCCGCTGCCGGTAGGCAGCCGGGTCCGGGCCTTGGTCACGTGCGTCGCGGTGGACGACGTGGCCGGCGGCAAGCAGGCGACGTACGGCGTCACGTTCGAGCGCGAGGGCGGCGCCAAGCCGGTGTGCGTGGCCGAGCTGCTGCTGCGCTACGGGGCGTAGGACGCTTCCGGGGACGGGTCCTGGCGGTCAGTAGCCGACCGGGCCCGCCGGCCTCCGCAGGTCCACGATGATCTTGGCTGAGGTGACGGCAGGCTCGTCGCCATCGGGCGCCGCCAGGGCCAGTCCCGCCTGGCGGACGGTCGGCATCGACCCAGACCGTTCCGCCTTGGCGGGCGTCATCCCGCTGGCCGCAGCCGCATACCCCGCTGCCCCCCCGGTAACGGACGTGGGCGCCGAGTTCGGCGACCCAGTGGCGGCTGAGACCGACGGCGGGGCAATGGCCTGCGGCCCGGCCAGGACCCCGCCGGGCGTTACGGTCAGGACGGTCACGCTGCCGCCGGCCAGCAGGGCCGCGGAGAACAGGGCCGCGCCGATCCGGCGCCGCCAGCGGCGGCGGCGGATGCCGTGGCGGATACGGTCGAAGGTGCCGGGTGGCGCGGTGACCTGGCTGACGGCCTCGTCGAGCAGCCGGGCCAGGCGCTCCGGGCTCACCGGCGGCGGCGCATTCATGAAACCCCCTCGAGCAGTGGCCCGAGCCTGGCCATGGCCCGGGAGATATATCCCTTGATGGCCCCGACGCTGACCCCCATCAGCTCGGCAATCTCGGCCTCGGGCAGGTCGGCCCAGTACCGCAGTACCACCGCCTCGCGCTGCCTGGCCGGGATGCGGCGCAGCGCATGGATGACCTCCTGCCGGGAGATGGCCGCGCAGGCCCCTTCCTCGGCGCTGGCGGCATCGGGCATCGGGCGGGGCGCATGCCGCAGCCGGACCAGGCGCCTGCGCAGCTCGGACCGGGCCAGGTTGACCACCGCCTGGCGGAGGTAGGCCAGCTGATTGTGCACCGGCCGGGCTTCGATCCTGCGATGGACCCGGATGAAGGCCTCCTGGACCACGTCCTCGGCCGCGGCCATGTCACCGACCAGCAGCACGGCCAGGCGGAGCAGCTGCTCGTAGTGCCTGACGTAAAGCGCCGTGAAGTCGTCAAGATCCTGCTGCTGGTCCGGCGACTCAATCATCATCGACAGGCCCGCCCCCAGGGGTGCGTTAGACGATTCTGGCTAATAAGACGTGTGCCGGGCCATAAAGGTTGTTCGGCCTGAGTCTCGCTTAGGTTACGACGAGTCCACACAAAAAGCGGCACCCACGCTGTCGTGGGTGCCGCTTCTCGTGCATCAGCCAGAGTTAGGACTGTCCTCCGGACAGCTTCTCGCGCAGGGCCGCCAGGGCCTCATCGGAGGCCAGGGTGCCGGTGGCCGCGCTGCCCGGGGTCGAGCTCGAGGTCACCGCGCCCGGCGTGGCCGGGCCCGAACGGGGGGCGCCGCGCGCGCTGCGACCGCGGGCACCGCCATTGCCGCCCGCCGCGGCCGCAGCCGACGGATCGGACTCGCCGCCCGCCACGGCTGCTTCCTCTTCGTCGACCTTGCGAGATTCCTCCACCTGCCGCCGGTGCGCCTCGAACCTGGCGCGCGCCTCGGCGTACTGGTGCTCCCACTCCTCACGCTGCTTCTCGTAGCCCGGTAGCCACTCGCCGGTCTCCGGGTCGAAACCGTCCGGGTACTCGTAGTTGCCCTGCTCGTCGTAGGAGGCCGGCATGCCGTACAGGGTCGGGTCGAAGTCGTCGCCGACGGCCTCGCCGATCGTGCCCTCGTTGGCCTGCTTGAGCGACAGGCTGATCCGGCGCCGGTCCAGGTCGATGTCGATGATCTTGACGAAGATCTCGTCGCCGACCTGGACGACCTGCTCGGGAATCTCCACGTGCCGGTCGGCCAGTTCCGAGATGTGCACCAGACCCTCGATGCCCTCCTCGACCCGCACGAACGCGCCGAACGGCACCAGCTTGGTGACCCGGCCGGGCACGACCTGGCCGATCTGGTGAGTCCGGGCGAACTGCTGCCACGGGTCTTCCTGAGTGGACTTCAGCGACAGGGACACCCGCTCCCGGTCCATGTCCACGTCGAGGACCTCGACGGTGACCTCCTGGCCCACCTCGACGACCTCGCCTGGGTGGTCGATGTGCTTCCAGGACAGCTCGGACACGTGCACCAGGCCGTCCACACCGCCGAGGTCGACGAAGGCGCCGAAGTTGACGATCGAGGACACCACGCCCTTGCGGATCTGACCCTTGGACAGCGTGTTGAGGAACGTGTGGCGGACCTCGGACTGGGTCTGCTCCAGCCACGCCCGGCGGGACAGCACCACGTTGTTGCGGTTCTTGTCCAGCTCGATGATCTTGGCCTCGATCTCGCGGCCCACGTAAGGCTGCAGGTCGCGGACGCGGCGCATCTCCACCAGCGAGGCGGGCAGGAAGCCGCGCAGGCCGATGTCCAGGATCAGGCCGCCCTTGACGACCTCGATCACCGTGCCGGTGACCACGCCGTCCTCTTCCTTGATCTTCTCGATCGTGCCCCAGGCCCGCTCGTACTGGGCCCGCTTCTTGGACAGGATCAGGCGGCCTTCCTTGTCCTCCTTCTGCAGGACAAGGGCCTCGATGTGCTCGCCGGTCTTGACGACCTCATGCGGGTCGACGTCATGCTTGATCGACAGTTCGCGGGAGGGAATCACGCCTTCTGTCTTGTAGCCGATATCGAGCAAGACCTCGTCTCGGTCGACTTTTACGACTGTTCCTTCAACGATGTCACCGTCGTTGAAATACTTGATGGTCTCGTCGATCGCGGCGAGGAATGCCTCCTCGGACCCGATGTCGTTGACCGCCACCTTGGGGGTCGAGTTGGCTTGCGTGCTGCTCGTCATGTGTGGGTTGGCTCCGGATGCGGACAGGGAAAGGGTTTTTTGGACACGCCACAACCTAGTGCATCCCAGGATGACCAGGAGGACTTACCGGAACCAGCACGGGCCGACCACGGCACGCCCGGCGGCCGCCCGTGCGGTCAGCTGACGAAATGTCAGTGACCACGACGGAACGCACGAGGACACGGCGCAGCGTTCAGGATATGAGAGCTTGGGTCCAGGGGTCAATTTAACCCGGCCACAATACGGCCTCAGTGTTGGCCCGGGGGGAGTGTCGGCCCGGGGGGGCGACCCCCCGGAGCCCCCCGGGGCGCTTCGCGCCCTCGCCGTAGTATCGCGGCCGGAGGGCCTGTGGCCCCTCGCGGGCCGCACGATCGCGGAGCTTTCGCTCCGCGTTACGGGCCGTAGGGTGGGCCGCTCGCCGTAACCCTGGGGTCAGCTAGTGGGCGGCTTGGTCCCAGTTGAGGCCGGTGCCTACTGAGACGCCGAGGGGGACACGGAGGGAGGCGGCGCCCTCCATGGCGGCGCAGACCAAGTCCCGGGTGGTGTCGTACTCGCCGGGGGCGACCTCGATGAGCAGCTCGTCGTGGACCTGTAGGAGCATCCGGGAACGGAGGCCCGCGCCGGCCAGCGAGCTGTCCACGGCGAGCATGGCGACCTTTATCACATCGGCGGCGGAGCCCTGGATCGGCGCGTTCAGCGCCATCCGCTCGGCCATCTCCCGGCGCTGCCGGTTGTCCGAGGTCAGGTCGGGCAGGTAGCGCCGCCGGCCCATCATGGTGGCGGTGTAGCCGTCCATCCGGGCCCGGGAGACCACCTCGTGCAGGTAGTCCCGCACGCCGCCGAACTCCTTGAAGTACTCCTCCATCAGCGCCCGCGCCTCCTCGGTGGAGATGCGCAGCTGCGCCGACAGCCCGAAGGCGGACAGCCCGTAGGCCAGGCCGTAGTTCATCGCCTTGATTTTGGCCCGCAGCTCGGGGCCGACCTGCTCGGGCGGCAGCCCGAACACCCGGGAGGCGGTGGCGGCGTGGAAGTCGTGCCCGGACTCGAACGCCGCGATCAGGGCCTCGTCGCCGGACAGGTGGGCCATAATGCGCAGCTCGATCTGGCTGTAATCCGCGGTGAGCAGGCATTCGTAGCCCGCGCCGACGATGAAGCCCCGCCTGATCTGGCGGCCGAGCTCGCTGCGGATGGGGATGTTCTGCAGGTTCGGGTCGGTGGAGGACAGCCGGCCGGTGGCCGCGATGGTCTGGTTGTACGTGGTGTGGATCCGGCCGTCCTCGCCGGCCATGGGGATCAGCGAGTCCACGATCGTCATCAGCTTGGACACGTCACGGTGCCGCAGCAGGTGCTCGAGCAGCGGATGGCCGGTCTGGGCCAGCAGGCTGGTCAGCGCCTCGGAGTCGGTGGTGTACCCGGTCTTGATCCGCTTGGTCTTGGGCAGGCTGAGCTCGGTGAACAGGATCTCCTGCAGCTGCTTGGGCGAGCCGAGGTTGAACTCGTGCCCGACCACGGCGAACGCGGCCTGCTCGGCCGCCTTGACCTCGCCGTGCAGCGTGGCGGACATGCCCGCGAAGTGGTCGACGTCGGCGGCGATGCCGGTGTGCTCCATCTGGGCCAGCACCGAGACCAGCGGCAGCTCGAGCTCACGCAGCAGTGCCATGGCCTCGCGGCGTTCCAGGTCGGCGTCGAGCGCGGCGGCCAGCCGCAAGGTGGCCTGGGCCCGCAGCACGAGCCCGGTCGCGGCGTCGCGCTCGGCCGACCCGTCCAGGGTGAGCTGGCCGTCCTCGGAGTCCTCGCGCAGTTCCTGCCCCGTATAGCGCAGCGTCAGGTCGGCCAGGTCGAAGGTGCGCTGCCCCGGCAGCGCGAGGTAGGCGGCCACCGCGGTGTCGCACTGCAGGCCCCCGAGGGTGAATCCGCGGGCGGCGAACGCGTGCATGGGTCCCTTGGCGTCGTGCAGCACCTTGGGGTGTGCCGGGTCGGCCAGCCAGGCCGCCAGGGCCCGGTCATCGTCCTCGGTGAGCGCCGCCGGGTCGATGTGCGCGCCGTGACCGTCCGGGGCGGCGATCGCCAGGGCCGTCAGGTTCCCCGTGCCGCGCCCCCAGGTTCCTGCTACGGCCAGGCCGGATCGTTCGGCCGAAGAATGGGCGGCCAGCCAGGCGGCGACCTGATCGGGTCCGAGCAGGTCAGCCACCACGTCGAGAGCCATCTGCGGCGGGGCGCCCTCGGCCGGGAGGACCTGGTCGGCGGAACCGACCGTGCTAATGAGGCCGTGCGGCAGCGTCTGGTAGAGGCGATCGCGGAGCACGCGGAACTGGAGGGTGTCGAACAGCTGATGTATCTTCTCCCGGTCCCACGCGGTCGGCAGCAGGTCGCCGGGCACGGCGCCGACCGTCTCGGCGGGCAGGTCGGTGACCAGCGAGGTGAGCTGGCGGTTCCGCAGCACGCTGGCCAGGTGCTCGCGCAGCGCGTCACCCGCCTTGCCCTTGACCTCGTCCACCCGGTCCACCAGGTTGGCCAGCGAGCCGAACTCGGCGATCCACTTGGTGGCGGTCTTCTCCCCCACGCCCGGGATGCCGGGCAGGTTGTCGCTCGGGTCACCGCGGACGGCGGCGAAGTCTGGGTACTGGGACGGGGACAGGCCGTACTTCTCCTGCACCGCCGCCGGGGTGAAGCGGGTCATGTCGGTGATGCCGCGGCGGGTCATCAGCGCGGTCACCCGGTCGGAGACCAGCTGCAGCACGTCCCGGTCGCCGGTGACGATCAGGACGTCCATGCCCTCGGCCGCGGCCTCGGTGGCCAGGGTGGCGATGAGGTCGTCGGCTTCGTAGCCGGGCGCGGACAGCCGCCTGATGCCGAGCGCGTCCAGTACCTCGAAGATCAGGCTGAGCTGGCTGCGGAAGTCCTCGGGTGTCTCCCGCCGGTTGGCCTTGTACTCGACCCACTGCTCGTGCCTGAAGGTCGGCTCGCCCCGGTCGAAGGCCACCGCGACGTGCGTCGGTTTCTCGTCCCGCAGCACGTTGATGAGCATCGCGGTGAACCCGTACACCGCGTTGGTGGGCTGCCCGGTGGTGGTGGAGAAGTTCTCGACCGGCAGGGCGAAGAAGGCCCGGTAAGCCAGCGAGTGCCCGTCGAGCAGCAGCAACCGGTCTTGACCTGGATCCTGAGGTGCTTGCGTCGCCACGATCCGATCCTATGGTCCGAACGGGCCGTGGTGGCCCCGTCCGCCACCTGCTGGCGCGAAGTGGCGGACGGGGCCGCGAGGTAAGGGAGGTTACGAGGAGAAGGCGAAGATGGTCGTGGAGCTGATGGTCTGGCCGGCCAGCAGCTCGGTGGACGGGAAGTTGGGCTGGTTGGGCGAGTTCGGGTAGTGCTGGGTCTCGAACGTGTAGCCAGCGCCCTGCCGGTACGTGTGGCCGCTGATGCCCACCAGCGTGCCGTTGAGGAAGTTACCGCTGTAGAACTGCACGCCCGGCTGGTCGGTCCAGACGGTCAGTTCACGGCCGCTGCCCGGGTCCCAGGCGTGAGCGGCCAGGTTGAGGCCATCGGGGCCGGTGGTGGCCGACGTCTGCTTGTTCAGCACCCAGTTGTGGTCGTAGCCCTGGGCGATGAGCAGCTGGTTGAATCCGGGGCTGTTGTCAGGCGCGCTGACGTCGTCGATCCGGGAGCCGATCGCGTGCGGGGTGGTGAAGTTGAACGGCGTGCCGAACACGGAGGCCTGGTAGCCGAGCGGGATCTGCGTGGTGTCGGTCGGCGTGTACTTGTTGGCGTTGATCTGCACGAGCTGGCTGTAGGCCGAGCCCGCGGGTGAGTCCTCGCCGGCCAGGTTGAAGTAGCTGTGGTTGGTCAGGTTGATGACCGTGTTGAGGTTGGACGAGTCGTTGTGCGTGGAGTAGTGGATGCCGATCTGGTTGGCGTTATTCAGCGTGAAGGTCACGTCCACGGTGATCTGGCCGGGGTAGCCGGTGCACCCGTTCGCGCAGCCGGGGCTGCCGGCGGCTCCGCTGCTGTCGCCGTTCGGGCTGGTCAGCTGGAGGGTCACACCGACCTCGCTGGAGTTCTTAATAACGCTGACGGTCTGCCAGATGTGGTTACCGAAGCCGACCAGACCGCCGTGCAGGCTGTTCACGCCGTTGTTGATGGGCAGCGTGTAGGTGACCGGCCCGACACCCGGCTGGTCCAGGGTGAAGGTGCCCTTGGCAATGCGGTTGCCGTACCGGCCGATGGTCTCGCCGAAGTAGGGACCGCCGTTGGCCGTCACCGGCGGGCTGTCGAAGGTCACGTAGTCCTGCAGGGTCTTGAAGCCCAGGACGACGTCCGCGACCTGGCCGTTGGCGCCGGGAATGTCGATCTGCTGGATGATGCCGCCGAAGGTCAGGATCTTGACCGTCATGCCGCGGGCGTTGGTCAGCGTGTAACGGTAGGTCGGGGTGTTCTGCCCCGTGTACGGCTCGATCGTGCTGCCGAAATACTGCTTGGTGATGTTCAGGCCACCGCCGCCGCCCTGGGGCTTGATGCTGGCCGCGCTGGCCTGGGTGGCGGCCAGGGACCCACCGACGGCGATCGCCACCATGGCGGCCAGGCCGATGGCGGCCGGCCCGCGAAGACGGCGTCGTTTTCCGATCTCGCGCATGCTGCTCTCCCTTCGGGAAAAGGTTCCACCCAGATTGTGAGCGCTAACAACATCAAAGTCACGCAATATACACAAATTGTTGTGATGGGTTCTGTGCGGAGATCCGCCGTGCAGGTTGCCGCGGCGGGCGCCATGGGATCCTTGAGCCGGAGTGGGCGACGCGAAGGTGCGGATGGACCAGGAAATGCTCGAAAAGAGTATGGCGTTCACGGTGGCCGAGGGCACGCTGCCCGCCCGGATGGGCGTCACCGGGCGGCGGGGACGGGGAGGTCACCGCCGTGGCCACGCTGGCGCACGGCGGCCGGACGCTGGCCACCTATGACATCATCGTCACGGACGCGGCGGGCCACCGCGTGTGCACGGCCCGGCTTACCTGCCTGATCAGGGACCAGGTCCCGGGGCGCGACGGGGCCGGCCCGCGTCATCCGGGCCTACGGTGAGTTATCAGCAGGTGATCACTGGGCCGCGGGCGGGCCGCCTGCTTTTGCGCCGTCTTTTGCGCCGCGCGCGGGCTGGTCGCTAACGTGGTGACCGCGAGCCCGGGGGGTCCAAGTAGATAACGTGTCAGCCGGGGAAGGCAGGCACGGCACCAACGGCCCCCCGGGTTCAGCTTTTCCGGGCTCAGGACCTACGGGCCTTAGGAGCTCCGCGCCTTAGGGCCTCAGGGCTGAGGTGTCTCTTCGGGGACGCGCATGCTTCCCTCGATCACAGCTTCGGCGACCTTGCGCATGGTGAGGCGACGGTCCATCGAGGTCTTCTGGATCCAGCGGAACGCGTCGGGCTCGGACAGGCCGTGCTGGGACTGGAGGATGCCCTTGGCCCGGTCGAGCAGCTTGCGCACCTCCAGTCGCTCGCGCAGCGTGTCGATCTCGGTATCGAGCGCGCGGATCTCGGCAAACCGGCTGACCGCCATCTCGACGGCGGGCACCAGGTCGGCCTTGGTGAACGGCTTGACCAGGTAGGCCATGGCACCCGCGTCGCGGGCGCGTTCGACCAGTTCACGCTGGGAGAAGGCGGTCAGGATGACGATCGCCGCGAGCCGCTCGGCGGCGATCCGCTCGGCGGCGGAGATCCCGTCCAGGACGGGCATCTTGATGTCCAGGATGGCCAGATCCGGCTGCAGCGCGGTCACCCGCTCGACGGCGGATTCCCCGTCGCCGACCTCGGCCACCACCGAGTAGCCCTCTTCCTCCAGCATCTCCTTGAGATCGAGGCGGATCAGGGCTTCATCCTCGGCGATCACGACACGCAGTTGGTTCTGGCTCACCCCACGAGCCTACCGTGATCAGGTAGATTACTCGTGGCATCCCCGCTCGCGGACGAGCCGCGCCCCGGTAGACCAACCGGCAGAGTCGACGTTCTCAAAAGACGTTAAGTGTGGGTTCGAATCCCACCCGGGGCACAGCTCACGCACCAGCGTAAATGTCGGTGGCATGAGGGAAAATACGTTCATGTACCCTCGTTCTACGGTGGATATGGCTCTTCGGCTATCTGCTATTGGCATCCTCGACAAGGAGAATGCCTACATCTGCGGTGTATCGATTGCCAGCATCCGGAACTGGCGCAGCGATCGCCGACGTGCCGAGCATGGCCCGCGCCCCTTGATCGAACGCAAAAGACAGTGCCCGCGGTGCCACGGAAGAGATATGAACGAGTCAGCGTATGCCTACCTCCTGGGCCTCTATCTCGGTGATGGATACATCTCCCAAGGACGACGCCAGGTGTTCGCTCTGTGGATTGCCTGCTGCGACGACTGGCCAGGACTTCTGGCGGCGGCGCGGGGCGCGATGTCTGATGTGATGCCAGCATCGAGCGTCTTCTGCGTCCACCAACAAGGCTGCACCATGGTCAAGAGCACGTCCAAGCACTGGCCCTGTCTATTCCCGCAGCACGGGCCTGGACGTAAGCACACCCGCAAAATCGAGCTGGAGCAATGGCAATCGGCCATCGTGCACAAGTATCCTGCTGAGTTCACGAAAGGACTCTTCCATTCCGATGGCTGCCGCAGCATCAACCGAGTCCATCGGAGGCTAGCAAATGGTGAGCGATGCTACGCGTACCCGCGCTATCTATTTAGCAACAAGTCCGCCGACATTCTTCGGTTGTGTGGTGAAACCTTGGATGAGCTCGACGTAGCATGGCGTTTCTCCCGGCCGGACACAATATCCGTGGCACGGCGGGAGGCGGTGGCGCGGCTTGATGAGTTCGTCGGGCCTAAGTACTGACCTGGTCAGTGCGCTTCTGGTGCGGGGTAGGGAATCAGGACGACGGTGATGTTGTCGCCGCCGCCGGCGTCGACGGCGAACTGCACCATGTCGGCCGCGGCGCCCAGCGGGTCGGTCTGGGCCTTGGGCAGCGCGAGCCCGGCCAGGTCCGCGGGGTCGGGCAGGTAGTTCCACAGGCCGTCCGAGCACACCATCAGGACCCCGGTCCCGGGCGGTGAGTATGTCTTCACGTGCGGCGCGCGGGCCGGGTCGCTGTCCAGGTCCGCGGCTTCGGCGCCGAGCCAGCGGGTCAGCACGTGCGCGTGCGGCGAGGTCATGGCCACCTCTTCGGTGGCCAGGCCGGCCTCGACCAGGCCGCCGGCCACGGAGTCATCACGGGTCAGCAGCGCCGAGTCGGTTCCCGGCTGGGCCAGCCAGTAGGCGCGGCTGTCCCCCAGCCAGCACAGGGTCACCAGGTCACGGGCGGCCACCGCCGAGATGAAGGTGGTGGCCGACCTCTCATTGGCGGGCTCTTGCAGCCCGGCCACCGACTGGCGTCCGGCCAGCACCGCGGCGCTCGAGGCCTCGGCCAGATCGCTGCCGGCCTGGACCGCAGCTACCAGGACCGGCAGTGCCGCATTCGCGGCCACATGCGAGGCCTCGTCGGGCCGGGCGGAAGACGAGACGCCATCGCAGACCACGGCCACCACCACCAGGCCGTCCGGAGTCTGCTGCGACGCCAGGGCCATCGCGTCCTCGTTGCGGGAATGACGCAGGCCCCGGTCAGTGACTCCGGCGGCGGTGCCCAGGTCGACCTCGGCGTGGTCAGACGCGGGCGGCACGTTGATCATGTCGCATACGTTAGTGCCTCAGCTGGCCTGGTAATGCGTCACTGGCCACCGAATCCCGGTGGTGGCGCGGCAGGACCCGCCGACCGCGATCTAACTGCGATATACCGTGATGGCGGTCCAGGCGCCGAGGTTGATCCGGTCGCCGTCATGCAGCGGCACCTGGCTCCCGGTTGGTATCTCCCGGCCGTTGAGCAGCGTGCCGTTGGCTGAGCCGGGATCCAGCACCGTCCAGCTGCCGTCCGGTGCCGCGATCAGCACCGCGTGCAGCCGGCTGATGCCCGGGTCGGCCGGCGGGCCGGTCAGGTCGATCTCCGGGTCCAGGCCGCGGGACACGCTGCGCCGGCCGATCTGCATCTGGCCGCCGGTGAGCCGGAAGCGCCGTTCGGCGCAGTAGGCCGGGAACGGCAGGTCGCTGCCGTCCGGGCTGCCCGCGGCGCGGACGATTTCGTAGTAGTCATGGTCGGCGGATACCACTGCCGTCCATGTGTCCAGCGGGGAAGGGCGCGGTCCGGGCGGGCGCGTGAGGGGGCCGGATGAGTCGGGGGCGGCGGAATGAGCAGGACCCGGCGGCCAGGAGGAAGACGCGGGCGGCGGTGCGTAGGGGGCCGATGGAGGGGCCGAATACGGCGGTGCAGGAGCGGAGGACGATGGCGGGGGGGTCGAGGCCCAGGCAGGCGGGGCGGTACCGAAGTTGAAGCCGCACGACTCGCAGAACTGGCCCGACCTCGCGGTACCGCACCGCGGGCATGGGTCGCCGACCTGACCGGGTCCCGGGGCGCCGGGTCCGCCGGGCGCGGGCGGGAGCGAGCCGTAGGAGGGCATTCCCGTGGTGCCAGAGGGGCCTGTGTTCGTGCGGGCGCCGTCGATGCGCATGCCGCAGATGTCGCAGAAGTCCTCGCTCGCCGAGTCATGCCCGTTGGGACATACCGCCATCGTCGCCTCCTGGATGCGCTGCCGCTGACACCGGTTATTTCCTGGCCCGGACCGTCTTGGTGGACCTGGTGTCCAGGGCCATCTCGTCGGCGTCCTCGACCTGCTTCTTCAGCCGGACCGTGCCGGTCTCCAGGTTCACCACGTCTACCACCTTGGCCAGCAGCTTGGCGGTGTCCTCGTTACCTGACTGGTGGGCCAGCGCCACGGCCCGGCCCAGCTTGGCCGTCGCGGTTTCCTCGTCCCCCTGCTTGCGGGCTTCGAGCCCGTCCTGGATGGCGGCGGCGAGTTCGGCCTGCCCGGTGTAGTGAGCTACCCGCGAGTTGAGCTTGGTGGATAGCGCCTCGTCGTCGGTCCAGATGACCCGGACCAGGCCCTGGCCGAGCACTTCGGCGCCGGACGGCAAGCCGGCGACCAGGCTGACCCGCGCGGCGAGCATCTCCTGGCCCAGGCCAGCCGGCGTGACCTCGACGCCGACGTGGTAGTCGCGGCTCTCGCCCGGTCCCCACGCACCGGTGGGGTAGTCACCCGCCTGCGGGCCCGACGGCGTGCGGCGGCCGGTCAGGTCTTCGACCGTCGGCGCCACCTGCTTGACGAACTTGACGGTGGCGTGCTGCGGCGTCCAGACCCGCAGCGCGACGTCGGCGACCTGCTTGCCCATGGCGTTTTCCATCATGGCCGCGAAGTCGGCGGCCAGCCCGGACGGGTCGGGCACGATGTCCACCGTGCCCAGCAGGGCGGTGGAGATCGTGCGCAGCTCCTTGACCTCCCAGTCGGTGCCGACCCCGCGGCAGTCGCAGCTGAAGACGGTCTCGCAGCCGCGGACCGCCGCCGCGAGCTGTTCGGGGGTCTCGTGCTGGTTCTTGCCGTCGGTCAGCAGGATCGCGTGCCGCAGCTCGGCCGGGTACCGCCCGAAGGTCTGCCGGGCCAGTTCCAGCCACTGGCCGATGGCCGTGCCGCCGCCTGCCCGCAGGCCCGCGACCGCCTGCTTGGCCAGGGCCCTGGAGGAGGCGTCGGCCCGGGCCATGCCCCCGTCGGCGGGGAACACCGGCCAGGCCAGGTTGGTGCCGGCGATGACCGCGAACAGGACGCCGTCCCGGACCACGTCCACCGCGGCCGCCGTGGCTGCCCGCGCCTCGGCGATCTTGGTGTGGGGGTACTCCATCGATCCTGAGCAGTCGATGATGATGATCTCCGCGCTGCTCGCGGCCGCGCTGCCCGGCCCGCCGCCGGGCAGAGCGGCGACACCGGGGCCGGAGGCGACGGTGACGATGGCGCTGACGTCGCGCCCGCCTTCGGGCAGGTACTGGTTCTGGTCAACATCGACGGTGAAGCCGGAGTCGGTCATGGCGGAATTTCTCCTCGCTTACGTCGCCCGCCTGCGGGCGGGAACGGTCCTGGGCGGGATCGCCTGCGGCGGGAAGGGCACCAGCAGCGCGGTGATGTTGTCCATTCCGCCGGCGTCGAGCGCGAACTTCACCAGCGTCGCGGCCGCGCTGAGCGGCTCCGTGAGCGCGGCCGGGAGCGCGAGCTGGGCTAGGCCCGCCGCCTCGGGCCGGTAGTTCCACAGCCCGTCGGAGCAGACGAGCACCACGCCGGGTCCGAGTGGCTCGACCCGCAGCACGTGCGGATGCACCTCGTCCAGGTCGGCGCCGAGCCAGCGGGTGATGACGTGGGCCTGCGGGGAGGCCAGGGCGTCGGCCTCGTTCATCCTCCCCTGCGCGACCAGTTCCTCGGCCATCGAGTCGTCGGTGGACAGGCGCATCGCGTGGCCGTCAGCACCGAGCCAGTAGACCCGGCTGTCCCCGAGCCAGCTCAGCGTTATCCCCTGGCCGCTGACGATCGCCGACACGTACGTGGCGGACGGCGCCTCGCCGGGCGTGGCCAGGGCGGATAGGGCCTGATGAGCCGCGCGTACCGCGACGGGCGAGGCTTGCACCGGGTCTTCGCCGCGCCGCGCCGCGGCCAGCAGCGCACGCACCGCGGCCTGGGCGGCGGCCAGCGACGCCTCGTCCGGGCGGGGGGAAGTCGATACTCCGTCACAGACGACCGCTATGGCCACAGGCCCGGCGGGAGTGTCGGCCGTCGCCATGGCCATCGCGTCCTCGTTGCGCGTGTGCCGCAGGCCGCGGTCAGTCACGCCGGCCACCAGCACCAGGTCCAGCTCGATATGGTCGCGGCCGGACGGCGCCTTGCGGCCGCACGACTCGCAGTAGCCCTCCGCGCTGATCGCGCCGGGCGTTATCGCCGGGTCGACCGAGCACACCGGGCAGTGCGGCGTATACCCGTCCGGCTCGGTGCTGGCGACCGGCGGGGCAAGCTCGGTTCCGCAGGCTTCGCAGAAACTGTCGGAGCCGGCGATGAGCTGGCCGCAGGACGGGCAGGTGCCGTCCAGGAGCGGCGGGCCGGCGGTCACGTCAGCGTCCTGGGCCGGATGGCGTTGGCCAGGTCCACGAGCTCGATCCGGCGGGATGCGTCCGGAGTCAGCCGAGCCAGCGCCCGGTAGCTGCGTTCCAGGCCGAACCGGACGGCGCGCGCGTTCGGCTCGCAGCCGAGAATGGGCGGGCCGTCCGCCGCCCCGGTGGTGCACCACTCGAGCGCGGCTCGCAGGATCTCGATGACGAGCTGCTGGCGCCGGACGTCGTCGAGGGCCAGCCGTCCGAGCTGCCCGTCGGCTTGCCTCAGGTCGTCTCCGCTCACGCCGCCGCGGCCGTCGCCGACGACGAGTATGTGCACCGCGGCGACCTGCGCCGCCGCGTGATAGCTGGAGGTACCTGGCACGGCGGCCAGGGCGGCGATGGCGCCCGGCCGGTCACCCGCGGCCAGGCAGGTTCGCGTCAGGCCGAACGCGGCGCTGATGTAGGACCGGTCGACCGTCCACACCAGCCTGAAGTAGTACCCGGCGGCGGTCAGGTCGCCGGCGGCCTCGGCGGCGAAAGCCAGCGCGAGCTTGGGGGCGAGCTCGCCGGGCAGCTCGTCATACACGGCGCTGAACGCGTCCCGGGCGGCGCCTGCCGCCCCGGTGGCCAGGCTGCGCAGGCCGCTGTACCAGGCGACCCGCCAGTCGGACGGGTCATCCGCGGCCAGGCCGGCCAGGACGGCCGCCGCGGCGTCGTAGTCACCGGTATCGATCCGGGCCCGCGCCAGGGCCAGGCGGGTTTCCGCCGATTCGGTGACCTCCGGCGGGATGGTCGCGTCGCCGGCCACGGCCAGGCTCAGCGCGACGACCCGCTGGGCCGGGCTGAGCCCGGCAAACGTGGCCAGGTAGCCCGCCGCCGGGTCGGTCCGGTCCACCTGCGGCAGCGGCAGCCCCGCCACGATCTCCCCGGGGGGAACCGGGGGGCGGGTAGCCCCCCCGTGATCGGGGGGTCCAGGGAGGTCGCCCCCCCGGACTAGGTCAGCGCCGACGGCCGTGACTTCGGGACTGAACAGGCTGGAGAACGCGGGCCTGGGTACCCCGTCGGCGACCGCCAGCACCTCGCGGAGCACGCCGGTGAGTTGCTCAGCCATCTCACCCGCGGAGCCGAACCGGCGGCCGGGGTCACGATGGGTAGCCCGCCGCAGCAGCCGGGCCAGGGATTCCTGCTGGACCAGCAGCGGCACGCCGTCGGGCAGGCTGTCTTTGTAGGTGCTCTGGAAGCCCTTGAACTCGAAGGTGAGCACGGCCAGGGCCCGGCCCACCGTGTACAGGTCGGAACTCGGGGTGGGGCCGTCGGCCTCGATCTCCGGCGCCTGGTAGCCGACTGTCCCGTAGATGGCCTCGTCGCTGTCGATCCGGCGCACGCCGCCCATGTCGATGAGCTTGAGCTGCTCTTCGGTCTGGATGACGTTGTCCGGCTTGAAGTCGCAGTAGACCAGGCCGTGGTCGTGCAGGTAGCCGAGTGCGGGCAGCACCTCGATGGCGTAGGCGAGCGCATGCGCGACCGGCACGGAGCCGCCCGCCTGCCGCGCGTCGAGCAGGATCTGCCGCAGCGACTTGCCGCCCACGTACTCCATCACGATGTAGCCGGCCGCCTCGCCGGTGCGGCGGTCGGCATGCTGGACGAAGTTGTAGATCCGGACGATGTTGGGGTGCTCCACTTCGGCCAGGAACTGCCGCTCGGCCACGGCCGCCGCCATGGCGTCGGCGTCGGCCGTGTTGAGCAGGCCCTTGAGCACTACCCAGCGGTCGCTGACGTGGTGGTCCCTGGCCAGGTAGATCCAGCCGAGCCCGCCGTGGGCGAGGCAGCCGAGCACTTCGTACTGGCCGGCGACCACCTCGCCGGGCTCCAGTTTCGGGGTAAATGAGAACCGGGTCCCGCAGTTCCGGCAGAACCCCTCGGTCAGGCCCGGGTGCCCGTCCCGGCCGCGCCCGACGGGCTGGTCGCAGCTGCTGCAGAAGCGCTTGTTCTCGGCCACGCTCGGGTCCGCCAGCACGGCGCTGGCCGGATCCCGGTAGGGCACGGGCGGTATGTCGACCAGCCCCGCGCCGAGCCTGCCCCGGGCCGACCGGCTGCTCCCCCGGTCCCGCGCCCTCGAGCGGGTACTTGGCGAGGATCCTGAGGACTGCGCCGAGCTCGCGGAACCGGACGGACCCGACGGGCCGGAGGCCCCCGACCCCGCTGAGCCTGGCGCCGCGGCGGCGACCGGGGCCAGTCCGCACGTATCGCAGTATCCGTCCTGGATCGTCCCGTAGCAGCCAGGCTGATGGCACCTGACCATGGCTGATGTCATTCGGCTATCCTCCCAGGGCCAGGACGGCCTGCTGGTAGCTGGTCACGGCGTCCGCGGCGGCCGCCAGGTCGCACGGCGCGGTCCACAGCAGCCCGCAGGCGCGGTCGTAGCGTTCGGTCAGGCCGGGGTCTTCCGCCGCGCCCAGCCGCGCCGCCTTGGCCTGGTAGGCGCCGAGCAGGCCGCGCAGCTCCGCACGCCGGCCCAGCACGGCCGCCACGGCCCGCTCGGTATCCCGCAGGCCGGTGGTGAGGCCGGCCAGGTCCCGGTCGAGCTGGTCGAGCTCTGACGACAGACGGGTCAAGCGCCCGGCGGCCAGGAGCGCGTCCAGGTCAGCGATCCGGGTGGACGGGTCGGTGAAGCCGGTCGGCTGAGCAGGGAGCGCCCCGGCGGCGATCTTGGCCGCGGCCCGCTGCCAGGCGGCGGTCGCGTCCTCGTAGGCGGCCCACGCCGCAGCCGCCGCCCTGGTCACCTCGGCGATGCGCTGCTGAGCGTCATCCCGCAGCCGGGCGAGCTCGTCGATCCTGGTTACCGTGGCAGCGATGCGCTCCGTCAGCCGGTCGGCGCCCGAGGTGTCGACCGGTCCGGTGTTGGGATCCGAGCCGCCCAGCCACAACGAGAGCGGGTCGGTGCTCAGGGTCTCGCGCAGCCTGGCCAGCTTGCCCTGCGCTGCGCTCAGGTTGCCGTTCAGGGCCTCATCGGCCAGCGAGGCGGCCAGCGGCATGACCCGGCCCAGCTCGCTGCCGACCGCATCGAGCCGGCTCGTCATCTCGTTCCAGACCTGCTCGGCGGCGGAGACCACCTCCGTGATCTGGCTGAACGAGCGCCGCATCCGGGTCACCGCCTCGACCACGGTCAGGTTCTCGCGGCCGCTGTCGGCCAGATCCCGGCCCGCCAGCGGCGCGGGCCCGGCGGAAAGCTGAATGGACGACCCGGTCAGCAGCGTGGTGATCCAGGCCAGTTCCCTGGGCCCGAGATGCCCCCGGACCGTCTCCGCGGCCTGGTCGATGACGGCCGAGTAGGCCTCATAGACCTGCCACAGCGTAGCCAGGGTGGCCGCGGTGAGATCCCAGCGGCGCTTGGTCTGGCCGGTGAGCGGGGCTCCCTCGAGCAGCCGCTTGCCGAAACTGCCGTCCAGCTCGAGCAGGTTGGCCTGGATAGCGTCGCGCTCGGCCGCCGCGGCCTGCACCACGGCGGGAGCTCGCTCCTTGGTCAGCGCGGGGACGGTCATCGGTACTCCGCCAGCCGCCGGGTCAGGCCCCAGGCACAGCCGATGGCCATGACCAGGGCAAGCACCGCGATGCCGGCCTCCAGGCCGGTGAGCGCGTCGGCTCCGTCCGCCGCGTTGGCGGCGAACACCGACTGATCCGCGCTGATGGCCGCGTTGATGTTGGACTCCAGCTGGCCGAACAGCGTCCCAGCGGTGCCGGGACCTGACCCGATCTCCAGCTGGGTCTCCGCGCCGTAGTCGTAGACGGCATCCAGCTTCTGCGCCCGCTGGTTGACCGCGAACCAGGCGGTCGCGGCGTGCCCAGCGGCTGCGATCGGCGCGGCGCCGTCGGCCGCGCTCTGCGCCGAGGCGCTGTTCAGCAAGCTGCTCAGCCGGCTCTGCGCGGTGTGGAAGTCCTGCTGGAAGTCGGCGTCGCCCGAGCGCGAGATCAGGTTGAGGGTCTCATCGCCGCGAGCCTGCACCGCGGTGATGTCAGCCTCGGCCAGGGTCTGCGCCGGACCGGAGCCGTGCCCGGTGGCGTGCAGCAGGTCCGCCCCGGCTCCGGCCAGGGCAGCCACGAGCCAGACCAGCGCGGCCAGGGAGGCCAGCGTGGCGAACAGCAGGCCGGTATTGATCGTGCGGTGCGTCCGGCGGGACAGCCAGCGCTGCGCCCGGAACAGCAGGAAACACACGGCCAGGCCGACCACGACGGTGATGACGGCCAGCGGCAGCCCGGTCGCTTGCGCGCTCGAGGCCTGCAGCTCGGCGTTCTCCTGTTCGTACACGCTGCGGGCGGCCGGCAGCAGGGTCAGGTGCATCTGTTCCGAGGCCACCTCGATGAACGAGCCGCCGGCCGGGAAGCCGAGCGAGTTATAGATCTCGCCGTCTTCCACGTAGCCGGTGTAGACCGGCAGGGCCTGGGAGATGGCGCTGAGGCTGGCGCCGATACCCGAGTTGCCGTTGGCCGCGGTGACCGCCTTCAGGTCGGCTGAGGCGGCCGCGATGTCGTGCTGATAGCGCTGCCGGTAGGAGAACGGTTCGGTGCGCCCGTACAGGTACCCGGTAGAGACCATGACGTCGGCATCGGCCAGCGACTGGTACATCTGCTGGGCATCCAGGCTGAGCGATTCGCCGCTGGCCGTCACCTGGTGCGCCGCCGACGTGTGCTGGTTGATCATCAGCGTGGCCAGCACGCCCCAGGCCAGGCACAGGACCACCAGGCCGGCCCGGACCAGCCAGAGCCGGCCGGGCGTGGTCGAGGTTCGCGGGAGCCTGAACCCGCGGCGGGGCCCGTGGGCCTGAAGTCCCCCCGGCACAGCGTGCCCGCGCGGTGCAGCCTGCCCCAGCGGCGGGCTACCGGTAACCATGGTGCTCATCGCCGTCCCGCCATGCACGCTCCCGTCGTCGGAACCGACGCACCATACCGCTCTTATTTTGCCCGCAATTAGGGACTACTTGGGGTTAACGCCAACAGGCGAACAGGGGTTCAGGCTAGCGGAGCAGCCTACGGCAGGGACCGCCGGCCAGCCGCGGCCGGCCTCCTTATCCGCGGTGCACGATGATGGCGGTCCAGGCACCGAGGTTGATGCGGTCACCGTCGTGCAAGGTAACCATCTCGCCGACGGCCAGCTCGCGGCCGTTGAGCATGGTGCCGTTGGCCGAACCCGGATCGAGGACCGCCCAGGTGCCGTTGGAGGCGGCGATCAGGATCGCGTGCAGCCGGCTGACGCCCGGATCCGCAGGCGGGTCGGCCAGGTCGATCTCCGGCTCCAGGCCCCGGGCCGCGCTGCGCCGACCGATGCGCATCTGGCTGCCGGACATCGGGAATCGCCGTTCGATGGCGTAGACGGGAAACTCGATCGCAGAGCCGAACGGAACCCTCTTCCGCTGCATCAGGTCGTAGTATTCGCGATCCGTGGAGACCGCCGCAGTCCAGGTGGTGGGGGTGAATACCGGTATGGGCGTGGTGGGCGGCGCGGTCTGCCTCGGTAGCGGGGAAGATGACGACGGTGCCGGCCGGACCGGGGCAGCCGACGGCGGTGGCAGCACGGGCGAGGCCGGCGGGGCGGCCGCGAACGCCGGCGCGGACCAGGAGAACACCCCGGGCTCGGCGTCCGCCTCAGCGGGCGGCGCGGGCTCGGCGGCCGGAGCAATCTGGTCCGCCACGGCATGATTGCCGTGCACTGGCGTGACCGGTGCGGGCACGGCGGGTTCGGCTAGGGCCGACTCGGCCATGGCGGACTCGGCCATGGCGGACTCGGCCATGGCGGACTCGGCCACGACGCGGTCGCGCCAGGCTCGGGTGGCGCCGTCCAGCGCCAGGCCGACTCGTCCGGGTCGGGCTCGGACGGCGCGGCCTCGTTCGCCGTGGGCTCGTCCGGCGGGGTCGGCAGACCGGGCGGGGCGACCTCGCCTGACGGTGCGGGCAGGCCGGGGGCCGCCAGGTCCGCGGGATCATCCTCGGTGGCCGGGGGAACCGCCGGGGCGGAATCCTCAGGCTCGGGGGGCGCGGTCCAGGCTGGCTCGGGGGGCGCGGTCCAGGCTGGCTCGGGGGGCGCGGTCCAGGCTGGCTCGGGGGGCGCGGTCCAGGCGGGTTCGGCGGGCGCGGACGGGACTGGCTCGGGGGGCGCGGTCCAAGCGGGTTCGGCCGGCGCGGGCCGGGCTGGCTCCGTCGGCGCCGTCCAGGTGGCTGACTCCGAGGGCCCCGTCCAGGTGGCTGACTCCGAGGGCCCCGTCCAGGTCGGACTGGGTGCGGGCCTCGTGGTCTCCGATACGCCCCAGGGCGCTTCGGGAGTCGTCCATGACGGTTCGGGAGCCGTCCACGACGCCTCGCGGGCCGCCCAAGGCGCTGCGGAGGCCGCCCAGGGCGCTTCCGGTGCGGCGGCGGGCGGGGCCGCGGCGGGCGGGGCCGCGGCGGGCGGGGCGGACGGTGGCGGAGACGGTGCCGCGAGCCAGGGCGAGCGTATCGAGTCGGGCTTAGCCAGCGGCGGGAACAGCGATTCAGGCGGTCCTGACCGCGCGGGAGGCGGGGCGGACGGTGACGGCGCGGGAGGCGGGGCGGACGGTGACGGCGCGGGAGGCGGGGCGGACGGTGACGGCGCATCGGACCACGACGTCGGCCACGCGGACGACCCGGCGGGCTCCGCCTGCGGCGGCCGAGGCTGGGCCAGCTCAGCCTGCGGCGGCCGAGGCTGGGACAGCTCGGCCAGCGGCGGCCGAGGCTGGGACAGCTCGTCCTGGTCCAGCTCATCCTGGGACAGCGGGGCAAACGGCCGCCGGGCCCGGAACTTCAGGCCGCACCGCTCGCAGAACTGTCCGGCGCTCACGCTGCCGCAGCGCTGGCATGACTGGCTGGGGCCGACCATCGGCCCCGGGCGGCCGGCATGGTGCTTGCCGCTCGCGCGGGCCGGATCAGATCCAGGACTAAGAGCGATACTTTGGCCGCACACGTCACAGTAGTCATCAGCCGCCGAGTAGTGACCATTCGGACATATCGCCATCGTCGTGCCGCTCCTAGACCAACCGAATCACCAGGCCGTTAGCCCATCAGACTATGCTCATGCGGGCGTTATGCCTCGAAGTTCAGGAAAGCGGGCGGGCGGTAGGCGGGATCGGCGCAGGCAGATGGGCGTTCCCGCCCAGGTAGCGATCGACGCCCGCGGCGGCGCTGCGGCCCTCGGCGATGGCCCAGACGATCAGCGACTGGCCGCGGCCCATGTCTCCGGCGGCGAACACGCCGGGGACCGAGGTCGCGTAGTCCGGCCCGCGGCCCACGTTGCCCCGCGGGTCGAAGTCCACGCCCAGGTCGGCGAGCAGCCCGGGCCGTTCGGCTCCGGTAAAGCCCATCGCGAGCAGCACCAGGTCACCCGGGAGCTCGCGCTCGGTGCCGGGCACCGGGTCGAAGCCGTCCGCGTCGGCCAGCAGCAGAGCACGGACCCGGCCGCCGGAATCGCCGAGGAACTCGAGGGTGGAGGTGGCGTAGCCCCGCTCCCCGCCCTCCTCGTGCGCGCTGGAGACGCGGTAGATCATCGGGTAGGTCGGCCAGGGCTGGTGACCCGGCCGGGACGCGGGCGGGCGGGGCAGGATCTCGAGCTGGGTCACCGACGCCGCGCCCTGCCGGTGGGCGGTGCCCAGGCAGTCCGCGCCGGTGTCGCCGCCGCCGATGATGACCACGTGCCGGCCGCGGGCGCTGATGGCCGGCTCGGCCGGGTCGGCCGGGTCGGCCGCCACGACCCGGTTGGCTAGCGGCAGGTACTCCATGGCCTGGTGGATCCCGGCCAGCCCGCGCCCGGGCAGCGGCAGATCACGCGGCACCCGTGCGCCGCCGCACAGCACCACGGCGTCGAAGGAGGCCCGCAGCTCACCGGCGGTGACATCGGTCCCGGCCTCGATCCCGCAGCGGAACTGCGTGCCCTCGGCCCGCATCTGGGCCAGCCGCCGGTCCAGGTGCCGCTTCTCCAGCTTGAACGCGGGGATGCCGTACCGCAGCAGCCCGCCGGGCGCTTCGTCGCGCTCGAATACGGTGACCGCGTGCCCGGCCCGGGTCAGCTGCTGGGCGGCCGCCAGGCCGGCCGGGCCCGAGCCGATCACGGACACGGTGCGGCCGGTCAGCTCCGCGGGCGGCCGCGGCCGCACCCAGCCGGACGCGAACGCCCGGTCGATGATCTCCACCTCGACCTGCTTGATCGTGACCGGGTCAGCGTTGATCCCGAGCACGCAGGCGGCTTCGCACGGCGCTGGGCAAAGCCGCCCGGTGAACTCGGGGAAGTTGTTCGTGGCGTGCAGCCGGTCGGCGGCCTGCTCCCAGTCGTGCCGCCAGACCAGGTCGTTCCACTCGGGGATCAGGTTCCCCAGCGGGCAGCCGTTGTGGCAGAACGGTATGCCGCAGTCCATGCAGCGGCCCGCCTGCCGTTCCAGCCGGCTGGGCGGGAACGGCTCGTACACCTCCCGCCAGTCCGTCAGCCGCAGGTCGACGGGGCGGCGGGCGGGGATCTCGCGGGGAGTGGTCAGGAATCCCTTCGGGTCAGCCATGTCCGCTCCCCTTTACCCGTGCGCCGCGGCCATGACGGCCTCGTCGACGTCGCGGCCCTCGCGCTCGGCCTGCGACGCGGCCGACAGCACTCGCTTGTAGTCCTTCGGCATGACCTTGGTGAACCGGCCGGGATCCCAGTCGCCCAGCAGCCGGGCCGCGACCGCGGACCCCGTTTCCGCGTAGTGGCGCTCGGTCACCTGGCGCAGGAACTTGGCGTCGCTCTCCTCCACCGGGTCCAGGTCGACCATCTCCAGGTTCACCCGCCGGACCGGGCAGTCGAGCACGTAGGCGATGCCGCCCGACATGCCGGCTGCGAAGTTGCGCCCGACCGACCCGAGGATCACCACCCGGCCGCCGGTCATGTACTCGCAGCCGTGGTCCCCGGTGCCTTCGGCCACCGCGAGCGCGCCGGAGTTCCGCACGCAGAACCGCTCGCCGACGAGGCCGCGCAGGAAGATCTCGCCGGCCGTGGCGCCGTAGCCGATCACGTTGCCCGCAAGGACCTGCTCCTCAGCGGCAAACGGGACGCCGGCCGGGGGCCGGACCACCAGCCGCCCGCCGGACAGGCCCTTGCCCAGGTAGTCGTTCGCGTCGCCGGCCAGGCGCAGCGTGACGCCGCGCGGCAGGAACGCCCCGAACGACTGCCCGGCCGAGCCGGAGAACGAGATGTCGATCGTGTCGTCCGGCAGGCCTTCGCCGCCCCAGCGGCGGGTCACCTCGTAGCCGAGCATGGTGCCGACGGTCCGGTTCACGTTCCTGATCGGCAGCTCGAGCCGCACCGCGCGGCCCTCCTCGAGCGCGCCCTCGGCCAGCTGGATGAGCGTGTTGTCCAGCGCCTTGTCCAGCCCGTGATCCTGCCGCTGCTTGCAGCTGAGCGCGGCACCCTCGGGCAGCTGGGGCCGGTAGAGCACGGGCGACAAGTCCAGCCCGGAGGCCTTCCAGTGCTCCACGGCCAGCGCCGCGTCCAGCAGGTCGACCCGGCCGATGATCTCCTCGAGCGTCCGGAACCCCAGCCGGGCCAGGTACTCCCTGACCTCCTCGGCGATGAACTCGAAGAAGTTGACCACGAACTCCGGCTTGCCGTTGAACCTGGCCCGCAGCTCGGGGTTCTGGGTGGCCACGCCGACCGGGCAGGTGTCCAGGTGGCAGACGCGCATCATGACGCAGCCGGACACCACCAGCGGCGCGCTGGCGAAGCCGAACTCCTCGGCGCCGAGCAGCGCGGCGATGATCACGTCCCGGCCGGTCTTCAGCTGCCCGTCGGCCTGCACCACGATCCGGTCGCGCAGCTTGTTGCGCAGGAGTGTCTGCTGGGTCTCGGCCAGGCCAAGCTCCCAGGGCGTGCCCGCGTGCTTGAGCGAGGTCAGCGGGGCCGCTCCGGTCCCGCCGTCGTGCCCGCTGATCAGCACCACGTCGGCGTGCGCCTTGGACACCCCGGCCGCGACCGTGCCCACGCCCACCTCGGACACCAGCTTGACGTGCACCCGGGCCGCGGGGTTGGCGTTCTTCAGGTCGTGGATCAGCTGGGCCAGGTCCTCGATCGAGTAGATGTCGTGGTGTGGCGGCGGCGAGATCAGGCCCACTCCGGGAGTGGAGTACCTGGTCTTGGCGATCCACGGGTACACCTTGTGCCCGGGCAGCTGGCCGCCCTCCCCCGGCTTGGCCCCCTGGGCCATCTTGATCTGCAGGTCGTCCGCGTTGACCAGGTACTCGCTGGTCACGCCGAACCGCCCGCTGGCCACCTGCTTGACCGCCGAGCGCCGCCAGTCGCCGCCTGGATCGCGGCTGAACCGCTCCGGGTCCTCGCCGCCCTCGCCGGTGTTCGACCGGCCGCCCAGCCGGTTCATGGCGATGGCCAGGGTCTCGTGCGCCTCGGCCGAGATCGACCCGTAGGACATGGCCCCGGTCGCGAACCGCCGCACGATGCTGGCCGCTGGCTCTATTTCTTCGATCGGAACGGGCCGTGGTTCCTGCTGGCCGCCGCCCGGGCCGGGTCCGGCGTCGACGCCGCGGATGTGCAACAGCCCGCGCAGCGTCATCAGCCGCCGCGACTGGTCGTTGATCAGCGAGGTGTACTCGCGGAAGACCTCGTACCGGCCGCTGCGGGTGGCGTGCTGGAGCTTGAACACCGCCTCCGGGCTGAACAGGTGCGGCTCGCCGTCGCGGCGCCACTGGTACTCACCGCCGCCCTCGAGCCGGCGGTAGTCCAGGCCCGCTCCGGGGGCCAGGGCGCGGCCGGTGCGCAGGCTGGTCTCGGCGGCCAGTTCCTCGAAGCCCACCCCGGACAGCCGGGACGTGGTGCCGGCGAAGCAGGTGCCGATGACCTCGGGGCCCAGGCCGATGGCCTCGAAGATCTGCGCCCCGGTGTAGGAGGCGACGGTGGACACCCCCATCTTGGACATGATCTTCAGCAGGCCCTTGCCCAGGGCCTTGAGCAGGTTGGCCTCGGCGCGCTTCTCGGTCGCGCCCTCCAGCACGCCGCGCCGGACCAGGTCCCTGACCGACTCGATGGCCAGGTACGGGTTGACGGCTGCGGCTCCGTAGCCGACCAGCAGCGCCACGTGGTGGCACTCGCGGACGTCCCCGGCCTCGACGACCAGGCCGGCCTGGGTCCGCGACTTCTCCCGGATCAGGTGGTGGTGGACCGCCCCGGTCAGCAGCAGCGACGGAATCGGAACGCGGTCGGCGCGGGGCGCCAGACGGTCGGAGAGGATGATGAGGCGGGCACCGGATTCGATGGCGGCGGAGACCTCGGCGCAGATCTCGGCCAGCCGGGCGCGCAGGCCGTCGCCGCCGCCGTGCGGGTCGTAGCGCCCGTCGACCACGTGCGAGGCCAGCCCGGGCAGGTTGCCCTCGTCGTTGATGTGGACGATCTTGGCCAGGTCGTTGTCGTTGATCACCGGGAACGGCAGCATGATCTGGCGGCAGGAGGCCGGGATCGGCTCCAGCAGGTTCTGCTCGGGACCGGTGACGGTGCCCAGCGAGGTGACCAGCTCTTCCCTGATGGCGTCCAGCGGCGGGTTGGTCACCTGGGCGAACAGCTGGGTGAAGTAGTCGAACACTAGCCGCGGCCGGTCGGAAAGCACGGCCACCGGCGTGTCGGTGCCCATAGACCCGATCGGCTCCGCGCCCGCGCGCGCCATCGGGGCCAGGATGACCCGGATTCCCTCTTCCGTGTACCCGTGCATCCGCTGCAACATGACCAGGTCGGTCCCGGCCTCCGCAGCGTCATCGGGAGCGGAGTGAAACCCGGGTTTCACCACGTTAGAGGGTGCTGAAACCGGGGTTTCACCACCCTTGGGGGCGGGCGAGGGGCGATCGGGGAGATCGTCGAGGTGAATCAGGCCGGCGTGCAGCCAGGCCTCGTAGGGGTGTTCGGCGGCCAGGGCGGCCTTGACCTCTTCGTCCTCCACGATGCGGCCGGCGGCGGTGTCGGCCAGGAAGATGCGGCCCGGCTGCAGGCGGCCCTTCCTGATCACGGTGGCGGGGTCGATGTCCAGCACGCCGACCTCGCTGGCCAGCACGACCAGGCCGTCGCTGGTCACCCAGTACCGGCCCGGCCGCAGGCCGTTGCGGTCCAGGACCGCGCCGATGACAGAGCCGTCGGTGAAGGCGATCAGCGCGGGGCCGTCCCAGGGCTCCATCATCCCGGCGTGGAACTGGTAGAACGAGCGCCGCCCTGCCGTCATCTCCTCATGGTTCTCCCACGGCTCGGGGATCATCATGAGCACCGCGTGCGGCAGCGACCGGCCGCCCATGTGCAGCAGTTCCAGGCACTCGTCGAAGCTGGCCGAGTCGCTGCCTTCCTCGTTCAGGATCGGGAAAAGCCGCTCGATGCCCTTCCCGTCCGCCGAGGACGGGATCAGGTCGGTGGCCAGCATCGCCTCCCGGGCCCGCATCCAGTTGCGGTTGCCCCGGATCGTGTTGATCTCGCCGTTGTGCGCCACGTACCGGTACGGGTGGGCCAGCGGCCAGGACGGGAAGGTATTGGTCGAGAACCTGCTGTGCACCAGGGCCAGCGCCGAGCCGTACCTGGCATCGGACAGGTCGGGGAAGAACGGCTCGAGCTGCACCGCCGACAGCATGCCCTTGTAGACGATGGTCCGGGCCGACAGGCTGGCGAAGTACACGCCGCCCTCATGCTCGGCCCTCTTGCGCAGGCAGAAGGCCATCCGCTCGAGCTGCAGGCCGGACTCGCCGTGGCGGCCCGCGACGAACAGCTGGGCCAGTTCAGGCAGCACCGCCCGCGCGCCTTCGCCGCAGGCGCTGGCGTCGTTGGGGACCTCGCGCCAGCCCAGTACGCGCAGCCCCTCGGCCGCGGCGAGGCGTTCGATGGCGGCGGATACCACGGACCGTTCCGCAGAGATGAAGGCCAGGCCGGCCGCATACGAGCCAGGCTCGGGCAGGGCCAAACCGGTTACGGCGCGGAAGAACTCATCCGGCAGCTGGGTCAAGATCCCGGCCCCGTCCCCGGTCCCCGGGTCGCCGCCCTGCGCGCCGCGGTGCTCCAGGTGGCACAGCACCCGCAGGGCCTGGGCCACCACGTCATGGCCGCCGCGGCCTGACAGGTCCGCGACGAAGCCGACGCCACAGGCGTCGTGCTCAAAACGGGGGTCGTAAAGGCCAGCCGCCGCCATGCGCTCTCCTGTCGTCTCGATAACCCCGCAACCGTGCGCTCGGGACGACACTGGCCCTGTTACATAGACATTACATCACCAGAAGAATCGTCTACTAGAGCAGCCTTGGAATACGTTCGCGCTGGTGGCGTGCCCCTCGGCCGGGTCAGGTATAGACCAGCTACGGCCAGTGCGAACACCACGATGTCGCCCAGCGCGCCGTAGCTGATGCCCAGCAACCGGGGCTGCGGACCGATGCGCACGGACTCCACCCACCAGCTGCCCGCGGCGTAGCAGGCGGCGGCCAGCATGAACGTCCGTTCCCCGGAAAGCGCGAGCCGGCGTGCGGCCCAGATCACGCCGAAACCGACCGCCACGTCCCACAGCGACTGGTAGCCGAAGGCAGGCTGGAACGTCCCGTAGTTCTCGTAACCGGGCACGCGGTGGGTGGGCGAGATCTGCACCGCCCACCACCAGCTCGAGGGACGGCCGTAGAACTGCTGCGCCCACCAGTTGCCCAGGGTCCCGATGGCCAGGCCGAACATCAGGGCAGGGGCCACCGCGCCCGCGACCGGGCCCAGCGGCAGGCCCGCCCGGCGGCAGGCGATCCAGGCCCCGAGGGCGCCGAGCGCCACCGCGCCGGGAATGCCGATGACCGCGACCCCCGCCGTGACGGCGTGCCAGAGCCGGTACTGGCCGGTGAAGTCGTGCCTGGCGTCGATGAGGAGGGCGTGCAGCACCGCGCCGGCCAGACCGAACGGGACGGCCCAGGCGGCCACGTCGAGGATGACCCCGGCTCGCCCGCCGGACCGGCGGTACCTGCGGCTGGCCACCAGCACGGCGACCAGGATCCCGGCGGTGACGCACAGCGCGTAGGCCCGGACCGGCAGCGGCCCTAGCCGCCAGGCATCATGACCGGGGCTCGGGATCGACGCCAGCGGGGGGCTCCAGGGGGGTCGTCCCCCCGGAGGCAAGCAGAGCGCCATCTTGCGACATTACCCGCCCGGCCGTACGACGGCGGACCCCGGCGGACAGATCGGCGGCAAGGTCGCGGACCGCGGCCACGCCCGCGGCCGGTTCGGCGTCCAGCAGGCGGCGGACAAAGGCGGAGCCCACGATCACGCCGTCGGCGAAGGCGGCCACCTGCGCGGCCTGGACGCCGTTGCTCACGCCCAGGCCCACGGCGACCGGCAGGTCGGTATGCCGGCGGATCCGGGCGACCAGGGCACCGGCGTCGCCGCTGACCGCGTCGCGGGCTCCGGTGATGCCCATCAGCGAGGCGGCGTAGACGAACCCGCGGCAGGTCCCGGTGACGGTGGCGATGCGTGCGTCGGTGGAGCTCGGCGCGGCCAGGAACACCCGGTCGAGACCGTAAGCGTCGGAGGCCTCGAGCCAGGAGCCGGCCTCCTCGGGCGTGAGGTCGGGTGTGATCAGCCCCGAGCCGCCCGCCTGGGCCAGGTCGCGGGCGAAGGCGCGCACGCCGTACCGGTCGACCGGGTTCCAGTAGGTCATGATCAGGGCGGGGATCCCGGCCGCGGCCACCGCCTCGACGGTGGCCAGCACGTCGGCGACCCGGACGCCGCCCGCCAGGGCCCGGTGCACGGCCTCGGCGATCACCGGGCCGTCCATCAGCGGGTCAGAGTAGGGCAGGCCGATCTCGATGAGGTCGGCCCCGGCCTCGCCCATGGCCCGGGCGGCTTCGATGGCTCCGGCCACGGTGGGGAACCCAGCGGGCAGGTAACCGATCAGGGCGGCGCGGTTGTCGGCGCTGGCCTTGCCGAAGGCGACGCTGACCGCGCTGGCGGTCATACGCCGAACCATTTCGAGGCGGTGTCCACGTCCTTGTCGCCGCGGCCGGACAGGTTGACCAGGATGAGGGCATCCGGACCGAGCTCGCGGCCGACCTGCAGGGCACCGGCCAGGGCGTGGGCCGACTCGATGGCCGGGATGATGCCCTCGGTGCGGCACAGGACGGAGAAGGCGTTCATGGCCTCGGCGTCGGTCACGGCGCGGTAGCTGGCCCGGCCGGTTTCCATCAGCCAGACGTGCTCGGGGCCGACGCCCGGGTAGTCCAGGCCGGCCGAGATCGAGTGCGTGCCGCGGGTCTGGCCGTCGGCATCCTGCAGCACGTACGTGCGCATGCCGTGCAGGACGCCCGCGGAGCCGCCGGTGAGCGTGGCGGCATGCCGCCGGGTATCCAGGCCGTCGCCGCCCGCCTCGCAGCCGATCAGGCGCACGCCTGAGTCGGGGATGAAGGCATGGAACAGGCCGATGGCGTTGGAGCCGCCGCCGACGCAGGCGATCACCGCGTCGGGCAGCCGGCCTTCCTGCCGCAGCACCTGCTCCCTGGCCTCCACGCCGATGATCCGCTGGAAGTCCCTGACCATCATCGGGAACGGGTGCGGCCCGCCGACCGAGCCGATGCAGTAATGGGTATAGCCGACCGTCGACACCCAGTCGCGGAAGGCCTCGTTCATGGCGTCCTTGAGCGTGCGGGTGCCCGCGGTGACCGGGAACACCTCAGCGCCCAGCATGCGCATGCGGGAGACGTTCAGGGCCTGCCGGAGGGTGTCCTCCTCGCCCATGTAGACGGCGCAGTCCAAGCCGAGCAGGGCGGCCGCGGTGGCGGTGGCCACGCCGTGCTGGCCGGCGCCGGTCTCGGCGATGACCCGCGTCTTGCCCATCCGCTTGGCCAGCAGCACCTGGCCGAGCACGTTGTTTATCTTGTGCGACCCGGTGTGGGTGAGATCCTCGCGCTTGAGCAGCACGGTGGCGCCGCCGGCCTGCTGGCCGAACCGTCCGGCCCGGGTCAGCAGGGTCGGCCGGGCGGCGTAGCCGGCCAGCAGCGCGTCGAGCTCGGCCCGGAAGGCGGGATCGGTGCGGGCCTGCTCGTAGGCCACGGTGAGTTCGTCCAGCGCGGCCATCAGGGATTCGGGGGCGAACCGCCCGCCGTACCTGACGCCGTGGACCGGGAAATGCCCGGCGGTATCGGGAACCGGGGCGATGTCGGGTTCGGCCGGGACGGTCATCCGCGCTCACCGCGCAGCGCGGGATGCGAGCCCGCGGTCACCAGGTCGGCGACGGCGCTGCGCGGGTCCTTCTCGGTGACCAGGCTCTCCCCCACCAGAACGGCGTCCGCGCCGGAGGCGGCGTAGGCCAGCAGGTCGCGCGGGCCGCGGACACCGGACTCGGCGATCTTGACGATGCCCTCGGGGATCCGCCCGGACATCCGGCCGAAGATCCCGCGGTCCACTTTGAGAGTGGCCAGGTTGCGCGCGTTGACCCCGATCACGGTGGCGCCGGCGTCCAGGGCGCGGTCCAGTTCGGGCTCGGCGTGCACCTCGACCAGCGGCAGCAGGCCGATGGAGACGGCCCGCTCGACGAGCGAGACCAGCGCGCTCTGCTCCAGGGCGGCCACGATCAGCAGCACCAGGTCAGCGCCGTGGGCCCGGGCCTCCCAGAGCTGGTAGGAGCTGATCACGAAGTCCTTGCGCAGCAGCGGCACCTGCACCGCACGGCGCACCGCGGTCAGGTCGGCCAGCGACCCGCCGAACCGCCGCTCCTCGGTCACCACGCTGATGATCTTCGCGCCGCCGGCCTCGTAATCGCCGGCCAGCGCGGCCGGATCGTCGATGGTGGCCATCTGCCCGCGCGACGGGCTGGCCCGCTTCACCTCGGCGATGACGCTGACACCCTCAGCCTTCAACGCGGCCAGCGCGTCCCGCGGTGACGGCGCCTGCCGCGCCATCTCCTTCAGGTGGTCCAGAGAGACGCGCTGCTGCCGGTCGGCGAGATCGGCACGCACGCCGTCTAGGATCTCGTCGAGCACACTCACGCGGTTCGGTCATCCCCTCAAGTCGGTACTGTTGCGCCACTGATCGTAGTCCCGTCGCCTGGGTGCCCACGTGACTGCCCCCCTCGAATCGGCCGCCGCGGCGGGCCAGGATCGCGTGGTCACGGATCGAGTACGTAGCCGGAGCCGCGGACCGTGCGGATCCCCGCGGCCGCGGGGATCTTGGCCCTGAGCTGGGCGATGTACACGTCGGCGGTCCGGTCGCCCGCAGCCGGGCGGCCCGCCGCGGTCAGCAGCTGGCGCCGGGAGAGCACCCGGCCGGGGTGGTCCATCAGGGCGGCCAGCACCCCACACTCGGTAGCGGTCAGGGGCACACGATGACCGTCGGCTACTACGGTCCGGCTTTCGCCGTCCAGCCGCAGCCCGGCGGCCGACCGGACGGTCTTGCCCGGCCCGGGCGGGGCAGGCTGATCCAGGACGTCACGGACCAGGGCGACCAGCTGGCGGGGACTGAACGGCCGGGCCAGCCAGCGCCGGGCCCCGGCCACGTCACCCCGGGCGGCCAGGCCGCGAGGCCGGGGGCGCTTGAGATCGGCCACCAGGAAGATGACCGGCGTGCGCAGGGCCCGCCTGATGCGGCGCGGGTCGAGGCCGGGCATGGTCAGGTCGACCACGGCCACGGCGTCAGGGCCCGCGGTCAGTTCGGCCAGGGTCTGGTCCGGGTCGCTGACCAGGCGGACCCGCAGCCCGTCCCGGCTCAGGTACCGAGCCGACATCTCGGCGACCTCGGGTTCATGCTCGGCGAGCAGGACCGACCGCGAGTCAGCCGGATGCCCCGCCACCGCGCTGGTCTTCCAGGTCCTTGGGCGCCGCTTCTTCCAGATCCTCAGGCGCCGCGTCTTCCAGGTCCTTGGTCGGGTCGACGTCCCGGCTCAGCGACTCCCACATGGTCGCGGAGTCGGGTTCCCGTACGCGGGTCCGGGATTGTCCAGGGCGCTCGAACCGGGCCGACATGACCGGCCAGCGCGGGCCGCGCCCGGCGGTGGCCAGGCCCGCCAGGACGATGGCCACGCCGCCGCAGACCGCCGCGGCCTGCCAGGGCGCGCCGGTAATCACCGCCCGGCTGGCCGAGCCCGCGATCACGATGCCGTGCGCCGCGCCGCCCGGCGAGGTGCCGCTGGTCGTCGACCCGCCCAGGGCGCCGGTCGCGGCATCCGCGCGGGCCGCGGCCACCACGGTGGCCGCCGTCACCCCGGCGGCCGCGGCCACGGCCGCACCCGCGCCCAGCACCGCCAGCAGCACCCCGGCCGCGCGGCGGGCCGCCGACCTGGTGGCGATCACCGCCGCCAGGCAGGCCAGTGCGGCCAGGGCCAGCGCGGTAGCCAGCGGGACGAGCTGCTGGCCGGTGACGGAGATGTCCTCGGCGGGCAGCGGGTGCGGCGGGGTGAAGACGGCCTGCGCCCAGGGCTGCCGCACGGCGAATACGACCAGCCCGGCGCCGGCCGCGCCGAGCAGCAGCACCAGGGTGAATTCCCTGCGGGAAGCGGGCATGTCAGCCCGGCGCGCTGGCCGGTTCTCCTACGGCAGCAGGCAGAACATCCGCGTCGAAGCAGGTCCGGTCGCCGGTGTGGCAGGCCGCGCCGATCTGGTCGACCTTGACCACGAGGGCGTCGCCGTCGCAGTCCAGCGCCACCGACTTGACCCACTGCTGATGCCCTGAGGTCTCGCCCTTCACCCAGTACGCCTGGCGGCTGCGCGACCAGTAGGTGCACCGGCCGGTGCTGAGCGTGCGATGCAGGGCCTCGTCGTCCATCCAGCCGAGCATCAGCACCTCGCCGGTGTCGTACTGCTGGGCGATCGCCGCGACCAGGCCGGCGGGATCCCGCTTGAGCCGGGCGGCGATGGCTGGGTCGAGCACTGCTTCCTCCTCGTGCGGGGGTCCGGGGGGTCGCCCCCCGGGCTAGCACAGCGGCGTGACTTCAGTCAGGGTAGCAATCCCGCCTACCATCAGCAGGTGAGCTACTCCCGAGAAGAGCGTCTGGCGCTGTGCGCGCTGCTCGACAAAACCGGCCCGGACGCACCTACCATGTGCGAGGGCTGGACCACCGGGGACCTGGCCGCTCACCTGGTGCTGCGGGAGCACCGCCCGGACGCCGCCGCGGGCGTGATGGGCGGCCCGCTGGCCGGCTACACGGCACGGGTCCAGGAGCGGATCAAGGCGCGGACGCCGTTCCCCGACCTGGTCCGGATGATCAGGTCGGGGCCGCCCACCTTGTCGTTCATGGCTTTGCCCGGCATGGACGAGCGGGTCAACGTCGTGGAGTACTTCGTCCACCACGAGGACGTGCGCCGCGCCGCGCCGGACTGGGATCCGCGGGAGCTGAGCAGCGGGGAGTCCGGCGTGCTGTGGCAGCGGCTGCGGGCGGCGCGGCTGATGCTGCGCCGGGCGCCGGTCGGAGTCGAGCTGGCCCGGGACGACATGGAGGCCGACGGCCGCGCCTACCGGATTACGGCCAGGAACGCGACTCCCGCGGTGACCGTCATCGGCAGCCCGGCCGAGCTGACCATGTGGGTGATGGGCCGGACGACCGCGGCGCGGGTCCGGTTCGACGGAACCGAGGCGGCGGTGGGCAAGCTCACCGCGCCGAGCTGGCGCTAGAGCTAGCTGCCTGGGACTGGCCGCCTGGGGCTAGCTGCCCATCTCGCGCTTGAGCCGGGCCAGCTCGTCGTCGATGTCCTGTGTATTCGGCATGGTCTGCCGGGCCGGCGGGGCCTGCCGCGGGGCGGAGTAAGCCTCGACATCGGCACGGGGCAGCGACTCGCGGTGTTCGTCGTGGTCGCGGACCTCACGCTCGGCCCGCTTGCGGGAGATCTGCTTGCCCGAGCGCGCCATCTTGATGGCGACGACGATTGCCCCCACCACCAGCGCGGCGATCACCAGTTCCATCACCGCGTGGATGACGAACCCGACCACCGAGCCGACGACCAGGAACGCGATGATGATGCCACCCGCGATGGCGGCGACCTTGAACCAGCGCATCGGCCGCATCCTCTCTCGACAAGGCCCCCCCGAGCCAGTACCTGAGAAACGTTCTCTCGGTCAAGATATTACCCGACTTCGACCATCCCGCCGAGCGCGCGGAACGAACCGCACGAATACTCTATGGCCATGCACGCACTCGGCATCGACATAGGCGGCACCGGCATGAAGGGCGCGCCGGTGGACGTGAGCACGGGCAAGCTGCTCGCCGACCGGCTGAAGATCGAAACGCCGCGCCCGGCCGTACCGGACGCTATGGCGGACGTGGTCAAGAAGCTGGTGACCTCGTTCAGCTGGTCAGGCCCGATCGGGATCACCTTCCCCGGCGTGGTCGTCGACGGCGTGACCAGGACGGCGGCCAACCTGGACCCGTCCTGGATCGGCACGGACGCGGGCGCGCTGTTCGGCCGGGCCGCGGGCCACCCGGTCCGGGTGCTGAACGACGCCGACGCGGCGGGCGTGGCCGAGATGAAGTTCGGCGCCGGGGTCGGCGAGCACGGCACGGTGGTCATGCTGACCTTCGGCACCGGGATCGGCAGCGCGCTGTTCATCCAGGGCATCCTGGTGCCGAACACCGAGTTCGGGCACGTCGAGATCCGCGGCCAAGACGCCGAGAAGCGCGCCTCCGAGCACGCCAAGGAACTCCACGACATGAGCTGGGGCAAGTGGGCGGGCCGGGTGGATGAGTACCTGCAGCACATAGAGGCGGTGCTGTCGCCGGACCTGTTCATCGTGGGCGGCGGCGTCAGCAAGCAGTCGGACAAGTGGGTACCGCGGCTGACGGGTATCCGAGCCCGCATCGTGCCCGCGACCCTGCTCAACGACGCCGGCATCGTCGGTGCCGCGATGGCCGCCGTCAGCACCGAGCCCCCGGACACGGCCAGGTCTACCAGGGCAACCCGCGCGACATCCCGCTGACCAAGCACGCCCAGATCCAGCTGGAGGTGGGCACGCCGCTGATCGCCCCGGACTCGATCACCTTCCCGTCCGGCTTGTGAGCGCGGCGGCGTTAGCGGACGGGGTGGCCGGCGGCGTGCAGGGCGTTCTTGACCTGGCCGATGCGCAGCGTGCCGAAGTGGAACACGCTGGCCGCCAGGACGGCGTCCGCGCCGGCGTCGACGGCGGGCGCGAAGTGGGCCAGCACGCCGGCGCCGCCGCTGGCGATGACCGGCACGGTGACCACGGCCCGAATGGCCCGGATCAGCTCCAGGTCGAAGCCGGCCGCGGTGCCGTCCGCGTCCATCGAGTTCAGCAGGATCTCCCCCGCGCCGAGCTGGACGGCCTGCCGGGCCCAGTCCACCGCGTCGATTCCGGTGCCGACCCGGCCGCCGTGGGTGGTCACCTCGAAGCCGCTGGGCGGGCTCGCGTCGATCGGACCAGCGGCGCGGCGCGCGTCCACGGAGAGCACGATGCACTGGGACCCGAACCGCCGGGCCGCCTCCTCGAGCAGTTCCGGCCGGGCGATGGCGGCGGTGTTCAGCGACACCTTGTCCGCTCCGGCGCGCAGCAGCCGGTCCACATCCTCGGCGCTGCGCACGCCGCCGCCCACGGTCAGCGGGATGAACACCTGCTCGGCGGTGCGCCGCACCACGTCGTACATGGTGTCGCGGCCGCCGCTGGACGCCGTGATATCGAGGAAGGTGAGCTCGTCGGCGCCTTCGGCGTCGTAGAAGGCGGCCATCTCTACCGGGTCCCCCGCGTCGCGCAGCGCGCGGAAGTTCACCCCCTTGACCACCCGGCCGCCGTCCACGTCCAGGCAGGGGATAACGCGGACGGCGACCGTCATCCGGCCACCTCGGCCAGCGCCTCGGCCAGGCTGAACGCGCCCTCGTACAGCGCCGTGCCGACGATCGCGCCCTCCACGCCCAGCGGGACGAGGGAGGCGATGGCACGCAGGTCGGCCAGGCTGGACACTCCCCCGCTGGCCACCACGGGCGCGTCCGTCCGGCCGCACACGGTCTTGAGCAGGTCCAGGTTGGGGCCGCGCAGCGTGCCGTCCTTGAGCACATCGGTCACCACGTACCTGGCGCAGCCCTCGGCGTCGAGCCGGTCCAGCGTCTGGTACAGGTCACCGCCCTCGGCGGTCCAGCCGCGCGCGGCCAGCCGGGTGCCGCGGACGTCGAGCCCGACCGCGACCCGGTCGGCGTGGCGGGCGATGACCGACCGCACCCAGTCGGGATTCTCCAGCGCCGCGGTGCCGATGTTGACCCGGGCACAGCCGGTGGCCAGCGCCCGGGACAGCGAGGCCTCATCCCTGATGCCGCCGGACATCTCCACGTTGACGTCCAGCTTCTGCACGACCTGCCCGAGCAGGTCCGCGTTCGACCCGCGGCCGAAGGCCGCGTCCAGGTCCACCAGGTGAATCCAGGAGGCGCCGGCCTCCTGCCAGCGCAGCGCCGCCTGCACCGGGTCGCCGTACTGGCCGCCGCTGCCCGCCACGCCCTGCACGAGCTGGACCGCGTGCCCCTCGGTGACGTCGACGGCGGGAAGCAGGGTAAGCCCGGTCACAGTTTCTTCCAGCTCAAAGGGTCTCCAGCCAGTTGGACAGCAGGGTGGCGCCGGCGTCACCGGACTTCTCCGGGTGGAACTGGGTGGCCGACAGCATCCCACCCGCCTCCCCTGCCCCCTTCTCTACGGCCGCGGCGAACGGCTCACCGTGCTCGGTCCAGGAGATACGGGCGCCCGCGGCGGCGAGCTCACCTGCGCCGGCCGAGCGCAGCGCGTAGGAGTGCACGAAGTAGAACCTGGTTCCCGGGGCGATCCCGGCGAACAGCACCGAGCCCGGCGCCGCCGCCACGGTGTTCCAGCCCATGTGCGGCAGCACGCCGGCGTCCAGCCGCTCGACCGTGCCCGGCCACGCGCCGCAGCCCTCGGTCCAGATCCCGTGCTCCGCGCCCGCCGCGAACAGCACCTGCATGCCCACGCAGATGCCGAGGACCGGCCGGCCGAGCTCGAGCCGCCGCGCGATCAGCTTGTCGCCGCCGACCGCGCGCAGGCCGGCCATGCAGGCCGCGAACGCGCCCACGCCGGGCACGGCCAGGCCGTCGCACTCCAGCGCGGCGTCGGCGTCCGCCGTCACCTCGACGTCGGCGCCCACCCGGGCCAGCGCGCGCTGGGCGGAGCGCAGGTTCCCCGAGCCGTAGTCCAGCACGACCACACGGGGCATATCAGAGCACGCCCTTGGTGCTGGGGATGCCGCCTGCCCGTGGGTCCGGGGCGGCGGCCGTGCGCAGCGCCCGGGCCACCGCCTTGAACTGGGCCTCGACGATATGGTGCGGGTTGCGGCCCTCGATCACCCGCACGTGCAGGCAGATCCCGGCCGAGAAGGCCAGCGACTCGAAGATGTGCCTGGTCAGCGTGGTGTCGTAGCTGCCGATCAGCGGAGCCATGCCGTCCGGCTCGTGGTGCACCACGTAGGGCCGCCCGGACAGGTCCACGGCGGCCTGCACCAGCGTCTCGTCCAGCGGCACCAGCGCGTCACCGAACCGGTTGATGCCGCTCTTGTCGCCGAGCGCCTCCTTGAGCGCCTGGCCGAGCGTGATGGCCGTGTCCTCCACGGTGTGGTGGGCGTCGATCTCGGTGTCGCCCTGGGCCCGCGCGGTCAGGTCGAGGCAGCCGTGCTTGCCCAGCTGGGCCAGCATGTGGTCGAAGAACGGGACCCCGGTGCCGACCTCGGTAACCCCGCTGCCGTCCAGGTCAAGCTCGACCAGGATCCGGGTCTCCTTGGTGACCCGTTCCACCCGTGCCACACGGCTCATCAGGCCCGCACCTCGCTCAGTACCTCGGTCAGGGCGGCGCGGAACGCCGCCATCTCCTCCGGCAGCCCGACCGTGACCCGCAGCCAGCGCGGCGGTCCGACCTCGCGGATCAGCACGCCGCGGTCGAGCAGCCCCTGCCAGACCGCCCGGCGCGAGTCGAACTCGCCGAACAGCACGAAGTTGGCGTCCGAGTCCGCCACGCTCAGCCCCTGGCTTCTCAGCCAGGCCACCAGCCCGTCCCGTTCGGCCCGCAGGGTATCTACGGTGGCCAGGGGCTCGGCGGCCAGCGCGAGTGCGGTCCTGGCCACCGCCTGGGTGACCGCGGACAGGTGGTAGGGCAGCCGGACCAGCAGCAGCTTCTCGACCACCTCGGGGGCGGCGGCCAGGTACCCGATCCTGGCCCCGGCCATGGCGAAGGCCTTGGACATGGTGCGGGTGACGATCAGCCCCTGGTACCGCGGCAGCAGGCTCAGGGCGCTGGGCGTGCCCGCCCGGGCGAACTCGGCGTAGGCCTCGTCGATGACGACCAGGCCGGGGGCCGCGTCGCAGACGGCCTCGATGAGCTCCATCGGGGCGGCGGTGCCGGTCGGGTTGTTCGGCGAGGTCAGGAAGACCAGGCTCGGGCGGTGCTCTGCGATGGCGCGGGCCGCGTGCGCCGGGTCCAGGCCGAAGTCCTCGTCCCGGTCGGCGGCGATCCAGCCGGTGCTGGTCACCCGCGCGATGAGCGGGTGCATGGAGTAGCCGGGGTCGAACCCGAGCGCCTGCCGGCCGGGGCCGCCGAAGGCCTGGTAGACCTGCTGGATGACCTCGTTGGAACCGTTGGCCGCCCACAGGTTCCGGCCGGTCAGGCCGTGGCCGAGGTAGTCGGCCAGGTCCTTGCGCAGCTCGGTCAGGTCCCGGTCCGGGTAGCGGTTCAGGCTCACGGCCGCCGCCGCCACCGCGTCGGCGATGGCCCGGACCATCCGGGGGCTGGGCGGGTAGGGATTCTCGTTGGTGTTCAGCCGCACCGGCACGTCGATCTGCGGCGCGCCGTACGGATGCAGGTCTTTCAGGTCATCCCGAACGGGCAGGGGTGGCACGCTCACCGGCCGGCTCCCGGCTCGCGCGGGACGCGGACCCGGACCGCGGCCACGTGCGCGGCCAGGTCCTCGGCGCCGCCCAGGGCGTCGATCAGCGGGGCGGTGGCGGCCAGCGCCGCCTGGTCGCATTCGATGACGTTGACCAGCCGCAGGAACGGGAACACGGACAGCCCGCTGGTGTGCCGGGCGGTCCCGCCGGTGGGCAGCACGTGGTTCGAGCCGGCCAGGTAGTCCCCGAGTGACACGGGCGAGTACGGGCCGGCGAAGACCGCGCCGGCGTTGGTCACCCGGGCGGCCAGCTTGGCCGCGTCGCGGGTCTGGATCTCCAGGTGCTCGGGCGCCCAGGCGTCGCTGACCGCCAGCGCCGCGTCCAGGTTGTCTACCAGCACGCAGGCGGCCTGGCCGGCCAGCGCGGTTTCCACCCGGGCGCGGTGCCTGGTGCCCGGGACCTGGCGGGCCAGTTCGGCCTCGACGTCATCGGCCAGCGCGGCGTCGGTGGTGACGAGCAGGCAGGCCGCGAGCTCGTCGTGCTCGGCCTGGGCGATCAGGTCGGCGGCCACGTGGACGGGATCGGCGGTGTCGTCGGCGATGACGGCCACCTCGGTGGGGCCGTTCTCACCATCGGTGCCGACCACGCCGCGCAGCACCCGCTTGGCGGCGGCCACGTAGACGTTGCCCGGGCCGGTGATGACGTCGACGGGGTCGCAGTCGTCCGTGCCGTAGGCGAACATGGCCAGGGCCTGGGCGCCGCCCGCGGCGTGCACCTCACCGATGCCGAGCAGCGCGCAGGCGGCCAGCACCGACGGATGCGGCAGGCCGCCGTGGCCGGCCTGCGGCGGCGACGCCACCGCGACCGAGCCGACCCCGGCCGCCTGGGCCGGGACGATGTTCATGACCACCGACGACGGGTAAGCCACCAGGCCGCCCGGCACGTACACCCCGGCCCGGCCTACAGGCACGAAGCGGCCGGTGACGGTGAGCCCGTCAGTGACCTGGGTGACGATCTCGGCCGGGATCTGCGCCCCGTGCACCCGCCTGGTACGCCGGATGGCCTCCTCCAGGGCCCGCCGGACCTCGGGGTCAAGCCCCGCCAGCGCCTGATCAAGGGCGGCCTGCGGGACCCGGGTGGTGGCCAGGTCCACACCGTCGAACCGGGCGGTGTACTCGCGCACGGCCGCCGCCCCGCGGCGCCTGACGTCATCGCACACGGGCCGGATCCGGGTCACCGCGGCTTCGACATCGGTGGCCGCCCGGGGCAGGACGCCGGCCAGGTCGGCCCGGCTGAGCTGGCCCGCTTCGCGGCCGCGCAGGTCGATTCGGGAAATCACCCGCCTAGTCTACGGAGCGTGGCCGCGTAACGGCCCGCTTGTCCAGATGCCGGACGCGCCCGGATCGTCGGATCCCGGTTCCGGCTGTGGCTGGGCCCTGGCGGCCAGCCGGTCCTGCTTGCGGGTCCCCGACTCGGCCAGCAGGATGACGACCGAGGTGAGCAGCGGCCAGAACACGAGCGCGCTCTTGGCGCCCAGCGCGAGGGAGGCGTTGAAGAAGGCACCGTTCGGGCTGGCGGCGAGCAGGTGGTTGTAGGTGCCCAGGCCGGTCTGCTCGCCCGTCCACAGGGCGACCAGGGTGGCGGCGACCGCGCCGAGGACCAGCCCGGCCGTGGCGGCCGCGCCGGAGCGGCGCACCAGGAGACGGTAGCCGAGCAGGCCGGTGAGGAGCCCGCCGGCCGCGGTAATCAGGCAGAACCAGGCGTCGGCGCCGATGAACGCGTTGGTTTCCGCGTTCACGAGCTGGGCTTGGCCGCGGGCGATCTCCTGCAGCAGCGCCCGCGGCGCGACCTCGCCCCAGATGAGTCCAGCCGGGATGCCGAGGACGGCGCTGCCCGCCAGCGCGGCCATGAAAGCCGCCAGTCGCCCCTTCGTCAGACCTCCCCGGTCGCCGGATTGCCTCCGGTCGATCGTACCCGTCAGATAGCGTGCACTTCGGGCAGCACCGAAGCGACGGCCTCCAGGGTGGCCTGGTCCCAGGCCGGGCGGGCGCTGGCGTCGTTCGGCCCGGCTCGGGCATCACCGCGCTGACGGCCATCCGGCGCGACCTAGCAATACCTCGACGGGCTGAAGGACGCCTCGCGGCTTTTGTCCGGGGGTGGTATTCCGTTTAGCACCGTTTTACCGGGGGAGTTCGATGAGCGCCTCGACCCCCACGGGAGGTAATCATGTCGAGCGGAGCACTCATAGGCATCATCGTCGCCGTCATTGTGGTGGCGGCCCTCATCATCCTTGGCTCGGCCCAGCTGCGGCGGTCGCGTATGCGGCGCCAGTTCGGGCCCGAGTACGACCGGCTGGCTAAGGAAATCGGCCCGAGGAAGGCCGACGCCGAGCTGACCGCGCGGCAGCGGCGCGTGGAAGCACTCGGCATCCACCCGCTGTCGGCGCAGCAGCAGGCCCGTTACAGCGGCGACTGGACCGTCGTCCAGGAGCAGTTCGTTGACACCCCCGCTGAAGCGGTAAGCGCGGCGGACGCCCTGATCTGGAGCGTCATGCGCGACCGCGGTTACCCGGCAGACGACAGGAACGCCAGCCTGGAAGCCCTGTCCGTCTATCACGCTCGCCCGCTGGACGGCTATCGGCAGACGCGCGCCATCCCTGTCGAGTCGGCCACCACCGAGCAACTCAGGGAAGCCCTGATCCGCTACCGCGCGCTGTTCGAAGAACTGGCGGGCACGCCCAATGGCGCCGGACGGCTCCAGCGCGATGCCACGGTGGACGACGGCCGCGGTGACCCGGGAGTCAGGGAGCCGGTCGAGGCCAGCAGCAAGCGTGCCGCGGAGAACAGCGACGACCGCATCGCGGACACCCCTCGTTAGTAGTTCGCAGGAAGGATGATCCCTATGACGCAGGACCAATACGGCCGAGGTCAGGGCCCCGGCTATGTCGTCAGCGGCGAAGTTGTCCCTGACGACGAGACCGGGGAAACTTCGGGCGAGGAGACGACCCCGATGACCCGGTTCCAGAAGGTAGCTTCTGCCCTCCGCGGCGACAGGCCGGCCGAGCCGGCGGCACAAGACACCACTACGGACCCGAGCGCGACAGACCCGAGCGCGACCGACCCGAACGGGACGTGGCCGGCCAGGTCTGGCGGGGCGGCCACGGTCGGCAGCTCAGGTACGGAAGACACTGTTGATGACGCGCTGGCGGTCCCGTCCGGTACGGGCCAGGCCGGCGCGGTGCGCAGTCCCGACGCGGGAAGCCGTGACTACTGGGACGACGAGCAGGGCCGCCCGGAGACGGCTCCCGGCGGAGGAAGGATCGCCGCGGACCCTTCGATGACCGGCCGCAGCACCTACGCTACGACCGAACCCACCGGCCCCGGAGGCATCGCCCCGGAGGCGGGCTATGGGGACCCGGCCGACACCGCGGCCGGATACGGCGGCCAGGCCAGCACAGAGGCCGGCTCCAGCAGCAACCTTGGGACTACCCCGGGCTATGGCAGCCAGGCGGAGACCACCCCCGGCTACGGCGCCGAGGCCGACACTGCGACCGGATACGCCACTCAGGGCGGCACCGTTACTGACCCGCAGGGGCCCACCGTAGCAGACCCGGTCACCCCCACGGCCGGCACCACTTACGGCGCCCCGGCGGCCGGCACCACTGCTGTCGGCACCACTGGGGTCGGCACCACTGGGGTCGGCACCACTGGGGTCGGCACCACTGGGGTCGGCACCACTGGGGGTTCCGCCGCAGGAAGGCATGCTGCGGGCGCCGAGGAGGCCGGGCTCCGTCCGGGTGAGGCGACCGACAGGATCGGTGATTTCGGTGACATCGCCTTCGGGAACCTACTCCCGGATGCCGAGCAGTACACCACGCAATGGCAGCAGATCCAGTTCCGGTTCGTGGACGATCCGCAAGGCTCGGTGACCGAGGCCGCCGACGTGCTCTCCCAGGTGACCGCCAAGCTGGAAGCAGCCATCCAGGAACGGCAGCGCGCCATCGAGGAGCGCAAGCTGGCTATCCAGGAGCGGGCGAGCGCGCTGCGCGGCAGGTGGGGCGAGGGCTCCAATGCCGACACCGAGACGCTGCGCGAAACGCTGCGCATGTACCGGGCATTCATGGACCAGCTCATCGGGTCGACGCCGTAACGCGCGGCCGAATGCGCTAGCCGACGCAGGCCGGACCGAGTAGCTGCTTCAGGTCTCCGATCAGGGAGGGTGAGGCAGCTACTCGCAGCTTGTCGTCCAGGCGCATAACCGTGGTGCGCTCGTGGTCACGCAGCCGCAGGTGCACCTCGGTCGGTCCCGGATGGGTGACCAGGACCTCGCGCAGCCGCTCGACCACCGGCGGCACGCACCTGGCCACCGGCATGGACACCACGAACGGGCCCGACTCGTCGACCGACAGGTCGGGGATGGTCATGTCCATGGCGATCAGCTTGGGCACGTCGTCCCGGCGGTCCACCTTGCCCTTCACCACGACCACCGCGTCCTCGGCGATCGAGGTGGCGTAGAGCTGGTAGGTCTGCGGGAAGAACAGCACTTCGATGGCCCCGGCCAGATCCTCCAGGGTGGCGGCCGCCCACTGGTTCCCCTGCTTGGTCACCTTGCGCTGGACGCCGGAGAGGATCCCGCCCACCTTAACGATCTGGGCGTCGGACCGGTCGGTCTTGGGCCGTTCGGCATCATCGGTCATCAGGTCGGCCAGCGAGCAGTCACTTTCCCTGGCGATGATGTGCTCGACGCCGAACAGCGGGTGGTCGGAGACGTACAAGCCGAGCATCTCGCGCTCGAAGTTCAGCAGGGTGGACTTGTCCCATTCACCGGCCGGCACGGGAACGTCGAACACCGCCTCGGCCTCGGCGTCGCCGCCGAACAGCGAATCCTGGCCGATGGCCTCGTTGCGCTTGATGTCGATCACGGCGTCGACCGCCTGCTCATGCACAAAGACCAGGCCCTTGCGCGGCTCGCTGAACGAGTCGAACGCACCCGCCTTGATCAGCGACTCAATGACCCGCTTGTTGCACACCACGAGCGGGACCTTGCGCAGGAAATCGGCGAAGCTGGTGAACTGGTCCTTGGACTTGCGCGCCGCGGCGATGGCTTCCACCACGTTCGTGCCCACGTTGCGGATGGCCGCCAGGCCGAACCTGACGTCGGTACCGACCGCCGCGAACGTGGCCACCGACTCGTTGACGTCGGGCGGCAGCACCTTGATGCCCATCCGGCGGCACTCGTTCAGGTACAGCGCTGACTTGTCCTTGTCGTCGGCGACCGACGACAGCAGCGCGGCCATGTACTCGGCCGGGTAGTTGGCCTTCAGGTAGGCAGTCCAGTAGGCGATCAGGCCGTAGGCCGCGGTGTGCGCCTTGTTGAAGGCGTAGTCGGCGAACGGCACTAGGACGTCCCAGACGGCCTGGATGGCCTTGTCGGAGTAACCGCGTTCCCGGCAGCCCTGCTGGAACGGGACGAACTCCTTGTCCAGGATCTCCTTCTTCTTCTTGCCCATGGCGCGGCGGAGCAGGTCAGCCTGGCCGAGGGTGTACCCGGCCAGGATCTGGGCCGCCTTCTGCACCTGCTCCTGATAGACGATCAGCCCGTAGGTCGGCTCGAGCACCTCCCGGAGCGGTTCCTCGAGCTCCGGGTGGATGGGCGTGATCTCCTGCTGACCGGTCTTGCGCAGCGCGTAGTTGGTGTGCGAGTTGACGCCCATCGGACCCGGCCGGTACAGGGCCAGGACGGCGGAGATGTCCTCGAAGTTGTCCGCCTTCATCAGCCGCAGCAGCGAGCGCATCGGCCCGCCGTCTAGCTGGAACACGCCCAGTGTGTCGCCTCGGGCCAGCAGTTCGTAGGTCGGCTTGTCGTCCAGGGGCAGGGTCAGCAGGTCGATGGAGATGGCCCGGTTCTTCTCGATCGCCGCCACCGCGTCAACCATGATGGTCAGGTTGCGCAGCCCGAGGAAGTCCATCTTCAGCAGGCCGAGGCCCTCGCAGGTCGGGTAGTCGAACTGCGTGATTACCGCGCCGTCAGAGTGCCGGGTCCAGACCGGGATGTGGTCGGTCAGCGGCTCGGCGGACATGATGACCCCGGCCGCGTGCACGCCGGGCTGGCGGATCAGGCCCTCGATCCCCCGGGCGGTGTCGATGACCTGCTTGACCTCGGCCTCGGCCTCGTACAGGGAGCGGAGCTCGCCCGCTTCCTTGTACCGTGCATGGCCCTCATCGAAGATCGCCGACAGCGGAGCGTCCTTGCCCATGACGGGCGGCGGGAAGGCCTTGGTGATCCGGTCCCCCAGCGCGTAGGGATGGCCGAGCACCCGGCAGGAATCCTTGATCGCGGCCTTGGCCTTGATCGTGCCGTAGGTGACGATCTGCGCGACCCGGTCCGAGCCCCATTTCTGGGTCACGTACCTGATCACGTCGGCGCGCCCGCGCTCGTCGAAGTCGATGTCGATGTCGGGCATGGACACGCGCTCGGGATTGAGGAAGCGCTCGAAGATCAGGCCGTGGACCAGCGGGTCGAGGTCGGTGATGCCCATCGCGTAGGCGACGATCGAGCCTGCCGCCGAGCCGCGGCCCGGGCCTACGGCCACGCCGTTGTTCTTCGCCCACATGATGAAGTCGGCGACGACCAGGAAGTAGGCCGGGAAGCCCATCTGGCAGATGATCTGGATCTCGTACTCGGCCTGCTGGCGCCGCTGCTCGTCGAAGCCGCCCGGGTAGCGGCGGTCCATGCCCTTCCACACCTCGGCGCGGAATAGCTCCTCCTCGGACTCGAAGCCGTCCGGGATGGGGAACCTGGGCATCAGGTTGACGAAGTTGAACATGCCGGCGGTGTCGACGCGGTCGGCGATCAGGAGCTGGCTGTTGCGGCAGCCCTCTCGCCACAGGTCGCTGGGGTCCAGGCTGTACATCTCGGCGGCGGGCTTGATGTAGTAGCCCGAGCCGTCGAACCGGAGCCGGTCCGTGTCCAGCAGGGTCTTGCCGGTCTGGATGCACAGCAGCATGTCCTGCGCTTGTGAATCGGCCTCGCGGGTGTAATGCGAGTCGTTGGTGACGACGGGCGGGATGCGGAGCTTCCTGGCGATCTCAGTCAGGCCGTCGCGGACCCGCCGCTCGATGTCCAGGCCGTGGTCCATCAGCTCGAGGAAGTAGTTCTCCTTGCCGAAGATGTCCTGCCACTCGGCCGCGGCCTTGAGGGCCTCGTCGAAGTGATCCAGCCGCAGCCGGGTCTGCAGCTCGCCTGACGGGCAGCCGGTGGAGGCCATCAGCCCGGCCGCGTGCTCGGCGATGATCTCCTTGTCCATCCGGGGCCACTTGACCATCCAGCCCTCGGCGTAGGAGCGCGAGGAGAGCCGGAACAGGTTGTGCAGGCCTTCGTTGTTCCTGGCCCAGATGGTCTTGTGCAGGTAGGCGCCGGAGGCGGAGACGTCGTCCTTCTTCTGGTACGGCTGGCCCCACAGGATGCGGCTTGAGTTGGTCCGGGCCTCAGGCGAGAGGTAGGCCTCGATCCCGATCACCGGCGTGATGCCGGCGTCCTTGGCCTGCCGGTGGAACTCGGCGGCGCCGAACATGTTGCCGTGGTCGGTCATCGCCACGTGGGTCATGCCCTGGCGCTTGACCTCGGCGAGCAGTTCCTTGATCCGGGCCGCGCCGTCCAGCATGGAGTACTCGGTGTGCACATGCAGGTGGGCGAACGGCTCACCAGATTCCGCCATCGACGAACCGCCTCCTCAGGGCACGCTGCGCAACGCACGCCACCCCAGGGAGTGCAGCCAGAGGGCGTCGCGCGTGATCACCAACCCGGTGCTGACCACCCTAATGGAGCACCCCCGGTCGCGTCCGGCTGGCGCGCCGACCGGGTCCGGCTGGTCCTTAATGTCCATTTCAGATGGTCGAGCCCGGCCCGGTAAGCTCTCGAACATAAATTTGATGTTAACACGGCGATACGATAATCCAGGGGAACGGTACCGGCCGAGGCGCGCCAACTCTCATCGGCACCACGAGTCACATCATCCACTTTTCCGGGGTGGATCCGGGTTCGCGGGTGGATCCGGGGGACTGGGATGCACCGGATCCACCCCGGAACTCAGATTCTCCCCGCAAATGTGAATGGTGGGATTGGTGGGATTGGGGTATTCCGCAGGCGCGGCGGGGTGGGGCGCGAGGCGGGAGGGCGGCTTGGCGGTCGCGTCGGTCTGTGGTCAGGCCCAGCGGACGCGGACGCTCGACTGCCAGCCGGTTAGGAAGGCGAGGTTGCCGGTGATCGAGACCTGGGCGCTGGCGGCGTCGGACCGGTTCCACAGGAACAGGTAGACGCCGGACGCCGGACCGCTCACCCTGCAGTCCGCGCTGGCCGGCGAGCCGGTGCTGGCCGGCGAGCCGGTGCTGGCTAGCTCCCGGCGGGCCTGGATGCGGCCCGCTTCGGCGCCGACGTGCCAGGCGTCACCGGTGTCGGTCAGCTGTACCCGCATCGTGCCGTCATGGGCGGCCGACGGGCGGTACTTGCGTCGCTGCCCGAACCCCATGATCAGCTCGTCGACGCCGTCGGCGGCGAAGTCCGGCGGGTACTGGGGGCGGATACCCGATGCGCTGTCCGCATCGGCGCGGTGGATGGCGGTCTCGTGCGCCTGGCGGCGGGCCCAGAACGCCAGCGGGGAGGCGGCGGGCATCAAGGTGGCGCACTGCAGGCCGGGGTCGGCGGTGCTCAGCGTCTCGACCAGCGCGGCGTGGCCCGCGCGGAACCAGCTGAGCAGGTCGGGGTCGCCCGCCCCGCCGCGCAGGATGTCGGCCTCAGGCGGGCCGTCGATCACGCTGTCCGGATACTCGGTGACGTGCCTGGCGGCCCACCGGTGGATGTATCCGGTGTGCCGCAGCAGGTCCTTGACCAGCCACGGCTGGCACGGCGGTACGGCTGCGTCCAGGCCGGCCCGTTCGGAAGCGTCCGCCAGCTGGCTGCCCTCGCGGCGCAGCGCGGCTACGTGCTCGTCGATCTCCACGCCGCCATTCTGCCCGGCCGCGCCGGGCGTCGCTTGAACATATGTGCGCGGCACCTGCCGCAGGCGGGGCCGGTGGGTACCGTAGGTTCGTGCGGGTCGGCTCCTTGCTGGTGCAGGGCGACGGGTTCAGCGTGGCCGAGGTGTACTGCCGCGAGTCCCGCTGCGGATTCGACGCGCCTGAGCAGACGTCCGGCCATGCCCTGGTGTTCGTCCGCCGGGGCGCGTTTATCCGGCGCGTCGACGGGCGCGAGGTGCTGCTCGACAGCACCGTGGCCTACCTGACCGGACCCGGACGCGAGCAGCGGTGCGCGCACCCGGTGGACGGCGGCGACACCTGCGTGGTGATCGGCCTGTCCCCCGGCCTGCTGGCCGCGCTGGCGGGCGGCGAGGTCACGGCCGCGATCCCGGAGGTGCCGATGGACGCGGCCAGCGAACTCGCGATCCGGCGGATCAATTCGCTGGCCCTGGTTGGCGACGTCGATGGCGCGCTGGCCGAGCGGATCGTGGCCGCGGTGGCGGGCCTGATCACACGCGGACGGCCCGAGCTAGCCTCGGCGGGAGCGCCCCGCATGCGCGGGCCCGGGGCCGCCGCCGCGCACGATCGGCTGGCCCGGCAGACCCGTGAGGTCATGCTGGCCGAGCCGGGCCTGGGCGTCATCGAGCTCGGCAGGCGGGTCGGCTGTTCCCCGCATCACCTCAGCCGCGTGTTCGGCCAGGTCACCGGATCGACCATCAGCGGCTACCGCAACCGGATCAGGGTCAGCCGGGCCCTGGACCGCATCGCCGAGGGCGAGACCAGCCTGGCCGCGCTCGCCTGCGACCTCGGCTTCGCCGACCATGCGCATCTGACCAGGACCATCCGCGCTGTCACCGGCCGGACGCCCAGCGTCTGCCGCGCCCTGCTGACGGGGGTTCCGCCCGGTCAGCTCTCGGCGCGCAGGACGTCGAGCGCGTGGGCCAGGTCGGGCGGGTAGGGGCTGGTGAACGAGACCGGGCGGCCGTCCGCGGGGTGGGCGAAGGCCAAGCTCACCGCATGCAGCCACTGGCGGGTCAGTCCCAGCCGGGCGGCCAGTACCGGGTCGGCGCCGTAGAGCAGGTCGCCGGCTACTGGATGCCTGATGGCGGCCATGTGCACCCGGATCTGGTGGGTGCGGCCGGTTTCCAGGTCGACACCCACCAGGCTGGCGGCGCGGAACGCTTCCATCGTGTCGTAGTGGGTCACGCTGGGCCGCCCGTCGCTGACCACCGCGAACCGGCCGTCGCCCGACGGGTGCCGGCCGGTCGGCGCATCCACCGTGCCGCGCAGCGGGTCGGGGTGGCCCTGCACGAGCGCGTGGTAGCGCTTGTCCACTGTGCGCTCGCGGAAGGCTCGCTTCAGCGCACTGTAGGCCGGCTCGCTCTTGGCCACCACCATCGTCCCGGTGGTGTTCGCGTCCAGGCGGTGCACGATGCCCTGGCGTTCGGCGGCACCGCTGGTCGCGACCGTATGCCCGGCCGCGAGCAACCCGCCGATGACGGTCGGGCCGGTCCAGCCCGGGGTGGGGTGGGCGGCCACGCCACGCGGCTTGTCAACCACGATGATGTCGTCGTCCTCGTACAGCACGGCCAGGCCCTCGACCAGCCGGGGCGGCTCGGCCGGCCGCGGCGGCGGGAGGGTGACTTGCAGCGGCGCGCCGGCCAGCACGCGGTCCGACTTGGCGGCGGGGCGGCCGTCGAGCAGCACCAGGCCGTCGCCGATCAGTTCCGCGGCCCGGGACCTGGACAGGCCGAACATCCTGGCCAGGGCGGCGTCAAGCCGCTCGCCGTCCAGGCCTTCCGGCACCGCGAGCTGGCGCTCGCCTGGCACGGTCATCGCCCGTCGTCCGCGGGCCGGAGCTTCGATTCCGGATAGTTCGGTTTCGGATAATCCTGTTCTGGGGGGGCCGGGGGCTCGGGATCCGGTTCAGCGGCTGCATCGGCCTGACTGGCCTGACTGGCCTGACTGGCCTGACTGGCCTGACCGGTGCGGATGGTCCTGGTGCCGTCCAGGCGGATACCGCGCAGGGCCAGCAGTACGACCAGGATGCCGGCACAGACGATGCAGGAGTCGGCGACGTTGAATACCGGCCAGTAGCGGGTCACCTCGATCCAGTCGACCACGTCGCCGCGGAACGGGCCGGGCGCGCGGAAGATCCGGTCAATCAGGTTGCCGGTGGCCCCGCCGAGCAGCAGCCCGAGGGTGATGGCCCAGGCGGTGCTGCGCAGGCTGCCCGCGGCGCGCAGGATGTAGGTGACCACGCCCGCCGCGATCAAGGTGAAGACGATCGTGATGGAGGTGCCGCCCAGGTTGAAGGCCGCGCCGCCGTTGCGGACCTGCGTGAGCATGAACACGTTGCCGATCACGTGCACATACGTCTGCTGGGGGATGTTCGCGACCACCAGCACCTTGGAGACCAGATCGGCGGTGATCACGACGACGGCCACGCCGAGCAGCAGGCCGACCCGCCGGTGCCGGTAAGCAGTGCGCCGCCCGGGTTGCTGGCCCGTCAGCGGCGTTCCTCCCGCTGCTTGCACGACACGCACAGGCTGGCCCGCGGGAACGCCATCAGGCGCGCCTTCCCGATCGGCTGACCGCAGGATTCGCATACTCCATATGTTCCCGCATCGATCCGGTCCAGGGCGCACTCACCCTGATCGAGCAGGTTCTGCGCGTTCTGGGCCAGGGCAAGGTCGTGCTCGCGCTCGAAGGCCTTGGTCCCGGCGTCGGCCGTGTCGTCGCCCGCGTCCCGGAGGGCGTCGGCGAGGCGTTCGGCGATGTCAGAGGCGACCCGCGCGATATCGGCGTGCAGGCCGGCCATCTCGGATTCGAGCTCGGCCCGCACCTGCTTGAGCTCGGCATCGGTCCAGGGCTCTTCGCCGGGGCGCACCGGAAGATCAGCAGGGACGGACCGCGGTACTGCGGACATGCGGCCTCCCGATCGCGGAAAGTAAAGCGTCAACGGAGGATAAGCCTCGGTGCTACACGAGGCAAACTGGCGGTCAGCTACTCTTGGGCCGGTGCAGGGATTCGAGCCGCTCCCCGCGCAGGTGGACCTGCCCGCGCTCGAGCGCGAGGTGCTGGCCCGCTGGCAGGATGCGGGCATCTTCGAGCGGTCGCTGAAGCAGACCGAAGGCGGGCCGTCGTGGATTTTCTACGAGGGACCGCCGACCGCCAACGGGCTGCCTGGCGTACACCACGTGGAGGCGCGGACCTTCAAAGACCTGTTCCCGCGGTTCAAGACCATGCAGGGCTTCCATGTGCCGCGCAAGGGCGGGTGGGACTGCCACGGGCTGCCGGTCGAGGTGGCGGTGGAGAAGGAGCTCGGCTTCACCGGGAAGCGGGATATCGAGGCCTACGGGATCGCCGCGTTCAACGCGCGGTGCCGCGAGTCGGTGCTCAGGTACGTGGATGCGTGGCTGGCCATGTCCTGGCGGATGGGCTACTGGGCCGACACCGAGCATGCCTACCGGACCATGGACGCCAGCTATGTCGAGTCGGTCTGGTGGTCGCTGAAGGCCGTCTTCGACGCCGGCCTGCTGGCCCGCGACTTCCGGATCAGCCCGTACTGCCCGCGCTGCGGGACGCCGCTGTCCGACGCCGAGCTGGGCCAGCCCGACGTCTACCAGCCCGTCTCCGACCCGGCCATCACGGTCAGGTTCCGCCTGCTCACCCTGCCTGATGGAGCGCCGCCGCAGCTCGACGGCGCCGACCTGCTGGTGTGGACCACGACGCCCTGGACGCTGGTCTCCAACACCGCGGTGGCGGTCCACCCGGAGGCGTGCTACGTGGTCGCCCGCCATCGGCAGGACGGCGACCGGGTTGTGGTAGCCGAAGACCTGGTCCCGGCGGTGCTCGGCGAAGGCTGGCAGGTATCTGCCCGGTTTCCCGGTGAAGCACTGGTGGGCGCGAGTTACCGAGCTCCGTTCGGCATCATCGATATCCCTGACGCCCATGTGGTGATTCCAGGCTCATTCGTGACTACGGAAGATGGCACCGGGCTGGTCCACCTGGCGCCCGCGTTCGGCGCTGACGACATGGACGCCTCGCGCGCGCACGGGCTGCCCGTGGTCAACCCGGTCAAGCCCGACGGGCACTTCGAGGACGGCGTGCCGCTGGTCGGCGGGCTGTTCTTCAAGGACGCCGACCAGCGGCTGATCAACGACCTGGACGACCGGGGCCTGCTGTTCGCCGCGCGCCGGCATGAGCACAGCTACCCGCACTGCTGGCGGTGCGGCACCGCGCTGCTGTACTACGCGCTGCCTTCCTGGTACATCAGGACCACCGCGATCAAGGACCGGCTGCTGGTCCAGAACGAGCAGACGAACTGGTATCCGGCCACGGTCAAGTACGGCCGGTACGGCGAGTGGCTGCGGAACAACGTGGACTGGGCGCTGTCCCGGACCAGGTACTGGGGCACGCCGCTGCCGCTGTGGGTGTGCGACGCGGAGCACGTGACCTGCGTCGGCTCGCTGGCCGAGCTTTCGGAGCGGGCCGGGCAGGACCTGACCGGGCTTGACCCGCACCGGCCGTTCGTCGACGAGATCGCGTTCGCTTGCCCGCAGTGCGGGGAGCGGGCGCGGCGCGTGCCCGAGGTGATCGACGTCTGGTATGACTCGGGGGCGATGCCGTTCGCGCAGCACGGCGCGCCGCTGCGGAACCGGGCCGAGTTCGAGGCCGCCTACCCGGCGCAGTTCATCTGCGAGGCACTCGACCAGACCCGGGGCTGGTTCTACTCCCTGATGGCCGTGGGGACGCTGGTGTTCGGGCGCTCGTCGTACGAGAACGTGGTGTGCGTGGGCCTGCTGGTCGACGAGACCGGCCGCAAGATGAGCAAGCACCTGGGCAACGTGCTCGAGCCGATCCCGCTGATGGACGCGCACGGCGCGGATGCGCTGCGCTGGTTCTTCGCGGCATCCGGGTCGCCGTGGGGCGCCCGCCGGGTGGGACACGACCTGCTCAGCGAGATCGTCAGGAAGGTGCTGCTCACCTACTGGAACACGGCCTCCTTCCTGGTCCTGTACGCCAACGCGGGCGGCTGGAGGGTGCCGGACGGCCTGGCGTCCGCCCCGGCCGCGGCGCAGCGCCCGGTGCTGGACCGATGGGTGCTCGGCGAGTTGCACGCGGTGGTGCGGGACGTCACGGCCTCACTCGAGGGGTTCGATACCGCGGCGGCCGGCCGGCGCCTGGCGACGTTCGTCGATGACCTGTCCAACTGGTACGTGCGGCGGTCTAGGCGGCGGTTCTGGAACGGGCCCGCGTCGGACGAAGGCGCGGCGGCGTTCGCCACCCTGTATGAGTGCCTGACCACGCTGACGCTGCTGATGGCCCCGTTCACCCCATTCATCACCGACTACGTCTGGGGCGTGCTGCGGCAGCCCGGGGCGGCGGACTCGGTGCACCTGGCCTCGTGGCCCGCGGCCGACATAGCCCAAATCGATCCGGCACTGATAGATCCGGCGCTGTCAGAGCAGATGGCGCTGGTGCGGCGGCTGGTCGAGCTGGGACGTTCGGCTCGGGCGGGCGCCTCGGTCCGTATGCGGCAGCCGCTGCGCCGGGCCCTGATCGGAGCGCCCGGGTTCTCGGAGTTGCCTGGCGAGCTGCGGGAGCAGATCGCGGCGGAACTGAACGTGGCGGCGCTGGAGGTGCTGGGGGGTTCTGGCGGAGAGCTCGTGGACTACACGGTCAAGCCGAACTTCCGCTCGCTCGGCCGCCGGTTCGGGGCCAGGACGCCGGCCGTGGCGGCCGCCGTCACCGCGGCTCCGGCCGCGGAGATCGCGACCGCCGTGCTGGCCGGGCGGACGGCTGCGGTGACGCCCGAGGGGTTCGCCGGCGAGCCGGTGCCGATCGGCGCCGACGACGTGATCGTGACCCAGACGCCGCGGGCGGGCTGGGCGGTGGCCACGGACGGCGGCGAGACCGTGGCGATCGACATCACCGTCAGCCGGGAATTGCTGACCGAAGGGCTCGCGCGCGAGGTCATCCGGCTGGTCCAGGAGGCCAGGAAGAACGACGGCCTGGATATCACCGACCGGATCTGGCTGCGCTGGTCGTCAGGTAACCAGGAGCTGGCTGAGGCCCTGACCGAGCACGCGGAGCTGGTCGCCGCCGAGGTGCTCGCGGTGGACTTCGGACCCGGCACCGGTGCGCCGGACGGTTCGGCCCCGGCGGAACACGCGGACGCGGATCTCGGCCTGACGTTCTGGCTCGGGCGCCGGTAACGCCGGGTTCTTCTCCGGCTGATCGGGCAGGCAGGCGCGGCAGGGCGTGCAGCCGGACTCCCGGGCCGCGGCGAGCGTCTTCTTCTCCAGGTCGCCCTCGCCCATGAAGCGGATGAGGATGCACTGGGCGTTGTGGTACCGCGGGACACCAGGGACGACGGTTACCTCGCGCTGGAGCTCGGCGGCGGCGGGCTCAGGAGCGGGGGGCTCGGGGGCGGCGGGCTCGGCCGTGGCTGCCTCGGGTGCCGCCGTTGCTGGCGTGGCGGCATCGGGCGTAGCCGGCTGGGACCTGGCCGTTTCTGGCGTGGCGGCGTCTGCGGCGGCCGGTTGAGGCGCCGGTTCGGGCGCCGGTTCGGGCGTCGCCGGTTCGGCGGTGGCGGGAGAGGCCGTGGTTGCTTCGGGTGCCGCGGGAGCGGGCTGGTCTGGGGCAGCCGGCTGGCCCAAGGTAGCTGGCTGGTACGTGGCAGCGGCCGGGACGGGGCGGTCCTGGGACGGCTCGGGGCGCCCGGCCTCGGCGGCCGGCAGGTTTTCGGCGGGCTTCTCGTCGCTGACGGGCTGGTCAGCCTGGACGGCTGACTCCGGAGCGGCCGCGGGCTCGGCGACAGGCGCCCCGGCGGCCACCGGCCCGGCAGCCACCGGCCCGGCGGCGGGCGGCTGAACGGCGGGCGGCTCCGCAGGGGTCCGCCTGTTAAAGGGCTGGAAGCGCTGCGTGTCGGCGTCCACGCCGAGGCCTGCGGGCGGTCCGGCCGGGACGTGCGGCTCATCCTGAGGTGGCCGCTGGTCGCGGACCGGGGCGGCGGGAGGCGGCGCGGCGGACACACGCGGCTGAGGGGGCTGCTGAGGACCGGCCGGACGCGCCGGCGGCTGTGGTCGCGGCAGCGGGCGGGTATCTTCGCGCCGTTCCCACGGGGCCAGGGGGGCGGGCTGGGCGGTGCCTGCCGCGGGGCGGGGCGGGAACGACGGGCCTGGCGGTGTCCATGGGCCCTGGGCGCCTTGGGCGCCTGGCGGGGTCTGGGGGCCTGGCGGGCTTTGGGGGCCTGGCGGGCTTTGGGGGCCTGGCGGGCTTTGGGGGCCTTGGGGATCGGCCGGGCGGGCATCGGGCGGGCCGACCGGGGGCCGCTGGAGGCCAGCCAGGCCGACCGCGGGCACCGCGGGCGCCGCAGGCCAGGGAGCGTCCGGGAAGCCGGCGGCGGGTACGGCGGGCCGCGTAGCCGGGAAGCCAGGCGGCTGGGCCGGCGAGGGGTGCTGGGCCGGCGAGGGGTGCTGGACGGGCGAGGGCTGGGTTCTCACCGGTCCGGGCTGCTCGGCTGGCCGGTAGCCCACCGGGGACGGCCCGGGCGGCGCGGCCGGGGGCCAGGCGGGGCCGACGGGGCCTGCGGGACCGGATCCGACCGATCCGGATCCGGCCGCTACGGCCGCCGCCCAGGGAGACATCTGGGGCTCGGCCTGGGCGGGTGAACGCGGCGCAGACGAAAACTGTGCGGGCGTCAGGTCGGCGGCCGGGACGGGCACCGGCTGCGGTTCGGGCTTGGCGGTCTCGGGCGAGCCGAACAGCTCGCGCCGCTTGATGAGCGCTCCTATGGCGAGCGCCAAGAGGGCGACGCCGCTGACGCCGATCGCGACGTATACCAGCGTGAGCCTGCTGGTGACGACGCCCGCCACCAGCAGCCCGACCGCGACGGCTACGAGAAACGCGCTGAACCTGATCACAGGCGTTCTCTCACCGACCCCTGGAGCTTTCTAAGGACTACCGGCGCTCGCGGGAGGGCGCTCCCTCAGCGGTGCGGAAACCACCCGAATGCGGCACGACCTCAGGCACGCCGTACTGGGACGAGCCGGGGCCGCCGTTGCGGCCGCCTACCGGGGCGCCCAGCGCGGCAGGCATCGGCGGCTGTGCCCCCGAGCCTACGGTCGGGAAGGCACCGCTCTCGGTGACACCAGCCTCCAAGTCGCGGAGCTGCCCTTCCAGGTAAGCCTTGAGCCTGCTGCGGTACTCGCGCTCGAACGCACGCAGGTCGTCCACCCGGCGCTCGAGCTCTTCGCGCGTCTGCACCAGCGAGCCCATGGCCTGGCGGTGCCGCTCCTGGGCGTCGCGCTCCAGGCTCTCTGCGCGGGCCCGCGCGTCGCCGGTGATCTGCTCGGCCTGGCGCCGGGCCTTGGTCAGCACCTCGTCGGCCTCGCGGCGGGCGCGGCCGAGGGTCTCGTCGGCTTCCCGGCGGGCATCGGCGATGGCCTGGTCCGCAGTCTGCTGCGCGAGCGAGAGCACGCGAGCGGCGGTGTCCATGTTGTCCTCGATGTGCGGCATCGAGCCCATCATGACCGGCTCAGGCTGCCTGCGCTCGGGCTCGATACGCGGCTCGGGCTGCATCATGTCTTGCTTGGGATCGGAAAGCGGCGAGCTCAGCGCGGGAACCGCCGACTTGCCGCCGCGCAGCACTTCCGCCAGCTTCGCCCGGAGCTCTTCGTTCTCCTGGATCAGCCGGTCAAGCTCGGCCTCTACCTCATCGAGGAAGGCGTCAACCTCTTCCTCGTCGTAGCCGGGCCGGAGCCTGGTCGTACTGAACTGCTTATTCCGAACATCCGCGGGCGTCAGCGGCATCTCGTCTCCTCGGCGCACTTGGACCGTGTTCCTCACGACGGTACCTGAATCAAAGGTGAGGCACAGCCACTTCAAGCAGGATCAAGACCACGATGAACAGAACCATGAAGCTGAGGTCCATGGCCACCATACCGATCCGGAGCGGTCGTATGAAGCGGCGCAGGAACTTCAGCGGCGGATCTGTCACGGTAAAGATCGCTTCTGCGAGCACCAGCAGGATGCCGGAGGGGCGCCAGTCACGGGCGAAGACCTGCACCCAGCCGAAGATCATCCTGCCGATCAGGATGACTAGGTAGATCGTCAGAACATAAGTGAGGACTTCCCTCAGGTACTGCACGAGTCCACCTGGAGTCTGGTGCCGCCTGTCGCGGCACTGCTACTGATCAGCGTCACGTTACCACTGTCTGCTGGTTAGCTCTGATTGAAGAAGCCGCGCTCTGCCATGCGAGCCTTGTCCTCCGCGGTCACCTCGACGTTCGCCGGGGACAGCAGGAAGACCTTGTTTGTCACACGTTCAATACTCCCGCGCAGTCCGAAGATCAGGCCAGCCGCGAAGTCGACGAGCCGCTTTGCGTCACTGTCGACCATCTCGGTCAGGTTCATGATCACCGGAGTGCCATCGCGGAAGTGCTCACCAATAGTACGCGCTTCATTGTAAGTGCGAGGATGCAGTGTCGTGATACGGGCGAGATCGGTCATCTGAGGCACGTGCTCGGGCCGCCAGTCCGTGGGCTGGTAACCGCCACCCGCCTCCCCGTCCCGCCAGGTCTCCCGGCCAGCGGGCCGCCCGTCTGCCTCGTCGGGCTCCTCGGGCAGGTCCGGCTCCTCATACTCCTCATACTCCCCGTACGAGTCGTACTTGTCCTGATAGCGGTGATCGTCCTCGACCAGGCCGAGGTAGACCGCCATCTTACGCATGGCACTGGCCATTTCTCAGTCCTCCCAGCCTGTACCGTGGTTGCAGCCATTCAGGCTCCTCGCGTGGGACATTACCTGACACCAGCCCCCCGATCGCCGAGCAACGCCGTACCGATTCTCACGTGTGTCGCGCCGGCCGCGATTGCGGCCTCCAGGTCACCGCTCATGCCTGCCGAGATCACCGTCGCGGCGGGCCGTACCTCCCGGACCAGCGCGGCGCTGTCCCGCAGCCGGGCGAACGCAGCGGCGGGCTCCAGGCCGAGCGGGGCAATGGCCATCACGCCGCCGAGGACCAGCCCCGGCTCGGCCGCCAGTTCCTCGGCCAGACCGGGAACCTGGCCCGCCCGCGCCCCGCCCCGCTCAGGGTCGCCGTCCAGGCTGACCTCGATCAGGCACTCGATGACGCGTCCGGCCCGGCGGGCCGCGGCGCCGAGGGCCCGGATGAGCCGCGGCCGGTCCACCGAGTGAACGAAGGAGGCGTAACGGGCCACGCTGCCGGCCTTGTTGGTCTGCAGCTGGCCGATGAAGTGCCAAGTCAGATTCAGGTCGGCGCACTGCGCCGCCTTCGGCGCGGCCTCCGCATCACGGTTCTCGCCGACGTCGGTGACGCCAAGGCCGACCAGCAGCTGGACGTCGGAAGCGGGAAAGGTCTTGGTGACCGCGATCAGCGTGACCTCCTCGGCGGCGCGTCCCGCGGCATCGCAGGCAGCGGAGATGCGCTTGCGTACCGCACCCAGCCGCACCGCGAGCTCTTCCCGCCGAGGAGAATCGCTCACTTGAGGAAGTCAGGGACATCCAGGTCGTCGTCTTCCTCGAAGACGACGGGACGGCGGCGGCTGGCGGCCACCTCGAAGGTCTTGCCGGGCGCCTCGGCGTGCGCATGACGCGGGGCCGCAGAGTACGAAGAAGAGAAAGAGGTCTCCGCGGCCGGGGAAACACCGGCATGCTCGACAGCTTCCGGCGCGGCCGCGTCGTCCTGCGCGGCCTCGTTGCGGGATGCTTCAGGCTCGGCCGGCTCGAAGGACGACGTTGCGGTCCGGCCTGCGCGCGACAGGACGCTGTCGGGCTCGGCGGCGTCCGGCTCGGCCGCGGCGGGCGGGCGGGCGGCGGTGTCCGCTACCGGAGCGCCGAGGAAGCTGCCCTGGCCCGCCAGGGCCGGAGCGGGCGCGGGCGCGGGCACGCGGATGGCGGACACGCCGTGGCCGGCAGACGAGGTGTCGCTGGCCGGGCTGGCGGCACCGAACGAGGCGCCGCTCGACCCGTTGCCGCCGAACGATCCGCTGTTGCTGTATGAGGTGCTGCCGGAATCGCTGCCCCGTCCGGACCGGTTCTCGTCCAGGCCGGCCGCGATGACCGTGACCCGGACCTCGTCGCCGAGGGCGTCGTCGATGACCGCGCCGAAGATGATGTTCGCATCGACCGCGGCGGAATTGGACACGAGCTGAGCGGCCTCGTTGATCTCGAACAGTCCGAGGTCGGAGCCGCCCTGGATAGATAGCAGCACGCCGTGGGCGCCGTCGATGCTCGCCTCGAGCAGCGGGCTGGAGATCGCCATCTCGGCCGCCGCGACGGCCCGGTCGTCGCCGCGCGAGGAACCGGTCCCCATCAGCGCCGAGCCTGCACCCGACATCACCGACTTGACGTCGGCGAAGTCCAGGTTGATCAGCCCCGGCGTGGTGATGAGGTCGGTGATGCCCTGGACACCCGAGAGCAGGACCTGGTCCGCTTGCTTGAACGCGTCCAGCACGCTCACGTGCCGGTCGGAGATCGACAGCAGCCGGTCGTTGGGGATGACGATCAGCGTGTCGACCTCGCTGCGCAGCTTCTCGATGCCGGACTCGGCCTGCACCACCCGCCGTTTGCCCTCGAAACCGAACGGCCTGGTCACCACGCCGATCGTGAGCGCGCCGAGGGAGCGGGCCACGTTGGCCACCACGGGCGCGCCGCCGGTGCCGGTACCGCCGCCCTCGCCGGCCGTCACGAAGACCATGTCGGCGCCCTTGAGGACCTCCTCGATCTCCTCCCGGTGATCTTCGGCGGCCCGGCACCCGACATCGGGGTTGGCGCCGGCGCCCAGGCCCCTGGTCAGCTCACGCCCGACGTCGAGCTTGACGTCGGCGTCGCTCATGAGCAGCGCTTGAGCGTCAGTATTGATCGCTATGAACTCGACGCCCTTGAGTCCCTCTTCGATCATGCGATTGACGGCGTTGACACCGCCGCCGCCGATTCCGACGACCTTGATAACCGCCAGATAGTTCTGCGGTGCTGCCACGAGGAGGGTACCTTTCCGCTCGTAAATGCCTTTGCCGCCTCAGTGATCGCGCGTGCTTTTCAATTGCGCTCGCGCGGCCTGCCGATTGTGGCCCTGGGCTCGGGAAACGTCCGCCCCGGTGGCTATGCGGAATTTACCGCCAGGGCTTCGTCCTTCACCATCAGGTTTAACCTTCAGGTTAAGATTTAAAGTTTTAACCGTCCGTCCGATTGATACGGACAGTAGGGTCGGACGGGACCCGGGTCAACTAACCACGCTGGAACTATCCAGCGTGTCGTGGATCGGTACGGATTATCGGGTCTCCTGGTGAGCGGGCCTCATCACTTAGTGACTGCCGTGGCCGGTGAGCTCAGGTCGTAGTAGCCCGCGTGTGTCTTCATCAGCACGGCCAGTTCCCTGGCCTTCACCGCGGCATCACCCGGGCCGCCCCATACCACCGTCGCCCCGCCGGCCAGCTTGAGCGTCACCTGGTCCGGGCTGGGCGCGGTCACCGAGGCCACCGAGGACCGCAGCCGGGCGGGCAGCGCGGCCAGCACCGCGGCGGCCGCGCTAACGCCCGGGTCGCCGGTCAGCGAGGAGGCCGGCGTCGGCGTGAGGTACAGCGGCAGGCTCGCGGGACGGCTGGCCGCCCAGCGCACGAGCACGCCGTCGGGGTCTATCAGGTCGAATCCGCCGCCAGCGGCTGGCACTGCGAGCGCCGGCGTCCTCTCCTGCACCGTGATGACCACCCGGTCCGGCCAGGATGTGGCGACCCGCGCGCTGCGCACCTGCCTGATGGCCGCCACCCGGGCGGCGATCTCGCTGGTGTTCACGCGGATCAGCGGTGTGTCCGGCGGGATGTCAGCCGCCGCCAGGACCTCAGACGTCGGCACCAGGTGCGTGCCGGTGACGACGACCGAGCGGACCACGAACAGCCGGGAGCCGAGCAGCGCCCAGGCGATGAGCCCGGCGATGCCCGCCAGGGCCAGGGCGAAGAACGCCACCCGCCAGCGGCGGCGGGACGGGGAAAGCGGCCGCCGCGGCCGCCGGTTCACCGAACCCCGGCCGCGCCGGGCCCGGGCCGGGTCGCCCGGTATCGGGCCGACGGCCGGGTCTGAGCCGCTTTCCGGCTGGGCGTGATCGTTCAGGACCGCGTGGCCGCCGGGAACCACGCCGCCACCGACGGTCTCGTACCGGGAGGTGTCGCCGTCCCGGTCGGTACCGCCGGATCCGTTCACCCGAGCCGCCTCCGGAGGGCCTCTACGAGCTGCGGCCCGAGGACGGTGACATCGCCGGCCCCCATGGTCAGCACTACGTCACCCGGCTGCGCGATCCGGGCGATCACCGGGGCGATCTGGGTCCGGTCGGGCAGGAACCTGGCCTTCCCTCCGGGCACGGCGCCTGCGACCAGCTGGCCGGTCACGCCGGGTTCCGGGTCCTCCCGGGCCGCGTAGACATCGAGCACCACCACCTCGTCGGCGAGTCCGAGCGCAGCGCCGAACTCGGCCGCGAAAATCCGCGTCCGGCTGTACAGGTGCGGCTGGAAGATGGCGATGACGCGTCCATCAGCGGTGCTGCCCTCGGGGGGAACGATCCCCCCCAGACCCCCCCTGCTCTCGGGGGGAAACCGTTCCCCCCGAACCCCCTCGGCCGAGCCTGCGGCGACAATATCCCGGGCCGCGCGCAGGTCGGCGGCCAGCTCGGTGGGGTGATGCGCGTAGCTGTCGAGCACCCGCACCCCATCGGCCTCGCCCTTGAGCTCTAGCCGGCGCCGCGCGCCGCGGTAGCCCGCCAGGGCCGCGGTGACCCGCGGCGGCGCGAACCCGAGCTCGACGGCCGTGGCGAACGCGGCGGTCGCGTTGAGCGCGTTGTGCCGGCCGGGAACCTGCACGGTCATCTGGGACAGCAGCTCGCCGAACGGGCTGCGGTCCGCAGTGACCGCGAAGCTGACCGTCATGCCCTGGGTCTTGATGTCGCTGAGCCGGTAGTCGGCATGCATGGACTCGCCGTAGCGGCGGACACGCGCCCGGCCCAGGGTTTCCAGGCGGGCCGCCACGGCCTCCGCGCCGGGGTCGTCCGCGCAGGTCAGCACCATGCCGCCGACCTGTCCGGCGAATGTCGCGAAGGCGGCCTCGATCTCCGCCAGGCTGGCGTAGTTGTCCAGGTGGTCGGCTTCCACGTTCGTGATGACCGCGACATCGGGCGACAGCAGGAGGAACGATCCGTCGCTCTCGTCGGCCTCGGCCACGAAGTCCATCCCCGCGCCGTCCTCGGCCCCGAGGCCGGTCTCGTTCAGGATGCCCCCGATCACGTAGCCGGGATCAGCGCCGCATTCCCGCAGCACCGTGGTCAGCATGGACGTGGTGGTGGTCTTCCCGTGGGTGCCCGCCACCGCGATCACGCGCCGCCCGGCCATGACCGAGGCCAGGGCCGCGGCCCGATGCAGGATCCGCATCCCGCGCCTGGTCGCCTCGGCTAGTTCCGGGTTGTCGGGGCGGATGGCGCTGGACAGCACCAGCGTGTCGCCCGGGCCGAGGTCGCCCAGGTGGCCGGCCTCGTGGCCCAGGCAGACCCGGGCGCCGTGCGCGTGCAGGTCGTCAAGCAGCGCGGAGGGCGTCGAGTCGCTGCCTGACACCTGGATGCCGCGGGCCAGCATGATCCGGGCGATGCCGGACATGCCCGCGCCGCCGATCCCGGTGAAGTGCACCCGCCCGAGACGGACGGCGGGCACCGGCTCAGTCGCCATCCCCGGCCTACTCAACATCGGGGGTTTGATCCCCACCCGGCTCCTCCACGATCTTGATGACGGCCTGGGCGAGCCATCGGTCGGCGTCACCGCGGCCCAGCGACGCGGCCGCCTCTGACATGTCTGCCACCTGGTCGATGTTGATCAGCACGGGCAGCAGGGTGTCCCGGATCCACTCGGGGGTCAGGTCGGCGTCGTTGACCAGCATGCCGCCGCCGTGCTGCACGATCGGCACCGCGTTCAGCCGCTGCTCGCCGTTCCCGATGGGGAGCGGCACGTAGGCGGCGGGCAGGCCGACCGCGGTGAGCTCGGCACAGGTCATCGCGCCGGCCCGGCACAGCGCGAAGTCCGCGGCCGCGTAGGCGAGGTCCATCCGGTCGATGTAGGGCAGGGCCACGTAGGGCACCCCGCCTGCCTCTCCGGCGCCCTTCTCGGTGACGGGGGCCTCGGCGCCGTTGCGCGGGCCGATGACGTGCAGGACCTGGACGCCTGCTTCCCTGAGCCATTCGGCGGCGCCGAACACCGCGGCGTTCAGCGACCGCGCCCCCTGCGAGCCGCCGGTGACCAGCAGCACGGGCAGGTCCGGTCGCAGGCCGAAGTGCGCGCGGGCCTTGTCGCCGATCCCCAGCCGGTCCAGCTCGGCGATCTCGCGCCTGATCGGGATGCCGAGGTACTTCCCGTTCCTGATCTGGGTGTCCGGGTGACCGGTGTAGACGTGCGTGGTGAACCTGGCCCCGAGCCGGTTGGCCAGCCCCGGCCTGGGGTTGGCCTCGTGTACCACGATCGGCACCCGGCGTCGCCGGGCCGCGAGGTAGGCGGGAGTGGCGACGTAGCCGCCGAAGCCGACGAGCACGTCGGCCTGGGTTCGGTCCAGGACCGCGGCGGCCGCATTGATGGCGCCAGCCAGCCGGCCAGGGACGGTGAGCAACCTGGGCGTTACCGAGCGAGGCATCGGCACCGCGGGGATGAGCTCAAGCGGATAGCCGCGCAGCGGGATCAGCCTGGTCTCCAGGCCGCGTTCGGTACCCAGGCAGGTCACCTGGACGTCCGGATCCTCCCGCCGCAGGGCGTCAGCCAGTGCCAGAGCCGGTTCGATATGTCCGGCGGAACCGCCGCCGGCAAGCAGTACCCTCATGTCTCGTCCCTGAACGGCCGCTGTTTAATCGTCGGCGCTTTGCTAGACCGAGCCAGCTTAGAACGCGCAGCGGCCAGCCGGGGCCGCCTGCGGCCAAAGCCTCTTGGGCGCCCGGCTCGAGCCTAGCGAAAGACATCAGCATGCCGAGGGCGATCAGGGTGACCAGTAGCGACGACAGCCCCGCCGAGACGAGCGGCAGCGGGACGCCGGTGATGGGCAGGACGCCGATCACCACGCCGATGTTGACCACGGCCTGCATCACGATCCACGCGGTGATGCCGGTGGCCGCCAGGCGGCAGAACAGGTCGGACACGCGGCGGGCGATCCGCAGCCCGGCGAAGGCCAGCAGGCCGTACAGGAACGTCACGCACAGCGTGCCGATGAGCCCCAGTTCCTCGCCGAGGATGGCGAAGATGTAGTCGCTGGTGGATTCCGGCACCCAGCCCCACTTCTCCCCGCTGGCGCCCAGGCCGACCCCGGTGATGCCGCCCGAGCCGAGCGCGTACTTGCCCTGGATACTCTGCATGTAGGGGCCGGTGGGGCCGCCCTGCGGGTTGACGAAGCCCAGGATGCGGTCCAGCCGGTATTTCGACGAGACCATCATGAAGGCGATGGCCAGGCAGGCCAGAACCAGCATGCCGCCGAACACCCGCCCGGGCGTGCCGATGACCCACAGCAGCGCCAGGAAGATGACCAGCAGGATGAACGTGGTGCCCAGGTCGTCGCCGGTCATCACGAGCAGGCACAAGATGGCCGTGCCCGGCATGAGCGGCACGAGCATGTGCCGCCAGTCGCTCAGCTGGCCCAGTTTGTCCTTGCGGGCGAGCAGATCGGCGCCCCAGATGACCAGGGCCAGCTTGGCGATCTCGGACGGCTGGATCTGCTGCCCGCCGATGGCGATCCACCGGGACGCGCCGTTCTGCGTGACCCCGACCCCGCGGATCAGGGTGAGGATGAGCCCGACGATGGCCACGGCGAGCAGCGGGTAGGCAAAGGCCCGGAACAGCCGGGGTGACGAGCGGGCCGCGATCCACATCAGGGGCAGGCCGATGGCCGCCCCGAGCAGCTGCTTCTTGAAGTCGGAATACGGCGACAGCCCGGCGCTCAGGTCGATGACGGACGCCGTGGACAGCACCATGACCAGGCCCAGCCCGAGCAGCAGCATGGTCAGGCCGAGAACCAGGTAGTAGGAGGTCAAGGGCCGGTCGAGCAGCGCCCGCCAGGCGCCTATCCGGTCCCGGACCCCGCCGAGGGCCAGCCCGCCCTGGTCGGCGATATCCAGGGGCGCAGGACTGTCCTGGTAGTACATGCTCCAAGTCTGTTCGCCGGCCGCCGGCAAGACCCGGACATCCGGCGCGTGTCGTCCGTTGATTTCGGAACGGCCGCTCGCCCGCCGGCGGCGTTTCCGGCGCGCCGGCCCGGCGCTAGGGAGGGGACGGCAGTTCTGGCATCATGTGAACCGATGAGCAGGTCAGATTCCTCGCGCTTCCCGGTGACGGTGAAGCGGCTTCCCCTCACCCGTTGCGAGATCTGCGGGCGCACCCTGGCGTACAAGCCGGGCCAGGCCAGCGCCGTGCTGACCGAGCACTACCACCGGATGCACCCGGACGCGCTCTCTGACGCGGCCGAGGCCGCGCGCTGAGCGAGTCGTAGCGGGCTATCCCGGGCCGAGCCCGCCGGGTACGCTGCGGGTTTACCCGTGCTCCCGGATGTGACCATGACGACGGGCCCGCTTGCCATCGCCGCGCTGATCGCGTGGCTGATCACCGTCAGCATCGGCGGCTACATGCTGCGTACCTGGATCGCGCGCGACGGCCTGCGCCGGCAGCGGGCGACCGGCGTGGGCGTGCCGCCGCCGGTGGTGTTCGGCCATGCGGGCGTCGCGCTGACCGGGCTGGCGGTCTGGCTCGCCTACCTGGGCAGCGGCTGGGACCCGCTGGCGTGGCTGGGCGTGGGGCTGGTCGCGACCGCTATCACCCTGGGCATCTGCACCGTCACCTTGTGGACGCCGTACCCGGTCCTGTCGGAACCCGAAACTGTCGTGGTGGCCAGGCCGGGCGAGGCGCCGCAAGCCGCGGCGGCCGAGCACCCGGACGCCTTCACGGTCACCGACGAGATGATCGCCAGCCTGCTGGCCGAGCCGTTCGCCGTCCGGCGGCGACGCAGGCTCCAGCTGCTGCCGCTGATCCCGGTCGTGCACGGTTTCGGCGCGCTGGCCACGTTCATGCTGACCGTACTGGCCGCCCTAAGCGGGAGGTAATACTGAGCGGGAGGTAGGACCAGGCCGCCCGCGACCCCGATTGGGCGATTCGCCGTAACGTCGGGCAGGCTGGGAGCATGGCAGAAACGCTGACAATGATGGCGGTCCACGCGCATCCCGACGACGAGGCGTCAAGCACCGGCGGGGTGCTGGCCACCTACGCCGCCCAGGGAATCCGGACTGTGGTCGTGACCTGCACGAACGGCGAGTTCGGCGACGCCCAGGGCGGCGTCAAGCCGGGCCAGGACGGCCACGACGAGCGGGAGGTGGCCCGGCAGCGCCTGGCTGAGCTGCGCGAATCATGCGCCATCCTCGGCGTCACGGACCTGGAACTGCTCGGCTATCACGACTCCGGCATGCCGGAATGGGACTACAAGGACCGGCCGGACGCGTTCTGCAACATCCCGCAGGCCAAGGTGGCGGAGCGGATCACCGGCCTGATCGAGCGGTACCGGCCGCAGGTGCTGATCAGCTACGACGACCAGGGCCCGTACCAGCACCCCGATCACCTGCATGCGAGCCTTTGCGCGCAGGCGGCGTTCGCCGACTCGGGCATCCCGGCCAAGCTCTACCTCAGCGCGCTGCGCGGCAGCGACTTCCGGAAGGTCTGGGAAGCGCTGCGCGAGCTGGGCGAGGAGGTCCCTGACTTCAGGAGCATGGATCCCGAGGCCCTGCGGCGAGGCGAGGAGTCCGAGCTGCGCATCACCACCACTGTCGACATCCGCCCGGTGCTTGGCCGCAAGCGCGACGCCCTGTTCGCGCACGGCAGCCAGATCTCCGAATCGTGGTTCAGCAAGCTCCCGCCGGAGGTAGCTGAGGTCACCTTCGGCCGGGAGAGCTTCATCCGGGCCAGCGACACCACCGGCGCGCCGCTGCCTGAGCACGACCTGTTCGCCGGCCTGCGATGACCGAGCCGAAGGGGCGCGGCGTCGCCTGGACTGAGGAGCGAGGGACGAGCGACGAGGGAAGGCGGCGCCTAGAGGCGCCCCAGAGGCGAGAAGTAAACACCGCCACCGGGCTGGTGGAGCGGTACGCGGCCGCATTCGCCGCGGCCGTGCCCGGCCAGCTGGCCGACGACGGGTACTTCGGGCCGGCCAGCGTGACCTGGCGGCTGGCCGGCGACCTGTCCGCGCCGGTGGCCGGGCTGCGCTCGGTGCTGATGCAGGCCCTGCACCCGCTGGCCATGGCCGGGGTCGACCAGCACAGCGACTGGCGGCGGGACCCGGTCGGCCGGCTGGCCGCCACCGCGACCTACACGGCCACCGTGACCTACGGCGACCGGGCCGCGGCGGACCGGGCGGCCCGGCGGGTGCGCGCGATCCACGAGCATGTCCGCGGCGTCGACACGGTGACCGGCCGCCCGTACGCGGCCGGGGACCCCGCCCTGCTGCTGTGGGTGCACGCGGCCCTGGTGGACTCGGTGCTGGCCGCCTGCGAGCTGGTCGGTACGCCTCCGGCCGCGGCCGACGCCGACCGGTTCGTGGCCGAGATGGCCGTCGCGGCCGAGTTGCTCGGGGTGCCGCGGCCGGTGATCCCGGCCAGCACGGCCGCCCTGGAGGAATACATCGCCGGGGTCAGGCCGGAACTGTGCCGCACGCCCGCGGCGGCGGAATCCATGGGCTACATGCTGGATCCGGCGGGCATGGGCGAGGAGCTCGCGGAGCTGTGGCAGGACATCAGGGACGCCGCGGTCGCCGCCTTGCCCGGATGGGCCCGTGACCTGTACGGCTATCCCGCCCCGTCGGTCATCACGCCCGCGCGGCGGACCGAGATCCGGCAGACCCTCGGCGTGTTCGACGCCGTGTTCCTGGGCGAGCCGGGCGTGCTGGAGGCGCGGCAGGCGCTCACGGTACGGATGCGTTCGGCGCGGCAGGAGTGAAAGGTTGAGGGCACGGGCCAGGTGGCTGGCCGCGGTCGCGGTGCTGGGCGGGGTATCGGTGGCGGGCCTGGCCGCCGCGCGCCGTAAGAGCCTGCGGGTGGAGCGCGGGGTGGCGGCGCTGCGGCTGGCCGCGCGCGGGGGCGTGCGCTACGCGAGCAACGCACCGCGGCTGTTCTCCAGCGCGGGCGAGCACCGTGAGCAGCTCCGCAACGACCTGGCCCTGCAGACCGCCGAGGACGTCGCCGCCACGCTGGGCACGATGAAGGGCGTGCTGATGAAGCTGGGCCAGATGGCCAGCTACGTCGATGACGGCCTGTCACCGGCCGCCCGCCGGACCCTGAGCCGGCTGCAGGACAGCGTCCCGCCGATGAGTCCCGAGCTGGCTGCGCAGGTGGTCACCGAGGAGCTGGGCCTGCCGCCGGAGCGGGCCTTCGCGACCTGGGACCCCGAGCCCATCGCCGCCGCGTCCATCGGCCAGGTGCACCGGGCCATCACGCACGACGGCCGCGCGGTGGCGGTGAAGGTGCAGTACCCGGGCATCGCCGAGACGATCGAGGCCGACCTGGGCAACGTCGCCCTGCTGCGCCGCATGCTGAAGATCACCGCGCCCAGCCAGGACGTCGACGCGCTGCTGGCCGAGCTGCGGGAACGGATCACCGAAGAACTCGACTACCGCCGGGAGGCCCGCAACCAGCAGATGTTCGCCCGCTACTACGACGGGCACCCCACCATCTACGTGCCCGGGATCGTCGGCGAGCTGTCCACCCGCCGCGTGGTGACCAGCGAACTGGCGGACGGCGCCCGGTTCGCCGAGCTGGCCGGCTGGTCGCAGGCCGAACGGGACCTGGCCGCGGAGACGATCTACCGCTTCGTGTTCCGCAGCCTGTACGAGGGGCACGCGTTCAACGGCGACCCGCACCCGGGCAACTACCTGTTCGGCGGCGGAGGCAAGGTCACCTTCCTGGACTTCGGGCTGGTCAAGCACTTCACCGCCGAGGAGATGCGGCCGCTGGCGGCGATGGTCAAGCACTTGTGCGTAGACGACGACCCGGAGGGGTTCCGCCGGGCCATGGTGCAGGCCGGCTTCCTGATCCCGGACGCGCCGGTCGCCACGCCGGTGGTGGTGGAGCACATGGCCGTGTTCTACGACACCGTGCGGGAGCGGGGGCCGCGCACCATGACCGGCGAGTACGCCTCGGCGGTGACCCGCCGGTTCTTCGACTTCCGCAGCCCGCTGGCCGCCTACGCGCGCATCCCCCGCTCCTACGTGATCCTGCAGCGGATCAACCTCGGCCTGTTCGCGCTCCTCGGCGAGCTATCCGCGACCGCGGACTGGCGCGGCATCGCCGAGGAGATCTGGCCGTTCGTGCAGGGTCCGCCGTGCACCCCGATGGGAGCCGCCGAAGCCACGTGGCGCTCCCACCGGACCGCGGGCATGCACCACGGACCGCTCGGCTGAGTAGATCTCTTGATCTTTACCTGACGGGCCGTGCCGGGCCGCCGCGGACGAACGGCGGGAGGTCGAACGGCCGCAGGTACTGCGTCGGGGCGAAGCTGATGAAGGCGGGGGCGGTCGCCACCAGGCTGCTGCCGCTGGTGAAGACGTTCAGCGAGGGACCGAGAGCCGTCGCCTCGGCGTTCAGGCCGGCCGGGCTCGGGACGTGCCAGTGCCCGGTGGACAGGCGGTTCAGCAGCGTCTGGAGCGCGGTGAGGGTCTCGGCCGGGGTGAACGCGCAGTGCCCGGCGCGGTTCACGAAGATCTGCCGCAGCAGGTTGCCGTTGCCGTCACGGTCGACGACGCTGCGGTAGGCCTGCTCGTTCTCCGGCACGACCAGGCCGTCTCCGGTGGTGTGCATGGACAGGACAGGGACCGAGATGTTGCCGTTGAAGGAGATGTACCTGGCCAGGTAGGCGACGGCCGAAGGCTTGGCGCTGATCCTGGGGGCACTGTTCAGCGTCTGCAGGTCCTTGGTCAGGCTGAGCCCGGCGGACTTGTAAAGCGCCTCGACTTCCTTCAGGTCGGCCGACTTGGCCAGGTCGGCGAAGTAGTTCACGCCGGTGTTCCAGGACACGTTGCCGCCTGCCCGGGCTTCGAGCTCGGCGCGGAAGGCCAGCACGAACGGGAAGGTGACCTGGGTGTCCCACAGGAACTGGTTCTGCTCCTGGGCCGTGTAGTCGTTCGCCGCGGGTTCTGGCGACAGCGGGGTGAACCAGCCGGGGGTGTCACTCAGCGCGGCGACCAGGGCTATGCGGGCCTGGCCTTGCGCGGTCGCCTGCGCCGTGGTCACCGCTTCCTCGCCGGCCGTCAGGTTCGCCGTCGGGTTGGTGATGTTGACGACCTGGATGCTCGGCGCGAGTAGCTGTTGGAAGGCGAACGCTCCGTCGAGGGCGGTGTTCCAGGTGGCCACGCCGCCGGACAGCACGCCGCACATGGGCAGCGCGGCGTTGAACAGGCTCGGATAGACCTGGATCAGCCCGGCGGTGATGATGCCGCCCAGCGAGTGTCCCCACGCGATCGTGGTGCGCGGCTTGCCGAAGGCACTGTCGAAGGCCTTCAGGGTGTTCTTCTGGTCAGGCAGCGCCTGCTGGATGGCCCAGCCGGTGCTGGCGTAGGACGAGCCGGCCAAGGCGAAGCCATGAGCGAGCAGGAAGGCGCCGGTGAGCGGGTCGCCGACGTCCGTGGCCGGGTTGGCGGAGCCAGGCGTGACGTAGCCGTGGCTGTACAGGAGCAGCGTTCCGTTCCAGGCGCCGGACGGGCACTGAAGCAGGTACGTGGCGCCGTCGGCGAGCGTGCCGTTCGTCGTGCTCACCGCCCCGGTGCCGCCGCAGGTCTGCGGGGCAGCCGACGCGGCCGTGGCGCCCGCGGTGAGCCCGCTGACCGTCAGCACGGCCCCGAGCGCTATCCCGGCTAGTTTCGTGATCCGTCGCATAAATCCGTGCTCCATCTCGCCAGCTGACCGAGGCCCCAGACGGGTTGTAACTTACCGGTAACCTGGACGCATTGGGGGATCACGGCGCAATTTGTCCAAAAGTAGATGCAACCGTCGCTAAATCGCGCTCGCTCGCTCGCCCGCCGGCCGTCAGGAAGGAGCCTGGGCATGCCGCGGCAGAACCGGGTCACGCCGTACGGCGAGCTGCTCGCGGTGCCCGATCGGGGGATGTTCTGGGGTAACCGCGGCGGGCTGCACGATCCGGCGGGCCGCCTGGTGCGCTACTCCCGCGGCCGGGCCTGGGCGATCTGCGTGCTTGAGTTCAGGGGCAGGCGACGGCAGCTATGGGCGCCGAACCGGCTCACCGAGCTGTTCTTCCTGGACGAGGCCACCGGGCTGGCGGCCGGGCACCGGCCCTGCGGCGAGTGCCGGTACCGGGATTACCAGGCCTTCAAGCGGGCCTGGGCGGCGGCGCACGGCGGCGGGGTGCCCGGCGTGGCGGAGATCGACGCCCGGCTGCACGCCGACCGGCTGGCCGGGCCCGGCATCCGCCGTACCTACGCCGCCGCGCTGGCCGGACTACCCGACGGCACCATGGTCGAGGCCGACGGGGCGCCGTTCCTGGTCCACGGCGGCGGCCTGCTGGCCTGGACCCCGGGCGGCTACCGGGACCGGCAGGCGGCAGAGGAGGGAGCCGAGATAACCGTCATCACGCCGCGGGCCACCGTGGCCGTGCTGGCGGCAGGCTACCGGCCGGTGATCCACCCCTCGGCCGGCATCACACCGTGATCAGGTCCCGAACCAGCCCGGCACGTCGAGCCGGAACGTGTCGCTGGGCACCATGGTCCGCAGGTCGGCTTCCAGCGCGGCCAGCCGCCCGGGGTCCAGCGCGCCGGCCCACCGGGCCCGGATGTCGTCGAAGATCATCGCCGACAGGCCCAGGGCCTCCTGGCCGCGCGGGGTGATCCGGACCACCTTGCGGCGGCGGTCGGCGTCGTCGCCGGACCGGCGGACGTACCCGAGTTCCTCCAGCCGGTCGATCGTCTTGCCCGCGGCCTGCTTGGAGATACCCAGCCGCCGGCCAGCCTGGGTGGCGGTGGCGCCATCCGGGCCGATGGCCTGCAGCGCGAAGCCATGGGCCGGACGCATGTCCGGATGGCCGCGGCGGGCCAGTTCGGCGTGCAGGTCGTCGATGATCGACCGGAACCCGCCGAACAGCAGCAGCGGCAGCTCGAACCCGTAGCCGCGTGAGTCATCGTGCCGCGCAGCTTTTGATCCGGCTGCCGGCACGTCTTCGCGCACGTCGGCTGGCACATCTTTTCTGGCCACGTCTCTCGGTACGTCCTTTGACATGCTCGACAACCCCGTTTACTATTTTAGACAACCTAGTTGTCTAGTTTATTCAAGGAGTGATCATCATGTCCCAGCACACCTCCCCCGTGTCCAGCACCTGGTTCACCGACTACACCATCGAGTCGGCCCCGCCTGCGTCCCGCCGGTCCATGACCGCGACCAGTAACCACCTCGGCTACCTGCCGTCCGCCACGGCCCGGTGGGCGGCCTCGCCCGAGCTGCTGGACGGTTTCGGCAAGCTCAGCGGGCTGTTCGAGAGCTGCACGCTGGATCCGGTGGCCCGCGAGGTGGTGGTCATGACGATCGCGACCAGGAACGGCTGCCACCTCTGCGTGGCCATGCATACCGCCCGGCTGACCGCCCTGGGGGCCGACGCGGAGCTCATCGCCACGCTGCGTTCGGCCGGGCCGGTGGCGGATGAGCGGCTGGCGGCGATCCGGTCGTTCACGCTGCGCGTCCTCGACACCGCGGGCCAGGTTGGCGACGAGGCCATGCACGCCTTCCTGGCCAGCGGCTACACCACGCAGAACGCGCTGGAGGTGGTCCTCGGCGTCGGCACCTACACGATGTCCACGCTGGCCAACCGGCTGACCGGCGCGCCGGTCGACGAGCAGCTCAGCGCGTTCGCGTGATAATCGTGGTCCATGGCTCGAGATGACGGAACCGGAGGGCAGGCAGGCGACTTCCGGGTGAGGCTGCGGGAGCTGGCCGAGGCGGACGAGGACGAGTTCCTCAGGATGGCCCAGGCCAGCGCCGGCCTGCACCATCCGTGGTACTCCACGGCCACCACGCCCGAGGAGTTCGGTGCCTACCTCACCCGGCTGAGCCGTCCCGGCACCGAGGGGCGGGTGGTGTGCGTGCGGGACAGCGGCGCGATGGCGGGCCTGGTCACCCTGGACACCATCGTGCGCGGGCGGTTCCAGTCCGCCAGCATCAGCTACGGGGCCTTCGCCCTGGCCGCGGGCCGGGGTTACATGACCGAAGGCGTGCGCCTCATGCTGTGGTATGCGTTCCAGGAGCTTCGGCTGCACCGGGTGGAGGCCAGCATCCAGCCGGGCAACGAGGCCTCACTGCGGCTGGTCAGGCGGCTAGGGTTCCGCGAAGAGGGCTACTCCCCCGACATGCTGTTCATCGACGGGGCCTGGCGGGACCACGTGCGGTGGGCCATGACCAGGGAGATGACCGACTTCCCCGCGGTGGACCCGCACCCCACCCGGCCCGAGCGCTGACCGCCGCACTGGGACAGGAGGGAAAGCTGGGAGGGCAGGGTTGTGTGGGGCTAATGGGACTCAGCCGACGTAGAACAGGCCGAGGCCGAGGGCCACGCAGATGCCGGCGATGATCCAGAAGCGCACGACGATCGTGGTCTCGGCCCACCCGGCCAGCTCGAAATGGTGCTGCAGCGGCGCCATCCGGAACACCCGCTTGCCGGTCAGCTTGAACGAGCCGACCTGGATCACCACCGAGAGCGTGATGATCACGAACAGCCCGCCCAGCAGGAACAGCAGCAGCTCGGTGTGGGTGGTGATGGCCAGGCCGGCCAGCACGCCGCCCAGGGCCAGCGACCCGGTGTCGCCCATGAAGATCTTGGCGGGCGGCGCGTTCCACCACAGGAACCCGATGCAGGCGCCCATGACGGTCGCGGCCACGATGGCCAGGTCCTGCGGGTCGCGCACCTCGTAGCAGCCCGGGGCCATGTAGACCGTGCAGTCGTTGCGCAGCTGCCAGATCCCGATGATCATGTAGGCGGCCAGCGCCAGGATGGCCGCGCCGGTGGCCAGGCCGTCCAGCCCGTCGGTGAGGTTCACCGCGTTGGACGTCCCCGACACCATGAGGATGGCCAGGACCACGAAGAACACCACGCCGATCGGCGGGCCGAAGTCGGCGTAGAAGGACAGGTGGGTGGACGCCGGGGTCAGGTCCAAGCCGTCGGGGAACCTGATCGCGAGCACGGCGAAGATCCCGCCGACGATGGCCTGGCCGGCCAGCTTGGCCCCGCTGCGCAGGCCCAGGCTGCGCTGCATGTAGAGCTTGATGAAGTCGTCGGCGAAGCCGACCAGGCCGAGCCCGGTCATCAGGAACAGCACCAGCAGGCCGGAGGCGGACGTGGCATCGCCGGTGACCAGGTGACCGACGAAGTACCCGGCCAGCGACGCGGTGATGATCACCGTGCCGCCCATGGTGGGCGTGCCGCGCTTGGACAGGTGCCCGGCCGGCCCGTCCGACCTGATCTCCTGGCCATAACCGCGCTGGGTGAAGACCTTGATGGCCAGCGGGGTGCCGAACAGCGCGCAGAACAGCGAGACGGCCGCGGACAACAGAACAGTCTTCACCGGTCCGCCTCCTCGAGCCCGACGCGGGGGGGTGAGGGGGGTCGTCCCCCCCGGCTAGCACAGCGGCCGCGAGGCCCTCCAGGTGGGCCGCGCGGGATGCTTTCACCAGCACAACGTCGCCGGGCTTGAGTTGGTTCGACACCGCATCGAACGCGGCCGCGGCGTCGGGCACGGCGAGCGCCTCGCCGGTCCAGGACGGCACCCGCCGCGCGCCGGCCAGCAGCGGCTCCGCCTCGGGGCCGACCGCGATCAGCCCGGCCAGTTCGGCCCGGGCGGCGAACTCGCCGACGGCCTCGTGGCTGGCCTGCGAGGTATCGCCCAGCTCGGCCATGTGGCCGAGGACGGCGAACCCGCGCCCGCCGGCGGCCAGGTGACGCAGGGCCGCCAGGGCGGCCCGGACCGACTCGGGATTGGCGTTGTAGGCGTCGTTGATGACCGTCACCCCATCTGCCCGGCGGTGGACTTCCATCCGCCACCGGCTGCGCGCTACCGCGGCGCCCAGGGCATCCGCGGTATCGGCCAGGCCCAGGCCGAGCTCGCGGGCCAGGGCCGCGGCGGCCAGGGCATTCGGCACGTTATGCGCGCCATGCAACCGCAGGGTGACCGGCGCCGAGCCGTCGGGTGTCAGCAGGGTGAAGCTCGGCCGCCCGAGGTCGTCCAGCCGCACGTCCGCCGCGCGCACGCTGGCCTGGGGCGCCTCGACGCCGAAGGTGACGACCCGGGCCGCGGTCCGGGCGGCCATGGCCGCCACGCGGGGGTCGTCGGCGTTCAGGATGGCCGCGCCGTCGGCCGGGAGCGCCTCGACCAGCTCGCCCTTGGCCCGGGCCACCTGGTCCAGGCCGCCGAACTCCCCGGCGTGCGCGTGGCCCACGTTCAGCACCGCGCCGTAGCGGGGCGGGGCGATACCGCACAGGTAGGCGATGTGCCCGGGTCCGCGGGCCGACAGCTCGAGCACCAGGTACCTGGTCGAGGAGTCGGCGCGGAGCACGGTCAGCGGCAGGCCGAGCTCGTTGTTGAACGACCCGGCGGGCGCGATCGTGGGGCCCAGGCGCTCGGTCAGCTGGGCGGCCAGGTCCTTGGTGGAGGTCTTGCCCGAGGACCCGGTGATGCCCGCGACCCGCGCCGCGGGCAGCGCGTCGACCACGTGCCTGGCCAGCGCGGCCAGGGCGGCCGGGACGTCGGCCACCAGGACCGAGGGCACCGGCACGGGCCGGGTAGCCAGTGCCGCCACCGCCCCCGCCGCCACGGCGTCGGCGGCGAAGTCGTGCCCGTCGGACCGCTCCCCCGCGACCGCCGCGAACAGGCTGCCGGGACCGGCCCGCCGGGAGTCGATCACCACCTCGCCGGTCACGACCGAGGCGGCTTCGGCGTGCAGCTGCCCGCCGGTGATCCTGGCCACCTGGGCCAGCGACAGCGGGATCACGGGTCCACCGCCCACGGGTCGGCGAACGGCTGGCCCTTGGCTACCCGTTCCAGGGCGGCCGCGGTGACCTGCCGGTCGTCGAACGGCAGGACGCTCCCCGCCACGTACTGACCGGTCTCGTGGCCCTTGCCGGCCACCACGATCACGTCGCCCGCAGTGGCCATGCTGACCGCCTGCCAGATCGCCGCGGCCCGGTCCGGCTCGATGATCACCCGGGCTCGTTCGGTCTGCGGCACGCTCAGCACGCCGTCCAGCATCGCGTCCAGGATGGCCAGCGGGTCCTCGGATCGCGGGTTGTCGCTGGTGAGAATGGCCACATCGGCCAGGGACGCGGCGGCCGCGCCCATCATCGGCCGCTTGGCCCGGTCCCGGTCGCCGCCGCAGCCCAGCACGATGATCAGGTTGGACTGGGTGACCGGCCGCAGTGAGCGCAGCACGGCCTCGACCGCGCCCGGCTTGTGCGAGTAGTCGACGAAGGCCGTCACGTCGAGCCCGGGAGCGGGCACCCGCTCCAGCCGGCCGGGCACGCCCGGGCAGGCCGCGATCCCGGCCACCGCGTCCTCTAGCCGGACGCCGGCCTCGACCAGCGCGACCACCGCGCCCAGCGCGTTGGCCACGTTGAACACCCCGGCCAGCCCGGCCGACACATCCGCCTCGACCCCGCCGGGGCCGATCACGCGGAACGTGCTGCCGTCCGCGCCGGAACGGACGTCGACCGCGCGCCAGTCCGCTTCCGGCTTGCCCGCCGCGGAGAACGTGGTGATGGGCACCAGCCCCGAGGCGGCCAGCCTGCGCCCGTACTTGTCGTCGATATTCACCACGCCCATTACGGGCGGCATGAACAGCGAGGCCTTGGCCCGGAAGTAGTCCTCGAGGTCGGCGTGGAAGTCCAGGTGATCCTGCGACAGGTTGGTGAAGACCGCCACGTCGAAGCTGGTGCCTGCCACCCGGCCCAGGCTGAGCGAATGACTGGACACCTCCATCGCGGCGGCGGTGACCCCGCGCTCGACCATGACCGCGAACAGGGCCTGCAGGTCGGGCGCCTCGGGCGTGGTCAGCGTGCTGGGCAGCCGGTCCTCACCGATCCTGGTCTCCACCCCGCCGATCAGGCCGGTCAGGTGGCCCGCGGCGCGCAGGCCGGCCTCCAGCAGGTAGGTCGAGGTGGTCTTGCCGCTGGTCCCGGTCACGCCGATCAGCCGCAGCCGGCTCGACGGGTTGCCGTACACCCAGCAGGCCACCTCGCCCAGCCGGGCCCGCGGGTCGGCGAGCACGAACACGGGCACCCCGGTGGCCGCGGCGCGGGCCCGCCCGTCCGGGTCGGTCAGCACCCCGGCGGCACCCGCCGCCACCGCGTCGGCGCAGAACGCCGCGCCGTGCACGCGGGCGCCGGGCAGGGCCACGTACAGGTCGCCGGGCCTGACGCAGCGGGAGTCGAGCGTGATGCCGGTGATGAACCCTAGCTCGTCCGAGGAGACCGAACCTCCGGCCGAGGCCAGCCGGACACCCAGCAACGAGCCGAGAGCCGATAGCGGCCGGGGCTGTGGGCGGGCGGGACGGTTCGCCACGGGGTGAGGGTACCTCCTATCACGGCGCGTTCAGGCGGATGCTGGCGGGAGTGGCCCCGTCCGGCGGGATCTGCAGCGTGGCCAGGGCGTCCTGGGCCACCTGGTAGAAGACCGGGCCGGCCACCTCATCGCCGTAGTAGCCGCCCTTGCGCGGATCCTGCACATTGACCGCGATGACGATCTGCGGGTCGTTGCCGGGCGCCATGCCAATGTAGCTCGAACCGTAGACGCACAGGGCGCAGGTTCCGTTGGATTCCTGTGACGTGCCGGTCTTGGCGGCCACGGCGTAGCCGGGGAGGATCCCCCACGGCTGGCCGCCTTCCTGGTCGATCTCGGGCACCTGCTGCAGGATCTGCAGCAGCTCAGCGGCCGTCTTGGCCTGGATGACCCGCTTGCCGGCCGAGACCGGAGCCGGGGTGTAGTGCCCCGAGGAGTTGGTCGTGCCCTCGACCAGCGTCGGCTGCACCCGGACGCCGCCGTTGGCGATCGTCGCGTAGACCTCGGCCATCTGGACGGCGGTCACCGCCACGCCCTGGCCGAACGACAGCGTGTACCGCGTGTCCGCGGCCCACTGCGACACCGGCGGCAGCAGGCCCGCGCTCTCGCCGGGCAGCCCGAGGCCGCTGGGCTGGCCGAGCCCGAAGGCCCGCAGGTAGTCGTACTGAACCTGCTCGGGGACGTGCGCCACCACCTGGGACATGCCGATGTTGGAGGAGTGCGCGATGATGCCCGCGATCGTGTACCGCTCGCCAGGCGACCATTCGGCGTCCTGGATGACCTGCCCGCCCCTGACGATCTCGTACGGGATGTTATAGGCGCTCATCGGCGTCTGGCCGCCCTGCTCCAAGGCGGCCGAGGCGGTGATGACCTTGGCCGTGGAGCCGGGCTGGAACACGTTCTGGACGGGGATGTCGGTGGCCTGGGCCGCGTCGGTGATGTCCGACGGATTGAACGTCGGCCACTGGGCCATGGCCAGGATGTGACCGGTCTTGGGCTGGATGATCACCACCGTGCAGTTCTGGCCATTGGTCTTGGCGACCTCGGCCGCGCAGGCCTGCTCGGCGTCGTACTGCAGCTGGGGGACGACCGTCAGCCGCAGGTCGCTGCCGTTCACCGCGGGCTGATAGTCGCTGCCGGCCAGCGGGATCGGCTGGCCGTTCGTGCCGATCTGGACCTGCTCGCTGCCGGACCGGCCGGCCAGCAGCGCGTTGTACTCCTGCTCGATGCCGGCCCCGCCGACCAGGATGTTGTTCTGGCTGTTGATGCCGGTGAAGCCGATGATGTTGGCCGCCACGTCGCCGTCGGGATAGGACCTGGCGTAGGTCGGGGTCTCGTAGATGCCGGGCAGGTTCAGGGCCGAGATCTGGTCGCCCGCCTGCTCGGATACCCCCTTGGCCAGCACCACGTACTGCTGTGAGGTCGGGTGCTGGATGAGGCCGAGGATCGTGTCGGAGGTCATGCCGAGCCAGGCGGCCAGCTTGGTGGCCACCTCCTCCTGCTGGGCGGCCGGTATCTCCGGCGGGTCGGCGTACACCAGGTAGGTAGCCACGGTCATGGCCAGCACCTGCCCGTTGGCGCCGGTGATCGAGCCGCGCAGCGCGGGCAGCACGGTCGCCTTGTCCCGCTGCTGGGCGGCCAGCACCTTGTACTTGCCTGACTCCAGGCCCTGCAGCTGCACCAGGCGCGCGGCGAACAGGGTCATCACGAACACGATCGCCAGCAGGGTGACGCCGAGCCTGCGGACCGGGTTGCCGCGCGGGATGATACGGCGGGGCCGCGGTGGCCGGGGCCGGGGCCGGGCGGGCTGCGGGCGCGCCGGTCCCCTTCTTTCTCCTTCTGCCGAACGGGCCGTGGTGGCGGCCCGCGGACGACCTCGCGGCGGTCCGAGCGGATCGCCCAGCGGGGCCCGGGGCCGCGGGTCTCCTTGATCGCCCAGCGGGGTCCCTCGGGGGGTCCGGGGGGCCGGGTGGTCCCCCCGTGATCGGGGAGTTCCGGTGGGTCGCCCCCCCGGGCTGGCACTGGGACGGCGGTCGTCGCGGCGGCGGGTCTGCGGCCGGCGGGTCGGGTCCTGTGGCGTCACGGGTTGAACCCGGGGACGTTGATCGCCGCCTGCGCCGCGGTCGGCTTCCCGGTCACGATCTTTCCTGACTTCAGGTTGATGAACTGCAGCTTCGGGTTCTGCCGCATGCCGAGCGCCTCGGCCTCCTGCGCGATCTGGGCGGGTGAGGAAGCCTGCGCGACCTGATCGGTGAGCACCTGCTCCTGCCGGGCCAGGACGGTGTTCTCCTGTTGCAGGTGCGTGATCTGGTAGGACCCTTCGGCCAGCGTGGTGCTGATGACCAGCAAGCAGACCAGGGCTCCGCCGAGCAGGCCGACCAGGAGCAAGATGAACGGGGCCCGCGGGTGGCGGGGCCGTTTCTTCCAGCCCGCGGCGGGTCGGCTGACCGGGCGCGGCGCGGGTTCGGGGGCTGGCCTGCGGGCGGGACGAGGGCCGGGCGCGGTGATGGGGCGGGTGTGGCGCGGGGCGCGAGTCTTGGCGGGCTTGGGGGCCTTGGCGGGCTTGAGAGCCTTTGCGGGCTTGGGGGCCTTCGCAGGCTTGGGGGCCTTCGCGGGCTTGGGGGCCTTCGCGGGGCTGGCCGTCTCCGAGGTCCGGGGGGCCCGGGGCGGAAGCAGGTCGGTACGGCCCCGGCTGCGCGGGCCGGCGCGGCCGGAGGGGTCCAGGCCGGCGGCGGGAGGCGTGCCGCGGCCTGGCGGGGTCGTTCTGCGGCCCGGCGGGGCCGTTCTGCGGCCGGACGGGACGCCGCGGCCGGCCGGGATGTCCCGGACGGGCGGCGCGCCACGGCCGGACGGCATGCCCTGGGCCGCTGACGTGCCGCGGCCCGCCGGAGTGCCCCGGCCGGGCGACGGCCGGGGGCTGCCGGGGGTGCGCGGCATCATGTCTGTGGCCATGTCAGTGCCCCTCGGGTCATGCGGCTTCCCTGATGCGTTCGGCGGCCCGCAGCCGGGCGGAGGCCGCGCGCGGGTTGCCGGCGACTTCTTCACTGTCCGGGCGCTCGGCGCCCCTGGTAAGCAGGCGGAACTGCGGCGTAGCGGCGTGGGCGGGCACCGGCAGACGAGGCGGCGCCGGATCGGCCGCGAGCCGCACCAGTTCCCGCTTGACGATGCGGTCCTCAAGCGAGTGATAGGCCAGCACGACGACACGGCCGCCGACGGCCAGCACGCCGAGCGCCGCGGGCAGGGCCCGGCGCAGCGTGCCGAGCTCGTCATTGACCTCGATCCGCAGTGCCTGGAAGGTCCGCTTGGCCGGGTTGCCGCCGGTACGCCGGGTCGCCGCGGGGATCGCGTCCTTGACGATCGCGCTCAGCCGCAGCGTGGAGGTGATGGGCTCGCGGGCCCGTTCGCGGACCACGGCGTCGGCGATCCGGCGGGCGAAACGCTCCTCGCCGTAGTCGCGCAGCACCCGGGCCAGTTCGGCGGCCGGGTAGCCGTTGACGATTTCGGCCGCGGTGCGGTCGGCGGTCTGGTCCATCCGCATGTCGAGCGGAGCGTCGTGGGCGTAGGAGAAGCCGCGTTCGGCGTCGTCGAGCTGAGGTGAGGACACGCCCAGGTCGAACAGCAGGCCCATGACCTTCTCCGGCTCGCCAGCGGTCGGCAGGGCCGCGACGACCGCCGGAATCTCGTCATACCTGGCATGCACCAGCCGCACCCGGCCGGCGTAGGGAGCGAGCAGTTCGCGGGCCGCCTCGATCGCGGCCACGTCGGCGTCGATACCGATCAGCAGCAGGCCGGGGCAGGCCTCGAGCAGGGCCTGGGCGTGCCCCGCCCGGCCCAGCGTGGCGTCGATCAGCACGGCACCGGGGGCAGCCAGGGCGGGAGCGAGCAGGGCCGTGACACGGCCGGCGAGCACCGGCACGTGCTGTGGCCCTGCCATGCGTCCCCCTCTCCCAGCTGGAGTTCCTGCGGTGGTGCGGTGGTGCGTTCCCTCCGGGTTGCTGCCTGGCCTCCATCCGCTGTCGCCGCCGGCTGGCACCGGGGAAGTGATGCCAGCAGGGAGTGGCGGATGGAGGCCGACCCTGACGGTTAGAGAATCCCGGGGAACACCTCCTCGGCCGCCTCGGCGAACGAGTCCTCCTGATCGGCCAGATACGTCTCCCAGGCCTGGCTGTCCCAGATCTCCAGGCGGGTGTTCGCGCCGATCACCACGCAATCCCGCTGCAGACCGGCATAGGTACGCAGAGCGGCCGGGACAGTGATCCGTCCCTGCCGGTCGGGAAGCTCGTCGGAGGCGCTGGCGAACAGGACCCGGCTGTAATCCCGGGCCGCCTTCGCGGTCACCGGCGAATCGCGCAGCGCCTCGGTGATGCGGGCGAATTCGTCCCGCGGGAAGACGAACAGGCAGCGTTCCTGCCCCTTTGTGATCACGACTCCCCCAGCCAGATCTTCCCGGTACTTGGCGGGCAGGAACAGCCGGCCCTTCTCGTCCAGCCGAGGAGCGTGAGTGCCGAGAAACATAGGCCCTCACCTCCCGCCGCCAAGCTCCACTGTGCTCCACTGTACCCCACATTCCCCCACCGTCAACGTCCACAGCATCGGGATTTAGCCCCGGCCGCCGGAGAAGTGCCAGGTAGAAGACGGTGGAGCGGAGTGGGGCAAAAACGGGGGCGAGGCTCGGCTGATGCCGCGAGCTGACCGCCGACCCAGGCAGGTCGGCACGTGATGGTGGAATAGCCGCAGGTCCAGAAAGGAAACCGCTGACGGGTTCGGCTGCCACGCGACGGCCGGAGCCGCGGGTGGGGGAATGTGGAGCGCCGGGGTGAGCGGATGCCGCGGGAGCGGTTGCCGCCTCGTGCGGCAGGTGCGGCAGGTGCGGCCGGACGGCGGGCTCAGCCCGCCTCGGAACGCCGCTGGATTACCGTCCGGTCTCCGGCCAGTCCCGAAATGCCGCGATTACCTCAGCAGCAGGGCCAACGTCGCGCGTTTGGCGGGGAAGGACGTACTGTAGCGGTACAACCGCTCGGCCGGGAGCGCTACGTGACAGGAGCCTGGCTGGTCTGTGAGCCAGCGCCTTCGAGGAGGCCATGTGGTACTGGACACCGGACGGCAGACGGGGAGCCCCATCGATGACCTAGTTCCGGCAGCCCACAAGATCGGCAAGGCCATCGAGGCAGTGATCGAGGGCAAGCCAGAAGCCATCCGGCTTACCCTGGCCGTCCTGCTGGCTGAGGGGCACCTGCTCATCGAGGACGTGCCCGGCGTGGGCAAGACGATGCTGGCCAAGGCCCTGGCCCGGGCGATCGACGGCACGGTCCAGCGGGTCCAGTTCACGCCGGACCTGCTGCCCAGCGACATCACCGGGGTGAGCGCCTTCAACCAGGAACGGCGCGACTTCGAGTTCAAGCCGGGCCCGATATTCGCCAACATCGTTCTGGGCGACGAGATCAACCGGGCCTCGCCCAAGACTCAGTCGGCGCTGCTGGAATGCATGGAAGAACGCCAGGTCACCGTGGACGGGACGACGCACCTGCTGCAGGCGCCCTTCATGGTGATCGCCACCCAGAACCCGGTGGAGATGGAGGGCACCTATCCGCTGCCTGAGGCGCAGCGGGACCGGTTCACCGCCCGCATCTCGCTGGGCTACCCGTCGGCGGCGGCCGAGCGGGAGATGCTGAGCACCCACGGCGCGACCTCGCCGCTCGACCGGCTCAAGCCGGTGGCTCGCGCCAGCGACGTGCAGGACCTAGTGGTCGCGGTACGCGAGGTGCTGGTGTCCGATCAGGTCAAGGACTACATCATCGCCCTGTCCAACGCGACCAGGACCTCGCCCGAGCTGCGTCTCGGCGCGTCCCCGCGGGCCACGCTGCACCTGCTGCGGGCCAGCCGGGCCTGGGCCGCGCTTGACGGGCGGGATTACGTGATCCCGGACGACGTGCAGGCGCTGGCGGGCCCGGTCCTGGCGCACCGGCTGCTGCCCACGGCAGAGGCCATCGTGGAACGGCACCTGCCCGAGCACGTGGTGAAGAGGATCGTCGCGCAGCTGCCGCTTTCCCGGCGATGAGCAGGGAGCTATGGGCACAGCTGCGTCGATGAGCCGGGGCGGCCAGCCGGCCCGGCGGTGAAGGGAGAGCCATGCGGGCGCTATTCGGCTCGCTGACCACACGGGGCAGATCGTTCATGGCCGCGGGCGGAGCGGCTATCGTATGCGGCCTGGCGATACCGGAGCCGGACCTGGTCCGGGTCGGCGCCCTGCTCGTCATCCTGCCCCTGGTATCGGCGCTGATCGCGCGGCGGTCCCGCTACCGCCTGTCGTGCAGCCGCAGGCTGGACCCGCCGCGGGTGCCTGCCGGGCAGCCGACCACCGTCCTGGCCCGGCTGGAGAACATCTCGCGGCTGCGCACCGCGGTGCTGCTGGCCGAGGATGTGACGCCGTACTCGCTGGGCAGCAGGCCGCGGTTCGTGCTCGACGAGATCGAGCCCGGCGGCCACCGGGAGCTCTCCTACCAGATCCGCTCCGACGCCCGCGGCAAGTTCACCCTGGGCCCGCTCCGGGTCCGCGTGGCTGACGCATTCGGCCTGGTGGAGATCAATCGCTCGTTCAGTTCCACCAGCACGCTGGTGGTGACCCCGCGGATCGTTCCGCTGCCCAAGGCCGCGGCGCCGAGCAGCTGGCTGGGCGAGGGCGACGGCGGGATGCGGACCATATCGGCGATCGGCGAGGACGACGCGGCACCGCGGGTCTACCAGAACGGCGACGGGCTGCGCCGGGTGCACTGGCGGTCCACCGCGCGCTACGGCCAGCTGATGGTCCGGCGTGAGGAGCATCAGTGGCGCAACAGCGCGTCGGTCTTCCTGGACACCCGCCGCCGCGCCCACTCGGGCAGCGGCCCCTCCGCCACGTTCGAGTTCGCAGTCAGCGCGGCCGCCTCGATCGGCGCGCACCTGGCCGGCGAGGGCTTCCGGGCCAGGCTCATCACCGAGGCGGGCGAGATCGCCCCGGCCGGCACCTTCCAGGACAGCCTGCTGGACATGCTGGCGGTCATCACCCAGTCCCGCGACGCAGGCTTCGGGCCCGGCGCGACCGCTCTGGCCCAGGCCGGCGGGCAGCTGATCGCCGTGCTCGGCCGGCTGTCTGCCGAAGACGCCAGGCAGCTCGCCGCCAGCAGGCGCGGCAACGCGCCCGCCATGGCCCTGCTGATGGCGGTCTCCGCATGGGCCTCCGACGAGATCCCCGAGGACACGGCGAGGGCAGCCGAGACCCTGTCGGCCGCGGGCTGGCGCGTCTCGGTCGCGACCTCCAGCACCCCGCTGGCCGTGGCGTGGCAGCAGTTGCACCGGCCTGCCGACCGTCCGCTACCTGTCGGCGGCCTGGGAGGTGAGCCGAAATGACGATGAACCGACGGATGACGGTGACGGTCGCGGTTGCCTGCGTGCTCGCGTCTACCGTCCTGTACCCGCTGTTCCTCGGCTCGGCGTGGTTCTACGCCGGGGCCGGCGCGGTAATCGCCGTCGCGCTCAGCGGCTCGCTCAGCCGGCTGCGGGTGCTGCCCGTCCCGGCTTGCCTGGCCATCAGCGTGCTCGGCCTGCTGCTGTACCTGAACCTGGTGTTCGAGGTACGCCACTCGCTGCTGTGGGTCATTCCCACGTCCGGGTCGGTCACCCGGTTGTGGCAGCTGCTCGGTACCGGGCTGACCGACTCGAGCAAGTACGCGCCGCCCGCGCCTGACCTGCCCGGCCTGATGCTCCTCGCGGCGGGCGGGATAGGCCTCATGGCCGTACTGACCGACCTGATCGCGGTCCGGCTGCGGTCCACCGCGCTGGCCGGGCTGCCGCTGCTGGTCCTGTACACCGTGCCGATCACCATGCGGGCGCCCAGCGGCCCGGGCACGGCCATCGTCTTCTGCCTGGGCGCGGCCGGGTACCTGGCCATGCTCAGCGCCGACGGCCGGGAACGGATCCGGCTCTGGGGCCACCTGGTGTCGCTGTGGCGGTCCGGCTCGCTGTACGACGCGCCGGGCCGCCGCGAGACGGCGGACGGCGCTGGGTATGCGGAAGCGCCGGCGAACGGCGCCGGGAACAGGCGCCGGGAGGCCGAACCGGATGCGGGCCCGGATACCCGGGCGCTGGCCGCGGCGGGCCGCAGGATCGGGCTGGCATCGATCGTCCTGGCGCTGTGCGTACCGCTGATCTTGCCCGGCCTGCATCCCAGCAAGCTGTTCTCCACGGGTCCGGGCATCGGCAGCGCCAGCGGCAGCGGCAGCGGCAGCGGCGGCAGCCAGAGCGCGCCCGGCACGCTGTCGCTGACCCTCTCCGAGCTGAAGGAAGACTCATGTCACCACGGTGCTGACCTACACCACCACGGCCTCGAAGTCACTGATGACCGACTACACGCCGTACCTGCAGATGGCAGTGTTCGACACCCTGGACCCGAACGGCGTCTGGAAAGCGATTAACTGGCCGCAGGGCGCGGTGGCGGCCACTAGCCTGCCGTCGCCTGCAGGGGCTGTCTAGCTCGGCGTCCTTCTCCAGTTCACCACCGACGTGACCGTGCCCACCAACGGCCTGGTCACTCCCGTGGATTCCCGACATTCCTGGCCATGCCCTACCCGGCGGCCAAGGTCACCTCACCGCCCGGATACGTGGCTGTCTGACCCCGAGCTGATGGTGTACTCCAAGGACAACGCGGCTCCGGTGAAGACCTACCAGGCCATCAGCTACGCCGTAACCCCCAGCAAACAGAACCTGATCAATGCGGCGCCCATTTCCGCTAACCTCAGCGCTGACCTGGCCCTGCCTGCGTCCTACCGGACCAATGCGCTGCAGCAGATCGCGGAACGGGAAACCGAGAACGCGACCACGAATTACCAGAAGGTCGCCGACCTGGCCACCTGGCTTTTCGGGCCATCGTTCCACTACAAGTTGAACGAGCCCCAGATCAACTCACCCGACGACCTGCTGAAGTTCCTCACCCAGACCAAGGCCGGGGTGTGCGTGCAGTTCGCGTACGCGATGACCGTGCTGACCCGGCTGCTTGGCATCCCGGCCCGGCTGGCCACGGGCTACACTGCGGGCACGCTGGTCTCCGGCGACAAGTACGTGGTCAAGAACACCGACGCGCACGCCTGGACCGAGGTCTACTTCAGCGGCTGGGGCTGGATCCGCTTCGAGGCCACGCCGACCGGGCCGGACGGCCAGGGCACGGCGACCCAGCCGGCCTACATGACCGGCGCAGGAGGCGGTAGCACCCAGCCCACCGGGCTTCCCTCCACACCCAGTTCAGTTGGCGCCACGGGCGGGCCCGGCTCGCACGGCGGCAACACGGGACCCCGCATCAACAATAACGACAGCGGCAGCAGCGGCCCGAGCACCACGGCCGCCCAGTCCGCTGGGACGCTGTGGACTGCGATCGTGCTTGCTGTGCTGGCAGCCATCGCGCTGGCGTGCGGAGTCATCGCGATCCTGGCCCCGCCCGCGCAGCGGCTGATGTCGTCTCATCCGGCCGCGGCGGCCAGACGCCGCAGCCCGGTGAGCCCGGCCGCCGCGGTGGTGGTGACGATCGTGGCCGCGATCGTCGCGCTGTCCCTGTACCGGCTGCTGTCACACACCTCCGGGCTTGACCTGCGCGCCGGCTGGGCCACGGTCGGCATCGCGTTCGGCGCGGCCGGCGCGGTCGTGCTCGTGGGTCCGGCCATCCTGCGGATCGTGCTGCGGCGGTGGCGCTGGATGCGGGCCAGGGACGACATGAGCCGGGCCCACACCGCCTGGCGCGAGTTCGGCTATGACCTGGAGGATCTCGGCTTCGGCCACCGCCCGAGCGAACCGCCGCGGACGCTGGCCGGCCGGGTCAGCTCGGGGCTGCGGGAGCCTGCCGGGGACGCGATCCGCAGGCTCGCGCTGGCTGAGGAGCGGGCCAGCTACGCGGCACGCCCGGCCGACTCGGCCACCCTGCGCAAGGACGGTGTCACGGCCCGCCGGGGCGTCGCGGCGGCGGCCCGGCGCGGCAGCCGCTGGCGGGCCCGGATCTTCCCGGTCTCCGTGCTGGCCAACGTGGCGGACGGCGCGGCCCGGCTCCCCGACCGGCTGGGCGCGCTGATACCGCGCCGCTCGGCCGAGCGGAGATCCGCGAGCTAGCCCTGGGTGGGTTGGAGCGGCCGGAACCCGGTCGGCCGTTACATCCTGCGGTCGCCCTCCTGGCGACGGCGCCACCGTTCTTCCATCCGCTCCATCAGCCGGGCCCGCCGGGTCTGACCGGCGGCACGGCCGGATTTACCGGCTCCGGCGGGCTTGCCCTGGACGGCCTTGGTGCGTACCGGCCGTACCCGGGCCGCGTGCCTGCGCCAGCTGACCACCGTCCACACCAGCGAGAGCACCAGGACGGCCGCTCCGGCTGCCTCCAGGTACACCCGGTGGGTTACCAGCCCGGCCGCCAGCCCGCCCCCGCCGGCCAGCATCCCGATGAAGCCCTGGACAAGCTTGCGCTTGTAGTGAACACGTGGATCGCTGGAGCGCACGAGACGCCCGAATTTCGGATCCTCCCTATATAGCGCTTGCTCGATCTGCTCCAGCTGGCGCTGCTCGTGTTCAGAGAGCGGCACGACGCCTCCCATAAAACCCATTGCGCCCGGCACGTGTGTGCGGTGGCCTCCACCTCACATACCCGGTTCATTTTCCAGAATACGAGCGTAGACACATCGCTTGGAAGAGTGCACCCCGTAGCGGGTCAGAAACCCTGCTCCGACGGACCGTCCTGACCCTCGAGTAGGGCGCTCCTGGGCTCGTCGGCGCGGTCGGCATCCGCCACCAGGGCGGCCGGCCTGACCGCGCCTGCCCCGAACCGGCGGGCGATCCGGTCCACGGCCCGTTCCGCCTCCCGCCAGCCGATGGGCCGGTCATCGAAGGTCAGCTGGGTGTTCGCGCCCGCCGCCGGGACCAGGCCGGAGACCCGGACGCCGACCAGCCGCAGCCGCGCGCCGTGATCCAAGCCGGACACTTCAAACAGCGAACAGGCTGTGGTGTATATCTCACGGGCCACGTCGGTCGGATAGGGCAAGGTCCGGGACCTGGTCAGCGTCTTGAAGCTGGCCAGCCGCAGCTTGACCGAGACGGTCCTGGCCACGTAGCCGCCGGCGCGCAGCCCGCTGGCCGTGCGGCCGGACAGCTTCAGCAGCTCGCGCCGGATCTGGTCCGGATCGCCGATATCCGTACCGAACGTCTCCTCGGCGCCGATGCTCTTCTCCGGCGAGCGCGGCGTGACCAGGCGCTCATCCCGGCCCCAGGCCAGGGCGGCCAGGTGCGCGCCGTGTGCGGCACCGAGCTCGGCCTGGAGGGTGGCCAACGGAGTGTGCGCGATGTCGCCCACCGTGCGCAGCCCCAGCCGGGCCAGCGCCTCCCCCGCCCGCTCCCCTACCCCCCACAGGGCGGCGACGGGCAGCGGGTGCAGGAAATCGAGCACCCCCGCCTGCGGCACGACCAGGAGGCCGTCGGGCTTGCAGCGTGCCGAGGCGATCTTGGCCACGAACTTGCACGGCGCGACCCCAACCGAGCAGGTGATGCCCTGCTGCTGCCGGACCTGGGCCCGGATGTGCGCAGCGATCGCTACCGGCGGACCCAGCCGGCGAAGCGCACCGGAGACGTCGAGGAACGCCTCGTCCAGGGCCAGCGGTTCCACCTGGGGCGTGACCGTGCCGAAGATGGCCATGACCTCCTTTGAGGTCGCGGCGTAGACCCGGTGCCTGGGCGGGACGAACACCGCCCGGGGACATAGCCGGCTGGCCCGCCCGACCGGCATCGCCGACCGCACCCCGAACGTGCGGGCCTGGTACGACGCGGAAAGCACCACGCCGCGGCCGCCGGTCCCGCCCACGATGACCGGCCGGCCCGCGAGCTCGGGCCGGTCCCTGATCTCCACGCTGGCGTAGAAGGCGTCCATGTCCACGTGCAGGATGTGACACCCGATGTCGTCGGCGACGCCAGGCCCGCGGGCCTCGCCTTCGGGGATCACGCCGGCGTCCATGAGCGTCAGCGGTGACCGAGCATGTGCAACTGAGCGGCGATATCGCGCAGCGGCGGGGTGCTGGCGGCCGCCTCCTCGAGCGCGCGGAGCGCCTCCGCGGCGGCGGCGTCGCCGTCCAGCAGCGCGCCGGGCACCAGGCCGCCGAAGATCCGCAGGCCGTGCGCCTCACCCGCCCGCAACCCGGCCTGGGTGATCAGGGCGGTCAGCTCGGGCAGCGTGAAGCGGTGCGGGGGCGTGCTGAGCTGGGCCGACGGCGCGCCGGCGAGCAAGTGCCTGGCTTCGGCGAAGCGGCCGGCCAGCGCGCGGTGCAGGACCGCGGCTACCGCGTTGGAGGCGAGCACGCTGACCGTGGCGGCCGGGCGCAGCACCCGGGCGATGGCGCTCATCGCATCGGCCGGCGAGTCGACGTACTCCAGCACGTTGTGGCAGATGACGAGGTCCGCAGCAGCCTGGCCGACGACGCCGTCCAGGCTGGCCGCGTCGCCCTGCACCGAGGCCAGCCTGGCCCCGGCCTCGGCGGCCCGCCGCTGCGCCGCCGCGAGCGCATCCGGACTCGGGTCGACCACGGTCACGCTGTGCCCGAGGGCCGCGAAAGGCACGGCCAGCCCGCCCGTCCCGCCGCCCACGTCCACGATGTCCAGGGCTGGCCGGCCGGTCTGCGCCACCCGGGCCGAGACAACCTCCTGCAACACGTCCCAGACCAGCGAGAAGCGGGCGCCGTCACGCCGGTAATCCGCGCCCACGCCGGCCTCCTTCATGCGGTCCACTGTAGTGCTGGCCACCGACAATACCGCTGGCCTCGCCCCGGCCACCGGGCATGACACGAAGCGCGAGCCCCGGGATCAAGAAGAGTCTCCTGGGCAAGTACCCGCGGACCTGGCTGGCTGGGACCCGGACCGGGCGACACGCCGGCAGAGCCGTGGCCGACCTGCGGCTCCAGCCCGCCGGGTCGGCTACTTTCCGTGCAAGCCGGATGAACTTCTGTCACCATTCGGCCGTTTATATAACCGTGCGGAACTCACAGATTCTTCTTTACTCGACCTCACGTCAACTCCAGCGCGGCTACGGTCGGCCACCGTATGCTCTTCGCCATGGCTGAGCACCTCGAGTTGCCTCGCCCCTGGCGGCTGATCCTGACCGCAGGCTGGAACCTGGCCGAATCCCTGGGTATCCCGGTGGCCGGTTACCTCGTCGGGGAGAAGCTGGGCGGCCGAGATGCCGGCATGCTGGCCGCAACCGCGGCGGTCTGGCTGACCGTGGTGGGCCGCAAGGTACTGACCCGGACCGTCCCCGGGCTGCTGATGATCTCGGCCCTGGTCCTCACGCTCCAGACGGCCGTGGTGATCGCCACCGGCAGCGTGCTGTTCTTCCTGCTTCAGTTCCCGCTGGCCAACCTCGGCCTGTGCGTGCTGTTCGCGCGGACCGCGCCCACCCGCAAGCCGCTGGTGGCCCAGCTGGCCGCCGAGGTGGTGGCGCTGCGCCACCCGTCCCACCACGCCGGATTGCACCGCTTTTTCCAGGGCGCGACCTGGCTGTGGGCCGGCATCTTCGCGGTCTCCACCATCGGCCTGGCCGCGGCGATGGCCCTCGAGCCGGTCAAGGTGTTCTTGCTGCTCACCACCGCGGTGACCATCGGCGGCGTGGTCGCGGGCACGTGCCTGTCGGCGGTCTGGTTCTTCCGGGTGCTGCGCCGCTTCGGCCTCCGCATCCGCTTCGCCCAGCCCTCCGCGCCCAGGGCCTGAACCCGAACCCCGCACTCGCGCAGGAATTCGAATTATCGTGGATAGTTGCTGCCCCTATAAGGTAGGTAAGCATCCACGATGATGGAAGCCTCCGGCGGACCGCATCAGCAGCCACGCCGACATCAGTGCGAACGAGACAGCTGGGGCACACGGGTCACAGCGTGTCAGGTGCCACAGGGGCCAGGTGCCACAGGGGGCCACGGTGCCACAGGGGGCCAGGTGACGGTCTGCTTCGCGGCCTTATGGGCATGAAACCCGCGTCCGGCCTGGCGGAATGCGCCGCGCTGCCCCGGCTGGCGGCCTCGCCGCCAAGTGTCGTGGCCCGGGGGCGCCCGCCGGGCCGCCTGGTTAACCGGATCGATGTGGCTCCGGGCCGGTTGTAACCGGATCTCCGCCACATCAACCCGGTCGCACCGCCACCGCTGATCGCATATACAGGACAAAACGGGCAGTATTCCAGCTAAAGACCGCCGCAAGCCGCGGCCGCCCCCGGCGTGCCGCGTCCACGTCCTCCCCGACTCGCTCCGCTCAAGTGGATATCCCAGAACGTACATTCATGATCCTGGGAGGTGCTGACGCCGCGGTTTCAGGACGGTTCGGGGGGCGGCTCGGAGCCGTCGGGCGGGGTGCTGGGGCTGGAGACGGTGCTGGGGCTGGAGACGGTGCTGGGGCTGCAGACGATACTGGGGCTGGAGACGGTACTGGGGCTGGAGATGCCAGGGCTCGCGACGGTGCTGGGGCTGATGAGGGTGGGCTTGAGGTCGGCGATGCGGGCGAGCAGGCCGTTGACGAACGTCGGAGACGCGTCGGTGGACAGATCGCGGGCGAGCAGGACAGCCTCGCTGATGGCGACGGCTACGGGGACGTCCGGGGCCCACAGCAGCTCGTAGACCCCGATCCGCAGCACGTTCCGGTCCACGGCGGGCATCCGGGCCAGGGTCCAGCCCTCGGCGTACTGCGAGATCAGCTCGTCGATCCTGGCCGAGTTCACGGTCACGCCGCGGACCAGGTCCGCGGCGTAGGCAGGTACCGGCGGGCTGCCCAGCGTGATGCGCTCGGCGAGCAGGTCAAGTACGGGCACCCCGCGCAGCTCAGCCTCGAACAGGACGTCCAGAGCCCGCTTGCGCGCCTTGCTACGAGCGGGCACTGTCGAGCCAAAGGGGCGCGCCGCCGACTGGACCGACGAGCGAGATACGAGCGAGGAGGCAACGAGGCGCCTTAAGGGCTCCCCGGGGGTGAGCAGGAAGCACTATGCCCGACCCAGGTACTGGCCGGTGCGGGTGTCGACCTTGATCTTCTCGCCGGTGGAGATGAACAGCGGCACCGCGACGGTCGCGCCGGTCTCCAGCGTGGCCGGCTTGGTCCCGCCGGTGGAGCGGTCGCCCTGGACACCGGGGTCAGTCTGGCTGATGGTGAGCTCCACGGCCGCGGGCATGTCCAGGTACAGCGGCGTGCCGTCGTTGAACGCCACCGTGACCGTCTGCTCCTCCAGCAGGTAGTTGGCGGCGTCACCGACCACGGCGGCGGGGATGCGCGGTTGGTCGTAGTCCTGGGTGTCCATGAAGACGAAGTCCGAGCCCTCGCGGTACAGGTACTGCATCTCCCGCCGGTCGACGGTGGCCACGTCCACCTTGACCCCGGCGTTGAAGGTCCGGTCGACCACCTTGCCTGAGGCGATGTTCTTCAGCTTGGTGCGCACGAAGGCGCCGCCCTTGCCCGGCTTGACGTGCTGGAACTCAACGACGGTCCAGAGCCCGCCGTCGAGGTTCAGCGTGATGCCGTTCTTCAGGTCGTTCGTGGTGGCCACGTTCGCATCTCCAGGTCGGTAAAACTCAAAGTCAGAGAACGAGAAGTTCTCTCGTAGTCGTCGTGAGCAGGCCCGTCCCGTCGGCCCCCACGACAAGGACGTCCTCGATCCTTACACCGCCCCTGCCGGGCAGGTAGACACCAGGCTCGACGGTGACCGGGACCCGGTCGGCTAGCTTACCCGTTCTGCCGTACCCGATCGTCGGCGCCTCGTGCACCTCCAGGCCGATCCCGTGGCCCAGACCGTGCTGGAAATGCTCGCCGTGGCCGCCCTCGCGGATCAGCTCCCGGGCGGCGGCGTCCACGTCGCCCACGTCCGCGCCGGGCCGCGCGGCCTCGATCCCGGACCGCTGGGCCGCCGCCACGAGCTCGTAGATCTCGCGCTGCCAGGCCAGGGCTCGCCCACGGCCACGGTGCGGGTCATGTCCGCGTGGTAGCCGCCGTACAGCGCGCCGAAGTCCATGGTGATCAGGTCACCGCGGCGGATCGGCCGGTCGGTCGGGGCGTGATGCGGGATGGCGCCGTTCGGCCCGCTGGCCACGATGGTGTCGAAGGCCGGGTGCGCGGCGCCCAGGTCGACCATCCGCCGGTCCAGCGCGGCGGCGAGCTGACGTTCGGTCAGGCCCGGCCTGATCAGCGCGAACACGTCGGCGATGGCCTGGCAGCTGATCCGGCAGGCGGTGGCGAGCAGCTCGAGCTCGGACGGATCCTTGACCGCCCGCAGTTCCTCGATTTTCCTGCCGAACGGCACGGTGACGACGCTGCCGGCCTTGGCGGCGAGCTCCGCGTGGCGTTCGACTGACATCTCATGGGCCTCGAAGGCCACGGTTCGCATCCCGCGGCTGGTCATCTCGGCGGCCAGCCGCGGCTCGATGAACCGCTCGCTGATCAGCTCGACATCGGGGCAGTCCCGGCGGGCGGCCAGCTCGTACCGCGAGTCGGTGGCCAGCACCCCCTGGCCCGAGACGGGCAGCAGCAGCGCGGCGTTGGAGCTGGCCAGGCCGGTGAGATAGCGGACGTTCGGACCCGAGGTGATCAGGGCGGCGTCCGCGCCGGCCTCGGCGATCTTGTGCTGCGCGGCGGCCCGGCGCGCCGCGTGAATCTCTGGCATGGCTGAACTCTACGCGCGGACCCCGGGGCGGTCAGCGGGCTAGTCGGCGAGGGCCCGGACCTGCTCGATGAGGCGGATCCGGCCCTCGTGGGTGGGGGCCAGCGGGCTGACGTTCAAGGTGGTGACGCCGGCCTCGCGGTAGGCGGCGATGCGCTCCCTGACGTAGCCCTCGGGTCCGATCAGCGAGGTCAGCTCGACCAGTTCGGCGGGGACCAGGGCCTCGGCTTCGGCCTTCCGGCCGTCCAGGTAGGCGTCCTGGATGGCCTTGGCCTCGGCCTCGTAGCCGAACCGGCGGGCCAGGTCGTTGTAGAAGTTGCGACCCCGGGCGCCCATCCCGCCGATATACAGGGCCAGCTCGGGCCGGCCGTAGTCGCGCAGGCTGACCACGTCGTCGCCGATGGCCAGCCGGACGTGCGCGATCACGTCCAGCGGGCCGAGCTCGGGATCGCGCTTGGCGCGGCCCTCGGCCACCGCCTCGCCCCACACCTCGGCGGCCTTTTCCGGCAGGTAGAAGATCGGCATCCAGGCCTCGGCCAGCTCGACGGCGGCGGCCACGTTCTTCGGGCCGATGGCGGCCAGGGCTACCGGGATCCGCTCGCGGACCGGGTGGTTGATCAGCTTGAGCGGCTTGCCCAGGCCGGTCCCGCCCTCCAGCGGCAGGTGGTAATACCGCCCCTGGTAGGCGAGCCGGTCACGACGCCAGACCATCCGGCAGATCTCGATGATCTCGCGGGACCGGCCGATCGGCGCGTCGTACGGCACGCCGTGCCAGCCCTCGATCACCTGCGGGCCCGAGGCGCCCAGGCCCAGCATGAACCGGCCGCCGGAGACATAGTCCAGCCCGGCCGCGGTCATGGCCAGCAGGGCCGGCGTGCGCGAGTAGAGCGGGAAGATGCCCGACGCGATCTGCATCCGCTCGGTCTTGGCCGCGAGGTAACCGAGCTGGCTGACCGCGTCGAAGCTGTAGGCCTCGGGCACGAACACGATGTCGACCCCGGCCCGCTCGTAGTCGGCCAGCTCCACCACGGTCTCGGCGAAACCGCCCGCGTAGCTCAGAAACATGCCCACCCGCATGCGATCAGCCCTCCTGCTCGGGTTACCGGACCGTACGGCCCTAAGGGGAGCGTAACGGCTGGGCCGCGAGCCGGGTTCCGTGACCCGGAGCAGCACGGACCGTTCGGCCCCGAAAGGAAGGACCGGCGGGGCTACGGCGCGGGCCGCAGGGACGGCGCCCGGCCGCCGGGGACGGGCTCGGCGGCCAGCCGGATCAGGATGTCCTCGCTGATGACCTCAGGGTGCCGGTCATCGGTGGCGACGGTCAGGGTGGCGACGCCGGCGTAGGCCAGAAGCCGGCTCCGGTAGAGCTCGGGCAGGTCGGAGCGGGCCAGCATCGGCCGTCCGGTGTCACCGCCGACGCGCCGCACCGCCTGCTCGTAGCCGACCTCGAGGTAGACCACCTCAAGGGAGGTCCGGGGGGATAGGTCCTTCCCAAGGGGGGTCCGGGGGGATGGGTCCCCCCGGAAGGAAGAGCGGGGAGGTCTGGGAGGGTCGTCCCCTCGAGTCAGCCGAGCCTGGGTCTGCGGGTGCTGGGCGGCGCCGCCGCCCAGGGCCAGGACCAGGGCGGGACCGTCCAGCAGCTCGGCGATGACCTGATGCTCGAGGGCGCGGAAGGCGGGCTCGCCGTCCTCGGCGAAGATCTGCTTGATCGGGCGGCCTGCGCGCCGCTCGATCACCTCGTCGCTGTCGGCGAACGGCAGCCCCAGCCGGGCGGCGAGCAGGTTCCCGATCGTGGTCTTGCCCGCGCCCATGAAACCGACCAGGACGATCATGGCGCGGCAGGCCCGGCGGTGCCGGCCTCGACGAGCACCTGCGTGATCATGCGCATACCTCCCGGTAGGCCTGCCGCAGCAGCTCCTCGGGCGGGTCGTCGAGGATCCCCGGGCGGGCCAGCCCGTCGAGCACCACCAGCCGGAGCCGTGCGCCCCTGGCCTTCTTGTCCACGCTCATGGCCTCCCGCAGCGACGGCCACACGCCCGGCTGGTAGGCGGTGGGCAGGCCGACGCTGGCCAGTATGTCGCGGTGCAGCGCGCAGGTGCGCTCGTCCAGCCGTCCGGCCAGGCGGGCCAGCTGGGCCACGTACACCATGCCGATAGCGACCGCGTTGCCGTGCCGGAACCGGTAGCCCTCTACCCGCTCGATGGCGTGGCCGAGGGTGTGCCCGTAGTTCAGGATCTCCCGCAGGCCCCGTTCGGTCAGGTCGGCCGACACCACGTCGGCCTTGACCCGGATGGCGCGCTCGAGCAGCTCGCGGGCGTGGCGGCCGTGCGGCACGGTGGCGCCGTCGGGGTCAGCGCGGACGAGGTCCAGGATGACCGGGTCGGCGATGAAGCCGGCCTTGATCACCTCGGCCAGGCCTGCCGTGTAGTCGGCCCGGGCCAGCGTCTCGAGCGTGGCCAGGTCGGCGAGCACGCCGGCCGGCGAGTGGAACGCGCCGACCAGGTTCTTGCCGGCCGGAATGTCGATGGCGGTCTTGCCGCCCACCGCGGCGTCGGCCATGCCGAGCAGCGTGGTCGGGACCAGGACCACCGGGACGCCGCGCAGCCAGCTGGCGGCCACGAACCCGGCCAGGTCGGTGGTGGCTCCCCCGCCGAGCCCGACGATGCAGTCGGACCTGGTCACGCCGTGGTGCGCGAGTTTCGACCACAGGTCGGCCGCGACCTGGACGGTCTTGGCCGCCTCGCCATCCGGCACGGGCTCGGCGGCGACCCGGAAGCCGGCCGCCTGCAGCGCTGCGCAGGCGGGGCGGGCGATCTCGCCCAGGCCTTCGGCGTGGATGACGACGACCGTGCGGGCCTGCTTGGGGATCAGGCCGGACAGCTCGCCGAGGACCCCGACCCCGACGATCACCTGGTAGGGCGCGCCGCCGTCCGAGGGCCGGACGTCGATCCGGGTCGCGGTCATTGCTTCAGCCTCGCGCTGATCTCGGCCGCGAGCTCATCGGGGTCCAGGTCGTCGGTCTCGACGGTGACCGTGGCCAGTTGCTCGTAGAGCGGGCGGCGCTCCGCCAGCATGGCGCGCAGCCGGCCGCGCGGGTTGCCCGGGATGACGATGTGCGGCCGCTCCAGGCCCACGCGGCGGGCGACGGTGCCGAAGTCGGCGGCCAGGTAGACCACGGGCAAGCCCTCGAGCCGGGCCTGGATGTCGGGATCGAGGACCGCGCCGCTGCCCAGGGCGAGCACGCCCTCGTGCTCGCGTAGCGCGCGGGCCGCGGCTTCGCGTTCGAGCTGGCGGAAGGCCGGCTCGCCCTGCTCGATGAAGATGTCGCTGACCGGCCGCCCCGCGACAGCCGCGATGTCGGCGTCGGTCTCGCGGAAGCTGGTGCCGAGGCGTTCGGCCAGCAGCGGGCCCACCGCGGTCTTGCCCGCCCCGGGCGGCCCGATCAGCACGGCCACCGGTCCGGTCGGCTGGGTCATGACACCACCAGGGCCTTGAGGTAGCTTTCTGCGTTCCGGCGCATTTCATCGGCCGAGTCGCCGCCGAACTTCTCCACGGCCGCCTCGGCCAGGACCAGCGCCACCATGGCCTCGGCCACCACCCCCGCGGCCGGGACCGCGGTGACGTCGCTGCGCTGGTTGATGGCCTTGGCCGCATCGCCGGTGCTGGTGTCGATGGTGTCCAGGGCCCGCGGCACGGTGGATATGGGCTTCATCGCGGCCCTCACCCGGATCACCTCGCCGGTGCTCATGCCGCCCTCGATGCCGCCGGCCCGGTTGGTGCGGCGCGCTACCCCGTTCTGGGTGGCCTCGATCTCGTCGTGGGCCACCGACCCGCGCCGGGTGGCGGTGGTGAAGCCGTCCCCGACCTCGACGCCCTTGATGGCCTGGACCGACATCAGCGCCCCGGCCAGCCGGCCGTCCAGCCGCCGGTCCCAGTGGGTGAAGCTGCCCAGCCCGGGCGGCAGCCCGAAGGCCAGCACCTCGACGACCCCGCCCAGCGTGTCGCCTTCCTTCTTGGCCGTGTCGATCTCGGCCACCATGGCCTGGCTGGTCGCCGGGTCGGCGCAGCGCACCAGGTCGGCGTCGATGGCGGCTTTGTCGGCGGGACCTGGCATGACGCCGTCGGGGATTTTCGTGCCGCCGATGGACACCACGTGGCTGAGGATCTCGATGCCGAGCACCTGGCTGAGCAGGCGGCGGGCCACCTCGCCGAGGGCGACGCGGGCGGCCGTCTCCCGGGCGCTGGCCCGTTCGAGCACGGGGCGGGCGTCGGTGTGGCCGTACTTCTGCATGCCGGCCAGGTCGGCGTGCCCGGGGCGCGGCCGGGTCAGCGGCGCGTTCCTGGCCAGGCCGTCCAGAACGGCCGGGTCTACCGGATCGGCGGACATGACCGTTTCCCACTTGGGCCATTCGGTGTTGGCCACCCGGATCGCGACCGGGCCGCCCAGCGTACGGCCGTGTCGCACGCCCGCGGTCAGCTCGACCTCGTCCTGCTCGAACGTCATCCGGGCGCCGCGGCCGTACCCGGCCCGCCTGCGGGCTAGCGCGGCGGCGATGTCCCCGGTGCTGACCTGCACCCCGGAAGGCACGCCTTCGCAGACCGCCACGAGCGCGCGGCCGTGCGATTCACCTGCGGTCAGCCAGCGAAACATGATCCTGATCCTAAGGGGTCCGGTGCGGTCACTCCGCGATGATGACCTCGATGCCGCGGCGTAGCCGGCCGGCCAGCCGGGCGGCGATCGCGGCCGCGGCGCGGTTGGCGGCCGCCTCCCAGCCGGGACCGGCCACGTGCAGCCGGACGGCCAGGTCGGTGCCGTCCGCGCGGCCAGGGGCCAGGCTGAACCCGGCGATGACCGGTGCGGCCCCGGCCGGTGCTACCTGGGCGGACGCGGCCTCGGTGAGCGCGGCCCCGACCTGGGCCTGCACGTCGGGGTCGTCGTACGGCGGCGGCACCGGCAGCCCGGCGGCCAGCGCGGCCAGCCGGGCGCCCTCGACCGCCAGCGGCACCGGGCCTGCCACGTCGATGACGACCGCGCAGCCGTCGGCGACGGCGGCGCGCCACACCCGGTCCGCCTCGGCCGGCACCGGCCGCGCGTCCGGGCGCCACCGGGCCAGCGCATCCAGGCCGGTGAAGGCCAGCACCGCGGGCCTTCCGTCCTGGCCGATCAGGGTAGGCATGACCATCTCGCTGTTCTTGTCCCGGTCCTTGTTACGGTCCTGGTCCTGGTCCCGGTCCTGGTCGTAGTCCGCCGGGGCCGGGCGGTCGGCGGCGGGGTCGGCCAGGACGGCGATCACCGGGACGAGCAGCCGGGTGGCGGCCAGCGCGGTCAGCGCGGCCTGCTCGCTGCCCTGCCCGGACTGCCAGGCGGCGAGGGCAGCAGCCACCCGCGGGTCGGCGGCGCCGTGGTCGCCGCGGAACTGCTGCCCGCCAGGATCAAGGTGCCCGGACACGTGCCTGACCCTACGCCACGCACCGCCATGCCGTAGCCGGCCGCACTCGTGTCCTAACTTGGCCGGCTGAGTCCTGCTTTGGCCGACTGGATCGGGAGTCCTTGACTGATTACTCAAGGTAGTTAATTCTCTGAATGAGCCGCTTTCCCGTCAATTACTGTCATTGACTCGGCACAATCAGTTGAGCGGGGAATCCAGCGCGAACCGAAGGGAGCGTGTTGACTCAGCCCGAACGGCTGCCCGCGATCGCGCCGGGCACGCCGATGTGGAAGGCCGTCCCGCCGCGCCTGGTCGGGCCTTACCTGGGCGGACAGCGGTCAGTGCTGGCCGGCTACGTCTACCGTGCAGGCGACGTGCGCTTCCACAATCCGACCGAGGCCTACCTCGCGCTCAGCCTGGGCTGGGAGGATTCCGAATTCACGCCGGTGATGAGCGAGCTGTACCTGATCTGCTGGCTGGCCCGGGTGGTCGACGGCTACCAGCCGACCACGGGTCCAGGGGTGCCCGAGTTCTACCTCGAGCCCATCCCGATTCCGGTCGGAGCGGGCATGTGCAGGCTGGGGGCCGACGGAGACGAGCTCGTGGCCAGGTATGACGGCCAAGCCTGGCAGCAGACGGAGCCGTGAGCATGCGAATGCGGCTGATGGCAACCTACCTGGGCGTCCCCTACCAGGCGGGACTGGGCCCGGACGGCACGGAGGTGACGCTGTTCTCCCCCGCGCCGCCGCCGGAGGAACTCGGCTTCACGGCCGCGGCTGGGCACTGGCGCAAGCAGGTCGGCTTGGCCGACCTCGGCGCGCTGTGGAAGTCGCGGCCGGTTGGCGACTACCGGGACGAGCCGTGCCTGGTCCTCGACGATCTCGGCGACCGGCTGCACATCGCCTACCTGGGCCGGGACTCGGCCCGGGCCGCGCAGCTCGGCTACTGGGAGATCGACCGGGAGGTCTTCGAGGTCGTGGTGGCGCGGCACGACGTGACCGGCCTGACCGAGGAACGGGTGGAGTACCCGCTAGCCGAGGCGATGTTCCCGGCGTCCGGTGCCGGGCCGGAGGTACCTGACGTCACGTCGGCCGCCGAGCCCGCAGCCGGGGCTGGGGCTGGGTCCGGCGCCACGGGACCGCAGCCGCTGGCCGGGTCCGGGGAGAGCACCCCAGAGAGCGGCGGCGCGGCGGTCAACGGTCACGGGCCGCCGCCAGGTTCCCTGGCGGGTTACGGTCCCCCGGCGCCTTACGGCTCGCGGATGCCGGACCGGGCGGCGGCCTGGCACGGATCTCCGGCTGCCGATTCCTGGCCCAACCAGACGACGGTGTCCGGGGCCCAAGGGGCTCAAGGGGTCGCGTCCGATCCGGAGGAGCCTGACCCGCGGCCCGGGCCGCGGGCGGCGCGTGAGCGGCGGCGGCCGGGGCCCTGGACCGAGCCGTGGACCGAGCGAGAGACGGGCCCCGAGCCTTGGACCGAGGACGAGCCCTGGTCGGACCCGTGGACCGAAGAACCAGGGTCCGAGCCCGATACGGCTTCGCCGCCGGGCCGGCGCACCGGACGCAAGGGCCGCATCTCGCCCGAGTCGGTCTTCGCGGAACTGCTCTCGCTGGCCGATATCCCGCGGGCCGCTTACGCGGTCGACGAGGAGGTGCCGGGCGCGATGTGCCTGGTCCAGGCGGACGGCGGCTTCGAGGTGTTCAGCCGGACCGAGGACGCGCGGCTGGAGGTGCGCTTCTTCGAGGATGAGGAGGCGGCCTACTTCTACTTGTTCGGGATGCTGGCCGCCGAGGCGATCCGCAGCGGCCGCCTCGGCCCTACGGGATCCACGGCGTCCACCGGGTCCGTGGGGTCCACGGGGTCCGGCCGGATCAACGGGCACAGCAACGGGTCAGGCCCAGCCACGGCATCATCGACCTCACCGGAAAACGTTTCGAACTACTTACGGGGCTGAAAGTTACACAAATCAGCACCTCGCCCCGCTAGGGTTTATTTAGCCGGCGGGGCTGACGGTCCCCCGCTCCCCAAGCAGCCCCGTCGGCCTCCCGATACGCAAGTTCGTAAAATGCGCCATGCGTATCACAAATCGATTTCTTTGCCATTAGTAGGCAAACGTCATTAACTTCACGGACGGGCTGTTAGCTCCTTCCGTGCCATCAATCACACGCCGTCTCAGCGCCCATATCAGGCTCCGGGCGCCCCGGTACTGTTGCTTACGTGACTCGTTCACCCGGCTGGCGGGCGGCGAGCGTCCGCACCGAGGCGGCGCCGGCCGATACGGGGGCTGACCCGGGCGGCGGCTCGGCACCGGTGCTGGCCGGAGTGGCCAGCCTGGCGGTGCGCGATCTGCTGCGCGGGCCGCGCCGTCCCGGCAAGGTCCTGGCCGCCCTGCCGCACGCGATCTACCTGGAATTCACCGACGTAGTGCCCGAGCCGCGGGTCATCGCGCTGTCACCGCCGGACGCCATCCGGCTGCCGAATGCGATCATCGCCGGGCCCTTCCAGGCGCGTGAGGCGGCGGAATGCTGGGCGGGCGAGGGCCACGTCGCGGCCTGCGGACTTGACGTCAGGATCGTGCGGTGGTGGGATCCCTCGCCGGTGTTCGGGCCGGTGTCACGGGTCAGGCTCGACCACGGCTTCGGGGTCCTGGCCCGATTGTGCGCGGACGCTGAGCAGGCACCGGGCCTGGCAGGCCATGACGGGCCTGCTCGGCTCGCGGCCTGCTGCGCGAGCGGTGACCTGGCCGGCGCCGTCGAGGCGGTCGAGCAGCTGGTGGGTCTGGGTCCGGGCCTGGTGCCCAGCGGCGACAGCGTGGTCAGCGGCGTCCTGCTGGCGCTGCGGCTGCTGGGCGGCGCCATCTCGGGCGGGACGCGGGCGGTATGGCTGGCGAACTGGCTCAGCGCCTCCGCGACGTGCAATGCCGCGCAGCGGACGACCACGCTAGCGGCCTCGCTGCTGCACTGCGCGGCGGGCGGGCAAGCGGCGGCGGAGGTATCCGCCGTGCTACTCGGGATGGCGGGCCAGGAGCCGCTCGAGCCCGCGGCGGCCCGGCTGCTCGCGGCGGTCCAGGGACCCGACCTGGCCTGGGGCCTGGTGGCCGGCTGCCGGGCCGCGCTAGTGCTGTCCGTATCCTGACCCTTATGACCGTTCCGCTTACCGGGCAGCAGTACCAGATCCAGGCCGGCGGCTACCGCGCCGCCGTAACCGAGCTGGGTGCGGGCCTGCGCGAACTGCTCTTCCGCGACCGGCCGGTGATTTCCGGCTACGACGCTGACGAACTGCCGCCGTCCGGGGCGGGCCAGCTGCTGGTGCCGTGGCCGAACCGGGTCGACGGCGGGCGATATGCGTTCGGCGGGGCCGAGTTCCAGCTGGCGCTGACCGAACCCGCCCGCGGGAACGCGATCCACGGCCTGACCCGCTGGACGGCGTGGACGCTGGTGCGGCAGGAGGCGGACGCCGTGCTGCTGCGCAGCGCGCCGCACGGCGCGCAGGGATACCCGTTCTGCCTGGAGATCGACGCCTCCTACCGGCTCGGGGACGACGGCCTGCAGGTCACCATCACCGCACGCAACCGCGGCAGCCGCGCCGCCCCCTACGGCACCGGCTCGCACCCGTACCTGACCGCCGGCGCCCCGTCGGTAGACGGGTGCCAGCTCAGCCTGCCCGCGTCGCGGTGGCTGCCGATGGACGAGCGCGGCATCCCCTCGTCAGCACCGGCCCCGGTCGAGGACAGCCCGTACGACTTCCGCCAGCCGCGGGCGATCGGGGACACGCGGCTCGATCACGCCCTGACCGGCCTGGACCGCGGCCCCGACGGCCGGGCCTGGGTGCACCTAGCCGCGGACGGCGGCTCGGGCACCCGGGTCAGCCTGTGGGCCGGCGAGGGCTACCGCTGGCTGCAGGTGTTCACCGGCGATCCGCTCGGGCCGGACCGCCGACGCAAGGCGCTGGCCGTCGAGCCCATGACCTGCCCGCCGAACGCCTTCGTGACCGGCGACGACCTGCTCGTGCTCGAACCTGGCCAGGAGGTCACGCACAGCTGGGGCATCCAGGCCTCGTAACCGGGATGACCAGCCGTAACGTTCTCGGAACGGTGCGGGCCTAGGGTTGCGTTCTGTGGCGACGATAACCCGGCCGGGCAGGCCGGACGGCGTGGAGCGCCGTTTCCGGCTGGCGTCGCCGGTGACCGCAACGGTCCTGGCTGGCCTGACGCTGGTACTGCTGGCCACGGCGATCACGCTGAACGGGCTGACGGACCAGCTGTCGGTGCTGAGCGACGTGGGCCAGGGCCAGCGGCAGCGGGTGATCCGGGACCAGGGAGCCGGACACGATGCGGCCCCCGGCGCCGGGCCGATCGTCCCCGTCGTGGTGATCTACGCCGGGGTGGGCGTCATCGTCGCGCGGCGGCAGCCACGCAACCCGATCGGGTGGCTGCTGATCATAAGGGTCAAGTCACCGGTGGCGGTGGCAGTCTCTACCCTGGTCGCAGCGGCGTTGTTCAGCCCGCTACGGCGGCGGGTGCAGCACGCGGTGGACCGGCGGTTCAACCGGGCGCGGTATGACGCGGACGAGGCCGTGACCGCGTTCGCCGCCCGGCTGCAGGACGCCGTGGACCTGGCCTCGGTGCAGGACGACCTGACCGGGGTGGTACAGCGGGCCCTGGAGCCTACGCACGTGTCGGTGTGGCTCAGCCCGCGCGGCTGAGAGACGGTCACCGCTGCGGATCTGAGGCGGCGATCCTGGCCAGGTCGGCCGGGGTGTCGATGTCGTCGGGACGGCCGGTATCCCCGCACTCGAGCAGGGTGACCAGATCGGCGTGGGTGCGCAGGAAGGACCTGGCCCCGGCGTCGCCGGTGGCCGATGCGATCACCTCGGGCCAGTGCTCGCGGGCGATCAGGACCGGGTTGCGCGGCCGGCCGTCATAGGCGGCGACGGCCACGCTGGCGCCGTGGCGGTACGCGGCGATCAGCCGGGCCACCGCCTCCGCGCCGACCAGCGGCTGGTCGGCCAGTGCCACCACCACCGCGGCCACGCCGGCGGGAAGGTCTGCGGCCTGGCCTGGCTCAGGCGGTGAGTCCAGGGCGCGGAGGGCAGCGCGGAGGGAGGAGCCCATGCCGGTCCGCCAGTCGGGATTGTATACAGTACGTGTTGCTGGGAGCCTGACCTCGGCGGCGCCGATGACGACCAGGATCGGGTCCGCGCCGCCCGTGCGCAGCAGCCGGACGCCGCGCTCGGCCAGGGTCTGCCCGTTCAGCTCGACGAGCGCCTTGGGCTGGCCGAACCTGGACCCTTCTCCCGCGGCGAGCAGTACCCCCGCGACCGTCGTGCGCACGGCCCCCAAGCGTACGCGCGTTTCCGCGTTTCCGCGTTTCCGCGGAGACGCGTCTTGTGAACGTTTTCACAAGACGCTTCCGCGGAGACGCAGGCCGGTGGTGGTGGCTCAGTGGTGGTGGCTCAGCTGATGAGCTGGTGGTGGATGCGGCCGTCGGTGGCGGTAAGCGGCTGGCCGGAGCCGCCCCAGCGGAGCTGGATCAGCTCGGCCGCGATCGACACGGCCGTCTCTTCCGGGGTCCTGGCGCCCAGGTCAAGGCCGATGGGCGAGCGGAGCCGGGCCAGCTCGTCCTCGGTCAGGCCGACCTCGCGCAGCCGGGCTAGGCGGTCGTCGTGAGTCCGCCTGCTGCCCATGGCCCCGATGTAGCCGGCCGGGGTGCGCAGCGCCACCTCGAGCAGCGGCACGTCGAACTTCGGGTCGTGGGTGAGCACGCAGATGACCGTGCGGCTGTCGATGCTGGTCCCGGCCAGGAACCGGTGCGGCCACTCGACGATCACCTCATCCGCGTCGGGGAATCGTGACGCGGTGGCGAATACCTTCCTGGCGTCGCACACGGTGACGTGGTAGCCGAGGAACTTGCCGACCCGGGCAACCGCGGCGGCGAAGTCGATCGCGCCGAAGACCAGCATCCGCGGCGGCGGGGCGAAGGAGTTCACGAACACGCTCAGCTCGTCGCCGCGGCGCTCGCCGTGCGCTCCGTACCGGCGGATACCGGTCAGGCCCTGGGCCAGCATGCCGCGGACGTCGTCGTCCACCGCAGCATCCAGCCTGCTGCCCGAGCCCAGGGTGCCGGACGCGCCCGAGTGCCACGTGCCCTCGTCGGCGTCCCCGCCGCTGCGGCCTTGTGCATCCCCGGCCCAGATCACCCGGCGGGCGCCGGCCTGGCCCGGTCCGCCGATCACGGTGGCCACTGCGACCGGCTCGCCGCGCTCCACTGCCGCGGCGATCTCGCCGAGCTCGGGGAAGCTTTCCTTGCTGATCCGCTCGACGAAGATGTCGAGGATCCCGCCGCAGGTCAGGCCGACCGCGAACGCGTCGTCGTCGCTCACGCCGTAGGTCTGCAGAACGGGGCTGCCGTCCTGGCAGACGTCGATCGACAGCTCGTAGACGGCGCCTTCCACGCAGCCGCCGGACACGCTGCCGATCACCTCGTTGTCGCCCGAGGACAGCACGGCCAGCGCGGCGCCGGGATCACGAGGCGCGCTGCGGAAGGTACGCACCACAGTGGCCAGGCCGAACGTCTCGCCGGCCTCCCACCACTTGGCGACCTTGCTCAGGATGTCGCGCACTGCCTCACCTCGGCCCTACCGTCCCTCCTGCTGAGGAAACCTGTCGTCACACTGAGCCTATTCCGCTTTGCCCCGCAGGTCACGACGGCGACGGTACGCCGAGCCCTGGCGGTTACCCGGGACGGGTACGTACGCTGGCGACCGCGGCCCTGATCAGGCCGGGGATCTGCGGATCGGCGGGGCGCTCGCCGACGTCCAGATCGTCAGCCTCCAGGTCTTCGGCGGACAGCCAGCCGTACTTGTCGATCGAGGCCTGTTCCCAGTGGTCCAGACCGTCGAGGCTCACCTTGACCGATTCGACCAGGACGGCATAGAACGTCTGGCCCTGGGTGATCCGGTACCCGGCCCAGGAGAACTCGATAGTGCTCTGGGCGATCGGCTCGCCCAGGAGCGCCGGATCGACCGTGATGCCGGCCTCTTCGCGCAGCTCGCGGGCGGCGGCATCGCGCAGCGATTCGCCCGGCTCCGCGCCGCCGCCGATGGTGAACCAGTAGGGATGCTCGGGATGGTGGGGGTCCCAGCCGTGCAGCATCAGCACGCGGCCTTCGGCATCGACCGGCAGGACCCGGCCCGTCTGCCGGCGCCACGGGATTCCGGCCCCGGAGTCAGCCTCGCTGCCCGACACGGCTACTCGACGATCTTGGAGATGGGGATCTCCAGGATGTCCTGCGCTCCGGCCGCCTTCAGGGCGGGGATCAGCATGTTGACACCGCGTTTGGGGACCACGGTCTCCACCGCGTTCATGTTCCCGCGGGCCAGCCTGGTGATGGTCGGCGAGGACAGGGCCGGCAGCATGTCGGTGACCTCGGCCAGCCGGTCGGCGGCCACGTTGAGCTTCAGCAGCACGTTGCCGCGAGCCTGGATGGCGCCGCGCAGCAGCAGGGCGATGTCTTCCATGGCCGCCCGCTTCTGCGCATCGGCGTAGGCCGGCCCGGACGCGATCAGCTCCGTGTAGCTGGTCAGCAGCGTCTCCAGGATGCGCAGGCCGTTCTTGCGCAGCGAGGATCCGGTCTCGGTGAGGTCCACGATCGCGTCCACTATGTCGGGCACCTTGGCCTCGGTCGCGCCGTAGGACGGGATCACGATCGCCTTGACCCCGTGCGAATCAAGGAACCGCCGGGTCAGGGACGGGAACTCGGTCGAAATCCTGACCCCCTCGGGCAGGTCGGCGGCCGACTGCCAGGGCGCGGAGGCCGGTACCGCAAGCACGACCCGGACCGGCTGGGAGGTGGCCTTCGAGTACTGCAGCTCACCGAGGGAGGTGACCTCGGCCTCGGTCTCCGAGATCCAGTCGCGGCCGGTGATGCCCAGGTCGAACAGGCCGCGCTCGAGGTAGGACGGGATCTCTTGCGGCCGCAGGAACCGCACCTTGTCGATCCGCGGGTCATCGATCGACGCGTGGTAATCCCGGTCCGAGGACCGCCGCACGGTCAGGTCGGCGGCGTCGAACAGCTCGAGGGTGGCTCGCTCGAGCGAGCCCTTGGGCAGTACCAGTGACAGCATTCCAGTCCCTAAACCTTGACGGGGAGGGGTTCCTGGCGGGCCCGGAGGGAGCGGAGCAGGACGGCGACATCGAGCGCCGCCACCACGGCCTCCCACCCCTTGTCCTCATGACTACCGGGCAGCCCGCACCGATCGCGGGCCGACTCTACCGTGTCACAGGTGAGGACGCCATTCCCTACCGGGGTTCGGGCGTCGAGCGCGACCCGGGTCAGGCCCGCGGTCACCGAGTCGCAGACGTACTCGAAGTGCGGGGTGCCGCCACGGATCACCACGCCCAGGCAGGCCACCGCGTCGTGGCATCCGGCCAGTTCGGCGGCCACGACGGGCAGCTCGATGGCGCCGGGCACCCGGACCACGAGCGGGTCGGGGATGCCGCACGCAACAGCGGCGGCGGCGCCCCGGACCAGCAGCGAGTCGGTGATCTCACGGTGCCAGCGGGTGGCCACGATGGCCAGGCTCAGCCCTGACGCATCGACGGCGGCGGCGTCCGGGCGGCCCGCGCCGCTCACGCCGACTCCACTGCGCGTACTGGGGTGGGCTCGTCGAGGTCGGAGATCTGGTGTCCGAGCTTGTCGCGCTTGGTGGCCAGGTACCGCAGGTTGTACGGGTTGACGGCGGTCGCCAGCGGGATGCGGGCAGTGATGTCGACGCCGCCGCTGGCCAGGCCGCTGACCTTAGCGGGGTTGTTGGTGAGCAGGCGGACCGAGCGTACGCCCAGGTCGGCGAGCATCTGGGCGCCGGCCGAGTACTCCCGGGCGTCGGCGGGCAGGCCGAGCTCGGTATTGGCGTCCACGGTGTCCGCCCCGGCGTCCTGCAGTTCGTAGGCCTGCAGCTTGCTAAGCAGCCCAATGCCCCGGCCCTCGTGCCCGCGCAGGTAGAGCACAACCCCGCGGCCTTCGGCGGCGATCACCTGCATGGCGGATTCGAGCTGGGCGCCGCAGTCGCAGCGCAGCGAGCCGAACACGTCCCCCGTCAGGCACTCCGAGTGCAGCCTGGTCAGCACGTCCGCGCCGCCGACCACGTCGCCAAGCACCAGGGCCAGGTACTCGGTGCCGTCGATGTCGTGCCGGTAGCCGAAGGCCTGCCACAGGCCGTAAGCGTTCGGCAGCCGGGTCTGGGCCTGGCGGGTGAGCTGGCGCTCGGTGCGCCGCCGGTACGCGATGAGCTGCTCGATCGAGATCAGGGCCAGGTCGTGGGTGTCCGCGAACGTACGCAGCTCGGGCAGCCGGGCCATGGTGCCGTCGTCGTTGACTACCTCGGCCAGCACCCCGGCCGGCGGCAGCCCGGCCAGCCGGGCCAGGTCGACGGCGGCCTCGGTGTGTCCCGGCCTGCGCAGCACGCCGCCCTCGGCGCAGCGGAGCGGGAAGATGTGACCCGGGCGGACCAGGTCCTGCGCGGTGGTGGCGGGATCGACCAGCCGGGCGATGGTGGCGGCGCGATCGGCGGCCGAGATGCCCGTGGTGACGCCCTCGCGCGCGTCCACGCTGAGCGTGAAGGCGGTGCGCATGCGCTCGGTGTTCTGCGAGGTCATCAGCGGCAGCTGCAGCCGGTCCAGCTCCGCGCCGGGCAGCGGGACGCAGATCACCCCGCTGGTATAGCGGATCATGAACGCGAGCAGTTCCGGGGTGGCCATGCTGGCGGCGAGGATGATGTCGCCCTCGTTTTCCCTGTTCGCGTCGTCGACTACGACCACCGGTCGGCCTTCCGCGATGTCCTTGATCGCGCGGTCAACGTCGTCGAGCACCTGATTCACTGGCCGGCCTCCCTGTTCAGCAGCCTCTCCACGTACTTGCCGATGACATCGACCTCGAGGTTCACGACCTCACCAGGCTGCCTGAAGCCCAAGGTGGTGCGCTTGAGCGTCTCCGGGATGAGGCTGACTTCGAACCAGGTGTCGCCGAAGGCTCGGGGGGGATCGGGGGGGTCGTCCCCCCCGGAGCCAGCAGTATCGCCGAGCGCGGAGACGGTGAGGCTGACCCCGTCCACCGCGATCGATCCCTTGTGCACCACGTAGCGGGAGATGGCGGCCGGCAGGCTGATCCTGACCTGATCCCAATGGGCCCCGGGCGACCGGGAGACTATCGTCCCGGTGGCGTCCACGTGGCCCTGCATGAGATGGCCGCCCAGGCGGTCGGCGAGGCGGATCGCGCGCTCCAGGTTGACGGGAGCTCCAGGGGCCAGCGCGCCCAGGCTGGACCGGTTCAGGGTCTCCCCCATCACGTCCGCGGTGAACGTGCCGTCCATGATGCCGGTCACGGTCAGGCACACGCCGTTGACTGCGATCGACTCCCCAGGGGATACGCCTTCCGTGGAACCCCGGATGGTCAGCCGGGCCGCGTCACCGCGGTCCTCGATGGCTGCCACCTCGCCGAGTTCGGCTACGATCCCGGTGAACATCCGCGCCTGCCTCCTCGAAGCCATCCTGCCGTTCGGCTCCGGGGGTGCGCGGGTACATGCGTACGCGCTTCGTGCGGTCGGCCGAGACCGACCGCATGCGTGCTGCCTCCCATCCGGACTTTAACCGTCGGTCCCGGAATTTCACCGGGTCAGCCGGCCGCTGGCAGCGGACGGGTCGCGGACTGTCACCGCCGGTTCGGAGTTTCACCGACCCCGGAGCACGCTTTGCTCGTATAGCCAGTGTGCCACATGAGATATTCCGCCCATCTAGGGGGGAATGCGGCGCGGGCCCTCCTGGTCACGCGTCAAGCGGCCGGAACTGGTACCCGGCGCGGTATTCGGTGACCAGGTACTGCCCGTACACCGGGCCGAGCCTACGGCGGAGCCGGGAGACGTGGACGTCCACGGTCCGGCTGTCCGGGCTGACGTTCCTGCGCTCTGGAGCCGGATCGTCGCAGGCCGGGCCGCGCGACCAGACCCGCTCGACGAGCTCCGCCCGGCTGAACACCGTGGCCGGATGGGCGCTGAGGAAAGCCAGCAGCTCGTACTCCTGGAACGTCAGCTCGATCTCGGCGCCGTCGGCCCAGACCCGGCGCTGCAGGTGATCGACGATCAGCCCGGAACCGGTCTGCGCGGTCCGGCCCGGCTCGGCCGTCGCGGGCCGGAGCCGCGGCCGCGGCCCGCCGACTGTATCGGGAACGCCCTGCTGCGTCTCGGCTGTGCTGATCGCGTAGGCGACGATGGCGAGGGAGGTCGTCGTGCCGGGGACCGGTACCACCGCGAGCAAGGTCGCGTCGCTGCCCGGCGGCGGGACCCGCTCGTCCCACGAGCCGGCTGGCGCTTCGGCGCTAAGGGACTGGGCGGCGGCCGGGCCCGCGGTTACCGGGTCCGGCGGTCCCGGCCTGCTGAGCAGTTGCGTTCCGATCGCGACGTATCCCAGGGCCACCGTCCTATAGTCGACTTAAAAGGTCGGTTTTGTCAAGAAGTGCCTCGAAGCCCGCCGGCGGAAGCGGGCGGCCTCCGGCGTCCGGGTCTGCATAGGATCGGGACCATGACGGTGGAGGCGGTGATCTTTGACTGGGGCGGCACGCTGACCCCGTGGCATGCCATCGACCACGAGGAACTGTGGCTCTCGGTGTGCGGGCGGCACTACCCGGCCGGCGAGGCCGTTGCCCTGGCCGAGGCGGTCCGCCTCGCCGAGTCCGAACTGTGGCGGCTGGGCGAGACCACGCAGCAGAGCTCGACGCTGGATTCCGTTTTCGCGCGGGCCGGGCTCACCGTCTCGGCTGACCTCCTGGCCAGCTACCACGAGGCGTGGGACCCGCACACGATCACCGATCCGGACGCGCGGCCGCTGCTGAGCGAACTGCGCCGCCGCGGCATCAAGGTCGGCGTGCTGTCCAATACCATGTGGCCGCGGGCGGCGCACGAGCAGATCTTCATCAGGGACGGGATCTACGACCTGATCGACGGGGCCGTGTACACCAGCGAGATTCCCTGGGTCAAGCCGCATCCGGAGGCGTTCCGGGCGGCCATGCGGGCCATCGGCGTCACCGATCCGGCCGGCTGCGTCTTCGTCGGGGACAGGCCGTTCGACGATGTGTACGGCGCGAAGAGCGCGGGCATGCGCGCCGTCCTGGTCCCGAACTCCGATGTGCCCGCGTTCGAGGCCGCCGAGCCGGACGCGATCATCTCCCGGCTGGCCGAACTCCCCGGCCATCTCGACCGCTGGTGAGCGGGCCGGAAAGCGGCCGGAAAGTCACCTCGGGAAAAAGCCGGCGGAAAGATGTTGGCAGATCCCCGGGTGCCGACTCTTAGCTACGGGGAGCAGTAAGGGGCTGGCTGGGCGCCGGGAGCTTGCCAATGAGGGGGGATGTTTCCGGTGTCCGGCCAGCTACAGAGAAAGGAATGACGACAAAGGCCACCCGATATGGTTAATACGCGTGGTTGCGGTGTTACATAGCACTATGCGCGACAGCGAGGTAGTCGCGGCCATCGTCGCGGGCGACCCTGAGGGGCTGGCCGAGGCGTACGACAGGTACGCGTCACCGCTGTACACCTACTGCCGCTCCCTGCTGCGCGAGCAGGCCGATGCGGCCGACGCCGTGCAGGACACGTTCGTCATAGCGGCGTCCAAATTGGCGGGACTGCGTGATCGGAACCGGCTCCGGCCATGGCTGTACGCCGTGGCCCGCAACGAATGCCACCGCCGCCTGCGCGCCCGCGCGAACCAGGTCGCCACGCCGCTCGAATCGATGCCTGATGTGACCGATATCTCGGCCGATGTCAGCGGCGAGGCCGAGCGCGAGGAGCTGCGGACGCTGCTGCGCGCGGCCGTGCGCGGCCTGAACACCGGCGAGCAGGACCTGATCGAGCTGCAGCTGCGGCAGGGTCTCGACGTCACCGAGATCGCGGCCGTGCTCGGCGTCTCCCGCAATCACGCGCACGCGCTGCTGAGCCGGGCCCGCGATCAGCTGGAGATATCGCTGGGCGCGCTGCTGGTCGCCCGGTCCGGGCGGCAGGACTGCACGGCGCTGGACACCATGCTGAAGGACTGGGACGGGCAGCTGACCGTCCTGATGCGCAAGCGGGTCAACCGCCACATCGAGAACTGCCCGACGTGCACCGAGCGGAAGAAGCGCGAGCTGACCCCGGCCCTGCTGGCCGGCCTGGCCCCGCTGGCCGCGCTGTCCACCGCCGGCCTACCGCCCGGGCTGCGGGAGCACGTGCTCCGGCTGGCCAGCAGCGACACCCCCGACGCGGCCGCCCACCGGGCGAGCGTGGCGCAGCGCACCGAGCCGTTCGGGCACCACGGGTTCCCCAAGCCGCTGGACCCGCCCAAGTCGCCGTGGCTGCGGAACCGGTCCGGGCAGGCCGCCGCAGCGGTCGCCGCAGCGGCGGTCGTGGCGGCCCTCACGCTGCTCGCCGTGGCGCTGGCCGCTTCGGGCCCGGGTCACCACGGCAGCGGCTCGGCCGCTCTCGGCCTGGTCTCGGGCGCGGGAACGAGCATCGCGGCGGCGGGCCCGCCTTCGGGCGGGTCGTCACGTAGCGGGGGGTCCAGTAGCGGGCCGCAGCCCACGGTGTCCGCGAACGGCGCCCCGCAGGTGTCCCCTACCCCGGCGGCGGGCGGTGCGCCGTCGTCCCCTGGAGGCGGCGCGCCGCCGACCGGAGGGTCGTCCACGAGCCCCGGCTCACCGGGCGGCGGCGGGCCCTCGACCTCCGCCCCGCCGTCCAGCGCGACCGCGCGGCCGAGCTCGCCCGCTCCGTCGACTCCCGCCGCGTCCAGTTCGGCACCGGCCGCCAGTAGTCCCGCGCCGAGCCCGGGCACCCTGCACGTGTCGCCCACCACGATCGTGGTCGGCCTGAACGGCAGCACGCTGACCCTGACCGCCACGTCCGGATCCGTCAACTGGTCCATCGCCGAGTCTTCTGGCCTGGTCGGCAACGTGACCGTCTCGCCCGCGTCGGGCACGCTGGCCTCCGGCCAGAGCGCGACGGTCACGGTCAGGGCCAGTAGCCTGCTGGGCGGCGTACGGGCGGACGCCCTCACGGGCGGCGGCAGCGGCGTGGGCGCGTGCGTAGCCTGCACGCTCACCGTGAACCCGGGTGGCATCACGGTCACGGTCGTCCTCGACGTCAGTGCCAGCACCTGTTCCAGTCCCCCGCCGTCCAGTCCCCCGCCGTCCAGCCCGCCGCCGGACGAGGCGAGGACGGGCCAGCTAAGGGACTGAGCCCGTGCGCTTGAGCGTCCTGATGACGGGCGCGGTCTGCACCGAGCGCACGCCGGGCAAGCCGGCCAGCGGACCGGTCAGGTACTCATACAGGTGCTGGGTGTCGCGGAACAGGGCGCTGACGAACAGGTTGGTCGGGCCCGTGGTAGCGGCGGCGAACGGCACCTCCAGGTGCCCGGCCAGGGCCCGGCCGGCCTCGTCGAGCCGGCCCGGCTCGACGGAGAGCCAGAGAATGGCCTGGACGTGCATGCCATAGGCGCTGCTGTCGATGTCGACCTCGAAGTGCAGCAGGCCGGCCCGGCGGAGCTCGTCCATCCGGCGCCGCACGGTCGACTCGTGCCAGTGCAGGGCGGCGGCCAGCGCGGCGTGGCTGGCCCGCCCGTCGCGGGCCAGCTCGGCTAGCAGCGGCTCGTCTTCTGCGGTCAAGCTGGCGTCCCCGGCCACGGCCAGCGGGTCCTCGGCCGCGGGACGGGCGTGATCGGCACGACCGGTCAGCTCGGCATGCCGCGCGATCTGGTCGGCAGACAGGGCGCGGCGGATGCCCAGCCACGCATGCGGGGTGAAGTTGTGCAGCATCGAGTGCGCGGAGATCTGCACCACCCGGCGGCTGCCGGGCAGGCCGCGCAGGAACAGGGCGTCCCGCTGCTCCGGGGTACGGGCCTCGACCACGCAGACGATCTCGGTGCCGCCCGAGGCGAGGTTGACCCACCGGGTATCCGGCCGCCGGGCCAGGGCCTCGGCGACCGAGTCCGCGCTGCCCGGCGTGATCTGCAGCCGCACGAACCAGTCGACCCAGCCCACCGTGGACCCGGCGGCCACGCCCAGCACCCGCAGGCCCGCCGATTCGCTCAGCCTGCGGTACCGGCGGGCCGCGGTCTGGTCGGAGATCCCGGTCACCTCGGCCAGGGTGCGGAACGATGCCCTCGGCTCGATCGTGAGAAAATGGACAATCTGCCGGTCCACCTCATCCAGCATCGTGACTTCCACATGAATCACGCTAGCGGATGTCGAGATCCGGCACAATATGCCTTGATCGTGGATAATCGACTGCAGCGTGCCGCAGCATGAAGTGCGGCGTCCGGGGCAGGGCGCATGCTGACGGAGGGAAATGATGGATAAGAAGTGGTGGACCCTGCTGGCCGTGTGCACCGGGACGTTCATGCTGCTGCTGGACGTCACGATCGTCATCGTGGCCCAGCCCGCGATCCAGGCCGGGCTGCACGCGAGCTTCAGCGATGTGCAGTGGGTCCTTGACGCGTACGCGCTGACGCTGGCCTCGCTGCTGCTGACCTCGGGGGTGCTGGCCGACCGGTACGGGCGGAAACGGCTGTTCGGCATCGGGCTGGTCATCTTCACGATCGGGTCGCTGCTGTGCGGTGTGGCCCAGGACCCGCTGATGCTGATCGTGTCCCGGAGCGCACAGGGCGTCGGCGGCGCGATCATGTTCGCCACCTCGCTGGCCCTGCTCGGGCAGAGCTTCCGCGGAAAGGACCGCGGCGTGGCGTTCGGGGTATGGGGAGGGATCACCGGTGTGTCCACGGCGCTCGGCCCGGTGCTGGGCGGCGTAATCGTCACCAACTGGAGCTGGCGGGGGATCTTCCTGGTCAACATTCCGATCGGCATCCTGGCTGTGGCCCTGACGCTGTGGCGGGTCGAGGAATCCAAGTCGCCGAATCCCACACGGCCGGACTGGGCCGGGTTCGCGCTGCTCACGACCGGTCTGGTGAGCCTGGTCTACGGGCTGATCCGGGCGGGCGAGAACGGCTGGTCGGACACCGGGGTGGTCATCTGCCTGGCGGCCGGCGCGGCCGCGCTGGCCGCGTTCATCGTCGCCGAAAGGCACGTCGAGCACCCGATGTTCGACCTTTCGCTGCTGCGCACACCGACCTTCGCCGGCGCCTCCATCGCCGCCTTCTGCATGAACGGCTCGCTGTACGCCGTACTGCTCTGGCTGGTCCTCTACCTGCAGGACATCCTGGGTTTCTCGGCCCAGGACGCCGGGCTGCGGCTGGCCATCATCAGCGGCGCACAGTTCGTCACCGCGACGATCGCCGGGCGGTTCAGCGAGCACGTGCCGGCCCGCTGGCTCATCGGCCCGGGCCTGGTGCTGGTCGGCGTGGGCCTGATCATCATGGCCGGGCTGACCGGCGGCAGCGACTGGACGCACCTGATCCCCGGGTTCATCGTGTCCGGCCTGGGCGGCGGCCTGGTCAACCCGCCACTGGCCTCCACCGCGATCGGGGTGGTTCCGCCGCAGAAGGCCGGGATGGCCTCGGGGGTCAACGCCACGTTCCGCCAGATCGGCATCGCGGCGGGTATCGCAGGCCTCGGCTCGATCTTCAACTCTGCGCTGCAGCACAACCTGACCAGCACCGCGGCGGTGGCGTCGTCAGCCCCGCGCATCGTGACCATGGTCCGGCAGGGCCAGGTCGGCCAGCTGCTGGCCAGCCTCCCGCCGGCCCGCCGGGGTGAGGTGGCGGATGCGATCAAGGCCGCGTTCGCGGCCGGCCTGAACGACCTGCTCTACGTGACCGGCGGCATCGCACTGGTCGGCGCGGTCTGCGCGCTGCTGCTGATCCGCAGCAAGGACTTCGTGAGCCGCGCCGAGCCGCCGACTGCGCCAGCCGCGGCGGCGCCGGCTGATCCAGACAGCATCAGCGAGGTTCGTTCGGCCTAGAAAATAAGGACCTCAGCCGGAGCGGCCGTGAGCGGCCCAGGCGGCATGAGCGGTGGCCCGCTCGGCCTGGGCGCGCAGGGCCTGGACGGTGCGGGCGGGGTCGTCGGAGTCGTAGACCGCCGAGCCGGCCACGAACACGTCCGCGCCGGCCTCCGCGCACCGTTCGATGGTCTCCTGGTGAACCCCGCCGTCAACCTGAAGCCAGATCTCGGCGCCGCGCCCGGCGACCAGGGCACGGGCGCGGCGCAGCTTCGGCAGCACCATGTCCAGGAAGTGCTGGCCGCCGAAGCCGGGCTCGACCGTCATCAGCAGCAGCATGTCGATCTCCGACAGCAGGTCCTCGTACGGCTCCACCGCGGTGCCCGGGTTGACCGCCAGCCCGGCGCGGGCGCCGGCGGCCCTGATGGCGCTCAGCGTGCGGACCGGGGCGTGGGTGGCCTCGGCGTGGATGGTCACGTTGCCCGCGCCCGCCTCGGCATACTCCGGCGCCCAGCGGTCCGGATCCTCGATCATCAGGTGACAGTCGATCGGCAGCGTGGCGTGCTTGAGCAGTGACTTCACCACGGGCAGGCCCAGCGTGAGGTTGGGCACGAAGTGGTTGTCCATGACATCCACGTGCAGCCAGTCGGCGACGCCGGCCACGGCGGCGGCCTCGTCGGCGAGCCGGGCAAAGTCCGCGGACAGGATGCTCGGCGAGATCTGAACGCCCACAGCCCGAGTGTAGGCAGCGCCGTCGCGAGCCCGACGGGCAGGACCGGCTTTCGCCCCCGGCGGCCGATCGGTGCCGGTAAGGTCGGCTCCGGGCGGGCAGGCCGGGGACGCCGCCATCGAGGGGTACATACATTCCAGAAATGTCGTACCCCGTAGATATGGTTCGACACTAGGTTCGACATAGACTGACCCTGGAGGTTGAACATGGCGTCAGAACCGCCGAGCGCGCTGCTGGACCGGGTGCGCAAGCTGCTGGCCAAGGCCGAGGCCGAGGGGGTCACCCCGCCGGAGGCTGAGGCGCTTACCGCCAAGGCCGCCGAGCTGATGGCGCGCTACGGCATCGACCGGGCCCGGCTGGCCGCGTCGCGCCCGGACACCGACCGGCTGGGCAGCCGCGTCATCGACATCGACAACCCGTGGGCGCAGGTCCGGGCGCACCTGCTGGCCGGGCTGGCCGGGGCCATGCGATGCCAGTGCGTCCTGCTGCACACCAGCGGTCCCGGTGCTCGCATCCATGTGTTCGGCTACGCCTCGGACCTGGAGCGGGCGGACATCCTGTACACCTCGCTGCTGCTCCAGATGGCCCACGGCCTGACCGCGGCGGCCGTCCCCGCCGGGGTCCGCAGCCCGCGGGCCTGGCGGCGCAGTTGGCTGCTCGGTTTCGTCACCGCCGTCATCGCGCGGGTCAGGACCGCCGAGGATCACGCCGCCGCGACCGCCGAGGCCGAGCCGGGTTCCGGGCCGAGCACCGCGCTGGTGCTGGCCGACCGGGCCCTTGTCGTGCGCCGCCAGCTGGAACAGGCCTACCCGGTGACCAGGAAGACCCGTGTCACCTACAGCGGGCAAGGCTACAGCGCGGGTTACGCCCAGGGCGAGCGGGCCGACATCGGCAACGCCCGGCTGAGCCGGAGAAGGGCGCTCAATCGCGCCTGAGCAGGGCGAGCCAAAGGGGCGCGGCGCTGCCTGGACTGAGGAGCGACGAAGGAGCGACGAGGGAAGGAAGCGCCTTAAGAGCGCCCCGGAGGCGAGCGACGGGCAAGCAGGGCGAGGAAGATGGCGTCGGTGCCGTGGCGGTGCGGCCAGAACTGGGCGAACCTGGGGTCGGGGCTGTTCAGGCCGGGTACCTCGGCGAGCACGGCCGGGGCGTCGAGGATCGTGACGTCGCCACGGCGGGCCGTGACGTCGGTGACCACGTCCCTGGTCTCGGCCAGGTGCGGGGAACAGGTGACGTAGGCCACCACGCCGCCTGGCCGGACCGACTCGATCGCCGCGTCGAGGAGGCCGCGCTGCATGCTGGCTAGTTCCTGGACGCCGGCCGGGGTCTTGCGCCAGCGGGCTTCGGGGCGGCGGCGCAGCGATCCGAGATTCGAGCACGGGACGTCGGCCAGGACCCGGTCGAAGGTGCCGGGCCGCCACGGCACCCGCAGCCCGTCGGCCGCGACGACGGCCGAGGCGAGCCGCGCGCGCTGCAGCGCGGACCTGACCCGGCCGGCGCGCTGGGGACGGACGTCGGAGGCGACCAGGCGGGCACCCCGCCGGGCGGCGAGCGCGGCCAGGAGCCTGGCCTTGCCGCCCGGGCCCGCGCACATGTCCAGCCAGAGCCCGTCCCGCGGCGCGGACCCGGGCGCGAGGTCGACGCGGCTGAGGGCCAGGGCGGCCAGCTGGCTGGCCTCATCCTGGACGGCGGCCTGCCCGCTGGCGACCAGCGGCGCCGGGTCACCGCCGGCCAGCCGCAGGCCGTAGGGCGACCAGCGGGTCCGTTCGGCGTCCGGCGGCGCCAGCCAGGCGCCCGGGTCGTCTGGGTCTTGCGGGATGACAGCGAGGACGACCTCGGGCCGCAGGTTGCCGGCGGCCAGGGCGTCCTCAATCTCGGCCGGGGCGGCGTCGCCGAGCGCGTCCTGGTAGGCGTCGATGATCCAGGCCGGGTAGCTGTGGCGGACGGCCAGGTGCCCGGCCAGGTCCAGGTCCCGGCTGGGGGCGACGATCTCGAGCCAGGCGTCCAGGTCGCGGGTGGCGACCCGGCGCAGCACGGCGTTGACGAAGCCGGAGGGGCGGGGACCGATCGCGTCCTTGGCCAGGTCCACTGAGGTCGCTACGGCGGCGTGGCTGCCGACCCGGGTGGCCAGGAGCTGGTGGGCACCGAGCCGCAGGACGTCGCGCACCGGCGGGTCCAGCTGATCCCGGTCGCTGCAGGCGGCCAGGATCGCGTCGTAGGTGCCGCGCCCGCGCAGCGTGCCGTAGGTCAGTTCGGTGGCGAAGGCGGCGTCGCGGCCGGTCAGGCCACGTTCGGTCAGCAGCGCGGGCAGCAGCAGGTTGGCGTAGGCGTCCCGGTCGGCCACGGCCCGCAGCACGTCGTAAGCTGCGCGGCGGGCCGGGTCCACGCGGGCCCGGCGGTGCCGGGCCGGGCCGTCGCTGCCCTGAGCGTCGCGGGCCTGGGCGTTGCGGGCCTGGGCGTTGCGGGCCTGGGCGTTGCGGGCCTGGGCGTTGCGCGCGTCGGGCTGGCCTTGGCCGCTGCGGGGCTGGCGGCGGGATCCGGTCTGGTGGCGGGTGCGGGCGGGGCCGGCCATCTCAGCCGAACCGCACGGGGCCGTCGGAGCGCAGGCCGCGAGCCCAGTCGGAGCCGGCCATGCGGCGCTTGCCCTCGGCCTGGACCTCGCCTAGGCGCACCGGGCGCGAGCCGGTGCCGACGAGCACGGCCCGGCGCCCGGCCAGGACCTCGCCCGGCGCCAGGTCCTCGGCCTCGGCCGGGTCGGTCAGGGTCACGGGCCCGAGCTTGAGCCGGGCGCCGTCGTGTTCGGTCCAGGCCCCCGGGTCGGGCGTGCAGGCCCGGATCTGGCGGTCAACGACGTACGCGGGCAGTTTCCAGTCCACCCGCGCGTCGGCCGGGGTGATCTTCGGGGCGAAGCTAACGCCCTCGGCCGGCTGCGGAACCGCCTCGACCGTCCCGTCCTCGATCCCGTCCAGCGTCGCGACCAGCAGCTCGGCTCCCGAACGAGCCAGCCGGTCGAGCAGGTCACCGGTCGTGTCAGCCGGCCGGACCGGCTCGGTCAGCACGCCGTACACCGGCCCCGCGTCCAGCTCGGCGACGACGCGGAACGTGCTGGCCCCGGTCACGTCGTCGCCGTGCAGGATGGCGTGCTGCACGGGGGCGGCGCCGCGCCAGGCGGGCAGCACCGAGAAGTGCAGGTTGACCCAGCCGTGCGCGGGGACATCCAGGACGGCCTGCGGGATCAGCGCGCCGTAGGCGACCATCGGGCAGCAGTCCGGCGCGATCTGGCGCAGCCGGTCCAGGAACAGCGGATCCCGGGCCCGGGCCGGGCTGAGCACCTCCAGGCCCGCGGACGCGGCCCGCCGGGCCACCGGGCTCGTCTCGACCTTGCGGCCACGGCCGGCCTGCGCGTCGGGCCGGGTCAGCACCGCGACTACGTCATGCCGCGAGGCCAGCAGCGCTTCAAGCGACGGGACCGCGGTCTGCGGCGTCCCTGTGAACACCAGGCGCATCAGCTGTCACAGCGCCTGGACGGCCGACGGGCGCGGGAGAGCCCGAGCATGTCAGAAGGCCCGGCCCATCGTGTCGTGCGGCGACACCTTGACCTGCGGGATGGGATCGCCCCACCACTCGGCCTCGCGGATCGCCTTCATGGCCAGCTTGCGCTGCGCCGGGTCCATCCGGTCGACGAACAGGATGCCGTCGAGGTGGTCGGTCTCATGCTGGATGCAGCGGGCCAGGAGTTCGGTGCCCTCGATGGTGACCGGCTCGCCGTACATGTTGAAGCCCTTGGCTACGACCCCGTAGGCGCGCTTGACCGGGTAGACCAGGCCGGGAAACGACAGGCAGCCCTCGTCGTCCTCGTCTTGCTCCTGCCCCAGGTCGAGCGAGGGGTTGATCAGGTGGCCCGGCTCGTTGTCGTCCACGTGGTAGGTGAAGACGCGCAGCCCGACCCCGATCTGCGGCGCGGCCAGGCCGACGCCGGGCGCGTCCAGCATGGTTTCGGTGAGGTCCTTGACTAGCCTGCGCAGCTCGGCGTCGAAGTCGCGTACCGGCTCGGCCGGCGTGCGCAGCACCGGATCACCGAAAAGACGTATCGGCTTGACGCTCACGAAACCTCCTGGACGCATGACGGCGACTCGTCGTCGGTGCCAGTTTATCCGTCAGGCAACCTCGGCCGGGTCGAGCTGGACGCGCAGGGCGACACCTTCCTTGCGGGCGCTCCGGGTGGCCTGCGCCGCATGCAACGCGCGGGCCAGCGCTATCCCGTCCGGCCGCGGCGTCCTGATCAGGGCCCGCTGCTGCGGCTCGGCTGCCGGATCGGTGTCGGCGCCGCGGCCGGGTACCGGCTCGGCGGGCACCGGCCCGAGCACCTCGGCCCGGTCCGGCAGCCCGGCCGAGCCGACGAAGTCGGCCACGGCCGCGGACGGGCCGGTGACCGCGGCCATCCGCACGGCGGGCGGGAAGCCGAGCTCGGCCCGTTCGGCCAGTTCCCGCTCGGCGAAACCGGCCGGATCCCATCGGATCAGCGCCTGCACGGCGGGCACGGCGGCTTCGGCCAGCACCACCACCGGCCCGGACGCCCTGACCAGGGCGGCGGCGTTCAGCCACCGGCGCAGCGTCTCCTCGGCGGCGCGCAGGCTCGGCCGGCCCAGCAGTGCCCAGCCGTCGAGGAACAACGCGGCGGCGTAGCCTCCTTCCGCCACCGGCTCGGCGCCGGGAGTCGCGATGACCAGCGCCGCCTCGGCGGGGACGGTGGCCAGCACGTGCGGTCCGCCCGAGGTCCGCACCGGTACCCCAGGGAAGGCGCGGCCCAGCTCTTCGGCGGTGCGGGACGCCCCGGTGACGACCGCGCGCAGGTGCGCTGAGCCGCACCGCGGGCAGGTCCAGTCGGCCGCCAGGGCACCGCACCACCGGCAGCCGGGCACCTCACCGGACCCGCCGACCTGCAGCGGGCCGCCACAGGTGGTGCAGCGGGCGGGCGTCCGGCACCGGGCGCAGGCGATCGCGGCCAGGTAGCCGCGCCGGGGCACCTGGACCAGGACCGGGCCGTCGGCCAGCGCCTGGCGCGCCGTCCGCAGCGCGAGGCTGGGCAGCCGAGCGGTCAGCGCTGCGGCGTCCCGGGCGAGTTCGGCCTCGTCGGGGGCGGCCCTGACCCGCGGCGCGATCTGGCGCAGGACTTCCTGCCGACCAGCCAGCGGCTTGGCCCAGCCGGCCGCGACCAGCTGCGTCAGCTCGGTGGTCTGGGCGAACCCGCCGATCAAGGCGGCCGCGCCGGACCGGTGGGCGCGCAGGGCGAGCACCTCGCGAGCGTTCGGGTACGGGGCCCGGGGTTCGGCGTGCAGGTCGTCGCCGTCGTCCCACAGGACCACCAGGCCCAGGTCGCTGACCGGGGCGAACATGGCCGCCCGGGTGCCGGCCACCACCCGGACCGTCCCGCGCAGCACGGCCAGCCAGCGGCGGTAGCGTTCGGCCGGGCCGAGGTCGGCGGTCAGGCAGACGTGGCCCGGCTGCGTCCCCGGGCCTGGCTGGGCCACGGCGGTCAGGGCCGCGTCGACCCGGGCCAGGTCACGGGTGTCGGGCACGACGATCACCACGCCCCGGCCGGCGGCGGCCGTGGTGGCGGCCGCGACGGCGATCTCCGTCGGCCAGTCCGGACCGGGCAGTGCCGACCAGGCGGCCCGTACCGGACGGCCCTCGGACAGCGCGGTCAGGAACGCCTGGCCGGCCGGGTACCGGGCCCACGAGCCCGCCCCTGGCGCCTGGTACTTCGCGGTCACCTCCCCGGCCTGCGCCGCTGCCCGCTCGGCGGTGGCATGGCGGGGCGGGATGGCCAGCCTGAGCACGTCAGCCAGCGTCCCCGCGTACCGGTCCGCGACCGCCCGGGCCAGGCCGAAGATCTCCGGCGTGAGCACGGGTTCCGGCGAGGTCACCCGCTCCAGGCGGGCCAGCCGACCCTGATGCTCGCTGGTCTCGATCCGGTCCAGCAGGTAGCCGTCGACCAGCTGGCCGGCGAACCTGACCCGGACCCGGCAGCCGGGCACGGCCGCCTCGTCCAGGCTGGCCGGTACCAGGTAGTCGAAGGGCCGGTCGAGGTGGGCGAGCGAGATGTCGACCGCCACCCGGGCGACGGGCAGCCGCTCGCTGACCGCCTGATCCTTAGGCCCCTTAGCCACGGTTCCGTCCTACCAGAAGGACGGCGATGCTTATGCGTGGGCAGTGGCGAGGCGAGCTTTCCATGATCACGAAGACTTTTAGGTCTTATAGCACAGAAAAGTCTTCGTGATCATGAAAGGTGGTTCCTGTGTTCGAGGTACGGGGGGAGGCAAGGGTTGCAGGTCAGGAGCCCGGCGGGTGGAACCACGCTCCGTTCGGCAAAAATCGGTGGAACCGCGCCGGCGGCGCGTCCTTAGGCGCCGACGGCGGCGCGGAGCTGGTCGGCGCGGTCGACCCGCTCCCAGGTGAAGTCGGGCTCGGTACGGCCGAAGTGCCCGTAGGCGGCGGTCTGCGAGTAGATGGGCCGCAGCAGGTCAAGCGCGTAGATGATGGCCCGCGGCCGCAGGTCGAAGACCTTCAGCACGGCATCCTGGATCCGCTCGACCGGCACCTTCTCGGTGCCGAAGCACTCGACGAACAGGCCGACTGGCATGGCCTTGCCGATCGCGTAGGCTACCTGCGCCTCGCACCGGTCGGCCAGACCGGCCGCCACCACGTTCTTGGCCACCCACCGCATCGCGTACGCCGCGCTGCGGTCGACCTTGGACGGGTCCTTGCCCGAGAACGCTCCTCCCCCGTGCCTGGCCATGCCGCCGTAGGTGTCGATGATGATCTTCCGCCCGGTCAGCCCGGCGTCGCCCATGGGACCGCCGACCTCGAACCGGCCGGTCGGATTGACCAGCAGCCGGAACCCGTCGGTTTCGATCTCCGCGTCGGCCAGGACCGGCTCGACCACGTAGTCCCTGATATCGGGGCTGAGCAGCTCCTTGAGGTTGATGTCAGGCGCGTGCTGCGTCGAGACCACCACGGTGTCCAGCCGGACCGGCTTTTCGCCCGCGTACTCGATGGTGACCTGCGTCTTGCCGTCCGGGCGCAGGTAGGGCACGGTGCCCGCGCGGCGGACCTCGGACAGCTGGCGGGCCAGCTTGTGCGCCAGCATGATCGGCAGCGGCATCAGCTCGGGCGTCTCGCGGCAGGCATAGCCGAACATGAGGCCCTGGTCGCCCGCACCCTGCCGGTCGAACTCGTCGGTACCCTCACCCTCGCGGTATTCGAACGCGTCGTTGACGCCCTGGGCGATGTCCGGCGACTGGGAGCCGATGGACACCGACACGCCGCAGGACGCGCCGTCGTATCCCTTGGCCGAGGAGTCGTAGCCGATCTCCAGGATCTTCTCCCGGATGATGCCCGGAATGTCGACATAGGTCTGGGTGGTGACCTCCCCGGCCACGTGCACCTGGCCGGTCGTGATCATGGTTTCCACCGCGACCCGGCTGCCCGGGTCATCCTTGATCATGGCGTCCAGGATGACGTCGCTGATCTGGTCGGCCATCTTGTCGGGATGACCCTCGGTCACCGACTCGGAAGTAAATAGGCGGCGTGCCACGTCGTTTTCCTCCTTGGACCCGGGCAACTGCGGTGATTCTATCCGGAGCCCCAGGGCGGACAGCTTTGCCTACAGATGAACCACGTGCGCGGGATTTGATACATCGGGCCTACTTCAGGCTGGCGGCCACCAGATCCCACACCACATCCGCGAGCGCTTCCTTGGGGCCGCGCGGTATGGGGGTCACCGTGCCGTCGGCCCCGAAGACTACCGCCTCGTTGTCCGGCGTGCCGAAGCCGCGCCCGTTTCCCACCGGGTTGACGACCAGCAGGTCGCATCCCTTGCGGGCCAGCTTGGCCCGGGCGTTGGTCTCTGAGGTATCCGTCTCGGCCGCGAACCCGACCAGGACCTGGTGCCTCGGGCCGGTCCCGGGTGACGCGGCGGCGCCTTCCGGGTGGCCTGCGACCTGCTCCGCGCGGCGCGCCACCAGCCCGGCCAGGATGTCCGGGTTCTCGGTCAGCCGCAGCGGTTCGGGCGGCTGCCCGTCCTTCTTGATCTTGGCCGTGCTACGGGCCTCCGGGCGGTAGTCGGCCACGGCCGCGGCCATCACCACCGCGTCCGCCTCGGCGGCGGCATCCAGGACCGCGTCCTGCATCTGGCGGGCGGACACGACGCGGACCACCGTGGCTCCGGCTGGGTCGGGCAGCGCCACGTTGGCCGCGACCACGGTCACCGCGGCGCCGCGCGCGACGGCGGTGCGAGCCAGCGCGTAACCCTGGGTGCCTGTGGACCAGTTCCCGAGGAACCGCACCGGGTCCAGTTCCTCGCGGGTGCCGCCCGCGGACACCACGACCCGGCGTCCGGCCAGGTCCTGGCCGAGCTGGCCCCGGGCCAGCAGGCGCATGGCGATCGCGAAGATCTCCTCCGGGTCCGGCAGCCGGCCCCGCCCAGTATCAGCACCGGTCAGGCGGCCCACCGCGGGATCGAGTACCACCGCCCCGCGGCTGCGCAGCAGGGAGACGTTCGCCGCAGTGGCGGGATGGTCCCACATCTCGGTGTGCATGGCGGGCGCGTACAGCACCGGGCACCGGGCGGTGAGCAGCGTGGCGGTGAGCAGGTCGCCCGCCTGGCCGGCCGCGGCGCGCGCCATCAGGTCGGCGGTCGCGGGGGCGACGAGGACCAGATCGGCTGACTGGCCGAGCCGCACATGCGGGACCTCGGAGACACCGGTCCACGCGTCGGTGGTGACCGGCTCGCCCGACAGGGCCGCCCAGGTGGCCTCGCCGACGAACCGCAGCGCATCGGGCGTGGGCACGACCCGGACGCGGTGACCCGACTCGGTCAGCAGCCTGAGCAGCTCACACGACTTGTAGGCGGCAATGCCGGCGCCGACCCCGAGGATGACACGGGGCGGCATGTCTGGATCCAGCTTTCGGTTTCCCGGGTCAGCCTTCGGTGGCCTCGACGCTGAGCAGCCGCTCCTTGATCTCCCGCAGCGAGATCGACAGCGGCTTCTCCTGGCTGCGCGTCTCTACTAGCGGACCGACGTACTCGAGCAGGCCCTCACCGAGCTGCGAGTAATAGGCGTTGATCTGCCGTGCGCGCTTCGCGGCCATGATCACGAGCCGGTACTTGCTGTCCACGACATCCAGAAGCTCGTCGATCGGCGGGTTGATGATGCCGTCGGCAACCCCGAGGGGCTGAGTCCCTGCCACGTTCTGCCTTCCGCGCTGAGCGTTGCCCAGGCCGGTTGTGAGTACGGGCCTTCGGGCCCGTGCGAGCGGCCGGTGCCCGGCTACGGCGAAAAGTACAGCCGGGATCTGGGCAACGCGAAATTAAGAGAAAACCTCACTGCTCCAGCAAGGCTATCAGCTCGCGGCACACGTCCTGGACGGATGTATTCACCAGCGTGATCTCGAACTCATCGGCTGCCGCGAGTTCTTCCCGGGCCGCGGCGAGCCTGCGCTCCTGGACCTCGGGCGGCTCGGTACCGCGGCCGGTGAGCCTGCGGACCAGCTCTGCCCAGGACGGCGGGGCCAGGAACACCAGGCGGGCATCGGGCTCGGCCCGCTTGACCTGCCGCGCGCCGGCCAGGTCGATCTCGAGCAGGCAGGCTACGCCGGCATCGAGCTTCTCCTTCAGCGGCTCGCGGGGCGTGCCGTAGCGGTGGCCGGCGAACCGAGCCCACTCCAGCAGCGCTCCGCTGGCCACCAGCCGGTCAAACTCGCTGTCGTCGATGAAGTGATACTCGCGCCCGTCCACTTCCCCCGGGCGCGGGTGACGTGTCGTGACCGACACGGAAACCCAGATCTGGGGACAAGTCCTGCGGAGTTCGGCGACGACCGTGCTCTTCCCGACCCCTGAGGGCCCGGAGAGCACGGTCAGTCGCGAATGCACCGGGGTCGCGCGCGGCACCACCGGGGCTTGGCTCTCGCCTGCCGCGCGAATCAGATATCGGCACCGAACTCTTGCTCAAGCGCGGCCCGCTGGTTGGTGCCCAGCCCGCGTACGCGACGCGATTCCGCTATGCCGAGCCTTTCCATGATCTGCTTTGCCCGGACCTTACCTACACCAGGCAAGGACTCAAGCAGAGCCGAGACCTTCATCTTGCCAATCACGTCATCAGTGGTGCCTTCCTTGATGACATCCGACAAGGTCGTGGCCCCGCGCTTGAGGCGGTTCTTCACCTCGGCGCGTTCTTTGCGTGCGCGGGCTGCCTTCTCCAGTGCTGCCGCGCGTTCTTCAGGAGTGAGGGGAGGAAGAGCCACTCGGGGTCACCTCGGGTTTCGTTGGAAAAAGCATTGTCGGGAGGGGAAACTAGCCAATCACGTACCCTTTCGGCAACGCAAACCTCGGTTTACGTCATCACAAATTGAAATATATTACCGATGGTAAGCGTCTCATTACTCAGAGCTACCAAGCCGCCGCCCATACCGTCGACTAGCGGTCTCACCGGGCGATATCCGGTCGTCAAGGTGCAAGACACCAGCGTATGCCATCTCCGTCCGATGAGTTGACCCGCTGCCCGGCGCGTCGCGGATTCGGCCGACATCTCCGTACTCGTCCCGCCACCACGCCCGGGCATCTCGCCAAATTTCGGGCAACTCATGCTCCGCCCGTCCGGACGTTATTTCCGGGCGCGACGCGACGACTCCTGCCCGCCCCAAGCCGGAACTTCAGGCTGTGCTGTAACTAGTGACATTTGAGTTGCTCTGAGGTCTGTGGTCGTTTTGATAGATTTGACGCCGTTTTGGGTGGTTTGGGCGGCTTGAGCAGACTTGGGGCCTGTGGAGCTTCCTGATATCCTACCCGCTGCGTAAGCTGAGAGTCACCCTTGGTCACGTACCCGATGCCACCAGTTTCCGCAGCTACGCGAGGGGCGGTGGGCCGCATCACGGCGGGTTGACCCACGCGGCTGCGGGTCGACCCACGCGGCTGCGGGTCGACCCACGCGGGTGCGGGCGGCGTCAGACGGGGTTCCGGGTGGCGCTGAGGCGGCGCAGGGAGCCCGCGATGGCCGCCGCCGCGGCGCCAGGGTCCGGAGCGCTGGTGATCGGCCTGCCGATCACCAGCAGGTCCGCGCCCGCCAGCAGGGCCTCTTCTGGCGTGGCCACCCGGGCCTGGTCGTTGGCCGCGCTGCCGGCTGGCCGCACGCCGGGCGTGATGAGCGTGACATCGGGCCCGACTTCCGCCCGGACGGCGGCGACCTCACGCGGCGAGCAGACCAGGCCCTGCGCGCCGGCCGCCACCGACAAGGTGGCCAGCCGGAGCACCGCGTCAGGCACCGGGCCGGTCATCCCGATCCGGTCCAGGTCATCGTCGCCCAGGGAGGTCAGCACCGTGACCGCCGCGACCATCGTCCCCGGGGCGGCCTCCACGGCGGCCCGGATGACATCGGCGCCCCCGGCCGCGTGCACGGTGAGCACATCGGGCCGCAGCCGGGCGACGGCCCGCGCGGCTCCGGCCACCGTGGCCGGGATGTCATGCAGCTTCAGGTCGAGAAATACCGCGACGCGGTTGGCGCCCCGCACCGTGGCCACCACCTGTGGCCCGTACCGTAGGTAGAGCTCAAGCCCGACCTTGACCGTGCTGACGTGCGGCGTGACCAGCGCTGCCCACCTGGCCGCCGTCTCCAGGTCGGGCGCATCCAGCGCGACAGCCACCGGTGCCGGCTCGCTCACGACCGCTCCTTCCTCTCGCTCATCAAGATGGATCGTTCAATCCGTAACATTACGTCATTAATTGCTCGCAGTGTGCCAGCTAAGCCCGCCGGACGAGGCCACGGGAGACTCGGCCATGGGCTTGGCTGACGACATCGGCGACGCGGTCGACGCCGATGGCCGCTAGCTCCTCTTCAAGCTCCCGCAGCACACGCGAGCATGCCGAAGGATCGTGGATGATCGCCGTACCCACCCCGACCATGGAGGCGCCGGCCAGGAGCAGTTCCAGCGCGTCCCGGCCGGTGCGGACGCCGCCGGTCCCGATGATCGGCAGATCGGGGAACGCCTCCCTCACCTGCCACACGCACCGCACGGCGACGGGCCGGATGGCGGGCCCGGACAGCCCGCCGTAGGCCCCGGCCAGCGCGGGACGGAGGGTGCCGGGGTCGATGGCCATGCCGAGCATGACGTTGATCAGCGACAGCCCGTCGGCGCCGGCCGCGACGCAGGCGCCGGCCACGGCCACGATGTCCGTCACATCCGGCGACAGCTTGGCGAACACCGGTATGTCGTACCGGAGGCTGCCGCGCACCCTGGCGACCACGGTCCCGGCGGTCTGCGGGTCGAGAGCGAACAGGCGCCCGGCGTCTTCGGCGTTGGGGCACGACAGGTTGATCTCCACGGCCGACACGCCCGCCGCGTCGGACAGCCGGGCGGCCAGCGTGCCGTACTCGCGGAAGGTCTGTCCGGCGATCGAGACCACCACCCGCGCCCCGCGCGACAGCAGCCACGGCAGGTCACGCTGCAGGTACGCGTCGATGCCAGGGCCTTGCAGGCCCACCGAGTTCAGCAGCCCGCTCGGGGTCTCGGCCAGCCGGGGTGAGGGGTTGCCGGCCCGCGGCTCGGTCATGATCGACTTGCTGATGATCGCGCCGACCCGGTTGACGTCGATGAACTGGGCCAGCTCGCGTCCCGCGCCCGCGCAGCCCGCGGCGGCGAGCACCGGGTTGGGCAGTTCCGCGGCGCCGAGCCTGGCCCGCATGTCAGCCGGCATGGCTGTGCTGTCCCGTCGGGGCCGGGGGGTCCGCACGCAGGCCGCCGGAGGCGCCGGGCCAGCCGGGGGCGCCGAGGGCATCGAAAGGGATGGTGCCGACGTCCTCCCAGCGGACCAAGTCGCCGCGGAAGACGGGGCCGTCCACGCACGAGCGCACGATGCGGGTGATCCCGTCGGTGCCGGCGACCGGCAGCACGCAGCCCATGCAGACCCCGGTGCCGCAGGCCATGGCCACGTCCACCAGCGCCTGCACCGGGATCTGGTACCGGCTGGCCATGCCGGTGACCTCCTGCAGCACCGGCACCGGCGCGCAGGCGTAGATCACCTCGGTCCTGGTCTCGCGGATGAGATGCTCCAGCATGCCGGTGACCGCGCCGCGGGCGCCGAGCGAGCCGTCAGCGGTGGCCACGGTCGCGCTCCGGCCGGAACGCCGGGCGGTCAGCGCGCCGAAGACCCGGTCCACGCTCTGGCCGCCGAGCAGGAAATCCACGCTGCTGCCCCGCTCCCGCAGCCGCGTGGCCAGCGCGAACAGCGGCGCGCTGCCGTAGCCGACGCCGAGCAGCAGGCACCGGGACGAGTCCCTGGGCACCGGGAACGGGCGGCCCAGCGGCCCGGTGACGTCGAGGGCGTCCCTGGCCCGCAGTCCGGCCAGCCACCGGGTGCCCGGCCCGCGCGCCTCGAACACGAACTCCACCGTGCCGCCGTGGTCGGGGCGGACGTCGTGCACGGCGAACGCCCGCCGGCCGAGCATGGGGCTTTCCGGGCCGCCGACGGCGACCGTGATGAACTGGCCGGGCCTGAACTTGGCGGCGATGGCCGGGGCGACCAGGGTCAGCGCGTGATAGGCATCGACGCGCCGCACGGTCAGCACGGTGGCCCGGACCTGGACCGGTTGTGTTTCTGCTGAAGCACGACCCCCCGGGATCCCCCCGCTCACGGGGGGGCTACCCGCCCCCCCGTATCCCCCCGGCCCTGGCCATGGCGGCGGAGCAGGGCGGCGTGCTCCTGCAGCGACCTGACGCCTACCTCGCCGCGGATGATGGCCTCGATGCCCTGTACCGCGGCGGCGAGGCCGGCCGCCGTGGTGACGCACGGGATGCCGCGGCGGACCGCGGCGGTGCGGATCTCGTAGCCGTCGAGGCGCGGACCGGACTGCCCGGGGCTGCCGAACGGCGTGTTCACGATCAGGTCCACCTCGCCTGCGAGAATCCGCGTGACCACGGTCGGCTCGCCGTCAGGCCCCGAGCCGTCACCGTGCTTTCGCACGATCCTGGCACGAACCCCGTTGCGGCGCAGCACCTCCGCCGTTCCCTCGGTGGCCCAGATCTCGAAGCCCAGGTCGGCGAGGCGCTTAACCGGGAATATCATCGACCGTTTGTCCCGGTTGGCCACCGACACGAACACCCGTCCCTTGACCGGCAGCGAGCCGTAGACCGCGGCCTGGGCCTTGGCGTAGGCGGTGCCGAACGCCGTGTCGATCCCCATCACCTCGCCGGTGGAACGCATCTCCGGGCCGAGCACGGTGTCCACGCCCTGGCCGGCCGGGTCGCGGAACCGGCCGAATGGCAGCACCGCTTCCTTCACCGCCACCGGCGCGTCCAGCGGCAGAGCGCCCCCGTCGCCCTCGGCGCTGAGCATCCCCTCGGCGCGCAGCTCGGCGACGGTGGCGCCGAGCATGATCCGCGCGGCCGCCTTGGCTAGCGGCACGGCCGTGGCCTTGGACACGAACGGCACCGTGCGGGAGGCCCGCGGGTTGGCCTCGAGCACGTACAGCACCCCGCTGGCCAGCGCGTACTGCACGTTCAGCAGCCCGCGCACGCCCACCCCGGCGGCGATCGCCTCGGTGGCCGCGCGGATCTGCGCGATGTCATCGCGCCCGAGAGTGATCGGCGGCAGCGCGCAGGCCGAGTCGCCGGAGTGGATGCCGGCCTCCTCGATGTGCTCCATGACGCCGCCGAGGTAGAGCTCGGACCCGTCGTACAGGGCGTCGACGTCGACCTCGATCGCGTCGTCCAGGAACCTGTCGATGAGCACCGGGTGACCGGGGCTGGCGTCGGTGGCCCGGGACACGTACCCGCGCAGTACGGCGTCGTCGTAGACGATCTCCATGCCCCGCCCGCCGAGCACGTAGGAGGGCCGGACCAGCACCGGGTAGCCGATCTGGTGGGCGATCAGCACAGCTTCCTCGGCCGAGGTGGCCGTGCCGTGCCGGGGCGCGGTCAGGCCCGCCTGCTGGAGCACCCGGGCGAAGGCGCCGCGGTCCTCGGCCAGGTGGATGGCCTCGGGCGACGTGCCCACCACCGGGACGCGGGCGGCCTGCAGCGCCCGGGCCAGCCCGAGCGGCGTCTGCCCGCCGAGCTGCACGATCACCCCGGCTACCGGGCCGCTGGCCTGCTCCGCCCGGACCACCTCGAGCACGTCCTCGAGGGTGAGCGGCTCGAAGTACAGCCGGCCGGAGGTGTCGTAGTCGGTGGAGACCGTCTCCGGGTTGCAGTTGACCATCACGGTCTCGTAGCCCGCCGCGGCGAGCGCGAACGAGGCGTGCACGCAGGCGTAGTCGAACTCGATGCCCTGGCCGATCCGGTTCGGCCCGCTGCCGAGGATGATCACCTTGGGCGCGCTGCCCTCCGGCACCTCGGTCTGCTCGTCGTAGGTCGAGTACAGGTACGGGGTGCGTGCCGCGAACTCCGCGGCGCAGGTGTCCACCGCGTGGTACACCGGCCGCACGCCCAGGCCCCAGCGGATCTCGCGGACCACGGTCTCGGTAGTGCCGCGCAGGTCGGCGAGCTGCGCATCGGAGAACCCGGACTCCTTGGCGGTCCGCAATGTGGCCGCGTCGAGGGCGGGCGCGGCCGCCACCTGCTGCGCGACCTCCTCGATGTGCTGGATCTGCTCGATGAACCAGGGATCGATGCCGGTCACCGCGACCGTGTCCGCCGGGGTGGCCCCGGCCCGCAGCGCCTGGTGGATGGTGGCGAGCCTGCCGTCGTGCGGGGTCCCGCAGTCACGCAGCAGCGCCGCCGCGTCCCCGGGCGGGTTTTTCCAGCTGAACGGCCCGTGGTTGCTCTCCAGCGAACGCTGCGCCTTCTGCAGGGCCTCGGCGAAGTTCCGGCCGATGGCCATGGCCTCGCCGACGCTCTTCATGTGGGTGGTAAGCGCGGGATCGGCGCCGGGGAACTTCTCGAACGCGAACCGCGGCACCTTGACCACCACGTAGTCCAGGGCAGGCTCGAAGCAGGCCGGGGTCTGGCCGGTGATGTCGTTGGGGATCTCGTCGAGGGTGTAGCCGATGGCCAGCCGGGCGGCGATCTTGGCGATGGGGAACCCGGTGGCCTTGGAGGCCAGCGCGGACGAGCGCGACACCCGCGGGTTCATCTCGATCACGACCATCTGGCCGGTGCGCGGCTCGACCGCGAACTGGATATTGCAGCCGCCGGTGTCCACGCCGACCGCGCGCATGATGGCGATGGCGGTGTCGCGCATCCGCTGGTACTCGCGGTCGGTGAGGGTCATGGCCGGCGCGACCGTGACCGAGTCGCCGGTGTGCACGCCCATCGGGTCGATGTTCTCGATCGAGCAGACCACGACCACGTTGTCGCGGGTGTCCCGCATCAGCTCGAGCTCGAACTCCTTCCAGCCCAGGATGCTCTGCTCGAGCAGGACCTCGTGGGTGGGGCTGGCGTCCAGCCCCGTCCCTGCGATGCGGCGCAGGTCGGCTTCGTTGTGCGCGATGCCGGATCCCAGGCCGCCCAGGGTGAACGAGGGCCGGACCACCACCGGGTAGCCGAGAATCTCGGTGGTCTCGATGCATTCGCCCAGATCGTGACAGATCTGGCTGGCCGGGACCTCGGCGCCCAGGCCGGTGACGATCTCCTTGAAGCGCTCGCGGTCCTCGCCGGCCCGGATCGCGTCGATGTTCGCGCCGATGAGCTCGACGTTGTACCGGTCCAGGATGCCGGAGTCGTGCAGGGCCACGGCGGCGTTCAGCGCGGTCTGGCCGCCCAGCGTGGGCAGGACCGCGTCCGGCCGCTGGATGGCGATGACCTTTTCCAGCGTGTCGGTGGTGATCGGCTCCACGTAGGTGGCGTCGGCGAACTCGGGGTCGGTCATGATCGTGGCCGGGTTGGAGTTGACCAGGCTGACCTTGATCCCCTCCTGCTTCAGCACCCGGCAGGCCTGGGTACCCGAGTAGTCGAACTCGCAGCCCTGCCCGATGACGATCGGCCCCGACCCGATCACCAGGACCGACTTCAGGTCCTCACGTCGCGGCACGGCTCACCCCCTGGCCTTCTGGAGCAGGGCGCAGAACTGGTCGAAGTGGTCGGCGGCGTCATGCGGGCCAGGAGCGGCTTCGGGGTGGTACTGCACGCCGAACACCGGCCGCTGCTGCAGGCGCAGGCCCTCGACCACGCCGTCGTTCAGGTTGACGTGGCTCACCACGGCCGGCCCGTACGGGGTGTCGAAGGGCTCCAGGGACTCGGGAGGTACATGTGACCAGATGGCTCCCGGGTCCGGGCCTGGCTCAACGACGTCGTTGTCACAACGATGCGCACCAGGCGACGTGGTTGTCACAACGACGTCGTGACCGCTCCCGGGGAGGGCGGCGGCGAAGCCGTGGTTGTGGCTGGTGATGTAGACCCGGCCGGTGGCCAGGTCCATGACCGGCTGGTTCACGCCGCGGTGGCCGTACCGCAGCTTGTAGGTGCGCAGGCCGAGAGCGAGGGCGAGGATCTGGCTGCCCAGGCAGATGCCGAAGGTCGGCAGCCCGGCGTCCAGGACGCCGCGCATCGCGTCCACCGCGTACGTGGCCGCCGCCGGGTCCCCGGGGCCGTTGCTGAAGAACACCCCGTCGGGCGAGGCGGCCAGGATGCCGGCCGCGCTCGTGGTCGCGGGCACCACGAGCACCTCGCAGCCCCGGGCCGCCAGGTGGCGCGGCGTGGACGCCTTGATGCCCAGGTCGACCGCTACCACGCGGTACGTGGCCGGCCCCTCCGGGCAGACCGTGTAGGGCTCCGGCGTGCTCACCACGCGGGCCAGGTCGGCTCCGGTCATCTCCGGGCTGGCCAGCACCCGGTCGAGCAGCCGGACCGGGTCGGTCTCCACCGTGCTGATCGCCGCCCGCATGGCCCCGCGCTCGCGGACCTGCCTGGTCAGCAGGCGGGTGCCGCGCACCGCGATGCCCGGGATGCCCTCGGCGCGCAGGTAGTCCTCAAGGGTGCCGGTGGCCCGCCAGCTCGAGGCGATCCGGGCCGGCTCGCGGACCACGTAGCCGCTGACCCAGGCCTGGCGGGACTCGGGGTCGTCGGCGTTGACGCCGGTGTTGCCGATGTGCGGCGCGGTCATGGCCACGATCTGGCGGCAGTACGACGGGTCGGTCAGCGTCTCCTGGTAGCCGGTCATGCCGGTGTTGAAGACCATCTCGCCGAACGTCTCGCCGTCGGCGCCGAAGCCGGTCCCGCGCAGCGTGGTGCCGTCCTCGAGGACCAGCAGGGCACTGCGATAGGGGGCAGGGCGGTCGGGCATGTCAGGTCAGCTTTCCGTCGAGCACGGTGGGCGTGCCGCGCAGGAAGGTCGCGACCACGCGGCCGGGCAGTTCCATCCCGGCGAACGGCGTGTTGCGGCTCTTGGACGCGCCCGCGGGGCTCACCGCCTCGGCGGGGGCAGCCGGGTCGTACAGCGTGAGGTGGGCGGGACGGCCGGCCTCGACCGGGGCGCCGTGCCCGGTGAGCCTTCCGATCCGGGCCGGGCCGACGGACATCCGGTCGGCCACGCCGGGCCAGTCCAGCAGTCCGGTGTCGACCATGGCCCGCTGCACCACGCGGAGCGCGGTCTCCAGGCCGGTCATGCCGAAGGCCGCCTCCTGCCACTCGGTCTCCTTGGCCTCCACCGGGTGCGGGGCGTGGTCGGTGGCCACGCAGTCGATGGTGCCGTCGGCGAGCGCGCGCCTGAGCTCGGCCACGTCGGCCGCGGTGCGCAGCGGCGGGTTGACCTTGTACACCGGGTCATAGCCGACCGCGAGCTCGTCGGTCAGCATCAGGTGATGCGGGGTGACCTCGGCGGTGACCGGCCAGCCCTTGGACTTGGCCCAGCGGATGATCTCGGCGGAGCCCGCGGTCGAGACGTGGCAGACGTGCAGCCGGGAGCCCACGTGCGCGGCGAGCAGGCAATCGCGCGCGATGATGGCCTCCTCGGCCACGGCCGGCCAGCCCGCCAGGCCCAGGCGGCCGGAGATCTCGCCCTCGTTGAGCTGCGCGCCCTCGGTGAGCCTGGCGTCCTGGGCATGCTGGGCAATCACGCCGTCGAAGGCCTTGACGTACTCCAGGGCACGGCGCATGAGCAGCGAGTCGGCCACGCACCGGCCGTCGTCGGAGAACACGCGCACCCCGGCGGCCGAATCGGCCATGGCGCCCAGCTCGGCCAGCCGGGACCCGGCCAGCCCGACGGTGACCGCGCCCACCGGCTGGACGTCGCAGTAGCCCGCGGCGCGGCCGAGCCGCCAGACCTGCTCCACCACGCCCGCGGTATCGGCGACAGGCTCGGTGTTGGCCATGGCGTGCACGGCGGTGAAGCCGCCCAGGGCGGCGGCCCTGGTGCCGGTCTCGACCGTCTCGGCGTCCTCACGGCCCGGCTCGCGCAGGTGGGTGTGCAGGTCCACCAGGCCGGGCAGTGCGATCAGGCCGTCGGCATCGAGCACGCGGGCACCCGCGTCGCTCAGCCCGCCTCCGACCGCCTCGATGATCCCGCCGCTGATCAGGATGTCGGCGACAGCCTGCCCGTCGGGCCCGGCCACCCGGGCGCCCTTGATCAGCCACGAGGCTTGGTCGCCGGTCGCCTCCGGGTTCAGGCCGCCGCTTACTGGGCCGTTCACTGGGCCACCTCCGGGAACTCCGTGCCGCCCAGGAGCAGGTACAAGACGGCCATCCGGGTGGTGACCCCGTTGGCCACCTGCTCCACGATCGTCGAGCGGGCCGAGTCGGCCACGTCGGCGGCGATCTCGACCCCCCGGTTCATCGGCCCGGGATGCATGACGATGGCGTGCTCGGGCATCCGGGCCATGCGCGCGGCGTCCAGCCCGTAGCGGCGGCTGTACTCGCGGACGCTGGGGAAGTACGCGGCGCTCATCCGCTCCTGCTGCACCCGGAGCATCATCACGACGTCGCTCTTGGGCAGCTCGCTGTCCAGGTCGAAGCTCACCGAGCACGGCCAGGTGTCAACGGCCAGCGGCAGCAGCGTCGGCGGGGCGGCCAGCGTCACCTCCGCGCCCAGGGTACTCAGCAGCAGCACGTTAGACCGGGCGACTCGGCTGTGCAGGACGTCCCCCACGATGGTGACCCGGATGCCGTCCAGCCCGGCGCCGCGGGTGGCGACGGTCTTTGCCCGGGGGGGCTCCCCGGCCCCCCGTGTCCCCCCGGCAAACCGGCGCCTGATGGTGAACGCGTCGAGCAGCGCCTGGGTGGGGTGCTCGTGCGTGCCGTCCCCGGCGTTCACCACGCTGCCGTGGACCCATTCGGCCAGCCGGTGCGGGGCGCCCGAGGCGCCGTGCCTTATGACGACCGCGTTGGCGCCCATGGCCTCAAGGGTCAGCGCGGTGTCCTTGAGGCTCTCGCCCTTGGCCACGCTCGAGCCCTTGGCGGAGAAGTTGATCACGTCCGCGGAAAGCCGCTTGGCCGCGGCTTCGAACGAGATCCTGGTCCTGGTGGAGTCCTCGTAGAACAGGTTGACCACCGTCCGGCCGCGCAGCGTGGGCAGCTTCTTGATCGGGCGGTCGGCCAGGCTGGCCAGCTCCTCGGCGGTATCGAGGATGAGCAGCGCATCGCCGCGGCTGAGGTCGGCGGCGGAGATCAGGTGGCGCTTCACGGCTGGCTCCCCTCGTCGCTGATCATCACGGCGTCCTGGGCGTCGACCTCGGCCAGCAGGACGTGCACCACCTCGCGCTGCGAGGTGGGCAGGTTCTTGCCCACGTAGTCGGCGCGGATGGGAAGCTCGCGGTGGCCGCGGTCGACCAGGACGGCCAGCTGCACGGTCCTTGGCCGGCCCAGGTCGGTCAGCGCGTCCAGCGCCGCACGCACCGTGCGGCCCGAGTACAGCACGTCGTCGACCAGGACGACCGTCTTGCCGTCCACGCCGCCGACCGGTAGCTCGGTCCGGCCCAGCGCGCGCGCCGGGCGCAGGCGCAGGTCATCGCGGTGCATGGTCACGTCAAGCGATCCCCAGGGAACCTCGAGACCCTCGAATTCCCCGATGCGGCCGGCCAGGCGGCGGGCCAGCGGCACCCCGCGGGTGGGGATGCCAAGCAGGATTACCTCGTCGCCGCCGTGCGTCCGTTCCAGGATCTCGTGCGCGATCCTGGTCAGCGCCCGCCTGATTTCCTCGGCGTCAAGCACCGCCAGGCCATCACGCCGCGCGACCAAAGGGTCGGCTGCATCCATGAAACGACCTCCTTCCCCGCCTCTCTGGACGGTCCTTAAAGGATGTCTACCGTCATGATCATACGGGGAGTCACCAACCGGCTCGGCGGCCGGCCGCGCCGGGGCCGGGATGTGATTTACCTCACATAAGGTGGACACCACCGGAACGTGACGATCGTCCGGACTGCTCCCGCGATCGGCCTGTGGCAGAAGGAAACCTGATCACAGCCGGGTTCTAGGCGGCCGGCGCAGGGTAGGTATGATCCGACAGGGCAAGCCGGTTACCGTATGAGTTAAGCCAGTTTTTGCCATTCGGCTTGACCTTGTCGCGCTCGCCGCCTACCGTCACTGAGCGTAACCGTTACCGTAAGCGACGACTGGCCGGGAACCGAGGAACAATGCCATCTGAGTACGCCAAGACGCTCGGCGCGCGGCTGCGCGCCATCCGCACCCAGCAAGGACTCTCGCTGCACGGAGTTGAAGAGAAGTCCCGCGGCCGCTGGAAGGCCGTCGTCGTCGGCTCCTACGAGCGCGGGGACCGGTCGGTAACCGTCCAGAAGCTCGCCGAGCTGGCCGAGTTCTACGGGGTGCCGGTGTCCGAGCTGCTGCCCGGCGACGCCGCGCCGACGCCGCTGGTGCCGTCACCCAAGCTCGTTATCGACCTGGAGCGCATGGGCCAGCTGCCCAAGGACAAGGTCGGCCCGCTCTCCCGCTATGTCGCCACCATCCAGAGCCAGCGCGGCGACTACAACGGGCGCGTCCTTTCCGTCCGGCATGAAGACCTCCGCTCGCTCGCGGTCATCTATGACAAGTCTCCCGCTGACCTCACTGAGGAACTCATCAGCTGGGGCGTGCTCGACGCTGACGCGCGGGGCGCCATGGATGGGTTCTGAGCCGCTAACCGGCCGGCCTGAGCGGGAGCGGGGACTGCACCTCGACACCGAGCGCGGTCTCCGCGAGTGACAGGAAAGTCTCCGCATCCCGCAGCAGGTCGTCCGCCTCGCGCGCCGATGCCGCGCGAGGCAGCCCGGCTTCCGCCGCCGCGCGCTTGCCGGCCCCGGCCGCGAAGTAGGCGGCCCACTCGGTGAGGGCGGGCTCGACCTGGGGCAGCAGTTCCCACACGCTGTGCGGCTTCCTGCGCCTCGTCTTGGGCTCGCCCCGGGCGGCCACCACCGCGGCCGCGGCCCGCAGGGCCGCCAGATGCGCCGTGACGTAACGCGCGCCGGGCGCCGTCTCGTCGGCGGCCTGGTCCAGCCCGCGCCGCGCGGACTGCAGCATGCTGAGCACCGTCGGCGGCACCCCCGGAGCCCCGGGCCTACGCAGGCTCGCGTCGCTCCGGTCGGCCCGCACCCCCACTGTGTTCACCATCGCTTCTCATCTCCTCCTCTGGTGCCCTCCGCTGACCCGGCCAGGTGAGACGCTTCCCTCACCTCACCCGGCCGGCGCTGGTACATCTATTCGAACCTAAATTCGGTCGGATGTCTAGTCGTTTTCGATGTCTGTTCGAAGGTATCGCCCGGGTCTGACATTTTGGGGCCTCGCGAGCGGGCCGGCATACGCGATGGATGCGGACATTGAGGCGCAGCGCGCAGATTTGCGCGCAAGACAGATCCGGACCTGTATTTTTGTCGCGTGCCATCCCCGCCCGCCACCGGTGCCCCGGGACGGAACGCCGCTCAGCGGCCGGCCGGGGAACGGGGAGCGCGACATCGGAAGGCTGACGGACGCGGAGCTTCAGGCCAGGGGCGGGTCTCACGGCGCGCGCTGATCCAGGTCGGGCTGATCGGCGGCGCCGCGGTGGCCGCGGTGCCGTTGATCGGGCTGCTGGGCCGCAAGCCGCGGACGAGCAAGCCGGCGCCGGGCTTCCTGACGCTGACGCTGAACTCGAACTGGCTGTTCGGCGGCCAGTACACGGCTGGGGCGGAAGGCACGTCGTTCGACGACAGCAGCTTCACGCCCGTCACGCTCCCGCACACCGTCACCCTCCTTTCCTGGCGCAACTGGGATCCCGACGCGTGGCAGCAGATCTGGATCTACCGACGTCATTTCAGCGGCAGGCGGCTGCTGGGCTCGCGCCGCCCGGGACCCAGGATCTTCGTCGACTTCGACGGGGTCATGACCAACGCCACGGTGGCCGTCAACGGCCATGCGGTCGCCACGCACCAGGGCGGGTACCTGCCCTTCTCGGCCGAGCTCACCGGCCACGTCACGGCCGGGGCGAACCTGCTCGCGGTGGTGGTGGACTCGCGCGGCCTGCCGGTCCCGCCGTTCAGCCCCGGGCACCTCGCGGCCAGCGTCGACTACTTCCAGCCGGGCGGGATCTACCGGGATGTGCGCCTGCGCGTGGTCCCGCAGGCCTTCCTCTCTGACCTGTTCGTGCTGCCGGCCGACGTGCTCAGCGCTCCTCGCGTGGAGGTCCAGTGCACCATTGACTCGGCGCTGAAGACCCGCACCTCCGGCACCCTCGCGGTCAAGCTGCTCGACGGGCCGCGGCAGATCGCTCGCGCCGAAGCCGTGGTCAGCCTGGCCTCGCCCGGCCTGACCAAGGCCAGGCTCAGCCTGACCGGGCTCGGGCCGGTCGGCTTGTGGTCCCCGGAGAGCCCGAAGCTGTACACCGTGCAGGCCACGCTCACCGTGCCCGGCGTGGGCAGCCACGTGCTGAGCCGGCCGACCGGTTTCCGGGAGGCATCTTTCCGGCCGGACGGCTTCTACCTGAACGGCGAGCGGTTCCAGCTGTTCGGCCTGAACCGGCATCAGCTCTACCCGTACGCGGGCATGGCCATGCCGGCCCGGGTCCAGCGCCGGGACGCGGAGATCCTCAAGAACGACTTCAACTGCAACATGGTCCGCTGCTCGCACTACCCCCAGTCCCCGGCCTTTCTCGACGCGTGCGACGAGCTCGGCCTGCTGGTCTGGGAGGAAGCACCGGGCTGGCACAACGTGAGCACCAGCCCGGGCTGGCAGGACCTGGTGCTGCAGAACGTGCGCGACATGGTGGTCAGGGACCGGAGCCGGCCTTCGGTCATCATCTGGGGCACCCGGCTCAACGAAACCGCCGACCTGCCCGGCCTGTGGGCCGCGACCAGGCAGGCGGCGGCGGAGCTCGACGGCTCGCGGCCCAGCTCGGGCGCGATGACCTCGCACGACGTCACCCAGTGGAACGAGGACGTCTTCGCCTTCAACGACTACGAGCACGACGCGAAGACCGGGGTCGCCGAGCTCGTGCCGCCGATTCCCGGCCTGCCCTACCTGGTTACCGAGACCGTCGGCGTGCTTGAGGCCCTGCCGAAGCATTTCGCCTGGACCGATCCGCCCGCGGTGCTGGCCCATCAGGCGATGCTGCACGGCCAGGCGCAGAGCCGGGCCCGGTCGAACCCCGGCTACTCCGGGATGCTGGCCTGGGCCGGCTTCGACTACTGCTCGCCGGACGGCACCGGGGGCGCCGTCAAGTGGCCCGGCGTGGCCGACGGATTCCGGGTCCCGAAGCCGGGATCGGCCATCTACCAGTCCCAGGTCGACCCGGCCGTCCGCCCGGTCATAGTGCCCGTGTTCTTCTGGGAGCTGGGCGGCGTGCTTCCCGTGCCTGACCCCACCGCCATGGTGGCCAGCAACTGCCAGCGGCTCGAGGTATTCATCGGCGGTCAGCACGTGACCACCGCGCTGCCCGCGGCAGGCTCCGCCCGGTATGGCCACCTGCCCTATCCGCCGTTCCTGGTCAACCTGCCGGCGCAGCCGGTCACCGACGTTCCCGAGCTGCTGATCGCGGGCTACGTGGGGGGCAAGCAGGTGGCCGAGCTGCGCATGTCGTCGGATCCGTCCGGCGACAGCCTGGCCCTGGCGGCCGACGACGCCGCCATCTCGGCCGACGGGACCGACGCCACCCGGGTGGTGTTCCGCGCGGTCGACGCCTACGGCAACCTGCGCAGGTACCCGGCCGGGGAGGTCACGCTGACGCTGACCGGTCCCGCGACGCTGGTCGGCGACAACCCGTTCGCGTTCGGCGACTACGGCGGGCTCGGCGCGGTCTGGATCCGCTCGCTGAACGGCCAGCCCGGGACCATCACCCTGGCGGCCAGCCAGCCCGAGCTCGGCCAGGCCCAGGTCCTGCTCCGGTCGCTGCCGGTGAACCCGGCCGGTCAGCTGGCCTGACCTCAGCTAGCACCACCGGCGGCGTGACGCCGCGGGTTCGGGCGAGCTTCGCGGCGCTGTCACCACGGCCCGTTCGGCAGCAGGATTTTGATCTTCTAAGCTTGCGAAAATGCAGCGCGAGCCTACGGTCTGCGAACTGAGCCCCGGCGAGTTCACCGGGCGGCTCGATCAACTGCTGGCGGTGTACGCGGCGGCGATGCGGCCGCCCGCCGAGACGCTGCCGGGCCGGCGGTCGATCATGGCCGGGCACTCGGCCTACCCGGGATTCCGCGCGCTGACCGTCGACGGGCCGGGCGGGCCGGTGGCGTTCGGCTACGGCTTCCACGGGGCGGCCGGTCAGTGGTGGCATGACACGGTGGCCCGGGCCCTGGCCCACTCGGGCGGCGCCGCCGCGGCCGGGGCGTGGCTGGATGACTGCCTCGAGGTGGCCGAGCTGCACGTGGTGCCCGGCTACCAGGGCCGGGGCCTAGGCGGCACCCTGCTGCAGCGGCTGACCTCGGGACGGCAGGAACGGACCGCCGTGCTGTCGACCAGGGACGCCCCGACGCGGGCGCGGCGGCTGTACCGCGGGGTGGGCTTCACCGACCTGCTGACCGCGTTCGCGTTCTTCCCCGGCGGCGAGCCGCCCTACGCCGTGATGGGCGCCGAGCTGCCGCTGCGGGAGTGGACCCCGGGGCGGCCGCGCTCAGCCAGCCCGAGCCGCTGGTAGATCTCCCTGGTCGCCCGGGACCAGTTAAGCGTGTAGAAGTGCAGGCCGGGCACGCCCTCGGCGAGCAGCCGGTCGCACATCCAGGCCGCGTACTCCACGCCGATCTCCCGGACCGCCGCCCGGTCGCCGGCCACCGCCTGCAGCCGTTCCCATAGCTCGGTGGGCACCCGGCAGCCGCCCAGCTCGATCGCGTTCTCGATCACCCGCAGGCTGGTCACGGGCATGATGCCGGGGATGATGGGTACGTCGCAGCCCTGGGCCACCACCCGGTCCCGCAGCCGCAGGTAGTCCTCCGGGTAGAAGAACATGTTGGTGATGGCGAAATCGGCGCCCGCCCGGCACTTGGCCACGAAGTAGCGCACATCGGTGTCCGGATCGGGCGATCGCGGGTGCTTCTCGGGGAAGGCGGCCACCCCGACGCAGAAGTCGCCGGACGACCTGATCAGGCCGACCAGTTCGGCGGCGTAGCTGAGGCCTTCCGGGTGCGGGACCCAGAGGGCGTTCGGGTCGCCGGGCGGATCGCCGCGCAGCGCGAGCACGTTCCGCACCCCGACCGCCGCGTAAGACCCGATGACCTGCCGGAGCTCGGCCACCGAGTGGTCGACCGCGGTGAAGTGGCCGACCGGGGTCAGCGTGGTCTCGGCGGCGATCCGGCCGGTCACCCGAACCGTCCGGTCCCTGGTCGACCCGCCGGCGCCGTACGTGACCGACACGAACGTGGGCCGCAGCGGCTCGAGCTGCCTGATCGCCCGCCAGAGCTGCGCTTCCTCCGCCTCGGTCTTGGGCGGCATGAACTCGAACGAGAAGGCCTGGCGGCCGGCCGCGAGCAGGTCGCGGATCAGCGGTGAGTGCGGCAGGCGCGGCTGGCCAGGGGCGCGCTTCGATGTCGCGCCTGCGGCTCCCCGCCCGCGCGGCGGGCTCGGCGGCATGCGGCCAGCCTAGCCCCTTCCAGCAGGCCCCGGTTTAGAAGGCCATGGCCTGAGCCCGCCTGTTCACTTCAGTGCCGCGGTGCCTGACGAGCGCGTCGATGGGCGTGCCAGGCAGCGACTCGTCCGCGGTGAACAGCCAGCGCAGGGCCTCAAGCTCGTCGAATCCGCAGTCGAAGAGCAGGGTGAGGGTCCCGCACAGGCCCTTGACGACCTGGCGGCCGTCCAGGAAGGCGGCCGGTACCGAGAGCGTCCCTGCGGGACGGGTCACGGCGAGCAGTTTCCGGTCGCGGAGCAACTGCTTCACTCGCCCTGCGGGGATGCCGAGCTGGTCGGCTACTTCGGGGAGTGAGAGCCATTGGCCGACGAGAGCGTCGGTCGGGGGGTCAATCTGTGCCACGCCTGAAAATGTCCCACGTCCGGGCGGCCTCCAAACACCCGGGTTAAGCCGACGTTATCGCAATCGTTACCTGGTATGGGCCGCGCCGGAGACCGGGATGGCCGGGTCGGCCAGCCTGGCCGCGTCCACTGGCTCGGCCGAGGCGATCAGCCGGCGCCCCTGCAGCAGGTCACGCGGCCGGTCCACGGTCAGGATGGCCACCAGCCGACCGACCGCCAGCCAGCACGCCGCCCACTTCGGCTCGGCCGGGTCGCCCCGCCAGACCAGCCGCTCGGCGTCGCCGTGATAGCCCGCGTACTGCACCATGCGGCCGAACTGCTCGGACCAGAAATACGGCACCGGGTCGTACGCCTCATCGCCGCCGAGCAGGTTGGCCGCGACCACTTCGGGCGCGTGCAGCGCCACGTCCCAGTGCTCGAAGCGCAGCCGCCGCCCGAACCGGCGCGAGGAGAACGCGGCGCAGTCCCCCACGGCGTAGACGCCGGGCAGGGAGGCCCGCAACCCGGCGTCGACGGCCACGCCGTTCTCCAGCCAGACGCCAGAGCCGTCCAGCCAGCCGGTCGCCGGGCGGACCCCGACCGCGGTGACGATCTCGTCCGCGGCCACCCAGTCGCCGCCGGCCAGGGCCAGGCCGCCGGGCTGCACGGACTCGACGACGACGCCGGTCCGGAGCTGCACTCCCGCCTCGGCGTACCAGCGGGCGGTCTGCGCTCCCACCGGGGCACCCACGGCCGCGGCCAGCGGCGCCAGGCCGGCCTCCGCCACCGTGACCCGGACGCCGTGCCCGGCCGCCGCGGTGGCCAGCTCGGCCCCGATCCACCCGGCGCCCACGATGGCCAGCCGCAGCCCCGGCCGGAGCAGCCCGCGCAGCGCCAGCGCGTCGTCGTAGCTGCGCAGGAACCGCTGCCGCCCGGGTCCGGGCAGCGCGACAGGAACCGCGCCGGTGGCCAGGACGAGGTGGTCAAAGGGGTACTTGCCGCGGCCGGTGCTGACGGTGACGGCGTCCATCCCCGTGGCGGCCTCGGCCGGCCGGAAGTCCACGTCGAGCGCGCCGAAGTCAGCCTGCAGCGACGGGTCGACGGCATGGTCCTCGATGAGCACCTTCTTGGACAGCGGCGGCCGGTCGTACGGCGGCCAGGTCTCCGCCCCGATCAGCGTGATGTGGCCGGTGAAGCCGCGCTCGCGCAGTTCGGTGATGGTACGCAGCCCGGCCAGGCCCGCGCCGACCACCACGACTCGCCCGCCATCCGCCACATCGAGACAGGCTACGCGCCCGGGCCCCGGCCGCGCCGGGACGGCGGCCGCCGCGACCCGACCTACCTGCTCATTAGGCACTCCGCATAGGCCAAACAACCGTAAAATCGCATCCGATGGACGATACCCTGGCCGACCCGCTCGTCGGGCGCCTGCTTGACGGGCGTTACGCAGTGACGGCTCGCATCGCGCACGGCGGGATGGCCACCGTCTATCTGGCCCTGGACACCAGGCTGGACCGCGAGGTCGCGGTCAAGGTCATGCACGCCGAACTGGCCAGGGATGACGATTTCGTGCGCAGGTTCATCGGCGAGGCCAAGTCCGTCGCCCGGCTGTCGCACCAGAACGTGGTGGCGGTCTTCGACCAGGGCGCGGACGGGCCGTTCCTGTACCTGGCCATGGAGTACGTGCCGGGGCGGACGCTCAAGGACGTGCTGCGCGAGCGCGGCCGGTTCTCCCCCGCCGCGGCGCTGGAGATCATGACCGGCGTGCTTGACGGGCTGGCCGCGGCGCACGCGTCCGGCATCGTGCACCGCGACGTCAAGCCGGAGAACGTCCTGCTGACCGCCGACGGCCGGGTCAAGGTGGCCGACTTCGGCCTGGCCCGGGCCCAGGCCGCCGTGGCGCACACCAGGGCCGGCCTGCTCATCGGTACGGTGGCCTACCTGCCGCCCGAGCAGGTGACGGGCGCGCCCATCGGCCCCCGGTCGGACGTGTACTCGGCGGGCGTGATGCTGTTCGAGCTGCTCACCGGCCGCCAGCCGTTTACCGGCGACAACCCTTTGGCCATCGCCTACCAGCACGTCAACCAGGACATGCCCGCGCCTTCCTCGGTGGTGCCCGGGATACCGATGCCGGTCGACCAGCTGGTCCTCGCGGCCACCAGCCGGGATCCGGCGCTGCGCCCGGCCGACGCGGGCGAGTTCGTCCGCGTCGTCCGCCGGGTCCGGGAGGATCTCGCCGAGCAGAGCGGCCAAATCGGGGCGACGCAGACCGGGGTGACGCTGACCGGCGTGATGGGGGCCGGCGTCCAGGGACTGGCTGAGGCGCCGTGGCTGAACCTGGACACGCCAGCCGCCACCAATGGGTGGTGGGTGCGCGGCACGGCGGCCACGCCCGCGGGCGCCGCGGGCGGGCGGGGAAACAGCGATGCGACGATGCCGCCGGCCAACGGCTCGGGCCAGTTCAGCGCGGGCGGCTTTAACACGGGCAGCTTTAACACGGGCAGCTTCAGCACGGGCGGCTTCAGCACGGGCCAGCTCGGCCAGGACGGCCCGGCCAACATGGGCTCGCACACGCTGGTCGTCCATCGCGATCAGGCCGCCCCGTACCGGGGCCGTGAGCCGTTCCTGCAGCGCTGGCTGTTCAGTCCTCGGCTCGCCATCATCGCGCTGATCGTGATCCTCGGCGCCGGGCTCGGGCTCGGCGGCTGGTGGTTCACCAGCGGCCGGTACACGCAGGTACCGTCGGTGACCGGCGATTCGGTGGCGGCGGCGACCACCGCGCTGACCACCCACGGCTTCAAGGTCACCCAGGGCGCGCGGGTGCACAGCAATACCGCGCCGGAGGGCACCGTGATGGCCACGAACCCGTCGGGCCGGGTGACGAAGGGCTCGAGGATCGCGCTCCTCATCTCGGCCGGACCGTTCACCTCGGTGGTGCCGAAGGTCCAGGGCGGCACGCTCAGCGCCGCCGAGGCCGCGCTGCAGCGGGTCCACCTGAGCTACCGGGTGCAGCAGACAAGCTCGGCCGCTCCGGTCGGGACCGTGCTGGGCACGACTCCGGCGGCCGGCACGACCTGGCCGCAGACCAAGCCCGTGGCCATCGCGGTCTCCGTGGGCGTGTCGGTGCCGAACTTCGTCGGGATGAACGTGACGGCCGTCCAGCAGTGGGCGAGCCAGAACGGCGCCAATCTGGAACAGCAGCCGGACCCGGGCCAGGTCACCCAGCAGCCGGGCACGATCACCGGTCAGCAGCCGGCGCCGGGATCGCCGTACACCCAGGGCGAGACCATCACGGTCCAGCTGGTCCCGCAGGACACCCCGACCCCGATCCCCAGCCCGGACGGCCTGACGGCACAGCAGGCCACGGCGCTCCTGGAGTCGGCGGGCTTTCAGGTCACGGTGACTCGGACCGGCCCGGGAGCCCGGGTCTGGTACTACAGTCCCTCCGGACAGGCCCCGGCGGGCACCACCATCACCATCTTCGTCGGCTTCTGACCGCACCGCACCGCCCCGGCCTGGATGCGCTACGCTGTCCGTCATGCGTCAGCAGTTTTGGTTTGAGTTTGGCTACCGGCCCGGATCCCGGACGGTCGCCTGCCAGACCTTGCGCTGACAGAAGCGACTTAGCGAGAGCCCCGGGCCGGTTGGCCCGGGGCTTTCTTTATGCGCTTCATGTGCTTGCGTGCGGGAACTCATCGTTGGGATACAGATCCGGAGGCGGACCAGATGGTCGTGGTGATGGCGGCGGAGGCCGGGGAAACGGAAATTAACGGGATCGTCGAGCTGGTGCGGGGGGCAGGCGGCGACGCGTTCGTCAGCCGGGGCGTATCCCGGACGATCGTCGGCCTGGTCGGCGACATCGACCAGCTGGACACGCTCAACCTGCGCGGGATGCCCGGGGTCAGCGACGTGGTGCGTATCACCGCGCCGTACAAGCTGGTGAGCCGGGAGCATCACCGGGAGCGTTCGGTGATCCGGGTGGGCGGCGTGCCGATCGGCCCGGACACGCTGACCGTCATCGCCGGGCCGTGCGCGGTCGAGACGGCGGAGCAGACGCTGGCCTCGGCGCTGATGGCCAGGGCCGCCGGGGCCTCGCTGCTGCGCGGCGGCGCGTACAAGCCGCGTAGCTCGCCGTACGCGTTCCAGGGGCTGGGCGAGGCTGGGCTGAAGATCCTGGCCGACGTGCGGGCGCAGACCGGCCTGCCGATCGTGACCGAGGTGGTCGACCCGGGCGACGTGGAACTGGTGGCCAGCTACGCGGACATGCTGCAGGTCGGCACGCGCAACATGCAGAACTTCCCGCTGCTGCAGGCGGTCGGCGGGATCGGCAAGCCGGTGATGCTCAAGCGCGGCATGAACGCCACCATCGAGGAATGGCTCATGGCCGCCGAGTACATCGCCCAGCGCGGCAACCTCGACATCGTGCTGTGCGAGCGGGGCATCCGGACCTTCGAGAAGGCCACCAGGAACACGCTGGACATCAGCGCGGTCCCGGTCGCGCAGCGGCTGTCGCACCTGCCGGTCATCGTGGACCCGTCGCATTCCGGCGGCCGCCGTGACCTGGTGGTGCCCCTGTCCAGGGCCGCGATAGCGGTCGGCGCCGACGGCATCATCGTGGACGTCCACCCGCAGCCGGAGACCGCCCTGTGCGACGGCCCGCAGGCGCTGGTGGAATCGGACCTGCGGGAGCTGGCCAGCGTGGCCGCCCACCTGTCGCCGCTGGTCGGCCGGACCCTGACCCCCGCTCCGCCGCTGGCTTCGGCGCTGGCCCGGGCCGACGCAGCCGCCCTGGCCTGAGGGGCAGTCGGCTGGCTGGCGGGGGGCGGGACTGACGCACCACGGACCGTTCTGCCCGAGAAGGGTCTTACTGGCGATACTCCTGGGCGCTGAGGGCCAGTTCCCCGGCCAGGTCATCGGCGTCCAGCCGGCCTTCGAGGCGGCGCAGGTCGTCGATGCGGGCCTTGGTCTCCACCCGGCGCGGGGTGAGCAGGGTGCAGCAGTCCTGGTCGGGCAGTTCGGAGATGGACAGGGTGCGGATGCGCCGGGCTTCGGCCATGATCTCGCTCTTGTCCCAGCCGATCAGCGGGCGCAGGATCGGCAGCCGCACCGCGTCGTCGAGGGCGATGAGGTTGGTCAGCGTCTGGCTGCTCACCTGGCCGAGCGAGTCGCCGGTGATCAGCGCGGTGCTGCCCAGCCGCCGGGCCAGGGCCTCGCCGGTCTTGAGCATCAGCCGCCGCTGGGCCACGATCTGCAGCCGGTCCGCGCCGGAGGTGGCCAGCGCCTGCTGGGCCTTGCCGAACGGCACCACGAACAGCCGTGACCCGCCCTGGAACCGGTCCAGGCCGCGGACCAGCGCGTAAGCCTTGTAGATCGACTCGGGGCCGGTCAGCGGCATGCCGGAGAAGTGCAGGAAGAAGCAGCGCAGGCCACGGCGCATCATCCGGTAGGCCGCCACCGGCGAGTCGATGCCGCCGGACATCAGGACGACACCGCGGCCGCTCATCCCCACCGGCAGCCCGCCCTGCCCGGGTAGGCCCTCGGTGAAAACGAACACCTCATCCCGATCGACTTCGATGAAGACGCGGGTGTCCGGGTTCCGGAGGTTGACCTCCAGGCCGTGCGCCTCCTGGACCTTCCGCCCGACCAGCACGGCCAGCTCCGCTGAGGTCAGCGGGAAGCGCTTGTCCCGGCGCCTGGCCCGGACGGCGAACGTACCCGGTTTGCCCGCGGTCAGCGTCACCGCGGCGGCGGCGACCGCCTCGGGCGTCTTGGCCACCCGCAGCGGCCGGCACACCGTGACGATGCCCGGCACATCCCGGACCCGCTCGGCGATCTGGCCCGCCGCCTGGGCCCAGCCGGCCGCGCCGCGCTGCTCGCCGTCGGCGACGCGCAGCATGATGACCCCCTCGCGCTGCCGCATGTCGACCGGCACGCCGAGGTCGTGCAGGGCCGCGCGGATGTTGCTGTGCAGGATGCGCTCGAACTGCTGCCTGTTCCGTCCCTTGAGCACGATCTCGCCCAGCTTGAGCAGGACGCACGGCTCGTCCAGGCCGACGGGTCCAGGGGTTTCCGCGGGGCGCGGGGCTGGCTGGGGGCGGTCCGGGTGTCCGGTGCGTTCCGAGGTCTCCGGGGGGACGATCTCTGGCACCCCCCTAGTGTGCCAGCACATGATCGATATCCCGAACGGATCATGATTCCGGCTTCCGGGGCCAGCCGGCTTCGTGCGGCCAGCCGTTTTCCTAGGGCCAGCCGTTTTCCTAGGGTCAGCCGGAGTCGGGAAGCGGGTGCTAGCCCCAATGTGGCCGGCCGGTCGCGCCGGTACGGTAGCGGCGTGGGCATGAGGGAAGAGATCCAGGCTTCGGCGGCCGCGCACCAGCATCTCGGCTCGGGCTACGACACGGCCGTGGCCGAAGGGCTGGTCGAGCGGATCGGCGAGGAAATCGACCGGCGGGTGGACGCCAGGCTGCTCGGGCAGATGCAGGCGCCGGCCCGGCCGCGCCGGACCCCGGTGCCGGGCCGGATCGGGGCGGGGCGGGTGTTCCTGGCGCTGGGCTCGATGGGGATCGCCATCGGGGGCACGGCAGCCGTGCTGCATCCAGGCAACAACCTGCCGGGAACCGTGACCTTCGGTCAGAGCGTGCTCGTCGCCCTGATCTGGATCGTCATCGGGATCATCAACATCGCGAACGTCAACCGCAACTGAGGGCATTTGTGGCATCCGCAGCAGGCTGTTAGCGTGCGAGCATGAGCAGCGACCCCGAGGCGGAGATCCGCGCCTCGGTGGGCGCGCATCATGACCTGGGATCCGGCTACAGCGACGCGGTGGCCGAGGGACTTGTCGAGCGGATCGGCGCGGAAATCGACAAGCGGATAGACGCGCGGATCGGGCAGCTCGGAGCCCCCTGGAGCCCTCAGTTCGGGCCGCAGCCGATGCCGCAGCCGTTCGGCCCGCCGCTTGTTGGTCCGCCGTTCGCCGCTCAGCCGCTCGTCGCTCAGCCGCTCGTCGCTCAGCCGCTCGTCGCTTCGCCGCCGTTCGGCCCGGCGCCACCCGGGGTGCCGGCCGCGGCTCCTGAGGCTTCCGGGCCGCCTGAGACCTCGGACCCTGTACCCGGGCCGGGGCCCGGCGGGCGGCCGGGATATCAGGGTTACCAGGCTCCGGCCGGGTATCCGCCGGGTGGCTATCCCGGGTATCAAGGGCACCCGGGCTATCAGGGGTATTACGGGCCGATGCTGCCACCCGGATACCAGGTGCCGACGCCGGGATCACGATCGCCCTCGCCGTCCGTGGGACAGCACAACGTGGCGATGACGATCATCGCGCTCGGATCCATGGCGCTGGGCGTGGCGGGTACGGCGATCGTGTCGCGCGCCGCCAATACCGGCGCGCAGGCCGTGATGGTCCTGCTGATCTGGGCCGCCATCGCGGTGATCAACATCGCGTACGCCCGACGCCGCTAACCCCACCATGACCGCAATCCCGGAGCGGAACGATGTTTGAGCGCTTTACCGACAGGGCCCGCCGGGTAGTCGTCCTGGCTCAGGACGAAGCCAGGATGCTCGGCCACAACTACATCGGCACCGAGCACATCCTGCTCGGCCTCATCCACGAGGGCAACGGCGTGGCCGCGAAGGCGCTCACCGCCATGGGCATCGGCCTGGAGGCCACGCGGCAGCAGGTCGAGGAGATCATCGGCCGCGGGAAGGGAGCCTCTGAGGGGCACATCCCGTTCACGCCGCGGGCCAAGAAGGTGCTCGAGCTGTCGCTGCGCGAGGCACTGCAGCTCGGTCACGACTACATCGGCACCGAGCACATCCTGCTCGGCCTGATCCGCGAGGGCGACGGCGTCGCCGCGCAGGTGCTGGTCGGATTCGGCGCCGACCTGAACCGGGTCCGCCAGCAGGTGATCCAGCTGCTGCACGGCAGCCCAGGGCCAGGGTCCGCGCCGGGCGGACCCGACGACCTGCGCGAGCGGCTCACCACCATCGCCGCCCGGCTGGCGGTGATCGAGCTGCGGCTCAAGGACACGACGGCCGGAGCCTGACGGCCCAGGCCGGTCCCTCGGGCGCGGGCGCGGCCGCGCCTCAGTGCGCGGGCGCAGCCTGAGCTCAGCGCGGGGCGCAGCCTGAGCTCAGTGCGCGGGCGGGGCCGGGAGGACGCCGCACAGCAGGCGGTTGTCGCCGCGCTGCCACAGGGTGCCGATCTCGGCGAAGCCTGCCGCCCTGAGCGCCTCAACATGGGTAGCGAGCTGCGTCGACTCCGTGCCGTGGTGACCCGCGTCCACGCGGCGGCGCCTGCGCTCCGCGACATCGTCAGCCAGCAGCGGGTCGGCGGCGACAGCTTCCCACCAGGCGTACCAGCTCTCCGGATGCCCTTCGGGGAAACGCCGCAGGTCCTCACGATCCCGCAAGGCCCGGTCGAGACGGGCCAGGGTCGGCGCCTCCTTCGCGTCCAGGGTGAAGTGATCGCCGTCCAGCAGCAGCCCGCCGGGGCGGAGCACGGTCGCGAGCTCGGCGTACATGGCCCGCAGGTCGGGCTCAGGCAGCCAGTGCAGGGCGGTCGTGCTTACCGCGGCGTCCGCGGGCCGGCTCAGGCCCAGCCGCCCGGACCAGCCGGGTACGCGCAGGTCCAGGTCGATGAAGCGGAGCCCGTTCCGGCCGCCATAGGCGGCCTGGCCCAGCCTCAGCGACACCGGGTCGGCGTCGATGCCGATGACGGTCGCGCGGGGCAGCCGGTCGAGCAGCCTGACGGCCAGCGAGCCCGGACCGCAGCCGATGTCGAGCACCAGCGGGTCCGGCCGCCCGGCCGACTCCTCGACCGCGTCGATCAGCGCAGTGAACCTGTCCTCGCGATCCGGCAGGGATTCCTCCTGCTGGCGGTCCCAGCGCTCGATCCAGTCTCGTGCGGTGTCGCGGTCAAGTTCCGGCACGCCGTGCCTCCCTGCGGTCAGCGCCAGCAGTTACTGGCTAGACTCCGTTTGATAGTGACAACATAAAACGGCAGAATGTAACTGGTCAAGTGAATTTTAACAGTCACACAGATGTGGTAGTCCGGGTGGCGGTGGAGCTGGTGAACCTGCTGACGCCCGGCCAGGAACGCGGCCGCCGTTATGATCCGCCCGAGGCGGACGAGCGCACGGCCGCGGTCGGAGCCATGCTGCGAGCCGGCGGCGGACGCGAGGCAACCTGGGAAGAAGCGGCCGAGCTCTGCTTCGTGGCGGCCGAGCTGCGCGGCGTGTTCGAGGCGGTCAGCTCGGGTGCCGTCGACGATGCCGCCGAACAGGTCAACGCCGTGCTGGCCCGCACCGGCGCCCGTCCGGAGCTGGAACGGCACGATGGCCAGTCGTGGCACCTGCACTTCCATGCCGCCGACAACTCGCTGCCAAACGGCTGGGCGGCAGGCTGCGCCACCGGCCTGGCCGTGGTGCTCGGCGGCGACCGCTCCGACCGGCTCGGCGTCTGCACGGCCCCCGGATGCGACCGGGTCTACGTGGATACCTCCCGGAACGGCACCCGCCGGTACTGCTCGACCTCGTGCCAGAACCGGGTCAAGACCGCGGCTTTCCGGGCCCGCTCGTCCTCGGATATGGGTGCACACTAGAGGGGCCAGGGTCCTGCGGCGGGGGGGTCGGCCTGATCGGAGAAGCCATGTTCGAGCGGTTCACCAACCAGTCACGGCGCGTCGTGGTCCTGGCCCAGGAAGAGGCACGCAAGCTCGATCACAACTACATCGGCACCGAGCACATCCTGCTCGGCCTGCTGCACGAGGGCAAGGGCGCGGCGGCCCAGGCGCTGACCTCCATGGGCGTGACGCTCGAGGCCGGACGCAGCCAGGTCGAATTGATCATCGGACGCGGCAAGAGCGAGCCATCCGGGCACATCCCGTTCACGGCGCGGGCCAAGAAGTCGCTCGAGTTGTCGCTGCGCGAGGCGCTCCAGCTCGGTCACAGCTACATCGGCACGGGGCACCTGCTGCTCGGGCTGGTGCGCCAGGGCGACAACATGGCCGTGCGGATACTGGGCAACCTCCACGTGGATCTGGCGGACCTCAGCGCCCGGGTCACCAGCGAGATGGCTGAGCATCCCGAGCATCCCGAGCACACCGACGAGGCCGGCAGCGTGACGCGCGAACCGCCGTCGGTGACGCTGCGCCATCGCGATCTGGTCCGCGGACTGCTGGACAGCATCGAGGCCCGGCTGAACACGATCGAGGAGCACCTCGGGATCACCCGCGCCGTCCCGGACGAGGTGCGCCAGCTTGACGAGGAGATCGCCAGGGTCCGCAGGGAAAAGGAATCGGCCGTCGACGTGCAGGACTTCGCTGCGGCGGCCTCCCTGCGGGACGCGCAAAAGCGGCTGCTCGCGGAGCGGGAGCGGCTCATCACGGAGCTGGAGGCCGGCGGCACCCAGGACCCAGGGTCGGCCGCGGCTGCGGGCGCCGAAGCGAGCGCCGGGGCAGCCGGAACTGACCAGATCGCCGAGGCTGGCGGGACGGCCGGGGACGACGAGGATCCGCCCGCCGCCGCGGGATAGGGCGCTGTGCGGGAGCCCCCGAAAATGTCGTACCCCCCTCGTAGTGTGAGCGGCATGAACCCATCACGGAGACGCCGCGCTAACCCCCCAGAGCAGCGGTGCCGGTGCGCGGAATGTGACGCGCTGGCCGAGGGAATCAGCCTCGACCCGGAAGCCTGCATGCAGGCTGTCGCCGATGACATCACGACCGTCGGCTGGTCGGTATCCGCCGTGCTCGGCGACGAGATCGCGCCGCCCTGGGCCTACACCATCGGCCTGTGGCTCAGCCACCAGGGCCCCGAGCTGACGATGTTCGGCCTCCCCGTTGAGCACATGACGACCATCCTGAACGCAGTCGGGGGTCGCATCGCGGCTGGTTCGGTGATCGAGGCCGGAGACGAGCTCGAAGAGATCTGCCCGTGCGCCCTGGCCATCCGCCCGGTGCACGCGAGCTGGCGGACGACCAGCCTGTTCGCCGTCTCGGACCGGTACTACGGGTACGTCAGGCCGGCCTGCCTGCAGGTGGTCTGGCCCGACCGGCGGGGCCGGTATCCTGGGGATCCGGGGTTTCAGGCCCGCTACGAGGGCCGGCAGCCGATGCTGTGGCTGCCCAAGGAGGATCACCCGCCGGGCGTATGGACCCGGATCGACCAGCTGTCCTGAGCTGGTCCGTCCCAGTGCTCCGCTTGCTGGGAAAAGGAATTGCCAGCGAATCATGGCGCTGGTTACCGTCAAATGGCGGTAAACGCCGGCCACACGGCCGGCGCTGAGGTAAGAAAGGACCGAGCCGATGTCACGGGGTGGCCTCGTCCGCCGGTTCCCTGTGCTGGCGATCCGGGACTTCCGGCTGCTTCTCGCCGACCGGCTGATCGCGCCGGCCTCGGTCGGGTTCTCGATGGTCGGCGTCTCGTTCGCGGTGCTGCGGGCCACCAACTCCCCCGCCGACCTGTCCTACGTGCTGGCCGCCCAGATCGCGCCATCACTGGTGTTCGCGCTGCTCGGGGGCGTCGCGGCCGACAGGTTCCCGCCGCAGCGCGTGATCGTGGCGGCCAACCTGATGATGGCGCTCGGCGAGGGAACCTTCGGCCTGCTGGTGCTGACTGGCCGGCCGCCGCTGTGGGCCATGATCGGCCTGGAGATGGTGACCGGAACCGGGGTGGCGATCTTCTACCCCGCGTCCCAGGCACTGCTCCCCCGTATCGTGCCGCGCGGCATGCTGCAGGACGCGAGCGCTATCAGCCGCCTGGCCATGAACACCGGTCAGATGTCCGGCGCGGCCGCGGCCGGCCTGCTGGTCGCGGCGGCAGGCCCGGGCTGGGCTCTGGCGCTGTGCGGCATCGGCATGGTGGCCACGGTGCCACTGCTGCTGTCCATCCGCGGCGGGCAGGACCTGCGGGCTCGTGCCGGAGCCGGCCCGCGGGCCGGGGGCACCGCGGCCCCGCCGACACCGAGCATGCTCGCCGAACTGCGCGAGGGCTGGTCGGAGTTCCGGTCGCACACCTGGCTGTGGGTGATCGTGGCCCAGTTCGCCGTGGTGATGATGGCCTGGTACGGGGCCTTCTCGGTGCTCGGGCCGGTGGTGGCCAAGGAACATCTGGGCGGGCCGGCCGCCTGGGGCGCGATCACCGCCGCCGATGCGCTCGGCCTGATCGCGGGCGGGATCGTGTCGCTGCGGGTCACGCCGCGCCGGCCCATGCTGTTCGTGGTGCTCACCGGCGGAGCGGTGGCCATATCCCCGCTCTCGCTGGCGATGGTGCTACCACTGCCCGCGATCTGCGTCGCCTCGTTCGGACTCGGCGTGTTCGTCGAGATGATGATGGTGCAGTGGACGGTGGCGATGGCCCGGAATATCCCGTCGGACCGGCTGGCCCGGGTGTCTTCGTACGACGTCCTCGGCACGGTCATGGCCATGCCAGCCGGCGCGCTCATCGCCGGCCCGCTCGGCGCCGCGATCGGGATTTCCTCCGCTCAGTACGCGGCGGCGGCCGTGATCATCGTCGCGTCGGCGCTGGCCCTCATCCCGCATGACGTCCGCACCATGCGGGGCGGCGATCCCGCGGTTCCCCCGGCAGCCGCGGACGCAGCCGGAGAACTGCTCGACGTCGTAACCCGGTAGGTCCGTCCGCACAGGCCGGTACGGCGGGAGCCCCCGTGGTCCCCGCCGTACCGGCTGGCGCCGATGACTCAGACGTTCTTCTGGTACGAGCGGAACGTCACCACCGACAGCGCCACGCAGATCACCGCGAGGGCCACTAGGCCACCGCAGCGGACGCCGATCGCGCCCCATGCGGGGTGGGCGGAGACCGCGGACCGACCGATCTGGACCACCCAGTTGAGCGGGTTGCGTGACGCGATGGCCTGCATCCAGCCCGGCATCAGCTGCGTCTGCATGAACGCCGAGGACAGGAACATCAGCGGCAGCATGAAGAACGTGTACACGCCGATAATCGCCTCACGCGACCGCAGCAGCATGCCGGTCATGTTGGACAGGGCCCCGAACACGACGCCGACCAGAATGGACGCTGCGACCATCACGGCCACCCCGGCGACCCCGCCGTGATAGCGGGCCCCGCCGGCCAGGCCGAGGCCCACGATGATCAGCGACTGCACGGTCGTGGCGACCGCTTGCTCGGCCACGGTGGCGTTCATGATCCCGACCCGGCTGGCCGGCGAGGCGAGGAACCGGTTCAGCGTGCCCCGCTCGATCTCCTCGATCATGGCCATGCCCGCCCACATGTTGTTGGCCATGGCGTTCATTGCGATCAGGCCGGGGACCAGGTAGTCCAGGTAGCTGCCGCCGAAGGCGAAGCCCGGGATGTCGATGACCTTGCGGAACAGCTCCCCGAACAGGAACAGCCAGATGGCCGGCTGCACGACGCTGAACGCGAGCACCCAGGGCTGCCTGACCAGGGCGTGCAGCTTTCGGCCGGTCAGGTACCAGGTGTGCGCCAGGGCGGTGCCGAACGGCGCGGAGTTGGACTGCGGGGCGGTGACGGCCGCCGACGGCACGGACTCGAGTTGCGCGGTAGCCATTACTTGCTCGCCTCCATCAATTCCCGTTCGCTGGGTGATTCCTGACCGCCGGATGTCTCTGACTCGCTGTAGCGGCGCCCTGTGTGCCGCAGGTACACATCGTCGAGCGACGGCCGGGCCACGGCCACCGACACGGCCGACACCCCGGCCTGCTGCAGGGCCGCCAGGACCACCGGCACCGCGGCCGCACCGTCGTCGCTGCGCGCCGACACGTTGCGCCCGGCGATGACCACATCCCGCACCTCGGCCAGGCCGCCCAGCACGCCGCGCACCAGGCCTGCATCGGCGTCGGCGGGCAGTTCCACCTGAACCGCGTCGCCGCGCAGCTGGCCCTTGAGCCCGCCCGGCGTGCCCGACGCCACCACCCGGCCGCGGTCCACGATGGCCAGCTGGCTGGCCAGCCGGTCGGCTTCCTCCAGGTAGTGCGTGGTCAGCAGCACGGTCAAGCCCTCGCCGCCGGCCAGCCGCGCGATCTCCTGCCACATGGCGGCCCGGGACTCCGGGTCCAGCCCGGTCGTAGGCTCGTCAAGGAACAGCACCTCGGGCCGGTGCATCAGGCCGAGCGCGACGTCCAGCCGGCGCTGCATGCCGCCGGAGTACGTCTTGACCAGCCGCCCCGCGGCCTCGGTGAGCCCGAAATGGTCGATCAGCTGGTCCGCCCGGGTCCGCACCGAGCTGCCGCGCAGCCCGTACATCCGGCCCTGCAGCAGCAGGTTCTCCCGGCCGGTGGCGGTCGGGTCGGCGCCCGACCGCTGCGCGACCACGCCGATCACGTGACGCACCCGGCCCGGCTGGGCCAGCACGTCGATGCCCGCGACGCGCGCCGAGCCCTCATCCGGCCTGGCCAGCGAGGTGAGGATCTTGACCGTGGTGCTCTTGCCTGCTCCGTTCGGGCCGAGCAGGCCGTAGATGATGCCCCGCGGGACGCCGATGTCCAGGCCGTCCAGCGCGCGGATGCCTTGCTTCTTGCCGTGAGCGGCGTAGGTCTTGACTAGTTGACGCGCCTCGATGGCGCAGTCGGCTGAACTCACTGTTATCTCCTACGGTTACGGATCGCGACGATCCAGCCCGCGAGGAGAAACCCGGTTATTCTTACTGGTGGGACCTCGGGTTCCGCGTGCTCGCGGGATCGGTTTTGAGGTTGACGGCCCCGGCTCCTGGTGTTGCCGCACCAGGCCGGGGTCGTTTAGTCAGCTGCGGGCCGGCCGCCTCCCTCCTGGTCGACGAGCGCCTGGATGTAGTCCGGGACTTCCCCGGTCGCGTGGAAACGCCGCCAGTCATCGAGGCCGGGGAACGTGCCGCTGGTGAACTCCGTCAGCAGCCCGCGCACCCACTCCTCCTCGGCCCGGCGCTGCGCCAGGTAGTACTCCGACTCGATGGAGAACAGGCGCGGCAGCTGAGCGCCAAGCGCGGACAGCTCGGCTGCCATACGGTCGTTGGCCTTCTCCAGCGCGGCCAGCCGCTGCTGCAGCAGGGCGATCAGCTCGTCGGGCGGCAGGGCCGCGGACTCGCCGAGGGCCGCCTCGAAACTGCTGTGCTCCCGCTCCGGCACGCTGAGCAGCTCGCGCAGCCAGTCACTGACCTCGGCCCGGCCGGCATCGGTGATCTGGTAGGTGGTCCGCTCCGGCTGCCTGCCCTCCCGGGCGACCTCGATGGCCTCGATGAAGCCGTGCTTCTCCAGGTTCTGGACCACCGTGTAGAACGATCCCCAGTTGATCTTGATGGCGTTGTCCTTGCCGCGCTCGCGCAGCGTCGTGGCCATCTCGTAGGGGTACATCGGCCGCAGCGTCAGCATGTTGAGCAGCGACAGCGCCAGCAGGTTACCGACCTTCCGCCGCTTGGCCATCCCGCACCACCACCTCGTCTCCGAGTCATCGTTCACGAGGACTCGCTTCCAAGTACTCGTAGGCGAGTATATGCAGACGATCGATCGCCGCGCAATCCCCGGGGATGAAGATCTGGTCCGAAAATGGGGCCTTCGGTGGGCAGGCGGCAGCGGTCGGCGGCGCGGATTCTGGGCCGGTTGTAACCGGATCTCCGCGACATCGACCCGGTCGTACCGCCACCACGCGACCGCACATACCGGACAAAACGGGCGGAATTCCAGGTACGGCTCGCCGCAGGCGGCGGGCAGACCTGACCAGTCAGCCGAAGAAGACCTCGGCTTCGGCGTAGCGCTGGGGGGGAACCAGCTTGAGCTGGCTGGTGGCCTCGGCGAGCGGCACCCGGACGATGTCCGTGCCGCGCAGCGCCACCATCACGCCGAACGCCTCCTCGTGCACGGCCTGGACCGCGTGCACGCCGAACCTGGTGGCAAGAACCCGGTCGAACGCGGTGGGCGTGCCGCCGCGCTGGATGTGGCCGAGCACCGTGCAGCGGGCTTCCTTGCCGGTCCGCTTCTCGATCTCGTCGGCCAGCATCTGCCCCACGCCGCCCAGCCGGACATGGCCGAACGAGTCAAGCATCTCGGAGGAGGTGGCCAGATCCTCGCTCACCGGGTGGGCGCCCTCGGCTACGACCACGATCGGGGCGAACCTGGTCTGGAACCGGTGCTGCACGTAGGCGCAGACCCGCTCGATGTCGAACGGCCGCTCCGGGATGAGGATCACGTTCGCGCCGCCGGCCAGGCCGGCGTGCAGCGCGATCCAGCCGGCGTGCCGGCCCATGACCTCCACGATCAGCGCCCGGTGATGGCTTTCCGCTGTGGTGTGCAGCCGGTCGATCGCTTCCATGGCGATGTTCACGGCCGTGTCGAAGCCGAAGGTGTAGTCGGTGGCGCCGAGGTCGTTGTCGATCGTCTTGGGCACGCCGACCACGGGCACGCCCTGCTCGCCGAGCTTGGTCGCCACACCCAGGGTGTCCTCGCCGCCGATCGCGACCAGCGCGTCGACGCCCAGGCCGGCCAGGTTGTCCTTGATCCGCTCGATGCCGTTGCGCCCGCCGCTGCCGCTGCTCTTCAGCGGGTTGGTCCGGGATGACCCGAGGATCGTGCCGCCGCGCGGCAGGATGCCGCGTACGGCCTGCACGTCAAGGGGCACCGTGTCGCCCTCGAGCGGCCCGCGCCACCCGTCCCGGAACCCGACGAATTCAAGGCCGTACTCCTGCACGCCCTTGCGGACCACGGCGCGGATAACTGCGTTCAAGCCGGGGCAGTCGCCGCCGCCGGTAAGGACTCCCACTCGCATGGCACCAACCTTAGTGCGCGAGAGGGCCCGCGCGGATGGATGCGGCAGGAGCGGCAGGTAAAACTCGGGCCGCCGGCCGCACCGGGCGCGCAGTCAGTCCGTATTGTCCCGCTCGCGCTGGTCCGGCTCTTGGTGGTCTGTACCGCGGTCGCCGACCTGACCGTGACCGGCTTCGGCCCCCCGGGCGAGGTCCGCCTTGGCCCGGCGGGCATCAATGTCGACATATTCCTGACCGGAGAGCTTCGCGATGGCCTGCATGATCTCGTCGGTTACGGTCCGAAGCAGCAGGCCGTCGGTCTGCTGGCCGCGGTAGCGAGAGAAATCGAGCGGCTCGCCGAACCGGACGCCCGGGCGGTACCGCGGGTTCGGCCAGATCGTGGTGGGCGGCTGGAACTGGAACGTGTCGATCATGGCGCACGGCACGACCGGCGCGCCGGACTCGATCGCCAGCCGGGCGACGCCGGTCTTGCCCCGGTACAGGCGGCCGTCTGGGCTCCTGGTGCCCTCGGGGTAGATCCCGAGCACGTGCCCGGAGGCCAGGACCTGCAGCCCGGTTCTGATGGCCTGCTCGCCCGCCGCTCCCCCGGCCCGGTCGACCGGGATCTGGCCCACGCCGGCGAAAAAGGCCCTGCTGATCAGGCCCTTCAGGCCCCGGCCGGTGAAGTACTCCGACTTGGCCAGGAAGATCACCTTCCGCGGGACGGGCAGCGGCCCGAAGAAGTGGTCGGAGAACGACAGGTGATTGCTGGCCAGGATCACCGGGCCGCGCCTAGGCACATTCCTGGCCCCCCACGCGCGGGGCCTGAAGACGATCTTCAGCGTCATCCCGAGCGTGTACTTCGTCACCCAGTAGAACACGCTTCTATCGTCCCATGTCCGCGAGCCAGCGGAGATCGCGGAATAATGCCAGCATGCCACCATCGCATCCAGACACTCCGCTGCCCGGCACGGAGCCGTTCGAGCACTCAGGCGGCCCGGTCGGCGTCCTGCTCTGCCACGGTTTCACCGGCAGTCCCCAGACGCTGCGCCCGTGGGCCGAGTACCTGGCCGGCCAGGGCCTGTCGGTCAGCCTGCCCCGGCTGCCCGGGCACGGCACGAGCTGGCCGGATCTGGCGCGTACCGGCTGGCAGGACTGGTACGGCGAGGTCGACAGCGCGTTCGGCGCGCTGTCGCGGCGATGTGAGCAGAACTTCGTGTTCGGCCTTTCTATGGGCGGGTGCCTGGCGCTGCGGCTGGCCGAAGTCCACGGCAGCGCGGTACGGGGAGTCGTGGTGGTCAACCCGTCGCTGGCCCCGGACACCAAGCTGTTCCTGCTGGCTCCGGCGCTCAAGTACGTGCTGCGCTCGCTGCCCGGCATCGCGAGTGACATCAAGAAGCCCGGCGCCCAGGAGATCGGCTACGACCGGGTCCCCGTCCGCGCGGCGGCCACGTTGCCGGGACTGTGGGGCATCACGACCCGTCAGCTCGGCCAGGTGACGCAGCCGGTGCTGGTCTACCGCAGTGCCGTCGACCACGTGGTGGGGCCTGCCAGCATGCGAGTGCTGCTCGCGGGCCTGCCCAAAGACCAGGTCACGGTGCGCGAGCTCGCCGACAGCTACCACGTCGCGACGCTCGACAACGACGCGGAGGCCATATTCGAGGGCAGCGCGAAATTCATCCAGGATCACGCCGGATAGCGGGTCGGCCGCTTCCATACAGGTCGCGACGCTTGGTCATCGCAGCGCGGTACCGCGGCATCGGCAAGCGGATCTCATTACCGGCCACACCGGCCCGGCCGCAGCTTGAACGGGCGGAGGTTATCGCCGTTTCTCCTGGCCAGCGATGGTTGGCGCAGCCACGGACGGCTGCGCCGCGGCATCGTTCCTCGAGGTCCTGCGTGGGCCGGCCGCACCGGTTCGGCTGAGGTCCGGTATCCCTTTATCCCTCCGGCGAGGTCAGGGGGGCGCGATATCGTTGGAGCTAGGACGAATTGAGATAGCGGTGGGACGTGCCGGACTGGGATAACACCGAGAGCAGAGAACGGGACGAGGACGCGGCATGGCGCGACCTCGTGGCCCGGTACGACACGCCCCTGACCACACAGCAGCCTGTCCCCTGGCCCAAGCGTGAAGACGTGGCGGGCGGGTCTCCTGGGACACGTGAGGTAAGCGAGGCAACCGGGGCTGACGGGCTGCACGGGGATGACGGCTCCCACGGGGATGACGGAGCATCCGGGGGCCATGAGACGGGCGGGGATGGGCCGGGCCAGGTTCGGCGGGCCGGCGAGAACGAGCTGCCCGCCGAGAACGGGCTGGCCGGGCAGACCGGGCTGGCCGGCGACAATGCGCTGACCGGGCAGACCGGCCTGGTCGGCGACAATGGGCTGGCCGGCGAGAACGAGGTAGCCGGGGAGAATGAGCTGGCCGGGGAGCACGGGCTAGCCGGGACGCGGGAGGCGGACGGGCCGCGCGGAACCGACGGGGCGTACGGAGGGTCTCCGGAATTCGGGGCCGACGGGATGAGCAGCGCGTTCGATAGCGGGTTCGCCGAGACGCTTGACCCCGACGTGATACAGACGGCCCGGGTGATCCGGGGACCAGTAGCGCGGCGGGCCGCCGCCCGCGCAGCGGCCGAGGATGACGACGAGGAGCACTACATCCCGCCGGTACCGCCTCCGCTGCCGAAGCTGGATCCGCTGGCCAAGGGGGCCTGGGCGGCGCTGTTCGGCGGACCGGGCTACCTGGTGGTGGCCACGGTGGCAGGCTGGTCCGTGTCGGGATTCGCGGCGTTCTGGGCGGTCGCCGCGTTCGTGGCCGGTTTCGCCATACTCGTGCTGCGCATGAACGATCCGGGGCCTGGAGGTCCTGACGACGGGGACGACGGCGCCGTCGTCTGAGGCTCGACGCTCCTGCTGGCCTCCCTAGCCAGGTCGGCCGCGCCGACGATGCCTGCGTCCTGGCCGAGCTGGGCCTTCCTAATCTCCGCGAACGGCCGGTAGCCGCGGCCGGTCAGGGCCCGCTCGAAGGCCGCGCGGGCCGGGTCGAGCAGCAGGTCACCCGCCTCAGACACGCCGCCGCCGATCACGAAGCAGGCCGGGTCGAGGATCGCGGCCAGGTCGGCCAGGCCCTGGCCCAGCCAGCCGCCCACGATCTGGAAGCAGCGCAGCGCGGCCGGGTCTCCTTCGGTCGCGGCCCGGGTGATCTGCGGGCCCGAAATGCCCTCGGGCATTCCCCCGCCCAGCTGCAGCAGCCGCATCGCGCCTTCCGGCGTGCGCCTGGCGAACTCGCGGGCCTCGGCGACCAGCGCGTTGCCGCTGCAGTACTGCTCCCAGCAGCCACGGTTCCCGCAGCCGCACAACCGCCCGTCGGGGACGACCCGGACGTGTCCGGGCTCGCCGGCGATGCCCCAGCGGCCGCGGTAGAGCTCGCCGCCGATGATGATGGCCGCGCCGATGCCGGTCCCCACCGCGACCAGCATCAAGTCGCGGTACCCGCGCGCGGCGCCGAACCGCGCCTCGGCCCAGGCCGAGGCATTTGCGTCGTTCTCGACCACCACCTCGCGGCCGACACGCTCCTCTACGCGCTGCTTGAGCGGCTCGTCGCGCCAGGCCAGGTTGGGCGCGAACAGCATGGTGGCCCGATCGGCGCCGACGAACCCGGCGGCACCGAGCCCGATGGCGGTGACCTGATGGCCGCCGAGAAGTTCGGCGACGACATCGGCGATGGCCTGTTCGGTCCGCGCCGGGCTGGCGGCCGGGGTGGACCGTTTCAGCTTGGTGATGATCCGGCCGTCTTCGTCGACGACCCCCGCCGCGACCTTGGTGCCACCGACATCGATGCCGATGGCCAGGGTCACTGTGGTGGTCCCGAGGGACGCCCGCCCGTTCCCCCGGAGCCGCCTTGGGAACGGTTCTGCTCTTGGGTCTTCATGATCTGCTCGAGGCTGGAAAACGCGTCCTGCGCCATGGAGGCCAGGGCTCCGCCCGCGTCGGCGAGGCTGGCCATCAGGCCGGGACCGCCCGTCCGGGCCGCGCGGGCCGCCTGGCACACCGGGCACCACTGGCACTCCGGCGGCTCATCAGGCGGCGGCTCGTTGGTGGCCTGGTCCCACACGTTGCCGTAGGCCCGACGTTCCTGGCCCAGCGTCCGCTTGACCTGATCGGCCACCTGGTTAGCCATGCTGCGCGCGCCCGCGCGCATCAGCCAGCGCTGGAAATCGGCGACGGGATCACCGGCCCGACGAGACTGGCCGCCGCCCGACTGGCCATTGGTCCTGGACGAGACCGGGTCTACTGCCTGGCTCCAGTTTCCTGACTGACCGCCGCTTCCTGGCTGGCTGCTGTTGCTTTTCGGCTGGCCGCTGGTTCCTGGCTCGCCGTCACCTCGGGATTCCGACACCTGACGCCTCCTACCCTTGATCGTACCGCTACCACTGCAGGACAAAGGGCGCGCCAGTGGAGCGGAAGTGGCCCACGTTCAGGCATTCCGTGACGCCGATCCTGGTCCTGCGGGCCAGCGGCTGGTGCACGTGCCCGAAGATGGAGTACCGCGGCCTGGTGACCCTAATCGCCTCCAGCAGGGCCACGCTGCCCTTCTCCAGGCGCCGCGCCACGGTGTCGTAGAGGAGTTCAGGAACCGCGGGCGGGATGTGGGTGCACAGCACGTCGACCTCGCCGACCGCTTCGATCTTGGCCAGGAACTCCTCCTCGCTCATCTCATTCGGCGTCCGGTAGGCCGACCTCAGGCCACCGCCGACGAAACCGAACCGCCAGCCGTCCAGGTCCACCGTGCCGCCGTCCAGGACGTGATGCCCGGGCTTGACGTACCGCTCCCACATCCGGGGGACGTCGACGTTCCCGTAGGTCAGGTACGCGGGTTCCGGCATGGCCCCGAACAGCTCGGCGTACTGCCTGGCCATGGCGCCCTCGAACAGGCTGGCCGGGCTCTCGGCCTTCTCGGCCAGCAGCCGGGCCGACAGGGCCCGCGCCTCGTCGAACCTTTTCGCTGTCCGCAACTCGACGTAGACCCGGGCCGCCTCGGCACCGAACAGGTCGGCGAAGATGCCCTGCCCGTAGTCGGCATAGTCGAGGAACAGCAGCAGGTCGCCCAGGCAGATCAGCGCGTCGGCGCCTCGGGCGGCCCCGGCCAGCGCGTCCACCCGCCCGTGCACGTCGCTCACCACGTGAACTCGCATGTCACCACGGTAAGGCCCGCCCGGGGCGCGGACGCCAGCGCAGGATCATCGACGGGGCGCTCTAAGCTGGTGCTGCCATGTAGCTGCCCGGATGGAGGTGCCGTGCACGAGTACAGCATTCCGGCCCTGGCCGAGATACCCGCCAGCGCGAATCTGGCCAAGGTGGTCTTCCGCCGGGCCGCGGAGCAGCCGCAGGCGGTCATGCTGCGCCGCCCGGGACCGGGGGGCGTGTCCGGGGCATGGGCAGCCGTGACCGCCAGCCAGTTCCGGGACGAGGTTGTCGCGGTGGCCAAGGGACTGATCGCCGCCGGGATCGAAGCCGGGGACCGGGTCGCGGTGATGTCGCACACCCGGTACGAGTGGACGCTGATCGACTACGCGATCTGGACCGCGGGCGCGATCACCGTACCGGTCTACGAGACATCCTCGGCCGAGCAGGCGGAGTGGATACTCAGCGATTCTGGGGCCAGGGCCTGTTTCGTCGAGTCGGCGTCCTTCGAGCAAGTCATCGACGGGTTCCGCGACCGGGTACCGGCTCTGGAGCAGATCTGGCGAATCGACCCGGGCACGGCGAAGCAGGTGGCATCGCTGGTCTCGCTGACCGAAGCCGGCGCGGCCGTGGCCGACGAGGTCATCAAGGAGCGGGCCGGGACGGCCCAGGCAGCCGACCTGGCCACCGTCATCTACACCTCGGGGACCACCGGACGGCCCAAGGGGTGCGAGCTCAGCCATCAGAACCTGCTCTCGGCGGTGCGCAACGCCTTCCTGGGCCCGCTGGCCGCGCTGACCGCGAGCGAGGACCCGAGCACGCTGCTGTTCCTGCCGCTGGCCCACGTGTTCGCCCGGATTATCGAGGTGGGCTGCATCGAGGCCGGAGTGGTCCTCGGGCACTGCGGGGACCTGAACGCGCTGCTGCCCGCGCTGGCCGCCTTCCAGCCCACGTTCATCCTGGCGGTACCGCGGGTGTTCGAGAAGGTGTACAACAGCGCCGAGCAGAAGGCGGTCAGCGAGCGGAAGGGCGCCGTCTTCGGCCGGGCGGCCGCGACCGCGATCGCCTACAGCCAGGCGCTGGACGCGCCCGGGCGGCCTGCGTTCGGGTTGCGGGCTCAGCACGCGCTGTTCGACCGGCTGGTCTACGCCAAGCTGCGGGCGGCTCTGGGCGGCCAGGCCGCCTACGCCATCTCCGGCGGCGCGGCGCTCACCGACCGGCTCTGCCACTTCTTCCGCGGCGTCGGCGTCACGGTGCTGCAGGGGTACGGCCTAACCGAGACGACCGCCGCGGCCACGGTCAACCAGCCGGACCGGAACAAGATCGGCAGCGTGGGCCAGCCGCTGCCCGGGGTGGGGATCAAGATCGCGGAGGACGGGGAGATCCTGATCAGCGGCCCGATCGTATTCCCTGGCTACTGGCAGCACGAGGCGGCGACCAAGGAGGTCTTCGCCGAGGAGGGCTGGTTCCGCACCGGCGACATCGGCGAACTCGACGATCAGGGCTTCTTGACCATCACCGGCCGGAAGAAGGAACTGATCGTCACTGCGGGCGGCAAGAACGTGGCCCCCGCGGTGCTGGAGGACCGGCTCCGCAGCCACGCTCTGATCAGCCAGACCATGGTGGTCGGGGACGGCAGGCCGTACATCGCCGCGCTGATCACGCTCGACGCCGAGGTGCTCCAATCGTGGAAGGAACGGCACGGCAAGCCGGCCGACGCGACCATCTCGTCGCTGCGCGACGACCCGGATCTGGTCAAGGAGATCCAGTCCGCGGTCGACGAGGCCAACCAGGCGGTGTCGAGGGCCGAGTCCATCCGGCGGTTCCGGATCCTTGACGACGACTTCACGCAGGAAAGCGGCCAGCTCAGCGCCAAGATGGGAATCCGCAGGAGCGTGCTGGCCAAGGAATTCGCGGCCGACATCGACGCGCTGTATTCCTGAGGTCGCTTGGCCGGCCGGCGCGGGATCAGCTGGCCGGCTGGCGGTGAGCGCGGCCGGCTGCGTCTGGTTCGTGCAGCAGCAGGCCAGAGGTCCGGAACAAGAACTCGGCGTAGTTATCCGGGACGTGATCGCTGTCGGCCAGGTAGAGGTCCGCTGAGGTGGTCAGCGTGGTCAGCCTGCGCTGGGCGTACTGGACCTCGGCCATGACCCCGGCGATACGCCGGGCGAAACGGGCCACTCCAGTGGTTAGCGCGGCCATCGTCATGCGCTCCGCACCAGCCAGTGGCCGGCCCGCCGGGCCACGTGGCCGCCGACCTGGCGCCGGGCGTCCCGTGCTGCGCTGGCTCGCCGGGCGACCGCGGCCTGCTGCCGCGAGGCGTGGATGTGCTCGGTGGCCAGCTGCCGGGTCGCGTACGTGTTCATCGTTCCTCCTTGATACCGGCCATCGTATGGCCGTATACCAACCACTCTCGCGGTAAGGCCATCCGCGCCGCATCGGAGGAAATCCCTATCTTGCCTGCTGAGAGGGGCCTTAGCCGCGCCTGGTCGCGACTTACCCGGTTAGGACGGCTTAGCCGCCGTACCGGCTGCCCGGCGTCGCCTCAGCCGTCGAGGATGCTGGCCAGGCGGGCGGCCGCCAGGTCCCAGCGCCACTCGCGTTCCACCCAGGCCAGGCCCTTCTCCCCCATGGCCCGGGCCTGGCCGGGATCGGTCAGCAGCTCGAGGATGCGGGCGGCCGTCCCGGCCACGTCGTGCACCACGTAGCCAGTTTCGCCGTTGAGTATCGCGTCCGGGGCACCGCCCGAGTCGCCGCCGATCACCGGCAGCCCGGTGGCCGACGCCTCCAGGTAGACCAGGCCGAGGCCCTCGACGTCCAGCCCGGCCCGCCGGGTCCGGCACGGCATCGCGAAGATGTCGCCCGCGTCGTAGTAGCCGGGCAGTTCGGGCCCGGGCACCGCGCCGGTGAACCGGACCGTGTCGCCGACGCCGAGGCTGTCGGCCAGCTGGCGCAGGTCGCGGGCGTAGGGTCCGTCGCCCACCAGCAGCAGCACCGCGTCGCTCACCGCGGCCCGGACCTGCGGCCAGGCCCGGATGAGGGTGTCCTGGCCCTTGCGCCGGACCATCCGGGATACGCAGACCACCACCGGCCTTCCGGCCAGCCCGAGCCGGTCCCTGACCGCTTCGCCGCCCGAGCCCGGGCGGAAGACCGTCATATCGACCCCGGGCGAGAGCCGGACCATGCGCTCGGCCGCCGCCGGGGACAGGACCCGGGCCAGCCTGGCCCTGAAGTACTCGCCCAGGTAGGTCACCACGTCGACCTCGTCGCCGATCCGGCGGAGCAGGGCGCGGGCGCCGGGCAGCGCCGCCCAGCCCGCCTCATGGCCGTGCGTCACCGCGACGGCCCGCCGCACGCCGGCCCGGCGCAGCGCCGGGGTGATGAGACCCAGCGGTGCCGCCGCACCGAAGAGGACCGCGTTGCAGGCATGCTCGCGGGCGATGGCCGCGGCCCGGCGGGAGACGGCCGGCCCGGGCAGCATGAGCGAGGTCGGATGGCGGATCACCGGGAAGGGCTGCCGCGCGTCGAACTCGGCCGCGCCCGTCCAGGCCGGCGCGTACACGGTCACCGAGCCCGGCGGCAGGCGGGTGGCCATCGCGTGCACGAACGACTGGATGCCGCCCTGACGCGGCGGGAAGTCGTTGGTGACGATCAGGGTGCGGCGCACCGCACGAGTGTATAAGGCGGCGGATCACTTGCTGGCCGGTCAGGCTGCTGCGGCCTGGCGCTCGGCCTTCCTCTTCTCGTGCTCGCCGTAGGCCAGCGTCCAGAGCGACAGCGCCAGGGCGAAGGCGTACGGCACCAGCTTGGAGAAGACCAGGGCGATCCCGGTCGAGACCGTCTCCACGACCGCCAGCCGCGCCGCGACCTCGAACAGATAGGCAATGCCCCAGGCGGCGGTGATGACCTGGAACGCCCGGCGGACGCCGGGGAAGCGCCACGCGCCGACGACGTCCCGGCCCTTCGGCGTGTCGGGGCCGAGCAGCTCGACTGCGAGCCGGTAGATCAGCGGTTTCCTGGCCCGCAGCGAGGCCAGGCAGGCCAGGGCGAATAGCAAGGACGGCACCCGCCCGCTCGAACAGGTACAGCCGGGCGCTGTGGCTGATGAGCCCCAGGATGGTGCCCACGGCCAGTCCGGCCAGCACCATCACGCCGATGATGTCGAGCCGGCGGTCCGCCCAGGCCCCGATGGCGATGCCCATGGCCGGCAAGATCCCGCTGGTGACCAGGGCCGCCACCGCGCTCATGCCCTCCGAGTGCAGCAGGCTGTAGGCCGCCAGCGGCCCGCCGAGGTCGAAGACCACGATCATCGCGAGCTGGCGCAGCCGGCTCAGGGACCAGTACGGCGCGGCAGGCGGCCGCGGCGGCGGATCGTCTGCCGTCACGGCGGGCCGGGCGGCGGGCCAGACGGGCGGCGCTGGCGGGTCAGGACCACGGCGGTGGCGGCCAGGACGGCCAGGCCGCACAGCACGTACAGGTCACTGGCCACCATCCGGGCCGGGTTGACCGGACGGCCGGGCCAGGTCAGCGGGATCAGGCCCGAAAAGACGACGGCCACCACCGCGGTAGCCGCGCCGCCCGTCGCCGAGCGGTGCCGCCAGGCGGTGGTGGCCGTCCAGATCAGCAGTGATACGGCCCATACCCAGTGATGCGCCCACGAAAACGGGGACACAAGCAACCCGGTGATCGCGCAGCAGCACACCCCGCCCAGCCGCCAGCCGCGCCGGTGTGCCCAGGCCGCCACGGCCAGCCCGGCCAGTCCGCAGATCACCGCCGCGGCCAGCCACCAGTCGTGCGCCCCGGTCAGGCGCCCCACGGCCAGCCGGGCTACCGCCCCGGCCAGCGACTGGTTCGACGGGTTGGCCACGTTCCCCACCCGGCTCTGCGCGGCGAACACCCCGTCCAGCCAGAACACCCGCGACGCGGCAGGCAGCAGCAGCCACCCGGCCGCGATCGTGGCCGCGAACGCCCCGGCCGCGGTGGCCGCCGCCCGCGGGCGGCGGGTGATCAGCAGGTAGACCACGAAGATCAGCGGGGTCAGCTTGATCCCGGCCGCCACCCCGGTACCGATTCCCTGCCACCAGGCACCATCTCGCTCCCGGAGCAGGTCCCAGCCCACCAGCACGGCTACGACCAGGTTGATCTCGCCCAGGTGCAGCGTGTACGCCACCGGCCACAGCAACGCCGACAGCGCCGCGATCGCGAACACCGTCTCCGGGCGCGGCCGCACCCCGGCCGCCGCCAGCGACATCAAGACCAGCGCTACCAGGGCGCCGATGCTGACCACCGTGATAACGGCCGCCAGCCAGCCCTCCGTTCCCGTGGAACCGAGCCGGAACAATGCGGCGGCGAACGGCGGGTAGGTGAAGCTGAACTGCGCGTGCGCGGAGTACAGCGCCTGGCTGGCGCGGTGCCCGCCCCACCAGTACACCCGCACATCCCTCAGCGGCCAGTGCGAGCCCGGCGCCGACAACCCGGGAGCGACGTAGAGCACCAGCGCCGCCGCGCCGGCCAGCAGCACCGCCATCCGCCGGCCCGGGCCGGTGCGCAGGGCCAGCGGCGGCATCCCGCGCGTCAACGAGCTCAGGGTCATGCTGGCCGGGGCTCGTGACAGGTCCGTCGCTGGTTCACGTGGTCCACACTGCCGCAGGAAGGAACGCGGCGCATCAGCCGGCAGGCGGTTCTTACGACGCGGCCGTCACCCCGCGGGAGTAGTGCTGCGGGGTTCCCGGCTCAGGGCTGCAGCACGCCGTCGAGGTTGTCGGCGTACCAGGGCGTGCTTTCAGGGATTTTCTCCACGTCCATGCCTGTCTGTGGCGCGTCGATGATGTAGCCGCCGCCGACATAGATGGCCACATGCGATTCGCCGTTGTATTCCAGCAGGTCACCGGGCGCTAGCGCCGACAGGGGGACGTGCGGCAGGCCCGCCCACTGCTCGTAGCTGTCGCGCGGGATGCCCACGCCCGCGGCCGCCCACGCGGCCATGGCCAGACCGGAACAGTCGAAGCCCATATTGCAGGGGCCGGTGGCGCCGTACACGTAGGGGCAGCCGAGCTGCGCGTAGGCGAACGCGACCGCCTTATCGGCCTCGGTGCTGGTCGGCCCGGTGTACGTGACCGGTGCGCTGCTGCCGTTCCCGCCGATCGAGTTGGTCTTCACCGTCTGCTGCTCGGGCACGGTCAGGCTGTCCAGCGTGGCCTGCTCGGCGGCGATGAGCTTGCCGAGGGAATTCTTGTGGTCGGTCAGCGATGTCTTGAGCGCGGCGATCCCGTCTTGGGTGCGCAGCTGTTCCTGCTCGACCGCGGCCAGCTGGCTGGCCGCGTCCAGGAGCTGCTGGGTCTGGGCGTTCCTATTGCCTGACAGCTCCTCGAGCAGCGAGCCCTGCTGCAGGACGACCGAGGGATCACCCGAGGTGAGCACGCCCGCGACAGAGGTCGCGGCGGTGTCCTCGAAGGTGGCCGCGGCGATCTGGGCCACGGTCGTCTGCGCCGTCCGGAACTGGGCGTCGGCGTGCTTGACGTCCGCGCGGAGCTGGGTCAGCCTCGTCTGCGCTGCGGTCAGCTGCTGGCCCACCTGGTCAAGCTGCTCGGTGACCTTGTCGAACTGCGAGGTGAGCTGGTTGACCCGAGCCTGAGCCTGCGCCACGGTAGGCGCCGGGCTGGCCCCGGCGCCGGAAGCGAAGACCGCGAGCCCGGCGATCGATGCCATCCCGGCGACGATCGCGACACCGCGGCGAAACCGGGACGAGCCGCCCGCTAGCCGCGTACCCACGTACCTACCACACTCCTCGTCAGCTGCGCCCTGCAGCGCATCCGTCCAGGTCCTAAACCGCACCCATTGACCAGGCCGCATTTGTGGCAAGCGTAGTGAAGGCAATTGGGCGATTCAACCGATTCACCTAATTCCAACTCCTCCATTACGAACCTCAGATTCACCAGCGGAAACAGCATGGATACGCTATCATCAGGTCGCTTTTCAGGGCTGCATATGCATTCCGTGAATGCACGATACATTTTTGTGGCGGCGTTATGAGGCACTGTGCCGCTTATTGCCTGCGCAATGCCGCATTGCGCCGATCGGGCGATTCGGGGTCCGCGGGCCGGACTGGCAGGCGCCGCAGGGTGCCGGACGCGGCGTGCCTGCGGCCGAAATGTCAGTGGCGGGATTTAACGTGGTGTCCGTGATGAGGCCGGCCATGATCACCAGGGCGCCGGGCGGACGCGCCGGCGTACCCCAGGCGCGACCGGGGCCGACCGGGCTGCACCTGGTCGGCCGCGAGCCGGCCGGGCACGAGCGGGCGGCCGCAGACCCGGCTGGGCATGAGCTGGCCCTACGGGCGCAGGCCGGGCGTGAGCTGGCGGGACGTGAGCTGGCGGGGCGTGAGCTGGCCGGACTGGAGTTCGCGGTGGTCGACCTGGAGACCACGGGCTGGTCGCCGAGGGCGGCGGCGATCACCGAGATCGCGGCGGTCAGGGTGCGCGGCGGCCATCGGCTCGGCGAGTTCGCCTCGCTGGTCAACACCGGCATCCCGGTGCCGCCGGGGATCGAGGACCTGACCGGGATCACCGACTGGATGCTGGCCGCGGCGCCACGGCTGGCCGCGGTCCTGCCGGGCCTGCTCAAGTTCGCCGACAGCTGCGTGCTGGTCGCGCACAACGCGCCGTTCGACATCGGCTTCCTGCGGGCCGCCTGCGGCCAGTGCGGCGTGGCCTGGCCCGGCTTCACCGTGCTCGACACCGTCATGCTGGCCAGGCGGGTGATGGACCCGGACGAGGTGCCCGACTGCAAGCTGGGCACGCTGGCCGGGTTCTTCCGCGCGCATACGGCGCCGAGCCATCGTGCGCTGGCCGACGCGCGGGCCACCGCAGACGTCCTCGGCTGGCTGATCAGGAGGCTGGCCCATCGCGGCGTGAATACCCTCAGTCAGCTCAGCGCCTGGCCGGACGTAGTAGCGTAAGCGCCAGCCAGGCAAGCAGGCCGCCCACAGGCCGGCCGGTCACGACAATCTGGGAGGCATCCAGTGGTCACCGCGATCGTCTTGGTGCGGGCCGAGATCCAGCGCATTCCCGAGGTGGCCGAGATCATCGCCCAGATCCCCGAGGTCAGCGAGGTGTACTCGGTCACCGGTGAGTTCGACCTGGTGGCCATGGTCCGGGTCCGGACGCACGAGGACCTCGCCGACGTCATCCCGGGGGGGCTGAACAAGGTTCCCGGGGTCACGCACACCGAGACCCATATCGCCTTCCGCACCTACTCCAGGCACGACCTGGAGGCCGCCTTCTCCCTGGGCCTGGCCGACGGCTCCTGACCGCCCGGGGGTTCGGGGGCGGGCAGCCCCCCGATCCGGGGTCACCGGGGGGTTGCCCCCCGGGGGTGAGCACCGCCCTTCGGGTCGAGGCGGTGGCTGACCTCGATCCAGCGGTCGAGCAGGGCGCGGGCGGCGCCGGAGTCCACGGCTTCCGCGGCCCGGGCGTAACCGTCGGCCAGCGCCGCGGGGACCGCATCCGGGCCGGGCACGCCGGCCGACGCGGCCAGCGCGGCCGCCGCGTTCAGCAGCACGATGTCGCGCACCGGGCCTCGCTCGCCGGCCAGCACCGCGCGGGCTACGGCCGCGTTGCGGGCGGCGTCACCGCCGCGCAGGTCGGCGACCGAGGCCGGGGGCAGCCCGAGGGTCTCGGGCGAGAACTCGGTCTGGGCCACCTGGCCGTCGTGCACCACCCACATCGTGGACGGACCGGTGGTGGTCAGCTCGTCCAGCCCGTCGGAGCCGTGGAAGACCAGGGCCGAACATCCGCGCCCGGCCAGCACCCCGGCGATGATCCCGCCCATGACCGGGTCGAACACCCCGACCGCCTGGGCCGTGGGCCGGGCCGGGTTGGCCACCGGGCCCAGGAAGTTGAATACGGTCGGCACGCCCAGCTCACTGCGGGTCGGGCCCGCGTACCGCAGCGCCGGGTGATACAGCGGCGCGAACAGGAACGCGACCCCGATCGTGTCGGCCAGTTCGGCGCTGGCCGCGGGCGGCAGGTCAATGACCACGCCGAGCGCCTCGAGCACGTCGGCGGCACCGCACGCCGACGACGCGGCCCGGTTGCCGTGCTTGACCATCCGCGCCCCGGCCGCGGCGGCCACGATCGTGCCCATGGTGGACACGTTGACGGTGCGCGCGCCGTCCCCGCCGGTACCCACCAGGTCGGTGCGCTCGCCGGTCAGGTGGATCGGCGTGGCGTGCGCGAGCATGGCCCGGGCCAGGCCGGTCAGCTCGGCCACCGAACTGCCCTTGATCCGCAGCGCGACCCCGAACCCCGCGATCTGGGAGGGCGTCGCCGCGCCCTCCATGATCTCGTTCATGGCCCACTCGCTCTCGTCCGCGGTGAGCGACTCGCCGCGGATCAGCGCGGCGAGCAGCGCGGGCCACGTGGTGCGGGCATCCATGACAGGCTCCCAGGGTGGGTGTGCGGTAGAAACTAGAGATCGGAACGAGGAACCACGGATCGTTCGGCGAATAAAAGAAAAGTGCGGCGGGTCCAGGGTCAATCAGACAGTGAAGGACAGCGGGCCCGGGGGCCGGGGGTTCAGCCCGTCACGGCGGCGCGGCCGCGCATCAGGCCGGCCAGTTCGTGGGCCAGCGTGACCGGATCGACGGGGTGGCTGATCACGGCGTCGGCCCGGGACCAGGTGGCGAGCCAGCCGTCGTCGGCGCGGCCCACGACCAGCAGCACAGGCGGGCAGTTGTAGATCTCGTCCTTGGCCTGACGGCACACGCCCATCCCGCCGAGCGGCTGGGCCTCGCCGTCGAGCACCATCACGTCGGCGCCACCGGCGTCGAGCAGCCGGAACAGGGCCGGCTGGGTGGCCACCTCGATTATCTCCGCGTCCGGCACGTCCATCGCGGGACGACGACCGATGGCGAGCTTGATCTGAGCCCGGACATCCGCGTCGTGGCTGTACACAACGACCTTCATGCAAAACATGCTACCGATGTCGGCTCGGATGCGGGGGGTCGCGTAGCGATCGCCTACAGGTTGTCGTAATAATTGCTTCGTGACGACAGCCACCGTTCAGACGAGCCCCCGCACGCCGGCCAGCAGACCCAATCTGGTCAGCGTCGGCACCATCGTCTGGCTCTCCTCCGAGCTGATGTTCTTCGCGGCCCTGTTCGCGATGTACTTCACCATCAGGTCGGTAGACAAGGGCCAGGGGCTGGCCTGGCCGGGGGCCCACCTGGATATCGCGCTCGGCTCGGTGAACACCACCGTGCTGCTGCTGTCCAGCGTGACCTGCCAGATGGGCGTGTTCGCGGTCGAGCGCGGCCAGATCAGGCGGACGCGCGGGCTGTTCCACCCGATGAGCTGGGGCCTGCGCGAGTGGTACGTGCTGTCGCTCCTGATGGGCACGTACTTCGTCCTGGGCCAGGGCTATGAGTACCTAGACCTGATCAGGAAGCAGGGCCTCACGCTCTCCTCGAGCAACTACGGCTCGGTGTTCTACCTGACCACCGGGTTCCACGGGCTGCACGTCACCGGCGGCCTCATCGCCTTCATCTTCCTGTTGGGGCGTACCTACGCGGCCAAGAGATTCACCCACGAACAGCAGGTCAGCGCGATCGTCGTGTCCTACTACTGGCACTTCGTCGATGTCGTGTGGATCGGCCTGTTCACCACCATCTACCTCATCCACTAGTCAGGGGACAGCGAGTGAGCTGGATCATCGCCAGGCGCAGGCGCCCGGTTGCCGGCTACGCCGCCCTGCTGCTGGGGCTCGTCGTTGTCGCGCTGGTCTACGGAGCCTTGACCCGTACCGGCAGCGGCGCGCAGGCATCCGCCTCGGCGCAGCAGGACATCGCCCAGGGCAAGGCCCTGTTCGAAGCGACCTGCTCGAGCTGCCACGGCCTGGACGCCCAGGGCACCACGCAGGCGCCGAGCCTGATCGGCGCGGGCGCGGCCGCCGTCTACTTCCAGATGTCCACCGGCCGCATGCCGGCCAAGGAGGTCGGCGCGGAGAACGTCCGCAGCCCGGTGCGGTACACCGAGCAGCAGATATACGCGATCGCCGACTACGTCGCCTCTCTCGGCGGCGGGCCCGCGATTCCCGATGCCCAGCAGGTGTCCACGGTCGGCGCGGACACCGCGCTCGGGTCCCAGCTGTTCATGGCCAACTGCGCGCAGTGTCACGGCTTCGCCGGGGACGGCGGGGCGCTCACCTACGGCAAGTTCGCGCCGGCGTTGACCCAGGCCACCCCGACGCAGATCTACACGGCCATGCTCACCGGGCCCGAGGCGATGCCGGTGTTCTCCGATGGGGCGCTCAGCCCGCAGGCCAAGCGCGACATCATCGCCTACATCACCGACACGCGGACCGAGCCCAACCCCGGCGGGCTCTCGCTCGGCCGGCTCGGCCCCGTCACCGAGGGCCTGGTCGTCTTCCTGGGCGGAATGGGCTTCCTGGTGCTGGTCGCGCTGTGGATCACCGCCAAGCGCCGTGAGCCCTGGGATGTGGCGCAGGAAAGGAACTCGGCGAAGTCCGGGACGGAGCACTGATGAGCGACATGGAAGAGACCGAAGGGACTCCCGAGCTTCCTGAGGGCTCTGGGGCTCCCGCCGCGCCGCACCGGGTGATCGGTACTCCCCCGCCGTCGCCGCGGCTGCTCGGCCGCGGCGACGGCGACGGCGAAGCCGCGGACCAAGCCCCGGACCGTGGCGGAGTGGCCGTCGCGGAGCACGCGGTGGAGAAGCTGCCGACCGAGCCGGACTACCCCGAGCACGCCAAGAACGCCGAGAAGGTCGTCGCGTTCTGCTTCATGCTCGCGTTCATCGCGGGCTGCGGGTTCATCGCGGCCTACATCGGCCTCGAGGTCCACTCGGTGGACGCGGTCTTCCGCTCCAACCTGGCGCTGGGCCTGTCGCTGTCGGTGGCGCTGCTCGGTCTGGGGTGTGGCGCGCTGATCTGGGTCCGGCACATCATGCCGGACGCGGAGGTGGTCGAGGAACGGCACGCGATGCGCTCGACCGACGCCGAGCGCGAGGCGTTCGGCGAGTACTTCGCCGAGGCCACGGGAGCGAGCCAGTTCGTCAAGCGGCCTATCATCCGGCGCACGCTGATGCTCGCCACGCTGCCGCTGGCCGCCATTCCGGTCCTGGTGCTCCGTGACCTGGGCCCGCTGCCCGGGACCAGCCTGCGGCACACGGTGTGGAGTCCGGGGCGGCGGCTGCTGGTTTACGGCACCAACACCCCGATCACCCCGGCCGAGTTCAGCGCGCCGGGCGGCATGATCACTATCGTGCCGGAGGGCTACACCGAAGACCTGGACGCGCTGGCCAAGGCCGCCGTCATCCTCATCAAGTTCCGGCCGGGTGAGCTGAACATCCCCACCAGGACCGAGGGCAGTACCGTGATCGGGACGATGAACTGGACGGTCGACAACATCGTCGCCTACTCCAAGATCTGCACGCACGTGGGGTGCCCGGTGGCGCTGTACGAACAGACCACGCACCACATCCTGTGCCCCTGCCACCAGTCCACGTTCGACGCGACGACCGGCGCGACGGTGATCTTCGGGCCAGCCCCGCGGCCGCTGCCGCAGCTGCCGCTGGCCGTCGACGGCTCGGGTTACCTGGTGGCCCAGAGCGACTTCACCCAGCCCGTCGGCCCGAGTTTCTGGGAGCGCGGATGAGCGACAACTTCACCGTCCCGAAGGCGCTGTCCGGCACCGGCGGGTGGCTGGACGACAGGTTCCACGGGGCCCGCGGCCTGCGCGTGTTCATGCGCAAGGTCTTCCCTGACCACTGGTCGTTCATGCTCGGCGAGATCGCGCTGTGGTCGTTCGTCCTCCTGCTGCTGACCGGGACCTTCCTGGCGCTGTTCTTCGTCCCGTCCTCGGCCCCGGTCATCTACCACGGCTCGTACGTCAAGCTGAACGGCATCACGATGAGCCAGGCCTACCAGTCGACGCTGAACATCAGCTTCGACGTCCGGGCCGGCCTGCTGATGCGCGAGATCCACCACTGGGCGGCCGACCTGTTCATGGCCTCGCTGACCATTCACATGCTGCGGGTCTTCTTCACCGGCGCCTACCGCAAGCCCCGTGAGATCAACTGGCTGATCGGGATCGTGCTGTTCACGATGGGGCTGCTCGAGGGCCTGTTCGGCTATTCACTGCCCGACGACCAGCTGTCCGGCGCGGGCCTGCGGATCCTCGAGGGCGTGCTGCAGGGCATCCCGATCGTCGGCACGTACGGGGCGTACTTCCTGTTCGGCGGGTCGTTCCCTGGCGACTCGATCATACCCAGGCTGTACATCCTCCACGTGTTCCTGATACCGGGCCTGATCCTGGCGCTGATCACCGCGCACCTGTTCATCATGGTGCACCAGAAGCACACCCAGATGCCGGCCAAGGGGAATACCGAGAACAACGTAGTCGGCCAGCCGTTCTTCCCGTACTTCATGGCCAAGGGCGGCGCCTGGTTCTTCTTCATCTTCGCTGCGCTCGCGCTGCTGGCCACGTTCGCGCAGATCAACCCGATCTGGCTGTACGGGCCGTACAATCCGGTGCAGATCTCCTCCGCCTCCCAGCCGGACTTCTACATGGGCATCCTGGAGGGCTCGCTGCGCGTGATGCCTGCCTGGGAGTGGAACTTCCTCGGGCACACGATCAGCTTCAGCGTGCTCATCCCGGCTGCGATACCGTTCGGCCTCATCCTCACCGGCGCGGCGTTCTGGCCGTTCTTCGAACGGTGGGCGACCGGCGACCGATCCTGGCACAACGTCAACGACCGGCCGAGGAACGCGCCCATCCGGACCGCTACCGGCATTGCGGCCGTGGTGTTCTACGGGGTCCTGTGGGCCGAGGGAGCCAACGACGTCCTCTCGGACTTCCTGCAGATCCCGCTGTACACGGTCACCTGGATCGCCCGGGTCCTGGTGTTCGTGGGACCCGCGGTCGCGTTTATCGTTACCAGACGTATCTGTATCGGTCTGCAGCGTAAGGACGCGGAGCTGCTCGAGCACGGCCTGGAGACCGGCATCATCAGACAGCTGCCCAACGGCGAGTTCATCGAGGTTCACCGGCCGGTGAACGAGGACGAGCGGGCCGTGCTCGAGGCCAAGAAGGTGCCAGCGCTGATGCCCGCGCCCGAGGCGGAGGACGAGAACGGCGTACCCGCGCCGCAGATGAGTGGCGTCATGGGCCGGGCCCGGGCCATCGCCAACCGTGCCTTCGCGGAGACAGTGGTGGTCGAGACGAACGGCCACGGCAACGGCAACGGGCACGGTAACGGGCACGGGCCTGCTGACGAGCACGCCGCGGTGGGCGCGGGTCACGGTGAGCTGCCCAGCGGCGACGGAGACGGAGAAGAGCCCGTCGGGTCATAGCCAGGCCATCACCTGGAAGGCACGGCCAGGCACGCACTTGGCCGGGACCGGAACGCCACGGTCCGTTCGGCATCATTTAATAATTTGCCGAACGGACCGCGGTTACAGCGGATGACCCTGTTGGCCGCTGCCCCGGCGTGGCTCTGGCCGCGCCGTGAGGGCCGCGAGGCAGACGCTAACGGCTGCTGTCAGCTGACCGGGATGAGTTCGAAGCTGAATGTCGAGAAATGGGCCGCCGATGTGGCGCACCCACCTTCGGCCTGTCGGCTCGATCGCACCATGGCGCGGCGCCGCCCGCCATGTGATGCAAGTCGCATAGCCTCCGCTCGCAGTCCCGCGGGGAGACCCGGTTCACCACCTCCTATAAGTTCGTCTTACTGAGGTGAAGGACAAGATCGGGCGGATTCTGGCGTGCCCGGACGTGCCGCTAGACGCCGAGGACTGGGACCGGCTGCCGGGCCGGTTCGGTTTCGAGCCCGCCCAGCAATCCGAATGGCGGGATCTGCTCGCCGCGCTGTGCCGCGCGGTGGACACCGAATTGACCCCGCGGCAGCGTGAGGTCTTCGTCGCGATCGTGCTCAACGGTGTCCCGCTGGACGCGCTGGCGGTCAGGCTCGGCTCGAACCGCAACGCGCTTTATAAGATGATGTTCGACGCCCGGCGTAAGCTGCGGGCCGCTCTGGCCGCTAACGGGCATCTGGACCATCACACCCCGGGACGCTCATGAACGGCTGGCCGGCACTGGACCGCTTCCTGCGCACCGACCCGCGCGACGTGGGCTGCGCCGAGGCGATGAAGATGCTGCACGTCTATGTCGACCTGGTGGCCTCCAGCGCGCCGGCCGAGCAGCAGTACCCGGGCATCGCCGCGCACCTGCGCGCGTGCGGCCCGTGCGGCGAGGACTTCGAAGCGCTGCTGGCCGCGGTGCGCGACACGGCGGACTAACGCCGAGGGCGACGATCTTGTGCCCGGGCGTGACGGCAGCCGAGGCTCAGCCGGAAATTGTTATCTCGTGCCACAGCCCGCCGTTCAGGTTGAGGTTATTGCCGTGAGCCTGGCCGGGGGCGGTGTCGCCGATGTAGGTGTATACGGGATGCCCGTTGTAGACGGCCTGCGTCGTGCCGTCTGACCGCTTGATCGTGCTCAGCTTGCCGGTCACGCCCAGGCCGGCGGCCGGGTTTCCGGTCACAGGCGGCCAGTAGGCAGCGCACGTCGCGTTGCAGTTTGATCTGGACGGGGTATCGGGAGCAAACGAATACAGCGTGAAGCCTTGGACGTTGGTGAGCACGGTCATGCCGCCGATCTGCGCCGCCCCCAGTTCGCCTGCGGCCGAAGCTCCCGGGCCGCCTGCCCCGGCAACGGCGACGCCCAGCAGCACCAAAGCAGCAACCGACACTGCGGCGGCCGCCGCCCTGGCACCTGGCACGCCCGCCTGCAGCCTGGCCAGCACGCCGCTACGCGACGCCACTGGCCCGGCCGGCTGATGCGCCGCAGCGGAGGAAAAGGCGAGCACCGCCAGCGCGCCGAAAGCGGCTATCTCGATCACCCCTGCGACGATCCCCGCGGTAGTCCGGACCTCCTTGAACGCGAACAGGCCTATCCACACCGACAGGAGGTAGCCGCCGAGGGTCGAAAGGGCAAACCCGGCACCGGCCATGGCGGCCAGCCGGCTGCCGGACACTAGCACGGCCCCGGCGAGGCCGAAGGCGGCGATCACCTGGAGCAGGAAAAGCCAGCCGATCACCGGGATCGACCGGTAGCCGGTCAGGTACAGGTCCGGGTGAATCGCCCCGGTTACGGCGAGCAGCCCGGCCCCGGCCAGCCGGGGACCAAGCCGCTGCCAGTTCAGTCTCGCCCGCCGCGTTTTCTCAGCCATTGCTTCGGCTCCTGCCTGCCCGCTGGGTCGGGCCTCGTACTGATACTTTCGGCGCCGCCGCAATGGCAGCACGGGCCTGCCGGGGCCAGGCCGCTCCCCTGTCGATGGTGCACGGGTTTTCGGTGTATTGGCCCGGTTGCCCGGCCGCACCGGCAGTGGCCAGGACAGCCACGGCCAGCAGAACCCCTACGACAGCGGTGACCGCATCGGGGACCATATACGGGCCGTGGAAACCGGACATGGCAGCCTGCGGGGCCGACGCGGCGCCGATCAGCAATGCGGCCAAGCCCGCCCAGCGCCGGCCGACCTGGCATCCGCGCGCGGTCCGCGCGCTCAGCACGGCCGCGGCCAGCCCGGCCGCAACCAGCCCCGCGGTCGGCGCAGGGTGCCGCGCCGCCGCCAGGACGAGACCGCACCGGGTCAGGTCCAGCACTGCCGCGGTGAGCAGCATCACTACGATCAGAGGCCGGCCGGGCTCGGCGGCATCCGGACTCGCGCACTCCATGGATCAGCTGATCGCGTTCCGCGCCGTGCAGGGAGCCGGCGCCGGCGGGCTGATCATCGGCGCGCAGGCGATCATCGGGGATGTGGTCAGCCCGCGGGAGCGGGGCCGGTACCAGGGGCTGATCGGAGCCGTCTTCGGGCTGGCCTCGGTAATCGGTCCGCTGCTCGGCGGGTTCCTGGTGGACAACCTGTCCTGGCGATGGATCTTCGACATCAACCTGCCTATCGGCACCGTCGCGCTGATCGTCACGAGCATCGTCCTGCGGCTGCCCCGGCCACAGAGCAAGCCGCGCATCGACTATGCGGGCATGCTCCTGCTCGCCGGCGCGGTGATCAGCCTGGTGCTGCTCACCAGCTGGGGCGGGACCACCTATGCCTGGACCTCGCCGGTGATCACCGGCCTAGGCGCCGCCGCAATGGCGTTCGGCGCGGCCTGGCTGGTCTCGGCCCGGCACGCCGCCGATCCGGTCATCCCGCTGCGGCTGTTCCGCGACCAGATCTCCTCCGGCCGGCTGATTACCAGGACCGGGCACTACAAGGCCTACCCCGTCGCCGGGACGGCGCTCGCCGCCGCCTGCCTGTACCTGCTGTCCACGATGGGCGTCCGAACCTCGCATCTGGCCTCCGGCGTGTACCTGCTGGTGCTGGGCCTGGGCCTTGGACTGTTCCTGCAGGTCATGGTCCTCATCGCGCAGAACAGCGCAGCACGGCGTGACCTGGGCGCCGCCACCGCTTCGGTCAACTTCGCGCGGCAGATCGGCAGCAGCATAGGCGTGGCCTTGATCGGGGCACTCTTCATCCGCCAGCTCGACGGCCAGCTCAGCGCCCATCTCCCGACGTCAGGGGCCGGCCACCTTAGCGCAGCGCAGGTCAGCTCGATTACGCCGCAGGGCCTCGCCCAGCTACCTACCCCGCTCAGGCACGTCATCGCCCTAGCCTTCGCCCACGCCCTCCCGCCCCTCTACGCGTACCTGATCCCGCTGCTGGCCGTGGCGTTCTTGCTCACGCTGATCCTGAAGGAGATCCCGCTGCGCACCCGCGCCGGGCGGGATGCGGCCCAGGCTGCCCCGCGCAGCCGGGACCACGCCGCGCTCCGCCGCTCCCGGCTGCCTCACCGCCGGAATAACCCGGCTGCCGAGTGACCCCCCCATCTCTACTAATCGTATTAGTAGATAGAGCACAGTCAATACAACAAGGAGCTAACCGTGCGACACCCGAGAATCATCATCGTCAGCATCAGCCTGGCCGCAGCGCGCCATGGGGGGTATCACTGCAGCCGCGGCGACCACCTCGCATGCCAAGCCAGCTGCTGCAGCCAGCCCGCCGCGGCGACGTCGCACCGTGCAGGCGACCGTAGGAGGCAAGACCGAGACCATCCTGGTCAACAGCCAGGGCCTGCCGCTGTATTACTACCAGTCCGACACGGCGGCGAAGTCGGTCGTCACCGGGGGACTGGCGGCGCTGTGGCCGCCGCTGACGTCCGCGTCACCGGCCGCCACGGGGCTGACCGGCAAGCTCGCCGCGGTCATGGACATCCACGGCAGCCAGGTCGCCTACAACGGGCACCTGTTGTACACCTTCGCCGACGACCAAGCCGGCCAGGTGACCGGACAGGGAGTGCAGGGCTTCTTCGTGGCCACCCCCGGCCTCACGGCGATCACCGGGTCCCCGGCCCCGGCCGCCCCGTCCAACCCTTACGGCTACTGACACGGCCAGGCGCCCCGGTCCGCTGACCTCGTTCCTTCGGGCGGAGCCAGCGGACCGATGGCCCGGATAGGCAGACGTGACCATCAACTCGTCCAGGGTGCGGGTCATCACCTGCCCAGGCGAGCCCCGGATGCCGTCGCCGACGCGATCGCGGCTTTCCTGGCCGCGACGGAAGAACCAGCTCGCCGTTCGGTGAGGCGACGGCCCGCGACGGCATGAACATCCCATGAGCCCTATCCGTGGTAGTAGACGGAGCCGGGCGCAGACCACGGGCCATACCGCCGGAGAGAGGGAAGATCAGGTGCCAAATACCCGTCACGACCATGCAGGGCGCACGTCAGCCAGGTCACAGCGAGGCCCCCAGGCCAAGATGCGGGCCCGTGAGCGGCTCGCGGCCGAGCAGGCCGCCCGCAAGCGCGCCGAGGCACGACGGCGGCTGCTGATGCCGATCGCGGCGGTCACGGCCGTGCTGGCCATCGTGGTGACCCTGGTCACGGTCAAGCTGACGGCCGCTCCTGCGCACCTGGTCGCCAGCGAGTCACCGGCCACGGCTGCCGTCGTCAGGCAGGTCAGCGCCGTTCCAGCCGCCGTGCTGGCCAGCGTGAACCCGGGCGAGGCCGTTACCTCGCTGGAGCCGGTCAAGACGTCAGGGCCGCCGCTGACCATCGACCGCAAGCCGGCCATCGTCTTCGTCAGCGAGGAATCCTGCCCGTTCTGCGCGGCCGAACGCTGGTCCGTGGCCGTGGCCTTGTCCCATTTCGGCACGCTGAGTCACCTCGGCACCACCAGCTCATCGGCCACGGACGTGTACCCGAAGACCGCCACGCTGTCGTTCCGGACGGTTCGCTACCGCAGCACCGAACTCACGCTGCGGACGACCGAGCTGGCGGACAACGCCGGGCGCCCGCTGCAGCCCCAGACCGCGCTGGACGCCAGGCTCATCGACGCCTTCGACGTACCCCCTTACGTCAACAGCGCCGACCAGTCCGGTGCGGTCCCGTTCCTCGACATCGCCAACAAGTACGTCCTGGCCGGCGCCCAGTACAACCCGCAGGTGCTCGCCGACCTGTCGGCGGCCCAGATCGCCAGCCAGCTCAGCAACCCGTCGAGCACGGTGGCCCAGGCCATCGACGGGTCAGCCCAGGTCATCGTCGCGGCCATCGACCAGGTCCTGCACGATGAGGCGGCTCTGCAGCCACCAACGGGCGTACCCGGCAACTGAAGCCCAGCCGGCGTAGTCGGGCCGGTTCGGTTTCGAGCCCGCGCCCAGCAATCCGGATGGCGGGATCTGCTCGCCGCGCTGCCTCGCGCCGTGGACACCGAACTGACCCCGCGGCAGCGTGGCAGTTATTTCTGCTACCACAGGTAAGACCTGGCTGCCCCCCAACGCCAACCAATGGCGAGCAAACAGCGGCGGCATCGACGCCGCCGACCGGATCCGGCTCGGCCGGAGGAAAGAGCAGCAAATGAAGTTCGCGTCACAGCGGCGAGAGCGGACGGCCGCCCGCGCCCGGGATGCCAAACGACAAGCACGGGACGTCCTGCATCGGGGCAGGGCCGGGGCGCTGATCCTCGGCCTGGCGGCGGCCGCGGCCATAGCCGTACCCGTGTCAGCGTCAGCCTCAACCGGTGCCTCCCCCGTGGTCGGGCACGTCTATGTCAACGACAACACCAAGGGAACCAACACGATCGGGGCGTTTGACCGGCACGCGGACGGCTCACTGACCCCGGTGGCCGGGTCTGCGTTCGGGGCCGGCGGAGCGGGGACCGGCGCCGGGCTGGCCTCGCAGGGCGCGATCCAGGTCACGCCGGACGGCCGGTTCCTGATCGCCGTCGACGCGGGCAGCAACCAGATCTCGGTGCTGCGGATCCACTTCGACGGCTCGCTCAGCCTGGTCAGCGTCACCGGCTCCGGCGGCACCCTGCCCGACAGCGTCGCCGTGCACGGCCACCTGGTATACGCGGCCAACTCCGGCGCCGGCGACGCCAACTACACCGGCTTCCTGCTCGGCTTCAACGGCCGCCTGGTCCCGGTCCCCCGGTCGACCGTCACGCTGGCCGCCAACGCCGCGCCCGCTGACGTGCTGTTCAACGGCACCGGCACCAAGCTGGCCGGCACCGAGGTAGGCACCTCGGTGATCGACAGCTTCACCGTCGGCTTCGACGGCAGGCTGACCGCCGCCCCCGGCTCGCCGTTCCCGGCCCAGGGACTAGGCCCGTTCGGCAGCGAGTTCCGGCCGGCCAGCCCCGGCCAGCTGTTCGTGTCCAACGCCCACAACGCCGGCGCCGGCACCGGAACCGTCTCCGCCTACACCGACTCCTCCAACGGCACGCTGACCCCGATCGGGACCTCCCCCTTCGCAGACCAGCAGACCGCCCCCTGCTGGGTGGAGATCACCCACGACGGCCAGTTCCTGTTCACCGTGAACACCGGATCCGGCGAGATCTCCCGCTACCAGATCACCCCCGGCGGCACGCTGACCCTGCTCGGCAGCACCCCGGTCGCCGCCACCGGCGGCGTCGGCGCCGTCGACGCCCGGCTCAGCCCCGACGGCCGCTTCCTGTACGTCGACGAGAGCAGGATCGGCAAGGTCGGCGCGTTCGCCGTCAACGGCGGCAACCTGACCGAACTGGCCACCTCCCCGTTCGCGCTGCCCGCCGGCGCCACGCCCGCAGGCATCGCGGTCAACTAAGTCACGCCAGGCAGACTGGCGCCGCAGTCAACCCTATGCGGCGCCAGCCTGCTCTTTCGTATCACCACGAGGATGCCGACGAAACGACCTGGTTCCCGAGGATGAACACCTCGTTTCTACTATACGTGTTAGTAGATAGCGGATCACGATTAGGAGCCAGCCATGCCACACCCCCGAAGCATCACGGCATCCCATGACAGGCCTTCTGCCGGAGAGGAGGCCGGGATGACCGAGGGACACATGCCGCCGGCCCGGGCCGTGGCCGGGCGGGAGCGGCCGGTCCTTCCGTCCGGGGGGCTGCGGCGCGCCAGCCGACTGGCTGGGCTGCCGCTGCGGCACGCCGCGCGCACCGCTGCCGCCGCTACCCGGCTGTCCCGGGTGGCCGCCGACCAGGTCGCGGCCCGCACTGCCGAGCAGTTGTTCGGCACCTTGGGTGAGCTCAAGGGCGGGGCCGCCAAGCTGGGGCAGGCTATGTCGGTGTTCGAGGCGGCGATGCCGGAGGAGGTCGCGGCGCCGTACCGGGCGGCGCTGCGGCGGCTGACCGACGCGGCGGCGCCGATGCCGGCCGAGGCTGCGCGCCGGGTCGTCGAGGCCGAGCTGGGTGCCGCCTTCGGGCCGGACTGGCGGGATCGGCTGGTCGCATTCGGCGACACGCCGGTGGCGGCGGCTTCGATCGGCCAGGTGCACCGCGGCCGGTGGCGCGACGACCGCGGCCAGATCGTCGAGGTGGCGGTCAAGGTGCAGTACCCCGGCGTGGGCCAGGCGCTGCGCTCCGATCTGCGGCAGGCCCGGCTGCTCGCGCGGGTAACAGCGCGGCTCACCCGGCTGAACGTGACCGGGCTGGCCGAGGAGCTGGCGCTGCGGATCGTCGAGGAGCTGGACTACGTCCGCGAGGGCCGGGTCCAGGGGGAGGTCGCGGCCGCGTTCGCCGATCCTGTCCCGCAGGTAATCGCCGAGGCCCGCGCCGCCGGGGTATGTGAGCCGCAGGGCCGGACGAGGGTCAAAGTCCCGGCCGTGTATGCGGCCACCCCACGGGTGCTCATCACTGGGTGGCTGGATGGAGTGAGCCTGTCCGCGCTGCTCGACGGGCGCGTGGACCTGCTTCCGGAAGGCTGGCGCGAGCTCAGCCCGGGCGACGCGGCGGACCTGGCCGCCCGGCTGCTCGGACACGCCATCTACGCGCCGGCCGCGGGCACCGGGTGGATGCATGCTGACCTGCACCCGGGCAACTTCCTGCTGCTGCCGGGCGGCCGGCTCGGCATGCTGGACTTCGGTGCGACCGCCGCCGTGCCCGGCGGTATCCCGGTGCCATTCGGGCAGCTCGCCGCGGCGGTGCTCGCCGGAGACGGGCCGACGGCGGTGCGGCTGGCCCGCCAGGTCGGCGCGCTGCCCCCAGGACATGAACTGGACGAACGCCTGGTTGTCGAGCTGCTGCATCCCATGGTCGCCACGGCGGCCGCAGACACTTTTACCTACTCACGGCCCTGGCTGCGCGGACTCATGACCCACTTCACCGAGCCGCGTTTCGTCCCCGCGCTGCGGAACCTGACGCCGCCACGGGAGTACGCGCTGGTCTGGCGGGCGACGCTCTCCGCTGCCGGGCTATTCGCGCAGCTCGGCGCGACGGTGCCCACCCGCGGGTTCCACCTGGCCTATTCCCCCGGATTCCGTGACGGTTCTCTCGGCGCCCCGCGGCTGCTCCCCCGAGCTGGCCAAGCCGGGACAAAGGCGGGAACCGATGGCTAAGCGCAGCCAGGACAAGCAGGCAGCTGGATAAAGGATCGCCCGGATGCGGGCCGAGCAGGCCCGCATCCGACGCTGGCACCTGTTTCTACCGGCTACACGCGCATACTCCCGACGGCATCACCCACATCGAGTCCCTGGTCCAGCGGACCGATGGCAAGCCCCTATGAGCGTGACGGCCGTAAGTTGATCATGGGGTCAGCCGGACGAGGACTGGACCGGGATGCTGAGCAGGGTGCCGCCCTTGACCACGGTGACCTCGAGGCGGGACAGGTCGCTGGCCTTGATCGAGGTGCCGCCCTCCAGGACCAGGTGAGCGGGATGGGCGGGCACCCCGTAGCCGACCGCGGGGACCAGCCAGCCCATGACCACGCGTTGTTCGCCGTTCTGGGCCACTGCGACCAGCTGGCACTCCAGGGGGCCGCTGACATTCGAGAGGTCCATGGTGACCTGGGTGCCCCAGGGCTTGGACACCAGGCCGACGGTTCCGGCCGCGCCGGTCACGGCATCGGTGGCGGAATGCATCTGGCCCACCACGGCGACCGCGGCCGGGGCAGAGCTGTTGTGTGACGGGGCCGCGGTCAGGCCGATACCCACTCCCCCGCCGATCAGCACGATGCCGGCCGCCGCGGCCAGCGAGATCTGCCAGCGGTTTCGCTGGCGCTGCCGTGCGGCCCGGCGCCGGAGCAGATCGGTGACGGCCGCCGGGGACGGCTCATCGGCCGGGAGCGGCGCGGCCGCGGCGGCGGCCGTGATCGCCGGGGAGGGCATGGTCGCAGCGGATTGCATGGTCGCTGCGGATAGCGTGGTCTCCGGAGACGGCGCGGCCACCTCGGCCGGATCGATGCCGCGCAGCAGGCCGGCCAGGGGGGAAAGCTGGGCCATCTCGGCGGCGCAGATGGCGCAGCCCGCCAGGTGATCCTCGAACGCCTGCCGGTCGGCGGGTTCGAGCAGGCCCATCGAGTAGGCGCCGACGTCGGTGTGCTCACTCATACCGACACCCCCCGTTCGGCCAGGACCAGGCGGAGCGCCTTGAGCGCGTAGAAGACCCGGGACTTGACCGTACCGACCGGGATGCCGAGGACCTCGGCCGCCTCGTTGACCGTGCGGTCACGCAGGATGGTCTCGGTCAGCACCTCGCGGTGGGCCGGGGACAGCGTGCGCAGCGCCTCGGTCACGACCATCCTCCGCAGCAGCTGATCGGTCATGTCGCCGGCGGGGACACGGTCGAGCATGTCATCCCCCGTCTCGGCCGGCCTGGCGCTCTTGCGGCGCTTATCGTCAATGACGATACGCCGGGCCACGGTGGCGAGCCAGGGCATCAGCGACGGTTCGGTCAGGTCGAGCCGGTCGGCCTGGCGCCAGGCCCGGATCATGGCCTCCTGGACCACGTCCTCGGCCAGCTGCCTGTCGCCCGCGGTCAGCCGCAGCACGTAGGCCATCAGCGGAGCCCGGTACTGCCGGTACAGCTCGGCGACCATCGCGTCGTCGTCGGCGCGTGATCGTGTCCGGGCCCAGCGCAGGCGGCGCACGGCAGACCCGGGCTGCTGTGACGCCTGAACAGCCATCCGCTTGCCTCCGCCCGGTCCGTCCGTGCCCATCGACCGTCTCGCTAGGGATACGCGCCGGGACTGGAGGCGGGTTCAATGGCCGACCGGATTTCCGGAAACCGGCCCGGGTCGCTCAGCTGGCGTGCGCGGCGTACTGCCAGAAGTCACGCATCCACTCGGGCGGGACCGGGCTGTCGGCCGCGACCTGGGCGAGCAGGATGGCCACCGTGCCGGCGGACGGCGTGATGTGCGCGGAAGTTCCGGTGCCGCCCACCCAGCCGTAACGGCCGGGCACATGCCACGGGTCGAGCACGGCGATGTCGACCGAGCCGCCGAACCCCCAGCCCTGTCCTTCCAGGAATAGCGCACCGATCTCCCGCTGGGCGGGCGTGGTGTGATCGGTGGTCATCAGCCGCACCGAATCAGCCGTCAGTAGCCGGCGTCCGCCGGGCCCGGTGCCCCCGGCCAGCAGCATCCGGGCGAACGCCAGCCAGTCGTCGGCGGTCCCGGCCAGGCCGCCGTTGCCCAGCGGGAACTCCGGCGGGCCCACCGCGCCGGGCACCGATCCGTGGCCGACGTGCGCGTCCAGGGTGTCGTGCAGGTTCGCCACGGTTCAGCCTTCCGTCGAGGGCAGTCGCACGGCAGACTACCGAGGCGGGCCGGATTCATCGGTGCGGCAGCCGCGGTCCTGACCCGGCTCTATGCGGGCTCGCCCTTCAGCGTGAAGCCGGACAGGAGCCTGACGGCCAGCGCGAGCGCGCCGACAGTGACGATGGCGCCCAGGACCACGGAGGTCAGCGCGCTCAGGCCCGCCTGCAGGAGCGAGTCGTTGATGAAGCCGTTGGCGATGCCGAGGCCGTAGTGGCTCACCGACAGCAGCCTGACGCCGCTGACGAAGTTGGCCATCAGGATCTCCCAGACCAGCACGTACAGCAGGCCGACGGCGATGGCCCGGGTGGTGGCGGCCGAGATCATGACGAAGACCGCGTTGTAGATCACCGAGCAGGCCAGCGCCCCGACGAACAGGCCGAGGGCGAACTTGCCGGTGCTGATGGTGACCGGGCCCAGGAGCGGTGTACCGCCGGGACCGGTGCCGAACTGGCCGGGGACGGTGCCGCCGCCGGCGATCAGCGCGGCGATGAGCTCGGGGATCGCGGCGAAGACGATCGTCAGCCCGGTCGCGACGGCGAACTTGGTCAGCACCACCGACGACCGGCGCACCGGCGTGGCCAGCAGGTGGATGACACTACCGTCGTCGACCTCGGCGCCAAGCACGCTGGTCCCGATGATCAGCGCGGTCAGCGGGATCAGCACCGAGAACCCGAACGTGCCGAGCACGTGCGAGGGCCAGGGCCGCAGCGGCGGCCGCGAGGCCTTCAGCGCCACCGTGAGCAGGATCAGGATCGCCGCCGGGATGGCGAACAGGAACGCTCGCTTGCGGCTCAGGGTGGCACGCAGCGTGATCATGGCCACCGTCGGGTTGTACAAGCCAGACATGCTGCTCCTTTAGTTGGCCACCAGGTAGGCGAAGACGCTTTCCAGGGACTCGTCAGTGGGCTGGACCTCGCGCAGGCGGATGCCGTGGTCGCGGGCCAGGACGGCGATGTCGCGGCAGAACGCGCCGTAGTCCGAGGTACGCACCTGCAGCCCGTTGCGGGTCAGCTCGACGGCGGTCACAGCGGGCCGGCCGATGAGCGTGCCGCCGAGCAGCCGGTCGTCGGAGGACCGCACGGTGAACACGTGCGGCCGGCTGGTCATCAGCCGGCGGATGGCCCGGAAGTCACCGGAGGCGGCCAGCCGGCCCGCCACCACCACCTGGATGGTCCCGGACAGCCGCTCGACCTCCTCCAGGATGTGCGAGCTGAACAGGATGGTCCGGCCCTCGCTGCCCAGCTTGTCGAGCAGGTCCATCATGTGCAGCCGCTGCCGCGGGTCCATGCCGTTGAACGGCTCGTCGAGCAGCAGGATCTCCGGGTCGTGCACCAGGGCCGCGGCCACCTTGATCCGCTGGCGCATGCCCTTGGAGTAGGTGGCGATCTTGCGGTCCGCGGCGTCGGCCATGTCGAGCAGGGTGATGGCCCGGTCCGCCGCGGCGTCCGGGTCGGGCAGCTCGTGCAGCTTCGCGGTCGAGACCACGAACTGCTCGCCGGTCAGGAACGCGTAGACCGAGTCCCGTTCCGGTACCAGGCCGATCTTCCGGTAGAGGTCCGGGTGACGCCAGCTGGGCTCGCCGGCCACGGTCAGCTCGCCCCGGGAAGGCGGCAGGAACCCGGCCATCATGTGCATGATCGTCGACTTGCCAGCCCCGTTCGGCCCGAGCAGGCCGGTCACGCCCGGCTCGATCGACATCGTGATGTCGTTGACCGCCACCACGTTGCCGTACCAGCGGGATACGTTGCGCAGCTCGATGGTCATCAGGATCGGCTCACCTTCCGGTACCTCGCGGCCAGGCCCCCGAGGCTGGCCGCGAGGAGGATGACGGCGGCCAGCCCGTAGAGCGGGCCGAAATGGCCGGGATTTGCGACCAGGCCGGTGGTCGGGTTACCGCCGAGCCAGACGCGCACCCCGTCCAGGATGGTGAACGGGCTGAACAGCCCGGCCACCCGGGCGCCGGTGTCGATGGCCGTCTGCCCGCCCTCGGCCTGGATCAGCAGCAGGGACAGGAAGAACGTGAGCACGCAGCTGATCGCCACGATGCCGGTGGAGTAGGCGCGGCGCCCGGTGAGCGAGGCCAGGACCAGCCCGATGGCCGCCATCAGCACGGCCCACATCAGGCCGACGCCCAGGCCGGGGATCAGCGCCCGGGTCTGGCCCCAGACGGCACTGCCGCCCTTGACCGACGCGATCGTGCCCACGTACAAGATGAGCAGCGGTACCTCGATCAGCAGCAGCAGCGCCGCGGTGAGCGCGATGTACTTGGCCAGCGGGTAGTCGTCGCGGCGCAGCGGCCGGGAGAAGTACAGCGGCAGCACGTGGTTGCGCAGGTCCCGGGAGACCAGCTCGGGTGCCTGGGCGGCCAGGAAGATGATGACCACGGCCACCCGCAGGCTCGGCACGTACACGTCGTAGCCGAACAGCCTGGCGTTCCCCCGGGCCACGGCGAACGCGTTCACGAACGCGGGCAGGCACATGGCCACGATGGCCAGGATCGGGACGATCTTCGCCTTCACGCCCCGGCCGATGCCGAAACAGGAGCGGAAGCTGTGCCAGGTCAGGGCCCTGACGATCTGAACCCGGCCCAGCCGGGGACCGTCGTAGCGGCGGTAGCCGAGGTCGTGGATGACGCCCGCGGCGCCCGTGGTCTCAGACATGTTCGGAGCTTTCGTCGTCGCGGAACAGCTCCTCGACCTGGTGCCGGCGCTGCTCCAGGCGGCACAGCGGCAGGGCCAGGTCGGCCACGGCGTCCCGCACCACGTCGTAGGTGTCGTCGCCGCCCAGCGGCACCAGCAGGACCCGGTGGTCGCGCTGGGCGGTGGCGGCCAGGCCGCGGGCTTGGAGTTCCTGCTGCAGCTGCACCAGGCCTTCCTCGACCTCGACGGCCAGGACCTGACTGACCTGGGTGAAGCTGGTGATCGTGTCGGCCCGCAGCAGCCGCCCGGCCTCGATGGCGACCAGGTGGTCGCAGATCCGCTCGATCTCGCCGAGCAGGTGCGAGGCGACGACGATCGAGATGCCGAACTCCGCACCGATCCTGGCGATCAGCTCGAGCATGGCGGTGCGGCCGGCCGGGTCGAGCCCGTTGGTGGGCTCGTCGAGCAGCAGCAGTCGCGGGTCCCCGACCAGCGCCTGGGCCAGCTTGACCCGCTGCTTCATGCCGGTGGAGTAGGTGCCGATCAGGCGGTAGCGCTCCTCGTGCAAGCCCACGTGGCGCAGCGACTCGGCGGCCCGTTCCTTGGCCACCGTGGGAGGCAGCCCGGACATGCGGCCCAGGTGCGTCACGAACTCGGTGGCGGTCACGTCGGGCGGCAGGCAGTCGTGTTCCGGCATGTAGCCGAGCAGGGTCCGGATCGTCTCGCCGCGGGCCTGGCAGTCGTGGCCGAGCACCTTGGCCTGGCCGCTGGTCGGCGGGATGAGGCCGAGCAGGATCTTGATCAGCGTCGACTTGCCCGCGCCGTTCGCGCCGACCAGCCCGGTGACCCCGGGCGCGACACGGACCGTGAGCCCGTCGAGCGCGGTTACGTTCGGCGGGTACCGCTTGGTCAGCCCAGTGGTCTCGATGACAGCGGTCTCGATGACCGCTTGGGCCGGCCCCGATGGCTCGGGGGCTTCGGTGGGTGGCATGGTGCTAACCGTGCCAGCGGGCGGCCCGGCCCGTCATCCCCCCCGAGAGTGAAGTTGCGGCAGTGCCGGTGACGTGGGATGACCGCTGGTCATCGCGGGGGCCTACGCCTGCAGGATGACGCTGTTGGCGGCCCGGGCGGTTACCGTAGGAAGGTGCGCACCACCTCGGCCGATCGGGACAGACGGCAGCGGCCGCCGCTGACCCAGCGGATGAGCCCGCGGCACTGGGCCGCGCTTGACTACGTGGTCGGCGTATTCACCACGGCAGTCCTGTTTGAGTCGATCAGGCAGAGCCTGAATCAGCCGGCCCCGTTCACGTTCGGCCAGGCCCGTTATGTGCCGCTGGCGCTGGCCGGGCCGGTGGCGCTGCTGCTGGTGCTGGTGGCGGGGGCTGCGGTGGCGCTGCGCCGCCGTAACCCGACGCTCATGCTCATCGTGCTCCTGGTCAGCTCGGTGCTGGTGACCGCGCTGACCGGGCCGGATGCCGGGTCGCTGACGTACTTCCTGCCGGTGGCCTACGTGCTGTACCTGGTGGCGTCCACCTACAGCAGGCGGCGGGACGCGGTCCGCGTGCTGGTAGCGGTGTTCGTCACGCTGATCGCGGACAACGCGCTGATGGCGGTGGGCTGGAACGGCTTCTTCGAACCGAGCGCCCTGGTCCCGGTCGCGCTGGGCTTGACCATCTTCTGGACGGTCGGCTATACGGTGCGCGAGCGCCGCAGCTACGCGGTCAGGCTGCAGGACGAGGCGGCCAGCAAGGCGGTCGCGCAGGAGCGGCTGCGCATCGCGAGGGAACTGCACGACGTGGTGGCGCACAGCATGAGCGTCATCGCGGTCCAGGCGGGCTACGGCCAGTACGTCATCGACAGCCAGCCGGGTGACGCCCGCGCCGCGCTGGGCGCCATCCAGGCCACCAGCCGCGAGGCGCTGGACGAGATGCGCCGGATGCTCGGCGCCCTGCGGCAGGCCGACGAGAGCGACGCCGCCGGTTCTCAGGTGGCGCCCGCCGTATCGCGCGACGTACCGTCCGGCACGTCCTCCGCCGTCTCGCCGACGGGTAATCCGGCGGTACGTCCGGTGGCCGCGGCCGGAGGGCCGGGGGCGCCGCTGTTCCCCGCGCCCGGGCTGGCCGAGCTGGACCGGCTGCTGTCCCGGACCGCTGGCGCGGGCGTCCGGGTCGACCTGACCCGCGTCGGACAGCCGCGCGACCTGCCCGCGAGCATCGACCTGTCGGCCTACCGGATCGTGCAGGAGGCGCTGACCAACGTGGTCAAGCACGCTCAGACGAGCTCGTGCCGGGTGCTGATCGGCTACGGGGACGACGAGCTGACCATCGAGATCACCGACAACGGAGCCGGCGTGCCGGTGCCCGAACTTGCCGGCGCGGGGGTGCCCGGTCACGCGGCGGCCAGCCATGCGGGCGCCGGGCAGGTGGGCGCTGGGCATGCGGGCGCCGGGCAGGTGGGCGTGGGCCAGGTGGCGGCCGGGCACGATGGCGCGGCCGCGCGGCCCGCGGCAGGATCCTGGGCGGGTGGCGGTCCGGTTTGGACCGCGGTCGGCGCGAGCGTGTCTCCGGGCGGCGGACACGGGATCATCGGCATGCGCGAGCGGGTCTCGCTGCTGGGCGGCGAGTTCAGTGCCGGGCCGCTGCCTGGTTACGGGTTCCAGGTGGCCGCGCGGATCCCGCTCCCGGCGCCTTCTGGTGAGACGTGACGATCCTGGCTGGCCGATGAGCGCCCCGGATCCGCTGCGGGTGGTGGTAGCCGACGATCAGGCCCTGGTCCGGGTGGGGTTCTGCGGGATCATCGCGGCCACGCCTGGTTTCGTCGTGGTCGGCGAGGCGGGCAACGGGCTGGAGGCGGTCGAGGCGGCCCGGCGGGCCAGGCCCGACGTGATCTTGATGGATGTGCGCATGCCGGTCATGAACGGCATCGAGGCCACCAGGCAGATCACGCAGAGCACCGACGTGCGCGCGCTGATCCTGACCACGTTCGACCTGGACGAGTACGTGTTCGCCGCGCTGCGGGCGGGAGCCAGCGGGTTCCTGCTCAAGGACACCCTGCCTGCCGACCTGCTGACCGCCATCCGGGTGGTGGCCGCGGGCGACGCCCTGCTGGCGCCGAGCGTGACCCGCCGCCTCATCGGCGAGTTCGCCCGCACCGCGTCGGCCTCGGACCGCCCGGGCGGGAACACCGCTGGCGGGCACGGGTCAGATGGTCCCCTGCGGGACGGGCCCTCGTGGGATGGGCCCGCGCTGGACCGGGCCGGACGGGATGTCGCCGCGCGGACGGACGCGGGCGGGCGGCCCGGCGCGGCCGGCCGCGCCGATCAGCTCGCTCGGGTGCTGACCGACCGCGAGCTCGAGGTCATGACCATGGTGGCCCGCGGCTTGTCCAACGGGGAGATCGCCGAGCAGCTGACGATCAGCCCGGCCACGGCCAAGACCCACGTGGCGCACCTGCTGACCAAGCTCAGCGCCCGTGACCGCATCCAGCTCGTCATCATGGCCTACCAGTCCGGGCTCTGTAATACGGGGGGATGACTCTGTGATCCGGGAGGGCGCCGTGATTCGGGGGGGCGACCCCCCGAACCCCCCCGATTACCCGCTGCGGTTCTCGCCGTAGTGTCGCGCGGTTGGGGGGCCGTCGGCCCCCGCAAGCCGCGCGACTAGTGGGAGAAGTGGCCGCGGTAGTACTCGAAGACGAAGCCGATCGAGGCGAAGACGGTGAACAGCATCCCGATCAGGAACAGCCACCAGCCGATCGCGAGGCCGAGGGCCGCGGTGGCCGCGCCCAGGGCCAGGAACAGCGGCCACCAGCTGTGCGGGCTGAAGAACCCGATCTCGCCGGTGCCCTGCTCGATCTCGCCTCGGTCGTCATCTTCCGGGCGCTTGGGCAGCCGCCGCCCGGTGAACAGCATGTAGAAGCCGGTGAGGAGGGCCAGGCCCACGGCCAGCGCGAGCGCGGTAGTACCGGTCGGTTCTTTGGAGACGTACCAGTAGACCACGTCCGTGCCGCCGAAGAAGATCCCGCAGCCCAGGAACAGCCAGCCTTCGACCTTCATTGCCTTAAGACCTACTTCCGCGCGCTTTCGATAGCCGGCAGCGTCTGCTCGAGTCCATGCGACTCGAGGCCCCACTTGATATGGGGGTAGTGCGCCTCGAACGCGGGCCGCTCGGACCTGATCCGGGGGATCCGGTAGAAGTTGTGCCGCGGCGGCGGGCAGGAGGTGGCCCACTCCAGCGAGCTGGCGAAACCCCACGGGTCCTCTTCCGTGACCCGCTCGCCATACCGCCAGGTCACGTACACGTTCCAGAAGAACATGAGTATTGACAGGGCGAGGATCCACGACCCGACGGACGAGATGATGTTGAGTGTGGTCACGTTGCCCGGCAGCAGCGGGTAGTTGGCGGTACGCCGTACCTGACCCTCGACTCCTGCCCAGTGCTGGACCAGGAACGTCATGTTGAAACCGATGAACATGAACCAGAACTGCCACTTGCCGATCCGGCTGTTCAGCATCTTGCCGGTCATCTTCGGCCACCAGAAGTAAAACCCCGCGAACATCTCGAACAGCACCGTGCCGGCCAGCACATAGTGGAAGTGCGCGACGACAAAGTAGGAGTCGGACACCGCGAAGTCAAGCGGCGGCGAGGCCAGGATAATGCCGGTAATGCCGCCGAACAGGAACACGATGAGGAAGCCGATGGTGAACAGCATCGGCGGCTCGAAGGTGAGCTGTCCCTTCCACATGGTGCCCACCCAGTTGAAGAACTTCACCCCGGTGGGCACGGCGATCAGGAAGGTCATGAAGGAGAAGAACGGCAGCAGCACGGCACCAGTGGTGAACATGTGGTGCGCCCACACGGTCATGGACAGGCCGGCGATCGCGATCGTCGCCGCGATCAGCGTCTTGTAGCCGAACAGCGGCTTGCGGCTGAACACCGGGATGATCTCGGTCGCGATGCCGAAGAACGGCAACGCGAGGATATAGACCTCCGGATGGCCGAAGAACCAGAACAGGTTCTGCCACAAGATCGCGCCGCCGCTGGCGGCGTCGAAGACATGCGCGCCCAGCCGCCGGTCGATCTCCAGCACCAGCAGCGCGGCGGCCAGCACCGGGAATGCCATTATGACCAGCATCGAGGTCAGCAGCGCGTTCCAGGTGAACATCGGCATCCGGAACATCGTCATGCCGGGCGCCCGCATGCAGAAGATCGTGGTGATGAAGTTGACCCCGCCTAGGATGGTGCCGAATCCGGACAGCACCAAGCCCATGATCCACATGTCAGCGCCGACGCCCGGTGAGTAGATCGCGCTGGTCAGCGGGGCGTAGGCGTACCAGCCGAACGACGCGGAGCCCCCCGGGGTCAGGAAGCTGGCCAGCAGGATCAGCCCGCCGAAGGTGAACAGGTAGTAACTCAGCAGGTTCAGCCGCGGGAACGCCACGTCCGGCGCGCCGATCTGCAGCGGGATCAGCTCGTTCGCGAACCCGATGAACAGCGGGGTGGCGAACAGCAGCAGCATCAGCGTGCCGTGCATGGTGAACAGCTCGTTGTACTGCTGGTCGGAGATGAAGTGCTCGTCGGGGCCGAGCAGCTGGATCCGCATGAGCAGGGCCATGATCCCGGCGCACAGGAAGAAGAAGAACGACGTGATCAGGTACATGTGCCCGATGATCTTGTGATCAGTCGAGGACAGCCAGTACGCCAGGATCGATCCCTTGCGCTCGGTCTTCGGCGTCGACAGGACGCGGACCGGTTGCTCGATCGTGCTCACTGTGTGCTCCCGGATGGCTGCTGCGCCGCCTGTTCGGCGGCCATGTACGCCTGGAATTGCTGCGGGGTCACGACCTTCACGGTGAACAGCATCCTGCTGTGGTAAAGGCCGCACAGCTCACTGCAGTGCCCCGTGAAGGTCCCCGTCTGGATCGCGGTGATCTCGAAGTGGTTCGGATGACCCGGGATGACGTCCCGCTTGAACAAGAACTCGGGCACCCAGAACGCGTGCACGACGTCGGCGGAGGTCAGGTTGAACCTGACCGTCTCCCCGGTCGGGATCTCCAGCACCGGCAGCGGCCCGTTGCCCCACATGTTGCCGACGTTGGTCACGTGGTACTGCGGGTAGTTGAACTGCCAGCTCCACTGGAAGCCGAGCACGTTCACCGTAACGTCGGGCTTGTTGGACAGCTTGTTGATGTAGTTCTCGTCCTTGGCGGTGTAGTAGAAGAACACCGCGATCAGCACGAACGGCACCGCCGTGTACATGATCTCGATCGGCATGTTGTAGCGCGCCTGCGGCGGCAGCTTGTCACCGCGCTTGCGGTGGAAGATCACCGCCCACAGGATCAGGCCCCAGACCAGCACGCCGACGGACAGGCCCGCGATCCAGGAACCCTGCCACAGGGTGACGACCGTCTTGCCCTGTTCGGTGATGGGATTGGGGAAGCCGAGCCTGGTGAACGTGTCGTTCGTGCAGCCGCTCAGGCCGAGGACCAGGAGCACGAGCGTGACCGTCATGCCCGTCGCGCGCGCGGCGCGCATCCGGCGGGGACCAGGGGACGCGGGTCTGGGCGAACCCTGTCCGTCGTGATCGGTAGTCAAGGCGAGGGGCCTTCCTCGGTTCTGCTACAGCGTGTCGTGCAAACAGTATCGCGCGCCGGCGCTGTGCCTTCCAAGGACCCCCGCATCTTTCTGTCATGTGCACGTCTGCGCGCGTACCGGGGCCGTGTGCGGGCATGATGGTGGCGTGAAACTGCCCTGGCCCGGGGAGATGGTCTGGCCATGACCGGACGCCGGGTCCGCTTGTTCGGCCGTAATCCGCACCGCGGTGCGGCCGGCCGCACGGACCAGCCGGCCGCCGCCGCCGGCGGCGTCCCTTTTCTCCAGGCCGAACGGGCCGTGGTGCCACCGCCGGGCCTCGTTCCCGCGCTGACCATCGACGCGCTCGGCCGTAAGTGCCCGATCCCCATCATCATGCTTGCCGAGCAGATCAGGGATGTTCCGCTGGGCGCGATCGTCTCGGTGCTGGCCGACGACCCGGCGGCTTATACCGACGTGCCGTCCTGGTGCATGATGAAGTCCCAGGAGTTCGTGCAGGCCCAGGAACTCCCCCGCGGCTGGGCCTTGTTCATCCGCCGCACCCTCTGACCGCCCCTCCCCCGGACGCGGACGGGTTCAGGAGGGCTTGAAGCGGCTGGTGAAGCGGGGGTCGTCTTCCCACCAGGGCTTGGATCCGGGCGGCTCGCCGGACCCGGTCGGCTGGTCTGCCGGGGTGACCAGGTTGGGGGCGCTAGCCAGGTCGGGGGCGGGCACGGCAGTCGTACGGCTGGCGTCGAGTCCGGCGGCTTCGCGGGCGTCGAGTTCGGCATCGATCCGGGCCGCGTCCGACTCGTCCTCGCGCATGAAGTGGATGAGCTGAGCGGCCAGGAAGGGCAGGCCGACCAGGTTGCCGAGGATCCAGAGCACTCCCCCGCCCAGGACCTGGTCCGTCTGCAGAGTGGGGCCGAACGGCCAGGCCAGCGCGTGGTAATAGGCGTAACCGAGCAGGTTCTGGTCGGCGATGACGGCGATGCCGAAGAACGCGTCGCCGATCACCGCAGCGCCCGTGATCCACATCGAGACCGCGTAGGCATAAGCCTTCGGCACCGGGTCGACCCGCAGCAGGGTCCAGAAGAAGGCCAGGCCCGCCGCCATCAGGATCAGGTAAGTCATCTCCCGCACGGTGGCGCTGTGGAAGACGGCCGTGTACCAGGACGTGAAGTACATGACGAACGGCACGGCAACCAGGGCGAACGTGGTGATCGCGGGAAAGGTGAGGATGCGGGCCGGGCGGGAACGGATGGCCGCCTCCAGGCGGGCGCCGGCGCGCGGGAAGGTCGTGATGGCCAAGGTGAGCGGGCGGCCCAGGGCGAGGAACAGGGGAACGACCAGCACCAGCAGGACGGTCTGAACGGCCCGGGCGTAGAACAGGACGGACTGGTAGACCCCGACCCAGGACATGGTGGCGATGACCAGGAAGCCGAGACCGAGGCCGCAGAACCAGATCGGCCTGGCCACCGGCCAGTCCCGGGTCCGCCGTACCCGGCGGACCCCAGCCAGGTAGCCGACGCCGAGGATCAGGATCAGGGCCAGCATCCACGGGTCGAGCGTCCATTCGGTCAGGGCCCGGCCTGGGGTCAGCGCGGGCGGCCCGTGGTAGCCGGAGGCAAGAAGACGGGCCGCGGGCAGCTCGGCCAGGCCATGAGAAACGGACGCGAGCGCTGTTCTCATGGCAGCCACGCTACCGCCGCGTCCGGATAGGGCAGCCAGCGGCATCAGAGGCCGGCCAGGGCGCCGGACCGGGACGCAGCGATAGGGCCCCTCTGGCGGTTAGGTCAGCGGGGCCCTGAGTGTGGCGATGAGGTCTGCGTCAGGTGTTGCCGCCGTTACCTGCGGCAACGGCGCTGATGAACAGCGTCTGCACCGGCTGGGCGCAGCCTTCTGCGGTGCTGGGGAGGAAGACGGAGGCCGTCTGGTTGGGCGGGTAGACGCGGATGGCCGTCGCCTTGGCTGGGCCGCAGGTGGCGGTCGGGAAGTTCAGCGCGTCCACGATCTGCAGCAGGGCGTTGGCCGCCGCACCGGGCGCCAGCGTGATCAGCTTGACCGGCGCGGTGGTGTCCCGCTTGGCGGCCAGGCCGATCTGCATATTGGACGAGCCGGACACCAGCGAGACACCCGGGTAGCCGTACAGCGTGCACGAGGCGGATGAGGTATTGGTGAACACGATGTTCTCGTAGACGCCGCCCGCGTAACCCTGCCCCAGCCCCTGGGTGACCTTGAGGGAGCTGGTCGCGCAGGCCGACGCCCCGGTCACGGCCGGGGACAGCGACGCCGACGGAGCCGGGGGCGGCAAGGTCGTGCTGGCCGCCGGGACCGGGCTGGCGGAGCTCGGCTGAGTGGACGGCGGGGCGGACGAGCTGGAACTGGCCGACGACCCGCATCCGGCCAGCGCCACGACGCCGATCACGGCCGCGGCCAGGCATCCGGCGCGCGCCGGAGCACGCCGGCCAGCCCGTGCCGAAGCACGCCCGCCGGGCGGTATCGCGGCCACCTGGACAGCACCTGAGTTCCCAGCTTCTGACGTCACTGACGTGCCCTTCGGACCTGCGGCGCCGTGTGCGCCGTGCAGCAATTATGACGACATTGCCCAGCGGCCGGTTGGCGCCACGCGATCACGGCTTGCGGATGCGGTACCAGGCCTCAGCCCGCGACGGCTGAGGTCACTGGTGACCATGCGTCTTTTGTGGCGTATATTGATGAATGTCCGGATCTGTCGCTCGCCAGGCGGGCAACGGTCCGGAACCCGTCTCTAACAAACAGGAAACATTGCCGATAGATACCTATCAATACTGGAGAATCCGCATATAAGCGGCATAGCGGGGGTTGCGTGATTCGTGATTCTGGCGTACCGCTTAGGGACGGACGCAAAAGGTGGCATATATCCACAGGTCCGATCAGTTCTTGTCGAAGGCCGTCGTAACGCTACGACAGTCACCAAAGGGGCGGTAACTAGTGCATAGTGTAACCAGACGATTGCGTGTCGTTGTGACGACCGCGGCGGCGGCGGTGCTCGCCGGCGGAGTGCTGAGCTCCGCGGCCATGGCCGCGCCCGTCACCGCGCGGATGCCGATCGCCGGAACCCATCCGGCCTGGGCGGTCGCGTCCGCGCGCATGTCCCAGCAGGCGGTCACGACCGGGACCATCACCGCCCGGGTCTACCTGGCCGGACAGGACCCGACGGGCCTGGCCGCCTTCGCGACCGCCGTGGCCACCCCGGGCAGCGCCGTGTACCACCACTACCTCACGCCGGCCCAGCTCATGGCGGAATACGGTCCGACCGCCGCGCAGATCACCGCGGTCAAGAGCTGGCTCACCGGGGACGGACTGACCGTGACCAACGTCTCGGACCAGATAGGCGGCTACGTCGAGGTCCAAGGATCGGTCCAGGACACCGCGCAGGCGTTCGGCGTGACGTTCGGGACGTACCGGGGACCGGACAAGAAGGCCGACCGGGCGCCGGCCGCGACCGCGACCGCGCCGGCCGGCGTGGCCAGCGACGTGCTGACCGTCAGCGGACTGGACACGGCCACCCACCAGATGAAGCCGGTCGACACGCTGCCGCCCCCCACCTACAACTACTGGGTCGCGCCGCCGTGCTCGACGTACTACGGGCAGAAGATCGCGTTCAACGAGCCGTCGGCGGGCGGCCTCAAGCAGCCGTGGACCAACTGCGGCTACACCCCGCGCCAGATCCGCGGCGCCTACAACGTCACCAAGTCGGGAATGACCGGCAAGGGCCAGACGGTCGCGATCGTCGACGCCTACGCCTCGCCGACCATGCTGAGCGACGCCAACGAGTACGCCAAGGTCACCGGCGACAAGCCGTTCCGCGCCGGCCAGTACACGCAGGACCTGGCCAGCGACTTCACCCAGACGTCCCCCGACGAGTGCGACGCGGCAGGCTGGTACGGCGAGGAGACGCTTGACGTCGAGTCGGTGCACGGCGAGGCACCGGACGCGAACGTGACCTACGTCGGTGCGGCCAGCTGCGACGACGCGGACCTGCTGGCGGCGCTCACCCTGATCGTCGACAACCACCTGGCCAGCATCGTCAGCGACTCCTGGGGCGAGCCCTACGACGACGCCACCTTGGTCGACACCTACCAGGAGGTTTTCGAGGCCGGTGCGGCCGAGGGCATCGGGTTCTTCTTCTCCTCCGGGGACAACGGCTACGAGAGCCCGGACGAGGACTCAGGCTCGGATCAGATCCAGGTCGACTGGCCGGACTCCAGCCCGTTCGTCACCGCGGTCGGCGGCACCAGCCTGGCCATCGGCCGGTTCAACAACTACGAGTTCGAGACCTCGTGGGGCACGCTCCTCGACCCGCTGGCCGCCAACAAGAAGCACTGGTCGTCCAAGCCGCCTGGCACGTACCCGGACGGTTACGACGGCTCCAGCGGCGGCGGCGTGAGCACCGCCTTCACCCAGCCGAGCTACCAGTCAGAAGTGGTGCCGAACAGCCTGGCCACCGCGCTTCCCGACGGCACTACCAGTCCCACTCCGATGCGAGTGGTGCCGGACGTGTCGGCCCTGGCCGATCCGAGCACCGGGTTCCTGGAGGGCGAGACCGTGCTGCAGCCCAACGGCACGACCTACGCGTTCTCGCTCACCCGGATCGGCGGCACCAGCGTCGCCTGCCCGACGTTCGCCGGCATCGAGGCGGACGCCCAGCAGGCCGCGGGCCAGACGATCGGGTTCGCCAACCCGGCGATCTACCAGCGGTACGGCACGTCGGCCTTCCGTGACGTGACCGACCATCCGTTCGGGTCGAAGGTTCAGCTGTACGAGGTCCGCAACAACTACACCGACCCCGACACCAAGACCGGGCCGCTCCTCACCTACCTGCGCGCGCTCGGCATCGACGGCGAAGGCGCCGCCGCGCTGCCGGCCGTGAAGGGCTACGACGACGCCACCGGTGTCGGCTCGCCGGACTACTACATCCAGTCCTTCTTCCCGTAACCACGAGCAACGCACTTCGGGGCGGGAGCGGGACGTTACCCGCCCTGCCCCGAAGCGTTGGTCAGCGGGTGCTCGTGCGAGCTGGCCTGCACGGCGGCGATGAACAAGGTCTGCACGCGCTCGGCGCAGCCGAAGGACGTGCTGGCCAGGTAGACCGGGGCCGTCTGGTTCGGCGGGTAGACCCGCAGGTGGGTCGCGGTAACCGGACGGCATATTTGGGGCGAGAAGTTGTGCGCGTCGACGACCTGCAGCTCGGCGGTGGCCATCGCGCCGGGGATCAGCGTGACCAGTTTGACCGGCGCGGTGTTGTCACGCTGGGCGGCCAGGCCGATCTGCGCGTAGGGCGGCCCGGTGACCAGGGAGACACCGGGATAGCCGTACATGGTGCAGGCTGCGCCCGACTGGTTGGTGAAGTCGATGACATAGTCCGCGCCTCCGGCGTAGCCCTCGGCTACGCCCAGCCTGACCAGCAGCGCACTGGTCGCGCAGCCCGCGGCGGCAGTGGCCGGCGGGGTCAGGGTCGGCGAGGGCGCCGCGGCCGGTGTGCTGACGGCGACCGAGGGGGCCGGGTTCGAGCTGGCCGGGGCGGACACGGAACCCGACGCGGGCGGCGGGGCCGAACTGGTGGCGGCCGAGGCGCAGCCCGCCGTCACCGCGACGCACAGCAGCAATACTGCCCTTGACCACATGGCCACGCCTCTCGTCCCGGCGACACCTTGTCGGCGTTTCAAGCCAGTATGGGTCAGCTCGGCGGTACGGCGGTGCATCTAGTGAGGGGTGTGTCGGAAAAGCCGGAAAAGCGGCCCGCCGGACAGGCGGGATAAGGGACCGGCAGCGGGCGGCACGGACCGTTCGGCCGAAATGGTCTTGATCGGAGCTCAGGCGGGCAGGTGAGTCGCGACCTCGGCCGCCGCGGGGTCGCCGTAGGCGGCGGCGAAACGGTCCGTCAGGGGGCCGGGCTTCAGGTTGTACTCCTGCGGCCCGATGGCCTCCAGGGCGTGCACCGCCATCAGGTGGCCGAGCTGGGCGCAGCGCTCGAGGGACAGGCCCCAGGCGACGGCGGCCAGGAAGCCGGAGCGGAAGGCGTCGCCCGAGCCGGTCGGGTCCACCGGCTTGGCGTCGGGTACCGCCGGGACCGTGACCGGCGGCTGGCCGGCCTGCTCGATCCGCGCGCCGCCCGAGCCCAGGGTGGTGATCCTGGTGCCGACGCGGGACAAGATCTTGGTGCCGGTCCAGCCGGACTTGCGCTCGATCAGCGCTTCCTCGTACTCGTTGCCGAACAGGTACGTGGCCCCGTCCACCAGCGCGCGGACCTGCTCGTCGTCGAGGATCCTGGCCAGCTGCTGGGACGGGTCGGCGGCAAAGGGCAGCCCGGCGTCGCGGCACTCGGCGGTGTGCGTCACCATGGCGCCAGGGTCGCCGGCCCCGATCAGGACCAGGTCGACATCGTGCTCCCGGGCCAGCGGCGTGATCTTGATCTCGGCGTCCTCGCTCATCGCGCCGGCGTAGAACGAGCCGATCTGGTTCCCGTCCACGTCGGTGGTGCACACGAAACGAGCGGTGTGCTTGAGCAGCGATTCCCGCACCCCGGCGGTGCTGACCCCGTGGGCCTCCAGCCAGTGCCGGTAATCCTCGAAGTCGGCTCCCACCCCGCCGACCAGCAGCGGCTGCAGCCCGAGCACGCCCAAACCGAAGGCGATGTTGGCCGCTACCCCGCCGCGCCGGATGGCCAGCTCGTCGACGAGGAACGACAACGAGACCTTATCCAGCTTGTCGGCGATGAGCTGCTCGGTGAAGCTACCGGGAAACGTCATCAGGTGGTCAGTCGCGATCGATCCCGTGACCGCAATGCGCACGGCGCTATCCCCCCGGCCGGCGTCAGTGGAACGAATCGCCGCAGGCGCAGGACCCCGTGGCGTTCGGGTTGTCGATCGTGAAGCCCTGCTTCTCGATCGTGTCCACGAAGTCGATGGTCGCGCCCATCAGGTACGGGGCGCTCATCTTGTCCGTCACCACCTGCACGCCGCTGAAATCGCTGACGATGTTGCCGTCAATCTCACGCTCGTCGAAGTAGAGCTGGTAGCGAAGCCCGGAGCAGCCGCCTGGCTGGACCGCGATGCGCAGCCTGAGGTCGTCGCGACCCTCTTGCGAGAGCAAGCTGCTCACCTTGGCGGCCGCGCCGTCGGTCAGGACGATCCCCTGCGTGGCCTCTTCCTGCGTGGCCTCTTGCTGAACAGTCACCTTAGCTCCTGCCTTGCTCGGTTAGCCGCGTCCGCGGCGTTCGGCTCGGGTGCCGCGTGCCTGCGGTGCGGGAATGCTCCCACGTGCAATGCCAACGATAAGCGGTGCGCCCGCATTCCAGCTACTCGCACCGGCTTTTGGCCGGGGTTGACCCTAAAGACCCGGCGCGCCCCAGACCGGGAACCAGCGGCTGAGGTCAGGCTCGAACTTCAGGTCGCTGCCGATAACCCCCTTGACCTGCAGCTCCAGCGCGTTGTCCCGGCGCTCACCGGACTGCGGGGCGAACGGGTAGAACGTGCCCCGCTTGTACAGGTAGACCAGGGCCAGCCTGCGTTCCTGGTCGTCGCGGAAGGCGACCAGGGTGCACAGCAGCTGCGGGCCGAAGCCATTGTCCACCAGCGAGGAGTTGACCGCGTGCAGGTCGGTGACCAGCGCCTCGAGCTCGTCGGACATATGCGAGCTGACCAGCCAGGTGAAGCCGTAGGAATCCTTGCTCACCTCGACCGGCAGGCCGCCTTCCTTGCCGGAGCTCAGGTCGAGCAGTTCGGTCACGTCCTTCTGCACGTCGGAGAAGGACCGGCCCTCCACCGGGCGGAAGCACACCGAGCCGGAGCCGGTGGGCTTGAACCCGGCTCCGGCGTCGAGCGTGATCGCGGCCGAGGGCAGCGCGAACAGGTCATCCAGCTTGGGCTGGACCGGCTTGGTCCGGCCCAGCAGCGTGTCGAGGAAGCCCACGAGCGCCCGCGCCCTATCCGGCGTTCCGGCCGAGTTGCTCCTGCACCTTGTCGAGCTCGGCCAGCCTGCGCTCCAGGCTCGGGTGCGTGGAGAAGACCGCCGACAGGCTCTTCCCGGCGGCGGCGTTCATGCGCATGGCTGGCGCGAAGTAGAACGCGTTCAGCGGCTCGGCCTTGCGCAGGTCCTGGGTCGGGATCCTGGCCATGTCTCCCGAGACCTTGATCAGCGCGCTCTTCAGCGCGCTCGGCTGGCCGGTGAGCAGCGCGCCGCTGCGGTCCGCGGCCAGCTCACGGTACCTGGACAGCATGCGGATGAGCAGGAAGCTGATCGCGTAGACGACGATGCTGACCGCCATCAGGATGAAGAACAGGTAGGCCGCGTTGCCGTTGTTGTTGCTGCGGCCACGGCCGCCGCCGCCGAACAGCTCGCCGTAGAAAGAGAACCTGATCAGCAGCGCGGCGACGATGGCCAGGAAGGACGCGATCGTCATAACCTGGACGTCCTTGTGCGCCACGTGCGACATCTCGTGTGCGATCACGCCCTCGAGCTCGGCGTCATCGAGCTTGTCCATCAGGCTGGTGGTCACGCAGAGCACCGACTTGTTGGCGTTGCGGCCGGTCGCGAACGCATTGGGAATCGGGCTTCTGGCGATGGCCACCCGCGGCTTGGGCATGTCCGCCAGCGCGCACAGCCGGTCCACGATGCCGTGCAGCCGCGGCGCCTGCTGCGCGCTGACCTCGACCGCGCCCGCCGTGCTCAGCGCGATCTTGTCCGAGTAGAACAGCGATCCGATCGCGAACCCGCCGCCGAGGACGATCGCGAACAGCACGATCACCGCGTCGGACGCATGAGTTGCCGCGCCGATCCCGATGATCGCGGCAATGAACCCGACAAAAACCAGCCCAAGCAGGAACATGGTCGCGGTCATCCGCGCCGTCAGCCCCCGGTCAGGCGCATACCTGGTACGCGCCGCCATGGCGCCACCTCCGTTCGGCCCCGTTGGGTGTTGCCCACCGGGAGCCACCAGCATTACCTAGCTGAAATGTATCCGACGGATGCTGAGCTTCAGCTGAACGTTGTCCGCAAGTCTGCTCGGGCCAGTCGCCTGGCTCGTCGTGGCCTGTCTGGGCTGGGTGCGCGGGCGTCCGCTGAGCCCCCGGCGGACCGCTCGCGCACCGGACGTCAGCCCGGAATGAGGCCTTCGTCCGTGAGCAGTTTGCGCACCTCGTCCATGCTTGAGTCTTCGTGAGGAAGGATCAGCTCCGACGGCTCAAGGATATCCGGAGGTAGCGGTGTTCCCGTCGCACGGATCTTGGCCAGCAGGCCGGCCAGCGCGGCGGTAAAGGCAGGCTCATCGCCATGTTCGACGGCGGCCTCGAGGTCGGCGTCGAGCTGGTTAAGTTCGGCGGTGGCGGCATCCTCGACCTTGAACTGGCCCTCGCCGAGGATCCTGACGATCACGACCCGTCACCGTCCTGGGGCTCGCCGGGCAGGTCAGCTACCGGGATGGCCGCGGGCTCGGCCTGCTGCGGCGGGGCCGGCGGGGCGTACGGGGCTTGCGCCTGCGGCTGCGGCTGGGCCTGGGCGGCCTGGGCGTCGCCGTTGGCCGAGGCGCCCCCTTCGAGCTGCTTGGGCGCGCCGGTGGTGAGCTCGCCCTTGAGCATGGCCAGCTCCCGCTCCACGTCGCTGCTGGCGCTCATCATGTCCAGCTCGCTCTGGATGTCGTCGCGCTTGCCGCCCACGGCGTCGTCGAGCGCGCCGGAGGCCATCAGCTCGTCGATCGCGCCAGCCCGCGCCTGCATCTGGGCGGTCTTGTCCTCGGCGCGCTGGATCGCCATGCCGACGTCGCCCATCTCTTCCGAGATGCCGGAGAACGCCTCGTTGATCCTGGTCTGCGCCTCGGCCGCGGTGTAGGTGGCCTTGATGGTCTCCTTCCTGGTGCGAAAGGCGTCCACCCTGGCCTGCAGCCGCTGCGATGCGAGAGTCAGCTTTTCCTCTTCGCCCTGCAGCTGGGCGTACTGCGTCTGCAGCTCGTCCAGCTGGCTCTGCGCCGAGGCCTTGCGGGTCAGGGCTTCCCTGGCCAGGTCATCGCGGCCCATGCCGAGGGCCTTGCGCGCCTGCTCCTGGAGCTTGTTGGCCTGCTGCTGTAGCTGGTTCATCTGCAGCTCGACGCGCTTGCGCGACGTGGCGACGTCCGCTACCCCGCGGCGGACCTTCGTCAGCAGCTCGAGCTGCCGCTGATAGGAATAGTCCAGGGTCTCACGAGGGTCTTCCATCTTGTCCAGGGCCTTGTTGGCCTTGGCCTTGAAGACAAGTGAGACTCGCTTCATCACGCCCATACGCGCGGCCGTCCCCTTCATGTACATCTACGCCGCCGGCGTGGCCGGGCGACCTGGCCGAGTTGGCCGGGTGCCCGGCTAGACGGCGGACGAGCCCGTGCGACTAGTCGCATTCCACCCTACGCGGTCACCCGCATGCGAGCTACATAAGTTGCCTCCCGGCAGGCCGGTGTTGGCCTCTTGGGGGGCCGTCCCCCGGCCGGGCGGGGGTGCTTTCCCCCTGGACGCCCTCGGGGGACAAACCTGGCGGCGTGCTGGGGCTAAGCTATGCGCGTGTTCCGACGCCGTAGCGCCGGGGCGACGGACGGCACGGCCCAGGATTCCCCGGGCGGTCAGAGCCCGGTCGGCCCGGCAGATGCCAAGCAGCCCCGTTCCCCGGCCGAGGCGGCCAAGGGCCGGCCCACGCCCAAGCGCAGTGAAGCCGAGCGCAAGCGGCGCCAGCCGGTCACCGGGGCCCGGCCCGCGGCCGCACCGCGCACCCCGGAGGATAAGGCCAAGGCCCGGGGCGACCGTGTCCGCAGGAACGAGGCCATGCGGCGGGGCGAGTCCTGGGCGCTGAACCCGCGCGACCGCGGTCCCGTCAAGGCGCTAGCCCGCGACTACATCGACTCCAAGCGCCGGATCAGCGAGTACTACATGTACATCCTGGTGGTGCTGCTGGTCGCGGTGTTCCTCAAGAACAAGACCGAGCAGACCTTCATCTCGCCGCTGGTCCTGGTGCTGGTGCTGATCATCTTGGTCGACGCGCAGCTGATCAGGCGCGGCCTGCACCGGCTGGTCGCCGAGCGGCTGCCGGGCGAATCCACCCGGGGCCTGACCCTGTACGCCGTGATGCGCGCGCTGCAGATCCGGAGGTTCAGGATGCCGGTGCCCCGCGTTAAGCCAGGAGAGAAAATCTGAGCCTAGTCCTCGGGCTGCAGGCTCATCGGGCCGTACTTGGCCTTGGCGTCCTCGAGCAGCGTGACCTGGTCCACGCCGACCGCGAGTAGCGCGCGCCAGTTCTCGCCCAGCCAGCTCTCCGCGTCGCCCTGGCTGGTGAAGATGGCTTCCTGCAGGTCATCGGCGCCCACTACGGTGCCGTCGGCCTTCTCGTACCGCCATGTCCAGGGCATCAGGACCACGCCTTTCTTGTCCGTTGCGCGGTTCGCGGACGCGCTCGGACCAAGGGTAGCGGGACGGCCTGGGCCGCTAGGACAGGTGCCTTCTGAACCGGGGGTCACGGCGAGAGGGTTTCTGGGGCGGTTCGGGCACAGCCGGTGCCACCGGTGCCGCCGACGCTGTCTCCGCTGTTGGCCCTAAAGCGCAGAACAGGATGGCCCAGACGGCCTTGCCGCGGCCGGTGACCGGGCTCCAGCCCCACACGTCGCTGAGCGCGTCCACCATCTGCAGCCCGCGGCCGGCCTCTTCGGTGCGGTCAGGGATCCTGAGCACCGGGGCCTTGTCGCAGGGGTCGAGCACAGCGCACATGACCTCGCCGGTCCGGCGGAGCAGCCGCAGGCCGATCGGCTGGCCCGAGCCCGCGGACCGCGCGGCATGGGACACCGCGTTGGCCACGAATTCGCCCACGATCGCCTCGGCGTCATCGGCGAGCGCGGTCAGGCCCCACTCCCTCAGGGTGCTCCTGGTAAACCGGCGGGCAGCCCGGCCAGACTGGGCGTTGAGGCCAAGTGGGCAAGCCGCCACGGCCGGGGAATCCCACCAGTCAGAAGGCATCCGGACGACGCGGGGGCGTCCCGGCGCGCACTGGAGCCGGGCAGTCAGATCCAACGGCCGACGTACGGCAGGATCGACCTTGGTTCGTGTCGGCAACCCTACGTGACTCAAGCCCATCGCGACCCCGCGAACCGTCGTGCACCGACCCCGGCTGATCGATGCATTTGACATCCTGCCCGAGATTACGCGCTTCATGCAAGGCCGTTTGCACGTTCATTTGAATCGTGCACATCACGGCGCACCAGCTCATGGACGTTTCAAGTAACAAATCGGGACAGCCGTTGGCTCGTCAGGTCCGGCCGGTCACGCTGGTCCGGCAGCTGCCGATCTGTGGGTTACGCTGCAAGAACGGCCTGACGTTCCGTGCGGTTACCGAACGCAAGTGCTGTATGCGGACGCTCAGCGGGCACCGTAACCGGCCCCTCGGGGAGTGCCGTTTGTACTGTTTTGTGCTGTGGCGGCGCACGTTATCGTGGTCATCACCCGCCGCGGGCCTCGCGGACGGGGCCGGGATGGCCTTCGGCGTGGCAGGGAGCCGCTAAATGCTTGTCGCTGGCGTCGACTCATCCACTCAGTCCACCAAGGTGCTGCTCTGCCAGGCGGACGACGGCGCCGTCGTGGGCCAGGCCAGCGCTCCGCACCCGGACGGCACCGAGTGCGATCCGGAGTTGTGGTGGACCGCGCTGGCCAAGGTCGGCGACGGGCTGCTCGACCGCGCGGACGCGATCGGGGTCGCGGCCCAGCAGCACGGCATGGTCGTCGTCGACCAGGCCGGCCAGGTGGTCAGGCCCGCCCTGCTGTGGAACGACGTGCGTTCCGCGCCGCAGGCCGCGGCCCTGATCAGTCAGCTGGGCGGGCCGGGCTGGTGGGCCAGTCAGACCGGCAGCGTACCCACGGCGTCGTTCACCGTGACCAAGCTGCGCTGGCTGGCCGAGCATGAGCCTGCTGCGGCTGCGCGCACCGCGCAGGTCATGCTTCCGCACGACTGGCTGACCTGGCGGCTGGGCGACCGGGTCTACCCCGCGGCCACCGACCGCGGAGACGCCTCGGGCACGGGCTACTACTCTCCCGCCGCGAACCAGTGGCTGCCCGAACTGGCCGAGACCGCGCTGGGCCGCCCGGTCGGGCTGCCGCGGCTGGCCGGGCCGGCCGAGATCGTGGGCCGGACGCCGGGCGGCGCGGCGCTGTCCGCGGGCACCGGCGACAACATGGGCGCCGCGCTCGGCCTGGGATTGGGCCTGGGCGAGGTGGTGGTGTCGATCGGCACCTCGGGCACGGCGTACGCGGTCGCGGCCGAGCCCGCGGCTGACGAGTCGGGCGCGGTGGCCGGCTTCGCCGACGCCACCGGGCGCTTCCTGCCCCTGGTGGCCACGATCAACGCCGCCCGGGTGCTCACGGTCACCGCCCGCATGCTGGGCACCGACGCCGACGGGCTGTCCCGCCTGGCGCTGGCCGCGGCCCCCGGGGCGGGCGGCCTGACCCTGCTGCCCTACCTGGACGGCGAGCGCAGCCCGAACCGGCCCGGCGCCAACGGCGTGCTGCGCGGCCTGACCAGCAGCAACACCACGCCGGAGAACCTGGCCCTGGCCGCGGTGGAGGCGGTGCTCTGCTCGCTCGCGGACGCCATCGACAACCTGGCCGGCTGCGGGATCACCGCGCGGCGGGTGATCCTGATCGGCGGTGCCGCCCGGTCCGAGGCCGTGCGCAGGGTCGCGCCGGGGATCTTCGGCGTGCCGGTGACGGTGCCCGAGCCGGCCGAGTACGTGGCCCTGGGCGCGGCCCGGCAAGCGGCCTGGGCCGCGTCGGGGTCGGCCGAGCCCCCGGTCTGGCCGCTGGCCGGCCCGAGCGCCGAGTACACCGGCGAGCCGGTCCCGATGGTCCGCGAGCGGTACGCCGCCCTGCGCGACGCCACCGCCAGCTGGGGCCGCAGCTGAGCGTTCCGTCGGCGAGGGCGAGGCTGGTGGGGCTGCTGAGGCCGTGGCGGCTGAGGCGTACAGGTGGGGCGTGCTCGAGGGCGCGGCAGTCCCTCATGATCGTGACCAGAAATGGGATGAATCCTTGATCGCGGGCAGAAATGGTCGCTATTTGGTCAAAACTGCCCGCGATCATGGACGAGCGAGGTCGGGGGGCTGGCGGGGTGGCACAAGGATGGCGGGGCGGTGTTGTGGGCGGGCACGGGGACGGGGAGGCGTGGGGCGGCGTAGAACCGGGGCGTGAAAGCATGGGCAGACCAGCGGCATGACGGAAAGGAACGCCTGGTGAGCACGGATTATGTTCCCTCGCGCGAGGACCGCTTCTCGTTCGGAATCTGGACGGTCGGATGGCAAGGCGTCGACGTGTTCGGGTCGGCCGTGCGCCCGCCCATGCCCGCCGAGCGCGCCGTGTACAAGCTGGCCGAGCTCGGGGCCTACGGGGTCAACTTCCACGACAACGACGTGTTCGGCTTCGAGGCCACGCCCGCCGAGCGGGACGAGCGGATCGGCGCGTTCCGCAAGGCGCTGGCGGAGACGGGGCTGGTGGTGACGACCGCCACCACGAACCTGTTCGGCCACCCGATGTTCAAGGACGGGGCGTTCACCGCGAACGAGCGGGAGATCAGGCGCTTCGCGCTGGCCAAGGTGATGCGGAACCTGGACCTGGCCGCCGAGCTCGGCGCCCGCACCTACATCTTCTGGGGCGGCCGCGAGGGCGCGGAGTCCGGCGCGTCCAAGGACATCCGTGCTGCGCTCGACCGGTACGCGGAGGGGCTGAACCTGCTGTGCGCGTACGTGCGGGACCAGGGCTATGACATCAGGTTCGCGATCGAGCCCAAGCCGAACGAGCCGCGCGGCGACATCCTGCTGCCCACCGTGGGCCACGCGCTGGCCTTCATCAACCGGCTCGAGTACGGCGACATGGTCGGCATCAACCCGGAGATCGGGCACGAGGAGATGGCCAGCCTGAACTACGCGCACGGCATCGCCCAGGCGATGTGGCACGGCAAGCTGTTCCACATCGACCTGAACGGGCAGCACGGCCCGCGGTACGACCAGGACCTGCGGTTCGGCGCCGGGAACGTGCGCGGGGCGTTCTGGGTGGTGGACACCCTGGAGGCCGGCGGGTACTCCGGCCCGGTCCACTTCGACTACAAGCCGCCGCGCACCGAGGACGACGAGGGCGTCTGGACCTCGGCGGCCGCGTGCATGCGGAACTACCTGATCCTGCGGGCCAAGGTCCGGGCCTTCCGGGCCGACCCCGAGGTGGCGGAGGCGCTGCGCGCCTCGGGCGTGGACCAGCTGGGCCAGCCCACGCTGGAGGCCGGGGAGACCTGGCGGGACGTGCGCGAGGCCAGCGCGGACGCGGAGCGGCTGGGCCAGCGAGGACTGGCCTACGAGCACCTGGACCAGCTCGCGCTCGAGTACCTGTACGGGGTGCGCTGAGGGCCGCGCGGGCGCCGGCGTCGTGCGAGCGGCAGCGCCGGCGGTGGCGCCAGCGTCATGCGGCAGCGCCGGCCGCGGCGCCGGTACCCCGCGGCCGGCTGCGCCTAGCCGCCGGCGCGGGGCATCCAGACCCGCATGCCGCGGCCGTCCCTGTTGTCCCACTGGAAGTAAGGGATCGCGATGGCCGTGACCGGGAAGGCCCCGGCTGCGTCCGCGGGGGACGCAGCCGGGGCCGAAAGCGCAGGGTGAGCCGCGGCCTGGATCAGGTACCCCGCGCAGTACATCTCGTGGCTTGAGGCCAGCCTGGAGAACCGCGGCTCGCTGCTGACCTGGAAGTACGAGTTCAGGTAGCCGTCCGGCCGTTGCGCCTGCTCGAGCAGCGCGATGACCTGGGCGGCGAAGGAGGCCAGCTCCGGGCGGTCGCCGTGCGCCAGTTCCCAGCCGATGGCCTCCATGGTCTTGTAGATGTCGGAGTCCATGAACACCGGGCCGCGGTAGCGCAAGCCGCCTGGCGAGTCGCCGTTTCCCTGGTCGCCGGCCTGGGCGACGCGCACGGCCACGCGCAGGTTGTCCAGGTTGCCCGCGTCCTCGAGCTGGCGCAGGGCGAGCGGGAGGCTGGCGGTCAGGCTCCTGTGCTGCCACCGCCCCAGCAGCCCATCGGCCAGGCGGGCGCGGACGGTCGGCTGGTGCGGTCCGGTGGCCCGGGCGGTGGGGGCGACCGGCCCGGCGGGGTGATCCGGGCCCGGTGCCGGGTCATCCGAGAGCCCGGCGGGTGGCGCGGGATCAGGATGGACCGGCAGGCTGGTGGCGGGTGCAGCCGCAGACGGTGGTTCGGGACTGTTCACGTGGGCGGTCTCCAGGGCTCCGTGGGTGGGAGGAATAGGTTTTCCCAGATTCCCACGAATCCGTAGGCTAGAGGCTGGCCCGTGAGGCGTCAACAGCGTCGGCGGCACCACAGCCAGCGCGGCATGCTAGATCAGGGCTAGCTCCGCGAGGCCTGGCAGCGAGCCCCGAGGAAACCAGCACTGAGGAAACCAGCACTGAGGAGCGGCAGATGAGGCGGGTGACCATCCGCGACGTGGCGGCGGAGGCCGGCGTGTCCATCGGCACCGCCTCCAAGGCGCTCAACGGGCAGGGCAAGCTCCGCGACGAGACGCGGGAGCGGGTGGCCGACGCGGCGCGACGGCTCGGTTTCGCCCCGAACACACTGGCCCAGGCGCTGCTGGCGGGCCGCTCGTTCACGGTGGGCATGATCACCACGGACAGTTTCGGCCGGTTCAGCATCCCGGTGATGCTGGGCGCGGAGGACGCCCTCGGCACCGGGCAGGTGTCGGTGTTCATGTGCGACACCCGTGACGACCCCGAGCGCGAGAAGCGCTATATCGACATGCTGGCCGGCCGCCGGGTAGACGGGCTGATCGTCACCGGGCGCCGGGTCGAGCCCCGGGCGCCGGTGGCGGCCGGGCCGGGCGTTCCCGTGGTCTACGCGATGACCCAGCCCCGCGGCGAGGACGGGCCCGCGGTGCTGCCCGACGACGAGGGCGGCGGGCGGACGGCGGCCGAGCACCTGCTGGCCGCGGGCCGGCGCCGGATCGGGCACATCACCGGCCCGGAGCGCTTCCTGGCCGCCCGCAAGCGGGCCGCGGGGTTCGGCGCGGCGCTCGCGGCGGAGGGGCTGGCGGCGCACGGCGGCGTGCGGTTCGGCGAGTGGAGCGAGCGCTGGGGCCGGGAGGCGGCCGGCCAGTTGCTGGCCGACGGGCCCGACCCGGATGCGATCTTCTGCGGCAGCGACCAGATCGCCCGCGGCGTGGCGGACACGCTGCGGGCCGCGGGCCGGCGGATCCCGGACGACGTGGCCCTGGTCGGCTTCGACAACTGGGAACCGATGGCGCTCGGCGCGCAGCCGCCGCTGAGCAGCATCGACATGTGCCTGGAAGAGGTCGGCCGGGCGGCCGCGGAACTGCTGCTGGCCGCCATCGCCGACGAGCCCGCGCATGGGGTGCGGATCGTTCCCTCCCGCCTCGTGGTCCGCCAGTCCAGCAGCTGACCAGCAATGACCTCTACACGCTTCCGCTCGCGCTGCTCAACATGGAGTACGGCAGCGTCGGCCAGGTCAATTTCGGCTACCTGGAGGCGGGGGCGGTGATCGCCATGATCCCGTGCGTGGTGCTGTACGTCGCGCTGCAGCGCTACTACATCCGTGGCCTGACCTCGGGCGTGGTCAAGGGCTAGCCGCGCGATACCGCAGCGAAGACCGCCTCATCCAGGGGCGGCGGGGTGCCCGCGGTGTCGGCCAGCGCGGCCACGCCGAGGCCGCGCGCGGGGTCGAAGGCGATCATGGCGCTGAACCCGCCGGTCATCCCGTTGTGCCAGATGATCTCGCGGGGCCCGCGGCGGGAGTGATGCCAGGCCAGGCCGATCTGGCCGGACGGGATCGCGGTCCGCGGGGCCAGCGTGGCCCTGATGGCGGCGGCCAGCGGCGTGGCGTCCGGCGCCAGGCAGGCGCGCAACAGCGTGGCCAGGTCAGCCGCGGTCGAGTGCAGGCCGCCGGCGGCGGCCAGCGCGCCCAGGTGCCAGGGCGGGGCGGGCCGCCCGCGCGCGTGGCCCTGCGCCAGGCGGCCGCGGTCCGCGGACCGGACCTCGAACGTGGTGTCGCCCAGGCCGAGCGGACCGCAGATCCGCTCGGCCACCAGCCGCTCGTAGGGCGTGCCCGCGGCCTGCTCAAGCAGATAGCCAAGCAGGCCGTAGCCGTAATTAGAATACGCGTAGGCGTTCGGCCTGGTGGCGGCGCGCAGCGACCGGCGGCCGGCCCGGACCAGCCACCCGGCCGGGTAGTGCACGTAGGGGTCCTGGGGACTGGCCAGCGCGAACCAGCCCAGCCGGGGCGGCAGGCGCGGCAGTCCCGCCGTATGGGTGGCCAGGTCAGCCAGGGTGACCTGGCCTGACCCGCCGCCCGGCAGGTAGCGCGCCGCCGGGTCAGCCAGCCGTAGCTGGCCGCGTTCGGCCAGATCGGCCAGCAGCAGTGCGGTGAAGACCTTGGTCACCGAACCGATCTCGAAGATGGTCCGCGAGGCCGCGCCGCCGAACCCGCCCAGCGCGACGCCGGAACCCCTGACCACGGCGTAGGCCAGCGAGGGGACATCGCCACGGCTGACCAGCGGAGCCAGGCAGCGCTCGGCCAGGTCCCGGCCGGCGTCGTCGCCGGGATCAGCCGCTGGCCTCATCGCCGCCGACGGGTGCGGCCGGCCCGGTCCTGGCCGCCATCCGGGCCTGCCCGACCTCGCGCAGCAGCCGGCGCTGCGACCGCACCTGGAAGATCACGATGATCACGATCAGGCCTATCGAGATCCACAGCCCGTAGTGCGAGATGGACTGGGCGACCACCACCGCGTGATGGCCTAGGGCGTACCCCAGGCCCGCCAGCAGGCCCGCCCAGCCCAGCGAGCCGATGATGTCCAGGATGAGGAAGGTGATCAGGCGCATCCCGGCCCAGCCGACCACCACGTAGATGATCGCGGTGGGGATGGGCAGGAACGGGGCGACCAGCACCGCGGGCCAGGTGAACTTGCGGCCCCAGCGCTGCACCCGGTCCATGTACTTCGTGCCCCGGTTGCGCTTGCCCGACAGCAGCAGGATGAGGCGCTCGCCCCACAGCCGGCCCGCCCACCAGTACAGCGCGTCGAACTTCATCAGCCCCGGAATGGCGGCCAGCAGCACCACGAGCAGCGTCCCGTGCCCGACGCGGACAAACGCCGCGGCGGAGATGATAGCCGCGGTGTTCCCGTTCAGCACCTCGAGAAAGACCGGGTGGGTGCCCACCAGCGGGGCCACGAAGGGCAGCAGGGCCCAGTAGTAGATGCCGCTGAGCACGATGCCGCCCCAGCACAGGACGTCCACCTTGCGCGGCCGGCCGGTCCACGGCAGCCGCGGGTCATCCCACGGCGATACCGGCCCGGCCGTCTCCGGCGGCGGGGCCTCGGTCTGCGGATCGGCCCCCAGGGCTCCCCCGGTTTCCGGGGTCACAGCCTCCTCGTCCACCCCGTCACGCTATACCGAATCCCGGCCCACTTAGTCTTCGGCCGAACGGACCGTGGTGCTCGCGCGGTGTATCGATCACGGCCGACCGTGGCTTGAGGTGCCTGGCGGTGCTGTGATGCGCCATGATGACCAACGTGACTGAAGACCCTTTCGCGGTCGCGGCGGCCAGCGCCGCCCGCCTCACCGACCTGGCCGGCCAGCCCGACGTGGCGGTGGTCCTCGGCTCGGGCTGGGCCCCGGCCGCCGAGGCGATCGGCGCCGCCGAGGCGGAGATCCCGCTGACCGAACTGGGCGGATTCCCCGAGCCCACCGTGGCCGGGCATACGCCGACGGTGCGCGCGGTGACCGCCGGGCCGCTGCGGGTCCTGGTGTTCCTGGGCCGGGTCCACCTGTACGAGGGGCTGCCGCCCGCCACCGTGGTGCACGGCGTGCGCACGGCCATCTCGGCGGGCTGCCGGGTGGTGGTGCTGACCAACGCGGCGGGCGGCATCCGTCCCGGGCTCGGCGTCGGGCAGCCGGTGCTGATCAGCGACCACCTCAACCTGACCGGGAAGTCGCCGCTGACCGGGCCCGCGCCGTCGGTCGGCCCGCGGTTCGTCGACCTGACCGACCTGTACTCGCCGCGGCTGCGGGCCCTGGCCCGCGAGGCCGACCCAAGCCTGGCCGAGGGGGTGTACGCGATGATGCCGGGGCCGCACTACGAGACCCCGGCGGAGATCACCATGCTCGGCCGGCTCGGCGCCGACCTGGTCGGGATGTCGACCGGCCTGGAGGCGATCGCGGCCCGCCAGATGGGCGCTGAGGTACTGGGCATATCCCTGGTCACGAACATGGCGGCGGGCCTGGCCGGGCAGAGCCTGAGCCACGTCGATGTGGTAGAGGCGGGCCGGGCCGCGGCCGGCCGGATGGGCTCCCTGCTGGCCGGGATCCTGCCCCGGGTCTAGCCGGCCAGGACGTGACCGGCCAGGACGTGATCAGCCAGCGCGTGATCGGCGAGCGGGGCGTGGTGATCGGCGTCGTCCAGCGGATCGGCGTGCACGCTGACGGCGGCCAGCCGGGGGATGGCGTGGATGAGCGCGTGCTCCGCGGCGACCGCGACGTCGTGCGCCTCGATGACCGTGCTGCGCGGGTCGACCAGGATGTCGCACTCGGCCCGCAGCGTCCGGCCGACCCAGCGCAGCCGCACCGGCCCGGTGTCCAGCACGCCTGGCGTGGCCCGCAGGGTGGTCTCGGCCATCTCGGTCAGGGCCGGGTCCACGCTGTCCATCAGCCGCCGGCCGACCTCGCGGGCCGCCTGCCAGCCCACCACGGCGATGGCCGCCGTGATGAGCAGGCCCACCACGGGGTCGGCCCACCGCCAGCCGATGGCCAGCCCGCCCGCCCCGGCCAGCACGGCCAGCGAGGTGAACCCGTCGGTGCGCGCGTGCAGCCCGTCGGCGACCAGCGCCGCGGAGCCGATCCGGCGCCCGGTGACGATCCGGTACCTGGCCACCAGTTCGTTGCCCGCGAAGCCGACCGCGGCCGCGACCGCCACCGCGGCCAGGTGGGTGACCGGATGCGGGTGCAGCAGCCGCTGCAGGGCAGCGTAGGCGGCCGCGGCCGAGGACAGCACGATCACGGCCACGATGACGATGCCGGCCAGGTCCTCGGCCCGGCCGTAGCCGTAGGTGTAACGGCGGGTGGGACGGCGCCTGCCGACCAGGAACGCGATGCCGAGCGGGACGGCGGTCAGCGCGTCGGCCGAGTTGTGCAGCGCGTCGCCCAGCAGCGCGACCGAGCCGGACAGCACGACCACAATCGCCTGCGCGCACGCGGTCGCGGCCAGCCCGGCCAGCGAGATCCACAGCACCCGCAGGCCCTCGGCCGAGGACTCAAGCGCCGGGTCGGACGCCCGGTCGTGGGAGTGCGAGTGCGGGCCGACGGTGTGCCTGACCCGGGCCCACAGGCCGCGGGCCGCAGGCTGATGATCATGGTGCGGCCCGTGCTGGTGATCATGCGCGTGGTGGTGGCCCGGGTGGTGATCGTCCTTCATGGCCTCAGCATGTCCGGAAAATCCTGTTGCAGCACCTCGACATCAGCCAGCCGGACGCGGCTGCCAGGCTATTGCACCTGCTCAGGCTCGGCCAGGTGCCAGCGGACGATGCGGAAGCCGTGGCTGACCGCGCCGGCCAGCGCGGCCTCCTCGAAGTGGCCGTCCTCGCCGCGCGGGATGGGGATGAAGCCCGCGGTGCGCGGGTTGGCGTCGGTCATGATCATCAGCAGCCGGTCGATCTCGTCGGGGTCGGCGACCAGATCGGGCCGGGCCAGGATGTCGCGGCCGCCGAGGCGGATCCGTGTCGGGCGCCCCGGCACCAGGTTGAGCTTCCACTTCCCGCCGCCCGGCGTCAGGAGCGTGTCGTCGTGGCGGACGTAGCTCACCGGCTGCCGGTAGGACTTCCCGCTGCGCCGGCCGGTCAGGTACAGCAGCATGAGGTTCCTGCTCAGCGGGGTACGGAACGGCAGGCCGAGAATCCGGCGCATGGGCACGTTCACCATGCGCATGATCTTCGCCTGACGGCGCATCCGGGGCGGGACCCGGGCGGCGGTCGTGTTCTGCGGGGTAGTCACGTGAGCCTCCGTGGAGATATTATTTAGTTAGATGGTCTGTCTGATTAAATCAACGAAGGCGGGAGGCAGTCAATCCGGTGAGTCCACGCCCCTACAACCTGGGCAAACGCCAGGAGCCCATCGAAGCGGCCCGGCAGCAGGTACTGGACGCGGCCCGGGGCCTGCTCGGCGGGACGGACCGCTACACCGCGTTCACCGTCGACGCCGTGGCCAGGCAGGCCGACGTGGCCCGGGCCACGGTCTATTACCAGTTCGGCTCCAAGGCCGGCCTGCTCGAGGCGCTGTGCGACTACCTGGCCGAGCTGGGCGGGATGTCCGGCCTGGCCGAGGCGTTCACCGAACCGGACCCGCGGCAGGCACTGCGCCGTTTCGTGGCCTGCTTCGGGCAGTTCTGGGCGGCTGACCGGCCGGCCATGCGGCGGCTGCGCGCCCTGGCCCTGCTCGATCCCGATGTCGGCGCGGTCATCACCGCCCGGGACCAGCGCCGGCACCAGGGCCTGACCGTACTGGCCGGCCGGCTGGCCGGGACGTCGCTGACCGCGGCCGAGGCGGACCGGGCCGTCCGCGTGCTGGTCACCCTGACCAGCTTCGAGACCTTCGACACGCTGGCCGGCCCGGACCGGGACATCACCGCCGCCGGACCCGACATCGTGCGGCTGTGCGAGGTGGCGCTGCGGCCGGACTGAGCCGGGATGACCGCGGCGCGAGCGGCGAGCGTAACCTGCCCGCGGGGCGGTGAGCGGGCGGGGGGCGTGCGGCACGGACCGTTCGGGAGAAAAATGAAGACCGGCGCGGGCGGCAGGCCGCCTGCGGAGGGCACCACGATCGGAGGGACGGCGGATGAATGACGCGGACCGGCGGGCGGCGCCGGAGACGGCGGCGCGGATGGCCAAGGCCGCGGCGGCCTTCGTGGCAGCGCTGACCGAGGCGCAGCGCGGCCGGGCATGCGCTGCCTTTGGCGAGCAGCGGCGAGAGTGGTCGTTCCTGCCCGTGCCGGATCGGGAGGGGCTGCCGATCGGCGCGCTGGACGACGGCCAGCGCAGGCTGGCGCACGAGCTGATCATGAGCGGGACCAGCCTGCCGGGGTACGCGAGGGTCGTCTCGGTGATGGCGCTCGAGCACGTGCTGCGGGCGCTGCAGCCGGACCTGGCTGACCTGTTCAACCCGGAGCGGTACAGCTTCCGGGTGTTCGGCGCGCCGGGAGATCAGGTGTGGGGCTGGCAGGTCGCCGGGCATCACGTATCACTCAACTTCACCGTGGCCGACGGCCGGCACGTCTCCCCCACCCCGTGCATGCTGGGCGCCGAGCCGGCGTCGTACGGGCTGCTGGCCCCGCTGGCCGACGAGGAGGAGCTGGCCTTCCGGTTCGTGAACTCGCTGGACGCCGCGCACCGGCAGGCCGCGATCATCCACCACCGGCCGCCGCCCGATTTCGCCACCCGGATGGTGCCCAGGATCGGCGAGATCGAGCGGCCCGACCCGGTGTTCTTCCCCGAGCCCGACTACGTGATCAGCGAGGACGAGCGCGACATCCTCAGCTACGTGCGCGCTCAGCCGAAGGGGCTTTCAGCTGCTGAGCTGCCCGAACGCCAGCTCGATGAGCTGTCGGAGCTGGTCGGGGCGTTCGCCAGGAGGCTGCCCGACGAGGTGGCCGGGGCGCAGCTGAACGACCTGGAGCGCGCCGGGTTCGACCAGCTCACCTTCGCCTGGGCGGGCGCCACTGAGCCCGGGCAGCGGCACTACTTCCGCATCCAGGGACCGACGCTGCTCATCGAGCACGACAACACCCAGGGCAACGGCAACCACATCCACTCGGTGTGGCGCAACCCGGCCGACGACTTCGGCGACGACGTGCTGGCCGAGCACTACCGCCAGCACCATCACGGCTGAGGGTGGGAGCGCTTTTTTACGTAATGAAACCCGGGTTCCAGCACGCGGGGAGGTGCTGGAACCCGGGTTTCATGTCACGTGGCGGGCGCCTGGGCGGTCAGAGGGCGACGGAGAGGGCGGGCGCGGGGGGCTGGACGGGCTCGGCGCGCTGGGCTTCGGCCTGCGCGGCTTCGGCCTGGGCGGCGAGGCGCTCGCCTTCGCGGCGGGCGCGGCGGCCGTAGAGGACCATCCAGCCGACCAGGCAGCCGGCCACGGCGTAGGGCATGACCTTGGAGACGGCCAGGGCGGTGCCGGTCGAGGTGGTCTCGACGATGACCACGCGGGCGGCGGCCTCGAGCAGGTACACCACGCCCCAGACCAGCGTGTAGAGCCGGAAGATGCGGCGGAAGGTGTCGTACTGCCACAGGCTGGCGAACTCCCGGCCGCGCGCGGTGCCCTCGCCCATGAACTCCATGGCGAACCGGTAGATCAGCGGCCGCTGCGACCACAGCGAGGCCAGGCAGAGCACTCCGAACACGGCCGTGGGCACCGAGCCCTCCATCAGGAACAGGCGGGGGTTGCCGCTCAGCAGCCCGAGGACGGTGCCGACGGCGATGCCGGCCAGGACCAGGATGCCGACCGCATCCAGGTGCCGATGGCGGATCAGGCCGCCCAGCACGGCTATGCCGGGCAGGACGCCGCTCAGGACCAGCGAGGAAACGGTGCCCAGACCGGCCTTGCGCAGCAGCCAGTAGGCCACCAGGGGCCCGGCGATGTCGAAGACCACGATCTTGGCTACCGACTGCAGCCGGCTGCGATCGCGGGTCTGGGTCGTGTGCTCAGTGGTGTTCGTCATGCCATTAACGCTAGGCAGCCCGCGCTTCCCGGCCCAGTGCGACAGATCCTGTCCTGCGCATGACGGATGTCACCGCCGCGGTCATGATACGGACGCGGGGTCAGGTGCCTGCGGGGTGCCAGACGGTCTTGGTCTCCAGGTAGGTCAGCATCCGCTGCAGGCCCGGCGTAACCGTCCAGTCCTCCTCAGCGGACCTGACCACGCGCTTGAGGTTCTCGGCGGCCGCCGTGGCCAGGTCGTCGGCCAGGTCGGCGGGCGCCGCGGCCAGGTCGATGGCGTTGACGTCCATGTGCGAGGCCAGCCAGGGCGCGACCTCGGCGGTGCGGCCGGTGAGCACGTTGACTACGCCGCCCGGCACGTCGGAGGTGGCAAGCACCTCCGACAGCGTGACCGCGGGCAGCGGACCGCGCTCGCTGGCCAGGGCCACCACGGTGTTGCCGGTCACGATCGCGGGCGCGACCACCGAGACGAAGCCCAGCAGGGTGGAGGCCTCGGGCGCGATGACCGCGACCACGCCGGTCGGCTCGGGCAAGGAGAAGTTGAAGTACGGCCCGGCCACCGGATTGGCGGCCCCGCGGACCTGGGCGATCTTGTCCGACCAGCCCGCGTACCAGACCCAGCGGTCGATGGCGGCGTCCACGGCCGCTTCGGCCTGGCGGGCGCCCAGGCCGTCGGCCGAGCGCACCTCGGCGGTGAACTGGGCCCGGCGGCCCTCCATCAGCTCGGCGACCCGGTACAGCACCTGGCCGCGGTTGTAGGCGGTCGCTCCCGACCAGCCGGGGAACGCCTTGCGGGCGGCCGTGACCGCGTCCCTGGCGTCCTTGCGCGAGGCCATGGCCGCGTTGGCCAGGAATCCGCCCTTGTGGTCGGTCACCACGTAGGATCTTCCGCTTTCGGAGCGGGGGAAGGCCCCGCCGATGTAGAGCTTGTAGGTCTTCCGCACGGCCAGGCGGCCGTTCGCGGTGGCGGTGTCAGACATCGAGGTACGCCTCCAGCCCATGCCGGCCGCCCTCGCGGCCGTAGCCGGATTCCTTGTAGCCGCCGAACGGCGAGGCCGGGTCGAACTTGTTGAACGTGTTGGCCCAGACCACGCCGGCCCGCAGCCGGGACGCCATCCACAAGATCAGCGATCCCTTGTCGGTCCAGACCCCGGCGGACAGCCCGTACGGGGTGTTGTTGGCCTTCTCCACGGCCTCAGCCGGGGTGCGGAAGGTGAGCACCGACAGGACCGGGCCGAAGATCTCTTCGCGGGCGATCCGGTGCGCCTGCGACACCCCGGTGAACAGCGTGGGCGGGAACCAGAACCCCTTCACCGGCAGCTCGCACGGCGGGGACCACCGCTGCGCGCCCTCCGCCTCGCCGACCTCGGACAGCTCGCGGATCTTGGCCAGCTGGGCGGCGGAGTTGATGGCGCCGACGTCGGTGTTCTTGTCCAGCGGGTCGCCCAGCCGCAGCGTGGCCAGCCGCCGCTGCAGCGAGGCCAGGACCTCGGGGTAGACCGATTCCTGCACCAGCAGCCGGGACCCGGCGCAGCACACGTGGCCCTGGTTGAAGAAGATGCCGTTCACGATGCCCTCGACCGCCTGGTCGACGGGCGCGTCCTCGAACACGACGTTGGCCGCCTTGCCGCCCAGCTCCAGGGTCAGCTTCTTGCGCGGGCCGGAGGCGCAGGCGCGGGCGATCTCCTTGCCGACCTCGGTGGATCCGGTGAACGCGACCTTGTCGATGCCGGGATGGGTGACCAGGGTCCGGCCGGTCTCCCCGGCGCCGGTCACGATGTTCACCACGCCAGGCGGCAGGTCGGCCTGCTGGCAGATCTCGGCGAACAGCAGCGCGGTCAGCGGGGTGGTCTCGGCGGGCTTCAGCACCACCGTGTTGCCGCAGGCCAGCGCGGGGGCGATCTTCCAGGCCAGCATCAGCAGCGGGAAATTCCACGGGATGACCTGCCCGGCCACGCCCAGGGGCTTGGGCGCCGGGCCGTAGCCTGCGTACTCCAGCTTGTCGGCCCAGCCGGCGTGGTAGAAGAAGTGCGCCGCGACCAGCGGTATGTCCACGTCGCGCGATTCCCTGATCGGCTTGCCGTTGTTGAGCGACTCGAGCACGGCCAGTTCGCGGGCTCGCTCCTGGATGATCCGGGCGATCCGGAACAGGTACTTGGCCCGTTCCCGGCCCGGCAGCTGGGACCAGGTCCGCTCGTAGGCCCGGCGGGCGGCAGCCACCGCGCGGTCCACATCGGCGGGGCCGGCCTCGGTCACCTCGGCCAGCACTTCCTCGGTGGCCGGCGAGATGGTCTTGAACGCGCGGCCGTCCACGCCGGGCGTGAACTCGCCGTTGATGAACAGCCCGTATGACTCCCTGAGGGAGACGATCGCCCGCGACTCCGGGGCGGGCGCGTACTCGAACTTAGGCATGTCAGTCCAGGGTGAAGTAGTCGGGACCCGAGTAGCGGCCGGTGGCCATCTTGGTCCGCTGCATGAGCAGGTCGTTCAGCAGGCTGGAGGCGCCCAGGCGGAACCAGCGGGGATCCAGCCAGTCCTCCCCCGCCGTCTCGTTGACCAGGACCAGGTACTTGATGGCGTCCTTGGCGGTGCGGATGCCGCCGGCGGGCTTGACGCCGACCTGGCGGCCGTGGGTCTCGCGGAAGTCGCGCACGGCCTCCAGCATGACCAGGGTGACGGGCAGCGTGGCGGCGGGAGTGACCTTGCCGGTCGAGGTCTTGATGAAGTCGGCGCCGGCCAGCATGGCCAGCCACGAGGCGCGGCGCACGTTGTCCAGCGTGACCAGCTCGCCGGTCTCCAGGATGACCTTGAGGTGAGCTACCCCGCAGGACTGCTTGACCGCGGCGATCTCGTCGAAGACCAGCTGGTAGTCGCCGGCCAGGAAGGCGCCGCGGTCGATGACCATGTCCACCTCGTCGGCGCCCGCCGACACCGCGTACCGCACGTCGGCCAGCTTGACCTCCAGGCTGGTCCGGCCGCTGGGGAAGGCGGTGGCGACGCTGGCCACGTGGATGCCGGTGCCCTTGACCTCCGCCGCCGCGACGTGGGCGAGGTCCGGGTAGATGCAGACCGCGGCGACCTGGGGGGCGGCGGGGTCGGCGGGATCCGGGCGTTTGGCCTTGGCGCACAGGGCCCTGACCTTGCCCGGCGTGTCCTGGCCCTCCAGCGTGGTCAGGTCGATCATCGAGATGGCCAGGTCCAGGGCCCACTGCTTGGCCGTGGTCTTGATCGACCGGCTGGCCAGCATGGCCGCCCGGGCCTCGGCGCCGACCTGGTCAACCCCGGGCAGCCCGTGCAGGAACTCCCGGAGCGAGATGCCCGCAACCAGCCGCGTGTCAGCCGTGGCGCTCATCGGCGACTCCCTCCGTCGGGTTTCTCAGGTCCGTAGATCACATTCTCACCTACGGTCCGGATTGCCCGGGCGGCCAGGTTCGCTGGCGCTGGCCCGGCCGGCCCTGTAACGGCCGGACCTTTCTCCGCGTCTGCTTCTCTCCGCGTCTGCTTCGAGTCGCAGCTATGACGTCTGAGCACGCCGGAATTCATCGGGCCGCCGGGTTACCCTTCGGCCATGAACGGATCGGGGGTATCGGCCGGGCTGCGCAACGGCCCGCGGCCCGGGATAAGGCCGTCGCCGTGGGCCATGGGCTGGCTGGAGTTCAGCACGCTGGCGCTGTGCGTGCTCGGCCTGGCCGACTCGGCCTACCAGACCTACACGCACTATTCCGGCACCGGGCTGCTCGGCTGCTCTGTCGACGGCGACCCGTGCCAGGTGGTGCAGCACAGCCCGGAGGCCTACGTATTCGGGGTTCCCGTGGCGCTGTTCGGGGTGGTGTTCTACGTGTTCATGGTGGCCATCTGCTCGCCGTGGGCCTGGCGGGCCACGGCGCCCGCGGTCGGGCGGATACGCCTCGCGGCCGCGGTGGCCGGGATGGGCTTCGTCGTCTACCTGATCTACGCCGAGCTGGTCGAGATCGGGCAGATCTGCCCGTACTGCACGAGCGTGCACATCATCACGTTCTTGGTGTTCGCGCTGATCCTGTTCCAGACCGCGCTGCGCCCCAAGTAGTCCGAGCGGGTCTTAGAGTGCCGCCTCGATGTGGCGGCCGAGGGCGATGAGCCGTTCCTCGCTGCCGGACGGGCCGACGAGCTGCAGCGATGCGGGCAGTCCGGCCGGACCGCCGGGCACGGGCAAGGCCAGGGCGGGCAGTCCGGCCAGGTTGACCGGCAAGGTCAGCATGGTGAGCGGTATGCCCCGCTGGCCGATTAGCGGCGGCGCGCCGATCAGCGTGGGCAGGGCGAGGAACGGGTGGCGGCCCAGCATCGCGGCGAACCACTCCCTTATCGCCTCCCTGACCCGGTTGGCCGCGGCCACCTGGTCGGCGGTGACCTCGGCTGCCTCGGTCAGGTTCCGCTGGTTGAACGAGTTGAGCCGGGCCAGTTCGGGCACGAGGTAGGCGTTCACCGGATAGGCCTCAGCGTCGATGAGCAGGCCTCCGGCTTCCGCCGCCGCGGCGCAGTCGAGGCCGCCGACATCGGTGGCGGCCACGCCCGCGGCGGCCAGCGCCGCGTCGACGGCCGCGTCCACGGCCGGATCGATCTGGACGTCCACGCGGACCCGGCCCACTGCGAGCTCGCAGGCGCCGACCGTGAAACCCGGCTCGATCAGCCGCATGCCCAGTTCGACCGCGGCCACGTCCGGGCCGAGCAGCCCGACGGTGTCCAGGGAGGACGCCAGCGGGTAGACGCCGTCCACCGGCACCCGGCCCCAGGTGGTCTTGAGCCCGACGATGCCGCAGCAGGCAGCGGGAATCCGCACCGAACCGCCGGTGTCGGTGCCCAGCGCCACGTCCGCCTGCCCGGTGGCCACGGCCACGGCCGAGCCGCTCGAGGAGCCGCCCGGCACGCGCCGCGGGTCGAGGGGGTTGGGCGGCGTCCCCGACCAGCTGTTCGTCCCGACCGCCGACCAGCACAGCTCGCTCAGGTTGGTCTTGCCGGTGATCTGGGCTCCGGATCGCCGGGCCGCGGCGACCACGGCCGCGTCCCTGGGCGCCGGGCGGGCCAGGTCGGCGATCACCGGGCAGCCCACCGTGGTGGGGAGGCCGGCCACGTCGATGCAGTCCTTGACCGCGAGCCGCGGGCCGGGTGCCTTGGGTCCGGCTTGATCGAGCCGGAGGATCCAGGTGGACGTATCCTGCGCGCCGCCGACGTGATTCATATCCGCCATTGTGGCAAACCCAAGAAGTCACGGAAGGTTCGCCTGGAAGTCATGGCCCCTGTGACCTGGCGATCCTCGCGTACCGCACCTTGTGAGCATGAGGGTAGCGATCATCACCGAATCCTTCCCGCCCGACGTCAACGGTGTCGCCCATTGCGTGCTGCGAGTGGCAGAAGCACTCGTCGCCCGGGGCGACCAACCACTCGTTATCGCCCCGCAGCCGCCACGCGGAGCACCGCCGGCGGACGCGGGCCCGTTCCCTTATCCCGTGGTGCGGGTGCCCGCGGTGCCCCTGCCCGGCTACCCGAGCTTCCGGCTCGGCCTGCCCAGCCACCACATCAGTGACGCGCTGGTCAGCCACCGGGCCGAGATCGTGCACCTGGCCAGCCCGGTGATCCTCGGCGCCCACGGCGCGGCGGTGGCCCGGCGGCTCGGCCTGCCCATGGTCGCCGTCTACCAGACTGACCTGCCGTCCTACGCCCGCGCTTACCGGCTCGGCCGGGCCGGGGAGGCATTCGCCTGGCGGTGGCTGCGCGGCATCCACAACCGGGCCGCCCGCACGCTGGCACCGTCCACGGTCACCGCGACCGGCCTGCTGGCCCGCGGCATCGGCAACGTGTGGCTCTGGGGCCGGGGCGTGGACACCCGCCGCTTTGACCCAGCCCGGCGCAGCCCGCAGATCCGGGCCGAGCTGGCGCCGGAGGGCGAGCTGATCGTCGGCTACGTAGGCCGCCTGGCCCCGGAAAAGCGGGTCGAGCTGCTGGCCGGGATCACCGCCCTGCCTGGGGTGCGCCTGGTCATCGTGGGCGCCGGCCCAGCCGAGCCCGTACTGCGTGAGCGGCTGCCCGCGGCCCGGTTCCTCGGCGAGCGCCGGGGGGACGAACTGGCCGCCGTCTACGCCAGCCTCGACGTGTTCGTGCACAGCGGGCCGTACGAGACCTTCGGGCAGACGCTGCAGGAAGCCGCCGCGAGCGGCCTGCCGGTGGTGGCGCCGGCCGCGGGCGGGCCGCTGGACCTGGTCGAGGACGGGTTGACCGGCTACCTGGTGCCACCCGGCGACCAGGATGCGTTCGCCGCCGCGGTAGCGCGGCTGGCCGCCGATCCACAGGCCCGGACGGCGCTCGGCGCCGCGGGACGGCGCAAGGTCCTCAGCCGGAGCTGGCCCGCCCTGACCGAGGAACTGATCGGCCATTACGCCGCCGTGCTGGGCCGGACCCGCCAGCAGAAGGCCACGATATGAGGATCGTCCGGGTGGCGAACTTCGTCGCTCCGCACTCCGGCGGGCTCCGCACCTGCCTGCGTGAGCTGGGGGCCGGCTACCTGGCCGCGGGCCACGAGCCGGTGCTGGTCATCCCGGGCGAGCGGGACAGCGACGAGCTGACCGCCCAGGGCCGGGTGATCACGCTACGCAGGCCGCGGATCCCGTTTACCGGGGGGTACCGGGTGCTGCTGCGCAAGCGGCAGGTGGCCGCGCTGCTTCAGGACCTGCGGCCGGACACGCTGGAAGTGTCGGACCGGACCACCCTGCGCTGGACCGGACGGTGGGCCCGCGAGCACGGGGTGCCCGCGGTCATGATCTCGCACGAGAGCCTGACGGCGCTGCTCCGCATGGCCCTGCCGGGCCTGGACCTGCCCGTGCTGACCAGGTTCGCCGCCGCCCTGGCCCTGGTCGACGCGGTCAACCGCCGCACCGCGACGGCCTACCGCCAGGTGATCTGCACGACCGCCTGGGCCGCCACGGAATTCGAGCGGATCGGCGCCGGGAACCTGGTCCTGGCCCCGCTCGGCGTGGACCTGGATACCTTCAGCCCGCCCGGCGAGACGGCCAAGGCCGCCTGCGCGGCGCCCGGCCAGGCGCTGCTGGTGCATTGCGGCAGGCTGTCGCCGGAAAAGAAGCCGCAGCGCTCGCTGAATACGCTGGCCACTCTGCTCAGGGACGGCCTGCCCACCCGGTTGGTGGTGGCGGGCGACGGCCCGCTGCGCCGACGCCTGGAGCGCCGGGTGGCGCGCCACGCGCTGCCCGTCACGTTCGCCGGCTTCCTGCCGGACCGCGCCGACCTGGCCGCGCTGCTCGGCAGCGCCGACGTGGCCATCGCGCCCGGACCGGCGGAGACCTTCGGGCTGGCCGGCCTCGAGGCGCTGGCCTGCGGGACGCCGGTGGTAGTCAGCGCGGAGTCCGCGCTGGCCGAAGTAATAGGCGACGCCGGGACCAGCGTGGCCGGCGAGGACCTCGCGGCCGGGGTGAGGCGGCTGCTGGCCCGGCCGGAACAGGCCCGCCGGGCCGCGGCCCGGGCCCGGGCCGAACGCTTCGGCTGGCCCGAGGCCGTCCACGCCTTCCTGGCGGTACACCAGGCCCTAGCCGAGGAGACCGGGAGCAGGAGGGGAGATCGGGCGACGGCAGAGAAGGAGATCGGGGTGTGTGCTGCGCGAAGCATGACGGACCAGGTCACAACCGAACGGAGGCCCGCATGACGACCTTCGTCGCGCTCGGCGACTCGATCACGGTGGGGATGGGCGATCCGGCGCCCGAGGGCGACTGGCGCGGCTGGGCCAGGCTGCTTGCCGCTACCTTGCACCAGCCCGACCTGCACAATCTCGCCACTCTGGGCGCGCAGGCGCTCGACGTCGAGCGCCTGCAGCTGCCTGCCGCGCAGGCCCTCAAACCCGATATCGCCAGCCTGGTGGTGGGCATCAACGACACCCTGCGCGGTGACTTCGACCCGCAGCGCACCGGCACGGCACTGGCCCGCACGGTGGAGGGCCTGCGGGCGGCGGGCGCGCAGGTGCTCACCATGCGGCTGCCGGACCCGGGCCAGATGTTCGGCCTGCCGCGGGCGCTGGCCCGGCCGCTGGCCCGGCGGATGCGGGCGGTCAACCAGGCCCTGGATGAGGTGGCGCTGCGCTACGGCACCCTGCACATGGACGTGACCAGTGATCCCACCGCCTACGAGCGCCGTTACTGGAGCGTGGACCGGCTGCACCCGAACGAGCGCGGGCACCGCCTGATCGCCTGTCAGTTCCATGACCTGCTGGCCGCGTCGGGCTTCCCCGTAGGTCCCGGGCCCGACCCTGAGCCGTCCAGCCCGCCGCCTTCGCGGCTCGCGGAAATCGCCTGGATGGCGACCAAGGGCACGGCCTGGCTGCTGCGCAGGTCCACCGACCTGGTACCGGCGCTGGTCGGCCTGGCCGTGCGTGAATGGTGGACCGCCCGTGATGAGGAGGACGAGGCCGAGGAGCGCGAATTGGTCCCGCTGTCCGGGAACGGGTGAACCTGAACGCCTTCAGGTGATCTTCAGCAAACTTCAGGGATTGCAGGGGGTTGCCCTTGGCTGGCCTCAAGGTCCGCGGCCGATTATCAAAACGTGACGAAAGGACGAGGCCGCCAGGCGGCGGCACCGAGTTGAGGGAAACCATGAGCGAGAACTACCAGCAGAACCCGGAACACGCTGACGACCCGCAGGACGCACAGGACCAGACGCGGCGATACCAGGGTCACCCCTGGGAGCAGAGTGAGCAGACTGGTCCGGTGGCGCCCGGCCAGGCCGACCGATCCGCGCATCCCGTTGCGTCCGACCGCGTGGGCGGGTCTGGCTACCCGGGAGATTCCGGCTACGCCGGCGGGCCGGGTTATGCGGGCGGCGCTGGGTATCCCGGTGGCGCTGGTTACGGAGGCGCCGCTGGCTACGGAGGCGGTGCTGGCTACGCTGGCGCGCCGGGTTTCGGCACTCAGCCGCCGCCGCCACCGCGGCAGCCGCATCACAAGCGCTGGCTGGCCGCGACCGGCGTGGTCGCGCTGGCGGCCGGGGCCGCCGTAGGCGGGCTGATCGGCAGCACGAACCACACCGCGACGGGCCACACCACCGCCACCTCCTCGAGCGCGCTGACGTCCAGCGAGATCGCGGCCCGGGTCGACCCGGGCCTGGTCGACGTGGTGTCCACGGACGGCGACGAGCAGGCCACCGCGGCAGGCACCGGCATCGTGCTCACCTCCAACGGTCTGGTGCTGACTAACAACCACGTCATCGATGGCGCCACCTCGACCAAGGTCACCGACATAGGCAACGGCAAGACCTACACCGCGACGGTAGTGGGCTACGACGCCAGCCACGACGTGGCCGTGCTGCAACTGCAGGGCGCGTCCGGCCTGACCGTAGCCAGCCTGGGCGACTCCTCCACCGTGCAGTCCGGCGACAGCGTGGTGGCCCTGGGCAACGCCGGCGGCAAGGGCGGGACCCCGTCCGTGGCGACCGGCACGGTCACCGCGCTCAATCAGTCCATCACCGCGTCGGACGAGGGTTCCGGGGTCAGCGAGCAGCTGACCGGCCTGATCGAGACCAACGCCGACATCCAGCCCGGCGACTCGGGCGGCTCGCTGGTCAACGCCTACGGCCAGGTGATCGGCATGGACACCGCCGCCTCTTCCTCCTCCTCGGGGTCCCAGTTCCCGGGCCAGTCGGGCCAGTCGGGCCAGTCGGGCCAGTCCGCTGAGCAGGCTTTCGCGATCCCGATCAACGAGGCGCTCTCGATCGCCAAGCAGATCGAGGCGGGCACCGCCTCGGCCGACGTCCACCTCGGCGCCACCGCCTTCCTCGGCGTGGAACTGGGGAGCTCAGACAGCAGCGGCTCGGGCACCGGGTCGGGCAGCGGCTTCGGCGGCTTCCCCGGCTTCAGCCAGGGCGGCAGCCAGGGCAGCACCAGCGGCGTGGCCATCGCCGGCACCCTCTCCGGATCCCCGGCCGCCAACGCCGGCCTGGGCCAGGGCGACACGATCACCGCGGTGGGCGGCCAGACGGTCTCCAGCCCCGAGGACGTGGCCCATGTCCTGGTCAAGTACCACCCCGGCGACTCGATCTCGCTGACCTGGACGGACCAGTACGGCCAGTCGAACACCTCGAACCTGACCCTCACCACCGGCCCGGCGGCCTGACCCTCAGGCGCCATTCCAGGCGGGCCCTGCGCCGGTGATCCCCCGCTCTCCCTGCGGGGGATCACCGGCCCCGCCGTTTGCGATCGCGAAGACTTGTGACCCCGAAATGCGGGTAAAAGTCTTCGCGATCATCGTTTGCGTGGACAGGAGAGCAGTGCGGGCGGCGAGGCTGCACGGGGTGGGCGACCTGCGGGTCGGCGAGGAGCCGGTCCCGGATGCGACCGCCAGGATAAGCCTGGTCAAGGTCACCGCGGTCGGCATCTGCGGCTCTGACCTGCACTGGTGGGACGAGGGCGCGATCGGGGACGCCAAGCTGAGCCATCCGCTGGTGCTCGGCCACGAGGGGGCCGGGGTGATCGCGGCGGGGCCGCGCCGTGGCGAGCGGGTGGCGATCGACCCGGCCATCTGCTGCCAGACCTGCCGGGCGTGCCGGGACGGATACCGCAACCTGTGTTACCGGATCTTGTTTGCCGGGCACGGCGACACCGACGGCATGATGCGCGAGTTCATGACCTGGCCTTCCGATCTGCTGCACCCGCTGCCGGACGCGATCTGCGACGCGGACGGCGCTCTGCTCGAGCCGCTCGGCGTGGCGGTGCATTCGGTGGACCTGGGCCACCTGCCGTTCGGCGGCACGGCCTCAGTCGTCGGCTGCGGGCCGATCGGGCTGCTGCTGATCGGCGTGCTGAAGGCGGCGGGGGCTCGTTCGGTGCTGGCCATCGAGCCGCTGGCGCACCGGCGGGAGGCGGCCGGGCGTTACGGCGCAGACCAGGTGGCTGATCCCGGCTCGTTCACCCCGGGCGGCGACCTGATGCAGGAACTGACCGGCCACGGGGTGGACGTGGCGTTCGAGGCGGCCGGGACGGGCGAGGGAGTCCGGCTGGCCATCGAATCGGCCCGGCCCGGCGGGCGGGTGGTGCTGGCCGGCATCCCAGGCGATGACACGGTCGGCTTCCGGGCCTCGACCGCGCGGCGCAAGGGACTGACGATCGCGCTGGTGCGGCGGATGAACGAGGTGTACCCGCGGGCGATCAATTTGGCCGAACGAGGCATGGTCGATCTCGGCGCGTTGGTGAGCAGCCGGTCGGGGCTGGGCGAGGTGGCCGGGGCGTTCGGGGACGCGGCAGGTCGCACCGGGCTGAAGGCGATCGTCGAGCCACAGCGCTAATCTGGGGCGCGTGAGCGGGTGGCGGCGGGCGGCGGCAGCCGATTTCTGCTGCGTGCTGGCGTTCGTGATCATCGGCCGGGCCAGTCACGCCCAGGGCGAGAGCCTGGCCGGGATCACGTCAACGGCGTGGCCGTTCCCGGCCGGGCTGGCGGGCGGGTGGCTGGCCACCCGGGCCTGGCGGCGGCCGGAGGCGCTGGTCCCGGCGGGCGTGGGCGCGTGGCTCGGCGCGGCGGGTCTGGGCATGATCCTGCGCGTGGCGGCCGGGCAGGGCACGGCGGTGGCGTTCGTCGGCGTGGCGCTGGCCTTCCTCGGCCTGTTCCTGCTGGGCTGGAGGCTAGTGGCCCGGCTCGTCAGCCGGCCAGGGTCCCCGGCCCGGGCCAGGCGCCGATAGGAACCGCGGTGGCACCTACGTCGAAGCCGTCGCCGATGTTGGCGATCTCGGCCAGCTGGTAACTGGCCAGCACCTCAAGGGACAGCTCGTGCAGGCGGCGCGTCTTGGCGGCGCAGCAGTCGGCCAGCAGGGTCACCGGGTAGTCGCGCATGAAAGCCGAACGTGCCGTGGTCTCCACGCAGATATTGGTGATGACCCCGCAGATGACCAGCTCGCCCACGCCGAGGCCGCGCAGCAGCGGTTCGAGCGAGGTCCACTGGAACGCGTCGAAGCGGGCCTTGTCCACCACCATGTCGTCGGGCCCGCAGCCGAGCTCGTCCACCACGTCGGCGTCCCAGAACCCGTCGGCCAGCCCGTTCACGCTGGCCAGGGCGGGCGAGTTCTGCTTGAGCGAGGCGCCCTCATCGGCGCGGCCCGGCCGGTACACGTGCCTGGTGAACACCACGGGGATCGCGGCCCGGCGCGCCTGGGCGACGGCCACGGCGGCGTTGCGGACGGCGAGGTCGGCGCCTTCCAGGCCCATGCCGATCCTGGGGAACGAGCCTTCCGGGTGGCAGAAGCCGTTCTGCATGTCCACGACGAGCAACGCGCGGTTTTTCGCGGCCATCGGTGTGCACCTCCGTCGCAGGTCAGTTGCCCTGACCACGGTAGCCTCCCGCCGGGGATCGACCCGGCCGAGCACGCCATCCAGTCCAGGTACTGGGGCGAGCGCCTGCCACCTCGTCCCCCACGCGGGCCGGTACTACGCGTGGATCACCTATCCCGCCCGGCCGCCACTGGTGTACCGGATGCGTGACCAGGAGACCGGGCGGCGGTTCCTGGACGCCGGCCAGGCCGCCGAACTGCTGCGGGCCAGCTGGGGCCAGCGGATCGCCAGCCTGTTCCTGCTCGACCCGGCCGACAGCACCCGGATCGTGTACGAGGCCGCGGTGGTACACGTGGCCGGCGGCGGGATCTGGCTGGCCTGCCTGGACGACACCGCGCACGGTGACCAGGCCCAGCCGCTGACCGGCTTCGAGGACCTGGGCGCGGCGCTGGCCGAGTTCGCGGACCGGGCCGAGGCGGCCGCAGACCGGATCGAAAGCGCGCAGGCCACCGGCTCGCCCGAGCTGATCACCGCGGTGCTGCGCTACCGGGCGGCAACGGTGCGAGCCGAAGCCGCGGCGGCCCGCCTCGGCGACGTGATCAGGCAGAGCGAGATCCAGCCCCACGGCGCCTTGCCCGTGGCCGTGCACGAAGCTGGCGTGTCCCGCGAGACGCTGCCCGGCGTGCTGGCCGGCCGGGACCTGGCCTGGCCGACGGGCCCGCTGATCCGCCCGCCCGGCGCCCGGACCGCCCAGACCCCGGTGCGGACGCTGGCCACGCACACCGCGGGCGGCCGGCAGTACGCGCTGGTCTGCTACCGGAACACGGCTGGCGACTACTGCGTCGCGGTCGATGTGGACGGCCAGCCCGGGGAGTTCGTTTGCGACGTGGAGGTAACCGAGCAGCACCTACTCAGCTTCGGGATCACCATGCCCACCGGGGAGCACGGCACCGCGGTGATGTACGGCGGCGCGCACGACAGCGTCACCGGGGTGTACGCGGTCACCACCGACGGCCAGCGCACCGACTGGCCCGTGTACGACGATCCGGACAGCGGGCAACGCTACTTCGCCGTCATCGCGGATTCCGGCTCGCTGGCCGACGTCGTGGCCGTCGTTCCCGGCCGGGAGGTGCCAGTCAGCCGGTTCAACGTACTGCTCGGCCCGTAAGCGGGTAGCGGCAGCTCCAAGGTGGCCCCAGGCCGCCGGCGATCCGCTGCCGATCCCTGGTGCCCTCGTGGATATCGAGCAGCTATGTCATTTTGGTGGTGAGGATCATGGATCGTGCCGGCCCAGGTGGAAGGGTACTGGTGAGCTGGATATGGCGGACCGAGAGGTGCCTGGGCCGGTTCATGGCCTGTTCCAGCGGCGGGTAGCGGGGGATGATGCGCTGCTCGAGCTGGCCGGGCTCAGGTTCGCCCAGATGGGCCTGGCCGCCGAGGTGTATGCCGACACGCCAGGCGAGCTTGACCACGTTCTGCGGTTCGTGCCCCCTCATCTGTACCTGCCTGCGGTCCACCTGAACCGCGGCGTCAATGTGCTGGAGGATTCTGGCCGCGCTGTGGTCGGGGAGTTCGCTAGCCGTTTCGCGGGCCGCATCTCTGGCCTCGTCGTCCACGACAAACATGAGATGGGGCAGCAAACAGACCGCCTGCTCAAGGTGATGCGCCAGCTCGATGCGCGCCTTCGTGAGCAGGCGGACGGCCCGCTCGTCTTTCTGGAGTATGCCGCCGGCCTTGATCCGGGATGGTTTGCTGAGGTGGCAGAGCGGCTCCGCGACGTGGAACGAGTCAGTTGCTGCATCGACGTCGGCCACGTCGGCATCAGGCAGGCGTCGGCCAGGTTCAGGCGCAGCCATCCTGGCCTGAGTCTGGGGGATCTCAACCCGCAGGACGGCCGGTTGCCCGATCTGGTCGCAGACGTCCAGGACGCGATCGAAAGCGCTGCGCGTGACGTGCTCGACCTCATCCGGGTGATCGGCTCGGTCGGCAAGCATGTGCATTTCCATCTGCACGACGGGCACCCCCTGATCCGGGGACTTTCTGATCACTTCACCTTCTTGACCCGGCTGCCGATTCCGTTCAGCTACCACGGGCGGCGGTCGCTGAGCATGCTGTATGGGCCAGGCGGCCTGGCGTCCATAGTCTCCACAGCCACGCAGGCGTGCCGCCCGCAGGCAGTGTCCTTCACGCTCGAGATCCACCAGGTGGAAGGCCGACTACCGCTTGCGGACGCCTCGTGGCTGTTTTCCCGCTGGCGGGACACCACCAATGCCGAACGGATGAACTACTGGCTCTCGGTGCTCGGTGAGAACGCGCTGCTGGTCTCCGAGTGCCTCACCGAGAGCCCGTAGCCGGGATGGGATGGGCGGGGCCGGGGATGCGGAAGACATGGATCGACTGGTCTTTTGCCCGGCACCGGTGGTCCTGGCCAGGCTTGGCCTTATCTGAGCACATGACCACCTGGTCAGGTGCTATCCATGACAGTCCCTCGGCCGTCCCGTACACGATGTTGCGATCAGCGTCCCTCGGCAGCGCGTGGGTGGTGCCTGCGCCCGTGACCTGCCAACCGTCCGGCGCCAGGTGGCCAAGCCACAGTGCCGAGGAGACCTGGGATATCACGGCGATCCGGTCACCGGACACCGCGATGCCGCTGTAGTCCTCGAACAGCACGGTTTCCGGCAGCCGGATCTTGTCCACGCGATCCCAGTTGCGGCGGCCCCGCCGGAACACCTGGATCCGCCCGCCTCCTGGGACGCGGCCCTCCGGGCCCCCTTTGCACCTGTTGCCCTCACACAACCCAAGCAGGTAGGTCAGCCCCTCGCGATGCACGCATGTCAGGCCCTCCAGGCCCTTGTTCGGCCGGTCAAGCGGGAAATCGAGCCAGGCGCTGCCGATATAGCGGAAGCGGGCGTCGTATTCCTGCACCGCGGCCAGGTAGGCGCCGCGGCCGCGGCGCAGCGATTCGATCAGCACATAGAAGCGGCCAGACCACGGGTCGTACGTGATGTCCTCGAAACCCTCACGATGGCCCCTGTCCTGCATGATCATGTGATTGTCGCTGGCCGCCCGGGCCAGTTCGGGCCCGATGCAGGCGATGTGCGGCAAGTTGTCGAAGATGACGTAGAACAACCCGTCCTTGGCGAGCACGCCGCTGGCTTCCAGCCTCGGATCGAGTGAGCCGTCGAGGAGGTCGAAAATTTTCGCTTCCCTGACTAGCTCGAGCTGCTGCATCGCTGTATGCGCGGCAATCACGGCCGTGCCTCCTGGCTTTGTCCCGTTACATCTTCGGCGGCAGCGATTCCATCGTGGCCGGGAAGCTCGCCCCGTCGGTGGCGCGCGGCGTCTGTTTACGCAGCTGTTCCAGCTGCTGGCGGGCGCTATCGCGCCGCATGCGGACGTAATTAATGATGCCGTCGGCCTTTTCGTGCCCGTGCCTGAGCTCATTCTGCTGGCAGCCGCTCAGGTAGACCTCATCGTTGGTGAACTGGCGGCCGGTGAACGGCTGGCTGTAGGGCGTGGCAGACTCCAGATAGGCTGCCCGGCAGACGCGCCCCCACAGGCCATCGCCGGAGCCCGCCGCGATCTGCTGGCTGAACGTGCGTATATTCGGAAGTCCTGTGAGTGAGCGGGCATGGCAATAGCCGGCGTGGCTGGTTCGCATGGGCGATGCCGTGGTGATTGCCGGGTACGGATTCAGCCTGGCTGGTGAGGTGGCTGTGCCCAGGTGCGGAGGTCTTCGGGGCTGGCGTTCCAGGGCAGGAAGCGGTCCAGTGCCGGGCCGGCGAGGGGTTTCCCGCCGTTGCGGCCGCATTCGTCGAGGTAGGCGGTGAGCCAGGTCAGGAGGTTGAGCCCGGCCATCTGAGCGGTGGCGGTCACGGTCCAGATCACGGCGGCGTTCCGGGCGGTGTCCCCGTTACGGGAGCCGCCGGCGTTCTTCCTGGTCACGACGGGGCCGCGGATCATTCTCTCGGCGGCGTTGTTGTCCAGGCCGATCATCGGGTAGTCGCGGTGCGCGGCCAGGCCGTCCCATTCCCGGTCCAGCGTCGCCAGCGCTTTCTTCGCCGGCTCGGCCAGGCCGGGGGCGGCCATCTGCTTCTTCCGCGCCTGGTCGATCACCGTGAGCGCGACGTCCCACGCGGTCTGCGCGTCGTTCAGCCGCGCGGCGGCGGCCCTGTCCCGCGGCGCGGGGGCGGCGGCGCCGTTCCAGGCGGCCATGAGCTCATCATGACAGGCGTACAGGCCCTTGACCCGCTCCAGCCACGCAGCGGTCCAGTACGCCAGCTGGGCGGGGTTCGCGTCCCCGGCCCGCACGAAATACCTGCGGATATGCGCCCAGCAGTAAAGATTGACCAGGCCGTCCGCTTTCTTCCCCGCGGACTGGTAAACAGCGTAGAAGTCGCTGGAGATCACCAGCCGCCGCGGCCCGCCGTCCTCATCCGCCGCGAGCTGCCCGGTCTCCTCGTCGATCCCCGCGTGCCGGGCCAGGACCGCCCCGGACCTCGTCGGGTCCATCACGAAGCACACGGTGTCCGGGCCGAGGAACACCCACAGCCACCACTTCGCCGGCCCGCTCCCGTCCCGCGGCGCGAACACCCGCCACGTCGTCTCGTCCGCGTGCAGGTGCCACGAGCCCCGCGACCGCTCCGTGATCGCCTCCGCGACCGGGGCCAGCAGCACCCCGGCCTGCGCGCACGTCCCGGCCAAGGTGGCGGCAGAGATCTCCGGTCCCTGCCGGGCCAGGCCCGTCACCAGGGAATTCATGCTCCGCCCCGCCGTGAACCGCTCCACCAGCAGCATCGCGATGAACGCGTTGGAGAACAAGCCCTTCCCGACCGCCTTGGGCGGGCCGGGCGCCATCACTGTGCCCGGCACGCGGCAGCCGCAGGCCCGCTTATAGCGCCGGCGGCAGTGCGCGACCAGCCGCACGATCACCTGCCAGTCCAGCTGATCCCCGGACACGTGGTCCCCCAGCAGCGTGAACGGCTCCCCGCACTCCGGGCAGCAGTACCCGCCCTCCGGGAAATCCCAGAACACCTCGAACCGCGGCAGATGCGAGTAATCCCGCCGCCCCGCCCGCGCCCCCGGGCCGCGTTTCCTCCCCGTGCTGGCCCCGGCACCCTGCCCGCCGCCGGCATCGCCGTCACCGCCCGGCGGCTCCGGGCGCGACCGCTCCGACGACCGCCCGAACACCATCCGCTGCAGAACCGCCAGGTCAGCGCGCAGCTTCTCCAGTTCAGCAGCTTGCTCCGCGTTCTCCGCCCGAAGCCGTTCGTTCTCCCCGCGCAGCCGGGCGTTCTCCTCGCGCAGCTCCGCCGTCAGCCGCGCCAGCTCCCGGTTCGCCTCCAGCGCAGCAGCCAGCACGTCCCGCAGCGGTACCTCAGCATCCTCCGACTCCAGGACAACACCGACCGCAACCGTCACGCGGCACAGCAAACACCCTCACCAGCCGCAAATCACGCACCACGAGCCAGCGTGTCGCAGCCCACGGCCCTCGTGGACGTCAACGTCCGTCACACAATTTCCGAATACTTACGAACGTGCCGGGGTTGAACTCAGTGTCGAGCAGATGCTCGAGGTAATCCAGGTAATACTGACGGTAGCCGCGGTTGCGCAGCAGATTCTGCACCAGCGGTATGCGCGAGGTCCCGTGCTCCCGCCAGTAGCGCCTGGTGTTACCCGGCCAGTCGAGAATGTCCGTGTACTGCCATTTGGTGCCGAAGTAATCGATACCCAGGCAGTTGTCGTAGTCCCACGGGATGAACGTGAAATAAGGAGAGCCCATGAAGTCGTCATCGGCGCCCAGGCGCCCGGAGTTGTACAGGTAGTAGTTGGACGGGGTGGCGTAATAGTTGTCCCAGCTGCCGAGCAGCAAGTTGACGGCGGCCCACCTGAGGAAGGCACGGGCGTTCATGATGCCATCGACCGACTCGCGGAACGCATCGGTGTCGAAACGCCCCTCGCCGTGTCCGCACCCCGTGCCGTTGATCGTCCTGATGAACTGCGCCAGGTCGTCGTAACTGCTGGCATCCCGGTCATCCTGGTTAGTCTTGAGCCGGTAGGTGCGACGGTCGCCGTCGGCCCGGTAGTACTGCCGCCCGCTGTCATCGCCGTCCGGGCCAGCGCGGTGTTCCAGGGTGGCGCATCCGACATCCCCGCAGTAGGCCTTGTACAGATTGCCGCCGTGGTTGTCTCCGAAGTGATCCTTGAGGAATCTCTTGTCAACCTGCTCGATAACGGAGAACAGACCGTAGTAGGTCGCGTCGAACGCGAGCTTGGCGTAGGTGTGCCGCGCTGCAGGAACGCCTGCACGCCGGAAAAGACGCCAGGCAAGCGCCTCCCGCATCTGCGAAGGATCGTTGTACATCGACTTGAGATTGATACATGTCATTCCGGCAAAGTGCCTGGCGCCGTGATCGAGGGTGATCTTCCATGATCTCTTGGGAGCATGCAGGGTCCGGTTGCCGCTGTTGACGACGGAGAAGTTCTGAGCGCTGATGGCGATGCCCTCGGCGCCCGGGGCGGGAATGTGCCGGTTGCTGGCCGGGTCAGTACGCCACACATTCAGTTGAGCGCCTGACGGAGCTTCCGCCTTGCTCGTCAGCACCGCAGGCTGCTGCGGGAAGCCCGTGACGTGGAACATGTACATGTCTGCGGCAAAGAACTCGTCCTTTGCACGCGCCGTCTGCGTGGTCTCCTTCGTCGCAGTCATGCGTTCTCCTGGATGCCCCGCCACCATCAGGAACAGCGGTGCTGTCGTCGCCGATCTCTACTGGTCGGAGGCAGCCGCTGTCGTTCTGATACGTCGAGCGTGGCCTGGTTGACGTCCGTTGCGGTCACCGATGCGGCGGTATCCGCGGACAGCCAGCATGTTCTGTTCCCGATCTACCTTGGTTTTTGTATGCATCCTCATTTAAATGACCCGCTGACCTGCACATTGCGCGGAAGAGCCGACCGATTCGTGGTAGTCAGAAGGACGGCGCTAGTGCATCTCTATACGATCTCCACACCGTCTTGGCACGATCTCCATCCGGCCGCAGCCATATGGTAAATGGGAGGTAACCAAAAATGCCACGGATCATGCGGGATAGCACTACACCCACCGACATTCCTGTCCACGGTACGGATCTTGTCGCCGGGTACGTCAACGGAAGCTTCAAATGGTCGGCGGAAGGATACGCCAGATTTCCAGGGATACCACACATCCGCATTGACATCTCCGGGAGCCACCCCGAAGATGCAGACATTCTGGACGTCGAACCAGGTGCCGCGGACGTGGCCACGGCAGTTATCTGGGCTAAGAAACGAAAGGCAGCATTTCCAGACGGCTATCCGCCGATCATTTACTGTAACCGTAGTACGCTTACGCCGTTGTTCAATGAGATGAATGCGGCCGGTCTGCACATAGTGCGAGACTTCCGGACCTGGATCGCCACGTTGGACGGCACAAAGACGGTTCACGATATGACCGGAGTCACAGCCGTGCAGTACGCAGGAGAGCACATGACCGGAGGTCATTACGACGAATCGGTCGTCTACGATGACCACTGGCATCATGCGACAGGCGGATGAACGCGGCCGTACCGGGTCCGGGACCCGGCAAAGTCGCGTTCATGCAGCCTGAAGCAGCTTTAGCGTACGCTGCGGGTCGCGGAGGTGGTGACGGTTGGCCGCTGCTATGTTGTCGTGGCCGTCCAAGCGCAGGAGACTGATGGCCAGGCTCCTCAGCGAGGCCATCACCCGGGGCGCGTTTCCCGTCCTGACCTGCGATTTGTCTTCCAGGTAAGTCACGTCCCTCACCCAGTGCAGACAGTTTTCTATCTCCCAGTGGCTCCGGACCCAGGCGGCCAGGGTGGCCGGGCCGGCGTCGCGGTCGCTGGTGATCAGGTAGACGACCTCGACGGTCTTCTTGCCGTTCTGCGTGACGGTGCGGCGCAGCTGCGCGACCTGGGCGGCGCCGTCGAACCCGATCCAGGACGGCGCGAGCGCTGCCTTGATGGTGCGGCGGGCCCGGCGGCCGTGGTCCGGTGCTCACGGCCGAGACGGCGGGGATCGCGGCCCAGGGAAGCTTCCTGAGCTGCTTGTACAAGGTGGGCATGTTGGCTTTGACGGTCATTACGTAGTCCGCCCGGCGGGCGAGGATCACCTTCGCCGTGTCAGTCTGCGTGTGCATTGCATCAATCGTGAAGACTGCCCCCGCCACGTCGGCGAACGCCTTCAGCAGCTCCCGGACCGCGGGGATCTCGTTGGACTTCTCGTCCACGGCGACCTGGCCGAGGACCGCGCCGATCCCGTGCGCCAGGGCCGCGACCAGGTGCGGGGCCTTCCCGCCCTTGCTCTTCGCGCCGCGGACGGTCTTGCCGTCGATCGCGATCACCAGCCGCCCGCCGGCCCGCACGGCCCGGGTCCACAGCCAGGCGCCGAGGACCCGGTCCAGCATATCGGCGCTGACCAGGGCGAACGCGCGACGGTAGGTCGACTCCTCCGCCGGGCCGCGTTCCGCGCCGAGTACGGCCAGCACGTCCGGGCCGGCATCGCCCGCCCACTGCCCGATTGCCGCGAACGACCTCGACCCCGCGATGACCGCCGCGATCCCCACTGCGAGCAGCCCGGCCAGCGCATGCCGGCGGCCTCGCTTCATCCGCGGGTCCGGGACCTGGGCAAGGAGATCGAGAAGATGCTGGCAGCGGGCAGCCGCCATGGGCGAAGATGTCATCGGCGGGCGGAGTCCTCGTGGCAGGCGATGGTGAGCGTGAAGAACTTCCATCGTTCCGCCCGGGCCCGTCCGCCGCTTGCGGACACACCGGACGAATCATCCGCCGTTACGACATCCCAGGTCACGCCCTCAATTCACGACTTTGCCGTGGCCCTGGTACCGGGTCGCCGTATTCGATGCCGCCGAGCAGGATGCCGGATCTGCGCGGCCATCCCGGGCGGCGGTGTTATCGTGGTCTCATGAAGCGCGCAGCCGTGACGACGACGCCGGAGTCCGTCCCGGCGCGCTAATTGCTGTTCTTCCTAAAGCCCCGGGGCGAGTGCCCCGGGGCTTTCGCGTTCCCTGGTCACTGGCCCCGCCCTACCGCGAGGAGATGACCATGTACGACCATCGCAAGCTGGGCCGCGAGCTCGATCTGTTCGACACCGACCCGCTCATCGGCGCGGGGCTGCCGTACTGGCTGCCGGCCGGCGCCGCGATCAGGCATGCGCTCGAGGAGTACGTCAGGGAGGTGGAGCGGCGGGCGGGTTACCAGCACGTCTACTCCCCCGTGCTCGGCAAGCGCGAGCTGTACGAGATCTCCGGGCACTGGTCGCACTACCGTGACGGCATGTACCCGCCGATGGATGTCGGTGGCGAGCAGGTCGTGCTGCGGCCCAGCCTGTGCCCGCATCACGCGCTCATCTACCGGCCCCGGGCCCGCAGCTACCGGGAGCTGCCGCTGCGGATGGCCGAGCTGGGCGGCATGTACCGGTCGGAGCTTTCCGGGGTGCTGGGCGGCCTGACCAGGGTCCGCGCCATCCAGCTGAACGACGCCCACATCTTCTGTGCCCCGGACCAGGTGGCGGCCGAGGCGGCCGCCGCGCTCGGCCTGATCGGGCAGGCCTACCGGGCGCTCGGCATCTCACCGGCCCGGTACCGGCTGTCGCTGCCCGGCCGGGACGGGAAGTACGTGGGCGGCCGGGACATGTGGGACCGGGCGGCCGGGCTGCTTGAGCAGGTCCTGGCCTCTTCCGGCGTGCCGTATGAAGCGGAGGAGGGCGAGGCCGCGTTCTACGGGCCGAAGATCGACGTGCAGATCACCGACAGCGCCGAACGGGAAGCCAGCCTGTCCACCATCCAGGTCGACTTCTACCTGCCCGAGCGGTTCGGGCTGGAATACATCGGCGCTGACGGCGGCAGGCACCGGCCGGTGATGGTGCACCGGAGCATCATCGGCAGCGCCGAACGGGCGGTAGCCCATCTGATCGACACCCACGGTGGCGCCTTCCCGGCCTGGCTGGCTCCCGTGCAACTGGTCGCGCTGCCGGTCACCGACGCGCAGCTGCCGTGCGCCGAGGCGCTGGCCCGGCAGGCCGTCGACCGGGGGCTGCGAGCCAGCGTGGCCCGGCCGGAGTCCGGCAGCCTGGCGGCCAGGATCCAGGCCAGCAGGCTGGTCCCGTACCAGGCCGTGATCGGGGCGCGGGAGGCGCCCGCGGGCGAGGCCGCGCTGCGGCTGCGGGACGGCCAGCGGCTGGCGGCCCTGCCCGCCGGCGAGTTGCTGACCCGCATCGGCGACCGCGTCGCGGCGCACGACATCGAACTGTGGGCGGAGGACGCGGTAAGCGTCTAGCAGGTCGCGGGTAACACGGGGCGGCGCGCTGGACACTAAGGAGTGTGGACAAGAGCCAAGTGACCGCCGTCCGGATCGCCCATGCCGAGCCCCGGCCAGGGAATCTCGGGAACGGCATCTTCATTACCCGGGGCTACCTGGTCGTGCTGGCCGACGACACGGGTCGCCGGGCGCTGCCGGTCTGGTTCCGTGGGCACCCGGGTGGCGGCTCGCTGGCCCAGCTCATGGGCCGGGAGACCGACGACATCGCCCCGGCCGGCGCCGCGGAGGAGCTCACCGCCCGGCTGCTGCATGCAGCCGGAGCCAGCGTGACCGGGGTGGACATCGACGCGGCCGAGAGCGAGGCGAGTGAGCTGGACCCGGAGGCCTTCACGGCCCGGATCGAGCTGGGCGGCCCGGCGGGAACCCGGCATGTGACGGTCCCGTTCGGCCTCGGCCTGGCCATGGCGACCGCGGCGGGCGCCCCGGTCCGGATGGCCGACGCGGTGCTGGAACGGCGGGCGGTACCGGTGACCGGAGACGACCTGCTCGGGCCGTTCCTCGATCTGGTCCCGCAGGCCGCCCGGCCGACGGGCGGCCGGGTAGCTGGGTGGCCGGCCCGGCTGCCGGCCAGGCGGCCGCGCTATGAGCCGCGCAACCTGGAGTTCGCCGACGGGCTGGGCTGGTGGGAGCTGGACGGCAGCTTCCTGCGTGGCGGCGAATCCCGCCCGCGGGACTACTCGGCCACCGCCGAAGGCGGGTCCGCGATCTTGTCGGCGGCAGCAGAACGGCCGGCCGGATCGGCGGCCCTGATGCAGACCATCTTCGCCGACGACTACCGCGGCGCCACGGTCGCGTTCCGCGGCGAGATCCGCACCGGGCGGCTCACCTACGAGGCGGGGCTCCGGGTGGAGGTGCTGCGGGAACGCCGGACCGTTCGGGATGATCATGGCGTGGCTGTCTCAGGCGGCAGTGACTGGACCGCCCATGAGGTCACGGCGATGGTGCTCGAGGACGCGGACCTCATCCGGTTCGGCATCACCCTGGACGGGCCGGGCCAGGTCGCCTTGCGGCACGCCGAGCTGACCCGGCGCGCCTGACCGCCATGGAGATCTCCGACGGCGACCTGGTCCGGCTGGCCCGCGACGGCGACCCGGCAGCGTCCCGGCTGCTCGTGGAGCGGCACCAGCCGATGGCCCGGGCCCGAGCGGCCGGGCTGTGCCTCAATCCCAGCGACGTGGACGACATTGTGCAGGAGTCGTTCCTGCAGGCGTTCATCGCGCTGGACCGGCTGCGCGACCCGGACCGGTTCGCCGGCTGGCTGGGCGGCATCGTGCTGAACGTGTGCCGCGGCCTGCAGCGCCGCGCCCCGCTGACGCTGCTAGCCGACTGGCCGGAGCCGGTGCACCCGGCCGCGGCGGAGGGCCTGCCCTCGGCCGAGGACCTCGATCGCGCCGCCGCGCTGCGCGCGGCGGTCGCGGACCTGCCCGCCGGGCAGCGGCGCGCGGTCGTGCTGCATTACTACGCCGACCTGCCGCCCGGCCGGATCGCCGAGTCAGCGGGCGCCGCCCGGGTCAGCCTGCACAAGGCCCGGCTACGGCTGCGCGCCTACATCACCGAGCACCGCCCCGATCTCGTTCCTTCCGGGAGGACGCACATGACCACCGTCCGCATCGCGCGCGCCGAGGACCTCATCCCGCCCGGCCAGCCGCTGCCCATCCGGGCCTTCACCCACGTCATCGTGCTGACCGACGACACGGGCCGCCGGGAGCTGCCGATCTGGCTGCCTGGATTCGACGGTCACCGGATCGCCTCGCTGCTTGATCAACCGGCCGGGTCGGCCGCCCAGGCGGGGGCCGCGGCGGCCAGGAACGCGGACGAGCTGACCGGCCCGCTGCTGCGCGCGGCCGGCGCCAGCGTGACCCGGGTGGATATCGACGAGCTTGGTCCGGACGTGACCGCAGCCCGGATCGCCGTGGCTGCTCCCACCGGAACCCGGCACGTCACGGCGCGCCTGGCCGAAGGCCTGGCCATCGCGATCGCCACCGGCGCGCCGCTCCGGGTCGCCGACCCGGTCCTGGACCGGCTGGCCGCAGCGGCCGAGGCCGGCCAGGCGCCGGCCTCGGCCGCAGCTGCCTTCCGGCCGCACGGCAGGCCGCGTTACGAGCCGCGCAACCTGGACTTCGCGGCCGGGCTGGAGGGGTGGCTGTTCGGCGGCAGCTTCGACATGCACGCCAGCCGGTCGCACTGGCAGGACTACTCGTGCATCGCGGAGCACGGCATCGCGGTGGTGGCCTCGGCGGTGCCGGAGCCCGCGGGCTTCGCCCTGCTGCGGCAGGCGATGTTCGGCGACGACTACCGGGAGGCCACGGTCACCTTCCGCGGCGAGTTCCGCAGCACCGACGCCCCGGCCCGGGCCGGCCTGTTCTTGCGGGTCAACACCGATCCGCGCCGGGACATCAGGGGCCCGCTGACCGAGGCCGCCGCGCTGGCCGACCCGGACAACACCATCGTGGCCGTCAGCGCCGGGCGCGACTGGGCCCGCCACGAGGTCACGACGAGGGTGCCCGCCGACTGTGACATCGTGGCGTTCGGCCTATTTATGGCTGGTCGCGGGCGGATCGAGCTGCGCCGGGCGGAACTGACGCGCGGCAGCTGAGCGGCGGGCGGCCGGCTACGGGCGGCGGCGGTCGGCGGCACCCGCCGCGTTGGCGATGATCACCGCGAACGGCGGGATGACCAGCGCGACGACCGAGACGACGATGGCGGCGATCATCGAGTACCGGTCCAGGACCGCCCAGGAGATGACGAACAGGCCGATGCAGATCGTCATCAGGATCAGGTACAGGCGCCGGTCGCGGCGGGACGGCCCGGGCTGGTCGTGCTCTGGTCCGCCGTCGGCCATGAGCACCATGCTACGGCGACGGCCACGAGCCAGCCGGGTTGACAGGTCCGTGTCAGACTTCTAATGTCTTAGGTGACTAAGACATTGGAGCCTGCATGACGATCAGCTTCCGGGTTGACAGCCGCTCGGCGGTCCCGCCCTACCTGCAGATCGTCCAGCAGGTCAGGCAGGCGCTGCGGATGGGCGTGCTGGATGTGGGCGATCAGCTCCCTACCGTGCGGGAGGTCGTCTCGGCCACGGCGATCAACCCCAACACCGTGCTGAAGGCCTACCGGGACCTGGAGCGCGAAGGCCTGATCGAGGCGCGGGCCGGCCACGGCACGTTCGTGCTGCGCCTGCCGCCCGGGCCGCCCCCAGGCACCCATACCCGGCTGGGCCGCAGCCTGGCCCGCTGGATCCGCGAGGCCCGCGACGCCGGGCTCGATGACGAATCGATGGAAGCCCTGCTGCGGGTCACGCTGCAGGCGGCCGACGAGGAGGAGATCGCATGACTCCCGCCATTACCACCACCGGGCTGACCAAACGCTACGGCAAGGTGGCCGCCCTGACCGACTGCACGATCACGGTGCCTGAAGGGCGGATCTCCGCACTGATCGGCCCGAACGGCGCAGGCAAGACCACGCTGCTCCGGCTGGAGGCCGGCCTGTCCCGGCCGACCGCCGGGCAGGTCATCGTGAACGGCGGCATCCCGCGCCAGGACCCGGCCTTCCTGGCCGACATCGGCTACCTGGCCCAGGACATCCCGCTGTACCGGCGGCTGTCCGCCGAGGACCACATCCAGGCCGGAGCCCACCTGAACCCGCGCTGGGACAGCGAGTCGGTGCGCGAGCGGCTGGCGTCCTTGAAGATCCCGCTGGACCGGGCGGTGGGCAAGCTGTCCGGCGGCCAGCGGGCCCAGGTCGCGCTGGCTCTCATCCTGGCCAAGCGGCCGCGGCTGCTGCTGCTCGACGAGCCGGTCGCCGCGCTCGACCCGCTGGCCCGGCGGAACTTCCTGGCCCTCCTGGCCGACGGGGTCGCCGTAGGCGGCCTGACCGTGGTGATGTCCTCGCACCTGGTTGCCGACCTGGAGCGGGTCTGCGACCACATCGTCATGCTGTCCGCGTCGCGGGTCCAGGTGTGCGGCGACATCGACGACGTGCTGGCCGAGCACCAGGTCCTGGTCGGCCCGAACAAGGACACCACAGCGATCGAGCGGGACCACTACGTCGTGCAGGCCACCCGGACGCCGCGGCAGACCAGGCTGCTGGTCCGGCTCAACGGCCCGGTTATCGACCCGGCCTTCCAGGCCAGCGACGTCGGCCTGGAAGAGCTCGTACTCGCCTACCTGGGCGAGGAAGCCTCGGCGGCTCCGGGGCCGTCCGGGATCCCGGCCCGGCTGACCACGGTTGGAGATGAAGGAAAATGACGTGGCTCGTCTGGCGCCAGCACCGCATCCAGTTCTACGTCGGGGCGGCCCTGCTGGTCGCATTCGCCGTCGCCATCGTGATTACCGGCGCGCAGGTGGCGAATCAGTTCCACGCGGCCCAGGCGGCCTGCACGGCAGGCCACGGCTGCAGGCATCTCGGCGGGCTGTTCATGGGCAGCGACGTGGTCGGCTTCCTGGTCATCGCCACGCTGGGCGCGCCGCTGGTGGTCGGGCTGTTCTGGGGCGCTCCGCTGGTGGCCGCCGAAGTCGAAGCGGGCACGACGCAGTTCGCCTGGATGCAGAGCGTCACGCGCTGGCGCTGGCTTAGGTTCAAGGTCGGCTGGATGATGCTGGCCGCGGCGGTCTGGGGCGGCGTCATCTCGGCCCTGGTGACCTGGTGGTCAAGCCCGACCAACGCCGAGCAGCTCAACCAGTTCAATCCCGGCCGTTTCGACCTCATGGACCTGGTCCCGGTGGGCTACTCGCTGTTCGCGATGGGCCTAGGTATCGCGTCCGGCGCGCTGCTGCGCCGGACGCTGCCCGCGGTGGCCGTCACGCTGGCCGGGTTCATTGCGGTGCGCGTGGCGATCACGCTGTGGGTACGCCCGCACTACCTGACCGCGGTCACCACGTTTTCCAGCGTGGTGAATAACTTCACGCCAGCCGGCGCCTACTGGAAGATCGCTCAGGGCGTCCTCGGCCCGAACGGCAAGCCGATCCCCCAGCCGAACGGCATTCCTTCCTTCAACGGCATACCGCAGAACGCCCTGCCGGCCTTCTGCTCATCGGTGTTCAACGGGGCGTCCACTCCCGCACCGACCTGCGCGCAGGCCCTGGCGCACTACCGCGAGTTCATCACCTACCAGCCCGCCAGCCGCTTCTGGGCGTTCCAGGGCATCGAGACCGGCATCTTCGTGGTCCTGGCCGCCGGCCTCGTCGCGGCCACCGTGATCCTGCTGCTCCGCCGCGACGCCTAGGCCTGCTGGGCAGAAAACCGGTTGCCAGGGCCGCACCCGCGGTCCTTATGATGCAGCACGACGCCATTCCCGCCGACCGGAGGAGCTGAGATGCGAGCAGCGTCCATGTCCATCCACAGGGGCTCCTTGACCGGTTCGGAGGGTATGGCGGTTGGCTCGCGGAACGCTGAACTTGGGGATCGTGGCGCATGTAGACGCCGGTAAGACCACGCTGACCGAACGGCTGCTGTACGCGGCCGGGGTCATCGACGAGGTCGGCAGCGTCGATGACGGCACGACCCAGACCGACTCGCTGGCGCTGGAGCGACAGCGCGGCATCACGATCAGGACCGCGGTCGCGTCCTTCGCGATCGACGGCGTCACCGTCAACCTGATCGACACGCCCGGCCACCCCGACTTCATCGCCGAGGTGGAACGCGCGCTGAGCGTGCTCGACGGCGCCGTCCTGGTGATCTCGGCCGTGGAGGGCGTGCAGCCGCAGACCCGCATCCTGATGCGGGCGCTGCAGCGGCGATGCGTCCCGGCCGTGATGTTCGTCAACAAGATCGACCGGCGCGGCGCGGGCTATGACCGGCTGCTGCGGGATATCTCCCGGCGGCTGAGCCCGGCCGTGGTAGCCATGGGCGCCGCGCATGAGCTCGGCACCCGCGCGGCCGGCTTCACGGCGTGGGACGGCTCGGACGCCGGGTTCACGACCCGGCTCGCCGAGGTGCTGGCCGAGCAGGACGACTCCGTTCTCGCTGCCTACCTGGCCGGGGGCCTTTCGTACCGGCGGCTGGGCCGCGAGCTCGCGGCGCAGGTCAGGCGGGGCCGGGTGTACCCGGTGTTCTTCGGGTCGGCACTGACCGGGGCGGGCGTGGGCGCGCTGATGAGCGGCGTCGCCGCGCTGCTGCCGGCGGCCGGGCGGGACCTCGGCGGCCCGGCCTCAGGCCTGGTGTTCAAGGTCGAACGCGGCGCGGCGGGCGAGAAGATCGCCTACGTCCGCATGTTCTCCGGCCGGGTGCGGGCCAGGGACAGGGTGCGGTTCGGCGACGGCCGGGAGCAGAAGGTGACCGCGATCAGCGTCTTTGACGGCGGCCCGGACATGCGGCGGGACTCGGTCTCGGCGGGCCAGATCGGCAAGCTGTGGGGCCTGGCCGAGATCCGGGTCGGCGACGCGGTCGGCACGTTGCGGCCGGATGCCCAGCGGCACCGGTTCGCCCCGCCGACGCTGGAGACGGTGGTCGTGCCGTGCGATGCGGGCCAGCTCGGTGCGCTGCGCGCCGCGCTGGCCCAGCTGGCCGAGCAGGACCCGCTGATCAACGTCCGGCAGGACGACATCCGCCGGGAGATCTCCGTCTCGCTCTACGGCGAGGTGCAGAAGGAAGTCATCGGGGCCACGCTGGCATCGGACTTCTGCCTCGACGTCGGCTTCCGCCAGACGACGACGATCTGCATCGAGCGGCTGGCGGGTTGCGGTGCCGCGGTCGAGCGGATGCGGGAGGCGCCCAACCCGTTCCTGGCCACGGTCGGGCTGCGGCTGGAACCGGCCGCGGCCGAGCTCGGGGGTGGAGTTCCGGATCGAGGCGGAGCCCGGCTCCATGCCGGCTGCGTTCTTCCGGGCCGTCGAGGACACGGTGCGGGAGACGCTGCAGCAGGGCCTGCACGGCTGGGCGGTGCCCGACTGCCTGGTCACGATGACGCACACCGGTTACCTGGCCAAGCAGAGCGCCGGCCACCAGCGGTTCAACAAGAGCATGTCGAGCACGGGCGAGGACTTCCGCAAGCTGACCCCGCTAGTCGTGGTGACCGCGCTGCGGCAGGCGGGCACGGCGGTCTGCGAGCCGGTGCACCGGTTCCGGCTGGACGCGCCGTCCGACACGCTGGGTCCGGTGCTGGCCGCGCTGACCCGGCTCCGCGGCGTGCCGCACACGTCCGTGACGCGGGATGACGCGCTCACCATCCGGGGCGACATCCCGGCGGCCCGGGTGCACGAGCTACGCAGCGTCCTGCCGGGGCTGACCCGCGGCGAGGGCGTCCTGGAGTGCGCCTTCGACCGCTACGAGCCGGCGGTCGGCCCGGCACCGGCCCGGCCGCGGTGGGACGCCAACCCGCTCAACCGTGAGGAGTACCTGCAGCGGATGACGCGGCGCGCGAGCCTGACCGCGGCCGAACCGCTTACGGGACGGTCACGGGCTGGATGACGACCGGGCCGGGAACGGGGTTGAGCTCGGTGGCCTGCGACACTCCCGCCGGCGTGATGACGTCCATGGCCTTCGGCACGGTCGTCGGGTCGACCAAGCAGATGGGCGCGTTGTTGCCCGCTGCGCACACCCCGAAGGTGAACGCCCCGGGCGTGGCGGTGAAGGCGCGCGCCTGGTCGGAGCTGAACCCGTCCTGGCCGGTCAGCACGACGCTGAAGCCCCAGCCGGAGCCCGGCGTGCCGAACTGCGCCTCGGGCAGGGCGACGGTGATGGTGCGGTCGGACTGGACGGGCAGTACGAACGGGGTGCCCACCGCGGTCCCGCCGGCGTTCACCCACACCGGCGCGGCGAAGCCCTGGACCTCGACCCGCTGGCTCCAGGCCCCGGACGGCGAGATGGTGTAGTTGCGGGAGGCGAAGGCGGCCGCGGTGGAGGTGGCCGCGGCCCCCGGCACGTGCACGTACACGTCCAGCAGCTGCGCCCCGTCCAGCGCCCCGAACGTGGGGACCAGGGTGCGCAGCGTGACCCGCAGGTAGGCGTAGGTGCCGTCACTCAGCACCTGGAACCGGGTCAGGTCGAACGACCCGGCCACGAAGGAGGAGTCGGTCGGGTACTGGTAGGTGCCGGGCCCGTTGTCGTCGCCGGTCGGGTCGGCGACGTCAAGGACGCTGGTCCCGCCTCCCTCGTTGGTCACCGTGACCTGGGCGTACCCGGTGCTGCGGCCGCCCGCCGCGGTGGCCGATACGGTGATCACGTCGCTGCCGAAGCTGACCGGCACCGTGGCCGAGTAGGACCCGTCGGCGGCCGCCGTGGTGCTGGTCACCGAGGCCGCCGCCCCGGTAGTGGTGTCGTCGGAGGCCACGGTCACTGACGCGCCGGGAGTGGTGGTGCCGGTCACGGCGGTGGACGAGACGGCCAGGGTGCTGCCGGACGCGGGTGCGGTGATCGTGACCGGCAGCGTGCCGGGCGGGCCGTTCGTCACGTACCGGGCCGTGGTGACGGCCGGCGTGTCCACGTCGCGGCCGGCGCCGAGGGACACGATCAGCCGCAGCTCCTGCGCCTGTGCCCAGCTCAGCGGGGACGCCGACCCGGCCGCCTGGCCGTCGGTGAACCCGATCGACGCGGTGGCCGGGTCACTGCCGTAGGGCGAGGCGGCCAGGTCCGGGTCCTCCCAGGCCTGCTCGGGCACCAGGCCCACCCCGGAAGAGAAGTTGATCATGGCCTTGAGCAGGTCCGCCGCGCTGCCGGCCTGGCCCTCGGCCAGGTCGGACTCGGCGCGCTCGCCGGACAGGACCGGCCACAGGTGACCCGTGCCGGTGTCGGTCGGCGGCCACGGCGCTCCCGGGGTGGTGCAGGACGTCTGGCTCGGCTGATAGCAGTCGCCGTACCCGTCGGCGCTCCCGTCGGCCGCGGAGTTCCCGTAGCGGTAATAGCCGGTGCCGCTCGGGGTGGCGACCGAGATCTGCTTGTCCAGCACGGCCAGGGAGGCCTGGATGTCGGAATCGCTGACGGGCAGCTCGCCCAGGCGGACCAGCTCCTGGAAGCCGCCGTCGATGACGGTGCGCTGGTCCACGGTGGGTCCGCCGTTGCCGAGGCTGTAGCTGATCGCCGCGTTCGGGTCGCCGGTCTTGGACAGCCTGATGAAGTAGCGCGAGGCGTCCGGTCCCGTGGTGGTCACCGTCCAGGTCTTGATCATGCGCTGGAAGTCGTCGGCGGTGGCCTGGTACAGCTGCGCCCGGGCGGTGTCGCCGTTGGTTTTTGCGATCACGGCGGCCGCGGTCAGCCCGGCGATCTCGGCGGCGATCGTGGACGGGGAGTAGCCGGTCTGCTCCTCCCAGCGCTCTACCCCGAACGACGGCCCGTTGGCGACCAGGAAGTCCGCAGCCGGGCGGATGTGGTTCTTATAAAGCGAGGCATCGCCGCCCAGGCCCGACAGCAGCGCCATCAGGATCGGGTAGGACGTCTCGTCCAGCTGGGTGCCGCCGGTGTCGGGGGCGGCCTGGCCGTTGAGCAGCGAGTTGCGCGGCATCGAGCCGTTGGCCAGCTGCTGGCGGTCGAACAGGAACAGCGTCGCCGCCCGGGCGGTGGCGATGTCGCCGTCGGCCAGCAGCCCGGTGAACGCCTCGTACAGGTCGCGGGCGAACACCTCGCGGTAGGAGCCGAAGTACGAGGGCAACGTGGTGCCGGAGGCGTCGGCGCCGGCCGGCACCGACTGGCCCCACGGGCTGGCCAGGGACGCGACAATCGCGCCCGGGTACGTCTTGTCCTCGCTGGCCTTCAGCACGTTCGCGGACAGGTAGTAATGCTCGCGGACCTGGTCTCCTGAGAGCCCGGTCACGTGCGCAGGCGGCGGTCGCAGGCCGACGTCATAGGCGGCCCAGCCAGCCAGGTACTCCAGCGCGACCTGGCCGAACGGGTGGCTCAGGGAGCTGTCGGCGGTGGAGGTCGCCTGAGCCTGGGTCCGGCCGAAGCCGAGGGCCAGGGTCACCTGGTTGCCGCGGCCCAGGGCGAGTTCCTCGGTGGCCACGATGTGGCCGTCGGGCGCCGAGCTGTACGGGGTCAGGGTGTGGGTGGCGTCCAGCTGCGTGAGGCCGTCGCTGGCCGTTCCCGCATAGCCGACGCTCGCAGCCGGGGACGGGGTGCTCGGCGCCAGCGCCATGTAGGTCGGCACCGCGTAGGTCCGGTTGACGGCGTTGGTGACGGTGTTGGTGCTGAAGACCACCGGGATCTGCTCGTGCGTGCTGGTGTCGACCACGCCGGAGTTCGCGCCGGCGTTCTGGGTTCCGCCCCCGCCGTTGCCGTTGACGTGGGCGTCGAGCCGCGCGTACAGGTGCAGGCCGGCCAGGTTGGTGCTCGAGCCGGGCACGCTCTCCAGCGTGGTGTGCATGAGCACGGTGTCGCTGGCCGGGTCGGTGATGTAGGTGGTGACCAGGCGGAATCCGTGCTTGGCGTCGGTCGAGGTCACCGTGCAGGCCATGCCCGAGGGGTCGGCTGCCACCGTGTAGGTCATGTCGCGGGTCTGCAGGTCGGTGAACGTGGCGCCGTCGGTCACGACGTACTGCAGGGTGCTCACGTTGGTGTTGTCGATGGTGGGCTCATAGACGTCGGAGAGCACCCCGCCGGCCACGGTGTACCACACCTTGGACCGGGTCCCGGCTGCGGTACCGACGCAGTCCTTCCTGGCCAGGTCGAAGTACGACGGGGCGCCTGGGCCGCCGGGCGCCACGCTGGCCTGCACGGCCCTCGAGGTCCCGGCATCTGCCGGGGCGGTGACGAGGAGGCCTGCCGCCAGGACGGCCGCGCCTGCCGCCAACGCCGTGAGACGATATCTGCGCACCACGCCGAGGCCTCCGATCGTTTCCCCCAGCCGGAAGGGACACGTTGAGCAGACCTGAACCGCCGTCGGCGGTCTGGGGTCACGCCTCACGCGCCACGAGCATGGCCAAGCCTGCCGCTAGGGCGTCGGGTGTGTCAATGAGTTGAAACGGGTTAGTGCGCGGGGAAATGTGCGTGATTTCCTGCCCCGGGCGCGTTCCTTCTGGTGCGAGCTTGTGACCATGTGATGACGGAAGCGAAGCCCTGGTTTCCGGCGTCGTGGCCGGACCAGCCAAAGAGCCGCCGATTGGACCTGCCGCCTGGCTGCGGGGGCGCCTAGACTCAGCGCCTATGCCACGCCAGTTCCGTCAGGTCGATGTGTTCACCGACATTCCGTACTTCGGTAACCCGCTCGCGGTCGTGCTGGGAGCCGAGGGCCTGAGCGACGAGCAGATGCGGCAGTTCGCGAACTGGACGAACCTGTCCGAGACGACATTCGTGCTGCCGTCGCGGGCCAGCGGGGCCGACTATCTGGTCCGGATCTTCACGCCCACCAGCGAGCTGCCGTTCGCCGGTCACCCCACCCTGGGCACCTGTCACGCGTGGCTGGAGGCGGGCGGCCGCCCGGCGCGGGCCGGACGGGTGGTGCAGGAATGCGGGGCCGGGCTGGTCACGATCAAGCAGACCGAGGCGGGCCTGGCCTTCTCCGCTCCGCCGCTGCTGCGCGACGGACCAGTCGAGGACGAGGTGGCCGAGCGGGTAGCCCGGGAGCTGAACATAACCCGTGCCGACATGGTCGACATCCAGTGGGCTGACAACGGCCCGGGCTGGGTCGCCGTCCTGCTGGATAGCGCCGAGACGGTGCTCGCGATCAAGCCCGGAACGGTGTCCATGGACATCGGCGTGGCTGGGCTCTACCCGCCCGGGTCACCGGAAGCGCTGGAGGTCCGGGCCTTCAGCGGGCAGGTCAGCACGGTCGAGGACCCGGTCACGGGCAGCCTTAACGCCTCGGTGGCCCAGTGGCTGCTGGGCACCGGCCGCCTCCAGGCCCCCTACGTGGCCAGCCAGGGAACGGCCCTGAGCCGCCGCGGCCGGGTGCGCATCTCCCAGGACGGGGACGGCCAGGTCTGGGTGGGCGGCAGCGTCGTCAGCTGCATCAGCGGCACGGTAGAGATCTAGGTCCCGGGCGTTCCAAGCGGCCGGTCCGGGCCGCGACGGAGCAGCGGATCGGGGCCGCGGATGGGGCGATGGGGGACAAAATTTCGGCGTGGGATTTCGCCTGGTTGCGGAGGTTTTTGCGGGAGCGCTCAGGGTAGCCGGGGCTTGACAGCCTTCGAGGCGACGTGCTTACGTAAGCGCTTAACCAACGTAAGCGCTTAACCAGAGCAAGCGCTTACTCATGAAGTACAGAGGTCTGAACGTGCCCGACCGGTCGACCATCTACGAAGTCGCGCAGCGCAGCGGCGTGTCGACGGCGACGGTGTCCCGGGTCATGGCGGGCGGCAAGGGTTTCTCTCCGGCCACCAGGGAGCGCGTGCAGGCCACGGCGGCCGAGCTGGGCTGGGTCCCGAGTGGGCCGGCCCGCGGGCTGGCCTCGCGGCGGGCCGGAGTGGTCGGCTTGCTGTTCCCCGACCTGGGCCTGTCTAGTGACACCGAGGATGAGTCTCCGCTGTACGTCGACCAGGTGATCCGCGGCGCTGAGCGCGCGGCGACCTCGGCCGGCGACGCGGTGCTGATCGCGGCCACCCGGACGGCATCGGGCCGCGAACTCGCGTTCTCGGTGGCCGGGAAGACCGACGGCCTGGTGGTCATGGCCCGCAGCCTGTCCGAGCCGGACATCGCCGTGCTGGCGCGCAGCGTGCCGGTGGTGGTGCTGGCCAACCGTTATCGGCAAGACGGGCCGGACTTCGTCGGGGCCGACAACCGCAGCGGGTGCCGGGAGATCACCGCGCACCTGATCCAGGTTCACGCCTACACCGACCTGGCCTTCCTGGCCGGCCCGGACGACTCGCCCGACTCCGAGGAGCGGTTCGCGGGGTTCTGCGAGGCGCTGCGGGAGGCCGGCCTGGCCGTTCCGGCCGGGCCCGACGCTGCCGGCGGGTTCACCGAGGCGGGCGGCAGGCAGGCCGTGGCCGCGCTGCTGGCCGACGGTCGCCGGCCACGGGCCATCGTGTGCGGCAACGACGAGATGGCGATCGGGGCGCTGGCCGCGCTGCGGGCCGCGCGGCTGCGCGTCCCGGCCGACGTCGCGGTGACGGGCTTTGACGACATCTCCGCCGCGCATCACGTGCGGCCCGCGCTGACCACCGTCCGGCAGCCGATGCGTGAGCTCGGCGAGCGGTCGGTCCGGATGCTGCTGGCCCGTATATCCGATCCGGCTGCCCCGCGGCAGTCGGTGGTGCTGCCGACCGAGACTGTGATCCGCCGTAGTTGCGGGTGCAGCAGGCCGCGCACCAGCACCCCTAGGCGGGCATGAGCTGCTGGGCTGATTCCCGAAGCGCTGGCCGGGCCAGCGTGATTCAAGCCCGCACGAATACTTCGCTCATTTTGGGGCAGTCGGGGCTGATGTGGCTGATGGGATCCGCCGAGCGGCGCTCACGGCTGCACCTCAGCATCCGGAGCGCTATGGCTTGCTCCAGCCTTTCCTGGCCGGAGCCGACTCGGCCCGGCACCCCTTGCCCAAGCGGACCGGGCTCAGCTCGGTGTCGCTTCTTCGTCCAGACCGGGCTCGGCCCGGAAACGCTTGCCCGCCGGGCGCGGCACCCAGCCGACTGACCGGCACCAATGAGGAGAACCACATGAACCCCCTTCCGCATCTGAGATCGGCCGCGGTCGCCCTGTGCGCCGCGGGACTGGTGGCGGCCTCCGCGGCCGCCTGCTCGTCCAACTCATCCGGCGGCGCCAGCGGCACTGCCGCCGGCGGCGGCGTCCTGACCATCCAGGGTGACGTCGGCAACCCGACGCTGGTGGAGGACTTCAACCCGCTCAACCCCACCGGAGAGCTGGGCGGCTCCCGCCTGATCTACGCGCCGCTGGAGACGGTCAGCACGGTCAACGGCAGCTACACGCCGTTCCTGGCCACCGGGTACAAGTTCACCAACCCCACGACGCTGGTCTACACCATCCGGCCGGGCGTGAAGTGGAGCGACGGCACCGCCTTCACCCCCGCCGACGTGGTCTTCACGTTCGACCTGATGAAGAAGTACCCGGCGCTCGACACCAACGGGATCTGGTCGCAGATCACCGGCGTCTCCGCCTCGGGCAACAACGTCACGTTCACCTTCAAGGCGCCCAACGTCCCGTTCGCCGCGACGATCGCGCAGACCCCGATCGTGCCCAAGCACATCTGGTCGACGGTCGCCAACCCGGTGACCTTCACCAACACCCACCCGGTCGGTACCGGGCCGTTCAAGCTGAGCAGCTTCTCACCGACCCAGTACACGCTGACTAAGAACACGCTGTACTGGGGCGCGTCGACGATCGCGCCGACCTCGGTGGTGTTCCCGGCCCAGGCGACCAGCCAGGCCACGAACCAGCTGGAAGTCAGCAGCGGCCAGTTCGACTGGGCGTACCAGTACCTGCCTGACGTCCAGGCGACCTACGTGAACCGTGACCCGGCCACGAACAAATACTGGTTCCCGCCCGGCGGCACCATCGGCCTGTTCCTCAACCTCACCCAGGCGCCGTACAGCAACGTCAACTTCCGCCAGGGCGTCTCGCTGTCGCTGGACCGCGCCACGATCGCCAAGAAGGCCGTCAACGGCTACATGGCGGCGGCCAGCACAAGCGGGATCATCCTGCCGAACGAGCAGCAGTGGCTGAGCTCGAGCCTGCCCAACGGAGGCGTGGTCAGCCAGAGCATTCCGGCCGCCATGGCGGCGTTCGCCAAGGCCGGTTACACCCTGCGCGGCGGCAAGCTGGTCGGCCCGAACGGCACGCAGGCCAGCATGACCATCACGCTGCCGAACAGCTTCACCGACTGGGCCGCGGCCGCCACCGAGATCAGCACCGAACTCGGGAAGGTCGGCATCAAGGTGACCCTGGACGAGCCGCAGTACGCGCAGTACTCGCAGACGACCCAGGCCGGCACGTTCAATGCGGCGATCGGCGGCTTCGGCGGCACCGGCATCCCGTACAACGATTTCAACCTGGCGCTGAACAGCGCCTACGCGACCCCGGTGCACACGCCCACGGTGAACAACTTCGAGCGGTACAGCAACGCCGGGGTAAACAATGCCCTGGCCGCGCTAGCCGCGACCACCAGCCCCGCCGCGCAGCGGCAGGCGACCGACAAGCTCGAGACGATGATGTACAACAACCTCCCGGTCGTCCTGCTGTACTACGGCGGCAGCTGGGGCGTGTTCTCCACCAAGCACTTCACCGGCTGGCCGTCGGCCAGCAACCCGTACACCCTGCCGACCCCCTACACCGACGCGCTGCTGACGGTCGTGACCCACCTGGTCAAGGCCTGAGGCGCCCCGGGTAGCCGGTCCGTCGGAAGGAGCGCGCGGTGAGGTACGTAGTGCGCAAGGTGGTGCTGTTCATCATCACGCTGTGGGCAGCCATCACGCTGAATTTCATCCTGCCCAGGCTCATGCCTGGCTCACCGGTCGACGCGGCGCTGGGCAAGCTCGCGTCGGCCGGGGTCCCGATCACCAACGCGGAACGCGCCGCCATCGAGGCCCAGCTCGGCGTGCCGCATGCCAGCCTGTTCGTCCAGTACTGGGATTACCTGAAGGGCATCTTCACCTTCAACTTCGGCACCTCGTACTCCTTCCCGAGCCAGACCGTGGCGCAGACCATCGGCAAGGCCCTGCCGTGGACGCTGGTGCTGGTGGGCGTGACGACCATCGTCGCGTTCGTGGTGGGCACGCTGCTCGGGATCTACGCGGGCTGGCACCGCGGCCGGGCGAGCGACGCCTCGATCACGGTGGGGGCCACGTTCTTCGGAGCGTTCCCGCCGTTCTGGCTCGGCCTGCTGCTGCTGTACCTGCTGGCCTTCAAGTACGGCTGGTTCCCGATCAAGGGAGGGTACAGCCCGGGCACGGCGCCGAACTGGAGCCTGTCCTTCTTGGGTGACGCGCTGCAGCACAGCGTGCTGCCCGGGGTCACGCTGGCCATCACCGCGCTGTCGGGCTGGGTGTTCGGCATGCGCAACAACATGATCAACACCCTGGGCGAGGACTACATAACGTTCGCCGAGGCCAACGGCCTGCGAACGCGGACCGTCGCGCTGCTGTACGCGGCGCGCAACGCGCTGCTGCCCAACGTCACGGCGTTCGGCCTGTCGCTGGGAGCGGTGGTCGGCGGCGCGGTGCTGGTCGAGGGCGTGTTCAGCTACCCGGGCGTGGGCGGGCTGCTGTTCACCGCGGTGACCAACCACGATTTCCCGCTGATGCAGGCGCTGTTCCTGGTCATCACGCTCACCATGCTGGTCGCGATCTTCATCGTCGACCTGCTGTACGTCCGGCTCGACCCGCGCGTCAGGAGTGCGACATGACCATCATCACTACCGCCGTACCGCCGCCCGAGGCGCCGGGCAGCGCGGTACGCGTGCCGGGCGGCGCCGCCGGTCCGGTCCCCGGGCCGCTGCGGTTCATCGGGCGGGCGCTGCGCACGCTGTGGAGCAACGGCAAGGCCCGGACCGGGATGATCATCCTCGGGCTGATCATTCTGGTGGCGGTGTTCGCGCCGCTGATCGCGCCGCACTCGCCCACCGCCACCTCGTTCACCCCGTACAAGGGGCCCAGCGGCACCAACCTGCTCGGCACCACGGGCAACGGCCAGGACGTGTTCTCGCAGCTGATCTTCGGCGCGCGGGTCTCCCTGATCGTCGGCCTGATAGCCGGGGGGCTGGCCACCCTGGTAGCGGTGACCTTCGGCCTGATCTCGGGGTACCGGCCCGGCCTGGTCGACGAGGTACTCGGCTTCGTGACCAACCTCGCGCTGGTGATCCCCGCGCTGCCGCTGATGATCATCCTGGCCGCGTACCTGCAGAACCGTTCGGTGTGGACGATCGTGCTGGTGGTGGCGTTCACCGGCTGGGCCACCGGGGCCCGGGTGATCCGCAGCCAGACCGTGACGCTGCGCACCCGCGAGTTCGTGACCTCGGCGGCGTTCTCCGGGGAGCGGCTGTTCCGGGTGGTGTTCCGGGAGATCCTGCCCAACATGACCTCGCTGGTGGCGGCCAGCTTCTTTTCCGCCGCCACCGCCGCGGTGCTGGCCGAGGCCAGCCTGGAGTTCCTCGGCCTGGGCAACCCGGCCACGGTCAGCTGGGGCACCATCTTGTACGCCGCCGAGCAGCAGAACGCGCTGCTCACCGGCCAGTGGCTGATGGTGCTCGCACCCGGCCTGGCCATCGTCTTGCTGATGGTGTCGTTCACGCTGATCAACTTCGGCGTCGACGCGCTGTCCAACCCACGGCTGCGGGAGAAGTGATGGCACTACTGGAGGCACGCGGCGTCAACGTCGTCTACGAGCCGAGCCGCGGCCAGCGGATCTGGTCGGTCCGCGACGTGGACCTGACCCTGGAGCAAGGCGAGTTCGTCGGGCTGGTCGGCGAGTCCGGGTGCGGGAAGACCACGCTCGGGTACGCCCTGACCCGGATGCTGCGCCCGCCGGCCCGGCTGGAGTCCGGTGTCATCACCTTCGACGGCACCGACATCAGCAGCCTGACCGGCGAGCGGCTGCGGCGGCAGCGGCGCAACGGGTTCGCGCTGGTCCTGCAGAGCGGCATGAACGCACTGAACCCGGTACGCAGCATCGGCCGCCAGTTCGGCGACGTGCTCAAGGCGCACGCCCGGAGCGGCGACGACCTGTCGGCCGACGGCATCAGGCGCCGCGGCACGGCGCTGCTGGAGAGCGTCCGGCTGGACGCGGGGATGCTGGGCCGGTTCCCGCACGAGCTGTCCGGCGGGATGCGGCAGCGGGTCTCGATCGCGCTGGCGCTGGCCCTGGAGCCGCGCCTGATCGTCTTCGACGAGCCGACCACCGCGCTGGACGTGATCGTGCAGCAGGCGGTGATGGCGACGATCAAGGACCTGCAGCGGGACCGCGGCTTCACCGCGGTCCTGATCAGCCACGACCTGGGCACGGTGCTGGAGGCCACGGACCGGGTCATGGTCATGTACGCGGGCCGGATCGTGGAGGACCAGCCGTCCGCCGTGATGGCGCACGGGCTGCACCACCCCTACACCGAGGCGCTGCTGAGCTGCTACGGCGACCCGCGCGCCGACGAGGTCCGGATCGGCGGCATCCCCGGTACCCCGCCTGACCTGTCCCTGCCGAACACCGGTTGCTCGTTCGAACCCCGCTGCCCGCTGGCCGAGGACATCTGCCGCACGGCCGATCCCCCGCTGGCGGCACTGGAGCCGGGCCGGGCGGCCTGCCACGTGCGGGCCCGCGCGGGCCACGTGGAAATGGAGGCCGGAAGTGTCCGTTGACTACGACACAGCGACGATCAACCCGGCCCTGGCGGTCAGCGGCGTCTCGAAGACCTACCGGGTACGCGGGCGGGACAGGAAAACCGTCACGGCGGTGGACGACGTCTCGTTCACGATCCCGCCCGGCGCGGCCGTGGGCCTGGTCGGGGCGAGCGGCAGCGGCAAGAGCACGCTGGCCAAGATGATCACCGGTTCGGAACGGCCCAGCGCCGGCGAGATCCGCTACGGTGACACCTCGGTCGGGCGGCTGCGCGCGGGCGGGCTGCGCCGGCTGCACCACCAGGTGCAGATGGTCTTCCAGGACCCCTACGGCGCGCTCAACCCGCTGCACACCGTGGAGTACACGGTGACGCGGCCGGTCCAGAATTTCCTGGGTCTGTCCGCCGCGCAGGCCCGGGACCGGGTCAGCGAGCTGCTGGAGACCGTGGGGCTCACCCCGGCCAGCCAGTTCGCCCCCAAGCTCCCGCACCAGCTGTCCGGCGGGCAGCGGCAGCGGGTGCTCATCGCCCGGGCCCTGGGCAGCGACCCGGCGCTGATCGTGGCCGACGAGCCGGTCTCGATGCTGGACGTCTCGCTGCGGGCCGGCGTGCTCAAGCTGCTGGCCGACCTGCGCCGGCAGCGCGGGCTGAGCCTGCTCTACATCACGCACGACCTGCTGTCCGCCCGGCTGGTCACCGACGAGATCCTCGTGCTCAACTCCGGGCGGATCGTCGAGCAGGGCCCGACCAAGCAGGTCCTGCAGCATCCCACGCACAGCTACACGATCCAGCTGCTCAACGCGGTGCCCAATCCGTTCGCGACAGCTAATGCTCACACAGGCAGCGCTCAGACACGCAGGGACGGAAAATGATCTCCTCAGTACGCAGGATGAGATACCTATGGATTATCGCGGCGGCCCTGGCCGTCGCGCTGCTGGCCCCGCTCCAGCAGGCCAGCGCCACCGGGGCCGCGGCCGGCGGCCAGCCCGGCGTGGCTAGTTACTCCGGGCTGAGCGCGGCGCAGCGGGCCAACCTGCTGTCCATCGCCCGGGATACGTGGAAGTTCTACGGCGACGACATCGACACGGCGACCAACCTGCCGATGGACAACCTCACGTTCGCCAACGGATCGGCCACCCCCACCACCGAAGGCCAATACACCTCCGCGGCCAACATCGGGGTGTACCTGTGGGCCGTGGTCTCGGCCCGGGACCTGGGCATCATCAACGAGGCCCAGGCTAAGGCCAGGGTGCAGGCCACGCTGACCGAGGTGTCGCACCTGCAGCGTTACGACGGCTTCCTGTACCAGTGGTACGACACCACCAACGGCGACGTGCTCACCAACCCGGGCCAGGGTGACTGCCCGGCCGGGGCGGCGCCGACGAACAACAACTGCTTCTTCGTCTCCAACGTTGACAACGGCTGGTACGCGTCCGGGCTGATCGTAGTCCGGCAGGCCATGCCGGAGCTGGCTCACCTGGCGGACAGCCTGATCGCGCCGATGAACTTCGGGATCTTCTACGACAACCGGGCCGAGACGCAGTGCAACACCAACCCGGCGATCCCGGGGAACCAGCCGACCGGCCAGATGTTCGGCGGGTACTACGTCGGGCTGCCGCCCTATGTGGGCAACAACGCGGAGCAGTACTACTACCACAACGGCGCCCTCTACAGTGACCCGCGGATCTCGGCCTACATCGGCATGGGCCTGCACCAGATGCCGGGCAACGTGTGGTGGCGCAGCTGGCGGATCCTGCCGCCGAAGGCGCCGTTCGCGGCCTGCCAGAGCACCGACCCCGACTTCTCCTGGCAGGGACAGTGGCCCATGGGCGGTTACTGGCAGAGCATCACCGACCCGCAGTCCGGGCAGAAGTTCGAGGTCTGGGAGGGCCACTACACCTACCCCGGCAGCAACCTGACCTTCATTCCGACCTACTCGGGCGGCATGTTCGAAGCCATGATGCCGAACCTGGTGGTGCCGGAGACCAGCTGGGGTACCAGCAGCTTCGGTCTGGCGGACGCCCGCACCGTCCAGGTCCAGATCAAGTACGCCACCCAGCAGCTCGGCTACAAGGTGTGGGGCATGTCGCCGTCCAGCACGCCGGACGACACCGGCGACTACAGCGGCTACGGCGTCGAGGGCCTGACCTTCCCCTACTTCGGGACCGGCGCCACGGCCAGCAACCCGAACGAGGGGCTGTCGCAGTGCCACGGCTGCGCCACCGAGAACGTGGTGACCCCGCACGCGTCGTTCATCGCGCTTGACGTGGCGCCGCAGCAGGCCTACGCCAACATCCAGGCGCTGCGCACCGACTACCCAGGCCTGTACGGGCCCGTCGGCTTCTTCGACGCGGTGGACCCGGTCAGCGGCGCGGTCGGCCACCGGGACCTGGTACTCGACCAGTCGATGATCATGGCGGCGCTGGACAACGCCCTGAACAACCGGGCCATCCAGCGTGACTTCGCCAACGACCCGGTGTCCTGGGCGGCGCGCACGTACCTGTCGATGGAGACGTTCTCGCTGGGCAGCTGACCACGGGGCACCTGACCACGGGGCACCTGACCGCGGGGCACCTGACCGCGGGGCACCTGACCGCGGCGCGGGATGCGGGTACCACGGACCGTTCGGCATAGATAAGAGAATTAACCTGCGGAGGAGGAGTGCGATGGGGGTCCCGGACCGGGCCGAAGTAGCACGGGCCGAGTGGGAGGAGCGCATCGGGCGACGCGGCGGGCCCGGCCAGGACGGCGGCCAGGGCGCGGCGGACGGCCTGCCGCCGCCGTCCCGGGTGCGGGCGGTAGCCGGGCAGGGGCACGTGACGCTGGACTGGGATCCGGTCCCGGGCGCGGCCGGCTACCTGGTCTACCGTGCGGCCGGCGAGCCTTATGAGGTGCTGGACCACGGCGGCGGCGACGTCCTGGCCGTGCCGGCCGGGCCGTACGCCGACACCTCGGGTGAGCCGGGCCGGACCAGGCTGTACGCGGTGGCCGCGGTGGCCGACGGGACCTCCGCCGGGCCGCTGTCCGAACCGGTGGCCAGCGCGCCGGCCGCGGCCAACGGCGGCCGGCCGGTGGTGACGGTCGAGGTCGGGGAGCCGGGCGAGGGCCAGCTGACGGCCGGCGGTCTGGGCCGTCCGTGGGAACCCATGATCGGCTCGGAACACCTGAGCTACCTGCTGAGCCAGGACCGGACCGGCGGCCGGGTGATCGGCCCGGAGGTGCGCGAGGCGCTGCGCATCGCGCACGACGAGCTTGGCGTGCAGTCCGTCCGCGCGCACGCCATCTTGGGCGACGACCTCGGGGTGTACACCGAGGCGGGCGGCCCCGGAGCCCGGGCGGTGCACGACTTCAGCGGCATCGACCGGGTGTACGACCAGCTGATGGAGATCGGCCTGCGGCCGGTCGTCGAGCTGTCCTTCATGCCCCGCGACCTGGCCCGCGACCCGGGCCAGACGGTGTTCAGCTACGGCGCGATCATCTCGCCGCCGAAGGACTGGGACCGCTGGGCCGACCTGGTCCGCGACCTGGCCGCTCACCTGGTGCAGCGCTACGGCCGGGACGAGGTGACCTCCCGGTGGTCGTTCGAGGTGTGGAACGAGCCGAACCTGGACGTGTTCTGGTCCGGCACGCCGGAGGAGTACTTCCGGCTGTACGACGTCTCGGCCCGCGCGATCAAGTCGGTGGACCCCGGCCTGCGGGTGGGCGGGCCTTCTTCGGCGGCGGCGGGCTGGATCGGCGAGCTGCTCGGCCACCTGAAGGGCTCGGACCTGCCGCTGGACTTCCTGTCCACGCACGTCTACGGGAACGTGCCGCTGGACCTGCGGCCGGTGCTTGAGTCGTTCGGCCGGGGCGGGACGCCGATCTGGTGGACCGAGTGGGGCACCACGCCCACGCACTTCCACCTGGTCGGGGACACCGTATTCGCGGCGGCGTTCCTGCTGCGCGGCATGGCCTCGGCGCTGGGGCGGATCGAGGCGCTGTCGCACTGGGTCGCCTCCGACCACTTCGAGGAGCTCGGCAGGCCGCCGGAGCTGTTCCACGGCGGGTTCGGGCTGCTGTCGGTGGGGAACCTGCGCAAGCCCAGGTACTGGGCCATGGCCATGCTGGCCCGGCTGGGCCGGTCCCGGCTGCCCGCCGACGTACGCGGCGACGGGGCCGGCGGGCTGGTCGAGGCGCTGGCCGCGCGGCACGACGACGGGCGGACCGGCATCGCGGTGTGGAACGTCACGCTGGACCAGAGCAAGATCGCCGGGGACCCGCTGCTCGACCGGGTGGTCCGGGTGCGTTTGCTGGCCCCGCCCGGGGCGTCGTTCACGGTGCGGCACTACCGGATCGACGAGGCGCACTCCAACATCGTCCCGGCCTGGGAGCGGATGCGCGGCGGGGCACCCTGGCCGGACGACGGCCAGTGGGCGGCGCTGCGGGAGCTGAACACGCTGGACGAACTCGGGCCGCCTGCTTCGGCGGTCGCGGGCGCCGACGGGGTGCTCGAGGTGGCTTTTGAGCTGCCTATGCCGGGCGTCTCCTACCTGGAGCTTGTGCCCGTCACCGGTTAAGCCGCCGGCGCCTGCCGCGGGCGGCAGCAAACGTCATGAAACCCGGGTTCCATCACCTCCCGGTGTGCTGGAACCCGGGTTTCATGACCCCTGGGCCCATTGATGCGGTAACACATGAGGTAACGCATGTCGTTCGTAGGTTGGCGGTAGGATTATCGATTATTCCGATGTGAATAGATGAGAAGGGATGGCCTGATGCTGCTGCCCCGGCCTGACCGCGGCGTGGTCGCCGCCGCACCGCCTGGCACCGGACCCGGGTACTGGGCTGGCGCGCCGTGCGCGGTGGCGGGCGACGGGGAGATCTTCCTGGCCTACCGGCTGCGGCGGCCGATCGGGCAGGGCCGCGGCTACGCGGTGGCGGTGGCCCGGTCCGCGGACGGGGAGCGGTTCGAGACGCTGCTGAGCATCGGCAAGGAGGAGATGGCCACCGAGTCGCTGGAGCGGCCGGCCCTGGTCCGCACGCCGCAGGGGCGCTGGCGGATCTACCTGAGCTGCGCGACGCCCGGGACCAAGCACTGGCGGGTGGAGATGACCGAGGCCGCGCATCCCGGCGAGTTCGACGTCCGGCAGCGGTCCACGGTCCTGCCCGGCGACGCCAAGACCGGCGTGAAAGACCCGGTGATCCGGTACCACGACGGCCGGTGGCACCTGTGGGCGTCGTGTCACCCGCTGGCGGATTCGGCGCAGACCGACCAGATGACCACCGAGTACGCCACGAGCCCGGACGGGCTGGCCTGGACCTGGCACGGGACCGCGCTGAGCGGGACGCCCGGCCGGTGGGATTCCCGGGGCACGCGGGTCACGTCGGTGGACTTCGGCGGGGGCGTGGTCACGGCCTACTACGACGGGCGGGCCAGCGCGGCGGAGAACTATGAGGAACGGACCGGGGTGGCGACCGGCGCCGACCCGGCGGCGCTAACCGCGGCGGACGACGGCCCGGCCGCCTCCTCCCCCTATCACGGCGGCGGGCTGCGGTACCTGGATGTAGTGGCGCTGCCGGACGGCCGGCACCGGCTGTACTACGAGATGACCCGCCCGGACGGATCGCACGCGCTGTTCACCGAGCTGCGCTGATTTTCTGCCCGGCCCGGTTTTGCTGGGCCTGGGTTTGCGGGGCCTGGGTTTGCGGCCTGGGTTTGCGGTCGTTCCGGCCTGGGCTTTGCGTCCGGCCCAGACCCTTGCGGGGTCCCGGACGGGGAATCGGATTACCGTGTGCCATTACCTCTGTCTGACAGGGGTGGCGTCACACGATGACGAGGGCTCACGCGGGCAGCGGCTAATCGGCTCGGCCCGGCTGAGCTAGTCGCAGGGATCACCATTCTTCCTTGACAAGCTATCTAGGTAAATAACTATAGTGCTACTCAGCTAGATAAATAAGGAGAACGGTGATCGAGTTCCACCTGGACGCGCGGTCCGGAGTCGCCCCGTACATGCAGCTGATCCACCAGGTACGGCAGGCGCTGCGGCTCGGCCTGCTGGACAAGGGCGACCAGCTGCCGAAGGTCAAGGACGTGGCGGCGGGGCTGGCCATCAACCCGAACACGGTGCTGAAGGCCTACCGGGAGCTTGAGTACGAGGGGCTGGTAGCGGCCCGGCCGGGGATCGGGACGTTCGTGACCGGGACGCTGGGCGCCGCGTCGCTGGCCGCGCACGCGCCGCTGCGCCGTGAGCTTAAGCGGTGGCTGGCCAAGGCGCGCGGGGCCGGACTCGATGACGAGTCCATCGAGGCCTTGTTCACCAGCACGTTTCGGTCCGCCGTCGAGGAGGACATAGCATGACCGCCGTCCTGGCCACCGAAGGGCTCGGCAAGCGGTACCGGCGGCTATGGGCGCTGACCGACTGCACGCTGAGCATCCCGGCCGGGCACGTGGTGGGCCTGGTCGGCCCGAACGGGGCCGGGAAGACGACCCTGCTGAACCTGGCCGTCGGCCTGCTGGCGCCGACCACGGGCACCATCGAGGTACTCGGCGGCCCGCCCGCGGGGCGGCTGCCCAGGATCGGGTTCCTGGCCCAAGCCGCGCCGGTCTACGCCGGGCTCTCCATAGCCGACCACCTCGCCCTGGGCGCGCACCTCAACCCCGGCTGGGACGCCGGGCTGGCCAGCGGCCGGATCGACCGGCTGGACCTGGATCCGGCCCAGAAGGCCGGAACGCTGTCCGGCGGTCAGCGTGCCCAGCTCGCGCTGACCCTGGCCATCGCCAAGCGGCCGGAGCTGCTGATCCTGGACGAGCCGGTGGCCAGCCTGGACCCGCTGGCCCGGCGGGAGTTCCTGCAGGACCTGATGGAAGCGGTGGCCGAGCAGGAGCTGTCCGTGGTGCTGTCCTCGCACCTGGTCGCCGACCTGGAACGGGTCTGCGACTACCTGATCGTGCTGGTGGGCTCGCGGGTGCGGGTGGCCGGCCCGGTCGAGGAACTGCTGGCCAGCCATCACCTGCTGTCCGGCGCGCGCCGGGACCCGGCCACGCTGCCGGGCGGCCAGCAGGTTATCTCGGCCAGCCACACGGACCGGCAGACCACGCTGCTGGTCCGCACCAGCGGACCGGTCCTCGACCCGGCCTGGTCCGTCTCCCAGGTCGGCCTGGAGGACCTGGTGCTGGCCTATATGAGCCAGGCCACCGGACGCGGCCGTCGCCACCTGGAGGTGCAGAAATGATCTGGCTGACCTGGCGGCAGTTCCGGGCCCAGGCCATCACCGCGGCCGCGGCCCTGGCCGCGTTCGCGGTCCTGCTCGCGGTTACCGGGCCGCGCCTGGCTCGCCTATACGCCGCCAGCGGGATCAACGGCTGCCATGGCACCTGCGGGTCCGCCGCCGACCAGTTCCTGACACAGCTCGACGGCGGCACCTACTGGGTGGTGTACCTGCTCGGCGTGGTCATCATCTTGATCACGCCCGTCGTCATCGGCATCTTCTGGGGCGCCCCGCTGATCGCCCGCGAGTACGAGACCGGGACCTTTCACCTGGCCTGGACCCAGAGCATCAGCCCCTCCCGGTGGCTGGCGGTCAAGCTGACGCTGACCGGGCTGGCCGCCATGGCGGTCACCGAAGGGCTCAGCCTCATGCAGGCCTGGTGGGCCGCGCCTATCGGCCGGGCTACCGGCCTCGGCAACGGCGGCGAGCGGATCGGGATGGGCAGGTACAGCGCGTTGGTCTTCGCCACCCACGGCATCACCCCACTCGGCTACGCGGCGTTCGCCTTCGCCCTTGGCGTCACGGCCGGGGTCCTGATCAGGCGCGCCGTTCCCGCCATGGCCGTCACGCTGGCCGTCTTCGCCGCCCTCCAGCTCGCCATGCCGCTGTGGATCCGCCCGCACCTGTTCTCGCCGGACCACACCACCATCGCGCTCGGGTCCACCCGCGACATATCGTTCCAGAGCGGTACGCAGGGCACCTTCGCGATCACCACGGGGAGCCTGACCAACCAGCCCGGCGCCTGGATCATCTCCAGCGGAGCCGTCAACGCGGCTGGCCACCCGGTCGGGACCTCCCCGGCGGCATGCCTGCAGGCCGTCACGAACGGCGGAGGCAACTCGGGCCTGAACTGCCTGGCCAGCCACGGCACCCGGATCGCCGTCACCTACCAGCCCGCCGGCCGGTACTGGGCCTTCCAGTGGACCGAGACCGCGATCTTCCTGGTCCTGGCCCTGGCTCTGGCCGGGTACTGCTTCTGGCGGCTCCAGCGCCGGCGGTCCTGACCCGGCCCCGATCCCGCCCCGATCCCGCCCAGGGTTCAGACCGGGTTCAGACCGGGCGGCCGTTCTTGGCCTGGCCCTGGCCAGGCCTGGCTGCCGACCATGCCCCCGGACCGCTCCCGCGGCTGCCGCCAGTCGCTGAAGCTCTCCCGGAGGACGTTCTCGAGCAGGTCGATGTCCGCCTCGAAGCGCGGGATGAGTTCCTGGCGCTGCTCCCAGCTCAGCGGCTGCCGCTCCCGGCTGTGCCGCTGCAGGTAACGCTCCAGCGGGCCGGTGAGGGTGGCCGCGGTCAGGCCGGGGACCCGGGCGCCCACGGCGCTGCCCGCACGCTGGGCCAGCGACACGGCGCGGTGGGAGAGCGTGGGTTCTGGGTGGGAGGTGACGTTCTGCCTGGGGATCTCGGTCAGCAGGCCGGCCGCGACGCCGAGGAACACGCAGATCTGGTCCATGGTCCCGGCGGGGTCGTCGACGAGCCGCCGGTAACGCAGCACGAGGACCTGCTCGCGAGGGAACAGCGAGAACAGGTACTCCAGCTGCTCGCCGTAACAACCCAGCCCGGTGTAGTGCCAGAAGCTGGCCCAGCCGGCGGCGATCCGGCGTTCCTCCTGCTCGCAGGCCCGGACGAAGTCGCCGACGGGCTCCAGGCCTGCCGACCACAGGTGAGTCCAGTTGGAGTGGGCCCGTTCCACCGGGTCACGCACGATCACGATCAGCTTGGCCGCGGGGATCTCGGCCCGGATCCGCCGCAGGGCGGTGCGGTCGTACAGGTACAGCGGGGTCGATTCACCCGTGAGCGTCCCGGGCAGCGCCGGGTTGAACAGGGCCTCGTAGTCCGCACGGCGCCACACGTGCTCCCGGTAGGTCAGCGCGTCCCCCGGACCGCCCTTGGCCGACGGCGGCCCGTCGGTAAGGAAGAACTTCGGCTCCTTGATGGCCGACATATACAGCTCCGGATGACCCGACAGCGCGACGTGCAGCGCCGTGGTGCCCGCCTTCGGGGCCCCGATCACCAGGAAGTCGGGCATGGTCACGGGGCCTCCAGGACTCTTGAACCCACATTATCCACTAGAATAGTCGGATATTAGCCAGCAAGGCTAGCTGCTACCCGCGCAGGCGGTTTTCATCCCGCGCAGGCGGTTTTCATCCCGCCGGACTCGTGACCGTAATGAACTGGTTCGATACGATCAGCGAAGTCCTCGGCGGTGGCCGAGCCGCGCAGCAGCGGTGCGGGCCCTCGTTCGCCTGGGCTGTGAATACTGAATACAGCGCATCACGGACAGATCTGCTACCTCTTCACACCCGGGAGCGGAGCGAGATGACCGATCGACCCGCAGCGTCCGTCAATGTCGCCGAGCCGGGACCTACCGGACTGGAGCCTGATGCGATCGGGGTGGTGCAGGACACCGTTATCGGGATGGCGGCCTCCGCGCCGGCCGCGTCGGTGGGCTTGACCATCGCCGCGCTCGCGGCGGCCTCCGCCTACGCCAGCGGGCCGGTCATCCTCCTGACCGCGATTCCCATGCTCATCATCGCCAACGCCTACCGGCGGCTGAACATGTGGAACGCGCAGTGCGGCGCCTCCTTCGAGTGGGTGGGCCGGTCGATAAACCCCTATCTCGGCTTCCAGACCGGATGGCTGATGGTGGCCGCCTACATCCTGGGCACGATCAGCGGGGTCGAGATCCTGGCCCCCACCGTGCTGGCCGCGTTCGGCGCGAGCTCGACCACCTGGGGCAACATCGGCATCGACACCGGGCTCGGCCTGGTGATGCTGTTCATCGCGGTGGTGGGCATCAAGATCACGGCTCGCACCCAGGTCGGCATGGCGCTGATCGAGTACGTGATCCTGATCGGGTTCGCGATCGCCGGGCTGGTGGCCGTGCTCGGTCACCGGCACGGCAGCTACCCCGTGACCAGCGGCTGGTTCAGCCTGTCCGGAGTGGGCGGGAAGGGCAGCCTGGCAGCGGGCTTCCTGGCCGCGGTGTTCATGTTCACCGGCTGGGACGGCGCCATCTACGTCAACGAGGAGACGACCAGGCGCCGCATCAATCCCGGCAAGGCCGTCCTCATCGCGGTGGCCCTGCTGGCGGTGATCTACACGCTGGCCACGTTCGGCCTGCAGGGCGTGGTGTCGCCGAGCCAGTTGCAGGCCAACTATGCCTCCGCGCTGGTCTACATCGCCCAGTCCCTGGGCGGCGGTGGCTGGGGCAAGGTGATGGCGCTGTCCGTGGCGCTGTCGGCCATCGCCAGCACCGGGGCCGGGATCGTGATCACGGCCCGGATCGTGTACGGGATGGCAGAGCGGCGGGTGCTGCCCGCGTTCTTGTCCAACGTGTCCCCGCGGTACAACACCCCGGTCCCGGCCAGCCTGGTGGTCGGGGTGATCGTGATCGGCATCACCTGGGTGTACCTGCTGGCCACCTCGGTGCAGAACGCGTTCACCGATGTGGTCGACGCCACCGGGCTGCTGTTCTCGGCCTTCTACATCCTCACCGGCCTGGCCACTGTGGTCTACTACCGGCGCCGCATCGCGGCCCGGCCCGCGGACCTGATCTGGCTGGGCGTGCTGCCCCTGGCCGCCTCGGCCTTCCTGGCCTGGATCATCGTGAAGTCGATGCTGCAGGCGGGTGCGCCGGAGAACTGGTCGATCCTCGGCATCGTCGTGGTGGGCGTGATCCTGATGTTCATGGCGCGTTTCGTCCTGCGGTCCCCGTTCTTCACGATCCAGCGGGAGAGCGGCGATGCTTGATCAGCCGGCCTCGGGCTGGCGGACGGCGGACAGCAGGAGCGGGAGGGCGGCGAGCACGGACAGCAGGCACAGCAGGCCGGCCACCACGTAAGGGGCGCGCAGGCCCGCAGCGTGCGCCACGAAACCGCCGGCCAGGGCGCCGAGCGGCATGAGACCCCAGCCCAGCATGCGGTAGACGCTGTTGACCCGGCCGAGCAGGTGGCCGGGGACGATCCGCTGGCGCAGGCTGATCGTGACCACGTTCCACATGGTGACCGAGAAACCCTGAACGGCCAGCAGGGCCGCCACGACCAGCGGGCCCGGCGCGAGCCCGATGCCGACGAAGGCGGCGGCGTCGACCACCGCCGGAAGGACCAGCGAGGGCAGCAGCCCGAGCCGACGGGTCAGGACGGGGTTGACCAGCCCGCCGATCACGCTGCCCACGGCGGAGGCGGCCAGCAGCAGCCCGTAGCCGCGGGCGCTGACGTGCAGGGTCTGAGTGGCCAGCAGGACCAGGATGGCCTGGCCCATCTGGTTGGCGAAGTTGTAGATGCCGAGCAGCACGGCGACCACGCGGAGCAACCGGTGCCCGGCGAGCCAGCGCAGTCCCTCGGCGATCTGGGCACGGATCTTGGCGGGTTTCGCGTCCCCGGGCGCCGGGCGGGTCCTGGGCAGGCGGGCCAGCAGTGCGGCCGAGCCGGCGAACGACCCGGCGTCCAGGCCGAACGGCAGCGCCGCGGCGGCGGCGAACAGCAGGCTGCCGACCGGCGGGCCGAGGAACGACTCCCCCACGGTCAGGCTGACCTGCTGGCTGCCGTTGGCCTTGGGCAGCAATTCGGGCGGTACCAGCGCGGGCAGGACCGACTGCGCGGCGTTGCTGAAAATGACCTCGGCGCTGCCGATCAGCAGGCCGGCCACGCCTAGCACGGCGATGTCGGCCCGCCGGAGCAGCACGGCGATCGTGACCGCCACCACCACCAGGGCCTGAACGGCCTGGGCCCACCACATGAGCGTGACCCGGTCGCAGCGGTCGACCACGGCGCCGGCCGGCAGCGAGAGCAGCATCCAGGGCAGGAAGATAGCGGCGGTCACCACCGAGACCGGTCGCGGGTCCCGGGTAATGGTCACGGCCAGCAGCGGCAGCGCGGCGTTGAAGGCACCGTCGCCGGTGCTGCTGACCGTGTTGGCCCACCACAGCCGCCAGTAGTCCCGGCTCAGGCGGGTCGGCGTCCCGACCGTGGTCTGCGTCATGCCGCCAGCGTGGCGGCGGCCCTCGCGCGTGTTCTACGGTTAAGCAGATGGCTAAATCCTGGCCCGGGTCGGCGGCGGCGCGGCAGTGTTGGTCTCGGGAGGGTTGGTCTCGGGAGGGTTGGTCTCGGGAGGGTTGGCCTCGGAAGGGTCGGGCCTCGGGAGGGTACATGCTGCTGGTACTGGAACTCGATGTGGCGGACCTCGCGGCGACCAGGTTCGCGATCTCGCCGCTGCACGAGACGCTCAGGGCGCTGCCGCTGCTGGCCGACCCGGGACATTCCGCGGTAAACCGGCCCTGGGTGCGCTGGGCGCTGGCCGAGCTGGAGCATGGACCGTTGCGGCTGCCCCGCGTGTGGCCGTTGATCGTGACCGACCTGCCCTACATGCCGGAGTTCTTGTTCCCGGCGCCGGCGGGCCAGGCCCCTGGATTCGATGAGGAGCTGGCCGCGCTCTGCGCGGCGCCGGCCGAGGCGGTCCTGGCGAGCCTGCGCCGCGTGTTCGGCGACGGCCGGTGGCCGGACAGCGCGATCGAGCTGGCCGAGCGGCCCCGGGAAACCCTGACGGCGATAGCGGCCGAAGTGGCCGACTACCACGACCGCCTAATCGCCCCGCACTGGGAACGGATGCGGGCAGTACTCGAGGCCGATATCAGCTATCACGCCGGGCTGCTGGCGGGCGGCGGGGCGCGGTCGTTGTTCAGCGACCTGCATCCCGGCCTGCGCTGGTCGGCGGGCCAGCTCTTCATGACGGACGCGGAAGCCGAGCAGGACCCGCACGTCGAGCTCGGGCCGGACGGCCTGGTGCTGGTGCCCAGTGTGTTCAGCTGGCCGGACTGGTCGGTTAAGAAGGCGACAAGTACCCAGACCACGCTGCTGTACCCGGCGCGGGGCGCCGGGACGGTATGGGAATCGCTGAAGGCGGTCCCGGCTGCCGCTGCGGCGGTCGAGCTACTGCTCGGCGCGCCGCGGGCCCGGCTGCTCGGCGCGCTGCGCTCGCCCGCCACGACTAGCGCGCTGGCCCGCCGTTTCGGCGTGACGCCCAGCGCCGTCTCCCAGCACCTGGCCGTGCTATATCGCGGCGGCCTCCTCGACCGGAAGCGCAACGGCCGCCGGGTGCTCTACTACGCCTCTGAGCTGGGGCTGGCCCTGCTCGACCAGGCCGTGGCGCGGTCAGGCTCATGAGGGCGGCCGTCTACTCCGGATACGGGATCAGGCCGGAGGTGACGCGGGTCGCGGACCCGGCCTGCCCTGCGGACGGGGTGGTGATCGCGGTCGGCGCGAGCGGCGTGTGCCGGTCGGACTGGCACGCCTGGAAGGGGCACGATCCGGTCGTGCTGCCGCACATCGGCGGACACGAGCTGGCCGGGGTGGTCGCGCAGGCCGGGCCGCAGGTGACCCGCTGGCGGACCGGGGACCGGGTGACCGTGCCGTTCGTCTGCGGGTGCGGCCGGTGCGAGTACTGCCTGGCGGGTGAGGTCCAGGTGTGCCCGCGGCAGACGCAGCCGGGATTCACCGGGCCGGGTTCCTTCGCCGAACTGGTGGCGGTCCACGCCGCGGACACCAACCTGGTCGCGCTGCCCGATGCGCTCGACTTCGTCGCCGCCGCGAGCCTGGGCTGCCGGTTCGCGACGGCCTTCCGCGCGGTGACCGCGCACGGCCGGGTCCGGGCCGGCGAGTGGCTGGCCGTACACGGCTGCGGCGGGGTCGGGCTGTCGGCGGTGATGATCGGCGCGGCCCTCGGGGCCCGCGTGGTGGCCGTCGACGTGGCGGCCCCGGCACTGGACCGGGCCCGCGAGCTCGGCGCGGAGTTCACCGCTGACGCGAGCGCCGCGGACCCGGCCGCATTGATCGGCGAGATCACCGGGGGCGGGGCGCACGTGTCGGTCGATGCGCTCGGATCACCGGCCACCGCGGCCTGCTCGGTGCGCTGCCTGCGCCGCCGGGGCAGGCACGTCCAGGTCGGCCTGCTGCTCGGCGGGCCGACGCCGGTCCCGATGGACCTGGTGGTGGCGCGGGAACTGGAGATCTACGGCTCGCACGGCATGGCCGCCCGCGACTACCCGCCGATGCTGGCCATGGTCGCGGACGGCACGCTGAGCCCCGGGCTGCTGGTCGGCCGGGTGATCGGCCTGGAGGACGTCGCCGGGACGCTGGCCGCCATGGACGAGCCCTCGGAAGGGGCCGGGATGACGGTGATCCGGTTGTCCTTACAGATGGGCCGCGAGCCAGTCGGCCATCTTGGACCGGGACTCGAAGGCGTGGTTGGTCAGGCCGTGGCTGCCGTCGGGGTCCAGCATGAGCTCGGCGCCCGGCGCCTCGCGGGCCAGGCGCTCGGCGTGGTAGACCGGGACCAGGCGGTCCCGGCCGCCGGCCGCCACCAGCAGCGGGATCGTAATGCGGGCGGCAGCGCCCTCCAGGGTCAGCTCGGCCAGCTTCTGGCGGGCCTCCTCGGGGGTGGCCGCGCCCGAGCGGCGCTGGAACGTGGCGCGGGTCTGCGGCGGCAGGATGTCCCAGTCCAGCGACCACTGGTACGGCCCGGCCAGCGACACCGCAGCCTTGATTCTCGGCTCGAAGGCCGCCGCCCGGGCCGCGTAGTAGCCGCCCAGGCTCACCCCGAACCCGCCGATCCGGACCGGGTCGATATCGCCGCGTCCCTCGAGGTAGTCCGCCACGGCGGTGGCCACCCGCTCGTAGGCGGGCTCGATCGGCAGCTCGTACTCGGCCTCCCCCTGGCCTGGCCCGTCGACGGCGATGATGGCCAGACCGCGGCTGAGCATGTACTCCGCAGTGGCCTGCAGCTCCTCCTTGACCGAGTCGAGCCCGGGCATCATGATCACCACCGGCGGCTTGCCGTGGTTCGCTTCGGGTATCCGCAGGTACGCCGCCAGCGTGGTGCCGCTGTACGGCACCTGCACCAGCTCGGCGGGCGGGCTCAGCGTGGCGGCGCCGCGGCGGAAGCAGGCCACGGTGCGATCGTGAGCCGCGCGCTGCTGGTCCAGGTCATCGACGAAGACGAACTTGCCCCAGTGCCAGCACAGCGCGGCGCGGCGCCAGGCCTCCCCGGCGGTGACGGTGCGGCCGGCCGCCTCGGCGGCTTCGGCCAGCTGCTCGTAGTGCTGGGCGGTCCGGCCCCATTCGCGGCACCACTGGTCCCAGGTCTGGATGCGGGCCATGGTGGCCTGGAAGTCGCCGTAGCTGGTGCCGTTGGCGATGAAGCGCGCCGCCCAGTGGGCACTGGCGGCCCGGACCCGCTCGTCGGGGACCTGCTCCGGCGCCGGGTCGTAGAGGCCGGGACGGCGGTCACCCAGCAGGTCGTTGTCGCCGGCCAGGCTCTTGTCCCGAGCCCGGGGCAGGTCGCAGGCGGCGGTGAGCACGGCCGGGCGGTCGGCCAGGACGGGCCCGGCCAGCGGGTAGCCGTCGGGCCCGGCGATCAGCGAGCCGCTGATCCAGGACACGCCGCGCTCGTCCTGGCAACGGTCGGCGACCGCGACGAAGATCCCGTTAGTGGCCGCGTCGGCCTGGGCCTTGATCACCTCGGAGGGGCGCTCGCCGGCCGGGTGGTCCGCGGCGGGCCAGTTGACCGGGGCGGCGATGAGGTCGGCGCCTTCCAGCGTGGCCAGCCGGACCCACTCGGGGAATTCCAGGTCGTAGCAGACCATCACGCCGACCCGGCCGAAGCCCAGGTCCACCACGGGCGGGGGCGCGTCGCCGGGGGTGAAGACGAGCTTCTCCTGGTCCCACAGGTGCGCCTTGCGGTAGACCGCGCGGGTTCCAGCGGCGTCGACCACCGCGGCGCTGTTGTACAGGCGGCCGTCGGCGCCGAGCTCGCAGAAGCCGCCCACGATCGCCAGGCCGTGCTGGGCGGCCAGGTCACGCCACTGGCGCAGGGTGTCGCTGTCGTCGGCAGGCGAGGCCAGGGACCTGGCCTCGGCGGAAGCCTTCTCGGCGTCGGCGCCGAACACGTAGCCGGAGTCGCACAGTTCCGGCAGGACCACCAGCCGGGCGCCCGCGGCGGCGGCTTCGGCCACCGCGGCCGCCGCGGCCTTGCGGTTGGCGTCGGGCTCGCCGATGGTGATGGCCAGCTGGGCAACCGCGATGACGGCCGGGCCCTCGTCCTGCGTTCTGTCCATTGTGCGCTCCGTTGATCCGGGATGGGGGCTATGTATGCAGCAGCATCCATGATCCCGTACCTTGACGTCCTTCCTCGCCGTGAGCGACGGGGATTCCTCCTGCGCGTCTCACGCCGCGCTCCGGTGGGTTCCTGCTTCGCCGCACTGAGCCAGGCCAGCGCCTGGTCTTACCTGCACTCCACAGGCGTTTAGCCTGTCCGCCCGCCCGGCGGCCAGGATGTTCTTTGCCGCGTTCAGGTCCCGGTCGTGGACCGTCCCGCACGCCGCGCATGTCCACTGACGGACGCTGAGCAGCTTGGGGCCATCGTTGACGCCGCAGGCCGAGCACACCTGGCTAGTGGGCTCGAACCGGCCGATCCTGGCGAACGTGCGGCCGTACTGCGCTGCTTTCTCCTCGATCAACCGCACCAGCTGCGACCATCCCGCGTCGTACACGGACCTGGCCAGCTTGGTACGGGCCAGGCCGGACACGCACAAGTCTTCGACATAGACCGCTTGGTTGTCGCGGACTAGCCGCAGAGCCGTCTTGTGCGCGTGGTCGAGCCTGGCGGCCCGCACCTTACGGTGCACGACAGCGACCCGATGCCGTGCCTTCTCCCGGTTCCCTGACCCCTGCTGCTTGCGGGACAGCGCCCGCAGCGCGCGGGCGAGTTTGCGTTCCTTCGCCCGCAGGAACCGAGGGTTGCCGATGACCTCACCGTCTGAGATGACGGCCAGGCTGGCCAGGCCGAGGTCAACGCCTACCTCGCGGTCGCAGGCGGGAAGCGGCGTGGCCTGGCGTTCCACCACGAACGATGCGTAGTACCGGCCGTCCGGCTCGCGGATCACGGTGACCGACGACGGGATCGATGGCAGGTTCCGGGACCATTCCACCCGGATGTCCCCGACCTTGGCCACATAGAGCTGGAGCCCGTGCAGGGCGAACCCATTGCGGGTAAGCCGGATCGCCTGCCTGTGGTGCTTGCGCCGAAACGCCGGATGCCCCGCCTTGCGGCCCTTCCGCCTGCCGAACAGCGAATCGAACCAGTTCCGGTAGGCCCGTCGGGCGTCCTGGCACGCCTGCACCAGCGCCACCGACGCCACTTCGCCAAGCCACGCACGCTCCGGCGTCTGCTTCGCCAAGGTGACCACCCGCCGTTGCACCTCGGTATCGGAGATCTTCTCCCCGGCCGCGTGCGCCTCGTCGCGGATCCGCAGACAGTCGTTGTACACCACCCGGGCACACCCGAACGCCCGCGCCAGCGCTTGTTGCTGCCCCGGCGCCGGGTAGATACGGTACCGGTACCTGACCTGCATAACACCGGAACCTAGCATTGGCCTATGACATTCAAGGCGGGTTATCGCCGTGGTAGGCACGTGGTTTCGGCTCTCCACGCCTACTCGGTCTTCGTGACCAAGCGCCGGCGCGGCACGCTCGACGCGGATATGCCCGCCTGCCGCCAAGACGCCGTGCGGAAGGTCTGCGGCGACTTCGTCGCCCTGCTGCGAGAAGTCAACGGGTACGACGACCTGCACCTTCCAGTGCAGCACCCGCCGCAGGTGCCTGTCTCCGCGCTGGTGAACATCCTCAAAGGCGTGCCGACCCGCAGGCTGCGATGGCAGTTTACCGGCCGAATGAACCAGCACATCATGCACGGGCACTCCTGGTCTTCGTCCTACTTTGCCGCGTCGTGCTGCGGCGCGCCGCTTAGGATCATCCGGCGCAACATCAAGCAGCAAAGAGCACCGCTTCATGCAATTTCCGGGCTAACCCTGCCCTGAAGGACGGGGATTTCGCCCGGTGTCTGGCCAACGGGAGACGGACTGCGGAAAGGAAGGCTGGCGATGACGGGACACGCGGATGTCGTGGTGGTCGGCGGCGGGCACAACGGGCTGGCGGCGGCGGCGTACCTAGCTCGCGCGGGGCTGGAGACGGTGGTGTGCGAGCGGCGCGAGGTGCTGGGCGGCGCGGCGGTCAGCGAGCATCCGTTCGGGCCGGACTACACGGTGACGTCGCTGTCCTACGTGGTCTCGCTGCTGCCGCCCGACCTGGTGCGCGACCTGCGGCTCGAGCAGCACGGCTACCATGTGTACCCGCAGGGCCCCTACTTCGCGCCGCGGCGGGACGGGCGGTACCTGCGGCTGCCCGACGACCCGGCGCAGCGGCACGCCGAGATCGCCAGGTTCTCGGCCCGGGACGCCGACGCCTACCCCAGGTACGCGGCGCACCTGGACGGCCTCGGGCGGGTGCTCGGGCCGCTGCTGCACCAGATCCCGCCCCGGCTGGGGTCCCGGCGGCCGCCGGACCTGCTGCGGCAGGCCCGGCTGCTGACCCAGCTGCGGGGGGTCGACGAGCGCGGCGCGGTCGACGTGACCCGGCTGCTCACCGGCAGCATCGCCGACCTGCTGGAGGGGTACTTCGAATCCGACGCGATGCGGGGCCTGCTGTCGGTCTCCGGGGTGATCGGTACCTGGGCCGGGCCGCGTTCGGCCGGGACCGCGTACGTGATGCTGCACCATCACATCGGCGAGACCGACGGGCAGTCCGGTACCTGGGGGTTCCCGCGCGGCGGCATGGGCGCGGTGTCGGGGGCGCTGGCGCGGGCGGCCCGGATGTTCGGCGCCCAGCTGCGCACCGGGGCCGAGGTGGCGCGCATCCGGACCCGCGACGGCCGGGTGGCCGGGGTCACCCTGGCCGACGGCGAGTCGATCGACGCACCGGTAGTCGTGACCACCGCACACCCGCAGATCTCGTTCCTGCGGCTGCTCGACCCGGCGGAACTGCCCGACGGCTTCGTGGCCGACATCCGCGGCTGGCGCAGCCGCAGCGGCACGGTGAAGATCAACCTGGCGCTGGACCGGCTGCCGGTGTTCACCGCCTACCCGGAGCCGGACCCGTCGGTCTACGGCGGCACGATCGTGCTGGCCGAATCGCTCGATGACATCGAGAACGCCTTCCAGCAGGCCGTCGCCGGCCTGCTGCCGACCTGCCGTTCGCCGACATCTGCATCCCGAGCGTGTTCGACGACTCGCTGGCCCCGGCCGGAAAGCACGTCATGTCGATGTTCACGCAGTGGGTGCCGCACGAGTACGCGGACGCTCCGGACGAGGCCGCGCTGGCCGCCTACGCGGACCGGGTGCTGGCCCGGGTGGAGGCGGTGGCACCCGGGTTCACCGACTCGGTGCTGCACCGGCAGGTGATCGGGCCGCACCAGATGCAGGAGGAGTACGGGTTGGTCGGCGGGAACATCTTCCATGGGGAGCTCTCGCTGGGGCAGATGTTCCACGCCCGGCCCGCGGCCGGCTACTCCGACCTGCGCACCCCGGTCGGCGGCCTGTACCAGGCCGGGTCGGCCACGCACGGCGGCGGCGGGGTCACCGGCATCCCGGGCCGCAACGTGGTCCGGCAGGTCCTGGCCGACCGGCGGGCGGAGCGCTGGCGCCGGCGGTTGCCGGCTCCGCGCCGGGCGGCCGCCAGCATCGCGAAACGGCACGACGCCGAGTCGTAGCGCGCCACCCGTCCGGGGCGGCAGCGGCGGTTACGACTGGATGCCGAGGTCCTCAGTACGGGGGTTGCGGGCCAGGTCGGCGACCAGCTCGAAGGAGCGCAGCCGGTCGGCGGGGTCGAAGACCATGGTGGTGAGCATCAGCTCGTCGGCCGAAGTCGCCGTGAGCAGGTCGGTCAGGCCGCGGCGGACGGTCTCCGGGGCGCCGATGACCTGGGTGGCCTGCCTGTCCTCGACGTACGCACGCTCGAGCTCGGTGTACGGGTAGGCGGCCGCCTCTTCTGGCGACGGCATCCGGCCGGGACGTCCGGACCGCAGCTTGAGGAACGACAGCGCCCCGGAGCCAGCCAGAAAGCGGGCCCGCTCGTCGGTGTCGGCGCAGACCACCGCGGTCGCGACCATGGCGTACGGCTGGTCGAGCACCTCGGACGGGCGGAAGTGCGCGCGGTACAGGGACAGCGCGGGCAGCGTGTTGGCCGGGCTGAAGTGGTGCGCGAACGCGAACGGCAGGCCGAGCAGCCCGGCCACCTGCGCGCTGTAGCCGCTGGAGCCGAGCAGCCACATAGCCGGCTGGTTACCCCGGCCGGGCACGGCGGTGATCTGCGCGAACGGGTGGCCCTCCGGCCAGCGGCCGGTGAAGTACCCCAGCAGGTCCATGAGCTGATCGGGGAAATCGTCCTCGGACAGCCCCTCCGGCGAGCGGCGCAGCGCCGCGGCGGTGACCTGGTCGGTGCCCGGGGCCCGGCCGATGCCCAGGTCGATGCGGCCCGGATGCAGCGCCTCGAGCATGCCGAACTGCTCGGCGACCACCAGCGAGACATGGTTCGGCAGCATCACGCCGCCGGAGCCCACCCGGATGGAGCCGGTCGCGTCGGCGAGATGGCCGATCAGCACGGCGGGCGCCGAGCTGGCGATGCCGGGCATGTTGTGATGCTCGGCCACCCAGAACCGCCGGTAGCCCAGCCGTTCGGCGTGCCGGGCCAGGTCGATGGTGGCCCGCAGCGCATCGCCCGCGGTCCCGCCGTCGGGTACGGGCGCCAGGTCGAGGACCGAGAGCGGCACGGCCCCGGGATCCAGCGTCAGGCCGGCCCGATCTTGATCCAAGTTATCCACGACTTGTCCGAACATCGCCCGGCCCGGCGTTCTTCCGGCCCGGGCGCCCGCCACTTGCAAAGATATCTTTGCAAAGATATCTTTGCATTATGATGAATGAGGACGGGGCGGACGAAAACGTCGGTGAGGCCGGCCGGGCTGAAGGTGCGGCAAGCCAGGCCGGCGAGGCAGCCGGCGGCGGGGCGGGGCGGTCCGTCACCCGGCTGACGGATCCGCGGGCGCTGCGAGCCTACGCGCATCCGGTCCGGATGAAGCTGGTCGGGCTGCTGCGCACCGAGGGGCCGCTGACCGCGACCCGGGCCGCCGAGCTGCTCGGCGAATCCTCGGGGACCTGCTCGTTCCACCTGCGCCAGCTGGCCAAGTACGGGCTGGTCGAGGAGGCGGGCGGCGGTACCGGCCGGCAGAAGCCGTGGCGGGCGACCACGACCACCACCTCGTGGGACGCGATCGGGGACACACCCGAGGTGGCTGCGGCGGCCAGCATGCTGGACACCGCCATGGTCGAGGAATACTTCGAGCAGGTAATGCGGTGGCTGGAGGCCAGGCCGAGCGAGCCAACCGAGTGGCAGGAGTCGTTCCTGTTCGGCGACCAGATCCTCTACGTCACCGCGGAGGAACTTGCCGAACTGGGCCGGCAGGTGCGCGATCTGGTTGGGGCGTACTTCGAGCGCCAGGTCAAGCCGGAGTTGCGGCCGCCGGGGTCGCGTCAGGTCAGCTACCTGCACCTGGCCTTCCCGAACGACTTCCGGGGCAAGAGGCGCTGACATGAAGTCCCGGCTGGTGCCCGCGCTGCTGCGCGACCGGGTGTTCCGGCGGTACTGGGGGGCATCGACGATCTCGATGTTCGGCGACCAGATCTCGAACATCGCGCTGCCGCTGGCCGCGGTGATCGTGCTGCGCGTGGGGGCCGCGCAGATGGGCTACCTGACGGCGCTGGAATGGCTGCCCAGCCTGCTGTTCGGCCTGCCCGCCGGGGCGTGGGTGGACCGGCGGGGACGGCGCCGCGCGACGATGATCGGCGCGGACCTGGGCCGGGCGGCGCTGTTCGCCAGCATCCCGGCCTGCTACATGCTGCACGTGCTGACGCTGCCGCAGCTGTACCTGGTCGCGTTCGCGGCCGGCACGCTGAGCATCCTGTTCAACGTGTCGGACGGGACCTTGTTCGTGTCAATCGTCGCTCCGGAGCAGTACGTCGACGGGCAGTCGCTGATCTACGGCAGCCGGGCGCTGTCGTTCGTGGGCGGCCCGAGCATCGGCGGCATCCTGGTGCAACTGCTTTCCGCCCCGTTCGCGGTGGCCGCGGACGCGCTGTCATTCCTCGGCTCGGCGTTCTTCCTGAGCCGGATCCGGCCCGCCGAACCACCCGCTGACGATGCCCCGGGGTCGCTAAAGGTCGGCGCCCGGTTCATCGCCCGCTCGGGCATAGTGCGCGCGTCGCTAATCGGGGTGGCGGTGATCAACTTCTTCAATCTCATGTTCGGCGCGCTGTACCTGCTGTACGCGGTGCGCGTGCTGCACGTCCGGCCGGGCGTGCTCGGGCTGCTGCTGGGCGCGGCCGCCGGCGGCGGGCTGCTCGGCGCCCTGATGACCAAGCGGATCGCGGCCAAGGTCGGGGTGGGCTGGGCTTACGTATCCGGCTGCCTGCTGTTCACCGCGCCGCTGGTGGGCTGGCCGCTGGCCCGGGGCAGCCTGGCCGTGGTCCTGCCGGTCCTGTTCGGCTCGGAGTTCCTGGCCGGCTTCGGGCTGATGGTGCTCGACATCAGCATCGGGGCGATCTTCGCCGCGGTCATCCCGGACACTCTGCGGTCCCGGGTGACCGGCGCGTTCCAGGCGGTCAACTACGGAACCCGCCCGGCCGGGGCGCTGCTGGGCGGGCTGCTGGGCAGCGCCATCGGCCTGCGGTCGGCGCTGCTGGTGGCAGCCCTGGGCGGCGTCGCCGCGTGCCTCCTGCTGCTGCCCTCGCCGCTGCCGGGCTTCCGGCTGCCCGCCGGGAAACCCGGCGCCGCGGCACCCGCCGCCGCCGAACCCGGGCCCGATCCGGCCCGGGCCCCGGAGCGGGCGCGGTCCTAGCCGGGGTGCACGGACCTAGCCGGGGTGCACGGCCCGGCGCGGGCCGCCGGCCGGGCGGTCGTCACCGAACGGGCGGCCCTCCAGGTTGAAGCTCCACGAGATCTCCGGCGTGATCCGCATGTACGCGCCGGGACCGAACTGGCCGGGCCGCTCGATCAGCTCGGCCGTCCCGTACACCCGCAGGAAGCGCGGCGTCCACGGATCCGTCGAGACGAGGTCGTCGACGACCAGGGCCACCTTGGCGTTACCCGCCTTGACGTTGAGGAACTTCCTGGTCCGCTCGGGCGCCATGCCCCCGACGTACAGGTAGGTCCCGTCGAATTCAAAACCCACCGGAGCCACGTCCGGCTGGCCTTCGGGCCCGACGGTGGCGATCCTGGCCAGCGGCTGCGACTTCAGGTAGGTGGTCTCTTCCTCGGTAAACGCCATGGCGGCTGCTCCCGTCCAGTAGTTCGTATCATTTACTATCAACACTACAAACATTTTGGCCGAACGGGCCGTGGTGTTCGCTGACAGGAGACGATCGCCCGGGCCGGCGGCATCCGCTGACGGGACACACTCGGACGAACCGGGTGCTCGCGACGGGAGACGATAACGACAGTGACGGCGGGTGAACGGCCCTGTGATGGTGAACGGCCCGGTGATGGTGAACGGCAGGCGGTGATGTCCGGTCGGGAGTACTCCGTGGCGGACGGGCTGATCAGGCTGTCGGTCCTGTCGCAGTCGGCTTTCACCCGGGTCGCCGAGCGCCATGGCCTGCCCGGCGCGCAGGCCAGGCTGCTGTGCGTGCTGGCCGGCGGGCCGCGGGGCATGTCCGAGCTGGCCGGCCTGCTGGGCGTGGAGAAGGCCGCGCTCACCGGCCTGGCCGACCGGGCCGAGCGCCGCGGCCTGATCCAGCGGGCCGCCGTGCCCGGGGACCGGCGGGCGCTGTCCGTCGCGCTCACGCCGGAAGGGGCCGGCGCGGCGGCCGCCTTTCACCAGGACCTGTCGGCCGAACTGGCTCGCCTCACCGACGTGCTCCCACCGGGCGAGCGCGCGCGGTTCTGCCGCAGCCTGGCGCGCATCACCGCGGACGCGCCCTGGCCGGGCGGCGGCTGAGCCCGGTCAGTGTTAGTCCGGTCAGTGTTAGTCCGGTCAGTGTTAGTCCGGTCAGTGTTAGTCCGGTCAGTGTTAGTCCGGTCAGTGCTAGTCCGGTCTGGGCTTGCGCCCGATGGCGCCCCACATCTGGGCCCGGACGGCGGCGTCGCTCGCCGCGGCGGGGCGCCATTCCGGCACCCGGACCAGGCCCGGCTCGAGCAGGTCAAGCCCCGCGAAGAAGTCAGCGATCTCCTGGTGGGTCCGGGGAATGGCCTGCTGTTCCATCAGCTCGTTGAGGCGGTTGGTCATGCTGATCATGGCCCCGGTATCGATGTCGCTGGCCACGTGGCTGATCACCACGTAGCTGCCCGGCACGACGGCGCCGACCAGCTCGCGGACCAGATCGTAGGGATCGTCGGCGTCCACGATGAGGTGCAGGATCGCGATCAGCATGATCGCGACCGGGCGGCTGAAATCCAGCGTCTGTGCGGCCTCGGCCAGGATCTTCTCCGGCTCGCGCAGGTCGGCCTCGATGTAGTCGGTGGCACCCTCCGGGGCGCTGGTGAGCAGCGCGCGGGCGTGCGAGCCCACGATCGGGTCGTGATCCACGTAGACGATGCGGGCGTCCGGCGCGATGGACTGCGCGACCTCGTGGATGTTGTTGTTGGTCGGCATGCCGGTGCCGACGTCGAGGAACTGGCGGATGCCGGCCTCGCGGGTCAGGAAGCTGGTGGCGCGGACCAGGAAAGCGCGGTTGGCCCGCGCGGTGGAGACGATGTCGGGATTGATCCGCATGGCCTGCTCGGCCGCTTCCCGGTCCACGGCGAAGTAGTCCTTACCGCCCAGCAGGTAGTCGTAGACCCGGGCGACGTGCGCGACGCTGGCGTAGTGCGCGAGGGGCTGCTGCGAGCCCGACACGGTACTACCCGACATCTGCGGTGGCATGGACGCACCCTCCCGGGGTCAGCATGCCACGGCTATGTCTCACTTAAGTAGAAAGGACCGGTCTTACAGCCCGCCGGGCGCCAGGGGCCGGCGCATGACGACCCGGGTCCGGCCGCTGCCCGCGTAGTCCGCCACCACGGCCATGTCCGTGAATCCCATCCGGCGGTGAAACGCGAGGGACCCCTCGTTCTCGGTGTTGGTGATGGCCTTCAGGCCGATGGCGCCGCGCCCGGCCGCGACGGCGGCGAACTTTTCGTACAGCCGCCGGCCCAGCCCGAGGCCCCGGCAGTCGTCCCGGACGCCGATGAAGTGGATGTAGCCGTCGCCGGTGGGTGCCACGAAGCCGAGCAGGTACCCGGCGACCTGCTCGCCGTTCGCGGTGGCCCGGCGGGCTACGAAGGCGGTGTCGCCGAACTCGCGGAAGAAGATCGGATGGTGCAGGTTGCGCGGGAACTCCCGGTCGCCCCAGAACCGCTCGAAGGTGCGCAGGATCTCGGCCAGGTCCCCGTCGCGGACCGGCTCGATCGTGATGTCATCCATGGTTATCGCCGCCTTCGCCGCTGCCTGATCTTGATGTAGCCGAACAGCGGGTGGCCGGTGACGGCGACCGTGGGGGCGCCCGGGTCCGCGGTTTCCGCGGCCCGGTTGCTGATGTGCCCGGTGTAGGTGCTCAGCGGGCTGACCCGGGCGGCCCAGCCGTCGGGCAGGATCAGCTGGATCCACCCGGTCTTGGTGATGACCTCCACGGTGACCTCGCGATAGGCGCAGGACGCTTCGGTGAAGTCGATGGTGATCCAGCCGGTGGTCGACTCGGCAGTGATCCGCCGCGGCACCACCCAGGGGCCGGCCTGCCTGATGTTGGGGGTCGTGGTGCGCAGGACCAGGGTCTCCGGCTCGGTTACCAGGCCGGGCAGGGACGTGAAGGGCAGCTGCGCGGGCAGGTCCTCAACCAGGATGGCCAGTTCGCCGTAGGTCTTGGCGCGATAAGCCTGGCCGAGCCGATCGTCGAGCTCCCAGAGCTCGATCCGGCCCTCGCCGGCGGCGATCCGCAGCCGTTCGGCGATGGCCTCGCGGTCCGCATCCGCCGCCCGCTGGGCCGCCAGGTCGTTCGGCCACGACGCCGGCGAATCCGCATCGGTCATAGGCTGACTGTAGCCAGGCCCCGCGGCGAGCATCCAGGCCGGCGGCCTTACCCGGCTGCGGTCTCGGGGGCGTGCTAGTGGTGGACGGCGGCGAGCAGGGCGGCATAGGAGCGGACCAGCGCGGCGTGCTCCAGCGGGAGCAGCGGGCTGTCCGGCTGACAGCCCGCCCTGATCCACTGGTCAGACAGGTCCATGGCCCGGGCCCGGTGCACGGCGGCAGGCCGGACCTCGGCCTCGGACTCGCCGTAGAGGTAGCAGTAGAGCCGGGTCACCGACTCGACCAGCTCCGCGCCGGGCTCGGCGGATTCCGGCGGCGACGCCGGGCCGTGCTGGCCCGCCCGGTGCGCGCGCCACCAGTCGACCTCGAGCTCGGCGGCCCGCGCCGGGTTGGCGGGCTCGCCGTAGCTGAGCTTGACCAGCGCATAGAAGCGCCGCATGCAGGCCCGGGCGCCGTCGGGGTCGTTGTCCGGGTACGGCGCCCACAGCTGGTTAGCTCGCAGCACCAGCCAGGCGCCGTGCAGGGTCCGGATCCAGTCCAGGCCGAAGCCCGCTCGGACCAGCCCAACCGATGCGGCCAGCACCTGCGGCCAGCGGCGCAGGTAGTAGCCGACCCAGGCCCGGTACTCCAGGTCGGCGATGCGGACCGGGTCGAACGACCGCAGCCGGTTCGGCGACCCGGTGCTGCCCGTGGTGCGGCCCATGAACTCCCCCTCGCTTCGTTCAGCCTTGGCCGGGATCAGCCAGGAACCGGGTCAGCAGGTCGTTGACGATCTCCGGCTGCTCCATGTTGAGCATGTGACCCGCGCCAGGGACGACGTGCTGCTCGGCGCCCGGGATACGGGCGGCCAGGATGGCGGACATCTCGCGGAAGCCTGGCACGTCGCGCTGGCCGGACAGGACCAGCGTGGGCACGGCCACGTCCTCGAGCGCATCGAAGGCCTGCGGGCCTGGCCGGCGGTGCGGATCCTGGCCGAGCCAGTGCTGGCCGGGGTAGCTGGCCGTCATGGCCGCCAGCGGGCCGGCCGTCGCGGGCCGCTCGCGAGCGGTGGCGAACAGCGGATGGCCCAGCCAGGCCTCGCGGCCGGCCAGCACGCCGTGCGCGTCGACCTGCCTGGCGACCGCCTTGAGGCCCGCCCATGACTCCGGATCCCAGGGCACGCCGTCCAGCACCGAGCTGAGCACAGCCAGGCGGCGGACCCGGGCCGGGACGGCCAGCGCGGCCTCCACCGCCAGCTGCCCGCCGAACGACAGGCCGACCAGCGCGGCGTCCTCGATACCCAGGTGGTCAAGCAGCGCGACCAGGTCGTCCACGTGGGCGTAGGCCACGGCCGGGTCGAGCGGGCCGGAAGCGCCGAACCCGCGGCAGTCGTAGCGCACCACGCGGAACCGGGCCGCCAGCGGCCCGGCCTGCGGATCCCACATGCGCATGTCCAGGCCGAAGCCGTGGACGAGCACCACGGCCGGGCCCTCCCCGGCCACCTGGTAGGCCAGCCGGGCGCCCGGCCGAGCCAGCACCGCGGTGGCCGCGGCGGAGCGGCCGGCGGTCAGGAACGTGGCGTCCGGCATGATCGTTCCTCCCGGGACCGGCGGGGACCTGCCGTCTCCGGATACCAGTAGCGCGGCGCGGCGTCAACTCCGGGACCGGGCGGGCGGGTGCGGGAGGCGGGCAGGAGGGACCGTTCGGCCCAATGATCTTGATCTGTGCCGCGGCGGGACGGGCGTCCTTACTCGTCCAGGGCGGCGGCGTCGGCCGGGACGTCGACGGAGTACCGCCGCAGCACGTCCAGCGGGACGATCTCCAGCGCGCGCTCGTGCGTGGAGGCCAGTACGACCGGGGCGGCGGCGCCGTCGCGGTGGGCGCGCAGCCAGTTCGCCGCGGTCACGCACCACCGGTCCCCCGGCACCAAGCCGGGGAAGCTGAACTGAGGCATCGGCGTAGACAGGTCGTTGCCGATGCCGCGCTGGTGCACGAGGAACTCGGCGGTCACCACCGCGCAGATCGTGTGGCTGCCCAGATCCTCGGGTCCGGTGGTGCAGCACCCGTCCCGGTAGAAGCCGGTCAGAGGATCCGTTCCACATGGCTCGAGCTCGCCGCCCAGCACATTTCGGTCGCCCATGTCTGCAGTATCGGTACCGCGGCAGCGGGTCCGCAAGCTCGGCCGTGGCGGCCTCATCGGCCCGGTGATGCATGCGCAATAACAGCGAAATACGTCGGTTCCGCGGGCGGCGCTTTGTCCGGATGGCCCTCGTCTGGACAGGGCGGCCCGGACAGCTTAGGCTTGACTGTATGGTCAGTCAAGAAGTGGACGGTCGACGGGACGTGGCCCCGATCGACCGGGCCGGGCTGGAACAGGCGCTGCGGCCGTTCGGGCAGAGCCGGATGCTGCCGCGGGCCGCCTACGTGGACCCGGCGGTTTTCGGTTGGGAGCAGCGGCATTTCTTCGGCGGCGGCTGGATGTGCGTGGCGCGCAGCGATCAGCTGCCCGAGCCCGGCGACCAGCGGGCCGAGGCGACGGGAACCGGCAGCGTGCTGCTGGTCCGGGGTGAGGACGGCACGCTGCGGGCGTTCGCCAACACCTGCCGCCACCGCGGGCACGAGCTGCTGCCCTGCGGCGAGGGCGCCCAGCACAAGATGATCATCTGCCCGTACCACGCCTGGACCTACTCGCTGGCGGGCGATCTGCGCGCCGCCGCGAGCTTCAGGCAGGTGCCGGGCTTCGACTTCGCCGAATGGGGCCTGGCCCCGCTGCCGGCGACCGAATGGCACGGCCTGGTGTTCGTGGATTGTTCGGGCGGCGCGGCGGGCTCGCTGGAGGAGATGCTGGCCAAGCTCGACGAGATCGTCGCGCCGTACGAGCCGGAGCGGCTGGTGACGGCGGGACGGCACAGCTACGACGCCGCGGCCAACTGGAAGATCCTCACCGAGAACTACCACGAGTGCTACCACTGTCCCTCCATCCACCCTGAGCTGTGCCGGGTCAGCCCGCCGAAGAGCGGCGAGAACTACGCAGCCGACGGCGCCTGGATGGGCGGCTGGATGGACCTGCGGGACGGCATGGACACCATGTCGCTATCCGGGGATAGCGGCGGGGTCCCGCTGCGCGGGCTGGACCAGCAGGGCTTGCGGACCGTCATCTACGTCAACATCCTGCCGAACGTTCTGCTCAGCCTGCATCCGGACTACGTGATGACGCACCGCCTGGTGCCGGTGGCCGCGGACAAGACGCAGATCGAGTGCACCTGGGCGTTCGCGCCCGAGGCGGTGGCCGATCCTTCCTTCGATCCGGGTTACGCGGTGGAGTTCTGGGACATCACCAACCGGCAGGACTGGTCGGCGTGCGAGTCGGTGCAGCGCGGGCTGGCTTCGCCGCACGCCTCACCCGGGCCGCTGTCGCCGGCCGAGGACGCGGTGTACTCCTTCGTCACCACCATCGCCCGGGCCTATCTGGGGCAGGCGGCCTGGACTCCCGCGCCGCAGCGCCTCTAGCGCCTCTCGGGTCTCTTGCATCTCTCGGGTCTCTCGCGGGACGTTTGGTGCGGCGGCGGCTGTAGCGTGGCAGCGTGAGCATCTACGACATCCCCGTAAAGACCCTGGCCGGGGAGGACTCCTCGCTCGGCTCCCTGTCCGGCAAGACCCTGCTCGTGGTGAACGTGGCCTCCAAGTGCGGGCTCACGCCGCAGTACACGGCGCTCGAGCGGCTGCACGAGCAGTTCGCCGACCGCGGTTTCGCCGTGGTCGGCTTCCCGTGCAACCAGTTCGGCGGGCAGGAGCCGGGCAGCGCCGAGGAGATCGCCGAATTCTGCTCGGCAACCTACGGGGTCACCTTCCCGATGTTCGAGAAGGTCGAGGTCAACGGGCCTGGCCGGCACGCCATCTACACCGAGCTGACGGCGGTGCCCGATCCGGACGGCGACGCCGGCGACATCCAGTGGAACTTCGAGAAGTTCCTCGTCCGCCCGGACGGGACGGTGGCGGCGCGGTTCCGCCCCCGCACCACCCCCGACTCCCCCGAGGTCATCGCCGTCATCGAGGAAAACCTGCCCTCCGACTACTTCCTCGGCTAGGTCCTGGCGGCCGCGCAAGCGGCCGGTCAACGGTGGTGAAACCCGGGCTTCAGCACGCTCTACGGCGGTGAAACCGGGTTTCATGTCACGAATACTGCGTCGGCAGCCGGGCGAACGTGACAATTCGGGCCCTCGTACGGAAATTCGAGTTATCGTGTGACACTACCATCGTCTGACAGAGGTAGCGTCACACGATAAGTTGATCTTGCTCGGATCCTGTGAATGCTGGGGCGTATGGGATCTGCGGGGCAGGCGCATAGACGTCATCGGGCGCGGTCGGGCGGGTGGGGGCGGTCAGGCTAGGGTGGCGGGGCCGCGTTTGGTCATCTGGCGGGCGATGATCATCCGCTGGATCTCGCTGGTGCCTTCCCAGATCCGCTCCACGCGCAGTTCGCGGAAGAAGCGCTCGGCCACGTTCTCGCGCATGTAGCCGCGGCCACCGAACACCTGGACGGCCCGGTCCGCGACCCGGCCGGCCATCTCCGAGCAGTACAGCTTGGCCATCGAGCACTGCGCGTGCGACACCTTGGTGTCGATGCCGCAATCGATGCCGCGCGCGGTCTCGTACGCCATGGCCCGGGCCGCGAACAGCTCGGTCAGGCTGTCGGCCAGCATCCCGGCCACCAGGCCCTGCTCGCTGATCGGCGCGCCGCCCACCCGGCGGGCGGCGGCGAACGCGGTCATCTCCTCGGTCAGCCGCCCGGCCGCGCCGAGGCAGCGGGCGGCCACCATCAGCCGCTCGAACCTGAACCACTCGTACGCGAAGGCCATCCCGTCGCCCTCGGCGCCGACCAGGTTGGCGGACGGCACGCGTACCTGCTCGAACGCGACGATCGGGTGATGGTGGCTGATCGTGTGCGAGTAGGCCGGGGTCCTGACCACCCGCACGCCGGGGCTGGGCAGGTCGACCAGGAACATGGCGTGCTCGCCGTCGTGCCGGCCGCCGCGCAGCCGGGCCTGGAAGAAGGCGAAGTCGGCCGTGTTGTACGAGGTGACGTGCCACTTGACGCCGTCCAGCACGTAGTCGTCGCCGTCCCGGTAGGCGGTGGCCTGGATCGCGTCTACGTCGGACCCGGCGCCCTCCTCGGTGATGGCGTAGCACTCCTCCCGCTCGCCCTCGATCGCGGGCCTGATGTAGCGCTCGATCTGGTCGGGCGTGGCCACCGCAGGCAGCCACGACGGCGGGGTGGTCGCCACCCAGGCCAGGGCGTTGGTCACCCGGCCCACCTGCTCCTGCACCAGCACCTGCTGCAGGCTCGTGCAGCCGCCGCCGCCGAGTTCGGCGGGCATGTTGGTCGAGGTCAGGCCCAGCTCGCGGGCCCGCTTGGCGTGCGCCGCGGTCAGGTCGGCGGGCAGTTCCCCGCCGGAGGCCTCGGCCTGCTCCTCGTAAGGGATCAGCTCATCCGCGAACTCGCGGGCCCGGGCCTGGATCCCCTGGTCTTCCTCCGACAGGCCGTACATCCGGCGGTCCTCCTCGGGCACGCGACCGTATTGACTGAATGTTCAGTCTATGACAGCATCGGTCGCGTGCCAATGAGGACCGCTGCGGCGGCAGGTGGTGGCCGGCAGGTCAGCCAGTCAGAGCAGCTGACGTCGCGGAGGTCGATGGCGGGCATGCCGATGAGAGCAGCCGACGGCACGGCGGGTGAGGCAGTGAGAGCAGCCGACGGCACGGCGGGTGAGGCAGTGAGAGCAGCTGACGCCGCGGAGGTGGACGGCGGGTGAGGCAGTGAGAACAGCGGATGCCGTGGTGGTGGGCGGCGGGACGGTGGGCGCGTGGTGCGCGTACTTCCTGCGCCGGGCCGGGCTGGACCGGGTGGTCCTGGTCGAGAAGGGCCTGCTCGGGCAGGGTGCGAGCAGCCGGGCGGCCGGGGTCGTCCGGATGCAGGGCGGCACGCCGGAAGCCGTGCGGCTCGGCATCTGGTCACGCCAGTTCTACCTGAGCCAGCGGGACGAGATCGGCACCGACTCCGGGTTCACCGAGCAGGGTTACCTGCTGCCCTGCTTCACCGAAGCTGACGTGGCGGCGGCCCAGGAGCGGATGGCCATGCAGTCCGGCCTCGGCGTCCCGGTGCGCTGGCTCGACCCGGACGAGGTGGACGCGGTCAACCCGACACTGGCCCCGGGACAGACGCTGGGCGGGACGTTCTGCGCCGAGGACGGGTTCATTAACCCGCCCCGCAACGTGGCCGCCTACACGGCCGCCCTGCTCCGCAGCGGGGTCGAGGTCCTGGAGCGCGTCGCGTTCCGCGGCCTGGCGCCCGGCGGCGTGGAGACCAGCGACGGGCGGATCGACGCCGGGCTGATCGTGCTCACCGGCGGGCCCAAGCTCGCCGCGGTCGGCCGGCTGGCCGGCCTGCGGATCCCGGCCGGCGGCGCCCGGCACCAGGTGGCCGTGACCGAGCGGCACCCGGACCTGGACCCGGCCCGGGTGCCGATGGTGTTCGACCTGCACGCCGGGCTGTACTGGCGGCCCGAGGAGGGCGGCCTGCTGTTCGGGATGAGCAACCCGGACGAGCCACCCGGCGACAACCGCGAGGTGGACCAGGACTACCTGGCCCGGATGCGGAAGCGGCTGGCCGCGCTGGTCCCGGTCACCGGCGGCCTGGGGCTGCGCCGCCTCTGGGCGGCCACCATCGACTACACCCCGGATCACCTGCCCATCATCGGCCCCGCGCCGGGACTCGAGCAGGTCACAGTGGCCTGCGCCGGCGGTGCCGGCATGATGTGGGGGCCCGGCGTGGCGAAGGCCGCCGCCGACGTCGCCCTGACCGGGTCCTCGGAGGTGGTCGAGGTCTCGCAGCTGGGACTTGACCGTTTCGACGAGGCCGGGCACAGCCGCCTGGCCACTGACCCCATCGCCCTGCCGTTTCCGGAAAGGATCTCCTCGTCATGATCACCGTCACCCCGTTCCTGGCCGCCGCGGCCAACGCCAAGCTCGAGGACTGGGGGCCGCTGGACGAAGCGACCGGCGAGGTCATGCACACCTCGGGCACGACCATCTGGACCGGCGAGGGCGACCAGGAGACCGGGGTCTGGGAGTGCACGGCGGGCCCGTCCCGGTGGAAGCTGGCGGACAACGAGTTCGTGCACATCCTGTCCGGCCGCATGACGGTGACCCCGGACGGCGGCGAGCCGACCGACATCGGCCCGGGAGACACCGCGGTGTTCCCGCGCGGCTGGACTGGCACCTGGCAGATCCACGAGACTATCCGCAAGCTCTACGTCCTGTTCTAGGCGGCGTTTCTTGCGGAGGCCCCGGTGTCCCTGGACGATTTCCCGCGCTATCCGCTGCTGTTCGGCCCCAGCCCGGTCCATCCGCTGGAGCGGCTGACCGCCCACCTGGGCGGCGCCGCGATCTGGGCCAAGCGGGAGGACTGCAATTCCGGGCTGGCCTACGGCGGCAACAAGACCCGCAAGCTCGAGTACCTGGTCCCGGACGCGCTGGCCCAGGGCGCCGACACGCTGGTCTCGATCGGCGGGGTGCAGTCCAACCACACCCGCCAGGTCGCCGCGGTCGCGGCCAGGCTCGGCCTGAAGGCCACGCTGGTGCAGGAAAGCTGGGTGGACTGGCCAAACTCGGTCAACGACCGGGTGGGCAACATCCTGCTGTCCAGGATCATGGGCGCCGACGTGCGGCTGGTGGACGAGGGGTTCGGCATCGGCATCAAGTCGAGCTGGGAGCAGGCGCTCGATGAGGTCCGCGCCGCCGGGGGCACGCCCTATGCGATCCCGGCCGGAGCCTCCGACCACCGGCTGGGCGGCCTGGGCTTCGCCAACTGGGCGCGGGAGGTCGGGCAGCAGGAGGCCGAGGTCGGGGTGTTCTTCGACACCATCATCGTGTGCAGCGTGACCGGCTCCACCCAAGCCGGGATGATCGCCGGCTTCGCGAGCGAGGAGGCCCAGGGATCCCGGCCGCGGCAGGTGATCGGCATCGACGCGTCGGCCAAGATCGACGAGACCCGGGCTCAGGTGGCGAAGATCGCCCGCAACACCGCCGAGCTGATCGGGCTGGGCCGGGACCTGCGGGACGACGAGATCACCTTGCTCGAGGGGTGGGCCGGAGATTACTACGGCATCCCGGTGCAGTCCACGCTGGACGCCATCCGGCTATCCGGGCGGCTGGAAGGGATGATCATCGACCCGGTCTACGAGGGCAAGTCGATGGCCGCGCTCATCGACCTGGTCCGCACCGGCCGGATCGGCAAGGACTCCACCGTGCTGTACGCCCACCTGGGCGGGCAGCCCGCCCTGAACGCCTACAGCGCCTTGTTCCGCTAGCCGGGGTGGGGGGTGGCTGCGGCGCCCTGTTTCGCTAGGCGGGGTGGGGGTGCTGGATGTGGCGTTCCGTTAAATCGGACTGCGGGCCGCCGCCGCGGCTGGCCGAGTCGAAGTGGCCGGTGCCGTCGGCCGCTCCCCCGCCGGGATGCTTGGGGTAGGCGTGTTTGCCGCGGGCCGGGACCTGCTGCGGATTGCCCTGGCCGGAGGACATCTGCTCGATCTTGAGGTAGCGGGCGATGTCCCGCCACTGGCTGGCGACAATCGCGGCCAGCGACGCTGGGATTAGCCAGAGCGCCTTACGAGCCATCGCGGTCTCCATCCGTTCGCCTCACCGTCACGTCTCGCCCTTCCCCCGGCACCGGCCGGCAAACCCGGCACGGCCGGACCTGGGCCGGGACATTGACCGATTTCGTCCAGGTAAGCCAGGCTGAATGCCATGGTCTGGCGGATTCACTTCACCCCCGACGATCTCGAGCAGATCCAGGTCCGGCCGACGCTCGGCCCGCTGACCGAGGCCGTGAAGGCCATGGCCCTGCTCAGGTGCCAGCGGATCCCCAAGGGCCCGTTCCGCCCATGGGTCGGCCAGGTGAAGGGCCGGATTACGCCGCAGATGGCGGCGCTGACGGCCCTGCTCCCGCCCTGCTACCCGGGCGTGGACCTGCCCATGCTGATCGGCGAGGCGCCCACGGTCGAGGCCGGGATCCAGGCACTGATGACGGTGCCCAGCGAGAACGTCCTGGTCGAGATCGAATTCATAGACCGGATGACTCGGCTGCCTGCCGCCGCGTGGGCGGCCGCTGAGACCGGCGGGCCAGGCCGGGCCCAGCTCGCCGAGGCGGCCCGAGCCGCGCACCGGGCCCTGGTCGAGCCGTACTGGAACCGAATCAGCGGGTGCCTGCACGCCGAGCACGTCGCCCGGTGCCGGGCGCTGGCCTCGGGCGGGCCTGACGGGCTGCTGAGCTCGCTCCAGAGCCAGTGGCTCCGCTGGAACCCACCGGTCCTGGAGGTGCTGATGCCCGCGCAGATCGACATGCACCTAGGGGGCCGGGGCATCGCGCTGGTGCCCTCGGTGTTCGTGGGTACGGTCCCCCAGCTGCACCGGCACCCGACCGACCCCACGGCACTGCCCTGGCTGGTGCTGCCGCCGGCTGAAGACCGGTTCGCCCAGGCGAGCCTGTGGGCGCGCCGCCGCCCCCGCGGGGCGGCCCTGGCCGCGCTAGTCGGCCGCAACCGGGCCGCGGTGCTCCGCGCCGTCGCCACCGGCTGCACGACCACCGAGCTGGCCGGCCGGGTCGGCATCTCGCTCGCGGCGGCCAGCCAGCACGCGTCGGTGCTGCGCGACGCCGGGCTGATCACCACCCACCGCCAGGGCAGCGCGGTCCTGCACGTGCTGACCCCGCTCGGCACCGAGCTGCTGCAGGCGGGTTAGAAGGCAGAGGCACCGAGCTGCAGGCGGGTTAGAAGGCAGAGGCACCGAGCTGCTGCGGGACGGGTAAGCGGACCGGATAACCGGTCGGCCTCCGGCGGTGGGCTGGCCATAGTCGGCCGGACTATGGCCAGCTCGGACCACCGGCATGTGGTTTCCACGTTCAGGATCACCCCCGGCGCGGGCGCTTGAAAAGCCTTTCGGCTACAGCCGAAAGGGTCCGGATCCCGGGCGTTGACAGCTGACATTGACAGGCGGCTGGTGTTGCGGCCCCGGCCCAGCGGGGCGCCGCCGCCGCTTATGCCGTACATCGGCGAGGCGCGGCGGCGGCCGTACCAGGACGCGGAGGCGATCTCGGCCGACCCGGCCTACGGGGAGATCGTGTGCTTCTGCGAGCGGGTGACCCGGGGTGAGATCAGGGACGCCCTGGCCAGCCCGGTCCCGCCCGCCGACCTGGGCGGGCTGCGGCGGCGGACCCGCGCCATGAACGGGCGCTGCCAGGGCTTCTACTGCGGAGCCACGGTGTCCCGGCTGTTCGCGGAGGGTGCGGCGCGGAAAGACGGCAAGCTACGTCTTGCGTAGCTACGTGGGGCGTAGTAAAAAGAGGTCATGGCACCGAGCGGGCTGCGCAGGCCGAACGATCCTCCGCTGCTCATCCTGGTCAGCCTGGCCGAGGGCCCGAAGCACGGGCACGCGCTGGCCAAGGACATCGAGGACTTCGCCGGGGTGAAGCTCGGCCCGGGCGCCCTGTACGGGGCGATCACCCGGCTGGTCGAACGCGGCCTGATCGAGCCGCTGGGCAGCGACGACCGGCGCCGCCCCTACCGGATCACCCCGCCCGGCTCGGCCGCCCTGGCCGAGGCCCTGGCCGACATGCGGCGGGTGACCAGCACCGGCATCGCCCGGCTCGGCCTGGACCCGGCATGAAGCCCGCGAGCCTGCTCCGCTGGTACCCCCGGGCGTGGCGCGAACGCTACGGCGAGGAACTGCTGGCGCTGATCCAGGACACCCTGGACGGGGGAAGGCCGGGGTGGCGGCTGCGGCTCGGGGTGGCCTGGGGCGGCGTGCGCGAGCGGGCCCACCAGGTCGGGCAGGCGGTCAGGGCGGGGGTCAAGGACCGGACCGGGCCGACCCGGTGGGGGACGGCACTCGTGGCCGGGCTGATCTTCGCCGATCTCCCGCTAAGTCTCGCCCAATCGCCGCCGACGGCGCGAGAATGGCAGGCGGCGACGGCCCTCGACGCGGTGCTGGCGGCTGTCGCCCTGACGGGCGCCCTGGTCCTAGCCGACGGGCTGGCGGCCCTTCCGGCGCTGGTCAGGTTCGTACGGGCGGGTGGCTGGCCGAAGATCCGGCGCCCGGTCGCGTGGGCGGCGGGAGCGGCAGCCGTGGCCGGCGGCGGGCTGGCCGGCGTGGCCGTCTTCACCGCCTCACACTCATTCGCCCAGCTGAACGCGTCGTGGGCCAACCTGGTCGCCGTCTTCGCGACCGGGCTCGCGATGACGGCCGCGATCGGGCTGTCGGCCATCGCGGCGGCCGCCACGGCCAGGCACCTCACGCTGGCCCCCAGGGTGCGATCCGCCCAGCTGATTCTGGGCGCGGTAACCCCGCCTCTGGTCACGGTCATACTCGTTACGCTGAACTTGTGGTGGTCGGTGACCCAGGGCCCGGCGTGGCTGGTCGTGGCCCTGGTCATGCTCGGCCATGCGAGCGTGAGCGCACGGCAGCGGATACCGCGGGCGGTGCGCCGGGGCAGGCGGCTGCGGGCCACCGCCGACGGGGCGATGATCGTCAACCCGTCCGCGGCCCGGGAACACGGCCGCCACCGGGCTTGACCATCGGCACGATGACCTGTGCCGACGCTGGTAAGCGGCGGCCCGATATTCATGTGCCCCACCATTGACACCAGCAGGACAAACCGGCAACGCTTCCGATCAGTATCACTCCGATCGGGGCCGCCAGTGGCGGCCCTTACACCATCAGCGCCTCATAGTGGAGGTACCCATGACGACGGCAGCGGACCTGGTAGCGGGACGGCCGTTGGTTTTCCGTAATGCCACCGTGCTCACGATGGACGACGCGCACCGGGTCCTGTCCAACGCGGACGTGCTGGTCACCGGGGAGCAGATCGCGGCGGTAGGCCCGAACCTGCAGGTACCCGACGGCACCGCGGAGATCGACGCGAGCGGCGGCATCGTCATGCCCGGCATGATCGACACGCACCGGCACATGTGGCAGACCGCCATGCGGGGCTACGGGGCCGACTGGACCCTGACCCAGTACTTCGTCTGGTACTACCTGAACTGGGGCAAGACGTTCCGGCCGCAGGACGTGTACGCCGGGAACCTGCTGGCCGCCATCGAGTCGATCGACGCCGGGGTGACGACCACGGTGGACTGGTCGCACGGGCTGCAGACGACCGACCACGCCGAGGCGGCCACCGACGCCCTGGAAGAGGTGCCCGGCCGGTTCATCCTGGCCTACGGGAACATCCAGCAGGGCTCCTGGGAGTGGAGCACCGCGCCTGAATTCCGTGACTTCTACGTCCGCCGGTTCGACGGCAAGGGCGACATGCTCGGCTTCGCGATCGCCTTCGACATTCCCGGCGACGACGAGGCGTTCCCCGAGAAGGCCACCTTCGAGGTGGCCAGGGAGATGGGCGTGCCGGTGACCACGCACGCCGGGGTGTACGGCATCACCCTGGATTCGGCGGTCCGGAAGATGTACGACAACGGCTTCTGCACCCCGCAGACGGTCTACGTGCACTCCGCGTCGCTGTCCCCCGACTCGTACCACATCATCGCCGCCACCGGCGGCTCGGTGTCGGTCTCGACGGAGAGCGAGTGCAGCGCCGGCCAGGGGTACCCGCCCACCTGGAAGCTGCGCCACTACGGCATCCCGGTCTCGCTGTCCCAGGACACCAGCGTCTGGTGGAGCGGCGACATCTTCTCCGCCATGCGCGCCACGCTGTCCGCCGACCGGGTCATGGACCACTTCGAGAACCACAACGAGGGCAAGACCGTCACCAATCACCACCTGCGGGCCGAGCAGGTCGTCGACTGGGCCACCCGCGGCGGGGCCAAGGCAATCGGGCTTGACTCGGTGGTCGGCAGCCTGGAGGAGGGCAAGAAGGCCGACATCGTGCTGATCAAGAACGACGACTCGCCGGTCATGTTCCCGGTGCTGCACCCCTACGGCCACGTGGTCTACCAGGCTAACCGCGGCGACGTGCACACCGTGGTGGTGAACGGGCGGGTGGTCAAGTTCGACGGCAAGCTGGTCGGCACGGACCTGGCCAAGGCCAGGCAGGCGATCGACGAGACCACCGAGTACCTGCGCAGCGAACTCGGCGAGCAGGCCTGGAACGAGGGCATGAACCCTGAGATCCCCGAACACGAGACGCTGTCCAACCCGTACACCTACACCGGCGAGGCGGCCTGGAAGGAAGGCGACTAGCGCGCCCGAGCCGCGGGGCCGCTGGGAGCGGCCCCGCGGGCGAAGGTCACGCCGTTTCTGACTGGAGGACCTGCGAGGGCGGGATGCGGGCGCCGATCAGGGCGGGGATGCTGGCCATAACGGCTACCGCGGCCAGGATGGCGAGCACGGCGGCGGCCAGCCACCAGACGGGCGGGACGGTCAGCATCCCGCCGCCGTCCGCGGCCTCGAATAGCCCGAGTCCTAGCGGGATGCCCAGCAGGGCACCCGGCACCGCGGGCAGCACCTGCGCCCACGCTACCCCGGCGCTGACCTGGCGCGGGGACGCACCGAGGGCGCGGGCCAGCGCCGCGGAACGCCGGGAGTCCTGCACGGTGGCCCAGGCAGCGCAGACCGCGTTGAGCACGGCTAGGGCGACCCATACGACCGTGATCACCGCCAGCATCTGGGTGTCCCGGGTGGCCACGGGATTGCCGACCTGGCTCCCGCCTGGCCCGAGGTCGTGGTCGACGGTGGCGTGGAAGGTGAGCACGGCGACGATCCCGGCGGAGGTAACCGCGATGCTGGCCGTGCCGAGCACGGCGCGCCGCAGCCTGCGCGCGCTCAGCCGGACCCCCAGCAGCAGCGGTACCGGCAGCCGCGCGGATAGCCCGATCAGCCGGGCGCGGCGGCCGGGCAGCCGCGGCGAGTCGGCCAGCGCGCTGACCGTGCTGCTGCGGGCGGCCCGGATGGCGGGCACGAGCGTGGAGGCCAGCGCGACGGCCAAGGCCAGGGCGACGGTCAGGCCGATCGTGGCGGGCGTGATCGACGGCGCGCCCGCGGTGCCGATCAGCCCCGCACCGGGATTGGTGATCAGCGGGGCGGTCGCCCAGCCGATGACCAGCCCGGCTGCCGCCGCCAGCAGGGCCAGCGCCAGGTTCTCGGCTACCAGTACCGCGGCCACCAGGTCCGGCGTGCTGCCCACCGCCTTGAGCAGGCCGACGCGCCGGGTGCGCTCGGCCGTCCGGCCCCCGGCCAGCACGGCCACGCTGGCCATCGCCAGCAGCACGGCCACCAAGGCGCCGACCCGGATCACTTGCTGCTGATCTTGCACCAGCTGGCCCGCTGCGGAACTGATGGCCTGCCAGGAGTTGACACTATCGATGCCCCGGCTTGCCGCGGCGCCAACGCCGCCGGGCGCAAAGATCTGGTTGACCACTGCCGGTGCCGTAGCCGGGTTCTTGAGCTTCAGGTTCAGGACGTAGCTCAGGGGTGCCTGCGGCGAGGCCATGGCGCGGGCGTCCGCCTCGGTGACCCAGGCCAGGCCGACGTTGAGGGTCGAGACGTTGCTGCTGGATGGGCCGGTCTGGGGCCCAGTGAACATGCAGCTGGTGAGATAGCAGTTCGGGTACGGCGCGGCGGCGGCGGTCACCGCGATCCCGGTCACCGTGAACGGCTGGCCGTCTAGGGTGACCCGGCCGCCGACCCCGGCGCCGAGCGCCTCGGCGAAGGTCCGCTCGAGCACCACGCCGCCGGGACGCACCCAGCTGCCGGCCGTCAGCTTCGGCTGGTCGACCGAGGCCGGCGCCTGGCCGCGCCCCTCGGCCTGCACCGGGACGGTCAGGCCGCGGGTCCGCAAGACGACGGAGGCGATCGGGTAGGGCCCGGAGTACCCGGTCACGCCGCTGAGGTGGGTCAGGGCGCTGGTGTCGGCCTGAAGCTGTGCGGCGCTGACCGGGGACGGGCCCTGGGTGGGATTGAGGTTCACGCCGAACGTGGCACCGAGGTTCACGCCGTACCCGACCACCAGGTCGGGCCCGTTGGTCGCGGCCCGGGTCTGCTGGTAGGGGCGGCTGGTCACGCCGTTGAGGGCCAGGCCCAGGACGAGCGTGGTGGTGGCGGCGGTGATGGCCAGCAGCAGCAGGATGGCCTGGGCCCGGTGGTGGCGGATGTCGCGGGCGGCCAGCCGGGCGACCAGCACGATCTTGCCCATGGCTCAGCCCTCCAGCCCGGCCAGGGCGCCGAGGCGGCCGCTGGTGCCGCCCTGCAGCATGGTCTGGTCGATGAACGCCCCGTCGCGCATGGAGATCATCCGGTCGGCGGTGGCGGCGATGCGGGGGTCGTGGGTGACGATGACCAGCGTCTGCCCGGCGGCGTGCAGCTGGTCGAACAGGCGCAGCACGTCCCGGGTGGAAGCGCTGTCCAGGTTGCCGGTGGGCTCGTCGGCCAGCACTACCAGCGGGTCGGCGACCAGGGCCCGGGCCACCGCGACCCGCTGCCGCTGGCCGCCGGACAGCTGCGTGGGCAGGAACCTGGCCCGGTCGGTCAGCCCGACCCGGTCCAGCAGCTCGGTGGCCCGCTGGCGGGCGGCGCGCGGCGAGCGGCCGGCCAGCAGCGCGGGCAGTTCCACGTTCTCCACCGCGGTCAGCTCGTCCATCAGGTGGAAGGCCTGGAACACGAACCCGATCGCGTCGCGGCGCAGCCGGGCCAGCGCCCGTTCCGACAGCCGCGTTACGTCCTGGCCGTCCAGCCAGATCTCCCCGGACGTAGGCCGGTCCAGCCCGCCCAGCAGGTACAGCAGGGTCGACTTACCGCAGCCGGACGGTCCCATGATCGCCACCGCCTCGCCCCGCTCGACCTCCAGGTCCACCCCGTCGACCGCACGGACCAGGCCGGCCGCGCGGCCGTACTCTTTGCGCAGCCCTCGGGTGCGCAGCACGCAGGTGCTCGTGTCGATGCTGGTCATGACTCATACCTGCCCTTGCAGTCAGTGCTGCCTAACGGTTATCCCCCAATAGATAACCGTTATCTTCGGGGATGTCAAGCCCGCACGATTGCTTCAGGGGCGGCCGAGAGGAGGGGCCGGGAAGGGCCCGCCGCGGGTTCATCGAGCCTGCGCTGGCACGCTGTGGGGGCTGCTGGTACCACGGTCCGTTCGGCAGAAGATGTCTTCCGGCGCGGCCGTCAGCTCTGGTGCAGTCGGGACCAGGCGTCGTAGCCCACCGCGATGAGCAGGATGCCGCCGAGCGCGATCTGCTCGTACAGCGGGTTGAGGCCGAGCAGGTCGAAGCCGTTGCCGATCAGGGCGATGAACAGGACGCCGACCACCGTCCGCCACATCGCCCCCTCGCCGCCGAGGATGCTGGTCCCGCCCACCACGATGCCGGCCAGCACGGTGAAGGTGAGCGTGGTCTCGCCGTTGGACGCCTGGGCGCTCAGCACGCGCGAGGCGTCGATGACCCCGCCGAGGGCCGCCGCGCCGCCGCTGAGCACGAACGTGATCAGCTTGATGAGCTGGACCCGCACGCCGGACAGGCGGGCCGCCTCGGCGTTGCTGCCGCTGGCGTAGATGTAGCGGCCCGTCGTGCTCCGGGACAGCACGACGCCCAGCGCCACCACCACGGCGAGCATCGTCCAGGTCGAGGTGTTGACGGTCAGGAACGACGAGCGGGCCAGGTCGGCGAAGCCGGGATGGCTGTAGTCGATGACCAGGTTGCCGCCGGTGACCAGGCTGGCCAGGCCGCTGACCACGAACGAGGAGGCCAGCGTGGCAATGAGCGCGTTGATCCGGAAGACGGTGACGATCACGCCGTTGACCAGCCCGACGCCCAGGCCCACCGCGATGCCGGCCACGATGGCGACGGCCGGCGAGGCGAACAGGGCGAGGTGCGCCGCCGTCACCCCGGCCAGCGCGTAGACGGCGCCGACCGACAGGTCGATCCCCCCGGCCACCAGCACCAGCGTGCCTGCCGCCGCGATGATCAGCGTCGAGGATTGCTGGTCGAGGATGTCGAGCAGGTTGACCTTGGTGAAGAACGGCGCGCTCCACACGGACAGCACGATGAACAAGATGAGGAACGGGTAGAGGATCCCGGCGCGGCGCAGCCCGCTGGCCAGGGCGGCCGACGGACGCAGCGACGGCAGGCCGCGGCCGGTCTTGGCCTGCTTCAGGTCCTGCTGGTCCATTAGGCACCTCCTTCTGCAGCGCCGAAGGCCGCCCCGAGAATCGCCGCTTCGGTCATGGCCTCGCCGCGGAACTCGGCGGCGATCCGGCCGGCCCGCATCACCAGCACCCGGTGGGCGAGCCCGAGGACTTCCTCGGCGTCTGAGGAGATGAACAGCACGCCGAGGCCGCCGGCCGCCAGCGAGGTCAGCAGCTCGTAGATGGCGCGCTTCGCGCCGACGTCCACGCCCCTGGTCGGTTCGTCGGCGACCAGCACACGCGGTCCCCGCAGCAGGATCCGGGCGAACATGGCCTTCTGCTGGTTGCCGCCGGACAGGGTGCTGACCGGCGCCGCCTGGGCGGGAACCCGCACGCCGACCTGACTGAGCGCGCTCGCCACGGCCCGCCGCTCGGCCCGGCGCCTGACCAGGCCGAGGTCGCTGAGCCGAGCCAGGCTGGCCAGGCTCACGTTCTCCCCGATCGGGCGCCCGAGCATGAGGCCTTGCTCCTTGCGTGACTCGGGAATCATGGCCACCCCGGCGCGCAGCGCCGCCCACGGCCCCGAGCCGGTCAGCGGGACACCCGCCGTGGTCACCGACCCCGCGGTGGCCCGCTGCGCCCGGCATAGCGCGCGGGCCAGCTCGGTGCGGCCGGAGCCGACCAGGCCGACCAGGCCGACGATCTCGCCGGCCCGGACGTCGAGCGACACGTCGTGCACGCCGGGAGCGCTCAGGCCGCGGGCTTCGAGCACCACCGGCGCCTCCGCCGGGACCGGCCGCCGGGCCGGGAACGTCGTGCCCAGGGACCGGCCCAGCATCGAGCTCAGCATGGTCTCCTCGGTCTCGTTGGCGGCAGGCGCAGTGCGCACCAGCCGGCCGTCGCGCAGGATCGTCACCTGGTCGGCGAGTTCGGCCACCTCACGCAGGAAGTGCGACACCAGCACGACCGTGGTGCCGCCGGCCGCGAGCCGCCTGATGACCCGGTGCAGCCGCTCGGCGTCGGGCCGGCCGAGGGCAGCCGTCGGCTCGTCCATCACGATCAGCCGGGCGTCCCGGCACAGCGCGCGCAGGATTTCCACCTTCTGCTGATCCGCCGTCCGGAGGGTGCGTCCGGGCAGGTCACCGCTGAGCTCGAAGCCGGCCGTGGCCGCGAGCTCGTCATAGCGGCGGCGCAGCGCGCGCCGGGCCACGAAGCCGGCCCGGCGCGGCTCGGTGCCGAGGAAGACGTTCTCCGCGACCGACAGCGCGGGCGCGACCGACAGCTCCTGGGCGATCAGGACGATGCCCCGGGTAATAGCCTCCCGCGGCGAGCGGAACGCCACCGGCTCGCCGTCGAGCAGCAGCTGGCCGTGATCAGGAGCGATGACGCCCGCCAGGATCTTCCCGAGCGTCGACTTGCCCGCGCCGTTCTCGCCGACCAGCGCGTGGATCGACCCCCGGGCTACCGTCAGGCTGACCTGGTCCAGGGCCCGCACGCCGCCGAAGGACTTACCGATGTCCACCAGTTCGACGTGCGGGTCCTGGATCCCCGGCTCGGCGGGCACGCTCAGCCAGGCCACTCGGCGGTGAACTGGGACACGTTGGCCTTGGTCACGATGCCCTGATCGGGCAGCCCGGCCACCGGGTCGATGCCGCCGCCGTTCTTGCCCGTGCGCAGGGCCTGGATGAGCGCCTGCATAGCCAGCCGTCCCTCGCTGGCCGGCGCCTGGGCCACGTCGCCGTACCACGCGCCTGAGGCCACGCCCGCCAGGGCCGCGGCGCTGGCGCCGTAGCCGACCAGGATCACCTTGCCGGTCAGGTGCTTGGCCGCCACCGCCTGGACACCGCCCTCGATGCCCTGGTCAGATCCCACGATCAGGTTCAGGCTGGCGTTGGCCGTCAGCATGTTCTGGACCGCGGTGAGTCCTTCGGTGGGGCTGAAGAAGCTCTGGCCCTGGGCGACGATCTTCACCCCGGGGTCGGCCGCGATGGCCTTGTCGAACGCGCCGGATATCGCCACGTCAAGCGCTGACGCCTTGATGTCGTACAGGTAGCCGACGTTGCACGGGTTGAGGTTCTTGGCCTGGCAGGCCTGGACCACGAGGTTGCCGAGCTTGGTGCCGATCTCGGTGGGCACGAACATCACGTTGGCCGCCAGGCCGGGGACCTGGGGCGCGTCGGTCGAGTAGTTCGGGCCTAGGACCTGGTCCATGTTCACGACCTTGATGCCCTTGGCGACGGCCTGCTTGACGAGCGAGATCAGACCGGTGCCGAAGATCGGCTGCAGGATGATGCCGTTGTACTGGCCGGAGGTGATGACGTCCTGGAGCTGGGAGTACTGCGTCTGGGTGCTGTTGTTGGCGTCGAAGACCTTCACCGTCGCGTTGGCGTCGCTGGCCACCGCCTGCGCCGCGGCGAGCATCGGCGCGTCGTAGCTGTTCTCGACGGCGAACGACAGGTAAGCGATGTTCAGGTGCTTGGCGGCGGGCGCCGAGGCGGTGGATGCCGAGGACGCCGACGGCGCGGAGCTAGAGCTACAGGCCGCGAGGATGAGGCCCGCCGCGGCCACGGCGACCAGGGTCGCGCCGCGGCGCCGGTGCCGCGGCAGGAATGGGATGGGTTGCACGGCCGGACTCCTTGTCCGGCTCACCGGCCGCTCCGGTGAGCCGTTATCCAGGGGATGGTTGAGGACTGTTCCGTGACGGCTGCGAGCAGCGCGGATGCGTGCGCCAGCCGTCGTATGTGGGCTGTGTCAGGCGCGGAGCCAGGGACGGCCCGTGTTACCGCGCGTCTGGGATTCCAGGCGCTGCCACAGCCCGCTCCAGCGGTAGGAATGGCGGCCGGGCGGCTGGGGCGCCTGGGTCTCGATCCAGCGCACCCGCCCGGTGCCCGTGTTGTAGAAGCCGTGGGTGGAGCCGACGCCGGCGAACAGGACGTCTCCGGCGCCGAGCGTGTAGGTGGCGCCGTCGAGTTCGGCCTCGATCGTCCCTTCGAGGAAGTAGTACGTCTCCTCGAACGGGTGATCATGGGCCTGGGCGGCGCCCCCCGGTTCGTAGTCGACCATGAACATGGTGAGCAGTTCGGCCCCCAGGCCGCGGTCGACCATCATCTTGACCGAGATCCCGCTGTAGGCGAGCAGGGCGGTGTCCATGCCGGCCGGATCACGGTCCCGCACCCGGTCATCCACGCGCAGCGCCTCCTGTTGCGGCGGCGTGCCCGCGTAGTGGCCCAGGTACCGGCTGACCGCGTTGAGCAGGACCGGCGGAGCCGCCCGGCTGCCCGCCGGATCGCCGGCCATGAAGAACGTGTCGCCGGGCCGGTGGCCCGGCGGGCGGCGCTGCGGCGTGCTGTGGACAAGCAGGCGGGCCTGCTCGCCGGCGGGGTTCGCCCAGCCGTGCGGCATCCCGATAGGCAGCAGCGCATAGTCGCCCGGGCGCAGCTGGCAGTGGTGGCCGTCGATGTTGAGCACGGGGGTGCCCGCCAGGACGTAGACGGCTGATTCGAAGGAGTGCAGGTGCAAGCCCGTCCAGCCGCCAGGCTCGAGCTGGCTGACGGCCAGGTCGGTGTGCACCGCGCCGGTGTGGCGGCCGACCAGGGTGGAACTCGCGTAGCCCGCCGCGGATCCGGCGTAGCCGTCCGGCGGCCCGGAGAACTCCCAGTCGACGTGCCCAACGTGGTGCATGCCGCACCTCCCTGTGCCACCGACCCGGTGCCCATCGACCTGGCACCCGGCCGCCGGACGATTAGTCCAGGCGAGGCATGAGTTTAGTTATACTGAATAATGTGGTCAAGGTCACTGCACATACTTCCGGCCACGGGTAAGTAACGTTAAATAACGGACGCTTCTTTACGGGGGCAGGCGAGACAGGCAGCGGCCGCCGGCCAGCGGCACGCCTGGGGTCCCGCGGCGCTACCGCGTCCGGTTGATGATGACCCAGATGGCCCGGGCCGGGACGTCGCCCGCGTTCCAGAACCGGTGCGGGATCGTGGAATCGAAGGTGAGCGAGTCGCCCACTTCCAGGACGTAACGGTCGAAGCCGATCTGCGTGGACAGGGTGCCCTCGATGATGACCGCGTACTCCTGCCCGGTGTGCTGGATGGCGTGTTCGGCCTCGGGCACGCTCTCCCCGACGCCGTAGCACACCTCGAGGAATTCCATGTCCTTCCCGGCCGCGGCGGTGAGCCGCTCCCAGACCACGCCGCGCTCCAGGGTGATCCGCGGCCTGGCGGACCGGCGCAGCACGGGGCCGGCGGCGCCGTCATCGGCCGGCGCCGTGATGTCCTCCGCCGGGCTGAGCATGCCGTCGCCAGCCGGGTCGAAGAGCCGGTCCATGGAGATCCGCAGCGCGGTGACCAGCGCCCAGAGCGTGCTCACGGAGGGAACCGCCCTCCCCCGCTCCACCTGGGATATCAGGCTGGGTGAGCAGTCGACCCGGCGGGCGAGCTCGCGGGCCGTCATGCCGAGCTCGAGCCTGCGGTGGCGCAGCCTGGCCCCGATCAGCGCGCCGCGGTCGAGCGAGTCGGGCTCGACGCTTCCCTCGGCGATCATTCGTGGAGCCACGCGTGCCATCCTACCGACGGACAATCCGGCCGCCCGGCCTGCACCGGCCAGGCGAGTAACGCGTTAAACATTACTTCATCTGATGATCATGGCTGCTGCTCTGGCCCCGGCGACCGGCGGGCGCTGAGGGGCGGTCAGCCGCGCCGGTCGACCTGGAGCGGGGCGGAGCTCTGGGCGACCGGCATCAGCTCGATGACGTTGATGTTCACGTGCGGCGGCTGGCTGGTGGCCCAGTCGATGGCGGCCGCGATGTCGTCGGCGGTCAGCGGCTCGGTCCCGGCATACACGCTGCGGGCCCGCTCGCTGTCGCCGAGGCGCACGTCGGAGAACTCGGTGCCGCCCACCAGGCCCGGTTCGATGCAGGTCACCCTGACTCCGGTGCCGTGCAGGTCGGAGCGGAGGTTGAGGCTGAACTGGTGCACGAAGGCCTTGGTCGCGCCGTAGACGTTGCCGCCCGGATAGGGGTAGGTGCCGGCGATCGAGCCGAGGTTGACGACATGCCCGCGGCCGCGGGCGACCATCTGCGGCAGGAACGCGCGGGTCAGGTAGACCAGGCCCGCGCAGTTGGTCTGGATCATCTGGTCCCACTGGTCGACGTCGGCCTCCTGGGCGGGCGCCAGGCCGAGGGCCAGGCCGGCGTTGTTGACCAGGATGTCGACCGCCGCGAACTTCTCCGGCAGCGCGGCCGGGAGCCGTGCGACGCTGGCCTCGTCCCTGACGTCGAGAGTCACCGGCAGCAGCAGGTCGGGGCCCAGCTCACTGGCCAGGGCCTCGAGCCGCTCAGTGCGCCGCCCGGCGGCGACGACCCGGTCGCCGCGGGCGGCGAACCGGCGGGCCGAGGCGGCGCCGAAGCCGGAACTCGCGCCGGTGATCAGTACAGTCCGCACGGCACGAGGTTAGCGAATAAGCAGAGGGCGCCTGGCGTTTCTTTACAGGTAATGCCTTCCACAGACTGCACCATAGATTCCGCCATGACGCTTACTGACCTGCTGCCCGACACCCCCGAGCCCGACGCTGTCTTCGACGCCTTCGCCGGGTGGTCCAAGCGGCGCGGGCTGGCCCTGTACCCACATCAGGAGGAAGCGCTCATCGAGATCGTGTCCGGGGCGAACGTCATCCTGTCCACCCCGACCGGTTCCGGCAAGAGCCTGGTGGCGGCCGGCGCGCACTTCACCGCGCTGGCCGACGGCAGGCGGTCCTTCTACACCGCGCCGATCAAGGCCCTGGTGTCGGAGAAGTTCTTCGACCTGTGTGACGCGTTCGGCCCGGCCGAGATCGGCATGATGACCGGCGACGCCAGCGTCAACCCGGAGGCGCCCATCATCTGCTGCACGGCGGAGGTGCTGGCCAGCATCGCGCTGCGGGACGGCGCCGCGGCCGACGTGGGCCAGGTGGTGATGGACGAGTTCCACTACTACGCCGACCCCGAGCGGGGCTGGGCCTGGCAGGTCCCGCTGATCGAGCTGCCGAACGTGCAGTTCCTGCTGATGTCGGCGACCCTGGGCGACGTCTCCCGGTTCGAGGAGGACCTGACCCGGCGCACCGGCCGGCCGACCGCGGTGATCTCCTCGACCGAGCGCCCGGTACCGCTGGTGTTCGCCTTCAGCCTCGAGCCGCTGCACGAGGCCCTGGCCGAACTGCTGTCCACCAACCAGGCCCCCGTTTACGTGGTGCACTTCACCCAGGCCGCGGCGATCGAGCAGGCGCAGGCCCTGATGAGCATCAACGTCTGCAGCCGGGCGGAGAAGGACGCCATCGCCGACCTGATCGGCGGCTTCCGGTTCTCGGCGGGCTTCGGCAAGACGCTGTCCCGGCTGGTCAGGCACGGCATCGGCGTCCACCACGCCGGGATGCTGCCCAGGTACCGGCGGCTGGTGGAGACCCTGGCTCAGGCCGGGCTGCTGAAGGTCATCTGCGGCACCGACACGCTGGGCGTAGGCATCAACGTGCCGATCCGCACGGTGCTGTTCACCGCCCTGTCCAAGTACGACGGGACCAGGACCCGGCTGCTGCAGGCCCGCGAGTTCCACCAGATCGCCGGGCGGGCGGGCCGCGCGGGCTACGACACGGCAGGCCGGGTCGTGGTCCAGGCCCCCGAGCACGTGGTGGAGAACGAGCGCGCCCTGGCCAAGGCGGGCGACGATCCGAAGGCTCGGCGCAAGGTGGTCCGCAAGAAGCCGCCGCCCGGTCTCGTGTCCTGGGGCAAGCCGACCTTCGAGCGGCTGGTCGCGGCCGAGCCCGAGCCGCTGACGTCGAGCTTCAAGGTCACGCACGCCATGATGCTGAACGTCATCGCCCGGCCAGGCGACGCCTTCGCCGCGATGCGGCACCTGCTGACCGACAACCACGAGGACCGGGCCGCGCAGCGCAGGCACATCCACCGGGCCATCGAGATCTACCGGGCGCTGCTGGCCGGCGGGGTGGTGGAGCGCCTGCCCGAGCCGGACGAGGCGGGCCGCCTGGTGCGCCTGACCGTGGACCTGCAGCTCGACTTCGCCCTCAACCAGCCGCTGTCGCCGTTGGCGCTGGCCGCTATCTCGTTGCTGGATAATACGGATCCGGATTATCCGCTGGACGTGCTGTCGGTCATCGAGGCCACCCTGGACGACCCGCGCCAGGTGCTGTCCGCCCAGCAGTTCCGGGCTCGCGGCGAGGCGGTGGCGCAGATGAAGGCCGATGGCGTCGAGTACGAGGAGCGGATGGAGCTGCTGGACGGGGTGACCTACCCCAAGCCGCTCGAGGACCTGCTCGACGGCGCGTACGACATCTACCGCCGCGGTCATCCCTGGGTGGCCGACTACCAGCTGTCGCCGAAGTCGGTGGTCCGGGACATGTACGAGCGGGCGCTGACGTTCACCGAGTACGTCGGCTACTACGGCCTGTCCCGGTCGGAGGGGCTGGTGCTGCGCTACCTGGCCGACGCCTACAAGGCGCTGCGCCAGACGGTGCCCGACGAGGCGAAGACCGAGGAACTGGAGGACCTCATCGAATGGCTGGGCGAGATCGTGCGCCAGGTCGACTCGAGCCTGCTCGATGAGTGGGAGCGGCTCCGCAACCCGTCCGCCGATCCGGCCGAGCGGGGGGAGGCCAGGCCGCCCTCGGTCACCGCGAACCTGCGGGCGTTCCGCGTGCTGGTCCGCAACGCGCTGTTCCACCGGGTCAAGCTGGCCGCGCTCGGCCACTACGACGAGCTGGGGGCACTGGACGCAGACAGCGGCTGGGACGCCGACGCGTGGGAGGACGCGCTTGAGCCGTACTTCGAGGTCCACGACGAGATCGGCACCGGCCCGGAGGCCCGCGGGCCGGGGATGCTGATCATCGACCAGCAGCCGGGCGGCTGGGCGGTCAGGCAGATCTTCGACGACCCCGCGGGCGACCACGACTGGGGCATCAGCGCCGTGGTGGACCTGACCGCCTCGGACGAGGCCGGCACGGCCGTGCTGCAGGTGACCGACGTCGGCCAGCTGTAGCGGCCTAGGCTGGTCCCGTGCCGATTGAAGACCTGCCGGTGGCGGAGTTCGCCTTTCCCGGGCCGCTGCGCGATCAGCTCGTGGCCGCCATCCTGGACGGCAGCAAGACCACGACGACCGGGCTGCTCGTGGAGTACGAGCGCGAGGCCGAGCAGCTGCCCGAGCCCGGGCAGCGGTTCGCCGTGCCCGACTCCGCGGGTCAGCTGGTCGCGGTGATCGAGACGACCGCGATCCGGGTGCTGCGGCTGGCCGAGGTGGACCTGGCCCACGCGCTGGGCGAGGGCGAGGGGTACACCTCGGTCGCCGGGTGGAGGGCCGCGCACGAGCGGTTCTGGCATTCGCCGGAAATACGCGCCGAGCTCGGTGATCCGGGATTCACGGTCAACGACGAGACCCTGGTAGTAGCCGAGACCTTCCGTCTCACCGAAGACACGACGTAACCGATGATCGTGGCCAGAAATGGGCGATATTAACCCAAAACTGGCTAGCTGCAGGCGCTGCCGGGTCGTGCTGTCATCCACTGGTCTTAGCCACCGTCCTCGGTGGCCGGCTCGGGCGTGGTGACCGGCTCGAGCAGGTCGATGAGCGGCTGGTGGCCGAAGTAGCGAGCCCAGCCGAGCGGGGTCGAGCCGAACCGGTGGTCGCGAAGGTCAGGGTCGGCGCCCAGCCGGAGCAGGGTCTGGGCCAGCGCCAGGTGCCCGTCCTCGGCCGCCTTGTGCAGGGCGGTCTGCCAGGGCTGGTCGCTGGGCACGTCGGTGCGGCCCCTGGCGTTGACGTCGAAGCCTAGCCCGGCCAGGATCTCGACCGCTTCCGGGCGGCCGCAGGCGGCGGCCCAGGTAATCAAGGCGGGCCGGGCCGAACGAACCTGGTCGGTCAGTCCGGGATGAGCATGGCGCAGCCGGTCGAGGCCGGGCCGGTCGGCGGCCAGCACGGCGGCGACGAGCGCCTCGGCCGGCTCCAGGCCGGGCGGCGGCGCGCCGTGCTCGACGAGGTAGTCAACCAGGTCGGCGTGGCCGGTGGTGGCCGCCATCGAGGTCGCGGTGGCGCCGCGCTCGAACGGCGCGACCAGGTTGGCGCCGTGGCTGACCAGTAGCCGGACCCGTTCGGCCAGGCCGTGCGTGATGGCCCAGGCGAGCTCGCCGTGCACCATCTCGGCCGGCGTGTCGAGGGCGTCGCCGAGGCGCCTGCGCCACGGGCCGCCGTCGCCGGTGCCGAGGCCGAACTCGAAGAGCAGCTCCAGGTGGTCGTTCCCGGGCTCGAACATCCGGTTGTAGAGAGCCTGGCCGTCGTTCGGGTCGGCGCCGGCTTCCAGCAGCAGGCGGCCGAGGGCGAGCGAGTGCGGGTGCCGCGGCTGGCGGACCGGACCGAGCTCACCCTCGCCGAATACGCCGGTGAGCACGGTGAACGGGGTGGGCAGGCCGTGCCAGAGATAGCCGGCGTTCGGGTCGGCGCCCGCCTCAAGCAGGAGCCGGGCGGAGGTCAGGACGGCGCCGGAGCCGATCTGCGGGTCGTGCCGCGCGTAGGCCAGGTAGAACAGCGGCGTCCAGCGGAACGGGCCCCCCTCGCGGCGGGCCGCGGTGGGATCAGCGGCCAGCAGGCGCCGCAGCGCGGCGGTGTCGGCCGCCGCGGCGGCCGCGTAGACGCTGTCCCGGGTGATCTCGGGGTGCGCGGCGAGCAGGCGGCGGCCCTGGGCCCAGCGCTCCGGCTGGTCGTCCGCGTAGTACAGGCTCACCAGCCGGAGGAACTCGTCGGCCAGGCTGACCGCGCCGTCCCCCGTCATTCGGTCGGGGAAGCGGCTGTAGCGCTCGATGACCTCGACGTGCCGCTTGAGGCGGGCCCAGCTGGCAAAGCCGTACCGCCGGGCCACGACCAGCTGCGCGGCGTGCAGCGGGAACGTCTCCGCCGCGGGGGCCGGGGCGGGACTGAACTCGGCGACCTCGGCCAGCGCCCCGGCAGCACCGGCCCGGACCGCGCGGCGCAGGTCCTTGGCCTGGTTGCGCAGCTGGGTGAGGCTGGGCTCGTCGGGCAGGGAGATGACCGGCATTGCGACCCCTTCCGTGTGCCTGCGGTCCGCGTCGCCGGCGCCAGAAGGAGGATTGCGGCCATCCGGGTGGTTACGTGCTCAGGCGGGCTCTGCCCTTCCCGCGGACGGGAGGCCCCCTGCGGGCCTGTTTTCAGCCTAGCGCAGGGGGCCCTCGGCACAGCTCAGTAGCTGGCCGGAGTGTTCCTGATGACGATGAGTCTGGCGATCTTTCCGTCGCGCACCGTGAGGTAGTTGGTCAGGATGAGCTCGGCGGGCAGGTTGGTCTTGTCGAAGTCGCCGTCGTAACGGGCGCGGACGATGATGTCGCCGTGGTGGGTCAGGACCTCGGTGACGTCCATCGTGACCCGGTTGCCGACCAGTTCCCTGGCCACCCAGCGGCGGATGGCCTCGGTGCCCCAGAACTCCCGGCGGGCGTCGTTGACCAGGGCGTCGGCGGCGAAGGTGGCCACGATGGCGTCCTCGTCGAAGGCGTTCACGGCGGCGACGTGCTCGGCCACGACCGGCTGGAGGGCGGTGGTGCTCAGGGACGGGGCGCTGTTCATGAGGGCTCCTTCTCGTTTCTCGCTTTCTTGCTGATGACTCCAGCCTCGGTGCTCCCTCGGCCGGAGGGTCAAGAGGACATTCCTCGGCCGACTGTCCGGTACGGGGAGGGTTGGCCATGACCTGGTCTGGGCCTGACGGAGGAGCCGCTCTCGTTGACCGCGGCCGCTGGTCAGGCTAGGGTCAATTAGATATCTGGCTAAGTATCTAAGTATCGGCGCGACTCGGTGAGATGACGACCGCCGGCCAAGTAATGGAGATGGGCCATGCCTGATGGTGGCGGCTCGGCAACTCGCAGGCGCGTCGCGGTGGTCACGGGCGGCGGGGGCGGCATCGGGAGCGAGACGTGCTTCGAGCTGGCCCGGCAAGGGGTCGCGGTCATCGCCATGGACCCGGGCGTGGGCCTGGAAGGAGAGCCGCTGCACGAGCCGACCGCCGAGGCCGTGGCGGACAAGATCCGCGCTTCGGGTGGCACGGCCCGCTCCTGCGACGCATCGGTCACTGATCGCGATGCGGTTCGCGAGTTGTTCCGTGATGTCGTGGACGAGTTCGGTGCTCTGGACATCGTCATCAACACGGCCGGGATCCTCCGGTTCCCGTCCTTCTTCGACGCCGGACAAGACGACTGGGACGCGGTCCTCGCTGTCCATTTCAACGGCTATCTCAACGTCCTGGCCGAGGCGCTGCCGATCATGGCCGAAGCGGGATACGGACGTATCGTGGGCGTCACGTCCGGGGTCGGCCTGGCGCGCACCAGCGCGGGCGGCCTGGCCTACGGAGCGGCCAAACGATCCGTCGCCGCGGTGAGCTGGGAGCTGCGCGAGATATTGCCCGCCGGTGTCCGGGTGAACGTCCTGTCCCCGATCGCCGCTAGCCGGATGGTCCGGCGGGCGCTTGAGTTCGCCGGGACGCCGGCGAAGGGTCTCGATCTTTCGGCGATGCCGCAGCCGGCCGACATGGCCCCGGCGGCCGCATACCTGGCCAGTGAGCAGTTCGGCAGCTGGGCAGCCGGTCAGGTGGTGTTCTCAGCGGGACCTGAGCTGTCCGTCATCGGCCCGCCGCGCCTGACCGAGATCGTCCGCTCGGAAGGTGCCGTGGATTTTGCCGCTGCGCTGGGAACGGTAGTGCCGGTGGTCCTGAATCCCGCCGAGACTGAGCAGCGGACTACGGGCGGCTCGAACCCTCGCTACGGCAACGTCTTCGACCACGCGCCGCCTCCGCTCGACGGCAGCGGGAACGGGCACGTCGTCGTCGTGGCGGACGATGCGCCGCTCATCGACTCGCTCGCGAAGCAGCTGAAGGCGTGGACGAGGAAGGCCACGTTCGTGCCGGCGGGCGGCGACTTCGGCCACGCGGAGCAGTCCCTGACCGATGCCGTGGCGGCCAGCGGGCCGTTCGATGCGGTGGTGGTGGCGCTGGGCGCACCGGACGGCGCAAGCGCCGGCAGCCGGACCTGGGCCGAGGTCGTCGAATCGCATCGCGGGGTGGCACGGTACCTCGTCGCGACCGCTGGGTGGCTGCGGGCGGCCGCCCGGCTCTCGGCGGCGGCCGGGCATCCGCTGCGGGTGGTGCTCGCCACCGATGCCACCTCACCGGCCGGCCGGACGGCCGCGCAGGCCGTGGCGCAGATGGCGCGGAGCGCGAACGACACCCCGGCGGATATCGAGATCGACGCGATGGCCATAGGCGCCGAATCAGCGGCGGCGGGTGATACCGACGCGCTGGCCGCGCTGGCGGCCAGGCTAGCGGCGGCAGCGGACACGCGCGGACTGCGGGGCGCCGAGCTCGCCGTCGGCCGCGGCTGGGTCGGGATGCGGAGCCATCCGGGGCCGGTGGCCACGGTGTCGTTCGGAAGTACTGATATTCCCGACTGGGTCGACTCGGCGTTGCGACTAGCGGCAACTAACCGGCATCAGGAATGACGTGCTGACCGGCACCGGCTGTCGTCACGGAGCGCTACCAGGAGCGCGTGAACCGAGATCCCCGTACTCGGGGACTATCCGCTAGCCGGGAAGATCGTTAACCTTTCATACAGCCTAGATGACGCCTGCCCGAGGCAGCCGTGGAAATTTGGGGGGGACCGGTGGGTGGACTTACTGCGCTCATATTGCTGCTCAACATACCCATGTGCATCCGGGCGATCAGCGCGGCGGTGAATCCGCTTGTCGTGGACCCGAGCGGGGCGCGGTTCGCCGGCCGATACCGGGGCTGGCAGATCACCACGGTCACCGGCAGGGTGGCCGGCGCGAAGACGCACACGACCACGACCACCCGCGTCACCTATGGGGCCAGCGACAATAATCCTGACTACTCCAGGCACGTCAGCACATCGACCAATGTGCACGATTCGCTGCTGCTGGTGGATCCGGCGGGCCAGCAGCACAGCCTTACCGTGAGCAACTTCGGCATCGAGGTATGGGAAGGCCAGATTGTCTCCGTGTGCTGGGCGGTGAAGGGAAGGAAGAATATTATCTTCGCCGTGCTGAACCACTCGACCCGTCGCCAGTTCACGAGACGCTGGGGTTCTATCGACAAGATCGCGGTACCGCGCGTCGGGCTCGCGACTTTCTGGGCGATTGTCTCGGCCATTACGCTGATCGGCATCATTCCTGATCTGGCCTGGGCCGTGACGCTGCGGCGGCAGATGAAAGGTTTCATCAACAAGGGGATCACGCCGCTGTGGACCAGCACCGGAGCGGTCGCCGCGGCGCTAGCGCACGGGGTGGCTAGTTGACTCTCCGGTAACGGGAGGGCTGACAATGGCCGGATGGCAGCAGGAATCACGGTCGGCGACTTCTCACGCGCTACTCACCTGAGTGTCAAGACACTGCGGCATTACCACCAGGTGGGGCTGCTCGAGCCGGCCGCGGTGAACCCGGATACCGGGTACCGGTACTACTCGGCCGGGCAGATCCCGACCGCGCAGGTCATCCGGCGCCTGCGTGACCTGGAGATGCCGGTCGCCGACGTCAAGGCGGTGCTGGCGGCCGCGGACGCGCCGGCCCGCAACGGCCTCATCGCCGCCCACCTGGACCGGCTGGAGGCCGAGCTGGCGCAGACCCGGTCCGCGGTCGAGTCGCTGCGCAGCCTGCTGCAGCCGCCGGCCGACGCGCCCGCGATCGAGCACCGCAGCGTGCCCGCCACCGCGGCGGCCGCGATCGGGGCGGTCGTCGACCGGGCGGACACCCTGGCCTGGTGGCAGGGTGCCCTCGGCGAGCTGCAGGCTACCGTCCGGGCCCAGGGCCTGCAGGCCGCCGGGCCGCCCGGCGGGGTGTTCGACAGCGGGATCTTCACCCACGACCGCGGGGAGGCGACGGTGTTCGTCCCGGTCCAGGGCCGGGTCCGGGTCATCGGGCGGGTCGCGCCGATGGTGATCCCGGCGGCCGAACTGGCTATCATCAGCCATCACGGCTCACTAGCCGACGCCGACCTGAGCTACGCCAAGCTCGGCTCCTACGCCGCCACCCACGAGATCAGCATCGACGGGCCCCTGCGCGAGTACTACCTGCGCGGGGTCGGTGACACGCCGGACCAGGCGGAATGGAGGACCGAGATTGGCTGGCCCATCTTCCGCGCTGACGGCCGCGCCTGACCACGATCGCCGGCTGAGCGCCCCGGCGCGGCGGGCCATCCGGCGCTTCGCCGAGGTAGTCTGCCCGCCCGGGATGCGGATGCACCACCGCACCGACCGGGTCCTGGCCGAGTTCGAGGCGATGCTCGGCGCGCTGGCGCCCGCGGCCGCCAAGGCCCTGGGCAAGGCGATCGTCGCCCTCGACCAGGGCGCGCGGCTGTACCCGCGGGCGCGGGGGCGGCGGCTGACCCAGCTCGACGACGAGACGGCCGAGGCGTACGTCCGGGCGTTGCTGGCCCGTCCAGGCAGCGGGGGCGAGCTGGTGCGCCGGATCAGGAGCCTGGTCGTGATGTGCTACTACGAGCTGCCCCCGGTCCAGCGGGAAATCGGCTACCAGCCGGCCCCTTATATCGAGGCAGTGTCCCGGCGCCGCCTGGCGTCTTACGGCCCCCAGATCCGGGCCGGCGAGGCCGCGGTTACCGCGGGCAGCCCCGACGCCGGCCCGGGGCCGACGTGAAAGGGCTGACCACCCAGGCCGAGGTGCCAGGTGACCTGCGGCTGGACTGCGACACGGTGATCGTCGGGTCGGGGGCGGGCGGGGCCACCATGGCCGTCGAGCTGGCCGAGGCGGGCCTGGACGTGATCGTGATCGAGGAGGGCGGCTACCATCCGACCGAGTCGTTCACCGCGCAGAGCGTGCGGGCGCTGCGCACCCTGTACCGCGACGGCGGGGGCGGGATGGCGCTGGGCCGCCCGTCCGTGCTGTTCGCGGAGGGCCGGTGCGTGGGCGGGTCGACGGTGGTCAACGGCGGGATGTCCTGGCGGACCCCGGCCCAGGTGCTGAAGCGCTGGTCGGAACGGGACGGCGTGCTGGACATCGGCGAGCAGGACCTGGACCCGTTTTTCGCCCGGGCCGAGGCCAGGCACTCGACGGGCCTGCAGGACCCGGAGACGATCGGGCGGGATTCGCAGCTGATGCGGGCCGGCGCGCAGGCCAGGGACTGGGAGGTCGTCCCGAACCGGCGCAACCAGCTGCACTGCGCGGGCACCAACAACTGCAACAACGGCTGCCCGACCGGGGCCAAGCGCTCGATGCTGGTGACCAGCGTGCCGCGGGCGCTGGCGCTGGGCGCCCGGCTGTTCGCCGACTGCCGGGTCGACCAGGTCACCCGGGCCGGACGCGAGGTCACCGGGGTCACGGGCCATTTCGTCCGCCCGGGCGGCGGCCAGGGCCCGCGGCTGACGGTCCGGGCCCGGACGGTGGTCGTGGCCGGCGGGGCGCTCCAGACGCCCCTGCTGCTGGCCCGGTCGGGCCTGGGCTCGGGGCCGCTGGGCCGCAACCTGTCGCTGCACCCGAATACCACGGTGACCGCGTTCTTCGACGAGGATGTCACCGGGTGGCAGGGCGTGCACCAGGCCTTCCAGGTCCGCGAGTTCATGACCGAGGGCCTGATCCTGACCGCGACCAACCTGCCGCCGCCCACGCTGGCCGCGCTGCTGCCGGCTTACGGCCGCGAGCTGGGCGAGCTGATGGCGGACTACAACCGGATCGTGACCGCCGGGCCGCTGGTGGAAGACACCGGGACCGGCCGGGTGCGGCACCTGCCCGGCCTCGGCGCGCAGGTCTTCTATCAGCTCACCGCGGCCGATGCGGCCCGCATGGTGCGCGGCGTGCAGCTGACCGCCGAGGCGCTGTTCGCGGCCGGGGCACGCCGGATGCTGCTGCCGTTCCACGGCGCGCCCGAGGTCCGCAGCCCGGATCAGCTACGCAGCCTGCTGGCCCGGCCGGTGCCCAGGCGGTCGATCCAGGCGTACTCGATCCACCTGATGGGCACCGCCCGGATGAGCGAGGACCCGCGGCGCGGGGTGACCGACAGCTACGGGGCGGTGCACGGCGTGTCCGGCCTGTTCGTGGCCGACGCCAGCCTGTTCCCCGGCCCGACCGGCATCAACCCGATGGAGACGGTCATCGCGCTGGCCATGCGCAACGCGCGGCGGCTGATCGAGCGCCGCCCGGCCGGCTGACCGGCGTTACTGCCAGCTGGCTACCGGGCTGCCGGGGGCGTAGACGTAGCCGCCGGTGCCCTTGACCTCGTTCGGGTCCTGGCGCAGGCGCGAGTAGTCGACGCCGAACTGGTACATCACGCCGGTCGCGACCCGGTGGTAGGTGGGGTTGGGCACCTCGATGAGGCCGGGATCGGTGAACGACCCGTCCACGTAGTAAAACTGCTTGGGGTTGACCACGAACCCGTCGGCGCCGCCGATGATGATCCAGCCGATGATGGCGCCCCCGGTCTGATCGCCCTGGGTGTCGACCTCGCCGATGCGGGAGCCTTCCGGGGTGGTGTACCAGGCGATGGCGTTCGGGTCGATGCTGTCGGTGGACTTGAGCTTGGCCTCGGTCGGGGTGATGCCCTTCACCGCGTCCAGCCGGGCGGTGCTCTCGTCGAGCAGGCAGGTGGCGATGCTGATCCCGTCGATGGTGCCGCCGGTGTTGAATGCGGCCTGGCACACCGGGCCGCGGGCGGCCAGCCAGGCGGCGTCCTGGGCCAGGATGGCCGTCCGCTGGGATGGCGACCCGCTGGAGTAGGCGGCCAGCTGCACGGCGTCGGTGGCGGCGTCGGTGTTCTCGGTCTTGGCCTGGTAGCACTGCTCGATGGCCAGCGTGCTCGACTGGCTGCCGCAGCTGGCCGGGGCGGACTGGACCCGGGCCGGGTGCCCGGGGTCGAACGGCTCGGCGATGGGCACGAACGACGCCGCGGCCGATGCGCTCCCGGTGGCCGCGTTCGCGGCGGAGCTGCTGGCCGCGGTGTCGACCGGGACGGGGATGTTGCTGGTCGACGAGGAGGAGCCGCTGCAGCCCGCGGCCAAGCCGGCCAGGAGGGCGAGCATCGCGGCCTGCGCCACGCGCCGCCCGCGTCCGAGCGTGATCATTCCCAGGCCCCTTGCCGCCGATTCCCCACCGCTGCTGGCGACGATCGTAGCGGACCCGGTCCCTAACCGGAGGAGGAGGAGGACGACTCGGCGACCGCGGGCAGCACAAATCACCCGACTATTTAGCCTGGATCGAAATATCAGCGCGGGTGCCCAGCCCGGCGCGCGCTAGCGATTGTTATCAACTCATCGGTTAAGTTGTTGTTATCTCGTGACCGAAGTCTTCATTGGCTTCGCAGGCGCATTCGGTGGACTGTAGGAGTCACAGGGAAATCTGTTTTCGTGCCCAGGACAACCCATTCGGGTACGACCGAAGCATCACCCGCAAGCGGTCGGGGGCCGGGTGAGGCGCCGAGGAACGGGAGGCCTCCGTGATGCGCGTCAACTTCACAGCCGATGATCTGGCCCGTACAAGATTCAGCGCCGTCCCGGCGCCGCTGATGGAAACCGGGCTGGCGCTGGTCGAAGTGAGGCGGGCAGGTGTCGCCCGCCGCCGGATGCGCACCCGGCTGTGGCTGCGCGAGGCCTGGCGCGGGTTCCCGGCCGGCGCGCGACCGCTGCTCGACCTGCTCGGACCACGCGGGCCGTGGCCGGCCTTCATCGATTCACCGGCCCCCGACATCGAGGAGGCGCTCGACTTCGTCCGGGCCACCCCGCGCTCGTACCTGCAGGAGGAGCTGGCCGACGTATGGTGCGGCCGCCCCGGCCGGCCCCGGGCTGGCTCAGGAACCTGGCCGACGGCGACCCGGAGGCGATGGAAATCGTGGTGCACGCGCTGCGGGCGTTCCACGACGCGGTGGTCGCCCCGCGCTGGGACACCGTGCTCAGCTCGTTCCACGGTGACGTGGCCCGGCGGATGCCGGTGCTGGCCGCGGGCGGGCACCAGACGCTGTTCGACACGCTGCACCGGCAGCTGCGGTGGCACGATGACGGGCTGGAACGGGAGGGCTTCGACTGCGAGTATGACCTGGGCGGCGACGGCCTGGTGCTGTTCCCCTCGGCGTTCTGGACGGGACCGCCGGTGTTCGTGCGCGGCGACGGCCAGCGCCTCGGCCACGCCCTGCTGTATACCGCCCAGCCCGGCGGCCAGGCCGCGGATACGGACGACCCGCTGCTGGGCGAGACGGGAAACGACCACCTGGCCGCCCTGCTCGGCCCCACCCGGGGCGCCGTGCTGCGCGCGCTGTGGGAACCGCGCGGCACGGCGGAGCTGGCCGCGGCGGTGGACATCAGCGCGGCCTCGGCCTCCGAGCACGCCAAGGTGCTGCGCGACGCGTACCTGGTCGAGACCCACCGGGTGGGCCGTTCGGTCCGGCACTCGCTGACGCCGCTGGGCCGGACCATGCTCGGCCAGCTGTGCCTGGCCGCGGAAGAGCCCGGCGACCGGGCCGGCTGACCGGGCGGGCCGGCTGACCGGGCGGGCCGACCCGGCCGGTGAATGCGTCCCGGCCATTCCCGGTGGCTAAAAGCGCCGGGTCGGCTTTCCTGCCGCCTAATGTCAGTGAATTAATAACCGGGAAACTCCGAACCGCAATGCCGGGCCGGCAGTAAGTAAATATCGTGCGCCCGGAGTCGTTCGGGAACAGGAAATTCCGCGGTGTCAGGCGGGTGCTATTCGCCAGGGTCATCGCGGCGGTCGAGGCTCGTTAGCCAGGCGCTCACCACGGTGTCGCAGAAGGCGTCGGTGACCTCGGTCCGGTCGAAGAACAGCCGGGCGAGCACCGGCCCGACCAGCACCGCGTACTGCTCGGCCGTGACCTGGCGGCCCGAGGGCAGCAGGAGGAGGTTGAAGGCGGCCAGCCGGTCGGCGCTGATCCGCCGGACGGCCTCGGCGCTTTCTGAATCGACGTCGGCCTGGGCGGCCAGGGCCAGCACGGCGGCCCTGATGGCCGGGTCGCTCAGGCCCGCGCGCAGGCTGGCCAGCCAGGCCGCGGCCACGGCCCGTGGGTCAGGGCCGGGTTCGGGTTCGGGCGCGGGTTCGGGATAACCAGCCTCCGGCGCGGTCAGGACCAGGTTGACCAGCAGTCCAGCGCGGGCCGGCCAGTGCCGGTAGAGGGTCTGCCTGGTGACCCCGGCCCGCTCGGCCAGCAGGGAGTAGGTCAGCCCGGCCGGGCCGACCTCGGGCAGCAGGTCGCGGGCCACGGCCAGGATGCGGGCCTGGGTGCGCTCGACCCGCGGATGGCCCGGCGTCGGGCGGTGCAGCGGCGCCATCCGACGATCATACATGTTGTGTGATTAACGTCACGCCGACAATCATACGAACTGTTTGATTGCCGGGAAGATGAATCATACAACCTGTGTTATTGACGGCCGTAAGCGATCCCCTCTCCTGTAGGAGCCTGCCATGTCCACCGCCATCACCTTCGCCGGCTACGGCGCGCCCGACGTGCTCACCCTCTCCCCCGCCGAGGTCCCGCAGCCCGGCCCCGGCCAGGTCCGGATCCGGGTGCACGCGGTCGCGGTCAATCTCATCGACGTCAAGATCCGCAGCGGTCACATGGACGGCATCTTCCCGATCACCCGCCCGGCGGTCCCGGGCTGGGACGTGGCCGGCGTGGTCGACGCGGTGGGCGAGAACGCGCCCGCGTCGATCGGGGACGAGGTGTTCGGAGTCGCCTCGACCGGCGGCTACCGCCAGCACGCGCTGCTCGGCCGGCCGGTGCCCAAGCCGGAGGGCCTGTCCTGGCCGGTCGCGGCCGCCCTGGTCACCGTGGGCGAGGCCGCGTTCCGGGGCCTGTCCCACCTGGGCGTCAAGGCCGGCCAGACGGTGCTGATCCACGGCGCGGCGGGTAGCGTCGGCACCATCGCGGTCCAGCTCGCGGTGGCCCGCGGCGCGACCGTCATCGGCACCGCCGCCCCCGGTGACCTGGACCGGGTCACCGCGCTCGGTGCCGCCGCCGTGCCCTACGGCGACGGCTGGGCGGACCGGGTCCGGACCATCGCCCCGGACGGCGTGGACGCCGTGTTCGACACCGCAGGCGCGGGCGTGCTGGCCGACTCCGTCGACCTGGCGGGTGACGTGGCCCGGGTCATCACGATCGCGGACGAGTCGGCTGCACAGTACGGCGTGCGCTTCACCGGCGCCGACCCGGCCGACCGGTACCCCGAGGCCCTGCCCGAACTGGCCGCCCTGGCCGCGACCGGGCACCTGGTCGTGCCGATCTGGCGCAGCTACCCGCTGGCCGAGGCGGCCCGCGCGCACACCGACCTCGAGGCCGGGCGCAACCAGGGCAAGATCGTCCTCGTGCCCTGAGCTGTGCCCCTGAGCTGGGCCAGCGGTCATGAGGCCGGGACGGCCAGCACGTCGGCGGCCACGGCGCCGGCCGGGCCGCAGATCAGCGGGTTGATGTCCAGCGCGGTCAGCACGTCGCCCAGGTCGGCGGCCAGGTCAGACAGGCCGGCGATGGCGCCGGCGATCGCGTCGAGGTCGGCCGGCGGCTGGCCGCGGGCTCCGGCCAGTACGGCGGCCAGCCGGAGCCGGGCGCAGATTGCCCGGGCCCGCGCGCGGGTGACCGGAGGCAGTACCACGGCCCGTTCGGCCAAAATCTCGATCAAGACCCCGCCGGCGCTGATGACCAGCAGCGGGCCCAGGGCGGGGTCGCGGACCAGGCCCAGGGCCAGTTCGGTGCCTGGCCCGGCCGTCTCGCACACCAGCACCCGCGGGCCGAGGCGGGCGGCCAGGTCGTCGTAGGCGGCGGCCGCCGCGGCCGGGTCGCTCAGCCCGAGCCGCACTCCCCCGACGTCGGACTTGTGCGCGATGTGCGGCTCGTCGGTCTTGAGCACGACCGGGTAGCCGATCTGCGCCGCGGCCAGCAGGGCCCCGGCCCGGGTGCAGACGCCGATGGCGCGGACCGCGGGGATGCCGTAGTCGCGGAGCAGGCCGAACAGGTCCGCGCCGCTCAGGCCGCCGGCGGCCAGCCGGTCCGCCCACTGCCGTCGGCGGGCGCCCGGCGGGTCCGGGGCGGGTGGTGGCGCGGGACGTTCGGCGTGGTCGAGCAGGTGGCGCAGCGCGAGCAGGCCGGTGCGGCCGCCCTCCAGAACGGGCACCCCCGCGGCCCGCAGCCGGGCGGCGGCCACCGGGTCGACGGCCGCGGGCAGGCCGGCCAGCACGGCGACTGACTTGGCCGTGCCCGCCGCCGCGGCCAGGACGGCCCGGGGGTAGGCGTCGTCGCCGTCAAACTCGGGCACCAGGTCGACGGCCAGGGCTACCGCGGCCACCGCCGGGTCGGCGGCCAGCGCGGACAGGCACTCGCCGAACAGCGGCTCGGTGTCCCGCCCGGTCCCCCACACGTCCAGCGGGTTGCCGGGCGGCAGGCCCGGGTCGAGCACCGCGGCCAGCCGGTCCCGGGTGGCCGCGCCGATCGGGGCGAACGGGACGCCGAGGTCGGCGGCCAGGTCCGCGACGTGAGCGCGTTCCAGGCCGGAGTCGTGCACGGTGGCCAGGCCCGTTCCGGCCCAGCGGCGGCCGGGGGTAAACAGTTCCAGCGTGTCGGCCAGTTCGGCCAGGTCATGGACGCGGTGCACGCCGTAGGCGGCGGCCAGGGCCTCCCAGGCACCGTCGGCGGCGGCCAGCGCGCCCGAGTGCGCCGACACCAGCGCCTGGCCGGCCGCCGACGCGCCCACGCTGAGCAGCACGACCGGCACGTCGGCGACCAGGGCCGCCGCCAGCGCCGCGCGCAGCCCGGCCGCGTCCCTGATGGCCTCAAGCACGAGCGCCAGCACCCGGGTCTCGGGCAGGCTCAGCGCGTAGCTGGCGTAGGCCGCGGCGGGCGTGACGAGCTCCTGGCCGGAGGAAACGGCCAGGCTGAAGCCGAATCCGCGCCGGGCGCGCAGCAGCGCGGAGAACACCGAGCCCGAGTGGGTGATCAGCGCGACCGGCCCGGCCGCGACCGGGTCCGGCTCGAGGTAGCCGACGGCGCGCAGGCCGCGGGCCACGTTGACGAAGCCCATGCAGCCCGCGCCGCATAGGGCCAGGCCGGCCTCGGTGGCGATCGCGGTCAGCCGGGTCCGCAGCCCGGTTGCGCCGGGCGGGTCGAAGGCGTTCCCGAAGATGATGGCCGAACGGGCCTGGCTGCGTGCGGCCAGGACCAGCTGGTCTTCCATCGCGGCGTCGGGCACGGCCAGCAGCGCCAGGTCGACCGGTTCCGGCACCTCGGCCAGGCTGGGCAGGCAGCGCGTGCCGCCGATGTCCGCATAGCGCGGGTTGACCAGGTAGGTGCGCGGCCGGGACGGGCTGCGGGCCATCTCGGTGATCATCCGCGCGCCCAGGCTGCCGGGCCGGGCGCTGGCCCCGACCAGGGCGACGCTGCGTGCCTCCAGCATCGCCCGGACGGCCGGGACCTGCACCTGGGCCTGGGCCTGGGTGGCGCCCTCTGTTATGAGCGGAGCGGTCACCGGCGGCGCAGCACCGGCCGCCTGGCCGCGGCGCGGCGGTCGGCGAGCGCGGCCCGGGCCGCCTGCATGCCGGGGATGCCGCACACTCCCCCGCCCGCATGGGTGGCCGAGCTGGCGTAGTACAGGCCGGGCACCGGCGTGCGGTAGTCGGCGAAGCCCGGCGCGGGCCGCATGTGGAACAGCTGCTCGAGCGACAGCTCGCCGTGGAAGATGTTGCCGCCGACCAGGCCGTAGTCGTGCTCCATCTCGTACGGGCCGACGATGTCCCGGTGCAGGATCGAGCTCTTGAAGTTCGGTGCCACCTCGTTGTAGCAGTCGATCATGCGATCGGCGTAGGCCTGCAGTTCCTCGGTGTGCGGCTGCTCGCTCCAGTCGGCCGGGACCCACTGGGTGAACAGGGACATGATGTGATACCCGTCCGGGCACAGGGTCTTGTCGAACGCGGTCGGGATCACGCCGTCGGAGAACGGCCTTACCGCGGGCCTGCCGTCGCGGGCGTCGGTGAACGCGCGCTCGATGTAGGGCATGGTGGGGGCCATCTCCACCGAACCCGTGTGATGTTCCTGCAGGTTGGTGCCGGGGTCGGCGGTGAAGTCGGGGAGTTCGGCCAGGGCCAGGTTGATCTTGACCACGCCGCTGCGGGTCTTCCAGCGCTCGATGTCCGTGACGAAGTTGTCCGGCAGGTTCTGGCGGCCGACGTGGTCCAGGAACGCGGTGCGGGGGTGCAGCGAGGTAACCACGACCTGGGCCGTGAGCTGCTGGCCGTTCTCGAGCACGACGCCCTGTGCTTTGCCGTCGCTGATCAGGATCTGGCCGACCTTCGCGTCGGTGCGGATCTCGGCGCCGGCCTCGCGGGCGGCGTTCGCGATGGCGTCGGCCACGGCGCCCATGCCGCCCTCCTGGAAGCCCCAGTTGCCGAGGTGCCCGTCGCCGACGTCGCCGATCGAGTGGTGGGCCATCACATAGGCGGTGCCCGGCTCGTAGGGGCCGGCCCAGGTGCCGATCACACCGTTGACCGCCAGCGCCCCCTTGACCTGCGGCGACTCGAACCAGTCGTCGAGCAGGTCGGCGATCGAACATCGTCATCAGCCGGGTCACGTCGGCGATCGTGCGGACGTCCAGGCCGCGGTTCTTCCAGGCCAGCTTCAGGGTCTGCTTGAGGTCCCTGGGCTGGCGGGAGCCGAGGTTCGGCGGGACGGCGAGCAGCAGCGGGCCGAGCACGTCGGCCAGCCCGGCCAGCCAGGCGTCCCAGCGCGGCATGGCGTCGGCGTCCTTCTTGGACCACCGGGACACCTCGTCGTGGTTGCGCTGGGCGTCGTCGGCGTACAGCTTGATCGACCCGCCCTCAGGGAAGGCCTGGTAGTACGGGCCCATCGGGAAGATCTTGTAGCCGTGCTTTTCCAGCTGGAGGTCGTTGATGATGGTCGGCGGCAGCAGCGACATCACATACGACAGCCGGGTGACCCTGAAGTCGGGCGCGTCTGGCCAGGGGGCTTCGGTGGTCGCGGCGCCGCCGGTCTTCGGCCGGGCCTTCCAGCACCAGCGTGCGTGCGCCGGAGCGGGCCAGGTAGGCCGCGGCGACGAGGCCGTTGTGCCCGCCGCCGACGATGATCGCGTCGTAGTCCTTGGTACTCATGAACCGGAGCCTCCGAAAGATTGACTGAACATTCAGTCTAGAAGCTGCTACGATAAATTCTCAAGACCGTGATCCTGTGAGCCGGCGGGCGAGCGGGTCAACAGCCTGGAGGCGAGGGTCGGCATGAAGGAGCAGGCGGGGGGCGCGCGCGACGCTGGGGAGCGCCGCGAGCAGATGCTGCGGGCGGCGATCGAGGTCATCCTCGAGCGCGGCTATGCCGAGACCAGGATCGCCGACGTGGCCGAGCGCACCGGGATCAGCCCGGCGCTGGTCATCTACTACTTCAAGACCCGGGACCAGCTGCTCACCGAGGCGATCAGGTACTCCGAGGACACCTGGTACGCCGAGAACATGCGGCGGATGGAAGAGACCCCGACCGCGGCGGGGAGGCTGGCTGAGGCCGTCGCCATGATCTGCCTGCCCGGGAATCCCGAGCCCCGCCTGTACTGGCTGCTGTGGCTGGACCTGTGGGCATTCTCACCGCGGAACCCGGGGATGGCCGCGGTACGGCAGAAGTCCGACGAGCGGTGGCGGGAAACCATCCGCTCCATCGTGCTGGCCGGCCAGGAGGCCGGCGAGTTCGCGTCCGTGGACGCGGACGACTTCACGATCACGCTGGCCGGCCTGCTCGACGGGCTGGCCGTGCAGATCGCGCTGGAAGACCCGGAGGTGCCGCCGCAGCGCGCGTACGAGCTGGCGATGCGGTTCGCGGCCGGGCAGCTTGAGTTCGACTGGAAGCCCGCACCGAAACGGGCGCGCAAACGCGGTAGATAACTTTCGGCAGGAGGCGCCGTGGCTGGAGGAAGCATTGAACTGGTCGCGCTGACCAAGAGGTTCGGCGAGATCGCGGTCGACAACATCGACCTGACCGTGGCCAGCGGTGAGTTCTTCTCCCTGCTCGGTCCTTCGGGCTGCGGCAAGACCACCACCTTGCGGCTGATCGCCGGGTTCGAGCAGCCGACGTCGGGCCAGATCCTGCTGGACGGCGTCGACGTGTCGGACGTGCCCGCGCACCGGCGCAACGTCAATACGGTGTTCCAGAGCTACGCGCTGTTCCCGTTCCTGTCCGTGTCGGACAACGTGGCGTTCGGCCTGCGGCACCGCAAGCTGGCCAAGGCGGACCTCAGCCGCCGGGTGAACGAAGCCCTGGAACTGGTCAGGATGACCTCCTTCGCCAAGCGGCGGCCTGGCCAGCTGTCCGGCGGCCAGCAGCAACGGGTCGCCCTGGCCCGCGCGCTGGTGCTCAAACCGGCGGTGCTGCTGCTCGACGAGCCGCTCGGCGCGCTGGACGCCAAGCTGCGCCGCTCGCTCAAGGTCGAGCTCAAGGCGCTGCAGGAACGCGTCGGCATCACCTTCCTGTACGTCACCCACGACCAGGAGGAGGCGCTGACTATGTCCGACCGCCTGGCCGTGATGAACGCCGGCAAGATCGTGCAGATCGGCACGCCCCGCCAGGTCTACGAGGAGCCCGCCGACACCTACGTGGCCGACTTCCTGGGCGCGGCAAACCTGATGGAGGTCTGGGTCAGCTCGCCGGGCGCGATCCGGCTGGGCGACTTCGCGCTGACCTCGGAACGCTGCGAGGCCGTCAGCGGCGGGCGCGCGCACGCCGTGATCAGGCCGGAGCGGGTGCGGGTGGAGCCGCACGGATCGCCGGGCGACAACCGGGTGCCCGCCATGGTCGAGCGCGTGGTCTTCCTCGGTGCCGCCCTGCAGGTCATGCTGCGGCTGGCTACCGGCGTGTCGCTGCAGGCCCTGATGCAGAACGACGGCGAGCGGCCGGACCTGACCCAGGGCACGCCGGTGCACTGCTACCTGCCGCCCGACGCGCTGCGCGTGCTGGGCGGCGCGGCCGGGGAGGTTCCGGTCGCCGAGGACGAGCCGCTGGTGGCGACCTGATCTCGTCCCGGTCAGAACCGGGTCAGCGGCCGGTGAAGTCAGCCTCGCGGCGTTCGACGAAGCTGCGCAGGCCCTCGGCGGCATCCTGGCTGCCCAGGATGCCCGGGAGCAGCGCGGCGAGGCAGTCCCGCGCGGCGGCTGGGCCGCCGCTTAGCGCGGCGCGGGCGCTGGCCAGGGTGGCCTGCACGCCCAGCGGGGCCTGCCGGGCGATGAGCTGCGCCAGTTCGGTGGCCCGCTGGAGGTGCGTGCCGGGCGAGACGACCTCCTGCACCAGGCCGATGCGCAACGCCTCGGCGGCACCGAACTCCTCAGCGGTGAGCAGGAAGCGCATCGCGTTGCCCCAGCCGAGCTGGGCGGGCGCCCGGAAGGTGGCGCCGCCGAACGGCACGATCCCGCGAGCGATCTCCAGCTGGCTGAAGCGGACGTCATCGGCGGCGATCACGATGTCGGCGGCCAGGGCGAGCTCGATGGACAGGGTGAACGCGATGCCGTTGACCGCCATCACCACGGGCTTGGGCACCTGATCGCCCCAGACCCCGAATGGGTCGAAACGGTGCCCGCCGCCCAAGATCTCCGGGCCGCCCGCGGTCACCGCCGGGCCGACCTCGGCCAGGTCCAGGCCCGCGGAAAAGTGGTCACCGTGGGCGAACAGCACGCCCGCGCGCAGCTCGTCGTCCGTGCCCAGCAGCTCGTAGGCGCCGGCCAGCGCGTCGATCGTGGCCAGGTTGAACGCGTTGCGTTTGGCCGGGCGGTTGACGCCCATGAGCAGCACATGCCCGTCGCGTTCCACGGTGATCGGCTCTGCCACCGGCGCTCCTTAGTCACTGGCGCTCCCCCGGGTCCGGGGTGGGACCACCGTACGCTGGCCCGTCGCGGGTGGGAACCTTGGCCTATGCGCGCATTGGTGATCACCGGCCTGCGATCGGCCCGGGTGGAGCAGGTCGAGGCTCCGGCGGCGGGTGCGGGGCAGGTGGTGGTCGACGTGCGCCGGGCCGGCATCTGCGGGACGGACGCGGAGCTGTTCAACGAGCAGCTGGCCTACTTCGCCCAGGGCAAGATCGGGTTCCCCATCCGGCCGGGCCACGAGTGGTGCGGCGTGGTCGCGGCGGTCGGCACCGGAGTCGATCCCGGGTGGCTCGGGGTCAGGGTGACCGGGGACACCATGCTGGGCTGCGGCCGGTGCCCGCGGTGCCGGGCCGGACGGGGGAACGTCTGCGCCGACCGGGGCGAGGTCGGGATCATGGGCTGGGCGGGCGGACTGGCCGAGCAGGTGCTGGTGCCCGCATCCAGCCTGTACCGGCTGCCGGACGCCATCGATGACCGGGCCGGCGCGCTGGTCGAGCCGGGCGGTAACGCCTGGCGGGCCGCCTCGGCCGCGGGTGCCGCCCCAGGCCGGCGGATCCTGGTCTGCGGGCCGGGCACCATCGGGCTGCTGACTACGGCGTTCGCGCGGGCCGCGGGGGCCGAGGTGGACATCCTGGCGGTAGACGACGGGCGGCGGGAGCTGGCCGCGTCGTTCGGGGCCGCCGGGTACTGGACGGCTGAGGACCCGCCTGCGCCGGGATACGACGCGGTGGTGGACTGCACCGACGACCAGCGGGTCCCGGCATGGGCGCTGAGCCTGGCCGAGCCGGGCGGGCGGGTGGTGTACATCGGCGTGTCGGGCACGCCGAGCCTGATCGACAGCCGAGATCTGGTCCTGGGTGACCTGACCGCGGTGGGCATCCTCGGCGCGTCGGCGGGGCTCGCTCCGGCGATCGAGCATTACGCGGACGGCCGGGTCGACCCGGTCGGCATCGTGGCGGTAACCGTGGGCCTGGACCGGGCCGCCGAGGCGCTGGCCGGACAGATCGACACCGCGGCAGGCACCAAGATTCACATCGACCCGCGGGCTTAGGGTCCGGGCCGCGCAAACCGGGTTTCACCACCGTGACCAGCGAGCTGGCCCGGACACGTGGCACGGCGGCCGTCATCTCCTGCGGCCCCGACCTAGTGGTTCAGGCCGGGGTGACAGGCTAGTCGTCCCAGAACGGCCGGACCTCGATTATCCCGATGCTGGCCGTCGGGTGGCGTGAGGCGATGTCGATGGCCTCGTCCAGGTCGGCGCAGTCGATCACGTCGTAGCCCGCGACCTGCTCCTTGGTCTCGGCGAACGGGCCGTCGCTGACCAGCAGGTTGCCCTCCCGGACCTGCACGGTGGTCGCGTCGCTGACCGGCCGGAGCCGGCTTCCGTGCAGCCGTACACCACGGGCCGTAAGCTCGCTGAGCCAGGTCTCCAGCGCGCGGGCCGCGGGTGTACCCGGAGTCCGGCAGTCGCTCTCCGGGCCGAACGCGATGGACTCGTCCGTGCAGTGGATCAGCATGTATTTCATCATGTCCTCCCCGGCCTACCCTGCCTCGCCGTCCGGGAGGCCGTACCGGTCATGGTAGACGGCCTGCCCGACGTGGTACTGGCGGCCGAGCGGGGTCAGGTCAAGGTAGTTGAACGTGCCGAGCAGCAGGTCACCGCCGCGGGCGTAGGACGAGTAGGTGTGAAAGATGCTGTCGCCGTCGCGCAGGAACACGCTGGTGCCGGGCTGCTCCCCCTCAGCGGCCCAGGGCTGACCCGCCGCCGTGAGCTCGGCCTTGGTCCGGTAGTTGTACTCCACCGGAGCGATCGACTCGTCCAGCGTGACGTGGAAGTCGTAGTTGAAGTCGCTCCCCTGGGAGGAGTAGAAGGGCACGGTCCAGCCCATGCGGACCCGGAACGCGCTCAGTTTCTCCCACGGGCCACGGGACACGACCGCCAGCGTGGTCCGGGCCGCGTGCAGGTGCCCGAGCTGGCCGATGTTGTCGATCAGGAACGAGCAGCTCGGGCAGCCCGCGTCCAGATCCCACCGCCACATGAGGTGATAGACGATGAGCTGAGCGCGGCCTTCGAACACCTCGGGCAGGCTCACCTTGCCTTCCGCCCCCTCGAAGACATAGTCCTTGTCGATCTTGACCATGGGCAGCCGGCGGCGTTCGGCGTTGACCGTGTCACGCTGGCGGGTCAGCTCCTTCTCCCGCTCGAGCAGCACCCTGCGCTGGGCCAGCCAGTCCTGGCGGGACACGACCTGTGGAACACTCATCGCAACCTCCGCGTGCTTGGATCTCGTTACCGGGACGACGAACGGCGGTGGCCGCGATGGACAGGGCGGCTCAGCGGTAGCGGCGGATGGCGTCGGCCAGCCGGGTCAGGTATTGACGGTCGACCGTGACGACGGCCAGGTAAGGGTAGAGCCGCCACAGTTCCTTGCGGTCGGCAAAGCCGGAAGCGATGGTGGCGGTGTCCCGGTAGCCGTCAAGGACATCGGCGGGCACGGGCTGGAAGAAGTCGACCATGGCCAGGTCGATCTCGGGGTGGCCGAAGTAGGGGCTGGGGTCGATCACGACCGCTCCGGTCGCGGTGGTGACGAAGTTGTTCTGCTGGGCGTCTCCGTGCAGTAGCGACGGTTGCCGCTCCGGACCACACAGGTCGGGCAGCCGGTCCATGATCCGGCCGAGGCCGACCGCCAGGTCAGCCGGGAGATGTCCGGTATCCCTCGCGGTGCGCAGCAGCGGGGTGATCCGGCGTTCGCGGTAGAAGTCAGGCCAGCTGCCGGATGGGACCGGACGGTTGTCCTGGGGCAGCGGGCCGAAGTAGCCGCCGCGGTCGAGCCCGAACTGCCGGTGCTTGACCTGGTGCAGGGTCGCTAGGACCTGCCCGATCGATCGCCAGTCCCTGGCTTCGCGGTCGGGCGGCAGCCGCTCGGGCAGCGCCTCGGTCAGCAGCAGCCAGCCGTGGGGCAGTTCGGCCAGGCCGCGGGCCACGGGGGTCGGGACCCGGGCGGCCTGGCTGAGCAGGCGCAGGCCGGCTGAGTTCCGCCGTGAACTGGCCCCAGGCGTCAGTGGCCGCGCTGAGCTTGGCGAAGACCGAGAACGGCTGGCCGTGCAGGATCCCGCACGGATGCGACGAACGCTCGTCCAGGCTGGTGAATCCCTGACTGACCCAGGGGTGGCCTCGGTGCTCCGAGGCGGCGCGCTCGATCTCGGCCGCTACGGCGGGATCAAGGAGCGGATGCTCCCAGCTCATGAGCTGACGGTAATCGCTGTCACGAACCGATGCGCTATCGCACCGTGCACCATGAACTCACTGCGCAGTAATCCGCGCCCCGGGAGGTTGCCCCGGGGCAGGTTACCCGGCGCGGGCCGGGGGGCTGTGGCTGTGCAGGGTCTTGGTGCGGTTCTTGTTCCAGGCGGTGGTGGTGCCGTCGGGGTTCAGGACCAGGGTCCAGCCCAGCCGGTGGATCATGACCTGATGGTGGTACGCGCAGAGCAGGACGCAGTCCGTGGTGCTGGTCTTGCCGCCGTTCGCCTTATGCGTCGTATGGTGCACTTCACAGGCCGAGGCGGGCTGATTGCAGCCGCCGGCCCACCGGCAGTGCTTGTCGCGCCAGATGACGGCGTTGCGGATGCCGGGCGGGATGGTGGAGCTGAACCCGATGTCCAGCGGCAGGCTCGGCCCGGTCAGCGGAGCGCCGAGTTCCCGGGTCCGCAGGAAGCTGGCCAGCCCGCCGGGACCGGAGACCAGATCCACGGCTTTGCCGATGATCGCCTGCTGCAGCGCCTGGCGAGACAGCAGCCCCGCCGGGACCGGCCCCGCCTGGCCCGGCGCCGCCTGGCCCGGCGCAGGCTGGCCCTGCGTCGGCTGGCCCGGCGCTGGCGGGGAGGCGAGCGGCTCGCAGGGCCCCTGAGGGCGGTGCAGGTGGTCGAGGCGGTCTAGGCTGCCGCACAGCCGGACCAGGTCCTCAAGCGCGCCGAGATCGACGTTCCCGTCGACGTAGGTCGCCATCCGCGCATCGCAGGTCATGGCGCGGGCCGCGTCGCCGGTCAGCCACGCGCCGCCGTCGCTGCCGCCCGCCGACGCGCTGGCCCGGTGGGCGGCCCACCGGGCCTGGACCCCGGTGACCCATTCGCCCTCCAGCAGCGAGTCGCCGTCCCACCCCCGCAGCTCGGCCAGCGACACGTGCACCACCGCCTTGACCGGCTGCCCGGCCCGCTCGGGCAGCAGCCCGGCCGCGATCAGCCTCCGCATCGCCTCCTGCAGCCCATCGTGATACCGCTGCTTATGGGTGCGGGTGTCTTCGCTGTCCGCCGGGGCGGACAGGGCATCCAGCACCGCGGTGACCACGGCCGCGCACTCCGGGGTCAGGTCCCCGCTCATGACACCGGCGCCCTGGAAGGTGGTCTGCAGCGTGACGGACCGGTCGTCGAACCCGTCACCGGGATCGTCATCGGGCGGGGCGGACCGGGCGAGAATCTCCGCGGCGAGCTCGGCCAGGTCCCGCTGATCACCGCCGCCCCGGGCGGCGGTGATCAGGATCTCATCGGCGGCGGCCCGGCAGTCTTCGGGTAGCCGGTCGGTCCACCCGCAAATGGTCCGGGCCATCGACTCCGACAGCACGAACCCCTCGGCCAGCGCCGCCGCCACCTCAGGATGAGCTGCTGCCCGGCGAGACCAGGCCCGGTGCGCCCGGGCCGCCTGCTTGGTGATCCTCGTCCGGTGCATCAGCCACGACGTCGGGCTGTAATCCCCGTCCTCGGCGTAGCCGCCGCTGGCGGTGAACGCGTCCAGGATACTGGCCCGCGCCGCGGTGCCGATGGCGTCGGCTTGCTCCAAGGCCAGGAGACAGGATGCCTGCGCCGCGGTGGCCATCGCAGTCGGGTCGGCGGCGGCCAGGTAGCCGTACCCGGACCGGATCATCTCCAGCGCCTCACGGGGGCTGGCTGGCTTGGCGCAGTTGCTCATCTGGGTGTCACCTCCATTCCGGGCTCACGACTGGGTGTCCTGGAGGCTAGAAGGCCGGACCGTTCGGCAGAAAAGATCTCTTCGATCTTTGTTCGAGTTTACTATCTCATACTGACATTTTCAGGGAAGGACACGGACCAGGAGGGACGATTTCGATAGCGGAATTCGTCGCTGTCATGCTCGATATCGGCCATGTGACGGAACGCCGTTCTCGTTACGCCGATAAACCAGCGTTATTCAATGGGAAGCGGGGAACTGGATCGCTCTGCACCTGAAGACGGCCGGGGACCTGGACGGGTCGGGGGGCTGCTGGCCATCGCGGGGGCGGCCGACGGCTGAACGGCCCGTGGAATGTCGGTCCCCGGAGGTACCGTGAGCGGGTGCTTGACTCGTTCCACCCTGCGGTGCGCACCTGGTTCGAACGCCGGTTCCCGGGCGGCCCGACCGAGCCGCAGGCGGCCGGGTGGCGGGAGGTGGCGGCGGGCGGGCACACGCTGATCGCGGCGCCCACCGGATCGGGCAAGACGCTGGCGGCGTTCCTGGTCTGCATCGACCGGCTGTACCAGGGGGAAGCGCAGGGCCAGGCCGCAACGGAGGGGGCACCGGGAAGGCCGCCCCCCGGCGGGCCGGCAGTGGTGTACGTGTCGCCGCTGAAGGCGCTGGCCACGGACATCCAGCAGAACCTCGAGGCGCCGTTGCGCGAGATCGCGGCGGTGGCCGCCGAGCTCGGGCTGGCCGCGCCGGCCATCCGGGTGGCGGTCAGGACCGGGGATACGGCCGCCGCGGAGCGCGCGGCCATGCTGAAGCACCCGCCGGACATCCTGATCACCACCCCCGAGTCGCTGTTCCTGCTGGTCACGGCGGAGCGGAGCCGGGCCATGCTGCGCACCACCCGGACCGTGATCGTGGACGAGATCCACGCCGTCGCGTCGAACAAGCGGGGCTCGCACCTGGCGCTGACCCTGGAGCGGCTGGCCCACGTGGCCGAGGAGCCGGTGCAGCGGGTGGGCCTGTCCGCGACGGTCCGGCCGATCGAGACGATCGCGCGGCTGCTGGTCGGCTCGGGCCAGGACCGGGACAACCCGGACGGGACGCCGCGCTGCGCGATCGTGGACTCCGGGCACCGCAGGCAGCTGGACCTGGCCCTGGAGATTCCCGACGACGAGCTCGGCGCGGTGCCGACCGGCGAGCAGATGGCGCAGATCCTGGACCGGATCGCGGAGCACGTGAGCGGGCACCGGACCACGCTGGTGTTCGTCAATACCAGGAGCATGGCCGAGCGGGTCGCCCACCAGCTGGGCGAACGGCTGGGTGAGGAGCTGGGCTCCTACGTGGCCGCGCATCACGGGTCGCTGTCCAAGGGGCGACGGCAGCGGGTCGAGGCCCGGCTGCGGGCCGGGGACCTGCGGGCCCTGGTGGCCACGGCCTCGCTGGAGCTCGGCATCGACATCGGCCCGGTGGAGCTGGTCTGCCAGATCGGCTCGCCGCGCAGCATCGCCACGTTCCTGCAGCGGGTGGGCCGGTCCAATCACACGCGGAGCGGGACGCCACGCGGGTTTTTGTATCCGACCACCCGCGATGAGCTGGTGGAATGCGCGGCGCTCATGCGCGGGGTGCGGCGCGGGCGGCTGGACGCCATCATCATCCCGCAGCAGCCGCTGGACATCCTGGCTCAGCAGATGGTGGCGGAGTCGGCTGCCGAGCAGTGGGGCGAAGGCGAGCTGCTCGGCCTGGCCCGGCAGGCGGCGCCGTTCCGTGACCTGTCCCGCGAGGATTTCGACGACGTGACCGAGCTGCTGGCCGAGGGGATCCGCACCGGCCGCGGCCGCCGGGCCTACTACCTGCACCGGGACCAGGTGAACGGGACGGTCAAGGGCCGCCGTGGGGCCCGGCTGGCCGCGCTGACCTCGGGCGGGGCCATCCCCGAGCTGGGCGACTTCCGGGTCATCGCCGAGCCCGACGAGGCCCAGGTCGGCACGGTGCACGAGGAATGGGCGACCGAGAGCAGGCCGGGCGACGTGTTCCTGCTCGGCACCCACTCCTGGCGGATCCGGCGGGTGGAACCGGGGACCGTCCGGGTGGTGGACGCGCACGGGGCGCCACCGTCAGTACCGTTCTGGCAGGGCGAGGCGCCCGGCCGGACCAGGGAGCTTTCCGAGGAGGTCTCGGAGCTGCGCCAGGCGGTGGCCGACCGCGAGCCCGCCGAGGCCCGGGCCTGGCTAGAGGCCGAGTGCGGGATCGGCCAGGCGGCGGCGGACATCATCGTCGCCTACCTGCGGGCCGGGCTGGCCGCGCTGGGGGCGCTGCCCACCATGAACGCGATCATCCTGGAGCGGTTCTTCGACGAGGCCGGCGGGATGCAGCTGGTGGGGCACGCACCGTTCGGGGCACGAGTGAACCGGGCGTTCGGGCTGGCGCTGCGCAAGCGGTTCTGCGTGACGTTCGACTTCGAGCTGCAGGCGGCGGCCAGCGACAACGCGATCCTGCTGTCGCTGGGACCGCAGCACAGCTTCCCGCTGGACCGGGTGCCTCATTTCCTGGCCTCGCCCACCGTGGAGCAGGTGGTACGGCAGGCGGTACTGACCTCGCCGCTGTTCGCGGCGCGCTGGCGGTGGAACCTGAACACCTCGCTGACCGTGCTGCGGATGCGGGGCGGCAGGAAGAACCCGCCCGCGATCCAGCGGATGGAGGCCGATGACCTGATGGCGGCGGTGTTCCCCACCCTGGCCGCCTGCCAGGAGAACGTGGCGCCCGGCCCGATCGAGATCCCCGACCACCCGCTAGTCCGGCAGACGCTGACGGACTGCCTGCACGAGGCGATGGACATCGACGGGCTGCGGGAGCTGGTGGCCGGGATCGAGGCGGGGCGGATCACGGTGATCACCCGGGACACTACGGAACCTTCGGTGCTGGCGCACGAGATCCTGAACGGGATGCCGTACACGTATCTGGACGACGAGACCGAGGCCGCGAACCGGCGTAGCAGGCAGGTCAAGATCCCCCGCGGCCTGCCGGTGGATGCGCGCGACCTGGCCCGGCTGGACCCGTTGGCGATCGAGCGAGTCCGGGACCAGGTCAGGCCGCAGCCGCGGGACGCCGACGAGCTGCACGACCTGCTGATGACCCTGTTCGTGATGCGCCCGGAGCCGGAGTGGCGGGCGTTGTTCGCCGAGCTCGCGGCCGCCGGGCGGGCGGCGGAGATCTGCGGGCCGGACGGGGTTCTCTGGTCTGCTGCCGAACGGGCCGGGCTGATGGCACCACTGTTCCCTGATGCTGGCGGGGGCAGTGCTAGCGGGGGCGGGCCGGTCCCCGGGATCAGGCCGATGGAGCCGGAAGCGGTGGCGGCCGAGCTGCTGCGCGGGCATCTGGACGTGTCGGGGCCGCGTACCGCTGCCGACCTGGCCGCGGCTACGGGCCTGGGAGTTTCTGACGTGACGCTGGCGCTGATCCGGCTGGAAACCGAGGGCTTCGCGCTGCGCGGGCGCTTCACCGACCCGGACCTGACCGAGGACGAGTTCTGCGCCCGGCGGGTGCTGACCAGGATCCACGCCTACACCAGGGAGCGGAAGCGGCGCGAGGTCGAGCCGGTGACGGCCCAGGACTTCATGCGGTTCTTGCTGCGCTGGCAGCACGTCACGCCGGAGGGCAGGCGAGAGGGCAGCCGCGGCGTGCTCGCGGTGGTGGAGCAGCTGCAGGGCTTCGAGCTGGCCGCCGGGGCCTGGGAGAAGGCCATCTTGCCGGCCCGGGTGACCGGCTACCGCAAGGAATGGCTGGACGAGGTGTGCCTGGACGGCGGCGTGACCTGGGGGCGGCTGTCGCTGCGCGACTGCGAGTCTTCGGACGAGCTGCCCAGCCGCGGGCTGACTCCGTCCCGGGCGACGCCGATCACGCTGACCATCCGGGACGACCTGCCCTGGCTGCTGCGGGCGGCGCGGGGTAGCGCGGGTCCGGTCCTGCCGGGGCCCGGACGGACCCGGGAGGTGCTCGACGCGCTGGCCGAACGCGGCGCGCTGTTCCAGACCGACCTGGCCGCCAGGACTGGGCGGCTGCCTGGCGAGATCGAGGACGCGCTGTGGGACGGCGTGGCGCGGGGGCTGCTCACGGCGGACGGTTTCCGGGCCGTCCGGTCGCTGTTCGCGCAGCGGGCGCTGGCGGCCAGTGCTCTGGGGCGGCACCGGCTGCGCCGGGGCGGCCAGCTGGCCTCCCGGACGGCGGGCCGGTGGTCCCTGCTGCCCGAGCCGCTGTCCGACTGCGACCCGGACGAACTGGCCGAGGCCATCGCGGAGCAGCTAGCGGTGCGGTGGGGCGTGGTGTTCCGGGACCTGCTGGTCCGGGAGAACATCGCGGTGCCGTGGCGCGAGGTGCTCTGGGCGTTCCGGCGGATGGAGGCGCGCGGGACGGTGGCCGGCGGGCGGTTCGTCAACGGGTTCAGCGGTGAGCAGTACGCGCATCCGGACGCGGTGGCCGTGCTGCGTGAGATCAGGAAGCGGCCGCGGGACGGCGAGACCGTACGGCTGTCGGCCGCCGACCCGCTGAACCTGGTCGGCGTGGTGCTGCCCGGACCGCGGATCCCGGCGGTGGCGACCAATTCGGTCAGCTACACCGACGGCGCGCTGACGGTGAGCGCCGTCCCAGCCTGACCGGCTGACGGCTGGTTACGTCAGCTCGGCGGCGGCGGCGGCCACTTCGAGGAGCCACTCGACGTCGACTTCCTCGCCGCCGACGCTGCCGGTGTCCCAGGGCTCGCTGACCAGCAGCGTGTGCAGGGTAGAACCGGGAATGCGAGCCAGGTGGCTGCGCAGCGTGAGGTCGTCGGGCAGGCCCGCCAGGCGGCGCTCCAGCCGGCTCCGGATCTGACCCAGCCGCTCCATGAATGCCTTCAGGTCGGCTTGCTCGTCGAATGCCCCCTGCTCGCCTTCGGCGATCCCGAGCGCGATCTGGTCCTTGATGGCCCGCACGTTCCCTGCGGTGTCGGCGGTCACCATCTGCCGCCAGGCCCGGCTCTTGTGCCGGTACTGCAGCATCGCCATGACCGCCTCGTGGCGGAGGAAGTCGGCGTCCCGCAGGGTGCTTCCGCGCCAGGACGTGCACAGGCACCGGGCCAGCGAGATCACCGAGGCCAGCCCGCTGTTGAGCCCGCGCCCGGGCCAGAAGTGAATCGCGTTGGCCGCATCGCCGAGCAGGAATCCGAACGTGCCCGGGGCCGTCGCCGTCTTCGGGTACAGCTGGGCGGTGAAGCGCGGGCGCTGCACCATATCCAGCCGGAAGCCGGTTACCGCGGTCAGGTTCTCCGGCGGAATGCCGAACAGCTGCAGCCCTTCCTGCACCCGCGCCCACAGGGCCGAACCCCGCACCAGGGCCGGCAGGAAAAGGGCCTGGTGCCCGGCACAGTAGAACTCGCGGTCGGCTCGCAGCTCCAGCAGGCAGGGCGAGGCCTGGATGCACTCGGTGAACATCCGTTTGGCCGGGTCGATGCCGACGGCTTCGGTCGTCTCCTGATCGGTCAGCCGCATGTTAAGGAAGCCCTCGCCGTGCAGGGAATTCAGCAGGAAGCGATTCTGGCCCACGGTCAGCAACACGGCCATCGGGTCCGGGAGCTCGGACTTAACCCGCAGGCCCAGCACCATGTCCTGCACCTGCTGGCCGTCAAGCGCGTACATTGACGCGTCACAGGCGCCGAACCTGGCCGCGAAATAATCCAGCGTGCGCGAGCGGCCGCCTTCGCAGATGGCCAGGACGTGCTCCCCCGTCACGTCGGTGGCATCCGGGTCGAAGCGTTCCGGGATGAGCTGGATATGATCCGGCTTTTCGTTCGCGATGGCGAGCAGCTGATCTTCGATATAGGCGATCCGGATGTTGCGGGGGCAGAGATCCTGGACCGAATCAGGGCCCTGGGGCCACATCTCGGTGTAGTTGCCCGGTGTGAACAGGCGCTGCTGGACCTCGGGCGGGAGCTTGGTGAACTGGCGGCTCTGGATGGTCACCACCTGCTGGCGCCGCACGTTGCCTTGCTCCGGGGTCTTCCACACGGCCCGGCCGTTTTCTCGCTGCCAGCGGCCGTCATAGACCTTGATCGCCACACGCGACCCCATCATGTGGTCCAGGAGCAAGGCCAGGCTCAGGCCCACCGGGCCGCCCCCGGTGACCGTGACGCGCAAGGCAGGGGCGGGACGCGCGACCTTTTCGCCGCCCGGTTTGGGGGTGGCCAGGAGGGTGGCGGGCGCACCGGTCTCGAAGCGGAACACGTCATCGCCGATCATGATCTCGTCGCCGGGCTGGAGCTCATGGACGGTCACGAGTGCGCCATTGACCCAGGTGCCATTGGCGCTGCCGAGGTCGCGGAGGATGTAGCCGCCCGGCTCGGGCCGCAGCTCGGCATGGACACGCGAGGCCAGCGTGCTGGTGAGGCGCACGGCATTCTCGGCGCTCCGGCCGAAGGTAATCGGCTGAGCACTGACGGTGAATCGCTCTCCGGCCAGTGCGCCGCTAAGGCCGACAACTGCGGCTTCCATCGCACTCCCCCCACCTCTGGACCAGCGCTGTCTGCCACACCGTAACCGGTCGCCAGAGGGGCTGAAAAGGACCATCTGATGCTATCGCCGGAAACGTCCGGCCACGCTGCTCGCGGCGGTGGCGGCCGGCCTGACCGTACCCAGGTCAGTTCAGCGCGATGGCGATGATGGCCAGGGTGCACAGGCCCAGGCCGGCCCGCTGGGCGGGACTGAACCGCTCGTGCAGGATCAGCCGGGCCAACATGACGGTGAAGCCCGGGTACAGCGAGACGAGCACAGCCGCGATGGCCAGCATGCTGAAGTGCGTGGCGTAGAAGTAGGCCAGCGTGGCGGCCATGCCGGTGGCGCCGGAAAGCACGGGCAGGCCGGCGGCGCGGAGCGGGATCCGCAGCGGCTCCCGGGACTTGACCGCCACGGCCAGCGTGAGCAGCAGCGCGCCGGTCTGCTCGCACGCGACCGGCCACAGGCCGGCGTCCCGGCCGGCTTGCGCGAGGCCGACGAACAGGATGCCGAAGGCCAGTCCGGCGACTAGGCCGTCCAGCAGGCCCGCGCCGAGCTTGCCGCGCACCGAGCCGCTGGCCGCCACGAGCACGATGGCCGGCAGCGAGACCAGCACACCCGCTACGGCCAGGATGCTCGGGCGCTCGCCCAGGGCCACGCCCGCCGCGACCGGGACGATCGCCGCGCCCACCGCGGACAGCGGCCCGACCACGCTCATCTGCCCGCGGGCCAGCCCCCGGTACAGCACCAGGGTGCCGGCTCCGCCGGCCAGGCCGCTGGCCAGCCCCCAGGCCACCGCCCGGACGCTCGGCCCGGGCCCGCCGACGGCAATGAGCGTGGCCCAGGCCAGAGCGGTGGCCACGGCCGAGCCGATCACCGTGACCTGGAGCGATCCGAAGCGGCGCGAGGCGAGGCCGCCGCCGAAGTCGGAACTGCCGTACAACAGGGCCGCAACCAGGCCGAGCGCGATTCCCATGATCATTCCTTACCTAGCTGGTGGGTACAGCTCGACCCTGACAGAAATCGGTCCTGATGATAAGGTCCAGTCTGATGACTGAAATCAGGTCCAATTCTGAACTGCTGGTGCTGCTCCAGCCGGACGCGCACGTCCCGCTGCACCGGCAGATCGAGACCTCCATCCGGGATTCGATTCGCGCCGGGCGGCTGGTCCGCGGAGCCTCGCTGCCGCCCTCACGGGTGCTGGCCGCTGACCTCGGCGTCTCCCGCGGCGTGGTGGTCGAGGCCTATCAGCAGCTCACCGCCGAGGGGTACCTGACCAGCCGGGCGGGCGGGTACACGCAGGTGGCGGCCGGGGCGGTGGTCCCGGCACCGGAACTACGCCCGGCCCGGCCGCCCGGGCCGGCCATCGACCTGAGCTATGGCCGGGCGGACGTGTCCAGCTTTCCCCGGGCAGCCTGGCTGCGGGCCATCCGCAGCGCGCTGACCGACGCCCCGAACGAGGTGTTCGGCTACCTGACCGGCCGCGGCGTGCCGCAGCTGCGGGCCGCGCTGGCCGGCTACCTGAACCGGGTCCGCGGCACCGTGGCCGAGCCCGATCACATGGTGATCTGCACCGGCTACGCGCAGGGCGTGAGCTTGCTGATGGGCGTGCTGGCCGCGGCGGGCGCGAAGCGGCTGGCGCTGGAGGACCCGTCCTCTAATGACGATGCGCTGCCGGCGGCCCGCGCGGCCGGCCTGGAGGTGATCGGGGTCCCGGTCGACGGCGACGGGATCCGGGTCGACCTGCTGCGGGACAGCGGCGCCGACGCGGTCATCCTGACGCCCTCGCACCAGTGGCCCACCGGCTCGGTCTTGTCGGCCCGGAACCGGGCCGAGCTGATCCGCTGGGCCACCGGGCACGGGGCGATCATCATCGAAGACGACTACGACGCCGAGTACCGCTACGACCGGACGCCGGTCGGCGCGCTGCAGGGCCTGGCGCCCGGCCACGTCGTCTACGCCGGGTCGGCGAGCAAGACGCTCGCGCCCGGGCTGCGGCTCGGCTGGTTCGTGCTGCCGGGCCAGCTGACCGAGCCGATGGCCGCGGCCAAGATCGCGGCGGACCGCGGCTCGCCCGCGCTGGAACAGGTGGCGCTGGCCGACTTCATCAGCCGCGGGGAGTTCGACCGGCACCTGCGGCGGATGCGCCCGGTCTACCGGCGGCGGCGGGACGCGCTGCTGGCCGCGCTGGCCCGGCACCTGCCCGGGCTAAAGCCGGCCGGCGTCTCGGCCGGGCTGCACCTGGTGACCTGGCTGCCGCCGGGCCTGGACGAAGCCACGGTGGTCGGCGCGGCGCGGCAGGCCGGGGTGGCCCTGGACGCGGTGGGACCGTACCGGATCAGCAATCCCGGCCCGGACGGCCTGATCTTCGGGTACGCGACGGTCAATGAACGGGCCATCGCCGAGGGCGTGGCCCGGCTGGCTCAGGTCGTCGCCGGGCTGTGACCAGTCAGGTTTCGCCGCGTTCGCGGAGGTAGGAGCGGAACTCATCGACGGCCTCATCCTGGTCAGGGCCGAGGTCGTCGACGACGATCATCTCGCTGCCGGTCCAGTAGGCGCCGGCGTACTGGTCGCTGCCGTCCGGGAGCACCAGGAGCGAATTGTGCGCGATCTTGATGTGGTCGTGCACCTCCGCCCAGGAGACGCCGGGCGGCACCAGCCCGATCGCGGGCGAATCGCTGTCGTCGATATCCAGATCCTCGAGCACGCGCCTCCTCCGGTCGGGCCCTAGCATCATGCTGGGACACGCACCACGCCCGTTCGGGATAAAAATGAGACAGCCACCAACCGCCCGAGCTGGTCACGTTGCGCGGGGCACGCACCACGGACCGTTCGGCCGCAAAAATCGAGTACGGCGGGGTCAGCCTTCGCTGCCGGCGATGGTGGTGAGGGCGTCCAGGCGGCTGCCGCGCTCGCCGCGGGTGAACCAGCGGTAGCCGATGTAGCCGATGATCGCGATGACGAAGGACATGACCAGGCTGATCGTGCCGAGCGCGTTGAGCGCGGGGCCGCCGTTGCCGCCGTGCTGGGTGGAGTAGATGACCACCGACATCGGGGTGTTGCTCGCGTTGGAGGACAGCAGGTCGACCATGACGAAGTTGTCGATCACGCCGGAGAAGACCAGTACCGCGCTGGCGAGGATGGCCGGGCCGAGCAGCGGCAGCATGACCCGGCGCATGGTCTGCAAGCGGTTGGCGCCCAGGTCGGCGGCGGCCTCCTCGTACTGGCGGCCGAGGGTGACCAGCCGGGCCTGGACGATGATCGCGGGCCAGCTGACGTTCCAGACGACCAGGGCCAGGACCTGAGCCGTGGTCCCGAGGTGCACGGTGGTGAACAGCTCCGTGAACACGAAGAACATGGCCACGCCGAAGATCAGCTCGGGGATGACGAAGGACAGGATCATCACGAAGTTGAACGTGGCCGGGACCGGGCCCTTCCAGCGGTTGATGCCGAGCGCGAACGCCACCCCGAGCGGGACCGCGATGATCGTGGTCAGCACGGACAGCCGGACGGTCTGGATGACCGCGGCGTGCAGCGCCGGATTGTGCAGCACCGAGTTGACCGGGTCCTTGAAGTACCAGCGCCAGGAGAAGCCCTGCCAGGTGGCCTGCGACTTGCCCTTGTTGAACGAGAACAGCACCGCGATGGCGATCGGGACCAGCGACCAGAGCAGGTACAGCCAGGTGAAGCCCTCCAGGAACCACGGGTGGCCCCAGGGGTTGCGCCGCAGGATCCGGCGGCGCGGCCGGGCCGCGGCGACGGGCTGGGCGGCCGGTGTTTCCTGCGTGGTCGTGGTCATGACGCCACCTGAGAGGAGCGGTTGGTCGCGATGACGTAGTAGATCATCGGGATGAGCAGGACGAGCAGGAGCAGCATCGACAGCACCGCGCCCTGGCCTTCCAGGCCGGGCGTGCCGAGCTGGCCCTGGATCAGGTTGCCGATCATCGAGGTGGACGCCGCGCCGGACATCAGGTTGTTGGTGTAGTAGTCGCCGAGCATCGGCAGCACGGTGATCAGCAGGGCGGTGAGGATCGGCTGCCGGGACAGCGGGAGGGTGATCCGCATGAAAGTGCGGATCCGGCCCAGGCCCAGGTCGCGTCCGGCCTCGATCAGGGACGGATCGATGCGGTCCAGCCCGGCGTACAGGACCAGGATCAGGTACGGGATGTAGCCGTAGACCAGGCCGAGGATCACCGTGAGCGGTTTGCCGCCCAGCCAGTTGACCGGGGAGATGCCGACCCAGCCCAGCGTCTTGTTCACGTACCCGTTGACCTGCAGCAAGTCGACCCAGGCCAGCATGCGCATCATGTAGCTGATCCAGAACGGGGCGACCATCAGGATCAGGAACAGGCCTTTCCTGCGGCCGGCGAAACGGGCTACGAAGTACGCGGCCGGGTAGCCGATGGCCAGGCTGAGCACGCTGGCGATGGCGACGTAGACGATGGTGCGCAGCAGGATCGGGCCGGCGAACGCGGCGCTGCCGAACAGGTCGTGCCAGACGTCGATGAGGTTCTCCGAGCTCCACGCGAACGGGTTCCAGACCGCGACCGGCGACTCGTACAGCTCGTTCAGCTTGCCCATCGCGATGGCGAGCACCGCGTAGAACGGCACGATGAACAACAGCACCAGCCAGATGATCCCCGGCGCGGCCAGGGCGATCCAGAACGCGTTCTTCTTCTGGCGTCTCATGTGCGGCCCCTTTGGTCAGATGCCGTTTGGTCAGATGCCATTGCTGACGACGAGCCAGGCCTGCTGCCAGAGCGCGTCCACGTCGACGGGAAGCTGCAGCTCGGCCACGCCGCGGCGGAAGTAGGACGGCAGCACGATGGTGGACAGCAGGGACGGCGGCAGGATCTGCTCCTTGACCAGGACCTGCGGCGTCACGCCGGTCAGCGGCTGCATGTACCCGTTGAAGCTGATGTTCTCGATGACGTTCGGCAGGTCGAGGAAGTAGTTGAGGTACTCGTGGGCGAGCACCGGGTTGGTCGCCGAGCGGAGGACGACGTTGGTGTCGTTGGCGACCGGGCCCCGCCCGTCGGTGGGGAACCAGTAGCCCACCACGTCGACATTCACGCCCTTGGGCATGTAGGAGGCCGCGGCGGCCATGTCGCCGGACCAGGCGTGGTGGATCCAGGTGTCGCCGGTGGGGACTTCGGTGTAGTCGTTGTTGTCGATGCGGACGTTGACCAGGCTGGAGAGCTCCTCCAGGGCGTGGCGGGCCAGGTTGATCTGGCGGTAGTCGGTGGTGTTCAGGTCGTAGATGCCGTTCTTCATCAGGCCGAGGCTGATGCCCTCCCGGTAGTCGTCCAGGATGGCGACCCGGCCCTTGTACTTCGACTGCCACGGCATAGCCCAGGGGTTGGCCATGGCGTACGGGTTCTCGTTGACGAGGTCCTTACGCCAGGACATCCCGGTCGTGTAGATCGTGTACGGCACCGTGTACTGCCAGCCTTGGTCGTAGAACGGGTTGGTGAAGTCGGGCCAGGCCTGGGTGATGTTCGGGATGTAGGAGTGGTTCAGCGGCTGGGCCAGCTTGCCCTCGATCAGCTGGCCGAGCACGTCGACGGTGGCGCCCATCAGCACGTCGAACTGCAGGCCGCTGCGCAGCTTGGCCATCGCCTCGTCCATGGTGTTGAACGTGGTGACCTGTACCTTGCACTTGTACTTCTTGGCGAAGCTGTTGACCACCGCCTGGTTGACGTAGGCCACCCAGTTGTAGACCTGCAGGGTGGCGCCGGTCTCCGGGGTCATGCCGGTTTTGATTGCTTCGTTGCCGGTGAAGACGGGCCACTTGACCGGGTTGTCCGGGCGGGGCAGCGGGACGGTGCCGGTGCCGGCCAGGGCGGAGGCGCACGCGTCGAGCAGCGGGACGGAGCCGAGCGCCAGCGCGGCACCCGCGCTGCGGCCGAGGAAGGACCTGCGGGTCAGCTTGCGCGGGGCGCCGTGGCCCTGCCAGCCTTCTCTCGGATGCGCCATCGTGATCAGCCTCCTGTGACAGCCCTGGCGAAGACGCCGAAGTTCTCGACCAGCCGGTCGATGTCCCCCTCGTCGTGCTGGACCGAGATGAGCCACTGCTCGATCTTGCCCCAGGGCGGGAGGAAGACCCCGCGGTTGTGCTGGTACAGCCAGTGGGCGTGACTGTACCGGTCGTCGGTGCCGAGGAAGCCCCGGTAGTTGGTGACGGCTTCATTGGCGAAGACAACGCAGCCCTTGGCGCCCGCGGTGACCACATGCGCGGTGAGATCGGAGGCCTTGATGGCCTGCTCGATGCCGTCCTTGGCCCGCAGGCGGAGGCTCTCGATCTGCTCGTACGCGGCCGGCGTGGCCACCTCGGTCAGCATGGCCCGGGTGGCCGCCATGGCCAGCGGGTTCCCGTTGAACGTACCGACCATCTCGTAGCCGCCGTCCGCCACGTGGTCCATGACCGGCTCGGTGCCGCCGATGGCCGCGACCGACACGCCGCCGCCGAGTGACTTGGCCAGGGTGATGAGGTCAGGCTGGACGTTCTCGTTTTTTGTGACTCCGCCCGGGCCGACGGTCAGGCCGGTCTTGACCTCGTCGAAGGTGAGCAGGGCGTCGTGAGAGTGCAGCAGGTCCTTGAGGGCGGCCAGGTAGCCGGGCCGGGGCGGGATGATGCCCGCGTTCATCATCACCGGCTCGATGATCATGCCCGCGACCTGGCCTTTGTGCTCGTCGAGGAGCCGGGCCACGCTGTCGAGGTCATTGAACGTGGCCACCAGGGTCAGGTCGGTGATGGCCTTCGGGATACCGGTGGAGCTCGGTGCGCTGTACGGCTTGTCCTGTGGGCCGGCGTCCTCCTCCCCCGGGGCGACGGAGACCTGGACCGAGTTGTGGTGGCCGTGGTAGCAGCCTTCGATCTTGATGATCAGGTCCCGGCCGGTGATCGAGCGCATGAGGTGGATGGCGTCCATGGTGGCTTCGGTCCCGGAGTTGGCGAAGCGCCACCGGGGCAGGCCGAAGCGGCGGGCGAGTTCGGTGGCCACCGCGACCGCGTCGGGGGTCGGCTGGGCAAAGTGAGTACCGCGCCCGACCTGGGCGGCCACCGCTTCGGCGATGGCGGGGTGAGCGTGGCCCGCCAGCGCGGCACCGTAGCCGCCGTGCAGGTCCACGTACTCGTTGCCGTCCACGTCGTAGACCTTGGAGCCGCGGCCGTGGCTCAGCCAGACCGGCTGCGGGGCGGTGATCTGCCAGCTCGAGGTGACGCCTCCGGCGAGGTGCCGCTTGGCCTGCTCGGCCAGCTGGGCCGAACGCGGCTGGCGGCGGACGAACACCTCCTCCTGGGCGGCGATGATCGCCTTGAGCGTGCTGTCGGTGGTCACGATGACTCCAAGTCTTGACTGAACGTTCAGTCTAGACCTGGCGAGGCCGGCCGGCAAGGGCTTCCGGCTCGGCACGCGCTGTCCTTCGTTATGCGCGCAGCGTGGGGGCGTGCCCTCACGCGCGCATGAGGGCACGCCCCTCGCGTCCCACTGACACCCGCCGTGATCACGCCTTTTCATGATCAACTTATCGTGTGCCGTTACCCCTGTCAGACGACGGTAACGTCACACGTTGATGCTCTGCCCTTTAGGAGCCGCGGTAGGTGGAGTAGGCGAAGGGGCTGAGGACCAGCGGCACGTGGTAGTGGCCGTCGGCGCTGTCGATGCTGAAGCTGATCGCGACCTCCGGGTAGAAGCCGCGCCGGCCGGTGCGGGCGAAGTAGCCGCCGGTGTCGAACACCACGCGGTAGGTACCCGGCGATAGGCCGTCGGGTCCGAAGTCCCGCACCCGCCCGTCGTCATCGGTGCGGCCCTGCGCCACCGGCGACGGATCGGCGCCGTCCAGGCGCTCCAGGCGGACGTCCACGCCCGCGGCCGGCTGGCCCAGCGACGTGTCCAGCACGTGAGTGGTCACCGTACTCATTTCTTCTCTCCCTCTTGACCTCTAGCTGTACCGGAGTTAGCTTATCTGTTATTCGGAATTTAAATTTCACTATACGGAAAAGTACCGAGGGCCGGACCGTACCGGCCAGAGCCCCAACTGGAGCCGAGATGTCGCTGACCACAGCAGAAACTTTGCCGCCCAACCCGAGTCCGGAGCCACGGGTCCATCCCGTGGATGAGGTCCTGCCGGCGCCCCGGCTGTTCATCCTGGGCCTGCAGCACCTGTTCATCATGTACGCCGGCGCCGTGGCGGTACCGCTCATCGTGGGCGGCGCGCTCGGGCTGTCCACCACCACCATCGGGCTGCTGGTCAACGCGGACCTGTTCGTCTCCGGCATCGCGACGGTGATCCAGACCGTCGGGATCGGCAAGATCTTCGGGGTCCGGATGCCGGTGGTGGCCGGCGCGACGTTCACCGTATTGAGCCCGATGATCGTCATCGCGCAGAGGTATGGCCTGGCCGCCGTGTACGGGGCGATGCTCTGTTCCGGGGTGTTCGGCCTGATCATCGCGAAACCGTTCTCGATGATGGTGCGGTTCTTCCCGCCCCTGGTGGCCGGGACCGTCATCTGCGTGATCGGCCTGTCGCTGATCGGCGCGGACGTCAGCCTCATCGCCGGGGACAACCCGGCGGCCCAGGGCTACGGGCAGGTCTCCCACATCTCGTTGGCGGGCCTGGTGATGCTGCTCATCGTGGTGATCACCCGGCTGTTCCGCGGGTTCATCAGCCAGATCGCGGTGCTGCTGTCGATCGCGATCGGCACGCTGGTCGCATGGCCGATGCACCTGCTGAACTTCTCCAGCGCGAGCTCGGCCAAGTGGGTCGGCTTCAGCGGCTTCTTCCGGTTCGGGCACCCGAAGTTCGAGGCGGCGGCGATCATCTCGATGTGCATCGTCATGCTGGTCACCTACACCGAGTCCACGGCCGACATGCTGGCCGTGGCCGAGATGGTGGACCGGAAGCTGACCCCGTCCGACCTGGCCCGCGGCCTGGCCACCGACGGCCTGTCGGCGGTGCTGGCCGGGTTCCTGAACTCCTTCCCTGACACCGCCTTCGCGGAGAACGTCGGCCTGGTCGGCCTGACCCGGGTGCGCAGCCGCTGGGTGGTCACCTCGTGCGGCACGATGCTGATCCTGCTGGGCCTCCTGCCCAAGATCGGCCAGGTGGTGGCCAACGTGCCCGGCCCGGTGATCGGCGGCGCCGCGACCGTGATGTTCGCCATGGTGACGGCGGTCGGCATCCAGACCCTGCACAAGGTCTCCTTCGACGGCAACCACAACCTGCTGATCGTCGCGGTGTCGCTGGCGGCAGGCCTGCTGCCCGCCGTGCAGCCGGACTTCTACGAGCACTTCCCCAACGACTTCCAGGTCATCTTCGGCTCCAGCATCACCTCCACGGTCATCGTGGTGTTCACGCTGAACCTGGTGTTCAACCACTGGACGCGCCGGCCCAAGGGCGAGTCCGCGGTGTCGCTCGCGGTGCGCGAGGGCGCGGTGGCGCTGAACGTCCCCGACGACGGCGCGACCCCGCAGGACGTCCCCTACCTGGACGCGCAGGATGCCAGCTACGTTGGCCCGCCGGACGCTAGCTACGTGCGGCCGCCGGACGCCAGCTAGCCGCGGTCGCGGGCGTCGGCCCGGTCACCACCCGGTGGCCGGGCCGTCCTTGGCCCGGCAGATTTGGTGCGGTCGGCTCGGTCACCACCCGGCGGCCGGGCCGTCCTTCGGCGCTCGTCAGCGCTGGGGCTAGCGTGGCTGCTGATGCCACCGGCCCGGCGGCTTCCGTGATCGTGGATACTTGCTGCCCCTATAGGGTATGCAAGCATCCACGATAATCCGAATTCCCGTACGAAGGTAAGGTTCAGGATATTCCGGCCAGGGCAGGCCGGGTGTTCCGCTAGGCCGAGCCCTCGGCGGCCATGGCCTTGGATAGCTCGAGGGCGGTGTGCTTGAGCGCGGGCACGATGCGCGCGGCGGCCTCGTCGGTCATCCGGGCCTGCGGTCCCGAGGTGGAGATAGCCATGGGGGCTGGGGCGTCCGGCACGGCCACCGCGAAGCAGCGCACGCCGATTTCCTGCTCGCCCTCGTCGACCGCGTAGCCCTGCTTGCGGATCACCTCGAGGTGGGCCAGCAGCAGGTCCGGGTCGGTGATGGTGGTGGGGGTGGAGGCGGGCATGTCGCTCCGCTCGAGCAGCGAGCGCGCCTGTCCGGGGGGAAGCTCCGCGAGCATGGCCTTGCCGACCGCCGTGCAGTGCACGCGTACCCGGCGCCCGGGCTCGGTGAACATCCGCATCGAGTGTGGACTTGGCACCTGCGCGAGATAGACGACCTCGTCACCGTCGAGCATGGCCAGGTTCGCGGTCTCACCTGTCTCACGGACCAGCTGGGCCAGGAACGGCCGCAGCCAGGTCCCGAGCAAGCGGCTCGAGGTCTCGCCGAGCCAGATGAGCCGCGAGCCCAGCGTGTAACGCCGGGAGGCTTCCTGGCGGACGTAGCCTCGGCTAACCAGCGTACGCATCAGCCGGTGCACGGTGGGCAGCGGCAGCCCGGAGGCGGTCGCGACCTCGGACAGGCCTAGCGCCCCGCCCGCGTCGGCCAGCATCTCAAGCAGGTCGAAGGCCCGCTCGATGGACTGCACCCCGCCCGAGGCCGCGCCCCGGCCGTTCCCATTGCTACTGGCCGGCGCCGTCCCGGTCTCCAGGCTCGAATCTTTCACTCTTCCATGATACAGAATTACTAATTCACATATCAAAATTCAGGGCGCGGCCGGGAGGGACGGCCATGGCGGCTGGGAAGGACGGCGGGTGCGGTCGGCACCGGGCAGCCTCGGCGGCGACGCCAGGCGTCCGGACGGGTTGACGGGACATCGCTGGACAGTTTACTCTTATCCAAGCAACGGAAAAAAACTTCCAGGATACGGAAAATGATGGAACACTCACTGCCCTACCTGGTCAACTGCTCGCTCATGTTCACCGAGGAGCCCCTGCTCCGCCGCCCGGCCGCGGCCCGGGCCGCCGGATTCTCGGCGGTCGAGTTCTGGTGGCCGTTCGCGGTGCCGGTACCGTCCGACCCCGAGGTGGACGCGTTCGTCGCGGCGGTCAGCGAGGCCGGCGTCAGCCTGGTGGGCCTGAACTTCTTCGCCGGCGACCTGGCCGGCCCGGACGCCGGCGTGCTGTCTATCCCCGGCCGCAGCGCCCAGTTCCGCGACAACATCGACGTGACCGTCGGGATCGGCGAGCGGCTGGGCGTGCGCGGGTTCAACGCGCTGTACGGAAACCGGCTCGAAGGAACCGACCCGGCCGCCCAGGACGAGCTGGCCACCGAGAACATCACGCTGGCGGCCAAGGCCGCCGCCGGGATCGGCGCCACCGTGCTCATCGAGCCGGTCAGCGGGCCCAAGCCCTATCCGCTGCGCACCGCCGATGACGCGGTGGCCGTGGTCCAGCGGGCCCGTGCGGCGGGCGCGCCCAACGTGGGCTTCCTGTGCGACCTATACCACCTGGCCAGCAACGGTGACGACGTGGACGCCGCGATCGCCGCGCACGCCGACGTCACCGCTCACGTGCAGATCGCCGACGCGCCGGGCCGCGGCGAGCCGGGCAGCGGCCAGCTGGATCTGGACCGATACCTGTCTGCGCTGGAAGATCACGGGTACCGGGGCTGGGTCAGCCTGGAGTACAAGCCGACCAGCACGACCGAGGCGAGCCTGGCCTGGCTGCCGCGGGAGCGCCGCGGCGGGAAGGAGCAGTCATGAGCACCAAGATCGCATTCATCGGGCTGGGCATCATGGGGGCGCCGATGGCCGCCAACCTGGTCAAGGCCGGATTCGACGTCACCGGCTACAACCGGCACCCGGACCGGGTCGAACTGCTCGTCGCGGCCGGCGGGCACGCGGCGGCGACTACCGCCGAGGCGGTCCGTGCGGCCGACGTAGTGGCCACCATGGTTCCGGACTCCCCCGACGTCCAGGCGGTCCTGGCCGACCCGGACGGCGTGTTCTCCAACGCGCGGCCCGGCACACTGATTATCGACTTCTCGAGTATCCGGCCTGACGTGGCGGCGGCGCTGGCGGCCGAGGCCGCCGAACGCGGCTTCCGCATGCTCGACGCGCCGGTGTCCGGTGGCGAGCAGGGCGCCATCGAGGGCGTGCTGTCGATCATGGTCGGCGGGGACGCCGCCGACTTCGCGGCCGCGGCACCGGTCTTCGACGCGGTGGGCAAGACCATCGTGCACGTCGGGCCGTCCGGCTCGGGCCAGACGGTCAAGGCCGCGAACCAGCTCATGGTGGCGGGTCACCTGGAGCTGCTGGCCGAGGCGATCATCTTCCTCGAGGCTTACGGCGTCGACACCGAGGCGGCGCTGCGCGTGCTCGGCGGCGGGCTGGCGGGCAGCACGGTGATCCAGCGCAAGGGCGCCGCCATGCTGGCCCGCGACTTCGCCCCCGGCTTCCGCATCGCGTTGCACGACAAGGACATGGGCATCGTCACCGCCGCCGCCCGCGAGGCCGGCGTGGTGATCCCGCTGGGCGCGGTCGCCGCGCAGCTGGTCTCCTCGCTCAAGGCGCAGGGAGACGGCGGGCTCGATCATTCTGCGCTGCTCAAGCTGGTTGCGCAGCTATCCGGACGGGAGTAAACACATGCCACGGATGACCACCGCAGATGCCGCGGTCGCGATCTTGCGCCGCGAGGGGATCACCGACGTGTTCGGGCTGCCCGGCGCGGCCATCAACCCCTTGTACGCCGCGATGCGACGCGACGGCGGGATCACGCACACACTGGCCCGGCACGTCGAGGGCGCCTCGCACATGGCCGAGGGCTACACCCGGGCCCGGGCGGGCAACATCGGCGTGTGCGTCGGCACCTCGGGGCCGGCCGGAACCGACATGCTGACCGGGATGTACTCGGCCGCGGCCGACTCGATCCCGATCCTGTGCATCACCGGCCAGGCGCCGGTGGCCAAGCTGCACAAGGAGGACTTCCAGGCGGTGAACATCTCAGCCATCGCCGCCCCGCTGACCAAGATGGCGATGACTGTGCTGGAGCCGGCCCAGGTGCCTGGTGCGTTCCAGCAGGCCTTCCACCTGATGCGGTCGGGACGCCCCGGCCCGGTGTTGATCGACCTGCCGTTCGACGTGCAGCTGGCCGAGATCGACTTCGACATCGACACCTACGAGCCGCTGCCGGTGTACAAGCCGTCGGCGACGCGGGCCCAGATCGCCAAAGCGCTGGACATGCTGGCCGCCGCGGAACGGCCGCTGATCGTGGCGGGCGGCGGGATCATCAACGCCGACGCCGCCGACCTGCTGACCGAGTTCGCCGAGCTGGTCGAGGTGCCGGTGGTGCCCACGCTGATGGGCTGGGGCGCGCTGCCCGACGACCACCGGCTGATGGCCGGCATGGTCGGCCTGCAGACCTCGCACCGCTACGGCAACGCCACCCTGCTGGCCTCTGACTTCGTGCTCGGCATCGGCAACCGGTGGGCCAACCGGCACACCGGCGGGCTGGCCACCTACACCAAGGGCCGGACGTTCGTGCACGTCGACATCGAGCCGACTCAGATCGGCCGGGTCTTCGCCCCGGACTACGGGATCGTGTCCGACGCCGGGGCGGCGCTGCGGTTGTTCGTCGAGGTGGCCAGGGAACGCAAGGCAGCCGGCGGTCTCACCGAACGCACGGCGTGGGTCGAGCAGTGCCGCCACCGGCGCTCGACCATGCAGCGGCGGACGCACTTCGACAACATGCCGATCAAGCCGCAGCGGGTGTACGAGGAGATGAACCTGGCGTTCGGTCCCGAGACCCGGTACGTGAGCACGATCGGCCTGTCCCAGATCGCCGCCGCGCAGTTCCTGCACGTCTACCGGCCGCGGCACTGGATCAACGCCGGCCAGGCGGGCCCGCTGGGCTGGACCGTGCCGGCCGCGCTGGGCGTGTGCGTGGCGGACCCGGACGCCACCGTGGTGGCCCTGTCCGGCGACTACGACTTCCAGTTCATGATCGAGGAACTCGCGGTCGGCGCGCAGTTCAACCTGCCCTACATCCACGTGCTGGTGAACAACGCCTACCTCGGCCTGATCAGGCAGTCGCAGCGCGGCTTCGACATGGACTACTGCGTGCAGCTGTCCTTCGACAACGTCAACGCCCCCGAGCTCGGCGGCTACGGCGTCGACCACGTCAAGGTGGCCGAGGGCCTGGGCTGCAAGGCGCTGCGGGTCACCGCGCCGGACGAGATCGGGCCCGCGCTCGAGGCGGCCAGGAAGCTGATGGCCGAGTATCGCGTGCCGGTCGTGGTGGAGGTCATCCTGGAACGGGTCACCAACATCTCGATGGGGACCGAGCTGGACAACGTGACCGAGTTCGAGGACCTGGCGGCGCGCCGCGAGGATGCGCCGACCGCCGTCGTGGCCATGCTGGACTGACCTGATGAAGATCGTCATCGCGCCGGACAAGTTCAAGGGATCGCTGGCGGCCGACCGGGTGGCCGCCGCGATCGCCGCCGGGCTGCGGGCCGAGCTGCCGACCGCCGAGCTGGTCACCGTGCCGGCGGCCGACGGCGGTGACGGGACGGTCGACGCGGCCGTGGCGGCAGGTTTCGAGCGGGTGCCGGTGACGGTAGACGGTCCGACCAGCGAACCCGGGCCAGCCAGCTACGCCCGGCGCGGTGAGACAGCGGTCGTCGAACTGGCCGGAGCGTGCGGCCTGATGCGGCTGCCCGGAGGGCAGCTCGCGCCGATGGCGGCCTCCAGCTACGGCGCGGGGCAGGCGCTGGCCGCCGCGCTGGACGCGGGCGCGCGGCACATCATCTTCGGCGTCGGCGGCAGCGCCAGCACCGACGGCGGTACCGGGCTGCTGCAGGCGCTCGGGGCCCGAGTCCTGGACACGCAGGGCGAGCCGCTGGCCCGGGGCGGCGGTGCGCTGCGTGATGTCGCCGTCCTGGACCTGGCCGGGCTGCACCCGGGGCTGCGGGACTGCTCGGTCATCCTGGCCACCGACGTGGCCAACCCGCTGACCGGCCCGGACGGCGCGGCAGAGGTGTACGGGCCGCAGAAGGGCGCCTCGCCGGAGCAGGTCATCGAGCTCGAGAGCGGGCTGTGGCGCTGGGCGGTGGTGGTGGCGCAGGCCACCACCGGCCGCGACTGGTCGCGGGTACTCGGCGCCGGGGCGGCGGGCGGCGTGGGCTTTGCGGCGCTGGCCGTGCTGGGCGCTGAGGCCCAGCCGGGCATCGCGGTGGTGCTCGACCTGGTGGGCTTCGAGGCCGCCTTGGACGGCGCCGCGCTGGTGATTACCGGCGAGGGCTCGCTGGACACCCAGACCCTGTCCGGCAAGGCACCGGCCGGGGTGGCGCGGGCCGCCGCCCGGCGCGGCATCCCGGTCATCGCGGTGGCCGGGCGCAACATGCTGACCGAGGCCCAGCTGGCCGAGGCCGGGATCACGGCGGTCTACCCGCTGAGCGACCTGGAACCCGACCCGGTGCGGTCCGTCGCCGAGGCCGGCCCGCTGCTCGAGCGCGTGGGCCGGGCGGTGGCCCGCGAGGTGCAGGCGGTGGCGCAGCCATGAACGGCGCAGCCATGAACGGCGCGGACCTGGACCTGGTCGTGCGAGCCCGGCAGGCGGTGGTGGACGGCGCCCTGCGCCCGTGCTCGGTCGGCGTGCGGGCCGGGCGGATCGTGGCCGTGGCGGCCTACGACGCGGCGCTGACCGCCGCCGAGGTCACTGACCTGGCGGCGGACGAGGTCCTGCTGCCCGGTCTGGTCGACACCCACGTGCACGTCAACGAGCCGGGCCGGACCGAATGGGAGGGCTTCGCCACCGCCACGGCGGCGGCTGCGGCCGGCGGCGTGACGACCATCATCGACATGCCGCTCAACAGCATCCCGCCCACCTGCGACGTACCCGCGCTCGAGATCAAGCGCAAGTCCGCCGCGGGACGCTGCCAGGTCGACGTCGGATTCTGGGGCGGGGTGATCCCGGGGAACGCCGCGGAGCTGCTCCCGCTGCACGAGGCGGGCGCGTTCGGCTTCAAGTGCTTCCTGCTGCCCAGCGGTGTGGATGAGTTCCCGCCGCTGGATGCGGCCGGGCTCGAACTGGCCATGCGGGAGATCGCGGCGTTCGACGGGCTGCTTATCGTGCACGCCGAGGACGCGCGCGACGTGGCCGAGGCCCCGCACGGCCGCGAGTACGCGGGCTTCCTGGGCTCGCGCCCGCCCGCGGCCGAGCAGCGGGCCATCGAGACGCTGCTCGAGGCGGCCGAGCGGACCGGCGTCCGGGTGCACGTGCTGCACCTGTCGAGCGCGGCGGCGCTGCCCGCGATCGGCGCGGCGCGGGACCGCGGCGTGCGGGTCAGCGTCGAGACGTGCCCGCACTACCTGAGCTTCGCCGCGGAGGATATCCCCGACGGCGCGACCTGGTTCAAGTGCTGCCCGCCGATCCGCGGCGCCGCGAACCGCGACGCCCTGTGGCAGGGGCTTCGGGCCGGCCAGATCGACTGCGTGGTCTCCGACCACTCGCCGTGCACCGCGGAGCTGAAGCACGCCGAGGACGGCGACTTCGCCGCCGCCTGGGGCGGCATCTCCTCCCTGCAGCTGGGCCTGTCCGCGGTGTGGACGGCCGCCCGGCAGCGGGACTTGCCGCTGGCCGAGGTGGTCAACTGGATGTCGGCCCGCCCGGCGGCGCTGTGCGGACTGGCCCGCAAGGGCGCGCTGGCCGTGGGCCGCGACGCGGACATGTGCGCGTTCGCCCCCGAGGCCAGCTTCGTGGTGGACGCCGCCGTGCTCCGGCACCGGAACGCGGTGAGCGCCTACGACGGGAAGCGGTTGACCGGTGCCGTGCGCCGCACCTGGCTGCGCGGCCGACCCACCGACGGCGAGCCTGGCAGGCCGGCTGATCACCAGGACGGAGACATGAACACCGACACCAAACAGTGGCCCGACCTGGCCTCCCGCGCGCTCGGGGGTGGCGTGATCGCCGCCAACGACGAGCTGTTCGCCGACCGGGAGAACCTGATCAAACCCGGAGACCCGGTGTTCCAGCCGCACACCTTCGGGAACAAGGGCCAGATCATGGACGGCTGGGAGACCCGCAGGCGGCGCGAGCCCGGCAGTGACATCGCGATCGTGCGGCTCGGCTGCCCCGGTGTGGTCCGCCGCGTGGTGGTCGACACCTCCTACTTCACCGGCAACTACCCGCCCGAGGTGGCGGTCGAAGCGTGCGGGGCGGAGGGCTACCCGGCTCCGGCCGAACTGGCCGCCGTGGACTGGACGACCCTGGTGCCCCGCAGCACGGTGGCCGGCGATGCCCGCAACGAGTTCGAGGTCGCGGTCGAGCGGCGGTTCACCCACGTCCGGCTGACGATCTTCCCCGACGGCGGAGTGGCCCGGCTGCGGGTGCACGGCGAGCCGGTGCCCGACCCGCGGCTGCTGCCCGCCACCATTGACCTGGCCGCGCTGGAGAACGGCGCCGTGGTCACCGGCTGCAGCAACATGTTCTACTCCTCCCCCGCCAACCTGCTCATGCCGGGCCTGGCCCGGGTGATGGGTGACGGCTGGGAGACCGCCCGGCGCCGTGACGACAGCAACGACTGGGTAGCGGTCCGGCTGGCCTGCGCCGGCGCGGTCGAGGTGGTCGAGCTGGACACCTCGCACTTCGTGGGCAACGCCCCGGGCTGGGCTGCGCTGGGCTACGACGGCGGGGACCTGGTGGCCCGCACCGCGCTGCAGCCCGACACGCTGCACCGGTTCGCGGTGCCAGGCGGCCCGGTGGCCGAGCAGGTCCGCCTCGACGTCTACCCGGACGGGGGCATGGCCCGGCTGCGGGTGTTCGGCACGCCGACGGCGCAGGCACGGGCGGCGCTGGCCGAGCGGTTCCTCCGGCTGCTGCCCGGACCGCAGCTGGCCGACCTGCTGCGGGCGGCCGGGCTGCCCGCAGACGAGGCAGCCAGGCGGGCGGAGGCGCGGGCCGCGCTGGCTGACCTGCCGCCCGCCGCACGCGGATCGTTCCGGCTCGGGCCGGAATAGTTCATTTAGAGGAAAATAGTTTCCGTATTACGAGAGACCGTGGAGTACATCATGGCCATCATCCTCAGCGACAACCAGTACGGCAAGGCGGAGGTCCGCCTGGTCCACGTCAGCCGCGACGGCGACCGGCACCAGATCAAGGACCTGAACGTGTCATCCGCGCTGCGGGGCGACTTCGCCGCCGCGCACCTGGCGGGCGACAACTCCAACGTGGTCGCGACCGACACCCAGAAGAACACCGTCTACGCCTTCGCCCAGCAGTACGGGGTGGGCGAGATCGAGGAGTTCGCGCTGCGCCTGGGCAGGCACTTCGTGGACGACTTCGAGTGGGTGACCGGCGCGAAGGTCAGCATCGAGGAGTACGGCTGGGACCGGATCGTGGTGGACGGCGCCGAGCACGGGCACGCCTTCTCCCGGGCGGGCGGCGGCACCAGGACCACCGACGTCACCATCGACAGCGGGCAGGCGTGGGTGGTGTCCGGACTGACCGACCTGGTGGTGCTCAAGTCGACCGGGTCGGAGTTCTGGGGCTTCCCGCGGGACAGGTACACCTCGCTGGTGGAGACCAGTGACCGCATCCTGGCCACCGCGGTCACCGCCCGCTGGCGGTACGCGGGCACCGACGTGGACTGGGCCAAGAGCTACGCCGACGTGCGGCACATCCTGCTCGAATCGTTCGCGGCCAAGCACAGCCTGGCCCTGCAGCAGACGCTGTACTACATGGGCGAGCAGGTGCTCGAGGCCCACCCCGAGGTGGCCGAGGTCCGGATGTCGATGCCGAACAAGCACCACTTCCTGGTCGACCTGAGCCCGTACGGCCTGCCCAATGACAACGAGGTGTACTTCGCCGCGGACCGCCCCTACGGGCTGATCGAGGGCACGGTCACCCGCGACGACGCGCCGGACCCGGGCCGGGCCTGGCAGGCCGTCCCCGGCTTCTGAGGCCGAGTCTCGGGTCCGGCGGCACGATCAGCCGATCGCCAGAGTGTGCGAATTATTGTGGTTGATTACGGCTTTGCGGTTGATTTGAGGGATTCCAGTACCCCAAATCAGCCGCAGGACCGGAATCCACCACGGAGTTGTGACTCATGGTGCGCTTGGGGCGCTGCGGGGAGGGGCGAGCGGGAAATCCCGTGACCGGGCAGGCTTTCGTAAGCTCGTTATCCACTATACGGAAAAAAGTTTTCATTAAAGGCTGGCGCTCGCGATCGGGACGAGTTATCGTCGAGTGGTAGACAGAATGTGCCGACGCATGCCTGCCGGACCGCCGAAAGACGGGTGACAGGCTGCGGCGGGGGTAGGAGCGCGTGCGGTGAAACCTCAGCTGATGGTCAACGGCCGGACTCGGGAGCTCGGCGAGGTCGGCGGGCACGTAACACTGCTCGAGTGGCTGCGCGAAAGCGGCCTGACCGGCTGCAAGGAAGGCTGCGCGGAAGGCGAGTGCGGCGCCTGCGCCGTGCTGGTGGCCCGCGACGACGGTAGGAACGGCACGCGCTGGACGCCGATCAACGCCTGCCTGGTGCCGGCCGCGGCGTTCGACCAGCAGGAAGTGGTCACCGCCGAGGGCCTGGGCCGACCGGGGCAGCTGCACCCGGTCCAGCGCGAGATGGCCGAACGCGGCGGCTCGCAGTGCGGCTACTGCACGCCCGGGTTCATCTGCTCGATGGCGGCCGAGTACTACCGGCCGGACCGGCAACCCGCCGGCACTGCCTCAGCGAACCACGGGGCCTCCGGAGAGCCCGGGGCCTCAGCGCACCAGGGGACCGCAGGGCAGCACGGGACCGCAGGGCAGCACGGGACCGCAGGGCAGCACGGGGCGGCCGGGCAGAACGGGCACGTGAACGGCAGCAGGCCCGCGGCCGAGGACGAGCACGGGCCGAACGGGTTCGACCTGCACGCGCTGTCCGGCAACCTGTGCCGCTGCACCGGGTACCGGCCGATCCAGGACGCGGCCTACGCCCTCGGCCAGCCCGAGACCGACGACCCGTTCCTGGCCCGCCAGGCCGAGCCCGCCCCGGCACCCGCCGCCACCACGACCACCAGCGACCAGGGCCGCTATGTCCGCCCCGCCGGCCTGACCGAGGTCCTGGACCTGCTGGCCGCCCACCCGGACGCGCGGCTGGTGGCCGGCTCCACCGACTGGGGCGTCGAGCTGAACATCAGGCACGCCCGGGCCGACCTGACCATCGGCATCGACCGGATCGCGGAGCTGCGCGAGTTCCGCTTCGGCCCGGATTACATCGACCTCGGCGCGGCGCTGAGCCTGTCGGAGATCGAGGCCCGGCTGGCCGGAAGGGAGCCGCTGCTGGCCGAGGTGTTCCCGCAGTTCGCGTCCAGGCTGATCCGCAACGGAGCCACGCTCGGCGGCAACCTGGGCACGGCCTCACCCATCGGTGACACCCCGCCGGCACTGCTGGCGCTGGACGCGTCGCTGGTGCTGGCCTCGGCCGAGGGCGAGCGCCAGGTGCTGCTGGCCGACTACTTCACCGGCTACCGGCAGAGCGTCAGGCGGCCCGACGAGTTGATCAAGACGATCAGGCTGCCGCTGCCGCTGGCTCCGGTCACCGCGTTCCACAAGATCGCCAAGCGCCGCTTCGACGACATCTCCAGCGTGGCCGTGGCCTACGCGCTGCGGCTGGACGAGGGCCGGGTCGCCTCGGTCCAGATCGGGCTGGGCGGCGTGGCGGCCACGCCGCTGCGGGCGGTGGCCGCCGAGGAGGCGCTGCGCGGCAGGCCGTGGACCCGCGAGACGGTGGCGGACGCCCGCGAGGCGCTGGCCGGGGCCGGGACGCCGATGGGCGATCACCGCGCCAGCCAGGCCTACCGGATCGCCATGCTGCGCAACTCGCTGCTCAAGTTCTTCGCGGAAAACCAGGAGGAGGTCCACTCATGAGCAAGGGTTATGGTCCGCTGGCCGACCGGCCGGACAGGCCCGTGGTGGGCCTGGCGGTCTCGCACGAGAGCGCCGACCTGCACGTCACCGGCGACGCGCTGTACACCCAGGACCTGGTGGGCCGCACGCTCGGCACGCTGCACGCCTGGCCGGTCCAGGCCCCGTACGGACACGCCCGCCTCACCGGCCTGCGCACCGAGGCCGCCTACCAGGTGCCCGGCGTGGTGCGGGTGCTGACCGCCGAGGACGTGCCCGGTGTCAACGACGCCGGCGAGAAGCACGACGAGCCGCTGTTCCCCAGCGAGGTCATGTACTACAACCACGCGGTGTGCTGGGTGCTCGGCGAGACCCTGGAGGCGGCCCGGCAGGGCGCGGCCAAGGTCGAGGCCGACTACGAGCCGCTGCCCGCGCTGGTCTCGGTGCACGACGCCATCGAGGCCGGCAGCTACCAGGGCCACCAGCGGACGGTCAGCCGCGGCGATGTCGCGGCCGGGCTGGAACGCGCCGCCTACCGGTTTACCGGCGAGCTCGAGATCGGCGGCCAGGAGCACTTCTACCTGGAAACGCAGGCCGCGCTGGCCCTGGTCGACGAGAACGGGCAGATCTTCGTCCAGTCCAGCACGCAGCACCCGTCCGAGACCCAGGACATCGTGGCCCACGTACTCGGCCTGTCCGCGCACCAGGTCACCGTGCAGTGCCTGCGGATGGGCGGCGGCTTCGGCGGCAAGGAGTTCCAGCCGCACGGGCTGGCCGCCATCGCGTCGCTGGGGTCCACGCTGACCGGGCACCCGGTGAGCCTGCGGCTGAACCGCAACCAGGACATGCAGATGACCGGCAAGCGGCACCCGTTCTTTGCCAGCTGGGAGGTCGGTTTCGATCAAGATAAGCGTCTTTGCGCGCTGCGCGCCACGCTGACCGCCAACGGCGGCTGGAGCCTGGACCTATCCGAGCCGGTGCTGGCCCGGGCGCTGTGCCACATCGACAACGCTTACTGGATCCCCGACATCGAGGTAGTCGGCCGGGTGGCCAAGACCAACCGGCCCTCGAACACCGCGTTCCGCGGCTTCGGCGGCCCGCAGGGCATGATCGTCATCGAGGACATCCTGGGCCGCTGCGCGCCCGCGCTCGGCCTCGAGCCGCACGAGCTGCGGCACCGGAACTTCTACTCCCCCGGCCAGGCCACGCCGTACGGCCAGCCGGTGCGGCACGCCGAACGGCTCGAGGCAATCTGGACGCAGTGCACCGAGCGCAGCGACTTCGCCCGGCGCCAGACCGAGGTGGCCGCGTTCAACGCCGCGCATCCCGACACCAAGCGCGCCCTGGCCATCACCCCGGTCAAGTTCGGCATCTCGTTCAACCTGACCGCGTTCAACCAGGCCGGCGCGCTGGTGCACGTGTACAAGGACGGCTCGGTGCTGATCAACCACGGCGGCACCGAGATGGGCCAGGGCCTGCACACCAAGATGATCCAGGTGGCGGCGACCGCGCTGGGCGTGCCGATGAGCACGGTCCGGCTGGCGCCCACCCGCACCGACAAGGTGCCGAACACCTCGGCCACCGCGGCCAGCTCCGGCTCGGACATCAACGGCGGCGCGGTCAAGAACGCCTGCGACCAGATCCGCGCGCGGCTGGCCATGGTGGCGGCCGGCCAGCTCGGCGTGCACCCGGACGACGTGCGGTTCTGCGACGGCATCGTGACCGGCATCGGCTTCCACGACAAGCAGATCGCCTGGGCCGACCTGGTGCACGACGCCTACTACCGGCGGGTCCAGCTGTGGGCGGCGGGCTTCTACCGCACCGAAGGGCTGCACTGGGACGCCGAGCGGATGCAGGGCGAGCCGTTCAAGTACTTCGCCTACGGCGCCGCCGCGGCCGAGGTCGAGGTGGACGGGTTCACCGGCGCCTACCGGCTGCGCCGCACCGACATCGTGCACGACGTGGGCGACAGCCTGTCGCCGCTGATCGACGTCGGCCAGATCGAGGGCGGCTTCGTCCAGGGCGTCGGCTGGCTGACGCTGGAGGAGCTGCTCTGGGACGAGTCCGACGGGCGGCATCGCGGCCGGCTGAACACCCAAGCCGCGAGCACCTACAAGATCCCGAGCTTCTCCGAGATGCCGCCGCGGTTCAACGTGCACCTGTTCGAGCAGGCGACGGAGTCGGGCGTGGTGTACGGCTCCAAGGCGGTCGGCGAGCCGCCGCTGATGCTGGCGTTCTGCGTGCGCGAGGCGCTGCGCCAGGCAGTGGGCGCGTTCGGCCCGGCCGGCTGGAGCGTCGATCTCGGCTGCCCGGCCACGCCGGAAGCCGTCTTCTGGGCCATCGAGGCCGCCCGGGCGGCCACCGCCGCACCGCGGCCTGCCCCGGCCTACGCGGGAGTGTGAGATGGACTGGCTCAGCGCCGCGCAGCAGCTGCGGCATGAGGCACAGCCGGGCGTGCTGGTGACCGTGATCGAGGTGCGCGGCCACGCGCCGCGCGAGGCCGGCGCCAAGATGGTGGTCAGCCGCGACCGCACCTGGGGCAGCGTGGGCGGCGGCAACCTGGAGGCCACGGCCGTCATCCAGGCCCGGGAGATGATCGAGTCCGGGACCATCGCACCGGAGATCTGCGAGCGGCAGCTCAACCCGCACGCCCGCAACGAGCACGGCAAGCAGTGCTGCGGCGGGGTGGTCCGGCTGCTGCTCGAGCCGCTCGCGGTCCCGCCCGTCGTCGCCCTGTTCGGGATCGGGCACGTCGGCTACGAGCTGGCCCGCATCCTGTCCCGGCTGCCGGTCCAGCTGGTGCTGGTCGACTCGCGCGCCGAGCAGCTGGACCGGGTCCGGCTGGCCGACGTAATCGACGGCAGCGCGGACGTGAGCATCCACCACACGCTGCTCGGCGAGCAGGTGCTCGAGCAGCTGCCCGCCGGGGCGCACGTGGTGATCATGACGCACGACCATGCGGAGGACTTCGCGCTGTGCGACGCGGCCCTGCGCCTCGGCCAGCCGATGGGCGGCATCGGCCTGATCGGCTCCAGCGTCAAGTGGACGAGGTTCCAGGCCCAGCTGGCCGAGATGGGACACAGCCCGGAGTCCATCGCCAGGATCACCTGCCCGATCGGCATGCCCGGGATTACCGGCAAGGACCCCGCCGTCATCGCCGTCGCGGTCGCCGCCGACCTGCTGCAGACGCTGAGCGAACGAGACCGGATGGCGGTCTCGTCATGACGATTTACGCCGGGACCATCGTCGACACGCCGGGCGACCCGTTCGCCGGCGACCCGGCCGACGCGCTGGCGGAGGTCGGCGCGCTGTGCGTCCGCGAGGGCGTCATCCGCGCCCGGGGCACGCTCGCCGCGCTGGCGGCCGAGTATCCCGGCGAGCCGGTCACCCGGCTGGACGGCGGGATCCTGGTACCGGGCTTCATCGACACCCACGTCCACTTCCCGCAGATCCGCGCGATCGGCGGCCTGGGCATGCCACTGCTCGACTGGCTAGAGCAGTGCGCCCTGCCCGAGGAGAGCAAGCTCGCCGACCAGTCCTACGCCCGCGAGGTGGCCGGCGAGTTCCTCGACGGCCTGCTCGCCTCGGGCACCACCAGCGCGCTGGTGTTCGGATCGCACTTCGCGCCGGCCATGGACGAGCTGTTCGGCGCGGCCGGGCAGCGGGGGCTGAACATCACCTCGGGCTTGGTGCTCAGCGACCGGATCCTGCGCCCGGACCTGCTGAACACGCCGGAGACGGCCCTGGCCGACAGCGCGGACCTGATCGGTCGCTGGCACGACCGCGGGCGGCTGCGGTACGCCGTCACGCCCCGGTTCTCGCTGTCGGCGACCGATGACATGCTCGACGTCTGCGCTCAGCTGCTGGGCAAGGGCGTCTGGTTCACCTCGCACGTCAACGAGAACGTGGCTGAGATCGCGACCGTAGCCGGGCTGTTTCCCGGCGCCCGGCACTACCTGGACACCTACCGCCGCCACGGGCTGGTCACCGAGCGCAGCGTCTTTGCGCACAACGTCCATCCCGACGACGCCGAGCTGGCCACGCTGGCCGAGCACGGGGCCTCGGTGGCGCACTGCCCGACCAGCAACTGCGCCCTGGGCAGCGGCCTGTTCCCGCTGCGCCGGCATGTCGAGCACGGCGTCCACATCGCGCTCGGCTCGGACGTGGGCGCGGGCGCCGGCCTGTTCCTGCCCAAGGAGGCGCTGCAGGCCTACTTCATCCAGCAGCTGCTGGGCGCGGACGGGCTGGCCCTGACCCCGGTCCACCTGCTCTACCTGGCCACCCGGGCGGGCGCGCTCGCCCTGGGCCTGGACGACCGCGTGGGCGACTTCGCGGTAGGCAAGGACTTCGACGCGGTCTGGCTGCGGCCCGCGCCGTCGAGCACGCTGGCCGTCAACCTCAGGCAAGCCAGCGACGTCACCGACGCGCTGGCCCGGGTCTTCGCCCTGTCCACTCCGGCGGACGTGGCCGCCGTGTGGCTCAGAGGTCAGCGCGCCGCAGGTCAGGACCCTCGCTGAGCGACTCGGCGCGATAGGCGCGCCAGCCGCCGTAGCTGGTGATGTCTATGTGCAGGCCGCTGGCGTGCTCGGTCTCGCGCAGCAGCATGGCGAACGACAGCTCGCCGTCCTCGAGCTCGATGATGCCGAGCTCGAGCTCCGGGGGTTCGGTAGCCAGCAGCGCGCTCAGCGGGCCCATGGGCACGTCGTACAGCTCGCCCAGGATCGGCTGCCCGCCGTCGGCGGCCGGGTACAGGGCGGGAAACTCGTCGCGGACCGAGTAGAACCGGTATAGCGGCGCCGTGCGGCGCTCGCCGAGCAGCGGGACCCCCTCGATGGTGTAGTGCGCCCGCCCGCCCCGCATCCCGTCGCCGTTCAGAAACATCAGGGCCATCCCGCGCCTCCGTTTTCCGTCGCCGTGGATAGGTACCTCCCCCTTACGAGGGGTTTCCATCCACGCGGATGCGGCCGGCCGGGGCCGGTTAGGCTTTGGCGGGTAAGAAGCACCACGGACCGTTCGGGATAATAGGGCTCTTGAACTTCATGGTCGGCGAGTGAGGCGGCGGTGAGCGACGCAGCGGCGGCCGAGCCCGTGCCGGCGGAGTCCGGGTCGGTTGAGTCTGGGCCGGCTGAGTCTGGGGCGGCGGAGTCCGCGGGGTCGTTGTTCTCCGGGCGGACGGCCTGGCTCCGCGCCCGCGAGACGCCGCTGCGGGAGTTCCTGCGCACCGAGACGGGCAGCGCCTCGGTGCTGGCCGGAGCTACCGTGGCCGCGCTGGTGTGGGCGAACATCAGCGTGTCGTCCTACGACCGGTTCTGGGGTACCCGGCTGTCCGTGCTGGTCGGCGGCTCGGGGCTGGGTCTGAGCCTGCACGAGTTCGTGAACTCCGGGCTGATGGCGGTTTTCTTCCTGGTGGTGGGTCTTGAGGCGCGGCGCGAGTTCGACGTGGGCGAGCTGCGGGTGCGGAGCAGGCTGACGCTGCCGCTGCTGGTCGGCCTGGCCGGGATGGTCGTGCCTGTCGCCATCTTCCTGATCGCGAACGCCGGGCGGCCGACCGAGCACGCCTGGGGCATGGCCATGTCCACCGACACCGCGTTCGCGCTCGGCGCGCTCGCGCTGGTCGGCCGCAGGCTGCCCGATCGCGTCCGCACCTACCTGCTCACCTTCTCGGTGGTGGACGACCTGGCCGGCCTGGTGGTCATCGCGGTGGCGTACAGCGGGCGCATCCAGGTGATGCCGCTGCTGGTCGGGTTCGCGCTTGTCGCCCTGGTGCTGGTGCTGCGGGCGCGCGGCAACCGGTACGGGCCGCTGTACCTGCTGATCGGGATCGCGGCCTGGGTGGCGTTCTTCAAGTCGGGCGTGGACCCGATCGTGGTCGGGCTGATCTTCGGGCTGCTGACCTACGCCTACTCGGCCACCCGGGCCTCGCTGGAGCAGGCGTCCGAGGCGTTCCGGAATTTCCGCGAGCAGCCCACCGCCGAGCTGGCGCAGTCGGCCCGCGACGAGGTGCGGGTCGCGATCTCGCCCAACGACCGGCTGGCGCAGCTATTCCACCCGTGGTCCAGCTACGTCATCGTGCCGCTGTTCGCGCTGGCCAACGCCGGGATCGTGCTCAACGCCGGGTTCCTGGCCAAGGCTTACACCTCCCCGGTCACGCTCGGCATCGTGTTCGGCTACCTGGTCGGCAAGCCGCTGGGCACGGCCGGCAGCGCCGCTCTGGTCACCAAGCTCAGCCACGGCCGGCTGCGGCCGTCGGTCGGCTGGGGCGCGGTGCTGGGCGCGGGCACGGTGGCCGGGATCGGCTTCACCGTGTCCCTGCTGATCGCGTCGCTGGCGCTGGGCGGGGAGGAGCTGGCCGAGGCCAAGCTCGGCATCCTGTCCGTGGCGGTGTGCGCCACCGGGCTGACCTGGCTCGTCTTCCGGCTGGTGTACCGGCTGCCGGTCCGGTCGAAGCTGCGCGCGCTGCTGGGCACGGCCGAGGTCATCACCGACCTGGTGGTCCCGGTGGACGACGACCGTGACCACATCCGCGGGCCTGACCAGGCGCCGGTCACCGTCGTGGAGTACGGGGACTTCGAATGCCCGTACTGCGGGATGGCCGAGCCGGCCGTGCGGGAACTGCTGCGGGACTTCGGCGACGTGCGCTACGTGTGGCGGCACCTGCCGCTGACCGACGTCCACCCGCACGCGCAGCTCGCGGCGGAAGCCTCCGAGGCCGCGGCCAAGCAGGGCGCGTTCTGGGAGATGCACGACCTGCTGATGGCCCACCAGGGCGCGCTGACCACGCGCGACCTGATCGGCTACGCGGCCGCGCTGGGCCTGGACACCGAGAAGTTCACCGCCCACCTGCGCAAGCACGCGGGGGCGGCGCGGGTCGCCGAAGACGTAGATTCTGCCGATCTTTCCGGCGTTTCCGGCACTCCCACTTTCTTCGTTAATGGCATGCGGCATTACGGCGCTTATGACATAGAAAGCCTGTCAAAGGCGGTTAAACTGGCCATTGCGCGATCGAAGATAAGCGCCTCATCAGCGTCCTGATCTCGGACGACACACCCCTGATAAATACCCAACCTCCGGGACATCGGGTATTTGCTGTGCCAGCCTGGGAATTCGACAGAGCCTTTGCTTACCGGGGGGAAATTAATTACGCGCGGATCGGGGAAGCTGCGCACGGCGCTGGATCGCGGTCCCGTGCCTTGTCGTGATCTCCCCCCGCTACGGTGGCGCGGGGGGAGATCATGAGAGGCTGACGCTATCGGTTCAGCTGAGGAGGTATCGCGTGAGCGCGCAGCCAATCGCCGCCGCGGCAGGCACCATCGACGTCGGCGGCGACCTGACCGTCAACCGGCTCGGGTTCGGCGCGATGCGGATCACCGGCCACGGCGTCTGGGGTGAGCCGCCCAGCCGGGATCAGGCCATCGCGACGCTGCGGCTGGTGGTGGAGCAGGGCGTCAACTTCATCGACACCGCCGACTCCTACGGGCCCGACGTGAGCGAGGAGCTGATCGCCGAGGCGCTGTACCCGTACCCGGATGACCTGGTGATCGCCACCAAGGGCGGCCTGGTCCGCCCCGGGCCGAACCGCTGGGCGCCCGACGGCCACCCCAAGCACCTGCGGCAGGCCTGCGAGGGCAGCCTGCGGCGGCTCCGGCTCGAGCAGATCCCGCTCTACCAGCTCCACCGGCCCGACCCGGCGGTGCCGCTGGCCGAGTCGGTGGGCACGATCGCCGAGCTGAAGAACGAGGGCAAGATCCGGCACATCGGCATCTCCAACGTCACCGAGGCCGAGCTCCGCGAGGCGCAGCAGATCGCGCCCATCGTGTCGGTGCAGAACCGCCACAACGTCAGCGACCGGCGGTCGCAGTCGATGATCGACCTGTGCGAGCAGGAGCAGCTGGTCTTCCTGCCGTGGGCGCCGGTGCAGGAGGCCGACCAGAACCCGGCCGTGGCCGCGGCGGCCGAGCGGCACAACGCGACCCAGCACCAGGTCGTGCTGGCCTGGCTGCTGGCCAGCTCGCCGCAGATCCTGCCCATCCCGGGTACCGGCTCGCCCCAGCATGCCGAGGAGAACATCGCCGCCGCCGGCCTGCAGCTGAGTGCGGACGAGGTCGCCGCGATCAGCCAGCAGCTGTAAGTGAACCCGCTTCCGACGCACGGGGTGACTGGCATGGAAACCACCAAGTCCGGTGACGGCACCGTCATCGCCTACGACCGGGCCGGGGACGGCCCGGCGCTGATCGCGGTGACGGGGGCGTTCTGTGACCGCAAGTCGTTCGTCCCGCCGGACAGCCTGACCGCGGCGTTCACCGTCTACACCTACGACCGGCGGGGCCGCGGGGACAGCGGCGACACCGAGCCCTACGCCCCCGACCGGGAAGTCGAGGACCTGGCTGCGGTGATCGGGGCAGCGGGCGGATCGGCGTTCTGTTTCGGCCACTCCTCCGGCGCCGCGCTGGTCCTGCGGGCCGCCGCGCAGGGCGCGCCGGTCACCGCGGCCGTGGTCTACGAGGCGCCGTACATCATCCCCGGCAGCCGCGAGGTCCCCGCGGACCCGGCGGCCCGCATCCGCGAGCTGGTCGCGTCGGGCCGGCGGGATGACGCGGTCAGGTTCTGGATGACCGAAGTAATCCAGGTACCCGCCCGCGTGGTCACGATGATGGAGAGGTCCCCGACGTGGCCCGGCCTGGAGGCCCTGACCCACACCCTGCCCTACGACCTGGCGCTGACCGGCAATCAGGGCGTGCCAGCCGCCGAGCTGGCCAGGATCACGGTGCCGGTGCTGGTCATGGGCGGCGGGAACAGCCCGGAGTGGTTCGGCCGGACCGTGCGGGAGACCACCGCGGCCATACCGGGCGCACGCCTGCAGATGATGGCGGGCTACGACCACGGCATCCCGCCCGAGGTGCTGGCACCGGTGCTGACCGAGTTCTTCCTGGAGTCTTAGTTATGACGAGTACCGCCATTGTCGGAGGCCGGGTGGTCCCGGTCGAGGGTGAGCCGATCGAGGACGGGATCGTCCTGCTGCGGGACGGGAAGATCGCGGCCGTGGAGGGGCCCGGCTTCCCGGTGCCTGCCGGGGTCGATGTGGTCGACGCCGCAGGGAAATGGGTGCTGCCCGGCTTCATCGACGCGCACGCGCACGCCGGGGTGCACGAGGAGGCCGAGGGCTGGGCGGGCCAGGACACCAACGAGCGGACCGACCCGGTGGCCGCGCACGTCCGCGCGATCGACGCGATCAACCCGGCTGACCTGGGCTTCCGCGACGCGATCGCGGGCGGGGTGCTGGCCGTCAACGTGAACCCGGGCTCGGCCAACCCGATCGGCGGCCAGACCGCGGCCATCAAGTGCTGGGGCCGGACCGTGGACCAGATGGTGCTGCGCGAGCCGGCCGGGATGAAGTCCGCGCTGGGCGAGAACCCCAAGCGGGTCTACGGGGAGCGCAACGAGACCCCGGCGACCAGGCTCGGCACGGCCGCGGTGATCCGCGGCGCGTTCGTCGCCGCGCAGAACTACCAGGCCAAGCTGGCCGCGGCAGATTCGAAGGATTCATCTTCTGAACGGTCCGTGGTGGAACGCGACCTCAAGCTCGAGGCGCTCGGCCGGGTGCTGCGCCGCGAGATCCCGTGGCGCCAGCACTGCCACCGGGCCGATGACATCGCGACCGCGATGCGGATGGCCAGGGAGTTCGGCTATGACCTGGTGATCGATCACGGCACCGAGGCGTACCTGATCGCCGACCAGATCGCGGCCGCGTCGATCCCGGTCATCATCGGGCCGCTGTTCACCAGCCGGTCCAAGGTGGAGCTGCGCAACCGGTCGCTGGCCAACCCGGGACGGCTGGCCGCGGCCGGGGTGACGATCGCCATCACCACCGACCACCCGGTGGTGCCGATCAACTTCCTCATCCACCAGGCCACCCTGGCGGTCAAGGAGGGCCTGGACCCGGTGACGGCGCTGCGGGCCGTGACGATCAACCCGGCCCGGATCATCGGGGTTGATGCCCGGCTCGGCTCGCTGTCGGTGGGCAAGGACGCCGACCTGGTGATCTGGTCGGGCGACCCGCTGGACGTGATGAGCCGGGCCGAGCTCGCGTTCGTGGACGGCCGGGAGATCTACCGGTACGACTACGGCCGGCGCGAGGGTGTTTACGCTTCGTTCTAGCCTTTGGTTACCGGTCGCGGCCGGTGAGGATGGAGCGGCTGCGGGACTCCAGGCGGCGCACGATCTCGACCGGGGCGCTGTCCGGGGAGCCCGCGTCGTAGGGCGGCTGCGGGTCGTACTCGATGCCGAGCTGGATGGCCTGGGCGGTCTCGTCGCCCGCGATCCGGCCGGCCAGGGCCAGGGCCATGTCGATCCCGGAGGACACTCCCGCGGCCGTCACGTACTTCCCGTCGAACACCACCCGCTCGGAGACGGGCAGCGCGCCGTACTGGCCGAGCTGGGCCACGGACATCCAGTACGAGGTGGCGCGGCGGCCCTCGAGCAGGCCGGCGGCGGCCAGGATGAGCGAGCCGGTACACACCGACGTGGTCCACGCGGTGGTCCGGTCGGCGGCCCGCAGCCACTGGTGCAGGGGCCCGTCTTGCATCTGGTCGCGCTGCCCCGGGCCGCCGGGCACGAGGACGACGTCCGGGTGCGGCAGGTCGGCCAGGGACGCCTCGACGGTCAGCTTCAGCAGGCCCGCGTCGTCGCCGACGACGCCGGGCTGCTCGGCGGCGAACACCACCTCGGCGCCGGGCAGGCTGGCCAGGACCTGGTACGGGCCGACCGCGTCCAGCGCGGTGAACCGGTCGAACAAGACGATGACGATCTGCATGACTCTCCTTTTGGCCCGGCCTTTTGGTCTGGCCTTTGGTCCGGTTCAGGCCGGGTTCAGGTCGGGGCGGAAGCGGCGGCGGTACTCGCCGGGGCTCACGCCGAGGGCGCGGATGAAGGCACGCCGCATGGCCTCCGGGGTGCCGTAGCCGCAGGAGCGGGCGGTCTGCTCGACGCCGTCCGCGGTGTCCTCCATCCGGCGCCGGGCGGCCTCGAGCCGGACGCGGTCGACGTAACGGCCCGGCGGCATGCCGACTTCGGCGGCGAAAGCCCGCGCGAACTGGCGCGGGGACAGGCTGGCCCGGACGGCCAGCGCCTCCACCGACAGGTCGGCGGACGGGTGGTCGGCGATCCACTGCTGCACCTCGCGCAGCGGTTCCCGGCCGGCCAGCTGGGTGGCGAGCTGGGCGCTGAACTGCGCCTGGTTGCCGGGACGGCGCAGGAACACCACCAGGTGCCTGGCGATGGCCAGCGCCGCGTCCCGGCCCAGGTCGTCTTCCACCAGGGCCAGGGCCAGGTCGATCCCGGCGGTGACCCCGGCCGAGGTGATGAGGGTGCCGTCCCGGACGAAGATCGGGTCCGGCTCGACGCGGACCGCGGGGAACCGGGCCGCCAGGGCATCGCAGTAGGCCCAGTGGGTGGTGACCCGCCGCCCGTCCAGCAGCCCGGCCGCGGCCAGCAGGAACGCGCCGGTGCAGACCGACACCAGCCGGGCCGAGCGGCGGGCGTGGGCGCGGAGCCAGGCGACCAGGTCCGGGTCGGCCCGGCGGGCGCCGTCGCCGCCGGGCACGATCAGGATGTCGGGGACCGCATCGCCGGTCAGCGCCTGGTCGGGGGCCAGGCGCAGGCCGCTCGAGGTGCGCACCGGGTGAGCGCCCAGGCTGGCCGTGCTGATCTGGTAGGCGGGTTCGGCCCCGCGCCAGCTGTTGGCTCCGGCGAACACCTCCAGCGGGCCGGTCACATCAAGGCTCTGCACCCCGTCGAACAGGATGATCCCGACCGTGCGCATGCCTCACAGTCTGTCGCCCGGTCCAGGTGACAGCAATGACGAATACCCCACCTTTCCTGCCACGGGCAGCCGGGGTGCGGCGGGTCAGGCGGTGGCGGGCTGGTCGGTGCCGCAGTACTTGCACTTGGAGGCGGCGGCGGGCAGGTCGCTGGATAGGCAGGCCGGGCAGGTCTTGAGGGCAGGCGGGTCGCCGAACACGACCTGGCCGCGCCGGGCCTGGACGTGCTTGTAGGGCACGACGATGACGAAGTAGACCACGGCCACGAAGATGATGAAGTAGATGATCGCGGAGATGAACTGGCCGATGTTCACGTACGTCTTGGCGTTGTGATCGCTGACGTAAAAGCCCAGGCCGTTGCCTGTCTTGCCGCCGGCGGCGGCCACGATCGGGTTGATGATGTAGGTCGTGAACGCGGCAATCAGCGTGCTGAACGCCAAGGCCACGACCAGGCCTACGGCGACGACGATCACGTCACCGCGCATCAGGAAGTTCTTGAGGCCCCTCATGTCATGTTCTCCGATCCGCTGGATCCTGCCAGCTGGGTCGTGACGGCTGACGGTCACAGTCGCCTGGTTGCCGCTGCCCCGTCCCCTTTATTACTGCGTTTGTTACTGCGCTTGTTACTGGGCGCCTGCGCTTCACGAGGGCACAAGCCATACGATAGTTCCGGTTCGTCCGCCTGGTCGTCAAGCGTTTCCGCAGATCGCGGCGTGTCGGTTAGCGATCGATGGTCAGCGGCCGGGCAGGCTGAAGGCCCAGTTCAGCAGGCGGGTCGGGTCGGCGCCGTTGACCGTGGTGCCGACGCCGGGGCTACCGAGGGTGACGCCGATGAAGGTGCGGCCGTCGCGGCTGGCCTCGAACAGCAGGCAGTGCCCGGCGGCCAGGGTGTACCCGGTCTTGATCCCGATCGCGCCCCGGTACGTCCCGAGCAGCGGGTTGGTGTTCTGCCACCGGTAGGCGTGATGCCCGGATCCGGCGGGCAGCCGGTAGCTGCCCAGGTCCACGATCGAGCGGAAGAGGGCCGAGGCCATCGCGTCCCGGCCCAGCGTGATCAGGTCAGCCGCGGTGGAGTAGGTGGAGTACTCGCCCGGCCAGGGCAGCCCGTCGAAGTTGGCGAAGTGCGTCCGCCCCAGCCCGAGCTGCCGGGTGGTGGCGTTCATCTTCTTGATGAAGGCCGGGATGCCAGGTCCGTACGCCTGGGCCAGGGCGTAGGCGGCGTCGGCGCCCGAGGGCAGCAGCAGGCCGACCAGCAGCTGGCGGGCGGTGAGCCGGTCCCCCGGTACCAGGCCCGCGCTGCTGGCGTCCCATTCGGCCACGTAGCCGACCACGGCGGACGGGATGGTGATGGCCCGGTCGAGGTTCCCGGCCCTGATGACCACGAGCGCGGTCATGACCTTGGTGATGCTGGCGATCGGGCGTTTGGTGTTCAGGTCGCGGCTCCACAGCAGCGCGCCGGTGGACGCGTTGGCGATCGCGGCGGCCTGGGCCTGCACGCCGCTCGGACCCGCGGTCCGGGCCTGCGCCGCGGTCCGGGCCTGCGCCGCGGTCCGGGCCAGCGCCACGGTCTGGGCCAGCGCCGGAGTCTGGGCCTGGCTGGCACTGGCCAGCGCCGGGGGCGCGGTGACGGCCAGCGTCGCGCAGGCGGCCAGGATCAGCCCGCCGACCCGGACCGGCAGTTGCGCACGCGCCTTCATGAGCACTCCCGTCGATAGCCGACCGGATAACCGCGGCAAGCCTCTCAGCTCCGGCACGTCCTGGCAAACGTCGCGGCCGGGCTAGTCCCTGGGCCAGGTGAAGACCGGGCCGCGGGCCCGCAGGGTGACGGGCGAGCCGGCCGGCAGCTGCTGGCCGCCGAGAATCCGGACCACGATCGGCCGACTGTCGACGTCCTGGTCGGGCTGGACGTACACCACGGCGTCGTGGCCGTGGTAGCCGTAGGACAGCACCCGGCCCGCCACGCCGTCGGCGCTGGGCTCCAGCTCGATCTGCTCGGGCCGGATCAGCACCGTGACCTGGCTCGCTTCGCCGACTGCGGCCGGGTCCACGGGCAGGTTGCCGAGCAGCGTCTTCACCATGCCGCCGGCCAGGACGCCCTCGAGCAGGTTCGCCTCGCCGACGAAACGGGCCAGCTCGGCGTCGGCCGGCCGGGAGTAGAGCTCTTCGGGGGCGGCGTACTGGGCGATCTTCCCGTCGCGCAGGGCCGCGACCCGGTCGGCGGTGGACAGCGCCTCGTCCTGGTCGTGGGTGACCAGCACCGCCGTGGTACCGGCCCGGCGGAAGATCCCGGCGACGTCGGCGCGGACGCTGGCCCGCAGGTGGGCGTCCAGCGAGGCGAACGGCTCGTCGAGCAGCACCACGGCCGGCTCGATGGCCAGGGCCCGGGCCAGCGCCACCCGCTGCTGCTGGCCGCCGGACAGCTGATGGGGGTACCGCTGGCCCATCCCGTCCAGGCCGACCAGGTCCAGCATGGTCGTGACCCGGCTGCCCCGGCGGTTCCGGGCCGGGAGGCCGAAGCCGACGTTGGCCGCCACGGTCAGGTGCGGGAACAGGCTGCCCTCCTGCGGCACGTAGCCGATCCGGCGCCGCTCCGGGGCGACGTAGGCGCCGGGGCCGTCGACCACGGTCTCGCCGATGCTGATCGTGCCGGCGTCGGCGCGCTCGAACCCGGCCAGCAGCCGCAGCAGGGTGGTCTTCCCGCTGCCGGACGGGCCGAGGATGGCGGTCAGCGACCCGGCGGGCACCTCGAGATCCACGCCGGTCAGCACCGGGTGGGCCCCGAAGGCCTTGTACAGGCCGCTTACCGCCACTTGCCGCATAACTTCATCCTTGCCCTTTGAACTGGACGATTAAAAAACCGGCCCAGGACATAGCTTGGCACGGCCGCGACGATGATCATCACCAGGGCGAACGGGGCGGCCTGGCTGTAGGACAGGTTCGACTCGTAGGCCCAGAACTGCGTGGCCAGCGTCTGGGTTCCGGTCGGGATCAGGAGCAGCGTGGCGGTGAGCTCGGTGACCGCGGACAGGAAGACCAGGCAGAACGCGGCCACCAGGCCCGGCCCGGCCAGCCGCACCGTCACCCGCAGCAGCACGGCCAGCCGGCGCTGGCCCAGCGACCTGGCCACCTCATCCAGGCCGACCGGCGCCCGGACCAGCGAGGCCTTGACCCCGACCAGCGCCAGCGGGAAGAACATGATCGCGTAGCAGGCGACGAGCAGCATCGACGTGCCGTAGCCGAACCCGGCCGCGTAGCGCTCGGTGAAGTAGGACAGGGCGAAGGCGATGACCACGCCCGGCATGCCCAGGACCAGGTAGGTGCTGCGCTCCAGGAAACGGCGCATCCGCCCGGGGTGCCTGATGGCCAGCAGGGCCACGGGGAAAGCCAGGACCGTGGCCACGGCGGCCGCCGATCCGCCGTAGGCGGCGGTGTGGCCGGCCGCGTCGAGCAGGGACACGTTGGCCCCGCCGGACAGCGCCGGGGGCAGCCCGTCGACGATCCAGTACACGGCGGAGGCGACGGGCACGCCCAGCGCGAGCAGGACGAGCGCGGCGAACAGGGCCAGCACCGGCCAGCGGGCCCGGCCCAGTCGCTGGGGCGGGATGTTGCGCTGGGTCATCGGGCCGGTCCTGCTGACCCGGGCCTGGCCGCGCATGAGGCCTTCACCGGCCAGCACGAGCAGGCTGAGCACCACCAGCACCAGGGAAAGCGCACAGGAGGCGGCGAAGCTGTAGCCGTTGAACTCGGTGAAGATCTCGGTGGTGAAGGTCTGGAACCCGACGATCTCGAACGCCCCGTACTCGGCCAGCAGCACCAGCGCGACCAGCAGGCAGCCGCCCAGGATGGCGCCCTTGGCCTGGCCGAGCGTGATCCGGGCGAAGGTGCGCATCCGGCCCGAGCCCAGGCTGCGGGCCACCTCCTCCTGGCCGGGATCCGCGCTGCGCAGGCTGGCCGCCACCGGCAGGTAGACCAGCGGGTAGACGGCCAGGGTCATCACGATGACCGCGCCCCGGAAACCCTGGGCCCAGGTCCACAGGGAGTGCCAGCCGAAGCTGACCACGAAGTCGGGGATGGCCAGCGGTACCACCACGAGCACGGCCCAGGCCCGGCGGCCGGGCAGGTCGGTGCGCTCGACGCACCACGCGGCGCCGGTCCCGATCACCGCGCAGGCCACGGTGACCGCGACGGTGAGCCGGACGGTGTTCCACAGCAGCGAGCCGGTCAGCGGCCGGAAGATGAGATGCGCCACATCCGAGGCGCCGGCCCCCTGGGCCTCGATCAGCAGGAAGACCAGCGGCACGGCCAGGACCGCCGCCACCAGGTAGCTGACCGTCAGCAGGGCCACCGGCCGGCGGGCGCGCCGGGAGGCCGGGACCGCCGGTTCGGTGCGCGCAGGTGCCAGTGTGTCCGAGGCGGCCATCAGGGACGACGGTCCGGCCGGCGGCTCACAGCAGCCCCGCCTGGTGCAGCAGCGCGATCGCCGCGGAGCCGTCGCCGAGATCGGCGACCGTGATCGAGTTCGGCTGCAGCTGGACGAACGGCGTCTCCGGGGCCGAGGTCGTCACGCCCGAGCCGAGCGGGTACTCGTAACTCTGCTCGTTGCCTGTCGCGCGCGCGATGATGTCCTGGCCTTGCTGGCTGACCAGGAAGGCCAGGAACTTCTGCGCCGCGGCCTGGTGCTTGCTCGACTTCAGCACCGCCGCGCCGGACACGTCGATCACGTATCCCGGGTCGTGCGGGGCGAAGTAGGTGATCTGCGAGTGCATCGCCGACGCGCCAATCTCGTCCTGGAGCCGGTACCAGTAGTACTCGTTGATGACCCCGAAGGCTACCTGGCCCCGGTTCACCTCATCGGCGATCGTTTCGTTATCCGGAACGATGTGGCTGGCGGCGTTGGTCTTGATGCCGTCGAGCCAGCGCAGCGCGGCCGCCTGGCCGTAGGTCCTGATGACCGAGGTGACGATCGGCTGGAAGTCGGTCTCGCCGGCGGCGAAGGCGAACTTGCCCTGGAACTGCGGGTCGGCCAGCTGCATGACGGAGGTCGGCAGCTGGTTCTTGGCGATCAGCGAGGGGTTGTAGATGAGCACGCTGACCCGCGCCGAGACCCCCACCCAGTCACCGGCGGTCGAGTTGTACTTGGCCGGGGTCTTGGCCAGGGTGCTGGTATCGACCGGCGACAGCAGGCCCTTCTCCTGCAGGAACACCAGGGCGGGCGAGTTCTCGGTGTAGAAGACGTCGGCCGGAGAATGGGAGCCCTGCACGGCGATCAGGTTAGCCAGCGTGTCCTCGTCGTCGTTACGGACGCTGACGGTGATGCCGGTCTGCTTCTCGAAGGCGGTCACCAGCCCGTTGGTGGTCTGCTCGTGCTGGCCGCTGTAGAGGGTGATCGACTGCCCGGAACCGGGATCGGACCCGGACGCTGATGAGCCGCAGCCGCCCAGGACGCCGCAGACCGCCAGGGCCAGTGCGGTCGCCGCGGTGGCTCGCCGACGCATCATGAGGCAGCGCCCGGGCAGATCGAGTTGAGCTTGTTGCTGGCCACTGAGACAGCCTCCTTAGCGCTGCTGCTCTTTCCGCTGCTGACAAAAACCTGCTGGTAGGCGTCGGCGAGCTGGCCGATGGCCGCGTGCAGCGCCGGGTCGGGCGTGCTGACATGGCGGAGCGGTAGGATCTGCGCCTCGGCGTAGCCGACCGGATCGGAATCCGGATCGGGGCCATCGCTCAGCACCGCGCCGACCTGCTGGCAGGTCGCGGTGACGGCCTGCGTGGAGGCGCTTGAGGCCGATGCGTGAGCCGTCGAACTGCACGCGCTGGCCAGCAAGTGCCGCGAGAATGGCAACGGCTAGTTCTACTCTGGTCCTGTTGGTCATCTACCCTTCCCAAGTGGTCCCCGCCACAACGACGCACCCCAGGCCACAGAGAGCTTAGCTTAGGCTAACCTAACAGGCCACGCCAGTCCCATCGCGAGACTGCTTGCTGGCGTCGCGGCCCGGATCAGGGCCCGGCTGTCCCGATGGCCGCCGTAAACCCCGGCTACCTGATCCGCGCTGCTGCCAGAGTGACTGCTGATACGACCTGCCGACGCTGGCCGTGAGCGTGGATGTTTACCTACCTCATAGGGGCAGCAAGTATCCACGATAATCCGAATGCCTGATCGAGGGTCCGGATTACCGCAGTTCGGCCGGCGGGGTGGGGGTGGGGTGGCGCGGCCAGTTGCGGGGTGGCGGCCAGTTGCGGGGTGGCCAGGAACGGGGTGTGGTCGATGGCGACGGCGGCCGCGCCGGCGGACAGGGCGGCGGGGTAGCGCCAGACGCCCCCGATCTCGCCGCCTGCCACCGAGCCGAGCCGAGCCGAGCAGGCCGGCCCGGGCGGCGTGGGGTAGCGTCGGCCGGGTGAGCGATACGGCGCAAAACGCTACCGGGACCTTCGTGCGGGACACGCGCTACCTGGACGGGCGGTTCACCGCCGACGGGCGGGACGGGACGTTCCCGCCCGAAGCCGGACGGTACCGGCTGGTCGTGGCGCGGGCCTGCCCGTGGGCGAACCGGACGATGATCGTGCGGCGGCTGCTCGGTCTTGAGCCCGCGCTGTCCATGGGCATCTGCGGGCCCGAGCACGACCAGCGGAGCTGGACGTTCGACCTCGATCCCGGCGGGCTTGACCCGGTGCTGGGCGTGCACTGGCTGCGGGACGCCTACGAGAAGGCCCTGCCCGGCTACGACCGGGGCGTGACCGTTCCGGCCGTGGTGGACATCCCGGCCGGCGCGGTGGTGACCGCCGACTTCAGGCACATCACCCTGGACCTGGAACACGAGTGGACCGCCTACCACCGGCCGGGGGCGCCCGACCTGTACCCGGAACGGCTCCGCGACGAGATCGAGGAGATCAGCGCGGGCATCTACGAGGACGTGAACAACGGCGTGTACCGGTGCGGCTTCGCGCGCGTCCAGGAGGCCTACGAGGAGGCCTACCGCAAGCTGTTCGCCCGGCTCGACGCTCTGTCGGAGCGGCTAGCCGACCGCAGGTACCTGGTCGGCGACACGATCACCGAGGCGGACGTCAGGCTCTGGCCCACCCTGGTCAGGTTCGACGCGGTCTACCACGGCCACTTCAAGTGCAACAGGAACAAGCTCACCGAGATGCCGGTGCTGTGGGCCTACGCCAGGGACCTGTTCCAGACTCCCGGCTTCGGCGACACCATCGACTTCGAGCAGACCAAACAGCATTACTACCGCGTGCACACCGGCCTCAACCCGTCTCAGATCGTCCCGGCCGGGCCTGACGAGTCCGGCTGGCTCACCCCGCATCACCGGGAGGAACTAGGCGGGCGGCCGTTCGGCGACGGAACGCCGCCAGGTCCGCCGCCACCCGTGGAGCGGGTGGCGGGCGGACCTGGCCGTTAGGCGCGACCGCGCAGGGTTTCCGGTCGCGTATGGCGGGGTTCTAGCCGCTGCAGGCGGAAGGCACGGCCATCACGGCCGTCCCGGACTGCTGGGCCGACGAGGTGGAGTAGGAGGCGTAGGCGCGCGAGCCGGACACGGCCACCCCGCCGAGGTACTCCGGCGCGCTGCCGTCACGGGGGATGCTGGCGGTGGCCAGCACCTGCCCGGACGCCGGGCTGGCGCACACCAGCGTCTGCGAGCCGCCGATCCAGACGGCGCCGCCGCCGTAGGTGGGGATGGAGTAGGCGCCTGTCCCGGTCACGTCACCGACGTGGACCAGCTTGGCCAGGTTGCCGCCGGGAGCGAACCAGGCGGTGGTGGTCTGGGTAGCCATGGTGCCCCAGACGCCGCCGCTGGTCGCGACCAGGTTGGCCGCCGCCCCGTCGACGCTCACGGTCGAGGTGGCCAGGGTCGGGAGCCCCGGTAGCGCATAGGTCACCAGGGTGACATTGCCCAGGCTGACGTACAGCCTGGTGCCGTCGGGCGAGGTCGCCAGCGAGTTGATCGGCCCCTGGAGCTCGACGAATTGCCGGGTGACCTTATGGGTGTCCGTGCTCACCACGGCTATGTCGTTACCCGCAGCCAGGTAGAGGTTCTGGTCAGCCCCGGCCAGCACCCCGGCCGCGGCGAAGGACGTCCGCCCGGTGACCGGGACCTGCACCGACGCGACCTGCGTCAGGGTGGCAGCGTTGTAACCGGTCAGGACGGCGCCGGCGCTGGTGTAGGTCGTCACCGCCCACACCTGGTCGCCCACGATGACCGGCGCGCTGATGACCTGGGCGCTGTCCGGCACCCGGTGCACTACGGCCCCGTTGGCCGGGTTGATCTGGTCTAGGTAACCCGGCTCGACGCCGTACAGGTAGTTGTCGCCGCTGACCAGGGTGCCCGGCGTGATCTTGTCCCGGTTGATCAGCTCCGCGCCGTACGGCGCGTCCTTGATGGGCACCGCCGAGGTCGGTACCACGGCGGGCGCGGTGGAGGCCGAGGACGTGACCGGTGCCGCGGAGCTGGAAGTCAGCTTGCTGCCCGGCGACGCCACCCCGCCGTGATGCGAGTTCGAGGTCAGCCCTACGGCCAGGGCCGCGCTGCCGCCGGCCACCACGACCACGGCGGCCGCGGCCAGGGCAGGCGCCCAGGCGCGGCCCCAACTAGGGCGCCTGCGGTGCGGCTCCCGCCTCCGGGGCTCGCGCAGCCGCGGGGCTCGGGCCTGGCGGCCCTGGCCGGCCTCGTTGGCCAGCCGGAACGCGACGTCTTCCACGGTCACCCGGCGCGGCGGCTCGGGCGTCACGCGGTGCAGCAGGTCGGCAAGCTGCCGTTCCTCGGTATTCACGAGGCCACACCTCCGGTCAAAAGCTCGGCCAGGCCCGGCGCGTCCCGCAGCCGGGCCAGCGCCTTAGCCCCGTGCGACTTCACCGCGCCCACCGAGCAGCCCATCGCGGCCGCGGTCTGGGCCTCGGTCTGGTCGGCGAAGTAGCGCAGCACGACGACTGCCCGCTGCCTGGCGGGCAGCCGGTCCAGGGCCGCGAGCAGCGCCTGGCGGGCATCAACCTGGGCGAACACGTCCCCGTAGGCCCGTTGTTCGGGCAGCTGGCCGGTCGCGATCTCGCCGTTCCAGCGCCGCTGCCGCCAGCGCAGGAACGTATTCACCATGATCTTCCGTACGTATAGCTCCGGCGCGTCCGGGCGCTCGAGGCTGGACCAGCGGGGCCAGGCCGCGGCCAGCGCGGTCTGCACCAGGTCCTCGGCGCTCGGCCAGTCTCCCGTCAGCAGCCAGCCAGACCGCAACAGCGCGGATGAGCGCGCCTCGACGAAATCACGGAACCCGTCTGGTTCCGCTGGACGAGTCACCCCGGGCAGTGTGTCCACCGATCCTCCGCTCTGGCTCATCGGTCTCACGTCTATTAGAGGCGCCAGCCGACCGGAAAGGTTTACTCGCGGAGCCTACCCAGGGTCAGTTCCGCTCGCCGCTGCCGCGACTCGGCCCGGTACGACTGGCGCCTGGCCTCCCCCAGGTCCTGGCGCGCCTGCGCCAGCTCGGCTTCCAGTCGGCGGACCGTATCTTCGAGCCGCTGCTCCCCCACGGCTGCGGCTTGGGCGGCCTCGACCGCTTCAGCCACGTCCCGTTCGGCAGAAATGATTCTCTCCTGACGATGGCGCTCATGGGTAGCAACGGCCTCAGCCGGCTCGGGTTTTCTGGCCGGGGCCGGTTCGGGTGCGGGTGCCGCCTCGCCGTCGGCCAGCGGCGCCAGGCCGAAGCCGGCCCAGTGCGCGGCGCGGACCAGGGTGCCCAGGCTAGCGGCCACCTCCGGATCGGACAGGGCGGCGTCGAGGGTGGCCGTGACCTCCTCGCGCACCGCCGCGGGCGGCGCGGTCAGCCCGGCCAGGGCCTGCCTGGTGAGCTCGTCGACCAGCCGGGCCCGGGCCGCGGACAGCTCGCGGATCCTGCTGCCCTGCCGGGACTGCTCCGCGCCGCGCAGCTCGCCGGCCAGGGCGGCCAGCCGGCCGGTGACCTCGGGGTCGGACCTGACCAGGCGGTTCACCACCCAGGCCGACCGGGTGGGCTTGCGCAGCCCGGTGATCTTCTTGGCCGCGTCCTTGTCCCCCGCGGCGCGGGCCGCCTCGGCCAGGTCCTTGCGCAGCGGCATGAACTCGTCCGGGTCAGCCTCGTACAGCCGCGCTACCGCGTCGGCCAGCAGGTCGGTCATCCGAGCAGAATAGGCACCATGGACCAGATCGTGCCATCGGGGCAAGGCCACCTGCTGACCGCGCGGGGGAACGTGATGGCGTTCAAGGCCGTCGCGGCCCAGACCGGCGGGGATTTCTCGCTGATGGAGCGGACCGTACCGCCAGGCGCGCGGATGCCGCCGCCGCACCGGCACGTGAACTGCTCGGAGGCGTTCTTCGTGCTGGACGGGACGATCACGTTCCGGCTGGACGAGGCCGAGCTGTCCGGCCGCGCCGGGGACTTCCTGCTGGTGCCGCGGGGCGCGGGGCACACCTTCGGGAACACCAGCACCGAGCCGGCCCGGCTGCTGGTGCTGCATGCCCCGGCCATGGACGCCTACTTCGAGGAGCTGCACCGGCTGTGGGCGGCCGGCGAGCCTCCGCCGCGGGAGGCCGAACGCGAGCTGATGAGCCGCTACGGGATGGAGCCTGCCTAACCGGCCCGGAAATGTCAGGGGGCTGTCGTAGGGTCGGGGAGTATGGCGCCTACCGCATCAGCAGAGCCATCAGCCGAGCCATCAGCAGAGCTGAGCCCGGAAAAGCTTGAGGAGTACCGGCGGGAGCTGACCGGGTACTGCTACCGCATGCTGGGCTCGGGGTTCGAGGCCGACGACGCCGTGCAGGAGACCATGCTGCGGGCCTGGCGGGCGGCTGACGGGTTCGAGGGACGGTCCAGCGTGCGGTCGTGGCTGTACCGGATCGCCACCAACATCTGCCTGGACATGCTGCGCGGCAGGCAGCGCCGGGCGCTGCCGATGGACCTCGGCCCGGCCTCGCCGCCGGTCGAGGCGCTGCTCGGCGACTGGCACCCGGACGACATCTGGATCTCCCCGATGGCCGATGAGCGAGTGCTGCCCGAGCACGGCGACCCGGCCGAGATCGCGGTGGCCAGGGACACGATCAGGCTCGCGTTCGTGACCGCGCTGCAGCACCTGCCCGCCCGGCAGCGGGCCACGCTGATCCTGTGCGAGGTGCTGCGGATGCCGGCCGCCGAGGCGGCGGCCACGCTCGGCACCAGCGTGCCCGCGGTCAACAGCGCGCTGCAGCGGGCGCGGGCCACGCTGTCCGCGCTGCCTGAGGAGCAGCGACCCGGCCCGCTGGACGCGGACCAGGCCGGCCTGCTGGCCAGGTACGTGGACGCGTTCCAGCGTTACGACATGGCGCAGCTGGTCACACTGCTGCAGGACGACGCGCTGATGACGATGCCGCCGTACGCGCTGTGGATCAGGGGCGCGCAGAACGTGGTCCGCTGGATGCTGGAGCCGTCGCCCAGCCTGTGCCGGGACTCGATCCTGGTGCAGGCCGGCCAGGTCAACGGCGTCGCGGCGTTCGCCCAGTACAAGCCGGATCCGGCCGGCGGGCACGCGCCGTGGGCGCTGCAGGTGCACGAGGTGTCGGGCGGGCGGATCAGCCGGATGACGTTCTTCCTGGACACCGAGCGGATCTTCGCCGCGCTGGGCCTGCCGCCGCGCCTGCCGTGACCGGGTCCGGCCCGGCGGGGCTAGAGGCTGACCGGGTACCAGGTCGGCGCGTCGCCGGGGACGGGCTGGAAGTCGTAGCGCAGGCCACCCGGGCCGAGGGCGACCAGGCTGACCGAGGTGGAGCCCCACAGCCGGCCGTCGGGCAGTTCCCGGCGGGCGATGATCGCGGCCGGATCGGTGACAGACAGGCCGTCGCCGTCGGCCAGGGTCAGCCAGTCGCCCCAGGCGTCCTTGACAGTGGTGGCCGGGTCGCCGGAGGGACGGCGCGCGGCGAACTTCGGCCCGAAGTGAGCGGCCTTGGCGTCGGGCGCCTGTTCGGGACCGGCCGGGGGGTACATGTGGCCGGCATTGGTAAACACGTGGGTGCCGGGCTGCAGGTCGTCGAGCACGGCGCGGCGGCCGTCCCAGGTCAGCGCCAGCACTGCGGACAGGTCGGCGCAGACCAGGATGAACGGGTCGTAGCGGGCCAGGATGGGCTGCTGCCCGGCCAGCTCGTGCAGGGCCTGACGGCCGTCGGCCGCGGCGCGCAGCGGGAGCTCGCCCCGGGAACGGCGGGTGCCGGGCGGGGCCTGCGGGCCGCGGGTGTTCAGGATGCAGGCGACCCGCGCGATGTCCGGGTACAGCGCCAGCCAGGTGCCGCCCGCCTGCTCGTCCAGGCCGCCGGCCAGCGGTGATCGGGGCCAGTGGCGGGCCGGCGGCTGCCACGGGCGGCCGGTGAGCTCATCGCGGACACCCAGCAGCAGCAGCGGCATCGGCTCGCCGGGGGCGAAGTCAATGACAACGGTGCACACGGCTTGACCATAACTCGCGATCGTCGGTGAGTGTCCAGATCGTGGTGTGCTTGACATCACGATCCTCAAGCGCGCCCAGGCCGGGCACGTCGTAGCCGGCCAGCGGCCGCAGGCGGGCGCGGGGCAGGTACGCGCGGCCGAAGTCGCCGACCAGGACGGCGCAGCCCCGGGCGCGGGCCCGGTCCAGGAACCGCAGCACGCGGACGGCCAGCTCGCGCTCGTAGAACGCGTCGGCCACCAGCACCAGGTCGGCGTCGGGGAAGGCGGCGTCGGCAGCCAGCACGTCGGCGCAGGCGGCCCGGACTCCGGCGCCGTTGGCGTCGGCGTTGAGCACGATGGCCGCGGCCGCCAGCGGGTCGATGTCGTAGGCGGTCACGGCTGCGGCCCCGGCCCGGGCGGCAGCGATCGCGACCAGTCCCGAGCCGGAGGCGATGTCGACCGTCTTGCGGCCTGCCGCGGTCTCCGGGTGGTCGAGCAGGTAGCGGGCCAGGGCCTGGCCGCCAGCCCAGGCGAAGGCCCAGAAGGGCGGGTCCAGGCCGACGCGCCCGGTGGCCTGTTCGGTGTGCTGCCACAGGCTCATCGGCTCGGTGGCCTGGTACAGCCGGATCTCGGGCACCAGCGGCACCTCGCGCAGCGTGGTGCCGGACGTGATGATCTCCGGCGCTGACGGCCGGGACTGGGCGCTGGAGACCATGACGGCAGGCTAAGACCAGACCGGCCGGCTGGCCAGCCGGACGTCAGCGCCGGGGCGGCCCGCCCGGGGGGTTGGGGGGAGGGACCGCCCGGGCGGGCCGAGAGTAAGGGTCGCGCGATGCGTCCGGTGCCTGCCTGTCACATCGCCATCGTCAGGACGGTGACCGGCCGGATCACCGGCGCCCCCGTATGTTTCGCCGAACCCTGTGAGCGAAACGAGGCCGGTGAGCCGGCCGCACGGCCGGACGCGAGGGCCTGCCCAGGTGTCGGGTTCGGCAAGCCCTCGCGCCCGATCCGCACATCAGCACCATATGAAGAAGATGGTCTGCCGTCGAGATCCAAGATGGAAGTGTTTGGCCATACCAAGTTGGTGGTAGACCAGGACGATGGACCTGTTCCTGGATCCCGAGGCCGGCCAGCCGCTGACCACGCAGCTCTACGAACAGCTCCGCCACGCCATCACCGAGGGCCGCCTGAAGCCCGGGGACCAGCTCGTGCCCAGCCGCCAGATGGCCAGCGAGCTCCGCGTGTCCCGGCACACGGTAACCACAGCCTACGGCCGCCTGGTCGCCGAGGGCTATGCGGAGGGGCACGCCGGCGGCGGCAGCGTGGTGGCCTCGCCACCCCCGGCCGCGCCGCAGGGCGCGCGGCCGGCGGCCGGGCTCCGCCCCAGCCGCCGGTTCGAGGGCTGGTCGCCGTACTTCCGGCCGCCGCGGCACGGCTGCCGGTTCGACATGCGTCCGGGCCTGCCGGACCCGGCCCTGTTCCCGGCCGCGCTGTGGCGGCGCCGGGTCGCGGGCGCGGTGGTGGCCGAACGGCGCGAGTACGGCGACCCGGCCGGGAGGATCAGGCTGCGGCGGGCCATCGCCGCCTGGGTGGCCCGGTCCCGGTCGGTGACGGCCACCGACGACACGGTGGTGGTCACCTGCGGCGCCCAGCATGCCATCGACCTGGTCGCCCGGGTCCTGCTCGAGCCCGGCGACTGCGTCGCGGTCGAAGACCCGGGGTACGTCCCCGCGGTGCGCCTGTTCGGGGCTCTCGGCGCCGACGTCGTCGGCGTGCCCGTCGATGACCAGGGACTGGTCGTGGACCAGTTGCCGGCCTCGGCGCGAATCGTCTACGTCACGCCCTCGCACCAGTATCCGCTCGGCATGACGATGTCGATGCCGCGGCGCCGGGCCCTGCTGCGCTGGGCCGAGCGTCACGACGCGGCGGTCATCGAGGATGACTACGACACTGAGTTCCGCTACGTCGACCGGCCGCTCGAGCCTCTCCAGGCGCTCGACGCGAACGGCCGCGTGGTGTACGTAGGGTCGTTCTCCAAGACGTTCTCCCCGTCGGTCCGCCTCGGCTTCACCGTGGTACCCCCGCTGCTGGCCGAGCCGATCGCCGCGCTGAGACAGATCATCGACTGGCACCCGCCGACCATCCTGCAGACCGCCCTGGCCGCCTTCATCAACGACGGCCTGCTCGACAAACACATCCGGCGCAGCAGGCGCGTCTACGCCGAGCGGCAGCACATGGTGGCCGAGGCACTGTCCGGGCCGCTGGCCGGGTACCTCACGGCCCGCGCCCCCAACGCCGGGCTGCACATCACCGCGGAGCTGCGGGGCGGGCTCCGCGAGGTCGAGGTGCTGCAGGTCGCGGCCAGGCACGGCTTGGTCACCTCCGGCCTGAGCGACTGCTACTACTCCGGGCCGGCCCAGCCCGGCCTGCTGATCGGGTTCGGCGCTGTCGGCGCCACCGCACTGCCAGCGGCGCTTGACCTGCTGGGCCGCGTGCTCGCCGCCGGCCACGCGCGCGCCTGAGACAGCAGCCCGGCGGTTTACAGAGATGCCGGATCCGGGTAAGCCGGTGGAAAGTTCCACCGCGCCGGGCGCGGTTTTCTCGGATGCGGAGAGTGGGCGCATGGCAGGCAGGAGCGGCGCACTCGCCGGGCTGGATCTGAGCCTGGCACTCACCCCGAAGCAGGAAGCGGCCCGCCTGGCGGCGGCGCAGAGCCGGCTCCTGCACCTGCGGCTGGTCCTGGGCGGCCAGATCGGGGATACCCCGCAGCTCGGGCCGGCGGTCTGCGTGGTGTTCGAGGGGTGGGACGCATCGGGCAAGGGCGGAGCGATCAAGCGGCTGGTCGCGCCGCTTGACCCGCGGCACGTCCGGGTGGCGCAGTTCGGCGCGCCGAGCTATGACGAGAAGCGCCACCACTTCCTGTGGCGGTTCTGGCCGGTGCTGCCGGGCTGGGGCGGCATGGCCGTGCTCGACCGGTCCTGGTACGGCCGGGTCCTGGTGGAACGGGTCGAAGGCTACGCCACCGAGGAGCAGTGGCGGCGTGCCTACCAGGAGATCGTCGACTTCGAGCGGACGCTGGCCGACGAGGGCATGATCATCGTCAAGTTCTGGCTCCACCTGTCGCACGCCGAGCAGCTCAGCCGGTTCAAGGCCCGGGAGCGCGACCCGCTGAAGGCCTGGAAGCTGACCGCGGAGGACTGGCGGAACCGGGAGAAGCGGCGGCAGTACGAGGCGGCCGTGGCGGAGATGCTGGACCGGACCGAGCACCCGGCCGCCCCGTGGGTGCTGGTCGAGGCCGAGGACAAGCGGTGGGCCAGGGTGAAAGTGGCCGAGTCGGTGGTCGCGGCCATCGAGGCGGGCATGGCCGCGCGGAACATCCCGGTTCCGGCCGAACCCGCGGCGGACGGCATACGTAGAACGGGATGAAGGGCGTCCCGGGTAAGGTCCGCATAGGGGGTCGAGGAGCTCAGTGTCCGCTTGGCAGATCCAGGAGCGCTCAACACCGGCCGAGCAGCGTACCGCCCGGTGGCCGCGGCTATCCCTGCCTTCACTGGGTGTGGCCGGGCTGACGGGCCTGATCCTCTGGGTCGCGGTGAGCAAGCTGCTCGGGCAAGGCCAGCTGGAGACCGTACTGTCGGCGGGCCGGGGCGAGCTGGCTGCTCCCCTCCTGGTGGGGCTGGTGGTCGCGACCGGGATCTGCGAACGGTTCTGGCCGGCGGAGCGCCGGCCGGTCCTGGCCCGCGGCCACGTCCAGGACGCCTGCTTCCTGGCCCTGCACGCCATCGTCGTGATCCCGCTGATGACGCTGCTCAGCGTCGGCGCGGCAGCGCTGATCGGTGATCATGCGGGCTGGATCGAGTTGCGGTCGACGCAGAGCTGGCCGGCCTGGCTGCTCGTCCCCCTTACGATCGTGGCCATGGACGGGGCCAACTGGCTGGCCCATTACGCCGATCACAAGCTCGAGCCCCTCTGGCGCTTTCACGCCCTGCATCACAGCCAGGAGGAGCTGAGCGTCCTGACCTCGTTCCGCGCGCATCCGCTCATGCACACGACGGGGTTCATCCTGGCCACCATCCCGGTCGTGGTCCTGATGCCGACGCGAGCGATCGCCCCGGTGCTGATCACGATCTACGTCTGCATCGGCACCCTGCAGCACGCCAACCTGCGCTGGACGTTCGGCCCGCTCGGCCGGGTGATCGTGAGCCCGGCGTACCACCGGCTGCATCACGCGACGGACAACCAGGCCGTCAACCTCGGTGTCGTGCTGACGATCTGGGACGTCCTGATCGGCCGCGCGAGGTTCCCGTCCCGCCGCGCTGCCGCCGGGCGTACCGGCCTGGACGGCCGCCCGGTCCCGGTGGAGCAGGGCGACGCGGCCCGGCCGGTCCTGCTGCTGATGGCTGAGCAGCTCATCGAGCCGTTCCAGGCCCAGCGCTAATCCGCCGGGCCGGGCTGGCTCCGGCGCGGACAGCCGGCCACCCCCAGGCTGGACCCCGACCTCTACTCATGAGTAAAATTTGAGCCCTCGCATGACTGCCGCGGACATGATCGCGGCGGCCTGGATTCCAACGGTGCGGAGGTAGGCAACAGATGACGGAAACCGGGACTGAGGCGGCAGGCGGACTGGCCGGCAAGGTCGCCCTGGTGGTCGGCGGCGGCTGGAGCGGGCCGGACGATTACGCCATCGGTATCGGCGGCGCGATCTGCCAGCACTTCGCGCGTGCGGGCGTCCGCGTGGCCGTGCTCGACATCGAGGATGAGAACGCCGAGCGGACGCTGGCGCCGATCAGGATGCAGGGCGGCGACGCGATCAAGATCGTCGCCGACACCGCGCTTGACGCCGACTGCCGGCGAGCGGTCGAGGAGACCGTCGCCCGGTACGGCCAGCTTGACATCCTGGTCAACAACGTGGGAGCGGGCCGGGCACCCGGCTGCGAGCCCGGGTCGGACGAGGAGTTCGACCGGCTCATGGCGGTCAACTTCCGGGGCGAGGTCCTGATGGCCAAGTACGCCGTCCCGCACATGCCGCGCGGCGGCGCGATCGTCAACGTCGGATCGGTATTCGGCGCCATCGACCCGATCCCGGGCGGCTACGCGGTCAGCAAGCGCGCCGTGTCCCTGGTCCTGACGCCGACCCTCGCGGCCCAGTACGCGCCGCAGGGGATCCGCGTGAACTGCGTCAGCGTCGGTTACGTATGGAACGCCGTCACCCAACTAGTGCAGGACCGCCAGGCGCCGGGGTCGAGCATGGAAGATTACCGGACGGGCCGTACGGCGGTGCTGACCGCGCTGGGCATCGAGGGTGACGGGTGGGACGTGGCCAACGCCGTCGCGTTCTTGGCCAGCGACAAGGCGCGCTGGATCACCGGACAGGACCTGATGGTCGACGGCGGCTACGGAGTGCTGAACGTCTTCGACTACTCGCCCTACGGAAGGAACCTCGCGACCACCCGATAGGCCGCACTTTGGATTTTCGGGTTTTCGCCGCTGTCAAATTTTCAGGACGATACTGACGATCTTGCCCGGGACGATGACCAGGCGGGCCACGTCCTCGCGCGGGTAGCCGGGGTGCGCGGCCAGCAGGTCGGCGATCTCGGCCTGCCCGGCCGCGGCCGGGACGTCGATGGTGAACCTGACCTTGCCGTTGACCTGGACCGGGAGCGTCACGCTGGGGTCGGCGGCCAGGGCGGGGTCGGCCTGCGGGAACGGCTCGTAGGCCAGCGGCGACCGGTGGCCCAGCCGCTGCCACAGTTCCTCGGCCAGGTGCGGAGCCAGCGGTGCCACCATCAGGACCAGCGGCTCGGCCAGGGCCCGGGGGACGCGGTCCAGCCGGGCGGCGTGGCCGGTCAGCTCGATGATCCGGGCGATGGCCGTGTTGAACCGCAGCGCGGCGTAGTCCTCCTGCACGGTCACGATCGTGCGGTGCAGCAGGCGGGCGGTGGCCTCGTCCAGCGGCCCGGGCCGGGTCAGGGTCTGTCCGGTCTGCTCGTCAACGATCAGCCGCCACAGGCGCTGCAGGAACCGGTGCATGCCGACGATACCGTCGGTCTGCCAGGACCGGTCGCCGTCCAGCGGGCCCATCACCATCTCGTACAGCCGCAGCGTGTCGGCGCCGTAGGCGTCGTATACGTCATCCGGGCTGACGCCGTTCCTCAGGCTCTTGCCCATTTTCCCGGCCCGCCGGGTGACCGGCTGCCCGCGGTAGGCCCAGCCCTCCGGGCCGCGGGTCACCTCGGCCGCGGGCACGTACTGGCCGCGGGCGTCCATGAACGCGTCGGCCAGGATGTAGCCCTGGTTGAACAGGCGGCCGAAGGGCTCGGGGGTGCTGGTGATCCCGATGTCATACAGCACCTTGTGCCAGAACCTGGCGTACAGCAGGTGCAGCACAGCCTGCTCGACGCCGCCGACGTACAGGTCGACGCCGCCCGGGGACATCCAGTAACGCTCGACGTCCCGGCCCACCGGCGCGGTGTCGTTGCCTGGGTCCAGGTAGCGCAGGTAATACCAGCAGGAACCCGCCCACTGCGGCATGACGTTCAGCTCGCGCCGGTAGCGTCGCGGGCCGTCCCCCAGGTCCAGCGTGACCTCGGCCCAGCGGCCGCCGGCGGCCCGGGCCAGGGACGGCACCGGGTCGCTGTCGTCGTCCTGCGGCACCGGCCGGAAATCGGTCATCTCCGGCAGCATGACGGGCAGCAGTTGCTCGGGCAGCGCGATCGGGCGCCGGGCCGGGTCGGCCTCGTCGTAGACGATCGGGAACGGCTCGCCCCAGTACCGCTGCCGCGAGAACAGCCAGTCCCGCAGGTGGTAGGGGCCGCCGGCCGGGCCGATCCAGTTCCGCTGCAGGCGCTTGACGTTCTCCGGCCAGTCCAGGCCGTCCAGGTCGGCCAGCAGCCGCTCGGCGTAGGCGGTGATGCGCAGCATCCACTGCCGCAGCGGCCGGCGGTAGACGGGATAGTTGCCCACCGCGCTGCGGCCCTCGTCGGTGACCTCCTCGTCGGCCAGCACGGTGCCCAGCCCGGGGCACCAGTTGACGACCTCCTCGGCCAGGTAGGCCAGCCGGTGGCCGTCGATGACGTCCCGCTGCTCGGCTGCGGACAGGCCGGCCCAGGTACGGCCGCCCGGGACCGGGCGCTGCCCGGTGGCGAACTCGGCGATCAGCTCGCCGACCGGCCGGGCCGCGCCGCGGGCCGGGTCGTACCAGCTGTTGAAGATCTGCAGGAAGATCCACTGCGTCCAGCGGTAGTAGGACGGATCGCTGGTCAGGATCTCCCGCCCCCGGTCGTGGGCCAGCCCCAGGCGGCGCAGCTGCCGGCGCATCACGGCCGCGTTGTGCTGGACGGTGACGGCCGGGTGCTGGCCGGTGTCGATCGCGTACTGCTCGGCGGGCAGGCCGAAGGTGTCGAAGCCGAACGGGTGCAGCACATGATGGCCCGTCATGCGCAGGTAGCGGCCGAACACGTCGGTGCCGATGTAACCCAGCGGATGGCCGACGTGCAGCCCGATGCCGCTGGGATAGGGGAAGAAGTCGAGCAGGTAGAACTTGGGACGGCCGGAGCTGGCGGGCAGGCTGGGCGTGCGGAACGTCCCGTCGGAGTCCCAGCGGTCCTGCCAGCGCAGCTCGATCTCGTTCGCCAGCCGTGCGTCGTACCGGAACGGCGGTGTGTCCTGGTCCATCTGGCTCTCCTCGTGCGTGACCGGCCGGGAATGAAAAAGCCCCTCACGCGTGAGGGGCTGCCGCACTGACCGATCGCGTCAGTACGGCGCCACGAGGAGCAGGCGGGCCAGCTGGGACATGGCCGGAGTGTAACCCGCTAGCTGAGCGGTCTGCCACTCATTTCCGCCCCGGCCCGAAGGTTCACCCTGCTGGGGTGAGGCAGGTTGGAATCCAACCGCGGAGCCTTATGCACAGGAGCTTTCCCGGTCGGCATGCCTTACACAGAGGTGAATCTCAAGATGAACTACCCATTGCTGAACGTGTTCCTGACCATGTTCTGGTTCTTCGCGTGGTGCGTGTGGATCTTCCTTGTCGTCTGGACCATCATCCTCATCTTCAGACGGGCGGACCTCAGCGGCTGGGCCAAGGCAGCCTGGCTCATCTTCGTGATCTTCGTGCCCCTCATCGGCGTCCTTGCGTATCTTGTCGCCCGCGGCGGGCATCTGGCCGAGGACCAGGTCAGCACCTACAACGCCCCCCAAGACGAGGGATACCGTGCCTATGCCCGTGACGAAGCGCAGGGACGCCACAGTGCCGATGAGCTCACCAAGCTGGCCGATCTGCGCGACCGGGGGGTCATCACGGATGAAGAATTCCAGAAGGGCAAGGTCCAGCTGCTCGGATAACCCGTTCGGCGGTGTTGCCGACCGGGCGCGTTCGGGCTGGCGGGCGAGGAAACGGAGGCGGGCCGCCCGCGCATCCCAGGCGTAGACGACCGCGGTGCCAGGCGATGAGGTCGTGCAGGGCGCGGTGCTCCCGCTGCACCAGGATCCCGAGGAACCCCAGGCCGCAGAGCAGGAAGCTGAGCGGGAACACCACGGATGAGGGCAGCTCACTGGCCTCGGCCGCACACTCTCAGGAGTTCTCAGGCTGGCAGATGGAAGGAAGAGGCGGTGATGGACGGCCTAGTGAGGATCCCCGGCGCGACCTTCCTGATGGGGTCGGACCGGCACTATCCCGAGGAAGGCCCGGCGCGCAAGGTCACGGTGGACGGATTCTTGATCGACGCCGGGCCGGTGACGAACCGGGAATTCGGCCGGTTCGTCCGCAAGACCGGGTATGTCACCGTGGCCGAGCGGGCGCCTGACCCCGCGGATTACCCGGGCGCCCGGCCGGAGTGGCTCGCGCCGTTCTCGACCGTGTTCGTGCCCCCCCGGGAACGGGTTAGCCTCGCCGATCCGTACAACTGGTGGCAGCCGGTCCGGGGCGCGGACTGGCGGCATCCGGTGGGTCCCGGCAGCTCCATCCGGAACCTGCCGGACCATCCGGTGGTGCATGTGGCCTGGGCCGACGCGCTGGCCTACGCCCGGTGGACGGGCAAGGAGATACCCACCGAAGCCGAATGGGAACTGGCCGCGCGCGGCGGGCTCGACGGCGCAGAGTTCGCCTGGGGTGACGAGCTCAACCCGGATGGGCGCTGGATGGCCAACACCTGGCAGGGCGAGTTCCCGGTGCAGAACACGCGGGACGACGGCTACGAGAGGACCTCACCGGTCGGCGCGTTCCCGGCCAACGGCTACGGCCTGTACGACATGGTCGGGAACGTCTGGGAGTGGACGTCGGACTGGTACGCCGGCCACGCCACCGACGCTCCCGCCTGCTGCGCTGGCGGCCCTATGGTCGACGCCCGTGAGCAGAGCATCGACCGGCGGGATCCGGCGCGCATCCCCCGCAAGGTCATGAAGGGCGGGTCCCACCTGTGCGCGCCCAACTACTGCCGCCGTTACCGCCCCGCCGCCCGGATGGCCCAGCCCATCGACACGTCAACCTCCCACCTGGGCTTCCGCTGCGTAGTCCGGGAGGCCTCAGATGGGTGACGTGATCGTAGATAAGTCTTTGGGCATATCTAGTCAGTGAACGTGCAGTTGCATGTTCATTTTCGTTATATAGTGCCGGTGCCGGGGTCACTACTGTCGCGGGTTCCCGGTCATGTCTGTCCATGGGGGAGATGTGCGGACGCACCGCTACCGGATCACCATCGCGGGTGGCCTGGGTCAGACCGGACGCGAGGCGTTCGCGGATTTCGGTATCGCAGCCAACGGCCGCGATACCGTGCTCACCGGCACCCTGGACCAGGCGGCGCTGTATGGCGCGCTCACTCGCATCCTTTCGCTCGGCCTGGAACTCGTGGAACTGAGCCGGCTGGCCGACGGGACGAGCTGAGGCGGACGGCCGTCAGGCCACCGGACAAGAGCGTGATGGTCGGCTCTACCTTTACCGCGCCCGGGATCATCCGTGACGGAGGACTCACCGCCGGCCTCCGGCTGATTGGATCACCTGCGTGGCCATGGAGACCTTCATCGTGTTCGCCGCGAGCTATGACACCCTGGGCGCGGCCGAAGCTGACTACCACGCCGTGTACGACTTCTACCTGACGTCCGGGTTGCTCGATACCTACGACGCGGCCGTCATTACCAAGGACGATGCCGGAAAGGTCCGTATCGTCATCAAGCACGAACAGCCGGCGCGTCAGGGCGCGTGGCGCGGGCTGGGCATTAGCCTGGTCGCCAGTGGGCTCGACGAAGGGCACAGCGGGCTCGTGGTGGTGGCCGACAGCGACCTCGGCGACCTCGGCGAGCACGTCATCAAGCGCGCGAGCAGGCTGACCAGACAGCCGCCGGACCAGAGCCTCCAGAAGGCGGTGGCGGAGTCGGAGGCCGCGGTCCGGGAGGCCGAGAGGCAGGCCGAGGCCGCAGTCCGGGAGGCCGAGAGGGAGGCCGAGGCCGCGGAGCGGGAAGCCGAGCGGTATTCGGCCTTCGGCTCACGGCCGGCGCCCCGCGATGACCTGGCCAGCCAGCTGGACGACCTGGCCCGGCTGCGCGACAAGGGGGCGCTCAGCCAGGCGGAGTTCGAGGCAGCGAAGGCCAGGCTGCTCGGCGGGTGACCGGCAGGTCACTTCGGCAGGCAGACGGCACATCACCCGGTACGGATGAGGCGCGGCGCGTCCGGGCGGCGGGCCGCCGGCGAGCCGATCACCCCGGGCGGATGATTCCCGGCGCGGTCCGGCTGGCGACAGTAAGGATCAATGTCGCACGAGAAGGATGGGTCCCATGAGCAACGACGTAAACCTGAGGAACGGTCCGCGGTTCAGGACGGCCCCGCTGGTCACCAGCGCGGCGATGGTGGGAGCTGGCACGTTGATCGCCCTGGCCGGCCTGGCCGTAGGCAGCGGGCACCTGGTGTCGGTTACCCGCCAGTGGATCGGCGAGATGGAAGTGCCGCCCAGCGAACTGGCCAGGCTGAAGTGGACCCAGGCTCGCACCGCGATGACCGCCGGGGCAACCGCCGGGGCAGCCGCCTGGCAGAACGGCACGTAGTCCCTTCCCGCGCCGTCCAGCCCGGCGGTGCAATAGCCGACGCGGGGGCACGCGCTCCGATTCGTTCGGCATCTCATGAACATCTGGGTTACGGGCGGTCCTCGTCGCGGGCTGAGGGATCCTTCTCGTGCAGCCGGCGGACCTCGATGACCTGCACGCCGAAGGTCTCGAGCCGGGCCAGCAGCCCGTGCAGGGCGGCCTGGTCCTGAAGCGGGCCGTGCACGACGGTCTCGACCGGCTCGACTGAGGCGGTGAGCCGGTCGAAGTCGAGCAGGACCTCGGGCGGCAGGACACCGGCTACCCGGATTTCGTAGTACGACGATGGCACCACAGGCCCCCTGCAGCTCGGAATCACTGGCCAGGCTCCTACCGTCCCGCGTCACGGTCCGGCACGCCCCACTCATCGCGGGTGAGTTCGGACGCGCTGAGCCTGGTGTTTCACCCGCCGCGGGTGGCCCGCGGCCGGGTGCTCCCTGATGGACTAACCCGTGACCGAGTCGGCATTGCGACGAGAGAGAGAAAAACCATGTCTGACCTGATCGCGATCGGCTATCCCGACGAGACCACCGCGGACGACGCGGCCGCCGAGGCCCGCCGGCTGGCCCAGGACCTGATCATCCAGCCCGACGCGATCGCGGTGATCGTGCGGGACAAAGAGGGCAAGTACCACACCCACACCAGCCACCACCTGGTCGGCGGCGGAGCCACCTGGGGCATGTTCTGGGGCATGCTATTCGGCCTGCTGTTCTTCGTCCCCGTCCTGGGCATGGCCGTAGGCGCCGGGATGGGCGCGCTGATGGGCAAGATCACCAAGTCCGGCGTGGACAAGCAGTTCCAGGACCAGGTCCGCGGCCTGCTGCAGCCGGGCACCTCGGCGCTGTTCCTCATGGTCGAGAAGGTCACCCCGGACAAGGCCGTCGAGGCGATGAGCAAGTACGGCGGCACCGTACTCAAGACCTCCCTGTCCAAAGACGGCGAAGCCGAACTCCAGGACGCGCTCCACGGCAGCGGCACCAGCTGAGCACCTCACCCCATGCCGACTGGTCCGCCCCGGGCTGACCATGACACCGGCATCGCGTCCCGGCTGGCGGGACTGCGGGGCCACGGCCGTACCGGACCGCCAGGAGGTGGCGGCCGGTACGGCCTGCTGCTTGTGGTCCTCATCGGGACCTACCTGCTCGCCGCGTTCAGCGGCGCGAAGCTGGCCACCGAGGTGCAGGTCGTGCTGTTCACCGGGGTCCTGCTGATCACGCTGCGTACGTCGCCGTTGCCCGGCCGCTGGCCGCTGGTCATCGGGGCCGTCACGATCATCGGCTCGGCCGTGACGTTCTGGACGTCGTTGTCCGGCAGCCGGACAGGAACGGCGGCCGAGGACCTGTGGAAGGTCCTACTCCTGCTGATGGCCGTGGTCACGGTCGTGCGCCGGGTCCTGGCCAGGCCCGCGGTCACGGTACAGAGCATCTACGGCGCCCTGAGCGCCTACCTGATCGTCGGGCTGATGTTCGCGTCGGGCTACGCCGCCATCGAGCGCCTAGGCACGTCTGACTTCTTCGCCGGACGGCAGCCCGCCAATACCCAGACATTCCAGTACTTCAGCTTCACCACCTTGACCACCCTCGGGTACGGGGACTTCACCGCGGCCGAGAGCGGCGGCCGGTCCATCGCGGTCCTGGAGGCCCTGACCGGCCAGGTGTTCATGGCCACCCTGGTCGCCCGCCTGGTCTCCGCGTACCGGGGGCCAGCGCGGCCTGCCCCCCCGCTACCTGAGGATGTTGACGGCCCGGGAGACGACGAGGATCGCGACTAGCAGCGAAATCACCTCCTCGGCCATCATCATGAGCTTGGCCCAGGGCTTGATGGCCGAGACGTCGGTCGGGCTGAACGCCATCGCGGTCGCGAACGAGAGACTGAGGTAGTCCACGAACTTCGGATACCAGTCGGGGCCGACGTACTCGGCGTTGGCCATCTCGGGGAAGACGAAGGCCGGCCGAGGGCCGGATCCGCGCGCACGGGCGGCCGCGCCGCCGCGATCGAGATCCCAGTACCACAGGCCGAAGATGATGACGTTGCTGAGCCAGATCGCGCCGCCACTGGCCAGCAGGAGGTTGGCGTCGGTGCTGAACTTCTCCGCGCCGATGATCCCGGCTACCAGGCGCGCCGCGGCGGTGGCGTTCACGGCGGAGATCAGGCCGATGAGCGTTCCCGTCAGCACGCGAAGCCAGGTTGAGCTGCGGTCGATCCGGCCCGGATCGCCGATGACCAGTACGGCCAGCAGCGCGACGAGGACCACGAGGAAGCCCCAGCGGGCATCTCCGTCCCTGAGCTGGGATGGCAGGGCGACGCGGAGACCTCCGGCGGCCAGCACGGCCAGCGCCATCGGCCAGCGGCTCTCGCCGACCTCGGCCGGCTGGCGGGAGTTCTGATCGGAGGGGGCGAGCGTCGTCACGGTCTGCTCACCAGCAGGTAGATGCTCTTGCCCGCCAGCCAGAAGCCGAGTAGCAGGCAGATGACGATGATCACCTGGTCCTGGTGGGAGTCCAGCCAGGTCCGCGTCCGCTCGAGCCGGGCCCCGGCCCGGGCAGGCGCGAAGGCCGCGTAGAGCTCGAGGGACAGGAAGCTTGAGGTGGCCAGCAGGCAGAACAGGACCAGGACCAGGTAGCTTCCCGCCGTCGCCAGCTTGGCCTGGACCACGGTCGCGGCACCGGCCGTCACCAACACCCAGGGCTGCAGGAACGCGGCAAGGCCGGCCGCCGTCCACGGCGAGAGCCGGTCCACGTGCGCCATCCAGGCCGGGCGCTTGCGGGGGAGGCTCATCCGTCGCCGCTGACGTATGGCGATGAGAATCAGCACCACGCCCAGGACCAGCTTGACGGCCAGGGCGGTGGTCGACGGCACGGTCTGCGGCCGGGGCGGGCTGTTCCCGGTGGCCAGAACGACCGAGGCGATCACGGCTACCAGGCAGGCAAGCCAGCCCAGGATGTAGGCCAGGCCCTTGATCATGCCCTTCTCGGCGGTCAGGACCAGGATGAACGCCAGCAGGGGAAATGGCTCAAGGGCGATGCCCAGGCCGATAAGCAAAAGGTCGAGGACCACATCGCCTCCGCCCTTGTGCCCTGAGCCCGCCGAGCCCGGCTTGTCACACGCCTTGCTCGGCGGTTATCCGGCCGGATTTCACCGCGTCGACCAGGGACTGGTGGTCACGTTCGTTCTGGTCGGCGTAGGCCTGCGCGAACTGGACCACGGCGCGGTCGAAGACGTCCGAGCCGCCCAGGTAGGCGGCGATGGCGATGCGGTCGCCGGAGCGGGCGTGCGCCCGGGCCAGGGTCCAGCCGCACATTCCGGCGTAAATCTGCAACCCCTCCGGGCGCAGGGTCCCGATCTCGATGGAGAACTTCCAGTCCCGCAGTTGCCGGACGTAGAAGTCCCTGGTCTTTCCGTCCAGGCCCGCCTCGGTGCGATGCCAGCCGAGGAAGATGTCACCGGCCGCCTGCATCAGCCGCTGTCCGGCGACGACCCGCTGGCCCTGGTTGGCGTACTTGCTGGCGCCGACGTACCGGCTGAGCACCGAGGCTTCCGCCTCCTTGACCTGCAGGAAGAGGGGATCAGAGTCGTCGCGGCCGAGCATCAGGGCGATCCAGCAGCGCGTTCCGACGCTGCCCACGCCGACGACCTTGCGGGCCAGGTCGCTGAACTCGTACTGCTGAAGCAGGTACCGGCGGTCGGTCTCCAGCGAGCGCTGGTACTTGGCGAGGAGGCCGGTGATCTCGTCGTTGATGCTCAGCCGTTGTTTCTCCGTGGAGAGCAGTTCTTCGATCGGGACGAGCACGGGCGGGTCGGAGACGATCCGCGGGCGGCCGTTGGTCATCTGGGTCAGCTTGCCCAGTTCCTCCATGCTGTCCCTGGTCCGCGCCTTGGCCAGACCCTTGTCCAGCACCTTGCGCTGCCGCGCCCTGAGCTGGGAGTCCAGGTCGGCCCGCAGCTCATTGATGTCCATGTGCGCGTACCAGACGTCCAGGTTCGTCATCGCGGCGAACTGGCGCATGGCCTGCCGGTAGCGGGCCACGGCGGCGGTGACGATCTCGCGGCGCTGCTTGCCCGGGAGCCCGTTGTCCCGGCCGGCGACTTCCAGGCTGGCCGCGAGCCGTTTGACGTCCCACTCCCACGGACCGGGCAGGGTCTCGTCGAAGTCGTTGACGTCGAACATCAGGCGGCGTTCGGCCGAGCCGAACAGGCCGAAGTTGGACAGGTGCGCGTCGCCGCAGGCCTGCACGGCCAGCCCGGACACCGGAGTGGTGGCCAGGTCGCTGGCCATCGGGAGGGCCGCGCCGCGGTAGTAGGTGAACGGGGACACCATCATCCGGCCCCACCGGACCGGTACGAGCTCGGGGACGCGGTTCTTGGCCTGCTGTTCCAGCAGGCCGATCGGGTCCGGCCGGTCCGGCGGCGGATCGAAGACCGCGTGGCTGTCACGCGGGACCTCGGCCCGCGCCGCCTTGCCCCGGGCTACGCGCTCGGCCGGTGTGAGCCGTCCTGCGTCCGAATCGAGCTGGTATCGCCCAGAGGTCCGCGCGGGCGCCTCCGCTGTCAGTCCAGCCATGACGGCTCCTCTCAGGTATGTACCCGACGATGCCGTTCAGGGACCGGCGGCCGCCTCACCCGGGGCGGATGAGGCCCGTGCGGCCCGGTCAGCCCGATCATCGATGTGGGGCTGGCCATCGGACCATGCGGAGGGACGACCATGCGACGCACGAGCAGAGGCTTTCTCGTTCTGGTAGCGATCCTGGCCGCCGGGTGCCTGGCGGCGGGATGCGGAAGCGCCGTCCAGAGCGCGATCAGCAGCGTGACCAGCAGGGCGGCGGCCTCGGGCACCACCACCGCGCCCCCCTCGACTCCCACCGTTGAGCCCTCGACTCCCACCGTTGAGCCCTCCACTCCCACCGTTGAGCCCTCCACGGCTATCACCACGGTGACCGCCACCCCCGCGTCATCGAGCGCGGAGCCCAGCACCCCGGCGCCGACCACATCGCCGACCGCGGCCGTGTCCGGCGGCAGCTCCGGGACCGGCCTGATCTGGCTGTGGGTGCTGCTCGGTGTCCTGGTCCTGGGTGGCCTGATCACCTTGATCGCCTTGATCACCCGGTCGGGCCGACGCCGTTCGGCGGCCGCGGCCGGGTGGCGGTCCAGGCTCGTCGACGCCTACGCAAAGGGCTCGGCGCTGCACGACGCGATGAGCGTGGCGGAAACGCAGGGCGACCTGGCGGCCAGCGACGCCCGCGCCCGGTGGTATGAGATCCAGCGACGCGCGGACGATCTCGCCCAGACGCTGTACGCCCTGCGGGAGGCCGCCTCCGATCCAGGCGACCAGGCCCGGATCGCTGACGTGCTCGCTTCGCTGCAGGCGGTCCGGTCGGCGATGGACGCCGAACGAGCTCCCGGCGGCGCGAGTATGCAGCAGGCCGACGTCGTCCGCAGCCGGTTGTCCGGCTTCGAGTCGTCGCTGCGCGCGCTCCGCGCCGGCGACCAGGGATTCTCTTAAGGGGATGTGACCATGTCAGGAACGGGTCTGGCCATTCTTCTGGCCGCCATCTACGTGGTGCTGATCATCACGCTCGCCCTCCTCTGCTTCCGTAAGGGGCACTGGGTCCTGGGCCTGATCGGCTTCATCTTCCCGGTCTTGTGGCTGATCGGGGCAGTGCTGCCGTCTCGCCGCTACCGCTGACGGGTCATTGCCATCCCGCCTGAAGCTCGACGCTCACCCCCCGGTGGATGATGTGCGGACAGCGGGTTGGTGGCTGCATTACCGGGCGCCGACCCCGATCGATCAGCAGACGGTGATCTGGAACTACCTCATCCGCCGCTACCGCCCCCGCGCCGAGATCCTCAACGGCAGCTGGACCTTCCCCGCCATCGAACCAAGTTCCTGACGCTCCCCCGCGCTCCGGCAGAGTGCTCTCAGGCGGCATCTGCCCGCTTCGCGGCTATCGCTCCGGGCACGGTGCTGGCCCCTCCAGCGTCAAGCCAGGAGCGGGAAGAAGTGACCGGCGATGTCCCTGAGGACGCCGACGACGCGGCCGAGCGGCAGGGCTGCTTCCGGGTCGTTGAGTTCGGCCGGGAGCGGTACTCCCATCTGTCGGGCCAGAGCGATGAATGCGGGTACCAGGCCCTTGCCCAGGCTGCTCAGGGCCTGGCCGATCACCTCGGGGTCCGCCGTCCATTCGGGTACAGGATGCGCCTGGATGGCCGCCCAGCTTGCCGGGTCGCGGGGCGTGGCGCGCGAGAAGACGTGATCGAACGTGCGGGCCGCCCACTCCGGAATCGGGTTGCTCAGGTCCTTGCCGATCACCCCGTCGAAGTTCTTACCGTCCTCCGGGCCGTACAGGTGCCCGAGCATGGGACCTATCGGCGGTCGGCATCAGCTCAGGTGCCGAACAGCTTAGCCTTGGCGGCGGTGAACTCGTCGTCGGTCAAGACGCCCTGCTGGTGGAGCGTGGCCAGCTGGTTCAGCTGGTCGATCATGGGCGACGACGGAGCAGGGGCCGCCGCCGTCGCAGGGGTGGCCGGCGGGGGCGACTGCTGCTGTTCCAGGCCGTCGATGCGCTGGTTCTGCTCCGCCTCCATCTGGCCCTGCTCCGCCTGGCGCCGGGCCGCGCTCTTGCCCACCAGGTACGCACCGCCGCCTACAGCGGCCGCACGCAGCAACGGGCGTCGCCGAACGAACATCACTGCCTCCTCGTGGTCGCCGGGCTACAGGTCACCGGGCAGGGTCAGGCCGAGCGCCACCATGATCTCGGGCGCGGCGGCCACGACCCTGGGGCCGCCGACCTGTGGCGCGACGGCGACCAGGACGCCGAGGATGTCTTCGGGGGTAGCTCCTTCGGTGAGCGCGTTGGCCACCTGCCAGATATACGAGGCGGGGGGCGCGTCTACCGCTATCAGAGCGGCGATCTTGACCAGGGCGTAGCTGCGCGAGTCGAGGCCGCTCAGGACCTTGAACTCGGTCCGCGCTTCGAGCCCGGCACCCAGAACGTCGGGGTCGCCCTGGGCCAGCGCGATGAACAGCTGTTGGGCCTCGTCGCTGACGTCTACCTGGGCTGGCGTAGTCATGGTCATGTTCCTTTCCGTGGCCAGGCGGACGGGCAGCCGCACCGCACCGCTGAGTCGAACAATGGCGTGGGCTCCGTAGATAGGCGTCACCCGCCGCGGGTGAGGCCTATCTAGGTCTGGTCCGCGGTCTCGGGCTCCGCGGCGGGCCTGCCGATCAGCTCGATCAGCCCGAGGAGGACCAGCAGGATGATGACGAGGACGATGACGACCACCACGTCGGGCTGACCCCAGAACACAAGGATCAGGCCGACGAGAGCCACCGAGGCGATGCGCAGGACCCGGCGGTGCAGGTACGTCCACTGGCCGGCCGGGCCGGCGGATACTCCCCGGCGCTCGCCGAAGTTCCTCATCCGCTCCATCCCCGACTTCAGGCTCGAACGCGTTCCGACGGCCGTGCGAGACGGACCGGTGAAGAACGCCCCGATGGCGACGATCAGCCCGACCGCCAGTACGACGCGGAGCCCGACCTTGATGAAGTGGATGAACGCGTCGAAGGCGGCGGCCGCGGCGTCACTGGGCAAGACGCTGCTGGGGACGCTGCTGAGGTAGATGCTGCGGGCGATCAGCAAGCCGATGGCCAGGACCAGCATGGACGCGGCCAGGCCGAGTCCGGCTCCGACCAGGGCGCGTCGGTGGCCGCGGGCCACGTAAACCCCAGCCCCGAGCAGGAGCAACACCAGGATAGGCAACACGATCTTCAGGTCATTAATGAGCCGGTAGCCGGCCTGTGCCTGCCCGAGATTCTTGGCCTCGAACAGCGCCACGGTCGGGTTGACGTTGGGGATGTTATTGGCCAGCGAGAACCCTCGTGCCACTAGGTCCTGCTTGGCCACGATGATGAGGGGGCCCAGGTTGAGCACGATCTGGCCGTTGCTCGTGCTGATAGCACCACCGCCCTGCCCGGAGAGCACTTTGACCAGGGCCTGGTGCGCGACGGTATTGACCTGCACCCAGGCGTTGGCCATGGCCTGGCTCGCTATGACCGTATGCACGGTGCTGTGGATGAAGCCGGTCACCGCGCTGTCGATCTGCGGGCCGAACGTGGTGAGCAGCGAGCTGATCCGGGGCAGGCCCTTGGCGTTGAGCTGGGTGACGGCCTGGTTGATGACCGCGTTCAGGTTCAGCTGGCTGGTTATCTCGTTCGTGATCCTGTCGGTCAGGACGTTCTGGATCGCTGGGTCGTGGATGAGCGGCTCTACCGTCGCCACCCACCGGCCGGTGTCGGAAACCTGGTTGCCCGCCCAGACACCGAGCACGGCAACCGGGGCCAGCACGCAGCCGAGCACGATGAGCAGGATGGCTACCGGGGTTCGCCAGCCGATGCGCCGCCACCGAGTTCCGGCCTGGCGGTGGAGCTCGGCCTTCTCGGCGCGCAGGCGTTCCAGTTCGGCTCGCTCGTCCGGGCCGAGTTCCTGGCTCTCGGTGGGCGGCTGTGACTCACCGCTAAGGGAAGACACGGTCACCTCCTGGGCGGTACTGGCTTCACGTGCTCGGTCAAGATCCCATAGTGGAAGCGCCCGGCAGCCGGGGCCTCACCCATGGCGGATGACGACGGCCATTGATGTTCAGCGGATTAATGGACTGTGGACGAGACATCGATCACCGCAGCCGGCGTTATCGACACGTTCCTCGTGTTGCTGATCGGCGTCGGACCCAAGCTCGCGCTGGTCCCCTACCTGCAGATCACGGGCCCTCTGGACCGCGCCACCCGAGGGCGGGTGCAGCGCAAGATGCTCACTACGGCAGCGGCCGTGGCCGTGGTGCTCATGGTGCTGGGCGAACTGCTGCGCTCACTGCTGCACTTCACGATCGGCTCGCTGTCGATCGCGGGCGGCGTGATCCTGCTGATCCTCGCGGTCTCGATGGTGCTCAAGCCGCCGGCCGACGGCGGCGACAGTCCGGACGGGACCGATCCGATGCGGCTCGCGCAGTTCCCGCTGGCCGTGCCCTACCTGCTCAACCCGGTGGGCATCGTCGGCCTGATCACGATCTCCGCCGACGCGGAGTCGCTCAGCATCTTCGCTGTGGCGTTCGGCCTGCTGGTGCTGGTCTTTGGACTGGATGTCGTGGTGTTCCGGTGGGCGGGCCGCGTCAGCGAGAAGCTCGACGAAAACCGCATGCTGGTGACCGAGAAGGTGTTCGGGTTCCTCATCGCCGCGATCGCCGTGCAACTGGTCCTCGACGGCCTGACCGACTTGGGAGTCATCGCGCCGATTCAGCACTGAGCAGGACCTGGTTGGTTGTCATGGATCCGTCCAGTTCTCGGCGCACCAGTCCTTGATCCGCTCGGTCAGCGTCCGCTGGCGCCGCTGGCCGAAGACCAGGAACCGCTTGCGGCCGACCTTTTCCACCCAAGACATGTCGCAGCCGCCGATGCTCCGGACGAACGACCGGAAGAGCGCGTCCAGGCCCGGATCGGAGCCGGCTAGGTCGCGTTCGATTCGCCGCAAGGTCCGCGGCAAACGACGGGTCACGAGGCCATGTTGCGCGTCACCGCGCTCTGGCTGCCTCCTCCCGCAGGGGTGAACAGGAGCGTGCCCGCAGCGCCGATCGGGCCGACACCGCTCGGCACGGACGAGGGCCCGGCCGACGGTTCACGTCGGCTTCGTGCACGCCAGCCAGATCCGGTCCGCGCCATGCTGATCGGCTGAGTTGTCGTCGCCGCCGATGACTTCGATGCCTGCGAACCGGCGGCGCAGCGCGGCCCGGATTTCCTGGACCGGGAACGATCTCATCCGCACGACCTGCGTGAGCAGCCTGTATTGTCCGTCTCGCTGGAGTTCGTAGACCTCGATATGCCACTCGAACAGCACTCCGTCGATGGTGTGCACTCTGATCAGCAGATAATGGCCGGCAAATTGCTGCACGATCTTCGGGGCGCTGGCCATCGTCATTAGATACCTGACGGTCGCGATGTCGAACACCAAGACGCCGCCGGCGTTGAGGTGCCGGTACGCGCAGCCGAAGAAACTCCTCCAGGCCGCCAGGCTCAGCAGGTGATTGACGCCCTGATAAGCGCAGATGATGGCGTCAAATCTGGCGCTGAGCGTGAAGCTGGTCATATCGGCCAGGTACAGCGGTGTTCCCGCGGGGAGCTTCTCACGCGCCACGGCCAGCATGGCAGGTGCTATGTCAAGGCCGCTGACCTGGTAGGCAGGCGCGAGCAGCGCGGTGATGGCGCCGGTTCCACAGGCCACGTCAAGCAGGGTCGTAACGCCGGCATGACGCCGCTCGAGGATCTCCCGGATCAGCGCCGCCTCGGTGGCGGAATCTCCCGTCACGGCATCGTAGTGCGGGGCCAGCACGTCGTAATCCGCCATCATCTGAGCTTCGGGAAGTGTCTGGAGGCTGGCATCATTCGCGGCGGGTGACGACTCGGGAATGCGCCGGTCCTGACCGCGCCGACGACCCACGATCTACTGCCGTTCAGTGGACCATCCCGCCCGCGGCCCGCGTAGAACCCCGTCCGGATGATGCCGACGGCCAGAATGGGGCGTCTCGTAGAGTTGCCGGTACAGGCCGCTGACCCGGATGAGCTGCTTATGCGTGCCGCGCTGGGCGACCTTGCCGTGATTAAGCACGACGATCTCGTCGACCTGGTCGAGTCCCTCCAGCTCGTGCGTGATGAGCAGGGTGGCGCGGCCCGCGGTCAGAGCGAGCAGGTCGGCGGTCAGGGCAGTGCGGGCTTCGGGATCAAGGTGCGCGGTCGGCTCGTCAAGGATCAGCACGGCCGGATCCGCGAGCAGCGCCCGGGCCAGCGCGAGCCGCTGCCGTTCGCCGCCAGACATGGCCGCGCCGTGCGTGCCGACCGGGGTGTCCCAGCCCCGGGGCAGCGACTGGATCCAGGACAGTAGCCGGGCCCGCGCGGCGGCGTCCGCCAACTCGTCGTCGGTCGCGCCGGGCCGGGCCAGCCGCAGGTTGGCACGGATGCTGGCATCGAAGATGTGCGGATCCTGGGGGCATCCGCCGACGACGGTCCGGACCGCTTCGGCATCGTAGCTGGCTAGGTCGGCCCCGTTCAGGGTGATGCTCCCGCCGACCGGATCGCGGAACCGCAGTAGCACCGCGGCCACAGTGGATTTGCCTGCGCCACTCGGGCCGATGAGCGCGACGCGCCGGCCCGGCGGCAGGTCGAGGTCGAACCCGTCCAGCGCGAGCGGCCCGTCCGGCTCGTACCGGACCTGCACCCCCGATAGCCGGACGTGCACGGGCGCGGCTGGCAGCGGCCGCGGAGCCAACGGGTCGACCACCGGATCCGGGACGTCCAGGATCGCGCCTATCCTGCGGGCCGATGCGCGCGCCGATCCGAGCGCGAGCGCGGCCGCCGGCATGAGCGTGACCGCCTCGAAGGACGCCAGCGCCGTGAGGGTCAGCACCGCCAGTGGCACCCTGGTGAGCGTGCCGTGCCCCACCGCCGCTACCCCGAGGACGAGCACTGCCCACAGGGTCAGTCCGGTCAAGGCGCTGATCAGTCCGCTGCCCAGGCCCGTCGCGGCAGCTAGGCGCCTGGCCTGTGCGGTCAGTCTCCCGTCGGTTTCGGCAGCAGCGGCGAGCGCGGTGTCCTGCGCGCCGAACGCGTGCAGCTCCGCGGCGCCGGAGAGCAGGTCGGTGACTGCCGCGCTGAGGTCGCCGCGGGCCGCCGCGGTCGCCCTGGCCGCCCGGCGGGAGGCCGCGACGGCCAGCGGCGGCGCCGCGGCCCCGGCGGCGAGCAGGCCGAGAGCCAGTACGCCCCCGGCCGGCATGAGGACCAGCAGGCAGACGGTCACCGCGCCCACGCCGACCAGAGCTGCGGCCAGCGGTGGCCCGATGCCGCGGATGAACAGGTCCTGAGTGGCGTCCACGTCACTGATCAGCGCGGCCAGCAGGTCACCGGACCGGAAGGCGGCCAGCCCGGCCGGCGCAAGCCGCTCCAGCCGGCGGTAGATAGCCACCCGGATGTCGGCCAGCACCCGGAACGCGACATCGTGGGACGTCAGCCGCTCGAGATAGCGCGATACGCCGCGGCCGATACTGAACACGCGGACGGCAACGACCGCCGCGGAGATGGCCAGAATGCTCGGGTGCTGTGAGGCGCGGGCCAGCAGGAACCCCGAGGTAGCCAGCAAGGCCACGCCACAGCCGGTGGCGGCCGCGCCGGCCAGGACGGACAGGACCAGCCGGCCACGCAGCGGCCGGGCCAGCCAGAGCAGCCGAAGCAGCGGCCAGCCCCTGGCGGTCATACCCGCGGGCTGGCCGCTCACCGGAGCATCACCGCGGTCCGGGCGGCGCCGGCCGACGACATCCGCTTCCCTTGCTCCAGGCGGATGACCCGGCCGCCGCCACCTGCCCAGCCCTCCCGGTGGCTGACCAGGATGACGGTGCGATCGGCCAGGACAGTGTCGATGGCGGTCTGGATGAGCCGGGCACTGACCGGATCCAGGTGGGCGACGGGCTCGTCCAGGAGCAGCAGCGGCGCGTCTCGCAGGAACGCACGAGCCAGTGCGATCCGCTGCCGCTGGCCAGCGGACAGCCGCAAGCCGCGCTCGCCGAGCGGCGTATCGTATCCGGCCGGCAGTTCGGAGATGAAGTCGGCGGCGCCGGCCAGCCGGGCGGCCCGGCAGATGGCGTCGCGGCTGGCGCCGGCCTGGCCGAGGGCGATATTGTCCGCGGCGGTGCCGGTGAAGAGGTAGGGCTGCTGCGGCACCCAGGCGATCTGGGTGCGCCACTGCCGGACGTCTATGGCCGCCACGTCACCGTCCGCCCCGCCTCCGGCTAGCTCGATGGTCCCGGCGGCTGGTGCGATGAAGCGGAGCAGCAGCGCGAGCAGCGTGCTTTTCCCCGCACCGCTCGGGCCCGTGAGCACGACCCGATCCCCAGGCGCGATCGTCAGGCTCACCCCGTCCAGGGCCGGCCGATGACGGCCAGGATAAGCCGCGGTGACGCCGTTCAGCCTGATGTACTGCGTCCGCAGATCAGCATGGGGGCGGCCGCCGCGCGGGGCCGTGGACCTGGCCTGGGGCTCGCCCGGTATCGCGGTGTCCAGGATCTCGAAAACGCGTCCGGCCGCTGCGACACCTTCCATGCTCGCGTGAAACTGCGCCCCGACCGCGCGGACCGGCAGGAATGCTTCCGGGGTGAGCAGCAGAACCAACAGCGCCGTCTCGTAGCCCAGGTGGCCGTACAGCAGCCGGAGCCCGACCTCGACCGCGACGAGGGCGGTTGCTATCGCGGCGGATAGCTCCAGTACGAGCGCGGAAAGGAAGGCCACTCGCAGAGTGGACATGGTGGCCCCGCGGTAGTCTTCTGTGACCTTGGCGATCACCTCTTCCTGCGCCTTCGCGCGGCCGAACACCTTGAGCGTGGGCAGGCCCTCGACCACGTCGAGGAAGTGGCCGCCGAGGGTGGCCAGGAGCCGCCATTGCCGCCGCGTCTGCGTCTTGGTGTGCCAGCCAACCAGCACCGCGAACACCGGGATCAGCGGCAGCGTCAGGGCGATGATCACCGCGGAGACCCAGTCCGCGATCGCTACCCTGATCAGTACCGCGACCGGCACCAGCACCGCCAGGACGAGCTGCGGCAGGTACCTGGCGAAATAGGAATCCAGCCCGTCCAGGCCTTTGGTACTCAAGGTCGTGATCTCGCCCGCCCGCTGGCCACCAAGCCACACCGGGCCTAGCCGCAGGGAGCGGGCGGTAAGCGCCCGGCGTAGCTGTGATTTCACCGTCGCGGCCGCTCGCAGCGCAGCCACTTCCCCGCCATAGCTCACGGCCGCCCGGGCCGCCACCACGACCAGCAGCGCCGCCAGGGTGCCCGATAGCGCGGCGGCAACGTCGCCGCGGGCAGCAACGGCCAGGGCCCGGGCGAGCAGGCCGGCCTGGGCCAGGATCAGTCCCGTTCCGGCCAGGCCGAGTACGACGGTAACCACCAGGTGAGCACGCGCGGCCCCGGCATAACGGATCAGCCGACGATCAACCGCCCCGCGGCGAGCCCCGCCACTGACGCCCATGCGGCAGAGTATTCAGGCTAACCAGGACCGGGGGGTCACCCGATGTGGGTGATGCCTGAGCCGGAGCCCCGGACGGAGCCTTGTGATCACACGAAATGCTGCTATCGGGAGGAGCACGATGACGGTGAGTGCTGATCAGCTGCCGAGCTGGCGTGAGGCACCCGCAAAGCACGCAATCGTGGAATTCGTCGCCGCCGTGACCGATCCCGATGCGCCGGACTTCGTGCCGGAACGGGACCGCGTGGCGGTGTTCGACAATGACGGCACATTGTGGACCGAGCAGCCCGTGTACGCTCAGCTGGTCTTCGCGATTGACCGGGCGGCCGAACTGGGCCGTCCCACCAGCCTCGAGAAGCTGCACGCCGGCGGGATGGCAGCCCTGATCGAGCTAGTAACGCTCACTCACGCAGGCATTACTACCGATGAGTTCGACGCGCTGTGCCGGAGCTGGCTGGCCTCGGCCCGGCACCCGCGTTTCGGGCGCCCCTACCCGGAGACGGTGTACCAGCCGATGCTCGAGCTACTCAGGCTGCTGGACCGCAACGGCTTCTCCTGCTGGATCTTCTCCGGCGGCGGCACGGACTTCATGCGGACGTGGACGGCTGACGTCTACGGCCTGCCGCCGCACCGGGTGATCGGCAGCGTCGGGGAAACCGAGTTCCGCACCGGCGCCGGAGGTCCAGAGCTCGTCAAGGGCACCTCCATCCAGGTCATCAACGACGGGCCGCAGAAGCCGAGCTCAATCCACCGGCACATCGGACAGCGGCCGATCGTGGCCGCCGGGAATACTGACGGCGACCTGGCCATGCTCCAGTGGACCGCAGCCAGCGCGGGCCGGACCCTGCAACTGGTCGTTCATCACACTGACGCCGAGCGGGAGTACGCCTACGATCACGACCCCATCCTGGGCAGTGGCACAGACCAGATCCTGGCCACAGCAGCTGACCAGAAATGGACCGTGATCGACATGGCCACCGACTGGGCTAATGTCCACTCTGCTGGCTGAGAACGCGGGGGTTAGCGGTGATCGTCGTGATGGCCGGGGTATCGGGCAGCGGAAAGTCGACGGTTGGCGCCTTGCTGGCGGGCCGGCTTGGCTGGGCGTTCGCTGACGGCGACTCCTTTCACTCGGCCGCCAGCGTGGCCAAGATGGCCGCCGGAATACCGCTGACCGACGACGACCGGCGGCCTTGGCTGGATGCGATCGCCGCCTGGATGGATGAGCGCGCCGCGACGGGCGACTCGGGCGTGGTGGCGTGCTCGGCACTCAAACGCGCCTACCGGGATGTGCTCCTGGACGGGCGTCCCGGCGCCCGGCTCGTGTTCCTGGATATCGGTCACGACGCGGACATGACCCGGCTCGCCGCCAGGCACGGGCATTTCTTTCCGACAAGGCTCCTGGACAGCCAGTTCGATGATCTGGAGATGCCGCGAGCGCCGGAGAACGTACTTGTCGTGCCCGCTGATGGCACGCCAGAGGAGCTCGTAGCCACCATCATCCATCGCCTGAACGTCGCTGACGCGGCAGGTGGTTAGCCAGGCTTGGCACATTCCGCGATGCTTCTGCCCGTTCACGGGCACCCCAGATGATCCGCTGGGCGCGCAGGCCTAGCGCGCCCATGGCAATCAGCACCGTTACGTTGAGGAGCAGCTGGAATGCCGACCCCCGAGCCTGGCTCCAGCTTCCATAGCCGACGGACAGGGCTATGTCAGCGGCAGCCGGAATGGTCGTCACTGAGATGAACACGCCGATAAGGGCGCTTGCGCGCGCTTCGGTCAGCGAGACGACGCCGACGATCCCGGCCAGGACAGCGACAACGATCGAGAACAAATTCGGATTGTCGATAAGAGAGGAGACCGGTCGTACCCCGAGCGAGTACAGCTTCGGCGTGTGCCCGGACCAGCGTATCGCCAGGGCGAAGAGCAGAGTGACGATCATGGCGGCGGAGAACCCGGCGAGCAGGGCCAGGAGGCCTTGGATTACCGGCCGCTTAGCTCGCTTGTCGATGCCGAGGGCAACACCCATAATCGCGTTGTATTCGGGCCCTACGACCATGGCGCCGACGATAAGGATCGTGGAGTTGGTGAGGATGCCGACCGCGCCGATCAGCCCGGCGATGGCAAGCAGGATGTAGAAACTGGGGGCGTAGACGGCGTCCGAGCGAATCCGGGCCTCGACGACTTCCCATGCGGGTGCGATGTCACGCTGAACCAGAAAATGCTCCGACGCCGGGGGCGTCCTTTCGCCGAGAGTGGCATCCACGAAATCAACGGCGACGGTACCGCCGTGGTCATGCTGGTAGGCCTGCAGGTGCCGGAACACGGAGTTGGCGGACCGGGGCCGTACGTCGAACTGGATGGCGTCACTGGCTGGCCCGCGGGCAGCGCCTGAGAGCACGAGCAGGTTAGAGACGCCGGCGTCGGCCGCGAGTGCCTCGACGAGTTCGCTGGTCCGGTCGGGCACGCTGACCAGGCGTACATGAAAGGTCATCGTCGCTTCACCTCAGGCAGATCACGATGACCGGGATCCGCAGGCTGCGCCGCGAGCGCAGGGCCCAGGGACACCAAAGTGTCACCAGGCTGCGGCGTCGGCGTACTGGTCTGAGTGACGGGAGTGAGCTGGCCGTCCGCGCGCACGATGAACAGAAGGTCCTGCCCGGCGGGCAGCGCGCCGCCGGTGCCGTGAACGACGATCCGCCCCCCGTCCTGATACCGCTCGGTGACCGCCGGCCTGGTCACGGCGCCGGCGAACAGGATTTCGCCGGCGGTGTAGGGAGCGACCACTCCGTGGCTGCGCTGCGGCGGCGCAAGCCGGTATACGCGCCCCGCGACGGCTTCCGTGAGCAGCACCGAGGCGAGCGCGTTGAAGTCGTCCTCGTCGGTCAGCAGGAGCACGGCCGTGATGTCCTCGAGTCGCGCGCCGCGGCCAGTGGCCGCCGCGAGCAGCTCACCGGGCGCCAGTTCCAGCCCGGCTCGCCTGATCTGCTCCCGCTGCTGGTCCAGGCCCGCCCACATCACCACCTCCAGGCCCGCAGACTGCAGGGCCCGGCCAAGGTCGACTACCCACGCCGCGCCGCCGACCAGAAGCGGCCGGGTGCGGCTTGGCCGGCTGACGCCCAATCGCCGGGCGGCCGGGACCGCGGTCAGGCCGTACAGGGTCACCGTCGCCACGATGACGACGAACGTGACAGGCAGGATCTTGCCGGCGCCGCCGATGCCCTTGGCGACCAGGCCCGCCGCGAACGTCGAGGCGGTGGCGGCCGCGACGATGCCACGCGGAGCCATCCAGCCGATGAAGGCACGCCCGCCTCTGGTCAGGTCCGTCCCCAGCGTCGACGCGAACGCAGCGATGGGCCTAGCCGCGAGAACCAGGACAGCGACTAGGGCGAGCGTAGGAAGCAGCAGATGCCGGAGCGAGGCCGGGGTTACGGTAGCCGAGATGGAAATGAACAGGACGCCGATGATCAGCTGCACGAGCGTCTCGAAGAACGGGCGACGCGACGGGATATCAAAGCCCCGCCGATTAGCCAGCGCGAGCCCCATGAAAATCGCCGCGATAAGTCCGGTGTCCTCGCGGAGGACGTCGCACGCGGCGGCGACCGCGATCACCGCGGCGAGTTGTGCGGTGGTGCCGAGCACTTCGCCGAGCCGGAGCTTCCGCAGCAGCAGCCAGAGCAGTGCGGTGCCGATCACCCCGCCGGCCAGGCCGACGCCGACGCTGGCCGCAAATTGCCCGAGCTGGCTGCCTGGCCCTTTGCGGGTACTCGCGACAATGCCGTGGAACACCAGCGCGCCGAGGATTCCGCCGACTGGATCGATCAGCGACCCCTCCCAGATAAGGATCTGCTGCACCCGTTCGGTGGGCCGGACGAAGCTGAGCAGCGGGCCTACGACGGTCGGTCCCGAGACGACGAGGATGATTCCGAGCATCAGCGCCGCGCCGCGTGACATGCCGAGGAGCGGTGCGGCCACGGAGGTGACGAGCGCGGTGGTGATCAGGACCCCGAGCACGATCAGACGGATCACCACCTTGCGGGTGTGGCCCTTGAGCTTCCGCATATCGAGGCTCAGGCCCGCGTCATAGAGGATGACGGCCACCGACAAGGACACGAGCGGCTCGAACGCCGGCCCGAGCAGATTCTGCGGATTGACGTCGCTGGTCAGTGCGCCCGCCACGAATCCGGCCGGTAGCAGCACGATGATCGCGGGAATGCGCAGGCGGCTGGCCAGGACCTGGGACCCGACGGCGAGCGCGAGGATCAGGCCGACCCCGGTCAGGATCTGGTTGGTCGTCAAGCCAGCCTCCGATAACGCAGACCCGTAATTTGTTTGCCGACCGTTCATTTACCGGTCGCGCACGCTCCATCTCGGACCATTCGTCGCCTTTCAAATGTGGGCGCGGCCGACGTGGAAATCATCACCCGCATTGGGTGATGAGCCCGGACTAACCGCCGGTATAAGAAGGAGATGGAGGCGGGCGTGAATATCAGCAGGCGCTGTGAATATCAGCAGGCGCCACGAATATCAGCAGGCGCCACGATCACGCCGGACACAGGTTCGCACGACACACCGACAGTGCGGTAAATCGAAATGCGACAGGGGCTAGGCAGTGGGTGCTGAACGAGACAGGGTGGCTGGCCTCGGCCGGCTGGAGGACGGGCTGCAGCAGGGCGGGGAGTGGTACCGGTGGGGGCCCTATGTCAGCGAGCGGCAGTGGGGAACGGTCCGGGAGGACTACAGTGCCGACGGCAACGCGTGGGATTACCTGCCGCACGACCAGGCCCGGTCCCGGGCCTACCGGTGGGGCGAGGACGGCCTGGCCGGATTCTGCGACATCGAGCAGCGGCTATGCCTGAGCCTGGCCCTGTGGAACGGGCGGGACCCGATCCTGAAGGAGCGAGCGTTCGGGCTGACCGGCCCCCAAGGTAATCATGGCGAGGATGTCAAGGAGTACTGGTGGTATCTGGATGCCATTCCCAGCCACGCCTGGAATCGGTGGCGTTACCACTACCCGCAAGGTCCATTCCCGTATGAGGACCTGATCGAGACCAATGGCCGCCGCGGCCGGTACGAGCCGGAGTACGAGCTGCTCGATACCGGCGCGTTCGACGGTGACCGGTACTGGATCACCGAGGTGCACTACGCGAAGGCCGCCCCGGATGACCTGCTGATGGCCGTCCAGCTCACCAACGCCGGGCCGGAGGCCGAAACCGTCCATGTGCTGCCCACCGCCTGGTTCCGCAACACTTGGTCCTGGGATGCTGAGGCGACCGAGCGCCGGCCGGGACTGCGGGCCTCCGGTGACCGGTCGGTCACCATCGACCACCCGTTCCTGGGCACCTTGGAACTGATCGCCGCAGCTGGCCCCGATGGGACCGGCCCGCAGACGTTGTTCTGCGAGAACGAGACCAACCTGGCCCGGCTGTACGGCGGCGCCCCGGTCACGCCCTACCCCAAGGACGGCATCAACGACCACGTGATCCACGGCGCGGCCACAGTCAACCCGGCCGGCGTCGGCACCAAATGCGCATTCTGGTACCAAGTCACCGTGCCCCCTGGCCAGACCGTCGAGCTGCGGCTGCGGCTGCGGCCGGCCGCCAACGGGACGGCGGCCAAGGCGGCGGCCGCGCTCGGCCAGGACTTCGATCAGGTGATGGCGGCCAGGCGGGGCGAGGCCGATGAGTTCTACGCCGAGCTCACTCCGGACAATGCCAGCGCGGATGAGGCGCTAGTGCTCCGCCAGGCGTCGGCCGGCATGCTGTGGAGCAAGCAGCTGTTCTACTACGACGTCGCCCGATGGCTCGACGGGGACCCTACCCAGCCGCAGCCGCCCGAGGTGCGCAAGAACGGGCGGAACTCCAAGTGGCGCAACTTCGACGGATTTGACATCATCTCCATGCCGGACAAGTGGGAGTATCCCTGGTTCGCCGCCTGGGACCTGGCCTTCCATACTGTCACCCTGGCCCACCTGGACCCGGCCTTCGCCAAGTACCAGCTGATCCTGATCTGCCGGGAGTGGTTCCAGCACCCGCAGGGAGCGCTGCCGGCGTATGAGTGGGATTTCGGCGACGTCAACCCGCCGGTGCACGCCTGGGCGGCGCTGCAAGTGTTCGCCATCGACGGCGCCCGCGACATCGCCTTCCTGCGCCGGGTTTTCGCCAAGCTCCTGGTCAACTTCACCTGGTGGGTCAACCGTGAAGATGCCAGCGACCGCAACGTCTTCGAGGGCGGGTTCCTGGGCCTGGACAACATCGGCCCGATCGACCGTTCCCACCTGCCGGCCGGATACACCCTGGAGCAGTCTGATGCCACCGGCTGGATGGGCTCCTATGCCCTGGCGATGGGAACTATCGCGGCCGTCCTGAACTGGTCCGGCGAGCACGAGGACCAGGATCTGGTACTGAAGTTCCTGGAGCATTTCGCGGGCATCCGCACGGCCCTGGACGAGCAGGGCCTGTGGGACGACGCGGACGGCCTGTTCTATGACCGGCTGATCACCCCCTCCGGCTACAGTGTCCCGGTCAAGGTCCGGTCCATGGTCGGGATCATCCCGCTCCTGGCCGCCGGAGTCCTCGACGGCGCCATGCTGCACAACGCGCTGACCATGAACAAGCTATTCGCCCGGTTCCTGGCCCGCGAGGGCGTCGGGGACGTCCAGAAGCTGACCGAGACCCCGCAGCTCCGCGGCGAGGGGGGCGCCCAGCGGCTGCTGCTGTCGGTGGCCCGGCCTGCCCAGCTAGAGCGGCTGTTCGCCAAGCTGTTCGACGAGAGCGAGTTCCTGTCCCCGCACGGGCTGCGCGCGCTGTCCGCCTACCACCGCGATCATCCCTACCAGTTCGACGCCGAGGGCTACGAGTCCTCCATCGACTATGAGCCGGCCGAGTCAACCACGTCCATGTTCGGCGGCAACTCCAACTGGCGCGGCCCGATCTGGATGCCGGTCAACTACCTGGTGGTCGAATCACTCGAGCGCTACCACCGGTTCTACGGCGATGACCTGGAACTGGAGTACCCGACCGGCTCGGGCAAGCGGCTCACCCTGGACCTGATCATCGCCGACCTGCAGGACCGGCTGATCTCGCTGTTCACCAGGGATGCGGACGGGCGGCGGGCTTGCTTCGGCGGGACCGAACGGATGCAGACCGATCCGGCCTGGAAGGACAACCTGATCTTCAGCGAGTACTTCCACGGCGACAACGGCGCCGCGATCGGCGCCTTCCACCAGACCGGGTGGACCGGCCTGATCGCTGATGTGATCCTGCGCCGGCACGGCGCGGTCCGGGCATTGGGAGACGTCCTGCGCGACCTAGCAGCAAAGGCCTAGAAATGACTAGTAGCCAAGCCGCCACCGCGGCCGGGGCCGTCCCGGCCGCCCGCGTCGCCCCGGATGCCCGCCCCGGCGTCGCGCTGCCCGGCATGCCGTTCCCGCTGGGCGCTACGCCTGGTGAGCACCTAGGCGTCGCGGGCACGAACTTCGCGATCGCCTCCGCCGTCGCCGACAGCGTCACCTTGTGCCTGTTCGACGAAACCGGCACCGAAACCCAGATCCCGGTGCGGGATAACGACGCCGATGTCTGGCATGCCTTCTTGCCGGGAGCGGGCCCGGGGCAGTCCTACGGGTACCGGGTCGGCGGCCCCTGGGACCCGGGCCGCGGCCTGCGGTGCAACCCGGCCAAGCTGCTCCTCGACCCCTACGCCAAGGCGGTCAGCGGAACGGTTTCGTTCGGCCCTGAGGTGCTCGGCCAGGACGAGGCCGACCCCGCCGCGCCGAGTACGCTGGACTCCTCGGCGCACGTGCCCCGGAGCCTGGTCGTGGACCCGGAGTTCCGCTGGCAGGACGATGAGCGGCCCTGGCACCGGTACGCGGACACGGTCGTGTACGAGGTCCACGTCAAGGGCTTCACCATGCGCCATCCCGATATTCCCCCGGCGCTGCGCGGGACCTACGCCGGCCTAGGCCACGAGGCCGCCATCGCGCACCTGCGTGATCTCGGCGTCACGACCGTCGAGCTGCTGCCCGTCCACCAGAACGTGCCCGAGGCGTTCCTCATCCAGCGGGGGCTGACGAACTACTGGGGCTACAACACGATCGGCTTCTTCGCGCCGCACAACGGCTACTCCGCCGCCGTCCGGGCCGGCCAGCCCGGCGGCCAGGTCGCCGAGTTCAAGGCGATGGTGGACGCGCTGCACCAGGCGGGCCTGGAGGTGATCCTCGACGTGGTATTCAACCACACCGCCGAAGCCGGACCTGATGGCCCCACGCTGTGTTTCCGCGGCGTCGATAACCTGGCCTACTACCGGGTCGAGCCCGGCGACCCCGGCCTGTACTACGACACGACGGGCTGCGGCAACGCGCTGAACGCCGGCGACCCGATCATGCTGCAGCTGATGATGGACTCGCTGCGCTACTGGCTGACCGAGATGCATGCCGACGGGTTCCGGTTCGACCTGGCACCGACGCTGGCCCGCCAGGACGGCGCCTTCGACAAGGTGTCGGCTTTCCTGGACATGTGCTCCCAGGACCCGGTGGTATGCCGGGCCAAGCTGGTCGCCGAGCCGTGGGACGTCGGCCAGATGGACAGCTACGACCTGGGCCGGTTCCCGCCGCTGTGGCGGGAATGGAACGGCAAGTACCGGGACACGATGCGCGACTTCTGGCGCAGCCACCCGGTCGGGATCGGCGAGTTCGCCAACCGTTTCACCGGCTCCTCAGACCTGTACGCGACGGCCGGCCGCCGCCCCACCGCCTCCGTCAACCTGATCACCGTCCACGACGGCTTCACTCTCCGGGACCTGGTCTCCTACGATGACAAGCACAACGAGGCCAACGGCGAGAACAACCGCGACGGGACCAGCGATAACAATTCCTGGAACTGCGGGGCCGAAGGCCCGACTACCGACCCCGGCATTCTCGCGCTGCGCGCCCGCCAGTCCCGGGCCATGCTCACCACGCTGATGCTGTCCTTCGGCGTCCCGATGCTGCTGGGCGGTGATGAGATGGGCCGCACCCAGGGCGGCAACAACAACGCCTACTGCCAGGACAACGAGACGACCTGGTTCGACTGGGCGAGCACCGACGCCGGGCTGCTGGACTACACCAAGAACCTGATCGCGTTCCGGCGCGCCCACCCGGTCTTCCGCCGTCGGCGCTTCCTGGCCGGCGCCGAGGCCTCCGCGCTGCAATGGTTCACCCCCGCGGGCATACCCATGGACAACGCCTCCTGGGCCGACCCTGGCGCCCGGGCCATCGCCATCTATCTCGACGGGCATGACGACCCCGATCAGGCCGAAGACGGCATGCCCATGCTCGACGACGACTTCCTGGTCCTGGTGAACTCGTGGTGGGAGCCCCTTAGCTTCGCCCTGCCTCCCACCCGCCCTGAGGCGGAGTGGCATGCCGAGATCGACAGCGACGATCCCGACGCCCCGGCCAGAGCGGGCAAACAGCATGCCGGCGATCAGGTAACCGTCGGCCCCCGGTCCGTCGTGGTGCTGTCCGATCCGCGCCGGGACTGACCGCGCCGTTGCGGAGTGGAATGGCGCCTTCCGGCGCGCGGCGCAATCACCCAGAGGGGATGATGCCGGGCTACATCAGTGAGGGTGAAAGTCAGGATCAACCACCAACGGCGAGGACGGATGTCATGACTGCTAGTACGGAGAACAGCAATGGCTGGCCAACGTTCAGGTCCGGACTGCTGATCACAGGGGGGTCGCTTATCGGCGCGGGCGCTCTGATCGCGCTGGCGGGCTTGGCTGTCAGCGGCATGCATGTGGTCTCGGCGACCCGCCAGTGGATCCGGGAAATGGAAGTGCCGCCAAGCGAGCTGGCGAGGATCAAATGGGCGCAGGCTAGGTCCGCCGCGACCGCCGGAGCCGCCGCCTGGCAGAACGGCGTCTCCGCTCGCGATACAGCCGGGACGTGACGGGCCGGCTGCTTGCCGCATACGCGCTGGCCAGCTGGTCGGCAGCCTCCTGACCAAGGGGTGTAGATGACTAACGTCGACTTGGCGCGGGTGGAATTCGCGTTTGTGTCGATCAATCATTTCTTCTTCGTCCCGATCACGATCGGCCTGGCCTTCCTGACCGCCTTGCTACAGACGGCGTGGCACCGCAGCGGGCGCGATGATTACCTGCGGCTGACCCGGTTCTTCGGTGTCCTGCTGGTGATCAACGTGGCGATCGGCGTGGTGACCGGGATTGTGCAGGAGTTCCAGTTCGGGATGAACTGGGGCGCGTACTCACGGCTGGTCGGCAACATCTTCGGCGCGCCGCTGGCGATGGAGGGGCTGGCCGCGTTCTTCCTGGAGTCGACGTTCCTGGGGCTGTGGCTGTTCGGCTGGGACAAGCTGCCGCGGCGGCTGCACCTGCTGACGATCTGGGCGGTCTCGCTCGGCTCGGCGCTGTCGGCGGCGTTCATCTTGGCGGCCAACTCCTGGATGCAGCATCCCGTCGGCTACGTGATGGTGAACGGGAAGCCGCAGCTGAACGACATCTGGGCGCTGTTCACCAACCCGGTGTTCGTGTGGGGGTACGCCAAGGTGCTGTTCGTGTCGCTGGTCACCGGCGCCGCTATCATGCTGGCGGTCTCGGCGTGGCAGCTGCGGCATGGCGGGGTCCGCGATGTGTTCACCCGGTCCGCGCGGCTCGCGCTGGTCGTCCTGGTCCCGGCGATCCTGTTCACCATGCTGGTGGGCGATGAGCTCGGCGTGATCGAGGCCAGGTACCAGCCGATGAAGATCGCGGCGGCGGAGGGGCAGTGGAACACCTGCCAGCCGTGCTCGTTCTCGCTGTTCCAGATCGGCGGCGGCAACAACGACCAGACCCCGACCCAGATCATCGAGATCCCGCACCTGCTGTCGCTGCTGGCCACCAACCACTGGAACGGCCAGGTCGTCGGGCTGAACCCGCTGCAGTCGCAGTACACCAAGCAGTTCGGCCCCGGTTACTACGTGCCGAACGTGTTCATCCAGTACTGGGCCATGCGGGCGATGGCGTACCTGGGGGTCCTGGTTCTCCTGATATCGGTGTGGGGGCTGTGGCTGATCCGGCGAAAAAAGCTCGCCACCTCCCGGGTGTTCCTGTGGGTGGCGGTGTGGGGGGCGGTGCTGCCGTTCGTGATGAACACCGCGGGTTGGTTGCTGACCGAGAGCGGCCGGCAGCCGTGGATCGTGCAGGGCATCATGCTGACCAAGAACGGGATCTCGCCGACCGTCAGCACCACGACGCTGTGGATCAGCCTGGTGGCCTTCGTCCTGCTGTACGGCACGCTGGGCACGGTCGACCTGCTGCTGATGCTGCGGTACTCCCGCGAGCAGCTCCCGCCCCCGCGCGCCGAAGCCGACGTGGACGCGCCGCTGCCGGCCGTCCTGTATTGAGGTCACGATGGGTCTCATCCCGTTCTGGTACATCATCATCGCCATCTTGTGGACCGGGTTCTTCGTCCTGGAGGGGTTCGACTTCGGTGTCGGCATGCTGCACAGCGTGATCGGCACGGACGAGGCGGGCCGCCGGGCGGCCATCAACACGATCGGGCCGCTATGGGACGGCAACGAGGTCTGGCTGATCGTGGCCGGGGCCGCCATGTTCGCCGCGTTCCCCGGCTGGTACGCGACAATGTTCTCGGCCTACAACCTCGCGCTGGTCCTGCTGCTGGCCGCCCTGATCGTCCGCGGGGTGGCCTTCGAATACCGCGGCAAGCGGGACGCGGCCCGCTGGCGCCGCACCTGGGATGTGCTGCTCACCGTGGGCAGTGTGCTGGCCCCGCTGCTGATCGGCGTGGCCCTGGCCGGATTGCTGCACGGGCTGCCCATCAACTCCGCCCAGAACTTCACCGGCTCCTTCTGGGACCTGCTCCAGCCCTACGCCCTGTTCACCGGCGTCACCCTGGTCCTGGTCTGCCTGCTGCACGGCGCGACGTTCTTGTGCCTGAAGACCACAGACGGCATGCGCGAGCGGTCCTGGCAGGTAGCCCGCCGGGTGGCACCCTTCACCGGCGCCGCCGTCACGGCCTTCATCATCTGGACCCACGTCACCGCCGGCACCACCTTCTTCCTCAACGTGATCGAGTTGCTCGCCGTACTCGCCGTCATCGCCGCCGTCATGCTGGTCTACGGGCACCGCGAGGGCTTCGCTTTCGCCGCGACCACCGTCACCATCGCATCGTGCATCCTGGCGATCTTCGTCGACCTGTACCCCAACGTGATGGTCTCCTCCACCAGCAAGGCCTACAACCTCACCGTGCACAACACGGCCTCTGGCGGGTACTCGCTCAAGGTGATGACCGTCGTCGTGATCATCCTCCTGCCGGTAGTACTCGCCTACCAGACCTGGACCTACTACGTGTTCCGGCGGCGCGTCAGCAAACAGGAATTCCAGCCGCCCGCTCCATCCCCCGAAGCCGCGCCCGCGGCGGAGCCGCCATCCCGGCCTGCCGCTCCCTCAGGCCGGGGTGGGAGCTGAGCCGGATCGCCCGTTGCGGGGGATGCTAACCGGGCCCGGACCCGATGTGATCGTAACGATTGGTCAGGAGGAATGACATGGCGACAAACGAAGTTGACGCGCTGGTGATTTTCGGTGCCACCGGGGACCTGGCGAAGATCGAGACGTTCCCGGCGCTGGTGGGGCTGGTCGAGCGCGGCGTGCTGGACGTCCCGGTGATCGGGGTGGCCAAGAGCGGGTGGGGGCTGGAGCAGTTCCGCGCCTACGCCACCGCCTCGCTGAAGCTCAACAACATGGACCCGAACAGCGCGGCGGCGCAAAAGATGCTCGGGCTGCTGCGCTACGTGGACGGGGACCTCGGCGACGACGCCACCTACCAGGCGATGTCCGACGCCATCGGCGCCGGCAGCCGGGTCCTGTTCTACCTGGAGGTGCCGCCCCCGCTGTTCGGGCGTATCGCCCAGGGGATCGCCACGGCCGGGCGCACCAAGGATGCCCGGGTGATGGTCGAGAAGCCCTTCGGCCACGATCTGGCCAGTTCACGGGAGCTCAACGACACCATGCACCGGTACTTCGGCGAAGAGGCAATCTTCCGGGTCGACGACTGGCTGGCCTTTGATCCCGTGGAGAACGTGCTCTTCGTCCGCTTCGCCAACTCGATCATCGAGCCGCTGCTCAACCGGACCTACGTGGAAAGCATCCAGATCACGATGGCCGAGGCCTTCGACGTCGCCGACCGCGGCAGGTTCTACGACCGGACCGGGGCTATCAACGATGTCGTCCAGAACCACATGCTCCAGGTGCTGGCCACCGTGCTAGCCGACCCGCCGGACCGGCCGGGCCTGGCAGACTGGCGGGATGCCAAGTCACGGGTGGTGGCCGCGCTGCGGCCGCTGGCCCCCGAGGGCACGGTGCGCGGCCAGTACGAGGGCTATCACGAGGTTGAGGGCGTCGACCCGAAGTCGACCACGGAGACCTTCGTCGCGGTCCGGCTCGCCGCCGACACCTGGCGCTGGGAGGGCGTGCCGATCCTGATCCGGGCCGGCAAGTGCATGCCGGTCACCGCCACCGAGGTTAACGTCCGCTTCAAGCGACCGCCCCATGACGTGTTCGGCATCGAGCCGTTCGCCGTCCGCGACTCGCTGCGATTCCGGATCTGGCCGGAAACCGCGGTCGGCCTCACGCTGGCGGGCAAGAAGCCAGGCGCCGGAATGGAGCCGATGCTGGAGGACCTGGCATTTGCCGGGCAGCCCGGCTCGGACATGCGTCCATACGACCGGCTCATCGGCGCGGCCCTGGACGGAGACCGCTGGCTGTTCGCGCGCCAGGACACTGTCGAGGCCGCATGGCGGGTCGTCGACCCGGTGCTCGGCGATGTCGTCCCCGTGCACCCCTACGCCAAGGGCAGCTGGGGTCCCAAGGAAGCGGAGCGGCTACTGGCCAACCGGGAAACGTGGTACGACCCGGCAGGCTGAGCCGCACGGAGTAGTAAAGGACGACCCGGATCGGGGACGCGTCATGAACGATCAAGATAGCCAACGCCGCGTGGTGATCATCGGCGGCGGATTCGCCGGGCTGTTCGCCGCCAGGGCGCTGGGGCGCGCCCCGGTCCGGGTGACCCTCATCGATAGCCGCCCGCACCACCTGTTCCAGCCCCTGCTGTACCAGTGTTCGACCGGGATCTTGTCCGAGGGGAAGATCACCGTCCCGCTGCGGGATCTGCTTCGTAAGCACAAGAACGCGGACTTCGTGCTGGCCAAGGTGACAGGCCTCGACGCCGAAGGGCGCCGGGTATTCGCGACGCGACCGCTCGGGGATCAGCTGGAGTTCGGCTACGACTACCTGATCGTGGCGGCCGGGGTGCAGCAATCGTATTTCGGGCACGACGAGTATGCCACGTGGGCGCCCGGCATGAAGACCATCGAGGATGCCCTGGTCATCCGGCGCCGCGTCTTCGGCTCGTTCGAGATGGCGGATACCGCGACAGACCCGGCGGAACGCAGCCGCTGGCTTACCTTCGCCCTGGTTGGTGCCGGACCCACTGGCGTCGAACTGGCCGGGCAGCTCCGCGAGGTGGCGACCAAGACGCTGCGCGACGAATACCGTCACATCAAGCCCGAGGACGCCCGGGTGCTGCTTTTCGATGGCGGGGACGCCCCGCTCGCCCCGTTCGGCCCGGAGTTGTCGGCCAAGGCGGCACAGGCCCTCAGCAAGCTCGGCGTCGAGCAGCACATGCACTCGATCGTGACCAACATAGACGCCACCGGGCTGGACGTCCGCGCTCAGGACGGCACGGTGACCCACCATGAGGCGGGCACCGTGCTGTGGACCGCGGGGGTGGAAGCACCGTCGGTGGCGGCGGCGATCGCGACGGCCACCGGCGCCAAGCAGGACCGGGCCGGGCGCATCATGGTCGGCGACGACCTCACCATTCCCGATCATCCCGAGATCATGGTGACCGGGGACGTGATGAGCCTGAACAAGCTCCCCGGCGTGGCCGAGGTGGCGATGCAGACTGGTCTGTACGCCGGAGAACGCATCAAACACGAGGTCACCGGGCACATGCCCACCAAGCCGTTCCGCTACCGTGACCTGGGGTCGGCTGCTTACCTTTCCCGCGGCCGCGCGGTCATTTCTGTGGGACGCATGCAGTTCGCCGGCTTCCTCGGCTGGGTCGTCTGGCTGTTCATCCACCTCGGCTTCCTGACCGGCTACCGCAACCGCCTCGGCGCACTGCTGAGCTGGTGGCCCGCCTTTATCCGTGACGTGCGCCGGGAACGGACTTATACCACCGAGCGGGTGGGAGTGATACGCGATGCGTACGACGTCCTGCCCCCCTCTATCGCTGGCACGGCGCTCCCTGGCAGTACGACCGGTACAGAGTTCCACGGTGCAGGCACTGAGCCCTCCGGCCGAACGGGATAAGTCCGGACGAGATGACTGACTTTGAGCTGAGCGCGACCGAGTTCCGGGCCCTTTACGAGCGGGTCAAACACATGTCCCTGCAGGGACCAGCTGACCGGCGGGGGGCGTTGAACAACATCTCATCCACGGAGGTGGTGGCGGCGGCCAGTAATGTCTGGCGTGGCCGCGCTGTGTCGCTGGCGGCGCCGGTGGAGAACGAGGTGGCGCCCGACAACCCCGATCCCGCCGTGCACCAGATGACTCACACCGGGACCGGTTCTGGTCCCGCTTCCGGGCTGTCGTTCGCCATGGACCGGGTGGCCCTGAACATCCACGGCAACGCCGACAGCCACATCGACGCCTTGTGCCACGTGATCTTCGACGGGACCCTCTACAACGGCCTGAGCCCAGGCACCGTCACGGCGGCGGGGGCAACTGAGCTCTCCATCGAGGTCGCCGGCGCCGGGATCGTCGGCCGCGGCGTGCTGCTCGACATTCCGCGGGTGCGAGGGGTGCCGTGGCTAGAGCCGGGTGATCACGTGACCGCCGATGACCTGATCGCGGCGGAGGCGGCCCAGGAGGTCCGCATCGAGCCGGGCGATCTGCTCTTCGTCCGGGTCGGTCACCGCACCCGGCGCCGAACGCTCGGGCCGTGGGACGCCGCGAAGGCGCGCGCCGGGTTGCATCCGGCGGCCCTGGAACTCCTCGCGGAACGGCGGATCGGGGCCCTGGGCAGCGACGGCAATAACGACACGGCGCCGAGCGCGGCCGAGGATGTCGATTTCCCTGTACACGTGCTGGCCGTCAACGCGATGGGCCTGCACCTGATGGACTGGCTGCAATTCGACGATCTCGTCCCGGTATGCGAGGAGCTGAACCGCTGGTCGTTCCTCTGCGTCGTCGCGCCTCTCCGGCTCCAAGCCGCGACCGGCTCGCCGGTCAACCCGATCGCCATTTTCTGAACCGGCAGGCCGGCTACCCGGCCTGGGAAGGAGCACAGCATGGACGGACAGTACGACGTGATCATCATCGGGACCGGGGCGGGCGGCGGCACGCTGGCCCGCCACCTGGCTCCCTCGGGCAAGCGCGTCCTGCTGCTCGAGCGCGGCGACTGGCTGCCCCGCGAGCCGGAGAACTGGTCCACCGTGGACGTGTTCGTCGACGGCCGCTACATCTCCCCGGACAGCTGGTACGACCCGAAGGCCAAGTCGTTCTTCCAGCCGCAGGTGCATTACTTCGTCGGCGGCGCGACCAAGCTGTACGGAGCCGCGCTGTACCGGATGCGCGCCGAGGACTTCGGCGAACTGCGCCACCATGACGGGATCTCGCCGGCCTGGCCCATCTCCTACCAGGACATGGAGCCGTACTACACCGCCGCCGAGACGATGTACCAGGTGCACGGCGCGCGGGGCGAAGATCACACGGAGCCGCCGTGCAGCGCGCCCTATCCGTACCCGGCGGTCTCCCATGAGCCCCGGATTCAGCAGCTCTCCGACGACCTGGCCGCGGCCGGCTTTCACCCGTTCCATGCGCCGTGCGGCATCTTGGTCAAGGAGGAGAACCTGCCGTACAGCATCTGCGTGCGCTGCACGGCCTGCGACGGCTTCCCGTGCCCGCTGCACGCCAAGGCCGACGCCGAGGTGATGGGCGTCCGCCCCGCCCTTGAGCACGCCAACGTCACCCTGGTCCGGAACGCACGGGTGGTGAGGCTGGAGACCAACCCGGCCGGCACCGCGGTCACCCAGGTGGTGGTCGAGCACGGCGGCGAAACCGAGCGGTACCAGGGCGACATCGTGGTCGTCTCCTGCGGCGCGGCCAACTCCGCCAAGCTGCTGCTGGCCTCCGCCAGCGACAAGCACCCGAAGGGGCTGGCCAACAGCTCCGATCAGGTTGGCCGCAACTTCATGTACCACGACAGCCAGGCCGTGCTCGCCCTGTCCAAAGAACCGAACCCGACCGTGTTCCAGAAGACCCTCGCCTTCAATGACTTCTACTTCCACGGCCCGGACTTTGACTACCCGATGGGCAACATCCAGATGATCGGCAAATCCCAGGCGGCGATGTTCCGCGGCGAGAAGCCCCTGGAGACCAAGTTCGCGCCGAACTGGGCGCTGCGCGACGTCGCCGAGCATGCCGTGGACTTCTGGCTGTCCACCGAGGACCTGCCGCTGCCAGATAACCGAGTCACCCTCGGCCCGGACGGCGGCGTCCACCTGGCGTATACACCCAGCAACCCCACCGCCGCCAAGCAACTGTTCCAGCAGCTTCACTCGATGCTCGCCTCGCTCCGCATGCAGCCCGGCCACCTGGCTCACCGGTTCGCGTACCTGAAGACCGACATCCCGGTGGCCGGCTGCGCGCACCAGGCCGGCACCGTACGGTTCGGCTCGGATCCGGCCACATCAGTGCTCAACTCCGACTGCCGGGCCCACGAACTCGACAACCTCTACGTCGTGGACACCAGCTTCTTCCCGAGCATCAGCGCGGTCAACCCGGCCCTCACCGCGATGGCCAACGCCGTCCGGGTCGGCGACCACCTCCTCCAACGACTCGGCTGATCGGTTGTCGTTGCCTTTAGTGCTGCGCAGAGCAGCGGCGGTCCGGTTCGCGGCGGTGAGCTTGGAGTGTCCACACAGGAGGTCCGATGTCAGCAGAAGCCCCGATTCGCGCCCAAAGCCGGGAGGAACTGGTCTACTTGCTGTCCCAGGCATCCGAGCTCGAGCACGGCCTGATGTGCGAATACCTGTTCGCCATGTTCAGCCTCAAACGACAGGCCAAAGAAGGCCCCTCGGCCGATCAGCTCGAAGCCGCCGGACGGTGGGACCGGATGATCTCCCGGGTCGCCGCCCAGGAGATGCTGCACCTTGCGCTCGTCTCGAACCTGCTGACAGCGGTCGGTGCGGTTCCCCACTTTGAGCGCCCGAACTTTCCGCAACAAGCCAAGTACTATCCGCCAGGGGTTCAGCTTGCCCTGGTGCCATTCGGCGAGCGGGCGCTGCGCCACTTTCTGTACCTGGAGCGACCCGAGGGCACCGAGCTTGCATACCTTCTCCCGCACCGCCACGCCGCGTGGGTTGTCCTTCACGAACGGCTCACCGGCCTGGCGGAGGCCTGCGCCGCCGTCGCCGAGGAAACCGGGCACGAAGCGCTGGCCACCGCGGAAGGCAACCTCCGGTCCCTGGCCGGCCTGCTCGCGCCCGGCATCTAAGGATCGGTCAGGTTAGCTACCGCCTGATTTCGTTCCGGCTGCAGCAGGCATGGGCCCAGGCTCATTCGTACGGGGTGATGATTTCGGGCCAGACCGGTCTTACGCTCGCGTCACCTACAGAGTCAGGGGTGGTGGTCTTGGCTGGCGAGCGATCAGCATCGACGAGCATGTTCCCGCCGATTGCCGATTACGGCTTCTTGTCGAACTGCGAGCAGAGCTGCCTGGTGGCGCCGGACGGGTCGGTCGAGTGGCTGTGCCTGCCGCGCCCCGATTCCCCGAGTGTCTTCGGCGCGCTGCTGGACCGGGCCGCCGGCCTGTTCCGGTTCGGTCCCCGCAATACAAATGTGCCCCAGCACCGCAGGTACGTGCCGGGGACGATGGTGCTGGAGACGACCTGGCAGACCCCGACGGGGTGGATGACCGTGCAGGACTTCCTGGCCATCGGCCCGGTCCAGCACGAGGGGCGGCGGCCGGATTATCACCGGGCTCCGGCCGATTTCGGTGCGGTCGGCGCGCTGGTCCGGATCGCGACGTGCATCAGCGGCCGGGTCGAGGCGGTCGTGAACTGCGGCCCGCAATTTAATTACGGGACGGCCGGCGGCACGTGGAGTTACCAGGGCGACGGCTACGACGCAATGACGATCACCCCCCATGAGGGGGACCTGCAGCTCAAGCTGGCGGGCAACATCCCGCTCGGCGTGCTGGGCGCCCGCAGTTACGGCCGCACTACGCTCACCCAGGGCCAGTCGGCGTTCATCGTGCTGTCCTGGGGAGACGGCAGCGTTCCTGGCAGCCAGGACGAAGCATTCAGCGCCCTGAACACCACCGTCGATTTCTGGCGCAACTGGCTGAGCTCGGCCAAGGTTCCCGACCATCCGTGGAAGCCCTACCTGGACCGGAGCGCCCTGACGCTGAAGGGGCTCAGCTACGCCCCTACTGGCGCCATCATGGCGGCGTCTACGACCTCGCTGCCGGAAACGCCCGGCGGGGCCCGCAACTGGGACTACCGGTTCACCTGGATCAGGGACTCCGCGTTCATGCTCCGCTCGCTGTACCGGCTGGGTTTTGACTGGGAGGCGATCGAGTACTGGGGCTTCGTCATCGACGCGGTCAGCGGCGGTGACCTCAACCATCCGTTCGAGCTGCAGATCATGTACGGGATCGGCGGGGAACGCGACCTGACCGAGAAGACCCTGGACCACCTGTCCGGGTGGCGCGGGGCGCGTCCGGTCCGGGTCGGCAACGGGGCCTGGAACCAGCAGCAGCACGACGTGTGGGGGATGATTATCGACGCCCTGGATGTGCAGTTCCGCCGGGGAGCCGCCACCATCACGATGCCGGTGTGGGAAGGGGTGGCCGGGTTCGTGGACGCCGCCCTGGCGCACTGGCATGAACCGGACCAGGGCATCTGGGAAGTCCGCGGTGACCCCCAGCAGTTCACCGCCTCCAAGGTGATGTGCTGGGTCGCAGCCGCCCGCGGCGCCGACCTCGCCGCCGAGCGCGGAGACGACGAACGGGCCACGCGGTGGCGGGCAGGCGCTGATGAGATCAAGGCCGAGGTGCTGGACAAGGGCGTCTCTGACCGGGGAGTGTTCCGGCAGCACTACCAGACCGACGACCTGGACGCCTCGCTGCTGCTGCTGCCCATCATGGGATTCCTGCCTCCCGACGACAAGCGCGTCCAGGCGACCGTGCTGGCCATCGCCGATGAGCTGACCCAGGACGGCCTGGTCCTGCGCTACCGGGTCGAGGGTACCGACACCGGGTTCGAGGGCGAAGAAGGGACCTTCACCATCTGCTCGTTCTGGCTGGTGACCGCGCTGGCCATGATCGGCGAAACCGAACGCGCCCACGCCCTGTGCCAGAAACTGCTGTCTTTCGCCGGACCGCTGCAGCTCTACGCCGAGGAAATCGACGTCACCACCGGGCAGCATCTCGGGAACTTCCCGCAAGCATTCACCCACCTGGCCCTGATCGAAGCCGTCTCACTACTCATCGACTCCGAGTCAGGCAAAGGCTCCGCCTCAGTCAGGTAAAGAGCGAAATCCAGAATCACGCTTCGGCCTGTCCAGCGGACGAGTCAGCCGTGTTCCCCTTGGCGGTCACCATCACCTGGCGTCGAGGGCCGTCCGGGTCGACGACCACCTGCTCCACGGCTCGGCTGACCTGCCGCCGTCATCCGGACTGGACCGCTGCCGGGGGCGTGGCGTCCCCGGCTGGGGACGTGGCGTCCTGGCCGCCCGACGGCGTTCCCTGGGCAGGCGCCGGGGTTGGCGCGAACCTCGCGGAAAGCACGTACGCCACCACAACCGCCACGATGACCACCGGCGTCACTTCCAAGCCGTCTGACGACAGCAGCACGACGGCCAGCAGGACGGAGGTCAGCGGGAGCCTGAGCATCACCACGGTCATCGCGCCGATGCCCATGGCGACACCGTAGACAAGCGGCAGCCCGGGCAGGTGTGACAGCGCCACGCCACCTACCGCCCCGAGGAACATGGCCGGGAAGGTAGGACCGCCGCGGAAGCTGCTCAGCGAAACGCCATAGGCGAGTCCCTTGCAGGCGATGAGCAGTAGCAGCGCGGCTACGGTATAGCTGGCGCTGTGACTGATGAACGCGGGCAGCGCTGATTGCCCGGAGAACAGCACCTCGGAGGAGCCCTTTCCTGTTCCGGCGGCGAACGCGATCGCCAGGCCCGCGACGGCCAGACCGACCACCGGCGTGGCCAGCAGCATCCGCCGCTCAACATGAGGCCGCAGGAACAGCCCGAGCCATCGGATCCCGGAGCCGATCGGGACGGCCATCACTCCGATCGCCAACGCCCAGCCGAATTCAGCACCGGTTGGCGACCCGACGTGAGGAAGGCCGGGAATCGCCAGCGAGAACGTGCCGAGCCCGGTCCAGGCGTCGAGTCCGATGAAGACCAGCGAGCCAACGCCCGCCGACAGCAGGCCAGGCACCAGCACAAGCTCCAGCATGGCGCCGCTCAGCCCGGAGGCCTCCATCAGCAGGAACGCGCCGAGCAGCGGCGAGCCGAACAGCGCGCTGACCGCGGCGAAACTCCCGGCTGCGGCCACAACGGTGCTCGTTCTGGGCGGAGCGTCCCGCTTCACCAGGCGGACAGCGATGACGCCGAGCCCGCCGCCGATGGCGATCAACGGTGCCTCGGGTCCGAGCACTACGCCCAGGCACAAGGTGGCCAATGCCGCGAGCAGGATTCCCGGAAGCTCGATCGGCGAGGGAGGGCCCGCGCCCGCCTTGAACCCGTCGGCTGGCGAGTGGCCCCCTTTGCCGGGCAGGTAGCGGATGGTGAGAGCGACCAGCACCCCGGCAAGGACCAGCGGCGGGATCGGCCACCACAGCGGTTCACCGTGGAAGCCCAGGCCCTTGGGCAGGTCGGTGAAGATCCATCCCTGCAGCTTGCTCACCAGGGCGAGAAAGAAGTAGGCCACCGCCGAGACGGGTACGCCGATGACTGCAGCCAGCACGAGCAGCGCTAGATAGCTCCGCGACCGCAGGAGGGCAAGAGGATCGGGCGGCATAGTCACCAGAGTGCTACCGAGACCGCCGCGGAGTCTCACCCCGCCCGGGTGAGTTGAGCTAGGCCGCTGCCTGCCGATACTGGGCAAGTGGCACCTGTGCCCCACCGTCGGGATGAACCTCGCTTCCACGCGGCGGAACTGGGGTGAGGCCGTACCGGTTCACCGGCGGGGTCATCAAGCGGGTCGTCGTCGATGTCAGCGGGGAGCCGTACGTGGACCTGGAGCGGGAGGCCGCCGCCATGCTGGACAGGGGGTAGCGGATCCGGGGTCAGATCAGCTCAAGCTGGCGAGCCCGGCGCACCGCCTCGTTGCGGTGCGCTGCCGCCAGCTTGCGGTAGATGTTCCGCAAGTGGGTCTTGACGGTGTTGACGGAGATGAACATCTCTTCAGCGACCTCGGCCGTGTTCAGCATGCCCGATACATGCACGAGCACCTCCCGCTCGCGCTCGGTGAGAGGCTCGATGATCAGCACCGGCGGCTGGCTGCCAGTACCCATGGACACCGGAAGCTGATCCTCGCCCAGCGCCGCGGCGAGCAGGCCCCGGTGGGCATCGGCTAGTTCGGGGTCACGGCGGAGCACCGGGCCAAGCCAGCTCCGCTCCAGCACGAACGGCAGCCTGAGCTGCTCATGTTCGGCCAGCCGCAAGGCGCACGCCAGCGACCGGCGGCCACGCCCGTCGTCGCCGCTGTCGTAGCCGAGCCGGGCGTCCACCAGCCACCCTTGCAGGCGTACGGAGTCCGGTACGTCGCCGTCGGCCGCGAGGGCAGGAGCGAGGGCCTGTTGTGCGGCCTCGCGGTCTCCGGCGAGCGCCCAGGCCCGCGCCCGGGTGACCGCTGCCTCCAGCGAGGGGCCGGCCTGTCCGGCCGCGGTCAGAGCCCCCTGGACGTCGCCGGCCGCCGCACACGCTCGCGACTCGGCCAGGTACAGCTGCTGGTCTAGCCAGGCCGGAACGGACCATCCGGACCGAGCTCGGGCGATGATCTGGGTGGCTACCGCGGGGCGGCCCTCGGCCAGGGCACCGCTCGCGGCGACCAGGTAGGCCGCCGCCCCGATCAGCTTGTCCGGGCTGGCACCGAGGGCGGCGTCCGCCCGCTTCACGACATTGCGGGTCTCGCGCAGCTCGTTGCGGGCCAGGTGTACCCAGGCCAGCGCGACCAGCGGCGCGGGGCCGAGGCCGGATGGCCGGCGTTCGCTGGCGGTGGCGGCCGCCTGGCTGGCCAGTTCCGCGGCGCGGCCGAGCCGCCCGCGCAACGCCTCGACCAGCGCCAGCCGCCCGGTCAAGCTGGCCTGTCCGAACTCGCGGCCGGCCGCGGCCTCGGTCGCTATCCCGGCCTCGAGAACGCAGGCGGCCTTGTCCAGGTGGCCGGACCACAGCTCGACGGCGGCGCGGCCGGCCAGCACCCGCCGCTCGACGTCCGGACGCCTGGCCAGTTTCCCGGCCGGCACCCTGGCGAGCATCAGCTCCGCACGGGCGACAGCCGATGCCGCCGCCGTCAGATCCCCGGTGCGCAGGCAGAGGGTAAGCCGGATCACCCCGGTGGCCAGCCGGGCGCTGGCCTCCTCATCGGCAGGAAGACGCTCAAGCAGGCCGTCGGCGGCATCAAGCGCGGCGGCGCACGCCTCATGCTGGCCAGCGGACAGCGCCAGCGCCGCGGAGACCAGGTAGGGCTGCGGCGCGGTCCACGCTTCACTGGATGGCAGGCCGACGAACTCACCGGCCAGGCGCTCGTCGTCCCGCGGCTCCATGACCGGGCCGATGGCCAGGTCGTCGACGACCAGGCTGGCAGCCAGCGGCCAGTCACCGACCAGGAGCGCGTGCCGGACCGCGTTGGTCAGCATGCCATTTCGCTCATACCATCGGGCCGCACGCTGATGCAGGGCGACCACCCGGTCCGGATGCTCGTACCGCAGTCTCAGCCGGAGCATCTCGGCGAACAGCGTGTGGTAACGGTACCACCCGGAGCCGATCGGCTGGACCAGCGCGTTCGTGCGGGCCAAGGCGGTCAGGATGCCCGCGGCCCGATCATCGCCGGTCAGTTCGACGGCAGCTCCGGTGCTGACATGCTCCAGGATGCTGGTGCACAGCAGGACTTCCTGGACTTCGGGTGGCTGGACGTTGAGCACCTCGTCGACCAGATAGCAGGTCATGGCGCTGTCTTCGGCCATCAGTTCCTTGATGAACAGGTCCGGGTCGGGATGAGTGCCCAGGGATATCGCGGCCAGGCGCAGGCCGGCCGCCCAGCCCTCGGTCCGCCGGTTCAGGCTTTCCAGCGCGTCGGCGGTCAGCAGGCCGCCATGCTGGTCCAGCAGCAGTCCGGCCTCGTCGAGGCTGAAGGCCAGGTCGCTAGCCCGGATCTCGGTCAGCTGCCCGGCCAGCCGGTAACGGTGCAGAGGCAGCAGCGGATCCATCCGCGACGCGACCAGCAGCCGCAGGCCGGACCCCGCGTTCCGCAGCACGAACTCAAGCCCCTTCAGTGCGCCGGGATCGGTCAGCAGGTGCAGGTCATCAAGGACCAGCGTGACCGGCGGGTCCTGGGCGGCCAGTGCTACCGTCAGGTGCAGCAAGAACCCGTCCTCTCCCTGCCCCGGCGACACGGCCCGCAGCGCCTTCGGGATGACGACACCGGCCTGGCGCAGCGCCGCCACCACATACGACCAGAACACACCCGGCCGGTTGTCGAACTCATCCAGCCCGACCCAGGCCACCGCCCCGGGTTCGGCCGCCGCCCACAGGGCCAGGGCCATCGTCTTGCCCGCGCCGGGGGGGCCGGTCACGATGGTCAGCGGGCACCATCGCGCACCCTCGGCGATCAGCCCGGTGATCCGCGGGCGCGGTACCGCCCAGTCCGGCACGTTCGGTGCGGTGATCTTGGATGTCAGGATGGGATCGCTGGCGGACACGACTGACCGCCGAGCATGGGTCGCTGCATGGGCGGACATCGACAACCTCCCGGCCCTCACGGGGGCGATTTTCCCCCTGAAACCACCCAACGTCAGTGATTGGAGCCGCGCATCATACGATCAGCATGAAAGTCGGATTCCCGGTGCGCGCAGACGAACAGACCGCAGGTAGCGCAGGAAGTCATCAGTGGTCGTCGGGATCTTCCAGCGCGGCCGCGATGTCGTAGCCGAGGGCGGCCGCGACATCGGGAGCGGCGCAGACGACCCGGCCGAGCCCGGTGATCGGGGCGATCACCAGCAGCATGTCGGCGATCTCGTCGTCGGTCGCGCCTGCAGCCAGGGCCCGGGCGGTACTCCATTCCAGGCAAACCCCTGGTGACCCGATGGCCACCGACACGGCGAGCTGAAGCAGCGAGGCGGTCTTGCCGTCCAGGGCCAGGGATCCGGCCGGGTCGAGTCCGAGCCCGGTCTGATCCCGCACGAAGGCTTCGTCGATCATCGCCAGCTTGCGCAGCGTCTCCTGGAATCTCGCCGTCTCGCCCACCGGTGCCTCCGCTCCGCTCGGCCGTTACCCGCCACCAGTGCACCGTGGGCCGGCGAGAGCGTCATCCCACCGATGGCATGAAACCTGGGTTACCCCTCGAGGAGGCCGGGTTCTCCGGACCGCCCGCGGTTGCATGCTCTTGCGCACCCATTATCAGCTCACGAGAAAATTGCCGGGAAAGTCGCGATGATAGATACGAATGTAGCTTGCACCGTACCGGGCGGCATGCACGGTGCTGAAGAGGGGGCCGCGACGTGGGTGCTAGCAGTGAAGAGGTACGAGGACTACCCCGCGGAGTGGTGGGCCCGGCGCGGGTGATCGCGTTCGGCACGAGCATCGTGGCCCCGGCCGGTTCGGCCGTGACGCTGCTGATCCTGGTGATGGCGTACGCTGGGTTCGCCTCCCCCCTGGTCATCCTGATCTGCTTGGCCGGCTCACTGTGCTGCGCGATCAGCATCGGGCAGTTCGCCGGGCGAGTGCCCTCGGCCGGCTGGGTCTACACGTACAACAGCCGCGGGCTGGGGCCGGCGGCGGGGTTCCTGACCGGCTGGATGCAGGTCTTCGCCTACGCGCTGTTCGTGCCGGCCGGTATCGGGCTGACCAGCGCGTACGCGTCGCAATTGCTGGCCAGCACGGTGCACGTGACCATCGACGGCTGGATTCTGTTCATCGTCATCGGTGTGGCAGCGGTCGTGATCGCCTACCTTGGCATCGCGACCTCAGCCTCCGTCGACCTGGTTCTGGTGGCCGCGGAAATGGCGGTCTTCGCGGCCCTGGCCATCACCGTCCTGGTCAAACTCGGGCCGGCGCACTACACGGCCGCGGTGCTGTCGCCGGCGTCGTCGCCCCACCAGCGGCTAAGCGACATCACCGATGCGATGATCTACGGCCTCACCGCGTTCGCCGGCTTCGAGGCAGCCGCCGCGCTCGGCGAGGAGACCAGGAACACGCGCCGCTCCGTCCCGGCCAGCATCGTCGGCATCGTCGTCGTGACCGGTCTGTTCTACCTGCTCGTCATCGGCGCGGAAACATTCGCCGCCGGGCGGCACGGGATCGCGGGCTTCATCGGGCAGGCCAGCCCACTTGGGTATCTGACCAGCCGGTACTGGTCGCCATCGGTGCTGTGGACCATCGACCTGGCGGTCGTGCTCACCGGCCTCAGCTTCGTCGTCGGCGCGGTCAACGCGGCGATCAGGATCCTGTTCACGATGGGACGCGAGCAGGCCCTTCCGGGGCCGCTCGCTCGGCTGTCCCGCCGCCGGACCCCGGTCGTCGCGATCGGCGCTCTGGCGGTGATCACGCTGGTGATCGGGCTGCCACTGACGGCCGTCGACGGTGGCGGTCCGACGTTCGGGTACCTGGCCGGGATCGGCAGCCTGCCGGTCGTGCTGATCTACTTCGCCGTGAACATCGCGGTCATTCGCGCCTTCCGCACCGAGTTCCGCGACGAGTTCAGGCTCGGGCGACATCTGCTCATCCCGGCCGCCGCCTGCGTGGTGTTCCTGTTCCCCCTGTGGGGGATCCTCTTCCCTGGCGCCTACACGCTGGTGAACCTGCTGCCCTTCATAGCCTTCGGCTGGCTCCTGCTCGGCGCCGTGGCCGCCGCTGTCCTGCGCAGGCGGCGGCCCGCTACGTTCGAGGCGCTGGGACGGGCCGTCCCGCCCGGCGAGCGCGAACGCGGGCCTGGCTCAGCCCTCCAGGAGCGCCAGTTCCCTGGATCGGGCGACAGCCTGGCTTCGGGTGGCGACTCCGAGTTTCCGGTATAGCGAGATGGCCTGCGATTTGATGGTGTTCGGGGAGAGGAACAGCTCGGCGCCGATCTCGGGGAATGACAGGTGGGTGGCCAGCAGCGGCAGGACACGCAGTTCGGCCGCGGTCAGCGACGAGGCTCCCAGGGCGCTCGGGGTCCGCTCCTTGGACAGCCGGGCCCGCAGTGCCTGGGCCTCGCCGACCAAGGTGCCCAGGCCGGGCCGGCGCATGAGCAGGCCATCGATCTCGCGGATCAGCGTCCGGGCCGCGGCGATGTCACCGAGGGCGAGGTGGACGCGTATGAGCTCGATCCGGGCCTGAACGGCCAGGTGGGGTAGTGCGTAGCTCAGCAGCGAGCGGGTGCGCTGAGCGGTGACGAGCTCCTGCCGGGCCGCCGCGGCATCGCCCCGGTGCCAGGCCAAGCGGGCCCGCACCGCGCAGACGAGGGCATCTTCCATTCCGGCCCGACGCAAGATCGCGCAGGCCTGGTCGGCAAAGACCTCGGCCTGGCTCCACTGGCGGCGTGCCATCGCCACCAGCGCTCGCTCGGCCAGAACAGCCGCCAGGGTGTCGGGCACGCCGACGTTCTCTCCGACCCGGAAGGCCTCCTCGAAGAACGCGTCGCCGCCGTCGAGGTCACCAGACAAGACGCACGCCAGCCCCTGCAGGGCCTGAGCTACCGGTCGCACGACGCCCGCCTCCCTCAGCTTCCGCGCGGCCTCATCAGCGTCGGCACGCATCTGCTCGACCCCGTGGCGGCACAAGATGGCGCGGCTCACAGCGGCCATCGCCTCGGTGAACGGGTCGCCGGGCCGGGTCGCGTCCCGGTTCAGCAGGCGGTCGGCCACATCGGCCCATCGCTCAGCCTCGGCCGGCCGCCCGATCGACCCGGCGAGCTGCGAGGCGTACGCGGCGGCCAACGGGTGCCCCTCGAACCCACCCCGCTTCTCCAGCCACCAGAACCACCGCTGCAAGGTGGTCACCCGGGCCTGCCGGTAGACCGGCTGCCAGAGTTCTTCCACCAGCCGGGCCACCGTATCGACATCCCCGGCCGCCATGGAATACTCCAGCGCTTCCTCGGGCAGGTCGTTGCGCAGGCACCAGCTGGCGGCGCGGCGGCGCAGCACCGGGACCAGGCCGGGATCGAGCCGGTCCAGCTCGGCCAGCAGCGTGTCCCGGAACAGGTGATGGTAGCGGTACCAGCGTCCTTGCCGGTCCAGCGGCACCAGCAGCAGGTTCGACCCGGCCAGGCCGGCCAGGGTCGCGGCCGACCCGGGCAGCTCCAGCACCGACTCGACCAGCGCCCCGGTCATCCGATCCAACACCGAAGTCTGGGTCAGGAACATCCGCTGCCGCGGCGAGATGCGGGCCAGGAACTCCGACTCCACGTACTCGCTCACCAGCCGGTCATCGCCCGCGAACGAGACCGCCGCACGGCCCAGCGAGCCTCCCGCCAGCAGGGCCAGCGCCGCCAGGTACAACCCGACCGCCCACCCCTCGGTCCGCTCGTGCAACTCGGCTATCTCATCCCCGCCGAGCGCCACCTTCGCGGCGGCCAGCAGCGAAGCCGCCTCCGCGCGGGTCAAGGACAGGTCACGCGGGCCGATCTCCAGCACCCGGCCCTCGGCCCGCAGCCGGGCGATCCGCACCGGCGGCTCCGCCCGCCCGGCCAGCACCAGCCTGGACCCGCCCGGCACGTGATCGGCCAGCACGGACAGCGCGGCCTGGCACTCCCGGTCATGCAGGAGGTGCACATCATCGAGTACCAGCACCATCGGCGCGGTCATCGACGCCAGCGCCGTTCCCAGCCGGGGCACCACCGAGCCGGGCACCGAACTGACCGGGGAGGCCAGGGCCTCGAACACCCGACGGCCCACCGGCTGGACCGCGTCCAGCGCGTGCGCGACGTAGGCGAGCAGGACCTTCGGGTCATTGTCCCGCTCATCGAGCGACACCCAGGCGAACGCCTGGCCGTTGCGCTCGGCCCACTGCGACAGCAACGTGGTCTTCCCGTACCCGGCGGGCGCGACCACCGAGACGATCGGCCGGGAATCCTCCCGGGCCAGTTTCTCGATCAACGCCGACCGCCGGACCGTCCCCGGCCGGGCCGGGGGGCGGAGCTTCGACGCGACAAGGTCGAACGCCAGCCCGCCCGCGTCCTGGGCCTGGCCGGTCCGCTGACTCACGCCGCTAGCGTCCATGCCCCCATAACCGCATCTATCCCGACAAGCTCCGCCGTACCATGCTCGTCCGCAGCCATTCTCAGGTCAAGGACCGCGCGGCAATTGCGTAACGGAAGTGCGGGGACGGAGCCGGACTAGGCGGCCTGGACGTTCTCGCGGCTGCCGTAGGCGCATAGACCGTACAGGGCTCAGAGGTGGCTGAACCCGCCGGACTCCTCCTTGGTCAGCGGCACCGCGACCGGATGCCTGCCGAAGTGCGCCAGGGCGTCGCGGAAGTCGTCGAGCAGCAAGGACGCCATGTCCCGGCTGACCCCCAGCCGGACCAGGATGCGCTGGACGGGGATGTCGGACGCTGTCCCGGTGAGGGTGTACGCCGGCACCTGCCAACCGCGGGCGCGCAGCCGGTCGGCCAGGTCGAACAGCGTGTACCCCGGGTCCTGGCCCGCAGCGATCCGCCAGGTGACCGTCGGGATGCCGGTGGCCGGGTTGCTGTCGCACAGCAGCTCGAACGGGCCCAGCTTGACGATCTCGGCGGCCAGGTACTGGCCTATCTCATAGGACGCCTGGTGGATGCGCCGGTAGCCTTCCCGGCCGAGCCGCAGGAAGTTGTAGTAGCTGGCGATGATCTGCCCGGCGGGGCGGGAGAAGTTGATCTGGAAGACCGGCATGTCGCCGCCCAGGTAGTTGACGTGGAAGATGAGGTCATCGGGGAGTTCGCTGGCGTCCCGCCATACGACCCAGCCGACACCGAGCGGAGCCAGCCCGAACTTGTGCCCTGAGGCGCTGATCGACTTGACCCGGGGCAACCGGAAGTCGAACGCCACGTCAGGAGCGCAGAACGGGGCGAGGAAGCCGCCGCTGGCCGCGTCCACGTGAATATCGACGTCGAGCCCGGTGTCGGCCTGCAGCCCGTCCAGCGCCGCCGCCATGGCTTGCACCGGCTCGTACGCGCCGGTGTAAGTGACGCCGAGAGTCGGCACCACCATGATGGTGTTCTCGTCGACCCGCTCCAGCATCGAGGCCGGGTCCATGCCGTAGCGTCCGGGCGCCATCGGGACCTCGCGCATCTCGATGTCCCAGTAGCGGGCGAACTTGTGCCAGACCACCTGCACCGGGCCGCACACCATGTTCGGGTGGTCCGCGGGCTGGCCGCCGGCCCGCCGCCGGGCCCGCCACCGCCACTTGGCCGCCATCCCGGCCAGCATGCAGGCCTCGGATGAGCCGATGGCTGAGGCGCCCACGGTGTTGGCGGCGTCAGGCGCGTTCCACAGGTCGGCCATCATGTGCACGCACCGCCGCTCGATCTCCGCGGACTGCGGGTACTCGTCCCGGTCGATCATGTTCTTGTTGACCGCCAGCGCCATCAGGGCCAGCGCCTCCGGTTCCTCCCACGTCTGGCAGAACGTGGCCAGGTTCTGGCGGGCGTTGCCGTCGAGGATCAGCTCGTCCGACACCAGCTGGAACGCCTCCCGGGCGAGCGTCTCGCCCGGGGGAAAGCGGTACTTCGGGACCGGCCTGGTCAGGTCGCGCCCGGCGAACACGCAGTCTTCGAGCTTGTCGCTGACCTGGTCCCGCTCGTGCAATGGCATGGCTCACATCTCCCCTGGTCAAGGCGTGTTTCAATCCTCGATGGCGAGCCGGACGGCGGCATCACCCACCACGGATGATGGCGGCCAGCGCGCGATGGGTTTTCATCACGTCCAGGAGGAACCTGATGACCGCGGTGGCCAGCGAAGGTGTCCCGGGAACACGTCACCGGCTGCACCGTCGGCTGCGGGCCACGGTGCTCGGGCCACGGGGCGGAGGCACGACCCGGCGGCGGGCGTCGGATGCGTTCCGGCTGGGGCTCGCCGTCATCGTGGTGACCGTGTCGGTCCCGGTCATGCGGGCCAACTCGGCGGTCGAACTGAGCATCGTGCGAGCGCTGAATCCGCCGCCGGCCGCGGTCAGCTGGCTGGTTACCTCGGTGTTCTGGCTCGGTTCGGCCGGGGTCATCGCGCTGCTCGTCATCGTGGCGCTGCTGGTACCGCGGTTCGCCGCGGTGCGGTGGACGGCGCTGGCCGCCGTGCTGACCTGGGGATCGTGCGCCCTGCTCGGCGCGCTGGTCGGATCGACGGCGGGCCGCCCGCCGGTCGCCGCGCTGGCCGGGCTGGACGCCGGTTATCCGGTCACCTGGCTCGCGGTCACGATCGCCGTGGCCGCCACGGCCCTGCCCTATCTGAGCCGTCCGGTGCACCGGACTGGCGTCGTTCCTGATCGGCCTGGCGGTGCTGGCCGCGATCTGCGGCGGGCAGGCGCTTCCGGTCAACGCGATTTCGAGCATCGCGCTGGGGTGGGGCGTCGCCGCCGCCCTGCACCTGGCCGTGGGCTCGCCGCTGGGCCTGCCGTCGGCGGCGGAGATCACCGAGTGGATCACCGACCTGGACGTGGCGGTGCGGGACCTGACCCGGGCACCCCGCCAGGTCTGGGGCGTCGAGCAGTTCACCGGCCGCGGCCCGGCAGGCAACACGATCGAGCTGTCGGTCTACGGGCGCGACGCATCCGACGCGCGGATGCTGGCCAAGCTGTGGCGGTTCTGCCTGTACCGCGACTCCGGGCCCACCCTCGTGCTCGACCGCCTGCAGCAAGTCGAGCACGAGGCTTACCTCACGCTGATGGCCGGACGCGCCGGGATACTGGTGCCCGACGTGCTAGCCGCGGGCCGCTTCGGGCCCAGCCGGGACGCGGCGCTGGCCACCAGCGTGCCCGACGGCCCGGCCTTGTCCGCGGCGGACGACGCCGACCTGGCCGACGGCACGCTGGATGAGATACTGCGGGCGGCGCTCCGGCTGCGCGGCGCGGCGATCGCCCACGGGGCCCTGGGTGGCGACACCATCATCGTGTCCGGCCAGGGCGTCTGCGTCCGTGACTTCCGCCGTGCGTCCGCCTGCGCTCCGGTCGGCCGTCTGGACAGCGACCTGGCGGCCGCACTGGGCGCGATGGCCGTGCGGGCAGGCGCCGAGCGCACCGCCGCCGCGGCCGCCCGGGTGCTGGACGCCGATGTCGCCCGCGGCGCGCTGGTGCACCTGCAGCGCTCGGCGCTGGACCCGGTCACCGTGGCCGCGCTGCAGCACCGCAAGCACCTGCTGCCCCGGCTGCGGGAAGCCGTGGCCGGCGGGGTCGGCATCGACGTTCCGACGCTCGCCGAGGTCAAGCGCATCAGCTGGACCAACCTGCTGTTCGCCGTCGGCTCGCTGATCGGCATCTGGCTGATCATCGGGGTGCTGTCCGGCGCGGGTGACGCTCTGGCGGCCATCAAGGGCGCCAGCTGGGGCTGGATTGCGCTGGCGTTCGTCTTCGCTCAGTCCTCGGATGTGGCCGAGGCCTGGGCGCTGCTCGGCGCCGTCGCCGGCCAGCTGCCCTTCGGGCGGTGCATCGCGCTAGAGATATCCAACACGTTCAGCTCCCTGGTCGGCGGCGACGTCGCCGTGTTCGCCATCCGGGTCCGGTTCTTCCAGCGGCAGGGGTATGACACCGCGACCGCGGTGAGCTCAGGCGCGATCGCGTCCTCGGCGAGCTGGATCGTCAAGGGCCTGCTGTTCCTCGTGGCCTTGCCGTTCGCGGCTGCGACCTTCCACGGCCCGTCGGGTTCTGGCGGCCACCAGACGGCGGTATGGATCATCCTGGCGGTCATCGTCGCCGCGGGGGTCGCCGCCGCACTGATCAGCCTGGTCCCGCGCCTGCGGCGGCTGGCCAGCCGGCGGGTCCGCCCGCACCTGGTGAGCATCTGGACCAACATCAAGACGATCGCCACTGAGCCGCGCAAGATCGTCTATGTGCTGGCCGGCTCGGCCTTGGCCCAGCTCGTGATCGTGTTCGCCCTCGGCGCGTCGCTGCACGCGGTCGGGGCCAGGGCCAGCATCGCGACGCTGATCACCGTCGACACGCTGGCCGCCATCGTCGGCGGCGCGGTGCCGGTGCCCGGCGGGGCCGGGGTGATCGAGGCCGGCCTCATCGCCGGGCTCACCGCGGCCGGCATCCCGCAGGATCAGGCGGTCGCGGCCGTGCTCATCCAGCGGCTGTTCACGGCCTACCTGCCCCCGGTCTGGGGCTTCCTGACCCTGACCTGGATGCGCCGCCGCGAATACGTGTGATCGCGCCGCGCCGCCCTGGTTTCGGACACAGGTATGGTCAGGTGGGGGGAAAGACGGTGGCCCAGTCGTCCTTGACGCTCACCACCACCCACGAGCGTTCTGCGGCCCGTCGCAGCGCCTCCTCGGCGCCGGCGACGTAGTCGAACTCGCGCTCGGGGTCGTCGTGCCGGACCAGCAGCCGCAGGGCCGGACGGCCGGACCGGCGGGCGAACCGCAACATCGGGATATCACCGTCGGAGTTCCCGCCCGCCACCAGCGGACGCCGCCCAGTCCGGCTCCAGATGCGCACCGGCTTCTCCGGTCCGTCGTCGAAGAAGTCGATCTTCGACTTGTACAGCAGGTCGGTGTCGTCCTCCCCGAGCCGCAGGTCCAGCCCGAAGGCGCTGCCGATCACCCGCTCGGGTGGTATCCCGTATAGGTGCTCAGCGAAGGGCCGCATGAAATCCCGGTCGCCACCTGACGCGATATACGTGGCGAACCCGTTCGCCTCCAGGTAGCGCAACAGCTCGATCATGGGCACGAACGCGCAGCTCAGGTACGGACGGCGCAGCTGCGGGTGGCACGCAGAGGCCAGCCAGCCGCTGACCTCGGCGGCGAAGGCCTCCACCGTCATACCTCCGAACGCCGTCTCCACCGCCGCCATCAGCAACCGCAAGTCAGCGTCGTCACCTCGGTAGTGCTTCACCATCGCCTCGCCGAGCCATCGGTAGTCGCGCCCGACCGCCGCCCGGTAGGGCTGGCGTTCCCGCAGTGAGGGGTCCGCCTGCGCCAGCCCGGCCATCCGGAACAGCGTGAAATCAAGCTGGATCGGGATCGGCTTCTCGCTCCACAACGTCCCGTCGTTGTCGAACACCGCCACACGCTCGGCAGGAGCCACGAAGCCATTCGAGTCCTCCGAAGTGACGTCCTCGACAAAGTCGATGATCGCCTGGCGGGTCGGAGTATCCCGCCACGACGCGAGCAAGGCTTCGGCAACCATTGTCCTTACCATCACGAGTGATCAAGTCCTCGCAGGGCCACGCAGAGGCCACGGACTTCAGGACCGGGCGGGCGTAACCTCGTGGTCGGTCAGCGCAGCCTTGACTTTGCGCTCAAGGCGCTCGTCCTGGCGTTTTGCCCACGTGACCAGGCCAGCGAAGGCCTTAGCCCCGCCCTCTCGGTTCAGGCCCGCCCACGCCGCCAGCACGATGGCCGCCACGGCCGCCCGCTCGTAGAAGCGGCGGCTCCGCAGCATCTGAACCAGCATGGCTAGGGCGATGACCCGGATTGCCGCCTGGCTATCAGCGCGGGAGTTCGGTGACGGCGACGGGGGTGCGCTGCCGCGGGCCGGGATCCGGGCCTGCGGCGGCAAGGAAACCCGCCTTGATCTTGTCATTCGCGCTCCTTATCCCGGTTCATGGCGATGAGCCTGCGAATAACCATGGCCCTGCGGGACACACGCCGTCATCACCCGCGGCAGGCGAGGTGCCGACCCGGCCGTCGCCGGTCAGGGCGCCCCCAAACGCCATAAACGGCGACCGCGCCGCGGGAAGACGGGCCCTTGGACCTGGGCGGTGGCGGGTGCCTTCTCACTCGTGCCGGGTGACGCCGCTCCGGGGCCTGGCTGCCAGAGTGATCCCGTAAAGCGGTCGCCAAGGCATTGAGGAGCAGTGATGGCGAAGCCGTTCCGCGGAGTGATCAACGTGGACGTGACGCAGTCCGTGCCGGACTGGGAACCCTACACTCAGCCGATCGCGCCCGAGGGCACCCCCAATGTCCTGTATATCGTGCTCGACGACGTGGGCTACTCGGCGGCGGGACCCTACGGCGGGCTGATCGAGACGCCGAACATCGACCGGATCGCGCAGCGAGGTCTGACTTACACGAACTTCCACACCACGGCGCTGTGCTCGCCGACACGGTCGTGCCTGATGACCGGGCGGAACCACACCACCAACGGCATGGCCACGATCACCGAGGCGGCCTCGGGGTTCCCGAGCTCGAACGGGCACATTCCGTTCGAATGCGCCACCATCGCCGAGGTGCTGGGCGAGCGCGGCTGGAACACCTACATGGTCGGGAAATGGCACCGCGGATGGGGGTCATCACGGACAAGGCCGAACTGTCGCCGGTCAACCCTTACGCCGACACCACCAGCGTGGACGGGAAGATCTGGCCCGAGCTGGACACGGTGCGGCCGTGGGATTCCCTGACCGACGGCGAGAAGCGGCTGTTCTGCCGGATGGCCGAAGTGTACGCGGGCTTCTTGTCTCACGCCGATCACGAGATCGGGCGCCTGCTCGACCACCTGGAGCAATCCGGGCAGCTGGACAACACGATCATCGTGCTGGTGTCGGACAACGGGGCCTCCGGTGAGGGCGGCCCGAACGGCTCGGTCAACGAGAACAAGATGTTCAACGGAATCCCGGACACCATAGAGGCCAACCTGCCGCACCTTGAGGAGCTGGGCAGCCCGGCGACCTACAACCACTACCCGACCGGCTGGGCCATGGCATTCAACACCCCGTTCAAGCTGTGGAAGCGGTACTCGAACTGGGAGGGCGGCACGGCCGACCCGATGATCGCCTCCTGGCCGGCCCGGATCACCTCCCCCGGCCTGCGCCGCCAGTACGTGCACGCCATCGACATCGTGCCCACGCTGTACTCGGTGCTGGGGATCGAGCCGCCTGAAGTGGTGAAGGGCTACACGCAGTTCCCGCTGGAGGGCGTCAGCTTCGAAGCCACCCTGAACGACGCCGAGGCCACGACCGACAAGCAGACACAGTTCTATTCGATGGGCGGCACCCGGGCTATCTGGCATCAGGGCTGGAAGGCCGCCGCCATCTCGCCGGCGGCGCCCGATGCGTGGGCAGGCTATGCCACGCAGCGCTGGGAGCTGTTCAACACCGACGAGGACCCCAGTGAGTGCCACGACCTCGCCGACAAGGAGCCGGAGAAGCTGCAGGAGCTCATCCAGCTGTGGTGGGCTCACGCCGGGCAATACAACGCCCTACCGCTGGAGAACCGCGACGCCATCGAGATTCTCACTACCGGCCGGCCCCAGCTGACCAAGCCGCGGAACCGCTACGTGTACTATCCCGGCATCGCGGAGGTGCCCGAGTCGGTCGCGCCGAACATCAGGAACCGCTCGTACACCGTGGGCGTAGAGGTCACCATCGACGACCCGGACGCCCACGGAGTCCTGTTCGCCCACGGCTCGCGGTTCGGCGGCCACGCCCTGTACGTCAAGGACGGCAAGCTCAAGTACGTCTACAACTTCGTCGGCGATCAGGTGCAGGTCATCGAGTCGGCCCAACCGCTGCCGTCCGGCCGCAAGGTCTTGTCGGCCTCCTTCGAGCGCGAGGGTGATTCCATGCCCGCCGAGGGCACCCTGACCCTGCGCGTAGGCGAGCAGGTGGTCGGGCAGGGCCGGATCAGGACCCAGCCCGGCAAGTTCTCCATCGCCGGGGAAGGGCTCGCCATCGGCAAGGACACCGGCGAGCCCGTGACCACCGACTACCCGGGCCAGACCCCGTGGTCCTTCACCGGCGGTACGATCCACCGGGCCGCGGTCGACGTCAGCGGCGAGCCGTTCGTCGACCTGGCCGCCGAGGTGCGCATGGCGTTCATGCGCGACTGAACCGAGAGTGGAGCCGAAGGAGCACCCACCGGATCCCGGGCGGCTGGCCCGGTGGGTGCCGATCGCGTCGTGGCTGCCGCGATACCAGCGGGGCTGGCTGGCAGGCGACGCCATCGCCGGGTTCACGATCTGGGGGCTGCTGATCCCCGAGATGATCGCGTACGCCAGCCTGGCTGGGCTGCCGCCGCAGGCCGGACTGTACACGCTGCTGGCCTCGCTGGCCCTCTACGCCGTCTTCGGCACCAGTCGCCAGCTGGTAGTGGCGGGCACCTCGGCCTCGGCCATCCTGGTCTTCTCGGCCGTGACCACGCTGGGGCCGGAGAACGCGGCCAGCTACGCCACCCTGGCGGCCGGAATGATCACCCTGACCGGGCTGATCTTCATCGTCGCCGGGCTGCTGCGGCTGGGGTTCATCACCGCGTTCCTGTCCCGGCCGGTCATGGAGGGTTTCGTCTTCGGGCTGGCTATCTTCGTCACCGTAAGCCAGCTGCCCAAGCTGTTCGGGCTGAAGAAGGGGCCTGGCGACACCGCCCGGCAATTCGGCTACCTGGTGGCCCACCTCGGGCAGGCCAGCCTGACCACATTCGTGGTCGGGGCGGTGGCCCTGGTGCTGCTGTTCGCGCTGGAGCGGTACCTGCCGCGGCTGCCGGGCGGGCTGATCGTGCTGGCGGCGGCGATCGCCGTCAGCGCCGGGCTGGGCCTGTCCGGCCACGGAGTCAAGGTCGTCGGCACGATCCCGACCGGGCTGCCCGGCGTGTCGTGGCCGCACCTGAAGCTGGACGACCTATGGGTGCTGCTGCCCAGCGCGGCCGGGATGATGCTGGTGATCTTCAGCGAGGCGCTCGGCGCCGGGCAGACCTTCGCCGACAAGCACGGCTACCGGCTGCAGTCCAGCCAGGAGATGATCGCGCTCGGCCTGGCCAACCTGGGCTCGGGCGTGCTCGGCGGGCTGGCCTGCGGGGGAAGCCTGTCCCAGTCAGCGGTCAACGACGGCGCGGGGGCGCGGACCGAGGTATCGCCGATCATCGCCGCCGCGCTGAGCCTGGTCACCGTCATCGCGCTGACGCCCTTGTTCACCGACCTGCCCGAGGCAGTGCTCGCCGCGCTGATCATCCACGCCGTGTCCCATCTGATGAAGGCGGGCGAGATGCGCCGCTTCCATCAGCTCGTACCGCGTGAGTTCTGGCTGGCCATGCTGACCCTGCTCGCAGTGATCGTCCTCGACGTGCTGCCCGCGCTGATCCTCGGCGTGGTGGTCGCGCTGCTGCTGCTGATCTACCGGGCCAGCCGCCCGCGGATCTCGATGCTGGGCGCCGACCCGGTCGTTTCCGGCGTGTTCGCCGACCTCAGGCGCCACCGCGGGATCACTGCCGTTCCCGGCGTGCTCATCGTCCGGCCCGACGCTCCCCTGTTCTACGCCAACGCCGAACTGGTGCGCGACGCCATCGAGCAGGCCGCCGCGTCCTCCCCGGACCCGGTCAGCGCCGTGGTGCTCGTCCTGGACGGAAACGATGAGATAGACATCACCAGCGCCGAGCAGCTCACCAGGCTGGCAGGCAACCTGGAGGGCAGGAACGTCGCGCTCGGCCTGGCCCACGTGCACGGCCCGGCCCTACAGATGGCCGAACGATCCGGCCTGCTCGCCAGGATCGGCGCCGACCACGTTTTCCCGACCACGCCCGCCGCCGTGGCCTGGGCCCGGTCGGTCGCCGATGCGGCGGCTCCGGGGCTGGGTCGGCCTGGTAGCCCCGGCTAGTCGTCCCGCCGGTCAGCAACGTCGGGTTGCTGTGCTTCTGCGGCCAGCCTGACGCTCTCCTCCCGGTAGAGGAGGCGATGCAGGCCGGCCGCCAGCACGCCCCCGATCAGGGGCGCGACGATGAACAGCCACACCTGGCTCAGGGCAGTGCCGCCGACCACGAGAGCGGGGCCGAGGCTGCGAGCCGGGTTCACCGACGTACCGGTGACCGGGATACCGATAAGGTGCACCACGGTCAGCGTCAGCCCGATGGCGATGGCCGCCGTGGCCGCGTTGGCGGTCGCCGACGTCACCCGCAGGACGATGAAGACGAACAGCGCCGTCAGGATGACCTCGAAGACGAAGGCTCCGGCCAGGCCGATGTGAATGAGGGACTGCTTGCCCCAGCCGTCGGTGCCCAGTCCGGTGATGTTCCGATGGTAGAAGGGTGAGGTGCTGAACGAGCCCCACAGCACCAGCGCACCGGCAATCCCGCCGGCGAACTGGGCGATCCAGTAGCCGATGGCCTCGGCCAGCGGGATGCGGCCGGTGAGCAGGGCGCCGACGGTAACCGCGGGGTTGACGTGGCTGCCGGATATCGGCCCGATCATGTACACCAGCGCGAGCAGCGTCAGGCCGAACGCCAGGGCGATGGCTACGACGCCCGCCGCGACGCTGGCGCCGGCGAGCTTGAAGCCGAGCATCAGCGTGGCCACGCCGACGCCGAAAAACACCAAGATCGCCGTACCGAGGAACTCAACCGCCAGCTTCCTGATCATTTCCTGAACGTAACGACGGAGGGCGGCCGTCGTCGTCACCCGGGAAGAGTGAGGGCTGGGCCTCCTATCCACCAGATCATTCGCCGCGGATGAGCACGGCGCGTTCGGGTGACAGCACAATCTTGGCTCATGGGAGCGGCGGGGATAGCGCAAACCGGTATCGGAGGTGCGGACCAGGCCGTCGCGTGCACAACGCGGCCATCATGGCCGTCCTGTGCCTGGTCACCGCGGATACGGGAACATGATGCTTGGACACTAGTGACCGGTAGCATGCATACGCATGATCGCTGGCGTATATAGTGCGCGTGGCTGGGCGACTTAACCGCAGGCCTTTGGTCACTTGTGTCCGTGGGAGGGACGTGAGTACCCATCGTTACCGGATCACCATCGCCGGTGGTCTCGGTGAGATCGGGCGCGAAGCGTTCGCGGATTTCCTAATCGAGCCCAACGGCACCAATACCGTACTTGTCGGCCATCTGGACCAGGCCGCCCTGTACGGTGCGCTCAACCGCATCCTTTCGCTCCACCTTGAGCTCATCGAGCTGAGGCGGCTATCCGATAGGCGCGACTGAGGCGGCGTCCGCGAGAGCGCACCGAGCGGGAAGGCGTCAGGTCGGCCCGGAAGGCGTCAGGTCGGCGGCGCCTGCTTGACACCGACCAGCTCAAGCCCCAGCGCACGGACCCGATCCAGCAGGTCATGCAAGCCGCGCTGGTCGAGGTCACCGGACAAGACCGTAATGGTCGGCTCCACCTCGACGAGCATGTCCGCGAATGCCTCGCGTGCCGCAGGACCCAGCGAGCCGATCACCCTGATCTCGTAGGTATGCCTGGCCATCGACGCCTCCTTCGGGGTCGGGACGCCCCGCCATCATGGCAGCGGCTAACCGCACGGGGATCATCCGCCAGTGGTGAGCTTTGCTCGCCTCACCCAGCGCGTCGCCGGAGACCGTGGACACGACGGGCCTCCACAAGATCGAGGCCGAGGAGCAGGATCCTCTCCAGCAGACCGTGCAGCGCTGCTTGATCGAACTCGCCGGTGATAACCGTGGCCCGGCCGTGCGATGCCACATTCAGCCCGGCGAAGGCCGCCTCTCGGGTCTCATCGAGCTCACCAGCGAGACGGATCTCGTAGGTGGGCGGCTTAGCTCTCATCGCGGAATGGCGTCCGATCCTGCCGGCAGGTGTCACTGCTGATCCTGGTCATCCGGGCAGGCTGCGGGCTCACCCATAACGGGTGAAAGCATCGCCGGCGCCGCTGCTCAGATCAGCTCAAGCTCGCGGGCGCGCTGCACCGCTTCGCGCCGACGGGAGACGGCAAGCTTGCGGTAGATGTGGGCTTGATGCGTCTTGACGGTGTTCACCGACAGGCGCAGCTCATCGGCGATCTCTGTCGGCGACATGCTGGTGCCGAGAAACCGCAGGATGGTCAGCTCGCGCTGGGTAAGCGGTTCCGGCAGGCGGCGGGAGGTGGCCGGCTCGAGCTCGGTGGCCGCCTCCGGCGTAGTGCGCGGGGCGGGTGCGGGCCATTGGGCCGCGACGGCCGGATGGCGGGCGAGCAGGGCGGCGAACAGGTCCCCGACCTGGAGGAAGGGCAGGATGATCTCCCCTCGGGCGATCTCGAGAGCCCGGACGAGGGTCTCCAGGGCACGCGCGGCGTCGTTATCCAGCTGTGCGATCCGGGCATCGCAGAGTAGCGCCTCGACGACTACCACACGGTCCGCTTGAGGGCTGTCCGTGGCCAGGGCGCCGCGGACGCAGTTCTGGGCGCTGCGCGGATCACCTAGAGCAAGGTGCGCCCGCGCCCGGGGCACCGCGGTCAGGACGGCAAAGTCACCGCCGACGTAGCTCCGCAGCACCCGCAACGCCGCCCGCGGCCGTCCCAGCGATGTGTCGAGATCGGCGAGCATGGCGTCTCGCCGAACCGCCAGTGCGGGCGGAATATGGCGGCCGAGGTCGCCGAGCACCAGCCGGGCCTGGTGTGCCTGGCCCTCGGCCAGCAGCATGCTGGCTTGCCCCAGTTTGAGAGCTACCTCGAGCCCGGGATCCGCGCCGACGACGTCGGGCAACAGAATCCGTCGCAAGGCCCGGGCCTGGCCGTCGAGGTCACCGGCGATCAAGGAACGCAATGCGGCCGCGAGATCCAGAGCCGGCGGAGTGCCCAGCTTCGCTCGCCTCCGGAGGGCGTGGGCCCGCTGGGCCGCCTCATCGGCATGGTTGGTCCGCGACCAGACGCTGTCTACGAATGCCGCCATGGCGAGCGCTTCCAATTCCAGGCCAGGCATTCCGTCGCGCTGCGCCTCCGTCAGTGCTTCCTCCAGGAGCACAGTGACGTCCTCGTGCCTGCCATGCCACAGGTGAGTGCTCGCCTGCGCCAGAAGCACGGCCGTCCGCAATCCCGGCCTGGCGGGCACCGACACGTCGCCGCTCCGGCCGAGGAGGCGATGGGCGGGAGCATCGACCGCATCAGCATCGAACGCTTTCTGCCCGAGAACCAGCTCGATGAGGTCCGAGGTGACGAGCAGGTCTGGATCGGTCAGGGCCTGGTCCGGCTTGACCGAGGGAAGCCACCTCAATTCGCGTGCCGCCGAGTCGGCGTCGGCGAAGACCGCGGCCATCGCGGAACTGGCGATGCCGAATTCGGCGGCCCTAAGGGGACCGGTTCCCTTAGGGGTTCGCAGTGGCAGCAGATCCTTCAGGCCGAGACCGGATAGGTCCTGGCGGTGCACGAACGCGTGCGCGAACCCACCCCGGGCCATCAGCTTGGCGACGTGGTGCCGGTTGCCGGCTCGCACGGCCCAGCACAGGGCGTTCCTAAGGTCGCCGCTACCCTCGAACCAGGCCGCCGCGCGCTCCTGCAGGCCGCGGACGGCCTGGCGCATATTCCGCCGCAGCAGGTAGCGGAGAATGTCGCCGAACAGGCGATGGTAGCGGTAGCGCTCTTGAGCGGCATCGAGCGGGATGACGAAGGAGTTCTCGCGCGCGAGGCCGGCCAGCATGTCCCCGCACCCGGTCATGGAGGTGATCGTGTCGGCCAGCGGTCCGGTCACCTCGTCCAGGAAGCTGGTCTGGATCAGCATCATGCGCTGCCGTTCCGGCAGCTGGTCGAGGACCTCGTTGACCAGGTACTCGCCGATGCTGCCCGAATTCATCGCGAGCTCGGAGACGAACTCGGAGGGAGACTCGGCAGTCTCCATCCGCATGGCGGACAGCCGCACGCCCGCCACCCATCCCTCCGTTCGCGCTACCAGCCGGCTGAAATCCCGGGCCGGGAGGGTGACGCCATGGATCGCGAGCACCTCGGCGATCTCCGCCGGGGTCATGGCCAGGTCCGAGGCGCGCAGCTCATACATCTGACCGGCCAGCCGGTACCGGTGCAGCGGCAGCAGAGGATCGCTGCGTGCGGCCAGCACCAGGCGCAGCCCCGGCTGGCCACGGCCGATCAGCCCATCCAGGCCTTCGATGATGCTCGGCTGCGTGAGCAGGTGCGCGCCATCGACGACCACGACGAGCTCGGTGTCATCATCTTTCTGCAGCGCGAACTCGAGCAGCCGCCAGAACCGTCGCGGCTCGGCGTCGGCGGCGGCCAGGGTGAGCCATGCCACGCGGGCCTCGCCGCGGCGGACCCAGTCCGTAAGCAGCGCAGTCTTCCCGGCCCCGGGACCCGCAGACAGCAGGGTAAGAGGGAGGGCGGCGGCCCCGTCGAGTCCGGCCAGCAGGCGGGGCCGGGAAACATAGCGCGGCGGGAGTTGCGGTACCGTCAGGCGCACGTTCGACATGGCTCGGTCCTCTCCCCGCACGCCTCTACCGACGGCTCTGTCGTGGCCAGGCCCGCGACAGGAGCGCCTGTTCGACTCTAATCGCGCCTGGTCTGCGAAGGAAGCCCTTCTCACTGCGTCAGCATGAGACCTGGCCAGGGCCAGGGCCGCGATGGCCGCCGGCGCGACCGCCAGGCAGAACGGCACGCACCACCCCTTCGCCTTCCATCGAGGCGAACTGGTAGCCGGCCGGAGGGCACGCGCCCGGGTTCGTTCGGCATCTCATGTCAGATCCGGCCCGCACATGTCACGGGCCGGATCTGTCACGGGCGGCCCTGTTCGCCGACCGGCCGATCCCTGTCCTTCAGCCGCCGGACCTCGATGACCTGCATCCCGAAGGCCTCGAGCCGGGCGAGCAGCCCGGTGAGGGCGGCCTGGTCTTGCAGCAGGCCATGCACGACCGTCTCGACCGGCTCGATCGAGGCGGTGAGCCTGTCGAAGTCAAGCAAGGCCTCGGGTGGGAGAACACCGGTCACCCGGATCTCGTAACAGGACGATGTCATTGCGCCCCTTGGTAGCTCGGAATCATATGGCCAGGCTTCTACCGTCGCGCGCAATGGCCCGGCGCGCCCCACTCATGAGGGGTGAGTTCCGGCGCGCCGAGCCTGATGTTCACCCGTCGCGGGTGGGGCGCCGGCGCGGCCGGATTGATGCACTGGCCGTGGCCTAGCCGGCACGGCGACGAAAAAGAGAAAGCGTAGCGGAGTGACGATCCATCCAGATGCGCCCGAACGGGTACCTCGGCGGCGCATCACGCGGGCTCAGATCGCGCAGTTCGTCCAGGCCATCAGGGACGGCGACCAGGCGGTCGTGAACGAGACGGTGCTGCGGCTGAGCCGAGCACGGCCTTGGCTGGCCCCCCTGGCCTTGACCGTCGGTGCCTTCGCGATGCTCTTCGACGGCGTACGGCTGCTGCTCACCAACTGGCGCCTGACCCTGATCCAGGTGCTGCCCGCGATGTGGATCTGGGTCGCCATGTACGACCTGAAGGCCCATGTGCTGCACGGCAAGTCATTTCACGAGCTGACCGGGCCTACCGTCGTGACCCCTGTCGTCATCGGCATCGCCGTGGTCACCGCGGCCAGCTTCTACCTGAACGCCGTGTTCGCGTTCGCAATCGTCCAGCCGGGCCGGCCGCGGATCCGGCCCGCGTTCACCCAGACCCGGCCGCACCTGCTCGTCGTGCTGGGGTCGGGCGCGTTCGTCGGCATCCTGCTCGGCCTGGCGACGGTGGTCGTGGCGCGCTGGGGGGTGTTCTGGTTCGGGTTCTCCCTCAGCATCGTGGTAGGCATCATGATGGTCTGCTACATCGCGATCCCGTCCCGGCTCATCGGGATGAAGGCCGTCGTCTCGAAACGTGACAAGCTCACGGCCAGCGTGATGGGCGGGGCGGTCGGCGCGGTGGTCTGCACGCCGCCTTACGCCCTGGGCCGGGTCGGGCTGCTCCTGCTCGGCTCAAGCACGCTGGTCATCTTCATCCTGGGAGTCATCTGCTTCACCGTGGGCCTGACGTTGCAGGCGGGCGCGACGGGCGCGGTCAAGACAGTCAAGATGAGCGCCAAGCTGGTCTCGGGCCATCAGCCCGGAAATAGTGCACTGAAGGGCTAGCCCTCGAGCAGACCCAGCTCCCGGGATCGGGTCACGGCCTGATGGCGTGAGGAGACGCCCAGCTTCCGGTAAATCGATGTGGCCTGGGACTTGACGGTGTTCGGCGACAGGAACATCTCGGTGCCGATCTCCGGGAAGGACAGGTGAGTCGCGAGCATGGGCAGCACGCGCAGTTCGGCAGCGGTCAGGGACGACGCCCCCTCGGCACCGGTGGCGAGCTCCGCCGATATGCGGGTCCGGAGTTCCAGGGCCTCGTCCATCACGGTGCCGAGATCGGGTCGCCGCTTGAGAATGTCGTCGATCTCGTCCATCAGCGTCCTGGCCGCGGAGGTGTCCGCCAGTGCGAGGTGGACACGGGCGAGTTCGATACGCGCCTGAACAGCCACGTGCGGAACCGAGTAGGTGAGCAGCGGCCGCGCCCGCTGAGCCCCGACCAGTTTCTGGCGGGCCACGGAGACGTCTCCCCGCCGCAAAGCCGTGCGGGCTTGTACCGCACAGACCAGAGGCGCAACGTAGCCGTCTTCCGCCCCGGCCCGGCGCAGTGCGGCGCCCGCGTGTCCGGCCAGGTCCTCAGCCTGATCCCACTGACCGCGCGCCATGGCCACCAGCGACCGTTCCGCGAGCGCATGCGCGGCGATGTCGAGCGTGCCGGTCTGCCGACCGAGCACGACCGCCACCGCCAAGGCGGCATCCCCACCATCCAGGTCGCCCGCCAGAATGCGGGCGATGCCCTGCAGCAGCGCCGGGGCCGACGACACGATCCCGGCCGCGGGGAACGCGCGAACCGCCTCGTTCGCGTCGGCCAGCATCTGGGTAATGCCGTGCCGCCCCATGAAGGCCCGGACCGCGGCGGCCCATGCCCCGACGGCGGGATCACCCAGCCCGTTCTGGTGCCCGTCCGGCCAGCTATCCATGACCACGGCCCACCGCTCGGCTTCTGCCGATCGCCCCAGCCATGCGTAGATGAGAGTGGCCAGCACCATGACCATCGGGTGTGCCTCGATCTCGCCCCTGGCATCGAGCCACCCCAGCCACCGCAGAAGGGTGGTGACCCGGCCTTGCCGCCGGGCCGGCACCGCGAGTTGGGCTATCAGCCTGGCGGCCAAGTTCACATCTCCGGCGGCCATAGAGTACTCCAGTGCCTCCTCGCGCAGGCCGTTGCGCAAGCACCAGGAGGCGGCGCGCCGTCGCAGCACCTGAACCAGGCCAGGTTCGAGGCGTTCCAACGCGGCCAGCAGCATCTCGCGGAACAGGTGGTGATAGCGGTACCACTGGCCCTGGTGGTCGAGCGGTACCAGGAGCAGGTTGGACTCGGCCAATCGGGTCAGGGTTCCCGCCGCGCGCGGCTCCTCGAGCACCGCCGCGCACAAGGACTCGGACATCCGCTCGAGCACCGCCGTCCGGGTCAGGAACACCCGGTGCCGGGCCGAGATCCGGGCCAGGATCTCTGACTCCATGTACTCGCTCACGAACCGGTCATCGCCGCGGAAGGAGAACGCCGCCGTCCCCACCGCGCCCCCTTCGCGCAGATACAGCGCAGCCAGGTACAGGCCGACGGGCCAGCCCTCGGTCCGCTCATGAAGCGCCGCTACCTGATCCTCGTCGAGCGCCAGGTCAGCCGCCTGCAGCAGCGCGGCCGCCTCCTCCCGGCTCAGCGCCAGGTCACCAGGACCCACCTCCAGGATCCGGCCCTCGGCCCGCAGCCGCGCGATCCTCAGCGGCGGCTCGCTCCGGCCGATCAGCACCAGCCGCGACTGATCCGGCACGTGATCGGCCAGGACCGACAGCGCATCCCGGCATTCCCGGTTGTGCAACAGGTGGACGTCGTCCAGCACGAGCACCACGGGGATGGTCATCGACGCCAGCGCTGAGCCCAGCCGCGGGATCACCGAGCCGGGTATCGAGCTCACCGGCGAGGCCAGTGCCTCGAACACCCGACCGCTGATGGGCTGTACCGCATCCAGCGCCGCCGCCACGTAGCTCAGCAGGACCTTCGGGTCGTTGTCCCGCTCATCCAGCGACACCCAGGCGAAGGCCGGACCATTATCCTCGGCCCACTGTGCCACCAGCGTGGTCTTCCCGTACCCGGCGGGCGCGACCACCGAGACGAGCGCGCGGGCGTCAGCACGCGCCAGCCGGTCGATCAGCGACGACCGGATGACCGTCCCGGGCCGGATTCCGGGATGGCGAAGCTTGGACCTGACCAGGTCGAATCCGGGCCTGGCCCTACAGCGGGCCGGGCCGGGCGGCTGTCGTGCCTGGCTGTCCTGCATGCCCAGAAACCCGTGTCTCTCCGGCCCCCCGCTTCTTCGCGCTTGCACCGCAATTATCACATCAAGAGAACGGTCACGGAACTGCCGGGGTACTAGCCCTCGATCGGGCCCGGTTCTGCGCCGCCGCGAATACGTTTGATCCGCGGCATCAGCGCGGAGAGGCCCAGGTGGCGGGGACGTCCGCGCCGCCCTCTTCACTGATCCGGGCGCCGAAGCGGAGCAGCGCAGGCTCGGGCGAGATCTTCCCGGCGATCAGGCCCTCACCCTGGCGGAAGGTGGCCGCGCGCTGGATCAGGCTGGGCGGGACGAACGAGAACGCGGCCTGGGCGAAGACGGCGTCGGCGAGCGAGTTGAGCCGCAGCAGCACCAGGTTGTCGGCCTGGGACAGGACATTCTCCGGGATCTTCTGCGGGCGCTGGGTCGACACCAGCAGGTAGAGCCCGAACTTGCGGCCCTCGGCGGCTATGCGGATGGCGTAGTCGGTGGCGAGCGCGACAAGCAGGTCTGCAGGCCTGGCCGGGCAGACGTTGTGGGCCTCGTCGATCACGATCAGGACCGGGCTGCGTTCGGTACGCCGACGCCACAGATCGCCCAGCACGACGGCGGCGACCAGGGACTGCTCCTCGGGGTTGGGCAGCGAGCCGAGGTCAATGACGACGCAGCGGACGCTTTCGTCGTGAACGGCGTCGAGAACCGAGCCCTCCTCGCCGCGCGCCCATAGCGTGTAGCGGTCGACGCCCAGGTTCGCCAGGCGCAAGCCCAGGCGGCGTGCCTCCGGCAGGTCGCTTCCGGTCAGCGCCTCTAGGGTGGGGGTGTTCTCGCTGGCCAGGAAGGCGGCCAGGGCGGCGTACTCGTCGCGGTCCGCGATCGGGTCCAGGCGCAGCGATGCCGCCTGGGCCGCCGGGGCGACCTCGGCCGCGTGTATCCGCAGCCTCCGCTCGCCACTGGCATGGGCGGAGTAGACCGCGATCGCGCCGGCGGCCCGCTCGTAGCGCCTGGCCAGGGCCGGGTCTGCGTCGGAGCGCAGCTGGTGCAGGCGGACGAAGTCGGAGTTCGGATCGAGCACGATCACCCGCAGGTCGGTCTCCATCAGCAGCTGCTCCAGGATGACCCCGAGCGAGTAGGTCTTCCCCGAACCCGACTGGCCGCATAGGAAGGTATGCCGGCTGAAGCCCCCGGCGTCGGCCAGGCACGGTACGCCGGGCGCCAAGGCCAGGTCGCCCAGCCACAACCGGGCGTGGTGCGGCGCGGTGCGCTGCTGCCAGGCCTGCACCTCCGTCTCGGTGGCGACCCGGATCAGCGCGTCATGGAACGGGGCCAGGTCGCCGTCGATGACGACGCCTTCGCCGCGCGCGTACCGGATCTGGACCTCGGTCCGGGCTCCCGGGGCGCCGCCGGCGGCCGGGAGCGTCAGTTCCGTCCCCGGCTGCCGGTCGAGTTCGAGGGCGAGGATCTGGCCGAGGCGCGCGATGCCGCTGCCGTCCTCAACCACGGCATAGCCGCCGACCTGCAAGTCCAGGGCGTACAACGAGGCCTGGAAGGTGAATGTCCGCCCGTCGACCGATGTGGCGAGCGGGAGGACGGACGCCTCGATATCCCGGCGCGCCGCACGGAAGGTGTCCAGCTGCCGGTCGATTCCCATGTTGGAGTCCACGTCTGAATCCGAGCAGATGGAGGCGGCCTGACCACTCATCCATCACGGGTGATTGCCGAGGTGAGCCGGGCTTCTGCAAAGGCAGCGTGGGAGCGGCGAGTGAGAGGGACGCCGGCGCAGGAGCACAAGCCCGGGAACGCCGTCACGGTTGGAGCTCGCTCGGTGATGGTGTTGCGGAGGCCGCTGGCGCGGCCGCGGGACCAGCGGTGAGGATCTCCAGGCTCAGCGCGAGGATCCACGCCGGGAACAGCAGTTCCACCCAGGGAGATATGCCGATGCCGACCAGCAGCGTCAGCGCGCAGGCCAGCCCGGCCAGGATGAGCCATCGGGAGACGATCGCGGTGCGGCGCGCGATGTTCACCGTGGTCAAGGTGAAGACGGCCGCCATCCGCATCGAGTAGACGTTCAGCAGGCTCCCGGTGAGGTTGCGGCTCAGGTTCAGCACGTCCGCGTCGGGCCGGGCCGACGACGCGGCGCCGATCGTGGCGCCGGCCACCGCCGCGGCCACGAACAGCATGCCGACGAACAACAGGCCGCTGCCGAGGAATACGGTGGCGAACAGGCGGTCCTCGCGCTCGCCGATCCGGTCCCGTAGCACCCCGATGAACCACAGGAAGGCGATCCCGGCGAACGGGATGAGGTTCAGGGCGATGGCTACCGCCGTTCGCCGCCGGGGATCGGTCAGCCACGCGCCGGGGACTCCGGGACGAGCCGGGACCGAGACCCGGAGCAGCACCAGCGCGGTGATCAGGAACACCGCGAAGATGATCCCGGCGACCGCAGCCGCCCGGGACGTCCTCAGCGGGCTCCCGGGCCGTAGCCACGCCCGGCGCGTCGCTCGCCACACCATCGGACCTGTCTAACCCCCGTCCCCGGGTCAGGTCATCACTCGTGGCGGGTGACGACGGTGAGGCTCACGACGCGGCCGCCGCCGTGATCGCGGACGCGAACCGCGCCGACCTCATCCAGCTGGGTCAGCCGGCGGCAGGTCCTCGACCTGTTTCTTGGTGATGTTGAGCCGGATCCCGGCGTCGACTGACGCGACGGCGCTGACCGGGATGGCCACCTGCCTGCGGCCCCACAGGTGGCCCTCCTGGAGCAGGACGTGGGTCACCTGATGATCGGCCGGGCTGACGATGAAGCCTTCGACCTTCCCGATCTCGCCGTCCACGCAATGTACGCTCTCATGGCGTTCCACCTCGGTCTCGCCCAGCGGGACAGCGTGGCTGACGATGACCGGGGGGCTGTGACCTAGGCTCGCGCCGATCCCCAGGCCGGAAGCCGAACCGCCGACTCCCATGCTGCCGACACCGCCGTACCCCTGGACCGCCTCGGCCTGCCCGTACCCGCCGCCGTACCCGTCGTCGCCGACCACCTCGACTTCCTCGGCCGGGTCGAGCCGGACGAACTCATCCAGGGTGCAGCGCAGCCTGATCTCCCCTGCCGTCGCCTCGATCAGCTCCACCGGCACCAGCCGGCCCTCCGCATGGTGGTGCCTGGGCACGATGACCAGATGGGTGACCGCGCGGGCGGCCGGGTCCAGGATCGTGCGGCTGACCACGCCGCAGACACCATCCGTGCAGCTGGCCGTGGCTCCCAGGGCGTACTCCGTCATCGCTGGCTCCCTTCGCTGAGATAGCAGCCTGGCCCGGTCGGCATCCAGCGGTCATCACCCACCACGGATGATCGGGGGCGGGGCGGCCGTGGTCGACGGGCCGGAAGCCGACGCCTCAGAGCACAGCGAGCAGCGCCCTGCTCCAGGCGCGATAGCCATCCTGGCTGGGGTGGAAGCAGTCGGAGGCGAACTTCCCGGTCCAGGGCGGCAGGAAGTGCGCCGATATCTCGGCTACGGGCAGGCCCCGCGCGGCGGCTACCTCGTGCAGGGTCCGGTTGATCCGGGTCAGGTAGGGCCGGCTGACCCGGCCGAGCCAGCCTCCGTAGCCGACCGGCACCGGCAGGTCGAGCATCACGGTCTGGTCCGGGACCGCGGCCAGCAGCATGCGCAGATCGGAGAACAGCTTGCCGGGGCCGGAATACATGATGTCGTTGAAGCCGATCCCGCAGGTCACAAGGTCGGCCGACGCGGGCATCCGGCGCAGCTGATGGTTCAGCACGTCGCGGATGAGCGCACCGGAGACGGACAGGTTAAGCACGTGCCAGGGCTGGCCGGTGCGCTCGCGCAGCCCGGCCAGGGTCTGGCCGACGTAGCCGCCATCCGGGCTGGGGGCGCCGAGTCCCTGCGCGGTCGAGTCACCGAGGACCACCCACAGCGGCCCGGACCCGCGCGGCTGGCTGAGCACCCACTCATTGTGCGCCTGCCAGTGGCCGGCGAAGGCCGCGCAGTCCGCGCGCATCGCGGTGACCCCGTCCGCCCAGCGCCCGAACCGCCCGGCCCGCAGCCCGGAGACCTCGGCGGCCTGGGTCCTGGTCATGAGGGTCCCCATCGTGGCGATGATCTCCACCGGGGAGCGCCGCTGGCCGCCGCCCGCGCCGGACAGCGCCAGCATCCAGGCCGGCCGCGACACCACGGGCGTCCGCTGCATGCTGGCCCCCATCGAGACGTTTGCCACGGGACAAACGACGCTAAACGAGGGTATTGACGCCTGTCAAACTCCAGGTGACATTTTGGTGCGCGCTCCGCGCCGCCGCTACCAGGACAAGCGGATCAGCAGCATCCTGCTCGGCCCGGCGCCAGGTCAGGACAGGTCGACGGACCAGCCGTCGTGGGCTGCGCTGCCCATCAGCTCCGCGGGTACCGGATCGGGCGACGGGACCGGCTCCTCGGTGCGCTCCCCGCCGGCCGCGGGCAGCTCACGGCGAGCCGGCGCCACGGGCCCAGGCCGGGGCGGGTGAGCGGTCCAGCGCTCGGTGCACGCCTGGGCGTCCTTGCAGTACCAGCGGACGTCCGCGCAGGCCTGGCCGCCGTCGGGCACCATAAGGCCGATCGGCAGCGCGATGCCGCACAAGGAGCACTGGGCGACCTGCAGCGGACGCGGGCGATCATCACGCGGCATGGACATCGGGACATCGGCCCGCACGAAATGACTGGCCATCAGAACACCGCTGACATATCGGGCTCCCTGACCAGGGGCATCGCCGTAGCTGAGGCAGATGCGGTCATAGTTCCTCCCCACCGGACACCGACCGTAACGCCCTCGTCCGTCTCCGTTGAAGCCGGGGCTTTACAGGGCGAAATTACCTGCTGGCTCGCTCATACAACGTAGCCACTCATGCCTGGGCGACTCAGGCAAAGACGTAAACTTCTTTCTTCCCGGTCGAAAGCTACTCAAACGCACTCCCGGTGCCAGCGCGGCCAGGGGTTGAGCAGTCGTCACCGAGAATCTTGTTTCGATTACGACCAGTTATTGTTGATGTTGCCGATGTTTTCGTGCTGAACACTGATGCCGCTGGGGCGCCGCGGTGGCACCGGACGTACGCAGCACCCGGGAAAATGCGGCACCCGGTAAATTCTTCGCACGGGACCGGCGGCCCCCAGCGACGGGCCCAGCGGCGGAGGAAACGGCAGTGTCAGCCGACTACGAGAAGATCCGCGAGGAGAACATCGCCCGGTACGGCTGGGACACGGCCGTGCTGGACCTGCTCGGCCAGCTCTACAGCGAGCGCACCCACTTCATCTTCGAGCTGATCCAGAACGCCGAGGACGCGGGGGCCACCGCGCTGGCCTTCGAACTGTTCTCCGACCGGCTGGAGCTGCGGCACGACGGCCGGCCCTTCACCGAAGCCGACGTCCGCGGGGTCTGCGGCGTGGGCCAGAGCGGGAAGTCCGCCGACCTGACCAAGATCGGCCAGTTCGGCATCGGCTTCAAGTCGGTGTACGCCTACACCCGGACCCCGCACATCTACAGCGGGGGCGAGCACTTCCGGATCGAGAACTACGTCCGGCCTTACGCCACCGATCCGCTGCCCCGCCCGGCGGCTGGGACCGTGTTCGTCTTCCCCTTCGACCACGACGACGTGCCCGCGGCGGTCGCCGTCCGGGAGATATCCGCGGCGCTGGCCGCGATCGAGCCCGGCATCCTGCTGTTCCTGGCCAGCATCACGCGCCTGACCGTCGGCGGCACCGGGGTGGCGGGGTCGGTCATCGAGCGCAGCACCGAATCCCGCACACCCGCCAGCAGGCGCGTCAGGCTGGCCAAGGGCCGGGGCCGTCCAGAGGAGTGGCTGGCCTGGTACCGCCCGGTCGAGGGCCTGGCCGCCGGGACGCACCGGGTCGAGATCGCCTTCCGCGCCGAGGCGGGCCGGGTCGTGGCGCTGGACCGTTCCCCGCTGAGCGTGTTCTTCCCGACCGAGAAGGAGACCTTCCTCGGTTTCATCGCGCAAGGGCCGTACCGGACCACGCCGGCCCGGGACAACGTGCCCGCCCACGACCCGGCTAACCAGGTCCTGGTGCGGGAGACCGCCGCGCTGCTGGCCGGGGTGCTGCGCGAGCTGCGTGACGACGGCCTGCTGACGGCGGCCGCGCTGACCGCGCTGCCGCTGGATGCGACGCGGTTCGAGTCGGGCTCGATGTTCCGCCCGCTGTTCGAGGCGGTGCGTGCGGCGCTGGCCGCCGAGGCGCTCATACCGGCCGACGGGGGCGGATACCGCCCGGCCCGCCAGCTCAAGCTGGCCGGCGGCCGGGACGTGCGTGAGCTGGCGGACGCCGGCCAGCTCGGCGCACTGTACGGCTCGCCCGGCCCGGCCTGGTTCGCCGACGAGTCCATCACCGAGTCAGGTACTCCGGTCCTGTGGCGTTACCTGCGGGACGAGCTCGGCCTCGAGGAGGTCACCGCCGAGAGCCTCGTGACCCGGCTGACCGCCGAGTTTCTCCAGGACCAGCCGGATGAGTGGATCGCGCGGCTGTACGGGCTGCTGTCCGGCTATCCGCGGCTGTGGCGGGCCCCGGATGGGTCAGGAGGTCCAGGAGGTCCAGGGGGTCTGGCCCGGACCAAGCCGGTCATCCGGCTGGAGGACGGGCGCCAGGTCGCGCCGTTCGGCGCCGACGGACGGCCGGCCGTTTACCTGCCCGGGCCCAGCCCGAGCAGCCTGCCCACGGTGCGGCGCGCAGTGGCCGGCTCCCCCGTAGCCCGGCCGTTCCTCGACGCGCTCGGCCTGACCGAGCCGGACGTGGTGGCCGAGGTCCTCGAGCTCATCCTGCCCCGGTACGACGGCCTGGACGTCGCCGCGCTTGATCCGGCCCAGCACGACGCCGACCTGGAGCGGGTGGTGCGCGCGCTGGACGAGGCCGGGCCAGCCCGGCACGACGAGCTGCTGGGCCGATTGCGGCAGACCGCCTTCCTCATCGGGGAGAACGCCGCCACCGGCGAGCAGCGCCTGCTGCCGCCGCCCGCGCTGTACCAGCGGGGCAAGGACCTGGAGGTCTACTTCGACGGGAATCCCGGCGCCTGGTTCGCCGCCGACAGCTACGGGCCGTGGCTGGTGCAGCTGCGCGGCATGGGAGTCCGGCAGGCCGTCGAGGTAAGGGCGCGGACCCCGGACCAGCTCGGCTACGTGACGATCACGGTCGAGTTCGGCCGGAACGAGCGAGGTCTGGACGGCTTCGACCCGGACGCGGACATCGACGGCCTGGGCTTCGCGCTGCGCCACCCCAGCCACGCCAGGTCCGAGTACGTATGGAACGTCCTGCTCGCGCCGAACCGGCGGCTGGTCACCGGGGTCGTCGAACGGTCCGTGCTGCAGTCGTTCGGCGACTCAAGCCGGGAACCCGCGAGCTCGGCCATGGGCCTGGCCGCCGGGCGCGAAGCGTGGCTGCCCGGCCGGGACGCGACCTTCCACCGCCCGGCCGAGCTCTCGCTCGATGACCTGCCGCCGACCTACACCAGGGACGAGGGGCTGGCGCACGCGCTCGGGATGATGCAGCCGGTGGTGGCCGAGGCCGCACGCCAGCTGGGCGTCCCGGCCGCGGTCCTGTGGGGGCTGAGCGGCCGCCCGGACCTGGTGGCGCTGGTCGAACGCGAGCTGGGGACCGGCCCGGCGAGCTAGAGCACGACCTGACGTGGCATTCGATCCGGCGTAAAGCCGACAATTGACGAGGGCCGGGACCCGGCCCTACCGTACCGCCCAGTACGATCCGGCAGGCACCGCCAGCAGCGAGGATGACAGCAGATGATCCGCAGCACCATGCAAGACGGCCCGCTCACGATCGGCGCGATCATGCGGCACGGCGCCCGCGTGTACGGCCGCAGTGAGTGCGTGACCTGGACCGGGACGGGCACCCGCCGGGCCTCGTACGCGACCGTGGCGCAGAACGCGGGACGGCTGGCCGGGGCGCTGGCCCGGCTGGGGATCGGGCCGGGCGACCCGGTGGCCACGTTCTGCTGGAACAACCAGGAGCACCTGGAGGCCTACTTCGGCGGGCCGGCGATGGGCGCGGTGCTGCACACGCTGAACATCCGGCTGCCCGGCGCCCAGGTAGCCCAGATCGTCAGGCACGCCGGGGACCGGATCATCATCGTCGACGACACCCTGGTCCCGCTGCTGGCCGCGATCACGGACCAGATGCCCACCGTCGAGGCGTTCATCGTCAACGGGCCGGGCGACGCGTCGGCGCTCGGTAACCGGGTGCCGGTACTGCGGTACGCGGATCTGCTGGCCGCCGAGGATCCCGGGTACGACTGGCCCGAGCTGGACGAGCGGACCGCGGCGCTGATGTGCTACACGAGCGGCACCACCGGGGACCCGAAGGGCGTCGTGTACTCGCACCGGTCCACCTACCTGCACGCGATGGCGGTCATGGCCGCGCCGCTGGGTATCAGCGAGGCGGACCGGGCGCTGGCCATCGTGCCGATGTTCCACGCGAACGCCTGGGGCATGCCTTACTCGGCGTTCCTGTCCGGCGCGACACTGCACATGCCCGGGCCGTTCCTGCAGCCTCAGCATCTGACCGCCTTCATCGCCGCCGAGCGGTCCACGGTCACCTCCGGGGTGCCGACCATCTGGAACGCGATCCTGGACTACGGCCAGGACCACGAGATCGACCTGTCCTCGCTGCGGCTGGGCAACTCGGGCGGGTCGGCCGCGCCCCGGGTCATGCTGGAACGGTTCGGTGACCGGTACGGGCTGCGGATCATCCAGGGCTGGGGCATGACCGAGATGAGCCCGGTGGGCGGCCTGGCGATCCCGCCCGCCGAGGTGCCAGAGGGGACGACCGAGGACCTGGACTGGCGGATGCGCGCGGGCCGGATCATCCACGGGGTCGAGATGCGGCTGATCGGCAAGAACGATGAAGAGCTGCCGTGGGACGGGGTGAGCGAGGGCGAGATCGAGGTCCGCGGCCCGTGGGTCACCGGGTCCTACCACAACGACCCGGCGCCGGAGAAGTTCCACGACGGCTGGCTGCGGACCGGCGACGTCGGCACCATCGACGACCGCGGCTTCTTCACCATCACCGACCGGATCAAGGACGTGATCAAGTCGGGCGGCGAGTGGATCTCCTCGGTCGACCTGGAGAACCAGCTCATGGCCCACCCGGCCGTGCAGGAGGCCGCGGTGATCGGGATGCCCGACACCCGCTGGGGCGAGCGGCCGCTGGCCGCCGTGGTGCTGCGGCCCGGGATGACGGCCAAGCCCGCCGAGCTGGCCGACTTCCTGGCGGGCCAGGTAGCGCGCTGGCAGGTGCCGGAGAACTGGACGTTCGTGGCCGAGATCCCCAAGACCGCGGTGGGCAAGTTCGACAAGAAGGTGCTGCGGGCCCGGCTGGCCGACGGCGAGCTCGAGGTGGAGCGGACCGGCACCTGATCCTTCGAAGTCTCAGGCGCTCAGTTACAGGTACTGGCCGGTCGGCGGCGATGGCGGCTGCGGATCTGCGGTGGGTGGGGCGAGGCTGAGGGCGCTGAGGACCAGGCTGGTGGCGCGACAATGGCAGGCGGGATCATCCAGCTGACGGCACTCGGAAGTGCTTGGCCGGACCGGACGGGAAGCGTGCGCTGTGCGGGATCACGCCCATCCGGCGGCGGCGGATGGTCGCGTCTACAGACAGCTCGCCCATGGTCGGTACGTCGCGCGGTGCCCGCAACACGAAGGCAAGCCGCTGGGTGCCGGACAGCGGCGCAGCGTCGGTGCGCGCGAACTCCCAGCCGGGTGTCGCCTCCAGTTCACCGATGGCGAGCACGGCCGCTTGCGCCTTGGCACCCGGATGCCATTCGGTCTCGGCGTTGAGGATCTTCGCGCTGGCCCCGACCTTGATCGTCCACGGCGAATCCCGCAGTTGCAGCAGTGCGAAGGGTGTCATCGACCAAGCCACCGGCTCGGGTTCCGCTTTGCCGTCGTCCCGCGCCAGCTTGAGGTTCAGCCAGGCCCGAATGAACGGCTCGTCGCTCTCGGCCTGGAACGTGCAAGCAAGCCGCACGAGCCAGTACGCGTGCGTGGCCGCCTCGTGGTTGATGAAATTCCGCAGCTCGTGGTCATCCGGATCAACCGAGCCGTCGTCGAGGGGGACCGGGAACGGGCCGCCCACCGACAGCCGGACCGGCTGCAAACCGGAGCCCTTGACACGGCGCGGCTCAAGGAGGACCTCTTCGTCCGGCAGCTCGTCGAAGGTGAAGATCGTCATGTCACCATCCGCCGCTCAGGTAGAAAGCACCCCACTCGAGATAGTGACCGTCGATTGCCCGCGCCGCGCGCTGCCCGGCGGCGAACGCGTCAAGCAACTGCCCTGTCCCGGCCGCCCGCGCGTGAAATTCCCTGAAGAACGCCGTGGATACCTCGGGGCTGACGTTCCATAGCGTGCCGACGATGGTCGAGGCCCCGCCGAGCAGTAGCGTCGCCGGAAGGCCGCGCAGGTTGTCGGAAAAGTCGAAGCGCCCGAGCGCCGTCTCGCATGCGCTCAGCGTGACGAGGTTGACGCCTGCCAGATCGAGCGTCGCGATCTCATGCGCCATCAGGCGCCCGTCGTCGCCATCCGTGGGCCACAGGTAAAGCGTCTGGAATTCCGGTGCCGCCACGTTGTGCCGTCCGTGCGCGGACAGGTGGATGACTCGCGCGTGCTCGAGTCCGTGGCGCACCGCCTGCTCAGTCGCGTCACAATCAAGCTTTGGCTCCACGCCGTAGACGGCGGCGACCGCCTCGGCCTCGGCTAGCGATTCGGGCAGTTCTGGCAGTTCGAATGGGTAATCAGAACCGTAGCCGAGGCCGAAGACCGCAGCTCCTTCGCGCGTCCCGGTTCCCGGTCTCGCACCCTGCTCGGCCGGATCGCGCATCAGCAGCCCAACGCTCGGCAGATAGGTCACGATCCAGTCGTCGGCTAGCGGCCTGCCATCGACCTCAAGCAGGTGGTAGGGCAGGAAGTGCATCGGGCCGTGCGGCACGATGCACAGGTGATCCTTGCCCCGCTCGCGCAGGCGCTTGAGGGCGCCGCCGATGGGCCCGAGATATGAGTGGGCGTCCAGCTGGGTCCGCACCGCCTCGCTGACCGGCTCGCGCGGCGTCCACCTCTCGCGCAGGTCGCGGCGCACCCGTGCCACCAGCAGGCCGGCGGGATGGAGCCGAACCCGCACGTCGTCCTGCTCTAGCATCGTCCCGGCGTGGTTGATGTCCGTCCAGATTCCGCCGAACGCCACCTCCTCTCGGGTCAGCAGCAGCGTTGCGATGGCCATGAGGCCGTCGGAGGTCCTGGCGAGCGCCTGCTGCACCAGCACGGTGCGCTCGCCGAGGCGTGACTGCAGGTCCGCCCTTGCCCACGGCGACGGCGCCTCGGTAATGCCGTCACGGACGGTTTCAAGCAGCCGCCGCTGGAAGTACGCCTCGAACGAGTTCTGGAGGTTATGCAGCCGCTCGCTGCCGTCTTGCCCCGGTGACCGGTCATCGTGAAGGCGCGAGTAGGCCGCTAGGAAGGTGTCCTCATCGAATGCCTGATCCTGCCCCCATGGCGCAAGCATGCGATCCTCGGCTGGCAGCTCGCGCTCGGCGGCGGCCACCCGGTCAAGCAGTTCAAGGCCGCGCTCGTCCGGTGGCGGAAGGCGTGCGGCGCCAGCCCGCAGCAGGGTGTCGAAACGGCGGCCCTTGAAGCACTGGAACAGGGCTACCAGTTCCTCCAGTTCCTCCAGTAGCACAGAGCTCTGCCCCTGCTTAATGTGCAGGCCGATCGCGGCACGGAAGATGGTTTGGAGCATCTCTTCGCCGCGGGCACCGATCGTGCCTGGGCTGGCTTCGATCCAGAGCACCCGCTTGGCCAGGCTGTTGAGGAGGTAGCCGGTCAGCGGCGCCTTCGAGCGCTGGGCGAGGTCGAGCACGCCGCGCAGACGATGCAGGGCCCGGTCGTGGAGGCCGAGCGCGAGCTCGCGGATGATGGCCTGGACGTAGGCGGCGACGGCCTCGCCATAGGCGTCAGCGTTGACCGCATTGGAAGCGATTCCGGCCCAGAGCAGGCTGCCCAGCCAGGTGAGCGCGTCCCGGTGAGCCACGAGCAGCGGGGCGTCGAGCTCGATGGCCGCGTAGAGAATGGCCGCCCCTTCCTTCTCGCGATCTCCGGAATTCGCGTCGATGGCGAGGGCGACCAGGCCCGCCGCGGCCTGGTCGACGGTGAAGCGACCTAGGGCCAGGCTGAGGTTAATCTCGCCTGTCCGCGCCTTCAGGGGCGCGTCGTGGCCGACATCGAGGGGCGGCCCCATCTTGGCGATCGCGGAAACCGTGATCCCCCACAGCTCCTCACGTTTCGGCTCGTCTGCGTCGGCGAAGAGATCCGCTGCCCCTGCGGCGACCTGCAGGAGCCGGCCGGAGTCAGCTGCGTCGGCGGTCCTGAGCCATTGCAGCACCCTGCCCCGTGCGCCGACGCGGCCGAGGCGCCGCGCCAACTCGTCCGGGGAAGCCTCAAGCCCCGCGTGCTGCCAGCCGTCCTGTTCGAGCCAACGGCGGAGGTCGATGATGTACTGCGGAGCTCGCGCTGGGTCGATCAGCCGAATGGCTTCGTTCGCCGTGTCCAGGAACTCAGCGCGGTCGATGTTCTCGCCACGGTGGTCGAGCACGATCAGTGCCTGCGCCAGCGCCTTGAGCGCGGTGCCCCGGGGATGGCCGTCAAGCAGCGGAATCGCGTCGCGCAGGTAATGCGCCGCGGTTCCCAGCGCGTCGACAGGAGTCGGCATTTCCAGGTCGGCGACGGGTACCGAGACAAGTTCGTCGCCGCGCTCGTCGCGCAGCCGCTCGAGCCAATGCTGGCGCGGATCATCCAGCGGCTGCCCCTTCGGCCCTCGTGGGTCAAGGTACGGGTCCAGGTGAAGCGTGCCGATTTCCCGCATGAAGAGGCCAGCGGGTTCGGTCCCAATGGCCTGCCTGGCATGCGGCAATACCGTGTCGCCCGCCTGGCACGCGAGCCGCAGCAGCCGCCCGTCCGGCAATCGCGTAATCTCATAGTGAATAATCTTGAGTAGATCGGTGCCAACGACGGTCCACATTTGATGGACAAAGTCGGAGCCAATGGCCATACGGGGCCCGCCGGGATTTCCCTCGATCGCGGCGTACAGCAGCCGCTGCAACATCAACGCTGTGCGCGGATCCCCGGCGCTAGCAAGCTCGCGGTGATACTCGGATATCGCAAGAATATCGCCTGGCCAGAAGGACTCAGCCACATCAGGCTGGGCGGCAAGCCTTTCCCCTACTGCCAGCGAAACCTCGCGATTCATCACTCGCATCGCTAGCCGGGCAAATGGCTGATCAGACGCAGCGCGCAGCATAACTGCCGGCCATCATCAGGCAGGGAAGATGGTGCGAAAGTCGGCCAGCCAGCCACGGCGTCCTCGGACTTGCTCATCTGATCCCTCCTGTTTGAGTAGGCCGGGCACGGGTTCACCGCAATTTCGCCCAGTCAGCGCCGGGTAACGCGGATGATCACATACAGGACGACCAAGCTGGCGATCACCGTGACGGCCGCGGCTATCACCTGCCGTGGCGACGGATGGCCGCGGCCGTGGGCCGCCACCTGGCCAGGGTCGCCCGGCACGCTCTCATCGTTCGCGACCTGGCCGGGACCCACCTCGCGCTCGGCCGCCGGTCCGGTCTCGGTCAGCGCCCGGGACGAGGCGGGCGGCTCGGTTTCGTCTTCTGACTGCCAGAAGCCGAGGAAGGACTGCTGAGCGATCGCGTCCACCCAGGCCAGCTGAGCTTGCCAGCGGGCCGCGCAGCCAGGGTGGCGGCCCGGCAGCACCAGGCCTTCAATGAGCTGGATCGGCCGCCCAACGCGGTCCACGAGTTGCTCCTGCGCCGAGCCGCCGATCAGATCGGCGGTGGCAGGACGGCTCCTGGCCAGCAGGGTCAGGTCGCCGTACCGCTTGGTCGTCACGATGCGCTCGAATACCGGCGAAGGGACAGGGCCGTCCCCGGGATCAGCCGCGTGGACCAGGAGGTACTCGCCGCCCTGGGCGATCATGAAGTCCGGCGCCACCATGGGACGCCAGTCCAGCAACCGGTTACGCGTGACGACAAAGGGCCACGCACGGCTCCCCAGACGTCCGGCAGGACCGTCGGCGGTGGTCATGGTCATCTCATTCCTCCCATGGCCGGCATCGCCCATGAGTCACCCAGCAGGCCCCCGTCAAGGTCCTGCGGGCCGAACCCGGCCGCCTGCGGTCCGGCGAGCAGCGACTCCGGGTATTTCTGCTCGAAGCGGGTCAGCAGCTGGTGGAATTGAGATTCGATGAGCTGCAGCGCAGAAACCTGGTCGTGAACGCCGGCCCGGAGTGAAGCGGCCGCCGCCGAGTCCGCAGCCTGGCGCTTGTCGGTCAGGGCCGCCGCACGGCGGGCGACCTCCTGCACGACGAAGAACAGGCCGTCCGCAAACTGGTCTTCGTCGTGAAGCAGCGCAGCCAGCACAGGATTGGTCGCCTTCAGCGACTTGCCCAGCCGTGACGCCAGGGCTCGCTTGGTCAGGTCCCTGGCCATGGCCAGCCGGCCTGCGTAGCGCCCGCTGAGGTCGCCGCTTTCGGCGTTGCGGAGATGCCGCTGCACCCGGCTGAGCAGATCCTGGTCCCTGGCTTGGAGCTCGGAGAAGGCATACGTCACGAAATCCGGGATGACGCTGATGAGGGGCAACTCCACCTGGAAAGGACGGGCAGGCGGCCCGAGCTTCTGCATCTGGCCGTTGGGCTGCATCGCGGCGAATCCGGTGCCCACGGAGCTGACGGGAATGAGGCGGATCGGCCCGGCGGCAGACTCAGAACGGCCCCGGATGAGGTCGCGGAAGCTGCTGTCACCCAGCAGCAGGTCCCTCACCTCGGCGAGGCTGTGCGCGCCCTCCAGGAGGTCCCATTTGGTCACCGCGAAGTGCACCGGGCATCGGGTCTGCTGGACGATCTCGAGCGAACTCGACAGCTCGAAATCCAGGAAGCGGCGCCCGTGCGGCTCCCCCCTAAGGCACGCCTGCACCCCGGCCCCGTCGAGCAGCACCAGCAGCGCATGCGCGGACTTCATCTGCTCGATCACGTGCTGGTACCGCTCGTCCTCGGCGGCTCGGGGAGCAGTCAGGACAAAACCCGGGTAGTCCCGATACTTCACCTTCAGCGGTTCGAAGTCGCCAGCCGGCGTGGTCACCGTGAGGCCGAACTCCCACTCGTTGGCGACCCTGGTGCTCGCGGGCCATTCGTCCTGCGGGTTGGCGACCGCGTTGAAGACCGAGTTCATATGCACGGAGGTGGCATGGTCGGTCTTCAGGTAGAAATCGGCATCAGCTCGTCTGATCCGGAGCTGGCGGTACATGGCCGCCATGAAAACGGTTTTGCCGGACCCTGACGGGCCGAGCGCATGGACGTTGATGGTTCTCATCTAAAGCCTCCTATAAGCGCGCGCCTGCGGTTAGGGCGAATGCCCGCCGCGCTTCAGCGGGCGATCTTTCGCCGCTGTCTTTACTGTGGGTTACGCCCTGGTTGATAGCCATACGTAACGGCCCACAGGACGGGCCACAGGACTGCCCACAGGATTGCCCACAGGTCACCCGGACCGCTGGCTCTGCACGCAGTGGCCCGGTAGGGTGGCAAGCGCAGCTGTTGGTCGTGCCAGAGCCGGCCGCGGCAGGCAAAGCGGAGGTCGAATATGCCGACGATCGCAGGCGGACATCACGTGGCGTTTACGGTTCGCGATGCGGATCGGAGTGCTCAATGGTATGAGGACCTGCTTGGTATGCAGGTGGTGTTGCGAGGCGACGACGAGGCGGTGCATTTCCGGGTGCTCGCCCATCCTGATTCGGGCTGGGTGGTCGGCGTGCGCCAGTATCCCGGGCGCGAGGAAGGGTCTTTCGACGAGTTCCGCACCGGGCTTGACCATTTCGCCTTCGCCGTGTCGTCTCGGGCAGAACTCGAAGACTGGGAGCAGCGTCTGCGTGAGTCGGGCGTGAACTTCACGCCGGTAGCGGAGACTCCTATCGGCTCAGTGATTGTTTTTCGCGACCCGGACAACATTCAACTGGAATTCTGGTTGCCGGCCGGACGATGACCGGCGTGGAATCCAAGGCCTGATACCGCCGAAGGTCAGCTTGCATACGGTGCCGCCAGGGACTGGAGCGCCTCGGTGGCGAGCATCGATGCCACCGACAGCGTGTACCGGCGCCCGGGCACGGGGGCCGCGGTGTCTGGGGTGGCGCTGGCCGCGACGATGCGGTCCTTCAACGGCCCCAGCCGGGCCCTTTTCTCCCAGGGGCGGTGCTGCTGGCCGCTTTGATGGCGAAACTGTTCTGCTGCGGCAAGCAATTCCGCGGCTAGGCGGTCACGGTCGCTGGAGGCCGTTGCGATCACCACGACCGCCGCCTCAAGGGCATGGGCGGTGCAGCCGATGTTGCCGTATGAGGCGAAGGCCTGGATCGCCTGGGTGAGGAAATTCGCGGCCTCGTTGAGTTCACCGCGCTCGCACGCGTTGATGCCACGCCCCTCCAGGTTGTGAGCGACGCCCATCGGTACCCCGGCCCGCCGCAGCAACTCATCCGCCTCGGCGGCCATCTGTTTCGCGGCTTCGAGGTCCGCACTGCGCAGTGCCGCCATGCACAGGGACCAGCCGAGTCCCATGTCGTCGCGTTCCCGGCGGAAGTTGGCGATCACCTCGATAACCAGATGCTCGCTCTCGGCCAGCTGCCCGGCGCCCCAGGCCGATATCGAGCAGAAATACTGTGCCCAGGCGGTGAGCCGCGGGAGCCCCGCCGCTCTGAAATGCTCGACCGCGCGGGTGCTGGCCTGGAGCGATGCCTGCCAGTCGCTCTGCTCGAAGCAGAGGTTGGCGATCGCCGTCCAGGCATGGCCCGCGGTCACGTCATCGAGTTGCTCTTCCCCTTCTGCCCTGGCCAACCTGGCCAGGATCTCAGTTCGTCTTTCCCATCCGTGCGGGCTGAGCGGCACCATCGCGGCGATGCGCAGCGCCGCGCCGTCCTTCCGGTGCGAGTCGGCCCACCGCACCGCGGCGTGATAGGTGACGGCATTGATGGCTGCCCTTTGCAAGGCGTCATCCATATCCGGGGTCCTGATCACCATCTCGAGCTGCTCGACACCTGACATCGCCCAGGTGAACAGCCGCTCCTGGATCCGGTCGGCTTCGCCGCACTCGATCAGCCGGCGCCATCCGTACTGGCGGAGCATCTCCAGGAGCCGGTAGCGCAACCCGTCCGGTGCGTTCACGGTGGTCACGAGGGACTTGTTAACCAGCCGGGAGACCATGTCGACGACCTCGGGTTCACCGACACCGAACCCGGACACCACCGCCTCGGCCATGTCCATGGTGAAGTGGTCCGGAAACACAGCAAGCCTGGCGAACGTGCGCTGCTCCACCTCACTCAGCAGGTTGTAGCTCCACCCGACGACGGCCTCCAGGGTGCGCTGCCGGGGGATCTCGGTGCGGCTTCCGCCGGCCATCAGCCAGAATTGGTCATCGAGCCGCGCCGCTAGCTGCGAGAGCGACAAGGCTCGTAGCCGTGCTGCGGCCAGCTCGATCGCCAGCGGCAGCCCGTCGAGGCGTCGGCAGATCTGCATCACCGTCTCGAGATCCGCCTCATCCGGCCGGAACCATGGAGCGCGGGCCGCGGCGCGCGCGAGGAACAATTGAACCGCGTCGGACAGGGCCGCCAGGGCGAGATCGTCGGGAACCGCCAGCGGCGGCGTCTGTATGGCATGCTCACCGCGCAGGTCCAAAAACTCCCGGCTGGTGGCCAGGATCCGGAGTCGGCCACAAGCCGGGAGCAGCCGCTCGCAAAAACGGCAGGCCGCCTCGACGACATGCTCGCAGTTGTCCAGAATCAGAAGCAGCTCGCGGTTTCGCAGCCACGCCTGGAGTGTGTCGGCAATGTCCTCATCGGCCCGGTCGGAGACGCCTAGCACCTGAGCCACGGTTCCGGGCAGGCGTTGGCCGTCGCTAATCGTGGCCAGCGCGACGAACCATACGCCATCCGCGAATTCCCGCACCAATGAGTCCGCAGCTTCCAGCGCCAATCTGGTCTTACCGCTGCCACCCGGACCCGCGAGCGTCACAAGGCGACCGGTGCGGATAGCCTCGACGAGCTCGCCTAGTTCCATTTGCCGACCGACAAATGAGTCAACCGGGGTCGGCAGGTTATTACGCGACGCGGTCAGCGCCGCGATCACATCAGCAGCCGGGAGCCGGCCGCGGGCCGCCTCGACGAACACGTTCCGGACGGGCCCGGCCAGGCCGAGCGCGTCGGCCAGAAGGAGCGCGGTGTCCTTGCGCGCGGTGCTGTTGATGCCACGTTCCAGGTCGCTGACCGAGCGTGGGCTCACCCTCGCGGCCTCGGCCAGTTCCTCCTGCGTGAGCCGCGCCTCGGACCGCAGTTGGCGCAGCAGCGCAGCAAATGAAAGCGCAGGTTGCTCCGCCACGGCCCGGAATCCCTTGCAGCTTCAGAAAATGAGTCGTCTCACTGTACGCAGCCGTCGCCTGCCAGCGCCACCGGTGTATCGAGGTCGGCGCGGCATAAGTCACTGGTCACCGGGTGAAGCCGTCCGCGCCGACTTCGGCGGCCTTGAGCTCCGCGGTCTGCTGCTGGGAAACCAGCGGGCGGGGCCGGCCGTCCAGGTCCAGGACGGCGCTGGCTTCGGTGTACCAGGACGGGATCACGGCGTGGCCCCAGAAGTCGCGGCGCCGCGGATCGCGCACGGACCAGCGCAGGACGGGGTGGTCCGGGTCGCCGGTGAAGTAGTCGCTGGTGTAGAGCTCCACCCGGTGCCCGTCCGGGTCCCGCAGGTACACGTAGAAGGCGTTGGATACCCCGTGCCGCCCGGGGCCGCGCTCGATGCGGGCCTCTTCGTGCCGCGCGCCGAGTATGTCGCAGATGCGCAGTACCTGGTGCGATTCATGGGCGAAGAACCCCAGGTGGTGCAGGCGCGGCCCGTCGCCGCCGGTGAAGGCCACGTCGTGCACGGTCTGCTTGCGGAACATCCAGGCCGCGTACAGGGTGTCGCCGTCCTCGATGGTCTCGGCCAGGCCGAAGCCGAGCGAACGGTAGTAGTCGTAGGCGGCCCGGACGTCGGGCACGACGATGTTGAAGTGATCCAGCCGGGCGGGTTCGGCGCCGCGGCGCAGGTCGTAGCGCTGCTGCAGGCGCGGCGGGTGGTCGGCGGCGAAGAAGAACTCGACCGTGAAGCCCAGCGGGTCCTCGGCCCGGACCGCCTCCCCTACCCCGGGGGTGGTTCCCGCGGGCACGCGCGTCGTCCGGGAGCCGAGCGCCGCGTAGAACGACTCGGCCAGGTCCAGGTCGGCGGCGCCGCGCACACGGAACGCGAGCCGGCCCGCAGCGGGTTCCTGGCCCTGGCGCAGGATCAGGTTGTGGTGGGTGAGCTCGTCGTAGCCGCGCAGGTAGAGCGCATCCGTCTCGGCCCGGGTGACCGCGAAGCCGAGCAGGTCGACCCAGAACCAGCGGGCCCGGGCCAGGTCGGCGACGACCAGTTCGGCGTAGGCGGCCCGGACGATATCGGGCGGCGCCGGGGCGGTGTTCATGCTCCGAACCGGGGCACGTGGGTGTCGCCCAGCGGGATGTGGACGATCCGCGACTGCGTATAGAAGTCCAGGCTGTGGGCCCCGCCCTCGCGCCCGAGCCCGCTGGCCTTGACGCCACCGAACGGGGTGCGCAGGTCCCGCACGTTGTGCGAGTTGATCCAGGTCATCCCGACGTCGACTGCGTGCGCCACCCGGTGCGCGCGGGCCAGGTCGCGGGTCCACAGGTAGGCGGCCAGCCCGTAGGAGGTGGCGTTGGCCAGGGCGATCGCCTCGGCCTCGTCCTCGAACGGGGTGATGCACACCACCGGCCCGAAGATCTCCTCGCGGAAGATCCGCATCGACGGCGTGACGTCGGCGAACACCGTCGCGGCCAGGTAGTTGCCCGCGGTGAGCCCCGAGGGGCGGGAGCCGCCGGCGACCAGCCGGGCGCCCTCGTCCAGCCCGGCCCGCACATAGGACAGCACCCGCGCGTAGTGCTCGGGATGGACCAGCGCCCCGATCTCGGTGGCCTCCTCGGACGGCTCGCCCACCCGGATGCGACCGGCCCGGGCGGCGAGCCTGGTGACCAGATCGGAGTAGACGGCTCGTTCGGCCAAAATTCTTGAACCCGCCGTGCACCGCTCGCCGTTCAGTGAGAACACGCCGAACAGGGCGCTGTCGGTCGCGGCGTCCAGGTCGGCGTCGGCGAAGATGACGCACGGCGATTTGCCGCCCAGTTCCATGGACAGGCCCTTGAGGTGCGGCGCGGCGGCGGCCATGATCGTGCGGCCGGTGCTGGTCTCGCCGGTGAACGAGATACGGGGCACGTCCGGATGCGCGACCAGCGCCGCGCCGGCCACCTCGCCGATGCCGTGGACCAGGTTGAACACGCCGTCGGGCAGGCCGGCCTCGGTCATGATCTCGGGCAGCAGGCTGGCCGACAGCGGCGTCCACTCGGCCGGCTTGAGCACCACGGTGCAGCCCGAGGCCAGCGCGGGCGCGAGCTTCCAGGTTTCCAGCATGAACGGGGTGTTCCACGGGGTGATCAGCCCCGCGACGCCGGCCGGCTGGCGGATCACGTAACCGAACTGGCGGCCGGGGACGGTGAACGCGTCCTCGTGCAGGGTGACCGTCATGTCCGCGAAGAACCGGAAGTTCTCCGCGGCCCGCGCCGCCTGGCCGCGGGCCTGGGTGACGGGGAGCCCGGTGTCGAACGTCTCGAGCTCGGCGATCCGCTGGGCGCGGGCCTCGATGGCGTCGGCGATCCTGGTCAGGATGCGGGCCCGTTCGCGGGCGGGCAGGTGCGGCCAGGGACCTTGGGTGAAAGCGTGGCGGGCCGCGGTCACGGCCCGGTCGATGTCGGCCGGACCGCCGGCCGCCACCGCGGCGTAGGGCTGGTTGGTGACCGGGCTGGCGACCTCGAACGTGGCTCCGTCGGCGCTGGCGGCTGGGACTCCCCCGATGAAGTGCTCGAGCTTGGCGGGCAGGCCGGCCGGGACGGTCACGTCGGGTCGCCGGCCCCGTCGGGGGACAGCTGCTGGGCGAGCCAGGCTTCGTAGTCGGGGCGGCGGCCCTCGGTGAGCGGGAACAGGCCGTCGATGCTCTCCCCGGCGGCGACCCGGGTGGCGATGAACTCCTCCTGGCGCTCCTGCTCGCGGGCCTCGGCCAGCACCTCGGCGGCCAGGGCGGCCGGCAGGACCAGCACGCCGTCGGCGTCGCCGACGATGATGTCGCCGGGCTGGATCGTCGCCCCGGCGCAGGCCACGGTCACGTCGGTCTCCCAGGGGACGTGCCGCCGGCCGAGGACGGCCGGGTGGACTGCCGCGTGGTAGACGGGGATCTCCAGCCCGGCCAGCACCGCGCTGTCCCGGATCGCGCCGTCGGTGACGACGCCGGCCGCGCCGCGGACCTGGGCGCGCAGGGCCAGGATGTCGCCGATCGTGCCTGCGTTCGGCTCGCCGCGGGCCTCGATGATCAGCACCTCGCCCGGGCGGATGGCCTCGATCGCGCGCTTCTGGGCGTTCATGCCGCCGCCGTAGCGGGCCGACAGGTCCTCGCGCAGCGGCAGGTAGCGCACAGTCCGCGCGTAGCCGGCCATCTTCTGCCCCGGGCCGGGTAGAGCGCAGGCCGTCCAGGGCCATGCCGTTCAGGCCCCGCTTGCGGACCACCGCGGCCAGCGTCGCGGTGGACACCGTGCGCAGCCCGGCGAGGAGTCCGGCCGCCTGGTCGCGGGGCGGGACGGTTTTCGCGGCGCCGTCGGCAGCACTGCGCGCGGCGCCGTAGGCAGCGGCCCGCTCGGCGTCGTCGGCGCGGGGCATGGCGCCGGGCGGGTCCAGCCGGTAGTCCGCCTCGACGATGGGGCTGCGCAGCCGGCCGGACGACCGGTCCCCGGCGCTGACCTCGACCTCCACCACGTCGCCGGGCTGCACCACGGTCGAGCCGGTGGGGGTGCCGGTGAGAATCACGTCGCCTGGTTCCAGGGTGAGCAGCCGGGACAGGTCAGCCACGATGTCCCCGAAGCCGAACAGCATGTCCTGCGCCGGCCAGGAATCCTGGGCCAGCTCCCCGTTCACCCAGGTGCGCAGGCGCAGCTTGCTGAGGTCGACGGTCGCGCGCGTCGATCAGATGGGGACCAACTGGAGTGAAGCCGTCGATCCCTTTGGACCGCACGTTGGAGCCGCGGTCGGCGTAGCGCAGGTCGTAGACGCCGAAGTCGTTGGCGGCCGTGATCTTGTCTACGTGATCCCAGCCGTCGGCCGGGCTGATCCGGCGCGCTCGGCGGCCGATGACCAGGGCCACCTCGCCCTCGAAGGCCAGCAGTTCGCAGCCGGGCGGGCGGGCCACCTCCTCACCGCTTTCGGCCAGCGAGGAGGATGGCTTGAAGAAGTACGAGGGCCAGGCCGGCATCGTGCCGCGCTCGGCCGCGCGGCTGCGGTAGCTGGCGTGCACCGCGACGACCTTGCCGGGGACCCGTTCCAGGGCTGCCATGGTGCGCAGAATCCTATCTGACCGGGTTGGCCGGCTCCGGGCTGCCGTCGGCCTGCCGCTAGAGTCGCGCTATGCGACTCGCCACCATCCGGACTGAGTACGGGACGACCGCGGCGCGCCTGGACGGGGACGTTCTCGTCCCGCTGGACGCCGCCGACGTGGGCGAGATGCTCGCCGGCGGCGACGAGGGCCCCGGCCGGCAGCGGGAGGGCGCGGCGCTCGTGCCGGTGGCCGAGGCTGACTTCGCGCCGGTGGTGCCGCGGCCGGGCAAGGTGATCTGCGTGGGGCTGAACTACCGGGAGCACATCCTGGAGACCGGGCGGGAACTGCCCGCGTACCCGACGTTGTTCGCCAAGTTCGCCGACACGCTGACCGGCGCGCGGGATGACCTGGTGCTGCCGTCCGTAAGCGAGAAGATCGACTGGGAGGTCGAGCTCGGCGTGATCATCGGCCGGCCGGTCTACCGGGCCACCGCGGCCGAGGCGGCGGCGGCCATCGCGGGTTACACCGTCGTCAATGACGTGTCGATGCGGGATTGGCAGAGCCGCACCCTGCAGTGGCTGCAGGGCAAGATGTTCGAGCGCACTACGCCGGTGGGCCCGTACCTGGTCACGGCGGGCGAAGCCGGGGACGCGGCCGATCTCGAGGTGCGCTGTGAGGTCGACGGGGTGGTGATGCAGCAGTCGCGGACCTCTGACCTGCTGTTCGGCCCGGCCGACATCGTCGCCTACGCGAGCCAGGCCATCACCTTGAAGCCGGGCGACCTCATCGCCACCGGCACGCCCGGCGGGGTGGGCAACGCCCGCAAGCCGCCGGTTTACCTGCGGCCCGGCAACGTCCTGCGCACGTTCATCGAGGGCCTGGGCGAGTGCGTGAACCAGTGCGTGGCCGAGAAGGTCGGCTAGCCGGGTCCCGACCGGGTCTGCGGCGGCTGCTAGCACGTCAGCCTCATCGATCACATTTCCGGGGTGGATCCGGGCTTGTGGGTTGATCCGGGGGCCTGGGATACACCGAATCAACCCCGGAACCCCGATCCACCCAGAAAACTGAGCCGGGCTAGCCGGGCTGGGTTACTCCTCGGCGATGCCGACGGCGCGTTCGGCCACGATGTCCAGGTGGCCTAGGTGCCTGGCGTACTCCTGGAGCAGGTGGAACAGGACCCGTTCCAGGGTGGCCGGGTCGGCGCCGTCCCAGCGCTCGCCGGGTTTCCCTACGTCGTCCAGGTCGTGGGACTCGACGATGGCCCGGGTCCGCCCGGCTTGATCCAGCAGGTCAGCCAGCAGGCTGGGCAGGGTCTCCTCGGGGCCGACGTGCCAGCGGCCGCCCTCGTGGTCGGCCCACGGATCGCCGATGTCGCGGCCCTCGAAGCCCCACTCGAGCCAGCGCAGCTCGACGTAACGCAGGTGCTTGGCCAGCTCGAGCGGCGTCCAGCCGGACGGCAACCTGCTGCGGCGCAACTCGGCGGCGGGCAGGGACTCGAGCTTGTCGGCCAGCCGGGACCTGAAGTAGTCCAGGTAGCGGAGGAAGACCTCGGTGCGCGAACCCGCCGGGGTGGTGGGCTCGGGAAACGGCTCGGGAATGCTGACCCCCTCCTTGGACGGCCCCTGCTTGGACGGCAGGGCGCCAGGCCATTATCCCGAGATGGGCACCACATGCCAGAGCCCGCCGTTCAGGTTGACGTTGTTGCCGCTGTCCTGGCCGGGCGCGCGGTCGCCGATGTAGGTGTACAGCGGGTGCCCGTCGTAGGTGGCCTGGGTCGTACCGTCGGTCCGGCTGATGGTGCCGAGTTTCCCGGAGACGCCGGGCCGGCCTGCGGGTGCCCGGCGACCGGCGGCCAGTAGGAGGCGCAGCTGCCGTAGCAGACGGACTTGTCGGTGCTGTCCGGGGCGAACCAGTACAGGGTCAGCCCGCTCGCGTTGGTGAGCAGGTCCTGGCCGCCGATGTCGCGAGCCTGCAGGACATTCGGGCCCGAGGCGACAGGCTGCGTCTTCGGGCTGGCCACGTCGGCGGCGAGCAGGGCGAGCGCCACGACCGAGGCGACGGCGACCGCGGGCAGGACCCGGCGCCCGGCCTTCAGGGCGGCGGGCAGGGCCGGGGCCGCGGCGATGACCAGCGCCGCGAAGGCGGCGACATCGATCAGGCCGGCCACGATGCCGGCCGTGGTGCGCACCTCGACGAAGCCGAACAGGCCGAACCGCAGCGACAGCAGGTAGCCGCCCAGCGTGGCCACGGCGAACCCGGCCCCGGCCAGCTCGGCCAGCCAGCTGCCGGTGGCCAGGACGGCCAGGGCCAGGACGAACGCCGCGATCACCTGCAGCAGGAACATCCAGCCGATCGTCGGTATGGTCCGGTAACCCGTCAGGTACAGGTCGAGGTGAATGGCTCCCGAGGCGATAAGCAGAGCTGCCCCGGCGATCCCGGACCAGGATCGCCGGGGCAGTGACGCCCCCTTCGTGCTCCCCATACCTCTCTCACGTGCCTTGCGGAGCGGAGGTTCAACTGCTCTATAACGGAACGGCGTCAGGCACCGGAGTAGGCCTGCTCCAGGCCGACGATGTCGAGCTTGGTCATGGTGAGCATGGCCTGCGTGACCCGTGTCACCTTGGCCTGGTCCTGGTCGCGGATCATGTCGAAGAACACGGTGGGGACGATCTGCCAGCACAGCCCGTACTTGTCCTTCAGCCAGCCGCAGGCGATCTCCTGGCCGCCGCCGGCCAGCAGCTTCCTCCAGTAGTCGTCGACCTCGGCCTGGTCCGCGCACGGCACCACGATCGAGATGGCCTCGTTGAAGGTGTGCTGCGAGCCGCCGTTCAGGGCCGAGAACTTCTGCCCGTTCAGCTCGAACTCGACCAGCAGCACCGAGGCCGGCCCGGGACCCGCTTCGCTGTGACGGTGGATGTCGCCCAGCTTGGAGCCGGGGAAGATGCCGGTGTAGAAGTTCGCGGCCTCTTCGGCCTGGGTGTCGAACCACAGGCAAGTGGTGAACGCGCGGTCAGTCATGGCTCCTCCATGGTGGTCTCGTGTCTGCTGTCCTGGCTGTCTAACGAGACGGGCGGGGGAAACTCATCGGCGGAGTCAGTAGCCGAGGTCGGGGTCGAGCAGGCCGACCAGTTCCTGTCCCGCGGTCAGGCGCCGGACGTTCTCCGTGATCCGGTCGGCCAGCAGGGGCCGGGTCATCTCCTCGGTGTCCGCGGTATGCGGGGTGATCAGGCAGTTGGGCAGGTCCCACAGGGGGTGCCCGTCAGGCAGCGGTTCCGGATCGGTCACGTCCAGGGCCGCGCCGCCGATCTGGCCGGCGCGCAGCGCCTCGACCAGGGCACCGGTGTCGACCAGTCCGCCCCGGGCCACGTTGACCAGCCAGGCGTCCGGCTCCATGGCGGCCAGTTCGGCCCGGCCGATCATGCCGCGGGTCTGCGGGGTGAGGGCGGGCGTCAGCACCACCGCCCGGGCCCCGGCCAGCGCCTCGGGCAGCCGGTCCGGCCCGACGGTCCGGGCCGCGCCCGCCAGTGGCTGGGCGCCGACGTGCCGCCGGACCACCGTGACCTGCGCGCGGAACGGCTCGAGCAAGCGCAGCAGCACGGCAGCGATGCCGCCGCTGCCCACCACGGTGACCGGCTGGCCGAACAGGCTCTCGCCGGCCGGCTTGCCCCAGGTCCTGGCCCGGGCCCGGGTAGGCAGCAAGCGCAGCCCGGCCAGCACCAGGGCGAGGGCATGCTCGGCCACCGGCTCGGCGAACGCGCCCTTGGCCGAGGTCCAGCGGCGCTGCCGGTCGATGACGCCCGCCTGGAACGCCTGCTCGGTCCCGGCCTGCGGCAGCTGCACCCAGGAGACCTGCGGCTGGGCCTGCAGCACGCGGCCCAGCTCCGCCATGGCCGAGCCGTCGGTCCAGACCAGGCCGCCCGGCTCGGCGTCCAGCGTGACGACCTGGCCGCCGCCAAGGCGGATCGCCTCGGCCGCCCAGTCAGCCGGCCCGGGCCCCACGGCGATGCGGGGCGAGGTCTCGTCCGTTATCCGCGGCATGTGGTCACTATCCCTTCTCGTAGGGGCGTCCGTGTGGTCAGCGGGGGGGCCGGGCTGACCATTCGGGGAACAGCAGGCTGAGGGTCACGCCGTCGGCGAAGGTGCCGTTGATCCAGGCCGTGTCGCGGGCGGTGCCCTCGAGGGCGAAGCCGGCCCTGAGGCCTGCACTGATCATGGCGTGGTTGTCGGCCAGCGTGGTCATCTGCAGCCGGTGCAGGCCGCGGATGGCGAAGCCGTAGTGACACAGCACCCGCACGGCGTCGGTGCCCAGGTGCCGCCCGCGGAAGGAGGAGCGCAGCACGATGCCGATCTCGGCCTGGCGGTTGTGCAGGTCGATGCCGAATATCACCGCCTCGCCGGCCAGGTCCGCGGTGGCCAGTTCGACCACGGAGAAGCGGATCACGTCGGCCCGGTCCTCGGCCTGCCGGTACGGCGAGTCGGCAGCGCCGGGAGCCACCGGCAGCCAGGGGCGGCCGGTGGCTCGTATCCGGGTCTCGATGTCGGCTAGCAGTTCGGTCTCGAAGACTTCGATGTCAGTGTCGGTATGGGCGCGCAGCCCGGTCAGCTCTCCGCGTAGCACGTGCCGTTCATACCACGCGGGCCGGATCAGACGGTGAGGCGGCGCACGGTGGCGTACCCGCCGGCCAGCAGCGCCACGGTCAGGACGGCGAGCAGGCCGGTTAGTCCTTCGATGGTCAGCGTGGTGAAGAAGTGGCCGACGCTGTGCCAAGCGTTTGCCTCGCCGATGATCAGCAGGACGGCGGTCACGGCCAGGGCCTGAACGGCGATGAAGCTGAGCAGGCCGACCAGGTTCCAGCGCCGGTAGATGATCCCGAACCACATGCCCCAGGCGAGCATGAGGGCCAGGCCGACGAACGAGGTGAGCCAGCTTACGTACCACGGCCCGGACAGCAGGTAGGGCACCCGGAAGAAGTGCAGGTTCATGCCCCAGCCGCCGGTCCCTCGCTCGATGAGCTGCAGCAGCGTCAGCCCGAGCCCGTAGACGGCGGCGATGGCCAGGGCAACAAGAGCGGCCCCGGCGTAGAAGGAGCGGCGGCTCACGCCGAGGGCGAGCGCGAACGGTAGCTGCTGAGCGATGGTCCCCGCCCCGACGACGAGCAGGACGACGTAGATGCTGGCCAGCGCGCCCGCGTAGCGGGCCTGGCCGTGGCCGGCGGGGAGGGAGCCGAAGATCATCACGACGATCAGGAAGTCCAGGGCCAGGATGGCCCAGGGCAGGATGACGAGGCCGAGCCGGTTGGTCCACTGGTAACGTGCGACGCTGATCCAGGTGTTCATGCGCTTGTCCTTTCTTGCTGGCTGGCCCCTGGCGCGCCCGCCACCTGGACCACCACCTCCTGCAGGGTCAGCGGTTCCAGGCGCAGGTGCAGGGCCGCGGCGCGGGCGCGGTCGGTCTCGTTCAGGCTCCCGGCTACGACCGCTGACTCCTGCGAGGCGATCCGCCTGCGGTTCCAGACCGGGCGCCCGGTGGTGAACTCCGCGACGGCGATGGCGGGGCCGCTGACGCTGGTCGCGGCGCCGCGCAGGTCGTCGGCGGCGCTGTTGAGCACGATCCGGCCGCGGTCGATGACCACCACCCGCTCGAACAGGCCGGCGGCCTCGTCGATCAGGTGAGTGGACAGCAGGACGGTCCGGGGATACTCGGCGTAGTCGGCGAGCAGCCGATCGTAGAACAGCTGGCGGGACACCGGGTCCAGGCCCGCGTAGGGCTCGTCGAACAACGTCACCTCGGCCCGGGCGGCCAGGCCGATCACGATACCCAGCGCCGAGCGCATCCCGCGGGAGAGCTTCCTGACTTTCCTGTTGACCGGCAGGTTGAATTCCTCGAGTAGCGCGCCCGCCAGATCGTGGCTCCAGTTCGGGTAGAACCAGGACGCCACCTGCACCGCCTGCCAGACCTTGAGGTCCGGGTAGGTCTGGTCCTCGCGGACGAACACCATCTGGCGCAGCACTGTCTCGTTCTCTACCGGGCTGGCGCCGAGCACGGTCACGGTGCCGGCGGAGGCGAACTCATGGCCGGCGAGGATGCGCAGGAGCGTGGTCTTACCCGCACCGTTGCGGCCGAGCAGCCCGGTGATCGACCCGGGCTCGAGGTCGAAGGTAACGTGGTCCAGAGCGAGCTGGCCGCGGTAGCGGCGGGTCAGCTCGGCCGCTGAGATCGCTGGGGTCATAGCGTCGTGCCTCCTTGCCCGTGGCTGGCCTCGCGGATCAGCGCGACCAGGTCATTGGCGTCCATTCCGAGCCGGGCGGCCTCCGCGACCAACGGCTCCACGTAGCGTTCGGCGAACCGCTTGCGACGATCGGCCAGCAGCCGGTCCCGCGCGCCGACGGCAACGAACATCCCGATGCCACGGCGCTTTTCCAGTAGTCCCTCGTCGGTCAGCATGCTGATCCCCTTCGCCGCCGTGGCCGGGTTGATCCGGTAGTAAGCCGCCAGCTCGTTGGTCGAAGGCACCTGCGCGCCCTCGACCAAGCCCCCGTCCGCGATCTCGTCGGCCAGTCGCTCGGCGATCTGGACGAACAGCGGAGCGCCCTCATCGAGGCCGGCCATCTCCTGCAACAGCCCGGCTCCTTCCTTAGTTATGTGGTTCATTACTTGAGTAATGTACCCATGCACCAAGGCAGCGTCAAGGGCCGGTTCCCGTTAGGGCAGGATCGATCGACTGAACGGCCCCGCTGTGACGTCAGCCAGGACTGTTAGCTACTGCGGCGCTGTTAGCTACTGTGGCACCGGCGCGGCCGGCCATTCGGGGAGCAACTGGCCCAGGACCACGATGTCGGCGAAGGCGCCGTTGAGCCAGGCCGACTGGCGCAGGATGCCCTCGCGGACGAAGCCGGCCCGCAACGCGGCGCCGATCATGGCGTCGTTGTCGGCCAGGGTCTCCACCTGCAGCCGGTGCAGGCCGCGGAGCGCGAAGCCGTACCAGGTCAGCACCCGGACCAGGTCGGTGCCCAGGTGCCGCCCGCGGTACGCGGGCCGCAGGCCGAGCCCCAGGTGGGCGCTGCGGTTGTGCAAGTCGATGCCCCACAGCAGGGCCTGGCCAGCCAGCTCGGAGGTGGCCAGCTCGACGACGGAGAAGCGGACCACATCATCGCGGTCGTCGGTGGTCCGGTACGGCGAGCCTGCGGAGCCGGGCGCGATGGGCCGGAAAGGCCGCTCGTCGGTCCGTATCCGCGTCTCCCAGTCGTTGAGCATCTCGGCCTCGAAGACCTCGATGTCGCTGTCCAGCCGGGCGCGCAGCCCGATTACCTGTCCACGCAGCATGGGCCTTTCATACCCGAGATGGCGGCCCGGGTGGGCTAGGCGGGAGAACCACGATCCGTTCGGTCCAAGAAGTCATTGGCGAGCGCGGTGAACTCGGCGGGCTGCTCAGCGAAGCACAGGTGCGAAGCGTCCTCGATGGTCCGCAGCTGTGATCCGGGGATGCGCTGGTGCATGTCGGCCAGGTGGCCGGGCGTGCATTCATCGTAGCGGCCGCCGACCAGCAGGGTGGGGACCCGGATCTCGCCCAGGCGTGGCTAGCTGCCCGATCGAGCTCGCCACCAGGAGGCAGGCGACGAGGGCGAGCAGCACGGCCAGCGGCAGCGCGCCGCCAGCGTAGGTGGCGCCGGCGGCGATCGACAGCGCGACCGCGCCCGCCGGGGCCATCGAGGTGACCGACTGGAACATAACCTCGCGCAGCCCGATGGCTCCCCGGGCGAGACTGGTTCCGTTGGTGGCCATAGCGTCCTCCTTCGCTTACTACCTAAGGTAATAAAGCGGACCATAAAGGTCTATAAGAGGGACTGGCGAGGATGGAGTGGCTCGGGCGGGGACGGCGCGGGGCTCCTTCTGGGCGGCGCAGCGTGGTGCAACGTCACGCGAGGCGGAGCCAGGCGGCGGTGTCGGGGCGGAGCAGCCCGTCGCCGAGAGGGCTGCTGGTCAGGAGCACGGCGGTGTGCGCGGGCAGGGCGACCGGGACGGGCGAGAGATTGGCCACGCAGCACAGATCGCCGCGGCTGAAGGCGAGCACTCCATCGGGGGACGGCAGCCAGTGCATGGGCCCGTCGCCGAGAGCGGACTCGACGCGGCGGAGCCGCAGCGCGGTGCGGTAAAACTCGAGCATCGAGTCCGGGTCGCCGGCCTCGATCTCGACGGTTAGCTCGCGCCACTCCTTGGGCTGGGGCAGCCAGGGCTGCGTGGTGGCCTCCGGCGGCGAGAAGCCGAACGGGGGCTCCAGGCCCGCCCAGGGCAGCGGGACCCGGGAGCCGTCCCGGCCCGGGTCGGCACCGCCGGTGCGGAACCAGATCGGGTCCTGGCGGCATTCGTCCGGCAGGTCCTCGACCTCCCACAGGCCGAGTTCCTCGCCCTGGTACAGGTAGACCGAGCCAGGCAGCGCCATGGTGAGCAGAGCCGCGGCCCGGGCCCGGCGGGTGCCCAGCTCGAGGTCAACCGGCTGGCTGTGGTCGCGCCGGTCCAGGCCGAACGAGGTGTCGGCGCGCCCGTACCTGGACACGTGGCGGTCCACGTCGTGGTTGGACAGGACCCAGGTCGGCGGCGCGCCGACCGCGAGGTGGAAGGCAAGCGTGCTGTCGATCACCTCCCGCAGCCGGGCCGCGTCCCAGGGGCAGCACAGGTAGGGGAAGTTAAACACCGTTTGCAGCTCATCGGGGCTCAGGTAGCTGGCCAGGCGGGCGGCGTCGGCGAGCCAGATCTCGCCGATCAGCACCCGGCCGGGGTACTGATCGGCGACCGCGCGCCATTCCCGGTAGATGTCGTGCACGTCGTCGCGGTCGGTGTACGGCGACGGGTCGCCGAGCCCGGTATCAGGCAGCAGCGGGTCCTTGGTCAGCAGGGCGGCCGAGTCGATCCGGATGCCGTCGACGCCCCGGTCGAACCAGAAGCGCAGGATAGCCTCGAACTCGGCCCGGACCTGCGGGTTGGCCCAGTTGAAGTCTGGCTGCTGGGGGGCGAACAGGTGCAGGTACCACTCGCCGGGCGTGCCGTCCGGCGCGGCGACCCTGGTCCACCCGGGACCGCCGAAGATCGACTGCCAGTTGTTGGGCGGGAGGTCGCCCCCCGGGCCGCGGCCGGGCCGGAACCAGAACCGGGCGCGTTCGGCGGACCCGGGCGCGGCCGCCAGCGCGGCCTGGAACCACGGGTGCTGGTCGGAGCAGTGATTGGGGACGAGGTCGATGATCGTCCTGATCCCGTGCGCGTGGCCGTCGGCGATCAGCGCGTCGGCGTCGGCGAGGGTGCCGAAAGCCGGGTCGATGGCGCGGTAATCGGCGACGTCGTACCCGGCGTCGGACTTCGGGGACGGGTACCAGGGGGTGAACCAGATCGCATCGATGCCGAGAGCCGCCAGGAAGGGCAGCCGGGCCCGGACGCCGGCCAGGTCACCCAGCCCGTCGCCGTCGCCGTCGGCGAAGCTCTGGACGTACAGCTCGTAGATCGCGGCGCCGCGCCACCAATCGCCACCCGTGATGCCGTGCAAGGGGTACCTGCTTTCGTGTGTCGTGTATCGCGAAGTGCGGGTTGCCTCAGCCCCTGATGCCGCCGGCGGTCAGGCCGGCCAGGATGTTGCGCTGGAAGATCAGGAAGAAGATAACCGTGGGCACGGCGGCTATCGCGGCCGCGGCCAGCACCATGTTCTGCGGCGCGGTCTGGGCCGCCACCCAGATGCCGACGTTCAGCGTCTCCCTGGGCGGCTCGTACCCGCCCTCGACCAGCAGCGGCCACAGGAAGTCCTTCCAGACCGCGATCAGCGCGAAGATCGAGACCACGGCGAGAATCGGCCTCGAGATCGGGATGATGATCGACCGCAGGGTGCGCATCGGGGACGCACCGTCCACAGCCGCCGCCTGGGTCAGCTCCACCGGTATCGAGTCGAAGAACCGCTTGAGCAGGAAGATGCTGAACCCGTTGGCCACGCTCGGCAGCCAGATCGCGGCTGGCGAGCCGATCAGGTTGATGTGCACGATCGGCAGGCTGGCCACCGTTATGTACAGCGGGACGATCAGCACCATGGCCGGGATCATCAGCGTGGCCACCATCATCGCCAGGATGACATTGCCGAGCGCGGGACGGAGCCTGGACAGCGAGTAGGCCGCCGCCACGTCGAAGACGAGCTGGAAGGCGAGCGCGCCGAACGCGTAATACAAGGTGTTGAGGAGCAGCCGTCCCAGGCTGAACTCGTTCCACGCCCGCACGAACGAGCTCGGGTGAATATGATGCGGGTAGAGCGTGGGCGGGGCCGCGATCGCCTCCTGCGTCGATTTCAGCCCGTCGGTGAACAGGAAGTACATAGGGCCGATGAAGACGAGCGTAAAGATCACGATCACTGCGGTCAGCACGATCCGGTAGACGATCTTGCTACGCGCCCGGTTCAGCTGCGCGGGCCCTATAAGCGATCGCGCGTACGAGTCAGCCATACGTAGCCTCCGGAGAACGTGCCGAGCACGACCAAGAGCACCACACCGAGCGCGGCCGCGCTGTTGAAGTTGCTCGCGCTGCTCATCGCGAATGCGTACTGGTAGATCAGGTAGACCACGGACTCGGTGTTGTTGTTCACGCCCTGGCCCCCGTCCAGGATGAACGCCTCGACGAACATCTGCATGGTGGCGATGATCTGCAGCATCAGCAGCATGGAGAGAATCATCTTGGTCTGCGGGATCGTGATGTGCCGGATCTTCTTGACGATCCCGGCACCATCCAGCTCAGCCGCCTCGTACAGCTCGCCGGGGATGTTCTGCAGCGCGGCCAAGTAGATCAGCGTGGCGCCGCCCATGTTCATCCAGGTGGCGGCGATCACCACCGAGATCATCGCCATCGTCGGCCACCTGGTGCCCGGCGACAGCACCCACTGCGAGGTCGGCAGGTGCAGCGTGTGCAGGATGTCGTTGAACAGGCCATAGGTCGGGTCGTAGAAGTAGGAGAACAGCAGCAGCGCGCTCGCTGGCGGAAGCATGACCGGCAGGTACACCAGGCAGCGCAGGTATCCCTTGGCATGCCGCAGCTCGTTCAGCAGGATCGCGACGAAGAACGGCACCGCGAAGCCGAAGAGCAGCGCGAGGAGGGTGAACTCCACTGTGTTCCGCCAGGCCGTCCAGAACGTCGGGTCGTTGAAGATGCGCCGGTAGTTGGCCAGGCCTGCCCAGCTGGTCACGCCCAGCTGGGTCTTCTGGAAGCTCATGATGATCTCCCGGACCATCGGGTACCAGGAGAAGAGGGCAAAGCACAGCACGCCGCCGATCAGGAACCCGTACGCCGAGAGGTTGCGCCGGAGCCTCGGATTGAGTGAGCGCGGGCTGCTCCTGCGGGCGCCCCCGGTTCCCGCCTGGCGCCTGGCCGGGCGGGAACCGGGGGTCTGCGGCAGCGTGACTAGATCAGCCACCGCTGCTGTTCGCCAGGATCTGGTTCACTGCGGCCGTCGCACCGGCCAGCAGCTGCGGGATATTGGCGTTCGGGTTGGTGAGCACGGAGAGCATAACCGGGTCAAGCGACTTGTAGAGCGCCTGATCGTCCGTCGGCTGGCCGTCGGGCTGCTCGTTCGCGTTGACGAACGTCGAGTAGTAGGACTCGTTGATCGTCGTGTACTTGTCCAGCAGGGCCGTGTAGGCCGTCCCGGTGGCGCCCTCGAACATCTGCGGCTCGTAGAATCCGACCGGTATGCCGTCGGCCTTGTTCCGCGCGAGGTTGTACAGGCCCTGGCCCAGGGTCAGGTCCTGGAAGTTGATCCACTTGATGCCGGCCTCGATCTGGGCAGGGGTGTCCCGCTTGGCGAACAGATAGGCGTCGCCGCCGGACAGCGTGCCGGCCGGGGTGCCGCTGACGCTGGGCAGCGGGCCCATTCCGTAGTCGTTGATGTTGCCGCCGTCCTCCGGCACGATCACGTTATAGATGTCGTCAGGTGCGGCGATGTACATGCCGAGCTTGCCGGCCGCCATCTGCTTCTGCAGCGTGCCCCAGGCGAGGGCCTCCGTCGCGCTCATGGCCTTGTCGGTAAACCGCAGGGCGTGCAGCGCGTCGAGCACCTGTATCCCCTGCGTGGTGTCGAAGCTCGCGGTAGTGCCCGCGGCATTGGTCATCGCACCGCCGTTGGCGTCCAGCTCAGAGGTGAAGTGCCAGCCGCCATTGTTGCTAGCGCTGTAGTCGCCGTAGCCGTAGATGCCGTTGCCGAGCTTGGTGATGGCAGCGGCGTCCGTCTCCACCTGAGCCCAGGTGGTGGGCGGGGTGTTGGGGTTCAGCCCGGCCCGGGTGAACAGCTGCCGGTTGATGACCAGGCCCTGGGTGTAGTTGAAGATCGGTATCCCGTAGAGCGTCTTGCCCGCGGTGACCGGCGCAATCGCGCTCGGCACGATGTCTTTCCAGACAGGCACCGTGGTGGAGTTGACGTACTGGGTGATGTCGGCAGCCTGGCCAGCATCGAGCGCCTGGTTCAGGTCCCCGAAATAGGTCTCGTAGACGTCCGGTTCGGTGCCGGCGGCCAGCTGGGCGGTGAGCGTCGCCGGGACGTCGCACTGATTGGAATAGATGCTCTGGATGGTGATGTTGGGGTTAGCCTTCTCGAACGTAGCCACGTCCTCGTTCCACTCCTTGTACGGAACGGGCGAGGATGAGGGCGGAGCGCAGAAACCGCCGACCGTGACGTGGCCTGTGTCAGAAGCGGTGGACCCTGAGGTGGTGCTGCTGCTCGAGCACGCTGCGACGGCGGCGAGACCGAGAGCCGCGGCGACGGTGACCCCGGCTACCTTTCGGTAACCGGCCCGTCCGTGGAGCCGTCTGTGCATCGACGATCCTTCCTGCTACCAGCGGGGCATGCGATGCATGCGGTGGAAAATATCGATGGCTTAACATACTTTTAGAGACTTTTCTTTGCAAGATCTAAACGAAATATTGCAAAGACACAACTTGATTACGGAATCGCGAATCAGCGGCCTGACCTGGGAATTCGCGGTTTAGCCGACATTTGTTGCGTCATTCTTGCGGAAAAGGGCAGCAAGAACGCCGGTCCGTCCGGCAGAAAATTGCCGAATTCGATGGGTCAGACTATGCAAATACTTGCGTGAAGATGCCGTATATTTGCAACATGACGCGGGCACCTAGCAGGCTGGCCGAAGTGGCTACGAAGGTCGGGGTCAGTGAGGCCACGGTCAGCCGGGTCCTTAACGGCAAGGCCGGCGTGTCCCGCAGCACCAGGGAGGCCGTCCTGACGGCGCTCGACGTCCTCGGCTACGAACGGCCCACCCAGTTGCGTGGCGAACGCGCCCGGCTCATCGGCCTGGTGCTGCCCGAACTGCAGAACCCGATCTTCCCGGCGCTGGCCGAGGTGATCGGCGGGGCGCTGGCGCAGCGCGGTTTCACGCCGGTACTCTGCACCGCCCGGACGGCGGGCGGCCTGTCGGAGGCCGACTACGTCGCCATGCTGCTCGACCAGCAGGTCTCCGGCGTGGTGTTCGCCGGCGGCCACTTGCACGAGCAGGCCGCCCCGCACGATCACTACCGGCTGCTGCGCTCCCGGGGCATCCCGGTGGTGAGTATCAACGCGGCCGTCGACGGCCTGGACCTGCCGTGCGTATCCACCGACGACGCAACCGCGGCCGGGCAGGCCTTCACCCACCTGGCCTCGCTCGGCCACCAGCGGATCGGCCTGCTGGCCGGCCCGCGGGATCACGTACCCTCGCGCCGCAAGCTCGCCGCGTTCACCGAACACACTCGCCGGAGTTCGGGGGCCGAGGACGCCGAGCCGGGACCGGTCGAGCATGCGCTGTTCTCCCTGGAGGGCGGCCAGGCCGCGACCACACGGCTGCTGCGGCGCGGCGTCACCGGCGTCATCTGCGCCAGCGACGTGCTGGCGCTCGGCGCGATCCGCGCCGTCCGCCGGGCGGGCATGTCGGTACCCGGCGACGTCTCGGTCGTCGGGTACGACGATTCGGCGTTCATGAACTGCACCGACCCGCCGCTGACCACGGTCAGGCAGCCGATCGAGTCGATGGGCAAGGCCGCGGTGGCCCTGCTGGTGAACCAGATGGAGAACGTACCGGTCTACCCGGAGGAACTGCTCTTCGAGCCCGAGCTCGTCGTCCGCGGCTCGACCGGGCCGGCTCCCGCGACATCCGCGGCTTCGATGGGTACCCGCCCGGCCCTGTTACCTGGCCGCGAGCAAGACGGCGTGATCGTGACAAGGTCACACTAGATTGGCGCTAGGAGCTGGCCGGTCACCGTCGACTAAGGAGCAGATTGACATGACTCTCTTCCAACGGGCCCACGACATACTCTCGGCCAAGGCCAACAAGGCGCTCGACGCCGCGGAGAAGCCCGACGAAATGCTCGACCTGTCCTATGAGCAGATGCTCGACCAGCTGACCAAGGTGCGCCAGGCGCTGGTGTCGGTGGCGGCCTCGCGCAAGCAGCTCGAGCTGCAGGAGCAGCAACTGCAGCACTCGGTGGACCACCTGCAGGACCAGGCCAAGCAGGCGCTGGCCATCGGCCGGGAGGACCTGGCCAGGGAGGCGCTGTCCCGCAAGGCCGCGGCCCAGGCCCAGATCGACGGCATGGAACCGCAGCACCAGCAGCTCACCGAGCAGGAGCAGAAGCTGGAGCAGACGCTGCAGGCGCTGCAGCAGCGGGTCAACACGTTCCGGACGCAGAAGGAGACGCTGAAGGCCGAGTACACGGCGGCCAGCGCTACCAGCGCGGTCAACGAGAGCGTGGCCGGGATCTCGGGCACCCTGTCCGACTCGGGCGCGGAGCTGGCGCGGGCCCAGGACAAGATCGCTCAGATGCAGGCCCGCGCGGGCGCGCTTGACGAGCTGATGCAGTCCGGGGTGCTCGAGGACGTGGGCGGCAACACCGACGACATCCAGAAGGAGCTCGACCAGGCCGGCACGGACGCTGACGTGGAGTCCCAGCTGGCCGCGCTGAAGGCGCAGATCGGCCCGGGCAGCTCGCCGCCCGAGCTGACCAGCGGCGGGTCGGCCCCCACCAGCGGCTGACCGGCACTGACCAGCGGCGGGGCCGGACGCAGCCGGGAACATATCCGGCAGCTATCGCAAGTCCCAAGAATCACCCAAGACCCACAAAATTCCCCTTAAAGGCCTTTTGCAGGCGGTCTGCGCGAGTTACCATCACCGAGAGTCAGCTCGTAACAACTGGCTGCTTTACCGACAGAAGGCAACAGAATCCTTCTGTGGGACCGCCTGCGCCTCAGGCCCGGACCGGGCCGGGGTATCGACCTGCAAGGAGTACGTATGGTACGACGATGGTGCATCCTCGGCGCCATGGTGGCGCTGACGGCCGGCGCGGCCCTCACCACGAGCAGCGCTTCAGCCGCGGCCGGCCCGGGAGCCTTCTCCCCTGGCGGACCGATTCACCTGGTGGGCAACGGCCCGGCGCACGGGGGCGGGATCAGACACCAGGCCGAGAGCACGAACTGGTCGGGTTACGCGGGTACGACGGGGACGTACACCAGCGTGTCGGCCAGCTGGACCCAGCCGCAGGCACCTGCAGCCGCGGCGACCAGTACGCGGCATTCTGGGTCGGCATCGACGGCTACACCAGCAGCACGGTGGAGCAGACGGGCAGTGAGGTGGACTGCGTCGGACGCACCGCCGAGTACTACGCCTGGTACGAGATGTACCCAGGCCCGTCAGAGAACTACTCCAACACGGTTCGGGCAGGCGACCACTTCAACGCCACGGTGACCTGGCTGGGTGGCGACAAGTTCAGCCTGTACATCGCCGACACCACCCAGGGCTGGAGCCACACCACCGACGCCAGCCTGACCTCGACGCCGGCCCGGTCCTCGGCTGAGGTCATCGTCGAGGCGCCGTGCTGCACCAACAGCGGCGGGATCCTGCCGCTGACCGACTTCGGCACGATGAGCTTCACCGGCTCGACGGCGAACGGCTCGGCCATCGGCAACGCAGGCGGAGTGACCGAGATCGTCATGATCGACAACGCAGGACGCGACAAGGACTCCATCACCGGGCTATCCGGCGGGGAGAACTTCAGCGCCACCTGGATCCGCAGCAACTAGTTCACGCTGATCACCTAGTTCCCGCTGATCACGTCGGCCCGGCGGCCCTTCGGGGCACCGGGCCGTCGTGCTGTCCTGCGCCGGGTGACGATGTTGTCTCTCCGTCTCGGCGGCCCGTAAAGCGGGCTACGGTAGGAAACGGTTTGCGGTCGGGCGGTTGGGCGGTAGGTGGGGGTGACCGGTTTGGCGGCGCTGCAGGCTGGCGATCCGCAGCGAGTGGGGCCTTACCTGCTGCTGGGCAGGCTCGGTAGCGGGGGGATGGGCCGGGTGTACCTGGCCCGCTCGCCGGGCGGCCGCCAGGTGGCGGTGAAGGTGATCAGGGACGAACTGGCCGAGGACGCCGCGTTCCGGGCCAGGTTCGCGCGCGAGGTGGCCGCGGCCCGCAAGGTCGGCGGGCTGTTCACCGCGCCGGTGGTCGACGCCTCCCTGGACAGCCCGGTGCCCTGGCTGGTCACCGAGTACGTGCCGGGCGTGTCCCTGACCGAGGCGGTGGAGCAGGCCGGCCCGCTGCCCGAGCACACGGTGCTGGCCATGGCCGCCGGGCTGGCCGAGGGACTGAACGCGATCCACGCGGCGGGCGTCATCCACCGTGACCTCAAGCCGGGGAACGTGCTGATGGCCCCGGACGGGCCCCGGATCATCGACTTCGGCATCTCCTCGGCCGCGGAAGCCGCCTCATTGACCGACACGGGCGTGTTCATCGGATCGCCGGGCTTCATGTCGCCCGAACAGGCCGAGGCGATGCCGGTCGGGCCGTTCAGCGACATCTTCAGCCTGGCGGGCGTGCTCACCTATGCGGCGCGGGGGGAAGGACCGTTCGGCGGCGGGGAAACGGCCGCGTTGCTGTACCGCGTGGTGCACGGCACGCCGAACCTGGACCGGATCCCGGCCCGGATCCGGCCGCTGATCGGCCGGTGCCTGTCGCGGGAGGCTCGGGCCCGGCCCACGGCGGCGCAGTTCCTGGCCGAGCTGAGCGCAGCGTACCCGGCCGCCGCGGACCTGACCGACTGGCTGCCCGCCGCGGTGCTCCGGCTGTCCGCGCAGCGCACGGCCGAGCCCGGGCCGGCGTCCGTGGCGACCGGCAGCGTTCCCGCGGCGGGCTACGGCGGGCCCGCGGCGCAGCGGGCGCTGCCACCGCTGCCGTACGCCAATCAGGCCTACTCAGGCCAGCCGTATGCGGGCCAGCCGTATGCAGGCGAGCCGTACGCGGGTCAGCCGTATGCAGGCGAGTCATACGCGGGTCAGCCGTATGCAGGCGAGCCATATGCGGGTCAGCCGGAGCGGGCGGGTGAGCAGCGGCCGGGCCAGCAGCGGCCGGGCCAGCAGCGGGCGGGTGAACCGCGGGCAGGCGAACCGCGGACGGGCGAGCACCGGCGGGAGCGGCGGCCGGGCCGGAGACGGCGGCCGAGGTGGCTGTGGGCGGCGGGCGCGGCGGTGGTGTGCGCGGCGGTCGTCATCGCGCTGGTCGTCTCGCTGGGCTCCAGGGATGTTCCGGCCGCGGCCGGGTCCGGCTCGAGCCCGGCTGGCTCGACGGCCGCGCCCGGGCCTGAGGGCACCTTGAGGACCGGGGACCTGGCGGTGGCCGAGTTCCGGGTCGGCGACTGCCTGACTGGATCCAACATGCAGCTCGACACCACCGACCCGTGGCCGAAGCTGACCGCGGCCGTGCCCTGCAGCCGGCCGCACACCGCCGAGGTGTTCTTTGCGGATAACAGCTTCTGGCCCGCCAACAGCCCGTTCCCGGGGGCCAGCGCGATCAGCAAGGCCGGCAACACGGCCTGCGACAACGCATTCCGCTCCTACGTCGGGGTGGCGCTGGCGAAGTCCGTCTACACCTGGACCAACATCATCCCGGACGCCGCTACCTGGCCGATCGGCGACCGGGCGCTGCACTGCATCGCGTATTACGCCACGCCCAGTCAGCCCACCGGGGTCAAGCTCACCGGCTCGCTCAAGGAGTCTCGCAAGTAGCACGGCCGGCCGCGCAGCCGCCGGCCGCGCGGGCGGGGGCGAGGCGGGCGGCACGGCCCGTTCGGCAGATAGAGATCTAAGAGCGAGCCGCGGCGGCGGGCCGCAGGCGGGCCGGGCTGATATCGGGGGCCTCGCGGATGCCGAACACGTCCCGCAGCGCGGTCAGCGCGGCCAGTTCGCCGCAGCGGCCGTGCACGCCGGGGACCGGCGGGGTGGCCGACGAGCATAGGTAGAGGCCGCGGACTGGCGTGCGGTACGGGTTCCAGCTGACGGTCGGGCGGAACACCGTCTGCCGCATCGTCTGCTGCCCGACGGCGATGTCGCCGCCGACGTAGTTCGGGTTGTACGCCTGCTCGCCGGCCGCGGTCTTGACCGCCCGGGCCAGGACCAGATCGCGGAAGCCGGGCGCGAACCGCTCGATCTGCGCCTCGATCCGGTCGGAGCAGTCCACGTCGGATCCGGCGGGCACGTGCGTGTAGGCCCACAGCGTCTGCCGGCCAGCCGGGGCCCGCGACGGATCGGCCACGCCGGGCTGGACGACCAGCACGTACGGGTTCTGCGGGTGCTTGCCCGCGTTCACCTCGGCTTCGGCGACGGCCATCTCCTCGTACGTCCCGCCCAGGTGCAAGGTGCCGGCCCGGCGGCAGTCCTGGTTGGCCCACGGCACGGGCCCGGACAGGGCGAAGTCGACCTTGCAGACACCGGGGTTGTAGCGGAACCGGCGCAGCGCGGCCCGGTACCGGCCCGGCAGCCGGTCACCGGCCAGCTCGGCGAGCGATTTCGGCGAGACGTCGAGCAGCACGGCGGTCGCCTTCGGCAGGTCGGCCAGGGAGCGGACCCAGCGGCCGGTCTCGATGGTGCCGCCCGCAGTGAGCACGGCCTCGGCCATCGCGTCGGTGATCCGGGCGCTCCCTCCGGCCACCACGGGCCAGCCCACCCCGTGCGCGAGCAGGACCAGCATGAGCCCGATGCCGCCGGTGGGGACGGCATCCAGTGGCAGCATGGAATGGGACGCGGCCCCGGCCAGGATGGCGCGGGCCTCCTGACCGTGCCAGCGCCTGATGACCGCCGAGGCGGGCAGGATGCCGCGGGCACCGTACCGGGCCATGACCAGCGGGTGCGCGGGCGGGCGGCGCAGCGGCTGGAGCAGGGCGGCGCAGATGTCGTCGGTGTGGGCGGCCAGCGGGCCCATCAGCCGCCGGTAGGAAAGGCCGTCGGGGCCCAGGCCGGCGGCGGTCTGCGCCACCGAGCGGTACACCAGCGCCGCGCGGCCGCCGTCGAGCGGGTTGGCGAACTCGATCTCCGGCCAGGCCAGCTGCACGCCCCGGGCAGCCAGGTCGAAGCGCTGGAAGAACGGCGAGGCCACGGCGAGCGGGTGCGCGGCGGAGCAGACGTCGTGCCGGAAGCCCGGCAGGGTCAGCTCCTCGGTCCTGCAGCCGCCGCCGATGACCTCCGCTCCCTCGATGACCTGCACGTTCAGGCCCGCCGCGGCCAGGGTGACGGCAGCGGCCAGGCCGTTCGGGCCGCTGCCGACGATCACCGCGTCAGGATTCCCCCGCATGATGCCTCTCCTCGGGCCGCGCTTCAGGCGGCCGTCTTGGCACCCGGCTTGTCGTTTCGCAGCATACGGGCCAGCCCGGTCACCGGGGCCGCGATGGTCTGCAGCACGCTGCGTACCGCCGAGTTGTGCCAGATGTTACGGGCGTGACGCCACTGGCGTTTGGAGTCCACGCAGGTGCTCTTGGTGTCGACCTTCGGCTCCGGCAGGCCGAGCCGCTGGCCGAGCGAGGTGAGCGTGGCGGCCCAGAACTTGTCTTCCTTGGCGTGCCCGCCGAGCGTCATCCCGATCTCGTAGATCGGGTCGTTGGCGCGCATCAGCACCTGGGCCTGGACCATGGTCTCGTCGCCCTCCCGCTCGGCCGAGAAGGTGATCCAGCCGGCGAACATGTGGCCCTGCGGGGTCATGAGCGTGAACGACTCGGTGTCCGCGTACAGGACGAAGACGCCGGTGGACAGCTTCACGCCGCCGCCGATGGCCAGGTCGAGCAGCGCGACGTCGCCGGGATTGATGCCGGTGAGCGCGCCGGCGAACCGGTTGCCCTTCGGCCAGAACTCGGGGAAGTGCTGCTTCCAGGTGGCGATGGCCACCTCGGGTGCGATGGCCGGCCCGGCGTTCATCCGGTAGGTCTTCTGCCACATCTTGCCGAAGCCCTGTACCGGGCCGGTCAGCCGGCGGCCCGCGACGTTGGTGCCGCGGACCCCGGCGCGCGGGTCGACCTCCAGCCGGTCGACCTTCTTGGCCCAGCTTCCCGTGTCCCGCGGCGCGGCACGGGCTCCGTCCGGTGCCGGGATCGCGGCGGCTTCACGGGCGCTCAGCCCGATCTGCTCGGCGGATGCCACCCGGTCCGGGCCTGCGGTGTCTGTCATGGCCCAGCCCCCTCTTTACCTCGTGGCGCCGTTGAGCGCCGATTCCTCGTTGTCGTAGATGGTGATGGCCTCGTCCAGCCGGGTCAGCTCGAAGATCTCCCGGTAGTGGTCGCTCAGCCCGTAGGCCGCCAGTTCCTGGCGCTGCCGGTTGGCGCGGACGAGCAAGGTCACCAGCATGCCGATGCCGCCGCTGTTCATGTACTCAAGGCCGGCGAAGTTAAGCACCAGCCTGCTCGTCTTGCCGCCGCCCGCGGCCTCGTAGGCCGACATCAGGACGGGCTCGCAGGCCGCGGTGACCTCACCCTTGATGTCGACGACAGCCACCTGCTCGCCGATTCGCCTGACGTCCATCGTGATCGCCGGTGCACTCATCTGTTCCTCCCCATGACCCTTATTCAGTGGTTCCAGTGCCGTCTACGCGGCAGGTCCGGTTAGCTGCCTGACGGCGCCATCGAGGTCGGGAAACAGCTCGATGAAGTCCGACAGCCTGGTGATGTCGAAGATCTCGCGGTAGTGCGCGGACAGCCCGCAGGCGACGACCTTGCGGCGTTCGGCTCGGGCGCGGGCTAGCACGCTGACGATCAGCGCGATGCCGGTGGAGTTGATGTAGTCGACCGCGGAGAAGTCGAGCACGACCGTGCCCGGGCCATCCATGCCCGCCGGGCTCTTGGCGGCGGCCGAGGTGACCGCGCGCTGGTAGGCGTCGGTCAGCACGGCCGCAGCCGACCCGTCGACCTCGCCGGAAAGCTCGATCACGGCGGCGCCGGGCAGCACCTTGGTCGTGGCCTCACACATGCTCGCCATGTGCAGCACCTCCAGTTCGCATGGTCAGCCAGATGGTGTGGCGCTGGCCGTTGGTTGTTATGTCCATGGCGTCGACCATGTTGCGGATGAGGAACAGGCCCCAGCCGCGCGGACTCTGCGCGCCGTCCAGCTTCTTGAGCAGGTCGGGTTCCTCGGACGGGGCGCTGCCGGCTTGCGCGTCGCCGGCAGTCGCGTCGCCGCCCTGGTCGCTGATGGCGATGATGATCTCGTCGCCGTCCTGGCTGACCTCGACCTCGACCGGGATCTCGGCGTGGTTGCCGTTGCCGTGCTCGATGGCGTTCATGGTGGCCTCGGCCACCGCGGTCTTGAGCTTCTCCAGGCGGGCCTCGGACAGGCCGAGGTCCTTCACCGTGCCGGCCACCCGGGTCAGCGCGAGGCGCTCGTTGCCCGGCTCGCTCGGCAGCGAGAACGCGTCGAGCCTGCGGGGCTTTCCTGCTGCGGTCCGGGCTGGCTGGGTCATTGCGATCGCTCCTGATGCCACGCGGACGGCGATCGCTGCAGGGAAACCAGCGTGATGTCGTCCTCTTGCTCGTGGTCGGGACCGGTGAAGCTACCGAGCTCGGTCAGGCACAAGTCGATCAGCGCCTCGCCCGACGGGCCCTTTCCCACCAGCGCCGACACCCGCGGGAAGCCGAACATCTCACGGTCCGGCGCGTGCGCCTCGGCCAAGCCGTCGCTGTGCAGTAGCGCGCAATCACCCGGCTCGAACTGGAAGCTCATCTCCTCGTACGAGCTGCCCTGCATCAGGCCCAGCGGCATGCCGCGGGCGCGCAGCTCCTGGACGCCGCTTTGAGTCCGCACGTACGGGACGTCGTGGCCGGCGTTGGCGAACTCCACCTCGCCGCTGGCCGGGTCCAGGACCAGGGCCAGGCAGGTGACGAACATGTGGGCCGGGATGTCGACGCAGAGCATGTCGTTGACGTGGCCGAGGACCGCTCCCGGGGAGATCAGCCGGGGCGCGGCGTCGCGCAGCAGCGAGTGCGTGCTGGCCATGACCAGGGCCGCCGGCACGCCCTTGTCGGTCACGTCGCCGACCACGAACATGACGCGGCCGTCCGGCAGCGGGATGAAGTCGTAGAAGTCACCGCCGACGGTCCGGGCCGGGCGGTAGAACGCGGCCACATGCCAGCTGGGCAGGTCGGGCAGCTCCTTGGGCAGGAACTGCTGCTGGATCAGCTGCGCGATCTTCAGTTCCTGGTCGAGCCGCTCACGCTGACGGGCTTCGGCCTGCTGCTGGCGGACCAGCTGGCCGACCCGCATGGCGGGGGCGGCGTAGCCGGCCAGCGAGTTGAGCAGCCGCAGGTCGTCCATGGAGTAGCCGCGCTCGGACCTTCTCGGGCCCAGGCTGAGCAGCCCGACCAGGCTGCCCGACGAGATCAGCGGGACGACCAGGACCACGCCGGCCTCCTGCAGCGCCGTCAGCGCCGGGGACTGCAGCCGCAGGCTGGTGATGTCCACCGCGCTGGCCGCGCTCAGCAGGTAGCCGATGAGCGGGTCGTTGGAAGCCAGGTCGAGTTCGGGGCCGGCCGCCACCACGCTGGGCGCGGCGGGCACCACGTCGGCCGCCGTGGACGGGCTGCGGCGCAGCCAGCCGCGCATGCGGGCGGCCCGGCTGCTTTCCTGGCCGTCTTCCAGGCTGTCTTCCTGGTTGTTTTCCAGGCTGGCTGCCAGGCTGGCTGGCTCGGGGCTGGCCGGCTCGGCGCCGGCCAGCCCGCTGCCGCCTGGCTCCGGCCAGCCAGCCGCCGCTCCCCCGCCCACCCCCTCGGACGTCCCACCCGGCGTCCCCCCGGACGCCTCGTCCGACGTTGACGACGCCCCCCCAGGCGCTACCGGGATGTCAACCTCGGCATCGCGGGACGCAGGTGCCGTCCCGCTGGTACTCCCCACCTGCTGCGTCATGTCACTCTCCGGGTTCGCGGCTCGTCTCTCGACGCATCTTCACACTAGAAAGATTGCGATACGAGATCGTTACGGCAGTCAAGCCCCCAGGCATGTTTTTTTACGCGATTGCGTTACGGTGAGCCGGTGGGAGGAGGCGGGCGATGACCGAGCTGAGCCTGGCGCTGCTGGGGCCGCCGGTTGTCATGCGCGACGGCATGCCGGTCAGCTTCGACACCAGGAAGGCCATCGCCCTGCTCGCCCTGCTCGCCGTCACGGGCCGGGAGCACAGCCGCGAGCAGCTCGCCGACCTGCTCTGGCCGGAGGCCGACAGCGCCAAGGGGCGTGCTTCGCTGCGGCGCACGCTGTCGGTGACCGCGGCCGCGATGGGCGCCGGCCTGACCATCAGCCGGGCGGCGATCGCGCTCGAGCCCGCGGCGGTCCGGGTGGACGTGGGCGAGTTCGAGACGCTGATCACGCGGCCGGACGCCGCGTCGCTGGAGCGTGCGGTCCGGCTGTACCGGGACGACTTCCTGGCCGGCTTCGTGCTGCGCGGTTGCCCGGAGTTCGAGGAGTGGCAGGCGTCGGTGGCCGAGGGCCTGCGGCAGTCGCTGGCGCGCGGACTGCAGCGGCTGGTGGCGGCGTGCATCGCGGACGGTGACCTCGAGCGCGCGGCTGCGCACGCCCGGCGCTGGCTGCAGCTCGATCCCCTGCACGAGCCCGCTCATCAGGCGATCATCAGGCTGCACGGCTGGAGCGGGCAGCGTTCGGCGGCCATGCGGCAGTACCGGTCCCTGGTCCGCGTGCTGGACCGGGACCTGGCCGTCCGGCCGCTGCCTGAGACGACCCGGCTGTATGAGGACGTGCGGGCGGGACGGCTCAGGCCTCCCCCGGTACGCCCCGGCGCGCCAGCACCGGCCGCCGCGGACGGTACGGCTGGGGCTCGGTCGTCGGAGGCTGGACCGCCGGACGCGCGCCCTCGGGAGGCGCGTCCTCTGGAGGCTGGTCCGGACGAAGGCCGGGCGGGTGAGGGCCGGCCGGATGAGGCGGCCGGGGTCTGGCCGCTGGTGGGCCGGGACGCGGAGCTGGCGGCGCTACGGGCCGCATGGCAGGCGACCGGCCCGCGGGGCCGGGTGGTGGCCATTGCCGGGCCGGTCGGCATCGGCAAGACCCGGCTGATCACCGAGTTCCAGGCCGAGGCGGCGAAGGGCCTGCCGGGAGCTGTCGTGCTCTCGGTCCGGTGCCATGACGGCGAGACCGCGCTGCCGTTCGTGCTGGCCGCCGACCTGCTGCGGCTCGCGCTCGCGGTCCGGCCCGATCTGCCGGGGATGTTGCCGGCCCAGACCGCCGCGATGGCCGGGCGCCTGGTCCCGGCCCTGGCGGCCGCCCATCCGGACGCGGCCGCGCCGGCGCTGGACAGCCCGGTCGCCGTCACCCGGCTGTACGCGGCGATCGCCGACACGCTGCTGGCCGCGACCCGGGTCCGCGCCGGGGCCTCCGGCGCCCGGGCTTCAGCCGGGGTGATCGTGGTCGAAGACGTGCAGTGGGCCGACAGCTCATCCCTCGGCCTGCTGGCCTACCTGGTGCGGCGGCTGGCCGACTGGCCGCTCCTGCTCGTGCTGAGCTGGGAGGAAGAGCAGGCCGGGCGGCTGCGGACCTTGCGGACCGCGCTGGCCGAGGCCGACGAGCAGTCTCTGGGCCTCATGATCGAGCCCGGCCCGCTCGGGCCCGACGCGATCGGCGCGCTGCTCGGCCTGGAGGGGATGCCGCCGGTCAAGGTGGACCAGCTGATGGCCGAGACCCGCGGCCTGCCCATGCTGGTCCGCGAGTACATCGAGGCGCTGCGATCGGGCGTGGCGGACCAGGAACAGGCCGACTGGTGGCCGCCGGCCAGCGTCAGGGACCTGCTCCGGGCCCGGCTGCAGGCGGTCAGCGAGCCGACCAGGCAGATGCTGACCGCCGCCGCGGTGCTGGGCAGCGACAACGACGCGGACCTGCTGCGCGCGGTCAGCGGGCGCGGCGAGGACGAGATCGTTGAGGCGATCGACGAGGCGCTGGCGCGGTCACTGCTGACCGAGATCCCCCCGCCGGGCGCCCACCAGGCGCCAACGTACGGATTCCCGTATGAGGCTCTGCGCCGGACCGCCTACGAGTCGACCACTCTGGCCCGGCGGCGGCTGCTGCACGGCCGCGCGGCCGACATCCTGACCCGGCGGCACGAGTGGGATCCGGCCAGCACCCGAGCCGCCACCGTGGCCGGCCACCTCCAGCTGGCCGGCCGGGACAGCGAGGCGGCACAGTGGTGGTGGCAGGCTGCCGAGGTGGCCCGCGAGCTGTACGCACACGCCGAGGCGCACGCGCACCTGGTCCGGGCTCTGGCCCTGGGTTACCCGCAGCTGCCCGGGCGGATCGCCTTGGGCGAGCAGCTGGTGGTACTCGGCAGGTACCGCGAGGCGCTCGCCGAGTTCGAGACCGCGGCCGCCATCGCGGGCGGCGATGGCGCGAGCGACCGTGCCACGCAGGCCAGCATCGAGCACCAGCTGGCCGACGTCCACCACCGGCTTGGTGACTGGGACCTGGCCGAGGCGCACCTGGCCGTGGTCACGGAACTGGTCGCCGGGGCCGAGCCTGCCCGCCTGGCCCAGGTGGAGGCCGACCGCGCCGTAGTGGCGTACCGGCGGGGGGATGCGGAGCAGGCGGCTGCGTTCGGCCGGTCGGCGCTGGCCAGCGCGCGGGCCGCCGCCGATCCCGGCGCCACGGCTCAGGCCCTTAACGTGCTCGGCATGCTGGCGGCACGGGCGGGCGACACCGCCGCGGCGGAAAGTTACCTGCGGGACAGCCTGGCCGAGGCCCGGCGCCAGCCCGGCGGGCCCGGCTCGCGGCCCGAGGGCGCTAGCCAGCGGCCCGAAGGCGCCAGGCGGTCCGAGGAGGCTAGCCAGCGGCCCGAGGAGGCCGGCCAGGCGGCTCCACCGCTCGGCGCAGCCGTTGCGGCGCTGAACAACCTGGCCAGGCTGCTGGCCGACACGGGCCGGGGCGAGGAGGCCCTGGCGGTAGCGGCCGAAGCGCTCGAGCTCGGCAGTGAGCTCGGTGACCAGCATCGCGTGGCGGCCCTGCACACGAACATGGCCGACCTGCTGCACGCCAGCGGCCAGGGCGAAGCCGCGATGACTCATCTCAAGGAGGCGGCCAGGCGGTTCGCCTCTGTCGATGTGGGCGACGCGCCGCGTCCGGAGATCTGGACACTGGTCGAGTGGTAGCAGCTCTGAGCAAGGGCAGCGACCACGATGGTCCACGGGTGAGTTTCCGCGGAAACGCCGGCTGCGACGCGGTCCTTCATGATCGCGGCCACGATGGTCCACGGGTGAGTTTCCTCTGGGGTCGGTGCCGGGCGGCCAGGCCCTGGAACCTCAGTCGTTGCTCCCGCCCCGGCCGCCGCGCTCTCGGCCCCGGGGCCTACGCCATTTCCATGATCACGGGCAGTTCGAGCCAAATACTGACCAAAACTGCCCGAGATCATGAAGCCAGCCCATTACGGGCTTGATCATGAAGGACCGTTGCGGCGCGGGCCTCCGGCAGGCGCAGCCTCACTCACAAGAGCCGCACCCATGGTCCGTCGTGGTGGCTCCGGTGGAGTGAGCATCAGGCTGTCTGCGGCACTTCCGCCCCGCTCGGCTCTCCGCCACCTTATGACCCATCCCCCCGTGATGCACGCAACGACCTAGTTGCCGCCAGGACGGCGTCGGGTGACGCCCCGGCTGAGGCGACGGGCCAGTGCTGGCTAGGGTAGGACGGTCGAGCGCGCGGGAATTCATCGGACGGCCGGGACGGGGGTAGTGGAGTGCAGAAGGCACGAGCACAAGCGGGGCGGCCACCGATTCCGGCGCTGCTGCGAGACGGGGCGCGGGCGGTGGCGGCCGGACGCGTAGCGCTCGGCCTGACCGCCCTGGCCTGGCCTTCGGTACCGGCTCGACCATGGGTCGGCGCCTCAGCCGACGACCTGGCGGCGCGGGTGTTCGGGCGGGCGCTAGGGGCACGGGACCTGGCCCTGGGGCTTGGCGCGCTGGCCGCGTTGCAGGGCACCGACCGCGGATCTGGCGGGACCTGGGTCGCGGCGGGCGCGCTGTCCGACGCCCTCGATGTGGCGGCCAGCCTGGCCTCGTGGCACGACCTGCCGCGGGTGAGCCGGTGGCTGGTGGTGGCATCGGCCGGCGGGGCGGCGCTGGCAGGCGCCGCCGGGGCGCTGGCCACGCTGGCGAACCGGGACGGCGACGCCGCCTAAGACTCATCCTGGCCGGTGGGTCCACATACCGTCGGCCCGGGTTTCAAGCGATGATCGCGATTGGGGATGCTGGGCGGGTGACCGACTTCGTGATCCGGGACGCCGTGCTGGGTGACATGGGCGCGTTGCAGGAGGTGTTCCGTAGGGCGTCGCTGTCGGACGGCGGTTATCGGGAGGTCCTCCTGGCGCATCCCGAGGTGCTGGAGCTTCCGGAGCAGGCGGTGAGGGAGGGGCGTACCCGAGCCGCCGTGGCCGAGGGCGGCGTCGTCGGCTTCGCCAGCTGGCTGGATGCCGGGGAAGCCGTCGAGGTGGAGGACCTGTTCGTCGATCCCGACTGGATGCGGCACGGGATCGGGCGGGCCTTGATGATGGACCTGATCGCGATCGCCCGCGGCCGCGGGACCGGCCTGGTCGAGGTGACCGCCAACCACCATGCGCTGGCGTTTTACGAGAAGGTCGGCTTCGCCGTGACCGGCGAGGTGGAGACCAGGTTCGGCCCGGCACCGCGGATGCGGCTCGGGGTTCCGCCGGAACCGGTATAAGCGGGCGGACGGCTGCAGGAGGCTCCGCAGTCCGGCGGCGAACTCAGCGGGATGCTGGGATCATGCCGGCGTGGTTGCCGGGCAGTTCCAACCAGCGTGCACCGAGCTCACGGGCCACTGCGGACGGTGATAGGAAAGGCTGGCGTGGCCTTCCGCGCGCCAAGGTGCAAGGGCTTGGACGTGGGAAGCTATCAGGGTGACCCGCCGGATCCCGTTCGCAGGAGCGTTGAACTTCCGCGACGTCGGCGGCTACCCGACCGATAGTGGAGGCCGGACCCGGTGGGCTGTGATCTACCGGTCGGACTCGCTGTCGTTCCTGACGCCGGGCGACCTGCCCGCGTTCGATGCGCTGGGCATCAAGGCGATCTATGACCTGCGGCGGTCGGGGGAAATCGCCGCGCACCCCGGGCCGCGCGAATACGTGCACATCGAGCTTGCGAACCGCAGCCTGCTGGAGGACGGCGAGCCAGCGGCGCTGGTGACTCGCCGGGACGGGGAGCAGTGGCTGCTGGCGGACTACCGCGGGATGCTGGCCAGCGCTGCGGCGAGGTTCGGGGAGCTGTTCTCGCGGCTGGCCGAGTCCGGACGGCTGCCCGCGGTGATCCACTGCCTGGGCGGCAAGGACCGCACCGGGCTCACGGTCGCCCTGCTGCTGACTGCCCTGGGAGTGCCGCGCCAGGTGGTGCTCGATGACTACCAGCTAACAAACGACTACCGCGGGGTGGCGCACTCATCCGAAGTCGTCGCGCTGTTCGTCGAATCCGGCATGGCCCGCCCGGCGGCTGAGGGGCTGCTCGGCGCACCGCGGTGGGTGCTGACCCAAGCGCTCAGCGAGCTGGACGAAACCTACACCGGGATCGAGGGCTACCTACTCGGCCCGGGCGGCATGCGCCCGGCCACGCTCGCCGCACTCAGGACGGCTCTGCTCAGCTGGAACCCCCACGTGCCGGACAGCGCTGACCCGGACACCGGGCAGACGCCATGACCGGTGCGCAGCGCAGCGCGGCTGATCCGGGCCGTTACAAGGTCACGGGCGACGTGCATCTGGTGCTTCTCGACGATGACGGCCAGGTGTTGCTCGGCCGCCAGAAGAAACTCCAGATTCGCCGGGACAGCGAACGGGAACTGCTCCCAGGTCGGCCACCAACACCGCCGACCCGCTGCCCGACCACCTTCGCCAAGCCCGAGGATCGAGAACCCCCACTGAGCTGCGCACTTGTGGTCGAACTCAGGTCATAAGCGGGCGGATGGCAGCAGGAGGTCCCGCAGTCTGGCGGCGAACTCAGCGGGATGCTGGATCATGCCGGCGTGGTTGCCGGGCAGTTCCACCAGGGGCGTACCGAGCTGGCGGGCCAGGCGCAGGGCGCACTGGTAGGGGTAGAAGTCACGGCCGTCCTGGCTGCCGGCTACCACGATCCGGCCGGCCGGGGGAACGAGCCGGGCGACGTCGAGATGGTAGGCGCCCACGGCCGGCGCGTCGCGGCGGACGAACAGCTCCACGTCGGCGGGCCTGATCTCGGGACGGCCGGCCGGGTCGCCGCCGGCCAGGCCGCGATTGACGCCAATGGACTTGGCGATGGCGTCGAGCGCCGCGCCGGCGCTCGAATCGGCTCCGGGGTTCGGGTCGAACGCGGGCTTTTCGTCATCGGCCAGCAGCTGGCCGAGCGGTGGCTCGTGCACGATGACCGGTCCCACGGCGGCGGGCGCGGAGGCGGCCAAGGACAGCGCGATCAGCGCGCCCGCGCTGGAGCCGAACACCGCGACAGGCCCTGCTCCCAGGTCGGCGATGAGCCGCCGGACGTCGTTGCCGTGCTGAGCGATGGTGGCCGGCTGGGCCGGGTCATCCAGGTGGCTGCGGGAGTAGCCGCGGCGGTCGTAGGTCACCACGGTGAAGTCGCCCGCTAGCTCGCTGGCGAGTCCGCGCAGCGTATCGGCGTTGCTCGGGCCGCCCCCGATGAGCACCAGGGGCGATCCGGCGCCCTGGGTCCGGTAGTAGAGCGAGCCGCCCGGGATCTCGATCAGGTGCTCGGCACGCTGGCCGGTCACGACCGCGCCTGCGAGGTGCGCGGCCGGAACTGGCGCGTCATCCGGACGGCCGACAGGGCCAGGGAGATCGCACCCATGCCGATCATCAGCGCGTGCGAGGAGGTGACCCCGATGGCGATGAAGGCGAGGCTGGCGATGGTACCCAGGATGGTGCCGAGGACCGGGTAGCGGCGGTTGATGAGGAGCAGCATGGCGGTGGTTCCCTTCAGGCGGTGTCGCGGGCCGGCCGACGTTCCGGTGGCGGTGCGGTTGAGGTCATGGCTTGACAGTATCAATTTATTGCGCATTGCGCAAGATTTCGCGATGCGCAATTTAGGTGGGGACACGAAGGATAGAGGGAGCTGCGACGATGAAGGGCGGCGGCTTAGAGCGAGATGTTGAGCACCACGGTGACCGTGGCGCCGCCCGGGTTGATGGTGAGCGTCTGGTCCAGCGCGATCAGGCTCTTGGAGGTGACCGTGATCGTCACGCTTGCGCCGGAGGCGAGCGAGCCGGACGCGGGCGAGACGGTGAGGCCGGACCCGGCCGAGACGGAGTAGCCGGCGACCGGGCCGCCCTGGGCGGTGAGCGTGAACGACCCGGTCCCGTGGCCGTTGACCGCCACCAGGACCAGGCGGCTCACCGAGGCGACCGGGGTGCCCTGGGCCGGAGCGGGTGAGGACGGAGCAGACGAGGACGAGGTGGATGAGGGCAGCGAACCGGGCGCGGTGCCGCCGGCGCTTGAGCCGCCCGGCCCAGCCGGGGCGGTGGCGGCCAAAGGCACGGTCGAGCCGCCCGACTTGGCCGCCGAGGGGGCCGTCCCGCTGCCGCCGGCCGGCGTGGTGGCCGAGCCGCGGGTAGGGGCGCCGCGGGTGTCGATCACCGAACCTGGTCCCGCATGGCCGCGGGCGCCGGCCGCGGACGGGTGGCCGGGATGGGCGCCGATGATCAGCACCGCGCCGACCCCGACCGCGGCGATCGCCGTGGCCGCGGTGGCCATGGCCGCGTGCGAATGCCGCAGCACGTGGTGCCAGGCCGGCGCGCCAGGCGGGCTCGCCGGCGTTGGGAAGCCCGAAGGCCGGAACGAGCCTGCGCGGGCCATCACGCCGACCTGGTGGGCCAGGCCAGCCGGCGTGCGGTCGGCGCAGATCCTCAGCACCTGCTCGCGGAAGCCTGGCGACAAGGCTACGATCGGCGCCGCGCCGGCCAGCAGCGCCGGGCTCAGCTCACGGCGCTTGCGCTCGCCGCAGATCTCGCACTGCTCGATGTGCCTGCTGACCCGCTTGCGCATCAGCACGGTCATCTGGCCGTCCCAGCCGGCCAGCAGGGCGTCGAGATCCGGGCAGGCCGGCCGGCCGGTACGCGCCACCATCAGCGCGCCCAGCGAGCGTTCCAGCTGGCTGCGGGCCCGGGACAGCAGGGCGTGGGCGTGGTTGCGGGATACGCCGAGGGCGGCGGCCAGATCCTCGCCCGCCAGCTCGTGCCGCAGGCTCAGCTCGATGACATCCCGCTCAGCGGGATTCAGCCCGCCGAGCGCCTCCCGGACCAAGTCCCGCAGTTCGGCCTGCTCGGCGACGCTGCTGACGTCCGGCGCTTCGGCTGGCATCTCCACCGCCTCGTCGAGCGCGGATGTGGCGTGGCCGGAACGCAGCTGGCGGAGGCACTCGTTTCTGGCCACCGCATACAGCCAGGGGCGGAGCTTGCTGGGATCCTTGAGCGCGCCGAGCTTGGCCGTGGCGATAAGAAACGTGTCCTGCACGGCATCGGCGGCGTCCGCGGGCTCGGGCAGCATGGACCGGCAGTAGCCGTACAGCGGCATGGCATACCTGTCGTAGGCCTCCGCGATCCCCTCCGGGTCGCCCGCCACGATGGCGGCGACGACCTCCCGGTCCTCCATGCGCCATACCGTAGTTCGGTTAGCCCCGATTGGTCAGGGAGAACGGCAAACGTCCGTATCGCGTTTTACGGTTACCCGGGCCGGGCGGCGGTGGCCCAGTCGGCGATCAGGGTGACCACGGGAGCCAGCCGGCACATGGCCCCGGCGGCGGAACAATCAGCCGGGCGGGCCGCGGACGCGCGGGCCGCCCGGCGCCGATATTCGGAGCTAGCGCGGCAGCACCTTGTTCGGGTCGTGAAGGACCACGGTGCCCGCGACCAGGTCGTGCAGCGTTTTCCGGTCTTCCCGGGCCAGCATCAGGATGAACGAGGTCAGCAACGTGATGATGCTGAGGAGGCCTTCCAGGATGCGGCCCACGACCCCGCGCAGGGCCATCCACCAGAAGCCGGGGACGCTGTTGTCCTCCGGCCGCCAGCACCTCATCCCCAGCACCTGCAGCGCCGGGGTGGTGCCCTTGGACCAGGCGATCAGGCCCCAGATGATGTAGCCGATGACGAGCGTGATGATCACCAGCGGGATAGCCAGGAAGAACGCGCCGATCCGGCGGCCCGGGTTGGCCAGCTGGGTACCCTGCGGAAAGAGCAGGCCAGAGCGCTCGTCACGGTAGAGGCCCTGCGGCACGACCTCGCCGCCGTACTGGCCGTAGCCGTACCCGGCGGGTACGGGCGGCGCCTGCGGGAAGCCCTGCTGGTCCTGCGCGTACTGCTGCTGCTGGCCATACTGCGGCGGCTGCTGACCGTATTGCGGCTGCTGGTAGGTCGGCGGTTCCTGCCCGTATTGCGGCTGCTGCTGGCCGTAGGGCTGCTGCTGGCCGTACTGCCCGTACTGGGGCGGCTGGCCGTGCTGCGGCGCCTGCTGGGTAGGCGGCTCCTGCCCGACAAATGGCGGCGGCTGCTGCTGCTGAGGGTGGGCGGGCGGCTGCTGCGGATACGGTGGCCCGGGCGGCGGCTGCGCAGCTCCCTGTCCGGCCCCGTGCGGATCTGGAGGCTGACTCATGGCAACCCTCACTTTCTGTGCGGTTAGTTGCCAGGCGGACTCTATGACAAAGACCTGCGCATGCAGCACCCTGGGCCGTGATTGTGCGCGAACCGTTATCCGCAGGAAAAGCGGAATAGCGCCGAATAATCGGTTACCGGTTTAAATGGGAAAACATGAATATGTCGCCGTCGATGCGGCCCGGCTGGACGGTCTCGCCGCGGACCACGTGACAGCGGAGGCGGGGCGAGACAGCACGGACCGTTCGGAAAGAATGTGATCGCTCAGGTGGCGTGGCGGGAGAGCCGAGCGCGGCGCGGTGCCGCCCAGGCGGGTGTCGGCCCCGCCGCGGGCGAGTCTCACCAGTCCCGGTTGTGGCGGGAGGCCGGGTCAGGGCTGGGGTTGCAGCAGGCCCAGCGGGCTGGGGGCAGCGAACTGGATGGTCAGGATGGTCTGACCGCCGCGTCCGCGGGACAGGGCCGAACGGGCCGGGAGGTAAGGCGGGCGCTGGGCGCGGGCGAAGGCGAGCATGTTCCGCCCGGTCGCACCGTCGGCCTGGACCTGCACCGACCGCAGCGGCAGGCCGGGGCTGGCCCCGGGACCTGCGTCGCCGAAGGAGACGATCCGCACCGGCTCGCTCGCGGCCATCGCGGCCAGCGTGATCAGCAGGCGCGCGTCAACCAGGCCGGCCACCAGCGCGGCCCGGGCCGCGGGCGTGGCCGTGACCCGCCGGTCGTCGACCAGCTGGCGCCCGGCCGCCTGCCGGGCGTGCACGTCGGCGGCCAGTGCGGTCCGGTAGGCCGCGGTTCCGCCCGGCGCGACGATCCGGATGTCGATCTGCGCCTGGCCGGCCCCGAAGCTGGCCAGCGTGTCCGGCGCGTACACGCTGTCCAGGCGGCTGCCGAACATGTTGCGGACCGCCGCGGTGGCCAGCACTACGGCCGAGCCGAGCGGATCGGTCGAGCCGGGTCCCAGCACCAGCAGGTTCCCGGCCGGGATACCGTGCTGGACCAGCACGGCGCACATCGCGGGGTCGCAGGACAAGACCGTGCCCGAGCCGACCTGACTGACCACCCAGGCCGCGGCCTGGGTGCGGATCTGGACCGCCTGGGTAAGCGGAGTCTGGCCGGCCTGGTTGGTGGCCCGGTCGGCGGAGGTCAGGTGCGGCGAGGAGATCGTGTTGGCTGCCTCGATGGCGAGCGCGGCCGTCACCACGCCGGCCACGGAGACCAGGCCGAGCCGGCGCAGGCGGTGCCGTTCGTCTCCGGCCCGCGCCGCCGTCCTCCTCAGCCGGGGAGCCCACGGGATCAGCCTGGTCCGGCCGGCCGTCCCGGGCGAGCCGGCGGCCTGGGCCACGACCTCGTCGGCGGCGTCGGCGTGCGGCTCGTCGGCTAGCTCGCTGGCCCGGTGCTGGTGATAGCTGGCTTCGAGCTGAGCCTGCTGGCCCAGCGGCGAGGCCGCGATGCGGGCCCGCCAGTAGCCCGCAGCCTGGCTGTGGGCGGCGGCGAGCTGGGTGCTCAGGCCGGCCTCGGCCAGCCGCAGGTGCAGTTCCGCCGCGGTCCAGCGGTGCACCCAGCGCTCGCGGCCGGGACCGGCAGTCAGCAGGCCCGCGGCCTCGCACTCGGCGAGCTGGGTGGGACGGGCAGCCAGCACGTCCAAGCCCACGGGCGTGCGGAACACCGAGGCCCGCACGAGCAGGGCCTGGGCGCCGACGCTGAGCCGGCCGTACAGCTCGCCGAACAGCTGGCGGCCGGCCGCAGCCGCGACCACTTCGGCGGTCGCGGCCGACAGCTCGGTGGGCTCGGTCCTGGACGGCGGCTTGCCGGTCCTGACCTCGACCGCCGCGGTGATCCGGGCGGCCGCGTCGTCGAAGCGGGCGCCGGTGCCCAGCAGGGCGTCGAGGTACTCCATGGCCCGCGGATGGCCGGCGGTCAGACGCCAGGCCAGGTCACGTTCGGCCTCGGTCAGCAGGCGCAGGACGGGCAGGGACAGCGCGAGCTCGGCGGCCCCCGACCGGGTCAGCGGGCCGAGGTGGCGGAAGGCGATCCGTTCCCGCCGCAGCCCGGGCAGGGTGAACGGCCGGCCGCAGGTGATCAGCAGCTTGCCGGTCCAGCCGGCCAGCAGGTCGGCCAGGGCCGGGTCCTTCACGCGCCACAGGCCTGACTCGTCGGACAGGTTGTCGTCGAAGTTGTCCAGGACGAGGAGGCCGGCGCTGGCCAGCTGGACCGATTCGGTCACCAGGCTGGCGGCGGAGATCGCGCCGCTGACCGCGCTGATCGCGCACTCAGGCGAGAGGCTGACGCGGGCGGCGATCTGGGCGGCCAATGTCGACTTGCCGATCCCGCCTAGGCCGTGGATGACCAGCGCGGTCAGATCCGGCCGGGTGAGCTCGGCTGACCAGCGGCGGCGCTCGGCCGACCGGATGGACAGGGAGGTGCGGCGGGCGGGTTTCTGGCTGGAGGTACGGGCGTGACGGGCGGCGTGCCTGGCCCGGGGGCGCTTGTCGTCAGGCGCCGGAGCGGTTCCGCTGGCGGGAGCGGTTCCGCTGGCGGGAATGACTCCGTTGGCGGGCGCGGTGCCGTTGGCGGGCGCGGTGGCGCCGGGCTCGGTCGTGGCGGGGCCGGGGGGCGCGCTGAGGAACGCATCGCTGGCGGCGATTGCGGTGTGGCTGGATGCCGTGCCATTGCCTGCCGCTGGCCTGGCGTGCTGCCCGGCGCCGTGGCGGTGCGAGGAGCCGGTGCGCTGGGCGGCGCCGTCGAGCACGGCCCTTCTGGCGGACGGCACATCGTGCGGACGGACGAGGCGTGTCAGTGTGACGTCGGTTTGCCGAATACGCACTAATTTCCCCACAATTACACCCCTTCCCGGCTCGCCGGCAGACGGGGGCAAGCTGCTTTTCCCCTGTTATAGCGCACACTGGGCAACAGAACGAGTGCTTTTAGTGATTGCCGCAGGTTTTCGCGGGTCAACACTTACCCATGAAACGGGACTTATCATGAAATCGGCGCACTAACCACAAGTGGGTGCCGGCCGAGCGCCATCCGCGGATAGGCGCCTATCCGATGGCGCGATTTCCATTGACGACGGCGCGGCTATTCATCGTTATTGCCGGGATTGCCCGGATTGTGAAATGGGCGGGATGGCACGCGCGACGCGACGCCGGCCGGGGTCGGCGGCCGCGCGACAATGGGCGGGTGGAAGCGGCAGCGGATGTCGTCCTGCGCGGCGGGCGAGTGGTAGATCCCGAATCCGGCCTGGATGCCGTGCGGGACGTGGCCATCGCGGGCGGCCGGATCGCGGAGGTCGGGGCCGGGCCGGATGGCGGCCGGGCCGAGCTGGACGTGACCGGCCTGGTCGTCACGGCCGGGTTCATCGACCTGCACAGCCACGTCAGCGACCTGGGCGGCCTGCGGCTGCAGGCCCTCGACGGCGTGACGACCGCGCTCGAGCTCGAGGCGGGCGTCACACCGGTGGCGGCCGCTTACCGCGCGGCCGGGGCCGATGGGCGCCCGATCAACTACGGCTTTGCCGCCTCCTGGGCGCTAGCGCGGATGGAAGCGGTAGCCGGGCTGCCGCTGGCGGGAAGCCTGGCCACGTTCCTGGCCAGCATCGGCGACCCGGCCTGGCAGCGCCCGGCCGCGGCCGGGCAGCTGCGCGCGATGCTGTCCCGCCTGTCCGCCGACCTGGCCGACGGGGCCCTGGGCATCGGCATCTTGCTCGGCTACGCACCGAGCGTCAGCCCCGACGAGTACCTCCAGGTCGCCGGGCTGGCCGCGACCGCCGGGGTGCCTACCTTCACGCACGCCAGGGACCTGACCGAGTTGGCGCCTGATGCCCTGGTCGACGGCGCGGAAGAGATCGTCCGGGCGGCCGGGCAGACCGGCGCGCATATGCACTACTGCCACGTGAACAGCACCTCACAGCGGCATATCGACCGGGTCCTGGCGCTGGTCGGCCGCGCTCGGGCCGCCGGCGCCCGGGTCAGTACCGAGGCCTATCCCTACGGATCGGGCATGACCGGCATCGGCGCAGCGTTCCTGGCCCCCGAGCGCTTGGGCGAGCGCGGCCTGCGGCCGACCTCGCTCACTTACGCGCCGACCGGAGAGCGGGTGGCCAGCGCCGACCGGCTCCGCGAGCTGCGGGCCGCCGACCCCGGCGGGCTCGCGATCATCGACCTGCTCGACGAGGCGGACGCGGACGACCGCGCGCTGCTGATGCGGGCGCTGAGCTTTCCCGGCGGCGTAGTGGCCAGCGACGCGATGCCGCTGACCTGGACCGGGCCGGCGCAGCCGGCGGCCTGGCCGCTGCCGGAGCAGGCCATCACCCATCCCAGGACCGCGGGCACATTCGCGCGGTCGCTGCGCCTGCTCACCCGCGGCGAGGTGCCGATCGGCCTGGCCGAGGCGCTCGCCAAGTGCAGCCTCGAGCCGGCGAGGCTGCTGCAGGACCGAGTGCCCGCCATGTGCGGCAAGGGCCGGGTCCAGGCTGGGTGTGATGCGGACATAGTCGTATTCGACCCGGACACGGTTTGCGACCGGGCCACCTATAGCAACAGCACGCGCCCGTCGGCCGGAATAAGGCACGTCCTGGTCAATGGCACTTTCGTAGTGCGTTACGGCGACATCGTGCCCGGTGCCCGGCCCGGACAGCCGGTGCGCGCCGAGCCACTCTGAGACCATCAGCGGATCATCGGTACCTGCCTACCAGGATACACGACTATGCGAACATAGCTAGTCCATGAATTAAGCTCTTCCCTTGTTGCTCGTATGTGTGTTCTAATAGCTGGCATGGGAATGGGAGACAGGACGGGTCTGCGCGGGCCCCGGCGGACGCCGGATCGCCGCTGGTCACAGCGCCGTACCGCCCAGCCGGGCCTGCGGTCGCGCGGCGCCGGCCGTCCCGCCCAGATCGTGGCACGCGTACGGGATGACCGTCCGGCGAGCACGTCCCGCGCCGGCCAGCGGACCTGAGTATCCAGTTCAGGACACATTCACAGAGGTGAGTACGACGAGCGCAGAGTTCGAAAACTTTAGCGATGATGATGAGTTCTGGCTATCGGACCTAGAAACTAGGGCCATAGATCTGGAGCAGGAGCTCTCGGTGCTGCGCGAGGCGCGCGAGCGTGCACTCGCCAACCAGGACGCGCTGGCGGATGAGGCGGTCGGTGCCGATTACGAGGAGGAGCCGCGGATCCGGCCGCGCGAGGCCTACCGGCAGCCTGCGGGCAAGCCGGTTCAGGAGCGGCGGGCCGCTGGCGCGTCCTCGATCCCGACGGCCACGATCCACGGGCGCGGCCGGGCGCAGGCGCGGCCGACCGTGCGGCCCCGGCTGGACGAGGAGCGCACCAGGACGCTCATCGACCGCGGCCGACCGAATGCCGTCCAGGTGCGCCGTTCGCGGCGGCGGCGGATATACGCGGGCGCGGTCATCGCGGCGGTCGTGGCGGCCGGCGTGCTAATCCTGGTATTCCGCCAGGGCGCGTCGTGGCCGGCCAGCGTGGCCGTGGTGCAGAGCGAGATCACCACGGCGTGCCAGAACCCGAACGTGTCCTCCGAGCCGGACCAGGTCAACTTCTCCTGCGCCAAGCAGACCAGCCAGATCCTGTGGGTGTTCGCGCTGATGACCAGCGGCGACAACCCGAACTTCACGGACGCCAAATCCGGCCGGCAGGGCCTGGAGCCGATCACGCCCACCCAGGGCGGTTCGGTGGCCTGGTCGCTGAACCTGCATCACCCGTACAACCCGGCCGACCCGATCGACAGCCTCGAGGTGGCGGCTCGGGCCATCAACAACATCATCGGCGGAGCCACGCTGACCGGCAGCAACGGCCAGCCGTCGGTCCAGCCGGGTCTGGAGAGCAGCCCGGCGAACTGCGCCACGTACACCGGATCATCCGCGGTCGTCACGCGCGCGGGCTTTCCCGACATCTGTGCCCAGCCGGTGACCAGCGGGGCCGGGCAGGCGGCGCTGGTAGCCGACATCTACTCCAAGTGGCTGGTCGGCTCGCCGACGGCCAATGCCCAGGACGCCAGCGTGCTGTTCGAGAACGCAAGCAATCCGGGGAACGCGCAGGTGCAGGCCATCCTACGAGGACTGTCTGGCTCGCCGACGTGACGCTGCGCTAGCGGGAACCCGCGCGCAGGGACCGAGATCCGCCCGAGGCCAGGGAAGAAGGTGAATCCATGCAGTCCGTAAGGAAACCGAGGTGGCAGCAGGCGACCGCGCTGGTCAGCCTCAGTACGTGCGGCGCAATGACCGGATTCTCCCTGGCCCACGGGACGGTCGCCGATCTCACCTCACCCGCCAGCATGCCGGTCCGCCTGCTGGCGTCCAGCAAGCCGACCGCGCCGACCGCGCCAGCCGGCACCGGTGACGAGGCGCTGCGCGCGGCGATTGTCAAGGCGGCGAACTACTACCTGCGGATCGCTCAGCGGGACTCGCCCGCCGAGGTGGAGGGGCTGATCTGGCAGAGTGACAGCACTGACGGCGTCGATCACGGCGAATCGTGCGCGGCGTTCGCCAGCCTCACCCTCGAGACCGGGGCCCGGGCGACGGGCCAGCAGAGCTGGGTCACCGGCGGCGGCTCGTACCCGTGGCCGCTGCAAGACTGGGCCGACGTCCGGGTCGACCCGAATCCCGACTCACTCAATGTCGTCTCGATCCTGCAGGACGCCGAGACCCAGCATCGCTGGCATCCGCTCGGCGACGGCTATGACCCTCAGCCCGGCGACTGGGTCTTGTTCGACGGACACGTCGAGGTGGTGACCAAGTACTCCGGTGGAGTCCTGGACACGATCGGCGGTGACTCCATGCCGAATCTGTCCGTCAACGCACACCAGTATGAAGGCCCGCTCGGGGCCCAGGGCGTGAGCGGCTTCGTCAACAACGGCCAGCTGCTCAGCAGCGTGACCGCGACGCCGGCCGCCCCGAAGGTGGCTCCCCCGCCGGTGAGCGCCCCAGCGCAGGTACAGCCGGCCGTGGTGGCGGTGGCCGCAGGTCAGGCGGCCATCCCGGGCCTGGCCGCGCCTGCAGCCAGCCTCGGCGCCGGAGCCCTGGCCGACCCGCCCACCTCGGCCGCAGCACAGCCGACGGCGCCCCGCCAGCCGGCCAGACTGTCGGCCACGCAGGCCGCGCTGTTCGGCGCGGCCTCGGTGCCCGGATCGCAGCCGGTAACCGGGAGCGTGACCAGCTACGCGTCCGGACCGCCCGGCGCCCGGTACAGCCGCAGCCGGCTGGCCCCGGGCGCGACGGCGGTGGCGGGCTCGGTCGTCCAGCAGGCGTTCATCAGCGAGGTGGCACCCGGAGCGCTGGCCGCGCAGCGAGAGTACGGCGTCCCGGCCGCGGTGACGATCGCGCAGGCCATCGACGAATCGGGCTGGGGACAGAGCCAGCTCGCGCTGCAGGACAAGAACCTGTTCGGCATCAAGGGCACCGGCCCAGCAGGCACGGTGCTGCTGCCGACGCAGGAGTTCGAGGGCGGCGAGTGGGTGACCGTGAACGCGCCGTTCCGGGTGTACAGCAGCGTGGCCCAGAGCATCACCGACCACACGCTGCTGCTGGCCACGTCGTCCAGCTACAAGCCGGCCATGGCCAACCGGCAGTCTCCGGACACGTTCGCGAACGACCTGACCGGGGTCTACGCCACAGACCCCAGCTACGGTTCGGCCCTGATCGGGCTGATGCGGTCGTACAACCTGTACCGCTTCGACGGCCGGACGGCCAGCGCACCCACGACTTCGGCTCCAGGAGGCAGCGGCGCGACGCCGGCCGCGACGGTACCAGGCGGGTCGAGCCCAGGCGGAGCGAACCTGGGCCTGGCCGGGCTGGCCGGGACCGAGCCGACGGCCGCGGTGCCCGGCGCCGTACTGCCGCAGCCGACCGGCACCGCGCCCGCCTCGGTAGTGACGCAGCCGACCGCCACCCTGCCCTCCTCAGTAGCGATGCAGCCGACCGCCGCGGTGCCCGGCTTGGTGTTGGCGCAGCCGACCGGCGGGTCCGGATCGGACGTGGTAAAGCCGGGTGTGAAGGCGACCGCCAAGACCGGCGCACGGCTCGGCCCTAAGCGGCCGGGCGGGTCGGGCGGTAGCGGTTCGCGGCCGACCCGGCCCCGCGAGCGGGAGACCGGACCGCGGTTGAGTGCGGGGCCCGTGGGATCAGGCGGGGCCAGCATTCCCGGCGTGCTCGACGCCGCGACGTCGGTACGGGCCGTGGGGGCCGACGACGCCCCGGGCGGGCGGGTGGCGCCGGCCGACACCACGGCGCTGCTGCGGGCCGGGCCGCGCAACCTGCGCATCAGTACCCGGCGCTACGTCGCGCAGATGCCGCGCGTGGTCACGACCGCCTTCGTGACCGAGGCCAAGACGCCGCTGCTGCGGTCGCGGCCGCTGTACCAGGACGTGGCCACCTCGAGCGGCATCCGGTGGGAGCTGCTGGCTGCCTGCGACTGGATGCAGTGCAAAGCGGAGCCGCGCTACTCCCCGGTAACCGGCGAGAAACTCGGCGCCCGCACTGCTGACGGAAGCATCTACCGGACGAAGTCCGAGGCCCTCGAGCAGTGCGCGGCCGACCTGATCGAGCTGGCCAGCGTCGTCTACCTGCTCGACCTGACCGGACGACGGTTCCTCTCGGTCCGGGATCTGGCCAAGGTCTTCGCCGCGTTCCGCTGGGGCGGGCTGCTGAAGGCGCACCACATTTCCGCGATGGAGTTCCCGTACTCGGTCGAGGGCCTGACCGAACAGCACCAGAAAATGCGGTGGCCCGACATCAGTGAGACGCAGGCACCGGACAAGCCCGGCACGCGATTCCGCATGTCGTTCGGGGCGGTGCCGGTGGTCCTGAGCCTGGGCTACGCGGCGATCGCCTGAGGATCCGAAGGCAGGACAGGAGAGAGAGGTAGGCCGACTATGCGCTTGCTCACTACCCGGGCTGCGAAGGCCGACTCGGGCTCGGGGCGGACGTGGGAGCCGCCGGAGTGGGACGAGCTCGACCCCTCCGACGAGGCCTACGGCTATGGCCCCGATGACACCTGGGTGTTCGCCCCGGAACCGGCTCGGCTGACGCGGCGGGCCCGCGGTCCCAGGGGGCCGGTGCGCCCGGCGGCGGGCCGGCTGGGGAAGACCACCTGGCGCAGGCGGCGGCGGCTGATCCCGCTGTGGGTGAAGTGGAGCGTCGCGCTGGCCCTGCTCGCGCTGATGTTCCGCAAGGCGCTGGCGTTCGCGGTGGTGGCCGCGTTGTCGGCGGGTCTGCACCTGATCGGGCTCAATCTGCACTTGCCTGACGTCAAGCTGAGCTGGCCCTGGCAGTCAGTAACGGCCGGCGTCACCACCGATACCGACGTCGGCCCGTGGGTGCTGCAGAAGATCGAGGGCATCTCCCGGCCGGCCCTGGGGTCGGAGACGTTCAACTTCGTGTTCACGCACAAGGTGTCGAAGAACATCGGCTTCTGGCCATGCTGGTATTCGAGCACGTTCGCCGCGGTCGGGCGGGCCTCCGCGACGGTCGACCTCAACCCGGGGCCGGCCTGGTGGAGTCCGGCGTCCGGGCACTACCGGCTGCAGGTACTGAACCGCCCGGTGGCCGGTCAGCCCGGCCGGGTGGCGGTCAGCATCGTGCTGCCGCAGCCGCAGCTGCCGCAGACGGTGCACGACATCTCGGTCGACAACACGCTGTCCCACCCGATCGATACGCAGCACAGCTGGACCTATCCTGGGTTCGGGTGCGGGACGCTGCTCAAGCCGCAGTTCTCTGTGTCGGTGCTCTACGCGCAGGCGCAGAACCTGGCCTTTGACCAGGCCACGCACAATCCGCAGGTCACCGGCCCGCTGATCAGCGCGGCCCAAAAGGAGGCCGCGCAGATCATCAGGAACAACTTCGTCCAGCCGACGGTGAACGCGCTGGGCTACACGCTGGCCAGCTTCAGCCTGCGCTGGTCCGGCGCGCCTTAGCAGGCCGGGCCTGCCGGAGGCCGGCGCAGCCGGGCCGGGCGACCCGACGGGTTCGACGGGGTCCGCGAGGCCTGCGGAGCCCAGGGAACCGGCCGGATTGGGTGGCGGGGCCGGGCGGGCGGTGGCCGCGATCTCCAGCGCTTTATCGACATAGACCCGGTAGCCGAGCTCGGGCCGGTAGCCGTGCACCTCGGGCGTGTCCAGGCTGCGCATGAAGGCGAGGATCTGCCGGCTGAACACCTGCCCGGGGACCAGCACCGGGAAGCCGGGCGGGTAGGGCGTGACGTAGGTGGTGGAGACCACCTGGTCGCCGTTCTCCACCCGCTGCTCCACCTCATCGGGCATGAGGTACTCGCAGTAGCTGTCGTTGTAGGACAGGTAGAAGGCGCGCCGCACGTCGCCGTCCGAGGTGGGCACGCCCTGGCCATCGGTGAAGCTCGGGTGGAAGCCGCTGAAGTCGGGCAGCGGCGCCGACGGCGCGGTCAGGCGATGTACCGCGCGTTCGTGCGCGGCACGCTCGGCCAGGCTCATGTCGGCCAGTTCGGTGTCCAGCTCGCGGGCGATGGTGACCAGCACCTCGATCAGGTAGGCCACCGAGCTACGGGACGTCCCGATGGTGGTCATGAACAGCACCGTGTTCCTCGAGGTCTTGTTGATCTGCACGCCGAAGCGGTCCATGAGGTGGCTCCGCTTGAACGTGTCGCCCTCGATGCCGGTTTGCCCGATGAAGATGGTGACCCGCGACGGATCCAGGACGAACTCGTCGCCTTCCCAGGCTTTGATCATGTTGGGCAGCCCGGAGCGCAGCGGCTGATCGATCTCCGTCGGCCGGTGTTCGGCCGGGATCAGGTCGGCGGTGGTCAGGCAGCGCATGTACTTCGACAGCAACGGATGGGTATCGACCGCGTCGCGCAGCCGCATCGCGTTCTCGATCTGCTTCTGGACCAGCTCGAAGCCCTCCAGCGCGGCCTGACGCCGACCGAGGTCGAGCGAGGCCAGGATCTGGTAGTTCGGCGACGTCGAGGTGTGCGTCATGTACGCCTCGTGGAAGGTCTCCTCGACCTTCTGGCTGAAGTCCTGATCCCAGATGTGGATCATCGACCCCTGCCGCAGCGAGGTCAGCGTCTTGTGCGTGGACTGGGTGGAATACACCCGGACCCGGGCCCGGGCCGGATCGGGCAGCAGCCGCCGGCTCATCAGCACGTCATCGTCGGCGGCGTCGATCGCGCCGACCTCGTCGAGGAAGGCGTCATACTCGGCCCGGTACTCCGGCAGCCGGAGCGTCTCGGCCAGCGTGCGGGCGGCCCGCATGGCGGTGCGGGGCCGGTAGACCGGGTGGAACCGGGCGAAGGCGAACCAGGCCTCGTCCCACAAGAAGATCAGGTCGGGCTTGATGGCCAGGCACTCCTGCATCACCCGCTGGACGTCGTAGACGATCCCGTCGAACGTGCAGTTGGTCAGCAGCAGCATCCTGACCCGGTCCAGCTTGCCCGCCCGGCGCAGCGCCAGCAGCTGGCTCTTGATCTCGCGGACCGAGACGGCGCCGTACATCGAGTACTGATTGAGCCGGTACGCGTCCAGGTAGGTAACCATGGCGCCGGCCAGCATCAGCCCGTAGTGGTGGGACTGGTGGCAGTTCCGGTCCACCAGCACGATGTCGCCCGGCTGGACCAGGGCCTGGACCACGATCTTGTTGGCCGTCGAGGTGCCGTTGGTGACGAAGTAGGTCTGCCGGGAGCCGAACGTCTGGGCCGCCAGCTGCTGCGCTTCGCGCAGCGGCCCGGTGGGCTCCAGCAGCGAGTCCAGGCCGCCGCAGGTGGCCGAGGTCTCGGCCAGGAAGATCTCCAGCCCGTAGAAGTCGACCATGTCCTTGATCCAGTTCGAGTTCACGATCGACTTGCCGTGCGAGATCGGGCAGCGCGTGGAAGACTCCGGTCGGCCGGTGGCTGTAGCTGCGCAGCGCGCTGAAGAACGGCGAGCGGTACCGGGCCGCGATGCCGTCCAGGATGGACAGGTGCAGCTCCAGGGACCCCTCTCGGGTATGGAAGATGCGCCGGAAGTGGTGGCTGAGGCCGGCCAGGTCCTCGACGGAGATCTCGGTCATCAGGTACAGGTCGAGTTCGGGCCGGATGCGGGCCAGGGCCCGGGCCAGGATCTGGGCGCGCTCGTCCGGCGCGTGGTCCATCAGATCATCGGATCCGAGCAGGCTCACGAACTGGCGGATCGAGGAGGTGTCGTGGCGGGACCGGTGAGCGAACCGGGTGCGGACCACGCAGGCTTGCAGCTTGAAGTTCAGCCGCGCGGCCATCACCGCGTCGTCGAAGCTCGGCACCACGACGATCTCGTAGGCGAACTGGTCGTCCGGTCGGCGCCAGCGGCGGAGTTCCTCGCGCAGCGCGCGTTCCTGCTGCTCGGTCATGTCCTCGACGATCAGCACCTCGAAGTAGGGCCGGCCGGCGCGGGCCGGGTCAGATGGGCGCCCCTCGGCGTCGTGGACGTCGTCGTCGATCTCGGCGTCCCAGGCCTGCCCGTGGTAGGAATCGCTGGCCAGGGCCCGGTTGAGCCGGGCCACGACCGTCGCGCACCGGTCGTACTTCCCGGCCGCGAACAGCCGGCGGACCTTCTGGTAGGCCGGCAGGCCGGGAAAGGCCCAGAACCGCTCGATGGGCCCGAGGACGTCGAGCGACGCGGCCACGGTCTCGGTCAGCTCCTCGGCGGGACGCTGCTGACTGCAGGCCAGCGCCAGCTGACCGGTCGACTCTTCCAGCCTGGACCAGGCGTCGTTCCTGACCTGCCACAGGCTGTTATACGCGTTCGGGCCTTCCGGCACGGCAACCACCTCCGCGATGTTCGGCCGCGGCCCAGGCCGGTCCGGCGGCCGCTTCAAGGTCACCATCTACCCGCGACGCGGGTCCCCACAAGGGAACCCGCTAAGTTCCTCAGCTGCAGGTCACGCGGAGACGGCGATCGCGGCGTTGAGCCCGTCCAGGGCCGAGCTCTGCCGGCCGGCGTCGGCGTGGTCGAACGGCCCGGTCCAGCGCGATCCGAACTGATTGCTCGTGTTCCGGTTGTTATTCCAGATGCTGGTGGCGTTGCTGACAATGAAGTCCCGGTAGGAGGACTGGCCGGTGGCCCGCCAGAAGTCGGTCAAGTAGCGCATGAAGATGCCCTTGAACTGGACCGCGTCACCGCTGCAGCCGGCCGGGGTCAGCTCGCAGGGCTCGACCAGAATGCCCGGATGCGGGGCGGACGGCGGGCTGACCAGCGTGGCCAGCGTGGCGTCGGCGATGGCCTGGCCCTCCACCAGGTAGGCGCCGTCCCCGCTGATCTGGTACAGGGCGGCGAGGCCGCCGAGAATCACGCCCTGGTTGTAGGTCCAGGTGGTCTGGCCGTTGTTGGCGCAGCCCAAGGTGAGCCCGTCGTTGATGAGATGGCTGGAGTTGATGACGCCGCAGCGGCTGAGCCAGTCCGAGGCTCGCTGCGCCCAGGTCAGGTAGTTCTTGTCGCCAGGGGTGCGCTGGTGCAACTGGGCGCCGAGGGTGAGGAACAGCTCGTTGGGAATCGCGTTCTTGTACGTCTTATCTTCGTTCCACCACACGCCGCCGCCGCACGTGTCGTCCCAGCCCTTGCTGTTGTAGGTGAAGATGTTCTGGGCCAGCTCCAGATAGCTCCGGTCGTGAGTCAGGTCGTAGGCGGCGACCCAGGCCAGCCCCCACCAGCCGTTGTCGTCGTAGAAGTTGTTGCAGCACCCGGCGTGCTGTTGCTGGGCGGCAGTGTAGGTGGTCGCGATGATGTTCTGGTGGGAGGCGTCCCTGGTCAGCTTGGTGTACCCGATCACGGCGGTCAGCGCGTTAGCCGCGTTCCACCAGCCGGTACTGTTCCACAGGCCGGTCGACGTGTTGTACCACTTCTGCAACGCCGTGACGGCGGCCGCCGCGCAGGCCTGGAAATCGAGCTCGGCCATGAGTGATCCCTCCCGGTATGGCGCCATATCGCCGCGCACCAGGGTAGTCCCGGGGCCGGGATCACGTCCGCTCGTCACACCGAGCCGGTGCCGCCGGTCATACAGACGGAAATGCCCACGCAACACGAAGAGGAGATAACCGTGCCTGTTCAGGTGACCACCATCATGCTCGGCGTGGAGGACCTGGCCCGCGCCAAGAAGTTCTACGCCGAAGGCCTGGGCTGCGAGATCGCCCAGGACTACCCGGCGTTCGTGTCGCTCAGCCTGGGTGACGGATCGTCGTCACTGGCCCTGTACCAGCGGGAAGCCGCGGCGGCCGACGCCGGGGTGCCAGCCGAGGGATCGGGATTCCGGGGCGTCTCGTTCCACTACATCGTCGATGACCGCCAGACCGTGGACGAGACCATGGCCTGCGCCGTGGCGGCGGGCGGGGAGATTGTGAAGGCCGCGGCCGGCGCCCAGTGGGGCGGGTACTCCGGGTACTTCAGCGACCCGGACGGCTACCTGTGGAAGGTCGCGACCACCGCGTGATCCGGCTGGGGCGGGCGCCCAGCTCAACGACACAGCTCAGCCGGCGATCTCGGCCGCGAGCAGGGCGCCCAGTTCCCAGCAGGCCTCCAGGTCCTGCTTTCCCGGCGGCCCGGTGACGCTGACCGCCGGCCGGACCTTCTGCCACTGCAGGCCGATGGCGATCGACTCCACCGCGCGCACGGCGCCGCCGGTGTCCGAGGCGCCGTGCACGTACAGCGCATAGGGCCGCCGCCGAGTGGCCTCCAGACACGGGTAGTAGATCCCGTCGAAGAAGTGCTTGAGCGCCCCGGACATGTAGCCGATGTTGGCCGGGGTGCCGAGCAGGTAGCCGTCGGCCTCCAGGACATCGATCGCCGCGGCGGTCAGGGCCGGCCTGACGACGACCTCGATCCCCTCGATCTCGTCGGTCCGCGCGCCGCTGGTCGCCGCCTCGAACATCGCCTCGAGCGCGGGCGACGGGGTGTGATGAACGACCAGCAGCCTCGGCATGAGCGCTGATCTTAGACGACACCGTGCTTAGACAACACCGTGCTTAGACGATGCCGCCGGACGGCGGTCGAGGCGGGCCGTGGCGTAACACCACGGCCCGTTCAGCCTCAAATTAAGGGGTAACCCGCGGCGGCGCGGCAGAGATGAACCCGGCGGGACCCGGCTCAGACCGTGATCGCCACGTCCTGGCCGTCAGGAACGGTGACGGTGTTGTCGTCGAACCATAGTCCGCCCTCGGCGAGGTAACGGAAGTGCAGCGTGCTGCCGGCCGGGACGGTCACGGCGGCGCTGCGGGTGCGGTTCGCGCGGCGCCGTAGCGGGTGCGCGAACGGGTTCCAGTCGTTGAAGTTGCCGACCACCGACACGGCACCGTCGGGCTCGTCGGCCGACAGGGCGAAGGTGACGCGGACACTGCCATCGCGCCCAGGCTTGGTTGTCTTGATCAACTGCTCTCTCCACTAAGACGGTTGCCTAGCTCGTCCAAGGCGATTATCCCGGAATCGAGAGCTCGGTTACTGGATTTGGCTCGTGACGCCACTCGGCGTGTCGCACGAGAGGGAACAAAACCGACAAGAAGTTCTATAACGTACCGCCAGGCGGGTATGGCCTGGCCGCCGGGACGGAGGAGGCTGAAGGCCTGCGGGGCGGCCGGGTCTAACGGGATCGTTCGGTCCCGTCTGCACGATGCGGCCTCTGGGTATATATGTTCCAGGGTTGGCATCACGGGGAGGCAGTCATGCGACAGGTGCTCGAGGAGGCGACGGCTCCGCTTTCGCGCCTGGTGGTGCTGCCGGGGCGCGGGGTCATGCGAGTGTGGGAGTGCGCCGGCCCGCCGGGCGCGGACACGCTCGTGCTGATCCACGGGGTGGCGGCCACGGCCGAGCTGAACTGGGGCAGGGTACTCGCGCCGCTGGGTTGCCACTTCCGCGTCGTCGCTCCCGACCTGCGCGGCCACGGCGACGGGATCCCGACCGGCGGGCGGTTCCGGCTGGAGGACTGCGCGGACGACATCGCCGCGCTGGGCACCGTCCTCGGCGCGGGCCGGTTCGTCGCGGTGGGCTACTCCATGGGCGGCATGATCGCCCAGCTGCTGTTCCGGCGCCATCCCGAGCTGGTGTCGGGCCTGGTGCTGTGCTCTACCGCGGGCAACGTGGTGGAGTCGCCGATGAAGAAGCTGACCGCCCTGGGCCTGCCGACGGCGGCGGCGGCCATCTGGTGGAACCCGTTCCTGCGGCTGCTGACCGCCGACATACTCGGGCCTGCGCTGGTCGGCCCGATCGAGGACCCGGCCACGGCCAGGTGGGCTCGCGCCCAGCTGAGCCGGACCGGGCTGGCCACGGCCGTTTCTGCCATGCAGGCGGCCTGCGAGTTCAGCTCGGACAGCTGGATCGACCAGGTCGACGTGCCCACCGCGGTGGTGGTCACCACCAAGGACACCCTTGTGGCGCCGAGCCGCCAGCGTGAGCTGGCCCGGGCCATCCCGGGCGCCTCGCTGCATGAGGCCCAGGCCGACCACGGGATGTGCATCACCGCGCCGCCGATGTTCGCCCGGGTGCTGCTCGAGGCGTGCCTGTCGGTGGCGTCCGGCCCGAGCGGTGACGACCGGCGGACCGCAGGCGCGGGCCGTCGCCGCGCGGTGCGGCCCGCGGCCGGATAACACCTTAAAGGGCAGCCGCTTACAGCTTGCCGCGGTTCCTGGAACCGAGAATGATCTGCGTCACGATATACGTGCTCAGGCCGAGCTTGGCCGCTATCTCCTCGGGCCGTTTCCCTTGCTCGTTGTACAGCAGGGCCAGTTTCTCCTGTGACTTGGTCCACGGGCGGCGTGGTGCGGCCGGGGCCGCCGGGCGGCGCCGGGACTGGGCTGGCCGATCCGGCCGGACGCCGGGCTTCACGGCGGCGGGCGCCGGTCCTGGGCTGGCCGGGGTGGAGGTACCGAACAGGCTGCGGCGCTGGTCAGCGAACTTGCCGCTGGCCAGTCCGTCGCGGGTCTGCTCGTCCAGGATCAGGTACTGCTCGGCCGACTTGTTGACCCCGACGGCGACCATGGTCAGGGGCTTAAGGTTCTTCTCCTGGCATTCGGGGGCCATACAGTAGTTGTATTTCTCGGCCCGGTCGGGATGCAGTTCGCTCCCGCAGGTAATGCACTGCGCCACTAATCTTCTTTCGTTCATTCACCGGTGCGATGGCGCGTTTCTACGCTAGGTATATAACACTGTGATGTGCGGCGGTGTTCCCGGGGAACGGCCGTCAGGGCAGCTCGCGGGCCACGTCGGCGGGATCCTTGTCACGGCGCAGGCCCTGGAACCGCGGGTGCCGCAGTTCTCCGTCGGGGGTCCATTCGGAGAAGCCGACCTGGGCCACCGTGCGGGGCTCGACCCAGTGCACCCGGGACCTGGGCAGGCTCCGGCTCGGCGCGAAGGGCGCCGCCGGCCGCTCGGCGGCGGCCAGGGTGGCGTGCAGGCTGGTCAGGGTGGCCTGGTCGAAGCCGGTGCCGACCTTGCCCGCGTAGATGAGCTGGCCGTCGTGATCGTAGTAGCCGAGCAGCAGCGCGCCGAACCCGGTCCGGGTCCCCTGCGGATCGGTGAAACCGCCGACAACGAACTCCTGCCCGTTCAGGCACTTGAACTTCAGCCAGTCCCTGCTGCGCCCGGCCCGGTAGGGCGAATCGGCCCGCTTGACGACGAGGCCCTCCCAGCCCCAGCCGCAGGCCTGCCGGTAATAGGCCTCGCCGTCGGTGTCCCGGTGCTCGGCGAACTGCAGCGGGCCGCCGAACGACAGCAGGCCGCGCAGCACCCGCTTGCGTTCGCGCAGCGGCTCGGGGCGCACATCCCGGCCTTCGGCCCACAGCACATCGAACAGGTAGACCTGCACGGGCACCTCGGCCAGCAGGTCCTGGCCCGGGTCGTGGACGCCGAGCCGGCGCTGGAGCCTGGAGAAGCTGGTCTGATCCCCGTCGAAGGCCACGACCTCGCCGTCCACGACGAAGTCGGTGGCGGCCTGGGCCCGCAGGGCCTCGGCGATCTCGGGATAGGTGCCGGTGACCTGCTTCTGGTTGCGAGTCATGAGCCGCAGCTGCGCGCCGTCACGGTAGGCCAGGCAGCGCTCGCCGTCGAACTTGCGCTCGTAGAACCAGGCCGGGTCGGAGAACCGGTCCGCGGTCAGCGTGGCTAGTTCGGGTTCGAGCCAGTCCGGCTGTCCGGGATCGGAATGACCGGCTCCGCGGGTGTTCGGCATGCCATCAGGCTACGGGTTCAGGCTACGGGTTCAGGGCACGACGCAGGTGACGGCGATGGTGATTGTCTGCCCGGCCGTGATGGTGGCCGACAAGGGCTGGGAGCAGGTCTGGTCCTGCTGGCGGCCGTTCGGGTCGACGGTCTCGATGCCGGGTGAGCGGCCGGCGACCTGGTACCGGCCGGGCAGCAGCGTGACGGAAAACAGGCCCGAGGCGCCGACCTGGACGCTGACCGCCCGGTGCCCGGCGGCGGTGAAGGTCACCGTGCCGCGGAGGGGGATTTCGGCGGGTTGCTGGCCGCCCGGGCCGAGCGGGCCGCCCTCCCTGACGAACCGGCCGGTCAGCAGGCCGGTCGCGGGCGCGTGCTGGCTGACCGGAGCCGGGCCGGTCCCGGACCGGCCGGCCGGGCCGGTCGCTGGCGTGCTGGCCGAAGCGCAGCCAGCGAGCACGAGCACGGCCAGGCCACAGGCGCAGATGCGCAGCCGAGTCATGATTCCGGTCACGATTTCCCCCAAAACCCCGTTGGATGTTGCTTGGACGCTGGGGATGGGGGGCGGGTTCCCGGTTGCGGCGGCCGCGATCCTAGGGTGATCTGGTGCCCCTTGCTCCGCGCTCTGGCGTCGAAGCCACTTCTCCCGCCGCTGTCCCGGGACTGGCCCGCAGTGATCTGCATGGTCCGGGGATCACCCGTGAGCGGGCCGCCCAAGGATTCCGCTACCGCGATCCAGCGGGCGCCGATGTCACGAGCCCCGAGACACTGCGGCGTATCGGCGCGCTCGCCATCCCGCCGGCCTGGCAAGACGTCTGGATCTCACCTGACCCGCTCGGGCACATCCAGGCCACTGGCGTAGACAGCCGGGGCCGGACCCAGTACCGGTATCACCAGGTATGGCGAGAGGAACGCGACGCGCAGAAGTTCGCGCACATGCTCCGCTTCGCCGGCGCGCTGCCCGCGCTGCGGGCGGCTACCGTGCGGGATCTGGGGCACCGGCACCTCGATCGTGACCGGGTGGCGGCCGGCGCGGTCCGGCTGATCGACCTCGGCCTGTTCCGCATCGGCGGGGAGAAGTACGCCGAGCTAGATCATCACTACGGCGCGACGACGCTGCTCAAGCGCGACGTGACGGTGACGCGTGACGGCGTCACGTTCGACTACATCGCCAAGGAGGGCAAGCAGCGGACGGTCACCGTCACCGACGAGGCCGTCCGGCCGGTCGTGCGGGCGCTGATCCGCAGTGACAACCAGCTCGACGCGCTGTTCGCCGTCCCGGACGGCGATGCCTGGCGACCGCTGCGCTCCCACGAGGTCAGCAGCTACATCGCCTCCCGGGCCGGCGGGCACTACACGGCCAAGGAGTTCCGCACCTGGAACGCCACCGTACTGATGGCACTGCTGCTGGCGAACTCGGAGCCGGCGCTGACTGCGCGCGGCCGTAAGAGCGCGATAGTGACGGGCGTGCGGAGCGTAGCCGACTGGCTGGGCGATACCCCGGCCGTGGCGCGCGCCTCCTACATCGACCCCCTGGTGATCAGCAGGTACGAGGCCGACGGCCAGCTAGCCTCGATCCCCCGGCTGGCCGCGGTACTGCCTGCCGCCGCGGAAGCCGAGACCGCGGTGGCCGCGTTTCTCGCGGCCGCCGGCGGTGACGGGGCAGCCGGGGCTGGTTAGCAGTCCGGGCCCGCGTGGCAGCGCATGACCAGCGGGGTCAGTCCGCGCTGGCGACCAGGGCCGGCTGGGCGCCCGGAGCGGCCTCGGCGGGCGGGGTGCGCTGGACGTCTTCCTGCCCCTCATCGCCGCCGCCAGCGGTAGCCCCTAGTTCCGGCGATCCGGCCCTGGTGGCATAGTGGCGGATGCCCGGCGTGCTGGTGGCCGGGCGGCGCCCGCGATCTGACTTCAGCGGAAGGAACTGCATGCCTCAGGCCGCCAAGGAAGAAATCACCCTTTCGCGCGTCTTCGACGTGCCGCCCGAGCTGGTCTACCGGGCCTTCGTCGACCCCGACCAGCTCTGCCTGTGGTTCGGGCCGGACGGCTTCTCCGTCCCCTGCGAGAGCGTGCAGATCGACGCGCGGCCCGGCGGGTTCCAGCGTTTCGTGATGGTGAGCGACGAGGACCCGGCCCGGCGCAGTACGGTCGATGCGACCTTCACCGAAGTCGTGGAGAACGAGCTGCTCGACGGGCACCAGGAGATTGATGGGACCCGGGGCACCAGGGTCAGGCTGCGCCTGGAGTTCCGCCCGGAGGGCCACGGCAAGACCCGGCTCGACCTGCGGCAGGGCCCGTTCACCGAGGAGCTCGGCGTGGCCACCAAGACGGGCTGGGACAGCTCGTTCACCCGGCTGGACTCGCTGCTGCGCCGTTCTCTGTAGCTGATCCTGGTGGACGCCGACGTCGATGTGGTGGTCATCGGGGCCGGGGCGCTCGGCCTGAGCACGGCCTTGCACTGCGCGATCGCGGGCCGGTCGGTGGCGGTGGCGGAGCGCCACACCGCCGGGTCGCAGGCCTCGGGCCGGGCGGCGGGCCTGTTCAAGTCGGTCCAGGCGGACGAGCTGCGGACCCGGCTGGCCCGGCGCAGCATCGCCCGGGCCATCACCTTCGCCGACTGGGCGGGTGTCCCGCTGCCGGTGGCCCGGCCGGGCAGCTTCCTGATCGCCCGGACCGCCCAGCACCGCGAGTACCTGACGCGGGAGCTTGACCAGTCGCGCCGCTGGGGCGCCGACGTCCGGGAGGCGACCGCGGCCCAGCTGGCCGAGGGCGCCGGCTACTACCAGCCGGGCGGCGGCGAGTTCGCGCTGTGGTGCCCGGAGGACATCTACATCGAGGAACCGGCCAGCCTCATCCAGGCCTACGTGACCGCCGCGCAGCAGCGCGGAGTCGTGGTGCTGGAAAACGAGCCGGTCACTGGCATATCGGTCACGGCGGGGCGGGTGGCCGGGGTGGAGACCGAGCGGCGGTCGATCCGGGCGCCGGTGGTGGTGGACGCGGCCGGCGGCTGGGTGCGGCAGGTGGCTGACCTGGCTGGCGCCCAGGTCCCGGTGGCCACGGTCCGCCACCAGCTGCTGATCACCGCGCCCACTCCGGCGGTCGATCCGGGTGACGCGATCGTCCGGGTGGTTGACGCCGCGGTCTACCTGCGACCGGCCCGGCACGGGCTGATGGTGGGCGGGTTCGAGCCCGAGCCGCTGCCGGTGGACCCGCGGCATCAGCCTGGATCGTTCGGTACCGATAATGTCCCTCTCGATCTCGGCGTGCTTTTGCACTTGGCGGCACAGGTGACGGCCGAGGTGCCGGCGGCGAGCGGCGGGCCGGTGGCCGAGCACCGCGGCGGGCTGTTCACCATGAGCCCTGACGGCCGGTTCGTGGCCGGCCCGGTGCCGGACCGGCCCGGCCTGTGGGTGGCCAGCGGGTGCAACGGCTCGGGGTTCTCCTCGTCGCTGGCCCTCGGCGAGGAACTGGCCGCCTGGATCACCGGCGGCAGCCCGCCCGAGGGCATGGCGGCGCTGTCACCGGGGCGGTTCGGGCCGGTTCGCGACGCCGAGCTGACCAGCCGCGGGCTGTGGCAGTACGCGCATTACTACGACCCGGCCGCCTGATTACGCGGCCGGTTACTTCCGGAGCATGGCTAGCTGCGGGGACAGCCAGAGCGGCGGCAGGTAGCCGGCCAGGTTGGACAGCGGCAGGACCTCGGGCTTGAGCCGGATGCCGAACGCGTCGGCCATGAACGCGCGCCGCTGGGTGACGCGCTGCCGTAGGCCGGGGTAGCGGGCGGCGAGCTCGGCGCGCAGCGCGTCGTCGGCCAGGGCCACGCCGTCCTCGATGTTCGAGGTGTGGTACGCCGTTCCGGTGGCGGGGATGATGTCGAGCTGCAGCGCCATGCCGGAGGTCAGCGCCACGTCCGAGCCGCCGTAGACCGGCGAGCTCGGCCATTCGTCCAGGTGGATGAAGTGGCTACAACCAGCTGGCCGCGAAGCCCGCCGCTGACGTGCTGGCCTGCTGCGGGGAGGATCCGCTGCTGGTGGTGGGGCGTCACGGGGATGGCCGCAGCGCGGCCTTCGCCTCGGACTGCGCGCCGCACTGGTGCCCGCCCGGGTTCATGGACTGGCCCGGATACGACCCGCTATGGGGCAACCTGACCCGCTGGCTAGCCGGGGAGTCGTAACCGGCGACGGTCGCATCAGGGGTTCCCGCGGCGCCCTCTTCCGTCGCCAAGATCAAGGTCTACGGGCCGAACGGGCCGTGGTTCACGCTCCCGGCCACCTGACATACGCGACGTGTGTCAGGTTGGCTGCCCGCCCGGCTCTTCTGTTTCAGGCCGTGACCTGAGGAGGCAGAAATGGCCATTGAAACGATCATCGAGCAGCCGGATCCCGAACGCGACGACCCGGCCCGGCAGGTGCAGGTCGGCGCGGACCAGCTGACGCCAGCCGGCGCCGCCCTGCCTGCCCGCGCGACCGCCACGATCACGCGGCTGCTGCAGGAGCATCCGGCCGTGGCGAAGGAGATAAAGGAAATCCTGCGCGCCCGCGTCTACCTGCGGGAACTGGCCGAGCGCAGCAGCCGGGCCGAGAAGGCCGAGGATGCGGCCGACCAGCACCGGTCGAACCTGGCCGTCAAGCTCGATCCCGGCGACCGCCGCAACCTGGGCTTCGGGCTGGGCCTCGCCATCGTCGTCGCTCTCGTCATCCTCGATGCCGTCCCGCTGAACTGGGCCGCCCAGGCCTTCGGCCTCAACTCCGCCGGGACCTGGCTGGTCACGTTCATCCTCGTGGTCGCGTCCATCGGGGCGATGCTGGGCTTCGAGATCACCCGCGGCCACCCGAGGCGACGCGGCGTGCTGGCGGCGGTGGTCACCGTGGGGTACCTCGCGCTGTTCGGCCTCCGCACCGAGTTCCTGATCACGGTGTCCGCAGATTCGCTGCCGATCGCCGTGCTGCAGTCCGCCCTGCTGACCGCCATCTCGGCCGGCCTGGTCCTGTGCGGCTCCGCGGTGCTGGCCCGGACTCGGTCCCTGGCCTACTCCCGGGCGCGCGCCGCGGCCCGCCGCGCTGCTCAGGTCGCCGAGGACGCCCGTGCGGCCGAACGCCAGGCCGCCGAGAAGCTCCAGCGTCACATCGGCAGCCTGCACCACATGCTGCTCCCGTGGGCGCTTCGCTCGGCCGCTCCGGAGGGCGTCGGCCACGCCGACTGGGACGCCGCGCTCGACCAGGCCATCCGTGCTCTGTTCTCGACGACGACGTGACCGGGTGCGGTTCGCCGCCCCCTGCACCCAGTGACCCCCCAGACATAGCTCAGTCGGAGCGTGTCGCCGCCGTCCGCACCGGACACGAACTCAGGTTCCACCAAAAGGTGCTGGCCAAGGCGGCTATACGGTGCCAAGTTGTAGTTATGAACCTCACGCCGAGTTTTGAGCGCGAGACCGGCCAGGTGATCCTTGAGGGCCTCCCCGCGGGGGCGGCAGGAGAAGCCTCCTTGATTCCTGTGCCGGGTCTGGACCTGGCCTTCGACCGTGCCGATGGCCGGCTATGCCGGGTGGTGGTAGATGCCACCGGTACAGACGGTTCCATCGTGGTCAATGAGCAGGTAGCAGCGATGCTTATCCGCCTGTTCGGTGCGCAGGCACCGAGCATGGTGTCCGGCACCGCAACCGGGTCGGAGGGGGCAGGGGTGCTCTCGCCCGAGGCCGGGCTAGCCGGAAGGCTGTCGCGCCTGGCGCGTCTCGACGCGGCGCGGGCCACCAGCCCAGTCCCGTCTAGCTCGCCCTGGTGGGCGGCCGAGGCCGCTGAGCTCGCCGAACAGGCTGGCCTGCACGCACGAGCCCGCGCCGAAGGGCGCCAAGCGCTGGCCAACCTGCTCGGGCAGCCGCACCGCATCGACGCCGCAGTGCTTCCCGAACCGGCCGTACGGGCGGCCCTCGCCGTCGCCGCCGTCACCGCGGTCGACGACCCGGCGGCCGCCGCCCGGCTTAAGGAGGCAACCGAGGGGCGGTCCGGACCACGGCCCGGCGCCCCGTCACCGATACCGCCACCGATACCGTCACTGACACCAGAATTCGACGTAGCCGAGGAGGTCAAGAGCCTCGAGAAGGACCGGGTGCGCCTGGGCCGCCTGCACTGGATGCTCGATCCCGACCTCGTGCCCGAAGGGGTCTTCCGGCCCGGGCTGTCGCCGTATTCCGACCTGCGCGTCCGGCATGACGGGGCGAAGGGACGGGTGATAGTCGATGCCCGGCTGACTCCGGGCGCGGACTGCGACGCGCTCGGCCGGTGCCAGGCCAGGCTGGTAGACCCAGCCGTCCGCCGCGTCCTGGCGCACGGCGGCTTTGTCAAGGCGGGGTCCACGTCCGCGTCATGGGTCCGGGCCGAGCTGCGCCTTCCGTTCCCGCTGGACGAACTCCAGGAAAGCTGGATCGAGGTGGTACAGGATCACCGGCGCCCCGTTCACAGCACCAAGGGGCACCGGATCAGGCGCGCCTTGCGGTGGGCCGATGCGGCCTTGCGTGCCGAACGGGCTCCGGCGGGCGTGGCCTCGAAGTCGGATCACGGGGACTGGGCCGCACTCGCCGCCGCGGCCTGGGAGCGCTGCCGCCGCGACTGGGATGCAGCCGGCGACCGGGACCGTGCCTACCTGGCGGCCCGACGCCAGGCCGCCCTCGACCCGAGGGCCTGCGTCCCGCAAGCGCCCTCCGCCGCCGCAGCCGAGATCGCCGGCCAGGCGCCCCTCGACAGTCCCGCCTACCTGGCCGAGGCGCTCGGCCGCTGACCGAGAAGAAGGGCAGCCCGCAGCACACGGGTCCCGGGCAACGGCCGCAGCGTTGCCCTGGGACCCGCAGCAGCTCAGGATCCGGCTAACTCCTCGATCACCACGAGGACTCGCCGGTTCGCGCCCGAGGCTCCCGAGCCCACCAGATCACTCGCGCCATGTCCCACGATAATCAGCGAGGACGTCGGGATTTTCCGTGACTCGAAAAAATTAGCGACTGTTGTCGCTCTCTCGTAGGACAAGGCGTAGTTGGCCTCGGCCGTACCGGGAGTCGAGGCAAAACCGCTGATCACCGCCGTCGCTCCGGGCTCCTGAAGCCGCGGAAGCAGCGCCGTGAGGGCCCGGACCGCCGCCGGGCTAAGCGCGAAGCTGTCGTTGGCGAACAGTACCGGCACCGAGACCGAGTCGTGCCTCGCGCCCTGGCTCAGGCCGGCCGAGACCAGCCCGGCGAGCTGGGCTGCGGTCACCTCCGGGCCGACTACGGTGGCCTGGGCCGCGCCGGCCCCCAGCAGGTCGGCCTGGGCCGCGCTGGCCGCCTCCGACGTCGGGAGATAGCTGGTGACCACGATGACGTCGACTCCGGTCAGCTCGCCGGCCGGAAGCTGCCCGCTCAGGTCGTCGCAGAACAGCACGATCACCCGGCGGCTGCCGAAGATGTTCCCGGCCTCCGCCTGCAGGTCCGCCAGCGCGCTGACCGCGACTGCGCTCTCGGCGGCGAGCGAGCCGTCAGCGGCGGGCGGGTCGGCCAGCAGGCTGATCTTGTGCGGGATCCCGAGCCCGGCCAGCCAGGCCGAGACGTTCTCGCGGGTTCTGGCCGCCTCGGCCTGTACCTCCGCGGCGTGCCTGGCCCGCCAGGCCTGCAGCCGCTTAGCGTGCTGTGCCGCCTGATACTCCGTCTGCCCGCTGCCCGGAGCCAGCGGCTGGCCCGGCATGGTGATCGCCCACGGTGCCGGGGAGTCGGCCGCGGCGATCGTCCTGGCCGGCGTACCTGCCTGCAGGATCCTCACGTCCTCGTTCGGCCGGGCGGTGCTGTCCACGAGGCCGGACAGCGCCGGGCCTGAAGCCGCGCCGGTCAGCACGGTCAGCAGGGCCGCTGAGGGCACGTGCTGCGTGATCGTGACCGGAGCACCGGTCGCCTGGCCGCCCGGCGGACTTGCGACGCTGGACAGGCCGCAGCCTGCCAGCAGGATGGCCGCGCCGGCGGCAGCGCCGATACGGCCGACTTGGTGGATGGTTTTCGTCACCTTGACCTCTTCCGTTCCGGTCCCGCAGGCCGCTGCCGCAGGACACTTGCCGCTCGATAAGGAAGAGGCCATCCCGGGCCGAGCCTGACAGGTGTCAGCAAGCGACGATCTGCATCTCTTCTGTAGCGAGTACGGCATGCGCGAGAAGGGAACACGAAGGTGGAGCCAGATCACCGGCGGACGCCGGCCCAGGTCATCGGCGAGCTGCTGGAAACCCACCCGGAGGCAGCGAGTCTGCTCGCCGAGGCCAGTCACTGCCGGGCGCTGGCCGTCTGCTCGGCGGCGATCACCCGGTTGAAGCTCGCCGCTGTGCAGGCCGCACGGCTCGCCTACGAGGAACTGCGGCACCGGCTCGATCCGCGTCGTCGCCACTCGATCAATTTCGCCGTGGGGCTGCTGCTTCTCCTGGTGCTGGGCGCCGGATTGGCCATGCTCGACGTCATCGAGCTCAGCGGGCTGCTCGACGCGCCCAGGGCGGTGCTGCCCGCGCTGGCGGCCGCTGCCGCCTGGCTGACCGCGGCCTGGCTCAGTGTCATCGCCGTCCGCCAACGGCGCTGGGCTCTGGTGGCGGCGATCGTGGCCGCCGCCCTCGTGCTCGGGCTGCTGCTGGTCGCAATGCACGGCCTCGGCCGGCCGACGGCCCATCAGTACGCCTCAGCGAGTGCCGTATTCGGTGCCCTGACCGGCACCTTCATCCTCGCGCTCACGGCCGGTGCGGGCGCGCTCATGGCCCACATGGAGCCGGCCAGCCTGCTCGTGGCGCGGCGGCGCTGGCACCGGGCCCGGACCGCCTACGAGGAGGCGGTCGAGACCGAGCACGCCGATCTGCGGGCCGCCGCGGTCGCCGCCGAGGCCTGGCTCGGCCTGGTCAGGGCGCGGGTGGCCGCGATCGCGGCCGGAGACGAAAACCTCGTGCAGGCGACCGTGGCTTTCGCTGCGGTCCTGGTGGAGACCAGCCGCCCGCAGCTCCCGCCCTCGCTGTAATGCCCAACTTAAAGATTACGAGGAGGCAGAAATGACCAAGGACACCTGGACCAGGATCGGGCGACTGCTATCGCGGGCAGTCAAGTACCTGGCCGGCCGGCTGACGTACCGCCCGCCCGCCCGCGGCGACGCTGACCGCGTTGGCGGTCACGATGGCGGCGATGGCCGCCCATTCGGCCAGGCCCAGCGCCTGTCCTAGGACCAGCAGCCCGGTCAGCGCGGCGAAGACCGGGTTGACGCTCATGAAGACGCCGAAGAACCGGGTCGGGACGCGCCGCAGGGCCAGGGTGTCGGCCACCATCGGGACCGCCGAGCACAGCAGCCCGGCCGCGGCCGCGCGGCCGAGGGCGGTCGCTGTTACGGGGTGGCTGACCAGGACCCAGATGCCGACCGGGACGTAGAGCAAGGCGGAGAGACTGGCCGCGGCGGCGGGACCCTGGGCTCCTGGCAGCCGGGCCCCGACGACCCGGTTGACCAGGATGTACCCGGCCCAGCAGGCCGCGGCCAGCAAGGCCAGCCCGAGGCCGGCGTAGTCGGTGCTGGGCTGGGGCCGGGCCAGCACGACGACGGCCGCGCCGGCGATCAGCGCGCAGGCCAGGTCGATCAGGCGGCGCGAGGCCAGCAACGCCACCGACAGCGGGCCGAGGAACTCCAGCGTCACCGCCAGGCCCAGCCCGATCCGGTCGATGGCCACGTACAGCGACAGGTTCATGGTGGCAAAGATCAGCGCCAGGGCCAGGACCGGCTGCCACTGCGCCCGGGTGAACGAGGCGAACTTCGGCCGCACCGTGGTGAACAGCACCGCGCCGGCCACCCACTGGCGGATGGCGACGACCCCGGCAGGCCCGAGGACCGGGAAGGCCAGAGCGGCCGTGGCCGCGCCGAGCTGGTTGGACGCGGCGCTGCCGGTCATCAGGGCGATGCCGGCCAGCGGGCTGGGCGGCGCGGCGTGGTCCGGGCCGGCGGAGGCGGCAGGTCGGCCGGCAGGCGTAACGGTCCGGCCGACGGAGGCGGCGGGGAGGGGCTGCTGCGGGCGCGTCATGGTGGTCATGGGACCAGCCTGGACCGGGTTGATGCATACGCAAAATGCATGAATCGAGGCAACTATACGCTGTGATCATGGATCTGGAGCTGAGGCACCTGCGCTGCCTGGTGGCGATCGTCGACTCGGGCACGTTCACCGACGCGGCCATCGAGCTCGGCATTTCTCAAGCGGCGGTGTCGCGGAACCTGATGGCCCTGGAGCAGGTGCTCGGTGTCCGGCTGCTGCACCGCACCAGCCGGACCATCACCCCGACCACGGCTGGCGTGCACGCGCTGGCCCAGGCCCGGCAGGTGCTGGCCGCGGCCGACAACCTGGTGGCCGAGGCGACCACCGGCCACACCCGGCTCCGCATCGGGCACGCGTGGTCGGCCATGGGCCGGCACACGCGCGAGTTCCAGCGCCGCTGGGCGGCCCAGTATCCAGCCGTCGAGCTGCAGCTGATCCGGACCAACTCCCCCACTGGCGGCCTGGCCGAGGGCCTGTGCGACATGGCGGTAATGCGCACGGCGGTCGACGGCGGGCGCTTCGCCAGCGCGGTCGTGGGTCATGAGCGGCGCTACTGCGCGCTGGCCGCGGACGATCCCTGGGCCAGGCGGCGCTCGATCAGGCTGGATGAGATCCCGGAGCGCACCTTGCTCATCGACCGGCGGACCGGGACCACTACTCCCGATCTGTGGCCGGCCGACGCGCGGCCGCCGATCAGGGACACCCGCGACATCGACGACTGGCTGGCCGTCATCGCGGCGGGCGGCGGCTTCGTCGGGATCACGCCCGAGGGCACCACGGCCCAGTACCGGCGTGACGGCGTGATCTTCCGGCCGCTGCGGGATGCCCCGCTCATCACGGTCCAGATGATCTGGCGCCGGCACGACCCGCACCCCTCGACGCACGCGGCGGTCGCCCTGCTGGCCGAGCTCTACCGCCGCCCCTCATGACGCCCGCCGGGCCGCTGTTGGAGCGTCTGGCCGCGTGGTGAAACCTAGGGTTCACCACCCTGTGGTGTGGTGCAAGCCCGGGTTCACCGCCCTGTTGCGGGATGCCGCGGGTAGCGTGCCGCGCGGCCGGCCCATGTGTCAAGGGTCACAGCGAAGGGCTGGCCTTGGCTGGCTCCGTTACCGGCGAATTTACCTCGTATTTATTTAGGCCGGCTAACTTCGCAAGGGATATGAACAGGACATATTCCGTATCCGAGACACCATTGGGGCGACAGCTGTTGACCGTGACTGAGACGAGGATGCCCGGCGACCAGCGCTGGATCGACCTCGATGGCGCCGATAACATGCGCGATCTGGGCGGCCTGGAGGTCACCGGCGGCGGGCGAACCCGCTACGACCGGTTGCTGCGATCGGGCACACTCCAGGACCTCACCGCCGACGACGTTTCGTACCTAGTGAAGGACATGGGCGTGCACACGGTCCTAGACCTGCGCCTGCCCGACGAGGCGGAACGGGAGGGCTCAGCGCTCGCGGATATTCCTGTGGTGCGCTACCTTTCGCTGCCGCTTTCCTCGGCGGGCCATATCCGGGCGGACACGGTGGCGGATGCAGCCGAGATGGATATCGTGGCCCACTACGTCGCGCTCCTGGAGGGAAGCTCGGAGAATATCGTCACGGCCGCGCGCGTATTCGCTGACGAGGTGAACTTGCCGGCCGTATTCCACTGCGCCGCGGGCAAGGACCGCACCGGCGTGCTGGCTGCGGTGGTGCTCGACGCCGTGGGCGCCAGCAGTGCGGCGGTCGTCGCCGACTACGCCCTCACGCAACAGCGGATGCGGCAGATCAGCGCCCGGCTTCTCCGGCTGGAGACCTACCGCGAGATGCGGGCGCTCAGTGACGGCATCAAGGGAGCGGCGACGGCGGATGAGGCCTCGATGGCCGCGTTTCTCGACCAGCTGCACAGACAGTACGGCGGCGGCGCCGGTTACCTGACCGCGCATGGGATGGAGAGCAGCGAACTCGCCGCCTTGCGCGCCACACTCGTTCGCTCCTGACCCACGAGCAGCCGCCGGGCCCCGCGCGACCGCATATACCGGATAAAACGGGCAGCATTCCAGCTGCAGCCCGCCGGCGGCGGCGGCCAGCCCCCGACATGCAGCAGCTGAGCTTCCGGCGCACGGGTGGGTAGAGTGAGACTACAGAAACTCAGCGGCGCCAGGCACGGTCACGGGCTGCGGGGACCGGAGCGGCGGTGACAACGGGACGCCGGACGCGGCGGTGACACCGCCAGGCCGGACGTGGCGTCAGGTGCGGTCCCGGGCCGCGAGCCGAATGGCGGAGGTGGGTGGCTATGCCGACCGGAACCTCTTCGAGGGTGGCTGTCGTGTCGGGTGGCGGGACAGGGATCGGGCGGGCCGCCGCGTCCGCACTGGCCGCCGACGGGATGGACGTGGTGATCGTCGGGCGTCGGGCCGAGGTGCTGCGCGCCACGACCGAGGAGGTCAACCGCGGGCGTCCGCCCGGCGGCAGAGAGGTCAGCTGGGTGCAAGCGGACGTGAGCGACGCCGAGCAGACGGCCGCGGCGGTGGAGGTGATCCGGCAGCGGCACCCCACGGTCGATGTCGTGGTCAATAACGCGGGCGGCTCGGTCCCGGCCCGGACGGACCTGGCTGGCCTCGCCACCACCTGGCTGGAGGCGTACCAGAAGAACGTGATCAGCGCGGTGCTGCTCACCTCGGCGTTGCTGCCGACGCTCCGGCGGCCGGGCGGGCGGGTGATCATCGTCGGCTCGCGGGTGGCCACGACAGGCGGCGCCAGTCCGCCCTATGTCGCGGCCAAGTCAGCGCTCACCGGGTGGGTCCTCTCGCTGGCCGCGCAGCTCGGCCCGGAAGGGATCACGGCGAACGTCGTCGCGCCGGGGTACACGGTCGGCACCGAACTGCTCACGGGGCGGATGCCGGCCGAGCGTCACGAGCGGATAGTGGCGGGCATAGCGGCGGGACGTCCGGCCCAGCCGGCGGAGGTCGCGGCGGTGATCCGGTTCCTGGCCTCGGAAGAAGCGTCGTTCGTCAGCGGCCAGGTGCTAGGCGTGGACGGCGGCGTCATCCCGGTCGGCTGACCGGGCCGGCCGCGTGCAGCTGGGCGGCGAGGGCGGGGCGGGCAGTGACCAGGGACGGGCCGTACCAGGTCAGGTCGCGTCCCTCGACCAGGGCGACCCGGTGACCGGGGAACATCTCGGGGCCGTCGCTGGCGCTGAACGGGTACGGCTCGTCGGGCAGGACGATGAGGCCGGGCTGGCGTGCGGCGATATCGGCCAGGTCGGCGTGCGGGTAGCGGCCAGGGTGGTCCGCGTAGACGTTGTCCAGGCCGAGGCGCGCGGCTAGGTCGCCGGTGAAGGTACCAGAGCCCACCACCATCCACGGATCCCGCCAGATCGGAATGGCCACGCGGGTGCGCGGCCCGGGCGCGGGCTCGGCCCAGACCTGCTCGGCCCGGGCCAGCCAGTCCGGCTCGGGCCAACCCAGCGCGACGCCGAACATCCGGCGCAGGGACGCCAGCGCCTCATCCAGGTCCCTGATCACCGTCACCCACACCGGCACCCCGGCCGCGCGGAGGCGTTCGACGTCGACGCGGCGGTTTTCCTCCTGGTTGGCCAGCACCAGGTCGGGCTCGAGCGCCCTGATCGCGGCCAGGTCGGGGTTCTTCGTGCCGCGGACCCGGGCTACGTCGAGGCCTGCGGGATGGGTGCACCAGGTGGTCGCGCCCACCAGGGCACCCGGGCGGGTCACCGCCACCGACTCGGTCAGGGACGGCACCAGGGAGACCACCCGGCGGGCCGGGCGGGTCAGCGAGACGGGGTGACCGAGATCGTCCTGCGGCGCGGTCGGCCCGGCGGGGTGGCCGGGATCGTCGCGGGGCGCGGGCGGGCCGGGGTTTCCGGGTTCGGCGTGCGGTGTGGTCAGCTCTGGGCCTGGTAGTCGTAGAAGCCGCGGCCGGTCTTGCGGCCGAGGAGGCCGGCGTCGGTCATGCGGCGCAGCAGCGGCGGGGCGGCGTAGACCGGTTCCTTGTATTCCTCGTACATCGAGTCCGCCACGGCCTTGAGCGTGTCCAGGCCGATCAGGTCGGCCAGCCGGAGCGGTCCCATGGGGTGCGCGCAGCCGAGCGTCATGCCGAGGTCGATGTCCTCGGCGGTGGCGTACCCGGCGTCGAGCATCCGGATGGCGGCCAGCAGGTAGGGCACCAGCAGGGCATTGACCACGAACCCGGACCGGTCGGGGGCCTTGATCGTGGTCTTGCCCAGGGTCTTGGTGACCAGCGCGGTGACGCGCTCGACCACGCCGGGGCTGGTGAGGACGGACGGAATCACCTCGACCAGCCGCTGCACGGGCACGGGATTGAAGAAGTGCAGGCCGACGACCCGCTCGGGCCTGCGCGTGGCCTGGGCGACCTGGATGATGGGGATCGAGGAGGTGTTGGTGGCCAGGATCGCATCGGGCCCGGCGACCGCCCGGTCCAGCTCGGCGAACAGCGCGGCCTTGACCACCGGGTTTTCCGTGGCGGCCTCGATCACGAGCTCGCGGTCGGCCAGGTCCTCCAGGCGGGTGGTGACGGTCAGCCGGGCGAGCGCGGCGTCCCGGTCCTCGGCGGTGATCTTCCCGGCCCGGACCGCGCGGGCCAGCGAGGCCTCGATCCTGGCCAGGCCGGCCTCGGCGGCGGCGCTGTCGATCTCGCGCACGATGACGTCCAGGCCGCCGCGGGCACAGATCTCAGCGATGCCCGACCCCATCAGCCCGCAGCCTGCCACGCCGACCCGGGTGATTTCGCTCATGTAGATCCCTTCTCAGACGTTACGCCGGTACTGACCGCCCACCTCGAAGAACGCTTCGGTGATCTGCTGGAGGCTGCACACCCGGGCCGCGTCCATCAGGGCGGCGAACACGTTGCCGCCCGAGCGCGCGACCTCCTTCAGGGCGGCCAGGGCCGCATGGGCCGGCTCGCGGTGCTGCTCGGTGAAGTCACGGACCCGTTCCAGCTGGGATTTCTTTTCTTCCTCGGTGGCCCGGGCCAGTTCGGCGGGAGCGGCGACGGTGCCAGCCGGGTTGCGGAAGGTGTTGACCCCGATCAGCGGCAGCGTGCCGTCGTGCTTGCGCTGCTCGTACAGCATGGACTCGTCCTGGATCCGGCCGCGCTGGTAGCCGGTCTCCATCGCGCCGAGCACCCCGCCGCGGGCGCTGATGGCCTCGAACTCGGCCAGCACCGCCTCTTCCACCAGGTCGGTGAGCTCATCGACGATGAACGAGCCCTGCAGCGGGTTCTCGTTCGCGGCCAGGCCCCACTCGCGGTTGATGATCAGCTGGATGGCCAGCGCCCGGCGCACCGACTCCTCGCCGGGCGTGGTGACGGCCTCGTCGTAGGCGTTGGTGTGCAGGCTGTTGCAGTTGTCGTAGATGGCGCACAGCGCTTGCAGCGTGGTGCGGATGTCGTTGAAGGCCATCTCCTGGGCGTGCAGGGACCGGCCGGAGGTCTGCACGTGGTACTTGAGCTTCTGCGACCGCTCGCTCGCGCCGTAGCGCTCCCGCATGGCCACGGCCCAGATCCGGCGGGCGACCCGGCCGATGACCGTGTACTCCGGGTCCATGCCGTTGGAGAAGAAGAACGACAGGTTCGGGGCGAAGTCGTCGACGGCCATGCCCCGGGCCAGGTAGGCCTCCACGTAGGTGAACCCGTTGGCCAGGGTGAAGGCGAGCTGGCTGATCGGGTTCGCGCCGGCCTCGGCGATGTGGTAGCCGGAGATCGACACCGAGTAGAAGTTGCGGACCTGGTGGGCGATGAACCACTCCTGGATGTCGGCCATCATCCGCAGGCTGAACTCGGTGGAGAAGATGCAGGTGTTCTGGCCCTGGTCCTCCTTGAGGATGTCGGCCTGCACGGTCCCGCGCACCTCACGCAGGACCTGGGCGGCGGTGAGGCCGCGGGCGGCACCCTGGTCGATGGCGGTGTTGAGGAAGTAGGCCAGGATGGTCGGGGCCGGCCCGTTGATCGTCATCGACACCGACGTGGCCGGCGCGATCAGGTCGAACCCGTCGTACAGGGCCTTCATGTCCGCCAGCGTGGCGATGGACACCCCGGAGGTGCCGACCTTGCCGTACACGTCCGGGCTCTCCCCCGGGTCGCGGCCGTACAGCGTCACCGAGTCGAACGCGGTGGACAGCCGGGTGGCGGGGTTCCCGGCGGACAGCAGCTTGAACCGCCGGTTGGTGCGGAACGGGTCGCCCTCGCCGGCGAACATCCGGGCCGGGTCCTCGCCCTCCCGCTTGAACGGGAACACCCCGGCGGTGAACGGGAAGTGACCCGGCAGGTTCTCCTCGCGCAGGAACCGCAGCAGGTCCCCGTGGTCGGCGTAGCGCGGCAGCGCCACCCGCGGGATCGCGGTCCCGGACAGCGACTCGCGCCGCAGCTGGGTGCGCAGCTCGCGGTCCCTGATCCGGACGACCTGCTCGGCCCCGGAGTAGGCGGCCACGACCGCGGGCCAGCCTGCTACCAGCGCGGCGCTGTCCGCCATGACGTCGCGTTGAGCTTGGGTGAGGAGGGAGGCCACGGACCGTTCGGCATCATGATCTTCGGAAAGCTCAGCCCGGACGGCGGCGAGCCTTTGCACCCGGCGCACGGCCTCGGCCTGCCGGGCCGTTCCGGTGTGGTAGCCGCGGACGGTCCCGGCGATCTCGGCCAGATAGCCGGTGCGGGCGGGCGGGATGACCGAGGCCGCGTCGGTGGAAGTCCGCCCGCTGGCCGCGGGTAGCACCCCCTCGGCCAGGGCCAGCCCGCGGGCGGCCAGCAGCCCGGCCAGGTGCTGGTACAAGGCGGTGACGCCGTTGTCGTTGAAGGTCGCCGCGCTGGTCCCGAACACCGGCATGTCCTGCGGCCGGGCCCCGAACGCGGACCGGTTGCGGATCAGCTGGCGGGACACGTCGCGCAGCGCGTCGGCGGCGCCGCGCCGCTCGAACTTGTTGATCGCCACCACGTCGGCGAAGTCCAGCATGTCGATCTTTTCCAGCTGGGACGCGGCGCCGAACTCCGGGGTCATCACGTACAGGGCCACGTCGGCCAGCGGGACGACTGCGGCGTCGCCCTGCCCGATGCCGGGTGTCTCCAGGATGACCAGGTCATAGCCGGCCGCCCGGCAGGCGCCGATGATGGCCTCGATGGCCTCAGGCAGCTCGCGGGCGCCGCGGGTGGCCAGCGAGCGGAAGAACACATGGTCGCCGTCCAGGGCGTTCATCCGGATCCGGTCGCCCAGCAGGGCCCCGCCGCCGCGCCGCCGGGTCGGGTCCACGGCCAGCACGGCGACCCGCAGCTTGTCCTGCTGGTCGGTGCGCAGCCGCCGGACCAGCTCATCGGTCAGCGAGGACTTGCCCGACCCGCCCGTCCCGGTGATGCCAAGCACGGGTACGGTCCGGGCGGCAGCCGCGGCGGCCAGCGCGGCCTGGTCTGGTTCCGGCAGCCGGCCGGCCTGCAGGCAGGTGATGGTGCGGGCCAGCGCGCGGCGGTCGCCTGCCAGCACCGCCTCCAGCGGGGCGGGCTCGGCGGCCAGGTCAGCGTCGCAGTCCCGGATCAGCTCGTTGATCATCCCGGGCAGGCCGAGCCGCTGGCCGTCCTCGGGCGTGAAGATGCGCACCCCGGCGGCGGCCAGGCGGGCGATCTCCTCGGGGACGATGACGCCTCCGCCGCCGCCGAACACCCGCACGTGCCCGGCCCCAGACTGCTTGAGCAGCTGGGCCAGGTACTCGAAGTACTCGACGTGGCCGCCCTGGTAGGAGCTGATCGCCACGCCCTGGGCGTCCTCCTCCAGGACCGCGTCCACCACCTCGCGGACCGACCGGTCGTGGCCGAGGTGGATCACCTCCGCGCCCTGGGCCTGGAGGATCCGCCGCATGATGTTGATGGCGGCGTCGTGGCCGTCGAACAGGGCGGCCGCGGTGACGAACCGCACCGGGTGCACGGGCACGTGGAGCTCGCCGAGGGTCGCGGAACCTGACATGACAGACCTCCCGTACCGGCGAGCCGATCAGGCGCAGCCCAGGAACTTAGACGGCCAATATTTGGACGTTAAAGTAATTGGCGGGCCATGTCAAGCAGATACTGGAGACAAGCTGCGGAAACGCGCGGCGGCGGGCGGGGGCCGGTGCGGCGGCGGGCCGGAATGCGCACCTCGCAGGCCGAGGCTGGAGTCACGTACGGTAGGTGAGTGCCCGATCCCGACCCGTTCGACCCCATTGCCGAAGCGCACCGCCAGTGGAGCATCAGGTGGCCCGCGCACGCCGACCACATGGCGGCCGTCACCTCCGTCATGCGGGTGCAGCAGCTGCTGCTGGCCCGGATCGAGGCCATCCTCGCCCCGCACGGGCTGACCTTCGCCGCCTACGAGGCGCTCCGCCTGCTCGCCTTCACCCGGAGCGGGTCCATGCCGATGGGCAAGATGGGCGAGCGCCTGATGGTCCACCCGGCCTCGGTCACCAACGCCATCCGCCGGCTGGAACAGCGCGGGCTGGTCGAACGGCATGCCTCGGCCGGGGACCGGCGGGTCGTGCTGGCCACCATCACCGAGGGCGGCCGCGCGGTAGCCCGCGACGCCACCGCCGCCCTCAACCAGGCCAGTTTCGGCATCCAGGCGCTGTCCCCGGGCGAGACGGCAGAGCTCACGTCGATGCTGCGGCACGTCCGCGTCGCGGTGGGCGACGTCGCGGACCCGGCCGGCCGCCGTAGCGCCGCGCCGGCCCGCAGTTCGTTATACCGGGGCCGAACGGTCCGTGGTTCCTGCCGCCCGCTGGCTGAAGCGGATGGGCAGGGCCTTGAACGAGTAGAACAGCAGCCCGGGGTTGCGCTCGACCGGCTGGCCGGGGTCGAGCGTGAGGTCGTCGAGCCGGGCCAGCAGGCGCTCGAACGCGGTCACCAGCTCCTGCCTGGCCAGCGGCGCGCCCACGCAGGCGTGCGGGCCCTGCCCGAACGACATGTGCCGCATCACGTGCTCGCGGGAGACGTCGAACGCGTCGGGCGCGGCGAACGCCTCGCCGTCGCGGTTGGCGGCGCCGTAGCGGACGTGCAGGATGGCGCCGGCCGGGATGGGCACGCCGTGGATCTCGACGTCCCTGGTGGCCTTGCGGAACAGGCCCTGGACCGGGGCGAGCATGCGCAGCGACTCCTCGGCGAAGGTCTTGATCAGGCTGGGGTCGTTTTCCAGGAGGCGGCACTGCTCGGGGTTGTCGATGAGCAGCCACATGGCGGAGGTGATCGCGTCGGCGGTGGTGATGTAGCCGCCGGTGATGAGCTGCTGCAGGAGGTTCTGCAGCTCGGGCATGGACAGCGGGCGTTCCTCCTCCTCCGACGCTGCGACCAGGGCGGAGATCAGGTCGCCGGTCGGATGGGCGCGGCGCGCCGCGAACACGTCGGCCAGGTAGTGCTGCGCCTCGGCCTCGATGTCGGCGTAGGCGATCGCCGCGTCCTCGTCGGTCAGCAGGCCCTGGGCGGGGGCGAGCATGGCGTCGGCCCAGCGCCGGAACGTGCCGATCTCGCCGGCGGCCAGGCCGAGCTGCTCGCTGATCACGATGCCCGGCAGCGGGAACGCGAACTCCTGGACAAACTCGCAGCGGCCGCGGCCGGCGAAGGAATCGATGAGCTGGTCGCAGATGCGCTGCACGTCGGGGACCATCTGGCGGACCCGGCCGGGCGAGAACACCTTGTTCAGCAGGCGGCGGTAGCGGGTGTGCTCGGGCGGGTCGGACTGGTGCAGGGTCGGGACGTGCGGCCAGCCCTTCTCGGCGAGGCGCTGCTGGAACAGGGCACCTAGTTGTCTTGCTTTCTCGCCGGAGAGTTCTTCCAGGTCGAGGGTGTTGGAGAAGGTTTCGGGGTCGCGCAGGACGGCGCGCAGGTCCTCGTACCGGGTCAGCACGTAAAAGCCGGTGCCGGGCATGCGCAGTACCGGCTGCTGCTCGCGCAGCTGCTGATAGTAGGGGAACGGGTCGGCCTGCACGGCTGGATCCAGGAGGAGTTCGGCGTCGGATTCGGCCATGTCGGGGTCCCTTGGCTGGTCGTGGCGCCGGGTCACAGGCCGCGCTCGATGGGCAGGACGCCTTGCTTGGCGGCCTGGACGAGAGCGGCGTGATCGGCTTCGGTCTGGTCGGCGTACAGGCGGGCGAACCGGGCCAGGGCGGTATCGAGGCGATCGGAGGAGCCGGCGTAACCGACGATCATCGACGCGCCGCTGGTCCGGGCGTGGCCCTTGGCCAGCAGGTGGCCGGTGACGGCGGCGTAATCGGCCAGGGCCGCGGCGTCGATGGAGTCCAGGGCCACGCTGCCCTTCATGTTCCGGAACTGGCGGACGTAGTACTGCCGCCCGCCGACCGTGGCCCAGCCCAGCAGCGGATCGCTGACCGTCTGCAGGGCCTGCTGGTACTCCACGACCCGCTGGCCCTGGTGCGCGTGCCAGGCCCCCTCGCCGTGCACGTAGCGGGCGAAAACCGACCGGCGGGCCTGCTTGAGCTGAAGGAACAGCACGTCATCGGGGCTGCTGCCCTCGAGCAGCGCAACGTAGGCGCGCAGCCCGACGCTGCCCACGCCCACCACCTTGTGGGCGATGTCGATCAGCGTGTACCCGCCCAGGGCCCGCCGCCAGTGCGGGGCCAGGGTGCCCAGGTACTCATCGAGCCCGCGGGCGATCTGGTCCGCCTCGGCGTAGTTGATCCTGGTCACCAGCGGCGGGTCCTCCACGATGCGGCGCTGCCCGTCGCGCTCGCTGGTGAACCTGGGCAGGGCCCGGTCACTGGTCCGGCGGCGGGCGCGGGCCGCGGCCCGCTTGATCTCGGCGCGCAGCGACTTCCCTATCGCCCGCTGCTGCGGCAGCCGGTCCGCGTCCAGCCGCTGATAGGACCGGGCCAGCAGCGGCGTCGAGGCCAGCGCGCGGACCTCGTCCCGGTACCCGGTCACGCACCGCCGCACCGCCGCCTCGCACTGCACCTCGGCGGCGCCGTTCTGCCGGCCTGCGACCCAGATGCTGGCCACCAGCCGGCGCAGGTCCCACTCCCAGCCGCCGGGGTGCGCCTCGTCGAAGTCGTTCAGGTCGATGACCAGATCCCGCTGCGGCGAGGCGTAGAAGCCGAAGTTGCCCAGGTGCGCATCACCGCAGATCACCGGCATGATGCCGGTCGACGGCAGCCCGGCCACATCCGTGGCCATCACGACCGCCGCGCCGCGCAGGAAGCCGTACGGCGTAGCGGCCATCCGGCCCACCCGCACCGGGATCAGCCAGTCCAGCCGGCCCTGGTGGGACTCGATGATCAGCTGCACCGGATCGGGGCGGCCGGTCGGCGCGGACCAGTCCCCCAGCGAGCGGCGCGGCACCCGGCGGCGGAGCTCCTTGCCCATCCGGTACCGATCCTGCCTGGAGGTCGACCGCTGCCGGAGCGAGGTGAACGCCTCGCTGTCCGCCGAAGCCAGCACGACATGGTCGTTCTGGCCTCGGCGCCCGGTCACAGATTGCGCCACTGGCGGCCGTCCCGCTGGATGAGCTGGCTGGCCTCCCGGGGTCCCCAGGTGGCCGCGTGGTACAGCGGGATCGGGTCCGGGGACTGCTCCCAGTAGGCCAGCAAGGGGTCGACGATGCGCCAGGACCTGGCCACCTCGTCGGCGCGGATGAACAGCGTGGCGTCCCCGATCAGGGCGTCGAGGATGACCCGCTCGTAGGCGTCGTCCCGTGATTCGCCGTAGCCCTGGGAGTAGGCGAAGTCCATCGACGCCTTGCGGAGCCGGAACTCATGGCCGGGCACCTTGGCGCCGAACCGCAGGCTGATGCCCTCGTCCGGCTGCACCCGCGCCACCAGCGCATCCGGGGCCAGGGTCGTGGCCTCGGCCGGGAACAGCGGGAGGTGGGGCGGGCGGCGGAACTCCATGACCAGTTCGGTGGTACGGCGCGGCAGGCGCTTGCCGGTCCTGACGTACACCGGGACGTCGGTCCACCGCCAGTTGTCGATGTGCAGCCGCAGCGCCACGAAGGTCTCGGTGGCGGACAGCGGGTCGACGCCCTCCTCCTCCCGGTAGGACACGATCAGGTCTTCCCTGGTCCCGCCCCGGGTGTACTGCCCCCGGACCGCGTCGCGGGCGATGACGTCCGTATCGGTCAGCGGCCTGATCGCGCGCAGCAGCTTGACCTTCTCGTCGCGGATGGCCTCGGGGTGGAACGAGGTCGGCGGTTCCATCAGGAACAGCGAGAGCACCTGCAGGACGTGATTCTGGACGATGTCGCGGACCGCCCCGGTGGTGTCGTAGAACCCGCCACGCGAGCCCACGCCGAGCGTCTCGGCCACCGTGATCTGCACGTTGTCGACCCAGGTCCGGTTCCAGATCGGCTCGAAGATCGAGTTCGCGAAGCGCAGGGCCAGCAGGTTCTGCACCGTGTCCTTGGCCAGGTAGTGGTCGATGCGGAAGATCTGCGACTCGGCGAACGACGCGCTGATGTCGGCGTACAGGCTGCGGGCGCTCGGCTCGTCCCAGCCGAACGGCTTCTCGATCACCAGCCGCGGCCAGTCCCCCGCCCCGCTGCCATTCAGCGCCGACCGGCCCAGCTGGATGGCGATGGTGCCGAACAGGCGCGGCGGCGTGGCCAGGTAAAACACGTGCTGGCCTTTAGTGCCGAGCGCGCGGTCGCAGTCGGCCAGCACCTCGGCCAGGCGGCGGTAGGTGTCCGGGTCGTCGTAGCCGCCGCTGACGTAGCGGAAGCTGGCCTTGGGTGCCCATTCCGCGGCCGGCCCGGCTTGTGCGCCGTCCCCGGCCTGTGCTCCCTCCCCCGATAGGCACTTGTCCGCCCACTCCTCGTCGCTCGTCGCGGTCCGGGCCACGCCGACCAGAGCGAACTCGGGCATGAGCCGGTGATGGGCGGCGAGCTGGCGGATCGCCGGGAGGAGCTTGCGCTCGGTCAGGTCACCGGACGCGCCGAAGATGACCAGGGTGCAGGCCGGGGCGCGCCGGGCCGCGTCGTCATGCGCCGCTTCGTTCACCGCTCCATCATCCAACTCATTAATCCGAGGTAATAGCCCTTGAGGCGAAGAGTTACTGGAGTCGGTATCTGACGGCACCATCCGCCGCAGAGGCTTACTGGAGTCAGTGTGTGGGAGTTACACTCCCGGCATGAGCTCGGGAGGACCGCCAGGCGACGAGGACGAGGCGCTCGGCATCATCGAGGCCGGCGAAGCCATCGGTATTCCCACCGTGACCTTGCTGCTCCAGGGCATGGCCATGACGCTGGCCCAGCCGCGCGGCGTCGCGCGGGAGACGCGCCGACTGGCCGCGGACACGCTGCGCATCCTGGCCGGGAAGTCCGATCGCGCGCCCGGCAAGGGCGACCGCCGCTTCGCCGACCCGGCGTGGGCGCAGAATCCGGCGTACCGCCGCCTGAGCCAGGAGTACCTGAGCCTGTGCGAATCGGTCGGGCACCTGGTGGACGACCTCGATACCAGTCGACGGAGCTGGCAGGACGCCGAGCGGGCCCGGTTCGTGGCGAACATCGTGATGAGCGCGGCCGCGCCGACCAACTTCCTGGCCAGCAACCCCGCGGCGCTCAAGCGGGCCTTCGACACCGGCGGCCTGAGCGTGGCCCGCGGCGCGCGTCAGTGGTGGCGCGACGTACGTGAGAACGGGGGCATGCCGTCGCAGACCGATCGCGGCGCGTTCGAGGTCGGGACCGACCTGGCCGTCACGCCCGGCGCGGTGGTCGACCGCGACGAGCTGGCCGAGGTCATCCAGTACACCCCTAGCACCCCTGCGGTGCGCCGCCAGCCGGTGCTGATCATCCCGCCGCCGATCGGGCGCTACTACTTCCTGGACCTGCGCGCGGGCCGGAGCTTCGTCGAGTACGCGGTGAGCCGCGGCCTGCAGGTATTCATGATCAGCTGGCGCAACCCGGATGCTTCGCTGGGCGGGCTGGACATGGACGCGTACGCGGCCCGGATCAGGTCCGCGATCGACGTGGTCAGCGAGATCTGCGATACGCCGGAGCTGAGCACGATCGGGTTCTGCGCGGGCGGGATCTTGATGTCCACCGTGCTCAATCACCTCGCCTCTTCCCCGTCCTCAGCCGATGCGGGCCGGGTGCGTGCGGCGTCGTTCGCGGTGACACTGCTCGACTTCGATTCCCGGGCCGCGCTGGGCGCGTTCTCGGCGCCGCGCTTGCTTGAGCTGGCGCAGAAGCGGTCGAGCCGGGCCGGGGTCATCACCGGACGCCAGCTGGGCAACGTGTTCTCCTGGATGCGCCCGGACGACCTGGTGTTCAACTACTGGGTCAGCAACTACCTGATGGGGGATCCGCTGCCGGTGTTCGACATCCTGGCCTGGAACACCGACAGCACGAACCTGCCCGCGCGCCTGCACGCCGAGTTCCTGGACATCTTCAAGAACAACACGCTGTGCCAGCCGGGCGCGGTCGAGGTGCTGGGCACCGGCGTAGACCTGAGCCGGATCACTATCCCCACGTTCGTAACCGGCGCGATGACCGATCACCTGACGCCGTGGAAGGGCTGCTACCGGACGACTGAGCTGGTGGGCGGCCCGTCGACCTTCGTGCTGAGCAACGCGGGCCACATCGCCAGCCTGGTGAACCCGCCCGGCAACCCGAAGGCCACCTACTACATCGGCGGCGAGGCCGGCGCTGGCCCGGACACCTGGTTCAAGTCGGCGGCCAAGCGACCCGGGACGTGGTGGGAAGTCTGGGCGCACTGGACCCTCGAGCGATCGGGCGACGAGGCGCCCGCTCCGGCCGAGCTGGGCAGCGGCGCCCATCCGGCGCTAGTGCCCGCGCCCGGCTGGTACGTGCGCGACCGGACGAGCTGAGGCCGCCTTACCCGTTTACCCCTTAGCTGGCGAGCCCGGTTACCCCGACAGGAAGCCGTCGATGAGGTCGGCGCTGGCCTCGGGATGCTCAAGCAGCCACAGGTGGCCGCCGCCCGGGATCAGCTCAAGCCGGGCGTCCGGGATCTGCCGGGCCAGCAGCTGAGCGTTCTGCACCGGGACCAGCGGGTCGGACGCGCCGCTGACCACCAGGGTCGGCGCGGTGATCCGGTGCAGCCAGGGCAGGCTGGTCCACCAGCTGATCGCGTACAGCTGCAGGTAGCTGTCGATGAGGTTGGGTGAGTAGCCCAGCCAGCGCACGAACTCGCGCTGCGCCGGGCCGGTGCCGCGGCGGCCCCACTCGCCGCCGTAGACGAGCGGCGCGATCTGGGTCAGGTAGGTCCGGGACAGGTACGGCCACGGCGAGCAGACGAGCGCCAGCACGCCCGGCGAGGGCAGCTGGCCGCCCAGGCCCGGCGAGGTCGAGGCCAGGGCAAGCCGGCGGACGCGCTGCGGCGCGAGGTGGGCCAGCTGCAGGGCCAGCGCACCGCCCCAGGAGTAGCCGAGCACGTCGACCTGGGTCTCGCCCAGGGCGTCGCACAGCTCGACGACGAGCCGGGCCAGCCCGGGCATCCGCAGCGGCCGGCCCAGCTGGCGCCAGCCGCCGACGGCAGGCTCGTCGAGCATGATCAGCCGGCGGTGCTGGCTGAGCCGCCCGGCCACCGGCCGCCAGGTCTGGAACCCGGCGCCGATGCCGTTGACCAGCAGCAGGGGCGGACCGGATCCGGCCTCGGCGATCCGCAAGGTGGCCCGGCCCAGCCGCACGTGGCGCACCTGCGGCCGATAATGCTCCGCGGCAGAGGTCCCGGCCGGCTCTGCCGTCCTCGCCGGCGCTGTGGCCCTGGCCGGCGGGCCAGGCGCTGACGACGGCACCCGGTTAGGGCTGCGGCACGGCGCTGTCGGGGAACCCGGTCGAGACGCGGCTCAGCTTGGCCAGCTCGGCGCGGAACCGGCGCGGGCCCAGCGTGCGGTACGGCTCGGCCAGGCCCAGGTGGGAACGGGCGGCCATCTCGTACAGGACGATCATCGCCACCCCGTTGACGTGGGCGCGGGCGCGGTCGCGGCCGGGATCGAGCCGGCGGACGGCCTTGGTCGCCACGCGGATTAGGCGCTTGCGCGCGTCGGTCCTGATGCGCTCGGCGAGCAGCGGCTCCTTTTCCGTGCTCAGGAAGAAGATCTTGGCCACCGGCCCGGAGCCGTCGATCTCGTCCAGCAGCTCGCCGGCCACGTTGTTCAGCATGTCCGGCGTGTCGGCGGCGGCCAGCAACCGCTCGACCATGTCGATCCACCGGAGCGCGAAATCCTGGACGATCTCCTCGAGCAGCTGCTCCCGGGAGGAGAAGTGGTAGTAAAAGGTCGCGGGCGTCATTCCCGCCCGTTCGACGATGTCGGCGACGGTAATGAATTCCCACGGCTCAAGCGAGAACAGCTCCACCGCCGCGTCAATGAGGTAGTGCCTACGAGACGGCCGGTTCGCCGGCTTCCGCGGAGTGGCTTCGACCGTCATAGAATGTATACTAACCGACCGCCTACGAGGACAAATGTGACTCCCGGACAAGACAAGCGCCCGGCCCACCGGCCGTCACGGCGCAAGGAGATTATCGACGCCGCGACAAAGGCGTTCTCCCGTGACGGATACGTGGAAGCCAGGATCGAGGACATCGCCCGGGCCGCCGGGGTCGCGCCCACCGCGATCTACTACCACTTCGGCGGCAAGGAGGAGCTTTTCACCCAGTCGCTGCGGGCCGCCATGGCCGGGTTCAGCGAGCGGATCTTCCTGGCCCGCCCGGACTTCGAGGCGCCGAACATGGACGGCCTGCGCAAGGTGCTCGCCGCGGGCTGGGAGTTCTGGAGCACGCACCCGGACGAGGCGCGGCTGGTCTCTCGCTACTCCGAGGGTCCCACCGAGCACGCGCTTGGCCTGCGCCGGGAGTGGGAGGAGCGGCACCTCGAACGCGCCTACGACTACATGCCTGCCCTGCGCTCGTCGCGCAGCACGCGCAAGGCCCGCGAGCAGCACGCGGCGCACACCATGGCCATCCGGGTGATGCTGGACGTCATCCTCACCACCCAGGCCACGGTGCTTGAGGGCCCGATCAGCCGGGTGGCCCGCGGTCCGCTGGTGGCCGCGGTCGAGGAGATGTGCGTGTCGCTCATGCTGTCGCTGAGCTGACTGTTTAAGGTGCTGCGCTGACTCGTTAGGGTGCTGCGCTGGCCGCCACGGCGGCGTGAGCGGCGGCCAGCCGGGCGCCGGGCACGCGCGACGGCGAGCAGGAGACGTAGTCCAGGCCGAGCCGCTCGCACAGCTCGATCGAGGCCGGGTCCCCGCCGTGCTCGCCGCAGATGCCGAGCTTGATGGCCGGGTTCACGCGCCGCGCCGCGGCGATGGCCGTCTTGATCAGCTCGCCGACGCCGTCCGGGTCCAGGCTGGCGAACGGGCTGACCGGCAGCAGTTTGCGCTCCACGTAGGCGGTGAGCAGCTGCGCCTCCACGTCATCACGGGAGAACCCGTAGGTGAGCTGGGTGAGGTCGTTGGTCCCGAACGACAGGAACTGCGCGATCCCGGCCAGCTGGCCGGCGATCAGCGCGGCGCGCGGCGTCTCCACCATCGTGCCCACGGTGTAGGGCACGGTCACCCCGGTGCTCGCCTCGACCTCGGCGGCGGCGCGGTGGATGCTCTGCACCGCCGACGCCAGCTCCCCGGCCAGGGCCACCAGCGGCACCATCACCTCGAGCTGAGGCTCGACCCCGGTAGCGGCCAGGTCGACCCAGGCACTGAACAGCGCCCGGGCCTGCGCCGGGTACAGCTCGGTCCGCAGCAGCGCCAGCCGCACGCCGCGCAACCCCAGCATCGGGTTCACTTCGTGCGCCGACTCCCCCAGGAACTCGTGCAGCGGCGCGTCGAGCAGCCGCACGGTCACCGGCCGGTTCCCGGTCACGGCCAGCAGGTCGAGGAAGTCTTCCTTCTGGGCCGCGGCCAGCTCGACCAGGGCCGCGGCCTCCTCGGCCGCCTCGGTGGCGAGCAGGTACCGCCGCACCAGCGGCAGCCGCTCGCCCAGGAACTGGTGCTCAGTGCGGCACAGGCCGACGCCCTCCGCGCCGTACTGGATGGCCAGCGCCGCGTCCCGGCCGTTGTCCGCGTTGGTGCGGACCCCCAGCCGCCGCACGGCGTCCGCACGGCGCAGCAGCGCGTCGAGGTCACCGCCGGGCCGCGGCGGGACGACGTGCACCGCGCCGGTGTAGATGATCCCGCTGCTGCCGTCGACTGAGATCAGGTCGCCTTCGGCCAGTGACTGGCCGGCGCTGGTCACGGTCCCGGCGGCGCGGTTGAGCTTCAGCGCGGTGGCGCCGCAGACCGCGGGCCGCCCGAGGCCCCGGGCCACCACGGCCGCGTGCGCGGCCAGCCCGCCGCGCACGGTGACGATGGCCTTGGCGGCGAGCATCCCGGGCAGGTCGCCCGGCGAAGTCTCCTCGGCGACCAGGATCACCGGATCGCCTTTCTCGCTCCATTCGACGGCCCGCTCGCTGCTCAGCGCGATGCGCCCGACGGCGGCGCCGGCCGCGGCGGGCAGGCCGCGGGCGAACTCCGCCTCGCCGCCGGCCAGCTGCAGCTGGGGATGCAGGAGCGTCTCGATGTCGGCCGCCGTGATGGACCCGACCGCCGTCACGTCATCGATGATGCCCGCCTCGGCGAGATCGACGGCGAGGCGGATCGCCGCACGCGGGGCCGGCCGCTCCACCTTGTGCGCGGCGAGCAGGGCGAGCTCAGCGTCGCGAATCTCGAACTCGACCTGGGCCGCGGCGCGCATGTGCAGCTCGAGGGTGCGCAGCGCGGAGGCCAGCAGGTCCCGGCCGCCGGGCAGGTTCTCCAGCGGCTCGCCCGGCCGGCTGTCCGCCGTGCCGCGGCGGATGCTGCGGCGGAACGTGCCGGTGGGCGCGAACGCGCCGGTGGCCGGGTCACGGCTCTCGGCCACCCCGTGCCCGCACCGGTCCGGCGGCCCGACCCGGATCGCCTGGACGTGCAGGGCGAGCCGCAGGTCCTCGGGCAGGCCCTGGCCGCGCCGCTGGCGGCGGGCGCGCGGGGAGGCCCAGCGGCGCAGCGTCGCCTGCGCCGCGGCGGCCAGCTGCCCGGCCGGGTCGTCCGGATAGGGGCAACCAGCCGTGGCGCTCAGCTCCAGGAACTTAGCCGCCCGTTCGGAATGGCTGGTCACGTCGTACTCGGCATCGGCGAAGTCGTCACCCGGGATGCCCGCGCCGTGCTCGCCGACGTAGCGGATGGCCGCGGCGAACACGTCGTAGACGGCCTGCGAGGTGCCGACGATCTCGTCCAGCGCCGGCGCCGAAGCGGCGGTGATGCCCAGGCCCGGCAGATCGGCGGGTACTCCGGCGCCGGCCGGCGTGCTGGCCAGCAGCCGGATCAGCACCGGATGCGCCGGGTCGCCGAACCGCCGGCCGGCCACCTGCGCCAGCAGGTCGATCGCGGCCTGCGCCACCTCAGGCCGGGCCAGCGACGCTGCGTGCGAGACCGGCACGGTCAGCCCGGGCACGATCGGCAACCCCAGTGCGACCAGCCGGTCCAGCTCCACCCCGTGAACGCCCAGCTCGGTCACGTCCAGTCCCCGGCCACGACCCTGGCCATAGGGAACGAAGATCGTCGAGACCGCTTCGGTGCCCGTCATGTCGTCTCCGTCGCTCATGGCCCTCATGGCCCTGGTCCTTCGTGGCCTCGTGGCCGGGTTAGCCGGCGATGGTCCGTTCGCTGCTCCAGTACGGAGCGCGCATCGCCTTCTTGTCGGGTTTGCCCATCGCGTTGTAGATCAGCTCGGTCCGGAACTCATACGCCCGGGGCACCTTGTAGGGCGCGAGGCGGTCCCGGCACCAGGCCTCCAGCCCGGCCGGGTCCGGCGGGTCGCCGGCCGGCACCACCAGGGCCAGCAGGCTCTCCCCGAGGTCGGGATGCGGCACGCCGATTACCGCGACCTCGGCCACGGCCGGGTGGGTGATGAGCACCTTCTCGCTCTCGGCCGGGTAGAGGTTCACCCCGCCGGAGACCACCATGTCGGCGATCCGGTCGGTGATGTACACGTAGCCGTCCCCGTCCACGTAGCCGACGTCGCCCAGGGTGAACACCCCGGGGACGATGTAGGCCTTCATGGTCTTCTCCGGGTCGGCGTGGTAGCGCGGCCCCCGGCCCTCCGGCGCCCGGAAGCCGAGCACGCCAACCTGGCCCGCCGCCTGTTCCTGCCCCTGCTCATCCAGGACCACGACCTCGTACGGCGCGCGGGGGCGGCCCACCGACCCGCGGTGCGCCAGCCATTCGGTGGAGTCGATCCGGCACAGCGTCCCGCTCTCGCTGCCGCCGTAGGACTCGGTGAGGATCGGCCCGAACCAGTTGATCATGGCCAGCTTGGTGTCGGCCGGGCAGGCCGAGCCGGTCTGGCTGACCAGCCGCAGGCTGGACACGTCGTACCGGTCGCGGATCTCGGCGGGCAGCGCGAGCAGCCGCTGGAAGTGGGTGGGGACCATGACCGAGGAAGTGACGCGGTGCTCGGAGATCAGGCGCAGGATCGCCTCGGCATCAAACCGGCCCAGGATGATCACCGGCTGGCCGGCCAGCAGGTGACGCACCGAGGTGAGCGGGGCGTTGTGCTGCAGCGGCCCGACCACCAGGTGCGGGCCGGGCGGGAAGGCCGACTCCGCGGTGATGGCCGCGACGTATTCGGCCGCGGTGCTCGGCAGGGTCACGGTCCAGCGCACCTCGGCCCCGCGGGCCCGGCCCGTAGTCCCCGAGGTGTAGACCAGCAACGGGCGGGGCGGCCGCTGCCCGGCGTCGGGCGGCACCGGCGGCGCGGACCGCAGCCAGTCGGCCCACGCCAGCACGCCGTCCGGCGCGCCCGTGCCGTTCGGTGGGCGCGTGCCATCCGGTGAGCCAGTGGCATCCGGTGGGCCAGAGCCGTGCGTGACGATCGTGTGCAGCCCGGCCTGCGCGGCGGCCTCCCGGACCGCGGGTAGGCTGCCCGACCCGGCGATCGCGCAGACCACTCCGGCATCCGCGTACTGGTCGGCGAGTTCGGCGGCCCGCAGCTGACGGGAGGTGGCCACCGTGCCGACGCCCACGGTGAGCGCCGCGGCGTGCGCTTCCAGGGTCGGGATGGCGTTCTCGCCGATCACCGAGACCCGCTGCGACGGCTCCGGCGCGACGGCCAGCAGCGCGCCGGCCGTCCGCTCCAGGTCATCGGCTACCTCGGCCCAGGTCCGGGTGCGGGAATCGTCGGCCAGCGCTATGCCGTCGGGGTCGGCCTCGGCCCGGGCGCGAATGGCATCGGTCACGGGTGCTCCTTCGCACGGTGCGGTTACAGGTGCTGTAACACGGGGACGAACCGGCTGTTCGTAATAGTCGAAGGAAACTGGTCTCTGAGTCAAGAAACCCTCAGCCGGCGGCCACGGACGAGGACTGGAACTCCTCGGCGCGGGCCACGAAATACCGGTACAGGCTGCGCCCGGACCGCGGGTAGGGCGCGATCGCCTCGCGGAACGCGGCGATGTGCGGCGTCTTGAAGTGCTCGACGAGGTCGTCCTGGCCGGCCCACCGCTCGAAGACCACCACCCGGCCCGGGTGCGCCGGGTCGGCGCAGACCGTGTAGTCCCGGCAGCCGGCCTCGTCGCGGCTGGCCGCGGCGCACACGCTGAAGTGGCGCAGCACCTCGTCGCGGTGCGGCCCGTACTCCATCCAGCCGGCGATGATGAACTCCTCGGTGTTGAACTCCTCGGGCATGACTGTTCCTTTGTAACTAGGGAATCGCTAAAGTAACTGCAGTATTGCGCGATAGGCGCAACCTGACCAGGCTTACTGAATACCCAGCCCGACTACCGCGCCGCGCGGAGGTACCGTGACCGACCTCAACTGGATCATCGACACCATCCCGAGCACTAGATATCCCGTATACACCAGGCTCAACGCCAACGACGTGATGGCGGATCCGATCACCCCGCTCGGCGCGAGCCTGGTGTGGACCCCGGAGGTCCTGCCCGCCTGGGCGGTCGGGAACGTGCGGCTGCGGTACTTCACGCCCGAGGAGATGTCGCCTGACCCGTATCCGCCGGTGGCGGGTTTCTTCTACGGTTACCTGTACGTCGACCAGACGTACGTGCGGATCACCGGGATCCGGGCCGGCATCGGCGCGGACGCCATCGACGCGGCGTTCTTCGCGCACCCGAACCCGCCTCGGCATCAGCCGAAGCCGACCGACATGAACGAGGAACTAGCGGCCAACGTGGCAGAGCGGGTGGGCTGGACGCTGACCACGACCACGTTCCCCGAGCTCGAGGAGGAGCGGGAGCTCGCCAACCGGGTGCGGTCCGAGCGGCCGGATCTGCACACCACGTCGGACGAGATGCTGATCACGCTGGCCCGCCAGGCGGCCCCGCTGCAGCGGATCATGTGGGGCCGCGGGTACGTGATCGCGAGCAACCAGGCGGCGATCGCCCCCGGGGTGATCGCATCGCTGGTCGGGGCCGCGGATCCGACCCTGACCGTCCGGCTGATCGGCCACGCCGGCGACGTCGACTCGGCCCTGCCGTCCTATGCGCTGTGGGACCTGTCCCGCGCGGTGCGCGCGGACGCCCGGCTGACCGCCTCCTTCGACCAGGGCGAGGAGGGCCAGGGCGAGGAAACACTGCTGGACCGGCTGCGCACCGACCACCCGGACTTCGCCATCCGCTTCGACGCGTTCGTGCGTGAGTTCGGCTACCGCGGGCCGAGTGAGTGGGACATCGGCGTGCACACCTGGGAGACCAAGCCGGAGCTGCCGCTGGCGCTGATCGGCCGGCTCCGCCAGCTGGACGACGCCGCCAACCCCGGCCTGCGCCGGGAGGAGCACGCCGACGACGAGGCGGTGGCGCTGCAGGAGGCGCTGAAGATCCTCGGGCCGAACGAGGAGGCGGTGCAGACGCTGCACCTGGCCATCGCGTCGGCCCGGCGGTTCGGCGCCTGGCGGGAGCGGGGCAAGACCAGCGCGGTCAAGGTCATGCACGAGGTGCGGGCGCCGCTGTTCGAGCTCGGCCGGCGGCTGACCGCGCGGGGCGAGCTCGACCATCCGCAGCAGGTCTTCATGGCGCTGGAGCCCGAGCTTGACCTGCTGGCCACGCACGCCGCGGACATCGCGGACACGCTGCGCGAGCGCGAGCGGCAGTGGCGGCAGCTGTTCGAGGTCGAGCCGCCGACGTTCGTCGTCACCGGGGAGCCCATGCCGTCCCTGGCCGACCTGCCGCGCAAGGGCGGGCACCAGGTGACGACGGTCAAGCCCGGCGACGTGCTGACCGGCGCGCCGGCCTCGGCGGGCGTGGCCCGCGGCCGCTCCCGCGTGGTCACCGACACCGCCCAGATCGCCGCGTTCGAGCCAGGCGAGATCCTGATCGCGCCGCAGACCGACCCGTCGTGGACCCCGCTGTTCATGGTGGCGGCCGGCGTGGTGGTCGACGTCGGCGCCATGGGCAGCCACGCCATGATCGTCAGCCGGGAGCTCGGCATCCCGTGCGCGGCGGGCGTGGGCGAGGCCACCAAGCGCATCCCGGACGGGACGCTGCTCGAGGTGGACGGCTCCTCCGGCAAGGTCACCGTGCTGGAGGGCTGATCCGGTGAGCCCGGTGCAGATCGACCCGTACGCCGAGGAGTTCCAGCAGAGCCCGTTCGCGGCGTACGCGGCGCTGCGTGCCACGGCGCCGGTCTACCAGCTGCCGGACCAGGGCTTTTACCTGATCACCACGTACGCCCTGGTCCGTGAGGTGCTGCATGATCCGGTGACGTACGCGAACTCGGTGACCTCGGCGCGGCGCACCGAGCCGCCGCCGCAGATCGCGGCGCAGGTCGAGGCCATCCGGGCCGAGGGGTTCGCGTACCAGTCAGCGCTGGGGCTGAGCGATCCGCCCAGGCACACGCGGTACCGCAAGCTCGTCCAGCGGGCGTTCCTCCCCCGCTCGCTGGCCTGGATGGACCCGATCATCGCCAAGGCCAGCCATGACCTGGTGGCCGCCTTGCCCGCGCCGGGCACAGTCGATATCGTCCGGGCGTTGGCCTGGCCAGTGCCGGTCTATGCCATCTCCCGCATCCTGGGCCTGCCCGATTCGTGGCGCGAGGACATCGGGCGCTGGTCGGACGCCGCGACTGCCTCGCTCGGCGCCCAGCTGGAGCCGGAGCGCTGGCTGCAGACCGAACACGACATGATCGATTACCAGCACCGGATCTCGGCCGAGCTGGACCAGCGCCGGGCGGCGCCGCGTGATGATGTGCTCAGCGTGCTGGTCCAGCCCGATCCTGACGAGGGCACGCTAACCAACGCCGAGCTGGTCTGGCTGGTTCGCGAGCTCATGGTGGCGGGCAACGAGACGACCACGAAACTGATCACCGATATGGTACTGCGCCTGTCCGGCCAGCCCGGCCAGTGGGATCGGCTCCGCGAGGATCCAGCCCAGGCCGCGGCCATGGTCGAGGAGGGCCTGCGGATGGCCACTCCCGCGCAGGGGATGTTCCGCCGGGTCACCCGGCCGGCGACCCTCGGCGGCGTGCCGCTGCCTGAGGGAGCCGTGGTGTTCTTGTCGTACATCTCGGCGAACCGTGACGAGTCCGTCTTCTCCTCGCCTGATGAGTTCAATCCCGACCGCCGCAACGTCCGACGCCATCTGAGCTTCGGCCAGGGCATCCACGCCTGCCTGGGTAACGTGCTGGCCCGGATGGAGGCGACGGCCGTGCTGCGCGAGCTGGCCCAGCGCGTCGACCGGCTCGAGGTCATCGACCCGGCGGCGGTGCGGTACCTGCCCTCCTTCTTCATCCGCGGCATTCCCGAGCTTCCGGTCCGCGTGCACCCCCGCGATGCGGTCAGCGGCCGGTCGGGCTCCAGCCGGCCATGACGTCGGTTTCGTGGCCGGAACGGACGTCCAGGATCTCCTCGCCGCGCTGGACCAGGGGGGCTAGGCCGCTGGCTACGGCGGTTTCGAGGGCGGCGGACAGGGCGTTGCCGGCCCGGCAGTAGGTCTCCACCACGTCGTCTAGGTGCAGGCTGTCGCGGGGGGCGACGGCCAGGGCGGCGAGCGCGGTTTCGAGTGTGGTTCCGGGGGCCTGGCCGGCGACCGCGTGGGCATAGGCCTCGATGTCGGCGGTTTCCTCGCGCATCCAGGCCACCTCGTGCGCGGCGCGGACCGCGGTGTTCCGCAGCACGGTCTCCACCATGATCACCGAGACCTGGGCGGTCGCGTCGGTCAGCGACGGCAGCACGTTGGTCATCAGCTCGTGGCAGCAGTCCAGCAGGATCTGCTCGGTCGTGGGCCTCGATAGCATTCCTGCTCCTTCAGTGGGCCAGTTGCCGGGCGACTTCGAGGAAGGCGGTGGTCGTGGCCGAGATGCCGTTCATCATGTACGTGGCCATCACGCCGCGCGAGTGGCCGCGGGCCAGCGCGTCGGTGGCGTCGAACATCTGGCCCAGCAGCCGGGCCATGCCCAGGACGTAGAAGTAGGACACGGTGTCCTCGTTGACCTGCTCCTCGGTCAGCCCGGTGCGCTCCCGGTAGCGGGCCAGGAAGGCGGGCGGATCGGCCTCGTACAGGTTCGGCGGGACGGGCAGGTGGCTGTAGTAGCCGAGGTCCTCGCGCGGGTCGCCGATGCGCGCGAACTCCCAGTCGATCATCAGCACCGGCCCGTCGTCCGGCACCAGGATGTTGGCGGGCTGCGCGTCGCCGTGCACGAAGGTGAGCGGCACCGGGGGCGGCCGGTGGGCGGCCAGCTGAGCCGCCACGAAGTGCAGGGTGGGGTTGGTGTCCGCGATGTCGCGGTCGAGGCGGCTGAGACGATCGACCAGGTTGCCGATGTAGGTGTCCCAGTCCGGGGGTCGTTCCAGTCCGGGCGGCAGCACGTCGAGCGGGGTCCGGTGGACCTCGGCCAGGGTGTCGACGTAGATCTGCGCGGCGCGCGGCAGCTGGTCAGGCTCCTGGGCGATGTCGGACAGCGGCCGACCGTGGAAGAAGTCGACGATCATGCACTTAGTCCCGAGGTGCTGCCCGGTCGCGTCGTACCACCGGGGCCTGGGCGTGTGGATAGGCAGCTTTCCGGAGATTGCCTCCAGCAGCCGCCATTCGGTGTCCCGGTCGCTTTCGAAGACCCCGGTATCCGGCGGCGGGTCGGACCGCAGCACGAAGGTTTCCTCGGATCCGTCCGCCCAGCGCACCGTGGCCAGCGCGGACAGGCGGCTGTAGCCGCCGCTGATCGGCCGGAACACGGTGACCGTGCCGCCACGGCCGCCTTCCACGTGGTCCAGGAACTTCTGCAGCGAAGGGGTACCGAGCTGCGCTTGGTCGGTCACGGGGCCTCCTGCAACGTCGCGTGAAGGGCTGAACTCGATGCTAGAGACCATGGCCGGCCGTGACTAGGGTCTTTATGTAGTGATTGAATAAAAACTCCGGCGGTCAATCGCGAGGGAGTCCTGGTGGAAACGTTCGATGTCATCGTCCTGGGCACCGGCGCCGCGGCGCTGACCGCCGCCATCCGGGCCTCCGCCGGGGGCGCGAGCGTGGGTCTGTTCGAGAAGGCCGATGCGGTCGGCGGCACCAGCGCCTGGTCTGGTGGCATGGTGTGGATCCCGATGAACCCGCACATGGCCGAGCTCGGCATCGAGGACAGCCGGGAGGAGGTGCTGGCCTACTTCCGGTCGCTGTCCAACGGGCTCATCGAGGAGGACCTGGCCGCGGCCCTGATCGACGCCGGGCCCGGGGTGGTGACCTGGCTGGAGCAGAACACCCCGGTCCAGTTCCAGATCATCAAGGACTTCCCCGACTACCATCCCGAGCACCCCGGCGCCAAGCCGGGCGGGGGCCGGTCGATGGAGTGCCCGCTGTTCCCGTTCGTCTCGCTGGGCGAGTGGCAGCACCGGGTCACGGTGGGACCGCAGCTGTCGGGCAACATCATGATGAGCGAGACCAGCCTGGGCCGCGGCGCCCCGCAGGGCGTCGACCCCTCCGAACTGGAGCGGCGCAAGATCCGGGACGAGCGCGGGGCCGGTCAGGGCCTGATCGGGCCGCTGCTCAAGGGCTGCCTGGACCGCGGCATCGAGCCGCGCACCAGCATGCGCGCGGTCGAGCTGCTGCGGGACGGGCGGCGGATCACCGGGGTCCGGTTCGAGACCGCGGAAGGTTCTGTCGAGGTGGGCGCCGCCCGCGGGGTGATCATCGCGACCGGCGGGTTCGAGTGGGATCCGGAGCTGGTCCGGGCGTTCATCCGCGGCCCGCTGGTGCGCTCCGCGTCCGTGCCGACCAATACCGGCGACGGGCTGAAGATGGCCATGCGGGTGGGCGCGGCCCTGGGCAACATGCGCGAGGGCTGGTGGGTGGCCACGATCGACGTGCCGGTGGACGGCCGGATGGCCGCCTGGCAGGTCAACGGCGAGCGCACCCGCCCGCACTGCATCATGGTCAACCGCCGCGGGCACCGCTTCACCAACGAGGCGGCGAACTACAACGCGCTGGGCGCCGCCTTCCACGTGATCGACGTGAGCACTTACTCCTACATCAACCATCCCGCGTGGCTGATCTTCGACCGGCACTACCTGACCCGGTACGGCCTGGCCGGCTTCAAGGGCCAAGGAGCCGCGCCGGACTGGATGACGGAGGAGCCGACCATATCGGAGCTCGCCTCGGCCATCGGGGTCCCGGCCGAGGCGCTGGAGCAGACCGTGGCCCGGTGGAACGAGCAGTCCGCCCGCGGGCAGGACACAGACTTCGGTCGCGGGAACAGCATTCATGACCGGTGGTGGGGTGACCCGGCGTTCGGTCCGGGGCCGGGGGCTACCTTGGGCCCGTTGGATACGCCGCCGTTCTACGCGGTGCAGGTGTACTCGGGTGTGCTTGGGACCAAGGGCGGGCCGCGCACCGACGGGAACGGGCAGGTCCTGGACGTTGACGGCCAGACCATCCCGGGGCTGTACGCGGCCGGGAACGCGATGGCCTCGGCCATGGGCATGACCTACGGCGGGGCCGGCGGGACGCTCGGGCCGGCCATCGTGTTCGGCTACCTGGCTGGCCGGCACGCGGCGGAAGAGGGCCGGTCAGCGGAAGCGGGCCGGTCATGAGCGCCGCCTTCGACTTCGACGGCAAGGTCGCGCTGGTCACCGGGGCGGCGGGCGGGATGGGCCGGGCCACGGCCCAGGCGTTCGCCGCGGCCGGGGCGCAGGTGGTAGCGGCCGACATCGCCGCCGACGGGGGCGAGGAAACCGTCGATTCGATCAAGCGCGACGGGGGTTCGGCCATCTTCGTGCGCACTGACGTGTCGTCGCCGCGCGATGTGGAAGCGGCCGTCGCGGCCGCCGTCGCGAACTTCGGCGGCCTGGACTGCGCGTGCAATGCGGCGGCGATCGAGACCGAGACGACGCTGCTGGCCGACTGCGAGGAGGCCACCTTCGACCGGCTCGTCGCGGTCAACCTCAAGTCGATCTTCCTGTGCCTGAAGTACGAGATCCGGGCCATGCTGGAGCGGGGCGGCGGGGCGATCGTCAACATCGCCTCGACGAACTCCTTCCGCCCGCTGCCCAAGCAGTCGGTATATACCGCGACCAAGCACGCAGTGGTCGGGATGACCAAGACGGCCGCGATCGAGTACGCGGGTGCGGGCATCCGGATCAACGCCGTGGCACCGGGCGCGATCGACACGCCGATGCTGCGCGGGGCGATGGCGGCGCGTGGCTCGGCGGAGGCGGATGTGCTGGCCCGCCTGAGCCTGATCGGGCGGTTCGGGCAGCCCGAGGAGATCGCCGGCGCGGTGCTGTGGCTGTGCTCGGAGACGGCCAGCTACACGATGGGGCACGTGCTTTCCGTAGACGGGGGCTACCTGGCGCGCTAGAGCTCAGCCGGCCGCGCCGGTTACTGACCGGCCAGGGCCGCGGCGACGATCGCCCGGGTCCGGTCGACGGCCAGCGCGGCGGCTTCGGCCACCGGCAGGGCGGCCAGGTCGGGGCTGATCACTTCCGGGCCGACCCAGCTCAGGGCGCCGATCCGGTACAGAGCGCGGATCGCGGTGACCAGATCGAGCGCGCCGTCACCGGGCAGCAGCCGGTGCGAGGTCTCCTCGCGCAGCGTGCCCCGCGGCACGGCCAGGGCGTCGTCCAGCTGGACGCAGAAAATACGGTCACCGGGGACGGTTTCGAGCACGTCGAAATCCGGCTCGCCGCGGAAGAAGTGCCAGGTGTCGAAGACCATCCCGCCGTTGGGCCGGGCGGCGGCGCGGACCAGATCCCAGGCGATCCGCAGGGTGCGGACGATGGTGAACGGGATGAACTCCAAGTGGACCCGCGCGCCGAAGCCGGCCGCACGGTCGCAGAGCCCGCCGAAGTACCCGGCGAGCTCGGGCACCGGCACGTCGCTGCTGGCGGTGGCGATCGCCGACAGCGAGGTGACACCCAGCGCCTCGCACATCCGCAGCGCGTCGTCGGTGCTGACCCCGGCGAACCGCGACGGAGACGGCTCGCGGTCGGGATACCAGTTCATGACCGGATCGACGATGAGGTCCAGGCCTAGGTCGCGGGCCTGCCGCCCGATCTCGGCGGCCGTCGTCCCGTCCTGTGCCGCGCGGAGCACGTCGGGCGGGCTGAGGGTGGCCTGCCGGCAGCCGGTCGCGGCGGCGGCGGCGAAGCGCTCGGCCAGCGGTGAGGTGAAGCCGACGGTGCCGGCCCACAAGGTGTAGCCGTCCGGCCCAGCCGGACCGGGCGGATGGGCGGTCATGAGCCACCTCGCGGCAGGTCGGCGGCGGCCCCAGCCGGCGGGCGGCTGAACCGCGCGGTTTACACTCGACAGTATAGACAATAAGTCTGTATATTGAGTCCGTCTAAAGTAAGTCCCCGCTACGGAGGCATGCGCATGACGACCGCGCCCCGCGTGGAAGAGCGCGCCAAGCGGACCACACTCTGGTACGACCTCGTCCTGGACGACCCGCATCCGCCTCCCGAGCACCTGCGTGAGCGCTTCATCTACGAGCCGCACAGCACACAGATTCCGGTAACCAGGTACACCAGCCGCGAATGGCACGAGCTCGAGCGCACCCGGCTATGGCGCAAGGTCTGGCAGATGGCCTGCCGCGAGGAGAACATCCCGGACGTCGGCAGCTACATCGTCTACGACATCGCCGGCGACTCGTACCTGGTAGTCCGGACCCGCAACGGCATCAAGGCGTACGTCAACGCCTGCCTGCACCGCGGCCGGGCGCTGAAGGACTACGACGGCAGGTGCAGCGAGTTCCGGTGCAGCTTCCACGGCTTCACCTGGCGGCTGGACGGCAGCCTGCGGTACACGCCGGCGCCGGCGGAGTTCCCGGAGATCGAGGCGAACCGCGACGACTGGCGGCTGCCCGAGGCCAAGGTCGGCCTGTGGGGCGGGTTCGTGTTCATCAACCCCGACCCGGACGCCGAGCCGTTCGAGGCGTTCCTGGGCACGCTGCCCGGCCACTTCGCCCGCTGGGACTTCGAGCACCGGTACCTGCAGGCACACGTGGCCAAGAAGATCCGGTGCAACTGGAAGATAGCGCAGGAGGCGTTCGACGAGGGGCTGCACCTGGGCGCGACGCATCCCCAGTCGGCCCCGTACGTAGGCGACGCCAACGCTGCCGTCGACGTCTACGGTAATTACTCGCGGCAGATCAGCCCGTCCGGGACGCCGATCGAGGACCTGCCCGGAGAGGCGCTCGAGACGGACATCCTCAAGCGCATGCTCGACGTGCGCGAGGGCGAGGACCTGCCCATCCCCTTCTCGCAGCGCAGCACGGCCCGCGACGCGATGGCCCAGGCCGGGCGGGAGCGCTGGCGGCAGGTGCTGGGCGACGAGGCGGACGACATCAGCGACTGCGAGCTCGTCGACCACTGGAACTACGCGGTGTTCCCGAACCTGCACCCCTGGGGCGGCTACAACCGGATCGTGTACCGGTTCCGGCCCAACGGTGACCGGCACAACGAGTCGATCTTCGAGGTGATGTTCCTGACGCCGTACCGGGGCGCGCGGCCGCCCACGGCGCAGATCACCGAGCTCGATTTCGCCGAGCCGTGGACGAACGCGCCGGAGCTGCAGACGCTTGGCCTGGTCATGGAGCAGGACACGTTCAACATGGAGGCGGTACAGCGCGGGCTGGAGACAACGCGGCGCCAGTACGTCACTGCGTCGAAATTCCAGGAAGGCATGATCACGTGGCGGCACGACCTTCTGACCAGGTGGATCGGCGCGTAGCCGACGGCACCGACGGGCCAGGACCGCGGCCCGGCTCGATCAGGCACCCGCTCAACCCGAACGCCTACTACGTCGACAACGGGGACGGCACCGTGCACGTCACCATGGGGACACGGTGGGGCCGGTTCACGCCCAGCGGCCGGTACCTGGAAGGCACGCTGTTCGAGGCCGACCCGGAGCTGTGCGTGTGGGTCGCGGCGCCCCGGCCGTCGAGCCACCACCGGATCAGCCGGGTCCTCGACATGCCCTCCGAGCGTTAAGTGGCGCCCGCCGAGGCGGCGCCCCTCGACGCGGCCGTAGCCGCCGAGGCCATCCGGCAGGCCGCGCTGCGTTACTGCCGCGGGGTCGACCGCCTGGATGCCGAGCTGATGCGCAGCGCCTACCACGACGATGCGACCGACGACCACGGCGTCTTCGTGGGATCGGCCGCGGACCTGTGCGCGCGGGTGGTGCGGTCGCACCGCCGGTACGAGGCGACCATGCACTGCGTGCTCAACCACGCGATCGAGATCACGGACGACAGCCACGCCACGGGCGAGGTCTACAACGTCACCTACCTGCTGCGCGCCGCCGACGGCGGCCGCCAGCTTGACACCTGGTGGGGCCGCTACCTGGATCGGTACGAATGCCGGGACGGGCGGTGGGCCATCGCGCACCGGGTCTGCGTGCACGAGTGGACGCGCACCGAACCGCTCGGCGCGGCCATGCCGATCGAGGCGCAGCTGTTCCGGCAGGGCCGCGAGGACCGGCCGGCATGATCAGGGAGTATCAGGACATGACGACCAGTAAGTCGATGATGGCGGAGCTGGTCTGGGCGCCGCCCGGAGCCCTGTCACGGCTCAGGCCCGGGGCCTGCGAGCTGCTGACCGCGCTGAACGAGCGGGTCTGGCAGGCTGGCGACCCGGTGCTCCTGGAGCTGGTCCGGGTGCGGGTGGCGCAGCTCATCGGGAACCCGGCCGCGGCCCGGGTCCGGTGCGAGTACGCCGCCGCGGCGGCCGGCCCGGAGCTCGAGGCGAAGGTGGCCGCGCTGCCGGGCTACCCGGGTTCGCCGCTGTTCTCGGCGGCGGAGCGGGACGTGGTGGAATTCACGGAGCAGTTCGTCATCGACGTCGGCGGGACGCCCGAGGACATGCGCGCGGTGCTGACCGGGCGGTACGGGACGGATGGCGCCCGGGCGCTGGTGACGGCGATTTACGTGGTCGAGTTCACCCAGCGGCTGCAGCTGATCGCCGCCCGGCTGCTGGGCGATGCCGAGCCGCCCGCGGCCGGCTCGTTTGCGGCAGTCGGTGCCTCGCCCGCCGGGCTGCTGGATGCGTACCAGGCGGCGGTGGTGCGCGGCAGCGCGCTCGATCCGGTGACCACCGAACTGGTCCGGCTGCGGTGCGCGCGGACCCATCACTGCCGGATCTGCCAGACGCTGCGGCTGGCCGACGCGCGGGCGGCCGGGGTGGACGAGACCATGGCGGCCAAGGTCGACCGCTATGAGCGCAGCGACCTGCCGGAGCGGGCCAAGGTGGCGCTGCGCGTCACCGACGCGTTCATCACCCGGCCGGAGCTGCTGTCCGAGGCCGTGGCCGGGCAGGCGCGGGCGTCGTTCGGGCCCGCCGAACTGGCCTCGCTGTGCCTGGACATCACCAAGTGGAGCACGCAGAAGATCAAAGTGGCGCTGGGCACCGACGGCGCCGAACGGCTGGTGACCGATTCGGACGGCGTCGCACTGTTCGGTTTCGACTCCGGCGGCCAGGTCACCGGCTACCGGCGCCGCTGAGCCGCGGGCAGGACTGGTGGCCAGCGGGATAGCGCCGTTCGAGCTGTACGTGCCCCAGCGCGAGCTCGATGACCTGCGCGAGCGGCTGACCCGTACCCGGTGGCCGGCTGAGTTCCCCGGCTCCGGCTGGGCCTACGGGACCAGCCGGAACTACCTGCAAGAGCTGTGCGGGTACTGGCAGGACGGCTTCGACTGGCGGGCGTGCGAGGCACGGCTGAACGGCTTCGGCCAGGTCACGATGGATGTCGACGGCCAGCGGATTCACGCCATCCACGCCCGGTCGCCGGAGCCGGGTGCGCTGCCGCTGCTGCTGGTGCACGGCTGGCCGGGCTCGGTCTTCGAGTTCGAGAAGGTCATCGAGCCGCTGCGCGACCCGGTGCGCCACGGCGGCCGGGCGTCCGACGCCTTCCACGTGGTCTGCCCGTCGATCCCGGGGTACGGATTCTCCGGGCCCACCGCCGGCCCCGGCTGGAACGTGCGGCGTATCTCCGCCGCGTTCGCGCTGCTGATGCAGCGGCTGGGCTACCCGCGCTACGGCGCCGCGGGCGGGGACTGGGGCGCCATCATCACCACCGACCTGGTCCGGTCGGGCGCGGGCGCCGGCGTGTGCGGGCTGTACCTCACGATGCCGCTCGGCGAGCCGCCGGAAGGGACGGACGATCCCGAAGCCGGGCTCAGCGACCGCGAGCGGCAGGGGCTGCGCGACTGGGCCGCCCATCAGGCGGCCGGGACGGTCATCCACCTGCCGCTGAACACCACCCGGCCGCACACCATGGCGTTCGCGCTCAACGACTCCCCCGCCGGGCTGGCCGCGTGGCTGGTCGACATGTACCGCTCGTTCAGCGACTGCGGCGGCGACGTCGAGCGCCGCTTTACCAAGGACGAGCTGCTGGCCAACGTGACCACGTACTGGCTGACCGGGACGATCGCGTCCGCGGCCCGGCTGTACGCGGAATGGGCCGAGCAGAAGCGGACCTTCCCCCGCCCGCCCCGGGTGCAGATCCCCACCGGATGCGCCGTCTACCCGCGCGACGTGCGCCGGGTGCCCAGGTCTTGGGCGGAGCGGCAGTACACCATCACGCGCTGGACCCAGATGCCGGCCGGCGGCCACTTCCCGTCCCTGGAGGAACCGGGCCCGTTCGTCGCCGACCTGGCCGAGTTCTTCCGCTCGTACCGGTGACCCGGGCTGCGGTTACGCGGCCCGGTTAGGCGGCGGCCGCCAGCAGCGGGGCAAGCGTGCGCGGCACCTCGGCCCACCGCTTCGGCGTGTCCAGCGCCGGGTCGAAGTTGGTGTCGATGATCACCGCGTCGACGCCCGCGGCCCGGGACCGGGCGACCTCGTCGCACAGCTCGTCCACGCTGAGCGTGTGCAGGTTCGCGACCTGCACCGGCGGCGTGGTGAACAGGCGGCGGTACAGCTCGAGCGGCTTTTGCCCGGCCGGGCGCATCTGGCTGAGCTGGCCGAACATTTCCAGGTGCTGCTCCAACGGGCCGGAGGCCGGGTTCCAGATGTCGAACTTCTCCGCGGTGCGCCGCAGCCCGGCCGCCGAGCGCATGCCGGACAGCAGCCGCGGCCGGGGCTGTTGCACTGGCTTGGGCCGGATCTCGGCCTCGGGGATGGTGAAGAACCGGCCGCTGAACGTCACCGGGTCCGGGCCCCAGCAGGCGATCAGGGCGTCAATGAGCTCGTCGCAGCGGGCCCCGCGGGTGCGCGGGTCGACGTCCATGACCTGATGCTCCTCATCCGACCAGCCCACGCTGAAGCCGGCCACCAGCCGACCGCCGGACAGCAGGTCGATGGTGGACAGCTGCTGGGCCAGCGCGACCGGCCGGTGCAGCCCGGCGACCAGGATGCTGGTCCCGACCACCGGCCGGGTGGTCCAGGCCGCCGCGGCGGTCAGCGTCTCCAGCGCGGCGAGCGTGCTGCGGTAGGCGTCCGGGACCTTCAGGCCAGGACGCGCCGAGTAACCAGAGACCGGGTGCAGTGGATAGAAGATGTGCTCCTGGACCCACAGGCTGCCGTAGCCGAGCTGCTCCGCCTGCTCGCAGAAGGCGCGCAGGCCATCGCGGTTGACGTGGCCGCCGAGCTGCGGCAAGCACAGGCCGATCTGCATTGAGGCTCCCGCTTACTTTATGGACTCGTACTGTAGATACTGTCATATAGGCAGTGCCCCGCTCAGGCCGCATCGGTCAGGGCCGGGAGCATCGCGCCGCGCTCGCTCGGGAGGTTTCGCGGTGGACGTTCGCAAGGAGCTCTACATCGGCGGCCGGTGGGTTCAGCCGGCCGCCGACGGCGACATCGACGTGATCGACAGCCGGACCGAGGACGTCATGGGCCGGGTGCCGCAGGGCGGCGGCGCCGATGTCGAGCGGGCGGTGGCGGCGGCTCGTGCGGCGTTCCCGGCCTGGTCGCGGACGCCCGTCGCGGACCGCGCCGCCGCGCTCCGGGCCCTGGCCGACGGTCTGGAAGCGCGCGTCGAGCATCTGGCGGAGATGATGAGCCGCGAGGTGGGAACGCCGATCGCCATCTCACGCCGGGTGCAGGTCGGCCTGGCAGTGGACGTCTTCCGGTCGATGGCCGACGTCGCGGCCGAGTTCCCGCTGGAGACCAGGATCGGCACCTCGCTGCTGATCAGGCAGCAGGCCGGCGTAGTGGCCGCGATCACGCCGTGGAACTACCCGCTGTACCAGCTGGCCGCGAAGCTGGCCCCGGCCATGGCGGCCGGCTGCACCACGATCCTCAAGCCGGCCGGCGCCGCGCCGCTGGCCGCCTTCGTGCTCGCTGAGGTGATCGACGAGCTGGGCCTGCCGCCCGGCACGGTCAACGTCATCAGCGGACCGGGGCGCCAGATCGGGGAGATGCTGGCCGCCCACCCGGACGTGGACATGGTGAGCATCACCGGCTCGACGCAAGCGGGGATCAAGGTCGCGCAGGCCGCGGCCCAGACGGTCAAGCGGCTCACGCTGGAGCTGGGCGGCAAGTCCCCGTTCATCCTGCTTGACGACACCGACCTGGACGCGGCGCTGCCGGTGGCGGTGCGCAGCTGCTTCGTCAACAACGGCCAGACCTGTTCCGCGCTGACCCGGCTGATCGTCCCGCGCGGGCTGCTGTCCGCCGTGGAGGATGGCCTGGCCGGGCTAATCGGGGCCATGCACGTCGGCGACCCGCTCGACCCCGGCACCGACCTGGGCCCGGTGGTGACCGCCGGCCAGCGGCAGACCATCCGGGATTACATCAAGCAGGGCAGCGCCGAGGGCGCGGCGCTGGTGGCGGGTGGCGAGGACGCCCCGGACGGCCTGGACCGCGGGTTCTACGTGCGGCCCACCGTGTTCTCGGCCGTCACGCCGGACATGGTGATTGCCCGGGAGGAGATCTTCGGCCCGGTGCTGGCCGTGATGCCCGCGGACAGCGAGGAAGAGGCGGTGCGGATCGCCAACGACTCCGAGTACGGGCTGTCTGGCGGCGTATGGTCCGGCGACCAGGACCGGGCGGTGGCGGTGGCCCGCCGCCTGCGCACCGGGCAGGTGGCGGTCAACGGAGGCCGGTTCAACGTGCGGGCGCCATTCGGCGGCTACCGGTCGTCCGGAGTCGGCCGCGAGCTGGGCGAGCACGGGCTGGCCGAGTACTTCGAGCTCACCTCGCTGCAACTGCCCGCACGCTCGTAGACAGGAGGCCACCATGTCCGACCGCGACTATGAGGACGTTACGAAGTACGGCCTCGATCAGGCCAACGAGGCGGAGCTGCTGGCCAGGCAGATCGAGTGCACGTTCATCTGGAGCAACTCCGAGGGTCATCCGCTCGGCGTCGTCATGAACTACGTCTTCCGCGACGGGCGGTTCTGGCTGACCGCCAGCAGCCAGCGCGCGCGGGTGCCCGCGGTACGCCGCGATCCGCGGGTCAGCGTCGTGGTGACCTCCCGCGGCTCGGGCATCGCCACGTCGAAGTCGCTGACCTACAAGGGACGCTGCGTAGTGCACGAGGACGAGACGATCAAGGCCTGGTTCTACCCGGCGCTGGCGGCCGCGGTCCGGCCCGGCGACCCGGAGGCCGCGGCGGCCTTCGTGCGGCACCTTGACTCGCCCCGCCGGGTCGTGCTGGAAGTCGTGCCAGAGGGCCGGATCGGCTTCGACAGCACGCGGATGTGGCAGGACACGCCGGACGCGGCCCGGCGGGACTGACCAAGCGGCCGCAATTCCCCCGGCGATGGTGTGGTGCCGGCCCGCCCGATCGCCGTCCTGGCAAGATAGCCGCATGGAACGTGTGATTGGAATCGGTGGACACTTCATGCGGGCCGCCGACCCGGCGGCCCTGGGCGCGTGGTATCGCGATTGCCTAGGCCTGGACGCCGATGAGAACGGCCTCTGGCGTCAGGAAGCCGGGCCGACGGTGTTCGCGGCGTTCGACTCCGAGACCGAGTACTTCGGGTCCCGCGCCCAGCAGACCATGCTCAACTTCCGGGTCCGCGACCTGGATGCGATGCTCGAGCAATTGCGCGCCCGTGGAGCGGACGTGGCTAAAGACACGCAGGAGATGGAGGGTGTCGGCCGGTTCGGCTGGGTCACCGATCCCGAGGGCAATCGGGTCGAGCTGTGGCAGCCCGCCTGACCGCACCTTGACGCAGGCGGTGACGTGCTGGCCGCCTACTGGGCTGCCGAGGGAGTCCGGACTGCGGAAGCCGTCAGGGTCGCCACGCCACATGATCAAGGAAATCCTCTACTGCCGTGATCACCTGGCCGAGAACCGCCGCGGAGGCCGATAGCGCCCCTGGGACGAGCATGCCGTGATCGGCGTCCTCAACCTCACATACGTGCGGGGTGAGCAGCCGGGCAGTCCGGCCGTCCCACAACTGGTCAGCCGTCCCGCCCACCAGCAGGCACGGCCCCTTGGCGGCCTGCAGCGCCGACATGGTCGGCTCATCTGTGAGCACCGGCGTCAGCCAGATCGCCGCCAGCCCGCGGTCCGCGACGACCGGGGCGGACAAGGACGCAAGAGACTTGCCGATGACGACCGGGGCCGTCACTCCGGCAGCCGCGACCGTCGCGTCGATGGCCGCGGTCACTTGCGCGACCACCCACGCGCGTTCATGATCGTCGCTGGCGAAGCCGGGCACGTCCCAGCTCAGGCGGTACGTGTAGGCGCCCCGGCGCTGGGCGGCGAGGCCCGGATACATGAGCAGCGGTCCGTCCGTGCCATACCGCTGTCCAGGCACCAGCACCGCCGCCCTGCCCGCCGCTGAGCCCGTCACGCGCCTTACGGTACTCCTGCCGCCAGCCACCTCCAGGCGCCGGATTCGCGCGACCGCCAACTGGCCGCCGGCTCCCGGCAGATAGCGGGCAATGCGAGCCAGAGCACATGTCAGCCCCGGTCTGCGCCGGGCTCGGGCTGTCGTTGTGGCTGGTCCGGAGGAGGGGACGGCGGCGTTTCGTGGAACCGGCAGGACTGCGGGTCCGGTCGGTGCGAGTTCTGCCCCGCCAGGCTCGGCGTCTGGTACCCAGGGTTATTGACTGTTATGGCTACATGAGTAGCGTTATCGCTCATGCAGCGTAACCGTCCCCCATCCGCGCAGGCGATCGGCGTCCTGCGAGCGCTGGCGGCCGATCCGGCGCGGTGGCGCTACGGCTATGACCTGGCCGCCGAGGTTCACCTGAAGTCCGGCTCGCTGTATCCGATGCTGGTCCGGCTCGCCGACCGCGGGCTGCTGGAGACGTCCTGGGAGCCCGCCCAGGGAAGCCGACCGCCCCGCCATCTGTACCGGCTGACCCTGGCCGGCCGGGAGTATGTGGCAGGGCTGCCCGCCGCCCAGGCCGGGCGGTCCATCGCGCGCCCGCACAACCGCTGGAGTGAGGCGTAGTGGGGATGTTCATCGTCATGCTGTGCCCGGTGGGCATCGCGGTGGCACTGATCCGGCGCCGCGCCCGCGCGGTCCCGGCCGGCCCGGCGGTGCGCGGTGACGTGCCCGAGCGGCTGCTGCGGTGGGCGGCAGGCCTGATGTCCGCCGGGCGGGAGGAGTGGGGCCAGGCCATGGTCGGCGAGCTGGACCACATCGACGGCCGGGGCCGGCGGTGCCGCTTCGCGGCCGGCTGCGCGGGCGCCGCGCTGCTGCTGGCACCCTGGGGGCGGGCCGCCGCGGCGCTGTGGGCAATGGCCGTCGCCGCGGTCGGCGCAGCCGGTGTGTACGCCGCCGTGGCCGTCCGGTACCGGCTGGGTGCCGGTGACTGGGTGTTCGCGGTGATCGCGCTGGTGGTCCTGGCCAGCTTCACCCTCGCCGCGGCTACCTTGCTGCGCCGCCCCGGGATCGCCCGGCCCGGGCTGGCGGGCGGCCTGTTCGTCGCCCTGGCCTGGCTGGCGCTGTCCGGGTTCAGCTTCGACGGGATTGTCGCCCCGGTGATCTCACTGTGGTCGCACCTGGTGCTGCTGGTCGTGGTGCCGGTGCTGGTGGGGGTGGCCGGCACCCTGCGGGACGGCAGCGCCGTCACCGGCCGGCGCACCGCCCGGCTGGCCGCCATCAGCGCCGCCCTGGGCATGTACCTGTACGCGACCATCGCGGTCGCCGTGCTCGGCGCCGGCGGGCCGCCAGACCCGGGCTGGACGGCCAGTTCCATCGTCAGCGACCGGCTCGGCAGCAACGTGATCGCGGACCTGATGGCTGTGCCGCTGGTGACCGCGACGGTCGGATGGGCCGCCGCCGCGGCCACCGCCCGCCTGCGCCCGGCCGCCAGCCTGGTTACAGCGCCGCTCACAGCGGCCGGCCCGGCAGGTGGGGGGAACCCTGATCCGACGGCAGCACCACGCCAGGCGGGACGAGCGGACCGGGTAGCAAGCTGGCACCAGACCGCCTACCTGCTGCTGCTATGCGCCGTCGTCGCGGCAGCCCTCGTCCTGGCCGCCGCCGGCTGGCTCAGGGGCTAACCCGCGACACGCCCCCAATGCCAGCGCGCAAGCGGCCGTTCCGCATGTTCATGCATCGGCACCCTTTGCCGCTGGTCCCGGTCAGTAGGGTGGGCGGCATGCGAGTAGTGATCGCGGGCGGGCACGGGAAGATCGCGCTGCTCCTGGAGCGCCTGCTGGCCGAGCGCGGCGACCAGGCCGTCGCGCTGATCAGGAACCCGGCCCACGCCACCGATGTGCGCACGGCCGGCGCCGAAGCCGTCGTCTGCGATTTGGAGGCGGCCTCGGCCGGTGATGTCGCGGTGCTGCTGGCCGGGACTGACGCGGTGGTATTTGCGGCCGGCGCCGGTCCGGGCAGCGGCGCCCCGCGCAAGGACTCGGTCGACCGGGCTGGTTCTGTGCTGATGGCCGAGGCCGCCGAGCGGGCCGGGGTCCGCAGATTCGTGCAGGTCTCCTCGATGGGAGCCGGCCAGCCGCCGCGGCCCAGCGCCGGTGAGGTCTGGGCCGCCTACATCACGGCGAAGACCGCCGCCGAGGCCGACCTGCGCACTCGGGACCTGGACTGGACTATCCTGCGGCCGGGCGGCCTCACCGACGCTCCCGCCACCGGCAGGATCCGGCTCGCACCCCCACCGGTACCCGCAGGCACCATCCCCCGCGCCGACGTCGCCGCGGTCATTGCCGCCCTGCTCGACCACCCCGGTACTCGGCATCAGACCCTTGAACTAGTCGCCGGAGACAGCCCGGTCGCTACCGCCGTGCACAGCATTCCTTAACCACGGGCAACCGCAGGCATCACGCGCGGACGCGGGCGGCGAGCCAGGCCAGCGCCTCCGACGCGCTGTCCAGCACGGTGATGTGGCCCGCGTCCGGGACGATACGCAATTCGGCGGCCGGACAGCGAGCGGCGAGCCATTCACCGTGCCCGCACGGGACCATCTTGTCCTTGGCTCCGTGCATGATCAGGACCGGAACGCGGATGGTATCCGGCCCGAATCCCCACGGCTGGGCGCCGGCGAGGGTGTCCTCGCGGAATCCTTCGTTACCCTGCTGCATGGCCTGGCCAGCCACGCCTGCCAGCCATGACCAGCTGCCGCCGAGGGCAGCCAGGTCGGCCTCGGTGAAGAAGGCACCCATGTCCTCGGGCTCGGCCCCGGCCCAGTACGCCTCCAGCGCCGCGCGCCCGCCCGCCGCCGCCCGGTTCTCCGCCGCGATGCCCGGCGACCAGCCCGCGAACCAGTCCAGCCCGTCTGCGTCGACCGGCGCCGGCCCGGACACGCTCACCGCGGCGATGACGCGCTCAGGTAGCAGCGCGGCGCAAGCCAGCGCGTGCGGGCCGCCCCCGGAATGGCCGAGCACGGCGAACCGGCCGATGCCGAGCGCGTCCGCGATCGCGGCCACGTCAGCAGCCGCCGACGCGACAGTCCGGCCGTCATGCGGACCTGAGCCGCCGTACCCGGGCCGGTCGTAGGAGACCCAGCGCAGGCCGTTCGCTTCGGCGGCCGCGAACAGCGGTTCAGGCGGCGAGCCGATGTTGGGTGAACCGTGGAGCCAGAACACCGCGACCGCCGAGCCCGGAGCACCAGGGCTGCTGGCGATCCCGTCCGCGCCGGTGTCGTAGGCGTGCAAGGTCCGGCCGTCAGCCAGCCGGATCTCAGCCTCGGTGACCACGTCCGCCAGCCTACGGTGCACGTCCGCCAAGGAGCCAGCGGCCGTTCGTCCGGATAATGCGGGCTCGGTCAGCGCGCGGCCGGAGTGTAGATCAGCTTCTTATTGACGAACTCGTCGATACCGGACGGGCCGAGTTCCCGGCCGACGCCGGAACGCTTGGTCCCGCCGAACGGCAGGTCGGCCATCGAGCCCGTCGGGCTGTTGATCCACACCATGCCGGTATCGAGCAGGTCGGCGACTTCTTGGGCCCGGTCGGGATCCGCGCTGTAGACGGCGCCGCCAAGCCCGAATGACGATGAATTGGCCAGCTCCACTGCCTCCGAGGCATCCGCGACCCGGTAGATGACCGCGGCGGGACCGAACAGCTCCTCGTGATACGCGCGCATATGCGGGGTGACGCCGGTCAGGACCGTAGGCTCGACGAACGCCCCCGGCCGGTCGACCCGCTTGCCGCCGGTCTGAAGTGTGGCGCCCTTGTCCACGGCGTCGCTGATCTGCTCCATCAGGCGCTCAGCGGCCGCCTCCGAAGAGAGCGGCCCCAGGTCCGAGTCGGGGTCGGTGGGATCGCCCGGGCGCAGGGCGGCCATCGCGGCGGTGAAGTGGCCGACGAAGTTGTCGTATAGATCACCGACGACAATGAACCGCTTGGCTGCGGTGCAGGCCTGGCCGGCATTGCCCATCCGGCCGGCGACGGCTGCTTTCACGGTTCGGGCCAGGTTGTCGCTGTCCAGCACGATGAAGGGGTCCGATCCGCCGAGCTCGAGGACGACCTTCTTGAGATTACGGCCCGCCACCTCGGCGACGGCGGCGCCCGCCCGCTCGCTGCCCGTCACAGAGACGGCGGCCACCCGCGGGTCGGCGATCATGTCCGCGATCTGGCTGTTGGTCGCGAAGATGTTGATGTAGGCATCTTCCGGCAGGCCGGCGTCGCGGAAGATCTGCTCCATGGCCAGGGCCGACTCCGGGTCCTGCGGCGCGTGCTTCAGGATGATCGTGTTGCCGGCCATCAGGTTCGGGGCGGCGAAACGGGCCACCTGGTAGTACGGGAAGTTCCACGGCATGATGCCGAGCAGCGGGCCGATCGGCTCCTTGCGGATCAGCGCCGTGCCTCCGGCGCGCGGGCTGAGCGGGGTGTCCTTAAGGAGCTCAGGCCCCTGGTCGGCGTAGTACCGGTAGATGCTTATCACCAGCTGGATCTCGCCCTTGGCCTCCCGGGTGGGCTTGCCCATCTCCCGGGTGATCAGCGCGGCCAGGTCGGCGATCCGCTCCTCGTACAGGTCGGCCACCCGCAGCAGGACCTTGGCACGCTCGTCTTTCGCGCTGGTCCGCCAGGACTGATAGGCGCGGGCCGAGCGCTCCAGGACCTGCTCGACCTCCGCGTCGGTCGCAGCCGGGAACTCCCGCTCGATCTCGTTGGTGGCAGGGTTGACGACCTTGAACTCGCTCACGCTGACTTCCTCCGGCTTTCGCTGCCCCGATTACTTCCCGTTCCTGGACCGGCCCTAGCCCTGCTCCAAGTCCAGTTACTCACCATAATCCCCGGGCAGCCGGCGGGCCAGGCCGGATCATGACGGCCGCGCAGCGGACGTTGGCTGTCGTGTCCGCGACCGTTCCCCCAGGCGGGCTACGGGTATCAAGGCTGCGACGACCTACTCGGGTACATCGCCCGACGGCTGTGATGCGAGCGTGAGGGCGGCGATGAAGGGCTCGCGGACGAGCGGATCACAGTAGCTGGCTTCGAGCCCGGCCTTATCGGCGTCTGGGTCATCTCCGGCCGGGAAGTCCCGGCCGTCGCCGCACGCCAGGCCCATCGACCGGTGCCCGTCCCAGGCCGGGTCGGCAGGGAAGGTGATATCGATCCTCACCTCCCGGCCTACCAGGGTGATCACCAGGTAGCGGTGCACGTCGGTCAGCCCGCCTGCCGGAACGGCACCGGCTGCCTCAGCTCCGTGCCGCTGCAGGACCGATCCGCGGGACACGCGGTAGACGCGGTGGACCAGCCGGGGCCGCAGGTCCGGCCACTGCTCAGACAGCAGCTGCGCCAGCAGGGCGTGCTTGGTCGAGCACGTCCCCTTCCACTCACTGATGACCCCGTTGGCCGTCCGGGATCCTGGCCTGCCATACGGAATGGCCTGGACCGCCTCAACGACCTCGCGCAACGAGGCATCGTCTGGCAGGTCTGCCCGTGCGGCGAACCGGGCGAACTGCGGCTCACTCACCTGATTCATGCTATCCAGGCCACCGGTCCCGGCGATGCGTCAGGACCCGCGTCGTTGCTGATGTCCGCACATGCCGCCGGGAGCGCGACGGATAGGCGGGTGTGCCGCCGCCGTAGGATCAGGGGCACGCGTCCGGCTGTACGGGAGGGATCCGGTCATGCTCGAGTCAAGCGACCTGGTGGCCTTCGCAGCGACCACCGACCTGTCCCGGGCCCGGGTGTTCTATGAAGAGGAACTGGGCCTGCCCGTGGTTGAGCAAAACGACTTCGCGTGCGTGCTCGATGCGAATGGCACCATGCTCCGCATCACCGCGGTCCCCGAAGTCTCGCGGGCTGGCTATACGGTCCTCGGGTGGCGGGTCACCGACATCGCGGCCGCCATCCGGGACCTGACCGCCAGGGGTGTCGTTTTCCTGCGCTATGACGGCATGGATCAAGATGAGCACGGGGTCTGGACGACTCCCGGGGGCGAGAAAGTCGCGTGGTTCGCCGATCCCGACGGCAATACCTTGTCGCTAACCCAGTTCCGGTAGACCATAGGCGGACACGCTCAGGCCGCGGATATTTCAAGCCGCGGAAGCCGCTCTCATGTCGCGAGCCAAGCCGCCGGCCGGGTGGCTAACCGGCAGCTATGGTCGATGCGTGATCGACCTTGACCGGGGCTGGTCTACTGAGCGACTTGACCTTGAGCCACTTACAGTCGCCCACGCTGCCGAACTCGCGCCGCTGCTGGACGATCCCTCCTTGCATGAGTTCACCGGCGGCGCGCCGCTGTCAGCGGCGGCCCTGACCGCCCGGTTTGGGCGCCTGACGGCCCGGCGCTCACCTGAGGGTGACCAGATGTGGGGCAACTGGGTGGTGCGCGTGCGTGCTACCGGTACTGCGGCGGGGACGGTGCAGGCGACACTGCCCGCGGGCGGTCCCGCCGCCGGTCCGGCCGAGGTCGCCTGGGTGATGGTCCGGCCCGCGCAGGGCCGCGGTTACGCGACAGAAGCCGCGCGCAGCCTCGTGGCCGTGCTGCAAGCGGCTGGATGGACCGTCGTCGCCCATATCCATCCCGGCCACCTGGCCTCCCAGCGGGTGGCCCGCAGCGCCGGGCTGTCGCCCACCGCTGACGTCCATGACGGCGAGACACGCTGGGTGGGCCCGCCCCCTGCGGGACCATGATCTCAGGCGCCTGCGAGGCGGGGCTGGTGCGCCCGTTCGGGCCGGGTCTACGATCTTTAGACCTCAGAGGGTTTCCAGCCGGGCGTCACGGGACTGGCAGGTCATCCCTTCGCCTGTCCCGTCCGAGGGGAATCTCGATGACGCTGTACATGTACCAAGCCTCCTATACCGCCAAGTCGATGGCGGCTCAGCTCCAGGATCCGCAAGACCCCGTGGAAGCGATCAGGGTGGCACTGGAGGACCTGGGAGCCAAGATCTTGGTGGCTGGCTTCCCGTTTGGCGAGTATGACGTGCTGGTCGTGTATGAGGCACCCGATGACATGACCGCGGCCAGCGTCGCGATGGCCGTGGCCGCCGAAGGCGAGGTCAAGTCGGCCAAGACCACGCGACTGCTGAGCGGGCCGGAATGGCACCAGTCCTTGCGCAAACACAGGAATGTCACCGTCCGTAAAGCACACTAGCCGCACGATCGCTGGGGCCGGTGGCGGTGAACGTGTGGTCGCCGGCCTGGATGAAAATGCGGTGCGCAGTCTGTCGGCAGCTGTCTACGATCGGTCTTCGTGATCTATCAGGACCCGCTTGCCTATCTGCTCGGCCTCGAAGGCATCGCACTGCTGGACGCCTGGGCCGGGGACCACGACCGCGCATTCACCGACGCCCGGCTGGCCGAGATCCGGCGGCTGGTGGATGACGAGGAGCTGCGGGACCGCGGCGTATCCGCCGAGCGGGTCAGCACCGTCCTGGCCTACCAGCAACAGGCGGCCGGCTATGACGCAGAGGCGGGTGGCGGGCTGTTCGCCACCGACGAGACGGTCGTGGCCCAGTACCTGAGCGGCCGGAAGCCTGGGGTGGCGCTGGACGCCGCCTGCGGGACCGGGCGGTTCGCCGAGTTCCTGGCCAGGCGCGGGCATCAGGTCATTGGCGTCGACACCTCACCGGACATGCTCGCCTACGCGCGGCGGCGCGTCCCGGACGGCGAGTTCCGCCTCGGCGAGCTTGACCCGCTGCCCCTGCCCGATGACTCGGTGGACGTCATCGTCTGCGCGCTGGCTCTCGTCCACGTTCCCCGCCTCGAACCGGTACTGGCCGAGTTCGCCCGCGTGCTGCGCCCCGGCGGGGACCTCGTCATCTCCGACATCCACCACGAACTCGTTACCCGCGGCTCGGTGATCTCAGCGCGCGGCCCGGCGGGCCAGCGGTACATCGCGGCCACCTACCGGCATCAGCTCGGCGACTACCTGCGGCCGGCACTGAGCCTCGGCCTCCAGGTACGGCGGTGCGAGGAGCCGCGTGCCGTCCCGTCGGCCAGCCGGCCGCCCGAACCCGCGGCCGACATCGGCGACTGGCAGGACTGGCCCTGGTCGCTGATGGACTACCTGCCATCAGCAGCGCGGGCCGCTGGCGGCCGCCCCTCACTAGTTATCTGGCACTTCCAGCTACCCGCCAGCTGAACGGGCGCCGGTCCGGGATTTACCCGGCCGTGCTGTCGCTGGCGTCCGCTAACTCGGCCTCGCGGGCGGCGCGAAGACTGTTATCGATGCCGCGAAGTCGCAGGAGTTCCAGGTCGACGATCCGGCGCAGGTAGGCGGGAGACCACCGCTTCTGATCGACGATGGACTGGAACGACATCCCTTGGATCAGCGCGAAGAGGCGGTCGCTTTCCATGTCCGGGTCGATGCTTGACGACATGCGTCCTGCTGAAATGTCTGCCTCGATGAGGCGGGTTACCCGGTCTACCGCAGACGCCGCTCGGGACGCCCAGATTCGTGTCAGCTCAGGGTCGCCGACCGACATGCCCTCATAGGCCAGCCAGACCTTCCATTCAAGTCTGGTCGAGTCGTCGAGGGGCAGCAGCGCGCGCAGACACGCGGCCAGCGGGTCGTCGCTTTCGCGCATCGCTTGCTCTACCCGCGCCCGTGACCGGGAGGCCATCGTCTGGTAGGTGTCGAGGATGAGCTCTCGTTTGCTCTGAAAATAGTGCGTGACCAGGGTTGTGCTGCCGGAAATCCGGTTCGCTATCTTAGCGTTGGTCAGCGCGTTGATTCCCTCGTCGGCGATCAGTTCGGCTGCGGCGAGGACCAGACGATGCCGTCGATCTTCCGCATCCACCTTGGCGGGCATGGTGCTAGTTCACCTCCGGTGCTGACGCTAGCCGCAACCGGTGAGGATGTGGCGGCTGCGGGGCGGGTGTCACGGGCGCGGCTGGGGACGGCGGCGTACCTGGACGGGCAGCTCGACCAGACCGCGCACGATCAGGCTGGGCAGGTAGCGGAGCGGCTCGTCGCGGATGACGTCGATGCGGTTGACGTGCCCGGCCAGCGCGCGGACGGCGTGCCTGGCCTCCATGCGGGCGAGGATGTTGCCGATGCAGGCGTGGATGCCCTGCCCGAAGGCGATGTGCCGCTGGGCGGCGGGACGGTCGGGGTCGAACCGGTCGCCGTCGGAGAAGACGGACTCGTCGCGGTTGGCCGACAGTAGCGAGACGACGAGCGTCGACCCATCCGGCAAGGGCACGCCGCCGAGCGTGGTGTCCCCCACAACTCGCCGGAAGACGGCAGCCGACGGGCTGGCCATCCGCACTGCTTCTTCGACGATCTTGTGGGCGCGGGCCTCGTCAGCTCGCACCAGATCCCACTCCTGCGGCCTGCTGTCGAGCTGCAAGATGATGTCGGCGAGCAGGCGCAGGGTGCTCTCGTTGCCCGCTACCATCAGCTCGCGGGTCAGGCTGACGAGTTCGGCAATGCCGATGGGCTCCTCGCCGGGACCCGGGTCGGCAGCGGAGGCGACGAGCATGCTGAGCAGGTCGTCGCGGGGCTCCTGCCTTCGCCGCTCGAGCTCTGCGGCGATCGTCAGCTGATAATCCAGCAGGTCACGTTCCACCTGAGCCCACCGCTCGGGCGCCAGCTGGGCCCCGATGGTCGCCGTGGCGGCGTCGGTCCACCGGCGGACGTCGTCTCTGCGGTCGTCGGGCAGGCCCAGGACGCGAGAGATGGCCCACACCGGCAGCGGCCGGGCAAACGTCTCGATGAAGCCGATGGTCGTGCCGTCCGGCAAGGCGCTGGCCAGCTCCTCCGCGACATCGGCGATCAGCGGTTCCATCCAGGCCAGCGCCCGCGGGGTCAGCGCCTTCTGCACCATGCGCCGGTAGCGGGTGTGAGCCGGCGGGTCGTTCAGCAGCAGGGTCGGAACGTATCCGAAGCCCTGGGACCGGATCGCGGCCACCTCGTCTGCCACCTCGGCGGGCGGCGATGTGCGGCGCGAGACCTGGTTGGAGAACCGGGCGGGGTCCGTCAGCACTTCGCGGGCCAGGTCGATCGTCGTGACGATGTACCAGCCGGGCTCGGCCATCGCGTGGACGGGAGCCCGCTCACGCAACAGGGCCAGGGTGGCGAACGGGAACTGCTGCAAGTCCTCGACGAAGGGGTCCAGCGCTGGCAGCTCGACGGATGGTGACATGAATCCTCGCCTTCTTCAGCGCTCTTTTCTCAGGCGCGGACCACACGGAGGAACTCGCCGAACGCCGCGATATGCGCGGCGGGGGACCGCCCACCTGGACGTCAGGCACGCCGTGGTAGCCGGACGCCAGTTCATGATCCGGATAGACAGGATCGACCCGCCGGAGGTCTCCCAGGGGGCCGCCTGCTCCGCCCAGACCGGCGGCGACGGGACTACCCGGCCGGTGAACCGCGAACCTCACCTGCTGCTCCAATCGGCGTAGTAGGTGGAATCCCTCGCCTTCAGGCGGGGAGGATGTCAACGCCTGACGACGGCGCGGTTGCCGTCGCGCCATAGGTAGACCTGGACCCGTTCGGCGATCTTCCAGCCGTCAGGGGTCCGGGCGAGCGTATCGGTGTAACTGCCCGCGATGATGTAGGTATCGCCGCCCGGTGTTCCCGCGCGCACATGCTGGGCCTGGAAGTAGGAGGTGGCGCGGGCGGTATCACCGTCGACGTCGGCCACGACGTTGCCGAGCAGGTGCTGGGAGGCGTCCAGCGACTCCAGGGCTCCCCTCGAGCGGGCGAGGATGGCCTCGAATCCCTCGAGGCGTCCCCCTGGGTGGACGAACGCGGGCGCGCCGGTGAAGCAGCTCTCGAACAGCGCCCAGTCCCTGGTGTCGAGTGCGAACGTGTAGCGCGCGCACAGGTCGGCGATCTCCTGGCGGTCGATCAGCCGCTGCACATCAGCGTCCATCTAGTCTCCTTGGTGCCGGGTCTGGCGAGTCAGCGGGCTCTGGCCAGTGCGGCGATCTCGGCCTCAGCGGTCAGAATCTCGACCAGGGGCACCCGACGAACCGGTGCCGCCCAGCACCAGCGTCTTCATCTGGTGCCGCCGCGTGGTGCGTAGCGGACGTGACGGGAGATATCGCCGTACAGGTCGTTGATCACCCGGCGTTCGATCCAGTGCCACCCGCCATCGATCCGGGTCAGCCGGTCCTGGTAGCGGCCGGAGAAGATCGGCTGCAGCGGGAAGTCCGGGAGGGCCTGGAAGATCGTGACGTAGGCAGCGGCGGTGGCAGTGCCGGCGTCCTCGTCGACGTCGATGACCACGTTGGTGGTGACGTGCTTGGTCCGCGTCTGGCCGTCGTAGAGCTGGACGTTGTCGGTGATCCACTGCCGGGCGGCGGCCGCGCCTGGCTCGGCCTTGTGCCACCTTCCATGCTCGAAGAGAGCTGCGAACTCGTCGAACTGGCCGGTGTCGAACAGCTCGGCGTACCGGAACATCATGTCGCTGATCTGCTGGACGGCGTCACTCATGAGATCCTCCTGCTGGCGTCCGGCCGGGGTTGGCGGTCCATTCCTGGGCCCTCGGTGATGACGACACACTCGCAGCATGTCTTTCGCTCCTTCCCGAGCGTCATCGCGCGGGCGGCGCTAGTCATTGACCGTCTCGAAGTAGCGGCGCGCCTTGGCGCCCGGCACCTCACTGGCGGCGTCGATGACCAGGCAAGCACCATTGACGTACCACGCCGTCGGCGGTCAGGATCTCGACCAGGCGGCGCCCGACGAACCCGGTACCGCCCAGCACCAGCGTCTTCATCCGGCGCCGCCGCGTGGTGCGTAGCGGACGTGACGGGAGATATCGCCGTACAGGTCGTTGATCACCCGGCGTTCGATCCAGTGCCACCCGCCATCGATCCGGGTCAGCCGGTCCTGGTAGCGGCCGGCGAAGATCGGCTGCAGCGGGAAGTCCGGGAGGGCCTGGAAGATGGTGACGTAGGCAGAGGCGGTGGCGGTGCCGGCGTCCTCGTCGACGTCGATGACCACGTTGGTCGTGACGTGCTTGGTCCGCGTCTGGCCGTCGTAGAGCTGGACGTGGTCGGTGATCCACTGACGGGCGGCGGCCGCGCCGGGCTCGGCCTTGTGCCACTTCCCGTGCTCGAAGAGCGCGGCGAACTCGTCGAACTGGCCGGTGTCGAACAGCTCGGCGTACCGGAACATCATGTCGCTGATCTGCTGGACGGAATCACTCATGAGATCCTCCTGCGGGCGTCCGGCCGGGATTGGCGGTCCATTCCTGGGCCTCGGTGACGACGACACACTCGAAGTGCGCCAGGCCGCGCTGTCCGTCGCACGTCAGCCGGGTGAAGTTCTCCGCCCAGGCGTGGTCGAACTCGAACGACCGGCCGTCGGAGCCGGCGATGCGAGTGGCATGCGAGACGTCCCAGACCTCGCCCTCGACGTGGTAGTCGCCGCGGTATACGCCCTGGCCCAGCCCGTCGTCGAAGCCGCCGAAGTAGCCGCCGCCCTGGGTGTAGACCCAGCCCAGGTCCTCGATGAGGTACTCGCGCGGCACGCCATCGGCGTCGGTCAGGCGCACGGTGCCGCTGCGCAGCCGCCTGCCGCCCTCGTAGAACTGCAGGTCATGCTGCACGTCAACGACCGGGATGCTGCGATCCGGCAGCATGATGGCGCCTTTTCCTGAGGCCTGGCGTCCGCTGGGGTCCACGAAGTAGAAGCCACCGTGGTCGGGCATGTCGAACAGCACCCACTGCCGCACGCCCGGCGCCCGCCGGCGCACGCCCACCAGCGGCGCTCCGTATAGCCGCGGCCCGCCCCGGCCGGCTTGATAGCCCCAGGAGTGGTTGCGGAAGAACGAGTCCGTCACCCCGTTGAGCTCGGCCCGCCGGCCGCCGACCTGCACCCACCCCTCGCACTTGCCGGTGACCTCGTACGTGATCCGCTCGCTGATCAGCCGGCCGTCGATCCGGGTGAACTCCGCGGGGTCCTCATACGGCAGCGTGGTGCTCCGGCACGTCACGTCCGCGGTGATCCCGTACTCGTTGTCCTCCAGGACAAGGCGCAGGGTCCTCAGCGGCTCGATGATCTCCAGCCGCAGCGGCCCCACCGCCAGGGTGTCCAGGTCGGGCCGCAGCCGCCGGGAGAGCCGGATGTTGTGCTGCTTACCCGCGGAACGGACGCACACGAAGCCGTCGAGGACGTCGTTGTTCTGGTACAGCCGCAAGGTGGAGGCCAGCCCGATCTCGCCGGCCATGTCGCTGAGGCAGATGTAGTGCCCGTCGTTCCAGGCCGGGTCCGTCCCCGCCACCCCGGCGAAGGTCGAGGTGATCTGGTGGTACGGGTACTCGTCCATCCCGATCAGCATGTCGGCCCCTCGAAGTAGCGGCGCGCCTTGGCGCCCGGCACCTCACTGGCGGCGTCGATGACCAGGCAAGCACCATTGACGTACCACGCTTCGTCGCTGGCCAGGAACACGGCCGCCGCCGCGACGTCCGCCGGAAGGGCAGGCCGCCCGAACCTGCGGGCGAGCCGCTCCTCTACCTGGCCCAGTGCGGTCGGATCTCCGGCCACGACGCTGGCCGTCAGCCCGCTGACTGTCGCTCCCGGCGCGATGGCGTTGACGCGGACGCCAGCCGGCATCAGCTCGACCGCGGCCGACTCGGTCAGTCCCACGACGGCGTGCTTGGCCGCGGTGTACGCGTGGGGTCCGAGTCCGCCACGCACGCCCGCAGTGCTCGCGGTGTTGACGATCGCCCCGGAGCCCTGGGCGCGCATGACCCGTGCTCCATGCTTGATCCCCAGGAAAACGCTGGTCAGCAGGACCGCCATCGTGCGGTCCCAGTCCTCGCGAGCGGTGTCCACCAATGAGCCGACCACGCCCAGGATGCCGGCGTTGTTGAACAGGCAGTCGAGCCTGCCCAGCTCCGATACAGCGGCATCTATCAGGGCGGCCACGTCGTCTTCGACGCTGACATCGGCGCGCATAAACCGGACGGCCTCCCCGAGCTCCTGCGCGAGCGCACGCCCCCGCTCCTCCTGCACGTCGGCGATCAGGCAGAGCCCGCCCTCAGCGACCAGACGGCGGACGATTCCTTCGCCGATTCCGCTCGCGCCTCCCGTTACAACGCCGACCTTGCCGTCGAACCGCATCGGCACGCGCCTCCCTGCAGAATTCCGGGGATTTACATTGCTCAATGTACATTGGTCAGTGTGTATTGAACGGAACAAGTGACACATGGCGTTCGGCGAGGCGCCTCATGAAGGAGGTCCCCGGTGGAGCTGGCAGGCAGGCGAGCACTGGTCACAGGCGCCAATCGCGGCCTTGGTGAGCAATTCGTGGAGGCGCTGCTGGCGCGAGGCGTCGACCGGGTCTACGCCGGTGCCAGGAACACAGAGGCGTTGGTACCGCTGACGGCGCGGCACGGTGACCGCGTGGCGCCTGTGCGGCTCGATGAAACCGTCCCTGGCCAGGTCCAGGCCGCCGCCGAGTATTGCCAGGACGCCGACCTGCTCGTCTCGAACGCCGGCCAGGCGTGCTTCGGCGCTGTGCTGGCCCCGTCGGACGCAGCGTTGTTCCGGTCGGTCTTCGAGGTCAACTTCTTCGGTCCGCTCGCACTGGTGCGGGCGCTCAGCCCACAGCTGCGGGCTCGCCGCGGCGGCGTCCTGTTCGTCCTGTCGCTCGCGGCCCTGGTCATCTCGCGCAGCTCACCGGTCTACAGCGCCAGCAAGGCGGCGGCCATGATGCTCGCGACGGCCGTCCGGTCCGAGCTCAAGGGTGACAGCGTGGTGGTGACCAGCGCCTTTCCCGGCTTCATCGACACGGACATGATGGCTGGCGTGCAAACTGCCAAGGCGCAGCCACGACTCGTGGCGGACCGTTCGCTGGACGGTTGGCAGGCCGAGCGTAACTCGGTCTTCCCTGACCACCTGGCCGAGCTGGTCGAGCACGCCGTGCTGGGTAACATGGCCGCGGTTCTCGACGACCCGCACGCGCTCATGACGCAGCTGGTCTCGGCACTGGGGAGCGACGTGCCGGCGGATCCCTGGGCCGTGCGCTCGGGACTAGGGGCCGGGCGCCGGCCCGGTCTGGCGGCGATAGGTGGCCAGGTCGAAGTAGTCGCGCCACAAGGCGATCCGCCCGTCGCGCAGCACGAATAGCCCGGCGACGGGCACCTCGACCCATCGATCACCCAGCTGGAAACGGTCGAGGCGCTCGTTCATGACCTCGTTGCCGGTACTCACCTGGTGCTGGATCACCCACTCGATCCGCTCCGCTGTCCCGAGGAGCCTGCTGAGGGCGCTGCGGATGCCGTCGGGGCCGGTAGCGGCGCCGATCGGCACGTTGTCGTACACGACGTCGTTGGTGACGAGCGCCAGCGCGGCATCGATATCCTTGCGCTCGATCGCCGCCACGAACGCCAGAACCACCTCGTCCGGCTCGGTCGCTGACCCGGTCCCGCTCCCGGCCTCGGGCCCTGGCTCACCCGCGTACTCCTCGGCGGTAACCTCGCCGAGCCACTCGGTATCGCCGCCAGCGGTGACGGCCACGTGGACGAGAGCGGTGTCCGGCCGGGCGCCGTGCCAGTGCCGCAGCCCGACCGGTACGTGCACCACCGCGCCCGGCTCGATCACGACGCGTTCCCGGCCTTCGAACCGGACCCAGCCGCGGCCTGACTCGCCGTAAAGCACCTGTTCACCGGTGTGGAGGTGCCAGTCCGTGTGCCCTCCGGGCGGGTAGTGGAACCGGTCCATCGGCAGGGCATCCCCGGACGCACCAACGAGGAGTGGTGTTCTCACCACTCCAGGCGTGACCTTCACGCTGCTGGTCAGCCGCCGGCGACGGCGGGGTTGCCCGAGGTCCAGATCAGGGCCAGGCGCCGCTCGCGGATGCGCCAGCCGTCCGGGGTGCGGATCAGCTGGTCGTCGTAGCGCCCCGCGATGATGAAGCTGTCGCCGCCTGGGGTGCCGGCCTTGACGTGCTGGGCCTGCAGATAGCAGACGGATTCGGCCCGATCGCCGTCGAGCCTGACCACCACGTTGGAGATCAGGTGCTGGGTGGCCGACATCGGCTCGAGCGCCGTCCGGCACGTGTCCTCGATGGCCTGGTACCCGCGGCAGGCCGGCATGTCCAGGTAGAAGGCGTTGGCGTCGGGCGCGAACACGGCGGCGAGCCCGGCCCAGTCGCGGCTGTCCAAGGTCAGGCCGTAGCGGTAGCAGAGTTCGGTGATCTCCTGCTTATCCTGCAGCGCCTTGAGATCTGTCATGACTGGCCTTCCGATATCACCGTGACGGTGCCCGCCGTGCCGTCCACGGCGAGCTCCATGCCGTCGCGCAGCCGGGCGGTGGCGTCTTCGAGCGAGAGCACGCAGGGAATCCCGAGCTCGCGGGACACCACCACGGCGTGGCTGTTCAGCGCGCCGACGTCGACCACGACCGCCCCGGCCACCAGGAACAGCGGCGTCCAGGCGGCGTCGGTGAGCGGCGCGACCAGGATCTCGCCCGGCTCCAGGGCCATGGCCGCGGGCAGGTTCATGCCCACCCGGGCCCGGCCCTGGTACTGCCCGGCGCTGCCGCCGATACCGTGCAGCACCTCGCCGGCCGAGGCCGGCTCAGGGCGCGGCCGGGCCCGCCGGGGCCAGGCGGGCAGCGGCGCGGGCTCGGCGTCGATGATGAACGGCGGCTCGATCTCGAACAGGGCCAGGTACTGGGCCAGCCGTTCGGCGATTACCGGGGCGAAACGGGCCGGGTCCGCGACGTAGTCGTCGAGCTCGGACTCCAGCAGCATCATGACGTCCTCCGGGTAGGCGTAGTAGCCGGCCGCCACGCCCCGTCTGCCGAGCTCGCGCAAGGCCATCCGGACCTCGTTGATCGTGGTCACGGCGATCAGCTTGGTCTTCTCGCGCAGCGGGATGGTCCGGGCCGAGGACTGCAGGGCGACATCGAAGCTCTGGCGGCTGGACTCGTCGGCCAGCGCGCCGCGGATCCGCTCGGTGGCGGACTCGCGGGTAGCTTCCAGCCGGGCATGACGGGCGTCCGGCGAATCCTCGTCGGGCATGTGCCGCATGGTGTCGACCAGCGCCAGCACCTGGTCCGGGCCGGCCTCCCAGGAGATGGCGCGGATGTCCCACTCGTTCGGGCCGCGCTGGCCGAAGTCGGCCAGGAAGCCGTCCAGGGCCTCGGCGAACTTGGCCACCGCAGGCTCGGCGCCGTCCAGCGCGGCCGCGACCGCCGCCGGGCCCTGGTCGAACAGGACGCCGAGCTCAGGCGAGGCGTTGGCTAGCCGGGACAGCTGCCACAGGCCCCATGACGGGGACGCGGACGGAACCTCGCCGTAGCCGGAGATGAGGTCGAGCAGGGCCTCGGGCTGGCCGACCGCGGCGCAGGCCTCCGCGAGCATCGCGGGCCCGACCGCGGAACCGAACGTGGAGTAGTCGTGCCGGGCGAACGCGTTGTCCAACTCGGGCAGGAACGACCGGGCATGCGCCACCAGTTCCGCCGCCGACAGCGCGGCCAGGTCCTGGCGGCCGCGCCGCTTGGCCAGCACGCGCTCCAGGTCGGCCTCGATCTGCGGGAACTGTGATGCGCCCAGGATCTCCCCGATCGTCTGCGCGACCTTGGCCGAGCATTCATCGCACGGGTCGTCCGGGTGCGGCTGGTAGGCCGGCGCGGCCGCCGCGTTGCCGAGCAGGGCCGCGTCGAAGGCCTCGACCGTCATCCCCATCCGGATCGCCACGACGCGGCAGTGCGACAGGTTGATGTAGAAATAGCCGCCGAACGACCCCACCACCGGCGGGTGCCCGGCGTCCAGCTCGCCATCGCGGTAGATGCCGAACTCGACCAATCCGCGCAGCCACCCGGGGAGCAGGCCCTGCTCGAAGACCAGGGTCCAGCCGAGCGGGCTGGCCGGGTCCGGCAGCACCTCGCCGGCGTTGGCGCGGGTGTAGAAGGGCATGCGCCCGCTGCGCTCCCAGTCAGTGAGCCAGCGATCGGGCAGCGCGACCGCTGGGCTCACCACGGCTGATTCACCACTGTGTACCTACCACTGGGAGGTGCCGCCGTCGACGTTGATCAGCGAGCCGGTAATGCCGGCGCCCAGGTCGCTGGCGAGCAGGGTGGCCATGGCGGCTACCTCCTCGACCGTGTTCAGCCGCTTGATGGCGGACTCGGCCGCGTAGTTGTCGAGGAACTGCTGGTAGGTGATGCCCGCACTGGCGGCCGCCTGCGGTCCCAGCTCCTTCATCGTGTCCGTCTCGATGGCGCCCGGGCAGATCGCGTTGCAGGTAATGCCTCTGGTCCCGTATTCGGTCGCCACGGCCTTGGTGAGGCCGTTGATGGCGTGCTTGTTGGTGATGTAGTGGCTGACCGCGGGCTTGTTGCCTTGCTTGCCTTCGACCGAGGAGATGTTGATGATCCGCCCCCAGCCGCGCTCGAGCATGTACCGCAGCGCGCGGCGGCTGCCCCAGAACACCGCGTTCAGGTTGAAGTCGAGCGCGTTCTGCCAGGCTTCGTCGGTCATCTCGTGCACCAGCGCGAACCGGTCGCTGCCGCCGGCGTTGTTCACCATGATGTCCGCGCTCCCGTAGCGTCTGGCAGCCTGGTCGATCAGGTTGTTGACGTCCTCCTGGCGGCGCACGTCGCAGGCCACGAACATGGCGCGGTCGCCGATGCCCATCTCCTCCAGGGCCTGCTCGCCCTTGGCCTGTGACTTGCCGCCCATGACCACGGCCGCGCCCTGCGCGGCGAAGGCCTCGGCGATGCCGCGGCCGATGCCGCGGGTGCCGCCGGTGATCACGGCGACCCGCTTGTCCAGCAGCAGCGGCCCGCCGGTCTGCGCCACGGGCAGTTCCTCTTCTTCGATGTCGGTCGCTCCGCCGCCGCTCATGTGGTCATCTCCTTCAGGATGCGATGGAAGTGCTGAACCCCCGGCTCGTTACGGCCGAAGACGAAGTCCTGGCCGTCCATGGCCGTCAGGCCGCGCTGGACGCCGTAACCGGTCGCGTAGTCCTCGTCCATGACGACGTCGTGGAACCAGTCGCGGGTGTGCTCGGCCGCCTTGCGCTCGTCGTCATCGGCTGGCTCGTGGCGCAGGGCCAGGATCTGCTGCGTGTGCGAGGTATCCCAGCTGGTGCCGGGCAAGACCAGCGAGACGACGACCTGCGAGCGCCACCCGCCGGCCACGGCCAGGCCGGGGAACAGCCAGTAGATGGCGCCGACGCAGAGCGCAGGGTCCCACTGCTCGCGCGGCAGGTCGACCGCGTGGGCGATCGGCCGCAGCGCGAACGAGTTGCGCTGGTGCGGCCCCCAGCTGTCGAAGGCGGCCATGTTGGACAGGTTGGTCCGGAACACGGTGGTGCGGTGCAGCGACGCGAAGTGGTAACCCTCCAGGTAGCCATCGATGACCACCTTCCAGTTCGGCCCGGCCAGGGTCCTGGTCGAGTAGTGGAAGGTCTTGTCCAGAGCCATGGCCTCGAGCAGCGTGATCAGCTCGGCGCCCAGCCACTCATCCAGGTCGATGGTGGCCTTGGGGTCCAGCGAGACGAAGACCAGCCCGGCGCGCTCCGCGGCGGGCAGCGCGAACAGGCTCATTTTCTCCCGGTCCACCCCGCCGAAGGTCTCTTCACCGTAGACGCCGACCAGGCAGCCCTTGAGGTCGTAGCTCCAGGCGTGGTAGGGGCAGGTCAGCCGGTTGGCCTTGCCGGTGCCCTCGGGGACCAGTTCGCCGCCCCGGTGACGGCAGACGTTGATCATGGCCCGCACCGCGCCGGACGCTTCGCGGGTGATCACGACCGGCGTGCCGGCCACGTCGATGGCCTTGTAGGTGCCGGGCCCGGGCAGCTCGCAGGACAGCGCCAGCGGCAGCGGCACCTTCTTGAAGACGGCCTGCATCTCCTGCCGCCACAGGTCCTGGTCCCGGTAGTTACGGACCGGTTCCCGCCACTGGTCCGGCGCCCGGTCCGTCGACTTGTTGCGGTAGTGCTCGATGAGCCGGGCCATGACGTCGAACGCGTCCTGGCGCACGGCCGTGTTGAAGTCGATCCCCGCTACGTAGTGTGGAGCAGCCATTCTCCGCGCCTGTCAGTCGTCGGCGTCGAGCATGTCCTGCACGACGCCGTGGAAGTGGGTGAGTTTGCACTCGCGGTTGTTGAATACATTCCGCGTATAGGCGGTGGACCGGCGCGCGGCCGCCCACTCGGTGTAGATCTCCACGTCTTCGGCTACCACGCCCTTGAGCCGTTCCCAGTGGGCCCCGGTTTTGGTCAGGTACTCGTCGTCGCCGTCGGGGTACCACAGTTCCCAGGTCTCGAACCTGGTCCGGTCGACCGCGATCGGGACCGCACGGAACAGCTGGAGGTGGGCCGGGTTGTTGTTGAACACGGAGGTCGGGAAGATCGTGTAGTGGCAGATGGCCAGGCCCTGGTGGTCCCGGGTCTGGTTCAGCTCCGGCAGGACGCCCTTGTACGGGACGACCATCATGCCGTTCCTGCCGAACACGAAGTAGGTGCTGAACCGGCCGTCCTTGACGTCCTGCGGCGAGATCGTGTGCAGGTGGGCCGCGTGGTAGTTCTCGTTGAAGCCGTCGATGACGACCTTCCAGTTGGCCTCGAGTTCCCAGGTCAGCTTGTCGTGCAGCACCATGTCTTCCATGCGGTAGGCGCCGAGGTCGCCCACGATCTCCGGGCCGATCCAGTCGGCCAGCGGCGGTGCGACGCCCGGCCCGGCGAGCACCGCCCAGACCCAGCCACCCCATTCGGCAACCTCGACCGGGGGCGCGCAGGCGTCCTTGAGCTGCCGCTCGTCGAAGTCCTCACGGTCCGGCACGCCGACCAGCGTGCCCTGCAGGTCATAGCTCCAGCTGTGCCAGCGGCAGGTGAAGCGGCGGGCGCCCTGGCCGGACTTCGGCACGATGCGGGCGCCGCGGTGCTGGCAGACGTTGTGGAAGCCGCTGACGCCGCCGTCGCGGCGGCGGCTGATCACGATGGTCTCGCCCTGGCCCTCCCAGACCACGTGGTCGCCGGTGCCGGGGATCTCGCTGGAGCGGCAGATGATCTGCCAGCTGCGGTTGAGCACCTTGCGGCGCTCGGCCTCGAACCGGGCCGGATCGGTGTAGACCCTCGAGTCCAGCTCGGCGGGGCCGATATCGGGGATCAGCGGTACTCCGTCACCGAACCTGGCCGGCAGGTCTCCGCGGTGCGGGACGTAGACCATATCGTCTCCTAGTTAGCGGAATGAGTCTGGTGAAACTGCCTGCTTGGATTATTCATGCGGTGGGGCTTACGGGGCAACACCCCAGCTAGATCGATTCGGCCGGCCGGCCGCAACGGGGTATTCCAGGCTCTGACTACGATCAGACTATGCAGCCGCACCCGATTCCGGCTTCCCCGTCCACCCCGTCTCCCCCGCGCAAACCTCCGGCCCAGGCTCCCTCCCCGACCTCGCTCGACCGGCCGTTCCTGACCGGCCAGCCGGACGTGGTCCAGCTGACCTTCGTCCGGCACGGCAAGCAGGAGGTGCCGTCCGGCGCGTTCACTCCCGCGCTGTGGGCGGACCCGCCCCTGTCCGATCTGGGCCAGCGGCAGGCGGCCACGGTCGGCAAGGCGCTGGCCAGCGAGCCGATCGCCGCGGTGCTGTGCAGCCACCTGGAGCGGGCGGTCGAAACGGCCCGTGAGGTCGCGGCCCCGCACGGCCTGGAACCCGTCATCTACCCGGAACTGCGCGAGGTGGAGACCTACCGGGACGTGCCGGACGGCGTGCGGCTGGAGGACGTCCTGCCCCCGGTGATGTGGCACGGCGTGCGGGAGCGGTTCAACCGCGAGCTGCGCTGGGACGTGTCGCCGTTCTCGGAGAGCAGCGCCGAGTTCCGGCACCGGGTGGTCACCGTGGTCGAGGGCATCCTGGCCCTGCACAAGGGACGGCAGCTCGCGATCGTCTGCCACGGCGGCGTCATCAACGCCTACATCGGCCATCTGCTCGGCCTGCGCCAGGACATGTTCTTCCGGCCCGCGCACGCCTCGGTGAGCCGGGTGCTGACCGGAGACGGCAGGAGGGTCATCCATACCCTCAACGAACTGCACCATCTGCAGGCCGCCGACCCCTCGCTGGTCACGTTCTGAGGTATGGGTGCCATGGACGCACTGGGTCCCAGATTCGAACGGTTCCTGGCCGCCGTCGAACCGGCCCGCGAGGGCCGGGTCGTCGCCTGCGAGGCTATCACCGGCGGGTACAGCCGGATCAGCGCCAGGGCCCGGGTGCGATGGCGCGACGGGGTGGAGGAGACCTTCATCCTGCGCGGCGATCCCCCGCCGGGCAGCGGCGTCTTCGCCAGCGACCGGGACGCCGAGTGGGAGCTGATGCAGGCCCTTCCGGCGGCGACGCCGGTGTCGACTCCCGTGGTCCGCTGGTATGACGGCTCGGGTGAGTACCTGGGCTCGAAGGCCATCGTGATGGACTGCGCGCCGGCCGGATCGCTTCAGGACGAGATGGCGCGCGCCGAGGACGTCCGGCCCCTGGCCGACCTCTTCGTCGACACCTTCGCAGCCGTCCACGGGACCCCGCTCGCCCGGCTGCCCGCCCGGATGCCGCACCCGCCGGACTGGGCGGCTTACATCGACGGCGTGCTGGCCGGTTACGATCGCATGGCTGGGGAGTACCCGAGCAGCGCGCCCGTTCTTGGGTACGTCACCTGGTGGGCTCGGACGCACAAGCCGCCGCCGGTACCCCTCGGGCTGGTGCACGGAGACTGCAACCCGACGAACGTCCTGGTCGGCCCGTCCGGCCCGCCGCTGGTCATCGACTGGGAGTTCGCGCGCATCGGCGACCCGCGCGAGGACCTCGGTTACTACACCCAGAGCCCGGTCGAGCCGAACGTGTACTGGGCCGACCCGGAGCGGTTCCTGGACCGCTACCGGGCCGCCACGGGACTGACCCAGGAGCAGGTCAACCCGCAGACGGTCGACTACTTCCTGATCATCGGGATGGCGGCCCTGCTTGAGCAGCTACTCACGGCCGCCGCAGCCATCGGAGCCGCCCAGCGGCCCGGCATCCTGGCGCCGTACCTCATCAACGCCATCTCCCACCAGCACGACATGTTCCTGGCCATCTGCGACCGGCTGAGCTGAGCTGAGGTGGAATTTATGACTGAGGAGCGCCCGTCATGATCACCAGGCCGACCACCGACGTGCTCATCGAGGACTGCTGCCGGGAGCTGATGGAGGCGATCCTGCCCGCGCTCACCGACGAGACCCTTAAGCTGCGGCTGGTCATGGCCGAGACGGTGCTGCGCAACGCCGCGGTGCGGGCCGCGCACGAGGTCGCCTGGATGCGCGAGGAAACCGCGGCCCTGCTGGCCTACGCCGAGCAGGTAGCGGCGCGGCAGGACAGCGAGCCGGTGCGCGCCGCGCTGGCCGGCGCCGAGGCGGACCTGCCCGACAGCCTGCACCTGGCCGACGTGGCCGACCGCTACGAGCGAGCAGGGCAGGCCTTCGCGACGGCACTCGCGGCCGCGCAGGAAGCCGGGGCCGCCGATCTCGTCGCGCAGGCGCGGGAGTTGCTGCGCGGCCGCATCGCGACCGAGAAACTGGTCATGGCGACCTATGCGGTGGCCGGCCGCTGACCGGTCACCGGTCTGCGCGATGGCCGGCAGTTACGGTCAGGGGGTCCGCGAGTAGGGCATCGGCCGGACCAGCTGCAGGGCCTCGTCGGCCACGGACTCGGCGAAGGCGTCGTGCCAGCGCGCGGCGTCCGGGTGGGCCCGGACCGCGGCCAGCGCCTCCACGGCGCTGTCGGCGGACGGGATGCGCCACAGGTGGTAGACCGCGCCGAGGCGGCCGATGCCCGGGGTGAAGGCGCCGATCAGCCGCCAGCCCTGGCTCTCGAGAACCGGGGCCATCTCGGCCATGGCGGCCGCGAAGACCCGGTGCTTACCGCGGACGAGCTGAATCGTCACGTGCAGGTACACCGCGCTGTCGTCGGTCACGGCTGCGTCGGTCACGGCTGGCCTTCCGATCCGGGCGGGGCGAGGACTTTTTGTACTAGCATGCCAGAAACTACCCCGTACAGAGGAGGCCGGCTATGCGGTTCGACGGAAAGGTCCTGCTCGTCACCGGCGGCGCCTCCGGCCTCGGCGCCGCGGTCGGCCGGCGGTTCACGGCGGACGGCGGACGGGTGGCGGTGGTCGACCGGGACGAGGAGAAGGCCCAGAAGGTGGCGGGCGAGCTCGACGGCGCGATCGCGCTGGGGGCGGATGTCGCCGCTGAGGACTCGGTAAGCCGCAGCGTGCAGGCCGTCGCGCAGCATTTCGGGTCCATCGACTGCCTGTTCAACGCGGCCGGCCACGCGGAGTTCGGGCCGATCGAGGAGTGGTCGCTAGAGCGCTGGCAGCGCATGCTGACCGTGCACGTGGGCGGCACGTTCCTGTTCTGCCGCGAGGTGCTGCCGGTGATGCGCAAGGGGGGCAGCGGCGCGATCGTGAACGTCGCGTCGGTCGCCGCGCTGAAGTCACAGTCAGGTAACGCGCCGTACGGCGCGGCCAAGGGCGCTATCCTGGCCTTCTCCCGCCAGCTGGCCCGCGACGTGGCCCCTGAGATCCGGGTGAACACCGTGGCGCCGGGGCGCACCAGGACCGGCATGACCGAACCGCTGATGATCGCCCGGGCCGGCACCGTCGAGCAGGGCTCGGCCTTGTTCGGCCAGGGCAACCTGCAGAAACGGGTGGCCGAGCCGGAGGAGATCGCCGCCCCGGTCTGTTTCCTGCTGTCGGCCGAGGCGAGCTTCATCACCGGAACGCTGCTGGTCGTGGACGGCGGCGAGACGGCCTGACCGGCAGGTGTCAGGAACTCGTTGACCAGAAACTGAAGTCCGTGTAAACATTGGCCCAGCCAAAGGAGGGTCAGCATGGGGAAACTTGACGGCAAGGTAGCGGTCATCACCAGCGGGAGCACCGGCATCGGACGGGGCATCGGCGAGGCCTTCCTGGCCGAGGGGGCCAGCATTGTCATCAACGGCCGCGACCCGGAGAAGGGCGCGCGGGCGCTGAAGGAGATCAACGCCGGCGACCGGGGTCACTTCATCCGCGGTGACGTCACCGTGCGTGAGGACATCGACGTGGTGGTGGGCGGGGCGGTGGAGAGGTTCGGCCGACTCGACATCCTGGTCAACAACGCCGGCGGCCTGATCAAGACCGCGCCGGTGGCCAACCTGGCCGACGAGGACTGGGACTACGCGGTCAAGTGGAACCTGTACTCGGCGTTCTGGGCCAGCCGCAAGGCGCTTGAGTACATGATCCCGCAGAAGTCCGGGCGGATCATTAACATCTCCTCGGTCGAGGGCAAGCACGGCAAGCCCGCGATCCCCGCGTACGTGACCTGCAAGCACGCCCTGATCGGCCTGACCAAGGCGATCGCCAGGGAGAACGGCACGACCGGCATCACCTGCAACGCGATCTGCCCCGGGCTGGTGTGGACCGACGTGCTGGTGGCGACCGGCCCGGACAGCGCCCGGGAGATGGGCCTGACCTTCGACCAGATGGTCGACCAGTTCGCCCAGGAGACCGCGCTCAAGCGGATCAGCACCATCGAGGAGGTCGCCGCGGTGGCCGTCCTGCTGGCCTCGGACGTCGCGGGCGGCATCACCGGCTCCGCGTACAACGTCGACGGCGGGACCGCGGCGTACTGACCGGCGGCTAAGACCACGGCCCGTTCGGCATAAATGACACCCGAACGGGCCGGTAGCGGCGAGCGGGACCTGCTCAGTGCCTGCTGGAGCGCGCGCGTCGGCAAGCCGCCGCGCGGCCGCTCAGTGCTTCCTGGAGCGCGCGCGTCGGCAAGCCGCCGCGCGGCCGCTCAGTCGCGCCGGGTGCCGTGCCAGCGGGTGAAGGCGCGGCCGCGCTCCTCGGCCAGCATGGCCTCGACGATCTGGTAGGCGCGGATGGCCGCGGCGTCGGCGGCCGCGCTGACCTGGTAGCCGACCGCTCCCCCGGTGGTGGCCTGGATGGCCTCGAGCAGCGGCTGGTCCTCGGTCATCGTGCCCTCATAGACCTCGCGCAGCCGCTCGGTCACCGACTCGTCGTCCTGGGCGTAGTTGCGGGCCGCGCGCCAGGTGATGAGGGTCCGGGCGGCGTCGACCGGCGTGTACCCGCGGATGAACACGCCCTGGTACACCTGGTCAGGGCCGATGATGTCCATCTCGTCCACGTGCAGGGCGGGCGAGACGAACGTGCCGGTCTCGCGCTGGGTGTACTCCCGGTCGGCGGGCAGCCCGGTGGCCTCGTGCTGCCAGCCGATCAGCGGCGCGGGGGTGAAGGTCCGGCTGTAGGAGACGGTGGTCTCGGTGACCTCGATCTGCAGTGGCGGCGGGTCCTGCACGTAACCGCGGTGGATGCGGTGCGGGTGCACGTAGGGGAAGTGCGTGCGGTCCAGCGCGTTGTCGTGCAGCAACAGGTAGTTGACGTCCATCTCCAGCGAGCCGCCCAGCACGGCCCAGCCCGGCTCGCGCAGCGGGGGCAGGTCGGGCGGTTCTGACCCGCGGCTCAGCGCCGGGTTGCCGGGCCAGATCCAGATGAACGGGGGCCGTTCGGCGACCGGGTAGCTGCGGACCTGGGCGCCGTAGGGCACGTGGCGCTGCGACGGCACGCGGACGCACCGGCCGTCCGCCGCGTAGGTGAAGCCGTGGTAGGCGCACACCACCTCGTCGCCGTCCAGGCTGCCCATGGACAGCGGGGCCGCGCGGTGCGGGCACCGGTCATCGAGCACCGCGGCCCGGCCGGCGCCGGTGCGGTACAGCAGCAGGCGGCGGCCCAGCACCTGCCTGGCCAGCAGCGTCCGGCCCACCTCATCGCTGGCGGCGACGACGTACCAGCAGTTCAGCGGGTAGTTGCGGGCCTCGTCCGCCTCGGCCGCATCAGTCACGGTAGCCTCCCGGTGGTCTTCACAGGTCGAGCACCAGCCGTTCGGACTTCGCCCGCGAGACGCACACCATCATGTACTCGTTCTCTTCCCGCTCCTCCTCGGACAGCAGCGAGTCGCGGTGATCGGGGATGCCCTCGAGCACCCGGGTCTCGCAGGTGCCGCAGACGCCCTCCTGGCAGGACGACAGTACGCTCACGCCCTGCTCCTCGAGCGCATCGAGGATCGACTGGCCGGGCGGCACGGTGACGGTCAGCCCGGAGCGCTGGCAGACCACCTCGAACGGGGCCTCCTCCCCCGCGCCTGCGGCCGGCTCGGGCTGCGGCTTGGCGGCGAACCGTTCCAGGTGCAGGGCCCCGGCCGGCCAGGCCGCGCAGCGCTGCTCGGCCGCGGCCAGCAGGCCCTCAGGCCCGCAACAGTAGACCAGCACGCCCTCGGCCGGGTTACCGAGGATCTCATCAAGCGGCAGCAGGCCCTTGCTGTCCTGCGGCCAGACGGCCTACCCGCTCGCCGTAGCGGGCCAGTTCGTCCAGGAAGGCCATGGAGGCCTGGGTGCGGCCGCCGTAGTGCAGCTGCCAGTCGGCGCCCGCCTCGGTGGCGGCCGCGACCATGGGCAGGATCGGGGTGATGCCGATGCCGCCGGCCAGGAAGATGTAGCGCGGCACCGCGTGCAGCGGGAAGTGGTTGCGCGGGCCCCGGACGGCGACCTGGTCTCCCGCCTGCAGCGTCTCGTGCACCCGGCGGGATCCGCCGCGGCCGTCCGGGTCGAGCAGCACCGCGATCCGCCAGGTGTGCTGGTCGCCCGGGACGCCGCACAGCGAGTACTGCCGGACGGTGTCATCAAGCAGCAGGTCGATGTGGGCACCGGGCGTCCAGGCCGGGAGCTGGGCGCCGCCGGGGTCGGCCAGGGTGAGGGAGATGACGCCCTCGGCGCGCTCCTCGCGGGCGGTGATGAGCAGATCGCTGCGGCGTTCGGAGAATACGGTCAGCATCGCGGCGCTGGGCGCCTCGGCAGAGGACATGCTGCTCCCTGACGGCCGGCCTACGGCACCATGACGGCGCGGCCGGACAGCCGGCCCGTTTCCATGAGCTCGTAGGCGTGCATGGCCTGCTCGAGCGGGAAGCGCTGGACGTGCGCCTGGATCAGGCCCCGGCGGGCCAGGGCGATCACCTCGTGCAGTTCGGGCAGGGTGCCCCAGAACGAGGTGGTCAGGCTGACCTCATACGGCAGCGCGTAGAAGTTCCAGCTGAACTGGCCGGCGGCGGCGCCGACGACCACGAGCTCCGTGCCGAACTTGGCCGCGGACGCGCCGAGCGCGATGGTCGGGGCGCTGCCCACGAAGTCCAGCACCACGTCGGCTCCGGCGCCGCCGGTGGCGTCTCTGACCGCAGCGGCCGCGTCGTCCCCGGCCTTTATGGTGGCGGCCGCGCCGACCTGCCGGGCCAGGGCCAGGGCGTCATCGCGGGTGTCCACCGCGATGACGCGGGCCGGGGTCATCGCGCCGAGGATCTGGATGGCCAGGTGGCCGAGCCCGCCGGCCCGATGACCACCGCGTGGGAGCCCGGCGTCAGCTTCGGCTGGACCCGCTTGATGACGCGGTACGGCGTGAGGCCGGCATCGGTCAGCGGCGCGACATCTACGGGATCGAGATCGCCGATGGGCACCAGCCGCCGCGGGTCGCTGATGAGCAGGTACTCGGCCATGGCGCCGTCCACGCCGAACCCGATGCCCGGCGGCCCCTCCAGGCCGTGGACGCAGAGGTTCTCGGCCCCGGCGGCGCAGGGTTTGCACTGCCCGCAGCCGAGCAGGCCGTACACGGCCACGGGTTCGCCGGGCTCCAGCCCGCGGACGCCGCTGCCGGTCCGGTGGACCCAGCCGGCGGCCTCGTGCCCGAGGACGAACGGCGGGCCCCACGGGGCCGCCCCCTCGACGAACTCCCGGATCACGTGCAGGTCGGAGTGGCACGCGCCGGCGCCACCGACCTTGATCACGACCTGTCCGGGGCCCGGCTCGGGCTCGGGCAGGTCGACCAGCTCGGGATCAGACTGGAAGCTCTTGAGCTGCAGGGCGCGCATGAGTCCTCCTGTGGGTCAGGCGCCGGTATGGTCGGGGCCGGTCCGGTTAGGCGAGCAGGGACAGCGGGTGGGCCAGGCGGGAGACCACGGACCGCAGGTAATCGGCGGCGGGCGCGCCGTCGACGGCCCGGTGGTCGAAGGTGATGCTCAGGGTCAGCACCTGCGTCCGTATGGGGGTTGTGCCTTCCCACCGGACCGAGTCGCGGAGCCGGCCGACGCCCAGGATCGCGACCTGCCCGGGGGTGATCACCGGAGTGAAGAAGTCGATGCCGTAGCTGCCCAGCGTGCTTACCGTGAACGTACCGCCCTCGAGCTCGGCCAGGGCCAGGCGGCCGTCCCGGGCGGCCTGGGCCAGGCGGCGGCTCTCGGCGGCCAGGACGGACAGCGGCAGCTGGTCGGCGCGCTTGAGGACGGGGACCATGAGGCCCTCTTCGAGGGCGACGGCCAGGCCGACGTTGATCTCCGGCTGGACGTGGATGGCGTTATCGTGCACCGACGCGTTGAGCCGCGGGTGCTCACGCAAGGCGAGCCCGGCGGCCCGGACCACCAGGTCGGTGATGGTCGGCACCGGCATCCCGGCCTGCTGCCACTGCTCCTTGAGCTGGGCCCGCAGCACCATCGCGGCGTCCATCGTCGCGTCGGTGCCCAGCGTGAGCTGGGCCATCTCCTGCAGGCTGGCCTGCATCCGGGAGGCGATGACGCCGCGCATCCCGGTAAGCGGGATGACCTGGGCGGGTGCCAGCGGGGCCAGCGCGGCCGCCGGGCCGCCGTCCGGCGCCTGACCGGCCGCCGCGGCCTGGACGTCGGAGCGGAGGACCTTGCCGCCCGGGCCGGTGCCGGCCACGGCGCCGAGGTCCACCCCAGCCGTGGCGGCGTCCCGCCGGACCAGCGGCGAGACCACCTGGCCTGGGATGCCGTTGCCGGTGTGCGCGGCGGCCGCGGCGTCCAGCACGTCGGCGGTGACGATGCGGCCGCCAGGCCCGGTGCCGTTCAGCAGCGCGACGTCGATGCCCCGGTCGCGGGCCACGCGGCGGGCGTTGGGCGAGGCGAACAGCCGCCCGGTGCGGGCCGGCGGGGCCGGCCTGGGCGCTGGTGGCGGCCGGTTGGCTGGTGGCGGCCGGCGTCGCGTTCGCGGCGGGCGCCTCGGTCGCGGCCGCGGCGGGCTGGGCACCGGCGGCGGGCGGTTGTTCCCCGGCCTCCAGGAGCCAGCCGATCAGGGCGCCGGGCGGCAGTTCGGCGCCCGGCTCGACGGCCGGGTGGAACAGGCCGGCGCCTTCCGCCTCCACCTCGACGTTCACCTTGTCGGTGGCCAGCCGGAGCAGCGGGTCGCCCGGCTTGACCGCGGTGCCCGGCTCGACCAGCCACTCCTCGATCAGCCCGGTTTCCATGGTCAGCCCGAGCTTGGGGATCAGGACCTCGACGGCCACGTCAGCCCCCGGAGCGCTCGAGCAGCCGCCGCACCCCGGCTACGATCCGGTTGCTGTCCGGGATGTAGGCGCGTTCCAGGACCGGGCTGAACGGCACGGGCGAGAACGGCGCGCCCAGGCGCAGGACCGGCGCGTCCAGGTAGTCGAACGCCTCCTCTTGGATCTGGGCGGCGATCTCGGCGCCGATGCCGCCGAAGGTGACCGCCTCGTGCACGACCACGGCGCGGTTCGTCCGGCGGACGGAGTCCAGGATGGTCTGGCTGTCGAGCGGCTGGACGGTGCGCGGGTCGATCACCTCGGCCTCGATCCCGGACTCGGCTAGCTCAGCCGCCGCGGTCATCGACTCGGGGACCATGCGCCCGACCGCGACGATCGTCACGTCGCGGCCCGGACGGACGGTGGCGGCCTGGCCCAGCGGTATCTCGTAGATCTCCTCGGGCACCGGGCCCTTGGTGCCGAGCATCCGCTTGTTCAGTATGACCACCGTCGGGTTGTCGTCGCGGACGGACGCCACCATCAGGCCCTTCACGTCGTGCGGCGAGGAGGGCAGCGCCACCTTAAGGCCGGGCACGTGGGCCAGCCAGGCCTCCAGGCTCTGGCTGTGCTGCGGGCCCGCCGACAGGCCCGCCCCGCCGGCCGTGGTCAGCGTGAGCGGGACCGTGACGTCGCCGCCGAACATGAACTTCAGCTTGGCCGCCTGGTTGTACAGCTGGTCGAGGCAGACGCCGATGAAGTCGAAGAACATCAGGTCGCAGACCGGCCGCAGGCCGCGGGCGGCCGCGCCGACGCCCATCCCGATGAAGCCCATCTCGGAGATCGGGGTGTCGATGACCCGCCGGTCGCCGTAGGTCTTCCACAGCCCGTCGAAGGCGTGGAACACGCCGCCGTAGCTGCCCACGTCCTCGCCGATGATGACGACGTTGTCGTCTTCAGCCATGAGCTGCATGAGCGACTCGGTGAAGGCCTTGACGTAGGTGATCTCGCGCACTGTCGTCCTCACACCGTGTAGACGTTGTCGAGCAGGTGGGCCGGGTCGGGATCGGGGCTGTCCTCGGCCCACTTGATCGCGGCGGCGATCTCGTCGCGGGTGTCGGACCAGACCTGATCCAGCTCTTGCTGGGGAGCGAGCCCGGCGCCGACCATCCGCTGCTCGAGGGCGGTGATGGCGTCCCGCTCCTTCCAGGTGTCGATCTCCTCCTGGGTGCGGTACGGGATGCGCAGGCCCTTGACGCCCTGGTGGTCGTAGAACCGGTAGGTCTTGGCCTCCAGCATCGACGGGCCCTCGCCGGCCCGGCCCGCTCCACCAGCCGCTGGGCGGCCAGGTAGACGGCCACGGCGTCCATGCCGTCCACGATGTCGGCGGGCATGCCGTAGGCGGCGGCCCGGTCGGCGACGTCCTTGAGCAGCATGTGCCGGTCCTGCGGGGTGAACTCGGCGTAGCCGTTGTTCTCGCACACGAACACCACCGGCAGGTGCATGACGGCGGCCAGGTTGGCCGACTCGTGGAAGGCGCCGATGTTGGTCGCACCGTCGCCGAAGAACGGGACCGCCACCGAGTCCTGGCCCTTGTAGGTAGCCGCGAGGGCCGCGCCGACGGCGTGCGGGATGCCGCCGCCCACGATGCCGTTCGCGCCGAGCATGCCGATGCTCAGGTCGTTGATGTGCATGCTGCCGCCGCGGCCCTTGCAGTAACCGGTCTGCTTGCCGAACAGCTCCGCGTACATGTAGCGCAGGTCCGCGCCCTTGGCTACCGCGTGGCCGTGGCCGCGGTGGGTCGAGGTGATCACGTCGTCGGCACGCAGCGTAGCCATCACGCCGGCCGCGACGGCCTCCTGCCCGACATACAGATGCAGGAAGCCGGGCATCCGGCCGCCCTCCATCAGCTTGCCGGCCTCCTCCTCGAAGAGCCGGATCCGGACCATGCGCCGGTGCAGGTCACGGACGACGTCCGGCGGCAGCGCCGACATCGGATCGGTTTCTGCGGTCTCGGTCATCGGTGCTCCACATCGCGCGTGGCGGCTGCTCTTGGCACTTACCGTACTGGCACTGCGAGAGAAACGATACGCTGTCTCAAGAAAGTATGGGAGCCCCCGGGCTGGATAGCTGGGCCGGCCCGCTCGATGGGAGGGGTGCGATGCGCACGGCGGTCGTGACGGGTGCGGCGCGGGGGCTGGGCCGGGCGATCGCGGCCCGGCTGACCGCAGACGGTTTCGCGGTGTGGGCGGTGGACACCGATGAGGCCGAGGTCACGAAGATGGCCGGCGAGATCGGGGCGACCGCGTGCGGCCTCGACGTCACCGACGAGGCCGCCGTCGACGCCCTGGCCGCCCGGCTCGATCGCTGCGACGCGCTGGTCAACAACGCCGCGATCTGGCGGTACACGCCGCTGGCCAGCACCCCGGCGGACGAGGCCCGCCGGGTGCTGGCCGTCAACGTGATCGGCCCGCTGCTGCTCATGCAGCGGCTGGTTCCGGTAATGGCCCGGGGCGAGGGCGGCACGATCGTCAACGTCTCCTCGATCACGGCCAAGTACTCCCCGACCGGAGCCGGCGTCTATCCGGCCTCGAAGGCGGCCCTGGAGGCACTGACCAAGATCGCGGCCGTGGAGTTCGGCCCGCTCGGCGTCCGCTGCAACGCGGTGGGACCAGGCATCATCCCGACCGAGGCCACGCTGTCGCACTACGGCGACGAGGCGACCAGGGCGCGGCGCGGCCGGACGCTGCCCGCCGGGCGGTACGGGGCGCCGGAGGAGATCGCCGACGTGGTCGCGTTCTTCTGCTCCCCGGACTCGCGCTACGTCACCGGCCAGGTGATCTACGTGGACGGCGGGTACACCGCGGCGGGAGCGGACTTCTTCCGCCTGGCCCGCGACGCTAAAGCGTGATGGACGCCGGCCGGCCGCTGCGCCTGCTCGCTATCACCGGGGGCCACCGGGTCGACCTGGACGCGTTCACCGGCATGCTGGCCGACCTCTGCGCCGAGCGCGGCTGGGTGTTCGCGCACGCGGTGCAGCCCGCCGCGCAGGACTGGCTCGGCCCGGACTCCCGAGGCGTGTTCGACGCCATCGTCTGCTACGACCTGCCCGGCCTGGCCCTGCGGCGCGGGACGGCGCCGCGGCCGATCGCGCCGGATCCAGGGGTCGCCAGGCGGCTGGCCGGGCTGCTCGAGGCGGGCCAGGGTTTCGTGTTCCTGCACCACGCGCTGGCCGGCTGGCCCGCCTGGCCGGGGTGGGCCGAGGTGCTCGGCGGCCGGTACCACTACGCGCCCGCCCAGCTGCGCGGCCGGAGCTGGCCCGACTCCGGGTTCCGGTACGCCCAGTACACCGCCCGGGTGGCCGACCCGGATCATCCGGTCTGCGCCGGGGTAGCGGACTTCACGCTGTCCGACGAGCTGTACTGCTGCCCGGTCTTCGCCGCCGACGTGCACCCGCTGCTGCGCGCGGACGCCGAGCCCGGGCCGTTCCGCGAGACCTACTACGAGGTCCTGGGCACGCCGCGGCACGGTCCGCCCTGGCAGCACCCGTCCGCCAGCGACCTCATCGGCTGGGCCAAGACCGCAGGCCGCAGCCCCGTCGTCTACCTCCAGCCCGGGGACGGGCCGGATACCTTCGCCCACCCCGGCTACCGCCGCCTGGTCGCCAACGCCGTGGCCTGGGTGTCGTCCGCCGACGCCCGCGGCTGGGCAGCCGGGCACCCCACCGACGTAATCCCGCCCGCAGAGAGCTAACAGGAGGTACCAGTCATGGACTTGCAGTTGACCGGGCGCAAGGCCCTCGTCACCGGCGCCAGCCGGGGCATCGGACGGGCCATCGCCGCCGAGCTGGCCCGCGAAGGGTGCGACCTGGCCCTGTGCGCCCGCGGCGCGGAACCGCTCGAGGCGCTGGCCAAGGAGCTGCGCGAGACGGGCCGCACGGTCTGCGCCCAGACGGTGGACGTGGCCGACGAGCAGGCGGTGGCCGGCTTCGTCGAGACCGCGGCCGGGCAGCTGGGCGGGCTTGACGTGGTGGTGTCCAACGTGTCGGCGGGGGGGCTGAAGGGGCCGGACCAGTGGCGGATCAGCTTCGAGGCCGACCTGCTGGCCTTCGTCAGGCTCGCCGAGGCGGCCGTCCCGCACCTGGAACGATCCGACGCGGCCGCGATCGTGGTGGTCGGGACGACGTCGGCCTTCGACACCCTGCCCCCGACGTCGGCGAACTCCTACGCGGCGCTCAAGGCGGCCGTGCTCGAGCACGCGTCGGGCCTGGGGCACGCGCTGGCGCCGAAGGGCATCCGGGTCAACACGGTCTCCCCCGGGCCGATCGACTTCCCCGGCGGCGCCTGGGACAAGCTGCACGAGGGCCGCCCGGAGTTCTACGAGACGATCCGGGCCCGGATCCCGATCGGTCGGCTGGGCCGCGCCGAGGAGGTCGCGCGCGCGGTCACGTTCCTGGCCAGCCCGGCGGCCAGCTTCTGCACGGCCGTGAACCTGGTCGTGGACGGCGGCTTCGTCAGCCGCGTGCAGTTCTGAGATGGCGGGACCGGCGGGCCGGCTGGACGCCGTCCTGGTCTGCGGCGGTCGGTGGCACGACTTCGACTACGCCAGGTACCAGCTGCTCGGCCTGCTCGGCCAGGCCGAGCAGGTCCGGACGCGGGTGTTCGAGGACTTCGGCGGGCTCGACGCGCTGGAGCGGGCCGACTTTCTAGTCACCTACACCTGTGATGTCCGGCCCACGCCCGAGCAGCAGGACGCCCTGGCCGGGTTCGTGGCGCGGGGCGGCCGGTGGCTGGCACTGCACGGCACGCACTCGGCGATCGACCCGCCGTCCGAGCCGGGCGGCGTGTACCGGACCCCGCGGGTGCTGGGCCGGGTCGCGGAGCTGCTGGGCGGGCAGTTCCTGGCCCACCCGCCGATCGAGCCGTACACGGTGCACATCACCGCCCCGGGGCACCCGCTGGTGGCCGGGCTCTCCCCGTTCGAGGTGCGCGACGAGCTGTACGTCCTCGAGCTGCACCCGCCGCTCGAGGTGCTGCTGCACGCGCGCTTCACCGGCGGGTGCCGCGGCTTCGAGGAGGGGCAGGTGACCGACGACGAGCCGCGGCCTGTGCTGTACCTGAAGCAGAACGGCCAGGGCACCGTGTGCTACTTCACCCTCGGCCACTGCCGCGGCCGCTTCGACGTGCAGGACCTGGGCGTCGAGGACCTGGGCCGCCGGGACTTGGGCAGCTGGGTGGTGCCGGAGTTCGGCACGGTACTCGAGCGGTGCGTCCAGTGGGCGGTCACCGGCGCGTTCCCGGACGCGGGCCCGGCGGCGTAGTTAGGCTGGGCAGTAACTAGTATCCGTCTTCACTTACTGCTTCCTGCGGTGTTAGGGTCCGAGATATCGGTTGCTGGAGGAGAGGTGCCCGTGCCGGCCGAACCCATCCCGCGGACAACGCGGATTGTCACGCTGGCCTCCCGCCCGGAGGGGCGCCCGGCGCCGGCCAACTTCGGGCTGGCCGAGCAGCCGGTCGGCGAGCCAGGCCCGGGTCAGCTGCTGGTCCGCAACGCCTACATGAGCGTCGACCCGGCCATGCGCGGCCGGATGGAGTCGACCGAGAAGCACTACACGACCAACTTCATCGTCGGCGGCCCGCTGGACGGGTCGGCCATCGGGCGGGTCATCGCCAGCCGCGCCGACGGGTTCGCGGCCGGCGACTTCGTCCGGCACCGGCTGGGCTGGCGCGATTACGCCCTGGTGGAGGCCGCGGCCGCCACCACGGTCGACCCGGGCCTGGCCCCGCTGTCGACCTGGCTCGGGGTGCTGGGCCAGACCGGTTTCACCGCCTACGCCGGGTTGCGCCGGGCCGGCGAGATACGGCCGGGCGACGTGGTGTTCGTGTCCGCGGCGGCCGGGGCGGTGGGCAGCGCCGCGGGCCAGTTCGCCCGGCTGCTGGGCGCCTCCCGGGTGATCGGCAGCGCGGGCGGGCCCGAGAAGGCCCGCATCCTGGTCGGCGACCTGGGCTTTGACGCCGGGATCGACTACCGGGCGGGACTGCCGGAGGGCCTGGCGGAGGCCGCGCCGGACGGCATCGACCTGTACTTCGACAACGTCGGCGGCGACCACCTCGTCGCCGCCCTGTACGCGCTGCGCGTGCACGGCCGGATCGCGCTGTGCGGGATGATCTCCACGATGGAGGACGCCTCGGCGGCGCCCGGGGTCGAGCACCTGATCCAGGCCGTGCTCAAGCGCCTGGTCATCCGCGGCTTCATCGTCCGCGATCACGAGGACCTCCGGCCGGAGTTCGAGAAGCAGGTCGCGAACTGGCTGCGGACCGGGGAACTGGTGGCCAAGCAGACCGTGGTCGACGGCCTGGAGAACGCGGTCGACGCCTTCATCGGCCTGCTGGGCGGGGCCAACGTGGGCAAGATGCTGGTCCGCCTGTCCGACGACGACGCTTTGCCTGCCGCCGGAAGCTGAGGGAGAGCCGATGGACATCACCGTGCCACCTGAGGTCGAGGCGCTGGCCGCGCGGACCAGGGAGTTCGTCAGGGACGTGGTCATCGGTGTGGAGGAGGAGACCGGGGGGTCCGTGCACGCGGCGCCGGACGAGCTGCGCCGCTCGCTGCAGAAGCAGGCCGCCGAGGCCGGGCTGCTAGCACCGCACGTGCCGGTGGAGTGGGGCGGCTGCGGGCTGGACGTGCGCGGGCAGTCGGTGGTGTTCGAGGAGGCGGGCTACTCGCTGCTCGGCCCGCTCGCGCTCAACTGCGCGGCGCCGGACGAGGGCAACATGCACCTGCTCGAGGTGGTGGCCACGCAGGAGCAGAAGGACCGTTACCTGCGCCCGCTGGCGGCGGGCGAGATCCGGTCCTGTTTCGCGATGACCGAGCCGGCCCCCGGCGCCGGGGCCGACCCGTCGATGCTGTCGACCACGGCGGCCAGGACCGGCGACGGCTGGCGGATCGACGGGCGGAAGTGGTTCATCAGCGGGGCGCGCGGCGCGGGCTTCGCCATCTGCATGGCCCGGACCAGCGGGTCGCCGGGCGAGCGGGGCGGCGCGACGATGTTCCTAGTCGACGGCGACCATCCGGGCCTGCGCGTGGTCCGGGACATCGACACCCTGGACGAAGGGCTGTTCGGCGGACACAGCGAGGTGGCCTTCGACGGCTGCCTGGTCGGGCCTGACTCGGTGCTGGGCGAGGTCGACCGGGGCTTCGAGTACGCCCAGGTGCGGCTGGCGCCGGCCCGGCTGACGCACTGCATGCGGTGGCTGGGCCTGGCCCGGCGGGCACACGGCATCGCCGTGGACTGGGCCGCTACCCGCAAGTCCTTCGGCGGGCTGCTCGGCGACCTGGGCATGGTCCAGCAGCTGGTGGCCGACTCGGAGATCGACATGGCGGCCAGCCGGGCGCTGATCAGGCACACCGCGGCCGTGCTGGACAGCGGGGCCCGGGGCGGCACCGAATCGTCGGTGGCCAAGACGTTCGTGGCCGAGGCGGTCAACCGGGTGGTGGACCGCTCGGTGCAGATCTGCGGCGCACTCGGCGTCTCCGGCGACGTCCTGCTCTCCCGCTACCTGCGCGAGGTGCGCCCGTTCCGTATCTACGACGGCCCGTCCGAGGTGCACCGCTGGGCGATCGGCAGGCGGGCCATCAGCCAGCGCCGGCGCGCCATCGAGGGCGGCGAGCCGCCCCGCTGGCAGCATTCCGCTTCGGCCGGGGATCCGTCATGATCGCGGTCGACCCGGCGCTGTTCAGCTCCCTCGACCCGCCGCGGCTGGCCGGGGCCCGCTGCGCGAGCTGCGGCACGGTGACCTTCCCGGCCCAGGCGGGCTGCGCGAAGTGCGCCGGGACCGACCTGGCCCGGGTCGAGCTCGCGGACCGTGGCACCTTGTGGACCTGGACCGTGCAGGCGTTCGAGCCCAAGGCCCCCTACCGCGTGCCGGAGGACGGCTTTTCGCCGTACGGCGTCGGCTACGTCGACCTAGGCGACGTGATCGTCGAGTCGCGGCTGGTCGGCGATCCGGCCGGGTTCGAGATCGGCATGCCGATGCGGCTGACGCTGCTGCCGCTGTGGGCAGGCCCGGACGGCGCGCCGGTGGTCAGCTACGCGTTCCAGCCCGCGGGAGGAAGCACATGAGCACCGAGGTCGCCATCGTCGGGGTTGGCCTGCACCCGTTCGGCCGGCACGACCCGGCCCTGACCGGCATGGCCATGGGCGCCCAGGCCAGCAGGCTGGCCCTGGCCGACGCCGGGGTGAGCTGGGCCGACATCGGCTACGCGGTGGGCGGCAGCAACGTGTCGGGCAAGCCGGACACGCTGGTCAGCGTGCTGGGCCTGACCGGCGTGCCGTTCGTCAACGTCCGCAACGGCTGTGCCACCGCGGGCGTCGCGCTGGCCACGGCGGCCAACGCGATCCGGGCGGGCGAGACAGACCTGGCGCTGGTGGTCGGGTTTGACAAGCACGCCCGCGGGGCGTTCGCGGCCAACCCGGCGGACTACGGTCACTCGGACTGGTACGGCGAGACCGGGCTGATGATCACGACGCAGTTCTTCGCCATGAAGGACCGCAGGTACCTGCACACCCACGGGCTGAAGGACCGGCTGCTAGCCCAGGTCGCGGCGAAGGCCTTCCGCTGCGGCGAGCTCAACCCCGACGCCTGGCGGCGCAAGGCGATCAGCGAGGACGAGATCATGCAGGCCCGGGTGATCAACCCGCCGCTCACCCAGTACATGCTGTGCTCGCCCAGCGAGGGCGGCGCCGCGGTAGTGCTGGCGCGCGGCGACCGCGCCGCGGACCTGTGCGAGCGGCCGGTCCGGCTGGCGGCCGTGGCCAAGCGGACCCGGCGGTTCGGATCGTTCGAGGTGTTCGCGCCGTGGCTGCCGCCTGAAGCAGGCCACAGCCCCAGTGTCGACGCCGCCCGGGCGGTCTTCACGGCCGCGGGCGTCGTCCCGGCCGACGTGCAGGTCGCCCAGCTGCAGGACACCGACTCGGGCGCCGAGATCTACCACATGGCCGAGACCGGGCTGTGCGAGGACGGCGCGCAGCAGGAGCTGATCGACCTGAACGAGACGGCTCCGACCGGCCGGCTCCCGGTCAACACCGACGGCGGCTGCCTGGCCAACGGCGAGCCGGTGGGCGCGTCCGGGCTGCGGCAGGTCATCGACATCGTGCTCCAGCTGCAGGGCCGGGCCGGCGCCCGCCAGGTGGCCGGCCAGCCGCGGGTCGGTTTCACGCACGTCTACGGCGCGCCGGGCATCAGCGCGTGCACGGTCCTGACCGCGTGAGGAGTAACCGCGTGAGGAGTAACTGCGTGAGGAGTAACCGCGTGAGGAGTAACTGCTGATGAGCGAACCTGACATGCAGACCTGGCGGTCCGGGGTGCGTGACTGGCTGCATTCGGTGCTGCCGCAGCGGCCCGAGCAGTCCGAGGGGCCGGCGGATTACGCGGTGTTCCAGAACATCACCGAGGAGGCCGAGCGCGACCTGCTGGACAAGGTGCGGGCCTACCGCAAGCAGCGGTACGACGCCGGGTACGGCGCGATCGCGCTGCCCGAGGAGCAGGGCGGAGCGGGCCTTTCCATGCGGTACGTGGTGGCCTTCACCGAGGAGGAGCAGGCCTTCGATCCGCCCCCGTCGACCGAGCTGATCAGCGTGACCTGCGGGCTGGTGGGGCCGACCATCGCCACGTTCGGCACCGCCGAGCAGCGGGCCAAGTACGCGCGGGCCTTCCTGCGCTCGGACCTGCTGTGCTGCCAGCTGTTCAGCGAGCCGGGGGCCGGCTCGGACCTGGCCGCGGTGGCCACCAGCGCGGTGTTCACCGAAGGGGAAGGCTGGCTGCTCGAGGGGCAGAAGGTGTGGTCGTCCGGGGCCCGGTTCGCCGACTACGGCCTGCTGCTGGCCCGGACCGACCGGGAGGTGGCCAAGCAGGCCGGGCTGACCATGTTCCTCATCCCGATGGACGCGCCCGGGGTGGAGATCCGGCCGATCCGGCAGATGAGCGGCGCCTCGTCGTTCAACGAGGTGTTCCTGTCCGGGGTGCAGGTGGGCGACGACATGCGGGTCGGGCCGGTCGGCGAGGGCTGGAAGGTGGCCAACGCCACGCTCGGCTTCGAGCGCACCGCCAGCGGCCAGGGCACCCGGCGCAAGGGCGGCTCGTTCGACGACCTGCTCGGGCTGGCCCGCAGGCTGGGCAAGTCGGCCGATCCGGTGGTGCGGCAGCAGCTGGCCGACGTGTACGTGCGGACCCAGCTGCGGGCGGCCACCACCGAGCGGGTGGCCCGGGCGGCCGCAGCCGGCGCCCCGCCGGGGCCTGCCGCGTCGATCGGCAAGCTGGTCGCGTCGGCCAACCTGATGCGGATCGCCGAGGTGGCCAGCTCGCTGCTGGGCGCGCGGATCGCCGCGGATAGCGGGGAGCCGGACGGCTTCGCCTGGACCGAGCACCTGCTCGGTGCGCCGGGCTACCGGCTGGCGGGCGGGACCGACGAGATCCAGCGCAACATCATCGGCGAGCGCGTGCTCGGCCTGCCCCGCGAGCCGCGAGTGGACAAGGGCGTCCCCTACTCCAAGCTGCCCCGGAGCAGCTGACCGCGCGGTGTAGACCATGATCGCGGGCAGTTGTGGTCGGTATGTAGCGGTCCGAACTGCCCGTGATCATGGAAAGCGCTGCGGCCGGGCGGGCCGCTACTGGGCGCAGTAGCCGCCGTCGATGGGGAGGGTGTGGCCGGTGATCCATTTCGCCTCGTCTGAGGCCAGGAAGGCGACGACCGCGGCCACGTCCTCGGACTGCGGGATGCCGGGCATGGGGTTGTAGTTCTCCATGGCCGCGCGCATGGCGGCCGGGTCGGGGGCGGTCTGCGCGAACCGCTCCACCAGCGGGGTCCACACCACGGTGGGCGCGATCGCGTTGACCCGGATGTTGCTCGCGGCGTACTCGATGGCCGCGCTGCGGGTCAGGCCGACGATGCCCGCTTTGGCGAAGGTGTAAGGCGAGATGTTCTGCTGGCCGGTCAGGCCGGCGGTCGAGGAGGTGTTCACGATGGCCCCGCCGCCCGTGGTGAGCATCTCGGCGATGCAGTACTTCATGACATAGAAGATGCCGTCGCCGTCGATACTGCGGACCTGCTGCCAGTCGCCGACGGGCAGCTCGTGCAGGGGCAGCTGGGCGCCGGCGATGCCGGCGTTGTTGAAAACGACGTCGATGTGCCCGTAGTGATCCACGGCAGCGCGGACCGCCGCCTGCACCGAAGCGGCGTCCGCGGTGTCGACGGTGACCGCGAAGCCGTCAGGCAGCGCAGCCGCCACCCGGCGGGCGCCGTCGGAGTCGATGTCGGCTACCGCCACCTGGGCGCCCTCGCTGGCGAAGCGCACGGCCGCGGCCGCGCCGATGCCGGAGGCGCCGCCGGTCACGAAGGCGACCTTGCCATCAAACCGCATCTGCTCCGGCACTGTGATCCTCCTGAGCGCAGTAACTAGACGAACGCTACAGTTAGTGGTCCGGCCGGCACAAGGTCAGTCAGGGGCCGGATCGGCCAGCCAGCGGTCGAGCAGGTGGTGGAAGTGCCTGATCTTGCTCTCCTGGTAGACGCCGAAGGTGACGCCCGGTTTCTGCGTGGTCCGCAGGCCCTTCTGTACTGCCTCGAGGTTGAACTCATCCTGGTCGAACACCCGGGCCAGCGAGCCGAGTTCATCGACGGCGCTGCGCCACGGCTGGTCCGCGCTCAGGCGGCGCTCGGCCACCGGCCGCGGCCGCTCGCCCTGGAACGGCGACAGCAGGAACACATCCATGATGCAGCTCTGGTGATCGTCGCCGTTCGGGCGGAAGCGGTAGGTGATCTGGTTGAACCCGCCCCAGGGATGCATGTTGGGGAAGACGGTCATGAAATAGCTGTCGACCAGCTCGGCGTCGGTGAGCGAGTCCACGTAGGTCCCGTTCATGACCGACCGCAGCGAGCGGCGGGCCGCATCGGCCAGCGTCCGGCGGGCAGTGCTGCCCTCCGGTACCTCGAGGATCGGCGGGTCGTCCGCCCGCTGGTCGATCTGGCTGTTCAGCCGCTGCTGCTCGTCCGGCGCCCAGGACAGGTAGGGGCTGGGCACCCCCCGGGCCGAGATGGCCCGCGACACGTTGCCGAAGATGTCGTACTGGCTGTTGGCGTCGGCGAAACCGGGCAGCAGCTGCGGATGGGTGGTGATGACGTGGAAGGACTCCATGAACGCCTCCTGGGCGACCTTCCAGTTCACCTTCAGCACCTTGGAGATGTGGACTCGGGTGTACCTGTCCTCCAGCGGCCAGCGGTCAAAGAATGTCGGCAGCTCGCCCAGGTAGTCGGCCAACGGCTCGCAGTCGGGGTCCATGTTGATGAAGACGAAGCCGCCCCAGGTGCCCACCCGGACCTCGGGGAGGCGGAATTTGTCCGGGCGGACCTGCGGAAAGTCCCAGGCGCTCGGGACGCGCTTGAGGCTCCCCTTCAGGGACCAGCAGAAGCCGTGGAAAGCGCACAGCAGCTCGTCGACGTGGCCTCGCTCGTCGCGCAGCGCCCGCCCGCGGTGCAGGCACGCGTTGTAGTAGGCCTTGATGCCGTCCGGGCCGGGCGCCGCCCGGACCAGCAGGATCGAGGAGTCGCAGATGTCGTAGACCTCGGTGTCGCCGATCTCGGCCAGCACCTCTTCGCGGCAGGCGAACTGCCACACCCGGCTCCACAGCCTGGCCTTCTCCCGCTCGTGGAACTCCCGGGAGAGGTAGCGCTCGACCGGGATGTCCGCGTCCCCGAAGTAGCCGGGCTCGTCCCGGCGCAGCGAGGCCGGCACCGGCTTACTGTCGATGTCCAGCAGGTCCTGATAGGAGGGCCCGTTCCCGCGGAACCCGGTCGGTGCGGTCACGAGAACGTCTCCTCGGTTTCGAATCGTCTGCTGCGCGCCGCGGCACCTCCCGGTTTGCGCCCTCCGCTCTCGATCCACCGGCACAGTTCGGGGTCGGCGACGCGAAGCTCGCCGAGCACCCAGCGCCCGTTGCGGTCGAACCGTCCCTGCCGTCCGTGCTTGTCCGTAACCTGAACCGGACCGATGTCGTCCTCGGCCCACTCGTACACGGCTTCACTCAGGGCGTGCTGAATCCTGCGCACGGGTCTCACTCCCAGCTCCGGGGGACGAACCAGACTGCGGCGCAACGACGAGCCGCTCTATAACTGTAGACGCTGTCTAGTTGAGGTTTCCAGGCCGGGCCCCTGCGGCCTGCGATAACCAGCCCAGCAAGGCGGCCAGGCGCTCGCGGTGCACCGTCGCGTCGCCGAGCAGCTGCTCGTCGGCCCGGGCCCGCCTGAAGTACAGGTGCGCGTCGTGCTCCCAGGTGAACCCGATGCCGCCGTGGACTTGCACGTTCTCGGTGGCAACCGTGGTGAACGCCTCGCCGCACCAGATCTTGGCTACCGCCGCGGCCTCGGCCAGCCGGGCCGGGTCCGGCTCGGCCAGTAGCGCGCGGTCGACGGCAGAGCGGCTCATCTCGACCAGCAGCAGCAGGTCGGCGAGCTTGTGCTTGACGGCCTGGAAGCTGCCGAGCGGGCGGCTGAACTGATGGCGGATCTTGGCGTACTCGACGGCCATGTCCAGACTGGCGGCCGCCCCGCCGACCTGCTCGGCGGCCAGCACGACCAGGGCCACGTCGAGCGCGGCGGCCACCGGGCCGGCTCCACCGCCACCGGTGGTCAGCGGGGTGCCGGCCGCGCCGTCGAAGCCGACCGACGCCTGCCCGCGGGTCGGGTCCAGCGTGGGCAGCGCCCGGCGGCGGACGCCCGCGCCATCGCCCGCGACCAGGAACAGGTCGCAGCCGGAGGGGGTCCTGGCCGCCACGACCAGGTGCGCGGCGCTGGCCCCGTCAAGGACGAAATCCGCCTGGCCGCGCAGCTGCCAGCCTGGTCCGTTCGGCTCCGCTTCGATCGTCAGGCGGTCGGGCCGCCAGCAGCCGTCGCTGTCGGTTCCGGCGAACGCGGCCAGCTCGTCGCCGGCCGAGAGCCGGGCCAGCACGTCGGGTCCGCCCTCCGGGCAGCGGGCCAGGATCTGGCCGGCCAGGACCGTGGAGGAGAAGAACGGGACCGGCAGCAGCGAGCGGCCCAGCTCCTCGGCGACGACGGTCAGCTCGGCCAGGCCGCCGCCCGCGCCCCCCAGGTCCTCGGGCAGGCCCAGGCCGGCCAGGCCCATCTCGCCGCCGAGCAGTCGCCAGGCCTGCTCGTCGTAGCCGGGCTGGTCCTGGCCGGACTCGGCGTGGGGCTCGGCGTGGCCGGGCTCGTCGTGGGCGGGCTCGGCGTGGACGAGCTCGGCGTGGCCAGGCGGGTCGTGGGCGGGCTCGTCGTGACCGGGCTGGGCGTGACCGGGCTGGGCGTCCAGCCGACGGCGGGCCGCGGCGAGGCCGCCCGATCCTTCGATGAGGTCACCGACCGCCTCGCGCAGCGCGGCGAGTTCCGCGGCGCGCTCGGCGTCCTGCTGTGCGGTGGTCACGTCCGGCCGCTGACGAGCCGTTCCTCGCGGGCCTCGTCGTCCGCGCGGGTCAGGCCCAGCATGAGGATCAGCTCCTGGTGCAGATGCATCCAGACCGTGTGGTAGGAGTCGATCAGCGGGGACGCGAGCCAGTTGGACTCCCCGTCGTCGAACTTGTCCAGGGCCTCCTGCAGCCGCGGACGGTAGCCGGCCAGCCTCGGCTCGATCGCCGCCATCCGGCGCAGGATCGGGCCGATGGACGAGTGGACCTCGTCCAGCCGGTCCCGGACCGTGTCGTCGTACGCGGCGTCGCTGTGGTCGTTGGGGGCGCCATCCGGGCGGGCCTGCCAGGCGGAGCACACGTCGCGCAGCCGCCGGTTGACGGGCAGGAAGCCGTCGAAGAGCCGGTCGAGGTCCTGTTCGGCCTGACCGCCAGGCGGCAGGCGCAGCAGCCTGGCCACCACGGCCGTGCCCTCGGGCGTCGGCATCGTGATGGGCCCCTTCACCATGACCAGGCCCTGCTCAGCCAGCCGGGCCGTGACGTCGTCCGGCGCGCCGCGGGCCATGCCTCGGATGACCAGCGCCGTGAGGGCCTGCTGGGTCGGGTCGGACGGGGAGGTTGGTTCGGGCGTGGCCACGGCACCTCCTTGGCTCGGCGAACCGCGGGTACGGCTCATCTTTGACCTTCCTGTGGTCAACGTCAAGAAACTCGGGCAGATAGCGAACCGGGCGTCCGGGCCACCCCCTCACACGCAGCCCCGATACCCCGGCCGGCCCGGAGCCGGCTCGTCAACGACTCCGCCATGCCTTAAACTAGAGTTTAACTACAGAAAGCCGATAGGCAGGAGGCCCACGTGGCGTCAGGTGACAGTGTGGGACCGGACGGCGCGGCAGCCGACGCGCGCGGGCCCCTGGCCCGGATCGGGGCCTTCTACGGCAGCTACTGGAAGCTGGCCGCCGACCTGGTGGGCATCGCGGCGGGCACGTCGGCGGTGCGCCCGGCCGCCGGTGACCCGCGGTTCCGCGATCCGGCCTGGACCCAGCACCCCTACTACCGCAGGCTGGGGCAGGCCTATACGGCCAGCTGCGAGTTCGCGGACCAGGCGGCCGACGGACTGGCCCGCACCGGCCGGGCCGGGCCCACGGCGCGCTTCCTGCTCACGATCGCCGAAAGCGCCGCCGCGCCGACGAACACGCTGCTGGGCAACCCCGCCGCGATCAAGCGCGCCTACGAAACCGGCGGCCTGTCGGTGCTGCGCGGCCTGAAGAACATGGCCGGCGACGTGCGGCACAACGGCGGCATGCCGTCCATCGTGGACGGCAGCGCCTACCAGGTCGGCCGCGACTTCGCGGTCACGCCCGGAGCGGTGGTGGACCGCGACTCGGTGGGGGAGGTGATCCAGTACGCCCCCAGCACCGAGCAGGTGCAGGCCCGGCCGGTCCTGATCATCCCGCCGCCGATCGGCCGCTACTACTTCCTCGACCTGCGCCCGGGCCGCAGCATGGTCGAGTACGCGGTCGGCCGGGGGCTGCAGACCTTCATGCTGAGCTGGCGGAACCCCACCCGCGACCAGGCCGACTGGACGCTCGACACTTACGCCGGCCGCGTGCTGTCGGCGATCGAGGCGGTCCGCGAGGTGACCGGGGCGCCGGACATCGACGTGATCGGCTTCTGCGCGGGCGGCATCTTGACCACGCTCGCGCTCAACCACCTGGCGGCCCTCGGCGAGCAGCCGGTGCACTCGGTGAGCTACGCGGTGACCCTGCTCGACTGGGGCCAGGAGGTGCCGATCAAGGCGTTCTCCGCGTCCCGGCTGCTCGCCCTGGCCCGGTGGAATTCCGCGCGGCAAGGCGTGATCAGCGCCCGCGACATGGGCGGCGCGTTCACCTGGATGCGGCCCGACGACCTCGTCTGGAAGGCCTGGGTCAACAACTACCTGATGGGCGACAAGCCGCCGGCGTTCGACGTCCTGGCCTGGAACGCGGACGGGACGAACCTGCCGGCCGCCCTGCACGCCCAGTTCCTGGACATCTTCGAGCACAATCCGCTGGCCACCGCGGGCACGCTGACCTGCCTGGGCACCCCGGTGGACCTCAGCACGATCACGCTGCCGGCCTACGTCACCGGCGGGGTGACGGATCATCTCACGCCGTGGACCAGCTGCTACCGCACCACGCAGCTGCTTGGCGGCCCGAGCACGTTCGTGCTGAGCAACGCCGGGCACATCCAGAGCCTGGTCAACCCGCCCGGCAACCCGAAGGCGGTCTTCTACACCGGAGCCGAGCCGGGGCCTGACCCGCAGGCGTGGCTGGAGGCGGCGGACAAGCACACCGGGACCTGGTGGACCCACTGGGCGGACTGGATCATCGCGCAGTCGGCAGGCACCGAGGCCGCTCCTGACCAGCTCGGCAGCGCCGGGCACCCGGTCCTGGAGGCCGCGCCGGGCAGCTACGTCAGGGATCTGGTGCCGGCCGGCGCCTGACCTAGACGGCGCCTGACCTAGACGACCCCGACCTTGACGACGCCTGACCTTGACGACAGAGACGCCGCGGACGAACATACTGGAGTCAGACTCAAGTTGGTCGCCACACGCTGAACCCGAGGAGTAATCCATGCAGCTCGACGGCAAGGTCGCGGCGATAACGGGCGGCACGGCGGGCATCGGCCGCGCCATCGCGGAGGCGTTCCTGGCCGAGGGCGCGCAGGTGGTGGTCAGCGGCCGCAACGCCGACCGCGGCAAGCAGGTGGTGAGCGAACTCGGCGAGCACCGCGCGCTCTTCCAGCAGGGCGACGCGACCACTAAGGAAGGCGTGGAATCGGCCGTCGAAGCGGCCGTGGCGCGCTTCGGGCAGCTCGACATCATGGTCAACAACGCCGGCGGCGCCCAACGGCTCGCCCCGCTCGTCGACCTGTACGACGAGGACTTCGACCTGGTGATGAAGTGGAACCTGTACTCCACCTTCTGGGGCACCCGGGCCGCCCTGCGCCACATGCTGCCGCGGAAAAACGGGCGCATCATCAACATCTCCTCGGTGGAGGGCAAGCACGGCAAGCCGGTGCTCACCGCCTACGTCGCGGCCAAGCACGCGATCAACGGGCTGACCAAGGCCACGGCCAAAGAGGTCGGCACCCAGGGCGTCACCGTGAATGCGATCTGCCCGGGCCTGATCATCACCGACATCATCAAGCAGAACGGACCGAACACCGCGCAGGCCATGGGCATCACGTTCGACGAGATGGTCGCGCTGTTCGCCGCCGAGTCCGCCATCAAGCGGCCGAATACGCTGGAAGAGGTGGCCGCGGTCGCGGTCCTGCTCGCGTCGGACGTCGGGGCCGGGATCACCGGTGCCATCTACAGCGTCGACGGCGGAACGGCAGCGTACTGAGCCGTGGTCGGCACCCACTTCCCCGACGACCGCGACGTCCTGGAGTCCGCGCTGCAGCGGATGCGCGAGGCCTTCGAGGCGCTGCAGGAAGGCCGCATGGCGCCGGCCCGGGCCGAGGAGGAGTTCCTGGCCGGGTACGACACGGCGCGCGACCTGGTCAGCGCCTTCTTCCTGGCGCAGCGGATGTCGGCCCCGGCCCAAGAGGGCCGAGGCCCCGATCGGCTGACAGAGCCCGAGCAATAGGAGCGCCCGTGCCAGACAACCGGTATGACCTCGTGGTCCTGGGCGGCGGCAGCGGGGGTTACGCGGCCGCGTTGCGGGCGGCCGAGCTGGGCAAGTCCGTGGTGCTGGTGGAGAAGGACAAGGTGGGCGGGACGTGCCTGCACCGCGGCTGCATTCCCACCAAGGCGCTGCTGCACGCCGGGGAGATCGCCGACCAGGCCCGGGAGAGCGCGGCGTTCGGGGTCAAGGCGCCGTTCCAGGGCATGGACATGCCCGGGGTGCACAAGTACAAGGACTCGGTCATCGCCAAAAACCACAAGGGGCTCACCGGACTGATCAAGGGCCGCGGCATCGCGATCGTCGAGGGCGAGGGGCGGCTGGCCGGGCCGAAGACGGTACAGGTCGGCGCGGACTCCTTTACCGGAACGAACGTGGTGCTGGCCACCGGCTCGTACTCGCGTACCCTGCCGGGACTGGACCTGGACGGCGGCCGGGTCATGGCCAGCGAGCACGCACTCCAGCTCGACCGGGTACCGGCCTCCGCGATCGTGCTGGGCGGCGGGGTGATCGGCTGCGAGTTCGCCTCGGCGTGGACGTCGTTCGGCACCAAGGTGACGATCGTCGAGGCCCTGCCGCACCTGGTGCCGCTGGAAGACGAAGCCAGCTCCAAGCTGCTCGAGCGGGAGTTCCGCCGCCGCGGCATCGGCTTCAAGCTCGGCGCGCGGTTCGAGCGCGCCGAGCCCGCGCAGGACGGGGTCCGGGTTCACCTGGAAGGCGGCGCGACGCTGGAGGGGGAACTGCTGCTGGTCGCGGTCGGCCGCGGGCCGGTCTCGGCCGGGCTGGGCTACGACGAGCAAGGGATAAAAACCGATCGCGGCTTCGTGACCGTCGATGAGTACTGCCGGACCACGGCCGAGGGCGTCTACGCGGTCGGCGACCTGGTCAGCACCGGCGGCGGCGCGCACCCGCAGCTGGCCCACGTGGGGTTCGCCGAGGGCATCCTGGCCGCCGAGCACCTGGCCGGACGGCCGGTGGTGCCGGTCGACTATCTGGGGGTGCCCCGCATCACCTACAGCCGCCCTGAGGTCGCTTCGGTCGGCTATACCCAGACACAGGCGGCCGCCAAGTACGGCCCGGACGCGATCAACACGGTCAGCTACGACCTGTCCGGCAACGGCCGGAGCGCCATCCTGTCCACCAGGGGCGCCGTCAAGGTCGTCGCGGCCAAGGACGGCCCGGTCCTGGGCATCCATATCGTGGGCGACCGGGTCAGCGAACTGATCGCCGAGGCCCAGCTCATCTACAACTGGGAAGCCCGTCCGGAGGAGGTGGCCGCGCTCATTCACCCGCACCCGACCCAGTCCGAGGCCATCGGCGAAGCCCATCTCCTGCTGGCCGGCAAGCCGCTGCACGTCCATGAGTGAGCTCCCGGGCCCGCCGCCCGCCTCCCCTTTCGACTGCGCCGCGGTGACGCTGCCGGCCTGCCTGGCCGTGCTAGGGCAGCTCACCGCCGGTGACCTGTCCCGCCCGACGCCGTGCACCGAGTACACGGTCGGCGAGGTCGGCGGGCACGTGGTGCGGTCCATGGTGCTGCTGGCCTCGGTGGCCGGCGAGCAGATCGAGACGCCGGCCGCAGGCCCGCTCGAGCGGGACGTGGCGGTGACCGCCGAGGCGGCGCTGAAAGCCTGGCAGCGGCGCGGGCTTGATGGTTCGGTCGCGGTCGGGCGCAGCACCATGCCGGCCAGCCTGGCCGTGCAGATCATCCCGCTCGAGCTGCTCGTGCACGGCTGGGACATCGCCCGGGCGACGGGGCGCGAGATCGACGTCCCGCTGCAGGTCGCCGGCTACGTGCTGGACCAGGCCCGGCTGCTGATCACCGAGGACAAGCGGGGCCGCAGCTTTGCCGCCGAGGTGCCGGCCGGATCGCGGGCCACCGCCCTGCAGCGGCTGATCGCGTTCACCGGCCGGGTGCCGTGGGCTGACTCCGGTCAGCCGCCGGTGCCGTGAGGTGACCCGGTCAGCCGCCTGGTGCCGCACGCTGAGGCGGTCAGCCGCCGGTCACGGTGATCGAGACGGTCGGCCGGGCCAGCTCGGACACATCGACGAACAGCCCGGCGCGGCGCGCGGCGGCGGCCGCCAGGTTCAGCACCGTCCCGGCGCCGGTGTCCGTCGCCTCCTGGGTGGCGGCGGGAAACTGCCTGAAGAAGCTGTCGGCCGCCGCGCCAGCCGCTACCTCGGCCGTGCCCGGCGCCGGGACGGCCTGCCAGACCAGGATCGACGTGTTCGCCTTCCACCGGTCCAGCGACGTGCTGACCGTGGTCCACGGGCGCCAGTGGCCCAGCTCGCCCAGCAGGTGCCCCAGCTCGGCCAGGCCCGGCCGGCCCGCGGCCGGCGCGGCCAGGGTGACCAGCGCGTCGGCGTCGGCCGGCGGGCTCTCGCCGGGGGAGCCGGCATGGTGAGCGGGCAGTCGAACCCGAGCGCCACCTGCTCGCCGTCGTGCAGCGCGTGGAAGACCGCGTTGAACAGCTCGGCCGACGAGGAGCCGAAGCTCGCGTCCGGCCGGTCATCGTCGTGACGGCGCCCGGCCCAGCGCATGCGCCCATCCGGCAAGGATCCGGTCTCCATCGCGATGACCAGCATCAGGCACCTCCGATCCGCGGGGCAGCTCCGCGGGTTTACGTGTCGTTCCCGGCGTCGGGCCGGTAGGCAGGGAGCTCGGCGGGGGCCGGCGCCCGGTGCGGCCAGCGCTTGCGCAGCTTGGTGGCCAGCCCGCCTGAGGCGAGTTCGGCGTGGGTCATCGCGTACAGAGTCCGCACCTGGCGGGAGGCGAAGCGCCACCGCCCGTCCAGCCGGACGTAGGAATCGGAGTACCGGAACGAGGTGATGACGGTGTGCTGGGCGGAGGCCTGCTCGGAGAAGCCAAGCACCTGGCCGCGGGCGTGGTCGTCGTCGAGGAAGTCCAGCACGAAGCCGCGGGCCTCGTGCAGCGTGATCCAGTACAGGTCGCCCAGCGCCCGGTAATTCGCCACGATGGCCTCGCGGCCCACGTGCGTGCTGCCCGGCGAGCCGAACCGGGCGTCAGGCGTGAACAGCTCTCCCAGCGCCTCGAACTCGTGATCGTCGATCAGGAAGGTGTACCTGGCCAGCAGCTCGGCGATCTCGGCCCGGGCCTCGAGGCGGGCGATCCGCCGTTCCAGGGATTCCTCCGTCACCAGGCCGCTCCCGGGAAGATGATCAAGGCGGCGGGCAGCAGCCGAGCGCGCGGATGCCGCCCCGTTCGGGGCGGCATCCGCATGACGTTACCGGCGCTCAGCGTTAGCCTACGAGCCAGAGCGTCTTAAAATCGGCACGGTAGTTGACCACGCCAACGTAGTTGCCCGCCGAGTCCACCACCAGCGAGCCGACGTTCTGCGGCGTGATCAGCTGCGTGGGCAGGGCCGCGCTGAGGATCGGCATGCCCTCGAACTTGCGGGCCATCGAGTCGACCTGGCGGTAGGCGACGATCGGCAGCGAGTACGCGGTCCAGACGGTCTCGGCTCCGGATTTCAGCCCCGCGATGTTCGGGGTGTCGGCAGTCAGGCCGCCGATGGACAGGCCGGTCAGGCCGGCCGCCTTCACCGCGGCGTCCACGCCGATCTCCAGGTCACCGAGGTCGAAGATCAGCCAGTTGGTGTCCGGATTCCGGGTCACGACGGAGGTCACCTGGCTGGTCAGGGCGCTGGTGCCGAGGCTGGCCGCCGGCACCGCGTTGGTGGTGACCTTGCAGGTCGAGCACCACTGGTGGACCGCGGCCACGAAGGCGGTGTCGAAGTCCAGCAGGATCGGGAAGGCGGTCAGCTGGAAGTCCTGGACGACGGCCTTGCCCTTGGACTGGGTGACCACGTACGCGGCGACCATCTTGCCCCACTGGGCGAGCTGAGCGGGGTTCGCGATCGAGGTGTCGAACATGGCACCGGACGGAGAGCTGGTGTCCGCGCTGCTGTTGACCCAGATGCCCTTCTGCGCGGCCAGGGTAAGCTGCGCCTGGATCGTGGTGTTGGGGATCCCGCTGGTGAGGATGCCCGCCGGGTTCAGCTGGATGGCCGAGTTCATGGCCGCCTGCTGGGCGGCCGGCGTCGACCCTGAGATCAGGTCCTTGTACTTCCAGCCGATATCCGCGGCGGCCTGCGCCCAGTACTGGGCGAGGACCTTGGCGCTGCCCAGGCCGGAGTCCAGGCCGACGAGCAGCTTCCCGGGTGTGGGCTTGGTCTTGAGCGGCGTGCTGATGCCGATCGAGGTCGGCGTGTTCAGGAACTGCTGCTGGTAGGCCGCCGCCGCCGCCATGCCGGCGCTGGTGGCACCGGCGCTGGCACTGCTGCCGCCTCCGGTGCTGCTGCTCGTACCACTACTGCTGCTGCTACTGCATGCGGCGATGGTCAGCGCTGAGGTGGCAGCGGCGATCACGGCCGCGAGTGTTCTCCTCATCGGCGCCTCCTTCTGGCAGGCGCCCGGAACTCCGGGCAGCCGGGGGTCTTCAGTGACATGTTAACGAAAGGTTACTGAGTTGACTCTCAACCTAGGATTCCCGGGGACTAACTGTCTACACTCCGTTCACACCGAAGCGAAGATGTTATGTGCGGGACCCAAAGACGGCTAATCAGCCCGCTAACTGTGGGTTTTCTGATCGCTGGCCGGACAGGACGGACCGTTCCCGCCGCGTTCAGTAACCGGAGACTGACCCGTTGACCTAGTTGTTCGCGGGCAGTAACTTTGTATCGCCTACGGTAAGAACAACCTCGCTTGCGGCAAGGTCTGGTGCTACCACAAGGCGAAGCCTAAGCTCCAGATAGAGACTTCTAACTGGTACCCCGATCCATGCCGCGCCACGAGTTACACTCGCAGCCCCAGGTCGCAGGAGGCAGCATGACGGCCGCGCTCACCGTGACCAACATGTCGAAGAGCTTTGGCGGGCCGCGGGTCCTGGACAGCGTGAGCCTGTCTGTCGAACCCGGCGAGATCCGCGCGCTCGTAGGAGAGAACGGTTCGGGTAAGTCGACCCTGATCAAGATTCTGGCCGGGTTCCACGTGCCCGACGAGGGATCGGCCGAAGTGGGCGGCGAGCCGCTGCAGCTCGGCCACGGCGAGGCGAGCGAGGCGGTCGGGCTGCGGTTCGTCCATCAGGATCTCGGCCTGGTCAACAACCTCGACGCGGTGGACAACATCGCCCTGGGCGCCGGGTATCCCAGCTTCCGCGGCCGGATCCGCTGGCGCCAGGAGCGCAAGCGCACCCGGGCGGCGCTGGCTGAGCTCGGGTACGAATTCGATGTCCGCCGGCCTGCTGGCAGCCTGGCCATGAGCGAGCGCACGGCGCTCGCGGTGGCCCGCGCGCTGGCGCCCCGGCAGAACCCGGCCAAGGTGCTCATCCTGGACGAGCCGACGGCCAACCTGCCCGCGGCGGAGGCTGAGCGGCTGTTCCAGCTGGCCCGGCGGGTGGCGGAGTCCGGCATGGCCGTCATGTTCGTGTCCCACCACTTCGACGAGGTATTCGGGCTGGCCCAGAACGTCACGGTGCTGCGGGACGGCAAGCTCGTCATCACCCGCCCGGTGGCGGGACTGACCGAAGACGAGCTGATCGAGCTGGTCATCGGGCGCAAGCTCGAGCACGTCGCCCACGACGCCAAGGCCGCCGAGCGGCGCGATGTCGTCCTGGAGGTCAAGGGCCTGGGCTGCGACGTGCTGAACAACGTGGACATGACCGTGCACGCCGGCGAGATCATCGGCATCGCCGGCATCACCGGCTCAGGGCGGGACGAGGTGGCCACGGCGCTGTTCGGCGGCACCGACCGGGCGGGCGAGGTCACGATCAACGGAGCCGCGGTGCCGAAGCTGAGGCCTGACCGGGCCATGGCCATGGGCATGGGACTGGTCCCGGCCGAGCGCCACGCCAACGCGGCGTTCATGACGTCGACCCTGCGCGAGAACATCACCGTAGTCGGTACCTCCCAGCACTGGCGTAACGGGATCCTGCGCAAGAGCCGGGAACGTTCCGATGTCGCGGTGTGGCTGGAGCGCCTGGACGTACGTCCGCGGAACAGCGAGTTCACGATGTCCGACCTGTCTGGCGGGAACCAGCAGAAGGTGGTGCTGGCCCGCTGGCTGCGGATGAAACCCAAGGTGCTCATCCTCAACGAGCCCACCCAGGGCGTGGATGTCGGCGCCAAGTCCGACATCCACAAGCTCGTCGATGAGGCCGCCGGCGGCGGGACCGCCGTGATCGTCGTCTCCACCGACCACGAGGAACTCGTCCGGCTGTGCCACCGGGTGCTGGTCCTGCGGCGCGGAAAGATCGCCGAGGAGATGGCGGGTGGCCGGATGGACCACGATCTGATCACCGCGGCCACGATCGGCCGTGATCGGTCCGATGCCGCGTGAACGAGCCGTCCGCGGGCCGGACCCGCCAGCCGATGAGCTCCCGGGACGCGACCGCCAGCTCCGGTGCACGGAGAAGGGAATCGGAATGACCGTCAACGAGCACCTGCCCCTCGAACCGGACGAGCACGGGTCCCTCGAACCGGAACCCGAGGCCGACGGCCAGCCGGCCCGGGGCCGGCGGAGCGTCGCCACCACCCTCGGCCTGGACCGGTTCAGCGGGCTGTACGTGTTGGCGGCGCTGATTCTCATCTTCTCGCTGTGGGTGCCGAGCCTGTTCCTTACGGCCACCAACTTCCGGATCATCGCCGGGTCGCAGGCCATCACGGCCATGCTGGCCCTGGGCCTGATCGTGCCGGTGGCCTGCGGCGCGTTCGACCTGTCCATCGGCGGCACCCTGGGCATGGGGTGCTGCATCGTCGTCTGGTTCCAGGCCAACGGCCACGGCTTCATCCTGGGCATCTTCGCCGCCGTGGCCTTCGGGCTGCTGGTCGGGCTGGTCAACGCGTTCATCGTGGTCATGCTGCACGTCGACTCGTTTATCGCCACGCTCGGGATGGGCAGCATCCTGTCCGCTGGCACGACCTGGGTCACCGGCGGATTCCAGGTGGCCAACGGCATCTCCCCGCACTTCACCGCCATCGGCCAGAAGCAGGTCCTCGGCCTGCCGCTGCCGGTCTACTACATGGTGATCCTCGCCCTCATCCTGTGGTGGCTGCTTGAGTACACCCCGGCCGGGCGGTACCTGTACAGCGTCGGCGGCAACCCGCAGGCCGCCCGGCTGGCGGGCATCCGGGTCGGCCGCATCACGACCGGCGCGTTCGTGGTCTCCGGTGTGGTGGCGGCGTTCGCTGGCGTCATGCTGGCCGCCGAGCTCGGCTCCTCGAGCCCGGACGTCGGGGTCCCTTACCTGCTGCCGGCCTTCTCCGCCGTCTTCCTGGGCGCGACGCAGATAATACCCGGCCGGGTGAACGTGCTCGGCACGCTCATCGCGATCTTCCTGCTCGCGACGGGCGTGAAGGGGCTCCAGCTGGCCGGCGCGCCCGGTTACATCAACGACCTGTTCAACGGTCTCGCCCTGATCATCGCGGTGGCCCTGGCGGTCCGCGCCACGAGGCGCAAGGCTTGACGCTGGTGGCTGACGCCGATCTGGCTGAGCGGCGGATCGAGGTCGCCACCGCGCTGTTCGGCGCCTGGTCGGCGGCTGACCTGGACGGGCCGCGGCGTTACTTCGCCGAGGATGGCGTGCTCTACGACATCATCGGCGGCGAGCACCGGGGCTGGCCCGCCATCCGCGCCTACTTCGGGCACGGGCGGCAGCGCTACCCCGACCTGGTGCTTGAGCCGACCGGGGATTTCTGGTCGCGCCCGGACGGGCTGGCCATGCTGTGGACGATGAGCGCCACCCAGACCCAGGACAACCTGGGCCCGGAGCTGGTCGGGCGGCGCTGGACCGTCGAGGGCATGTCATACCTGATCTTCGACGGGCTGACCGTCATCCGCGAGGCGGACTACCACGACGGCGGGTCGCGGGAGCGGTCACTGCGCGGCGGTTAGCTCCACGGCCCGGGCCAGGAAGCGCAGGTGGACGGCCACCCCGATGGCCAGCAGGTCCGGGGTGGGGCGGGCCGTGCGGCGGAAGACATCGAGGGCGGTCAGGTTGACGCAGGCGCCCTTGACCGAGTTGAAGGCCTCCCAGGCCCGCCAGGTCGCCTCGTCGTAGGCCACGCCGGTGGTGGCGGCGATCCGGTCCTTCCACTGCTGCGGGGAACCCAGCCGGCGCCCGCGGATCAGGGCGAGGTAGGCCCAGTCCTCGGCCGCGTCGCCCGTGTGGGCCAGCTCCCAGTCGATGACCGCGGCCACGCCTGAGGCATCCTGCAGCGCGTTCCCCGGCCCGGGGTCGCCGTGCACGACGACAGAAGGCCCGGTGGGCCGCAGGTTGGCGCGCAGCCAGGCGAAGCCCTGTTCGAGCAGCGGAATCGGATGGGTGGCGGCCGACCGGTACACGTCATGCCAGTGCCGCAGCTGGGCCTCGATCACCTGCTCCGGCTCGCAGCCGGCCGGGAGGCCGTCGAGGGCCGCGACCTCATCGACGGCCGCCTGGCCGAGCCCGTACAGCCGGGCCAGGACCCGCAGCACGTCGTCGAGGCCCTCGTCGTCGGTCCGCGCGCGGCCCTCGACGAAGTCCATGACGAAGAACGGGTGGCCGAGAACGCTGGGGTCCGGCTCCTCCCACAAGATGGCGGGCACGGGATAGCCGCGGGCCCGCAGGATCCGCATGACCGACGCCTCACGGCGGCCCTCGGTGGCGAACATGCCGTCCTGCTCGATCCGCACCACGCCGTGCCCGCCGGTCCAGCGGACATCGAGCATGAGCCGGCTGAACCCGCCGGCGATGATCGTCGCGTCCTCCAGCCGGGCGCCGGTTCCGGCCTTGCGGGCCAGCCACTCCCCCAGCCGGCTCACCAGCTCCTGGTCGGGCTCCGGCGGCCCGCCCTCGGGGTCCCGGTGGTGGCCGGTGAACAGCTCGAGCAGCGGAGCCGCCGCGTCGACGTCCGCCTCGAACCACTGCCGGCATAGGGCATACAGCTGCCTGGCTCGTTCGGCAGATTGATCTTGATCCGCCACCCCGCCGCCGGTCACCGCGTCGCTGAGCAGGCGGCCTGCCGCCGCCAGCACCTGCTGGTCGTCCGTGCCGGGCAGGCCGAGCAGCTCGCGAAGCACCGCGGCGCGTTCCGGGTTCGGGTCGGGGCCGCGGGTCGCGCCGTAGGCGGCCACCTCCTGCCAGCGCCGCTGTTCCGCGGCACTGAGCGGCAGCCGCTCCGCGCGCTGCTGCGCGTCGCGCAGGACCGCATCCTCGGCGAAGACGGTCATAGCAGGGCTACGGCCGTGGCTTCGGCCGCGAAGTCGTACCCGGCGCCCCAGACCGGATCGGACATCGCGTCCGGCGCATCGGCGAACGGCGACGAGCAGAACCACTCGTACGTCTGCCGGTGCCCCTCGACGAAGCCGCGCTCATCGGGCAGGCTGAGCTGCCTCGCCTTCTCCGTCGAGATCACGCCGTGGTGCCGGGCGCCGAACAAGTGGCCGAACAGCGGGCCGGGCACCTGCCCCAGCAGCCCGTCGGGCAGCAGGCGGAGGTCAGGCTCGACGCCGACGATCTCGGCCAGCGCGTGCACGTAGCCCGCCGTGGTGATGGCGGTCCCGGTCGTGTTGACCACCTCCCCCGCGACGGCCTGCGGGGACGTGGCCATGGCCAGCAGCTGCGCGCACAGGTCGTCGACGTGCCCGTAGTTACCGGTGACCAGCCCGCCGTGCGGCACCAGCACGGGCAGCTTGCGGCGCAGCCGCAGGAACATGGCGGTCTCCATGTCCAGGATGTTGTTGTCCGGGCCATAGATCGCGGCCGGCCGGGCGATGCTGCCCGGGAACCCGGTCTGCTCGTGGCGCTTGCGCACCTCTGCCTCGGCGTACGCCTTGAAGCCGCCGTAGCTGGTGACCGGCTCGGCCGAGGTCGGCTGGTCCTCGGTCCACGGCATCAGCGGGCTGGGCTGGTAAGCCATGATCGAGGAGACGAAGACGTAGGCCGCGGTACGGCCGTCGAACAGCGCGAGCAGGTCGGCGACGGGCGAGCCGCCCGCCACCATCACGAAGCCGGACACGTCGAAGATGGCGTCCCACTCGGTCCCCTCCAGCGCGGACCGCATGGAGCCGACGTCGGTGCGGTCGGCGATGTACCGGCGGACCTCCGGCGGCAGCGCGCTCGGGGTTTTTCCCCGGTTCAGGACGCTGACCTCATGGCCCTGCCCGGCCAGCAGGTGCACGAGGCGGCGGCCGACGAACGTCGAGCCGCCGAGGACGAGCGAGCGCATAAGGCCTCCGATGGTTGAGAACGCGTGCCGCGGACTTCAGGCATGGTGGACCGCCGGGCCGGCTCAGGCTCGCGCGCCGGAGGCACGGCCGACCGGCAGGAGCTGGCTGTCGTCGCGGCCGACCGCGCCCGCCGACCGCAGCTCGCGCTCGGCCAGCCGCCAGCCCGCCTCGGTCCGGGTCCAGCGGTCGACGTAGCGGCCGTAAAGCGTCCACTCGGACCCGTCGTGGCGTCGGTGCCAGGCGATGACCGCGCTCTGCGCGGTGGCCGAGTCCGGGCCCTCGAAGTCGATCTCGATATTGCCCAGGTGGTGACTGGTATTCGAGTAACTGGTCAGCGCCGTGCGCAGCTTCTCGGTCAGGGCCGCGCGCCCGACGATCCAGTCGCCAGGGTGATACTTGACCCGGCAGTCCTCGGTAAAGGTCGCCGCCTGCTGCTCGGGCCGGTTCAGGTCGGCCCAGCGGGTGTAGGCGGCCATCACGGCCGAGATCTCCTGACGGTCGAGCAGCTGTCTCAGCAGCGGATCAGGCACGGCGAACCTCCGAACCGAACCAGGGAGCCACTTCCCGGCACACGACAGAAACTATAGTGTGTCAACAGTTTGTACCGGCTACCGGCTGGTCCGCCAGAAGATCGGTGTGAGGGCGCTTCACATGACACTCTTCGGTGCTCCCGGGCAGGGACTTGAGCTCTACCACATCGGCCTGACGGTCCCGGACCTGGGCGCGGCCATGAAGCAGTACACCGCGACGTTCGGCTTCAGCTGGGCCACGATCCACGAGAGCACCCCCGAGGTGATCGTCGACGGCGAGCGGCGCCAGGCCGAGATCGCCGTGACTTACTCGATTCAGGGTCCGCCCTACCTCGAGCTGGTGCAAGAGCGCCGCGGCTCGATCTGGGGCGCGGACGGGTTCGCGCTCACGCACGTCGGCTTCTGGGCCGAGGACCTCAGCGCCGGCCGGCGCGCGCTGGACGAGACCGGCCTCGCGGCCCGGGTGCACGACGCCGGGCGGGACGGGCAGCCGGCCCGGTTCAGCTACCACCCGTTCGCGGGCGGCCTGTGGATCGAGCTGGTCCACACCTCGTTCAAGGCCCAGCTGGCGGACTGGATCGCCGATACGCTGGCCGGCTCATAGTTTCTGTTGAGTCGTTTCGGTAAGGTTGCTGGTACAGAGTTGCCCGTATAGGCGGGAGGGGACGGCAGCGTGCTGCTTCGGTTCGACGAGTACCCGTTCCATCAGGTCACCGCGTCGTTCGCCGGCGTGGCAGGCAGCGACCCGCAGTGGAACGACGGGCACTACGTCTGCCTGAGCGACCAGGCCGGGCAGGTAGGCCTGACCTCGTCGCTGCGGCTCTACCACAACAACGACGTCCTGGACGGGTTCGTGTGCCTGCGGCACGACGGCCGGCAGCACAACATCCGGCTGTCGCGGCGGCTGCGCCCGCACATGGACGAGCTGGCCGTGGGCCCGCTGCGGCTGGAGATCCTCGAGCCGATGCGGACAGTGCGGCTGGTCCTGGAGGACAACGAGTTCGGCTTCGCGCTGGATGTGACCTGCCGCAGCGCAACGGTGCCGTACGAGGATCCGGCCGAGGTGACGCGCATCGACGGCCGGCTGATCAGCGAGCGGATGACCTACGAGATCACCGGGAAGTGCGACGGGTGGGTCGAGGTCGGCGGCGAGCGGTTCGGCCTGGACGCGGCGACGGACTCGTTCTTCAGGAACCATTCGTGGGGCTACCAGGCGGGACGCGGCGGCCCGCGGCTTTATGCCGCGCCGACCGTAGGCGCCAGGCGGCGGGTGCCCGGGGTCCGGCAGTGGGTGCTGTTCGACATGCCCGACCACGGCGGCTTCTATTTCGTCGACCCGAGCGGCCGCCGGGCGTCGGGGAAGGGCGCCATCATGCTGGCCGACCGCAGCGTCGCGGTGACCTCCGTCGAGCATGACCTGCAGTTCTACGACGGCGGGCGGCGGCTGCGGTCCGGCACGTTCCAGCTGACCGACGCCGAGGGGGTCGTCCGCCGCTACGAGGTCGAAAACCTCGGCTGGGTCTACTGCCAAGGCGGCGGGTACTTCGGCGGCTTCAACGACGGGCTGGGCCAGGGCGTGTACCGCGGTGACTATCACGTCGAAGGCGAGGTCTGGGACGTTTCGCATCCCACCCAGATCACCGACTCCAGCGGGCGGTCCTTTGAGTTCGACCATGCGTGGGCGGAGAACTTCACGCGGCTGACCAGCGACGAGCAGGCCGGGCTGGCGCACTTCGAGTGCGTGGTCATCACCGAGGCGCAGGAATGGTCCGCGCGCCCCGGGCAGGCCAGCGCCGATGGCTGACACGCTGATGGACCTTGGCGTTATCTTCCCGACCACGTTGATCGGGACCGATCCCGCGGTGATCCGCGATTTCGCGCAGACCGCGGAGGGCCTGGGCTACCGGCGGCTGCTCACCTACGACCACGTGCTCGGGGCCGTGCACGCCGACCGCGATCCGCCGCTGGTCGGGCCGTACACGCAGGACGATCCCTTCCACGAGCCGTTCGTGCTGCTCGGCTTCCTGGCCGCCTGCACCACGACGATCCAGCTCGGGGTCTCGGTCCTGGTGCTACCGCAGCGGCAGACCGTGCTGGCGGCCAAGCAGGCGGCCGAGGTGGACGTGCTGTCCGGCGGGCGGCTGGTGCTGGCCGTGGGCACCGGCTGGAACCCGGTGGAGTACGAGAGCCTGGGCGTGCCGTTCGCCGGACGCGGGCGGCGGCTGGACGAACAGGTCGAGCTGATGCGCAGGCTGTGGCGGGAACCGGTGCTCGACTACCGCGGTGAGTTCCACCGGGTCGACCGGGCCGGGATACTGCCGCGGCCTGGCCGGGGCACGATACCGCTGTGGTTCGGCGGCGGCGCCGAGGTGTCGCTGGCCCGGGCCGCGCGGACCGGGGAGGGCTTCGTGTTCGGATCGGCGGGTCCGCGCACCCACCGCCGGGCCGCGCGGCTGCGCGAGCTGCTCGCCGAGCAGGGCCGCGACCCGGCGGCCTTCGGCATGGACGCGATGATCGACTACGCGCTCGGGCCGCAGGCCTGGGCCGACGAGGCGCCCGCCTGGCAGGCCCAGGGCGGGACCATCCTGTCCATCCAGACGATGCAGTCGGGCACCGGCTACCAGCGGGTGTCGCACCACAAGCTGGACCGTCCGGCCGCCCACATCGCCGCGCTGGCCGAGTTCGCCCGGGTGCTGCGGGGCGATTAAAGGCTGGAGCGAGGCCACATAGGGCAACGACATGAGCCCATGGCAGGCCGGAACGTGAGCGGCAACTCGTTTCCCCGCGCGAGGTCCTCGTGCTGTGGTGCCGTTGTGCCCGGTGATGTGTGAGCGTCCCGTGGTGTGACCTGATCGCGGATTTTCGGGGTGGATCCGGGTTCCGGGGTGGATTTGGTGTATCCCAGCACACCAGATCCACCCATAAGCCTGAATCCACCCCGGAAATGTTGCCTGCGGGGGCCGTGAGACTTTTTAGGCAAGGCACCCGAAGAGTGGAGGAGCTGCTCAGGTATCCGGTGCGGTGGCCGCGCGGAACGCGGCATGCACGCCGGTCATGACCTGTCGCGGCTCGTCCAGCAGGGCCTGGAACGGCTCCCCCACGACGTCGCGGACCAGCTCGGCGAACCGGTCTGGCCAGATCGTGGGCTGGCCGGCCAGCCAGCCGTCGAGCGCGAGCCCGGCGACCTGGGCCGGGGTGGCCTTGGCGGTAGTGTCGAAGGCGGCGCCCATGTCCGTGTCGATGAACCCGGGCAGGACGACGGTCACCGTCCCGCCGGCCTCGCGCAGTTCCTCGCGCAGGTCGAGCGCGAGCATCAGGCAGGCCGCCTTGCTGGCGCTGTAGACCGGCGCGCTGCGCGACAGCGCCACCGCGCTGACCGACAAGATGAAGATGACGCCGGAGCCGGGCCGGCGCAGGGCGGGGGCGAAGGCCCGGACCAGGGCCAGCGGCCCGAAGAAGTTCACCTCCAGCACCTCGCGGAAGACGGCCTCCTCGACCTCGCTCAGCACCGGCTGCTGGCAGGTGACGCCGGCGTTGCAGACCAGCAGGTCGACGTCGGGGTGCTCGCCGGCCACCGAGGCGATCTGGGCCCGGTCGGTGACGTCGAGCCGGGCCGGCACGACCCGGGCCGGGTCCTCGAACGCGGGCAGCGAGCCGACCTGGCGCGTGGCGGCGACCACGATCGCCGCCTGCCGGCTCAGCGCCGCGCTGACGAACGCCGCGCCGACTCCGCGATTGGCCCCGGTGACCAGCACCTTCCGCCCGGCCAGATCCAGCACCTTCTGGCCGGGCAGATCCAGCACCTTCCGTCCGGCCAGATCCATGGCCTGCCTCCTGACTCATCGTGTGAACGGGGCCGCTTCCCATGATCGTGGCCAGTTTGCGCGAATGGCGCCCATTTCTGGCCACGATCAACGATCAAGCCCGTTTCTGGCGGGGGCATGGGGGTCGGGGTTGGAGTTATGAGGAGCGGGCGGGCTGGTCGAGCAGGGCGGCGATGGTGCGGTGGAAGGCGGTGATCTTGCACTCGCGGTTGTTCAGGATGTTGCGGCGGTAGGCCGAGGAGTCGCGGGTGGCGGCGACTTCGTCCCAGATCTCGACGTCCTCGGCGACGACCTGCTGCAGCCGTCCCCAGTGCTCGTCGACCGAGTCCTGGTGGGCCTGGTCGTCGGTGGGGTACTGCAGTTCCCAGCACTCGAACCGGCTGCGGTCCACGGCCAGCGGCACCGCGCGGAACAGCTGGATGTGCGTGGGGTTGCAGTTGAACACCGCGGTCGGGAACACGGTGTAGTGGCAGATCGCGGTGCCCTGATGGTCGAGGGTCTCGCGCAGCCGGGCCAGCACGCCCTTGTACGGGATGACCATCATGGCGTGGCGGTCGAACACGAAGTAGGTGCTGAACCGACCGTCCTTGACGTCCTGCGGGGTCGTGTTCTTCGCGTGCAGGTGGGCGGCGTGGTAGTTCTCGTTGAACGCGTCGACGATGACCTTCCAGTTCACCGGCACGTCCCAGGTCAGCTTGCCGGCCAGCCGCATGTCTTCCATCCGGTACACGCCGAGGTCGGAGACGATCTCCGGGCCGAGCCAGTCAAGCAGCGGCGGGGCCGTGCCCGGCCCGGCCAGCACGGCCCAGACCCACCCGCCCCACTCGGCGCACTCGACGGCCGGCGCGGCCAGCCCGGCCAGCGCCGCCGGGTCGAAGTCCTCCCGGTCGGGAACGCCGACGACCGCGCCCTGCAGGTCGTACACCCAGTTGTGCCACCGGCAGCTGAACCGCCGGGCGCACCCGGACGGCTCCTTCACGATGCGCGCGCCGCGGTGCTGGCAGACGTTATGGAACCCGCCCACGCCGCCGTCGCGGCGCCGGGTGACAACTATCGTCTCGCCCTGCCCGGCCCAGGTCAGGAAGTCGCCGGGATTCGCGATCTCCGCGGACCGGCAGATGACCTGCCAGCTCGGCGCGAGCACCGCAGACCGCTCCCGCTGGTAGCGCTCGGGATCGGTGTAGACGCTCGCATCGAGGATCCCCGTCCCGATGTCCGGGATCATCGGCACGTCCGGGCCGAACCGGGCCGGCGCGTCGCCGCGGGTGGGGGTGAAGACCATTGAGCTTCCTTCCGGGACAGGGTGGGTCTGTTTCATCATCACATGACACCTGTCAGATAACAAGTGTCATGTGACAGTTGTCATCTGAACGGCGATGCGGCATCCTGGCTGCATGCCCATCCAGGTTGACCGCGAGAGCCAGCGGGAGCACGTCACCTCGCTGGCCGCGCGCCTGGTCGCGCAGGAGGGCGTGGCCGCCCTGACGTTCCGCCGGGTCGCGCAGGCGGCCGGCTCGAGCACGGCCATCGTGAGCACCTACTTCGCCGACAAGCGCGACCTGCTGCTGTCCACGTTCCGCGCCGCGGCGAGCCGGACCACGGTCCGGTTCGAGGCCGCGATCGACGCGGGCGGCAGCCTGCAGGACTGCCTGGAGGCCTGGCTCCCGCTGGATCAGGACCGGCTGACCGACTGGCGGGTCATCCTCGCGTTCTGGGGGGTGGCGGTCACCGACCCGGAGCTTGCCGCGGTCCAGGACGGCCACGTCGGCCGGGCCCGGGCCCGGGTGGAGAAGCTGCTCCGGGCCGAGCGCGGCGGCGACTCGCCGGCCGAACGAGAGCGGCTGGCCCAGCAGATCCTGGCGCTGATGCTCGGCATCGCGCTGCAGGCCGTGTTCGAGCCCGCCGCCTCGGCCTCGCTGCCGCAGCGGGCCCTGCTCACCGACGGGCTGGCCCGGCTCAGCGGTAGGTGATCATCGACCGGTCAGCTTCCAGGTGCGCGTGGTCGTTGAAGGTCAGCAGGTGGGTGCCGGTTCGGCCGGTGATGAGCCTGGTGACGCTGGTGTTCACCACCACCCGGGCCAGGGCCGGCCACCGGTCGGCGGGCAGGCCGGTGAGCCGGGCGCAGGCCACCGCGATCACCCCGGCCGACGTCACGGCCATGGTCGTGCCCGGCTGGGCGGTCAGCTCGGCGATCATGGCTTCGACCCGGGCGGTGAAGGCGCTGTGCGGCTCCGGGTAGCCGTCGCCGCCCTGGATCCACCGGCCGATCGCCTCGTCCAGCGCCGACTGCAGAGCCAAGCGGGACTCCGGCGTGACGGCCGAGGCAAACGGGTCGCCGGCGCGGCTCGCCGCCGGGAGGTCGCCCGCGCGGTCCGCCGCCGGGAGGTCGCCCGCGCGGTCTGCGGCCAGGACGCCTAGGTGGTCGTACTCGTCCAGCCGGTCATCGGTGCGCAGCTCGCCCGGCGGCAGGCCCAGCTCGGCCAGGACCGTGCGGGCGGTGTCCCGCTGGCGGGCCAGGGCGCCGCACCAGGCCTGGCTCACGCGCAGGTCGGCGCGGGCCAGCCGGGCTCCGACCAGCCGGGACTGCCGGTGGCCGAGCTCGGACAGCTCGTCGTAGTTGGACGTGCCGAGGGAGCCCTGGCCGTGCCGGACGAGCAGGAGCACGCCCACGTCAGTCACCCATCCCGGGCCGGCGTCCAGTCGGTGGCGGCGGTCTGCTGCCAGGTCAGCGGGGTGACCGAGGCCACCTGGTCGCAGACGATGGCGTGAATGTCCGTGCCCGGCTCCAGCGCGGCGGGGTCGATGACCACGTCGACGGCGAACTGGTAGGGCTGGTCCAGCGGCCGGGGCGGATCGGGCCGACGCCGGGCGTAGTAGGGCTGGCGGCCCTGCACGGTCTTGCGCAGCTCGGTGCGGGTGGTGGCGCTGCGCGGGACGTTGAGGTTGAGCACGGACACCCCGGATGGCATGCCGTCGGCGAGTACCTGCCGGGCCAGCAGCCGGGTGAAGTGCCTGGCGGCGGTCCAGTCGACCGTGCCGAACGTACGCCACTCACTGGTCTGGGCGGTGATCGCGGCCGCGATGGCCGGGATCCCGTGGGCGTCCGCCTCGAACGCGGCGCCGACGGTGCCGCTGACGCCGATGGCGCCGCCGATGTTCTCGCCGTAGTTGATCCCGCTGACGCACAGCGCGATCGGCCGCCGGGCCAGTTCCAGGACCGCGTGGGTCACGGCCATCACCGGCGATCCGGTGATGGCGTAGCCGGGCACGGTCTGGCCGGCGATCTGCAGCTCGACCTGCTTGATCACCCCGGCGGCCGGGTCGGTGACGAAGGCCCGGCTCATGGCGGTCTGCTGGGTGGCCGGCGCGACCAGGAGCAGCTCGCCCAGGCCGGCCACGGCCTCGGCGGCGGCGTGCAGCCCGGGCGAGCCGAACCCGTCGTCGTTGGTGATGAGGATCAGCGGAGGTCCGGGCACGAGCGCAGCCTACGCCGGGCCGAACGGGCCGGGCGGCTGCGTCCCGCGCGGTGGCAGCGGCAGCACCGTGCCGCGGTCCATGGCCCCGCGGTAGATCATGTGCATGCTGCGGGAGGCGAATAGCCACCCGTCCGGCGTGCGCACGTACTCGTCGTCGTAGTGCCCGAGGTGCAGCGTGCCGTCGCCCTGCGCGCGTTGGTTGAACTCGATGATGTACCACGAGCCGCTGGCGTGGTCGGTTCCGATGTCGACCAGGCCGTTCGTCACCACCTGCCCGACCCAGTCGTACTTGGCGATGGCCGTGCGCCACAGGTCCAGGGTCTCGGCCCGGCCGGAGGTGACCCGGCCGCCGCCCAGGTCCCAGCGGCAGTCTTCGGCCCAGGTCGCTGCCCACGCCTCCGGGTCACGGCGGCAGACCGCGTCGGCGTACCTGGCCACCAGCGCCCTGATGGCCAGTTCGTCTTCTACGCTCATGTGTCTCCTCGGTTCAGCGTCTCCTCGGTTTGGGCCGCGGCCGCCGCCACGACGGTCCGGGTGGCCTCGGCCAGCCGCCGGGCCACCTGGCCGGCCGGGAGCGGCTGCAGGTCATCCGACATCACCTCGACCGACAGCGGCAGGCGCACGCCCATCTCGCCGACCAGGCGGAGGAAGCCGGCCAGGTTGAACTCGCCGTCGCCTGGCACATTCCGGTGCCTGGTGCAGTCGGTGTGGTAGTCCGGGTCGACCCGCTGCCGCGGCCCGTCGTCGAACTGCACGGTGAAGATGGCTTCGGCGGGGACGGCGCGCAGCATGTCGTCGTCGTTCGCGCCCCGGAAGTGGTGCCAGCAGTCCAGGCAGATGCCGCCGTTGGCCCGGCCGGCCGCGGTCACGATCCGCATGGCCGTGGCGGCGTCCGGGATGTTCGACATCTCGGGCAGGAACTCGATGGCCGCGGCCAGGCCGTGCTCGGCGGCGCGGTCGCAGACGCCCGCGAAGGCCTCGGCCGCGTCGTCGAGGGTGCCGGTGTAGGGCCCGATGACCTGGACGTGGTGACCCGGCCCGAGCGCGTCGCTCATGGCGAAGACCGACTGCTCAGTCTGCAGGTAGGCCGCCCGTTCGGCGCCGGTGGCCGACCAGCCGCGCAAAGCCTCGATCTCGACCACCCGCATCCCGTGCTGGTCGAGCACGGCCCGCAGGTCGGCGTCCCGAGCGCCCTCGGCCCGCAGCCGCTGGTAGTCGCCGACGTACAGGCCCATCGCGGCGAACCCGGCCTCGGCGGCGGCCCGCACCCGCTCCTCGAACGGGCGGAACCGGCCCAGGCTGAAGTGGCTGAGGATCAGGTCGCCCGGCCCCAGGTCGGCGTAGCCGGGCAGCCCGGCCAGCGCGTCCGCCGCGGTGCTCATGCCTGCCAGACCTGGCTCACAGGTCCGCTCCGGCCGGGACGCCGCTGTGCCCGCCCTCGCGGACCAGGTCGCGCCGGTGCGCCCAGCGGCCGTGCTCGCCCGGGGCTACGTTCTCCTTCGACCCGGTGGTCAGGCCGCCGTCGACGACCAGGACGTGCCCGCTGACGAATCCGGCGTCGTCGCTGGCCAGCCACAAGGCGGCATGCGCGATGTCCTCGGCCTCGCCGATCCGGCCGCGCAGCGGCGTCCGGGTCGAGAACGCCGCCCGGGCCTCGTCCATGGCATCGGGGTCGCCGGCGATGGTCGCCGCGTTCATCGGGGTGAGCATCTTGCCCGGGGCGATCGCGTTCACCCGGATCGACCAGGCACCCAGCTCGGCGGCCACGTTCTTGGTCAGGGCCACGACCGCGCCCTTGGCCGCGCCGTAGATGTGTGGGCCGAGTCCGCCTTGCAGCCCGCCGATGCTCGTGGTGTTCAGGATCACCCCGCTGTGCTGGGGCTTCATCACGCGGGCGGCGTGCTTGCAGCCGAGGAACACCGACCGCAGCAGCACGGCCATGGTGAACTCGTATTCCTCCAGCGGGATCTCGTCGATCCCGCCGTGCGCGCCGATGATCCCGGCGTTGTTGAACATGCAGTCCAGCCGGCCGAACTCGCGTACCGCGGTGTCGACCGCACCCGCCACGTCCCGTTCGGCCGAAACATCGCAGTGCAGGTAGCGGGCCCGGTCGCCGAGTTCGGCGGCCACCCGCTGACCGCGCTCGTCCTGGATGTCGGTGAGCAGCACGCTCGCGCCCTCGGCATGCATCAGCCGGGCGGTGGCCTCACCCAGCCCGCTGGCCGCGCCGGTGATGACGGCGACCTGCCCAGAAACCCGTCCTGCCACGGCTCTCCCTCCGACCGCGCGCGCTGCCGCACGAGCACGACTATCTTGTCATCGACTACAATAACCATCGGGTCTGGGATTGGCCCAGCCCGGGCGGCGCACCGGAGCGATGACGTGGAGATCCTGATCGTCGGCACCATCGAGATCGAGCCGGAGCGGCGGGCAGCGCTGCTTGAGGCGGTGCGGCCCTACGTCGAGGCCACCCGGGCCGAGGAGCCGGGCTGCCTGGACTACGCGTTCATGCCCGACACCGTGGCTGACGACCGCATCGTGGTGCTGGAGCGGTGGGCGGACGAGCAGACGCTGACCGCGCACTTCGCGCACCCGAACATGGCCGCCACCAAGCGTGCGCTGCACGAGAACGGGTCGGGAAAGTCGCACATCGCCAAGTACCGGGTCGACCGGGCCGAGCCGGTGCGCGACGCGGAGGGGCACTACCGGGCCGACTTCACCGCCCAGAACCAGTCGTAGGCAAGGGGGCCCGATGGCCGGAGCAGCGGCCCGCGACCACCGCTACGACGTGGTGGTGCTGGGCACCGGCGCGGCCGGGCTGACGGCCGCGGTGCGGGCGGCGGCCGACGGGGCCCGGGTGGGGCTGTTCGAGCGGGCCGAGCAGGTCGGCGGGACCAGCGCCTGGTCCGGCGGGGTGGCCTGGCTGCCCAACAACCGGCACGAGGCCGAGGCAGGTTTCGCGGACAGCCGCGAGGAGGTGCTGACCTATCTGGAGTCGCTGTCGCACGGGCTTATCGAGCGGCCGATGATCGAGGCGTTCGCCGATACCGCGCCCGATGTGGTCGACTGGCTCGAGGCGCACACCCCGGTGGAGTTCGAGACGCTGGCCGGGATGAGCGACTACCACCCGGAGCACCCGGGCGGGCGGCGTGAGGGCCGGTCGGTGGAGTGCCCGCTGTTCCCGTTCGAGGAACTGGCGGAGTGGGCCGGGCGGGTGACGGTCGGGTGGCAGCTGACCGGCGAGTTCTGCATGAGCGAGTCGTCGCTGGGACGCAAGGCACCGAACGGGCTGCCGCCGGCGGAACTGGAACGGCGCAAGATCCGGGACGAGCGAGGATCGGGCCAGGCCCTCATCGGGCGGCTGCTCAAGGGATGCCTCGACCGCGAAGTGGTGCCGCAGACCGGCTGCCGCGGGACGCGGCTGCTCACCGAGGACGGCGCGGTGACCGGCGTGGCCGTCGAGGGGCCTGACGGGCCGTTCGAGGCGCGGGCCGGCGGCGGGGTGGTCCTGGCCACCGGCGGCTTTGAGCACGACGCGAAGCTGGTGCGCACCTTCCTGCGCGGTCCGCTGGCCCGGGCGGTCAGCGTCCCGACCAACACCGGCGATGCGCTGCGGATGGCCATGCGGATCGGCGCCGACCTGGCCGACATGCGCGAGGCGTGGTGGGTGGCCACCATCGACGTCGAGGTGCCGGGCCGCGGCCTGGTGCCCTGGCAGGTCAACTCCGAGCGGACCCGGCCGCACTCCATCATGGTCAACGACGACGGCGTGCGGTTCACCAACGAGGCCGCGAACTACAACGCGCTGGGCAACGCGTTCCACGTGGTGGACGTGGCCCGGTTCGCCTACGTCAACCATCCGGCCTGGCTGCTGATCGACCACCACTTCGCGTCCAGGTACGGGCTGGCCGGGTTCAAGCCGCCGGCGCTGGCGCCGCGCTGGCTGCTCGAGGCGGACAGCATCGGCGGTCTGGCCGGGCAGATGGGCGTGCCGGCCGGCGCCCTGCAGGACACCGTGCGGCGGTGGAACGCGCACGCCGCTACCGGGGCTGACCCCGACTTCCACCGCGGCGAGAGCCACCACGACCGGGCCTGGGGCGATCCGGCGTTCGGCTACACGCCGCAGGCCACGATCGGCCCGGTTGAGGTTCCGCCGTACTACGCGACCAGGGTCCGGTGCGGGACGCTGGGTACCAAGGGCGGACCGCGGACCGACGTCAGCGGCCGGGTGCTCGACGTCGACGGCGAGGTCATCGACGGCCTCTACGCGGCGGGCAACGCGATGGGATCGATCATGGGCATGACGTACGGCGGACACGGCGGCACGCTCGGACCAGGCCTGGTGTTCGGCTACCTGGCCGGCCGGGACGCGGCGGCCCGGGCGGCGGCCAGCGGTCACCGCGCGGCCGGGCGGACGGGCGGGAGCAGCCAGTGAGCGGCGGACAGACCCGGCCGTTCCGGTTCTCGGTGCAGGCCTTCGAGGCCGAATCGGGCCGGCAGTGGACCGACCTGGCCCGGCGGGCCGAGGAGCTGGGGTACTCGACCCTGTTCACCACCGACCACTACTTCGGCCCGGGCAGCATCGCGGAGACCTCCGGGCACCGCCCGGTCGACGTCGCGCCGCTGACCGCGATGACGGCGGCGGCCATGGCGACCACGCGGCTGCGGGTGGGTTGCCGTGTTTTCTGCGCCGACTACCACAATCCGGTCATCCTGGCCAAAGAAACCGCGACGCTGGACATGCTGTCCGAGGGCCGGGTCGAGGTCGGGCTGGGCGCCGGCTGGGTGGCCGCCGAGTACGAGGGGCTCGGCATCGCGATGGAACGCCCGGGGCTGCGGATCGAGCGGCTGGCCGAGACCGTGGAGGTGCTGCGGGCGCACTGGGCGGGCGAGCCGCTGGACATCGAGCGCACGTTCGTCCGGGCGTCCGGCTTCGCCGGGCGGCCGCGGCCGGTGCAGCAGCCGCATCCGCCGATTTTCATCGGCGGCGGGGCCCCGCGCGTGCTGCGGCTGGCGGGCCGGCTGGCCGACATCGTGAGCATCAACTTCAACAACGCGGCCGGTCAGCTCGGCACGGGCAGCGTGGCCAGCTCGACCCGGGACGCCACCATGGAGAAGATCGGCTGGATCCGGGAGGGCGCGGGCGACCGGTTCGGTGACATCGAGCTGGAGATCGCCGCCTACTTCATCGCGATCAGCGACGATCCGGCCGACGCGGTGGCCGCTATGGCCCGGCGGTTCGGCGTGAGCCCTGACGTGCTGGCCACCCATCCGCACGCGCTGATCGGCTCGGTGCCCGATATCTGCGACCAGCTCGAGCAGCGCCGCGGCGAACTGGGGGTCAGCTACGTCAACGTGGCGCAGCGCTCGATGGAGGCGTTCGCGCCGGTCGTGGCCCGGCTGGCGGGCACGTAACTTTTGTCGGACTAGGTGAGCACGGCGCGGACCAGGTCGCGGGCCTGCCGGGTCGCGAACGACAGCCGCCGCGGCGCGTACGCGTCGCCCAGCACGTGCACCGCCTGGTGCCGGGCTCGCAGCTGCTGGTACAGCGCGTCGTCCGAGACGGAGCCGCAGGCCAGGACCACGGTGTCGGCGCCGTCGAGCTTCCAGCGCCGGTTGCTGTAGGAATGGGCCAGCTCGACGGCGCCGGGCCGGATGGCCACGACGCGCGCCATCGGCATCAGCCGGGCCCCTTCGGCGTCCAGCCGGGCCAGCACCGACCCGATGGAATACTTGCCGACCTGCGGGGACGGCGCGGGCGACTGAAAGACCAGCGTCACCTGGTGCCCGGCCCCGGCCAGGTGATCGGCCACGGCCAGCGGACCGGCACGGTCGTCTTCTGACACCACGACCACCCGGTCGCCGTGCGGCACGCGGCCGGTGAGCGCGGCCACCGAGGTGATCACGTGGGGCAGTTCGGCACCCGGCACATCAGGGATGCGGGGCCGGGCGCCGGTGGCGACGACGATGAGGTCCGGCTCGCGGGCGAGGACGTCATCCGGGCCCGCCTCGACGCCGAACTCGATGGCCACCGGCAGGTGCAGCAGGCGACGCTGCTGCCAGCCGATCCAGTCGGCGTACTGGTGGTTCATCCGGGCCAGGGCGGCCACCCCGAGCTGGCCGCCGATCCGGTCGGAGCGTTCCAGCAGCGTCACGTGATGCCCGAGCTCGGCGGCCAGCGCGGCCACCTCGGTCCCGGCCGGCCCGGCGCCGACCACCAGCACCTGGCGGGCCGCGCCAGGCCGGGACGGCGGCGCCTCGTACTCGTGCCCGGCCTCCGGATTGACCGAGCAGGCGAACGGCAGTCCCTCGCCTGACCGCCGGTTGATGCAGTCGTTGACCGCGATGCAGGGGCGGACGTCATGACGGCGGCCGGCGCGGACCTTCTCGACCAGGCGCGGGTCCGCGATCAGGGCCCGGGCCATCCCGACCAGGTCGGCCTGCCCGGCGGCCAAGATGGCCTCGGCGACCTGCGGGTGGACGACGCGGCCGGCGTAGACGGTCGGCAGGTGGGTCGCGGCCCTGGCCTGCCCGGCCAGGCCGGACCACTCCCCCTCGGGGTACAGCCCGACCGGCACGTAGCTGGGCGAGCCCCAGTTGCTGCCGATGTCGAAGCTGAAGTAGTCGACGGTGCCGTCCGCGGTGAAGGCCGACACGAACGCGGCGCACTCCTCGACCCCGTAGCCGCCCTCGATCATCTCGTCCAGGCACAGGCGCAGGCCGAGGGTGATAGGCCGGGACACGTGGCGGCGGATCGATTCGCACACCTCGCGCACGATCCGGCGCCGCCCCTCCAGGCCGCCGCCGTAGGCGTCGTCGCGCCGGTTCGTCCGCGGTGACAGGAACCACTGCAGCACGTCGTCATGGTTGCTGTGCAATTCGATCGCGTCGGCGCCCGCCTCGGCGGCCAGGGCCGCGGACTCCCCGTACTCGAGGACCAGCCAGGCGATCTCGTCCAGGTCGAGCCGGTGCGGGATGGCGTGGTCAAGGTAGCCGGCCAGGGTCTGCGACGGCGCGATCGGCATGCCGCCCTGCAGCACCATCTGCACGGTGCCGAAGCCGCCCGAGCCGTGCACCCGGTCCATGTACCGGCCCAGCCGCTCGACGAACAGCGCGTGCCGGAAGAACCCGTCCGCGTTCGATCCGATGCCGCTCGGCTCGAACCCGGGGATGAGCGGGTTGCGGACGAATACCGGTCCGCCGCCCACCCACTGCATGCCACCGTCCACGCGGGCCAGCCAGTAGCGGCACATCCGCTCGAACTGCTCCTCGGTGCCGAGCAGCGCACCGCCCCCGCCGCTGTGCGGCGGGATCACGAGCCGGTGGCCGAGCATCATCGTGCCGACGCGGATCGGCGCGAAAATCTCGCCGGTGGCAGTGGCCATGTCGCTCCTCGCGTGCGGGGCTTATTGCGGTGGATCGAATTTTGAGGTGCGGTGGAGGCCGGCGGCGCGGCCTTTGGCCGCGATGACCAGCGCCATCTTGCGGGAGGCCTCGTCGATCATCTCCTCGCCCAGCATGGCGGCGCCGCGGGCGCCACCGGCCTGCGAGGTGGACCAGTCGTAGGCGTCCAGGATCAGCTCGGCGTGGTCGTAGTCCTCCTGGGCCGGGGAGAAGATCTCGTTGGCCGCCGCGATCTGGTCGGGGTGCAGGACCCACTTGCCGTCGAAGCCGAGCGCGGCGGACCGGCGGGCCACCTCGCGGAACGCGTCGGTGTTCCTGACCTGCAGGTAGGGGCCGTCGATGGCCTGCAGGTCGCGGGCCCGGGCGGCGATCAGGATGCGCATCAGGATGTAGTGGTAGGCGTCGGCCGGGTAGCCGGGCGGCTGCTCGCCGACCACCAGGGACTTCATGTTGATCGAGGCCATGAAGTCGGCCGGGCCGAACACGATAGCCTCCATCCGCGGCGAGGCGGCGGCGATCGCGTCCACGTTGACCAGGCCCGCGGCGTTCTCGATCTGCGCCTCGATGCCGATCCGGCCGACCGGCAGGCCCGCGGTCTTCTCGACCTGGGTGATCAGCAGGTCAAGCGCCCGGACCTGCTCGGCGTCGGCCACCTTGGGCAGCATGAGGCAGTCCAGGTTGGCCCCCGCCCCCTCCACCACCGTGATCACGTCCCGGTAGGTCCACTGGGTGGTCCAGTCGTTGACCCGCACGGCGCGGATCTTGCCGCCCCAGTCGCCGGTGTTGAGCGCGTCCACGATGAGGTGCCTGGCATCCTGTTTGGCCAGCGGCGCGACCGCGTCCTCCAGGTCGAGGAACACCTCGTCGGCGGCCAGGCCCTGGGCCTTGTCCAGGAAGCGGGGGTTGCTGCCGGGCACGGCCAGGGTCGAGCGGCGCGGGCGCAGGCGGCCCGGCGCGGCGGCGTCGGTCGGGTTAGGTTGGCTCACCCGTCAATTGTCGGGTGCGGGCCCGCCGCGACGATGGCCGGCTGGCTTGCGGCCTGGCAGCGAGCGCTAGTTCCTGCGGCCCTGGCCGACGCCGAGCTTGGCCAGCCGGGCGGCGAACTCGCCCTGCTGGGCCGACCACAGCTGCTTGGGCAGTTCGAGCTCCACGGCCTCCGCGTACGAGCTGACGTCGGCCATCTCCTTGATCGTTTCCTTGGTCTGCACGAGCACCTCGCGCGGTGCGGCGGCGGCCCGGGACGCGAGGCGCAAGGCCTCGTCCATCAGCTCACCGTCCGGCACACACCGCCAGGCCAGGCCCGCTTCGGCTGCCTCCGGGCCGGACATCTCCTGGTCGAGCAGGACGGCCGCCATGGCGCCCTGGGTACCGATGGCCCGGCGCAGCATCCAGGTGTGGCCACCGCCCGGGTGCAGGCCCAGGGCCAGGAAGCGGGTGGCGAACCTCGCCGAGTGCCCGGCGAGCCTGATGTCGCAGGCCAGGGCCATGTTCATGCCGGCTCCGACGGCGGGCCCGTTGACCGCTGCGATCGTGGGCAGGACGCACGCGTCGATGCGCAGGAACACGCGGTAGATCGTCCGCAGCGCATCCGTGGCCAGGTCGTTCTCGGCCGAGGCCCGCATGAGGTGGCCGAGTTCGGCCCCGGCGCAGAAGGCCGGGCCCGCGCCGGTGATGACTACGGCGCTCACGTCCGGGTTAGCCTCGACCTCGTCCAGCACGCCGACGATCTCGGTCACCATCTCGGCGTTGATCGCGTTCCTGCGGCTGGCGTTGGCCAGGGTGATCACGGCGGTGCGGTCGCGGATCTCGGACCTGATCTGATTGAGCTGGCCGGGGCCATTCATGCGGGACACCTCATTCTCGAGCGCGGGAGGCCGGCCTGGACGAGGATAACGTGCTGTGATGTTCGAGCGCGCGGTCCCGGTCAGGTGGCGCGACAGCGACGCCTTCGGCCACGTCAACAACGCGGTGTTCGTCACCTACCTGGAGGAGGGCAGGGACGCGTTCTACGCGCAGGCCTTCGACACTGATCCGCACTACGTGGTGGCCCGGCTCGAGGTGGATTTCCGGGGCGAGGTCCGCCATCAGGACCGGCAGGTGACGGTGCGGATCCAGGCCGAGCGGATGGGTACGACGAGCCTGATCACCAGGGAAACGATCTTCACCGCGGCCGGGGAGGCGGCGGCCGAGGCCCGCGTGGTCACGGTCCGCTGGGACCCCGGCCAGCATCGGCCGGTGCCGTTCACCGAGCGCGAGCGCACGCGGCTGACGGCCGCGATGGATGATGACCAGTGAACGGTCCCGACGAGACTAGCGGAGCTACAGTGCGCTCATGGAGCCCGTGCTTACCGACGAGGAAACGGCGGCGGCCTTTGCCCGGGATGGCGTCGCGTGCGTCCGCGGCGTGCTTGACGGCGCGGAGGTAGCCGCCGCGGCCGCCGCGATCGATACGGTCCTGGCCAGGCCCAGCCCGCTGGCCCAGGTGGCCAGCGGGGCCGATGACCCGGGCGCGTTCGCCGAGGACTTCTGCCGGTGGCGGGAGGTACCCGAGATCGAGCAGCTGGCCCGGTATTCGCGGGTTCCCGCGGTGGCCGCCGCGCTGATGGCCACCCCGCAGGTGCGCTTCTACCACGATCATGTCCTGGTCAAGGAGGGCGGAACCCGCCAGCGCACGCCGTGGCACCAGGACCAGCCGTACTACAACGTCGACGGCCGCGGCGTGAGCGCCTGGATCGCCGTAGACGAGGTACCGGCCGGCGGGAGCCTGGAGCTTTGGGCCGGATCGCATAACGGGCCGTGGCTGATGCCCAGGACGTTCCTCAGCAAAGAGGCGCGCTGGTTCCCCGAGGGCAGCCTGGCCGAGCTGCCCGATATCGACGCCGACCCTGACGCGTTCGACATCCGCCACTTCACCCTGGCCCCAGGCGACGCCATCTTCTTCGACTTCCTGACCGTGCACGGCGCGGCCGGGTTCCCCTACCCGGGCCGGCGGCGGATCCTGTCGCTGCGCTACCTGGCCGCCGACGCCCGGCACGCGCCGCGCCCGTGGCGCACCTCGCCGCCCTTCGACGGCCTGGAGGCCGAGATCCCCGCCGGAGCGGCCATGGACCACCCGCTGTTCCCCGTGGTCTGGCCCGCCTGATCCGCTTGTTTCGCCTGACCTCCCTGACCTGGCTGACCTGGCTGACCCGCCGTGACCTGGCTGACCCGCCCTACTAGGCTGCTGGCGCCGTCAGCTCGGCCGTTCCCGGGAGGGAGCGCCTGCCACGAGGTCCCGTATCCGGTTCCAGCGCGCCTCATGACGCTGGTCAAACCGGCGCTCGGCGCGCAGGGCGACACGAGGGCGGCTGGCGTAGCGGCGCGCCGCCCACCAGGACCCTGGCTTGGCCAGCCGGACGGCGCCGATGAGGGCCACGATGCTGATGAAGATGCCGATGACGCCGGTCACGACCTTGCCCTTGAGCATGCAGATCAGGCAGAGCAGGAGATTGACGGCGATGACCCCGACCGAGGACCACCAGGCCGCCGTCCCGGTGCGGCCGGTGATGAATTCGGCGCCGCCGATCAGCGTGCCGGTGATGACCAGCACGCAGAAGATCGCGTCGACCGACTTGCGGCCTTCGTGGGACCAGTAGACGTCTTCGAGGTGCAGCCAGAGCGCGAACTGATCCACGGTGAGGCCGATGCCCGCCCCGAACACGGCCGCGGCCGCGTCGAGCCCGGCGCCCCGCGGCGCCTCGGAGACCAGGACGATGCCCGTGCCGATGATGATCAGGATGCCGAAAACCTGGTGATGCACATGGTTCCCGGCGATCCGGATATTGCCCAGCCCGGCCCGGGCGCCGATGCCCGACCGGATCAGCCGGGTCACGGTCCTGGTGAGCAGGAACGTGACCAGGATGGCCAGGAACATCCACATCATGGGCCGCAGCGAAGGCCCGCCCGCGCCGGCGGTGAGCTTCACCCCGGAGGTCAACGAGGGCACCGGGCCGGCCGCCATGACTTGCACCGCATCCTCCCCGGTCCACAGCCTGATGCCGGGATTCTACGCGCCGGGCTGCCCCGGATCTGGCGGGCCTGGGAGGCGTCCGGAGGCCTAAAGAGGCCCTAAGGACGTTTCTGGGGGCGAGTCGGCCGGGGGTGGCTCGTCGGCCGGGGGTGGCTCGTCGGCCGGGGGCGGGCCCATGCGCAGCGGCGGCAGGCTGTACAGGCTGTCGAGGTCCTGCCGCTTGGCCTCGGCGAGCACCGCGTCCTGCTGCTTGGTCGCCTTCTCGGCCGTCTGCTTGGCCACTTCTGAGGCCAGGCCGCCCAGTTGCCGCACGCCGATCGCGTCGATGAGGACGTGGCTGGTGGCGAAGATCGCGATTCCCTCCACCCGCCGCTTCTTGTGCCGGAGCGGAGAAAGTGCTGCCCCGACCGTCGCGGCTTCGAACGGGTCAGCAGGGTACGTGGCCAGCTTGTCGCGTTCCTCGATGACCCAGGTATGGAATTTCATCACCGCCCCGTGCAGGGGCAGGTTCTCGATATCCTCGGCGGTCAGCCCGGAAGGCCTGCCCTGTTCGAAGCAGCGGCCGTAGGCCAGCAGAGCGGATGACCACAGCGCCTGCGGCACAACCCCGTCCCGGTCTTCCTCCGGCCTGGCCAGCTCCTCCAGCAGCCGCTTGCTGCAGTCCATGACAAACTGCAGGTCCTGGATGATCGACGCCTGGTCGGCGAGAATCCGCGCAGACGGCACATCAAGAGCGACCGTCAGCATCGGTACCTCTGGCGTTGCGCTATCCGTCTGGCCCACAATTCCTCGTTCCGGCTGCCCGACCCGTGACCCCGCCTCGATCCTTGCATGGCGGCTACCCGCCCTTGTCTCACATAGCGACAAAACCTTGCGATATATCTGGGCTTGGTTTTGCCTGCTCGGGTGTCTCGTGGCAGGCTAACCAGGAGCGAACGGCCAGCGCGGGATCGCAGGAATGCGGGACGGTGCTGCCTCCACCACAGAGAAGGTCAAGATGGCGCAAGGCACTGTTAAGTGGTTCAACGGCGACAAGGGCTACGGCTTCATTGCCGTTGACGGCGGCCAGGACGTGTTCGTGCACTTCAGCGCGATTAACGGCAGCGGCTACCGCAGCCTGGAGGAAGGACAGAAGGTCGAGTTCGACATCACCCAAGGGCAGAAGGGGCCGCAGGCGGAGAACGTCACCGTCGTCGGCTGACCGGCCGGCACCAGAGCCTCGTTAGAGCCTCGCTGCCTGCCGCGCAGGTGGCCAGCGTCACCTGCTGCGCCGCAGAATCCCGCTGATCAGCTTCAAACCTGTGACCGTGCCGACCCGGGCCACCCGGGCCGGCACGGTCCGGGCCTGCCGCCGTGCGCAGGCTCGGCGCGGGACGCTACAGCTTGGTCAGCTTGGCGCACGGCAGCGGGAACCGCCGCTGGTGCGAGCGGAAGTCCACGAGCACGGCGTCGTCGTCCACGCTGACGACGACGCCGAGCCCGTGCTTGTCGTGCGTAACCTGGTCGTCGACGGCGAATGTCTCGGCTGGGCCCGCGGGAGCCGGGGCGGCGAACGGGCTGCCGGGCAGACGGCGCGGGGTCGCGAGGCGGGGTGCCTTCATAGTTACCATCATGCCCCCTGCCCGGGTTTTTCGGCGGCTGACGCCGCCGCTTCGGGTGCGCTGAGGTCGCCAGGCCCGGTCTGCTCCGGCCCGCTGCGCGCTATTCCCTTTTGCTGGAGTGGCGCGCAGAGTAAGGGTCAGGAGGTTTTACGGCGTGGGTGATGCGATCGTCGGGATTGTGGCGAACCCGTTGTCCAGCGCGCCGGGTCCGCCGCGTCGGTGAAGGCGATCGGCGGGACGGTGCCGATGACGGTGGTCTGGGGCAGCGAGGACCGGATCATCCCGGCGGCCCAGGCGCAGGCCGTGGACGGCGCGGTCAGCCGACTGATCGAGGGCGCCGGGCACATGGTGCACATGGAGAAACCCGCGGAGGTACAGGCCGCGGTCGAGGAGACCGTCGCCCGGGCTGGCTGAAGATGCCGGCCCGGTGAGCAGGGTTCAGGACGCGATGGCGTCGCCGATGCGGTGCACGCGCATGGCGTTCGTGCTGCCCGGGGCACCAGGCGGGCTGCCCGCTACGATCACCACGAGATCGCCCTGCGCGCACCGCCCGATGTCGCGCAGGGCCGCCTCGACCTGGCGGACCATGTCGTCGGTGTGTTCCACCCACGGGACCAGGAACGTCTCGGCCCCCCAGACCAGGGCCAGCTGGCTGCGGGTGGCGGGCTCGGTGGTGAACGCGAGCAGCGGAATCGGTGACCGGCACCTGGCCAGCCGCCGCACGGTGTCCCCGGTCATGGTGAAGGCCACCAGGGCCAGCGCTCCTACCGTCGCGCCGACCTCGCCTGCCGCCCGGGCGATAGCGCCCCCGACGGTCTCCGGCGGCTCGGCCAGGGCGGTGAACGGCCAGTCCTGCTCGGCGGCCACGATGATCTGCGCCATGGTCGAGACGGCTTGCACCGGGTAAGCGCCGACGCTGGTCTCCGCGGACAGCATGACCGCGTCCGCCCCGTCGAGCACGGCATTGGCGACATCGGACGCCTCGGCCCGGGTCGGCCGCGGCGCGCTGATCATCGACTCGAGCATCTGGGTGGCCACGATGACGGGTTTGGCGGCCTGCCTGGCCAGCCTGATGGCGCGCTTCTGCACCAGCGGAACCTGCTCGAGCGGGAGCTCAACGCCCAGGTCACCCCGGGCCACCATGATCCCGTCGAACGCCGCCACCACTTCCTCCAGCGCCGTGACCGCCTGCGGCTTCTCGATCTTCGCGATGACGGGCAGGCGGACGCCCGCCTCGTCCATGATCTTGCGGACCGGCTCGATGTCTTCTGGTCCCTGCACAAACGACAAGGCCACCATGTCGGCGCGCAGCCCAAGCGCAAAGCGCAGATCGTCCGCGTCCTTACTGGTCAGTGCGGGCACGCTGACCCTGACCCCGGGCAGGTTGAGGCCCTTGTGGTCAGAGACGGGGCCGCCCACCACCACCCGGGTGCGGACCGCCAGCCCCTGCACCCCGGTCACCTCGAGCACCACCCGGCCGTCGTCCACCAGCAGCGTGGTTCCCGGCCGCACGTCACCGGCCAGGCCCTGGTAGCTGACCGATACCTCGCCCTGGTCCCCGGGTACGTGCTCCCCGGTGATGGTGAACTCCTGGCCGGGCGCCAGCATTACCGGGCCGGACGCGAACCGGCCCAGCCGGATCTTGGGGCCTTGCAGGTCGACCAGCACGCCCACGCTCCGGCCGCTGGCGTCCGCGGCCGCCCGGACGGCGTCATAGGCGGCCCGGTGCGCGTCGTGGTCGCCGTGGCTCATGTTGAGCCGGGCCACGTCGAGGCCCGCCGCCACCAGCGCCGCGATCTGCTCGGGACTGGATGTCGCGGGGCCCAGGGTGCACACGATCTTCGCTCGGCGGCTCATGGGCCCGTGCTCCTTCGCCGGTCTACACCATCATGCCGATCCTAGACCGGCTGATCCGAGCGGTACGGTTTGCATTAGTTTCGGGTAGCAACTTATTCGAGAAAGCAGCTGACCTTGCCGTCATCCCAGGTAGATAGCGAGGAGGCGGTGGCCAGCGTCATGTCGCGCGAGTTCGGCCTGCGGGGGACGATCCGCCGGCTGGAAAGCGAAGTCGACGAGACCTTCCGCATCGAGGACGCGGGCGGGACCCCGTTCGTGATCAAGCTGGCCCGGGCGGGTGAGGCCGAAGAGGCGGTGAGCTTCCAGGCCGGGCTGCTGCTCCAGGTTCAGCGAGCCGCGCCGGACCTGCCGGTGCCGCGGCTGCTCCCGGCGGTAAACGGCGCGTATTACCTGATGCCGCAGGCCGGGCCGCTCGAGGGCCGGATCATCCGCGTCACCTCGTTCCTGCCCGGCCAGCCGCTGCGGGCCGTCCGCAGCTCGGGCCCGCTCCGGGAGCAGATCGGCCGTAACCTCGCGATCCTCGGCCGGGCGCTGCGTGGCTACGATCATCCGGCGGCGCACCGGCATCTGGTGTGGGACATACAGCGCATGGCCGGCCTGCGCCCGATGGTCGATGCCGTCGATCCCTCCGACCGGCGGAAGATCCTGCTCGGCCAGATCGACCGCTTCGAGAACTCGACCGCACCGGTACTGAGCAGGCTCCGGGCACAGGTCGTGCACAACGACTTCAATTCCGACAACATCCTGGTCGCGCCGGACGGCGTGTCGGACTGCGTTTCTGACTGTGTTTCGGTCAGCGGCATCCTTGACTTGGGCGACGCTATCTCCACCCCGCTGGTCAACGATGTCGCGGTCATGGCCGCCTATCAGCTGTCAGACGATCGGGATCCGACCTCGACCGCGATCGACGCCATCGCCGGATACCACGCGGTGACCCAGCTGACCGCGGAGGAGCTTGCCCTGCTGCCGCGGCTGATCATCGCGAGAATGGTGGCCCGGGTCATCGTGCCGGAATGGCGGGCGAGCCAATCGCCTGCCAACCGGCGGTACCTGCTGCGAGATACCGCCCGGGCCTGGACCCAGCTGAACCGCCTGCTGGCCATCCCCGACGAACTGATCTGCCAGCGCATTGCGAAAGCGTGTCCCCCAGGAGCCCGGAATGCCAGATCAGATCAGCACTGACCAGACCAGCACTGATCAGACCAGCACTGACCAGGCGAGCACTGACCAGGCGAGCACGGCCAGCACCGCGTACATGGTGAACGGGTTTGACCCGGATACCCTCGACGACCTCGAGCAGGACCTGCGGCAGCATGTCGCGCGACGGCTGCAGGTCCTCGGGCCGGCCTACAAGCTGTTCTACCGGCACCCGGTCCGGTTCGTCCGGGCGGAGGGCGTGTACCTGTTCGATGCCGAGGGCCATGCCTATCTCGACGCCTACAACAATGTCCCGTCTGTCGGGCACTGCCATCCGCATGTGGTGGCGGCGATAGCCCGCCAGGCGGCGACGCTCAACGTGCACACCCGCTACGGGACTGACCTCCTGCTTGAGTACGCGGAGCGGCTGGCCGCGACCTTCCCCGCCGAGATCAGCAACGTGATGTTCACCTGCACCGGCAGCGAGGCCGTCGACCTGGCCCTGCGGGTAGCGCGATTCGCCACCCGGGCGCCGGGCGTCATCGTGACGAGCAACGCCTATCACGGCCTCACCGCCGCGGCGGCCGAGATCTCGCCCTCCCTCGGCCCCGAGGTCCCCCTCGGATCTTCGGTGCGGACGGTGGCGCCGCCGGACCCGCGCCGGGAGGCCGGCGAGGAGGCCGGCCAGTCCTTCGCGGCGCGCGTCACCGCGGCCGCCGCGGAGATGAAGCGGCACGGCATCGGCCTGGCCGCTTTCATCGCGGACAGCCTGTTCTCGACCGACGGGATCATCCCGGCGCCCGCCGGGTTCCTGCGGCCCGTCATCGAGGCCGTGCACGCGGCGGGCGGGATCTACATCGCCGACGAGGTGCAGCCGGGATTCGCCCGGACGGGCGATGCGATGTGGGGATTCCAGCGGCACGGCATCATCCCCGACCTGGTGGTCATGGGCAAGCCCATGGGCAACGGCATGCCGATCGCGGGCGTGGCCGCCCGGTCCGAGCTGCTGGCGGAATTCGGCCAGAAGATCCGCTACTTCAACACGTTCGGCGGCAGCTCGGTCGCCGTGGCCGCCGCCTCGGCCGTCCTGGATGTCATCGAAGGCGAGGGGCTCATGGCGCACGCACGCACCGTGGGCGCCGCGCTGCGCGAGGCCATCGCGGCGGCGGCCGCCGGGTACCCCGGAATCAGCGACGTCCGCGGCGCGGGCCTGTACGTCGCCGTGGAGTTCACCGACCCCGAGACCGGCCAGCCGGATGGGCAGGCCGCGCTGAACATCGTCAACGAGCTGCGCGAACGGCGGGTGCTGATCAGCGCGACCGGCGGGCCAGGCCACATCCTGAAGATCCGGCCGCCGCTGCCGTTCGGCTACCGTCATGTCGATCAGTTCGCCGACGCGCTGCGCGGATCGCTGGGCAGCCTGGCGCAGCACTCATAGAGCGGGGTATGTGTGGCATGAGTCAGCAGCAATTTGAGGTTCTCTCTGACCGCCGGGACGCGCTCGGCGAGGGGCCGTGGTGGGACGCGCAGGCCTCGGTCCTGTACTGGGTGGACATCTTCGGCCACGCCATCAGGGCCGCAACCCTGGACGGGGCGGAGCTTCCCGCCGTCGCTACCCCCAGCGAGCCTGGTTTCGTGGTGAAGACCAGCGGCGGCAACCTCGTGGCGGGCCTGAGAGAAGGCCTCTATGAGCGGAACGAAGCCGATGCGACCTGGCGCGAACGGTGGCGCGGCGGGTGGGATACGTCGGCCGTGCGGGTCAACGACGGCAAGACAGATCGTTCCGGCAGGCTATGGTTCGGCACGATGCACGACCAGGAAACCGATCCGGTCGGCGCCTTGTACGTACTGGCCGGGAACGAGGTACGGCAGGTGGGCGACGGGATCAAGGTATCCAACGGACTTGGCTGGTCGCCGGACAACAGCATCATGTACTACGCCGATTCACCGACGCAGGTGATCATGGCGTTCGACTTCGACGCGGCGGGCGGCACGGCCACCAACCCCCGGGTATTCGCGACTGATCCCGGTCAGTACCAGCCCGATGGCCTCACCGTAGATGCCGATGGCTGCGTATGGTCGGCCAAATGGGACGGGTCACGGGTGGTCAGGTACACACCCGCGGGCGCCATCGACAAGCAGGTCATGCTGCCCGCGTCACGGCCGACGAGTTGCATGTTCGTCGGCTCCGATCTGCGGACGCTGGCGGTTACCTCGGCCGCGGCCGACGTGCCGTCCGCCGAACCACTGGGCGGTGCCCTGTTCCTGCTTGACGTCAGGGCACAGGGCTTGGCTGAGGCGCCCTGTGTTATATAGGACCAGCCCATCCGTCCAGCACGTGACCGGACAAGGAGAACAAACCGGTGAGCAGTGTCCTGAGCGAATTCGCTGATGGCGTGGCCGTCATCACGATCAACCGTCCCGAAGCGCGCAACGCCGTCGACCTCGAAGTCGCTACCGGGATCGCGGCGGCCATCGACGAATTCGAGTCCCGCAACGACCTCACCGTCGCCATCCTCACCGGGGCCGGCGGCACCTTCTGCGCGGGCATGGACCTCAAGGCCTTCGCTCGCGGCGAGCGGCCGGCCTTGCCGGGACGCGGCTTCGGCGGCCTGACCGAGCGGCCGCCCGCCAAGCCGCTGATCGCCGCCGTGGAGGGCTGGGCGCTGGCCGGCGGCTGTGAACTCGCGCTGGCCGCGGACCTCATCGTCGCGGCCCGCGACGCGAAGTTCGGCCTGCCCGAGGTCAAGCGGGGGCTGGTCGCGGCGGCCGGCGGGCTGCTGCGGCTGCCCAAGATCCTGCCCTACCAGCTGGCCATGCAGGTCGCGCTCACCGGCGAGCCGCTCACGGCCGAGGCCGCCCACGCGCATGGCCTGGTCAACGTGCTGGCCGAGCCCGGGCACGCGCTGACGGCGGCGCGCGAGCTCGCGGCCGCGATTGCCGCCAACGGGCCGCTCGCCGTCCGCGCGACCAAGCAGATCATGGCCATGGCGATCGACTACGCCAGCGCGGACGCCTTCGTCGCGCAGCGGGAATTCGTGGCGCCGGTCTTCACCTCGGCCGACGCCCAGGAAGGGGCCCGGGCCTTCGCCGAGAAGCGCGCCCCGGTGTGGAAGGGCGAGTAAGGAACTGGCGCCCCGCCTGCGGACGGGAATGCCATCAGTGAGGCTCAGCTGGAGGTGGCGATGGCAACGGTGGCACGCAGCACGGTGGCCACCACCATCACGGCGGGAGCTCCGGCGGCGGGTACCATCACGGCGGCTCCGGCGGCGGGGACTCCGGCGGGCACCATCACGGCTGAGCCTGGCGGCCGGGGTCCCGGCCGGCAGCCACGCGTGACTCGTGTGATGACCGACGAGACAGCTGGCTAGCCGACCTGGGCGGTGCGGCCGGCCCAGTAGGGGGCCCGGAGCTGGCGCTTGAGGAGCTTGCCTGAGCCGGTGCGCGGCAGCTCGTCGGCGAAGGCCACCGAGCGCGGCACCTTGTAGCTGGCCAGGTGCTCGCGCGCGAACGCGGTCACCTCCTCGCTGGTCAGCGGCGAGCCAGGCGACCGCACGACCGTCGCGTGCACGACCTCGCCCCACTGGTCCGACGGGATCCCGAACACCGCGACGTCGTAGATCGCGGGATGCTGCTCCAGCGCGGCCTCGATCTCGGCGGGGTAGATGTTCATCCCGCCGGAGATGATCATGTCGGCCTTGCGGTCGCAGATGTACAGGTAGCCCTCGTCGTCCCGGTAGGCGATGTCGCCGACCGTATGGAAGTCACCGCGGCTGTTCGCGGCGTAGCCGGAGTCGTTCTTGTAATAGGTGTCGAACGTGACCTTGGACCGCACGAACACCTCACCCGGGTGGTCCGGCCCGGTCCCGGTGACCTCGTTCCCGTCCTCGCCGACCAGCATGATCTCGATGCCGGGCGCCGGCTGGCCGCACGAGCCCGGCTTGCGCAGCTGATCCTCGGGCTTCAGCACGGTGTCCACGCCGAGCTCGGTGGACCCGTAGACCTCGAACAGCGACCCGGGCGGGAAGTCCGCCAGGTACTGCTGCTTGAGCGCGTAGCTCCACGGCGCGGCGTTGGCCACCATGACCCGCATGCTGGAGCGGTCGTAGCGGTCCTTCACCTCCGGCGGCAGCGCGCAGATCATCCGGACCAGAGCCGGCGCTGAGAACGTCGAGCTCACCCGGTACTTGTCCATCAGCCGCAGCCAGTCCTCGGGGTCGAACTTACGCTGCACGATGATCGTCTGGCCGAACAGCAGGCCCGCGCTCATGAACGCGCTGGGGCCGCTGTGGTACAGCGGGCCGGAGGTGAGGTAGATGTCGTCGGGGCGATAGCCCAGCAGGTTCAGCAGGGCACCGAGGACTTCCGGATTCGGGGGTCCGTGCCGGACCGCGCCCTTCGGCTTGCCGGTCGTGCCGGAGGTATAGATCATCGCCCCGCCCGTGCCGGCCGCGTCACCGACGTCGGGCACGCCGGTCGAGGCAGCCGCGATGTCGGCGCCGGTCAGCATCCCGGCTGGCATCTGTTCTTCGTTGGCCGGGCCCGGCCCGGCAGCGTCTTGTTCGGCAGCGTCTTTTTCGGCGGGGCCTGGCCCGGCGGCGATGATGTGCCGTACCTTCTCCAGCCGGCCGCGCAGCGCCGCGAACATCGGCACGTGCTCGTGGTCCACGTAGGCGATCTCGGCGTCGCTGTGGTTGATGACGTACAGCGCCTCCTCCGGCGTCAGCCGGTAGTTCAGCGGCACGGCGATCGCGCCGATCTTCCTGGTGGCGTTCATCACCGCGACGACGTCGGGCGAGTTCGGGCCGCACCACAGGACCTTGCGGCCCGGCCCGGCCCCCAGCGAGAGCAGCAGGTTCCCGATCCGGTTCGCCTGGGCCTCAAGCCCGGCGTAGGTCCAGGTGACGACGGGCCCCTCCGGCCTGTCGTCGATGACGGCCGGCTTGTCCGGCTGGCTCTGGGCGAACATCGAAAGAGTGTCGTCCGGCATCGCACCTGTTCCTCATGGACTTCAGCCAGCGGGTACCGGCGGTAGTCCGCATCCGCCGTCTAGGGCCAATGTACGGATCCGGTCTGGATCGGTAAATCCCGCCGGCGCCGGTCAGTACCCCCGGTCGATCCATTCCTGCAGGTGGGGCCGTTCGGCACCGATGGTGGTGTCCGGCCCGTGACCGGTGTGGACGACGGTGTCCGGGTCGAGGACCAGCAGCCGGTCGCGGATCGAGTCGATGATCGTGCCGAAGTCGGAGAACGACCGCCCGGTCGCGCCCGGCCCGCCCGCGAACAGCGTGTCACCGCTGAACAGCAGGCCCTGGTCGGGCAGGTGGAAGCACACGGCGCCACGGGAATGCCCGGGCGTGTGCAGCACCCTGAGCCCGGCGCCGGCCACGGCGATCGTCTGCCCGTCGGCCAGATCCCGGTCGGGAGCCTGGCCGAGATAGGTCTGATCCCACAGCTCGCGGTCGGCGGGGTGCAGCCAGATCGGCGCGCCGGTGGCCTCGGCCAGGGCGGCAGCGGCGTCGATGTGGTCGTCGTGGGCGTGGGTGCACAAGATGGCGGTGAGCCGGCGCGGCTCCACGGCAGCCAGGATCGCGGTCGCGTCGTGCGGGGCGTCAATGACGATGCATTCGGCGTCGTCGCCGAGCAGCCAGACGTTGTTGTCCACCTCCCAGGTGCCGCCGTCGAGGGAGAAGGTGCCGGACGTGATGAGATGGTTAACAGTGATCATCACCGCTGATCCTAGTTCCCCCGGGCGCGCTGGTAGTGCCGCCGGGCCTTCATCCGGTTGCCGCAGACGGCCATCGAGCACCAACGGGCGGCGTTGGCCTTGCTGCGGTCGATGAGGAACAGGCGGCACTCGTCGTTCGCGCACGGACGCAGCCGGCCGGGGCTGCGCCTGGCCAGGGCGTCCCAGGCCAGGATGGCGCGGACGGCCAGCTCGCGTTCCTGGGCCACGCTGAGCGACCAGGTGAGGTGGCCGTCGGCGACGGCCGGGACGGATGTCACGCCGTCCAGCTCCGGGGCGAGCACCGCCGGAGGCTGCTCGCCGCGGACGACGGCCTGCAGCGCGGCGCGGACCCGCAGCACATGCAGCAGTTCCGCGGCGGTGCCCCGGCCGCCTGCCGCGGCCAGCCAGGCCCGGCCCCGGGCCGGGTCGGCCAGGTCGTCGGACGGCACCCCGTCCAGCACCGGGGTGCTGTTGAGCAGCGCCAGCAGGAAGTCCTCGTCGGACTCCGAACCTGCCGTCACCGTGCCCGCCACCGGCCTCACCTAACCTTATTGGATCACTTGACAGGTTACAGCACGGCATGCTTGACTGCCGTCTTAACCAGATAAATTGGTTTACAGGGTTAGAAAGCAGAACGGGAGGCAAGCGCGATGGGCCCGCCGGTGCTGCTGTCGGTCGGGATGCCGCGCGACGTGAGCTGGCAGGGCAAGACCGTGCACACCGGAGCGTGGAAGTACCCGGTGGATGGCCCGGCGATGGTCCGGTCGCTCAACATCGACGGCGACGGGCAGGGCGACACGGCCGGGCACGGCGGCGAGCAGCGCGCGGTCCTGGTCTACCAGGTCGACTCCTACCGGCACTGGCAACGGCACTTGGGACGGGACGACCTCGGCTACGGCCAGTTCGGGGAGAACCTGACCGTTGACGGCCTGGCCGACACCGACGCGCTGCTCTACCTGTCCGGCCGCGACCCGGCCAAGCTGCGCCGGGCCGTGCGGATCCCCGCACTGAGTCCTGGCTGGCAGCAGTCGTTCCGCGACCTGCTGGCCGGCGGCGATGACCGCGGCCCGGCCGCCGCGGCATCCGAGCCAGCCTGGGCGGGGTTCCGGCCGCTGCGGGTGAGCCGGGTCGTGCCCGAGAGCGCGGACGTCTCCTCCATCTACCTGACCGCCCCGGATGACGGCTCGCTCCCGGCCGCCCGGGCCGGGCAGTACCTGACGCTGCGGGTCACCGGCGCCGGCCAGCCCGCCCCGGTGCGCAGCTACTCGCTGTCCTCGGCGCCCGGTGCCAGCGCCTACCGGATCAGCGTCAAGCGCGAGCCGCACGGCATCGCGAGCAGCTACCTGAACTGCCCGCTGGTATCCGGCACGGTATTCGAGGTGGCCGCACCGCGCGGCGACTTCGTCCTGGACGACGGCCCCGCGCCGGTGCTGCTCATCTCGGCCGGCATCGGCCTCACGCCGGTCCTGGCCATGCTGCACGAACTCGCGGCCCGCCGCAGTGACCGCGACGTCTGGTGGATCCACGGCGCCCGCGGGCCGCGCGAGCATCCGCTGGCCGCCGAGGCCCGCGCCCTGCTCGCCTGCATGCCGCACGCCCGCGAGCACGTGTTCTACAGCTCGGCCACGCCGCCCGAACGGCACCGCGCCGGGGCCGCGCCCGGGCGTCTCAGCAAGGACAAGCTGGCCGACCTGGGCGTTCCGGCCGGCGCGAGCGCCTACGTGTGCGGCCCGGCGGCCTTCATGACCGACCTGCGGGACGCCCTGGCCGCAATCGGGCTGGATCCGGGCCGGGTGCACACCGAGCTGTTCGGCGCGCGGCCGTCGATCAACCCTGGCCTCACCGGCCAGACCCTCCGGCCGCCGCACCAGGCGCCCGGCGTGGCCGGGACCGGGCCGGCGGTGACCTTCGCGCGCAGCGGCATCACCGTGCCGTTCAGCCCGGCCTGGCGCAGCGTGCTCGAGCTCGCCGACGCCTGCGACGTCCCCACCCGGTGGAGCTGCCGGTCCGGCGTCTGCCATACCTGCGTCGCTCCCCTGCTCTCCGGCGAGGTCAGCTACGCCCCGGATCCGCTGGAAGCCCCGGCCGACGGAGAGGTGCTCGTCTGCTGCGCCCGGCCGCGCTCCGGCATCGTCCTCGACATGTAAGGCCAGGCTCGGGGTGCCGCACAGCTAACATCCCATACGGCGGTATAGGCTTCTATTTCTCTCCTCCAGGCCTGGATGGATATCGATGCCACGCGCGGGGCTAATCCTTAGCAACCTCACCGGGAGACCGACCCGGCCGGTTCTGGCTGCCGCCGATGGGCACGAGATCAGGCGGGGACTCCCGCTGCCGCTTTACGGGACGCTGATCTTCGCGGGGATCCGCGTACTCAGCCTGGCCGTCGCCTGGGTCCTGCTGCCGCGCGGCAGGTTCCACCTCGTCCATGCTTCGCTGCGGGGCCTGCTGAAGTCGTGGGACGGCGGCCGGTACCTGTACATCGCGGCGCATGGCTATCCCGGTGACAGGAACATCCTCTGGTTCCCCGGGTATCCGGCGGCCATCCGCGCCGTCCACGGCATACCCGGCGTCCACCTGGGCGAAGCGGCCCTGATCGTCACGATTGCCGCCGGGCTGGCGGCGGCGTGGGGGCTGACCAGGCTGGTCATGACGCTCACCGGTAACCGGCGGATCAGCCTGCTGACCACGGCGCTGTGGGCGGTGGCACCGGCCTCCTTCGTGCTTTCGATGATGTACTCCGAGGCCCTGTTCTGCGCGCTGGCCATCTGGGCCCTCGTCGCCCTGGTCGAACGGCGCTGGCTGACCGCGGCGGCCCTGACCATCCTGGCGGGGACCGTGCGCACCAGCGCCGTGGCCCTGATCGTGGCGGTCATCTTCGCGGCGGTGCCCGTCCTGTTCCGCGCGGCAGAGGAACGGCAGCGTTTCGCCGCCTGGTGGCGTCCGGCGGCCGCGCTGGTGCTTGCTCCGCTCGGCTTGCTCGGGTTCTTTGCCTACGCGGCCTTGACGACCCACCGGCTGAACGGATGGTTCCTGGCCGAGGAGAAGGTACACAACGGCTTCGACCTGGGACGCAGCCTGCTGCTGACGCTGAAGCACGCGATCGCCTGGGGCCCGTCGGCCTATGTCGCGCTGACCTTGCTCGTGATCGCCGCGGCCGTAGTCCTGGCCGGGTTCAGCCTGACCGAGCGCATGCCCGCCTGCGTGCACGCGTACACGCTCGGGATCGTGCTGCTCGCCCTGGCTTCGGGGCCTGGTTACCTGGGCTCCAAGCCGCGCTTCCTGCTGCCGGCCATGCTGCTGGGTCTCCCGCTGGCTCGCTGGCTGGCCCAGGCGCGGACGTGGGTGCTGATTCCCCTGATCACCACGTTCGCCGTCGCGTCAACCTGGTTCTTCCTCTATCTCATTAGTGTCCGCTGGGCACCCTGAATCGGTGCGCCCCGAATTAGGCCGCGGGCCAGGGGCGGGCGGCCAGGACGGCCAGATGCAGCGACACGAGCGTTGCTTCAAGCTCGGGGAGAGCGTCGGTGCGGCCCGCGCGGACCATGGACTGCACTAGCTGGACGGTGGCTCCGGCGAGGGCGAGATACGCCTCGGCGGGAACGGACGGCCATTCCGGGTGGTGCTCTCGCGCCCGCTGGTGCCATATCTGGTTCAGGTCGGCGAACAAGCGGGGCGCGGCATCCAGCCGGTCCACTGCACGCGGGCCAGCGGCCGGCATGTGGATATAGAAGACCCTGGCGAAGGCCGGCTCGGCGGCCAGGAACGCGAGGAACGCCCGGCAGGCGACCCGGAGGATCTCCTCGTCGCAGGTCCCGGCCGGAACCGCCCGCGTCGCGGCCACGATCTGGCCGATCATGAGGTCCCGGCCTTGGCCGGTCGCGCTCAGGAAGCAGTCTTCCTTGTCCGCGAAGTGGGCGTAGAAGGCGGCCCGGGACACCCGGGCCCGCCGCACGATGTCGGCGACGGTTACGGCCGGGTAGCCGGATTCCGATACCGCGGCGATCACCGACCGCAGCAGCCGCTCGCGCTGAGACGCGCGCACGGCCGGCTGCGGCAGGCGGCTCCTGCCGCGGGGAAGGCCCGGCTGGCCCTCGTGGGTCTGGGCCAGAGTTCCCCCTTGCCCGGTATCGGTCACGGGCTTAGAGTAGCTGAGATAGCTCTAAAGTACCGATCCGTACTTTTGATAAAGGCCCAGCTCGTACCGGCACGAGTTCGCGATTGGCACCTGCCAGGCGTGGGAAACCACGGCCCGTTCGGCCAATGAAAAGACAGCACAGCGGCGGGAAGAGAGGCAATGGCAGCGACCACAGACCTGCTGAGCCTGAGCGGGCTGGCGGCCGAGTTCCCTGGCTACGAGTTCGCCAGGCAGCAGACCTGGGGCGGCATCTCCATCGTCGCCCGACGCCACGGCGGCGGCACGCAGCCGGGCTTGTACGCCGTCATCACCGATGACCTCGACGAGATGCGCCGCGCGCTCCTTGAGCAGGGAGCCGTGAAGGGAGACTTGGATGGTTAGGATCTGGGCCGGATGGCGGTTGCGCTCCCGGCTGGCGGTAGCCGGAGTCACGGCCGGCGCCCTGGTCGCGGTGGCGCCCATGGCGAGCGCCCTCGGCGGGCAGGCGCCGGCCGGCGCCGGCGGGCCGGTAGCGGCCACCGCCAACGGCGCGGTCCGCGGGCTGGCCAGCGGGGCGCTCGACGAATTCCTCGGCATCCCGTACGCCGCGCCGCCGGTCGGTGCGCTGCGCTGGCAGCCGCCGGCGCCGGCTGCCTCCTGGTCGGGCGTGCGCGACGCGACGACGTTCGCGCCGCACTGCCCGCAGCTGGCGTCGCCGTTCGGCCTGGCCAGCACGTCGGAGGACTGCCTGTACCTGAACGTCTTCACGCCTAGGGGCGGCGGCGAGCACCCGGTCATGGTGTGGATCCACGGCGGCGCGCTGGTGACCGGCGAAAGCGACGACTACGCGCCCGCGGCACTGGTGGCGGACGGCGTAACCGTGGTCACCATCAATTACCGGCTCGGCGCCCTCGGCTTCCTGGCCCACCCGGCGCTGGCCGACGGACAGGGCCAATCGGGTGACTACGGCCTGATGGACCAGCAGGCCGCGCTGCGCTGGGTGCAGCGCAACATCGCCAGCTTCGGCGGCAACCCGCGCAACGTCACCATCTTCGGTGAGTCCGCGGGCGGCCTGTCGGTGCTGTCGCAGGTAGCATCGCCGCAGGCCAAGGGCCTGTTCCAACGGGCCATCGCGGAGAGCGGGTCCTACAACCTCACGCAGGCCTCGCTGGCCAGCGCCGAGACCGCCGGCGAGGCGTTCGCGACCAAGGCGGGGTGCGCCAGCCAGACGGCGGCCTGCCTGCGCAGCCTGCCCGTCTCGACCATCCTGGCCGACGAGGACACGGCCGGCTACACGCCGAACATCAACAGCGAGGTGCTGCCTACCTCGCTGGGGACCGCGTTCGCCACCGGCAACTTCAACCGCGTGCCGATCATCAACGGGACTAACCACGACGAGTGGCGGCTGTTCGTCGCGCTCAGCGCGCTGGAGGGCGCCCCGGTCACGGCGGCGAACTACCAGGCCATGATCGCTTCCACGCTCGGGGTGCCCGCGGCCGCGGCGGCGGTGATCGCGGCCAAGTACCCGCTGAGCGCGTTCCCCAGCCCGTCGGTCGCCCTCGGCGCGGTCGGCACCGACGCCATCTTCGCCTGCCCCGCGCTGGCCATCGACCAGTCGGTCTCGCGCTTCGTGCCGACCTTCGCCTACGAGTTCAACGACGAGAACGCGCCGGAGCTGTTCCTGCCCCCGGTCGGCTTCCCCTACGGCGCGGCCCACGCGTCCGAGATCCAGTACCTGTTCTCGCTGCCGACGGCGGCGTTCCCGCAGGCACTCTCGGCGCAGCAGCAGCAGCTGGCGGCGATCATGAAGGGGTACTGGACGAACTTCGCCAAGCGCGGATTCCCCAGCTCGTTCGGCACTCCGCTGTGGCCGCTGTTCAACGGCCTCACCCAGAAGATGGAGTCGATGACCCCGGCCGTACCGCGGACCGAGACCGACTTCGCCAGCGCGCACAACTGCGCGTTCTGGACCGCGCTGGCAGCGGCCGGCTGACGCCGGCCTGACGCGGCCCCGCCGCCCCGCCGTCGGGGCCGGAAGGGCGGGTGTGGTTCGCTGGCCCCATGCCAGTAGCTGCTTCCTTCCGGTCCCGGCTCGTGGCCGGCGAGCCCTTGTACGGCGCGTGGTCGGTGATCCCGTCGGCGCTGAGCGTGCGGCTGCTGGCCGCCGCGGGCCTGGACTACGTGGTGATCGACCTGCAGCACGGCGGGGCCGGCGAAGCTGACCTGCCCGCGATGACCAGCGCGATCCGGCTGGCCGGGGCCACGCCCGTGGCCCGGGTCCGGCATGCGCACACCGCCGATATCGGGCGGGCTCTGGACCTGGGCTGCGAGGGCGTCATCGTGCCGAACATCGACTCGGCCGCCCAGGCCCGCCAGGCAGCGGGCGCGGTCCGCTACCCGCCCGCCGGGCACCGGTCCGCGGGAGGCGTGCTGGCCGCAGCCGAGCCGTTCTGCCTGGTCATGGCCGAGTCGGCCGACGCGGTCGCCGGGCTCGACGCCACCCTGGCCGTCGAGGGTGTCGACGGCCTCTACGTCGGGCCCAAGGACCTGTCGCTGTCCCTGGGCTGCGAGGCCGACCCGGACGACCCGGTGCTGAGACAGGCCCTGAACCGCGTCTGGGCGGCCTGCGCCGCGGCGGGCAAGCCCGTCGGGGTGCACGCCGCGGACGGCGTCACCGCCCGCCGGTACCGCGAGGCCGGCTGCACCCTCATCACCACCACCGACGACGCGGGCTCGATCACCCGGCACACCACCGCTCAGCTCGGCCTGGCCCGGGCCTGAGCGCTCGGGTGGTCAGGCGGTGGCCCGGACGAGCCACACGCCCGCGTCCAGGTGCACGCCCTCGGCATCCGCGTACGGGACCAGCGCGGCACGCAACGACGCCAGGGCGCGGTCCGCCGTCCGGGCGTCGGCGCCGGCGAGCATGGTCCTGGCCATCGACCCGGTGCGCACGAACCCGGCGGCGTCCTCGACGTTCCCGCCGCCGCCGACCAGGATCGAGGCGTGCTCCGAGGTGATCTCGACGTCGCGCCACCCGGCCGCGGTCAAGGTCGCGCGGACCCGGTCCGGGTCGGCGAACGCGAACATGCCGGGCCCGTCACCGGACCCGAATCCGGGCGGCGGCGGTACGTGCTCCGCCAGAGCGGCCTGGGGAACCAGCAGCCACTGATTGGCGGACGGCGGCTGCCAGCATACGAAGACCAGCCGCCCGGCGGGCCGGACCGCGGACCGGATATTCGCGAAGGCCGCGGCCGGGTCGGCGAAGAACATCACCCCGAAGCGGGAAATGACGGTGTTGAACCGGCCCGGTCCGAGCGGGTGCACCTGGGCATCGCCCTGCTGGAACACCGCATTCCCCAGGCCTGCCGATTCGGCGCCGGCCCGGGCCAGGGCCAGCATCGGGCCGGACAGGTCGAGGCCGACGGCCTGGCCCGGCTCGATGAGCCGCGCCACGGCGAGCGTCGTGCCGCCGCAGCCGCAGCCCACGTCGAGGACCTGACTGCCTGACCGCAGCGCGGCCGCCTTGAGGATCAGCTCCAGGAACGGCTCGTTCATCCGGTCATAGCGTTCCTGGTTGCGGGTCCAGTGGGCCACGTCATCGCCGGAGTTCCACCGCTCGGCCTGGTCCGTGTTCGCGATGATCATCTATCGTCTCCTCGCCGGTGGATCGTCCCCGCGGAGTCGGCGACGGCCCCCACCCGGATGTCGTCGAGGGCGGCGCGGAGCCGCCCGCCGTCGTCAGCGGCATCCGCGGCATCCGCGCGCTCAGCCAGGGCCGCGCCGAGGCGGTCGGCGAGGGTGCTGGCCGCGCCCTGGAGCAGGAGGGGCCGCCCGCGGCGGAGCAAGTCGGGCAGTTCCCCGCCTCCGCCGGCGGCCGAGGGCGGGATGAGGCCGACGATCAGGCCGGCCAGCTTGTGCGCCAGCGCGCCGAGGTCAGCGGTGAGCACTTCGACCAGGTCAAGCGCCTGACCGAGCGGGATGCCGGCCCTGACCCAGTCGGCCACCATGCCGAGCAAGGCCGGGCTGCGCACCAGGAAGTGGCCCTCGCCATGCGGGCGAACCAGCCCGATCTGGCCCGCCCGGCTGAGCCCGGCGGACTCCAGGGCGGGCAGCCGCTGGAACAGCTCGGCCCTGGTCAGCCGCAGCGGCGTCTCATCCAGCGCCGCCTGGCTCTGATCCACGCCGAGCACTGTGGTGAGGTCGGTGCCGCTCTGCCAGGCCCCGAGCAGGTCCCGGATCCCGGCCAGGGAGTAGCCGCGGCGCTGCAGGCGGGTGATGAGCTGCAGGCGCTGGATGTGCTGGGTACCGTACAGGCCCAGCCGTCCCCGCCGCTCGGGTGGCGGCAGCAGGCGCATCGTGTGGTACTCGCGGATCGTCCGGACCGGCAACCCGACCTGCCGGGCGAGGTCGTCGATGGTCAGCAGTTCATCCGTCTCCGCCGCGGCTGCCATGCCTAGACAATATCAGAAGACATTGTTACGGTAAATACCGTGACGGTTAAGACTGGTATACCTGAGCTGCTGATCGGGGTCCTGCGCAGCGCGGCCAGCACGCCGGGCCTCGAGTACGAGCGCCGGCCCGAGCCGCTGTCGGGCGGGTTCTGGGCCGAGCTCTTCTCCTTCACGCTGGCGAATCCGCCGGATGGCTGGCCGGCCGAGCTGGTCGCCCGGCTGATGCCCGACCCCGGTACGGCGGGCAAGGAGACGATCGTGCAGCGCGCAGTGGCCGCGGCCGGTTTCCCCACCCCGTTCGTGCGAGCGTCCGGCGGACCCGATAGCGGGCTGGGCCAGGCGTTCATGGTCATGGACCGCGCTGCGGGCCGACCGGCGCTGTCCGGGCTGGACGGCGGCCTGACCCCGGCCGCCGTACCGCGCCTGCTGCGCCGGATCCCGGAACTGCTGGCGGGATCGATGGCGCGGCTGCACGCGCTCGACCCGGACCTGGTGCGCGACCAGCTCGAGCAGGTCCGCGAGGTGCCGGTGACGGTGCCTGGCCTGCTGTCGGCGCTGGACCGGTCAGCCACCGGGTTCGGCCGGGCCGACCTGGGCGGCGCGGCTCGCTGGCTGGCGGATCACCCGCCCCGCCCGGCCCGGGACGTCATCTGTCACGGTGACCTGCACCCGTTCAACCTGCTCGCTGACGGTGACCGGGTGACCGTGCTCGACTGGAGCAACGCGCTGCTCGCGCCACGAGCCTACGACCTCGCAGCCACCGCGCTATTGCTCAGCGAGCCGCCGTTGCGCGTGCCGGGATGGCAGCGGCCGATGGTGCGGATGTTCGGCCGGGTGCTGGCCCGCCGGTTCGTCAGTGGCTACCAGCGCCTGATGGCGGTGACGGTGGAGCCCGGCGAGCTGACGTGGTACCAGGCGGTGGTCTGCCTGCGCGCGCTCGTCCAGGTGGCCGGGTGGGAGCACGAGGGCGTGACCCAGGCGCACGCCGGGCATCCGTGGCTGGTGTCCGGCCCTGCCTTCGCCAGCCGGCTCGCGGCCTTGACCGGGACTGCGGTACGGGCCCGTTGAGCACGTGCGGCTAGTAGGCTGACCGGCCGCTGCGAAGCAGGTCGGCGAGCGTGGTGGCTGGGTGGCCGGTCAGCCGGTACACGTCGTCTGTTACCGCCGAGAGCTCCCCGTTGGCTATCGCGGTGTAGGTCGACACCCACGCCTCAAGCTGCCATTCCGGCGCCCCGAGGCCGGCGCGAGAGGCGTAGGCCTGTTCGATCGATTCTTCGACGTAGCGGACGGGCCGTTGCCACTGGTGGCTCAGCGTCGTGGCGACGGCTTCGAGCGAGAGCGCTTCTGGGCCGGTCAGCGAGTACGTGGTACCGGCGTGGCGGGGCGGATCGAGCAGCACCGCCGTCAAGGCACCGGCGACATCGTCTTCGGCCACCGCCGACACGCACCCATCACCGGCCGGCCCGCGGATGACGCCATCTGGTCCGGCAAACGAAGGCAGCAGGTCGGCGTAGAAGTTATCGCGCACGAACGTAAAGCCCAGGCCCAGGGAACGGATATATTGCTCCGTCGCGTAGTGCTCCCGGCCGTGCGTGAACGTGCAGTCCGAGGCGGCGCCGAAGAATGAGACGTACACCAGGTGCTGAACACCTGCCGCCGCCGCGGCCTCGGCGAACGTGTGATGCTGCGCGACGCGGGACTCGCTCCCGGACGCGGACACCATGAGCACCGTAGGGATGCCCCGGAGTGCTTCGCGTACCGCGTCCGGTTCCCCGAACGACGCGCGCGCCGCCTCGGCGCCAGGCAGGCGCGGGGCCCGGGTGAGATCGCGGACCAGGAGCCGCTGCGGTACGCCCAGCGCGGCCAGGCGCTGCGCAACCCGGCCGCCCAGGCGACCGGACGCGCCGGTTATCCCTACCGGAGTCACGCAGTTGAAAATACACCGGAGGTCAGGCTGGATGCCGGTCGGTCCAGGCGTCGATGACGTCGAGCACGGCGTGGGCCGGCTCGGGCGGGACGAAGCCGAGCATGTCCTGCAGGATCGGGTGCACGACGGGGTGCAGCCGGCTGGCGGCGAAGGCCTCGTAGTCGTCTTTGGACTGCCAGACGTCGACATAGCGCAGCCCGCCCTCGGTACGCCAGGCCAGGTGAGCGACCAGGCCGGGCGGGCGTTCGGAGCCCAGGCCATCCTTGATCCGGGCATAGATCTCGGCGCCGATCGGCACGTCGTAGGTGAACGCGTAGGTCATCGGATTCCTCCCCGATATTGATCCGAACTTACTTCGGACGAATACTGGTATCATGGCCCGCATGCCCGGCTCCGTCAAGAGGCGCTACGACGCCACCGGCCGCCGCGAGGCCGCCGACCGCACCCGCACCGCCATCCTGGATGCCGCCCGCGAGCTGTTCACCGAGCGCGGCTACGCCGCCACCCCGATGACGGCCATCGCCGACCGGGCCGGGGTCGCGCTGGACACCGTCTACGCCGCGGCCGGCCGTAAACCCGAACTGGCCCGGCTGCTGATCGAGACCGCCATCTCCGGCACCGACGAGGCCATCCCGGCCGAGCAGCGCGACTACGTACGCGCCATCCAGGCCGCCCCCGACGCCGCCACCAAGATCGCCATCTACGCCGCGGCGATCACCGCCATCGCCCCCCGGCTGGCCCTCGTGCTCGCCATCATCCAGCAGGCCGCCGCCGGCGAACCCGAGCTAGCCGCCCTGTGGAACCGGATCGCCGAACGCCGGGCCGCGAACATGCGCCGCTTCGTCGCCGACCTGGCCGCCGTCCACCCGCTGCGCCTGGACCCCGGCGAGGCCGCCGACATCGTTCTGGGCTACCAACGCCACCGAGCTCTACCAGCTCCTGGTCGGCCAGCGCGGCTGGACCCCGCAGCGCTATCAGCGCTTCCTCACCGACACCTGGGGACGTCTGCTTCTCGCCGACTAGCACAGCATCTCGCCGGGCCCGGGGTCCCAGCTCGGATAGGAGGGACGTGACACCCGGCCCGTTCGGCAGAAAAGAATTTCAATTAGCCCGAACGGGCTGGATGCTACGGTCTTTGGCCTGTCCCCGCGCACGGTCGAGTGGCATCTGGGCAAGGTCTCCACCAAGCTCGGCATCAGCTCCCGGCGCCAGCTCCGTGGTGTCCTGCTCGGCGACGCCAGGGCGGCACTTCCGGCCGCGCGCTAACTGTCCCGGGCCGCCGCTCGGCGGCCGCCGCTCCGCGGCCGTCGGAGGGATCCGCGTTGGTCCAGGCTCGGTTTTACAGCCAGTCCTTACGCTTGAAGATGACGTAGAGCACGAACCCGGCGATGACCATTATGGCGATCGAGGCGGTGAAGCCAGTCTGACGGCTGAAGCCGGGGTAAGGCACGTTCATCCCGTAGAAGCCGGTGATGAAGGTCGGGACCGCGATGATCGCGGCCCAGCTCGTGACCTTCTTGGTGATGACGTTCAGCCGGTTGCCCTGGATGGTCAGGTTGGTCTCCAGGATGCTGTTCACCAGGTCTCGCAGGCTTTCTGTCCATTCGGCGGCGCGGAGCACATGATCGTAGATGTCCTGGTAGTAGGGCATGAGCTCGTCTGCGACAACATGCAGGTCACGCCGCATCAGGGCGTTGACCACCTCGCGCATGGGGATCACGATGCGGCGGAGCAGGACCAGGCTCTTGCGCAGTTCGAAGCTGCGCCGCTGGACCTGCAGGTCCTGCGGAACGTCGGAGAACAGCTGGTCCTCAAGCAGCTCGACGGAGTTGTCCAGGCTCTGCACCGCTTCGAAGTGCCCATCGACGATGTAGTCGAGCAGTCCGTACAGCAGGTAGCCGACGCCGAATTTAGTGAGATCGGGGTTGGCGTCCCAGCGGTCGACGACGGCGCCGATATCCAGCCCGTCATCCTTGCGGACGGTGATCAGCGCCCGCCTGAGAACGAAGGCGGCGAGCTCGCTGGTGGCCAGTTCTCCCGTGCCGGTATTCAGCCGCGCTCCGTACACGTTCAGGAACAGGTGGGTTCGGTAGCGGTCCAGCTTCGGACGCTGGTGCTCCTGCTCGGCGTCCTCCACAGCCAGCGGGTGCAGCCCGAACTCCTCGCTCAGCACAGCCAGGTCATTGTGGTCAGGGTCACGCAGGTCAAGCCAGATGGTGACCGCTTCATCGGCGAGGTGATTACTGATCTCGGCCACAGGGAAGCCCTCGAGCTCAAGCCTGCCGTCCCGGTAAAGCCGCGTGCGTGCCTGGCACCTGGTCGGCGTGAGACCGCAGATAGCGGATGCGACCGCCCTGTCAGGATCACCGCCGTGGAACGTCTGGGCCATCGGCGGCCGGGCACCCAGCACGCCGGTGGACACGCCGGCTGGAACGGGCGGCCTCTCCGGACCTGGCCTGTTGCTCGCGATCCCCGGCTCCCTCGTGGCGGCCGGGCCGTGCGCAGGGCCGGACTGCGGTGGTGATTTGATTTTAACTAACTGAGTTAGTTACACTCACGTCATGCCGAGACAGACGCCACCAGGACGGGTGCGGGATATCGCGCGCGCCGCGTGCGAGGTGTTCATCGAGAAGGGCTACCGCAGGACGCTGATGACCGACGTGGCTGAGCGGGTTCAGCTAAACCACGCCCTGCTGTACCGGTACGTCGAGAGCAAGGAAGCCTTGCTCGAGCTGGCCTTCCGCTACGCGATGGGCGAGGAGGCCGAGCTAGCTGCCGTGGTGCCATTGGCTACCCCGCCACCTGGGCACACCCTGGAGCTGCTGCGGAGCTGGCTGAAGGTCAACGCGACCTTCCCGGCGCTGCGCTCCGCGTTGAAACGAGGCCCTGGCGAGGACGCGGCAGGGGAGCTGGCCGGGATCATCGATGAGCTGTACGGCTTCGTCGAGCAGAACCGGCTGCTGCTATTGCTGATCGAGAACCTGGTCATCGACTACCCCGAGTTCAACGCGCTGCGCGTGGGCGAGAGCAAGGGTTCCCATATCGAGCGGCTGGCCGCCTTCCTCAGCAGCCGCGCCTCGTCGGGAGGCCTGCGCCCGCTCTCCGATCCGGAGATCGCCGCCCACTTCCTGGCCGAGTCCGTCGCGTGGTTTGCCTCGCACCGCAAGGGCGATCCGCACGCGGCCGCGATCGATGATGAACGAGCCCGCTCGTCGGTGCGCGAGCTTCTTCTGTCGGCGTTCGTGCCCGATACCAGCCAGAAAGGAGCCGGACCATGATTCTTCTGATTCATCTGCTTGAGCACCTGGGCCTCCCCTCCGGGGCGGCCATCGCCGTGGTCATCGGCGGCAAGAAGTTCCTCACGGGCGGGGTCGCGAAGATCGGGGCGCGCCGCGACCGGGGCAACCGCGACCGCGACAGAAGGCCTGTTCGTAATTACCGCTGAAGGTACGGCCCGAATATCTGCCCAGCCTGCGATCGCACCTGGCCCGCAGCTTGACTTTATCCCATAAAGTCGAAGTCTACTTTATGGGATAGAGTCGGGCACAAGGTTGAGGCGCGCGGCCTTGCCGGGGCAGCGCGCGGCTGGTGAAAGCGGGTGGACACCATGACTCAGTACGCCACGTGGGCCAGCTACGGCGGGGAGGCCAGGACCTGGCTCGCCCTCAGCCTGCTGGCCGCCGCGTGCTGCGTGGTCCTGGCCGGCCTCCGGCTGCCGCTGCCTGTCCGGTTCACCCAGCCCGGGCCCGGCGGCCGGGCGGCCATGATGCTGGCCTGGGGCACCTCGATAACGGCCCTCCTGGTCTGCGCAACCATCTACTTCAAGCAGGCCATTCACGATATCCGGGCGTCCGGGCTTAGCGCGCCCGCGCCTAGGCTCACCATCCTCCCGGTCACCTTGACGGCGGCCGCGGTTCTCTTCGTCACCATCATCTCGCGCAGGTCCCCGGATCTCCCGACCAGGCTGGCCAGCGCCGCTATCGGCGCGATCGCCGCACCGATGATCTTTGAGCTGCCCTTCGACCCCATCGTGATATTCAGGATCCACACGGTCGTGCATGCCCCGCGCCCGTGGGCCCTGGTATACCCGTCGCTGCTCCTGGTCGAGATCACCACGCTGCTGTTGCTGCGACTGTCGCCGATGGTGCGGCTGACCAGGGCCACGTTCTTCTCCTTCGCGCTGATGCTGGGCGTGTGGGCAGCCTGGGCCCTGGCCGGATTTGGCTACCCGTCGGCCCCGCTGCCGATCGCGCTGAACATCGCGTCGAAGATCCTGGCCTTCGTCGCCGCCTTCACCCTGTTTCTGCCCCAGCAGCGCACGCCAGAGTGCCGCACCGCGCTGCCGGGAGGTCACGACGCTGTCTCTGCGGCCAGCGCCGGAACCGGGCGCGGCACGGTCAGCCACACGGCGCTGGCGGCGGCGAGCACCTGGCCATCAGGGCCGAGCAGCGCCGATCCGGCGGTGAGTTTACGGCCGTCACGCCCCTTCGGCCAGGCCATGACCAGGCACTGGTCGCCCGCCGTGGGCGGCGTCGCCACGCTGGCCGTCATCTGGCCGAGCAGGATCGCCGTGTCCCGGGGCAGGCCGGCGGCCTCGCCGACGGCGATCCCGCTGGGACAATCCAGCGCCGCCCAGACCACCTCCGGCAAGACCCAGCCGTCGCCGTCGGCCACCGAGAGGTCTGGTGTCCACGGTGCCGCCCACAGCGGCCGACCGGTCACCGGCCCGGGGAAGATCCGCAGCCCGTCGCCTGGCCGACGGCCCGGCCCGCAGACGAAGCAGTCAGGGAAGAGCGGATCGGTGTAGTAGCGTGCGCGGCCGGCCGCCGTGCGTGCGTCTGCCGCCCCGACCGGCCCGGGGATCCTGGGGGCCGGGCGGTCCGGTGCGGAGGTTGCCTCGGCTATCAGCGTGGGGCCGTGGTGGATGCGGACCGAGCGTTCGCTGTCCCGCTCGACGCCCAAGGGCGTGGCCAGCGGAGGTGGCCGGCGTAGCGTGACCGTCACCGGGCCGTCGAGGTACGCAGCGATGCGCCCGCAGACGTAGCCGCCGTTGCCGCTGCCCGGGGGGCCGCAGAAGCGGGACGGGATGACCAGGGAATCTGTCATCGCGGTGCCAGCAGTCTCTTGACGGCCACCGCGGCGGCGATGGCTTGGTCATGGTCGGGTGACTGCGGGATGAGGTTGAATTCCGTGCAGCCCGCGGCGGCGTAGGGGGCGAGGAACCCGGCGACGTCGTCAGGGGTGCCGTAGGGGCAGTAGCGTTCGAAGTGCCCGAACGGGAGATGGTAGAAGGCCTCCATCGCCGGTGCCAGGCAGGCGCGGGCGGCCTGCCTGGAGTCCGCGAGCCCGCACCACACCTGCATCGCGTGCCGGCGCGGCGGGTCGGGCCGGCCGGCGCGGGCCGCCTCTTCGGCTGCCATCTCGACCGCGGCGGCGAAACGGCGAGCCGAATTCCAGATGCCGAGCCAGCCGTCGCCAAGACGGCCCGCGCGCCTGATCGCCGCGTCGGAACGGCCACCGATGATGATGGGAACAGGCTCGGCTGGCGCAGGAGCGATGACCGCGTCGTCAACGTCGAAGAACCTGCCGTGGTAGGTGACCGGTTTACCGGTCAGCAGCTGGCGCACGATGGCCAGGCATTCATTCATCCGCAGGCCACGGGTCGCCGGGTCCACCCCGCAGATCGCGACTTCGTGGCGATCCTCACCGCCTATCCCGACGCCGAAGACGAGCCGCCCCGGGGCGATACGGCCAAGGTCGGCCAACTGGCGGGCCACCAGGACGGGATGACGCAGCGGCAGCAGGTACACGCCGGTGTAGACGGGGAGCGTGGGATGAAGCATGGCCAGCGCGGTGGCCTGCACGAGCCCGTCGAACCCCAGGCCGCCGAAGAAGCTGACGTGGTCGCCGCAGCAGATGTGGTCGATGCCTTCATGCTCGGCCTGCGCCAGGAATGCGCGAGCCGTCTCCGGGCCCTGCTCGAGCAGAGCGGGCGGCGGGAATATGCCGATCCGGGTCGGCACTGCCGCGCGGCCTGCTGCCCGCGCTGGGCCCGCCGCCGGGGTGGTTACTGTCCTGTTTTCCATGGTGCCTGCTTCCTGCCGTTTTCTTGGCTTCGTTGAGACTTGGGCGTAGGCCGCCGGAGCCAAAGGCGCGGGATCAGCGCGGGCACGCGGGCCCGGTAGGCGGTGTAGGTACCGCCCAGGCTCTGGATCAGGTCGTGTTCCTCGAATGCGACGCCGACCCCGATGTAGCCGGTCGCGGCGGCCGCCAGCAGCAGGTGCCCGGCCGTCATCGCGGGCGCGGACCAGAAGACGATGATGAACCCGGCCATCAGCGGGTGCCGGATGCGGCCGTACATGCCGCGCTCGGTGAAGGGCGGAGGCGTGTAGCTGACGCGTCGCGCATGCAGCCAGGCCTGCCGCAGCCCGACCAGGTCGAAATGGCTGACCAGGAACGTGGAGCTGACGACCACCGCCCAGCCGGCGGCATACACCGCCCACACCACGTCGGCGCCCGGTCCGGCCAGGTTCCAGGCGGTCCCCCCGACCGGCCGCCACAGCCAGAACAGCAGCGCCAGCGCCAGGCTCGCGGCCAGCACGAACGTCGCCCGTTCGGCGGCCGCTGGCACGATGCGCGTCCAGCGGCGCTTGAACCACGGACGGGCCATCACGGTGTGCTGAACCGCGAACAGCACCAGCAGCAGCAGGTCGATGGCCACCGCGGCCGGCGCGGCGGCGGGCGATCCCTGATCGATGCCCTTGGGCACGGCGAAACCGGCGAAGAAGCCGACCGCGTAGCCGAGCACAGCCAGCATCAGCAGGTAAACGCCTGCCGCGTATACCAAGATGATCAGCGCGGGCATCCCGGCCGGCTGCGGGCGCCCGGCAACCATCCCAGGGCGGGCCGGCGTCGTGGCGTGTGACATGCCCCCACGGTAAGACCGGCCACCGCCGGGCGGCCATCGGGTGAACTACCGGCAGATTCCCGTTTTCCCCCGCCGGGACGGGCATTTCCGGTCAACCCATCGGGCGAACTACCGAGCCGCTCAGGTGCGGAGCCGGTGCTCGGTCACCCACGCCGCGATCTGGGCCCGCGAGCGCACCTGCAGCTTGCGCCGGATGTTCTCCACGTGCGCCTCGGCGGTCCGCGGCGCGACGGACAGGCGCCTGGCGATGGCCTGATTGGTCAGCCCCTCGGCGACCAGCTCGGCCACCTCCAGCTCACGGCCGGTCAGCCGCGGCCCCGCGCTCGCGGGCTCGCACAGGAAGCCGAGCATCGCGTCCAGGACCGCCTGCCAGTCACCGTGGTAGAACAGGTGGGACGAACCCAGCAGCGGGATCAGCGTCGCCCCGGGGATCAGCGCGGCGACCTCGCGCCCAAGCTCGAACCTGGTGCCCTGGTCCGCCTCGCGGTGCAGCACCGCCGTCCGCGCCTGGACCTGCGGGAGCAGGGCCCTGATGTCGGTGTCGTAGTAGACCTCCAGCATCGCGGCGGCCACGACGGCCGAGGCGCTGGCCCGCTGAATCCGGGTGAATGCTGCCAAGTCCTCAGCCGTGGGATCGGCGATGAAGGCTCCGGCCAGCGCCTTCAAGCCCAGGCCCCAATGAGCCCGCACCAGCGCCACCACCGTCTTGCGGACCTCGGCGGGCGCCAGATCCAAGCCACTGGCGCACATCCCGTACAGCACCAGCGTCTCCACCCGCTCCGGGTACCTGGCCGCGACCGCGGCCGCGACCTGGCCCCCCTGCGAAGCCCCGAACAAGTGAAAGCGGTCAGCGCCCACCGCGTCGGCCACCGCCAGCGCCACGGCGACCTGCCCGTCGAACGACAGGTCGATCCCCTCCCGATCAGACAGGCCGCACCCGAGCTTGTCGTAACGGATCACGGTAAACCGCTCGGCCAGGCGCTCGACGACGCTGCCGAAGTAAAACAGCTCCAGCTGCGCAAGCACGTGGCTGACCCAGCCTGAATCGACCAGCAGCACCGGGCCGGCGCCAGCCGCGGAGTAGGCGACACGGCCCGCAGGCGTGGCGCAGTACCTGATCCTCGGCCTCACCCGTCCAGGCTGGCACCTTCAGCCGACGCAGTAAAGGAGCAGCACAGGCAGGCTCCCCGGGACCGTAACACTACGGGCGGGGCGCTGGGATGCGGGGAAGAGGGCAACGGGGTCGCGGCCAGGGAACTGATCTCCTGCGGCGACAGGCGCAGGGCGGCCGCGTCGATGTTCTCGGTCAGGTGCACGGGGTCGCCGGTGCCGGGGATGGCGAGCACGTGCGGGCCGCGGTGCAGGGTCCAGGCCAGCCGCACCTGCGCCGGCGTGGCGTCGTGTGCCCTGGCGATCGCCGAGACGACGTCATCGGCCGGGGCGGCCCCGCCGCGGGAGGCGGCCGGGCCGGCGATAGCGAAGAACGGGACGAACGCGATGCCCTGTGTACCGCATAGGTCCAGCAGCGCGTGATCAGCGGCCGATGCCTCCAGCCCGTAGCGGTTCTGCACGCAGACCACCGGCGCGATCGCCTGTGCCTCGGCCAGCTGCTCCGCGCTGATCCCGGAGATGCCCAGATGGCGGATCAGCCCGGCGGCACGCAACGCAGCGAGCGCGGCAAAATGCTCAGCGATCGACGCGCCTTCGGCGCTGCGCGGGATGCGCAGGTTGACCACGTCGAGGTGATCTCGGCCGAGCTGGCGCAGGTTCTCCTGGACTTGCCCGCGCAGCTGGCCCGGCTCGGCCCAGTACCACTCACCCGACGGGTCGCGGCCCGGCCAGACCTTCGTGGTGATCACCAGGTCATCGGGATAGGGCGCGAGCGCGCTGTTGATCAGCTCGTTCGCCGAGCGCGACGGCGAGAAGTAGAACGCCGCAGTGTCGATGTGGTTCACGCCCAGCCCGGCCGCCCGGCGCAGCACCGAGATCGCCTGGGCGCGGTCGCCCGGCACACCGCTTCGGGCGCCGGCCAGCCGCATCGCGCCGAAGCCCATCCGGTTCACGGTCAGGTCGCCGAGCATCCAGCTTCCCGCAGCACCGGCCGTGGTCGTCATAGCCACCGACGGTACCTGACCCTGGCACCCCTGAAGCGCCGCCAATCCCCTGGCCTTGAGGCCCCCGGCGGCCGACGGCGACAGCCCAACCAGGCAGGCAACGGAATGACCGACGCTGCCAGGCGGTTCCAGTCGCCATGACCACCACTCAGCACGCGGGCAGCGCAAGCCCGGTCGACTTCGCGGCCTTCGGTGACTACGGCGACTTCAGGCGGAAGCAGCCCCAGCCAGCGACCGGGGAGTTCGTGCGGCCCGCCTACCCGTTCCGCGGCCGGATCACCGCGGACGGCTCGAGCGGGTACCCAGCCGTGGCCGGCCGGTACCACCTGTACATCTCCTGGGCCTGCCCGTGGGCCCACCGGACCGCGATCGTGCGCGAGCTGCTCGGCCTCCAGGAGGCCATCTCGCTGTCAGCGGTTGACCCGGTCAGGGACGGCCGCGGCTGGGCATTCCGCGAGGGCCCCGGGCACTCGCTGGACCCGGTCAACGGGTTCTCGCTGCTGCGCGAGGCCTACGAGGTCACCGAGCCCGGCTACGACGGGCACATCTCCGTCCCCGTGCTGTGGGACCGGGAGACCGGCCGGATCGTCAGCAACAACTTCCCCGACATCACGATCGACCTGGACACCCAGTTCGGCGCGTTCTCCAACGGCACGGACCTTTACCCGCAGGCCCTGCGCCCCGAGATCGACGCGATCAACGCCGTCGTCTACGAGACCGTGAACAACGGCGTGTACCGCTCGGGCATGGCCACCTCCCAGCAGGCTTACCACGACGCCGTGTCCAGGGTCTTCGCCACCCTGGACGACCTGGAGCAGCGCCTGGCCGGCCGCCGGTACCTGCTCGGTGACGCCATCACCGAGGCCGACGTCAGGCTCTGGGTTACTCTGGCCCGGTTTGACGCGGTCTACCACTACCACTTCAAGGTCAACCTGCGCCGGCTGACCGACTACCCGAACCTGTGGGGCTACGCGCGCGACCTGTACTCGCTGCCCGCCTTCCGGGACACAACGAACTTCGACCACATCAAGCGCCACTACTACACCACGCACCCGCACATCAACCCGGCCAGAATCGTCCCTGACGGCCCGCTGCTGGACTGGGCCGCGCCGCATAACCGCGCCTGGTCCTGATCCGGACCGTTTCTGATTTGGCCGCAACCCCCATGACGAGCGGAAGCGGGGGCAACGGCCGCTGCCTACGGCCGGGTGAGCCCGAAGGACCGATGGGCAGGCGGCACTTAGGGTCAGGTCGGCGGCAGGGCGTTTGACCAGAAGGCCGGAGAGCTGAAAGCGTGACAGCGATGAATGAACTGTCGCGTACCGCCGCCGAGCCCTGGGCCGCGCGTGGCCCTATGTTCAGTCAGCCCGGCCTGGCCAGACCGGCGGCCGGGGCCACACCGCATGATCTGGACCGGCTGCGCGCCAGCCACGCACGCGGACAGCCGGGCAAACCGCTGGTGCCGACCAGTGTTGCATCGCCGCGGTTGGGCGATGAACTATTCGCGCGGCTCCTGACCTACGGCACGCCGCACGAGACTCACCGGGGCGATGTACTGTTCCGGCCGGGTGACGAAGACGTCGATCTGATCGTGGTCGACCGGGGCTCGGTGGAGGTTGTCCGGACGGAAACGGCCGACGTGCCCGCCGCGAGGGTCGCGGCGGTGGATGCGGGCGGCTTTGTCGGCGAGCTGAACCTGATGACCGGGCAGAATGTCTACCTGCTGTGCCGGGTGCGGGAGGGCGGCACGGTCTACCGGGTGTCGCCGGAGCGCCTGCGGCAGCTCATGGCCAACGACGTCGAACTGTCCGACATCGTCTTCAAGGCGCTGATCGCCCGCCGGGAGCTGCTGCAGCGCAGCACCGCCGCCCTGGCGGTGGAGATCGTCGGCACCGATAGGTCGGCGGTGGCGCTGGCGCTGCGGACTTACGCCGCCCGCCAGCGCCTGATCCACCTGTGGTTCGACGCCGACACCCCCGCGGGCCGGGCGATGATGGAGTCCTCCGGTCTGACCGAGGACGACCTGCCCGCTGTCGTCATGCCCGGCGCCACGCTGAAACAGGCCACGCCGGGCGGTCTGGCCGAGAAACTTGGCCTGTCCTACCGTCGTTCGTCCACCAAGCCGGTTGACGTCACGATCGTCGGCGCCGGCCCGGCGGGCCTGGCGGCCGCGGTCTACGGGGCGTCCGAGGGCCTGGACACCGTGCTGCTGGACGCCGTCGGCACCGGCGGGCAGGCCGCGGCCAGCTCCCGGATCGAGAACTACTTCGGCTTCCCGTTCGGCCTTTCCGGCGCCGACCTGACCGGCCGGGCCGTGCTCCAGGCGCTGAAGTTCGGAGCCCAGCTGGCCAGCCCGTGCCAGGCGGTCAAGCTGGACACCGACCGCAACGGCGACCTGCTCCGCCTGCACCTGCAGGGCGGGGAGGTCATTGACAGCAAAGCCGTCGTCATCGCGACCGGCGCTCGCTACCGGGCACTGCCGCTGGAACGCTGGCCTGACTTTGAGGGCGCCGGCATCTATTACGCGGCCACCGAACTAGAAGCCCGGGGATGCACGGGCAGCCCGGTCACGGTGATCGGCGGCGCGAACTCCGCGGGTCAGGCGGCGCTGTACCTGGCCGGGCGAGGCAGTGAGGTCTCACTGGTCGTCCGCGGCCTGGACATCGCGACCGAGATGTCGGCCTATCTGGTCGACCGGCTGCTGGTCCATCCGCGGGTGACGGTGCGGTGCCGGAGCGAGGTCACCCGGCTGGATGGCGGTGACTTCCTCGAGGAAGTCACCATCACCGACCGGACGGCGGACACCGCGCAAGCCCAGCCCTGTGCGGGCTTGTTCTGCTTCATCGGCGCCGAGCCCGCCACGGACTGGCTGACCGGGATCGCTACCGGGGACGACGGGTTCGTCCGGACCGACGTCCAGCTGACCGACGATGACCTCGGACCGGCCTGGGCCACGCTGGGACGGCGGCCGCTCCCGTTCGAGACCAGCATTCCCGGCGTGTTCGCGGTCGGCGACGTCCACTCCGGCTCGATGAAGCGAGTCGCCGCAGCCACCGGCGAAGGCGCCAGCGCCATCGCCTCGGTACACAAGGCCATCGCCACGCTGGCCTAGCGATCAAAGGATGCGAGCCGGTTCGCACCGCTTCCGGGTCTTAAGGACCAGGCCGGGCCAGAAGGTCACTTCCGCCGCAGCCAAACTTGTCCCGAGTTGGGCCAGCCGAATCGCCGAACACTACTTGTACGGCAGAAAGATACTCAGCGGCAGTGCCGAATGACGCGATCAGCGCGCCGGATTCACAGGGCGGCTGTCAAGCCAGAGTGCCCATCGCTCTATAGTGCCGATCCGGAGCAGTCCAGCTGAAGCCCAGGGATCCCGGGCGAGACGCGCCCTGATCTGGTTCTCATCTGCCGCCCGGACCACGTGCAGGGTCTGTTCGCCGTCGCCGACCGGGCCGCCGAGGATGATGAAGCCATCATCGACTAGCCCGTCCATGAATGCCGCGTGCTCATCCCAGCCATCTTGGTCCCGTATCTGGCGCGAGGAGTCCCAGCCCGGGCCGTGCACGAGCCTCACCGCGAAATTAGCCATGGCAGGAGCGTAATGGCGGCCACCGACACTCATCCGTCTGCATCGTGGTCCACCTCGGCGACCCGAACGTCCGGTTCTGCGGCGATGATGTGATCCCGTGGCCGCGGAGCGTGCTTGCTCAGTTGGGCGCGGGTGAGGTTATGGGGGGCTGAGCTACGGGCACTGCGGCGGCCGCGGCTGCGGATGGCCCGGCCTTGACCGGGACGTCCAGGCCCTGCGCTACGAGCGCCTCGTGCTGCTGCCAGCCCTGGAGCCATTTCCAGCCGGCAGTAATGGCACTGACCGCGGCGGCGGTCATGAAGGCGACGATCTGGTTCTGATCCAGGTGGGCGCCTGGCACCGCTTGTGCGATGACGCCTGCGAGCCACCCGGCGGCGACCGCGAAAACAGGGGTGAGGATGGCGACGAACCTGCTGATCAGCGAGGCTTCGGTCGGTGCGGATGACGGGACGGCGGATGGCGATGAGCTGTTCATGATGCTCCTGGATGGAAGCAGACGTTGCCGGACGCGGGAAACTGTGCAGTTGTGGCCCGTGGGTTCGTAGCGGCCATTTGTCGCCGCCCTGCAGGCGGCGCGGTACGGCTGACTGCCGATCTAGGCAGGCTGCTAGGCAGTCGTCCTTATGACAGAGCGGCCTGCGCGGTATCTGATACACCCGTGACCGGGACCGGTCCCTCGGCATCCCAGGTGACAGGCTGCCTTGGCCGCAGCTGGCGAACGAGTAGCTCTGACGTGCCGGGCGGCGGATCATCCTGGACCGCTGATGCACGAGACGGGAGAACATCCGCTTCTGCGGACAGGGCGCTGACCAGGATCGTCACGCTGCTGGTCGCCGCGTTCATGACGTTTGGCGTAAAGCTCTTGTGCATGGCTTCACAAGGCGCCTCCGCGGAAACCAGCGTCTGCCCGCCGATAGTGCTTGCGGGCCATTATCACCTCAGTGTCGCCCGGCCAGTCCCAGAAAATGCCCTCGGCAGAACGGTTCGCGAGCAGCGCCCGCACTTCCCCAGCGAAGTCGTCAAGACGATCACCGAACAGGTGCGGCGCTGAGAATGACATGGACAAGTAACCGGACAGGACGCTCTCGCTATCTCGCAGCAGATCGGGGATGCCGGGGACGAACAGCTGCCGCGGGACACCGAAGCGAGTCCGCGCCAGCACATCCTCGAAACGATGAGTTCGTTCCCGGGCAGTGCCCTGACCCGCGCGGCGCGTAGAGCCGAGATATTTCGCTACCAGCGCCTCGATCTCATCGTGCGGGATCGGCGGCACCCCAGGGTCTGGCGGCCGGGGCCGGCCCGCCACCGTGTGGACGATCAAGACCAGCGCGGCGCCGGGCTCCAGCATGTCGTACACGGTCTCGGCCACATGCTGCTCGTCGGTCCAGTGGAAGGCCTGGCCGAAGGTCACCAGCCTGTACGGCCCGGGCGCGACAGCGGGCAGGTCCTCGGCCAAGCCCTGGACCCACCGGATGTTCACGACTGCCTTTTCCGCAGCGGCACGGCGGCCCTCCGCAAGCATGCCGGCGTCCGGGTCCAGGCCGACCGCCTGCGCAAACAGATGGGCCAGACGGACGGTAAGCACGCCAGGGCCGCAGCCGGCATCCAGAAGCCGGCCGGTCCCATCCAGACCCGCCTCCTGCGTCAGGACGGCTTCGAGCTCGGGTGAATACGCTGGGCGACCGTAGCGATAGTGGGCGGCAGAGCCGAGGTAGATGGTCGGGTCATACGGCACCGCACCAGTGTGCCCGGCCCGCGACCACGGCGCGATCGTCAAGAGGGCCAGGCAATCCGATACAGATTCCTCCGTGTCCTCACCGCTGATACAGCTCTTCTTCCGGGATGCCAGGCGGCGGTTCGCTTCCTTCTCGCATGCCCAGGCGGCGGCGGGCTGAAAACAGCGAGCCACGGGCGGGCGTGACCGGGGCGAACTTGGCCAGGCCAGTCCCCGGCATGTCGATGTAGACCGACTCAATCTGGCCACCGCGGAAATAGGTCTCATGCCAAAAGCCGGTGCCGCCCCTGTCCCGCAGGAACTGCTGCCACCACTGCTGGTGCGGCAAGGACCGGGCCCAGCGCTCGAGGGAGTCGAAGTCACGCCAGTACTGACGCATTGCCGCATGCGGCGGGAACAGCGAGAACAGCAGGTTCTCGTGCAGCAGCAGACCGTCGGGCTGCGCTTCCACCGACTTGCGGATCTTCGGCCCGAACGACATGAGGGTCCTCAGGCCCCTCGGCTCGTTGACCCTCATTCCCAGGTAGATCACCACGAGGTCGGGGTAGGACGACAGGTCGACCGTCGTCCGGTTCAGTGCGCCTGTCACAGGTCCACCATCCACGCTCATTGCGCAGGTCCGCAACCCCGGCAGAGCACGGACTGCATCCCGGCAGGCAGGGCGGCGAGCCCGCCCGCGTGCTGTTCCAGCGGCGGCAGGTCTCGATGGTGTTCGGCCTGCGCCTGACCGACGGCAGGGACGTGGTGGTCAAGGCGCGCGCCGATGACGGCCGGGCCGTGTCGTGTGTCGCAGCGCAGTCCCGGCTGGCCGAGGCCGGGTTTCCGTGTGCCCGGCCGCTGACGCCGGTGGCCGGTGCCGGTTCGCTGGCTGTGCACGCGGAGGAGTTCCGGCCCGGCGGCGAGGTGTTGCGCGGGGACTCCCCGGAGGTGGCCGTGTGCTACGCCGAGGTGTTCGCCCGGCTGATGGCCGAACTGGCCGGCGTGACCGTCGCGCCACCACGGCCGAATCCGCCTTGGGTGCGCTGGAACCACACCGATTCCGGGGTGTGGCCGGCGATCGGCTTCCTCGATAACCGGGACCAGAGCGTTGGGCCCGCCTCCGTCGGTGAGGTGGCTGAGCGCGCTCGGCGGCGGATACTGGCCGCCGGCCTGCCAGCCGTGCTGGGCTACGCCGACTTCGAGGCGCAGAACCTGCGGTGGCACGGCCAGCAGGTGTGGGCGGTGCACGACTGGGACAGCCTGGCGTGGCAACCGGAGGCGGCGCTGGCGGGAGCGGCGAGCGGGTTTTGCCAGTGCCGGGCCGCCCGCGCTGGCGCCGGTCGAAATCTCCGAGGCGTTCCTGGTGGCTTACCAGGACATTCGCGGGCGCATGTTCACGGCTGTAGAGCAGGAGATCGCGTGGGCGGCCAGCTTGTGGACTGCGGCGTACAGCTCGGGTTTCATGCCGCATAGCGGGCGGCCGGAGTGTCGTGCAAGATCACTCCGTCGGGCCTGGCATCATAGATTCAAATGAGTAAGTCACCTTCCCGTCGCTTCCCTGTGACCGTTACCCAGCTGCCGGTCACCCGCTGCCAGATCTGCCACCGCACCGTCGCCTACCGGCCCGGCACCCTCACCGAGGTCCTGACCGAGCACTACCGCCGGGCCCATCCCGAAACGCTCGAGCTCACGTCTCGGTAGCCAGTCAGGGACACCCCTCTGGCACGACCGCGCAATTATCGCCGCCAACGCGCTGGCCCATGATGACTCTCCCCTGGGGCGAGCTCGACTTGGTCTTCATCGAAACGTTCCGCAGCGACCACTACGAAGAGGTCTCGCTGGCTAACTGGCTCAGCCACCTGCCTCCCAAGCTGGTTTCCGCCCATCTGAACATTCCCGAGGAGACCCTCGCGAAGTTCCCGGGCGGCGCCCAGGGAATCGTGCCGCTGCCATAGTCGTACGCGCGGGCGCCGATACCGGGCGCCACTCCGGCCACGCTGGCAGTCCGGCTGGGGCCCCGCTCGCTGAGCGGGACCCCAGTCCTAGCCGCATCTCTCGAGAACCAGGACAACCCAGGCCCGGCGCGGCAGCCGGGCCTTTAGGCATGTATCGAGGAAAACCGGCAGCGCGGGCCCTTCGGGAAGACGGATGTCCGTAACCTAGATCGTGGAGAAAGACCAGAGCACAAGGCGGCAAAGGTTCCCGGGCCCGCGGGTTCCGCCGAATCTGTTCAGCATCGCCTTGGGCATCGCCGGGCTCGCGCAGGCCTGGGATGCGGCCGGGCCGCTGCTCGGGACTCCGCAGGCGATCCCCGACGCGCTCAGCATCCTCGACGCCGCCCTATGGCTGGTCCTGGTCGGCGCGTACCTGGCCCAGGGTCCTCGGATCGTCCTGGCTGACCTGCGTGACCCGGTTCTGGCGCCGTTCGTTCCGGCTTCCGCCCTCACGGCGATGCTCCTGGCCGCCGCGCTGGCCAAAGACGCCTTTGCCGCCGGGCGTGTGCTGGTGATCGTGTTCCTGGCCGTCACGGTAGTCATCGGGGGCTGGCTGACAGGTCAGTGGATGACCGGAGGGATCGAGCCGGACTCGGTGCACCCGGGTTACCTCCTGCCCACTGCGGCAGGAGGGCTGATCGGCGCGGGCGCCGCCGCCCAGGTTCACCTGCACGCGCTGGCCGAGGCGTCGTTCGGGATCGGGGTCATCTGCTGGATCCTGCTTGGCTCGATGATCTTGAACCGGCTGTTCTCCCGGCCCGCGCTGCCTTCCGCGCTGGCCCCGACGATGGCGATCGAACTTGGCGTACCTGCGGTCGCGGGCTCGGCGTATTTCGCCCTGGCAGGCCGGACCGTGAGCTTGATGGCCTGCGTACTCGGCGGATACGCGGTTCTCATGGCGGTGGTCCAGGTCCGGCTGATCCCGGTCTACTGCAGGCTTTCCTTCACGCCCGGAGCATGGTCGTTCGCCTTTGCCTACGCCGCAGCCGCCGCTTATGCGCTCGTGTGGCTCGTGATCAGCAAGCCGCCCGCCGCCACCGCCTATGCGATCGCGGTCATCGCGCTGCTCACCGCCTTTGTCGCGTGGATCGCCTTCCGCACGGTGGTCCTCGCCGTCCGCAGGCAGCTCCTTCCTGCTTAAGTAGCTTCCCCGGTGGCACGGGGCTTCAGCGCCACCCAGGCAATCGCGATGACGACGGCCGTTATGACCGCTGGCACGAGCGGTGCGTACGGGTGCGCTGGCTGAACATCCAGTCACCGGGCAAGCCGCCGCCGGCCACGCCGACCAAGGTCGCGGTCAGGCGCCGCGCCGAGGGTGCGGTGAGCGCCAGCGCGGCACCGGCGGCGAACGCCGTCTATCTGGACTACGCCCGCCACTACCTCAAGGCCCGGGAGGGGATCCTGCCCGCCGAGCCTGATCCGGTGCTGTGACGAGCACGCACCTGCCGCGGACGGGCGCCCGGAGCAGCGGCTACCACAGGCCACCTGGCCGCCAGTCGCAGATGAGGTCACCCGACACATCAACCGGTACTGACCCCGGCAGGACGTAGATGAAGCCGTCCTTATCCGCGGTGCGGCGGATCCCGTCCGGCGTCAAGGCCGAGCACGGACCCCGCCACAACTGCCACCCCCGCGCTGCATACAGACGACCGCCCTCGATGCTGGCGCCGAGCGCACCGAGCTGATATGCGGTCCGCACCACCCGTTCAAGCGCGGACATCATCGCCGCGGCGTGCCCCCGGCGGCGGATGGCAGACCTAGTGCTGGCATCAAGGTCCGCGGTATGGGCGGTTCGCAGCTCGATCACCCTTCGCCCCATTCTGGCCGGCGCCAGCGTCCCGATACGGCTCTTCCCGCCGTCAACCCTGCCACGGGGAACCAGCCGATCCAGGCAATAAAGCTTCTCCGCGCGCGTTATTTTCGAACCCGTCAATCACTCAACGTGACGTCATCCCGGCGGCGGGCGGGTAAGACGCATTCGCGAGGCCTTTCTAGAAGATTTTTCTTGTATTCACCGCTGGATCTGAACTGACCGGGCCGGCGGTACGTGATAGGGGCGTCAGGTGGCAGGTCGCACTATTTTATTTTCCGCAGTGTGCTGCCGCCGGGATGACTGTCGCGACGGCCCGAGCGGAGCAGCGGGGAGGCGTCATGCGGTTAGCGATGAGCATCCTGCCTCTGCCTTCTCCTCCGACTTTGGCCGTACGCGGCGAGCGATCTCATGTGTCAGGAGGAGGACATCATGCAGCAAGCTCAATCGCGCACCCGGTCACGAAGGTGGATCGGGCGGGGCGCCCTGGTGGCGCTGGCGGGCGCGGCCGTGTTCGGGGTTTCGCCCGCGCTGCCGGCGCTGGCCGCCACCTGGTCGTCGCCGGTCGCGTTGCCGGGGTCGTGCGGCACTTCGGTGGCGGTCAACCAGGCCGGGGCCATGGCGGCCGGCGGGACCTTCACGGCCTCCGACGGCACCACGCACGTCCAGGTGTGCACTAGCACGAACGGCAAGACCTGGCAGGCGACGGACCTGGGCCAGGGCGGCAACACGCCGAGCTCCGGGCACCGCATTGTCGTGGCGGTTACCCCGGCCGGGCAGACGGTCGCGGTCTGGGGATACTGGCCGTGCTCGACCTGCACCGCCGTCGTGGAGGCGGCCGTGCATCCGGCCGGCGGCAGCTGGGGCACGCCGGTCACCCTCAGCACCGGCTTGGGCCTGGCCGAGTCCGACGGCGGGCTGGTGATCGGCACAGATGGCTCCGGCAATGTCATCGCCGGCTGGTCCACGAACCCCGGTGATGCCACCGACGCGGTTCTCCCGGCCGGCAGCAGCAAGTGGGGGCCGGCCACAACGCTGTCGGTCGAAGGCAGCGTGGGCCCGGCGCATAGCCTGAGCCTGGCGGTCAACTCGGGCGGAAGCGCGATCATCACCTTCAACGGAGGCCTCAACAACCTCTGGGCCGTCTCCGGCACCGTCACCGGTGGGTTCTCCGCCCCGGTCGAGCTGGCCTCCGGAGCCGGATCCAACAAGTACAACCCGATCGGGACCTCGGAGGTCGCGCTCAACAACGCCGGGCAGGCGTCGGTCGCCTGGTCGGTACTGGACGGCCACACCGGAGTGCTGACCCGGTCCTCGTCCGGGGCCTGGAGCGGCGAGACGGTACTGACCGCCCGGACCGCCCCCGCGGATCCGGTGTCCACCGCGATCGACGGAGCCGGGAACGCGATCGCCGTGTTCGGCTCGTCCTACACCTGGCACCTGGCCGGCGGCAGCTGGCAGACGGCCGCGGCGCTGCCGTCCGGATCATCGGGCGGGCTGGCCGTCGCCGACCAGGCCGGCACCTTCGTCTACGCCGACACCACCGGCAACGCGTTCACCTTCACCGCCGGCGCCACCAGCTTCGGCACCGGCAGCGGATCGCACACCAGCCTGGCCGACCTGAAGATCGTCCCCGGCCAGGCCGTCCTGCTGGCCGCCGACGCGGTATCAGCCGAGCCCGTCAGCTGACGGGCCGGCCGGCAGCCCGGGCGGCGGAGCAGGTCATATCTCCGCCGCCCGGTGCCGGACCATAATCAGACGTGCATGTTCTTCGCGACACTGCAAACGGGCACTGCGACGCGACAGGGAAGGGGCAGAGTCGTGAATCCGTCTGGCGCCGGCATCAACCGCAGCGTGTATCAGATTCGTGTGGCAGCATCTGACCCGGAAAATGCGAAGACCGTCGTCGCCCGCATTTTCTGCCCGAGGTACTGCTATTCGAGTCGGCCGGCGACGACGGCCAGCCAATCGACGGATCAACCGTGATCGAACAATTCCATATAGAGCAGGGCCTTCCCGAGAGCTGAATCCGGCAGGGTACACCGGCTCTTCCCCGAGTTCCACAGGTCAGTCCGCAACCCGGTCGCGGCAGGCTGGGGCCTGCACGGCTACATCCCTAATTAACCAGCCACCGGAAAGTGTCACTTATTCGAGTCACCGGTTATGGCAGGTTTCGCCTGTGCCGCCTGCACCGCATTCATGCCTGGCAGCAACTGGCGCACCTGCGCGAGGTGACTGGCGATACTGTCCTTCTGCCTGGTGAGGTCGTCGACCTCGCGGTGGGTCGCAGCGCGGCGGCGTTCGGCATCGGCCTTGACCTCGGCAAGCAACTGCTCGGCCTGGATCTTGGCCTGGCCGACGAGCTGATCGGCATTCTTTTCTGCGTTGCCGACCAGCTGCCTGGCGTGCTGGTCGGCGTCCCGGAGAGTCTGGTCGGCCTGGGCGGTGGCCTTCGCTGCCCGCTCCTCCGCGGTTGAGGCGCGCTGCTCGGCTTCGAACACGAGCTTGTGCGTCGCAGACTGGGCGGCAGCGAGCCGGTCTGCGTCCAGGCGCTCGGCCTGTTCCCTGCGTGTCGCGAGCTGGATCTCGAAGTCGGCTTCCGTCTGGGCCCGCTGGGCCTCGCTCTCCTCCAGGATCCGCTGCGCATGGCTGCGCATCTCGTCAGCCTGGCGCTTGGAAGTGGTGAAGATCTGGTCTCGGTCTCGCTTGGCAGCCGCCTTGAGCTGGGCGACCTCGCGCTCGGTGCTTGTCCGCAGCTTGGCGATGTCACCCTCGGCCGTAGCCTGCTTCTCCGCGACCTCGTGGTCGGCCGTGGCACGAAGCTTGGCGGCCTCGCGCTCGGTCGCGGAGGTCAGCTCGCCGGCCTCGCGCCGGGCGGCAGTCCTGATCGAGTCGGCCTCGCGCTCGGCGGCGGCCTGTTGTTCGTCGGTCTCGCGCTTGGCGTTCGCGCCCAGTTCGGCAGCATCGTTCTCGGCACCGGCCCGCAGCTCTGCGGCATCGACCTTGGCCGTGGCCTTGATCTCGCCGGCTTCTGACCGAGCCGTCTGGACCACCTCGGTGGCCTGTTCCTCGGCAAGCCGCAGCAGCTGCTCGATCCTGGCGCCGAGGCCGGTATAGGCGGGTCGTTCCTGCTCGTGGAACTGGCGGTGCGCTTCAGACAGCTCCAGCCGCATGGCCTGGGCTTGCTCGCGGTGCTGCCGGACCTCGGCTTCGATCTGCCTGATGTGCTCGTCGACCTGGTGACGGTCATAGCCTCGCATCGCCGCCACGAACTCACGCGGCGGGGCGTCTGCGAACAGGTTGGTTAGCAGGGCGTCGGTGTCTGATTGCATGTGGCCTGATCCTCGCTAGACGTGACGAGGACGGGGTATTCACGGGTTTGCGGCGGGTGATCCGGCGTGTCATTCGCACCGCGGGCCTCAGGCTCCCGCCCAGTGACACGCACACTACTCTTATTTCGGGATGTGGGCGGGTCGTTCATGCGAGCGTCCGGGACGGATGGTGAGCGGGACGGCTCATTGCTCACGCGCCGGCTGAGATGCAAGACCTCCGCGACCACATCGCCGAGCGGCACGGTGGCCCGGATTTCATGAGTGGCCGCCTTGCGCAGCAGCGGTTCTACCGCCTGCAGGTCATCCAGGACACGCGCCAGCTCGCCAGGCGCCCGGCCGAAAGAGTTAGTCGTCCGCGAGGCCAGCCGCTCCGCCAGGACCTCAACCGGAGCGCTGAGCAAGATGATCAGATCGAATCGCGGATGGAACCGGACCTGGTTCTGCTCGCAGCCGGCGACGAACAGCACATCAGCGTCGTCGGTGTCCAGGAGCTGGCCGATCGCGTCCTCCCGCCAGCGCTGGCGGCCGTCCGGCAAAGGCTCGCACCATCCGTCGTCGGTATCGACGGCTTTGAACCCGCGAGCCGACAGCGCCTGGATGACGCTGGACTTGCCGGTACCCGACATCCCGGTCAACAGCACCCGCTTCACGGCCGCGATCATATGACCCAGGACGATATGTCAACCAGCCGGAACATCCGGTTTCCCGGGGCGCCTCAGGCGGCCAGCATGGCCGCCGCGTGGCGTTTGCCGGACGTCCTGCGCGACCTGGTTCTGGACGATCACCGATGATAGGGATGTGCGCGGTTACCTGCACGGCAGCTTGCCGGGCAACCACGACTGGCTCAGCGGCTGTCGAGGTCAGTGTGGCGCCGTGCCTGACGCCGCCGCCCGGGCGAGCGGCATCGCATGAGCCAGCAGGCAAATACGCCCAGCGGTGAGGCGATGCCGCCGGTTCCGGCGGCCCGCGGCAGGCTGGCGAGCCGGCTCGTGAGGCGGTGTCGTGGCGCGGCCGTGCGCGTCAGCCTGCTCATCAGCCCCTGGCCGGCCGCGCTACTGATGCGCAAGGTCTTCGCCGCCAGCGCCGCCAGGCTCGCCACCGCCCTTGACAAGCACGCGCCGACGAACGTGATCGGGCTCATCAACCAGCGCTACGGCGCCGACCCCGACATGCTCCTGGACGTCTTCCGCCCGGCGTCAGCCAGTGGGCCGCTGCCGCTGGTGGTATGGGTGCACGGCGGCGGCTTTGTCGGCGGCACCAAGGATGAGCTGGCCGGCTACTTCAAGCTCGTGGCCAGCAACGGCTTCGTCGTCGCCGCGCCCCGCTACTCACTGGCCCCCGGCCGCCGCTACCCCACACCCCTGCGCCAGTTGATGCAGGCTCTGCAGTACCTGCAGGCGAATGCCGGGCAGCTGCTGATCGACCCGGACCGGATCGCGCTGGCGGGCGACTCCGCCGGAGCGCACATCGCCGCCCAAGCAGGAGCGCTGGTGACCACGCCAGGCTACGCCGAGGCCGTCGGTATCACCTCCACGATCACCCCTGCGCAGCTCCGCGGTCTGATCCTGGCCTGCGGCCTCTACGACCTGCAGCTGGTCCGCCACGCGACTTCACCGGCCGGCCGCCTGTTCGTGCAGGTCTCGCTGCACGCATACTCGGGCAACCGGCGTTTCCTCGACGACCCCAGGTTCGCAGCATGGTCGATCACCGACCACGTCAGCGCCGCATTCCCGCCCGCGCTCATCACTGTCGGCAACGCCGACCCGCTGCGGCCCCACTCTGAGCTCCTCGCCGGCAGGCTCCAGGCCCAGGGGGCCGAAACCGAGACACTCTTCTTCCCCGCCGGGCACCAGCCGCCAGTGGAACACGAGTACCAGTTCGATCTCGACACTGACGCAGGCCAGATCTTCCTCGACCGACTTCTCACCTTCCTGCGGCAGCGGCTCGCAGCGCCAACAAACACACCGGGCGCCGGCCCTGCTCCCCGGCCCGGCACAGCGCCATAACGACCTGTCCGGTGCCCCCGGCCAGGCAGCGGGGCCGACGGCCAGCCTGTGACGCCGCGTGGTCATAGGTCCTGTCTACTGCATGCGGACGCGGCCGGATATTTTGGCGAGACGAGGTGTTCCGGATGCTTGTGTCATCCGCGCACGCCGCCCGGGACGGATCCGGTGTTATTGCGGGCCGGCTGCAGGCGCGGCGGAGGGCAGGGACCAGGCATGCCGTTACCCGCCGACGCTGTGACCCCGGAAGGCTGACCCGTCCATGGCCGCACTGACCTGGCTGAGTGACGCCGTGCTGTACCAGATCTACCCGCAAAGCTTCGCCGACTCCGACGGTGATGGTATCGGCGACCTGCGTGGCATCGCTGAGCACCTCGACTACCTGGCTTGGCTCGGAGTCACAGCGGTGTGGCTCAACCCCTGCTTCGTCTCCCCCATGGGCGACGCCGGATACGACATCGCGGACTACTTCGCCATCGACCCGCGGTACGGAGACAACAACGACCTGGCCAGGCTCGTCGACCAGACCCGCGCCCACGGCATCAGGGTGCTGCTGGACCTGGTACCGGGACACACCTCTGGCACCCACCCGTGGTTCGTGGCGTCCGCGAACGACCCGCGCGACCACCGGTACATCTGGGCTGCCCCGACCGGCGGCCAGCTGCCGGAGCGATTCGTCCCCTCTCCGGGCACCCGCCCGGGTGGTTACCTGCCGAACTTCTTCGACTTCCAGCCCGCGCTGAACTTCGGCTACGCCCGGCAGAAGGCGGATGAGCCCTGGCGGCAGGGTACCGACGCCGAAGGTCCGCGGGTCAACCGCGCGGCGCTGCGCACGATCATGGACCACTGGCTCGGACTGGGCGTCTCGGGGTTCCGCGTCGACATGGCCTCCTCCCTGGTGAAGGACGATCCAGGGTTCGCCGAAACCGCACGGTTGTGGCGGGAAGTGCGTGCCTGGCTTGACCGGACGCACCCGGAGACGGCTTTGCTTTCCGAATGGGGTGACCCGGCGGTGGCCGTGCCCGCCGGGTTCCACGCCGACTTCTTCCTCCAGTTCGGCGGGCCGGCCAACGGCGGCCCGCTGCGTTCGCTGTGGAGTACCGGCACCGCCACCAGCCTCAAGGAGTGGGGCACGGATCCGTGCTACTTCGACGCCGGCGGCCGGGGCAGCATCGGCACGTTCCTCAACGCCTACCAAGACGCCTTTCATACGATCGGCGAGCCCGGGCACGTCGTCCTGCCCACGGCGAACCACGACTTCGCCCGGCTCCGTACCGGACCGCGCACACCTGAGCAGCTTCCGCCAGCCTTCGCGTTCCAGCTCACTTTCCCGACGCTGCCGGCGATCTACTACGGTGACGAGATCGGCATGCGCTATGTTCCCGGCCTGCCGGACACCGAAGGCAGCGTCATGGCTCCCGGCTACAACCGGTCCGGGTCACGCACCCCGATGCAATGGGACCCGGGCCTCAACGCCGGATTTTCCACCGCCCCGGCCGAAAGTCTCTACCTTCCGGTCGATCCGGATCCGGACCTCCCCACCGTCGCCGGGCAGCGTGCCGACGGGAACTCGCTCCTGCACCTGGTCAAGGACCTGATCGCCATCCGCCGCGCGCACCCCGAACTCGGACCCGGCGGCAGCCTGGAGATCCTGCATGACGGATACCCCCTGGCCTATGTTCGCGGCGGGCGGTTCCTGGTCATCGTCAATCCCTGCGGCCGCGTTCGCGTTCTGCCGCACGACCGCCCCGAACTCGCCGGCGCGACCGGAGTAAAACACACCGGCGTCGTCGTGGAAGAAGCAATGATCACCGCGAGTCCCTTCTCCTTCGGGATCTTCCGGTTGTAAGCGCACACCGCTTCTCAGCCGGCCACCAACGCCAGCACGAAGACAAGCCAGCCGTTCCACAACCGCCTGCATCACCCGGATCGCTGGTTGTGCGGAGAGCTCTTGGCTTCAGGATAAAGACGACCGCGCGGACGCTGAAGACTTCGGGGGAACACGGTGCGGTAGGTGGGCCCGAGCCGGCCCTGACGCCTCAGTCGGCAAGGAGCGAGGCGTCAAGGACACCGGGATTGTGTCCGGCATTACTCGAGCGGCTGGCGGGCGATGCCGGCCGGGTCGCGGCCGGCCAGCAGCCAGCCGAGGACCGTCGCGGCAATCCGCATGCCCACCAGGATCACCAGCAGGTTGGTCACCGGGATGCTGGTCAGCGACGACAGGCCATCGAGCGAATTGCTCCGGAAGAAGCCGATCGCCGCGAGGTAGCCGCCGACGATCCCGACCACGGCGCCGGTGAGCGCGAGCGCGCCTGCGGTCGCCGCCGTGATCGTGCGGCGAGTGATGCTGCTCGCCCCGGTGGCGGTCAGGGTACGCAGGTCGCGGGCCAAGCTGCTCGCCAAGGTCGAACACCGGGCCCGCGCCGCACTCAGCCAGCCGGCCGCAGGACCGGACCCAGCGCCGGGACACCGGCCCGGGCGCAGGCCGGGCACTAAGCGGCGATCAGCCCAAGCAGCGCAACGGCCTCCGGACAACCACGGCACGCGGATCACCTGATCTGCACGCCTGCATGAGTGACCCCTGACGATCCGCAAGCCGCCACAACGGCGGTTCGCGTTTGCTCTGGGATGGCGGTGCGTTACCGAAGGATGCCGGTCGGGTCAGCCCCGGGCATCGGCTGCCACGCTGCGGTGGATCGCGGCACGGTCGAAGTCCAGCAGCATGGCCCGGGCTTCCGGCTCGACGATGGCCACCGTGATGTCGTCCCCGGCGAAGGCGGATCGCCGCACGGGATTCCCAGAACGTGTGCGCGGTCAGCTCGACAGTGCGGTCTCCGTCCAGGTCGCGGCGCAGCAGATACGCGCCCTCGAAACCGGGCAGCTTGCGCAGCTCGGGCAACAGCGTTGCCGGTGAAGTACCGGCTGTAGTTTCCGGCGCCGTCGGCGTCGGCCGTCGCCGACCAGGTTCTGACGGTCAGTTCCCTTGCATCGGTCATGCCCGTCATCGTGGCCCGCCGCGATATAAAAGTAAAGATAAATTATCTTCCGTTAAGCGAAAGCAGGACTTCCGGATGATCGACCCCCGCAGGCTGGGCGTGCTGCAGGCGGTCGCCGTGCACGGCAGCGTCGGCAGCGCCGCCGACGCGCTGCACCTGAGCCCGCCGGCGGTCTCGCAGCAGTTGCTGGCCCTGGAGCGGGAGACCGGCGCCAGCCTCATCGACCGCTCCGGCCGGCAGATCCGGCTGACCGCGGCCGGGCGGCTGCTGGCCTCCCACGGCGAGCGCGTCGCCGCCCAGCTCCGCCAGGCGGAACAGGACCTGGCCGAACTGACCGGCCAGGCGTCTGGCCCGGTGCGGATCGCGGCCTTCCAGAGCGTCATGGCCCCGCTGATCGGCCCCGCCCTGCGCGGCCTCGCCGCCTCGAGCCCGGCCATCCAGCCCGTCATCGCCGAACGCTACGGGCCTGCTGCCGTAGCCGATCTGCGCCTCGGCGACCTGGACATAGTGCTCACCGAGTACGACGCCGCGAGTACTCCGCCCGCCGAGCCCGGCCTCGGCCTGCGGCAGCTGGCCTTCGACCCTTACCTCCTGGTCATCCCGCCAGGCTGGCAGGTCAGGCCACGCAGCCTGCGTGACCTGGCCGGGCGCCCCTGGGTGGCCGGGCCTCCCGGCACCGCCTGCGACCACGCCCTGCGGCGGCTCGCGGCCGAGGCCGGCATCGGCATCCCGGCCGGGGATGTCTGCGTTGAATTTCCCTCCGTCCTGGCCCTGGTCGCGGCCGGGCGCGGCGCGGCCATCATCCCCCGGCTGGCCCTCGGGCAGGCCCCGGTGACCGTCTGCGTTCTGCCACCACTCGGCGGACGCCACATCGCCGCCTGGCACCAGGCCGGTCCCGCCCAGCCCGCACCGGCCACCGCCACCGTCCTCGACGCTCTCGCCCAGACCAGTGAGGCATCACGGCAGACACCCTGATCATGCAAGAGCCCCCCGGTGGCTGCCGTTCAGGATGTCGGGGTGCTCAAGCACCGCGGCCTGTGCTGGCCGCTGTGATGGCGGGGTACTGCCGAGTGCCGCGCTCAATCATGCCTCAACGGCGGGTTAGCGCAGCGCTGGCACGCTTGTGTTTATAACGGCGCCTATGCCGGGTCTGGGGAGGAAGATCATGACCGCATCCCTGGAAAAGCTGTCTGTATTGCCATGCGGCGCTGGGTGCGACCTGCCGCCAGGGCCGCCCGGCTTCTTGTCCGCCTATCCCGGTTACCGGAGCACGGCGCTGCTGGATCAGCTGCGGGCGACCGAGTACTCCTACCTCGACGCGGGCGGCCACGTCTACCTGGACTACACCGGCGCAGGCCTGCCGGCCCAGACGCAGCTGACCGCGCATGCCGAGCGGGTACGCGGGCGGTGCTTCGGCAACCCGCACTCGGAGAGTCCGGCCTCTGCGGCGTCGACCGAACTGATCGAGCAGGCCCGGAGCGCGGTCCTGGCGCACTTCAACGCGCCGCCGCAGGAGTACGCGGCCATCTTCACCGCGAACGCCACCGGCGCATGCCGGCTCATCGGCGAGGCCTACCCGTTCGGCCCGCGGACCCGGCTGGTCCTGAGCCAGGACAACCACAACTCGGTCAATGGCATCAGGGAGTTCGCCCGGTCCCAGGGTGCGCTCACCCAATACGTGCCGTTCTGCTCGCCCGAGCTCCGGATAGACGATGACGCGATCGGCCAGGCGCTGGCCGGGCGCGGGCCAGGCCCGCTCGGCGCGGCCGGGCGGGTGGCGCGCGGCGGGGTGGCGCGCTGGGCCGGCCGGGGATTCCGCGCCCGGCTGTCCGTGGCGGCGCCGCGCCGCCGGGGCTTGTTGGCCTACCCGGCGCAGAGCAACTTCAGCGGCGCGCAGCATCCGTTGCGCTGGATAGAGCTGGCGCATGAACAGGGCTATGACGTGCTGCTGGACGCCGCGGCGTACGTGCCGTCGAACAAGCTGGACCTGTCGGTAGTCAAGCCCGATTTCGTGCCGGTCAGCTGGTACAAGGTGTTCGGCTACCCGACCGGTGTCGGCTGCCTGATCGCGCGGCGGGAGGCGCTGGGCCGGCTGCGGCGGCCCTGGTTCGCCGGCGGGTCGGTGCTTATCGCCAGCGTGCAGGGCGACTGGCACACGCTGGCCCCGCACGAGGCCCGGTTCGAGGATGGCACGGTCAGCTTCCTGCAGATCCCCGATCTGGCCACCGGCCTGTCCTGGGTCACCCGCATCGGGATCGACCTGATCCACCAGCGGGTGATGTGCCTGACCGGCTGGCTCCTCGGCCGGCTCGCCGCCCTGCGGCACGGCAACGGCCAGCCGATGGCACAGATCTACGGGCCCGCCAGCACCCGCGACCGCGGCGGCACCGTCGCCTTCAACCTGCTCGATCCCGGCGGGCGCATCATCGATGAACGCGCGGTGGCACGCGATACCGCCGCGGCCGGCATCTCGATCCGGACCGGCTGCTTCTGCAACCCGGGCGCCGGCGAGGGCGCGTTCAACCTCGCCAAGGCCGACTGGCGCAAAGCGGCGCTGGGACGCGCCCGTACCATGGATCAGTACCTCGACCTGCTCGGCCTGCCCAGCGGCGGAGCGCTGCGCGCATCGGTAGGCCTGGCCTCCAACGTCGAGGACCTGGAGCGATTCCTGACCTTCGTGGAGATGACCTACCGCGACCGTCCTGCCGACACCGCCGGCCTCACACCCAGGCTCGCCTGCTAGACACCGGGCGTACCGGGCCCGCGCCATGCGCTCCCCCTCGCAGGCGCTGCCATGATTAGGGACATGCGCCGGTGCGCACGTGGTCAAGGCGTTCAACATACTCGGCGCTGCGGACATGGTCTCGCCCGGATTCCCGCAGGGACCGCCGACCATGCTGGTCTGCGGAGACCACGAGCCCGCGGTGGCAGTACGGGAGATCGCCGCGGACAGCGGTGCTGTGCTGGTGAACCACGAGACCCACTGGCTGGCCCGATTCGCCGACGAGGACCCGAACGCCGCCGGGCACCTGGAGATGGCCGACCACGCACTGCGCACCATGGGTCTAGGCGAGCTGACCAGCCTGTGAACTGACGGACCAGCACTGGCCTTAGCCGGGCTGGTCAGGCGGTTCGGCGCTCTCTTCCGGGATACCGGGGACGACGAGTTCGCTGGGCTCGAAGGCGCCTTCCGCGGCGACGGCGGCCAGTTCGTAACCCAGTGGCTGGCCCGCGGTGTCGACCGGCGTGCGCCGGCCCGTCAGCGCCGAGGCGATGGCCGCGATCACGTTGGCCGCGATGGCGAAGCCGAAGGCCACGCCGAGACCGCTGTGGAACGGCGCCGTGATCAGGTGCGGGAAGAACTGCCGCCCGGTCACGTAGGCCGCATGCGCCGGGGACAGTTGATGCAGCAGCGGGCCGAGCAGTTGCTGTATCGGGTTGTAGCCGAGGAAGGAGGCGAACAGCACGCCGATCGGAGGCAGATGCGAGATCGGCGCGGCCGTGGCGGCCGGGACGCCCTGCGCGGTCAGCCCGCTGAACATGGCCCCCGGGAGCTTGCTCGACAGGCCGGCCACCATCAGGGTGAAGAAGATGCCGATCGATAGCACGAACGCGGAGTTCTGGAAGGTGGCGATCATGCCGCCCGCCGCCCCGCGCCGGTCGGCCGGGACCGAGTTCATCATCTCCGCCCAGTTCGGCGCGAAGAACAGGCCGGAGCCGAACCCGTTGAGGGCGATGACGACCGCGAACTCCCAGTAGGAGAAGTCCACCGGGACGAATATCAGCAGCAGGAAGCTCAACCCCGTCAGCAGCGCGCCGCCCACGGTGAACGCCTTGGGGCCGAACTTGTCGGACAGTATCCCGGACAGCGGCGCGCCCACCAGGAAGCCGGTCGTCAACGGCACCAGGTAGATGCCGGCCCACAGCGGGGTCTGGCTGAAGTCGTAGCCGTGCAGCGGCAGCCAGATACCCTGCAGCCAGATGATCAGCATGAACTGCATGCCGCCGCGGCCCATCGCCAGCATCAGGCTCGCGACGTTCCCGGCGGCGAACGCCCGGATCTTGAACAGCGAGATGCGGAACAGCGGCTCGGCGACCTTGGTCTCGACGTACACGAAGATGATCAGCAGCGCGAGGCCGCCGAACAGCGCGGTGAGCACCCACGGGTTGGTCCAGCCCATCGGGTGCCCGCCGTAGGGCAGCAGGCCGTAGGTGATGCCGACCAGGATGGAAACCAGCCCGGCGGCGAACAGCAGGTTGCCCCACCAGTCCATCTGCGCGTGCTGGCGCACCCCGATGTCATGCAGCATGAAGTACGCCCATACGGTACCGAACACGCCGATCGGCGCCGAGACGAGGAAGATCAGGTGCCAGTTCACCGGGGCCAGGACGCCGCCGAGGATGAGGCCGATGAACGACCCGGCGATGGCCGCGATCGAGTTCACGCTGAGGGCGCGGCCGCGCTGGTTGGCCGGGAACGCGTCGGTGACGATGGCGGCAGCGTTGGCGAACAGGAACGCGCCGCCGATGCCCTGCACGACCCGCCAGATGATCAGCCACATCGCCCCGTCCGCGCCGTGCATCCAGGTCACGGTCAGGAAGATCGAGGCCACGCTGAAGACCGCGAAGCCCAGCGTGTACATCCGCACCCGGCCGAACATGTCGCCCAGCCGGCCGAACGACACCACTAGCACCGCGGAGACCACCAGGAACCCCATGAACATCCACAGCAGGTAGCTGGTATTCCCCGGGCTCAGCGGGTTCAGCCCGATGCCGCGGAAGATGTCAGGCAGCGCAATCAGCACGATCGACTGGTTGATCGTCGCCATCAGCATGCCAAGCGTCGTGTTGGACAGCGCGATCCACTTGTAGTGCGGTCCGAGCGCACGGCCCGCCTGCATGGGCGCGCCATCCACGTCAGATTTAGCCATCATGGGCGGACATGCTCCCCACCTAAGACCCAGGTACTTGCTAATCCTCAACTAACAATGACAGATCACGCCACATCCAGGCCCAGACAGGGTGGAACTACCCACTCGGGCCTGGCCTGACGCCACGGTGTGGGTGGTTCCACCCCTGCCGCGAACGGGCCGGGCGGCCGAACCTGGAGTAGCAGGACCGCAGCCGCGGTCCCTGCCGATGAGAGGAAAAAGAGCCATGCCTACCATCACTGTTCCCCGCACGGATCTGACCGCCGAAGAGGTGGCGACGGTACTGCGCGACGGCCTGGGCGCCGACTACCACGTGCTGCCCGGGATGGCCATGGGCCAGTTGCCCTTCCAGGGCCCGCACGAGGGACGGCCGAACACGATCGTGGTCGGCACCGGCGACGACCGCGCGGTCAAGGCGCAGGTGACGATCACGCCCCGGGGCGGGCAGACCCGGCTGCGGATCCGCCCCAGCGGGATCACCCTGACCCTGGTCCTCAACACCTTCGGCATCGCCCGCAAGGTCCGCGGCGTGCTGGCAAGCTCGCCGAGCCTGTCAGCGCGCTAGACGGCGGCCTGCGTGGACGGGACGGTGCGGACATGGGAACGGGCCGTCCGATTTCATAATGGACGGCCCGTGCTCGCGGGGGCGCAGGCTACCTGAGGTCGTCAGGCGCCCTTGGCCTTGTCGCCATACCGACGGCGGAACTGCTCGACCCGCCCGGCCGTGTCGAGGACGCGCGCCTGCCCGGTGTAGAAGGGGTGGCTCGCGGACGAGATCTCGACGTCGACGACGGGATAGGTCCTGCCGTTCTCCCAGGTGATGGTGCGCTCGCTGGTCGCGGTCGACCTGGTGAGGAAGGCGAAGTTCGCTGCGCGGTCGCGGAAGACGACCGGATGATAGTCCGGGTGGATTGCCTGCTTCATGATTACCGCTCCTCTCGGAACTCAACGTGGCGGCCGGCCACCGGGTCGTACTTGCGGATGACGAGGCGGTCCGGATCGTTTCTCCGGCTCTTCCTGGTCACGTACGTGTAGCCAGTCCCGGCGGTCGACCTGAGCTTGATGACGGGGCGAAGGGTGCTGCGACTCATGCTCTGTACAACAACCTGCTAATGATAATCATTCCCAGTAACGATGCAGGCCGCCACTGGTCCTACGCTGGAGCGCATGACGTTCCCATCTGGCATCCCCGTCGACGAGCTGGATCCCGGCATCCGCCCGCAAGACGACTTGTTCCGGCACGTTAACGGCCGGTGGCTCGCGCGGACGATCCCCGCCGACCGGGCGCGCGACAGCACGTTCCGGATTCTGGCTGACCAGGCTGAGATCGCGGTGCGCGAGATCGTGGAGCAGGCCGCGTCGGCACCAGAAGGCAGCGACGAGCGGAAGTTCGGCGACGTGTACGCCAGCTTCATGGACGCGGACCGGGCAGAGCTGCTCGGCTCACAACCCATCAGCCAGGCGCTCGCGTCGGCTCGGGCCGTCAGCTCCATTCCGGAGCTGATGGAGACGCTCGGGCGGCTTGAGCCACTGGGAATCGGGGGCCTGTACCGGCTCTTCGTGGACACCGACCCGGGCAACCCGGAGCGCTACCTGGTGTTTTTCGAGCAGGGCGCTATCTCGCTGCCGGACGAGAGCTACTACCGCGAGGAGCGGTTCGCTGGCGTCCGCGACGCATTCGCTGGTCATGTGCAGCGCATGTTCGAGCTGGCCGGGTTGCCGGACGCCGATGAGGCAGCCAGACGCGTGTTCGCGCTGGAGACGGCGGTGGCTGGGCACCACTGGGACAAAGTCGCGAACCGTGACCGCGAGAAGACTTACAACCTGCTCACCTGGACCGGCGTGTTGTCCGAGGGGCCGGACCTGGAAAGGTGGCTGGCGGCCCTGGACCCGCCCGCCGGCGCCTTCGACGAGGTCGTGCTCCGCCAGCCGAGCTTCAGCGCCGGGCTGGCCTCGCTGCTCACCGACGAGCACGTTCTGGCGTGGCGGGACTGGCTGTGCTGGCGGGTGATCCACAGCGCGGCCAGGTACCTGTCCGAGGCGTTCGTCCAGGAAGACTTCGACTTTTACGGCCGCATCCTGAGCGGCACCCCCCAGCTGCGTGAGCGCTGGAAGCGGGGTGTCTCGCTGGTCGAGTGGGCGATGGGGGAAGCTGTCGGCCGGGTCTACGTCGGCCGGCACTTCCCGCCTGGGGCCCGCGAGCGGATGGATGTCCTGGTAGCCAACCTCCTCGAGGCTTACCGCCAGAGCATCAGCAAGCTCGAGTGGATGGGGGCAGACACCCGCCAGCGGGCCCTGGGCAAGCTCGGGAAGTTCACGCCGAAGATCGGCTACCCGGATAGCTGGCGGGACTACTCCAGCCTGCGGATCGACCCGGCGGATCTCATGGCCGACGTGCGGGCCGCTCATGCCTTCGAGTTCGGCCGCCAGCTGAACAAGATCGGCAAGCCGGTCGACCGCGATGAGTGGCACATGACCCCGCAGACGGTCAACGCCTACTACAACTCGGGCATGAACGAGATCGTGTTCCCGGCTGCGATCTTGCAGGACCCGTTCTTCAATCCCGATCGCGACGATGCGGCCAACTACGGAGCGATCGGCGCAATCATCGGCCACGAGATCGGCCACGGTTTCGACGACCAGGGTTCCAAGTACGACGGTGATGGCAGGCTCACCGACTGGTGGAGCGCAGCGGACCGGCAAGCGTTCGAAACCCGAACCCGGTCGCTGATCGAGCAGTACGACAGCCTGGCGCCGAAGCAGGTTCCTGACCAGCATGTGAACGGAGCGCTGACGATCGGGGAGAACATCGGGGACCTCGGCGGCCTGGGCATCGCGTGGAAGGCCTATCAGGTGTCGTTGCACGGCGAACAGGCACCGGTCATCGACGGTCTGACGGGCGGCCAGCGCTTCTTCCTGTCGTGGGCCCGGACCTGGAAGCAGAAGACCCGGGACGAGGAAGCCATCCGGCTGCTCGCCATCGACCCGCACTCCCCCGGCGAGTTCCGCTGCAACCAGATCGTTCGGAACCTCGACGAGTTCTACGGTGCGTTTGATGTCGGCGCAGCCGACGAGCTGTGGCTCGACCCGGCAACCCGGGTCCGTATCTGGTAGCCGCGTTCCGCTGGGCGGCTACTGACCGCGGCCGTCGCCGGGCAGCGCCCGCTCGAGCTGGCGGCGGGAGCTGATGTCGAGCTTGATGAAGACCTTGCGCAGGTGCCATTCGACCGTCCGCGCGGACAGGAACAGCTGAGCGGCGATCTCCGGGTTGGACAAGCCCGACCGGGCCAGGCGGGCGATCTGCGTCTCCTGGTTCGTGAGATCATGCAGCGTCTGCGCGGTCTGCCTCCGGACCTTCTCCCCGGTGGCCGCCAGTTCGCGTCGCGCGCGCTCGGAAAACGCATCCATGCCCATGCCGGTGAACATCTCGAACGCCCGTAGCAGTTCGCGGCGGGCGTCCACGCGGCGGCTCCGCTGGCGCAGCCACTCGCCGTACACCAGGTGCGCGCGGGCCAGCTGAGGGCGGATGCGGGTCCGGCCAAGCCGCTCGATCGCCTCACGGTAGCGGGCCTCGGCCGCGTCATCTCCGCCGAGCAGCGCCTGCGAACGAGCGCGCAAGCCCGCCCCCCAGTCGGTATCGCTGGCGTGGGTCATTTCCTCCAGTCGCCCCATGGCGTCGGCCGCACGGTCGGGAACGCCGGCGCGTGCCGCGGCCTCGATAAGCTCGACGAGCCCTTGGGTGTAGATGGTGAGCCCCTCGGCCTCGAGGGCGTCGGTCGCCGTGGCCGCGACCAGCGCGTCCTCGTAGCGGCCGAGGCCATTGCCCAGAACCGCGCGGGCGTAGTCGACGGAAGCCAGCACCGCGCCCTCGCCGCTCGAGGTGAACTCCCGGACCGCCGTGTCGATCACCGCGGAGGCCGCCTCCTCCCGGCCGCGCCAGGCGGCGACGAACACGGGACCGTACGCCGGTGCCGGGAGCCCGATGACGTCGGCGAGCGCTCGCATCTCGTCGATCAGCTCCTCGGCGGCGGCGAGCTCACCGAAGAATGCGGATGCGACGATGCGGGTGGTCAGTGCGGTCGGCAGCACCGCGAGCACCCCCGCCTCGCGGCCGATCTCGATGTGCCGCGCGGACAGCACCTCATAGGACTCGTCGTCCCACAGGGCCATCGCGACGTGGGCGGCGGGCCACAGCCAGCGCAGCTGTTCCTCCTGGGTCGCTTCAGGCCCGCGGAACCCGCGCACGGCCTGCTTGAGCGTCGGCGCGCTCGCGCAGTACCCGTCGGTCAGCGCGATCGCCAGTCCGTCAAGCAGCAGATCGGAAGCCGTGGCAGGCTCGGCGGCGTGGGGCACGCGCCGCGCCGCCTCGGCCGCCTCGCGGAGGCCGCCAGGTGCGAGGCGGCCCGCAAAATGGCCGGCCAAGACCGTGTCGAGATAGGTCTGCCTGGCCATGCGCAGGTCGAGGGGCTCAAGCCGGCGAGCGGCGCGGAGCAGCAGCGCCGGCGCATCGTGGCCGCGATTGACCGCGTAGGCGATCTGGGCGCGGATCATGTCCACCTGGGCGCGCCCGAGCTCGGCGAGCGGCCCTGCCTCGGCCGTCGACAGCAGCCGACGGGCGGCGTCGGGAGCGCCCGCGAGGTACTTGGCCTGGGCGGCGGCCAGGGCGCGACGAGCCCGTGGCTCAAGGTCCGGGCTGAGCCGGACCGCCCACTCCAGGAACGCTGCCGCCGCGGCGAGCCCGCCTCGCGCCTGGGCGCGGGCCGCCGATCGCTCGAGCTCGGCCGCGACCTCCTCGTCAGGGCCGGTGGCCGCCTGCGCCAGGTGCCAGGCGCGGCGGTCAGGATCGAGGCCGGGATCGGTCACCACCGCGAGGGCCTCATGGACCTTCCGGCGGTCGCCCGGCGACGAAGCCCCGTAATCCAGAGCGGACCAGCGATGCGGAAGACGACATGCACGCCGATCTTGAGCAGCCCCTCCATCTCGGCCGAGACCACGGCGTCGCCGGAAAGCCCGAGCCGGGTAGCAGCGCGCCACACGAGGGCAGGGTCGCCGACGGGCTCGGCCCCGCGATCAGCAGCACTAGCCACGTCGCTTCCGGCAGCGCCTGCACCCGCCGGAGGAAACTCTCCTCGATCCGGCCCGACAGCGAGGCCTCGTCCGGCAGGCCGAAGCCACCGGCCAGCTGCGCCGGGCTCAGCCCGCGCGGCAGCTCGAGCAGGGCCAGCGGGTTTCCCCTGGTTTCGGCCAGGATCCGCTCCCGGACCTGCTCATCGAGCGGCCACCGCACGACCGAGCGCAGCAGTGTGCGGGCATCGGTGTCCTGCAGGCCTCGCACCTCCAGGTCGGGAAGCCTGCGGAAGGGCTCGCCGGGCTCGCGCGTGGCGAAAATCAGCCCCACCGGCTCGGCGAGCAGTCGGCGCGCCACGAACGCCAGCACCTGCGCCGACGCCCCGTCCAGCCACTGGGCGTCGTCGACCACGCACAGCAGCGGCCGCTCCTCAGCGGCCTCCGACAGCAGGGTCAGCGCCGCTAGGGCGACCAGGAACCGGTCCGGCGCACTCCCCTCACGCAGCCCGAACGCGACCTCCAGCCCGCCGCGCTGCGGAGCCGGCAGCCGCCCCAGCCGGTCCAGCATCGGCGTGCACAGCAGGTGCAGGCTGGCGAAGGCCAGCTCCATCTCCGATTGCACTCCTGCTACCCGGACTATCCGCATGCCCGCCGCGGCCGCGGCCACGTACTCAAGCAGCGCCGACTTGCCCACCCCGGCCTCACCACGCACCACCAGCGCGCACCCGCGCCCGGAGTGCAGATCCGCCACGAGGGCATCGAGCGTCCTGCGTTCTCGCTCACGGTCCAGCAGCTCCGGCGTCAGCCCGGATCGCGTCCGCATCCCATCTCCGCCCGTACGTTCAGCGCCAGCACACCGACAACTGCGGCACCAGCCTGCCGGCGCGACCGCTATCTCCAAGCCAACTGATAGGCCGATATACCTGTCAAGAGGCGAGATCTAAGTTCGCACTGCGACAGATCAGGCGTGTCAGGCGCGGCCTACGTCGCGCTGACCGCGGCCCAGGCCCGCCGCACGCGGGGTACTGTGTCCGGGTGCCTATCGAGCGGCGGGATTTTTTCCTGCTCGTCGGTGCGGCCACCGTCGGAGCCGGGCTGGCTGGCTGCACCAGCGCGCGCCAGGCCGACGAGCCGTCCGGCGCCAACCATCCTGGATCATCTGCCGCCGCGCCGTCGCCTACGGCGAGCCCGCGCGCCGACGCGAGCACACAGCCGAGTGCGCAGCCCAGTGCCCAGCTCGGGCCGCAAGTCGTGCACGGGCCACGAGACCGGCCCCAGGTAGCGCTCACCTTCCATGGTCAAGGACCGCTATCGATAGCCGAGGCGCTGCTGGCCGAGGCCGAGCGGGCCGGAGCGCGGGTCTCGGTGCTCGCCGTCGGGACCTGGCTCGAGCAGTATCCGCAGATTGCGCCGCGGGTCCTGAGCGGAGGCCACGACCTGGGCAATCACACCATGCATCACCTGGATATCGCGGCCATGGACGCCGCTGGCGCCTACGCGGAGATCGCCGGGTGCGCGCAGCAGCTGCGCGTCCTGACCGGATCGGCCGGCCGCTGGTTCCGGCCCTCGCAGACGCAGTACGCGACGCCGCTGATCGAGCGGGAGGCCCGCAAGGCGGGCTACCAGACCTGCGTGTCTTATGACGTGGACTCGCTCGACTACACCGATCCCGGACCGGACGCCGTCGTGTCCACCGTGCTCGGCTCGGTGCGGCCAGGGTCGATCGTGAGCCTGCATTTCGGCCACTCCGGTACCGTGACCGCCCTGCCCGCGATCCTGAGCGGCCTGGCCAGCCGGAAGCTGCGTCCGGTCACCCTGACCGCCTTGCTGTCCCCGTGACGGCCCGGGCGGCCCGGGCGGGCACGCTGGCCCCAAGGCTGGCCACCGCCACGGTGCTGGCCGTTGGGGCGATCGTGGCGGGGTGCGGCGGGAGCGCGGCCGTACCGGGTCCGCCGTCGGCCTATCTCGGTACGGTGGTGGACCGGCCGGTGCCGGCCGGGATCGCGGACCTGCCGCTGACCACGGACACGGGCCGGCCGACGAGCCTGGGTGCCTGGCGCGGCCAGGTGGTGGTGCTCGCGGACTTCCTCACCTTGTGCCAGGAGACCTGCCCGCTGACCACGGGAAACCTGCTGGTGATGGATCACGATGTCATGGCGGCGGGCCTGGGACGCCGGGTGCGCTTCGCGGAGCTGACCGTCGACCCGGAGCGGGACACCCCGGCCCGGCTGCACGCGTACCGGGCGCTGATCGGGGCGCCGGCGAACATGCTGCTGCTTACCGGGCGCCCGGCGGTGATCGAGCGGATCTGGCGATACCTCGGGGTCTGGTACCAGCGGATCGGCGAGGACAGCCCGCCCGGGACCGACTGGCTGACGGGCCTGCCGCTGACCTATGACGTCGACCACGAGGACGCCCTGCTCTACCTCGACACCTCCGGTCGGGTGCGCTTCGTCGTGGTGGGCTCGCCCAACGCGTCCGGGGCGCCCGTCCCGCCCGCCCTGCTCCGCTTCCTGTCCGCCCAGGGCCGCGCCGACCTCAGCCACCCCGACGCGAGCACCTGGACCGCGGCCGAAGCGCTCAGCCCGGTCGCCTGGCTGACCGGGCGGCCGATCCGGGCAGCGGGCAGCTGAGCTGGGCGGCTGGGCCGGCGACGGTCACGCGCGGCTGACGGCCAGGCGCAGGGTCACCGAACCGGCGTGGGCGAAATAGAAGGTGATAGCCAGGCTCGTGCCGGGCGGCAGGGCCGAGCCCGGCTGGACCGTCAGGGTCGCGGTCGCGGGCGGGGACGCGCCGCCTGACCGTCCCGGGACCAGCAACGGCCCGTAGTGGAGCCAGGTGCCCACCACGGCCGGCGACGGGGTCTCGGCCCCGCAGCCGGACAGGTCAGGCAGCTCTCCGACATTGACCTGCTGGTGGTAGACCGCGACCGGGGCACCGTCCGCGGCGGTCGCGGCGTCCAGCTCATCCGAAGGCTGCCCGCTGGTAGTGACCTGCACGCTGGCGGTCAGCGTGCCGCCCGGGCCTGGGGCCAGCGCGGTGGCGCTGACCGTGACCGGGCCCAGCCGGGCGAGCACGGTACCCGGAGCCGGGGCCGCGCCCGCCAGCCCGAGCAAGGCCAGCCCGGCCAGGGCCCATTTGGCCAGCACGGGGCGGAAGACTCTCAACGGGTGATCCCGGTATGGCCCAGGGAGTAGCGGCCCGGCTGAGGCCATACGCACAGCCCGTGCGGCTGCACTCCCACCGGGATCTTGGCCAGCAGGCGGCCGGTCGCCGTGGCGATGGCGTAGACGACGTTGTCGTAACGCCCGGAGACCCAGAACACCTTCCCGTCCGGGGACAGGTTGCCCATGTCCGGGCTGCCGCCGCCGGGGATCCGCCAGGTGGTGACGATCTTCCTGGTCGCGAAGCTGATTAGGGTGATCGTGCCGTTGCCACGGTTCGTTACGTAAAGAAAGCGTGCGTCGCGGCTCGGGTAGAGGCCGTGCGCGTCCGGGCCGGTGGGAATGAACCCGGCCACCCGGAACGTCGCGGCGTCGATCAGCCAGACCCCGGCATGATTCTTGTCGGCGACGTAGAAGATGCGGCCGGCCGGGTCGAGCTTGATGTCCTGCGGCGCCGAGCCGGGCAGGTTCAGGTAATCCACCACCCTCAGCGTGTGCAGATCGACCCGGACCAGCCGGCCGCTGAACTCGCAGGTGGCGATCAGGTAGGCGCCGGTCGCCGCGAAATCGATGTGATCCACGCCCGCGCAGTTCACGTGGATCCGGTGCTCGAGGGCGAAGGTATGCGGGTTACGGAAGTCCAGGTCCTGGCGGGACTCGGCCACCACGATGGCGTAGCGCCCGTCGGGAGTGAAGTACATGTTGTACGGGTCGTCGACCGCGATGTTCGGACCGGCCCGCTGTCCGGTGCGGGGATTGATCGGGGTGAGGCTGTTGCCCAGGTCGTTCGTCACGTACAGCGTGCGCATGTCGTAGGCGGGCACGACGTGCTGAGGGTTGAGCCCAGTCTGGTAGGTCCCGATCACCTTGTAGGTCGCCGGGTTGATGACGGTCACCGTAGAGCCGCCGCTGTTCGGCACGTAGATGCGATAGGGCATCCCGCGCACTGCCGGGCTGAGCATGTTCGCCCCGGCATCGGCGTAGATGTTCGCCGGGTTCGGTACCGGCGGCATCCCCGGCAGCGGCTCCGACAGGTCTGCTACCGGGCTCGCCACCGGCCAGGTTTCCGGCGCTCTGGAGGCCGAACGGACCGGCGCAGCGCTCCCCGCACTCGAGTGGGGCGTCCGGGTCGGCGCGGTTGCCGCGGGGTGCGACGTCGGCCAGGAGATCACCACGCCGGTTGCGATCACGGCCGCGACGGCCACGGACCCGCCGCCGAACCACACCGTGCGCCGCGACCGCCAGGCCGCCGGCCAGCCCACCTTGCCCATGCCGATCCTCCCCTGCACTCAAGCCAAGGCAGTAAACCACAGCCCGTTCGGCCCGGAATGGCCCGGTGCGACCACAGACGGGCAATGAAGATTACGACGGCCCTGCCGTAGGGTGTGGGACATCATGGGTTCCGGTCATCTCGGCGGGCCTGAGTCGGCGAGCCTGCGCGGGCGTCGAAGCGAGTGCGCTGCGTGTGACGCTCTGGTCGCTGCCGTGCGCCAGGGTGAGAGTCGCGTGCTGGTGGTTCGCGGTGAGGCCGGCATCGGGAAGTCGGCCCTGCTGGCGTATCTGGCCGGGGCGGCGTCCGACCTGACCGTAGTGCGGGCGGTCGGCGTCGAGTCCGAGATGGAGTTGGCGTTCGCGAGTCTTCATCAGCTTTGCGCGCCGATGCTCGATCGCCTAGAGAGACTTCCGGCTCCGCAGCGCGAGGCCCTCAAGATCGTGTTCGGGCTCGCTCAGGGGTCCGCCCCTGAGCGGTTCCTGGTCGGGTTGGCGGTATTGAGCCTGCTCTCGGAGACCGCGGGGGAACGCCCCGTTTTGTGTGTCGTGGATGACGCGCAGTGGCTGGATCGGACGTCGGCGCTGACGCTCGCGTTTGTGGCGCGGCGGTTGTTTGCTGAACGTGTCGGGCTCGTGTTCGGCGCGCGGGTAGTAGGTGAGGCGCTGCGGGGGCTTCCGGAGTTGGAGATGCGCGGGTTGGGTGCCGAGGACGCTCGCGCGCTGCTGAAAACGGCGGTTCGTTTCCCGCTCGACGAGCAAGTCCGAGATCGGATCGTGGCCGAGACGGGAGGGAATCCGCTGGCCTTGCTGGAGCTGCCGCGCGGGTTGACGGCAGCACAATTGGCGGGCGGTTTCGGGCTGCTGAGTGCTCGGGCCCAGTCGGGGGCCCAGTCAGGGGCGCAGTCGGGGGCGCTGTCGGGGCGGATCGAGGAGAGCTTCGCTCGGCGGCTCGAGGCCTTGCCCGAACAGGCGCGGCGATTGTTGTTGCTCGCGGCTGCCGAGCCGGCGGATGACCCGCTGCTGGTGTGGCGCGCGGCCGAGCGGCTCGGGATCTCCGCCGCCGCGGCGGCAGTCGACACCGAGACAGACGGACTGCTGACCCTCGGAGAGCAGGTCACGTTCCGCCATCCGCTGGTTCGCTCGGCGGTGTACCGGTCGGCGGCAGCGGAGGAACGCCGGGCGGTGCATTTGGCGCTCGCGAATGTGACCGATCGGCAGATCGATCCGGACCGCCGTGCCTGGCAACTGGCCGCGGCGGCAACTGGACCCGATGAGGAGATCGCGTCGGAGCTCGAACACTCCGCAGGACGGGCGCAGGCGCGCGGTGGGCTGGCTGCGGCGGCGGCATTTCTGCAACGGTCCGTCGGCTTGACGGGTGATCCCGGGCGCAGGGTGGACCGCGCGCTCGCCGCGGCCCGAGCGAATCTCTATGCTGGCGCGTTCGACACCGCGCTGATGATGCTGTTGATCGCGGAGGCGGCATCGCCGGACGAGCTCCAGCGGGCCCGGACGGAGTTGCTGCGGGCGCAGATCGCGTTCTCCTCGAATATCGGAAGCGACGCGCCGCCACTACTGGTCAGCGCAGCCAGGCGACTGGAGAGGCTCGATCCGGAGCTGGCGCGAGAGACCTACCTGGATGCTTGGGGGGCGGCGATGTTCGCCGGACGTCTGGCCGCGGCGGGCGGTCTGCTCGAGGTCTCGCGTGCCGCCAGAGCGGCTCCTGCGCCGGCGCATGCGCCTCATCCGTCGGATCTGCTCCTGGACGCGCTCGCGCTGCTGATCACCGAAGGACGCACCGCGGCGGCGCGGGCCCTGAGGCGTGCCTCGGAGGCCTTCGCCGCGACAGACGATCCGGCCGAGAACCGGTTTCGCTGGACCTGGTTGCCGCCTGTGCCGTCCTACGTGTTGTGGGATGACGAGGGCTGGTATGCGATCAACGCCCGTCAGCTGCAGCTCGCCCGCGATGCGGGAGCGCTCGCCCGGGTGCCGATGGGGCTGATTACGCAGGCGGTAATCGACGCCTGGTCGGGCGAGTTCACCAGCGCTGCGACAGCAACCGCGGAGGCTGAAGCGATCACCGAGGCGACCGGGATCCGTATCGCGCCCTACGGAGCGATGCTGCTCGCCGCTCTCCGGGGTCGGGAAGCCGACGGCTCGGAGCTGCTCGAGCCCGCGATCAACGACGCCGCTGCGGTGGGCCAAGGGTTCGGCGTCCAGTGGGGGGAGTTCGTAACGGCGATCCTGTGCAACGGACTCGGCCGTTACGAGCAGGCGCTGGCCGCCGCCCGGCGGGCGAGCGACGACACGCCTCAGCTGTTCATATCCAGTTGGGCGCTGGCCGAGCTGATCGAGGCGGCCAGCCGGAGCGGTGAACCCGAACTCGGCGCCGGCGCCCTGGAGCGTCTTACGGAGGACGCGCGCGCAGCCGGCACGGATTGGGGGTCAGGAGTGGCGGCCCGGTCGCGGGCCCTGCTATGCGAGGGCGGGGAGGCCGAGCGCCTCTACCGCGAGGCGATCGAGCGGCTAGGACGCACGCGGTTGCGCCCGGAGCTCGCCCGGGCGCACCTGCTGTACGGCGAATGGCTGCGCCGGGAGCGCCGGCGCGTGGACGCCCGCGCGCAGCTTCGCACCGCCCACGAGATGTTCGGTGCGATAGGCATGGAGGCATTTGAGGAGCGTGCCCGCCGCGAGCTGGTGGCCACGGGCGAAACGGTCCGCAAGCGGACGGTCGAGATGTCCACCGATCTAACCCCCCATGAGACGCAGATCGCGCGGCTCGCCTATGAGGGGCTGTCGAATGCGGACATCGGGACGCGACTGTTCATCAGTCCACGCACAGTCGAATGGCACCTGCACAAGGTGTTCGAAAAGCTCGGCATCAGCTCCCGCACGCAGCTTGCGAGGGTGCTGGCGCCTGCCTGAGTCCTGGTCAGCCGCTGCGCGCTTGGGCGCGCTGGCCAGCGGAGTGCTTGCGCACGATCATGCTGCTCGCTGCCGCCGCGGCGAGCGCGGCGATCACGCCCAAATACACCAGGGCGGT
>CAWBNK010000033.1:0-53049 GCA_963790065.1 uncultured Actinomycetes bacterium | reverse complement strand
TAGCTCTTGCTCGCCGAGATCTCCTATCCGCATTGTCGCGAGCTCACTTAGCAGACGGATAGATCCGTTATTTGATGGCTTGAACTAGCTGCCTTCTGCACACCAGATTTCATCGTGCACGGCTTTGCTGGACCGTCGCGGCATAACATAGGCGGAGGCGGGGAGACGGCGCAATTTAGCGAGGAGAGGCCGGTGCCGCAAGCGCCCGCACGGCGGGATACCAGCAGGTCATCGGGTGTTGCCAAGCTCGTCACGCTGCATCACAGGCGGCGCGGGTGGGCCTGGGTGGCGGTAGGCGGCGTTACTGGCCTTGTGGTGTATGCGGGGATCGACGTAAACCTGTTCGAGAACCTTACCGGGACGGCGGAAATCCTCAGCGTTATCCCGGTCTTGGTGCTGTTCGCTCTGGTTCTGGCCGGGCTAGTTGTGGTAATCGTCGATACATCACGCATTCGCCGCGCCGACGCAGCCGTCCGGGTGAGCGCGAAGGCCAGCGTTTCGCATCACCCGCTGTACGCTCACGCGCATCGCTATCCGCCGCGCCACCACGGCAGCTGGGTATTCGCCATCCTCCTGCTCGTCGCGATGACCGGCATCACCGTGTATATCCTGCCCGCCGAAGTGAACTCGTGGGGATATGTGGTCGGCGCGGAGCACCAGGACACCTTCAACCCGGCGTCGTATAGCCAGGCCTGCAGCAGCGGGGTAGGGCACCGGATCGGCTGCCGCACGGTGACCGAGGGCTACCTTGCCAGAAGCGGCGCGGACGCCACCTGGGGCAGCCAGGTGCCACTCGGCCAGCCGTTCAGTGTCCGCGACCCGCTCTGGGCCTGGGGCAGCGGTCGGAATCTCACCAATGGCGACGGCGCGGCGATCCCGACGATCATCGGGGGCCTGTTCTTCGATGGAGTAACGCTCCTGCTGCTGTACGTCCTCGTCGTGGTAGTGCGCCACACGCCGTCGAAGCCAAGCCAGCGGGTGCCCGTACCCGCTGGCGCAGATCCGGGCGGAGTCCGCCCCGCACATCATCCCAATCGCGGTCACCACGGAAGCGGCGTTCGCCGCCCGGCACGCCGCGGGCCAGGCAGGCGCTGACTACGCGGATCCAGCGGCTCACGCCGATCGCGCCTGGCTCCTCCGCACCCGTTCAGACGCGAACCACCGGGATACCGTCAAGCGCCATTTGACGCTTACGGTTCGTCTTCGGGCCAGGCCCGCACACTGTGCTGCGACGCATCAAGGATCAGCTGCGCGTCCATGCTGACCCGCCTTTCGCCCGTCCCGAGCTGGCAGATGAACTCCAGCGGGCCGCTGGGCGGCAGCGGCCACGCCCACCACCGCAAGACCACGCGGTGCGAACTGCCGCCACCGCCGCGCGGTTGCAGGATCGGCCCGGTCGGCTCGGCGCCACCGGCTGGCCCGCCGCTGACGACCTGGCGGCTATCGGCGAGCTGCAAACTGATCCGGAAGGACTGCCGCTCCGCGAGCGTACCCCTCGGCGCACCAGGCATCGGGTCTTCATCGAAGCCAGGGGCATCCGGCCGGATGAGGCGGGTCACGAAGAATTCGAAACCATTGCTGTAGGCCCATACGCCGGTGATCGCGATCGCGGTCTGCGCGGGCTGGCCAAACGGCAGGGTGTTGACCGGCACCAAGGCCGGGAATTCCGTCTCCGGCGGGTCCCAAGCACGAGGCACGCTGCGTGCCAGCCTTGGGACTGGCGGTCGTTTACGGAAGGAGCGCATGGCATCAGCCTTTCACCGCGCTGCCCTACATGCGGCACTGGCTATCAGCCGGCCGCTTCTGGGTCGCATGATCGTCAGGGTTAAATCGGGGATTTCTCCATGGCCGGGCGGCCTGATCGCGATGTACCTTGCCACTGTGGATCAGATGGGCCGTGAGGAGATCGCCGCCGCCACGGCCGCGCACCGTGAGCTGGGGCCGGGCTACGACGACGCGGTGGCCGAGGGCCTAGTCGAGCGGATCGGCGCGGAGATCGACAAGCGGGTGGACGCCAGGCTAGCTCGGCGCAGCGCGCCGGCACTGGCCACCCGGCCCGGCTGGGTACCGGCGGTCATCGGCGCCGTGTCGATGGTATGCGGCGTGGGGGCCACCGCCATCGTGTTGTTCGCGACGGCTGGCAACATCAACGGCAGCTTTCACAACACGGTCAGCGGTGCCCAGATCCTGCTTGTTGCCCTCATATGGGCTGTTATTGCCGTCGTCAATGTCGCCTACGCACGGCGGAGGTGAGCCCTCTGATCTGGTCGGGGTGGCCGGATTTGAACCGGCGGCCTCTTCGTCCCGAACGAAGCGCGCTGCCAAGCTGCGCTACACCCCGCCGCCCGTGCCATCCTCGGCGCCGGGCGAACCCTGGATAGTCTAGCGGAAGCGGAGAGCCGCTCGGGCCCACCCGCGCACCCGCAAGGCACTCCGGGCTGGCTCTGTCCTGCCGGTCAGCCGGAATCGCGCGGGATCAGGGTGAGCAGGCTGGCTTCGGGGCGGCAGGCGAACCTGGCCGGGGCCCAGGGCGACGTGCCCAGGCCGGCCGAGACGTGCAGCCAGGCCGGGCCGCCGGCCGGATACCGGTGCAGGCCGCGGGCCCGCTCCCGGTCGATCCCGCAGTTGGTCACGATCGTCCCGTAGCCCGGCAGGCACAACTGGCCGCCATGGGTATGGCCGGCCAGCAGGAGCTCGTAGCCGTCGGCGGCGAACTGGTCAAGCAGCCGCGGCTCGGGTGAGTGCATGACGCCAAGCCTGAGGTCAGCTTCCGGGTCGGCCGGGCCCGCCACTTGCGCGTAACGGTCCCGCTTGATGTGCGAGTCGTGCACGCCGGCCACCGCGATGTCCAGCCCGTTAGCTTTGAGCTGGCCTCGCTGGTTGTCTAGGTCCAGCCAGCCGGCCGCGGCCATACCGTCGCGGAGCTCTTCCCAGGGCAGGTCGGGGCCGCTCCTCTTGAACCTACGGGAACTCGGCCCCAGCAGGTACCGCGCCGGGTTGAAAGCCCGCGGCGAGAACATGTCGTTGGAGCCGAGCACGAACAGGCCGGGCCGGTCCAGCAGCGGTCCGAGCGCGTCCAGGAACGGGCCCACCGACTGCGGGTGCGCGATGGAGTCGCCGGTGTTGACCACCAGGTGCGGGTCGAGCTCGTCGAGCGCCCGGATCCAGGACATCAGCCGCTTACGGCCCGGGGTGAGGTGCGCGTCCGAGATGTGCAGTACGCGCAGCGGCCCGCTGTCCGGCGGCAGGACGGGGATCTCGTACCGGCGCAGGGCGAACCAGTTACGCTCGACCACCGTCGCGTAGCCAACGGCGGCGGCGCCGACGGCGGCGGTGGCCGGGATCAGGGTTCGCAGTTGCACCCACCCATGGTGCCATGTCCGTACGCATGCCACGGACGGCAGCCGATTTGCCGGCTTTCTAGGATTGACCCGTGGCTGAACTCAAGGAGCGACTGCGTGCGGACCTGACCGAGGCGATGCGAGCCCGCGATCAGGTGCGCTTGCGTACCCTGCGGCTGGCGCTGACCTCGATCACCAACGAGGAGGTGGCCGGCGCCGCGGCCCGTGATCTCACCGACGAGGAGATCGTCCGCGTGCTCACCCGCGAGGCCAGGAAGCGACGCGAGGCCGCTGAGGCGTTCAGCGCCGCCGGCCGCGCCGACCAGGCGGCGGCCGAGCGGGCGGAGGGAGAGGTGCTGGCCGCCTACCTGCCGGCTCAGCTCAGCGACGACGAAATCGCGGCCCTGGTGGCGGAGGCGATCGACGAGACCGGCGCCACCGGCATGTCGGCCATGGGCCAGGTGATGAAGACCGTTACCCCGAGGGTCGCGGGCCGGGCCGACGGCGCCCGGGTCGCCGCCGAGGTCCGCCGGCGCCTCTCGGCTTAGTGGCCAGGGCCGGTGGTGGGGCCGGGGCCGGGGCCACCGCCGCCGCCGCCCTTGCCCTTCTTGGGCTTCTTGGGCTGTACGACGACCTGGCCGTTGCCCATGCTGTTGAACGGGCTGTCGCCCGGGACGGGCACGAAGTAGTCGACCGATCCCAGGTTGGCGTGGTCGAACGTCATATGCCAGGTCGACGCGGGCGCGTTCGTGCCGAACATCTCACCCGGGCAGTCAAGGCCGCCGTACTCCAGCCGGTAGCAGCTGGCCGATCCGCCCATGGTGTCGTGCACGGTCGGGGAGACCGGGTTGAACACCGAGACGTAGCCGACCAGGTTGGGCGTATATCCGGCGAAGGCGGCGTAGGGGGTGCCGAACCCGTTCGCCACATTGGAGGTACCGGTCTTGCCCGCCGCCTGACGGCCGTTCAGGCCGCCAACCGTGGCCGCCGTTCCCGGCGAGACCAGGACGCCCTGCAGGATGTAGTTCACGGCGTCGGCCACCTGACTTGACAGCGCCTGGCGGCAGCCCGCCGACGGGACCGACAGCGCCTGGCCGGCGTCGGTGACGATCTTGTTGATGGCGACCGGTGCGCAGTACTTGCCCCGGGCCGCCACGGTGGCGTAGGCGGCGGCCATCGACAGCGGGGCCACGTTGACCGAGCCCAGGGTGAACGACGGGATGTTATCCGCGGAGTACTGGGTACCGTCGTTCTTCAGCAGCGAGGTGCCGTCCACCCTGGTCATGCCCAGGTTGACGGCGGTGTTCACCACGTTGCACAGGCCGACCTTCTTCTCCAGCTCGGCGTAGAACGTGTTGACCGACTGCGTGGTCCCGGTGTACAGCGACTGGGTGGAGGCCGACGACGGCCCCTCGGCGTTCGTCACGTTATACGCGCCGGGGATGCCGTTGTAGTTACCGGCCGGGGCGCCCTGGCAGTTGGTGTAGCCGTTGATCGTCGTGCTGCCCGGCACGGCCATGGTGAAGCCGAACGGTATGCCCTGGTTCAGCGCGGTGATCAGCGTGAAGAGCTTGGACGAGGAACCGGTCTGGACCCCGTTGGAACTCCCGCCGTACGCCGTGTTCACGGCGTAGTCGATCTCGGTCTGCCCGGGCCCCGTGCCGTACGGCACGTTCTCGGCCAGGGCGCGGATCTGGCCGGTGCCGGGCTGGACCACCGCCTCGGTGTCGGCGTTGTGGCCGGGGTTGTAGTAGCTATCGTGGGCCGGCTCGACATAGCTCACCGCGCTGGTGGCGGCCGCCTGGTCCTGCGGGTCCAGCGTGGTGTAGATCCGCAGGCCGCCGGTGGACAGCAGCTTGGCCCGGGCCAGCGGCGTCTTGCCGTAGGCGGAGTCGTGCAGGAGGACCTCTTCCACGTACTCGCAGAAGAAGCCGGCGGTGCCGACCGAGGCGGACTCGCAGCCGCTCTGCGGCACCGCGACGTGCAGCCCGAGCGGCTGGGCCTCGTCGATCGTGGCCTGCCCCGCGGTGAGCCCGTTATTGGTCTGCGCCATCCGGGCCAGCACGGTGTTGCGCCGGGTGAGGGCCACCTTGGGGTCGAGGATCGGGTCGTACTTGGACGGGTTCTCCACGATGCCGGCCAGCGTGGCGGCCTGGGTCACGGTCAACTTGGCCGCGGTGGTGCCGAAGTAGGTCTCGGCCGCGGCCTCGATCCCGTAGGCGTTGTAGCCGAAGAAGGCGTCGTTCAGGTACCCGGCCAGGATGTCCTGCTTGGTCTGCTGGTGCTCCATCGCGACGGCCATGCGCAGCTCGTTCAGCTTGCGGTTCAGGGTGTCCGCGGCGGCGGCCGTCTCGCCCTGGCTGTTGTCGGCCTCTTCCGCGGTCAGCAGGAGGACGTTCTTGACGTACTGCTGCGCGATGGTAGAGCCGCCCTGGACCGGCTGGTGCTGGATGTCGTTGACGGCCGCGCGGATGGTGCCGCGCAGGTCAATCGCCCCGTGCACCCAGTACCGGGAGTCCTCGATGGCCACGATCGCGTTGATCATGTTCTCGTTGATCTGGCTGTAGGTCACCGGCTGCCGGTCCCAGCCGAAGTAGTTGATCACGCTGGTGCTGCTGGCGTTGTTGTAATAAGGCAGGTCAACGCCGTAGACGTAGGCCAGCAGGTTGCCGTCGCGGTCCAGGATCTCCGACCGCTGCGGCAGGCCCTGGGTGTTCAGCGACAAGGTGGTGAACTTGTTGGCCTGGTTCCTGACCAGGATCCCCGACGCGGCGACGATGGGCAGGACCATGGCCGCGGCCAGGACCCCGGCCACGACCGCGAGCGTGACCAGGCGGCCTAGTAGGCTCGTCCGGGTGAAGAACGTCTCCAGGTGCTGCTGCACGCGACATAGGGTACGCCGCGTTTGCCCCTGAGGGGTGCGCTCGTACCGGACATACCTCACCTAGAGACGCCCAGACTCGCATCTGGGCACCAAATCATGTATAAATCGGAATTCGCGCGACAAGAGTCCGCGAACCGTGCCGAAGTCCAAGGAGTTACCAGCAGGACATGACCACAACCGGAGCGTAACTATTTCGGTTGTATATAGCCCGTGAGAACTATTTGGTAAATGGCCATGCCGGGGTCTTGGCATCCCGGCCGGACTTCCGTAAGTTGCTGGATCACGAACAGATAACCGTGGCAGGGCGGCCGCACGCGCCGGCCCCGGGATCGAAACCCATCGAGACGACCGTCAGAGCGTTCGTGCCCGACGATCAAGAGGAGTGCGCACATGTGGATCACTGACTGGACCACACGCGCCGCATGCAAGGGAACAGACCCGGACGAGCTGTTCGTCCAGGGCGCAGCGCAGAACCGCGCGAAGCTGATCTGCCGGGGCTGCCCGGTTCGTACCGAGTGCCTTGCGGATGCGCTCGACAACGGCATCGAGTTCGGCGTCTGGGGTGGCATGACCGAGCGGGAGCGGCGCGCGCTGCTGCGCCGTCGGCCCGAGGTCACCTCCTGGCGCGACCTGCTCGAGCGGGCCCGCGACGAATACGAGCGGCAGTCCATCGACGAGCTCGTCGCCAGCTGACCGTCCCAGCACCCCCGGCTGCCCAACCCCCGAGTCCCGGTCGTTCCCGCGGAACTTACCGGGACAGTATCGTCCCGATCACCCGGAGACCGTCCAGGTCGTGCACGTCTTCTGGCTGCGCGTCCACCTCAGCGACGGGAATGGCCGGGTGGGCCGAGGTGAAGTGCTCGGCTAGGCGGCGTTCTCTCTTGCCGAGGTTCATCCGCTCCGCGTGGATCCGCAGCGCCGCTGCGGCCAGCTCGTAACGCGGTCCGGCTCCCGGTTCCTCCGGGCGGTCCTGCATCTCCAGCGTCTCGGCCGCGGCCAGGCTCCGGGCGGCGCTCAGCCGCCCGGCCGGAGACGTATGCACCCGGTTGAGGATGAGCCCGGCCAGCGGCATCCGCTCGGCGTCGAGGCGCTCCACGAAGTAGGACGCCTCACGCAGCGCGTCGGCTTCCGGCGCGGCGATGACCAGGAACGCCGTGCCCGGCGCCTGCAGCAGCCGGTAGGTCGACTCGGCGCGCTCGCGGAAGCCGCCGAACATGGTGTCCAGCGCGGTGACGAACGTGCCCGCGTCCCTGAGCACCTGGGCACCGAGGATCTTGGTCAGCACGCCGGTGACCATGGCGAACCCGGCGTTCAGCACCTTCATCCCGAACATCCCGGCCCGGGCCGGGCCGGTCAGCACGCGGATCAGCCGGCCGTCGAGGAACCGGCTCAGGCGCTGCGGCGCGTCCAGGAAGTCCAGGGCCGACCGGCTGGGCGGGGTGTCGACCACGATCAGGTCCCACTCGTCGGCGTGCCGCAGCTGGCCCAGCTTCTCCATGGCCATGTACTCCTGCGTGCCCGCGAAGCTCGAGGACAGCGACTGGTAGAACGGGTTGGCCAGGATCTGCGCGGCCCGGTCCGGATCGGCGTGCGCCTCGACGATCTCGTCGAAGGTCCGCTTCATGTCCAGCATCATCGCGTGCATGCTGCCGCCGCTCGAGGTGTCGACGCCATCCACCTGGCGCGGGGTGTTGTCCAGCGAGGTCAGGCCCATCGACTGGGCCAGCCGCCGGGCCGGGTCGACGGTCAGCACGCAGGCCTGCCTGCCGCGCTCGGCGGCGCGCAGGCCGATCGCGGCCGCGGCCGTCGTCTTGCCCACGCCGCCGGACCCGCAGCACACGATGATCCTGGTCCGCCGGTCGTCGATGATCCGGTCCATGTCCAGCTTGACCGGCGCCGTGGTACTCATGCGGCCCCCTGCTGGCGGAGAGCGGCGGCCAGCTGGTACAGGCCGGCCAGGTCGATCCCGTCCGGGATCAACGGCAGCTCGTAGTACGGCCGTCCCGAGGTCAGCAGCTCGGCCCGCTCCCGGTTCTGCAGCGCCACCTGCAGGGCGTGCTCCTTCAGTTCGGTGCCCAGCTCGGCGGCCAGGCCGTGGTTGTCGTTGATCCCGGCCGCCTTCAGGCCCAGCACGAGCTCGGCGACGTCCAGGGACCCGCTGGCCGCCGCGGCCAGGTCGGCGTCGCTGAGCATGGCCGGCCGGGCCATGTTGATGATGATGCCGCCGGGCCTGATCGCCCCGTCGGTCAGCTCGCGCAGTTCCTCGATGCCGTCCAGGGTCTCCTGCACCGGCATCTCTTCCAGCGTGGTGACGAAGTGCACCACGGTCTGCGGCGACCTGATCACCTTGGCCACGGTGTCCGCGTGGGTCCTGATCGGGCCCACCTTGGCCAGCCCGGAGACCTCGGTCGAGACGTCGAGGAACCGGCCGATCCGGCCCGTGGGCGGGGCGTCCATCACCACCGCGTCGTAGACGTGGCTGCCGCCGCGGCTCCCGCGCCGCCTGGTCGCCTCGGTGGCCTTGCCGGTGACCAGCACGTCGGCCAGGCCAGGGGCGATCGTGGTCGCGAAGTCGACCACGCCGAGCCTGGTCAGCGTGGCCCCGGCCCGCCGCATGTTGTAGAACATCTGCAGGTAATCGAGCAGGGCGCCTTCCGGGTCGACTGCTAGCGCGTACACGTCGCCGCCCTCGGTACCCGAACGGCCCAGGCCGAGCGCGACCTTCCGCTCGTCATACGGCAGCGGCGGGCAGTCGAAGAGCCGGGCGATGCCCTGCCTGCCTTCGACCTCGATCAGCAGGACCTTCCGGCCGGCCGTGGCCAGGGCCAGGGCCAGCGCCGCTGCCGTCGTGGTCTTGCCGGTGCCGCCCTTGCCGGTGACCACGTGCAGCCGCACGCCGTCCCAGTCAGTGTCCCTGGTGGTCATCCCGTTATTGCCTCCGCTAGCTCTCTTAGGGAGGCTATCTCCGCCTGGATACCTTATGGTTCGGTGGGCAGTACTGGCGGGTAGTCCTTAGTCACTACGCTGGGGTCTAGAAAGAGAGGTGATCCCGGTGGGTGTAGTGGTTGCCGTCATCGTGATCCTGGTTCTGATCGGACTGATCACCGCCGCGCGCTCGTTCAAGGTGGTGCAGCAGTACGAGCAAGGCATCATCTACCGGTTCGGCCGGGTCCTGCCCGAGATCCGGGGCCCAGGACTGACCATCATCCGGCCGGTCGGCGACCGGATGGCGAAGGTCAACATGCAGATCGTGGCCATGGCCGTGCCCGCTCAGGAGGGCATTACCAGGGACAACGTGAGCGTCCGGGTGGATGCGGTGGTGTATTTCCGCGTGGTGGACCCGATCAAGGCCACCGTGAACGTGCAGAACTATATGTTCGCCATCTCCCAGCAGGCCCAGACCTCGCTCCGGTCGATCATCGGCCAGTCCGAGATGGACCAGCTGCTGGCCGAGCGGGACTCGGTGAACCGGGAGCTGCGCCGCATCATCGACGAGCCGACCGAGGGCCCGTGGGGCATCCGGGTCGAGCGGGTCGAGATCAAGGACGTGTCGCTGCCCGAGGGCATGAAGCGGTCCATGTCCCGGCAGGCCGAGGCCGAGCGGGAACGCCGGGCCCGGATCATCACCGCCGACGGTGAGTACCAGGCGTCCAAGCGGCTGGCCGCCGCGGCCAACGTGATGTCGCGCGACCCGGCCGCGCTGCAGCTGCGGCTGCTGCAGACCGTGGTCGAAGTGGCCGGCGAGCGGAACAGCACGCTGGTCATGCCCATCCCGGTCGAGCTGCTCAGGTTCTTCGAGAAGATGGCCCCCGGCCCGCCCGCCCCGCCCGCTGAGCCGATCGCCGACCTCGATGACCTGGGCGACGCGGAGGTGGCGGCGGCCGAGGCGGCCATCGCCAACGTCCACGTGCCCGAGCTGGAGGAGTCGGCCATCCCGCCGGTGCCCGAGGTGGAGGACGTCGTGCCGGTGCCCGAGGTGGAGAACATCGCGCCGGTGCCCGAGGTGGAGGATGTCGCGCCGGTGCCCGAGATCCGCGAAGTGGCCGCCCCCGATCTGGCCAAGCAGGACGGGGCGTAAGGTCAGTCCATGCCAAAGTGGGAGTACGCGACGGTGCCGCTGCTCGTGCACGCGACCAAGCAGATCCTCGACAACTGGGGTGACGACGGCTGGGAGCTGGTGGCCGTGATACCCGGCCCCAACTCCGAGCAGCTGGTGGCCTACATGAAGCGTGAGAGGCCGTGACCGCGGCCGGGCGGCTGGCCGAGCTGGGGCTCACGCTGCCGTCGGTGGTGGCCCCGGCCGGCTCGTACGTGCCCGCCGTGCGGACCGGCCAGTTCGTCTACACCGCGGGCCAGCTGCCGGTGGTGGACGGGAAGCTGCCCGCCACCGGCAAGGTCGGAGCCGAGGTCAGCCCCTCGGATGCGGCCGCCATGGCCCGGACGTGCGCGCTGAACGCGCTGGCCGCCGCGGCGGCCGCGGCCGGCGGCCTGGACCAGATCGCCCGGATCGTAAAGGTAGTCGGCTTCGTGGCCAGCGCGCCCGGGTTCAACGCCCAGCCGCAGGTGATCAACGGCGCCAGTGACCTGCTGGTCGAGGTGTTCGGCGAGGACGGGCGGCACGCCCGCAGCGCGGTCGGAGTGGCCGAGCTGCCGCTGAACGCCCCGGTCGAGGTCGAGCTGATCGCCGAAGTCCGCGGCTGAGCGATGCCCGCGGACTACGGGCCCGCGCGGGTGCGGGTGCCGCTGGGCATGGCCGAACGGGCGCGGGAGTTCGCCGCGGGCGGGCTGTCACCCGCGGTACCCCGTGACGCCGCGACCGTGATCCTGCTCCGGCAGGCTCCCGTGGTCGAGGTGTTCATGCTGGTGCGGACCACGGTGCTGGAGTTCGCGCCGGGAGCCTGCGTGTTCCCGGGCGGGGCGGTCGACGAGCGGGACGCCGACCCGGCCATCGGCGAGACGGCCTGGGCTGGCCCGGCCCCGGCCGAGTTCGGCGGCCAGCTGGGCGTCTCGGCCGACCACGCGCGGGCCCTGGTCTGCGCGGCGGTCCGGGAGACGTTCGAGGAGTCCGGCGTGCTGCTGGCCGGGCCCTCTCCCGGCGCGCTGGTCCAGCCCAGCGAGGCCATGGCCGCGGACCGGCGGGCGCTGCTCGACGGCTCGCTGTCCCTGGCCGAGCTGCTGGCCCGCCGGGGCCTGGTGCTGCGCGCCGACCTGCTCACGCCGTGGGCCCGCTGGATCACCCCCGAGGTGTCCGCCCGCCGCTTCGACACCTGGTTCTTCGCCGCGGCCCTGCCCGCCGGCCAGACGGCCGGGCTGGAAGGGCCGGGAACAACCCAGAATCCCGGCGAATCGGACTCGGGCACGTGGCTACGGCCGGTCAAGGCCCTGGCCGCGGCCAGGGCCGGGCAGATGACCCTGCTGCCGCCCACCGCCGTGACCCTGGCCGAACTGGGCGCCTACCAGGACCTGGACGGGATCCTGGCCGCGCGCCGGGTGATCGCGCCGCTGCTGCCCAAGGTGGTCCTGCAGGACGAGCGGGCCTGGCTGGCCCTGCCGCAGACCGTGGAGTACCCGCTATGACCATCGACGGCTACGCCACGACCAGGGCGACCTGCCTGCTGGCCCCCAACCCGTCGCCGATGACGCTGGAGGGCACCAACACCTGGCTCATCGCCGAACCGGGCTCGCCCCGGGTGGTGGTCATCGACCCCGGACCCGACGACGAGGGGCACCTGCGCCGGGTGCTGGCCGCGGCGCAGGCGGGCGAGCGCCGGATCGCCAGCATCCTGCTCACCCACGGGCACTCCGACCATTCCGCCGGGGCGGCCCGGCTGGCCGAGCTGAGCGGCGCCCCGGTCCAGGCGGCCGACCCGGCCGGCCGGCTCGGCAGCGAGGGGTTCGCCGGCGGCGACGTGATCACCGAGGCCGGCTGCGAGCTGCGGGTGGTCGCCACGCCCGGCCACACCGCGGACTCGGTCAGCCTGCTGCTGCCCGCCGACGGCGCGCTGTTCACCGGCGATACGGTGCTCGGCCGCGGCACCACGGTCATCGCCCACGACGGCAACCTGGGCGACTACCTGCGCACGCTCGGGCAGCTGCGGGATCTGGCCGACGGTGCCGGGCTGCGCCTGCTGCTGCCCGGGCACGGCCCGATGCTGGACGATCCGGTTGCCACCCTGGACTACTACCAGTCGCACCGGGCCGAACGGCTGGACCAGGTGCGGTCGGCGCTGGCCGCCGGGGCCAGGACCCCGGCGGAGATCGTGGCCATGATCTACACCGACGTGGACCGGTCCCTGTGGCCTGCCGCCGAGATGTCGGTCCGGGCCCAGCTGGACTACCTGAACGCGCAGAACACCTAGCGGGCCCGGCGGCGCAGCCGCTCGGAGTCCAGGATCAGCACCGAGCGCGCCGAGATCTGCAGCCAGCCGCGGGCCGCGAAGTCGGCCAGGGCCTTGTTGACCGTCTCCCGGGACGCCCCGACCAGCTGGGCCAGTTCCTCCTGGGTCAGGTCGTGATGGACGTGCAGGCCGTCGCGGTCCTGCTCGCCGAACCGGTCGGCCAGGTCAAGCAGGTTCTTGGCCACCCGGCCTGGCACGTCGGTGAAGACCAGGTTGGCCGTCACGTCGTTGGCCCGGCGGAGCCGCCGGGCCAGGGCCTGCAGCATGTGCATGGAGACGTCCGGCCGGTCCAGCAGCCACGGGCGCAGCGCGTCATGGGCCAGCGCGGCCAGCGTGACGTCGGTGACCGCGCTGGCCGTCGAGGTCCGCGGCCGCGGGTCGAACAGCGACAGCTCGCCGAACATCTCGCCCGGTCCCAGCACGCTCCACAGGCTCTCCCGGCCGTCCGCCGCGGCGCGGGTCAGCTTCATCTTGCCCTCGAGCACCACGTACAGGCGGTCTCCGGCGTCACCCTCCAGGAACAGGTGCTCGCCGCGCGACAGCTTGACGTCTGGCATCTGCCGCCGGAGCGCCTTTGCACTCTCCTCGTCGAGCCCGTCGAAAAGCGGTGCCCGCCTGAGCACAACGTCGGCGTCCTCCACCGATCCTCCTTGTCTGCTGGCCGCCTCGGCCAGCGCGCCGGCCAGCCAAGGTGCGCTGACCATGCTCTTCTAAGTGTGGATCATGTCCCGGACTGGTATGTGCTCGGGATCACATGATGAGGTCACCGCGTGGCTCTGTGACTAACACCACATTGCTGGTTTACCGTAACTCCGTCGTGTAATCAACGCTCGGGCAATCAGGAACGGCCCATCCGGAGAAAGCCCATCCGGAGACAACACTGGGCGGCGGGGGTGGGAGGGCTTTGACGAACACGCGGGGCCACGGCCGGCGCCGGGTCCACGGCGGCCTGCGGATGATCATCGCCTGCGGCGTGCTCGTGGTGCTGAGCATCCCGGCCACGCTGCCCCGCTGGCAGCTCGACGGCAATCCCGCCCCGCCCAGCCAGGCCCAGATCAACGCGGCGGAGAACAAGGTCAGGCAGCAGCAGGCGGCGCTGGGCGCGCAGCAGGGCAAGCTCTCCGCCTCTGCCGCGCAGCTCGCGCAGCTGCAGACCCAGGCCGAGGAGCTCATCGAGCGCTACGACAAGGTGCTGATCGACGAGCAGCGGGCGGCGGCCGCCTACCAGGTGACCGAGGCCAAGCTCAAGTACGCGGAGCAGACCCAGGCGGCCACCAAGCAGCGGCTGGCCGCCCTGGCCGCCGAGGAATACGAGTCCGGCGGCGGCTTCGGCCCGATGAGCGCCATGCTCGGCAACTCCAGCGGCCCGCAGGGCTACCTGAACCAGGTCGGCCTGGGCACGGTCCTGGCCCAGGCCGGCACGGATACGCTGGCCGAGGCGCAGGCCGACGACGTGGTGGCCAAGGTGTTCCGCACCCAGGCCCATGAGCTGCTGGTCGCCGAGCAGTCCGACCTGCGCGCGGCTACCGCGCTCAAGGTGGCCATCCAGGCCGCGGTGGCCAGGCAGCAGGCCGTGGTCCAGGTCCAGGCGGACCAACGGGACAAGCTGGCCAGCTCGCTGGCCAGCGCCAAGACCCAGGCCGCCCAGCTCAAGGCGGCTCGCGCGGCCGCCCTGGCCGCCGAAGCCGCGGCGGCGGCGGCGCGGGCGGCGGCGGCCGCCGCGCGGGCGGCGGCCGCGGCCAAGAGCGCCGAAGGCCCGTCGCAGGCACCCGCCTGGGCCTACGGGTCCGGGGCGTCGGCCAGCCAGGGCGACACCGCGGCCAACTGGGCCCTGACCCAGCTGGGCAAGCCGTACCAGTGGGGCGCGGCCGGCCCGGACACCTATGACTGCTCGGGCCTGACCATGGACGCCTGGGCGCAGGCCGGCGTCCAGCTGCTGCACTACACCGGCTACCAGTGGGAAGAAGGCCCGCACGTCCCCCTGGACAACCTGCAGCGCGGTGACCTGCTCTTCTACGCCACCAACAACTCAGACCCGGCCACCATCCACCACGTCGGGATCTACATCGGCGACGGCATGATGGTCGACGCCCCGTTCACCGGGGCCTTCGTCCGGATCGACAGCATCTACCAGCCCGGCGACCCCATCGGCGCGGTCCGGCCCGCCGGATGAGGCGGGTCAGACGGGATCGGGTGAGGCGGGTCAGACGGGATCGGGCGGCTCGAGCGGGTCAAGCTGGCCGAGGACCTGGCCGTAGGCCTGGGAGATGAGCTTGATCACGTTGCCGTGCGCGCCCAGCGGCGCGCAGCACTTGGCGCCCAGCACCGCCGCGGCCTCCTCGGCCGCCGCCGGGTCGGCCTCCGGCCCGATCAGGTACGGGGCGATCGCGATCCGGGTGACGCCCATGCTGTCCAGCCGGGCCGCCGCCGCCTCCATACCTGGCTTGCTGTCCAGCGACGCGGCCAGCACGGGCAGCGCCAGCCGGGCGGACAGCAGGAACGCGGTGACGCTGGCCGTGCCGACGGCTTCCTCGCCGCCCACGGTCAGCAGCAGGATGCCGTCGGCCGAGGTGGTGATGCTGAACATCCGCACCCGGTCGGCCCGGCACAGCCCGGCGTCGGCCAGCCGGTGATGCAGCGCCTCGGCCAGCAGCGCGTTGGTGTTGAACACCTCGCCGATGCTGGCGTTGGCGCCGCTGGCCGCGATGGCCTCGCGCAGCTCACGGCTGACGCCCGGGTGCGGCGTGACCAGCTGCGGTACCACCACGGCCGACGGTGCGCCGGCCGGCCGCCGGGCGGCGGCGTCGGCCAGCACGGCCCTGATCCCGGTCGGGTCGCCGCGCCCGCCGTGGTCGATCCGCGCGGTGCGTACGTCCAGGTCCAGGTTGTCCACCCGCAGCACGGTGGCGATGTCGGCGGTGGCGCCGGTCAGGCCGTCCTCGCTGACGCTCGGCACGGCCAGGATGAGCGCCGGCGCGCCCTCGGGCAGGCTGGCCGGGACGGCCCGCCGGTGGCGGCCGCCCGGCTGCACCAGCCGGGCGTGGGGCTGCCGGACCGGGAACTCGCCCGGCGGCTGCGGGGCAGGTGCCGACGCTGACGCGGGCTCCTGCGGGAGCGGCATGTCCGGGGCCGGCCGTCGTGCGGGGAGCCCCGCCGAATAGTCGCGAACCTCGCTCACACATGCGAAGCGTAGTCGTCAGTGATCAGCGAGGTGTGGAAACCCATAAAAATACGGACATGCGGTCAATGATGTCTTGCCGCGTCGTTTGTGTCGCGTGACCAGATCAGCCGGCGGCCGCGGCCGGAACACCCCCGTCGCCCCGCTTGTTACTAGCGGGTAGCATAGCTCTCAGCTATCAGCACGGGCGAGCAGCGGAGCGGTGATGAGCCACTACAAGAGTAACTTGCGGGACATCGAGTTCAACCTGTTCGAGGTGCTCAGGCGCCAGGATCTCCTGGGCCAGGCCCCTTATCTGGAGCTGGACACCGAAACCGCCCGCGGCGTCTTGTCCGAGCTGGACCGGATGGCCACCGGCCCGCTGGCCGCGTCGTTCGCCGATGCCGACCGGAACCCGCCGGTCTTCGACCCGGCCACCCACTCGGTGCGGGTGCCCGAGTCGCTGCGCAAGTCGTTCCGGACCTTCATGGACGCCGAGTGGTACCGCCTGTCACTGCCCGCCGAGCTGGGCGGCACCCCGGCCCCCCGGTCGCTGAACTGGGCCATGGCCGAACTGATCCTCGGCTCCAACCCCGCCATCTGGATGTACTCAAGCGGCCACACCATGGCCCGGGTGCTGTGGGAGCTGGGCACGCCGGAGCAGAAGGAGTTCGCCAGCCTCGCCATCGAGCGCGAGTGGGGCGCCACCATGGTGCTGACCGAGCCCGACGCGGGCTCCGACGTCGGCGCCGGCCGCGCCAAGGCCGTCGAGCAGCCCGACGGCAGCTGGCACATCGAGGGCGTCAAGCGCTTCATTACCAGCGCCGAGCACGACCTGGCCGAGAACATCTTCCACCTGGTACTGGCCCGGCCCGAGGGCGCCGGCCCCGGCACCAAGGGGCTGTCCATGTTCCTGGTGCCGAAGTTCCGCCTCAACCCGGACGGCACGCTGGGCGAGCGGAACGGCGTGTTCATCACCAACGTCGAGCACAAGATGGGCCTGAAGGCCTCGACCACCTGCGAGGTGACCTTCGGCCCAGTACAACCCGGAGGTCGCCCTGCGGTCGGCACCCTGGTCGGCGGGCAGCACGACGGCATCAGGCAGATGTTCAAGATCATCGAGGACGCCCGGATGATGGTCGGCACCAAGGCCATCGCCACCTTGTCCACCGGCTACCTGAACGCCCTGGACTACGCCAGGACCCGGGTCCAGGGCGCCGACCTGACCGAGATGAACGACAAGGCCGCGCCCCGGGTCACGATCATCCACCACCCCGACGTGCGCCGGATGCTGATGCTGCAGAAGGCCTACACCGAGGGCATGCGGGCGCTGGTCCTGTACACCGCCAGCCTCCAGGACGGCATCGCCGTCGCCGCGGCAGAAGGACGCACCGACGAGGCCGCGGCGGCCCTGAACGACCTGCTGCTGCCCGTGGTCAAGGGCGTCGGCTCGGAGCGCTCCTACGAGCTGCTCACCCTGTCCCTGCAGACCCTGGGCGGCTCCGGCTTCCTGCAGGACTACCCGATCGAGCAGTACATCAGGGACGCCAAGATCGACAGCCTGTATGAGGGCACCACCGGCATCCAGTCCCTGGACCTGTTCTTCCGCAAGATCGTGCGGGATCGCGGCCAGGCGCTGCGCGGCCTGCTCACCCGGATCAGGGAGTTCAGCGCCGCCGCGGGCGGCAACGGCCGGCTCAAGGCCGAGCGGGCCGCCCTGGCCGAGGCGACCGGGCAGGTCGAGGCCATGGTCACAGCCATGACCGGGTTCCTGCAGGCCTCGGCAGGCCAGCCCGCCGAGGTCTACAAGGTCGGGCTGAACACCACCAGGCTGCTGATGGCGCTGGGCGACCTGGTCATCGGCTGGCTGCTGCTGACCCAGGCCGAGATCGCCCAGCATGAGCTGGACCAGATCGCGGCGGACGCCAGGGACCGGGACTTTTACGCGGGCAAGCTGGCCGCGGCCCGGTTCTTCGCCGCCACCGTGCTGCCCCGGCTGGCCGCCGAGCGCCAGGTGGTCGAGGAGACCACCGGCGACCTGATGGACCTGCCCGAGGCGGCTTTCTAAAAGGCTCAGAACTCGTACTGGACCGCGGCCCGCTCGGCCACGACCGGCTGGATGAACTCGGCCACGATGGCCCGGTGCTCCGGGTGGTCCCGGTAGGCCAGGTACCCGTCGGCGTCGTCGAAGTCCGCCGCCACCGCGAACTCGAAGTTGCCCGGGTTGATGCCCAGGTCGGTGCCCAGGTGGTAGGCCCGCAGCGAGGGCACCACCGAGGGCAGCCGCCGCAGTTCGGCGGCCACCCGCTGCTTCTGCTCCGCGGTGGCCTCGGCCGTCCACCGGAACAGCACCACATGCCTGATCATGCTGCGGAGCCTACCGGGGCGCCGGCCATCAGCTCCAGGCGAGCATCCGCATCGGGTCCTCGAGCATCGAGCCCACGTCCCGCAGCACGGCCGAACCGAGCTGCCCGTCGATGATCCGGTGGTCGAAAGATAGCGACAGGGTGCAGGCCTGCCGCACCGCGAGCTGCCCGTCGACCACCCACGGAACGTGCCTGACCTGGCCGAAGGCCAGGATCGCGGCCTCCCCGGGGGACAGGATGGGGGTGCCCGCGTCCACCCCGAACACCCCGACGTTGGTGATCGTGATCGTGCCGCCCGCCAGGTCGGCCGGGGTGGCCTTACCGGCCCGGGCCACCTCGGTCAGCCCGTGCAGGGACCGCGCCAGGTCGGGCAGGGCCAGCTCGCCCGCGTTCTTGACGTTCGGCACGATCAGCCCGCGCTCCGAGGCGACCGCGATGCCCAGGTTGACGTGATGCTTGACCACGATCTCCTGCGCCGCCTCGTCCCAGGCCGAGTTGACCAGCGGGTTGCGCCGCGCGGCGACCAGCAGCGCCCGGGCCACGAACAGCAGCGGCGAGACCCGCACGCCGGAGTACTCGGGCAGGTCCCGCACCCGCCGCACCGCGGCCATCGTCTCGGTGACGTCGACCTGCAGGAACTCGGTGACGTGCGGCGCGGTGAAGGCGCTGGAGACCATGGCCGCGGCCATGTGCTTGCGCACCCCGCGGACCGGGATGCGCTCCTCGCCGCCCGGGCTGAACCCGCTGGGCACCGGGACCAGGCTGGCCGTCCGTTCGCCCAGATTTCCGGCCGAACGGTCCTCGGTTTCACTAGCCGCCCGCTGCACGTCGTCCCTGGTGATCGAGCCGCCGCGCCCGGTGCCCGCCAGGCCCGCCAGGCTGATGCCCAGGTCCTTGGCCAGCTTGCGCACCGGCGGCTTGGCCAGCGTCCGGATCGTAGCCACCGGGTGCTCGTCGGGCACCGTGTTTTCCAGCCCGGGCACCGGCTCGGCCGGAACGTGCGCCACGGCCGGCACCTCGGCGGTTTCCGGCCGTCCGGCCGCGGCGGCCACGGCCGGCGGCGTCTTGCGCGCGCGGCGCGTGGTGGCCGAGGCCTTCACGCCGTAGCCGACCAGCACGGGCTGCCGCTCGGGCGGGGCGGCCGCGGGAGCCACGGACCGTTCGGCCTCATCGGCTTGTTCGGCGGCTACGGCGGGCTGCTCCGGTACGGCGGCCCCGCCCCCGGGGCCCGGGCCAGCCACGTCGACCGCGATGATCGGCGTGCCCACGTCGACGGTCTGGCCCTCCTCGGCCAGCAGCCGGGCCACGGTCCCGTCCCAGGGCGACGGCAGCTCGACCACGGCCTTGGCCGTCTCGATCTCCACGATGATCTGGTTGGTCTCGACCGTATCGCCCGGCTTGACGTGCCAGGCCACGATGTCGGCCTCGGTCAGGCCCTCGCCCACGTCGGGGAGCCTGAACTCCTTGAGCTCGGTCATCAGAACTCCAGCGTCCGGTCGACGGCGTCCAGGATCCGGTCCAGGTCGGGCAGGTAGTGGTCCTCCAGCCGGGACGGCGGGTAGGGGGTGGCGAACCCGCCGACCCGCAGCACCGGGGCCTCCAGGTGGTAGAAGCACTGCTCGGTGACCCGGGCCGCGATCTCGGCGCCCAGGCCCGCGTACACCGGGGCCTCGTGCGCGACCACGCAGCGGCCGGTCCGCCGGACCGAGGCCGTTATCGTCTCCGTGTCCAGCGGGGACAGCGAGCGCACGTCCACGACCTCAATGCTGCGACCACTTTCGCGGGCGGCCAGGGCCGACTCCAGGGCGGTCCGCACCAGCGGGCCGTAGGCCAGCAGGGTCACGTCGGTGCCGTCCAGCACCACCCGGGCCCGGTCGAACGGCAGCGCGGCGGCCAGGCCGCCGGCCACGTCGACCTCGCCCTTGTCCCAGTACCGGCGCTTGGGCTCGAAGAAGATGACCGGGTCGTCGGAGCTGATCGACTGCTGGATCATGCTGAACGCGTCCGCGGCGTCGGCGCAGGCCACCACGCGCAGCCCGGCGGTGTGCGCGAAGAACACCTCGGGGGACTCGCTGTGGTGCTCGACCGCGCCGATACCGCCGCCGCACGGGATGCGGATGGTCACCGGCAGGCTCACGTTCCCGCGGGACCGGTAGCGCATCTTGGCCAGCTGGCTGACGATCTGGTCGACCGCGGGAAAGACGAACCCGTCGAACTGGATCTCGCACACCGGCCGGAAGCCGCGCAGGGCCAGGCCGATCGCGGTGCCGACGATGCCGGACTCGGCCAGCGGGGTGTCGATCACCCGGTCCTCGCCGAAGTCCTTCTGCAGGCCGTCGGTGACCCGGAACACGCCGCCCAGCTTGCCCACGTCCTCGCCCATGATGAGGACCTTGGGGTCGTTCTCCATCGCCTTGCGCAGCCCGGCGTTGATCGCCTTGGACAAGGTCGAGAGTGGTCATCGCCCGGCCTCCTCGAAGGAATCCAGGTAGCTGGCGTACTGCTCGCGTTCGGCTTCCAGGATCGCGGTCGGCTCGGCGTAGACGTTGTCGAAGATGGACAGCGGCGGCGGGTCGGGCATGGTCCGGCAGGCCTCGCGGACCTGGGCGCCGAGCTGCTTGGCCTCCGCCTCCACCTCAGCGAAGAACTCGGGCTCGGCCTGGCCGGTGCGCACCAGGTAGGCCCGGACCCGCTCGATCGGGTCCTTCAGCTTCCACATCTCGAGCTCGCTGGCCAGCCGGTACCTGGTCGGGTCGTCGGTGGTGGTGTGCGCGCCCATCCGGTAGGTGAACGCCTCGATCAGGGTCGGGCCCTGCCCTTCCCTGGCCGCCTGCATGGCCTTCTTGGTCACCGCGTAGCAGGCCAGCACGTCGTTGCCGTCCACCCGCAGGCCGGGGAAGCCGAACCCGCGGGCCCGCTGGTACAGCGGGATGCGGCTCTGCTTCTCCAGCGGCTCGGAGATGGCCCACTGGTTGTTCTGGCAGAAGAACACGATCGGCGCGTTGAACACCGGCGCGAAGACGAACGCCTCGTTGACGTCGCCCTGGCTGGTGGCCCCGTCGCCGAAGTAGACGATCACCGCCTCGCCCCGGTCCGCCCCGTCGCGCTGGATGCCCATGGCGTAACCGGTGGCGTGCAGGGTCTGGCTGCCGATGACGATGGTGTACAGGTGGAACTTGTGCTCCTCGGGGGCCCAGCCGCCGTGGCTGACCCCGCGGTACAGCTCGAGCAGCTTGACCGGGTCGATGCCGCGGCACCAGGCCACGCCGTGCTCCCGGTAGGTGGGGAACACCATGTCGTTCGCGTTCAGGGCCCGGCCCGAGCCGATCTGGGCCGCTTCCTGGCCGAGCAGCGAGGCCCAGATGCCGAGCTCGCCCTGCCGCTGCAGGGAGATGGCCTCGGTGTCGATGCGGCGGACCAGCACCAGGTCCCGGTACATGCTCCTGATGTCGGCCGCGGTAAGGTCAAGCGGATAGTCGGGGTGGTCGATCCGCTCGCCTTCTGGGGTAAGCAGCTGGATCAGCCCGGGGTCTGCCGCGGGCTGGTCGAGAGGTGCGCTGGTGGTCGCACCGCCGGATTCGACGGTCACGTGCCACTCCTTCCTGTACTGCCTTTCTGGGCCGCGACTGGGATCGCCAGCGCCGGCCAGACGGGCTCGTTTCCCGGACAGATCTGTCCGCTAGGTTGTCCGCGAAGAGGCTTCTCAGCAGACGATATATGCCCTGATGAACCTGGAGGATACGTGGCGCGCCTGATCGTCGAAGTGATGCTCAAGCCGGAGATTCATGATCCGCAAGGTGAGGCCATCGCCAGCGCGTGTCACCGTCTGGGTTTCGGCCAGGTGCTGGCGGTCCGGCAGGGCAAGCGGTTCGAGGTGGAACTGGACGGCCCCGCGGACCAGGCGGCTGTGATTGCTATCACAGAACTGGCCCGGGATCTGCTATCAAACCCGGTCATCGAGGACTTCACGCTGCACGGCGGCTGAGCCGGGCCAACCGTTACCGAATGCACGTGCAGAACGTTGGTTTCAGCGGCGTTAACGGGGAATCACAGAAACTGTGAGTGCAAGTTGCAGATGACGGTGGATACGGGTTAGCAGATGCGTGTGAAAGACGTTCCGGACGTGAAGTTCTGCCTGGTGTTCCGGTGCGAAGCGGTGAGCGTGCCGGTTATGCGCCGGGTGCTGGGCGATACCCTGCGCGGCCTGGGCGTGGACGAGGAATCCGTCTACGACATCTTGCTGGCCGCCACCGAGGCCTGCACCAACGTGCTGCGGCACGGCGGCCGGGACGTCGAGGACTACGCGGTGGTGACCAGCCTCGGCCCGGTCGGATGCCAGGTTGAGGTGGCCGACCGGGGAGTGGGGGCTGTGCTGTCCGGTGCGGGCCTGTCCGGTTCGGGCCCGTCCGGTTCGGCACTGTCCGGTTCGGGACCGGCCAGTACTGGATCGCAGGAGTTGCTGCCGCCGGCCATCGCCCTGCTGCCCGAGTCGGGCCGGGGGCTGGCCGTCATGCGGGCCTGCGTGGACGACGTCACCCTGGACAGCAGCCCGGATAACGGCACCGTGGTGCGGCTGCGCAAGGACATCCACTGGGCCGACGACGCCCCGCTGCGGCACTACCGCGCCGCCAGCTAGCCTGACCCCGGTATCCTGCCTGGGTGCGGATTGGGGTCATCACGTTCCCGGGATCGCTGGATGACCGGGATGCCGCGCGGGCGGTCATGCTCGCCGGCGCCGAGCCGGTCCGGCTCTGGCATGCCGACCGCGACCTGCGCGGCGTGGACGCGGTGATCCTGCCCGGCGGGTTCTCCTACGGCGACTACCTGCGCTGCGGCGCCATCGCCCGGTTCGCCCCGGTGATGGGCGAACTGGTCCCGGCGGCCCGGTCCGGCCTGCCGGTGCTCGGCATCTGCAACGGCTTCCAGATCCTGTGTGAGGCCCACCTGCTGCCCGGGGCGCTGACCCGCAACGCCGGCCTCCGCTTCGTCACCAGGGACCTGCGGCTGCGGGTGGAGAACACCAGGACCGCGTGGACCCGTCACTACCAGCCCGGCCAGGAGATCACGGTGCCGCTGAAGAGCGGCGAGGGCGCCTACGCGGCCGATCCGGCCACGCTGGCCGCCCTCGAGGCGGCCGGCCAGGTCGTGATCAGGTACGCCAGCGGCAACCCGAACGGGTCGGCGGCCGACATCGCGGGCGTGTGCAACGCCGCGGGCAACGTGGTCGGCCTGATGCCGCACCCCGAGCACGCGGTCGACCCGCTCACCGGCCCTTCGGCCGACGGCCTGAACCTGTTCACCTCGGTCGTCGCGGCGGTAGCCGCGACATGAGTGAGGAAACACAGCCCTACGCCGAGCTGGGGCTGACCGATGCGGAGTACGAGAAGATCCTGGCTGTCCTCGGGCGCCGCCCGACCGACGCCGAGCTGGCCCTGTATTCGGTGATGTGGAGCGAGCACTGCTCCTACAAGTCGTCCAAGGTGTACCTGCGGCAGTTCGCGGAGCAGGCGCCGCCGTCCGACGCGCTGCTGGCCGGCATCGGGCATAACGCCGGCGTGGTCGACATCGGCCAGGGCTACGCGGTCACGTTCAAGATCGAGTCGCACAACCACCCGTCGTATGTCGAGCCGCATCAGGGCGCGGCCACCGGGGTGGGCGGCATCGTGCGCGACATCCTGGCCATGGGCGCCCGGCCGGTGGCGGTGCTCGACGCGCTGCGGTTCGGGCCCGCGAGCGCGCCCGACACCCGGCGGGTGCTGCCCGGCGTGGTCGGCGGCATCTCCTTCTACGGCAACTGCCTGGGCCTGCCCAACATCGGCGGCGAGCTCGACTTCGACCCCTGCTACGCGGGAAACCCGCTGGTCAACGCGCTCTGTGTGGGCGTCATGCGGCACGATGACCTGCAGGTGGCCGCGGCCCACGGTCCGGGAAACAAGGTCATCCTGTTCGGCTCAAGCACCGGCCCGGACGGCGTGGGCGGGGCGTCGGTGCTGGCCAGCGCGTCCTTCGCCGCCGCCGGCCGCGCGGGTAAGCGGCCCAGCGTCCAGGTCGGCGACCCGTTCCTGGAGAAGCTGCTGGTCGAGTGCTGCCTGGAGCTGTACGCGGCCGGACTGGTGGTGGGCATCCAGGACCTGGGCGCGGCCGGGGTGGCCTGCGCCACCACCGAGCTGGCCGCGGCCGGCACCGGCGGCATGCGGGTCGAGCTGGACGCGGTGCCGCTGCGCGACTCCTCGCTGGGCCCGCCGGAGATCTTGATGAGCGAGTCCCAGGAACGCATGATGGCCGTGGTCGAGCCGGGCCAGGTCGGCCGGTTCCTGGACGTGTGCGCCAGGTGGGACGTCCGGGCCGCGGTGATCGGCGAGGTGACCGACACCGGCCGGCTGGTCATGACCTGGCGCGGCCAGGTGGTGGTGGACATCCCGCCCGGCTCCGCGGCCGACGGCCCGGTCTATCACCGGCCCGCCGAACGCGGTGCGGACGGCGACGCGCTGGCGGCGGCCGATCCGGCCGCGCTGCCCAGGCCCGCCGACGGGGCGGCGCTGCGGGCCGACCTGCTGGCCCTGATCGGGTCCCCGGGCCTGGCCGACAAGAGCTGGGTGACCGAGCAGTACGACCGGTACGTCCGCGGCGACACCGTGCTGGCCATGCCGGACGACGCCGGGCTGGTCCGGGTGGACGAGCAGACCGGGCTGGGCATCGCGCTGGCCACCGACGGCAACGGCCGCTACTGCCGTCTGGACCCGTACCAGGGCACCCAGCTGGCGCTGTCCGAGGCGTACCGGAACGTGGCCGCCACCGGCGCGCGGCCGCTGGCCGTGACGAACTGCCTGAACTTCGGCTCGCCGGAGGATCCCGCGGTGATGTGGCAGTTCGCCGAGGCGGTGCGCGGCCTGGCCGACGGCTGCGCGGCCCTCGGGGTCCCGGTCACCGGCGGGAACGTCAGCTTCTACAACCAGACCGGGGCGGCCGCCATTCATCCCACCCCGGTCATCGGGGTGCTCGGCGTGCACGACGACGTGCGCCGGCGGCTCGGGACGGGTTTTGCCGACGGAGCCAGCCTGATGGTGCTGGGCCGGACCGCGGCCGAGTTCGGCGGTTCGGCCTGGGCCCACGTGGTCCACGATCACCTGGGCGGGCGCCCGCCGGCGCCGCATCTGGCCGACGAGCGCCGGCTGGCCGCTCTGCTGGCCGCCGCGTCCGCCGCCGGGCTGCTGGCCGCCGCGCACGACCTGTCCGACGGCGGGCTGGCCGTGGCGCTGGCCGAATCCTGCCTGCGCGGCCAGGCCGGCTGCCGCGTCCGGCTGCCTGGCGACGCCTTCACCTGGCTGTTCAGCGAGTCGGCGGCCCGGGCCGTGGTGGCGGTCCGGCCCGGCGCGGAGAGCGCCTTCGGCCAGCTGTGCATGACGCACGACGTGCCAGGCCCAGACCATCGGCACGGCCGGCGGCGACAGCCTGGCGGTCGAGGGCTGCTTCACCATCCCGCTGGCCGAACTGGCCGCCGCGCACACCGCCACCCTGCCCGCCCTGTTCGGCTGAGACGTTGCCGGCCCGGCGCCCGGACCCGCGGGGACCCCAGAGCGTGGCCGCCGTGCTGCACGCCATGGACGCGGGCCAGGCCCCCGGCCCGGACGACCTGCGCACCGCGGCCAGGTACCTGCTGCAGCTGCTGGCCGCGCGCCATCCCGGCCGCGTGCTCGAGGTGCGGATCCCGCCGGTGGCGGCGGTGCAGTGCCTGCCCGGCCCGGTGCACACCCGCGGCACGCCGCCCAACGTGGTGGAAACCGACCCGCTCACCTGGCTCCGGCTGGCCACCGGTCGCCTGCAGTGGGCCGACGCGGTCGCCTCCGGCGCCGTTCACGCCAGCGGGCCACGCGCCGATCTTGCCGCTTACCTGCCCATTGGGTGAATAAACTGAATCAGTGACATCTCCCGACGGTCACCTTGACTCCGAGGACCGGCCGCCACGCGAGGCCTGCGGGGTATTCGGCGTCTGGGCGCCGGGTGAGGATGTCGCCAAGCTGGCCTACTTCGGCCTGTACGCGCTGCAGCACCGGGGCCAGGAATCGGCCGGGATCGCGGTCAGTGACGGCCACCGCATCATGGTGCACAAGGAAATGGGGCTGGTGGCCCAGGTCTTCGACGAGCCCGCGCTGACCGCCCTGCGCGGCCACATCGCGGTCGGTCACTGCCGGTACTCCACCACCGGCGCCTCGGTGTGGGCCAACGCCCAGCCGACCTTCCGGTCCACGCCCACCACCAGCCTGGCCCTGGGGCACAACGGGAACCTGATCAACACCGCGGAACTGGCCGCGCTGCTCGACCCGGCCACACCCGACGACGGCGGCATCGCCGCCACGTCCGACACCGACGTGCTGACCGCGCTGTTCGTCAGCGAGCGCGTGCCTTCGGCCACCGCCGCAGCGGCCGCAGCAGCAGGAGCGGCCGGCGAGCCGGCCAGCATCGAGGACGTGGCCGCGGCCGTGCTGCCGCTGGCCAAGGGTGCCTACTCGCTGGTCTTCATGGACGAGCAGACCCTGTACGCGGCACGGGACCCGCAGGGGTTCCGGCCGCTGGTGCTCGGCCGGCTGAACAGCGGCTGGGTGGTGGCCAGCGAGACCGCCGCGCTGGACATCGTGGGGGCCGGGTTCGTGCGCGAGATCGCGCCGGGCGAGCTGATCTGCATCAACGGGCGCGGCGTGCGGTCCCGGACGTTCGCCCCGCCGCAGCCCCGCGGGTGCCTGTTCGAGTACGTCTACCTGGCCCGGCCGGACACCACGATCTCCGGGCGCGGAGTGCACGCCACCCGGGTCGCCGTGGGCCAGCGGCTGGCGGCCGAGCACCCCGCCCAGGCCGACCTGGTCATCCCGGTCCCGGAGTCCGGGACCCCGGCCGCGATCGGCTTCGCCGAGGCCAGCGGCATCCCGTTCGGGCAGGGCCTGGTCAAGAACTCCTACGTGGGCCGGACCTTCATCCAGCCCAGCCAGACGATCAGGGAGCGGGGCATCAAGCTGAAGCTGAACCCGCTCCGGGACGCCATCGCCGGCCGCCGGCTGGTCGTGGTGGACGACTCGATCGTGCGCGGTAACACCCAGCGCGCGCTGGTCGCCATGCTCCGGGAGGCGGGCGCCGCCGAGGTGCACGTGCGGGTGGCGTCCCCGCCGGTGATGTGGCCCTGCTTCTACGGCATCGACTTCGCCACCCGCGCCGAACTGATCGCCGGGCACCTGTCACCCGAACAGATCTGCGCCTCCATCGGCGCCGACTCGCTGGGCTACGTGTCGCTGGCCGGGCTGACCGAGGCCAGCGAGATACCCGCAGACCGGCTATGCCGGGCCTGCTTCGACGGGCAGTACCCGATCCCCGTAGCCGACCGCGACCGCGGCGAGCACGTACTGGATGACCTGAGCGTCGGAACCTGAACTAGAACGCCTTAGCGGGGCCAGGCGTCCTCGGCGTCGTTCCAGGAACCCTCGACCGGGTCGTCCGCGTCGTCCTCGTCATCGTCGTAGTCCCCGGCGGCGGAATCGTCGGCGTGGGAGTCCGCGCCCACGCCGAACTCTGCACGCAGCCGGTCGAGGTCTGTGCCGTCGCTCGTCTTGTACTTGAGCTGACGGGCCACCTTGACCTGCTTGGCCTTGGCTCGGCCGCGCCCCATTGGCTCGACCCCCTCGAACGTCCGGAGCCATCCGGCCCCATGATCTCCGCCTCGCTGGCTATTGGTGCGTCCTATGACGCCGTCGCCGCCCCGCAACGGGGAGCGCGACGTTCGCCAGCATCCGTACAGGTATAACCGTACCCGGTTTGCGCCCCTGATGCCTACGCTGAACCCATGGTGCCGAGCCATATTCCGCGCAGCCGTCCGACATCGGCCATCCGCCGCTCGGCCATCCGGTCGGCGGCCACCGACGGGGGCACGCCCTCGGCATCGGCGATTGACAGGACCTTGGCCGTGCTGGTGAAGATCCGCTCGGTGGCGGCGCGGGCGCGGTCGAAATTGAATCCGGCCAGCTCATCGGCCACCTGGATCACGCCGCCCGAATTGACCACATAGTCGGGGGCGTACACGACGCCCCGGTCGGCCAGCAGTTTCTCGATGCCGTGATGGGCCAGCTGGTTGTTGGCCGCGCCGCAGATGATGCGCGCGGTCAGCACGTTGGCGACCTGGTCGGTCAGGGTGCCGCCCAGCGCGCACGGGGCCAGCACGTCCAGCTGCTCCGCGAGCAGGGCGCCGATGCCGTCCACCGCACGGACCTCGGGGTGCCGGGCCCGGACCGCGTCGATGGCGGCGCCGCTGACGTCGCACACCGCCACGGTGGCATCGGCCTCGATGAGGTGATCGACGAGCCGGTGGCCGACCTTGCCGACGCCCTCGACGCCGACGGTCCGGCCGCGCAGGCTGGTGCTGCCCCACACGTGCTCGGCCGCGGCCCGCAGGCCGTGCATCACGCCGAGCGCGGTCAGCACCGAGGAGTCCCCGGCGCCGCCGTTGGCCGTGGTCCGGCCGGTCACCCAGCGGGACTCGCGGGCGATGACGTCCATGTCCTCGCTGCGCGTGCCCACGTCGCACGCGGTGATGTAGCGGCCGCCGAGGGAGGAGACGAACCGGCCGTAGGCGCGCAGCAGCGGTTCGGTCTTGTCCCGGTCGGGGTCGCCGATGATGACCGCCTTACCGCCGCCGTGATCCAGCCCGGCCAGCGCGTTCTTGTACGCCATGGCCCGGGACAGCCGCAGCACGTCGGCCAGGGCCTCGTCCTCACTGCCGTACGGATAGAAGCGGGTGCCGCCCAGGCCGGGACCCAGCGCGGTGGAGTAGATGGCGATGATCGCCCGGAGGCCGGTCTTGGTGTCCTGGCAGAAGGCGACCTGCTCGTGGTCGGCTTCGCCGGCTGAGCCGTTATCCCTGTGGGGCGTCGCGAACACGTTAGTCACGGTAGTGACTCTCCTCGTTCCGTCCCGGTCCGGTATGAACCAGGATCGAATACCAGCGTATTGCTTGCCGGGGTACAGAGCTGGCCCGTCGGCCCACGCGGCGGGCCGGTCGGGCGGACCGCTCGGAAAGCCTTACGGGCTAAGGCTTTCAGCGTGCCGACCCCCCTGTATACAGCGGTTTTCCGTGATCCGTACTGACCGGTAACTCACAGTAGTGATGATCTCGTTACCTTGAGTACCGTCTTTGCGGCCTTCTGGTATGTCACGATACGACAGTGATGACTTACGCCGCGTATCTCCGCATCTATGAACCGGTGGCGGCGTTCCACGAGCCCGACCGGTCCCGGTGGGCCGCCTACGCGGCCTCCCCGGCCCGGCCCCGGCGGCGCGATTCGCTCACGGTGGAGCACGCCGAGGCGCTGCGCCGGGCGATCGCCGCACCTCAGGTGGTGGTGCCTGACGAAGAAAGCGAGCACGCGTACGTCCGCCGGGCGGATGGCGTGACCTACGTGTGCCCCTGGCAGACCAGGCTTCGCTGCCTGCTGTCCTACGGCCGGATGATCTCCGCCACCGGCTCGGCGCTGCCGGGCCTGGTGCTGGCCAGGGACGAGCAGCAGACCATGAACGACCTGACCCGGCTGGCGGACGCCGGCCGGTGGCTGGAAGATTTCCATCCCTACTCACTAGTAGAACTCGACTACGGGGGGTTGGTGCACCTGCTCAGCGACGAAGCGCTCGGTAACGACCAATCGGCCGCCGAGATCGGCGCCGCCATCGATGGCGTGGCCAAAGGCGAGCGCGGGCTCGCGGCGGCTATGTATAAGCGCGCGCACAGCCGGTGGCGCGCCTGCGCCGAATACGAGATGGCTAACTGAAGAAGGGCGCGTCGGCCGGTAGTTCCCGGGCGCTATTTCCGAATCCGCCTTGATGCGACACTAAGTATCGCTACACTCACCGTGAGTGATGGTGATCGGCGGAGCAACTGGGCATCCCGGTACAGAAACTTGCGCCTGGTGGTCGACGCGTCACCGCTGGTGATGGCAATATGGTCCGTGTCGGCCATATAGGACATCCCCGACACGCTCCCCACGGAGCACCAGGCAACACAAAAACCGCAAGGATCGCAGAATGGTCCAGGAGGAGAGGCCAAACACATGTCCGCACGTACACCAGAGGCTGAGCCACTGCTGACGCCCGCGGAGGTCGCCACGATGTTCCGTGTCGACCCCAAGACGGTCACACGGTGGGCAAAGGCCGGAAAGCTGACCTCAATCCGCACGCTGGGGGGACACCGGCGCTACCGGGAGACTGAGGTTCGTGCCCTGCTCGCGGGTATTCCGCAGCAGCGTTCCGAGTGACCACTTGCCGTCTTCACCGGCCAGCCGCCCGAGGCGCCTGGGCCATGGTGGATACGGCGGCACTCGATCAAGGGAATGGGGGGTCGGCCCCGGTGCGGCGCGCCAGATCACAGAATTGCCCGGCAGGGAAGTATCGCCAGGCACATCTGGACGGCAAGCTGCCGGGGCCGGTCCGCTTTCAGGGGAGGGTCGCACGATGCGTGATCCAGAACTGGTCGCACGTGCTCAGCGCGCCGCGACGCGCCTGGAATCGGCATGGGAACAATGGCGCGCGCTGCACGGACTCGCGGTCGCGCCCGGACAACCAGTAGTGAGCTACGTCGGATACTCGCTCAAGGAACCATGGGGTGAGCCCCGGGTCGTGATCGGGATCGACGCCGACGAAGCCGAATATCTCGCGGAGTTTCTCGACCGCGACGAATGTGCCCAGCGGGTACAGATTCCACAGCAGCAGGCCCGGCGGGCCGATCCGTTGTCCGAGAGCACAGGCGAGCACACCAGGCCCGCACTGCTCGGTGCACCGGTCGCCTACAGCACCGGCCGCCACTCGCCCGATCAGGTCCGCGATATGGCTGCCGAGCTGGCCAGCTGGACCTCAGGCGAGCTTCCCGGCCAGGCCAACGAGCAGCTCGCAGCGTGGCCGCCAGGCCCGCCATCGGCTGCCGAACAGCCGCCGGCCAGCGCCTAACTTCGCCGCGCAGTCAGGCACGCACAGTAGTTTTAGTTGAAGGCGGGTTCACAGCCTCGTCCTAGCGTGTCCTAAGGTTCCGGCGGCATGATCGACAGGGACAGGGTCGAGATCTTGTTCTCACCTGTCCGTCTGGGCTCGGGGTGGCCAGGCCCCGCTCCGAGCCCGGACTTTTATGCCTCCGGGCACGGCGAAATCCGCGCTGTTCGGCTCCGGGCTTGTTCACAGGATTCTTATCTCGTATTCAGGCTGAGCACCTTCAAGCCGTCACGCTACGTGTTCTCTTTGGCGTGCCGGTCGTCACGCCCCATCGGCCCCTGGGCCGCGATCCCGGTCACGGGATGATCATTTAACCGCGCGGTCGCCCGGGAAGCGGGCATTGACACGCCGGTCTTTATATAGCCGATGACACCCCGCCTGACCTGATGGTCAGGCGGGGTACTTGGTGGGTGTCGTCGTATAGCTGCGCCCGCTGGGCGTGTGCCAGATCAGCACGCCTGGCTCTGGCTGCGACAGCTGCCAGCCGTTGGCCTGCTTGACGCGGTGGTGGTGCCGGCACAACGGAGCCAGCCCGCATTCGCAGGTGATCCCGCCTTTGTCCCAGGCGATGGTGTGGTCCAGGTCGCATCTGGCTGCGGGTCTGCCGCACCCGGGTGCGGTGCACCGGGCGTTGCGGGCCCGGATCAGGTGCTGGAGTTTGCGGCTGGGCCGGTACCCGGTCTCGGCGTGCTCGTGCTCGCAGCTGCCCCGGGCGACCGGCATGACCTGCACCCGCCGCTGCCGCAGCCACACGGGTCCTGAGGCATCAGCCACGCTCCGTTCGGCAGAAATGATCTAAAACACCCCGTACGAACAATTGTAGCATTAATATTCGACTATATGTTAGTTATACGTATCTTTTTTCATAATCTGATCTGGGTGTGGATCTTTCTGATTCCGGAGTCAGCGGAGCAGTCGCCTGCCGACGGCTTCTTGACAACCCGTGATGCACGGGACAAGATCTTTCTCACTTAACGGATGCTGCTTGTTTCAATTAGTGAAACGAGAAAGGCGGGCCGTGGGCGAGCTCATCGGGTACTGCGACCGGATATCCGCATCGGCCGGCGACACGCTGGACGTGATGGTGCACACGGACCAGGCCGAGTACGAGGCGTCCGTGGTCCGGCTGATCCACGGTGACCGGAACCCGGCCGGGCCCGGCTTCCGCGAGGAGGAGGTGGCAGGCATCCGCGCGGTGCGCCGCCCGGGGCGCGAGCAGGTCACGCACACCGGTTCTTACGCGCTGATCGCTGACTGCCCGGCTCTGGGGCGCCTGGGCAGCCTGACCGCGGCCGCGTGGATCTTCCCGACGCAACTGCCGTGCGACCATGTTCAGGGGCTGATCAGCAAGCGTGACCTGCCCGGGGGCCAGGGGTTCAGCTTCGCCCTCGATGAAACGGGCCACCTCGTCTTCAGCGGGCAGACGGCGTCCGGCACGTTGCTTCAGCTGCGGTCGGAGACCGCGCTGACCCCGCGGACCTGGTGGTTCGTGGCGGCAGCGTATGACGCCGAATCCGGGGTCGTGCTCCTTTACCAGGAGGCGCTCAGCGCGTGGGCGGCCGGGCCCGTCGCGACCCGGGCGAACTGGGAACCCGGCGATCTGGCCCGGACCGACGCGCCGCTGCTGCTGGCCGCGGCCGGATGGAACCGGCCCGAGGGCGGCCGGGCCGGCTGGGCGGGCGGCTGCTATAACGGCAAGCTCGGCGTCCCGGTGCTGTTCGGCCGGGGGCTCAGCGTGCCGGAGATCCAGGCGGTCCGCCAGGTCAGCGCCGACGCCAGCGAGTACCCGCCCGGGCTCATCGGCAGGTGGGATTGCTCGGTCGACCAGGCCAGCTGTGCCATACCCGGCTCTCCGGCCGACGGGCTCGGCGGCCGGCTCGTCAACATGCCCACCCGGGCCGTCACGGGGCACAACTGGACTGGCCGCGAAGTCGACTTCCGGCTGGTGCCGTCGGAATACAACGCGATTCACTTCCACGCCGACGATATCGAGGACGCCGGCTGGCAGGTGGACTTCAGCCTGTCCCTTCCGGGCGGCCTGCGCAGCGGCGTTTACGCCGTCCGGCTCCGGGCGGGCACGCTCGAGGACAGGATTCCGTTCGTCGTGGTCCCGGCCTTGACCCAGGAGACCAGGCCCATCCTGGTCGTCTTGCCCACGATGACCTACGTGGCCTACGCGAATCTGGCGCTCACGCCGGAGTGCCAGCCGGGCCGGCCGCAGGACTGGTATCCGCCGCGGTCACCAATCGAAGACCTGATGGACGCTCATCCGGAGTTCGGCGGCTCGCTGTATCAGCGTCACAGTGACGGCAGCGGCATCTGCTACTCCTCCCCGCGGCGCCCGGTCCTCTCGCTGCGGCCCGATTACCGGACCTCCCTGCTCGACGCGGGCCGGCATCTCGGCGGCGATCTGTTCCTGATCGACTGGCTGGAAGCGCTCGGATTCGACTACGACGTGGCCACCGATGAGGAGGTCCACGTCGGCGGCCGCGAGTTCCTGGGCCGTTACTCGGCGGTGCTGACCGGCAGCCACCCGGAGTACTGCAGCTACGAGATGATCTCCGCCTACGAGAACTATGTCGCCGCTGGCGGGCGGATGATGTACCTGGGCGGCAACGGCTTCTACTGGGTGACGAGCGTCCATCCGGAGCGGCCGGATGTCATCGAGGTCAGGCGCGGGCACGGCGGGACCCGGCCGTGGGAATCCGAGCCCGGCGAACTGCACCACAGCACGACCGGCGAGCACGGCGGTCACTGGCGGCGCCGCGGGCCGATTCCGAACCGTCTCACCGGGGTGGGAACGGCCAGCGAGGGGGCCGACGGGCACTCGGTCGGGTACCGCCGCCTGGCCGCCAGCTACGACCCGCGCGTGGCCTTCATCTTCGACGGTGTCACCGAAGCGGTAATCGGCGACTTCGGGCTGGTCATGGGCGGCGCGGCTGGCGATGAGGTGGACCGCGCCGACGCCGCCCTCGGCACGCCGCCCGAAACCATGGTGCTGGCCACGGCGCTGCTGTCCGGGCACTATTCCGTCCTGCTCGAGGACCGGATCTCGTGGCGGTCCGACCGCCAGCCGGGCGAGCCGCGCGCCGACCTGACCTACCTGGAGAACGACGCCGGCGGCGCCGTGTTCTCGGTGAGCTCCATGTCGTGGCTGGGCAGCCTGTCGCACGCCCGTTACGACAACAACGTGTCCCGCGTCACCGCCAACGTCCTGCGCCGTTTCGCCGGCCAGCCGGACCGCGCCACCACGGCCCAAGGAGCGACATGCCCAACAGCCTGAACCACGGCCTGCAGACCCTGGAGTTCGTGGCCGACCGGGACCAGGCCAAGCTGGTCGAGATCGCGGACCACCTGGCCGTCTCGCGGGCCACCGCGTTCCGCATTGTCACGGTCCTGCAGAGCCACGGCTACATCGTGCACGACCGCGCCGAGCATGTCTTCAGGCTCGGCCCGAGCGTGCGGGCCCTGGCGGCGCGCTCCAACGCCACCTCCGTGGTCCGCCTGGCGCGGCCGGCCATGGCCAGCCTGCGCGAATCCACGAGCGAGACCGTCAACCTGGCCCTGCTGGCCCGCGGGCGGATTGCCTACGCGGCGGTCATCGACGGCGCGTTCGCGCTCCGGATCCTGGTCAACGTCGGCGACGAGGTCCCGGCGCACGCCACCGCGATCGGGAAGGCCATCTGCGCCTGCTTGCCGGCCAAGGAGCGTGCGGCGCTGCTGGGGCCGGAACCGTACGCCAGCTTCACCGACCGGACCATCACTGGCAGCCAGCAGTTTGACGCCGAGCTGAGCCGCGTGCGCAGCCAGGGTTTCGCTACCGATGACAGCGAGACAGAGGTCGGCGCGGCCTGCGTGGCGGCTTCGATCATCGGCCGCGACGGCCATCCGCTCGGGGCCATATCGGTCTCCGGCTTGGCCGAACGGATCCCAGCGGCCAGGAGAGCCGAGTTCGGGCTGCTGATCAAGCGCTGGTGCGACGGCCTGTCGCAGCAGCTCGGATACGCGGGCATGAGCCGGTCGGCGGGAGGAGCGACCCGATGAGCCTGAACCTGACCCAGTCCCACGCGCAGCACAACCGAGCCAGGAACTCCCTGGCGGGCGGCGTCGCGACCGCGTTCCGCGCCGCGCAGGAGCCGGTGCCGGTGTCGTTCACGAGCAGCGCCGGGGCGCGGATGACCGACGTGGACGGCAACCAGTACGTGGACTTCGCGCTGAGCTTCGGGCCGCTGCTGCTCGGTCACTCGCCGGCACCGGTCCTGGCGGCCGTGCGCACGCAGCTGGGTCTCGGGCTGGGGTACGGGGCATCGCACCCGCTGGAGCCGGCCCTGGCCGAGGCGGTGTGCCGGACCGTGCCCTCGGCCGAGCTGTGCGTGTTCTCCAGCACGGGCAGCGAGGCGGTGCACGCGGCGCTGCGCATCGCCCGGGCCGCGACCGGACGGTCACGAGTGATCAAGTTCCAGGGGCACTATCATGGCTGGTTCGACCCGATGCACGTAGGCCTGTCGGGATCGACCGAGATGACGGAGCCGGGCACGGCGGGCCAGGACCCGGCGGCGTCGAGCTCGGTGACGGTGTGCGCCTGGAACGACCTGCCCGCACTGGCCGGCGCGCTCGGCAGCGACGTGGCGGCGGTGATCATGGAACCCGTCGCGGTCAACGCCGGCTGCCTGCTGCCCGCCCCCGGCTACCTGGAGGGCGTGCGGGAGATGACGGCCCGGGCCGGCGCGCTGCTCATCTTCGACGAGGTGATCACCGGGTACCGGCTGGGCCTCGGCGGAGCGCAGGAACGGCTGGGCGTGCTGCCCGACCTGACCGTGCTGGGCAAGGCCCTGGGGGCCGGGTTCCCGATCAGCGCCGTGTGCGGCCGGGCCGACGTGCTTGAGGAGGTGGCCTCAGGTCGCGTGGCGCACGTGGGGACGTTCAACGCCAACCCGGTGTGCGCGAGCGCGGCGCTGGCCGCGGTGACCACGCTCGAGCAACACGCGGACGAGCTGTACCCGCGGCTGGAGCAGACCGCGCAGCGGCTGGCCGAGGCGCTGCGGTCGGCCGCCGCCGCTGCGGACGTCCCGCTCGTGATCAACCAGTACGGCGCCGCGGCGCACGCGTTCGTCTCGCCCGGCCCGGTCGATACCTACCAGGACACGCTGAAAGCCGACCGCGCCGCATACCGGCGCCTGGCGGCCCTGCTGCTCCAGCAGGGCGTCCACGTCATCCCGCGGGGCCTGCTGTACGTGTCGACCGCGCATAGCGACGCGGACCTGGCCGAGACCGAGGGCGCGATTGCCCGCGCCATGGCGCGGGTCCGCGCCGAAGCGGCGTAGAGAGGCGGCGGCGATGGCGATCCAGTCGGTCGAAGTCGTCAACCTGCACTTCGAGTACCCGGGCGACGGGTTCTTGTGCGCGGAGGGCCGCACGAACGCGCGGCTGACCTCGCTGGTGCTGATCACGTGCGAGGACGGGCTGACCGGCATCGGCTCGGCCTACACCCATCCCGACCTGATGCGGGTGATCGTCGAGCAGCACCTGGCCCCGTTCCTGATCGGCGCCGACCCGGCGGCCACCGAACAGCTGTGGCGCGAGATGTACGGGCTGACCCGGTGGTACGGGCGCAAGGGCGCCGCCATGTCGGCGATCGGGGCGGTCGACATCGCGCTATGGGACATCCGCGCGAAGCAGCACGGGCAGCCGCTCTACCGGCTGCTGGGCGGATCCCGGCCGGAGGTCGAGGCCTACGCGAGCGCGCTGCTGTGGGCCGACGACCTCGCGGTCCTGCGGGCCGAGGCGAGCCGTCATGCCGAGGACGGCTTCCGGACGATGAAGATGCGGCTGGGCCGCGACCCCGACTACGACCGGGCCGCCGTGGCCGCGGTGACCTCGGTCATCGGGCCCGGCCGGCGGGTGGCGGTCGACGGCACGCACCGCTACAGCCTCGAGCAGGCGACGGAATTCGCGGCCTTCCTAGCCGACCATGACGTGGCGTGGTTCGAGGAGCCGTTCCCGCCCGAGGACATCGACAGGTACGCGGCGCTGCGACAGGCCGGCCGGATACCGGTCGCGGCGGGCGAGAACGAGTTCGGCGTGCAGGGCTTCGCCGAGCTGCTGCGCTGCGGCGCCATCGACATCGCCCAGCCCGATGCCTCCCGGACCGGCGGGATAACCGAGGCGCTGCGGATCGGCGAGCTCGCCGCCGCCCACGGTGTGCCGGTGATCACGCACACCTGGAATGACGCGGTCGCGCTCCTGGCGAACGCGCACGTGGTCGCGGCCTTGGCCAACGGCCAGATGGTCGAGGTCGACCGGACGGGCAACCCGTTCATCGACAGCCTCGGCGTTTCCCCGCTCCAGTTCGACGACGGCCGCCTCCGGCTCCCGGCCGCCCCCGGCCTGGGGATCGAGCTCGATCCGGAGGTCATCGCGCGTTACCGGGTGGCCGCCGGCGACCGGGTCGCCGACGGCAATTACGCGGACCTCGTATTCGGCCGGGAATACCTGCCGCGGGCGCCCTGACCAGCGCGCCGACCGCGGATCCGTTGACACGATTCTCACCGTCCTGCTAACTTAATTTCATAATACGATAAAATGTTTCAAATAATGAAACAGTTAAGAAAGACGCGATGGCCATGACCGATCCCGCCAGCGGCGCGGCAAGCACTGCGAGCGCGCCAGGCGCCGCTGTCGCCGCAGGCGGCGAAGATGCTGCCGGCCTGCCGGGCGCTGCCGCACGCGCGGCCTGGCTGCGTGACGTCTTCGAGCTGGCGCTGGTCATCAGGACCTTCGAGGAGCGCCTCGAGCAGCTGTTCGCGGCCAACCTGATCCGGGGGTCTATCCACCTCGGTATCGGCCAGGAGGCCGTGGCGGTCGGCGCCCGGTTCGCGGCGGGCCCAGGGGACCTCGTGGTGCCCACCTACCGCGGTCACGCCTGGGCGCTGGCCTGGGGGATGACCCCGGAGCAGGCCTTCGGCGAGGTGCTGGGCCGGCAGGACGGCTGCAACCTGGGCCGCGGCGGGTCGAAGCACCTCGGGTCGGCGCCGCGGGGCATCCTGCCGGGCAACGCGATCGTGGCGGCCGGCCTGCCGATCGCCTGCGGCACGGCGCTGACCGCGAAGCTGAACGGCAGCGGTCGCGTGACGATCGCGCCGTTCGGCGACGGGGCGACGAACCAGGGCGCCTTTCACGAGGCGCTCAACCTGGCGGCGATCTGGGATCTGCCCGTCGTGTTCGTCTGCGAGAACAACCTCTATTCCGAGATGACGCCCATCCGGCAGATGGTCCGGGTCGGCTCGCTGGCCTCGCGCAGCGAGTCCTACGGCATCCCGAACGTCTCGGTCGACGGCATGGACGCGCTAGCCGTCCAGGAGGTGATCGGCCAGGCGATCGGGCGCGCCGCCGCGGGCGGCGGGCCGACGTTCGTGGAGGCCTTCACCTACCGGTTCTGCGGGCACATGCCCGGCGACACCCAGTCGTACCGGACCCGCGAGGAGGTCGCGGCCTGGCGGGAACGCGATCCGGTCCGGCTGCTCGCCGGCCGGCTCGCCGCCGAAGGCGTGCCAGCGCAGCACATCGAGGAATCCGTTCGCCGGGTCACCGACCGGGTGACCGCGGCCGAACGGGCCGCACTGGACGCCCCGGCACCCTCGGCCGCCACGATCGGCCTGGGCGCTGAGCCGTACCTGACGAGCACCCGATGACGGCCACCGCGCTGCAGGTGTCCGACCTGACCTACCGCGAGGCGCTGCGCCACGCGCTGGCCGGCGAGCTGGAGCGCGACCCTGATGTGCTGCTGCTCGGCGAGGACATCGGCGCGTACGGCGGGATCTACCAGGTCACCGACGGACTGCGGCAGCGGTTCGGCCCGCACCGGGTGCTCGACACCCCCATCTCGGAGTCCGGGTTCGTCGGGGCCGCCATCGGCGCGGCGATGACCGGGAAGCGGCCGGTCGTCGAGCTCATGTTCATGGACTTCAGCCTGGTCGCGGCCGACCAGCTGCTGAACCAGGCGGCCAAGATGCGCTACCTGTCGGGCGACCAGTGGCAGGTACCGCTGACCGTGCGGACGCAGCAGGGCGTCGGCGCGGGCACGGCCGCGCAGCATTCCCAGTGCCTGGAAGCCCTGTTCATGCACGTCCCCGGCTTCGCCGTCGCGCTGCCCGCCTTCCCTGCCGACGCCAAGGGCCTGCTGTCCACCGCGATCCGGATGGACTCCCCGGCGCTGGTCATCGAGCACAAGGCGCTGTACGGCCAGCGCGGGCCGGTTCCCGACCAGGCCTTCGAGATCCCGTTCGGTCAGGCCAACGTCGTGCGCCGCGGCTCGGACGTCACGCTGGTGTCCTACTCGAGGTCCGTTCACACCTGCCTGGATGCGGCCCGGGCACTAGCCGCCGATGGCATATCCGCGGAGGTCATTGACCTGCGCACCCTGGTTCCCCTGGACCTGGCGACGGTCCTGGAATCAGTTGCCCGTACGCAACGCCTCGCGGTCGTGCACGAGGCGCACAGGAACTGCGGTCCGGGAGCCGAGATCGCCGCACGCGTGATGGAGCAGGCGTGGGACATCCTCCGCGCGCCTGTCTACCGCGTCTGCGGACTTGACATCCCGGTGCCGTACGCGGAGCCGCTCGAAGCGGCCTGGCTGCCCGGCGCCGAGGACGTCCGCCGGGCGGCACACAAACTCATGGACAACCGGCCTGGAGAAAGAGGCGGTAGAGATGACGTACACACGTGACAGCGCAATGGCCAGAGTCTCGCGCAGAGGGTTCCTGGGCGGCACCCTGGCCACCGGGGCGCTCGCCGCGGCGGGCTGCTCAAGCAGCTCGTCCTCGGCCAAGCCTGGTTCGAGTGCCGGTGCCTCCCTCGACTCGCTGACCTGGTCCTTCGACCAGGTGGCGACCAACCTGGACCCGATCAAGGCCGGCGACCTGCCGTCCGAGGCGGCCATCTCCAGCAGCGTGCAGGGCCTGGTGGTCTACAACGCGGCCGGGGTCATCGAGCCGTACCTGGCCGAGTCGTGGTCGCATCCCGACCCGGTCACGTGGGTGTTCAACATCCGGCCCGGGGTGCGGTTCTGGGACGGATCCGTGATGACCATGGAGGACGTGCTCTACTCGATCAACCGCCTCATCCACGGCAACGGGACGATTTTCGGCGGCCTGTTCGGGACCGTGACGTCGGTCAAGCAGACCGGCGCCATGCAGCTGACGATCACGCTGTCTTCGCCCAACCCGGAGTTCCTCGGCCTGGCCAACTTCCTGTTCGTCGGGCAGAAGGCCTATACCGAGGCGCATAATTCGAGCCTCGGCACGCCCGGGTCGCTCGGCATGTTCACCGGCCCGTACATCCTCGACGGCTACGTCCCGAACGAGAGCGTCACCCTCACCAAGTTCGACGGCTACTGGGGGCAGAAGGGCGTCGCGAAGAAGGTCACGTTCCAGTTCATCACCGACGACAACACCCGGCGGCTGGCCCTGGAGAGCGGCCAGCTGGATGGCGGGTTCAACGTCCCGCCGACCGACATCGCGTCCTGGCGCCAGCTGTCCAACATCAACGTCGTGGTCAAGCCGAACCTGCAGATCGGCTACCTGAGCATGGACGTCAAGCAGAGTCCCTGGTCGGACGTGCACGTCCGGCGGGCGGTGGCGCACTGCGTCGACCAGGCCGGCATCGTCAAGTCCATCATGGGCGGCGTGCCTACCGCGGCCACCAGCATCACGCCACCGGGTGAGTGGGCGCCGGTGGGCCTGTCGGCGAACGAGGCGCTGACCTCCTACCAGAAGTTCCAGGCGTACCCGTTCGACGTGTCCATGGCCGCCGCCGAGCTGAAGCAGTCGGCGTTCCCGCACGGTTTCACGGCGAAGTTCCCTGTCCCGCCCACGCCCCCGTACCTGTCGTCCATTGCGCAGTCCATCGCGCAGAACCTGAAGCAGATCGGCATCACCCTGAACATCGTCAACGTCCAGGAGAACGAGTACGAGGCCGGCTTCTTCACCAGCAAGAACAACACCGGCATCCAGATCCTGGAGAACGGCCCGACCGTCGATGACCCGAGCGACTTCCCCAGCATCATGCTCGGCCAGGCCAGCATCGTGGACGGGGGCTGGAACACGGCGAACTACGTCAACCCCCGGGTCCAGCAGCTCATCGCGCAGGAGAGCGCGGCGGCCAAGCCGGCCGACCGGGTCGCGCCGATCATGGAGATGCTGGACATCGCCAGCCAGGACGTGCCGTACGTCATGAACTACTGGAACGAGGGCGCCATGGCGATCAGCCAGAACCTGACCTATCCCGGGTTCCACGCGGCCTGGTACTGCATCCAGCCGTGGGCCGCGCAGATCTTGCCGGCCTGACCATGCCCGCACGGGCCATCGCGCGGTCAGTCTGGAGCGGCTGGAAGGGAGCGCGGCACCCGGTCTGGAGCTTCGCCGTGCGGCGCGTCCTGGTCATCCCGGTCCTGCTGCTCATCATCTCGTTCCTGGTGTTCGCGCTGACGTACCTGGCCCCGGGCAGCGCGGTCACCGCGCTGCTCGGCGGCCGGCCGTCGAGCCCGCAGGCCATCGCGCAGATCGAGGCCGAGTACCACCTGAACGGCAGCCTGTGGCAGCGGTACATCGGCTGGCTGGGCGGCGCCGTGCACCTGCAGCTCGGCGCCTCGATCCGCACCTCGCAGTCGGTGGGCCAGGTCATCATCTCGAGCCTGGGCGTGACGATCTTCCTGGCCGTCTACGCGTTCATCCTCACCATCGTGGTCGGCATCGGCCTGGGGTTCCTGGCCGCCGTGCGCAGCCGCCGGGCCACGGACCGGCTCATCTCCGGCGCCACCGTGATCGGCATCAGCGCGCCCGCCTTCGCCAGCGGCATCATCCTGCTGTACCTCTTCGCGGAAGTGCTCAAGATCTTCCCGGTCTACGGCCTCGGCTCCGGGTTCTTCAGCGAGCTGTGGCACCTGACCCTGCCGGCCGTGGCGCTGTCCGTCTCCGGGATGGCACTGGTGGTCAAGCTGACCCGGGCCTCGATGATCGAGGTGCTCGATCGCGACTACGTGCTGTTCGCGCGGGCGCGCGGGCTGCCGAGAACCCGGATCATGTTCAGCTACGTGCTGCGCAACGGGTTGATCCCGGTCGTGACGGCCGGCGGCCTGATCGTGATCTACCTGCTCACCAGCGCCGTGCTGGTCGAGGTGACGTTCGCGATTCCCGGCACCGGCTCGCTGCTGGTGCAGTCCATCGACTATAAGGACATCCCGGTGATCCAGGGCCTGACGCTGACGCTGGCCATCCTCATCCTGGCCGCCAATCTGGTCACAGACGGGCTTTACCTGCTGCTCGACCCGCGGATCCGAGGTGGGCTGGCATGGCAGCCGTCACGCTGACCGAGGCCGGGCCGATCTCCGCGGCCCGTACCTCGCGGGCGCCGCTGGTGATCGTCGGCCTGAGCTTCGCCTGGATCCTCATGGTCGTGGTCTTCTGCCTGGCCGGACTGCTGATCGCGCCGTACTCCGCGACCGCGCAGAACCTGACCATCGGCATGGCCGGGCCGAGTGCCCAGCACTGGCTGGGCACCAACAGCCTCGGCACGGACGTGCTGTCGATCATCATCGTGGGCGCCAGGACCGCGGTCATCGGCCCGGCGATCATCGCGGTGGGCTCGATGGCGCTCGGCAGTGCCCTGGGCATGCTGGCCGGCTACTACGGCGGCCGGACCGACACCGTGATCATGCGCTGGGCTGACGTGATGTACGCGCTGCCCGGCCTGATCGTGGCCATCGTCGTGGTCGGCGTGGCGGGCGGCGGCTACTGGCTCGCGGTCCTGGTGATCACGGTCCTGAGCATCCCGTACGACACCCGGGTGGTCCGCGCGGCCACGCTCGAGCAGCGCGGCCGGCCGTACCTGGAGGCCGCGCTGCTGCTCGGGGTGAAGACCCGGGTGCTGCTGACCCGGCACATCTTTCCCAACGTGCTGCCGATCGAGCTGGCCAACGCGTTCCTGACCTTCGCCTTCTCCCTGGTGACCCTGGCGTCGCTGTCGTTCCTCGGCCTCGGCGTGCCGCCCGGGACGCCGGACTGGGGCCGCCTGCTGGCCAGCAGCTATGAGCAGCTGTCCAGCAACCCGCTCGCCTCCATAGCCCCAGGGATCATGCTCGTGCTGACCGCGGCCAGCGCGAGCATCCTGGGTGACTGGCTGTTCGAGCGGCTGTCCGACCGGGGCCGGGCGCGATGAGCGGCACCGGTGCTGAGCACGTCCTGTCCTGCGACCAGCTGGTCATCGCCAGCCGCATCGGCGGCCAGCGGCGGACCATCGTGGCCGGGCTGTCCCTGGGGGTCGGCGGCGGGGAGGCCATCGGGATCGTGGGCGAGTCGGGCAGCGGCAAGACGCTGACCGCGCTGAGCCTGATCGGGCTGCTGCCCGCGGGCATCACGGCCGAGGGCCGGGTGGACTATCGCGGCCGCAACCTGCTGCGGCTGCCCGAGCGGGAGCTGCGGCGGTTGCGCGGGGCCAGCATCTCGATGATCCTGCAGGACCCGTTCACGATCCTCAACCCGGTAATGCGCTGCGACCGGCAGATCATCGAGTCGCTGCCCGCCGCGGTACGCCGGTCGATGTCCCGGGCGGACCGGCGGGCTGAGGCCGCCCGGCGGCTGGCCGAGGTCGGCATCTCGGACCGCCGGGTGCTGGCCAGCTACCCGCATGAGCTGTCCGGCGGCATGCGGCAGCGGGTCGCGATCGCGGCGGCCCTGGCCGCCGGGCCTGACGTGCTGATCGCGGACGAGCCGTCCACCGCGCTGGACGTCACCACCCAGCGCGACCTGCTGGCCCTGCTCGACTCGCTGCGGGTGTCCCGGGACATGGGCCTGGTCCTGATCACCCACGACCTGCGAGTGGCGTTCTCCACCTGCGACCGGATCTACGTGATGTACGCCGGCGTGATCGTGGAGTCCGGGTCGGCGGCCGGCATCGAGGCCGAGCCGCTGCATCCCTACACGCTCGGGCTGCTCCAGTCGGACCCGCCGGTCGACCGCAGGCTCGCGCTGCTCCCCACCATTTCCGGCCGGGTTCCGAGCCCGGACGAGGTGGCCGGGACGTGCCCGTTCATGAGCCGGTGCGCCTGGGCGGCCCCGGTCTGCGGCACCGCCACCCCGGTGCTCAAGCCCGTGGCCGATGGCCGTGAATCGGCCTGCGTCCGCATCGGCGACATCCGGTCGCAGATGCGCGAGGCCGCGCGGACCAGCGACGCGGCGCCGGTGCGGGACGCGGACGGCGCCCAGGCCGTCCCGTTCGTCCGGGTGGATAACGTCACGAAGATCTTCGCCGGGCGGTCCGGCCCGGACCGCGGCGTCGCCGCACTCAAGGACGTGTCCTTGTCGCTGAACGAAGGGGAGAGCGTCGGACTGGTCGGTGACTCGGGCTCGGGCAAGTCGACGCTCGGGCGCTGCATCGTCTGGCTGGAACGTCCCACGGCCGGCGAGGTCTACATCGACGGGATCCCGGTATCGGACTTCAAGACGATGTCGGCGCGTGACCAGCGCCGGCTGCGCACCTCGGTGCAGATGATCTTCCAGGATCCCTACTCATCGCTGAACCCGCGGCGCACCGTGGGTGCGACCCTGGAGGAGGCCATCGCCGCCCGGGGGTCGACCGCGAACCCGCGGCAGGAGGTCAAGGAACTGCTCGCGCTGACCGGGCTGCCCGACTCCTACGCGCAGCGCAAGCCCATCGCGCTGTCCGGCGGCGAGCGCCAGCGCGTGGCCATCGCCCGCGCGCTGGCGGTCAAGCCCAGGCTCATCGTCTGCGACGAGCCGGTCTCCGCCCTGGACGTGTCCGTGCAGGCTCAGATCCTCAACGTGTTCAACGGGCTGCGCGCCGAACTCGGCGTCGGCTACCTGTTCATCACCCACGACCTGGCGGTCGTGCGCCAGGTCGTGGAGCGGATCCTGGTGCTCTACCAGGGCCAGGTCGTGGAGCAGGGAGACGCCGCCGACGTGCTCGACCGTCCGGAGCACTGGTATACGCGCAAGCTGATCGACTCCATTCCGCAGTCCACGAAAACGACATGAAAGGCGGCCCGGCATGCCCGAGCTTGACGCGCAGACTGCCGTGGTGACGGGCGCCGGCTCGGGGCTGGGCCAGGCCATCGCCATGGGCTTGGCCCGCGCCGGGGCCCGGCTGGTCATCATGGACCTCAACGCCGCCAGCGGTAACGCCACCGCGGCGGCCATCCGGGCGGCCGGCGGTGACGCGGTGGCGGCCGGCGTCGACGTCGGTGACCCCGATGCGGTGCGGGCGGCGTTCGGCTCCCTGTCCGTCGGTTCCCAGGCTGGAACTAGCCTCGACATCCTGGTCAACTGCGCCGGGATCAGCCGGATCGGCGATGACGTGCCCGACGTGACCGACGAGGACTGGTCCGACTCGGTCGCCGTCCTCCAGTCGGCGGTGTTCTACTGCATGCGCGAAGCCGCGCAGATCATGATCGGGCAGCGCTCCGGGTCCATCGTCAACATCGCGTCCATCCGCGGGTTCTCCCCGATGCCGGGCCGGATCGTGTACTCGCCGGCGAAAGCGGCCGTGATCATGATGACCCAGACCGCAGCCGGCGAACTGGCCCGGCACGGCATCCGGGTGAACGCGGTTGCGCCCGGGTTCATGAAGACCCCCATGCACGACGAGCAGGTCGCGGCCGGCGTATTCGACGAAGGTCACTACCTGCGGGCCATCCCGATGGGACGGTTCGGCCTGCCCGACGAGGTCGCGAAGGCGGTGCGGTTCCTCTGCTCGGACGACGCGTCCTACATCACCGGCTCCTGCCTCGTTGTCGACGGCGGGCTCACCTCAGTGGCGATCGGCTAACCACGATGCGCGCCGTCCTCGAACAATTCCTGCGGGACAACCCGGGCGTGCCGGGGATCGTGGTGCACCGGATCGCCGCGGACGGGTCACCGGCCGGGCAGGCGGCCGGGATCGCCGACCCGCGGACGGGCCGCCCGCTGACCCCCGATGCCACGTTCCGGCTGGCCAGCAACACCAAGACGTTCGCGGCGGCCACGGCGCTGCGGATGGTCGAGCGCGGCCAGCTGGCCCTGGACGCGCCGATCGCCGGGTTCCTGCCCGCCGAGCTGGTCGAGCGCCTGCTGGTGATCGACGGCACGAGCCACGGCGCGGAGGTGACCGTCCGGCACCTGCTGACCCACTGCAGCGGCGTCCCCTCGCTGGAGGATGCCGGCTTCATCAGGCAGCTGATCGCCGAGCCGGACCACGTCTGGACGCCGTGGGAGAAGGTCGAGGCCTCGCTGCGGGAACGGCCGACCGGCAAGCCCGGCGAGGTCGTGATCTACTCCGACACCGGCTATGTGCTGCTGGCGCTGGTCCTGGAACAGGCCGGAGGCCAGCCGCTGGCGGCCCTCTACCGCGAGACGCTGCGGTTCGGCGCGCTCGGCCTGCGCACCATCTACCTGGAGAAACTGGAGCCGGTGCCGGCCGGGAGCGGCCCCCGCCTGCGGCACTACGTGAACGGCGCCGACGTCAGCGACATCGACGCGACCTGCGACCTGTGGGGCGGTGGCGGGCTGGTCTGCGACGCCCGCGACCTGGCCGGATTCTGGCGTGCGCTGTTCGGCGGTCAGGTCTTCGACCGGGCCGGGACGCTCGCGGAGATGTGCGTGACCAGACCCGAGCCGTCCGCCGGCAGGCAGCTCGGCATGGGCGTGTTCCGGGGCGAGGCGGCCGGCGGCGAGATGTGGTTCCACACCGGCGCCTGGGGCTCCTTCGCCGTGCACCACCCCGGGACCAAGGTCACGGTCGCGGGCGCGATGACCGAGAGCCGGAACGTGGACCGGTCGCTGGTGACCCGGCTGTACCAGCAGCTCCTTGACGAATTACCCAGCTATACGAGCGGCTTGTTGACGAATCCGGACGAATCCGAGGAGTGTTCTTGTTCAGAGGTCTATCGCATTTCGCCTTCACCGTTTCCGATATCGACGCCTCGGTGCACTGGTACGAAATGATCCTCGGCCTTCGCCTGGTGGCCAGGCAGCGGCAGGACAATGCGTACACCCGGCAGATGGTGGGATTCGAGGATGCCGTGCTCGAGGTGGCGGAGTTCGAACTCGATCCCGCGCAGGCCGGCCTTACGCTGGAACTCATCCAGTACCTGCGCCCCCCGGGCGGCCGGCCCAGCCTGGCCACGACGAATGTGGGCGTGGCCCACCTTTCCTTCGTGGTCGGTGATATCGGTGCGGAATACCAGCGTCTGGCCGGCTCCGGCGTGGAATTCGTCAGCGCTCCGGTGGACATCAGCGAGGGCATGAACCAAGGCGGCCGGGCCTGCTACTTCAAGGACCCGGACGGCATCACGCTGGAGCTGTACCAGCCCGCCGAGGTCACCGGGACAGCGATGACCGGGCCAGCGCAATGACCGGGACAGGGCGATGACCGGGACAGGGCGATGACCGCGGAGCATGGCGGCGGAATGCCGCACACCAGGCGCGGGCTGGCCATGGCCTACGGGCCGGTGCCCTGGCAGATGATTACCCGCACCCTGGCCGTCTGGTACCGCCTGGCCGACCCCGCGGAGGCACAGCGGCACAGTCATCCGAGCCTGCGGGTCGAGCCCGATCCTGTCGTGCGCGCCCGGTTCTGGGACATCAGGCATGACGGGGGCCGCGCCGGGACGGGCGATTACATCGAACTGCGCGAGGCCGCCATCGGATTTCCCGTGCATTTTGACGGCGAGCAGGGCGATGACACGGTTTACATGTTCGCGACCGATCCGGTGTATACGGCCTTCGGCCGGGAGATGATGGGCTGGCCGGTCGTGGGCGGCGACGTCTCGGTGGATCCTGCTACCCTAAATGGCCGCAATGTACTGGCTTCCTGGATTACGCCGCAGGCTCCGGAAGGGCAATACTGGGCCGAGCCCAGATCCGGGGACCGGTTCTCGGGAACTCTTACCCGCCGAGGGCACGCGCTGATGCATATGACTGTGGAACTATCCGCTCCGGTGGAACCCGAACAGGCTCAGCAGCGACCCGGACCCAGGTGGATCACGCACCGGTTCCTGCCCGATGTCACCGGCGCGTCCACGGTCGATCAGATCATCCAGACGGCACCGACCCGAGTGGCGTGGGGATCGGTCTGGCGCGCGACCGGGCAGCTCGAATTCCCCGAGGCGCCCGGCAGCGAACTGCATTACCTGGCCCCGCGGGAGATCGTCGCGGCGGAGTACTGGTGCAATCTGCGGCTCGAACTCGGGTCCGGGCGGATCCTGGCTGGCGCACATCAGTGAGCATTGACGCGAGCGCCAGCCGGAGGCCGGTCCCGAATGACGTCATCCAGTCAGCTGCGCGCGCGCTGGCGATGGTCGACTTCCTGGCTTCCAATGTTGATGCGGTAACCGCACGGCAGCTGTCGGCCAAACTAGGCATTGGGCTCCCGACGGTCTATCACCTGCTGAACACGCTGACCCATGCTGGCTACGCCGAGAAAATCAGCACGGGCTACATACTGAGCGGCGACAAGATCAGCACCCTGCACGCGTCGTTCATGCGCTCGCTGCGGGTCGAGCCAGCCGTGGTGAGCGCCATTCACCGGCTCGCCGCCACTACCCGCGAGACTGTCTACGCGGCCCGGCTGGTCGGCGAGTCCGCCGTCATCGTGAGCGTGGCCGAGGGCAGCCAGGCGGTCCGCGTGGGCAACCTCTATCCCGGCCTGCGCGGCAGTGAGTATGCCCGTTCGACCGGCAAGATCCTGCTGGCGTTCCTCCCGGAAGAGCGCCTGGAGACCTACCTGAAGCACACCTCGCTGACCAAGCTGACGCCGCATACGGTCATCGACCCGGCCGACCTGCGCGCCGAGTTGCTGACGGTCAGGGAAAACGGGTACGCGGTTGATCGCGAAGGGTTCGCCGAAGGCGTCTGCTGCCTTTCGGTGCCCATCATGAGCAGCGGTACCGCCGTACCGTCAATCGCCATCTCCGTCACCACGCCGTCGCACCGGTTCGACCAGGCCTGGCCCGCGCATCTGCACTCCCTGCAGGAGATGCGCAGCGAACTAGAGTCGGCGCTGGCCCATACCTGAATGAGGTTAGAGGCCGGCGATCCCGCCGGTCCTTAGAGGCCGGTCACGTTGTCGATCTGCTCGCGCAGGATGTCGGCGTGCCCGGCGTGCCGCCCGGTCTCCTCGATCATGTGCGCCACGATCCGGCGCAGCGCCGCCCGGCGCGGCTCCCCTGGGTTGACGGCCCTGGCCAGCGTGCCCAGATCCGGGCAGCCGCGGACGATCTCGTCGCTGCGCGCGCACGCGCGCCGGTAGGCGGCCACCACATCGGCGGCGCTGACCCCGTCCGGGACCTGCATGGACTTCTCCACAGCCAGGTTCTCGCCGAGGAAGACCACCCGGAACCAGTGCTCCTCCACGCCGGTCAGGTGCTGGATCAGGCCGAGGATGTTCGTCCCCGACGCGACACCCGGGGCGCGCAGCTGCGCCTCGGTCAGCCCCTCCGACGTCCGGACCACGGCGTTCCGCATCTTGTTCAGGAAGAACAGCAGGACTTCGGGCTCGGCGTCATCCACAGCGCCCGACCCTACGCTCCGCCCCAGGCCAAGGTCCAACCAAAATCCATGCGTAGGGCGTCAGGGACTCGAACCCTGAACCAGCCGATTAGAAGAAGCCCGGCCCGAAGCTCCGAGCGCGCTACCTGCACGGATACCACGCGGGCGTGCCGCCGAGCTGACTCGCGGTGTAATGCCGCCCACCCGTTGCCGGTCTCCCGGTTCATCCGCCGGGGACGGGTCACTGGCATTTTCCTGATACAGCACTCTGCAGCGCGCTTGCGGAGTTCTTGACCTGGGTGATCGCTGACACGATCGCCGTGGCCGAGGTTGCGAGAGGTTGTCCCTTCGCGGACGTGATCGCGGTCTCCAGGCCTGACAACGAGGTTTGCAGTGCTGTGATCTGCGGCGCGAACGTGGACTTCGCGTCGGTAGCCAACGTTGATGCGCTGGTCTTGACGCTGCTCAGCGCGGTCTGCACGGAGCTGAGGCCGTTCTTGACGACGTTGACATCGCCGAGGTTCTGGACGGCGGTCTTGAGCTGGGCGGCGTCGGTGCAGTAGGCCGGCTTGCTGCTGCTGCATCCGGCGGCCAGCCCTGACAGGACCAGGGCAGCGGCCGCCGGAAGCAGCAGCCATCTGCGCGCGCAATCTGCTGGTCTCATGTGTCCTCCTGGGTCTCGCTGGCCCATGTCAGCCGCTCTGCAAAGGCCATAAGCAGCAGGCACACCGGCGATCTAGGGTCATGCTGTCTTCTCGGTTAATGCCAGGATGCGCGCCGGCGTCATGGCCGCGCTTCACCCCCTGGGGGTGAGGAGCGTCCGACCTGCGACGCTGACCATCAGGGGGAGCCAGCCCCGGCCAGGGTCTCTGGTTACTTGCCCGAGGGCTCATCTGCCGGGCGCTGACGCGTGGCATGACTGCTGCCGATCGGGTGATCTGGACCCGTCTGCCCGGCAGCAGGGCAGAGGGCCTGGATCCAGGATTGCCATCGCGTGCCAAGGCCGGCGCGAAGGACACAGTGCCGTGCCAGCTGACCCAGACACTCATGCGGTACCCGGACGGCCCGGGGGCGGGCATCCAACCAGTGCATGGCAGGGACACGGCAAAGTCGTAAATTCCGGAGCAGTCACGTCGCCGATGCGGGCGGTTCGGTCAGTGCGGCGATGCACGCGGTGAGCAGGCGCCGCATCTGATCTTGCTCGCTGGCATCCAGGTTGGCGAGCATGTCTTGCTCGACGCGGCGGACCGCGGTGCTGGCCACCTTGAGCTGGCGGCGCCCGCGGGCGGTCAGCTCGGTCGGCAGGGCCCGGCCGACGGGTGCCTGGGCCGGGCGGACGACGAGTCCCTGGTGTTCGAGGGCCTGCAGGAGCACGTTCATCGACTGCCGGGTGACGAAGGCGCCGCGGGCCAGCTCGGAGTTCGACAGTCCCGGCCGCTGGGCGAGCAGTTCCAGGCAGGAGTAGTGGGTGATCGTCATGCCGAGCGGCCTCAGCACGGCTTCCAGGGCGGAGTGCAGGGCGCTTGCGGCCGCCTTCAGCATGTACCCCAGGGATGTATCCAGCTCGATTCCGGGCTCACCTTGACTCATGTCAGCATTCTGACATACATTGGAGCATGTCAGAAGACTGACATCCTATGAGGAGGCAAGGATCATGGCCGTCACCGGACCCGACTTCATTTCACTGCAGGTACGCGACCTGGAGCGTTCCGCCGCTTTCTACGAGCGGTACCTGGGGCTCAAGCGCTCCGACGCGGGACCGCCGCACGCCGTCGTGTTCGGCACCACGCCGATCGCGTTCGCCGTCCGCGACGTCGTCGCGGGCACCGACCTGGACGCGATCGCGCAGCCGGGCCAGGGAATGGCGCTGTGGCTGCACGCACCCGACGCGCAGGACATCCACGACGCCCTCGCCGCCGCCGGAACCACGATCGTCTCGGCGCCCGTCGACGGGCCGTTCGGCCGCACTTTCACGTTCGCCGACCCCGACGGCTACCAGGTGACCCTCCACGACCGCGGCTGAGCCGGGCGTCCTGGTCTTCGGCGCGGCAGGCGCCCTGAGCGGGCTTGTCACAGTGGCAGGCCAGCCGCCAGGGACACGGCAAAGCCGCTCATGCAGTTTGAAGCAGCTTCAGCGTCCGCTGCGGGTCGCGGGCGTGGTGGCGGTTAGCGGCGGCGATGCTGGCCTGGCCGTCCAAGCGCGGCAAGCTGATGGCCAGGCTGCGCAGCGAGGCCATCACACGGGCCGCGTTTCCCGTCCTGACCAGCGATTTATCCTCCTGATAAGTCACGTCGCGGACCCAGTGAAGCCGGTTTTCTATCTCCTGGTGGCCGCGGACCCAGGCCGCCAGGGTGGCGGGACCGGCGTCGCGGTCGCTGGTAATGAGGTACACGACCTCGACGGCCTTCTTGCCTTTCTTCAGGATCTCGCGCGGCAGCCGTGAACCGTCGAGCAGGGTTGATCACGTAAATGTGGTGGGACCGCGATCCAGTCCCAGCGCCGTGCCGGATCTGATCGGCTGCGGCCTGGTCGATTCCGCCGGCACCTGCTGTCGTATCTTTCGTTTCGGGCGGGCGTGCTATGGGCGGAGCTGGCCGAGCAGTTCGTGTAGCGATTCGGCGACCGTGCCGGGGTGTGTCAGCGGCGCGAGGTGGTGGCTCATCCGTTCGGCTACGGGCCAGCCGAGTTCCCGCGCTGTGGCCGCCTGGTCCTGGTATGCCTCGCTTAGCTGCAGGTAAGCGGCGGGCGCATCGGGCCACTGCGACGCTGGGGGGTGAATTTCCTCGAACATGGCCAGTGGCAGCCGTGGGCACCCGGCCGTGAAGTGCCGCCGCGCAGCTGGATCCGGAATCAGCCCGGCCACGGTCTCATCGCCCCACCATTGCGGCCAGGGCGGCAGCCAGCCCTGCTGATCAGCCATCTCCCTCACGTGGGCGGCCAGATCGGGCGGCGCGGTCTGCATCCAGGTCTGCCCCGGGATCGGAAGGCCAGCGTCGGCGAAGATGTAACCCAGGACCTGGCCGATGCGGGCGCCCGCTGGTGCCAGCAGCGGTCCCGCCCCGCTATGACCGATGAGTATCGCGGGCTGTCCGGATGCGCTGCGGGCGATCACCTCGGCCTGCCGCACGCAATACGGCGGCCCGGCCATGATGCTGCCCGTCAGGTCAGGGACGCCCACCTCCCAGCCGCGCCCGGCCAGGTCAGCCGCGACCAGATCCCACGTCGCCGGCCCGACCAGCGGGCTATGAATGAGCAGCAGCCGGGCAGCCATCTCCTATTCGTACCATCCGAGCTTGCCATGCTGGTCTCGCTATCCACCAGACCGAATGCCCGATCTGGAGCGCCTTGGAAG
>CAWBNK010000032.1:0-129022 GCA_963790065.1 uncultured Actinomycetes bacterium | reverse complement strand
CATCGTGTTTAGCTGGTGACCTGCGGGTCAGTTGCCTGCCTGGTCGGATGGCCTTGATCGCACTGCTCTCCACGGTGTCGTGGGTCGAGGTCACAGTAGGCACTCAGGGGCGGAACTGGCGGGCCGACCGGGTCGTTCCCACCTTGTCCGACGTTGACGGCTGCGATCTGGCGGGTCACCGCTCGGCCTCAAGGTCGCACCGGGGAAATGCTGCCAGCTCATCGGAGGAGATCATTTTGCGTTTCGGCACCATCGCCCGGACCAGCGGCTGAATCCATGCCTGCCCGGCCGCGCCGCCGCCCATCCCGCGCACGCTTCCGCGGGCTGGTCAGCGACCTCGCGCTCGTGCTGGCCGCCGCGCTCGCCGGCGTAGGCGTGGCGGTGATCACGGGAAGCCACTCCCACTGGCCTGCCCAGCCTCCGCTCGCCCAGGTGGCCGTCATGGACAGCACGACAAGCGGGGCGTGGCAAGCCTTGCCTCCCCTACAGACCACCTGGCGTGGCAACCGTGGTAGCGCCGCCCCGATTCTCGGTAGGGCCGCCGGGTCCTGGGCGCGGATCAGGCACTGGCGCGCGACCGGGAAGACCGTCTTGTTCCTACCGATTCCGCAACGGCCAGACGTCATCCTCCTGCTGCGATATCAGCGGCTGACCCCGGCGGGCAAACCAGACGGGACCCCGCGGCGCATGCAATGCACAACGGCCACGGGATGCTCCAAGACCCGATGCACCCGCCACGGTGCAGCGGGAGAGTGCGTCGTCATGGACAACAACCTCGGATACCGCGACGGTCCCGTCGTTGTCGTCGTGGTGGGCTGGCCGAAGGCCGACACATCGCCGACCGGCCCAGGCAAGCGCGGATGGACGACCGAATACGCGTCATGGGGATTCGTGACCGGGCAGCTCCCGCCACGGCAGGCGCATATTGTTCGAGCCCGTACCGGCCGAGAACACGGCCCGCGTAAGACAGGACGGGAGCGGCTCCGGCAGCCGGGCGCGAACGACCGGAACGAGGCTGTTTAACACTGCGGCGGTCAGGAGTTCGCCGACCAGATCCGTGGCAGGTCCCGGGTGATCCGGGTCATCTCGCCTTGGGTGGTGGCGGTGGTGATGATGGCCTCCAGATGGGAGAGTAGTTCGTCGAACGTCAGGCGGCCATCGCTAGTGACCGGCTCGTTCATGTCACACCTCCGGCCAATCCCGGGTTCAGCCACCGCCGGGCGGCGGTCGCGTTGGCATGCAGCCGGGCCGCCTCCTCGGCCAGTACCTCGGTGACAGCCAGGGTGAGGCGGCAGTAGCGGCGCAGGCGGCCCTCGACGACCTCTTCCCGGTCCACCCCGATCAGGCCGTCGGTCCGCAACCGGTCAAGCGCGGTGTACAGGGCTCCCGCGCGGGGCTTGACCCGGTCCCCGGAGATCTGCCTGACTTCGGCGATGATGCCGATGAACTAGCGATGCCAAAGGGCGGGATTTCAGTCCCAGCGGCGGAAGCCGCCCTCGGTATTGATGACCTGGCCAGTGATCCAGGCCGCCTCGTCGGTGACCAGCCAGGCGATCAGCCGGGCCGGGTCGTCGGGCGTGCCCCAGCGCTGCTGCGGGAAGTGGCGGCCGACGGTCTCGTGCGCCTCGGGCGGCGCGTAGCCGGTGTCGACCGGGCCCGGGTTGACGGCATTGAGGGTGATGGCCTGGTCGGCCAGCTGGTCGGCCAAGGTCGGAGTGATGGAGGCCAGCGCCCCCTTGCTGGTGGCGTAGGCCACCTCGTCGGTCATCGGGCCGAGGTCCTGCCCGGAGGTCATGAAGATGATCCGGCCGCCGGGCCGCCCGTCATGCTGGGCGGCGAAGGCCCGGGCCAGTAGGATCGTGGCGCGGGCGTTGACCGCCCAGTGCGCGTCGAGCATGCTCGCGTCGATCTCGGCCAGTGGGCCGTCGCCGCCGCTGCGGGCGTGGTTGCAGACCAGGATGTCCAGGTGGCCCAGAGCGCCGGCGGCCGCGCCGATCAGCCGGGCGGGGCCGGCCGGGTCGGCCAGGTCGACTTCGAGATCATGCACGCGGGCCTCGGGGCCGGCCAGGGTCCCGGTGACGCCGGCGACCACCGCCGCGGTCCCGCCGGGGTCGTCTCCCCAGGGCTGATCGCGGTCGTGCGGCGCGTAGTGGTGCAGGAACAGGCTGGCACCCAGCGCGGCCAGCCTGCGGGCCACGGCGTATCCGATGCCCGAACGCCGGCTGACCCCGGTCACCACGGCCGCCCGGCCGCGCAGCGGGAGCGGGTCGCGGCGCAACTGATCCGCGGTGAGCTCAGGTGAGGTCATGGGCTTGAGCCTACGCAGGCCCAGGCCGACCGCGTTCGCCCGGCGGGACCCGGGTATCCGCCCTGGTCCGTTCGGCCAGGCGGGGCATGCCCCCGGCCGGGTTGGGTATGAGTTTCCAAAACCGAGGTACCCATGTCGGTCTATGTATACATTTGCATGAACCTTTCATGGGAATGATGCCTTATCGACGATGCTAGCTAGGTTCGCTGCGGAGCGGCTCAACTGCCCGCAGCCGGAGGTCACATGGACGAGCGTGCGGATCCAGGACCGGGCGGGGGTGAAGGCTTCGCGCTGAACGGCGTCCGGGCAGGGTTCCGGGCGGCCGGCGAAGGCTCGAGTGGTAACGGGGTAAGCGGCGGAAGAGCGCACGACGGTGCTGATAGCGACGAGTCACGGGGGCTGTCGGCGCGAGAGGCAGAGGTCATGTCGCTCATCGCGGACGGGCAGACCAACGGGCAGATCGCGGCTCGCCTGTTCCTGGCCGAGAAGACCGTGAAGAACCACGTCAGACGGATCTACTCCAAGCTCGGCGTCGGGTCCCGGCCCGCCGCCATCGCCTACTGGCGCGAGGCGCGCTAGCAGCTGCAGGACCGAAGGCCATATCCAGCGGACATTCAGGTTATCCTCAGCGTGAGGGGCGAGAATACACAGCATGGATACGCTGACCGATGCGCGGCAGCGGACGGATGCCAGGCTGCTCGTAGTCGAAGACGAGCCGAACATCCTCGAGTTGCTTGCCGCCAGCCTGCGCTACGCAGGTTTCGATGTCGTCACGGCGGCAGCCGGAACTGAGGCGGTCCAGGCCGCTCAGCGCCACCGTCCCGACCTCATCGTGCTCGATGTGATGCTGCCGGACATGGACGGGTTCGATGTGATCAGGCGCCTGCGCGGCGGCGGCGCCCGCATCCCCGTCGTCTTCCTGACCGCGCGTGATGCCACCGAGGACAAGATCCGCGGCCTGACCCTGGGCGGGGACGACTACGTCACCAAGCCGTTCAGCCTGGAAGAGGTCATCGCCAGGATCCGGGCCGTGCTGCGCCGCACCCGAGGGGACGGCGTGGAGCCGACGCCCCGGCTCACCTTCGCCGACCTCGAACTGGACGAGGAGAGCCACGAGGTGTGGCGGGGCGGGGCGCAGATCCAGCTCTCCCCCACCGAGTTCAAGCTGCTGCGGTACTTCATGAGCAACGCGAACCGGGTGCTGTCGAAGATGCAGATCCTGGACCACGTCTGGGACTACGACTTCCGCGGCGACACCGGCATCGTCGAGTCATACGTCTCGGTGCTGCGCCGCAAGGTCGACACCAGGGAACCCCGGCTGATCCACACCCTGCGCGGCGTGGGATACGTGCTGCGGCTCCCCGCGTCCTAGGCGGCCGACCGGGTATGGCAGCAGAGGGAGCGGGCAGCCAGGCGCGCCGGGGGCGGAGGCGGCCCTGGCGGGCGCTGAGCGACCTGAACGACCGCACCTCCCTGCGGGGCAAGCTGATCACGGCGCTGCTCGCCTTGGTGGCGCTCGGGCTGGTGGCCATCAGCGTCGCCAGCGTCATGGTGCTGCGGTCCTACCTGGTCTCGCAGGACGATAGCCGGCTGCAAGACGTCTTCAGCGGCATCAACCACAGCGACATCGATATCAGCAGACTGCGGCCAGGCACGACGGGTACGGTCCAGGGAACGAACGTCCTGGTGGGTCTCCAGCAGCCAGGAACGCCGCTCAATTCGTCAGGTTCGCAAGGCGGGCTGACGTACGGCGGCGTTCCGCAGATGCTCTCGCTGCCGTCGGTCCCCACGACCGCCATCTGGGCCGACGCGTATAGCGGTAAGCTGCTAACTGTCCCCGCACAGTCCGGCAACGACAGCTGGCGGGTTATCGCGGAGCCCATCACATTCCAGGTACCCACCAGTACAGGCGTCCCGCAGCAGGAAACGGGCACGCTGATCATCGGGGTCGATCTCGGGAACATCAACGCGGTGATCGGGCGGCTCGCCCTCGCCGAGCTGGTCATCGGCTTCGTAATCGTGTGCATCCTGGGCATGGCGGCTGTCGTCGTGGTGCGGGCCAACCTGCGGCCGCTGGTGGAGATCGAGGAGACCGCGGGTGAGATCGCGGCCGGGCACCTGAACCGGCGCGTACCGGAACGGGACCCGGATACCGAGATCGGGCGGCTGGGCCGGTCGCTGAACGTCATGCTGAGCCAGATCGAGTCCGCGTTCCACGACCGGGAGCAGTCCGAGGAGGCGGCGCGGGAGTCGACGGAGCGGATGCGCCGGTTCATCGCGGACGCCAGTCACGAGCTGCGCACGCCGCTGACCGCGATCCGCGGCTTCGCCGAGTACTACCGGCAGCGCGGCGGCCTGGTGCCGCATTGGGATCGGGATGAGCCAGCGGCCGGTTCGGGCGCCGTCACCACGGTGACCGGGCTCACGCCCGACGAGCTGGACCGGATCATGCGGCGGGTGGAGAAGGAAGCGGCCCGGATGGGCCTGCTGGTGGAGGACCTGCTGCTGCTGGCCCGGCTCGACCAGCAGCGGCCGCTGGCCCACCAGCCCGTGGATCTGCTGTCGCTGGCCGCCGACGCGGTGGGCGACGCACGGCTGCTCGCCCCGAGCCGGACGGTCGAGCTGTCTGTCCAGCCCGGAGCGGCGTTCCTGGTTATCGGGGACGAGGCCAGGCTGCGGCAGGTCATCGGGAACCTGATGAGTAATGCGCTCACCCACACCCCGGACGGCACCCCGATCGAGGTGTCGATCAGTTCCGGTGTCATCGACCCCCGGATGAGCGACCCGACACCGGCCGTGATCCTGGACGTGACCGACCACGGGCCGGGCATGTCCCGGGAGCAGGCGCGGCGGGTGTTCGAGCGGTTCTACCGCGCCGACCAGGCCCGCACGCGTACCACCGGGGGCAGCGGGCTCGGCCTGTCCATCGTGGCCGCGCTGGTCGCCGCCCAGGGCGGCCTGGCGTCGGTCCGCACCACCGAGGGCCAGGGCGCGACGTTCCGGATCAGCCTGCCGCTCGCCCCCGAGGCGCAAGACGGCGGTGACGTGGACGACGACGCCGGCCAGCCGGAGCTGGCCGATGAGCCGGACAGCGAGCCCGGGCGGGCTGACGAGGCCGGTCCACGTGACGGCGAGTCCGGGCCGGAGGATCAGGCCGGGCCGGAGGATCAGGCCGGGCCGGAGGATGAGGCCGAACTTGACGGGCAGCGGACCGGGCCGTCGTTCCGGGTCTTAGTGCTGCCCGTCCTGGCTGGCGGCGCTGTTATGGCTGAGCAGGTCGCCGGGCTGGCAGCCGAGCGCCTCGCAGAGCCGGGTCAGGGTACTGAACCGGATCGCCCGGGCGTGGCCGTTCTTCAGGATGGACAGGTTGACCACGCTGACGCCGACCCGCTCGGATAGCTCGGTCAGGGTCATGCCCCGGTCGGCGAGGAGCTTGTCGAGGTGGATGGCGATGGCGTGGTCATCGGGGACCGCGGGCGGCACTACACCGTCCCCTCGAGATCGGCGCGCATCCCGGCGCTGACCCGCAGGATGCGGGCGAAGATGATCAGGCCCACGCCGAACCATTCGACCGGCCACGACCAGCCCCAGGACGCGGGCCAGTCGGTCCAGTCGACAGGCCAGGTGACCAGCAGGCCGAGCAGGTTCAGCTGGGCGAAACCCTCGGCGATGCTGGTCACCAGCCCGCCGGCCAGCAGCCACCAGCCCAGGATCAGCACCAGCCTGGCGGCCTGGACGGTGTAGACCCCGTCGCGGGCGGCGGTGCGGGCCAGCCGCATCGCGAGGTAGAGCGTGCCGACGCGGAGCAGGCCAGGCGGCAGCAGGGTGACCGCGAAGGCCAGGGCCTGCCCGGCGGTGGGGTGGGCGGTGCCCAGGATCGCGCCGTTCCAGCTGGCTTGCACGCCGTGGGCCAGGCCCGAATGGATCAGCACGCTGCCGGCGTGCTGGAGCAACGGTGGAGCGATGGTCACCCAGACGAGCGGCGGCGGGCCTGACTGACCGGTCAGGGTGGCGGGCACCCAGTACCCGCGCCGGTCAGGGCGAGGATCACCCGGAGCGCGGTGTAGACGGCCGTGATCGAGCGGGTCACCGGCTGGCGGGCTATCGGGCTATCGGGCTAGAGGGCGAGCGCGGCGCGGGCGGCGGAACGGACACCTTCGGCGTAGGACGCGCCGAACAGGCACGCATGCACGAGCAGCGGATGCAGCTGGTGCAGCGGGATCCGGGATCGCCAGCCGGCCGCCAGCGGCACCGTGTCGTTGTAACCGGCCAGGATCCGGTCCAGGTGCGGCGCGCCGAACAGGTCCAGCATGGCCAGGTCGGTCTCCCGGTGACCGCCGTGGGCGGCCGGGTCGATGAGCCAGCCGCGTCCGCCGGACCACAGCACGTTGCCGGCCCAGCAGTCGCCGTGGATCCGGCTCGGCGGCTCGGCCGGCCCGGCCAGCGAGCCGATCCGGTCGATGACCGCCTCGACCAGCCGCGCATCCTCTGATCGCAGCGCCCCGGTGGCCACGGCCCGGCTCAGGAAGGGCAGCAGCCTGCGCTGGGCGTACCAGCCGGGCCAGTCCTGCGGATTCGCCGTGTTATCCAGCGGCAGGCTGGCGATGAACCCGGGCCAGGGCGCGCCGAAACCGTCCGCGCCTGCTGCATGCAGCCGGGCCAGGTCCGTGCCGAAATCAAAGGCCGCCTCCGCCGTGGCCCGGCCGGGGACGACCATCGAGATGACCAGCGCGGCCGGGGTGACGGCCAGTACCTCGGGCACCGGCACGGCCGCCGCCTCGGCCAGCCAGCGCAGGCCGTTCGCCTCGGCCGCGAAGGCGGCCGCGACGTCCGGACTAGGTTCGCCGGCGACGGCCTTGGCGAACGCACGGCGGCCGCCGGCCAGCGTGAGCATCAGGTGCTGGTAGCCGTGCTGCGAGCCGGCGACGCGCGCGTCGCGGACGACCAGGCCGGTCAGCCGCGCCATCCGGCCCGCTGCGGCACCGGACGGGCTCACGCCTGAGTGCCGGGGCGATCGGGCTCGAGTAGCTGGGTCAGGCGGGCGGCCACGACCGGAGCGGCGGCGCCGAGCAGGTCGAGCACGTGATCGAAGTCGGCGTCGTCCCCGCCGTAGGGATCGGGGATCTCGGCGCCTGCTGCCACTCCGTCAAGCCCGCCGACCTCGCCGAACAGCCGGATCCGGTCATCGCCGGCCGGCCCGGCCATCCGGCGCAGGGCGGCGAGATTGCGGGCGTCCATGGCCAGCACCAGGTCGCGTCCGGCCAGCCAGGACGGCTCGACCTGCCGGGCCCGGTGCGCCGAACCGTCGTAGCCACGCCGGGCCAGGGCCGCCCGGGCCGGCGGGTGCATCGGCTCGCCGACGTGCCAGTCACCGGTGCCCGCGCTGTCCACCCTGACCGCGCCATCGAGGCCGGCCTCGGCCAGCGCCGCGCGCAGCACCGTCTCGGCCATCGGAGACCGGCAGATGTTCCCCAGGCAGACCAGGCAGACGCGGTAGGGCGCGCCCGGCTCGCGCGGGGCCGGGAGCGGGCTGGAGTGCGGATTGGACACGGGAGCCATGACACCAGCATGCCGCAAGCAGCCGGATAACTCGGCGGCGGCGCGGGGACTGGCGGCCAGCGCGGGTTCCCTGGCCACGGGCTTGCGCTCCGGCAGGCGGTCAGGACCGAACCGGGCGTCGAGCCGGCGGGCCAGCCGACGGCCTACCTGCTGCGCGGGCCGCTCCACCAGCAGGTAGGTCAGGGAGGAGAGCACGATCAGGATGGCCACGAACATCGCGTCCAAGGCGATCTGATGCCAGAACGAATTCCGCCGCAGCCAGCGGTAGTGGTACCAGATGGTGATGAGCTGCGGGTGCAGCAGGTACACCGAGTAGCTGATCAGGCCCAGCCAGCTCAGGAACCGGGGCCACCTGACGTGCCGGAAGGCCAGCCCGACTCCGAACGAGGCACCGGCCAGCAGCAGCGTGAAGATCCACTGGCGTTCCCATAGGGCTTCGGCCGATCGGGACTGGATGATCTCGTGGCTGTGCCACAGGCCGGCCACGATGATCAGGCCTAGCACGCCGATCGCGATGGGAATGGCCTTGCGCCACGGGTAATCGCCGCGTTCGGCCCGGTACAGCATGGTGCCGGTGAACATCAGGCTCAGGATCGACAGGGCCTGCCAGGGCCAGAGCCAGGTGCCGTTGAAGGCGAGCAGCGTCAGGCCGACCATGGCCGCGAGGATCGCTCCCACCAGGCGCGACATGCCGCGCATGGCCACGGCGAAGGCCAGCCCGGCCAGCACGGCCAGATCGGCCGCGAACGCGATCAGGCGCGGCGTGGACAAGTTATTGATGAGGTAGGAGCGCGGCAGGATGCCGCCTATCGCGAGCGCGGCAATGCCGAAGGCCAGCGCGTACCGGCTGCTCGGCCGGTGGATCCGGGTCATGAACAGGGCGGTGAGCAGCAGGTAGAAGACCATTTCGTAGGACAGTGACCAGACCACGTTGGGCAGGTTGATGCCGCCCAGGACGTTGGACATCATCAGCAGCTGGGACAGGACCGAGGTCTCCGGGTCCGCGTCCTCGCCGCGCAGGTCCCCGAAGTGAATCGCCCACAGCAGCATCGCGAACCCGATCGCGAACAGGTACAGCGGGTACAGCCGGAACAGGCGGCTCACCCAGAACGTCCGGACGCTGCCCTTGCGCTCCAGCGACGCGGGCACGATGTACCCGCTGATGATGAAGAAGACGAAGACCCCGTAGTTGCCCGGGTTGATCCACGCGTAGACCGGGTTCTGTATCCGGGCCGGGATGAAGGCGCCGAAATGGTCGAAGACCACGGCCAGGGCGGCGATGCCCCGCAGCACATCCAGCCACGCCAGCCGGCTTCCGCCTCTTGCTGCCTGGCTGGTAACGGCCGGCGCCTGGGCCGCTTCGGACACGGACGGCCGCGTCACGTTACTCTCGGTCACGATTGCGTCACCGCCATATACCCCCACTGGTCGTACTGAGGTTTACGTCCTCGCTCCGCGCGCGGTTCGACCTACACCACGGCGCGACGGCCCAGCGAGCACAGGAAGTTACCGTGTAAGAGCTACCACGGCCCGTTCGGACTATAGGTGTTCTTCATTCTTTTCTTCCGAACATCCCAAGCGCCGCACAACCGGGCCGGGTCCGGCGATTGGCCATGCCCCGACGATTGCTGCTACGATCACAGCGTTCCAAACGCGCCGCTAGCTCAACTGGCAGAGCAGCAGACTCTTAATCTGCGGGTTCGGGGTTCGAGTCCCTGGCGGCGCACCCGTACTGACCTGGGGTTTCATGATCTCAGGTCTTTTTTATGCGTCCGTTTTGCTCCGGTTTCCCCATGCTCTGCCGACCCTAACGTAGGCGCCTGATGGCGGCTTGGCGCCACAGCGGCGCCGGCGCCGTCTACTGGCTGCGGTCCTCGCACCGCGCTTACCTGCGCCACGCGACTTCTGTCGAGAAAATCCTCGAGGCAGACGAAGGACAGCGCCCTGGCCTACACCGTGATCGGGGGGATCCCGGTCCGGAACTACCGGGCGGAGCTGACCATCACCCCGGCCGCTGACGGCACCCGCGTCCGATGGGCCGCTACCTGGGATGCCACCCTGGCCGGCCGGATCGTGCGACGAACACTCCGCAAGCTCTACCCGCAGATCGTTGCCGATCTCGTGGCCGCCGCCGAGAAGCAGCCCGGCAGGAGCCACGGTAGTCCCATCGGGCCAGGCTTGGCATCATGACGACAACCCAGCCATCGCCGTGGCCGCCCGAAACCGACGCGCTGCTGGCCGCGCCAGCCTCACACCGCCTCCTCCTGGAAAACGACCAAGTCCGCGTGCTGGACGTGACGATCGAGCCAGGAACCCGCGAGCCCGAGCACACCCACCAGGCGCCGAGCGTCATGATCATCGACAGCCCGGCCCGGATCAGGTACTACGCGGGCGGCACACTGCAATTCGAGTCCGCGGCCCGCCCCGCCGCGCCGTCCGGCCCGCTCGTGCGCTGGATGGAGCCCGAAGGACCGCACTCCGTCGAGAACATCGACGAGCACCGCTACCATGCCATCCGCATCGAACTCAAATGGAGAACACCATGACCAGCCCGGACCTTGCCGTCGAGGACGTGATCGACGCACTCGACAGCTTCTACGGCCACAACCACGTCGTGGCCCTGAGGGCCGACGCCGAGGCTGCCCTGGCCCAGCCGGCCATCAGCCAGACTGGTTTATAAGGGCGGATTATATGCGCCAAATTTATCTTAAATTGAGACCGCATAAGGGGTAATTAATCTGAACCATGGAAATGGATCAGGTCTGATCTGATCAAGCGTGTGCCACATGCGCCTCACACTGCTTGAGACCCGGGCGGTGGCTAACCGGATCTTCTCCCGGTGGGCCATGGCCCGGGTATCCGAGGACGGGGGGTCAGACATCCCGCTTATCGCCCACGTAGACGGGATCTCGCCCGCCGCCGGTCACCGGGCCACGCCTGAGCAGGAGTCGGTCCTCGCCTTCATGCGGGAGGCGACCAAAGCGGCCCACACGCAATACTGATCGTCGGCACGTGAGGCCGACCGTGCTCTTACGTCATAAACCCGGGCGATTGACGGAGTCCGCCGGTCAAATCCCCCTTGGGCGCCATGATAAGCGCCCGCCTGAACGAGACAGAAGCGACACCAGGGGCCGCTGGCCCGATCGGCGAGGATCGGCTCCGGTGCAGGGCCCAGGTCACCGGTTCTCACCGGTCGTCCGGTTCCTCGGCTTCCTGACTGCGAGGCCGGCCGGGGCCGCGCATCGGCTTGACCCGGCCTGGAAGCCGTCCCGCCTCGGTCAGCGCCCGTCGCAGCAGGAACTCGATCTGGGCGTTGGTGCTGCGCAGCTCGTCGCTGGCCCACCGGGCCAGCGCGTCGTGCACGGCGGGATCGAGGCGGAGCAGGATGCTCTTGCGTTCGGCCATTACTGGTACAGGGAGCCGGTATTCACGACTTGCTGAGTCGCTTGCTCACTGCACAGCACCACGAGCAGGTTGGAGACCATCGCGGCCTTGCGTTCCTCGTCGAGCTGGACGACACCCTCCTCCTCCAGGCGCTGCAAGGCGATGCGGACCATGCCAACCGCTCCTTCGACGATCCGCGCCCGGGCGCCGATGACGGCGCTGGCCTGCTGCTGGCGCAACATGGTCTGGGCAATCTCGGGAGCGTAGGAGAGCCTGGTCAGCCGGCTCTCGATGATGTGCACGCCGGCCAGCTCGACCCGCTTGGTCAGCTCGGCCGAGAGCTGCTGGTTGATCTCGTCGGCGTTGTCCCGCAGCGACAGCCGGTCCTCGCCGCGGCTGTCGTACGGGTAAGTGGACGCGATGTGCCGGACCGCGGTCTCTATCTGGATCGTGACGAACTTCGTCACCTCGTCCACCGAGTAGACCGCGTGCGCGGTGTCCCTGACCTGCCAGACGACCACGGCCGCGATCTCGATCGGGTTGCCGTCCGCGTCGTTGACCTTGAGCTGGGCTGACTCCTGGTTGCGGATCCTGGTGGAGATCACGAGCCGCTTGGTAAGCGGGTTCACCCACTGCAGGCCGGCGTCACGGATCGTCCCGAGATACCGGCCGAACAGCTGGATGACCCGCGCGTGCCCCGGGCTGACCGGGGTCAGGCCGCCCAGTACCGCCCCGCCGCAGATCTCTATGATCGCGGTGAGCAGGATCACGAGACCCTGCGCAGCGCCGCTCACATGGGAAGCGCCCACCGCCACCACGATCCCGCCGATGATCAGCGCAATGCCAACCAGCAGCATCAGCACGCCGGGCAGGTGCCGCGCGGGCGCCTCGGTAACCGGCTGCCTGGCGCCCTCCAGCTCTCGTTCCGTCACCCGAACCATCTCCAGAATTAAGGCTTGCCTGATACTTGACTCCTATCATACTGATATCAGTTTTACAAGAACCGCCAGACCCGCCGGCGTGTCGTGCCCAGGCGGCACATGATGTCAGTCACTGAGGTGGTACGGACGCTTCAGGCCGCTGACGGGATCAGAACCCGATGGCGTCGCGGAGCAGCAGGACGGTGCCGCGCCCGGGGTAGGGCTCGGCGTTGAGGATAAGCAGGCGGTTGATGGCGCTGGGCCACCCGTAGGCGGCCTGGGTCCGGGCGCTTTCCAGCGGGAGGCAGTGGTCTTCGACGCGGCGCAGCGCGGCGGGCAGGTCGGGGACCACCTTCTGCGCTCCGACGATCCAGATCGCCCGGCCGGCACCGCCGGCGTAGCCGGGCAGCTGGCTGCCGCTGCCCGAGGCGATCACCAGCGAGCCGGTTTCTGTGACCGCGGCGACGCTGCCCACGGCGACGTCGGGGCTGGCCAGCAGCCGCCGGATGTCATCGGCGCCGGTTACGCGGTCCATGGCCAGGACGCGCGGCCTGATGGCCTGGTACCGCCCGCTGGTGTTGATGTCGGCCTCGATGCCGGACCGGCGGAGGGTCTCGCTGGCCGCGGTGAACACCCTGGCGCCCTCGGGTATCAGGTCGTTGACGCGGGTCCGCGCAGCGCCGGCGTCGTCGAGGATCTCCACGGTGAAACCGTGTGACCTCAGCGCGGCGGCCGTCCGCTCCAGGCGCTGCGCGGGCGCCGGCTCGGCGAACAGTGCCGCTGGCATGGGGGTCGTCATGGTGCCTCCTGGGCAGTTAACGGTGGTGGTTGTGCTTCTCTCAGCAGTACGACAACTCAGCCCGCGGGAATGTGAGACAACGCACCAGCCTCACGTTCTGGTGTGCTGTGTTGTCGAACTGGTGAGGGGCAGATCCGACCGAGGGAGGCGCCGGCACCATGACCACGGGCCTGGACGCGATCATGAGCGAGCGGCGTCAGCTGATCAATCTCACCTACCGGCTGCTGGGCTCCCTGGCCGAGGCCGAGGACGCCGTCCAGGAGACCTACGCCCGCTGGTACGCCATGCCCCGGCACCAGCAGCAGGCCATCGCGTCTCCCGGCGCCTGGCTGACCACGGTGGCCAGCCGCATCTGCCTCAACCTGCTCCGCTCAGCGCGGTCCCGGCGGGAGACCTACGTGGGCGAATGGATCCCCGAGCCGCTGCCCGCACGGAGCGAGTGGATCACCGGGCGGCCGGGCAGTACCACCATCGACCCCGCCGACCGGGTCACCCTCGATGAGTCGGTCAACATGGCCTTCCTGGTCGTGCTCGAATCGATGACCCCGGCCGAGCGCGTCGCATTCGTCCTGCACGATGTCTTCCGCTACTCCTTCGCCGAGGTGGCCCAGATCACCGGCCGGACCCCGGCGGCGTGCCGCCAGCTGGCCTCCAAGGCCCGCCGCCGCATCCGTGCGGCGCAGCCTCCGGCGATCCCGGCCGCCCAGCAGGCCGGCCTCATCAGGGCCTTCAAGCAGGCCTGGGAAGCCAAGGACATCGACGCCCTGATCGGCCTGCTCGACCCCGGCGCCACGGCGATCGCCGACGGCGGCGGCCTCGCCGTTACCTTCGTGCGCCCCATCGAAGGCGGCGAGCAGATCGCGCGCGCCTGGATCGAAATCGCCAACCGGTCACTCAGCAACATGACGCTCCTGGAACGCACCGTCAACGGCCAGCCCGGCCTCATCGCTCAGCAAGACGGCGTCACCGTGACGGTGTTCGCATTCGACATCGCCGGCGACCGGATCAAGCACATCTGGGCCGTACGCAACCCCGAGAAACTCCGGCCCTGGACCACGGGCTGACGCGCGTCTGCCCAGCGCGGGCGCGGATCAGCTCTGTTCGGCCAGGAACGACGACAGGGCGGCTGACATCCCGCTCAGGTTCGCCGCGCTTATCCGGGTGCTGACCTGAGCCTGGGTGGTCAGGAAGAACGTCAGGCTCGCGGCGCAGATGCCTTCCTGGCCGGGCGCGAGCGTGCACGCGATCATCTGGCCATTGGCCGCGCCTTGGCCTACCTCGGCCGTGAATAGCGCCATGGTCGGGCCGGGGCCGTCGCCTGAACCCGGGATATTGGGGTCCGGCACGTGGGCCGGAACGAACACGGCCGCCGCGTACAGGCTCGCCGTATGGGTCGGAATCTGCCGGATCACGTCGGCCGCGGGATGACCGCAGAAGACATGATTCCGGCGGAAGACCTTGTTTGCCGCCAGGACGGCCGGAATGTACGGGCAGGCCAGATCGGTGCTCGGCCCGGCCCCGCCGGGACGGATGATCATTCGCACGCTCTCGGAACGATCCGAGACCGAGGTAGCCGTCATGATCTCGCCGCCGTCCGCGCTGGCCAGGTATCCCTGGCAGGTGGCGGATTCCGGAGCCAGCAGATAGGAGGCCGAACCGGGCAGGAACTCGGTCCCGAAGACCTGCGCGGTCCCGGGCAGCGGCAAAGACGCCGGGAGGCTCAGCAGGCCCGGTGCCGGTCGCGGCGAGTACGGCGTGCCGGTGTATTCGCCGGCCGGGACGGGACATGAAGCGACGTGAACCCCGGCCGGGGGGCCGCTAACGGTGAAGAGCGCCCAGCTGGTGGCGTGGGCGCCGATGGCCAGGTCATATCGTCCCGGCAGCGTCGCCTGCGGCTGCGTGGTGGGCCGGTCCTGGAAACAAGTCCCCTCGCCGCCCACGGTGAACGAGCCGCTCACCCGGCCGGTGGCCGCATCCAGGCTGATGACCGAATGTGCCGGGTTGACGATCAGTTCACAGCCCGTCAGGCTGGCCGGCCCAGCCGAGCAGTCGGACGGGTCTTTGGTGCAGCTGGCCAGGACATCGGTGATCAGGCTGAAATAGGCGGGGTGCCGGAAGTAGGTTTCGTTCTCGCGCACCTGCTCAGGGCTGAGCTGACCGCTGATCGTGACGTACGTGCCGGCCGGCCCGGATGCTGGCTGCAGCGTCAGCTGGGGCAGCTGCGCCGGGCTCGCCGACGTGGACCCGGTGCTGGATGTCGTGGCCGACGAGGACACACCAGATCGGGGCGCCGGAGTCGATGACGATGCACCCGCCCGCGATGCCGAACTGGCACAGCCCGCCGCCAGCACCAGCGACGCAGCGATACCCAGACCAGTGACGAGCCGCTTGCGCATGATGCCTCCCGCAGCCGTTCGGTATGGGTCTATCTCCTACAGACGCCGAACGGTGCTCATGGGTTGCAGGCGAACCATGAGCAGGCTGCGCACCGGCCTGACCTGGCGCAACGAGGCAGGGCTTCGGGTCAGCGCCCGTGTCAGAGGCGTGACAGGGCCGTGTCAGGGGCGGTGCCGATAGTGGTCGCATGAGAACTTCAGCGATTGCAGTCCGCGGACTGCGGAAGTCATATGGGGACAAGATCGTGCTCGATGGCATCGATCTGGATGTGCCCGCGGGCACGGTCTTTTCCCTGCTCGGCCCGAACGGGGCGGGCAAGACGACGACGGTGAACGTGCTGACCACGTTGACTAAGGCCGACGGCGGGACGGTCCGGGTGGCCGGGCATGACGTGGCGGCCCAGACCAAGGCGGTGCGCGCGGTGATCGGGGTCACCGGCCAGTTCGCGGCGGTGGACGATCTGCTGACCGGGGAAGAGAACCTGCAGTTGATGGCGGATCTGCACCATCTGCGGGCCGACGAGAGCACGCGGGTGGTCAGCTCGCTGCTGGCCAGGTTCGACCTGGCGGAGTCGGCGCAGAAGATGGCGTCGACCTATTCCGGCGGTATGCGCCGGAAGCTGGACTTGGCGATGACGCTGGTCACCAGGCCGCAGATCATTTTCCTCGACGAGCCGACGACAGGACTTGATCCGCGCAGCCGTCGCACGATGTGGGAGATCGTCCGCGAACTCGTGGCCGGCGGCACCACCATCTTCCTCACCACCCAGTACCTCGAGGAAGCCGATCAGCTCGCCGACCGGATCGCGGTGCTCGACCAGGGCCACCTGGTGGCCGAGGGCACTCCCGGCGAACTCAAGCGCCGGGTTCCCGGCAGCCACGTCCGGCTCCGGTTTGCCGACGTCGCGGCGCTGCACGCGGCGGCGCGAGTCCTGGACGGCTCCACCGTGGATGAGGCGGCTCTGAGCCTGCGGGTGCCCGGCGATGCCGGGGGGAAATCGTTGCGGGCCCTGCTGAACCGGCTCGATGAGCATTCGATCGACGTCGAGGAGTTCTCCGTGCACACGCCGGACCTCGATGACGTTTTCCTGGCCCTGACCGGTCACGCGAGCATGGAGGAGACCAAATCATGAACGCCATTTCAGCATCGTGGACCGATTCGCGGATCATGCTGCGTCGCAACTTCAAGCACATCGTCCGGAATCCGGTCACGATATTCAACGGGGCCTTGATGCCGGTCGTGATCATGCTGATGTTCGTGTACGTGCTCGGCAACGCATTCAGCGTCGGCGAACGCTACATCGAATACGCCACCCCGGGCCTGATCCTGCTGGCCATCACCTACGGGTTGTCGGGCACCGCGGTATCGGTGAACTCCGACATGACCAAGGGCATCATCAACCGGTTCAAGGTGATGAACGTCTCCCGCGGTGCCGTCCTGAACGGTCACGTGGCGGCCACCATGCTGGGCAGCTCGGTAGCCATCGCGGCCATCGTCGGAATGGCCTTCGCGCTGGGGTTCCGGTCGCCTGCGACCGTGGGCGAATGGTTCGGCGCGATCGGCATCATCGTGGCGATAGCGTTCGCGGCCGCCTGGTTCACCGTCGCGCTGGGAATGGCGGCGAAAACTCCGGAGTCCGCGGGCCTCGGCGTCGTGCCGCTGATCCTGCTGCCGTTCCTGAGCAGCGCGATCGTGCCGGCGGACAAGATGGGACAGGGTGTCAGGCAGTTTGCGGAGTACCAGCCCTTCACGCCGATTATCGAATCGGTGCGCGGATTGCTGGCCGGCCACCCGTCCGGCGGCTACGTGGCCGCCGCGCTCGGCTGGTGCGCCGGGATCGCGCTCGTCGGGTACGTATGGTCGCGGGCCACCTTCAACCGGCGAGCGTAGCTTCGGCCAGCTCAGGCCAGCTCGCCTGCGCCCCCTCCCGCGTTGCCTCGGCGAACCGCGCGTCGCCGAGGCAACGCCGCGCGGCCTGTTCGATCCGGGCCACATCCGGTTGCGACCGGTCCGGCAATCCGCGCGCGCCGGCACTCGCCGCGAGCAGCCGTGCGGCCTGCTCGTGCTGTTCGCCACGCAGCGCCAAGTCCGCGACCCCCACCAGGGCCCGCGCGATCAGGGGCGCATGCCCCGCCTCCGACGCGGCTCGCAAGGCCACCACGCGGTGCTCGCGGGCCTCGTCGAAGCTCTCGGCGAGGTAACCGAGCAGGTCATGGGTGACCGCCCGGATGTTGGCCCGCTCCGGGTCCAGCATGGTGGTCGCGACGCCGAGTTGCCGGTACGCCTGCTCGGTGTCGCCGCTCCAGCGAGCCAGCTCCGCCTTGGCCAAGGCCAGCTCGGCCAGCGCATACGGCCACGCGATCCGGTCCGCGTACCGCTGTGCCTCGGCCATGGCCGAGGCGCTCGATTCCGCATCACCCAGCAGCCAGTACAGCTGAGCCCGCCGCGACCACAGCTGAACCACATCTTCGCTGACGCCGACCTCGGTAACCACCGCGATCGCCTGTGCGTAGAGCTCGCACGCGCCGGCGAACTCGCCACGCGTGGCGATTCGATCCGCCAGCTCCCGCAGCGCGAACTGGATCCCCCACCGCTCGCCGAGCGCCCGGAACTCGGCCAGCGCCAGCTCAAGATACGCATCCGCATCCCGCCCGCCCTGGCCGAGCATGATCCGCATCTTGCCGAGCTGCAGCCGGGCCAGTGCGCGCACCCACGGGTCGTCGTCGGTGAGCAGCGGCTCCCACGCGGGCAGGAACGCGTTCGGCGCCTGCAGCATCCGTTCCAGCGGGGCGACGAACGCCAGCGCCGGGTGGCCGGGGTGACCGCGCTGGTTGAACCGGTAGGCCTGGTGGATCCACTCCACGGCCTGATACTCGTCAGCCGGACCGTCAGTCATGAACATCACGACCAGCGCGTACACCGTGGCCCGGAGCTCGTCACTCACCTCGCCGGGCGTGCTGGCGGCCGCGGTGGTCAGCTCCAGGCCCTCAGCCTTGTGCCCGCCGAGCCACCAGTACCAGCCGGCGCCCGCCGCGAACCGCATCGCTCCGTGCGCCTCACCGGCCGCGATCGCACCACGCACCGCGGAACCGATGTTGCCGTGCTCGGCCTCGAGCGCGGCCAGCCACTCCAGCTGCTCGGCGCGGCGCAGGTGCGGGTCCGCGGTCTCGGTGAGTTCGGTGAAGTAGGCGAGATGCGCCTGGCGGGCCAGATCCGATTCCCCCGCCTCCGCGAGCCGGTCCCGGGCGTATTCCTTGATCGTGCCGAGCATCCGGTAGCGCGGTGCGCTGCCGCCCTCGGTGAACTGCAGCAGCGATTTCTCGGTCAGCGCGGTCAGCAGGTCGAGCACCTCCCCCCGATCGACCGGATCACCGCCGCAGACCTGCTCGGCCGCCTCCAGGCTCGCCCCGCCGGAGAACACCGCGAGCCTGCGCAGGACCACCCGTTCAGCGTCGGTGAGCAGTTCCCAGCTCCAGTCGACCACCGCGCGCAACGTCCGGTGGTGCGGCAGCGCGGTACGGCTGCCGCCGGTCAGCAAGCGGAACCGGTCGTCAAGACGGTTGGCGAGCTGATCGAGGGACATGGTGCGCAACCTGGCCGCGGCGAGTTCGATGGCCAGCGGCATCCCGTCGAGCGCCCGGCAGACGCGCGCCAGGTTCGACAGCGTGCGGCCGTCTGGTTGGTACCGGGCGGCCAAATCCTTGCGCACCGCGCCGGCCCGGTCCTGCAGCAGCCGAACGGCCTCGGAGGACTCGATCTCGCCGGGGTCGGCGTCGGCCGGGGGCAGGGCCAACGGCACGACCCGCCACAGCGCCTCACCGGTGATGCCGAGCGGTTCCCTGCTGGTCGCGAGGATCCGCAGCCGCTGGCACTCCCCCAGCACCCGGTGGGCGAACGCCGCCGCCGACTCGATGACGTGCTCGCAGTTGTCCAGGATCAGGAGCATTTCGCGGTCGCGGATCGCGGCGATGAGCCGGTCCACCGGTTCCGCGTTCGGCGTGCCCCCGAGCAGCGCATCCCGGAGCCCGAGCGCGGCGAGCGTCGATTGCGCTACGTCACCGTCCGCACCGATGGACGCCAGTTCCACCAGCCAGGCCCCGGCCGGCAGGTCGCCGAGCAGCGTGCGCGCGGTCTCCGTGGCCAGCCTGGTCTTGCCTGAGCCGCCCGGCCCGATCAGGGTGGCGAGCCGATATCCGGCGATGAGCTCGCTGACCGCCGCGACATCAGCCTCCCGGCCGACGAAGCTGGTCAGCTCGGCACGCACGTTGGTCTTCCGGTTCTCCTCCCGCCGTCCCAGCTCGCCCCGCAGCAGCGCGACGTGCAATGCGGACAGCTCCGGTGAGGGGTCGACGCCCAGCGCGCCGGCCAGGGCTTCTCTCGTGCGCTGGTACACGAGCAGCGCCTCGGCGTCGCGACCGGTCGCGACAAGGGCGCGCATCAGCGCAGCGACCAGCCGTTCTCGCACGGGATGCGCGGCCACCAAGTCGGTCAGTTCCGTGACCAGCTCCGCACTGTGGCCGAGGCTGACCTCCGCATCGAACCGATCCTCCATGGCCGTCAGGCGTAGCCCCTCGAGCCGGGTGACCGCCGCGTCAAACGCCTCACTATCCGGCAAGCCGACGCCCTGCATGGCCGCGCCGCGCCACAATGCGAGGGCCTCGCGCAGCAGCCGTACCCGCCGTGGATTCTCGTCATGGCGGGCCTGGCCGACGAGGCGTTCGAACCGCACCGCGTCGACCGCGTCGGGTTCCACCCGCAACCGGTAGCCGTCCGGCTGACCCTCGACCGACCCTTCCGGCAGCGCCTTCCGCAGCCGGGAAACCAAGCGCTGCAAGGCATTCACCGCGTCGGAGGGCGGGTGCTCACCCCAAATCCAGTCGACGAGCGTCGCCTTCGGGACTGCGCGGGATGGTTCGAGCGCCAGAGCGATCAGCAGCGCGCGCAGCCGGGCGCCCGGCACGTCGGCCAGGACGCCGTCGTCCGTGCGAACCTCGAATGATCCAAGCATCCCGATCTGCACCTGCCTGATTTTGCCATGGGCGGCCTACCGGGTCGGGGTGACCGGTGACGTGAGCTTCGAGGAGGACTTCTCAGCGCCAGGACTCGCTAGCATTCTGTGATGCCCGGTCCTGCCCCCGGCCCGCTGCACCTGGTGCAGTCGCTGGCCAACACGCTGAGCGCCGACCCGCAGACCGACCTGCTGAGCGCCCGGGAGGAGGCCGCCTCGTGGCTGCGGACCGCCGGCCTGCTGGCCGCCGAGGCCGGCCTGAGCAACTCCGAACACGCCGCCCTGCTCCGGCTGCGCGAGTCGGTCAGGGATGTCCTCGCGGCCCACGCCGCCGGCCGCGACGACGCCGAGGCCACGGCCCGGCTGACCAAGGCACTGGCCGAGGGCCGCCTGGTGGTCATCCTCGATCCGGATAGCACGGTCCGGCTGGCCAGCGCGGCCCGGTCCAGCTATCCGGGCATCGTGGCGGCGTTCGCCGTGGCCATCGCCGACTCGGCCGCGGCCGGCACTTTGCTGCACCTCAAGTGCGGCCCGGCCCCCGGGTGCGGGCAGGCGTTCTATGACGAGTCCGCCGCGGCTGATGCGGGGCGCTGCCCGGCCCACGGGGCGGCCCGGTAAGGCGGGCGGGGCAGGTACCACGGCCCGTTCGGCCCAAATCTAATTCCAGTGGCCGAACAAGTCCGGGCCGAGCCGGTCCGAAGGGTAATCAGCGCCAGCCCGCCGATGCGCTGGCCGGCCGACTCTGGACCTGCGTCATGCCGCTCCCCCACGGAAGTTTTACGAACCATATCGGGCCGGCAGTGGTGCTGGCGGCGGGAGCAGCCCGGGCCGGGCGGCATAGGCCCGGGCTGCTCCGGTCGGGGCCTCAGTCTGGGCCTAGGACCCTTCTTGGACCCGGTAGATCTGGTCGGCGACGAGGCCATGGGCCTCGGCGTGGACATCAGCGGCGGCCTGCGCGGAGGGCGCCTCGACCAGGCAGAACACCCGTCCGCTGCCCTCGTCAACCCAGTACCTGAGGTAGTTGACGTCGTGCGCCCCCTGCGTCTGCAGGTCGGCCAGGTGGGCTTTGGCGACGTCCTCCATCGTCACGCCACCGGAGATCTCGTGAACATCCATGAAAAGCGGCATTAGCGACTCCATTCCGGTCGTTTGCTTTCGTCTTGACCGTATGGCGAGCGCCTGAGCTGCCGAATCGGGGAAAATGCCCGGCTTTGTGCGCGCGATTGCCTAGATTGGGCGCTCGATTGCCCAGTACGGGGATTCACCGTCAGTCCCGGGGCGCCTGGCAGACTGAGCGTCGTGTCTAGGTACCGGGATGTGGACGCGTTCGACGAACGCTCCGCGGGATACGAGCAGGGATGGCTCGGGCGGCTCCATCACGAGATCGCTGACCGGACCGCCGAGGTGGCGCTGGCCGTCGCGCCGTCGCCTGCGCGGATCCTTGATGTCGGCTGCGGGACCGGTTACCTGCTGCGGCTGCTGGCCAGGCGCTGCCCCGAGGCGGCCGAGCTGGCCGGCGTCGACCCGGCCCCGGGCATGATCAAGGTGGCGGCGGCTCCGGACGCTGCGGGCGCTCCGGGCGCTCCGGGCGCTCCGGCGGGTGATGAGCGGCTGAAGTTCTCGGCTGGCGTGGCTGAGCAGCTGCCCTACCGGGACGGCTCCTTCGACCTGGTGGTGAGCGCGACCTCGTTCGACCACTGGTCCGACCAGCTGACCGGGCTGAGGGAGTGCCATCGGGTCCTAGTGCCCGGCGGTCACCTGGTCCTGGTTGATCAGTTCTCGTCCTGGCTCGTTCCGACGCTGATCCTTAGCCGGTCAGGGAAGGCGCGCACCAAGCGGCGCGCGGGCAGGCTGGTCGAGGCGGCCGGGTTCGGTTCGGTCGCCTGGCACGGGGTGTACGCGGTCATCATCAACGCCGTGACCGCGACGGCCTGAACTGTTCCCCGGACGAACGTCGCATCGTCTGCCCCTACGGTTCCCACGTCACCCGTTTACACAGAGCGGCCGAGGAAAGCGGCGAGCCGGTCAGCCGGGGACACTCCGGCAGGGGCCTTCACCGGAGGCCCGAACAACCCAGCCCCGTCGGGCCCGCGATAAGCATCAGTGATCCAGTCCTGGCCACGGACGAGCAGCTCCTCCGCGAGGCCGGGATCTAGGTCCGTGTCGTGGCCGATGGCGCGCGCCAGGTCCCAGCCGTGGACGAACTGGTCGTTGACGGCCAGCCACATCAGCGCGGCCCCGGAGAACTCACCCCACGGCAGCGTAACTGCCTTCTCCAGCGCACCGTCGGCTCCGAACGCAACGAGCGCGCCGTTGATGGCCTGGTCATAAGCGGCAATCAAGTCGACGGCGGCGCGGTCCTCGCCCGCGGCCTCCTCGCCGCCGATAGCGGCGGCCGCCCAGCGAGCCGAGCCGGTGAAATGTCCGATCAGGGCTCGCACATCCCACGAAGCGCACGGCGTAGGCGCCTCGAGCTGACCGGCCTGAACCTGCGCCAGCACGGCGCGGGTACTTGCGAACGCCTGGCCAAGCGGCTCGACAGGCGTACTCACCTGCTCGTTCTTCATCGCCTACGATCCTCTCATCCGGGCGCAGCCCGGTCTCGGCAGCGGCGAAGGCCTCTTGCCTCCAACTAGGAAGACCCGCCGTCACCAGAAAAGGGATCGCTGCCAATCGACCATCCTGCCACGTCCGTATCGTGAGCCGGCCGGGCGAGTTACCTGGCTACGTGGCCGCTGCCGATGAGGCTGCCGACGGCGTAGGTCACGGCGACGGCGACGGATCCCAGGGCCAGCTGGCGCAGGCCGGAGCGGACCAGCGGGCGACCGGTGAGCCGGCCTACCACCATGCCGCCGATCAGCAGCGCCACGCCGGTGATGCCCAGGGCAGCGGCCAGCACGGACAGGCCGAACAGGTACGGCAGCAGCGGGATGAGCGCGCCGGCCGAGAAGGCCACCAGGGACGACAGGCCCGCGACGATGGCCGAGGGCAGCTCGAACGGGTCGATGCCCAGTTCCTCCCGGGTGTGCACGCGCAGCGCGGTGTCCGGGTCCCGTGATACTGCCTCGGCCATCCGGGCCGCGGTCTCGGCGTCGGCCCCGTAGCCGCGGAACGTCTCGGCCAGTTCGTCCTGCTCGGCGGCCGGGAACCGGGCGTGCATGGTGCGTTCGGTGGCTACCTCGGCGTGCACCAGTTCGTTCTGGTTGGTCACCGAGATGTACTCGCCGGTGCCCATGGAGAACGCCCCGGCCACCAGGGCGGCGGTGCCGGTCAGGATCACGGTGTGCGAGGACACCCCGCCGCCGCCCAGCCCGGCGATCAGCGAGGCGTTGGTCACCAGCCCGTCCACCGCGCCGAACACGGTCGGCCGCAGCCACCCCCCGGATACGTCACGATGCCGGTGTGACCAGCCGGCCGCGAGGGCCGCCTGGCGGATGGCCTGCGTCTGCTCCGGCCTGTCCTCACTCACTCGGGCGATTATCCCCCATCCGGAGCGGCGATTCCTTGGGGGCAGGCCAGCGGATGCCGGGTCTGCTCACGGGCCTGGTTCTGCTGCCGGGCTGCCCCTGTAAGGGGACGGCGGGGCCTGGGCCGGCGGGGCCTGGTGCCGGCCAGGCCCCGCCGCGTCAGGGGGTATCGCGCGCCAGGGTCGGGGAGCGCGAATCAGTAGCCGTAACCGCCGCTACCGCTGCTGGCCGTGCTGGTGGCGCCGCCGGTGCTGCCGCCGGCGGGCTGGGCTGCCGGGGTGGCTCCGGAGACTTCCATCTCGTACCAGACGCCGCCCTGCTCGTTGAGACCGTTGCCCTTAGCCTGACCGGCGGCGCTGTCTCCCGCGAAGGTGTACAGCGGGTGCCCGTCATAGGTGGCCTGGGTGCTGCCGTCCGACCTGGTGATGGTGCCGAGCGTGCCGGTGACACCGGATCCCGCGGTCACCGGGCCGGTCACCGGCGGCCAGAAGGTGGCGCAGGTGCCGGTGCACTTCGAGGTGGTCGAGGTGTCAGGCACGAACCAGTACAGCGTCTTGCCACTGGCGTTGGTCAGCACCGCGGTGCCGCTGATGGTCGTGGTCCCCACCGCGCTCCCGCTCGAGGAGCCGGAGCTCGCGCCCGCGCCAGCCGCGGGGGTGGACCCGCTAGCAGCCGGCGAGCTGCTGCTCGAGCTCGCGCACGCCGACAGGGCTATGGCCAGGGCCGCCAGCCCGGCGGCACCTACTATCTTCCGCATGTGAATTCTCCCGTTTTTCCGTGCTCGTGATCTCCCCACTAGGAATCACGTAGCGAGTGGCCGTTGAGTTCAGCTGGTGCCGATCGCTCACCGCGTCTCCCGACCGAGGTACGCGGTGCGTCGCAAGATAGTTCAGTTAAGTCCCGGGAAAATATGGACGAACGATGTCCGAACCGGGCCCGGCCCGGGTCTACCTCCGGCCGCGCTGCCTCAGCTGCAGCCAGGCGGTCAGGACGAGCATGACGACCCCGGCCGCCTCGACCACCAGCACCGTGTAGGCCAGCCCGGAGGAGAACGTGAGACGGAAGCCGAAGATGCCGACCGTGCGGGCCAGCACGAAGCCGACCATGGTCCCGGCCATCAGCGCCGCCGCGCCCGCCACGACCAGCAGGTGCCGGGTGACCAGCAGCGTCACCGCGGCCAGCAGACACAACACCACCTGCACCAGGAACAGCACGTCCAGCGTCTTGACGTGCCGGTAGGCGATGTCCCACAGGTGCAGGTGAATCAGCCCGGAGGCGACGAGCAGCCCGGCGTCGGCCAGGTAAAGCAGCCACATCAGGCCGCTGCCACGGTTCTGGCCGGTCCGGCGGGTGGTCTGGATGGTGGTCATCGGGTCCTCATCGAGGTGAAGGGTTCGGCCAGCTGGATCAGCATCGTACGGCCCAGGCGCAGCCGCGGGCTGGCCTGCTCGACCGGCACCGGCCGGCCGGCCAGGCCGGTCTCGATGACCGTCGGGCCGGCGGCGGTCCGGGCCGGGAAGACGGCCCGGCGGGAGGCCGCGTCCCAGATCGCGAACACGGTGCCGAGGTTGATGTCCAGCCGGCCGGTGGCCGAATGGTGGATGCGGTGGTAGGCCGGGCTGATCAGGATCCGGCCGACCGGGCCGTACGTCCAGCGTACGTTGGCGTGCGGCAGCGCGCCCAGGCACGCGTAGACGGTAAGCACCACGGCCGGCGTGGCCGTGTTGTCTTCCACGGCGAGCACGGGGATCGCGGAGAGCAGGAAGCTGAGGTGCACCAGCGGATGCGCCCGGTAGGTGGTCAGGATGCTCAGCTCTTCCTGGGAGTGGTGCACCGCGTGCAGCCGCCATAGCGCGGTGATCCGGTGGTTGCCCAGGTGCGTCAGCCAGTCCACCGCGTCAATGCCGATCACCGCCAGGGCGATGAAGCACCAGGACGGGACGCCGGGCACCCGGGGCAGCACCAGCCACGGCGCGAGCCGGGCCAGCAGGTCGGAGAAACCCGCCCCGAGCAGCACGATCAGCGGTACTACCAGCAGGGCGTAGAACACCGCGTAGCAGAAGTCGAGCAGGTGCCCGCGGGCCAGCACCGGCCGCCGCTGAGCCGGCCAGATCTGCTCGATGACGCAGACGGCCAGCACGAAGGCCAGGACCACGGGCCCGGCCAGCTCGAACCGGCCGTCGTCGACCGACCGGCCGAAGCCGCTCTGCCCCAGGACCTCCCAGCCCCGCCAGCTCAGCCAGGTGGCCACCGCGGTGATCGCGATCGTGGGCAGATAGAGCCGGGTGCGCGCCTTCGCGGTGGCGGCCGGGGCCTGCCTCGTCTCCTGTTTAACCGCTTCCCCCTGCATATACAGGGGTACGTCCGGGCCGGGCGGCGGGTTCACCGGGAGGCCGAAGCAGCCCCGGCGGGCGGCCAGCCGGCCACCAGGTCGGCGGCCCGCGGCTCGAGTCCGGGCAGCCGCTCGGCGTACAGGCAGTACCAGACGGTCAGGTGCAGCCGCCGTAGCTGCTCGCAGACGGCCAGCTGGCCCGGCTCCACCGGGTCTCGGTAGGCGGCCAGGACCCGCGGGCCGTCCTGGTACCGGCTGGCGGTGGAGGCGGCCAGGTCCCAGACCACCGGCCCGGAGCAGGTGTCTTCGAAGTCGTGCCAGAGCCAGCCCTGGCCGGTGGCCATGAGGTTGCCGGCGCTGGCGTCGCCGTGCAGCGGCTGTACCGGGGCGGCCGGGTCCAGTTCCGCGGTCAGCCGGGCGTAGGCGGCGGCCAGCGCCGCCTTCTGTCCGGCATCCAGCCGGGTCTGCGGGCGGGCCAGGTAGGCGGGGATGTCCTGCAGCGGTGCCAGTACGGGCAGCGGACCTGAGTAGCCGCGCAGCACCGCGTGCAGGTCGCGCAGCATCGATCCGATGGTCTGTTCATCGGCGCGCGGCGGCGAGCCGTCCGGGCCGGCCGGCGGCTGGTAGCGCCAGAAGGACATCACGTGCCCGTGGCCGGAATGGGTGGTAGCGGGGACTTCCGGGCTGGGCGGCACCACCGGGGCGCCCTGGGCCAGCAGGAAGCCGGTCACGTCGAGTTCGCGCTGCAGCCAGGCCACGCTGTCCGGCCGGACCGCGGGCGTGCTGGCCGCCACCTTGGCCACTACCGGGGCCGGGCTCAGGTACACGACGACGTTCGCGCCGTCGGCCAGCACGACCGGCCCGGTGCTGGCGATACCGAAGCCGCCGGCGACGGCGACCGCGGCGCGCACCGCGGCGTCAGGAACGGTCAGGGCCACGCCCCATCCTAGGCACGGGCGGCGCGAGCGGCCCGGGCCGCGCTGACCGCGGTGACCGACGCGGCCGCCGTCACCAGGGCCAGGAAGATCCCGGGCAGGGTCGCATGGTGGTAGCCGGCGAAGCCGGGAGCCCACAGGCACAGGCCGGCTACCGCCACGATGACGGCGGCACTGGCCGCCAGCATGGCCGCGGCCGCGATGCCGCCCGCCGCCGCAGCCAGGCGCAGGGCCGACCCGCGGGGCTGGAGCCGGCGCAGGGCCAGGCCCGGCCCGGCGGCGGCCAGTCCCGCGGCGCCGAACCCGGCCACGGTGACGGCCAGGAACCACCACGGGCTGACCCCGCCGGGGCCCCCGACGGCCCGGACGGTGACGCGAACCGCGGCCATGTAGGCGGCCGGGACGACCACCGGGGCCAGCAGGAAGGCCAGGTCGGGCACGCTGCGGTCGCGGCGAGCCCGGCGCAGCATGAGCAGCCACAGCGGCAGGCCGCCGAGACCGGCGGCCAGGACGGAGACGGCCAGGGCGGCGTCGAAGACCGCGTAGCACCAGCCGATGACCGGATGGCCGGCCGGGCGGTAGCCCTGCAACTGGGTGAGCTGCGCGAAGACCAGGCCCAGGCCAGCCAGGAATGACCAGGACATCAGGCCGGTGGCCAGGCTGGCCCGCATCCGGGCGGGCCGGTCGTGCAGGTGCGGCGCGGGCCAGATCCAGGCGGGCAGGGCCCGCCAGGCCAGGCTGGCCACGGCTCGCGCGCCGCCCCCGGATTCATCGAGCAGGGCCCGGACCTCGTCGCCGTAACGGGCCCGCCAGGACGGCGGATACAAGGCCAGCGCCGCCCGGGCCGGGAGCGTCGCGCTGGGCGCGGGGCCGGTCATGCCGTGGCCCAGGCGCGCAGCCGCTCGGTGGCCAGCGAGGCCACCCGGCTCATCCGCGCCGACTGCTCGGCCAGCGCGCTGGCCCCGGCGGCCGTGATGCGGTAGGGCCGGCGGCGGTCATCGGATTCCAGCGGCTCGATCAGTCCCTTGGCCTCCAGGCGGGCGATGACCGCGTAGAGAGTGCCGGCGCTGAGCCGGACGCCCATGGTCTGCGCCACGTCCTGGGTGATGGCGTAGCCGTGCTTCGGCTCGCCGGCCAGGCTGGCCAGCACCAGCAGCGGCGGATCGGCCCAGCGATCCAGCTTGTCGCCCATGTCATCCTCCCCGTGCCAGGATCATGTGTCGCTCCACACTATAGCGTGAGGCGATGTACCGCAAGGCGATATAACGGCAGTTTCGCATTCAGTCCCGCGGCTGGATCCACACCGCCAGGTGGGCGGGTTCCAGAGCGGCCTGGACCACCCCGGCCAGGTCCGCGCGCACCGAATCCAGGTCCACGGCGTCCTGCAGCCGGGCCGCGAAGGCGGCCACGGTCCGGTCCGCGTCGTACCTGGCCCGGTTGAACCGGCGGTCCACCAGCCGCTGCACGCGCCGCCGCACCGGGCTGAACAGCGCCGCCGCGGCCAGCGTGGCGGCGGCCACCGCCACCGGGGCATGGACGCGGAGCACCTCGGTAGCCAGCAGGACCAGGCCCGCGTACAACCCGACCAGCAGGCCGGTGACGATGGCGTAGGCCAGGGTGCGGGAAATGATCCGGTCGATGTCGTACAGCCGGTACTTCAGGATGGCCACGCCGACGCACACCGGCACGGAGAAATAGGCCGCGACCACGGCCGCGCTTGACAGCAGGCCGGATCCGAGCACAATGGCCAGGCCCAGGCAGGCCGCCGTAAGCCCGAACCCGCCGAGCAGCCACTTCAGCTGCTGGCGCCGCTCGCCGGAGGAACGCCGGTAGCTGGCCACCTGGCCGACCAGCGAGACCACCGCGATCACCGCGAACACCGCGGTTTGCACCACTGACCGGGAACCGGATTGGCCGGCCCTGAAGGTTAGGCAGCCGGCAGTGCCGCGACCTGGTCGGCGGCGGCCAGCATCTGGGCGCCGACCGGCTGCAGCCCGATCCTGGTGGCCAGCAGGCCGGTCGAGACCCGCTCGACGGCGCCCCATTCCCAGATCGCGGTCTCGTCCAGGCCGCAACGCCGGGCCAGCCACCGGGACCGCTCGCGCGGGTCGCCCTGCAGCAGTTCCACCGGGTCCTCGCGCATGATGATGCCCAGGTCGTACTCGGCCTCGGCCAGCAGCCCGTCCGGGTCGACCAGCTTGAACCCGCCCGCGGCGGCCAGCGCGTTCCACTGATGCACGTCGCCGTGGACCAGCACGGCGCGCTCGTCGTCGTGGGCCGCGACCCGCCGCGCGGCGCAGGCCAGCGCGTACTCGACGGCGCGGGCTGAGCACGGGCGGCCCAGTTCCTCCCAGGCGGTCGTGATGTAGGCGGCCAGCCAGCGGCCCTTTTCCGCGCCGGTGGGCAGGCCGGCCCCGGGCGCGGGCCGCCATAGGAGCCCGGCCGCGGCGCACAGGATCTCGTGCCGGGCCCTGACCGGCAGACCGAACTGGTCCAGCGAGCGGCCCAGCCGTTCCAGCAGCAGCGCGCCGCGGGTCACGTCGTCCCGCAGCAGCCGGGCGCAGCCCTCCCCCGCGGTCAGCCTGAGCACGGTGATCTCGTGCCTGGCGTGGTCGCCGGGCCGCGGGATCATCAGCTTGAGCACCGCGGGCGTGCCGTCGGCCAGCGTCGCCTGGGCCACGAACGCCTCGGTGGAGCTGTCGTAGGACCGGCCGACCGTGATCGACCAGTCCTGCTCGAGCCCGGCGATGATCCCGGGCAGGTCGCCGATCCAGTCCGCCGCCCCGGCCGCCTCGGCCTTGCTGCGGAGCACCGGGTGGACAACGAGGCTGCTCACCCGGCCCACCCTAGACGGGCAGGGTCATGGTCACGACTGGTTTAGTGGTGGGCTGGGCGGTGCCGCCGGCGGGCTCGACGGTGATGCCGATCCGGTCGCCGGGGCGGATGGCCGAGGCCAGCACCGGCCCGGAGCGCAGCAGGCCGGCCGAACGGGCCTGGACCGGGCTGGTCCCGGCCGGGCTCATCACCCACAGCTGGTAGACCCGGGCGGACGGCAGCGACGACAGGCCCGCGGTGGTGACCACGGCTTCGCGCTGGTCCCAGGAGACCGTCACGGTGACGGTGCCGCCGTCGGCCGTGCGCATGGTCTCGGTCTGGGCGTCCCGGGCTCCGAGCACGCTGCTGATCGCGGCGGGCGGCCGGGGCGGCGCCGTGACCTGGCTGACCACGCCGAAGGCGATGGCCGCGGCCGCGGCCGCGGCGACGGCGGCGGCGATGGCGCGCGGCAGGTGCGGGTGGCGGGCCGGGGCGGTCCGGCGGCCGGCCGGAAGCACCAGCCGGACGATGGAGGCCCGGCGGCTCAGCCGGTCGTCGAGCGCCGGCGGGAGCTGCCTGGTGCGGTAGGTGGCGGCCAGCACCCGCTGCCGCATCTGGTCCGGCGGTTCGACGGCGCGGGCCATGGCCAGCCGGGCCGCGGCCTCGCGCAGCCCGCGGACCTCGGCGTCGCAGGAAGCGCAGTGCTCCAGATGACGCTCGAAGGCGTCCCGCTCCGGGCCGGCCAGCGCGTCGAGGGCGTAGCTGCCGGTGAGCACGTGCAGGTCGTCAGGCCCCGCTGATCGATGAGGGGTCTTCACCAGTCCACCCCCAGGCAGTCGCGCATTCTGATCATCCCGTCCCTGATTCGCGTCTTCACCGTGCCCAGGGCCACCCCGAGCAGCTGCGCGACCTCCGGATAGCTGTATCCGCCGTAGTAGGCGAGCTTGATTGACTCGCGCTGCAGGTCGGTCAGGCCGCCCAGGCAGCGGCGGACCCGCTGCTGGTCCAGCCGGGCCGCGACCACCTCAACCACGTCCTCGTCCGCTCCGGACAGGTCAGGCGCGACCTTCAGCTCGCGGCGTGAGCCGGCGTTCTCGGACCGGACCCGGTCCACCGCGCGGCGGTGGGCGATGGTCAGCGACCAGGCCGCCGCGCTGCCCCGGGCCGGGTCGAACCGGGAGGCGGTGCGCCAGATCTCCAGCAGCACCTCCTGGGCGATCTCCTCGGACTGGGCCGGATCGCGCAGCACCTGCCGGACCACCCCGTATACCGGTCCGGCCAGCTCCCCGTAGACCTGCTCGAACGCCTGATGGTCCCCGCAGGCCACTCGGGCCAGCAGATTAGCCAGGTCCGGGTCCCGCCCGGTGTCCTCGGCGGCTCCGGGATCCGGCGGAAGCTGGCGTATCTCCGTCCGTCTCATGCCTGGCATTCGAGACAGGACCGCCTCCGGATTGCTCTGAACCGTCGCGACCTGCACGAATATCGGAGCCGCCAATCCGGTTCTGCGACAGCTCCGAATGGCCGCCGTGATCAGGACACAGGACGGGTATAAGCCATCGCGTTCCGTAATCGGCGCGATCGCCCGGCTCGCAGCCGCGGCGCTGGCGGGGATCCTCGCCGCCGCCGTGGCGCTGGGCGTGGCCGAGCTCGCGGCCGCGCTGATCGGCCCGAACAGTGCCCCGGTCATCGCGGTCGGCGAGACGGCGATCAACCTGACGCCGATCCCGGTCAAGGATTTCGCGATCGTGCACTTCGGCTCGCACGACAAGGAAGCCCTGATCGCGGGCATCCTCGTGCTGCTGGCCGCGTTCGCCGCGCTGATCGGGGTGCTGGCCGTACGCAAGATCGGCTACGGCATGGCCGGGCTGGTGGTCTTCGCGGGCCTCGGCGTGACGGCCGCGCTGCGCCTGCCCGGGCCGGCCTGATCGACGTGGTGCCCACGCTGGCGGGCGTGGCCGTAGCGGCGGCGGCGCTGGCCAGGCTGGCGCCCGCCGTCCGGACGGCCTTCCCCGGCGCCACGGCCCTCGCGGGGGCGGGCGGGGCAGGTGCCGTTTCGTCTGCGGATGTCTCGCTGACCGGGCCGTACCTGGCTGACCTGCTGCTGCCGGAGGCGGCCGGACCGGGCCGGCCAGGAACCGGCACCGGCCCGGGGCCGGACCGGCGCCGGTTCCTGATCGCCGCGGGCGGCTCGGCGGCGGCGGCCGCGGTGGCCGGCGGGGCGGGCGACGTGCTGCTGCGGCGGTTCAGCATCGCTTCCTCCCGGGCGGCGGTGCGGCTGCCCGCCGCGGCCGTCCGCGCTCCGGCGGTCCCGGCCGGCACCGAGCTGCGCATCCCCGGGCTGACCCCGTTCTTCACCTCGAACGCCAGCTTCTACCGGGTCGACACCGACCTGGTGCTGCCCCAGGTGTCACCGCAGGGCTGGACGCTGAAGATCGACGGGATGGTCGCCAGGCCGATCGAGTTCAGCTTCGACGAGCTGCTGAAGATGCCGCTGACCGAGGCCGACATCACCATGGTCTGCGTCTCCAACGTGGTCGGCGGGCCGTACACGGGCAACGCCCGCTGGCTGGGCGTGCCGCTGGCCGGGCTGCTGCGCCGGGCCGGGGTGCGGTCCGGCGCCGACCAGGTGCTGTCCGCCTCCACCGACGGCATGACGATCTCGACCCCGGTGGCGGCGATCATGGACGGCCGGAAGGCACTGCTGGCGGTGGGCATGAACGGCCAGCCGCTGCCGGTGGCGCACGGCTTCCCGGCCCGCATGGTGGTGCCCGGCCTGTACGGCTACACCTCGGCCACCAAATGGGTCACCCGGCTGACCCTGACCACGTTCGCCGCGCAGAAGGCCTACTGGACCCAGCGCGGCTACGCCGCGGTGGCGCCGATCAAGGTCGAATCCCGGATCGACGTGCCCAAGCCGCTGGCCCAGGTGGCGGCGGGCCCGGTGACGGTGGCCGGGGTGGCCTGGGCGCCCGAGGACGGCATCGCGGCGGTCGAGGTCAGCGTGGACAACGGCCCCTGGCACCCGGCCCGGCTGGCCGCCGCCGACGGCATCGACACCTGGCGGCAGTGGGTGTGGACCTGGGCCGCCACCTCGGGACTGCACCAGCTCCAGGTGCGGGCCACCAACAACGCGGGCGTGACGCAGGTATCGCAGCGCGCCCAGATCTTCCCGTCCGGAGCAACCGGCTGGGATTCAGTCGTGGTGACCGTCAGCTGACGGCCGCCCACTTAAAAGGAGAAACCATGAAATACCGTGTACTGGCCGCCTGCGGCCTGGCCGCTTTCGCCCTGACCGCCACCGCGTGCAGCTCGAGCGGGTCCTCGTCGGCGGCATCCACCCCGGCCTCCTCGGCTCCGGCCGCGGCGGCCTCCTCCCCCGCAGCCACCACTGCCGACTTCGGTCCGGGCTGCTCCTCGGTGCCCAAGTCCGGCGCGGGCAGCTTCACCGGCATGGCCACCGCCCCGGTGGCCACCGCCGCTTCGGCCAACCCGGTGCTGTCCACGCTGGTCGCCGCGGTCAAGAAGGCCGGCCTGGTCGACACGCTGAACTCCGCGTCGAACATCACCGTGTTCGCCCCGGACAACGCCGCGTTCGCCAAGATCCCGTCGGCCACGCTGAACAGCGTGCTGGCCAACAAGGCCGAGCTGACCAAGATCCTCACCTACCACGTGGTGTCCGGCCGTTACACCCCGGCCCAGCTGGCCGCGGGCACCCCGCTCAAGACGCTGGAAGGCGCCATGGTCACCCCGGCGCTGATGGGCAGCACGTACGAGATCAACAGCGCCGACGTGGTGTGCGGCAACGTGGGCACCGCCAACGCCACCGTGTACATCATCAACTCCGTGCTGATGCCGCCGTCGTCCTGACCGGCCGCTTAAAACCACGGACCGTTCGGCCTCATCTCAAGATCATTTGGCCGAACGGTCCGTGGCGTTACGGTCTCAGAACTCGACGATGGGAGCGGGGTAGCCGAGCCGGCGGCGGGCCGCGGCGTCCAGCCGCCACGGGGTGTGGATCCCGGCGGCGGGCAGGCCGGCCAGCTCGGGCACGTAGCGGCGCACGTAGTCGCCGGCCTTGTCGAACCGCCCGGCCTGGCGCAGCGGGTTCATGACCCGGTTGGGCCGGGTGTTGTTGCCGGTCCCGGCCACCCACTGCCAGTTGCCCGCGTTATTGGCTACGTCGCCGTCGGCCAGCAGCGCGAAGAAGTGCCGGTAGCCGTGCCGCCAGTCGATACCCAGGTTGCGGGTCAGGAACGAGGCGGTGACCATCCGGGCCCGGTTGTGCATGAAACCCTCGGCGGCCAGCTGGCGCAGGCCGGCGTCCACGATCGGGATACCGGTGCGGCCGGCCTGCCAGGCGGCCAGCGCGTCCGGCTCGTCGTGCCAGGCCGGGGCGCCGGGCCGGTAGTCCCGGGTGGCCAGGTCCGGGCAGGCCGCGGTGACCTGGTGGAAGAAGTCGCGCCAGGCCAGCTGGCGGCAGAATTCCTCGCCGCCCGGGCGGTCCAGCGCGCCGATGGCCACCTCGAGCGGCGACACGCAGCCGAAGCGCAAGTAGGGGCTGAGCCGGGACGTTTGGTCGCCGGGCAGGTCGTCGTGATGGTCGGGGTAGCCTGCCAGGTCTTGCTGGCGCCAACCGGCGAAACGCTTCCGGCCCTCCTGTTCGCCGCCCGGGGCCAGGCCGGGCGAGGCGTCGGTGACCGCGGCGGGGAGGCGGCCGATCTTGTCGACCTTGGGCATGGCGATCGTGTCCGGGACCGGGCAGTGGCGGCGCCAGGCGGCGGCGCGCCAGGCCCGCCAGTAGGGGGTGAAGACCCGGTAGTGGTCCCCGCTGGCGGGGGTCAGGTCGCCGGGCGGGACCACGGTCAGGCCGGGGCTGACGGTCAGCTCCAGCCGTTGCCTTTCGCAGTCGCGGGCCAGGGCCTGCTGGCGGCGGGCGGCGTAGCGGGACACGTCGGCGGCGATGTGCACGGCCTGGGCTCCGGTCTGGCCCGCCAGCCTGATCACCTCGGCGGCCGGGTCGCCGTGCCTGATGATGAGGTCGGCGCCGCGGGCGCGGAACTGCTGCCTGAGGTCGGCCAGGGATTCGGCCAGGAAGCGGGCCCGGTTGGGCGGGGCGGGGATGGCCGGATCCAGCACGAACAGCGGGACCACCTGCCGGGCGCGGGCGCAAGCCTGGTGCAGCGCCGGGTTGTCGTGCAGCCGCAGGTCACGGGTAAAAACGACGATCGCGGATTCCATTCGTAACCCCCCTGTGGCCAACTGTTCACCCGTTAGACGGCCTGGACACGCCGGGTGCCCAGGAGAATCTTCTAGCGGACCGGATACGGACGTGCAAAGTGGGGTGGTCAATGGCCGGGACCTTCCCGTCGCGAGGAGTGTGGCGCCGTCCCAGCCTGCGACCGGTGGACGTGATCGTATTCGCGGCGCTGCTGGCCCTGCTGTACGGGCTGCTGCGGCTGGCGCCCGCGCTGAACGCGCCGTTCCTGCCCAAGACCGCGCCGAGCACGGTGTCCACCGACCCGGCCGACCTGCCGTACTACGCGGTCCGGTCGTTGCTGCGGATGTTCATCGGGCTGATCTTGTCGGTGCTGTTCACCTTCGTCTACGCCACCGCGGCCGCGCGGCTGCGCCGGGCCGAGAAGGTGCTGGTCCCGCTGCTGGACATCCTGCAGTCGGTCCCGGTGCTGGGCTTCCTCTCCGTCACCGTCACCGCGTTCATCAACCTGTTCCCCGGCTCCGAGCTCGGCCTGGAGTGGGCGTCGATCTTCGCCATCTTCACCTCGATGGCCTGGAACATGACGTTCGCGTTCTATCACTCGCTGATCTCCCAGCCGCGGGACCTGGACGAGGCCGCGCGGGTCATGCGGCTGACCAAGTGGCAGCGGTTCTGGAAGCTGGACGTGCCGAGCGGGATGATCCCGCTGGTCTGGAACGGGATGATGAGCTTCGGCGGGGCCTGGTTCTTCCTGGCCGCGTCGGAGTCGATCAGCGTGCTGAACCACACCTACGCGCTGCCCGGCATCGGCTCCTACGTGGCCGCGGCCATCGAGCAGAGCAGCCTGAGCAAGGTCGGCATCGCCATCGGGGTCGAGATCGTCCTGGTCATCGCCGTCAACGCGGCGTTCTGGCGGCCGATGGTGGCCTGGGCCGAGAAGTTCCGGTTCGAGGAGTCCGAGGCGGCCGAACGCCCGCGCAGCGTGGTCCTGAACCTGCTGCGCCGCTCGTCGGTACCTGCCCTGGTCTCGCGGCCGGCGCGGCCGGTGGGGCGAGCGCTGGACCGGGTGACCAGGCCGTTCGGGCTGGCCGAGCATCCGCTGCAGCGGCCGGTGATCCGGGCCCGGACGGGGGACGTATTCTTCGCGGGCGCGGTCTTTGCCGTGGTGGTGTACGGGGCGTGGCGGGCGCTGGACTATGTGCACGTGAACCTCGGGCTGGGCGCGTTCGGGCCGGCGTTCGTCGACGGGGCGGCCACGTTCGCGCGGGTGGTGGTGCTGCTCATCGTGGCCAGCGTCATCTGGGTGCCGGTCGGGGTGTGGATCGGGATGAACCCGCGGGTGTCCCGGCTGGCTCAGCCGGTCGTGCAGGTGCTGGCCTCGTTCCCGGCCAACTTCGTGTTCCCGTTCGCGGCGGCGTTCTTCATCGCGGCCGGTGTGTCGCTGAACTTCGGCGGGATCCTGCTGATGGCCCTCGGCTCGCAGTGGTACATCCTGTTCAACGTGATCGCCGGGGCTTCGGCCATCCCGAGTGACCTGCGCGAGGCCATGCAGCTGATGGGAGTGCGCGGCTGGCTGCGCTGGAAGGATTTCATCCTGCCGGCGATCTTCGCGGCCTACGTGACCGGCGGGATCACCGCGGCGGGCGGCGCGTGGAACGCCTCGATCGTGGCCGAGGTGGTCAACTACGGCCACCACCACCTGACCGCGACCGGGCTGGGCGCCTACATCGCCGCCGCCGCGACGGTGGGGGACTTCCCGAAGGTGCTGGTCGGGGTGGCGGTGATGAGCGTGTACGTGGTCGGGCTCAACCGGCTGCTCTGGCGCCGGCTGTACCACCTAGCGGAAACGAGGTACTCGCTTTGAGGTGCGCTCCGTGAGGTGCTTGCCGTGAGGTGCTTGCCGTGAGGTGCTTGCCATGACGGGCCCGGTGATCCTCGAGGCCAAGGGGGTGACCAAGTTGTTCACCACCCCGGACGGGCGGGCCCTGCCGGTGCTGGACGGGGTCTCGCTCACCTTGCGCGAGGGCGAGATCGTGGCCCTGCTCGGCCGGTCCGGATCGGGGAAATCGACCTTCTTGCGCTGCATCGCCGGGCTGATCTCGCCGTCGGCCGGCACCGTGACCTACCGGGGTGAGTTGCTGAACGGCGCCAACCCGGGCGTGGCCATGGTCTTCCAGTCGTTCGCCCTGCTGCCGTGGCTCACCGTGCAGCAGAACGTGGAACTGGCCATGGAGGCCCGCAACGTGCCCGAGGCGGAGCGGCACGCCAAGGCGCTGCACGCGATCGACCTGATCGGGCTGGACGGGTTCGAGTCCGCGTACCCCAAGGAGCTGTCCGGCGGCATGCGCCAGCGGGTCGGGTTCGCCCGCGCGCTGTCCGTCGATCCCGACGCGCTGCTGATGGACGAGCCGTTCTCCGCGCTGGACGTGCTCACCGCGGCCAACCTGCGCGGCGAGCTGACCCGGCTGTGGGAGGGCCACGACTTCCCGGTCAAGGCGGTGCTGATCGTCACGCACAACATCGAGGAGGCCGTCCAGCTGGCCGACCGGATTCTGGTCCTGTCGTCCAACCCCGGGCGCATCCGCGCCGAGCTGCCTGTGCCGCTGGCCCGGCCCCGGGACCGGCACGAACCCGGGTTCGAGGCCCTGGTCGATCAGGTGTACGGGATCTTGACCGGCCGGGAAGAGGCCGCCGAGCAGGCCGTGGCCAGTGCCCCCGGCGCGGCGCCGGCGTTTAACCCGTCGGAGGTGCCGCTGCCGGAGGTATCGGCCGGCGGGCTGTCCGGGCTGCTGGAAATCCTGGCCGCCCTCGGCGGGCGGGACGGCCTGGCCGACCTGGCCGACAACCTCAGCTTCGAGGTCGACGACCTGCTGCCGCTGGTCGACGCGGCCATCCTGCTGGGGCTGGCCAACGTGGAAAACGCGCAGCTGGAGATCACCGACCAGGGTCGCGAGTTCGCCACCGCCGACATCAACGCCAGCAAGATGCTGTTCGGGAAGCTGGCCACCGAGCGGGCTCCGCTGATCAAGGCGATCGTCAGCGGCCTGCGCGCCACCGCCGACGGGACGCTGCGTGAGGGGTTCTTCCTGGACCTGCTGCGCCGCGGGTTCTCCGACGACGAGGCCCGCAGGCAGCTCAACATCGCCATCGACTGGGGCCGCTACGGCGAGCTGTTCGAGTACGACAAGGAGAGCGGGCAGCTGGTCCTGGGTTCCGATCCGGCTAAGGTCGGGGTCTGATCTCGCCGGCCTTAGCCGGAGCTGGCGTGGCCGGCATTATCTGGCGCGGTCCGGCTGGCTCGGTGCCGCGGCGGCCCCATTCGCGCGGGTAGCCGAGCGAGACTTCCTCGAACCGGACGCCGTCGTACCAGGTCACCCGCGGGATGTGCAGGTGGCCGTAGACGACCGCGGCGGCGTGGTAGCGCAGGTGCCAGTCGCTGGTCCTGGTGGTGCCGCACCACTGCGCGAACACCGGGTAGCGCAGCACCCGGGTGGGCTCGCGGACCAGCGGGTAGTGCGTGACGAAGACGACCGGCAGCGCGGGATCCCGGTTCGCGAGCAGACGTTCAGTGTGCTCGATCCGGGCCCAGCACCATTCCTCCCTGGTCTGATACGGATCGGGGTACAACAGCGCCTCGTCGCTGCACACGATGCCCGTCTCGTAGGCCAGCTTGAGGCCCTGCTCCTTGGTCAGCGCGCCGTCCGGCCGGAACGAGTAGTCGTACAGCAGGAACACCGGCGCGACCGTGACCGGCCCGCCCGGCCCGTGCCACACCGGGTACGGGTCCTCCGGGGTGTGGATGCCCATGGTCCGGCAGAGTTCCACCAGGGCCAGGTACCTCTGCTCGCCGCGCAGGGAGACCGGGTCCTTGCGGCGGGTCCACAGCTCGTGGTTGCCCGGGGTCCACACCACGGTTTTGTATTTGCCGGCCAGGGTGCCCAGCGCCCACTCGATGTCGGGGTACAGCTCCCCCACGTCCCCGGCCAGCAGCAGCCAGTCGTTTGTTTCACCCGGCTGGAGGTCGGCGACGATCTGGCGGTTCCGCGGGTGCGCCACGTGCAGGTCGCTGAGGGCGAGCAGCCTGGGGGTTGTCATCGTCCGTCCTCGGCTACGGGTTGAATGTCAATTATGGAACGGCCACGGTTGGGAGTGTCGAGCTGCCTGCTGGGCGAGGAGGTCCGGTTCAACGGGGGGCACAAGCGGTTCCGGTTCCTGACCGACGAGCTTGACCCGTGGGTGGACTGGGTGCCGTACTGCCCGGAGGTCGAGATCGGGCTGGGCACCCCGCGCGAGCCGATCCGGCTGACCACGGATGGCCGGCTGGTCAACCGGAGCGGGACTGAAGACCACACCGCCGCGATGACGGCCTTGCCGCTGCCGGCCGGGCTCGACGGGTACGTGTTCAAGGCCAAGTCGCCGAGCTGCGGGATCTGGGGCATTCCCCGCTACCGGCCGGACGGGGAGGCGTCGGGCGGGCACGGCCGGGGGCTGTACGCGGAGCGGGTGCTGGCCTCGTTCCCGCTGCTGGCGACCGAGGACGAGGGGCGGCTGAACGACATCGGGCTGCGGGAGGCGTTCGTGGAGCGGGTGTTCGCGGCGGCGCGGCTGCGTTCCCTGCTGTCCGGGTCGTGCGAGCCGCGGGACCTGGTGGCGTTCCACGCCCGGCACAAGCTGCAGCTGCTGGCGCATGACCCCTTGCGTTACCGGTCGGCCGGGCAGGTGGTGGCGCGGGCTGGGTCCGCGCGGGCCGGTTCCGGTGCGGCTTCGGACACGGCGGCTTCGGACACGGCGGCTTCGGACACGGCGGCTTCGGATACGGCGGCTTCGGATACGGCGGCCGAGTACGGGGAGCTGTTCCTGGCCGCGATGGCGGGGCGGGCCACGCCGGGCCGCAACGCGAACGCGCTGCTGCACGCCTACAGCCGGATCGGGCGGATGCTGCCCTCGCCGCTGGGTGCTGACCTGGTGGCCCGGATCGACGCCTACCGGCGGGGCGAGGTGCCGCTCAGCGTGCCGGTTGCGCTGCTGGCCCACTACGCGGCCGGCGGCGACCTGCCCTGGCTGGCGTCGCAGACTTATCTCGCGCCGTTCCCGGCCGAGCTACGGCTCCGGCACGCGGTCTGAGGCTCCCTCGCGTCACGGACGGGCTTGGCTGATGCTTCCCGGCCCGCCCACGCCCTGCCGGGCCTTGGGGTAGCAGCCTCACCGGCCTCATGCCACCCGTCCGTCACATTTGCGGGGTGGATTCGGGTTGATGGGTGGATCCGGTGGCCTGGGATACACCGGATCCACCCCGGAACCCGGATCCACCCCGGAAAGCGGCTGGCCCTCATGGCGGCGACCGAGCTGGTGGTCGGCCGCTCGATGGCACCACCCCGTACGGGGCGATAATTCGGTCATGACAGACGTGATCGCCCGGGCGCGGCGGCATTCTTACGGAGACCTGCTGCACCGGACCGCCCGGCGGGATCCGGGCAAGCTGGCCGTGGTGGCCGGGGACATCCGGGCCACGTTCGCCGATTTCGACCTGGCCGTGAACCGGTGCGCGCACGCCTTGGCCGGCCAGGGCCTGGCCAAAGGCGACCGGCTGGCGCTGCTGTCGCACAACTGCTGGGAGTTCGCGGTGCTGGCCTTCGCCACCGCCCGGCTCGGCGTGGTGCTGGTCCCGGTCAACTTCATGCTCACGGCCGACGAGATCGCCTACATCCTGCGGCACTGCGGAGCCAAGGGAATCGTGGCCGAGGATACCCTGGCCGGCACGGCCGACAAGGCGCTGGCCTCGGCCGAGGCAACCGATCCGGTCCGGGGCTGGATCGGGCCTGCGGCCCCAGCGGCAGGCTGGCAGGACGTGGAGGGCTGGTGGCAGAGCGGACCTGGCCACGCTCCGGAGGCCGAGGTGGCCGACGACGACCCGCTGCGGCTGATGTACACCTCGGGCACCGAGTCCCGGCCCAAGGGCGTGATGCTGTCCTCCCGGTCGCTGATCGCCCAGTACGTGTCCTGCATCGTCGATGGCGGCATGTCCCGGGACGACGTGGAGCTGCACACCCTGCCCATGTACCACTGCGCCCAGCTGGACTGCTTCTTCTCGGTGGACGTCTACCTGGGCGCCACGTCGGTCATCCTGCCCGGCCCCGACCCGGCCGCCATGCTGGCGGCCATCGAGCGGGAGCAGGTGACCAAGCTGTTCTGCCCGCCCACGGTGTGGATCTCGCTGCTGCACCATCCCGGTTTCGACGACGCCGACCTGTCCAGCCTGCGCAAGGGCTACTACGGCGCCTCGCCGATGCCGGTCGAGGTGCTGCGGGAACTGCAGCGGCGGCTGCCCGACGTGCAGCTGTGGAACTTCTACGGCCAGACCGAGATGGCGCCGCTGGCCACCATCCTGCGTCCGCACGAGCAGCTCGAGCGGGCCGGCTCGGCCGGGCAGGCCAGCCTGAACGTGGAAACCATGCTGATCGACGACGACGGCCAGCCGGTCCCGGCGGGCGAGGTCGGGGAGATCGTGCACCGCTCGCCGCACGCCGCGCTGGGCTATTACCGGGACGAGACCAAGACCGCCGAGGCGTTCAGCGGCGGCTGGTTCCACTCCGGTGACCTGGGCGTGATGACCGAGGATGGCTACCTGTCGGTGGTGGACAGGAAGAAGGACATGATCAAGACCGGCGGGGAGAACGTCGCCTCCCGCGAGGTCGAGGAGGCCATCTACGAGCTGGACGGGGTAGCCGAGGTGGCGGTGTTCGGCATCGCCCATCCGCACTGGATCGAGGCGGTCACGGCCGTGGTCGTGCCCCGGGACGGCTCCGGCCTGACCGTGGACGACGTGCACGCCCACGCCAAGACCCGGCTGGCCGGCTACAAGCGCCCGAAGTACGTCGTGTTCTCCGAGGGGCTGCCCAAGAACCCGAGCGGCAAGATCCTCAAGCGCGACCTGCGCCAGCAGCACGCCGGTCTAGCGCAAGACGCGCCGGGCTAGGCGAGCAGGCGGCGGGCGGCGGCGGCGATGTGGGGGGCGTTGATGCCGGAGGCGTCGAGGAGTTCGGCGGGGGTGCCGGAGCCGGGCATCTCGCGGACGGCTAGGTGGGCGATGGTCACGTCGGTGCGGCCGGCTTCGGTGAGGGCGTCCAGGACCGCGGAGCCGAGGCCGCCTTCGGGGTGGTGGTCCTCGGCGATGACCAGCCGGCCGCCGGTGGCCGCGGCGGCCGCGGCCAGGGTGGCGGTGTCGGCGGGCTTGACCGAGTACAGGTCGATGACCCGGGCGGTGATGCCGTCGCCGGCGAGCTGGCCGGCGGCGGCCAGGCATTCGTGCACGGTGACCCCGGCGCCGATCAGGGCGACCTGGTCGGCGTCGGAGCAGCGCAGGACCTTGGACCCGCCGACCGGGAAGGATTCCCCGGTGTCGTACAGGACCGGGTAGGCGCCGCGGGTGGTCCGCAGGTAGGAGATGCCGTCCAGGTCGGCCATGGCCAGGACCAGGGCGGCCGCGCTGGTCGCGTCGCTGGGATACAGCACGGTCGAGCCGTGCACGGCGCGCAGCATGGCCAGGTCCTCCAGCGCCATCTGCGACGGGCCGTCAGCGCCGATCTCCACCCCGCAGTGCGAGCCGGCCAGGCAGATGCTGGCCCGGGAGATGGCCGCCATCCGGATGAAGTCATAGGCCCGGGTCAGAAAGGCGGCGAAGGTGGACGCGAACGGCCGGTAGCCCCGCGCGGCCATCCCCACCGCCGCCGCGACCAGCTGCTGCTCGGCGATGAACATCTCGAAGTACCGCTCGGGGTAAGCCGCGGCGAACTCGTCGGCGAACGTCGAGTTGCTCACCTCCCCGTCCATGGCCACCACGTCGCGGCGGACCCCGAGCGCGGCCAGCGCGTCGCCGTAGGCCTTGCGGGTGGCCACCTTCTGGCCCCGCTCGTAGCCGGGCAGCTTGACCTCGGCCCCGCCCGGCGCGGGCCGCGGCGTGGCTGCCGCGGCCGGGCCGGGGCCGCGGACCAGCAGGTTCCGTTCGCCGCCGAGTTCGACCACGGCCCGTTCGGCCATATGCTCCGGCAAGGGCTTGCCGTGCCAGCCCTCGCGGTCCTCGACCTCAGAAAAACCCCGGCCCTTCAGGGTCCGGGCCAAGATGACGGACGGCTTTTCGCCGCTCAGGTCACCCGCCGCCGCCAGGGCCTGGTCGATGGCGGCCAGGTCATGGCCGTCGATGGCGAACACCCGGGCGCCGAACGCCGCCGCCCGGGCCGCGTAGGTGTCCAGGTCCCAGCTCAGCTCGGTGGGGCCGCGCTGGCCCAGCCGGTTGATGTCCACGATCGCGACCAGGTTCGACAGCTTGTAATGCGAGGCCTTATCCAGCGCCTCCCAGATCGACCCCTCGGCCATCTCGCTGTCCCCGCACAGGACCCACACCCGGTACGGCGTCTCGTCCAGGTACTTCCCGGCCAGCGCCACCCCCACCGCGTCGGGCAGGCCCTGGCCCAGGGAGCCGGTGGCCACGTCGACCCAGGGCAGCACCGGGGTCGGGTGGCCCTCCAGCCGGGACCCGAACCGCCGGTACCCGGTCATCAGCTCCTCATCGGAGACCACCCCGACCGCCTTGAAGATCGAGTACAGCAGGGGCGAGGCGTGGCCCTTGGAGAAGATCAGGTGGTCGTTGCCCGTGTGCTTCGGCTCGTCCCAGTCGTAGCGCAGGTGCCGGCTGACCAGGACGGCCATCAGGTCCGCGGCCGACATGCTCGAGGTCGGGTGGCCCGACCCCGCCGACGTGCTCGACCGGATGGAATCGACCCGCAGTTGCTGGGCCAGTTCGGCAGCCAGGGCGAGATCGGCATCGGTGACGGGAGCGGGCATGAGCACCTCCGGGAAACGGCAGCGGGAAGGGCGGGACTGAGCAATTCCCGTACCCGCATCGTCTCAGCCAAACATCGGCTGCCGCGTCCGGGGCCGGCTATGGCCGGAGGCGGCCGCTACCGCGGCAAGTGCGCGGCGGCGGAGACGGGGACGGGGCTCAGGTCAGGCGGGCGGCGAGGCCGTCGATGAGCAGGTCGAGGCCGAACTCGAAGCGCTGGTCGCTGTCGGCCACCATCACGTCGGCCAGGGCGGCGATGCCCGGGAACCGGTCCGCGGGCAGCCGACTGTAGTAGCCGCGGATCGAGCTCAGGTACTCCTCGACGTCCAGGCCCTGCTTGATCTTGGCCGCGTAGATCGACCCCTCGTAGACGTCGGCATCGATGTAGATCTGCAGCCGGTCGATGGCCCAGACCGCCACCTGGTCGGAAAACCCGGCCGCCCGCAGGATGGCCAGCAGCCGCTCGACCACGCGCAGCCGGCCCGGGCCGGTCGGGATCGAGGCGAGCGAGGCCCGGGTGATGTCGGCGTGCCGGGCCCAGACCCGCTGGGCGTGCCGGGCGTAGGTCCTGATCTGGTCCTGCCAATGGGCCGGGTCCGGGTCAGGCACCTCGATCTCGCCGGCGATCCGGTCCGCCATCAGCTCGAGCAGTTCGTCGCGGCTGGCCACGTGGGCGTACAGCGACGCCGACCCGGTGCCGAGGTCCTCGGCCACCCGCCTGGTGGTGACGGCGTCCAGGCCGTCCCGGTCCAGGATCGCGATGGCCGCGGCCACGATGCGGTCCCTGGTTAGCGGCTCCCGGGCCGCCCGGCGGCGGCGCGGCTTCTGCCACGGCAGCGTCGGCATCCCGTCCTGGGCTTCAGTGACGGTTTCCACGGCAGCAGCATAGCCGGCCGCTGCTCTTGACACGATCGCTGACCGTAGTACGATCAATGATCGTAGAAGCGAACAGTGATCGTTCCAACGTGGCGGACGCTGCACGGCGGACGTGGCGGGCCCGGCGGACGTGGCGGGCACGGCGGACGTGGCAGGCCCGGCGGATGCGGTGGACGTGGCGGATGCGGTGGACGTGGGTGGAAGGAGCGGGCGATGGAGACCAGCGTTAAGGACAACGAGGCGAGCGCAGCGGCGGGGAGGCTGCCCGTGACGGTGTGGGCCATCTTGGGCATCGTCCTGATCGCGGACATCATGGACCTGCTCGACTCGACGATCACGACCATCGCGGCGCCGACCATCTCGGCCTCGCTGCACGGCGGGGCCGAGCTGATCAAGTGGCTCGGGGCCAGCTACGCGCTGTCGCTTGGCGTGCTGCTGGTCACCGGGGGGCGGCTGGGCGACAAGTACGGCCGCCGGCGCACGTTCCTGATCGGGCTGGCCGGGTTCACCGCGGCCTCACTGGCCGCCGGCTGCGCCTGGGACCCCGCGTCGATCATCGTGGCCCGGCTGGTCCAGGGGGCGTTCGGCGCGCTGCTCATCCCGCAGGGCTTCGGGATCCTGGGCTCGCTGTTCCCGCGTGAGCACATCGGCAAGGCGTTCAGCGCCTTCGGCCCGATCCTGGGGCTGTCCGCGGTGGGCGGGCCGCTGCTGGCCGGGGTGCTGATCGACGCTGACCTGTTCGGCCTGGGCTGGCGGCCGATGTTCCTGATCAACATCGCGCTGGGGCTGGCCGGCCTGGCCGCCGGGCTGCGGCTGCTCCCCCGCGACCGCGGCGACGCCGCCGTGCGGATCGACGTGGCGGGCTCGGCGCTGCTGGCCGCGGCCATGCTCGGCCTGCTGTACGGGCTGATCCAGGGCTCCACCAGCGGCTGGACCGCGGTCCCGGTTGCGGCCATGGCCGCCGGGCTGGCCTGCTTCGCGGCCTTCGGCTGGCGGCAGCGCACCGCGGCCGACCCGCTGATCAAGCCGTCGCTGCTGCGCAACCGGGGCTTCACCGCCGGGCTGATCCTGGGCGTGGTGTTCTTCGCCGCGGTCAGCGGGATGATCTACGCGGTGTCGTTGTTCCTGCAGCGCGGCGTGGGCGACAGCCCGCTGCGCGCGGCCGTGACGGGCTTCGCGCCGGTGGCGGCCGGCATCGTGATCGCGTCGCTGGTCTGCATGAACCTCATCACCAAGCTGGGCCGCAAGCTGAGCCTGGCGGGCATCGCGGTCACCCTGGGCGGGGTCGGCTGGCTGCTGGCCCTGGTCCTGCACTCGGGGACGGCCGTCACGGCCGCGACGCTGGCCCCGGCCATGGCGACCATCGGCCTGGGCATGGGGGCCACCTTCGGCACCTTCTACGACATCGCCATCGGCGACATCGACCCGGCCGAGGCGGGCAGCGCCAGCGGCTCGCTCAGCTCCATCCAGCAGCTGGCCAACGCGATCGGGCCGGCCATCGTGACCACGATCTACTTCGACGCGCTGGCTCTGGGGCAGCGTCACGCGATGAGCGTCAGCCTGCTCGCGGTGCTCGGCATCGGCGTGGCCAGCGCCCTGGCCGTCCCGCTGCTGCCGCGCCGGGCGCAGCCGCAACCGCAGCCCTAGCCCTAGGACGGCCCGCCGAGGTCGGGAACCTGCTGCAGGGTGGCCTCCATCAGGTCGAGCGCCTGCTGGGCCCGGCTGAGCGTCCGGGAGCTGTAGCGGCCGACGGAGCGGGCGACGAGCAGCTCGGCCCGTTCGGCCGCCAGGACCTGGAGCATCAGGTACCGGTACTGCTGGCGCAGGTCCAGGCTGGCCGCGTTGTCCGGTCCGGCGGCACTGGCCTGGTCGCCGTCCTGGCGGAGGGATTCCTCGCGGGCCCGGCTGAGCACGGCCCCGGGGTACGGGCGCCCGTCCGGGCCGGCCAGGTCCGGGTCGTCCAGGATGGCCGCCGCCTTGACCGACAGCTCGGTGACCAGCTCGCGGTACTCGGCGCGGTCCGCCGCGGCGTCGTCGCCGGGCAGCTTCAGGAGCCGGATCACCCGGGGCAGGGTCAGGCCCTGGGCCAGCAGCGTGGTCCCGGCCACCACGAACGCGATCAGCACCACCTGCGGCCGGAACGGGGTGTCCTCCGGCAGCGACTGGGCGGCCGCCACGGTGACCACGCCGCGCATCCCCGACCAGGCCAGCACGACCCCGCCGCGCCAGCCGAAGCCCTCGGCGACCAGGAAGTCCAGGTCGCTCAGGGTCCGGACGATGCGGTGCCCGAGCCGCTCGAGCCGCTCGGCGGAGAACCGGTGCGCCAGCTCCGGGTCGCTGGCCCGGGCCTGCATCTTCTCCAGCTGCGGCTTGTAGGTCGCGGCCCGGCGGGCGTCCCGGCGCAGCACCGCTACCATCGGGGCGACGAACAGCATCCGCAGGCCGATGGCCACAGCCGCGGCGACCAGCCCGATCCACACCGCCTGGAGCGGGTGGAGCCCGGCCGCGGAATCCTGGTCGAGCAGCGTCTTGAGCTGCAGCCCCATCAGCAGGAAGATCCCGCTCTCCAGCAGGAACGCCACCGTTTCCCAGTTCACCGTCTCGGCCACCCGGTCCCTGGCGGGCAGGAACCGCGGGCTCTGATGGCCGCTGACCAGCCCGGTGACCACCGCTGCCAGCGCCCCGGAGGCGCCCAGCGCCTCGGCCGGGACCCAGGCCAGGAAGGGCACGGCAAAGGACAGCGCCGTGCTCAGCACCGGGTCCTTGAGCAGGTAGCGGATCCGGACGTTGGCGTAGCCCACGACCAGGCCGATGGCGGTGGCCACCACGACGGCGTAGACGAAGTCGACGCCGACCTTCCACAGCTGCACGCTCACCGTGGTGGCGGCCACGGCCGAGCCGAGCAGCACCAGCGAGGAGGCGTCGTTGACCAGCCCCTCGCCTTCCAGGATGGCCAGCAGCCGGGACGGCAGGCCCAGCCGCCGCCCGACCGCGGTCGCGGCCACCGCGTCGGTCGGGCTGATGATCGCCCCCAGCGCGAACGCCGAGGCCAGCCCCAGGCCGGGCAGCAGGGTGTGGAACAGCAGGCCCGAGCAGACCGTGGTCAGCACGACCAGCAGCACGGCCAGCCCGGCGATGGCCTTGAAGTCGCGGCGGAAGTCGTGCGCGGGCATGTGCACGGCGGTGGCGTACAGCAGCGGCGGCAGCGCCCCGGCCAGGACCCATTCGGGATCGACCTGGATCCTGGGCAGGCCGGGCAGGAAGCTCAGCCCAATGCCGACCACGACCAGGCTGAGCGGGGCCGCCACCGCGATGCGCTGGGACACGGCCGCGACCGCGACCACGGCGATGACGCCGACGACGGCGATGATGGTGAATTCCATGACAGGGTCAATTGTCCGTGACCGTTATGCTGGGTTCCTGGCCGAGAGGCGCTGCAACGGGCGGGAGCCCGCCACGCTCGGCCGGCTTCGTGTATCAAGGGCGCCTCCTGTAATGGGAGGCGCCGGTGACGAAATCAGACCCGCACGGGACCGCATCAGGCCTGCACGGAGCAGTTTCAGGCCTGCACGGGACGGGCGAGGCCCTGCGTGAGCTGCTGGGACAGCGCATCGCGGTGCTGGACGGGCCGTGGGGCACGCTGCTTCAGGGCGCCGGGCTCGGCGAGGCCGACTACCGCCCGGAGTGGCTGCGCGATCATCCGCGGGATGTGGCCGGCGACCCGGATCTGCTGAACCTGACCCGGCCGGACCTGGTCCTGGACATCCATAACCGGTACCTGGCGGCGGGCGCGGACATCATCACCACGAACACGTTCACCGCCACCAGCATCGGCCAGTCGGACTACGGGCTGCAGTCGCGGGTGCGGGAGATGAACCTGGCTGGTGCCCGGCTGGCCCGGCAGGCAGTGGACGAGGCGGTCGGCCTGAACACGGGCGGCCTGAACACGGGCGGCCTGAACACGGGCGGCCTGAACACGGGCGGCCTGAACACGGGCGGCCTGAACACGGGCGGCCTGAACACGGGCGGCCGGTTCGTGGCCGGGTCGATGGGCCCGCTGAACGTCACCCTGTCGCTGTCGCCACGGGTGGACGACCCGGCGTTCCGGGCGGTGTCCTACGACGACGTGTACGCCGCGTACGCCGAGCAGGCAGCCGCCCTGGCCGAGGGCGGGGTCGACCTGCTGATGATCGAGACGATCTTCGACACGCTGAACGCCAAGGCGGCCATGGCCGCGATCCGTGACGTCGCGCCGCAGCTGCCGCTGTGGATCTCGGTCACGATCGTGGACGCCAGCGGCCGGACCCTGTCCGGGCAGACGGTCGAGGCGTTCTGGCGCGCGGTGGAGCACGGCCAGCCGCTGGTGGTCGGGGTGAACTGCTCGCTGGGCGCGGCGGAGATCCGCCCGTACATCGAGGAGCTATCCCGGCTGGCCCCCACGTATACCGCGTGCCATCCCAACGCCGGGCTGCCCAATGCGCTGGGCGGCTACGACCAGGCGCCGGCCGAGACCGCCGAGATGCTGCGGGCGTTCGCCGAGGCGGGCATCGTGAACGTGGTCGGCGGGTGCTGCGGTACCACGCCGGCGCACATCGCCCGGATCGCGCAGGCCGTGGCGGGCCTGCCGCCCCGGCCGGTGCCCGCGCCGCCGGCCCGCACCAGGTTCAGCGGCCTGGAGCCGTTCGAGATCGGGCCGGACACCGGGTTCGTCATGATCGGGGAACGCACCAACGTCACCGGGTCGAAGCGGTTCCGGCGGCTGGTCGAGTCGGGCGACTTCCAGGGCGCCATCAACGTGGCGCTCGAGCAGGTCCGCGGCGGCGCCAACCTGCTCGACGTGAACATGGACGCCGACCTGCTCGAGGGAGAGCAGGCCATGACCACGTTCCTGAACCTGCTCGCCACCGAGCCCGAGGTGGCCCGGATCCCGGTCATGATCGACAGTTCCCGGTGGAGCGTGCTTAAGGCCGGGCTGAAGTGCGTCCAGGGCAAGGCCGTGGTCAACTCGATCAGCCTGAAGGAGGGCGAGGGCCCGTTCCTCGACCAGGCCAGGCACGTCAGGAACCACGGGGCCGGCGTGGTGGTGATGGCCTTCGACGAGCAGGGCCAGGCCGACACGGCCGAACGCAAGGTGGCCATCTGCGGCCGCGCCTTCGACCTGCTCACCCAGCAGGCCGGCTTCGCCGCCACGGACATCATCTTCGACCCGAACGTGCTGGCCGTGGCGACCGGCATCGCGGAGCACAACGGCTACGCCAAGGCGTTCATCGACGCGCTGCCGCTGATCAAGCAGCGCTGCCCGGGCGTGCGGACCAGCGGGGGCATCTCCAACCTGTCCTTCGCCTTCCGCGGCAACGACGTGGTCCGCGAGGCCATGCACTCGGCGTTCCTGTTCCACGCGGTGCGGGCCGGGCTCGACATGGGCATCGTCAACGCCGGGCAGCTCGCGGTCTACCAGGACATCCCCGCCGGCCTGCTGGACCTGGTCGAGGACGTGATCTTCGACCGGCGGGAAGACGCCACCGACCGGCTGCTGGCCTTCGCCGACACCGTGCGCGGTCCTGGCACCGCCCGGGTCGTGGACCTGGCCTGGCGCGAGGCCCCGGTGGGGCAGCGCCTGTCGCACGCGCTGGTGCACGGCATCACCGACTTCATCGAGGCCGACACCGAGGAAGCGCGGCAGGTGGCGGCGCGGCCCCTGGAGGTGATCGAGGGCCCGCTGATGGACGGCATGAAGATCGTCGGGGACCTGTTCGGCTCGGGCAAGATGTTCCTGCCGCAGGTGGTCAAGAGTGCCCGGGTGATGAAGCGGGCCGTCGGCTACCTGGAGCCTTTCATGGAGGCGGAAAAGCTATTGGCGGGCGCCTCCGCCGAGGCCGACCGCGGCCAGGGCACGATCGTGATGGCCACGGTCAAGGGCGACGTGCACGACATCGGCAAAAACATCGTGGGCGTGGTGCTCGGCTGCAACAACTACCGGGTCATCGATCTCGGGGTGATGGTCCCTGCGAACGTCATCCTGGACACCGCCACCGCCGAGGGCGCCGACGCGGTGGGGCTGTCCGGGCTGATCACGCCGTCGCTGGACGAGATGGTGAACGTGGCCGCCGAGATGCAGCGCCGGGGGCTGAAGCTGCCGCTGCTGATCGGGGGCGCCACCACCTCACGCCAGCACACCGCGGTGCGGATCGCGCCCGCCTACGACGCGGCCACGGTGCACGTGATCGACGCCTCCCGGGTGGTGGGCGTGGTCGCGGACCTGTTCAGCGACGAGCGTGCGCCGGAGTTCGCCGCCGCCAACGCGGCCGAGCAGGAGCGGCTGCGGGACCAGCACGAGACGTCACGGCGGGCGCCCATGCTGGCCTTCGAGCGGGCCCGGGCCAACCGCGAGCAGGTGCCGTTCGGCGACCTGCCGGTGCCGGCCTTCACCGGGGTTCGCCTGGTCCAGCCGGAGCTGACCGCGCTGCGCGAGCTGATCGACTGGCAGTTCTTCTTCCTGGCCTGGGAGCTGAAGGGCAAGTACCCGGCGATCCTGGGCCAGCCGGCCGCCCGCGAGCTGTTCGACGACGCGAACGTGCTGCTTGATGAGATCATCGCGGGTGGCCTGCTGCAGGCCCGGGGGGCGTACGGGTTCTGGCCTGCTGGCAGCGAGGGTGACGACATCCTGGTTTCGGCTGAGCGGGGACTGGTCCGGCTGCCGATGCTGCGCCAGCAGACGGTCAAGCCAGCCGGCCGGCCCAACCGGTGCCTGGCCGACTACGTGGCCCCGGACGGTGATCACCTGGGCGGATTCGCGGTGGCCATCCACGGGGCCGAGGAGCTCTCGGCCGGCTACGAGGCCCGCCGCGACGACTACTCCTCGATCATGGTCAAGGCCCTGGCCGACCGGCTGGCCGAGGCGTTCGCCGAGTACATCCACCTGCAGGCCCGGCGCGACTGGTTCGAGCCGGACGCCCGCCCGTCGCTGGCGGACCTGCACGCCGAGCGCTTCCGCGGCATCCGCCCGGCGTTCGGCTACCCGGCCTGCCCCGACCACAGCGGCAAGCCGGCGCTGTTCGACCTGCTCGACGCCGGCCAGCTCGGCATGGCCCTGACCGAGTCTTTCGCGATGACCCCGGCCGCCAGCGTCAGCGGGCTGATGTTCGCGCACCCCGCGGCGCGGTACTTCACCGTCGGGCGGATCGGCCGGGACCAGGCCGAGGACTACGCCGGCCGCCGCGGCGTCCCGCTGGCCGAGGCCGAGCGGTGGCTACGGCCCAACCTGGCCTACGACCCGGAGTAAGAATGGCACTTCGAGCAAGAGCGATTGAGGTTTGCACATAGCTGTGGCGCCTGATTGCGCCCGCTGCGGTGGTACCGTCTGAAACGGCCGGTGGCATGCGCTGGGGAGGGCATCGGTGAATGATGTGTCACAGGCAGTTGACGCCGATCCTGCGGCAGCAGTTCCTGATGCGGCAGATCCAGAGCTGTCCATTTTCCAGGAGGTCTTGCAGGCAGTTCTCGGCGACGCTGAAATCAAGGGCAAGCTGGATGGACACCCGGATAGGGCGGAAGCCCTGCGTGAGTACCTGTGGGACGGCCGGGATGTACTCGCCTTGTATGTCTCAGCGGAACGAAAGCGCTGGACCGATGCGGCGGGCCGAGCCGCTGATCCGCTTGCGGCGGTCAAGGCCGAGAAAAAGATTGAAAAGACCTGGCCCTACCGGTTCGTGCAAACGCCCGCGGCGCTGCTGGGCCTGCTCGCTCTCGGCAGCGTGATCGTCTTTCTCCTGATCAGTAAATGGCATGCGCAAGCGTGGTGGTGGGAAGGACTGCTGAGCTCTGTAGTGGTGTTCGTCGTGATGGTGGCGGTGGCAATAGTGGTGGGGACGGTCAACGAGTCATCGGTGACCGCGCGGGAGTCGGGGACTTACCACGACGTGGCTAGGCAGGCCCGAAGCGAATATTCGGACGTACTGAGGAACACCATGCTCGGCGAGGCCCGAGCCTGGATCAACGCCAAGCAACCCGAACCAATCGACCCTTCGCGTCTCACCATAAAGAGGGCACCCGGGCTGGCCGAGATCTTCAACCGTGAATACATGATTTCCAGTGCGGCCGACAAACAGCTAGCTGACCTCATCGACCAGCTCTCGGCCGGCGGCACCATCGGGCTAGCGGGGCCCCGCGGGGCCGGGAAGACGAGCCTGATCCGTAAATACAGCCCCGAAGAGACAGCCGTCAGCCCCGCCACCGATGCTATCTCCCTCCTGGTCAGCGCACCGGTCGAGTATCAGCCTGCCGACTTCGTGCTGCACCTGCTGTACCTGCTGGCCGGGGCCTATCTGGAGCTGTGCGAAAAGCCCGGCGATAGCGGTCGGCACGCTCCAGTGCCGCTCATTCCACTACCAGACCGGCGGCCGGCACGGGCACGGAAGCAACAGCCGGAGCGCGCCGCGCAGCCCGATAATGGTAAACGCGACCAGCTCATCAACGATGCGAAAAGGTTCCGGCAGCAGATCCGAGCCCAGCAGAGCTACACGACGACCGTCGGGGCGAGCCTATCGGCGCCGGCCAGCATCGTGAGTGCGTCCGGCCAGGCCGCTGCGACCGCGACGGATCTGCCCTGGAACTATCCGGAGCTGGTCAGTACCTTTTGTTCCTTTCTTCGCAACGTGGCACGCGACCTGCACGAACGCTACGAGAAGAAGAATCCCGGCGGCGCGGGTACTGCGGCCGGCTCGTGGGAGCTCCGGGGATGCGTACTGATCGGCATTGACGAGATCGACAAGATAAGCGACGCCAAGCAGGCGCAGCGGTTCGTCAATGAGCTGAAAGTCATGCTCGGCGTGCCCTATTGCTACTACCTGGTCGCGGTCTCCGATGACGCGCTGGCCTCGTATGAGATGCGCGGACTGCCAGTGCGCGACGCGTTTGACAGTGCCTTCGATGAAATCCTGCATGTACGGTACTTCCGCCTTGGGGATTCGCGAGAGCTGCTATCCAAGCGGGTAATCGATCTGCACGAGCCCTTCGTCCGCCTGTGCCACTGCCTATCCGGCGGATTGCCGCGCGACCTCATCCGGGTCGCTCGGCATGCCGTTATCTTGGCCGGCCGGTACCGAGACCTGCAGGCCGATCGTCTCGAGGCCGTTTGCCAGCAGCTGGTCCTGGAGGATCTGCGCCGCAAACTGGATGTGGGAGTGGGCAACTGGGCTGGACACCGGCTCGGGCAAGCCGACAGCCGACTATTGCACCGCATCCAGCAAGTAGTCGCATTTCAGCCGTACGACGAAGACCGGCGCAAGGAGAGTGACTTGCGCACCGGGCGTCAGCTGCGCACCGAACTAGGTAAGATCGCCACGAGCCTGGTCCCAGCCAATTCGCAGCAAGAGAACGCGGCCGTGTCGGGATTTGCCGTGTACGTCTACTATCTGCTGACGCTGCTAGATGTCTTCGCTCCGGAATTGTCAGCTAAGGGCCAGATCGTCGACGCCGCAGGGGAACCCGTGCCTGACGCGGCGTTCGACCAGCTGTGCGGCATCAGGCAGTCGCTGGGCGCAGAGCCGCAGTGGACGTGGCTGACCATCAGCGCATTCCGGCAAGCGCGGGGATTGTGAGGGTTATCTAGCCCGGCCACCTCGCCGGGGCGGGAGCGGGAAGAAGCCGCTGGTGCGGGCGGCGTAGGCGGCGTAGGCGGGGCGGGTGGCGGCCATCCGCTTGTCGGTCAGGCGGGCCCCGGAGCCGCGGGTCAGGATGAACGTCATCAGCAGCGGCGCGAACGCGGTGGCCAGGCCGGCCCAGGAGCCGAGGCTGATCAGGAACAGGCCCCACCACATGCAGAAGTCGCCGAAGTAGTTCGGGTGGCGGGTGTAGCGCCACAGGCCCCGGTCCATGATCAGGCCCTTATGCGCCGGGTCGGCCTTGAACCGGGCCAGCTGCCAGTCGCCGACCGACTCGAAGGTGAACCCGGCCAGCCACAGGACGGCGCCGATGACGAGCAGCGGGCCGGCCGGGCCCCGTTCGGACATGCCGGCCTGGACCGGGAAGGTGGCCAGCCACAGGATCAGGGCCTGGAGCAGGTAGATGGTGCGCAGCGCGTAGGCGTTGCGGTTGCCCTTGGCCTTGGCCAGCAGGTCGCGGTAGCGCGGGTCTTCGCCCTGGCCGCGGTTGCGCCGGCCGACGTAGGCGGCCAGCCGGACGCCCCACAGGACCGAGGCGGCCAGCAGCACGTACCGGCGGGCGGGCTGGCCGTGCCCGGTCGCCAGGCTGACCACCGCGACCAGGGCCAAGCCGAGGCCCCAGGCCGTGTCGACCACGCTGTGCTTGCCCGCTTTGAGAGCCACGGCGAAGGTGACGGCCATCATGACCAGCAGCGCGGCCGCGCTGGCAATAAGAGTGATGCCGAACGATCCGGCGTCGATGCCGCCGGTCACCGGTCCGCTCGCACGGCCAGGATCTGGTCCACACCCATCCGTCCGTCCTCGAAGGACAGCGCGCCGCCGGCCAGGTACAGGCGCCAGACGCGGACCTGCTCCGGGGTCAGGAGCGCGGTGATGGCGGGCAGGTTCTGCTCGAAGTTGTCCAGCCAGGCCCGGATGGTCGTGACGTAGTGCTCGCGCATGGCCTGGACATCGACGACCTCGAACCCGGCGGCCTCGATCAGCGCCACCGTCTCCCCCACCGGGCGCATGTGCATGTCCGGGGCGATGTAGGACTCGATGAACGGCCCGCCGCCGGGCGCGCGGCCGCCGCGGGACATCTGCTGGATGAGCAGCCGCCCGCCTGGGCGCAGCAGGCGGTGCAGCGCGGCGCAGAACGCGGGGTAGCCGGCCGCGCCCACGTGCTCGCCCATCTCTACCGAGGCGATCGCGTCGTAGGGGCCGCCCGCGGTGTCCCGGTAGTCCTGGATCCTGACCTCGGCCCGGTCTTGGAGGCCGAGGCCGCGGAGGCGCTGCCGGACGTAGCCGCCCTGCTCGCGGGACAGGGTCACGCCGGTGACCCGGGCTTGGTGGTCGCGGGCGGCGGCCACGGTGAGCGAACCCCAGCCGCAGCCCACGTCGAGCAGCCGGTCGCCGGGCTGGAGCTTGAGCTTGCCGCAGATCAGCTCCAGCTTGGCCCGCTGCGCGCCGGCCAAGGTGTCCGCGGTGTCCCACCAGGCGCAGGAGTAGGCCATGCTGGGATCCAGGATGAGCTGGTAGAACGCGGCGGTCACGTCGTAGTGGCCGGCGATCACCGCCCGGTCGCGGGCCCGGGAGTGCAGGCGGCCGCGGACACGCAGCTCGCAGGCGGGCGGCGGGGGCGGCGGGCCCAGGATCTTTAGCTGGGCCGCGGCCTTTATCCCGGCCCAGGCGGCTGGGGCCCAGCGGGCCCGGCTGACCCGCGGCCGGGTGCCCAGGGCCTGGCGTAGCCCCTCGGTCAGGTCGCCTTCGACCTCCAGGTCGCCGCTGATGTAGGCGCGGGCCAGGCCGAGCTCGCCGGGGCGCCAGCCGATCCGCTGCAGCGCCCGCGGGGTCTTGATAACCAGGACCGGGCCCCCGGCCGGTCCGGCCTCGCTGCCGTCCCACAGCCGTAGCCGGACCGGCAGGTCAAGGCCGGCGTGGGTCTTGACCAGGCCGGCGATGACCTGGGCGGCCTCTCGTTCCGGGGCCGCGGTCATATCCGGGCCAGGGTGAGCTGGCTGACGCCGATGTAGCCGGAGCGGAAGCCGGCCTCCGAGTAAGCCAGGTAGAAGGTCCACATCCGCTGGAACACCTCGTCGAAGCCGAGGCGGGCGGCCTCGCCGGCCCGGCGCAGAACCGGTCCCGCCAGATCCGCAGCGTCCCGGCGTAGTGCGCGCCGAAGTCCTCGTGGCCGGTGATCCGCAGCCGGGTGGCGCTGGCCAGGCTGTTCTCGATCGCGGTCACCGACGGCAGCAGCCCGCCGGGGAAGATGTACTTCTGGATCCAGGTGTAGGTGTGCCGGGTGGCCAGCATCCGGTCGTGCGACATGGTGATGGTCTGCAGCCCGATGCGGCCGCCGGGCGCTAGGTGGGCGTCGAGCGCGGCGAAGTATTCGTCCCAGTAACGCTCGCCGACCGCCTCGATCATCTCGCAGGAACAGATGGCGTCGAACGTGCCCTCGATGTCGCGGTAGTCGCGCAGCTGCACGCTGACCTGGCCGGCCAGTCCGGCTTGGGCCACCCGTTGCGCGGCGTAGGCGTGCTGCTCCCGGGAGATGGTCACGGTGGTCACGTCGGCGCCACGGCGGGCGGCGCGCAGGGCCAGCTCGCCCCAGCCGGTGCCGACCTCGAGCAGCCGGCAGCCGGGCCCGACCCCGGCCCGGTCGAGCAGCCGGTCGATCTTGCGCCGCTGGGCCTCGGCCAGCAGGTGGTCGGCGGCCACCGGCGTGCCGCCGGCGTCGGTGGCCCACAGCGCCGAGGAGTAGGTCATGGTCTCGTCCAGGAACAGCGCGAACAGCTCGTTGGACAGGTCGTAGTGGTGGCCGATGTTCCGGAGGGCGCCCTCGCGGGTCTGCCGGACCTCGGACGGCGGCCGGGGACCGGCCAGACTGCGCATCCACTGCAGCCAGGGCGGAACCAGGTCGGCGGCGTGCGCGGCGAACACGGCGAGCAGGCCGGTGAGGTCGGCGCAGTCCCAGTCGCCGGCCAGGTAGGACTCGCCGAAGCCGATCAGGCCGGAGGCGCCGAAGCGGCGGAAGAACGACCGGGGCCGGTGCAGCACCATGACCGGGGCGCCCGACGACCCCGCGCCGAGCAGGCGGCCGCCGGGGAAGCGCACCAGGAGCGGCAGCCGGGCCACGCCCTTGGTGAACAGAGCCCGGGCCACCGCGGCCCGGACCGCAGAGCCGCTCGCCGACGCGACGTCGGGCCAGCGTCCGGCGTCGACCTCCGGCGGCGCGGCGTGCTTCATGCTGATGCTCGTCACTGAACGCCCTCCTGGGATGGATGTGCTGGCCGGGCCACGACGGGCAGCCCGCGCAGGTAGAGCCGGATTCCCTGCCAGCGGATCAGCGCGGACACCGCCGCCGTGGACCAGGGATGCCGGGCCGCGGCACCGAGCAAAGCCCGCGCGGTGGCCAGGCCGGTGCCGCGCACGCTGGCCACGAACCGGTTCCCGTCCGGCCGGCCCAGCGTGACGGTCAGCGCCAGGCGCTCGTCCCGCGGCTCGGGCAGGCTCATCCGGTAGCCGCCGTCGACCGGGTAGAACGGCGAGACGTAGAACTGCTTGGCCACCTGGGCCCGGCCGCGTTCGTCGGGCTGCAGCAGGTAGGCGTGCCGTTGCCGGTAGGTGTTGTGCACCTCGGCCACCACGGCGGCCAGCTCGCCGCCCGGCCGGTGGCACCAGTAGACGGTCAGCGGGTTGAACACGTAGCCGAGGACCCGGGCGTTGGCGAGCATCATGACCCGGCCCCCGTCGAGGTCGACGCCGTTGGTCTTGAGGAAGCGGTCGAGGTTGGCCCGGATCGGCCGGCCGGGGTCGCCCAGATGGTCGCGGGCGTCGAAGCCGGCCAGCAGCCGCAGGCCGGGGCCGAGCCGGGGCAGGTGATCCAGGTCGACCAGCCACTGGTAGGTGCGGTAGGTGAACACGTTGCGCAGCGGTGCGGTGCGGGCGTGGGTGACCCGGCATTCGTACAGGGCGGCGCCCGGGGCCAGCGGGCGGCTCCCGGCCGTCACCAGGCCACTCCGAGGGCCTGGGCCGCCTGGGCGCCGGACCGGCAGCCGTCCTCGTGGAAGCCCCAGCCGTGGTAGGCGCCGGCGAACGCGGTGACCGGCGTGTTCAGCTCGGGCAGGCGGCGCTGCGCGGCCAGCGAGGCCGGGGTGTAGGCCGGGTGCGCGTAGTCCATCCGGCCGATCACCCGCTCGGGATCGACGGCATCCGCGCCGTTCAGCGTCACGATGTAGTCCTGGCCGGGCGGCAGGTGCTGCAGCCGGTTCATGTGGTAGCTGACCCGCTGCGGTGTCCGGGCCCGGCAGTGACCGAGCTCGTAGTTCCACGACGCGCGCACGCCGGGGCGGCCGGGCAGCAGCCGGGTGTCGGTGTGCAGCAAGGACGGGTTCGAGGTGTAGCGGAACGCGCCGAGCACGTCCCGTTCGGCGCGGGTAGGCCGGTCCAGCAGCCGCAGCGCCTGGTCCGGGTGGGTGGCGATGACCACGGCGTCGAAATCCAGGACCTGACCCGAGGCGTCCCGCACCTCGGCGCCGTCCAGGTGCCTGACCACGGCGCGGACCGGGGCGCCGAGCCTGGCTTCGGCCAGCCAGGCCCGCGGCCTGCTCGACGTAACGCCGGGACCCGCCGGTCACGGTGCGCCATGACGGCGCGCCGGACAGCGACAGCATCCCGTGGTTGGCCAGGAAGGCGAACAGGTACGCGGCCGGGTACTCCAACGCGGTGCCGACCGGGCAGGACCACACCGCCCCGACCAGGGGCAGCGCGAAGTGGGCCTGGAAGTAGCCGGAGTAGCCGCCGCCGCGCAGGAACTCGCCGAAGGTCAGGTCGCCGGGACCGCCGGCGGCCAGCAGGTGCCGGGCGGCGCGGTGGAACCGCGGGACTTCGGCCAGCATCCGCACGAACCGGCCGCCCCCGCGGTGCAGGCCCGCGGTCAGGCCGGTCAGGCCCCGCTTGCCCGCGTAATGCAGGCCGCAGCCGGCGCAGCGCACCGACATGCTCATCTCCGACGGCTGCGTGGCCACCCCGAGCTCGGCGAACAGCCTGGTCAGCAGCGGGTAGGTGCGCTCGTTATAGACGATGAAACCGGTGTCGACCGGCACCGGCCCGACCAGGTGGGTGTCGGCGTGCCCGCCCAGCCGGGGGTCGGCCTCGAACAGCGTGACGCGATCGGTGCGGGACAGCACGTAACCCGCGGTCAGCCCGCTGATGCCGCCGCCGATGACGGCGATGTTCCGCCCGGTCACGCCTGCTCCGTCCCCATGGTCCTCATTCGGGGCTGACCAGCGTGCGGATTGCCGGGACTACGGCCGGCTCGCGGCCGAGCACGTGCCGCAGGGCCGCGTCGAGCTCCGGATAGCGGAACTGATGCCCGGCGTCGATCAGCCGCTGCGGCCGGACATACTGGCTGGCCTCGGCGAACTCGCTGGCGCCTTCGGCGCCGAGCAGCAGCCGGGGCCCGAACGCGGGCACCGGCAGCATCGCGGGCCGGCGCAGCACGCCGGCCAGCGCGGCCGTGTACGCGGCGTTGCGGACCGGCTCGGGCGCGACCGCGTTGACCGGTCCGGACAGGGCCGGGTCGGTCACCGCCCGCAGGTAGACGTCAAGCAGGTCGTCCAGGCCGATCCAGGACAGCCACTGCTGGCCGCTGCCCAGCCGGCCGCCCAGGCCCGCCGCGAACAGCGGGTACAGGTAGCGGAGCATGCCGCCGCGCGGGGTCTGCACGATGCCGGTGCGGACCTGGACGATCCTGATGCCGGCCTGGGCGGCCGGCGCGGTGGCGTCTTCCCAGCCGGCCACCACGTCGGCCAGGAACCCGTCACCGCGGACGCTCGTCTCGGTCAGCACCTCGTCGCCACGGTCCGGTCCGTAGAACCCGATGGCGGAGGCGGTGACGAAGGCGCGCAGGTCCGGCTTGGTGTCCGCGGCGAGCTCGGCCAGCTTGCGGGTGGGGCCGATGCGGCTGTCCCTGATCTGCTGCTTGTGCGCGTCGGTGAACCGCCCAGCGATCGACGCCCCGGCCAGGTGGATCACCGCGTCGACGCCGCTGAGCGTCTCCGGACCCGGGTCGTCGGGCCGCCAGTAGCGCTCGCCCGCGTGCCGGGGCAGCCGGCGGACCAGCGGGATGACCCGGTGCCCGCCGGTGGTCAGCAGCGCGGTCAGCGCGGTGCCGATCAGCCCGCTGGACCCGGTGACCGCGATGGTCAGCGGGTCCGGGCAGACGGCGCGGGCCCGGGCCTGAGCGGCCAGCTCGTCGGCCAGCTGCCGGTGCCGGTAGGCGAACATCGGCCGCAGCACCCAGGCCGGCAGCGGCGTGTCGACCACGTCGGTGACCCGGGTGGCCGCCTCGCCGGCCAGGTCGAACTGGTGCACGTGCCGCCAGGGCAGCACCGCCGACAGCGGGAAGCCGGCCAGCGCATCGGCGAACTCGTGCGGCGGGTCGTAGCTGCCGGGCTGATGCTCGGCCACCCAGCGCAGCCCGGCGGGCAGCCGCAGCACGGCCCGTCCGTCCCGGACCGAGCCCGCCTCGCGTTCCACCCGGACCGGCGGCCAGGGCGGCATCAACCGGGTCATCGCGCCCGGCCGGCCATGCCAGGCGAACACCTCCCCTAGCCGGGCCTCGACCACGCTGGAATACCTCAGTCCCATGAGCCCTCCCTGGGCGCCGGCTTGCCGCCTCGGCGTGGCGATCCTGGCCAGCTGCTTAAATCAAGACTAAACTACACTAAAAATCCGAGGTTAAACCATTGGAGCACCACCGGAATGCAACTACGCGAGGCCGCCGAGGTGCTCGGGGTGCACTACCAGACCGCCTACGGGTGGGTGCGGGAGGGCACGCTCCCGGCCCGGAAAGCCGGGCGCGGCTACGAGGTCAGCGACGCGGACGTCAGCGCGCTGGCCGAGCGCCGGGCGTCCGGCGCCGCGCCGCGGGCCGAGATCCGGGTCCGGGACTGGTCGGTCCAGGCCGCGCGGCTGCACGACGCGATCGTGGACGGCGACGAGACGCTGGCCCGGCAGGAGTTCGGCCGGCTGGCCCAGGGCGTGCCGCTGCTCGATCTGTGCGAGCGGGTCATCGCGCCCGCGCTGCGCCGGGTGGGCGAGGAGTGGGCCGCAGGCGAGGTGACGATCGCGGCCGAGCACCGGGCCAGCGCCATCTGCGAGCGGCTCATCGGCTCCCGGGTGCAGCAGCCGGCCGGACGGCCGCGGGGCATCGCGGTGACGGCCACGCCGCCGGGCGAACGGCACGCCCTGCCAGGACTGATGGCCGCGGCCTGCCTGCGCGAGGATCGCTGGCTGGTCCATCACCTGGCCGCCGACCTGCCGGTGGCCGAGGTGATCGGGCTGGCCCTGGAGGTGGGCGCCGACCTGGTGGTGCTGTCCTCGGCCACGCCTGCGACGGCGCGGGCCGCCCGGCGGGCGGCCCGGGAGATCGGGTTCTCCGCGCTCCGGCTGCGGGTGCTGGCCGGGCGGCCGGGCGACACGCTGAGCCAGCTGCTGAAGCTGGCCCGGGCCGCCTCCCCCGCCCTGGCCGGTTAGCCCAGGCCGTGCCGGGCCTGGCCGGGTTAGCCCAGGCCGTGCCGGGCGGCGAAGTCCGACAGCTGATCCTGCTGCTCGGCCGGGTCGGCCGCCGCCGGGACCACCAGGCGGTTCACCCCGGCGGCGGCGTAGGCGGCCACGTCGTCGGCGGTCATGTCGGCCGAGGCCCAGCGGGTGATCTCCAGCGCGTCCGGGTCCCGGCCCGCGTCCCGGGCGGTGGCCCGCATGAGCTCGACCTGGCTGGCCCGCTCGGCGTCAGTGAGCCGGCCGCCGGGGAAGTACCCGTCGCCGCGCAGCCCGGCCCGGCGGGCCGCCGCCCGGCTGGACCCGCCGATGTGCACCGGGAGCGTCCCGGCGGGCTTGGGGAAGCTGCACGCGGCCACGATCGAGAAGAACTCGCCGTCGAAGCTGACCCCGTTCTCGTCGCCCGCCCACAGCAGCCGGAGCAGGTCGATGGCCTCGTCGGCGCGGCGGCCGCGGGTAGCGTAGTCGACGCCGACCGCCGCCGCCTCCCCCGGCAGGCTGCCGACCCCGATGGTCAGCAGCCGCATCCGGCCCTTGGACAGCAGGTCGATGGTGGCCAGCCGCTTGGCCAGCACCACCGGCTGGTGGTAGGGCAGCAGCAGGACCGCGGTGCCGAGCAGGATCCGCTCGGTCGCGGCGGCCACGAAGCTCAGGCACTCCAGCGGGTCGGCGATCGGCAGATCGGGCGGGAAGGTCGCCGGGCCGAAGCTCGCGCCCGGGTACAGCGCGACGTGCTCGGGCAGGTAGAACGACTCGAACCCGCGGTCCTCGGCGTGCCGGGCCAGGGCCCTCATGGCGTCTGGGTCGACGCCGTAGTAAGCGGTGTTGTAGACGACCCCGAACTTCACTGCGTCCTCCCGTTGAGGCTGGCGGAATAGCCGGCCGCCCCGGCGCGGACGGCGTCGTGCCCGGCCCGGACGATCCGGGCCTGTGGTAGGCGGGAACCACGGACCGTTCGGGATAAAAATGTTAGCCGGAGCCGGGCAGGTTCCCTGGGTGCACGCGCGCAGGACCGGGAACTTTCGCGGATCGGGCGTGGCGATACCCGGAAATGTCGTAGCTGACTGATAGTGTCGAACTAGTGGTTGATAAAGATCACTTTGGCTGGGAGGACACGGTCTAGATAAGCATCCGGGATGGAGGTGGCGTCTGTTATGAGTGACGTCCCGGCGTTCGCCAGCAGGGGTGAGGCGCTGGGGATGCTGCGTGCTTCGCTGCGGTTCCTGGCTGCTGATCCGGCGGGGATGGCGGTGCAGGCGCAGGCGGAGTGCCTGCGGGGGCTGGAGGCCGCCGATGCGATGAGCATGGCGGTGCGGGCCGGGATCTTGGGGGCGTTCACCGCGAGCGGGGGGCATGGCGAGGATGCGGATTACAGTCCGGCGGCGTGGCTGATGCACCGGACGCGGGTGAGCAGGTATGCGGCGCGGGCTCATGTGGGCTGGGCGCGGCGGGCGGCGGCGCATCCGCTGGTGGCCGGGGCGATGGCCGACGGCGGCGTGGTGTCGGAGTCGTACGGGCGGGCGATCTGCGGGTGGACGGACAAGCTGCCGGAGGACTGCCGGGCGGCGGCGGATGCGATCCTGGTCGGGGCGGCCCGGGCGGGGGTGGACCTGCCGGATCTGGCCGGGCTGGCGGCGGAGATGTACGCCCGGTCGCGGCCGGTGAGCGGTGAGGACGAGGGCGGGTTTGAGGACCGGGCGGTGCGGCTGGAGACCACGTTTGACGGTGCCGGGGTGCTGGCCGGGGATCTGGCCCCGGAGTGCGCGGCGGTGGTGACCGCGGTGCTGGACGCGCTGTCGGCTCCGGCCGGGGCGGAGGACACGCGGACGCATGAGCAGCGGTATCACGATGCGCTGGCCGAGGCGATGCGCAGGCTCCTGGCGGCCGGGTTGCTGCCGGAGCGGGCCGGGCAGCCGGTCAAGGCCGTGATGCACGTGTCGCTGGCGGAGTTGCGGGGGTGGGACGGCGACTCGCTGCTGCAAGAGCAGTGGGTCACCGTGGTGCAGGCCCGGTGGGCCGGGTACCGGGCGGCCGCGTCGGCCGGCGGCAGTGACGGCGGGGCGTGGCTGTCGGGGGATGCGGCCCGGGCGGTGACGTGTGATGCGCGGATGGCGACATACGTGGACGGGAACGTCGATCTGGGCGCGCTGGAGGACCTGGTCCGGCTGTGCGCCAGCCTGGACCGCCTCGACCGCCTCGACGACCCTCAGGGCCCGTGCGCGCCGCTCGGCTCAGCGGCGGGGCCGGGCGAGCCGGTGCCGGCGGCCGGGCCGGTCCCGGCCGGGCTGCTGTCCCGGCGGGCGCTGCAGCGGGCGATCATCGGCAAGGCCGTGGACCTGGTCTCCGGGCCGGGCGGGCTGGCGTCGTTCCTGCGGACCCGGGAACTGGGCGCGCCGCTGGCCGGGCCGAGCCTGCCGCTGGATATCGGGTTCAGCGACACCATCCCGGCCGGGATCCGCAACGCCGTGATCTGGCGGGATCAGCACTGCCGGTGGGCCGGCGGCTGTCATCAGCCCGCGGCGGCCTGCGAGGTGCACCACACGACGCACAAGGCCAACGGCGGCAAGACCAGCACCAAGGACTGCGTCCTGTTGTGTCCCTTCCACCATCAGGTGGTGATCCACCGGTGGGGCTGGACCCTGGTGCTGAACCCAGACGGGACCACCACCGCATGGAACAAGGACCGGACCAAGATCCTGCACAGCCACGGACCCCCAGCCCGGACCGGGTGAGGTGCCCGGACCGCGGATGGCCGTCCGCACCGTTACCGTGGCCTTACCATGGCGCATGGCTGAAACTGAGGCAGCGGCTGAGCTGCGTATTACCCGGGTCAAGGCGCTCGATGAGCGGAACCTGATCGCGGTCGTGACCTACATGCTGGCCAAGTATCCGGAGACCTTCCCGGCCATGCTCGACGATGCGCTGAGCACGGTCAGTCCCAAGGCGGACGGCTAGGCAGCGCTGATCGCGTGATCTGGTCCTGGGCGAAGGCCCTGGACTGGGCAAGCCAGCCAGGCGCTCGAGGGCGGCCGGGAGGACCTGGCGCGGGAGGGCAGCGGCGCGCCGGGCCGGGATCGGCCGCTTGCTGTCGGACCTGGCCGCGCAGCGCGACTCCTGGCAAGCCGAGGTGGACAGGTTCACGGCCAGCTACGACGGGGCGGAGCCGGGCGGGGCGGCCGGGGAGTAGGTGATCAGGGTCTGGTCCGGGTGGTCGGCGACCTGGAGGACGACGTGGGAGTAGTCGACCGGGCCGAGGCGGGGGTGGCGCAGCTTCTTGGAGCCGCTGCCGATGGCGGTGACGTCGTGGCGGGGCCACCAGTCGCGGACGTGCTCGCTGTCACGCTGTAGTTCGGCGATCAGGGCCAGGAAATCGGGATCGTCCGGGTGCCGGGCGGCGGCTAGGCGGAACCGGCCGAGCATGGCCCGGGCTTCGGGCTCCCACTCCAGGTAAACCTCGCGGGCGTGGTCGGTGGTGAACATCCAGCGGACCAGGTTGCCTGAGGCTCCCCAGCCGGCGAACAGCTCACGGGCGGCGGGGTTGGCGGCCAGTATGTCCCAGCGGCGGCCCTTGACCAGGGTGGGAAACGGCTCGAGCCGCTGGACCAGGTCGGCCACGGCGGGATCCAGCCGCTCGGGCGGCGCCGGGGCGACCGGACCGGGGTCCGGGTCGGGCGGGCCGTGGGCGAGGACGTGCAGGTAGCGGCGTTCGGCGGCGGACATGCGCAGGGCGGAGGCCAGGGCGTCGAGCACCTGGTCGGAGGGGCGGACCGGGCGGCCCTGTTCCAGGAACGTGTAGTAGGTGGTGGACAGGTTCGCCAGCATGGCGACTTCCTCACGGCGCAGGCCGGCCGTGCGCCGGCGGCGTCCGAGCGGCAGGCCGACATCGCCGGGCGCCAGGCGCTCGCGCCGGGACCTGAGCAGCTGGCCCAGGGCCGAGGGGTCCGTCATGTCACCAGGGTATTCATGTCAGTACCAGTAAAAGGCGACTCTGGTTACCAGTTTAACCAGGGAAGAACATGGGCGTCATGACCACCATCCAGATCCCCGTCGCCGACGGGACCACCATGACCGCCTACCTGGCCCGCCCCGCGGCTCCGGCCCCCACCGGGGTGATCGTGGCGCACGAGCTGTTCGGGGTGAACCCGGACATCCGGGGCGTGGCCGACGACCTGGCCGCCGCCGGGTTCCTGGCCATCGCGCCGGAGTTCTACCACAGGGACGCGCCGCCGGGGCGCTGGCTCGAGCGTGATGACGCCGGGAGGCAGGAGGGGTTCGGCTACCTGCACGAGCTCGGGCGAGAGCAGGCGCTGGCCGACGTGGCGGCCGCCATGAGCTGGCTGACGGCGCAGCCGGGCATCGAGCGGACCGCCGTGATCGGCTTCAGCGCGGGCGGGCACCTGGCCTACTTGGCTGCCTGCCGGCTGCCGGTGACAGCGACCGCGGTGCTGTACGGCGGCTGGCTGCCGAGCACCGACATCCCGCTGAGCCAGCCCTCCCCCACCCTGGACCTGACCCCGGGCATCACCGGCCGGATCCTCTACCTGGTCGGCGAACAGGACACGCTGATCGACGCCGGGCAGCGCGACCAGATCCGCAAGGCGCTGGAGGCCGCGGGCACCGACTATGAGCTGGTCAGCTACCCAGGGGCCGCGCACGCGTTCTTCTGGCCGGGCACGCCGCCGTTCGACGCCGCCGCACGGGACGACGCCTGGGCCAGGATCCTGGCCATGCTGGCGTCTTAGGTCCGGCTAGACGAGGCCGGGATCCAGGATCGGGGAGCCCACGCGGGAGGCGATATCCGTGCTGCCGTTATACGGCGGCTACCGGATGCGATCAACGATTGCGTCTCGGATAGTGCTCCCGAAAAGGGCCAGTGCCATCAGTGCCGCCGAGGCCGCCACTGCCGCGAATACGCCCGCAAGGAAGTCTTGGCTTTGGGCGGTTTCTTCCAATAGCCGGTTCTCTAGTTCCCACGACACATCTCGGTATGATGACTGTCCCGGTTTCCAGGTGATCGCGAGACGATCTGGATTCTGAAACGACGACGCGCCGGTAATAATGCTCGTATCTTGATTCAGGCTACCCGCAGCGTCGGTGTCGCTTGTCGCAATCGTCTCGTTAACCGTCAGCGAATCTGGTTGGGGTGCGAAATTCTGGCATGCCCGCGTTTTACCTGCGAGCTTCCAGGACGACGGCTCGGACGCGACACCCGTTACGATATTCCAGAAGTCCTGCCAGGCCGCATCGTTATTCAATACGCCCCATCCGCCTATTGCGCCAGTCAAGCCCTCGACGCGTCCGCCGCCAGTCGCTTCGACCGGACCGACGAAGTCGCTGCCCAGGTAGATTCCGAATTGCGCGTCGCCGCCCAGGTCACTCGAGCCGCAGTAAATCGTCAAGTCGCCAGGAACATTGCTCGCGTTGCCAAGGCCAGTAAGGTCGCAGTAAAAATCCCCAGGCTGACACCGCGGATCGTAGTTAGCGGCAAACACAGTTGAGCCGCCGGGCGACGGTTCATTACCAGGATATACACCAAACTGCATGGTAGGGAAGAATTTGAGCGCGCCGACTGAGAGCACTTCCCATCGCAGTTCCTTGGCGCGGAGTGTAGATCTGCGCAGTTGCCCGCTGATAACGACACTGTAGCTACCCAGGCCGTCGGGACCCTGGGAACCTTGCAGGTACTGGGTTGCATCCAGAGTTCCGGTGACCGGCTGATTAAACAGGATCACGACGCTCCCGGGAGCCAGGTCATTCGCAAGCGCCGCGGGGTCAGCGGTGGCCACCTGGTGCAGCCGAAATGAACCCCAGCCGCCAAGCACGGCTACGGCCGCAAGAAGGACAATTCCCAGAATGCCGAAAATAGCCCGGACCAGCTGTTTATAGGATCTCGGTGGGACAGCTGTCCTATAAGGCGCCGCAGGCCGTGCCGGGCCTGCCGATCCAGTCGAGACAGGGCTCGTTACACGGCGCAGACCCGGTCCGCTTCCCTGATTAAGGTGCTGGGAAGTCTTACCTCGCCTTACGACGGACCTGAAAACAGCAACTGCGATAACCGCGATCGCCAGTCCAGCATTCACGCTCCGATTACGCGGGCCCTGATCATGCATGCGTGACGACATGGCGCTCTCCGGCCGGTCCTGTGTTAACCCGTTGACCCTAACAATAGGGTTCGATCAACTCAACGATCTCAGCTATCTCGGCGGGACTCATAAGCGGGGCTGAAGAACGGTGAGCTGCGACAGCCATGGAGAATGAGGTCGTGGAGGAACGAGCCAGGCAGCGGGCGCTGGTCCGGCGGGGATACGACGAGATCTCCCTGGCCTACCGCGGCGACGACGGCCAGGCCAGGGCGGCCTCGGCCGAGGATGTCAGCCGGTACGCGGGCTGGGCGGCCGAACTTGCGGGGCTGCTCCCGGCCGGCGCCCGGGTCCTCGACCTGGGCTGCGGAGCGGGCGTGCCGGTCACCAAGCAGCTGACCGACCTGGGCCTGCAGGTCATCGGGGTCGACTTCTCCGGCGTCCAGCTGGCCCGGGCCCGGCGGCTGGTGCCCGCGGCCCGGCTGGTCCAGGCGGACATGGCCGCGCTGCAGTTCGCGCCGGCCAGCCTGGACGCCGTGGTGTCGTTCTACGCGCTGATCCACCTGCCGCTGGCCGACCAGCGGCCGCTGTTCGCCCGGATCAGCAGCTGGCTGCGCCCGGGCGGCCTGCTGCTGGCCATCACCGGCGCGCAGGCCTGGACGGCCACCGAACGCTACCTCGGCACCGACATGTTCTGGGAGCACGCCGACACGGAAAGCTACCTGGGCTGGCTGGCCGAGGCGGGCCTGACGCCGCAGTGGCACCGGTTCATCCCGGAAGGCGACAGCGGCCACAGCCTCATCCTGGCCAGGTCGGTGTAGCTTGAGGCCATGCACGTGGTGGGACTGGTGCTGCACCCTCAGCGGGACTGCGGCGGCGCGGTGGCCTCGGTGCTCGACTGGGCTGACCGGCGCGGCATCCAGGTACTGGGCATCGACACCGAACTATCCCGGGTGGGCTGCTCCGCCGACCCGGTGAGCGCCGAGGAGCTGCGCCGCCGCGCGGACCTGCTGGTCAGCCTGGGCGGCGACGGGACCATGCTGCGGGCCATGCGGCTGGCCGACGGGCAGCGGTTCCCGGTCCTCGGGGTCAACCTGGGCAAGCTGGGCTTCCTGGCTGAGGTCGACGTGCCCCAGCTGGCCGACGCGCTGTCCGCGATCGACGAGCAGAGCTACACCACCGAGCCCCGGCTGGCCGTGGACGCGGTCATCGACGGCCAGGTGATCACCGCGTTCAACGACGTGGTCTTCGTCCGGTACCCGGGACAGAAGTCGTCCGAGATCGCGGTCCGGGCCGCGGGGCACCCGTTCGTCAGCTACGCGGCCGACGCGATCGTGGTGGCCACGCCGACCGGCTCGACCGCCTACAGCTTCTCGGCGGGCGGGCCAATCGTGAGCCCGGCGGTGGAGGCCCTGCTGGTCACGCCGGTCGCGCCGCACTCGGCCTACAACCGCGGGCTGGTCATCTCGACCGAGGACGAACTGGCCCTGGAGATCCTGCCCGGCAGCAGCCGCCTAGCCGTGGAGGCCGACGGCAACCTGGCGGCCAACGTGGAGCCCGGCGACCAGATCCGGCTGGTGGCACGCCCGGGCGCGGCCCGGGTGGTCCGGCTGGGCCACACCACGTTCTACGAGCGGGCCCGGCGTAAGCTGCGCCTGACCGACTCCGCCGAGATTCCGCTGACCTGGGGTGAGGATGCCGTCCCATTCGGAAACCTACCTGCACGGCCATCATGACAGCGTGCTGCGGTCACACCGCTGGCGCACCGCGGAGAACTCGGCCGGGTACCTGCTCCCCCACCTGACCACCGGCGCCCGGCTGCTGGACGTGGGCTGCGGGCCGGGCACGATCACCGTGGACCTGGCCGCGCGGGCGGGCGAGGTGGTCGCGATCGACGCGGCCGAGGACATCCTCGGCCAGGCCCGGGCCGAGGCCGAACAGCGGGGCCAGGCGAACGTCACGTTCCAGCCCGGCGACGTGTACCACCTGGACTTTCCCGACGGCAGTTTCGACGTGGTGCACGCGCACCAGGTGCTGCAGCACCTGTCAGACCCGGCCGCGGCGCTGGCCGAGATGCGGCGGGTGTGCCGCCCGGGCGGGCTGATCGCGGCCCGCGACGGCGACTACGCCGGGATGTTCTGGTATCCGCAGGAACTCGAGCTGGCCGAGTGGCAGGCCCTCTACCGGAAGGTGGCCCGGGCCCTGGGCGGCGAGCCGGACGCGGGCCGGCACCTGCTGGCCTGGGCCCGCGCGGCCGGCCTGGAGCAGGTCGAGGCGTCGGCCAGCGCGTGGTGCTACGCCGGGCCCGACCGGGCCTGGTGGGGCGACTCGTGGGCGCGGCGGCTGACCGAATCGCCGTTCGGGGACCGGGCCGTCGAGCGTGGCCTGGCCAGCCGGGAGGACCTGGAGCGGCTGGCCCGAGGCTGGCGGCGGTGGGCCGAGGCCGAAGATGCCTGGTTCTGCATCCCGCACGGCGAGATCCTGGCCCGGGCCTAGGACCCCAGGGCATCCAGGACGACGCGGACCGCGGGCTTACGGTCGCCGCCCCGGCGGCTGACCGTGAAGACCTGCCTGGTGACCGGCTCGGCGGGCGGCAGCAGCCGGACCCCGGGCGGCAGTCGGCGGGCGGCCAGCTCGGGGACCAGGGTCACCCCGGCGCCCGCGGCGACCAGGCTGAGCAGCACGGCGAAATCGGTGGCCCGGGCGACCACCCGAGGGACGAACCCGGCCCGGGCGCAAGCCCGCTGGATCATCTCCGCGCAGCTGGTGTGGTCCCGCGGGGCCAGGAACGGCTGGCCGGACAGGGTGCCCAGCGGCACCGGCCGGTCGGGCGCCGAGGCCAGCGGGGCATCGTCGCGGACCGCCAGCAGGACCGGGTCGCTGAGCAGCTCACGCCGCTCGAACAGCGGGTCGAGCGGGCGGGGCAGCAGGTCGTATTCGTGCGCCACGGCCACGTCGAGCTCGCCGCGCGCCAGGGCGGGCAGCGACTCCTCGGGTTCCATCTCGGTCAGCTCGAGCTGCACCTGCGGCGCCGAACGGGCCAGCACGGCCCAGGCCGGGGCCACGATGGCGGCGGCGGCCGACGGGAAGGCGGCCAGGGCGACCCGCCCGGACACCTGGTCGCGCAGCGCGGCCAGGTCGGATTCGGCCGCGTCCAGCCGGGCTAGCAGGGCGTCGGTATGGCCGACCAGGATGGCGGCGGCCGGGGTGAGCTCGATGCCCCGCCCGGCTCGTTCGGTCAGGCGCATCCCGATCTCCCGCTCCAGGGCGGCGAGCTGCTGGGACACGGCCGGGGCCGAGTAGCCCAGCGCGGCCGCGGCGGCGGTCACCGACCCGTGCGCGCTGACCGCGTGCAGCACCCGCAGCCGACGTACGTCAAGCATGGTCGACCACATCGGCGCGGGCGGGGCGGTGGACGGGAACGGGGACGGGGACGGGGACGCGGGCGGGGCGGTGGACGGGAACGGGGACGGGACGGGGGACGGGACGGGGGACGGGGACGGGGACGGGGACGGGGACGGGGACGGGGACGGGGACGGGACGGGGGCGGAGATTGAACATGAAGGACAGCTTAGCATTCAGGGATTATTCTGTAACTGGACCTTAAGCGGGGGTCGCAGCAGACTGGAGGCATGAAGGCCAGGTTTGCTGCTGCGGGGACGGTGTTGCTGTGGGCGAGCGCGTTTCCGGCCATCACCGTCGCGGTCCGGGGGCTGGGGCCTGCCGGGCTGGCCGTGGCGCGGCTGGTCATCGCGTCGCTGGTGCTGGCGCTGGCCGCGCCGGTGCTGGGGGTGCGGCGGCCGCGGCGGCGGGACCTGCCGCTGATCGCGGTGTGCGGGCTGGCCGGCATGACGGGGTACCAGCTGCTGCTGAACGCCGGGGAACGGGTGGTGCCCGCGGGCACGGCCAGCCTGCTGGTGGCCACCGCGCCGGTCTACGCCAGCCTGCTGGCCATCGGCTTCCTGGGCGAGCACCCGGGGCGCCGCTGGTGGGCGGGCAGCGCGATCGCGCTGGCCGGCACGGCGGTGATCGCGGCGGCGCACGGGCTGGGGTTCGGCGCGTCGGCGCTGCTCGTGCTGGCCGCGGCGGTGCTGCAGGGGATCTACCACACCGCGAGCAAGCCGCTGCTGGGCCGCTACACCGGCTTCGAGGTCACCGCGTACGCCATGTGGGCCGGCACCGCGTTCGTGCTGCCCTGGACCGGGTCGCTGCTGCGGGCGCTGCCGCAGGCCGGCGCTTCGGCCATCGGCTCGGCCGTCTTCCTCGGCGTGTTCCCGTCGGCGGTCGGCTTCGTGCTGTGGGGCTACGCCCTGGCCCGGATGGACGTCGGGCAGGTCACCACCAGCCTGTACCTGGTCCCGGCGGCCGCGATCGTCATCGCCCTGGTCTGGCTGCGGCAGGTGCCGGGCCCGGTCGAGCTGGCCGGCGGGGCCATCGCGCTGGCCGGGGTGATGCTGGCCAGGTCGGTGCTGGACAGGTCGGTGCTGGCCAGGTCGGGGCCGCGGCGGCGCGGGCCCCGGGTGGCGGCTGAGGTTAGCGGGGCTGGAACCGCGGCCCGTTCGGTAAAAATTGATCTCTTGGCCGAACGGTCCGCGGTGCACGGTCCGTGACCAGCTCAGGCGTCGCGGCGGGTGATCGTGAATGCGGCGATCGCCAGCGCGACGCCGGGCCAGGCCAGCAGGACCAGCAGGGACCAGGCCGGGGCGAACAGGTCGCCGGCCGGGTGCAGCGCGGTGACCTGGTGCGCGGCCTGGATCAGGGTGAAGCGGGATACGCGGCCGCCCCAGGGGGCCGGGAGTATGGCGAAGATGGCGGGCAGGAAGATCACGCCGACCAGGGCGGCGATGCCGCCCGCGGTGTGCCGGGTGATCACGCCCAGGGCCAGGCCGAGCAGGGCCACCACGGCCAGCAGCAGGCCATCGGCCAGCACGGCGCCCGGCACACCGGGATGGGACAGCGAGACGCCCAGGTGCTTGCCCGACAGCACCGCCTGGACCAGCGCGAACGTGGCGAAGGCGACCAGCTCGCCGAGCACCAGGGTGACCGCGCCGATCACGGCGGCCTTGGCGGCCAGGACGGCCCGGCGACGAGGCACCGCGGCGAACGTGGTGCGGATCAGGCCGGTGCTGTACTCGCTGCTGAAGGCCAGCACGCCCAGCACGCCGACGGCCAGTATCGCGTACTCCAGGCTGATGAAGCCGGGCAGCAGCGGGTCGACCGAAGCCACGCCGGGGCCGGGCGCGTGGGCCAGCGCGGCCGCGACCACCGTGCTGAGGATGAGCGGGGCGGCCACGGCGACCAGCAGGCACCAGTAGGTGGAGCGGACCGAGCGCAGCTTCTCCCATTCCGAGGCGAGTACGTCGCGGGCCCGGACGGCCAGCGGCACCTGGGCGGTCACGGGGCGGCCTGGCTGGCGCGGAACTCGACGCTCTCGCCGGTGAGGTCCAGGTAGGCCTCCTCCAGGGTGGCGGTGCGCGGGATCAGGGCGTGCACGGCGATGCCGCGGGCGGCGGCCAGGTCGCCGATGACCGCCGCGTCCAGGCCGGTCACGGCCAGGGCGCCGTCGTCCTGTTTCGTGATGGTCGCGCCGCGGGCGGTCATCAGGCCGGCCAGCTCGGCGGCGCGGGGCGAGCGGACCAGCACGTCCCTTCGGGTGCTGGATTCGATCAGCTGGGCGGTGGACACGTCGGCGATCAGGCGACCGCGGCCGATGACGATCAGGTGGTCGGCGGTCTGGGCCATCTCGCTCATCAGGTGGCTGGAGACCAGGACGGTACGGCCGCTGCCGGCCAGCACCTTGACGAACTGGCGGAACCAGGCGATGCCCTCGGTGTCCAGGCCGTTGACCGGTTCGTCGAACATCAGGACCGGCGGGTCGCCGAGCAGGGCCACGGCGATGCCGAGACGCTGCTTCATGCCGAGCGAGAAGCCCTTGAGCCTCCGGCTCGCGACCGCCTCCAGGCCGGTCAGCCGCAGCACCTCGGTCACCCGGCGGCGGCCGATGCCGTTGCTGCGCGCGATCGAGGTCACGTGCGCCGCAGCAGTCCGCCCGGGATGCACGGCGGTGGCGTCCAGCAGCGCACCGACCTGGTGCAGCGGGCGGATCAGCGTTTCGTAGGGCCGCTGGTTGACCCGGGCGGTGCCGCTGGTCGGCACGTCCAGGCCAAGTATGATCCGCATGGTAGTGGTCTTGCCCGCGCCGTTCGGCCCGAGGAAGCCGGTTACGTGGCCGGACCGGACGGTGAAGCTCACCCCGTCCAGCGCGGTCACCGCGCCGTACCGCTTGACCAGCTGATTCACCTCGATCATGGGCTAAGTCTCCCGCAGGCGGTCGGCGATGGTGTTGACCGGGATCATGCGGCTGGTCAGCACCACGTGCGTCCGGCCGTCGCTGATGCGGACGGCCAGGTAGGAGGTGGCGTCGAGGCCGCCGCCGGCGATCATGGCGCTATCGTTGTCCGGGCCGAGCAGCCAGCCGAGACCGGTGCGGCCGCTCCCGGGAGGGGCGGGTTCGGCCTGCGGGGTGAGCGCCTCGTGCGCGAGGGACTCAGGCAGCAGTGATGACCACCCGAGCCCCAGGCGCACGAGATCGGCCCCCGTCGACCACATCCCGGCCACGGCCTGCAGGGCGGGGACCCGGGCCGGGAGGACCTTGAACGCGCCGTCAAGGGTGAGGGCGTAACCGGTGACCGCGCCGGCCGGGACGCTGCCCGGGCGGTCAGGGAAGGACGAATCGCGCATTTGCAGTGGCCTCAGCACCAGGCCGGTAACGGCCTCGGCGTAAGGCTGCGCGGTGACGTCGGCGACGAGCTGGCCGAGCACGGCGACGCCGCCGTTGCTGGGCTGGACCACCCCGCGCGGGCCTGAGCAGGCGATGACCGGGCCCATGACCGCGGCCAGGTCCTGGACGGAGTTGGCGTACAGGCTGCGGGCCGGAGGGCTGTCCACTCCGGCGATGTGGGCGAGCACCTCGCGCACCGTGACGCTGTCGTCGGCCAGCCGCACGGCCCGGAGGTGGTCGTTGACCGGGCGGTCCAGGCCGACGCGGCCGCCGGCGACCAGCCGGAGCACGGCGGTCGTGGTGACCAGTCCGGTGACGCCCGGTGCCGGGAACCGGTGACCGGGGTCCAGGACCTCGCCGCGGTCCAGGTCGGCCCAGCCCAGGGCCAGGGCCCAGGGCTCTGCTGCGGCCCGGGTGCCCCCGGCCAGGAGCAGGGCGGCCAGGCCCAGGTCGGCCCAGGCGGCCGCGGCGATGGCAGGCATCCCGGCCGGAACCTCACCCTGGGTGCGGGGCGGGGCAGGCTCGGCCACCCGGGGATCGCGGACCTTGCCGCCCAGCGGCAGGCCGCGCAGGCCGGTCAGGCGGTGCGGCGGCTCGGCCTCTACCGCCATCATGTAACCCAGGTCACCCACCCGGACCTGGGCCCGCAGCGGGGTCTGCTGGATGACCTCGAGCTCACAGCGCAGGTCGGCCGCCATCCGGCCGATGACCTGGACCAGCCGGGCCGGGGGAATGGCGGCCAGAAACTGCTCGCCGAAGTGCTCCGCCAGCTCATCGGGGGCGGGCGCGGTCCAGCCGGGCTGGTCCGCGCCGGAGAACCTGTCCCGCAACCAGCGCATCTGGTCCAGGGCGGGGCTGTCCGGCTCGGTTGGCTCGCTCGTCTCGCTGGCCTCGCCGATGGCCTGTTTGAGGGCGGCCCAGCTGGGCTCGCCGTACTCGCGGGCGATGGCCAGCTGCGCGTCGTGCAGGGTGGGGAACTCGCCCGCGGCCAGGCGCCGTTTGGCCTCGATCCGCAGGTAGCGCAGGTTCGGCCGGTCGGGCAGGGAACGCGATTCGCCGGGCATGGCAGTCCTTCCCTCACGCCCGGGGTCCGCGTGCTTCGGGCGGGAAAGACTCGCCGTGGATCGAAGCCGTGCAACCGGTGAGCTTGCAGCTCTGCCCGCGGACCATGAGGCGGCCGGAACCGCCAGAGGCGATAGTACTCCTTCCGCTGGATGGTTGATACCGCCGGGGGATTGCTACCTTCCGCGCCGCAGTCATCACAATGCGTGGCATAGACTGGGGGCCGAGGTTACTCCAGAGCTGTGGGGGGTTATGGGCGCTCCTCGGGGATCCAGGGCCGAGCCGGCTCTGGTCCCGGACCGCACGCGTCGTAGCGGGCAGGCGGCGGCCGTCCTCGACTTCGCCGTGGCCCAGATACTGCGGGATGACACCGCGCTCGGCGCGCTGCCCGCCGTGCTGGAACGGATGGTGACGGCCTTCGGGCTGCGCGCCGCGCTGGCCTTCCAGCCGTCCGCGGCACAGCCGCCTGCCGTGCTCGCGGCCCACCCAGGCGGCGCCGTCGATCCCGCGGTGCTGGCCAAGATCGGGGCGCTGTCGGTCACCCAGCGCGACGCGGCCGGGCGCGCGCCGGTAGAGCTGAACATCAAGGGGGCGGCGTCCGCGCTGGTGGTGTACTCGGTGCCGGTCGGCGGCAAGTGCCTGTGCGCGCTGGCCCTGATCGGGGCGGCGGCGAGCTGGGACGAGGAGGTCCGCTCGGCCGCGCACGCGGTCGCCGCCATCGTAGCCACCCAGATCAGGCACGCCAACGACCTGGCCAAGCTGGCCGAACGGCAGACGCTGACCCGGGCGCTGATCGCCGGGGCACCCATCGCTGTGCTGGCCTTCGACTCCCGCGGCGACGTCGTGGAGTTCAATCCCGCGGCCGAGAAGCTGTCCGGCTACCGGCGGGATGACGCCATCGGCCGGCCGATGGCCGACCTCCTGATCCCGGAGCCGGACCGGGCGCGGTTCCTGGCGCACATCAGGACCTACGTGACTACCGGCGACCCGGAGGAATTCACCGGCACCATGCGGGTGGCCACGCTGCACGCCGACGGCTCCGAACGGACCGTAGAGCTGACCCCGGTGCAGATCACTGTGGGCGGGGAGACCATCTTCACCGGCTTCATGCGGGACCTGACCGAGATCGAGCGGTCGCACGCCGCTCTGGCCGACCAGAGCGAGCGGCTCAACCGGCTGATCGCCGCCGCCATTCCCGGCGTGCTCATCACCGACGAGCAGGGCCTGATCACCAACGTCAGCCAGAGCTTCGGGATCATGTTCGGCATCGACGAGCCCGGCGCGCTGGTGGGCAGTCAGGCGCTGGCCATCGTGCGCCGGATCGCGGGCCTGTTCGCCAACCCGGGCGCGTTCGCCCGGCGGATCGCTGGGGTGATCCGGGCCAGGCAGCCGCTGTCCGGCGAGCAGATCCAGGCCGCGGACGGGCGCACTATCGAAGGCGACTACTGGCCGGTGCTGGTCGACGGGGGGTTCCGCGGCGGGCTGTGGCTGGCCTGGGACATGTCCGACCGGAAGGAACTGGACCAGCAGCGGCTGCAGGCGCTCGAGGCCGAGCTGTCCGCCCGCCACCTGGCCGAGCAGGCCCAGCAGCAGCTGGCCGACCAGAACGAGCGGCTGCGCAGGCTGGACGAGGCCAGGAACCAGTTCCTGGCCATCGTGTCGCACGAGCTGCGCACCCCGCTGACCTCGATCGTGTCCTTCACCGAGCTGATCAGGGGGAAGCCGGCGGGCTGACCCCGGAGGGCGTGCGGTTCCTGGACATCATCGAGCGGAATGCCGACCGGCTGCACCGGCTCGTCGGCGACCTGCTCATGCTGGACCGGCTCGAGGCAGGGGCGCTGCCGCTGGAACTGGCCGACGTGCTGCCCGCCGACCTGGTCAACGAGGCGGTGCGGACCGCGGCCCCGGCCGCGGCCAAGCAGGGCGTCACGCTCACCGGGGAGGCCACGCCGGGGCCGCCCGTGCCGGGCGACGCCCGGCGGCTGATGCAGGTGCTCGACAACCTGATCGCCAACGCGGTCAAGTTCTCCCACCGCGACGGGCGCGTCCACGTCACCGCGTCCTGCGTGGCGGGCACCTGGCGGATCGACGTGGCCGATTCCGGCATCGGCATTCCGGCCGAAGAGGCCGACCAGCTGTTCACCAGGTTCGTCCGGGCCTCCAACGCGCGGACCGCCGGGCTGCCCGGCACCGGGCTGGGCCTGTCCATCGTCAAGGTGCTGACCGAGATGCACGGCGGGCACGTCGACGTGCGCAGCACCCTGGGCCGGGGCAGCACGTTCAGCGTCTTCCTGCCGGTGGTGCCGTCATGAAGGGCCGGGTCCTGGTGATCGAGGACGACCGGGACATCGCCCTCGGCATCCGCACCGTACTGACCAGGAGCGGGTTCGACGTGGCCAATTCGACCGACGGGAAGCAGGGCCTGCGCACCTTCCACGACGCGCGCCCGGACCTGGTGGTGCTCGACATCGGGCTGCCCGCGCTGGACGGCTGGTCGGTGCTGGAGCGGATCCGCGACCTGAGCGACGTGCCGGTGCTCATCCTGACCGCGCACGGATCCGAGGCCGACAAGGTGCGCGGGCTGCACGGCGGGGCCGATGACTACCTGACCAAGCCGTTCGGCAACCGGGAGCTGGCCGCCCGGGTGGAGGCGCTGCTGCGGCGGCCGCGGACCGGTGCCGAGCCGGCCGAGGTCTACGACGACGGCAGCCTGCTGGTACGGCTGGACTCGCGGGAGGTCAGCGTGGACGGCGCGGCGATCGCGCTGACCCCGACCGAGTACCGGCTGCTGGCCGCGCTGATCAGGCACCCCGGCCAGACGCTGGCGCCCGATCAGCTGCTCGAGCTGGCCTGGAACGACCCGCTGGGGATCGGGCCGGAGCGGGTGAAGTTCGGCGTCATGCGGCTGCGCCGCAAGCTGGGGCCTGGCGTGGCCATCGAGGCGGTGCGCGGCTTCGGCTACCGGTTCGTGCCCCCGCGCGTCTAGCCGGACCGCAACTGAGCTGCACCGGCGGCGCAACGCGGGTGGTGCAGGCTGGGGCCATGAGGGATGGAGCGGCGCGGGGGCGGATCCTGGTCATTGAGGACGATCCCGACGCCGCCTTGTTCGCGGTGTACGTGCTGGCCAAGCGGGCCAGGTTCGAGGTCACCCATACCGCCGACCCGGCGTTGGCCCTGGAGCTGGCGGCGGCGCAGCCCTGGGACCTGGTGCTCACCGACGTGGAGATGCCGGGCATGACCGGGCTGGAGCTGCTGGACGCGCTGCGCCGGGTGGCGCCGACCCTGCCGGTCGCGCTGGTGTCCGCGCACGTCTGCCCGCCGGCCCTGCTGGCCCGGGCGGAGGTGTTCCTCAGCAAGCCGCTGCGGATCGATCAGCTCATCAGCACCGCCACCACCCTGATCGGGCGGGCCAGGCGTACTGGCCAGTAGGGTAAGAGCCGTGCCTATGGTGAGGGATTCGTGGCTGGTGAGGGAGACGCTGCCGTGACGGCGGTCGCCGGGGCGGGCGTGGTGGTAACCGGCGGGGGCGCCGGCATCGGCCGGGCCCTGGCCCGCAGGCTGGCCGCGGGCGGCGCGCGGGTGGTGGTCAACGACCTGGACGCTGCCGCGGCGGCGGCGGTGGCGGGTGAGGTCGGCGGCTACGCCGCGCCCGGGGACATGGCCACCGAGCAGGGCGTGCGGGAGCTGATCGCGGCCGCCCGCGGGCACCTGGGCGAGATCGACATCTACTGCTCCAACGCCGGGATAGCCGCCGGCCAGGGCCCGGACTCCCCAGAAGAGACCTGGCAGCGGTCCTGGGAGATCAACGTGATGGCCCACGTCCGCGCCTCACGCGAGCTGCTACCCGGCTGGCTGGCCCGCGGCCGCGGATGTTTCGTGATCACCGCGTCGGCGGCCGGGCTGCTGACCATGCTGGGCGCCGCGCCCTACTCGGCGACCAAGCACGCGGCCGAGGCCTACGCGGAGTGGCTGGCCGCCACCTACGCCCACCGCGGGCTGGCCGTGCACTGCATCTGCCCGCAGGGCGTGCGGACCTCCATGCTGGCCGACTCCGGCCGGGCCGGGCAGGTCGTGCTGGCCGGTGCCGCGATCGAGCCCGAGCAGGTGGGCGAGGCGCTGTGGCAGGGCCTGGCCGACGGCCGGTTCCTGGTCCTGCCGCACCCGGAGGTGCGCAGCTATTACGAGCTGCGGGCCAGCGACACCGACAAGTGGCTGCGCGGGATGAACCGGCTCCAGCAGCGGATCGAGGAGGGACCATGAGGGCGTGGCAGGTGCGGGAGCTCGGGGAGCCGCGGGACGTGCTGACGCTGGCCGAGGTGCCTGATCCGGAGCCCGGGCCCGGGCAGGTGCTGGTGCGGGTGCTCGGCGCGGCGGCGAACTTCCCCGACGTGCTGATGTGCCGGGGCCAGTACCAGGTCCGCCCGCCGCTGCCGTTCACGCCGGGCGTCGAGCTATGCGGCGAGGTCATGGCGGTGGGCGACGGGGTGACGGGTCTTTCCGCCGGGGACCGGGTGCTGGGCGGGTCGGCGCTGCCGTCCGGGGCGTTCGGCGAGCTGGCCCTGATGAGCTCCGTCTTGCCTGCCCCTGACGGGCTGGACGACGCGGAGGCGGCGGCATTCTTCATCACCTACCAGACCGGGTGGTTCGGGCTGCACCGGCGGGCGCGGCTGGCGGCGGGCGAGACGCTGCTGGTGCACGCCGCGGCGGGCGGGGTCGGCAGCGGCGCCGTCCAGCTCGGCAAGGCGGCCGGCGCCCGGGTCATCGGCGTGGTGCGCGGCGAGCAGAAGGCCGAGGTGGCCCGGGCCCTGGGCGCGGACGTGGTGGTGGACCGGCTCAGCCAGGACTTCGTCGAGGTGGTCAAGGAGGTCACCGGCGGCCGCGGCGCCGACGTGATCTATGACCCGGTGGGCGGAGACACCTACGCCCGGTCCACCAAGTGCATCGCGTTCGAGGGCCGGATCCTGATCATCGGCTTCGCCAGCGGCGAGATCCCCTCGGCCGCGCTGAACCACGCGCTGATCAAGAACTACTCGATCGTGGGCCTGCACTGGGGCCTGTACCAGACCAAGGAGCCCGCGGCCATCCCCGAGTGCCACGCGGAGCTGTCCAAGCTGGTGGCCGAGGGCCAGATCCGGCCGCTGATCGGCGAGCGGCTGGGCCTGGCCGACGTGGCCGACGGGGTGCAGCGGCTGGCCGACGGCACCACCGTGGGCCGGCTGGTGTTCAGTCCCTGAGTGTTCAGTCCCTGAGTGTTCAGTCCCTGAGGACGGTCCAGGCCAGGGTCAGGGCCACGAGGTAACCGGCGGCCGCGGCGGCCAGCGGGACGTGCAGGTTCGAGCCGGTAAACAGCGAGCCGAGCAGGGCCACGCCGAGCGCCCCGCCGGACTGGCGGGCGGCGTTCAGGACGCCGCCGGCCACCCCCGCGTGCTCACGCCCGGCGGCACCGACCACCACGGCGGTCATGGCCGGCATGGCCAGCGAGACCAGGCCGATCAGGATCGACGCGGCCACGATGACGGCCAGCGGCGTGCCGGGTCCCGCGGTGGCGAGCAGGCCCGCGCCGGCTGCGGCCAGGGCCAGCCCGGCGATCATCGGCCGCCGCGGGCCGAGGCGGCCGGTCAGCCGGCCGCTGGCCAGCGATCCGGCCCCGACGACCAGGCTCATCGGGAGCAGGAGCAGGCCGGTGGCCAGGGCAGGCTCGTGCCGCGCCTGCTGCAGGAACAGCGACAGGCACAGCAGCGACCCGTACAGGCAGCCGTTGAACAGCACCCCGATCCCGGTCGCGGTGGACAGGCCCCGGGACCGGAACAGGCCCAGCGGCAGCATCGGGACGGGCTGGCTGCGCTCGGCCCGCACGAAGTACCAGCCCGCGAGCAGGCCCGCGGCCAGCAGCGTGCCGGGCAGCGGGGACAGCCAGCCGTGCTGGCCCGCGGTGATGAAGCCCGCGGTGAGCCCGGCCAGCGATCCGATGCCGAGCAGCAGCCCGCGGACGTCAGTGCGCCGGGCCGGGTTCAGCGGCGATTCAGGGACGTAGCGCCGGAGCAGGATCACGGTGAGGACGCAGACGGGGACGTTGACCCCGAAGATCGACCGCCAGCCAGCCAGGGAGATCAGCGCGCCGCCCAGCACCGGGCCGAGCGCCACGCCGAGCGAGCCCATGGCGCCCCATGCGCCCAGCGCCCGGGCCCGCGCCCGCGGGTCCGGGAACTGGTGCACCAGCAGGGCGAGCGAGCAGGGCAGCAGGGCCGACGCGCCCAGGCCCTGCACGGCGCGGGCCGCGATCAGCACGCCCAAGGACGGCGCGGCCGCGCAGGCCGCCGATCCGGCCGCGAACACGGTCAGGCCGGCCGCAAACACCTTACGTGCCCCGATGCGGTCCGCGGCCGACCCGGCGGTGAGCATGATGGCGGCCAGGGCCAGGGTGTAGGCGTCGATGACCCACTGCAAGCCGGCCAGCGAGCCGCCGATCCCGTGCTGGATGGCCGGCAGCGCGACGTTGACGATCGTGACGTCCAGTTGGATCACGAAAAAACCCAGGCAGACGGAGATCAGGGCCGCGCCGCTGCGGTGCTTGGGACCTTCCGGGCGGGTATCGGACTTGAGTCGTACGGCGAGATCCATACTTCTAGGCCTACCCGCCGACGTTCAAAGCCGCGTCGAACCGATCTGCGCGCTACCGGGCTCAGACCGCTCGCGGACGCTGGTGGTGATGCGTGGGCGGGGCGCGCCTGACGTACAACCCGCCCTGCGGGACGTTGCGGCCGCCCGGGCCGTTGACCAGCCCGATCAGCCGGAATTCCCGGTTGAAATAGGCGTACAGGGCGGGGGTCCACGGGATCTGGCCCTGGCTGCCGGCTTCCAGCCACACGTAGCGGGCCCGGCTGAACTCCTTGTACCACAGCGCTGTGACCGCAGTCACCATCTGCCGCGAGGCGAGCGTCTTGCGGCCATCGGTCATGGCCAGAAAGGTCCCGTAGGAGTCCACCATGGCCGGGCAGCCGGACCGGGCCGAGGTGAACCGGCCGGCGCTGACGGTCAGCGACGAGTTGTTGGTCAGCACGCAGGATCCGGACGGGATCAGCCGGTCCGCCCGGGCGGCCAGCGTGGCCGAGGTCTGCAGCCGGGTTTCCGCGTCGAACTGGCGCAAGCCCACGGTCGAGATCGCCACCGCCGCGACCAGGCTGATCGCGATCAGCGGCACCATCTGGTAGCGGTGCTCGGCCGGGCGCAGCAGCCCGACCGGAAGGGCCACGGCCAGCGCGATGAACGGCCCGGCCACCGCGCCGTAGTGCGACCAGTAGCCGTACGGGTACAGCAGCATGCCGATCACCGCGACGATCCCGATCAGCGCGTACCAGTCCAGCGCCGTGGGCAGCCGGCGGCTCGCGTGGCAGACCGCCATGTAGCCGATGAGCACGGCGGCCGAGACGGCCAGTATCGCGGCGATTCTCGTGCCGGCCGGCAGGCCGGGGAACAGCGCGAAGCCGGCCAGGTCGCTCAGCCTGGGCAGCGGCGACGGATGCGCGATGTTGGCCCGGGCGAACTGGCTGGTGACGGTGTCCGTGATCAGCCGGGCGGGGGCCAGGGCCAGGAACGGCAGCACCGGGATGGCCAGGCCGGCCGCGGCGCCGCCGGCCAGCAGGCCCAGCCGCCGCGGCCGGCGCAGCACGAGCAGGCCGAGCACACCCAGCGGGATCAGGGCCCAGAGCTTGATGGCCACCGCGAAGCCGAATGCCGCGCCGCCCCAGGCGAGCCGGCGGCCGTCGGCGATCCGGTCGCCGTCGAAGACCGCCACCGCGCCGATCAGGCAGAACAGGTTGATCCAGGGCTCGAGCAGGAAAGTGTGCGCCGCGACCAGGGCGTCCGGGTACACCGCGTAGATGCCGCAGGCGATCCCCGCGGCCACCGGCCCGCGGTGCCTGACCAGCAGGCCGACCAGGGCGATGCAGGCGCTGTCCGCGGCCACGGTGAGCAGCCGCGCGATGCCCAGCCCCCAGGCGGTGCCTGTCACCTTGGCCAGCAGGGCCACCGGCGCCATGAGCAGGAAGCTTCCGGGCGGCTGCAGGACCACGAAGTCGCGGTACGGGATCACGCCGCCGACCAGGCGCAGCGCGTCGCCGAACATCACGCCGTCGTCGTACTCGGTCACGCCGAGCAGGTAGCCGGGCCTGGTGACCTGGTAGAGCCGGAGCAACGCGCCCGCTGCCGTGCAGATAGCGATCACCGTGTAGGCCAGCCGCGTGGTCTCGATCCGGCCCAGCGGGACGCCGGTATCGGGAGCGCGGGTCATGGTGACGCCATAATGGGTAGCCATACGATTACCCTTCGTAATTGACAATGCTAAAGAGAGGCCTCGGCGTCTCCCGGGTCATCTTTTACGCAGAGCGATGAGTGAATTACTCTATGGAAATAGTTTTATCGTCAACAAAAATCGACCCCGTTCCCGTACGAATCCCTCGCACTATTAACTCCGCAGCAGGCCATTTAGTTGCTTCCGGAAACCGGAATTCTGCGCAGCCGAACAGTTTTACCTTAGGGAGTCAGCGGGGTTCTATCCGGCGGAGATCGCAAAATGTTACGGCAGATGCCGTGGTGGCCACGGGGCTTTGTGTGGTGGACGCCGGGTGGGTGGGCACCCGTGCGGCCGGGGTGCCTAGCGGCCAGGTGCGCGGGGCCGGGTGGCGTATAGGATGCGGTCAATGTCCAGTGACCGGGGGGCTTCCGGGCCTGTCGTCAGCTCTCCCTCGGCGGGGAGACGATGGGTGGCTCCCGTCGTGTACGGGGTGCTGGGCCTGGAGCTGGCGGCGGTCATCGGGTTCGCGGCCACCTACAACGCCCTGGACTTCCGCATCTACATGTGGGGCGGGCAGGCCATCCTGCACGACACGCGGCTGTACCTGGACCTGGCCTACGGCCACTGGTTCACCTACTCGCCGTTCGCGGCCACAGTGTTCGTGCCCATCGCGGCGCTGCCGCTGGCGGTGGCCCGGGTGCTGTGGGACCTGGCCTCGGTCGCGGCGCTGGCTTATTCGCTGGTCCTGATACTCAAGCTGGCTGGCTGGCGGACGTCGAGGATCACGGTCGCGGGCGTCACCGCGGCCGCGATCGCGCTCGATCCGGTGTACCAGACGCTGTTCCTGGGCCAGATCAACCTGATCTTGCTGGCCCTGATCCTGACCGACGTGTGGCGCGTGTCCCGGGGCCGGAATGCGGGTCTCGGAGTGGGCATCGCGGCCGCGATCAAGCTGACGCCCGCGATCTTCATCGTCTTCTTCCTGCTGGCCAGGAGGACAAAATCGGCCTTTATCGCGGCGGGCGCATTCATCGGGTGCGGGCTTATCGGGTTTATTATCGCGCCGGCCGCCTCGAAGCTTTACTGGGAGCACCTTTTCTATGACACCAAGCGCGTCGGCGCGCCGTATATTAGCAATCAGTCGCCCTACGCGGCCGCCATCCGGATCGCCGGCAGTGCGTCCCATATCGGTCCCTGGTGGGTGGTGATCCCGCTCGCGCTGGGCGCGACCGGGCTGGCCGCGGCGGTCCTGCTGGCCCGCCGAGGCGACTGGCTGAGCGCCACGGCGGTCACCGGGACCGCGGGCCTGATGATCTCGCCGATCTCCTGGGCCCATCACTGGGTCTGGATCCTGCCCGCCCTGGTAGTGCTGGTGCGGGCCGGGCACAGGGTGGCCGCGGGCTTGGGCTACCTGCTGTTCGCCGTGGCGCCGTTCTGGTACACGCCGCACTCGGCGGGGCCGCGCGAGTACGGGTGGCACTGGCTGCTGACGCTGGTGGCCAACTGCTACCTGATCGCCGGGCTGGCCTTCCTGGCCTACATGGCCTGGGACGCCTGGCTAGGCGCGCAGCATAGCCAGGGCCAGGCGGCGGATCTCGGCCCGGCCGACCGGGTCCAGGGTGCCGCCGCCGAGTTCGAGCGCGGTGCGGACGGCGCCCTTGACCGCGGCGAGGGCGGCGTGGGCGACGGCGGAGCGGTCCGCACCCGGCCCAGCTAGCACGGCCGGTCCCGGTCGATCAGGCCGCGGAAATCGGGTTGCCCGGCGCCGTGGCCATGGTCCATGGTGGGGCGGTGCTGATCAGACGGGAAGCGGGAGCCGACGCGGCCGTGATCCGCGCCGTCACGGCGGCCGCCTTCGCCCAGCCGGACCGGGAGACAGCCGGACCAGGAGCCGCCCGAGGCCAGGCTGGTCGACGAACTGCGGGCCAGCCCGGCGTGGATTGGCGTGCTGTCACTGGTGGCGACCGGGCCCGGCAGTGAGGTGATCGGGCATGTGTTGTGCAGCCGGGGCCAGGTCGGCGAGGCGCCGGTGCTGGCCCTCGGGCCGCTGAGCGTCCGGCCGGACCGGCAGCGCGGCGGCGTGGGGAGCGCCCTCATGCACGCGGTGCTCGGCGCGGCCGACGCGCTCGGCGAGCCGCTGGTGGCGCTGCTCGGAAACCCCGCCTACTACCGGCGGTTCGGGTTCCGGCTGAGCGAGGAGTACGGGATCACGCCGCCGGTCGACGGCTGGCGGCCGCACTTCCAGGTCCGCGTGCTCACTGGCTACCAGCCCTCGGTGCGGGGGACGTTCCGCTTCGCGGAGCCCTTCGACCGCACCTGAAGGAGCAGGTGCCGGCGTCGGCGTCGTCGGCCACGGCCGGTTAACTCAGCGCGATGCCGCCGTGCACCTCCAGGACGCGGCCGGTGAGGCCGGCGGCCTCGTCGGAAAGCAGGAACGCCACCCGGTCGGCGACCTCGGCGCCGCTGCTGAACCGGCGCAGGACGATGGTCTCGGTCAGCGGGGTCCCCTCCGGCACGATCGCGGTCAGGTCGGCGTGGGCGGTGCCCGGCGTCAGCGCGTTGGCCCGGATCCCGTACCGGGCGGTCTGGCTGGCCAGCGTCCGGGCGAACCCGGCGATCCCGCCCCGGGCGGCCGGGTAGCCATCGGTGCCGTGCGCGTACACGCCGGAGACCGAGGACACCAGGACGATCCGGCCCGACCGTCGTCGCATCATGCCGGTCAGGGTGACCCGGACCGGGTGGAACACGCCGTCCAGGCGGGTGTCGATCACCGCCCGCCAGTCGGCCTCCTCCATCAGCGCCAGCGGCCGGTCCCTGGTCATGCCGGCGCAGGTCACCAGGGCGTCGGCCGGTCCCAGCTCATCCTCGGCCCTGGCCACCCAGGCGGCCGCCTCGGCGGCGTCGGCCGGGTCGGCCCGGACCGCGAGGACCCGGGCGCCCAGCTCGGAGGCGGCCTTCTCGACTTCCAGGGCGGACAGGTCGCCGCCGTCGTAGCAGAAGCTGATGTCCCAGCCGTCCGCGGCCAGCCTGCGCACCGTAGCGGCGCCGATGCCGCGGGAACCCCGGCTGACCAACGCGACGTGGCCGTGACCCTGGCTCACCGCACCACCCTTCACCGACACCCGGACCACGGTCCCGCCCGACCCTTGTGCTGACCCACAGTAAACATCTTGGTGAATGGCAAGTGAACTAGGAGGGCGACTGCGGCGTGTCGGACGGCAGGCGGCGCAGCGGGCCGCGCGTGCCCTAGGCTGCCACACGTGGACGTGCTACGTATCGGCCTGCTCGGCTCGGCGCGGATAGCGGCCACGGCGCTGCTCGAGCCGGCCGCGATCGTTCCCCAGGTGACCGTGACGGCCGTGGCCGCCCGGGATCACGCCCGCGCGGAGGCCCTCAGCAAACGGCACGGGATACCGTCGGCCTACGGCAGCTACGACGAACTGCTGGCCGACCCGGATATCGACGCCGTCTACAACCCGCTGCCGAACTCGCTGCACGGGCCGTGGACGCTCAAGGCCATCGCGGCCGGGAAGCACGTGCTATGCGAGAAGCCGTTCGCATCCAACGCCGACGAGGCGGCCCGGGTGGCGGACGCGGCCGAGGGCTCCGGCCTGGTGGTCATGGAGGCCATGCACTACCGCTACCACCCGCTGGTGCACCGGCTGCGGGATCTGGTCGGCGAGCTCGGGCCGGTCAGGAACATCCAGTGCTGGACCAGCTTCGTCATTACCAACCCGGCCAACATCAGGTACGACTACAGCCTCGGCGGCGGCGCCCTGATGGACGGCGGCTGCTACGCGATCGACTGCCTGCGGCTGCTTGGTGACGGCGAGCCTTCGGTCACCGGGGCGCTGGCCGACCCGGGCCCCCGTGAGGCGGCACAGCCCCGGGCGGTGGCTGACCGGGCGATGGCGGTCCGGCTGGCCTTCCCCGGCGGTGCGGCCGGCTGGTTTGAGTCCGCGTTCACCAGGGACGGCGAGTTCCGGGCCGACGTGCACGTGAGCTGCGAGGACGGGCACGTGTGGCTGCAGGACTTCATCCGCGCCCACCGGGGTCACCTGGTGGCGGTCAGGGACGGCTCGGTGATCGTCGACGAGCACGGCAGCGGGGAGACGACCTACACCCGCCAGCTGCGCGCGTTCGCCGCCGCGATTACCGGCGGGGATCCGGTGCCGACTTCGGCGGCGCACGCGGTCACCACCATGCGGCTGATCGACGACGCCTACCGCGCGGCTGGCCTGCTCCCCCGATGAGCGGGCTGGAGCAAGCCGGGGCGGACGCCGTCAGGTTCGCGGCCGACCTGATCGGGATCGACACCACCAACCGGGGCGGCGGGGAGGGCCGGGAACGCCCGGCCGCCGAGTACGTGGCCGCCCGGCTGGTCGAGGCCGGAGCCGAGCCGGTCCTGCTTGAGTCGGCACCGGGGCGGGCGAACGTGGTGGTCCGGGTGCCCGGCCGCGGCGGCCCGGCCCAGACCGAGGGGGCACTGCTGCTGCACGGGCACCTGGACGTGGTGCCCGCGGACCCCTCCTCCTGGTCGGTGCACCCGTTTGCCGGCGAGATCCGCGACGGGGTGCTGTGGGGCCGCGGCGCGGTGGACATGAAGAACGCCGACGCGGTGCTGCTCGCGCTGGTCGCCCACTGGGCCCGTAGCGGCACCGGCCCGGAACGCGACGTGGTGCTGGCTTTCACCGCGGACGAGGAGGACACCACGGAGTTCGGCTCCCGCTGGCTGGTGGAGCGGCACCCGGAGCTGTTCGAGGGCTGCACCGAGGCGATCGGGGAATCGGGGGCGTTCACCTTTCACGCGGGCCCGGGGCAGCGGCTGTACCCGGTCGCCTCGGCCGAGCGCGGCATAGCCTGGCTCAAGCTGACCGCCCGGGGCCGGGCCGGCCACGGGGCCAAGCCGAACGACCAGAACGCCGTGGTCCGGCTGAGCGAGGCGATGGCCAGGATCGGCGCCTACCGCTGGCCGCTACGGCTGACCCCCACGGTGAGCGCGGCGGTCGAGGCCATCGCTGCCGCAGCCGGACGGGCGGCGCCTGCCGCCGGGTTCGGCGCGCTGGACCCGGAGGAACTGCTGGCCTACCTCGGCCCGGGCGGCGCCCTGGTGGCCGGGACGATCCGCAACAGCGCCAACCCGACCATGCTGCAGGCCGGCTACAAGCTCAACGTCATCCCGGACCAGGCGGTCGGTTATGTGGACGGCCGGGTCCTGCCGGGCTGCGGGGACGAGTTCCGCGCCGTGCTCGACGAGCTCACCGGGCCGGATGTGACCTGGGATTACGTGGTCCGGGAAGCGTCGCTGGAGGCACCGCTCGACGCGCCGGTGATGGCCCGCATGGCGCAGGCCCTGCTGGCCGAGGATCCGGGCTCGACCGTGGTGCCGTACTGCATGAGCGGCGCGACCGACGCCAAGAACTTCGCCCGGCTGGGAATGACCTGCTACGGCTACACCCCGTTGGTGCTGCCCGAGGGCTACGACTACTACGCCATGTTCCACGGCACCGACGAGCGTATCCCGCTGTCCGCGCTGCAGGCCGCCGTGCGCATCATGGACCGGTTTCTGACCGCCCGGCCCGCCTGATGCTTTTAGCACAAACGTCTCCACGGAGACCGGAGATCCACCAAATATTGCCCGATTCTTGATCTAGTTTGTTTTCGCAGGTCAGAGGGCATGGAGACGACCCCGTAGGGCCGGAATCCCGGCCCGAATCCGGCTATGGCTGGTATCGCCGGGCAGAAACGGGGCACAAGACCACCTGCCGGGTAAAGGGCAGGAGGTAACGGTGACCATAGTTGGGGAGACTGGGGTAGCTGGGATACTGTCCGGCAGGCACATGGCCGCGACACGGCTCGGCGAGCGCTTCCGGCTCGAGGAGCGGATCAGCGCCACTGGCGGGCTATCGATGTGGAAGGCCACCGACGAGGTGCTCTGCCGCCCGGTCACGATCCACCTGCTCCCGAGCGGCCAGGAGGTCCCCCGCAGCGTGGTGGCGGCGGTGCAGGCCGCGGCCCGGGTGAACGATTCCCGGCTGGCCATGATCTACGACACCGACTACGCCAGCGAGTGCCCGTACATCGTGTCCGAATGGACCCGCGGCACGCACCTGGAGGACCTGGTGCTGTCCGGGCTGCCCAGCCCGGCGCTGGCTGCGGCCATGATCGCGGACGCGGCGGACGCCCTGGCCGTCGCGCACGAGGCCGGGCGGCCCCATCTGTGCCTGAGCCCGCGCGGCCTGCGCTGGGACAACAGCAGCGGCCTCAAGATCACCGGGCTCGGCATCGACGCGGCCCTGTCGGGAGCGGCGTCGGACGACCCGGCGGCGGCCGACACCAGGGCGCTGGCCCAGATGCTCTATGCCCTGCTGACCGGGTGCTGGCCCGGCGAGGAAGCCACCGCCCTGCCGCCCGCGCCCCGGCACCGGGGCCGCGTGTACACCCCGCGGCAGGTCCGGGCGGGCGTGCCCGGCGTGCTGGACGCGATCACCTGCCACGCCCTGCAGCTGGCCCCGTCCGGGGTCTCCCGGTCCGTGCTCACCCCGGCCGGGCTGGCCGTCGCCCTGAACTCGGTGCAGCGGCCGTCCTACCGGCCGTTCGATCCGGCCGAGCCCGCGGGCTGCGCCCCGGCGTCGGCCCAGGACGGCGTGTCCCGGCGGGCCAGGCACGCACGGACCCGCACTGGCGTCAGGCACCGCACCACGCTGCGCCCCGCCGCCTGAAACGCTGCCGCCTGAGGCTACGCGGCCGCGGCGACCTAGGCCGGATCCCCGGCCAGTAGGAAGCGCACCCGGTCCTGGCCCAGGGCCAGCAGCAGCGTGGGCAGCCGCGGGCCGGTGTCCTTCCCGATCAGCAGCTGGTACAGCAGCACGAACCAGGTCCGCTGGCTGACCTTCAGCTCCGGGGTGGGCGGGGCGCTGATGGGCAGCCCGCGCTGCAGCTTCGGGATGCCGTACAGCAAGGTGGTCAGGCCGTCCAGGGACCAGTCGGCCGCCAGGCCCTCGAGCAGCAGCTTGATGGCGTCGTGCTCTTCATCGGTCAGCGTGGTCAGCCGGGCCAGGTCCGGCTCGCTGCGGACCTGGGTGCGTTCCTCGGGCCGGACGTACCCGGTGACCCAGGCCTGGGCGCAGTCCAGCCGGGGCCGGACCTCGTTCAGCGAGGCGACCGGTTCGGTGACGGTGAGGTCGCGCAGGATCCGCAGGATCTGGGCCTGGTCGCCGGCCGTGATGTCCGCGATCGAGGCCAGGGTGCGGAACGGCAGCGGGCGCGGCGTGACCGGCAGCGGCCCTTCGGCCGGGCCCGCGGCGCGGGCGAAGACCGCCTGGGCGCCCGGGTCGGCCTGGCCGTCCGCCACCCGGCGGCTCAGCGCGTCCCACTCGTCGTAGATCCGGCCGACCTCGGCGTCGAAGGCCAGCGTGATCGACTGCTCGGGCCGGCGCCTGGCGTACAGCCAGCGCAGCAGCGGCGCCTCGAATATCTCCAGCGCGTCGGCCGGGGTGGGCGCGCCGCCGCGGGAGCCGCTCAGCTTGGCCGACCCGGACGTGCCGACGAAGGCGTACCCGAAGTGCAGCGGCATCTCGCCGCCGAAGATGGCCGACACCAGCTCGCCGCCCACGGTGAAGCTGGATCCGGGTGAGGAATGGTCCGCCCCGGCCGGCTCGAACGTCACGTGCTCGTAGGCCCAGCGCATCGGCCAGTCGACCTTCCAGGCCAGCTTCCCGGCCACCTGCGCGATCGGGGTAGGGCCGTGCGCCGTGCCGCAGGCGCAGGTGTAGCTGATCTCGGTGGTCTCGTCGTCGAACGCGGTGACCGTGGTGTCGTCCCGCCCGCAGGTGGCGCAGTACGGCCGGAACGGGTAGTACACCGCGGCTGGCGGTCCCTCGTCCGCGTCGTCGTCCGCTTCGGCGCCGCGCCTGGTGCGGTACTTGGCCAGCACCGCGTCGATGTCGGCCCGGCGCCGCATGGCGGTCACGACCTGCGGCGTATAGGCGCCCGAGGTGTACATATGGGTCTGGCTGATCTCGGTGACGTGGACGCCGAGGCGGGTCAGCGACTCGCGTAGCGGCTGCTTGAAGTGCTCGGCCCAGTTCTCGTGCTCGCCGCACGGGTCCGGGACCGAGGTCAGCGGGCGCCCGACGTAATCGTTGAACTCCTCGGGATACCCGGCCGGCACCCGGCGCAGCCGGTCGTAGTCGTCCCAGGACAGGATGTGCCGACAGGGCGCCCCGCCGCGCCGGACCTCGTCGGCGACCAGGTGCGGGACCATGAGCTCGCGCAGGTTCCCCAGGTGGACCGGCCCGGACGGGCTGATGCCCGACGCACAGGTCGGGACCTCGCCGGGATGCCTGCGCTCGCCCTCGGTGCGCACCTGCCCGGCCGTGCGCGCCACCCAGTCCTCGGCTGCAGCCACCGGACGGCCACCTCCATCGTCTCGTGCCCGGATTAGCGTACAAGCAGATGCCTGCGGGCTCGTCATCAGCAAAACCCGGGCCGCGCCTTGACGGCGCGGCCCGGGGTATGGTCAGCTGCCCAGGCCTACAGCGTGCCGGCCAGCTTGGTCAGGTCGGGGATGCCTAGGCCGACCGCCTCGTTGAACTCCTCGCCGGGGTTGCCGGTGTAGTAGAGATTGTCGTTACTGGTACCCGCCGTGTTCAGCGGGGTGAACGCCGAGCGGCCCGAGCCGTAGATAGACGGGTTCCAGAGCCCGATCCGGTGGCCGAGGTAAGAGTCGATCACCGCGGTGGACCCGTTGAACTGCGGCGCCACGAAGCTCGTGCCGCCCCAGCCGCCTTGCAGCACGGGCTGGCCGATGCCAGCGAACGATGGCTCGTACAGCAGGTAGCCGGTGAGCGGGTCGGCGTCGGCGGAGGCGTCGGGCAGGGCCCGGCCCTGGCCCGAGCCCTGGGTCACCGGCGGCGTCGGGTTCAGCGTCCAGCCGGTCGGCTCAGTCAGACCAGGTGCGACCTGCGTGTAGTCAGTCGGGGTCAGGTACGGCACCGCGTGGTAGTTGTGGGTACCTGTCACGAGCTGCTGATACACCGGCTGCGGCTCGAGCACGCTGAAGCCGCCGCCACCCCCGCCCAGGTTTTCCTCAGCAGCTTGGAGCTCCGAGATGCCGTCGATCTTGGCAATGGCTGGCCACTCGTAGTCCCAGCCCCAGGCGCGCTGGGCGGGAACCGTGACGGTGGCCGAGCCGTCCGGGCCAGTCAGCGTTCCGGTAAAGGGCAGCGTCGTCCCGCCTCCCGATGTGAGGTACGGGCTGTCGGCGGGCGTGTCGACCGACAGGTTGGTCGTGCCGATGTCCCCGCTGGCGTCATAAGCTCCGCTGTCACCGGCAGCGTCGAAACCGGACTGCCCCTGGATGGCCAGCTCGAGGAAGGCCTCGTCAAACGCGGCCGTGTAGGTGGCTGTCTCCTGGCCGGTCAGGATCGCCGCTTGCAGGAAGGTCTCGGACTCCCCCCAGCTGGTCGAGACAGAGCCGGCCAGATTCTGGCTGGCCGCGGTGAAGAACGCGTCGGCGAACCCGGGGTCGGTGTTGGGTGCCTGGTAGACGATCACATTCGCGCCTGGCGCCACGCCTCCGGACTGCTCGGCGTCCAGGTCGGTCTCGCCCGAGCCCGATCCGTCGCTGGGTGCACCCGGTCCGCCGTCGATGTTCTGGACCGTCAGCGAGCCGGTCCGCTTGATGTGCGCGATGTTGGACCAGAAGTACTGCGGCGCGCCCGGGTCAAGGGCAGCCAGGGTGACGATCCCGACGGTCTGGCCGGAGCCGGTGGCACCCCGGTTGTACAGGCCGTCAAGCCCGTAGTTGGCGGCGAAGTCCTGCGGGAGGTTGCATGCCTTAGGCAGGCCGGTCAGGGCCAGGCAGTAGCTGCCGTTCTGCTGCGGCTTGAGCAGGCTGGAGCTCACGTGCGCCATGTGGGTGGCGAAGGGGGCGTAGTTGGTAAGACCGAAGATGGTCAGCACGAAACTCGCGAGCCGGTAGGGCAGCATCGGCGCTTTCGCGTTGCCGTGCACCCGCTGCGCCGGGATCGACCCGTTCCCATCGAGCCCGCGCTGCTCCGGTACCTGGTACCAGTTCTGGGTGACCGACAGTGCCTTGTCGAAGTCGCCCGCGGTGCCGGTAGCGACGACGTCCACCTTGTCCGCGTACACATCGGTGCTGATGCCGAAAGAAGCCAGGTAGCTGGTCAGCGCGGAGATGTTGGCCTGGGTCTGGCCGTACGTGCTGGCGAACTGGCTAACCGACAGGTAGTTCCTGAGGCCGAACTGAACATCGGTTTCAAGGGCGAAGATATTGCGCTCGCGCAGGACGAACGACACGGTTTCCTGTGTGTCGGCCGGCACGCCGGGGAAGGCGGTCACGCCCGGCAGGGACGCCACGTTGATTCCCGAAGCCACCTGCTGCGGTGAGTTCGGAGGTGGGGTTGAGGCTGCGGCTGGGCCGGCTAGCGCGGCCAGCGGCGTCACCAGCGTCGCCACCGCGAGCACGATCCCGGCCGTCAACCGGGCGGTTCGCGTGCGGATCATGTCCTGTGACCGTCCTTATGAGCAAAATTTTCATGACAAACCGCGACTGACAGCGGATTCTGGCGAATTAGTACAGCTTGGCACAACCGAACAGCGCCAGTTGGGATGAATCGCGGGGATTGTTACAGGGTGTTGACCCGGAAAATGCCGAAGGCGGGGGACGGTCGGTCCCCGCCTTCGGTGTCGGCTACTAGATGCCCTTGGAGGTGATGATGTCGGTCATGTTTGGGCTCTGCCCAGCAGGAAGCCCGGGCCGCACCAGCGGCGGCCCGGGCTTCCTTGGTCTGGCCTGTCCTAACCGTAGATCAGCGGAAGTCGCCCGCCAGCTTGGCCAGGTCCGGGATGCCCAGACCGATGCCCTGGTTGTACAGCTGGCCGGGGTTGCCGGTGTAGTAGATGTTGTCACTGCTGGTACCAGCGGTGTTGAGCTGGGTGAACGGGGAGTTGGAGCCCAGCGCGGCGGCGTACATGGCCGGGTTCCAGAACCCGACGCGGTGGCCCAGGTAGGAGTCGATGACCGCGGTGGAGCCGTTCAGCTGCGGGGCGACGAAGCTGGTCCCGCCGTATTCGTTAAGGCCGCCGGCCGAGGCCCCGTAGATCAGGTAACCGGTCTGCGGGTCCGCGTCCGTGGAGACGTCGGGGATGGCCCGGCCGCTGCCGGTCCCCGTGGTCACCTTGGGCGTGGCGTTGAAGTTCCATGTGACCGGCTCGGTCAGGCCCGCTACGATCTGCGTGTCGTCGGTCGGGGTCAGGTACTCAACCGCGTGGTAGTCGCGCGTGCCCGATACCAGCGCCTGGTAGAGCGGCGTGGGCTCGAACGAGCTGAAGCCTCCGGTGCTGCCCTCCACGTTGGACTCCGCGACGGTGGCCAGGGGTTCGCCGCTGACCTTCGCGATCGGGGCCCACAGGTAGTCCCAGCCCCAGATGCGCTGCGCGGTTACCGTCGCGGTGTCGGTGCCGTCAGGACCGGACAGCAAGGTGCTGCCAGGCAGCGTGGTGCCGCCCGCGGCGGTCACGAACGGACTGTCCGATGGGGTCTGGACCGACAGGTTAGTGGTGCCGAGGTCGCGGGCGGCCGCGTAGGCGCCCTCGTCGCCCGAGGCGACGAACATCGACTGCCCCTGCGCCGCCAGTTCCAGGAACGCCTCATCGGTGGCGGCCTGGAGGCCTGACGATTCCTCGCTGGACAGGATCGCGGCTACCACCACCGTCTCGGACTCGCCCCAGCTGGTGGAGACCGTGCTGGCGACGTTCTGGCTGGCGGCCGTGAAGAACCCGTCGGAGAACCCGAAGTCGGTGTTGGGCGCCTGGTAGGAGATCACGTTGGCGCCGGGAGCCAGGGCCCCGGACTGCTCGATGTCGAGGTCGGTCTCGTCCGAGCCCGCGGCCCCGCTCGGGCCGGGGGCCCCGCCGTCGATGCTGTCCACGTTGAAGCTGCCGGTGCGCTTGGTGTGCGAGATGTTGGCCCAGAAGTACTGCGGAGCGCCCGGGTCGACCGCGGCCAGGGTCACGATGCCGAGGGTCTGCCCGGTTCCGTTGGCGCCCTTGGCGTACAGCGGGTTCAGGTTGTACATCTTGGCGAAGTCGGACGGCAGGTGGCAGCCATTCGACAGGCCGAACTCCGCCAGGCAGCTGTTTGAGCTGCCCTGCTGCGGCTTGCTGGCGCTGGACGGCTTGGCGGTCTCAGAGACGAACGGCCCGTAGTCCGACAGGCCGAGGATGGCCGTCACGAAACTGGCCAGCCGGTACGGCAGCAGCGGCGCCTGCTCGGGGCTGTACACATTCTGCGCGAGGATCGAGCCGAGCCCGCCGAAGCCCTTCAGTTCGGGAACGTGGACGTTCTCCTCGGTGATGCTCAGCGCCTGGTCAAACTCGCCCGCGGTGCCGTTGGCCACCACGTTCACGTTGCCCGCGTAGACGTCGGTGGTGATGCCGAAGCTGGCCAGGTAGCTGGTCAGCTCGTTGATGTTGGAAGTCGGCTGGCCGTACTGGGCGGCGAACTGGCTGACCGACAGGTAGTTCGAGTTCCATACTCCTAGCTCAACCCGCGTCTCGAGGGAGATGAGGTTCTGCTCCCGCAGGACGAACGAGACGGTTTCAGGCGTGTTCGCCGGCGTGCTCCCGAAGACCGTCGCGCCCGGCAGGGCGGCGGCGTTGATGCCGCCCTGAACCTTGGTGGGCGTGTTGGGACCTGGGGAGGCGGCGGCCGCGCCCGCGGCGCCAACCAGAGGAGCAACGACGGCACCCACCCCAAGCAGTATCCCGGCCGTTAGCCGGGCCCTTCTCTTACCAATCATGTCGCCATCCTTGTCAGCAACTGTTACGTCCCGTTGTAGTTGGTCAGGAATCGTCAAGGATTATTCCAGTTTGGCCACGCCGGACAGGCGCACTCGAGGGATCACGCGGTTGCGTTCTGATAACTGATCCGTGTCCAGACACGCCGAAGGCGGGGGACGGTCGGTCCCCCGCCTTCGCGGTTGAAGATTTAGAGGGTGCCCTCGGTGATGAGCGAGTTCATGTTGGGCGTGCCGATGCCAGTGGCAAGGTCATAGCCCTTGGTGGTCGGGAACAGGCCGTTGTTGGTCACGGCCTGCCCGGCGCCGGTGATGTCGTGGAAGTACAACGACGGGATCAGCGCGTTCAGCGAGTACAGCAGCGAGTTGATGTTGCCGCTGCGCTTGCCCAGGTAGCCGTCGCGGTCGGCGGTGATAGCCGACCACAGCGGGGAGGACAGGCTGGTGCCGCCGATGCCGAACCAGCCGGGCACCAGCTGCGTGGCGCTGAACCCGCACGCGCTGAACGGCGTGTTGGCGTTGGCCGTGCAGTACTCGGCGTACGGCGTGTATTCATCGGCGTTCATGGAGACGTCGGGATCCTCACGGCACGCCGTGCCCGCCTTGGCCAGCGAGCAAGTGGTCCCGGTCGGGCCGGTGCTGTAGGTGGTGTAGGAGTTAATGATCCCAGGACCGCGCTGGTAGGACGGCATGCCCCACCACTGGCTGGATCCGCCGCCGCCGGCACCGGTCTCCGCGCACCAGAAGAAGCCGCCCTGGTTGTCGTTGGACGGGGCGGGAGCAGCGCTACTGCACAGGCCGTCGACGTTCCAGACCGTCTCGGTGCTCGGGTACCGCGGGTGCGGGTTGGTGCCCGGGTTGAAGGACTCGAGCGAGGTGCCGCCGACGCTGGTCACCCAGGGCTGCGACGGCGGGTCGAGCACGTTGACGATGGTGGTGCCGTCGGACCGGATGCAGGAGAAGGCGCCGGTGTCGCCCTCGGCCCCGAACATGCTCTGCCCCTGCGAGGCCATCTGCTCGAAGACGACGTTCTCGGCCTGCACGTAGCTCGCGCTCACGTCGTTCTCGCAGACCGCCCAGCTCGAGCTGACCACGGCGGCCTGGTCGGCCTTCGCGATCGCGGTGTACTCGTCTAGCTCCGTCTGACCGGTGAAGTCGTTCGGCGCGTTGTAGACGATGAGGTTGTTCATGTCGGGCGCGACGGCCAGGTCCGATTCGATGTCCGCGTCGACCTCGATGTCACCGGCGTAGCCGTTGAAGTCCGGCGGGCAGGTATCGCCGACCGGGCACTGCGGGTCGAGCGGGCCACCGTCGACGTTGACGTTGGTCAGCGGCGGGGTGTAGCTCGGCCCGTAGAACTGGTGCGCCCAGGTGGCGATGTCAGACTCCTGGTAGGCGGAGAGCTCGAACAGGCCGAGGGTGACACCCTGGCCCTTGCCCTTCGCGCCGACGTTCGGGGCGTTGTAGATGGAGTTGGTCTGCGACGGCGTCAGGCCGCTGCAGCCCGGTCCGCCGCCGTAACCGAACGGGAAACTGGTGCCGTTGTTGACGAAGTTGAAGAACGTCTGCGCAGACGGGTACGGCGTCTGGCAACTGCTGGCCGACGAGGGATGCTTCACCCCGGACTGGCGCTTGACGCTGTTGGTGCGCGGCTTCAGAACCGGCTTGGCCGACGTGACCTGGCGCGCGGTGTTGCTCAGCCCGATCACGCCCAGCGTCACGCCGGACAGCGAAGTGGGCATAAACACCGGCGTGGAGTTGGAGAAGTACGTCTTGCCGGACGGGTCCTTGAAGGTGCTCAGCGTGGTCCGGAAGGCGTTGGACACCAGCGAGCTGGTGCCGTCCGCGGTCACCAGGAACGGCGAACTCGACGGCTCCACCTTCAGGCCGGCGGAGGCCAGGTAGCTCTCGACCTGCTGGACAGTGGCCGGCAGGGGCGCGTAGCGGGCGTCGAAGACCCCCTCGGTCAGCCACTTGTGGTACTGCGAGCTGCCCTTGGTGTACAGGGCGGCGAGCAGGTTGTTCAGCCCGGCCTCGTCGCGGGGCGTGACCGCCACCTCGACCTGCATGTGCGAGCTGCTGTAGCTGCCGGTAATGACGTCTGTCGTCGGGTTCACGCTGTTGGTGAGCGCGAAGAAGCCGGCGGTGTCGCCGGCCGCGGCGGATGCCGGGCTGGAGAGTGCCATGAGGGGCGTAACCAGCGTCGCCGCCCCCAGCACTATCCCGGCCGACCACCGGGCCTTTCTCGAGCGGATCATGTCCTGTGCACCATCCTATGAGCGCATTTGTTACGGCCAGCGGGGTTAGCCACGGATCCGCACAATTATGGCAGTTTGGCCTGGGCAAACGTGAGCGCTTCGGGCATATCGCTTTGGTTGCTATCGGATAACTTTGCGTTCCCGGTTGCGTGCAGCACGCAACCGCCCGGCCGCGGGGCGGCCGGGCGGAACGGGACAGTAAGGGTCAGCCGACGGTGATGGCGTCCAGCAGTCTCTTCAGGAACTGCGACGCTACGACCGGGGCGTAGTCGTTCGGCTGGCCGATGGGCGGCTGCAGCGACTCCACGACCGTGTCGTGGTTGGCCTCGTAGAAGTAGACCAGCGAGACCAGGTCCTCGTCGGGCGCCTCGGCCTGGGGCGGCAGGACGCGGTGCCGGTTGGACTTCCACCGGCCGCCGCTCCAGCGGGCCAGCAGGTCACCGGTATTGATGGTGAAGGCACCAGGCTGGTAGGGCGCGTCCTCCCAGCCGTCTTCTGAGGTCCATACCTGCAGGCCGCCGCGGCCGGGCTCGCGGTCCAGGATGGTGACCGTGCCGAAGTCGGTGTGCGGGCCGATGCGGAACTGGCCAGGTTCCGGCGCCCCGGCCACCGCGATAGGCGGGTACCAGTTGATGTTCATCGTGTGGGTGGCATGATCGGTGTGCCGGGTGAAGAAGTCGCGGTCCAGGCCCAGGGCAGCCGCGCACAGCACGAGCAGCTCGTCGGCCAGCGTGCGCATCTGGGCCAGGTAGGCGACGACGGCGGGCTCGAGGGCCGGCACCTCGGCCGGGTAGACGTTGGGCTGGAACCAGTACCCGTCGACCTCGGGGTCGCCGGTCGGCTGGTCGGCGCCGACCGCGTACGACTCCTTCAGGTCCGGCGGCGTCTCGGTGCCCTCGGCGTAGCCGTTCGCCTCCGCGCCGGGCGGCAGCCAGCCCCGGCCGCCGACCGTGACCGCGTAGCGCTGCTTGGTCTCGCGCGGCTGCGCGAAGAACGCCCGGGCCGCGGCGCGGACCTGCGCGCGCAGGTCACCGGGCACGCCGTGCCCGGTGATGAGGAAGAAGCCGACGCTCTGCAGCGCGGCGTCGACCTCGGCGGCCACCGCGGCGCGGGCCGCCTCGTCGGCGCTGAACCACGGCGCGAGGTCGATCACGGGAACTGACGCTGGCATGTTCCGGCTCCCATCGGTCAGGGCAGGGTCGACGCGGGCGATGGTGACGATGACGGGTCGGGCGTGCCGGACGCCGGCGATCCGACCGAGCTCGGGGTAACCGAAGCCGGCGGCGGGCCAGACAGGGACGGTGCGGCGGACTCGCTCGGACTCGGGCTGTGCGACGGGGTGGGGGTCGGGGTGGGTGGCGCCGACGTCTGAGCAGGTGACGTGCTGGAGTTGCCGGCCGACTGGCCCGTTCCTGACCCGACGACCGGTACCGGACGTACCAGGTAGTACAGCGCGAGCACGGCCAGGAACAGCACGGTCAGGACGATGGTCGAGATCCGGGGCCACCCGATGGCCTGGTGTCGCGGGGTTCGCCGGGAGCGGCTCATGAAGCGCCCCCGGTGGCCTGGCCGGTGTCGAGATCGGCGGAGACGCTGATGCCCTCGGAACGAAAGGCGGACGCGACCCGGGCGCGGATTTCCCGGCCGACGTCGAACTGCATGCCGGGCAGCGTCCGGGCCACCATCCGCACCGAGAACGTATCGACCTCGATGCGCTCGACGCCCATCACGGTGGGCGGGTCGAGCATCATCTTGCGCAGCCCGTCGTCCTCCCATACTTCCTGGCCCACGCGCTTGAGGATGCCGGTCACCCGGCTGACGTCGATGGCGGCCGGGACGGGCACGTCGATGACGGCCCGCGCCCAGTCCCGGGACAGGTTGGTCACCTGGATGATCTGGCCGTTGGGCATGGTGATGACCTCGCCGCGGTCCGACCGGATGCGGGTGACCCGGAGCGTGACATCCTCGACCGTGCCGACGGCCGCCTCCGAGACACCGGTTACCGAAATCCGGACCACGTCGCCGAAGCCGTACTGACGCTCGCCGGTGATGAAGAACCCGGCCGCGATGTCCTGGACAAAGCGCTGCAGGCCGAAGCCGAGCGCGGCGCTGAGCAGGGCGGCGGGCGCCACCAGGCCCGCCAGGGGCACGCCGAGACGCTGCACCACCAGGACGGCGGTGACCACGTACACCACGGCCAGGAACGTCCACGTCACCACGTCGGCGACGACGTGGCGGTGCTTGGCCGACTCAGAGCGCACCAGTTCATCAGTCTCGTGGGCGTTCGCGTCGATGCGTGCCACGGTCAGGTTGCGGATCCACTCGGCCAGCCGGGTGAGCAGGACCGCCCCCAGCAACAGGAGCACGATCTCCAGCAGGTCGCCGCGCGCCCACTGATTCACGTCATCGAGGGGAGCGATTGCGACAGTCACGGTAGCCCAGGATAGACAACGCTCCGGCTCCGCCCCGGCCTCGGGTGCGGTCCTGCGGGTTCATGAGGCGGTCGCGCAGGGTGCCTGACCTGCGGGAAACGGCGTCGCCTGACCCTGGCCGAACCGCCCGTGCAGGCCCGGCGGAGCACCGGCCGGCGACGGGTCCAAGCTCAGCCAGTAGGTATCCGCGACCGCCCCGGTCCAGGTGTAGCCGGCCAGGTCGGCCGTGCCGTCCGCGCCCGCCAGCCCGGTGGCCCACACATCGTCCGGCGGCGGGTCCGCGGTCGAGCAGTCGCTGCCGATCAGGTCGTAGAACGTGCCCGGCGCGCCGCCGGTGACGACGGCGGACACGGTGAACTGCGCCCGGTCGGCGCCGGGCAGGGCGGCGGCGGCGATCACCACCGTCCCGGCCACTCCCCCGCCCGCGGGCAGCCGGACCATCACGGCCGACAGCTCGGGCAGGGCGGGCCCGGTGGACGCCGGCGGGCTGGCACGCGGGAGCCCGGCCCCGGCGCCATGGCGCAGGGCGCCAGTGGCCAGCACTGTAACCAGCACCGTGGCCAGCACGGCCAGGGCCGCGGCCTGCGCGATGACCAGCAGCCAGACCGGGCGGACCGGCCGCCGGAAACGTCGCCGCGGTTCGCGTCCGGAGGTAATGACATCGGTGCGGGCTGCACCGGGGCCGTCGGCCGCCACCTCATCATTGCAGGTGGCCACGCCCGCGATGTCAACTCAGGAGCAGCCGGTTTCTGTCCAGCGCTGGAACACCTCGATCTGCTCCGGCGGCCAGGCGCCGTCGCAGGGCATCGTGCCGTCGCGGAGCCGGGCCAGGATGCCGGCCGCGTGGGCCTGGACGTCGTCGCGGGACCACAGGTCGAACGCGAACGTCATGGACTTGCGGTCATGCTCGCGGAACAGCGGCTTGATGTGCGCCTCGAAGGTCACGGTCTCATTAGGGCCCGGCAGCGTGACCGGCGGCTGCTGCGTAGCGGCGGGCGCAGGCGCCGGGACGGGCGGGCCGGCCGGGCCCCAGTCCCAGGGGGGCGGGGCCGTGCCTGCCGCCCGGGAGCTCCATTCCAGGTAGGACGTGAGCGCGGCACGGAACTGCGGGTCGGCGGGCAGCATGGCTTCGTCGGCGGCCCGCAAGGCCAGCACCACCCAGCGGGCGCGCTGCGGTTCGGCCAGGTCCGGACGCGGGGCCGCAGTGCCTGAAACCACGGGGCCTGAAACCACGGGGCCTGAAACCACGGGGCCTGAAACCACGGGGCCTGAAACCACGGGGCCGGAACCCACCGGGCCGGGCCCGCCGAACGCGCCGGCCATGACGGCCGCCTCGTCTTGCGGGTATCCGGGCGGCATGGTGGCGAACAGCGGCGCGAGCAGGTAGTCGGCGGGCACGTGCCGCTCGTAAAGCAGGCGGGTCATCCGGGTCAGCGCGGGCAGCCCGCCGGCCCACTCGAACAGGGTCGGGTCGGCGCGCGGCGCCGGGTCGCGGAACTCCACGTACCAGTGCATGCCGCTGCAGAACGGCTTGTTCTGCGAGTGACCGCAGCGGCAGAGGGCGTAGTGCTCGCGGGAGGAGCCCGCGGCGCGCGGCACGTCGGCGCCCGCGGCGTCGGTCAGCGGGAGGCCGCCGGTCACCCGGTACGGGCCGTCCTGGGTGACCTCGACGGCCGGCTCCCTGGTGCCGTGCCAGTCGACCAGGTCGCGGGCTTCGGCGTCGTCGAAGGCCAGGCTCAGCGCCCCGGACGGGCAGTCGCGGACGGCCCGCACGAGCTCGTCCAGGCGGGCGCCGCTGGGCGCCACGAACGGCTCACCGCTGGTGCGGAACGCGGTGGCCAGCCGGTCGGTGCACAGGCCCGAGTGCTGGCAGATGCCCCGGTTGTCGAAGATCGTGACCTGCTGGCCCAGGTAGGTGTCGCGCTGGTCGGGTACCCGGTTGGGATCCTTGGCGTCGGTGAAGCCGCTGGTCGCGTGCGACCCGTCGCAGAACGGCTTGGCGGCCGAGGCGCCGCACCGGCACAGCGCGAGCTGCGGCGGCAACCTCAGCCGCTCGCCGAGATGGTCGCGGACCGCGGCGGCGTTGGTGACCAGGTACGGGCCGTTGTCGGCGGTCACGATCCCCGGCGGCAGGCCGGCCTGCAGGTCGGCCAGGGCCGCGATCCGGCCGGGCCGCTCCCCCGCCGCGGCCTGACCGATGGCCAGGTCCTGCAGGGCCGCGGTCGCCTCGAGCAGGCCGGGCGGGGCGGAGCGGCCGTACCGCGTCCGCAGCCGGGTGGCCAGCAGCGTGGTGTCCCATAGGCCGGGTGGTGCGGGCGAGGCCGATGGGGCGCTGGGGGCTAGTGGAGCGTTGGCGACAGGGGCGGATGGGGCGGGCAGTGTCGCGGCCAGGGGGCGCAGGACGCTGTTGACCAGGCGGGCCACGGTGGGGGCGCCCGTCAGGTGCGCTTGCAGGACCCGGTCCGCGGCTCCCATCAAGTCGGCCACGCTGGACAGCAGGTGGTCAGGGTGAGAAGTGAAAGCACGGCCCGTTTGGCCAAAATCTTCTGCTCGGGACAGGAGGTCGGCTGCGGCCTCGGCCGGAACCGGTGGTTCGGCCCGTGCGCCGCGGGACGGCAGGTGAGCCTCGAGGGCGCCGGCGATCTCGAGCAGGCTGGCCTGGACGGCGGCCAGGCCAGCCTCCACGGGCGGGGCGCAGGGCACACCGGGCTGGCAGTAGTCGGCGGCCTGGCGGACCCGCTCGGCGAGCAGGATCCAGGCCGCCTCGCGGTGTGGCAGCACGTAGTCGGACTCGTAGAACAGCTCGAAGCTGGGGCCGGCCGTGCGGCCCGGGTACTCCGGGCCCGCAGGGAGCGTGGTGACCAGGTCGCCGAGCGGCTTGATGGCCCGCACCATGAGCGCGACGGTGGCGTCGGCCAGGGCCTTGAGCTGGGCGTCGGTCTCCTCGGTGTGGGCGAAGAAACGCTGCAGCATGAGCAGCAGGATCTCGTAGCTGACGTTGAACAGGTCCATGACCTGCACGGTCAGCGGGTCGGTGGCCAGCGGGATGTCGGTCTCGCGTTCGGCCGGGCGGACGTTGACCGGGACCACCGGCCGGACCGGCTCGAACAGCGGGTTGGCCGCGCGCAGATGCAGGAACTCGTCGAGGATGTCGACGAACTGGCCGAAGTGGGCGTCTTGCCACTGCCCGCGCGGCCCCTCCCCCTGCTCCAGGATCTCGTCGATGGCTCGCTGCGCGCTGGCCGCGTCGGTCACCGCGACCAGTTCGGGCCAGCGGAAGTACTGCTGGGTGGCCTGGGCCCGCGGCGGGCCGACGAACAGCGACTGTTCGCCGAACTTCTCGGTCAGGCGCGCGATCCCGGCCTCGATGGACCGGTACAGGTGCCCGACCGTGGCGAAGTCCTGGCCGCGCGGGACGATGTCGCCCTGCTGCACGGCGGGCGCGGCCCGGCGGTAGGCGGCCAGCCCGTCAGCGTCCTTGATGTCCATGCCCTCGGGGCGCTCGAGGAACATGAAGTGGCGCAGCGCCGCCTCACCGAACGGCAGCAGGACCAGGTGCACGCCCGCCGGGTAGTGGCTGGCGGGCTGCGGGAAGTTCGGCCGGGACACGTGCGGGGCCGCGCCGACGGCGGACAGCAGGTTCTGCACCAGGGCCAGGTGCAGCATCTCCTGGGCGGCGATGCGGTTGATGCGCGTGCGCCAGCGCTGGACGGCCTCGGCTTCTTCAGCGGTGAGGTCCTCGGCCTCCGACTGCTTCAGCGAGAACGCGGCGTACAGGTACTGGCACATGATGCCGTGCTCGAGTTCGGCCGCCTCGCACAGCATGAAGATCAGGGCCTCGCGGTGCTCGATCACGAACGGCGCCTCGGGCGGGGCCAGCCCGCCGCGCGTCGCGATCACTTGAGCCAGCCGTCCCCCGGTTTTGTTTTCGCTCATGTCGATTCGGGCCTCCTGGTGGCTATTGTGTCCACGGATGACGAGCCCGCGTGGCCACCGGGGTTCCGCCCTGGATGAACAGCCGGGTTAGCGGAGCTGCCAGACGGGGCCTTCCGCGGTGTCGGTGAGCTGGACGCCCAGGTCATCGAGGCGGGCCCGGAGCTGGTCGGCGCGGGCCCAGTCGTGCTGCTGGCGGGCCTCGGTGCGGTCGGCGACGAGCCGCTCGATCTGGTCACGCTCGTCGGCGGTCAGGTCCGCGGCGGAGCGGCGCTGCTGCAGGTCGGCCGGGTCGAGGGTGGCCAGGCCCAAGCCAAGCAGGGCGTCGGCGGCGGCGGTCACGGTGCGCAGGCCGTCCGGGGTCAGCACCGGGTCGCGCAGGGCGTCCTGGAGCAGGGCCAGGATCCGCGGGGTGCTCAGGTCGGCGGCGATGGCGGCGTCGATGCCGTCCAGCAGCGCGGCCGCGGCCGGATCCCGGGCGCCGCGCAGGCCCCGCTTGTCCTGCAGGGCCTGCGCGGCCTGCAGGGTCGCCGCGGCCGACAGCGTCTCGGCGGCAGGCAGCGGGTGCAGCGGCCTGATCCGGGCCGCCAGCCGGCGCAGGGTGGCCTGGGCCGCGTCCAGGGCGGTGATGGTGAAGTCGAGCTGGCTGCGGTAGTGGCCGCCGAGCAGGAACAGCCGGAAGGCCATCGGGTGGTACCCGGCGGCGGTCAGGTCGGCCAGCCGGGGCGCGCCGCCCGCCGACTTGGCCATCTTGGCCGCGCCCAGCTGGAGGAACTCGTTGTGCAGCCAGAACCGGACCCACGGCGGTACCCACCCCTGGCCGTCGGCCAGGTAGGCCTCGCTCTGCGCGATCTCGTTGACGTGATGCAGCTCGCGGTGGTCGATGCCGCCGGTGTGGATGTCGAAGTGCGGGCCGAGCAGGGCGATGCTCATCACCGAGCATTCCAGGTGCCAGCCCGGCGCGCCCCAGCCCCAGGGTGAGTCCCAGCGCATGACCCGGCGGCGGCCGGGGTCTTCGGTGCGCCACAGCGCGAAGTCGGTCTTGCGGCGGCGCCCCGCGACCTGCTCGACCCGGGCGGCTTCGCGCTGGCCTTCGGCGTGCAGCTGGGCCAGCTGGCCGTAGCGGGGATCCCGGGCCGTGTCGAAGTACAGGCCGGACGGGAGGCGGTAGGTGTAGCCCCGTTTCTCCAGCGTGGCGGCGAACTCGATCATCTGCGGCACGTAGGCGCTGGCCCGCGGGTACTCGGCGGCGGGCAGGATGTTCAGCGCGGCCAGGTCGTCGAAGAACGCCCCGGTATAGAAGGCGGCGATCTCCGCCACCGACCGCCGTTCGGTGGCGGCGGCGAGCTCGAGCTTGTCCTCGCCGGTGTCGGTGTCAGCCACCGCGTGGCCCACGTCGGTGATGTTGATGACGTGCCTGACCGTGATGCCCTTCCAGCGCAGGGCCCGGCGGACGGTGTTGGAGAACACGTAGGCGCGCATGTTGCCCAGGTGCGGGTAGGCATACACGGTCGGGCCGCAGGTGTACATGCCGGTTACGGCGGCCGACGGGACGAAATCCTCGATCTGCCGGCCCAGCGAGTTGTAGAACCGTAGCTGATGACCGTTCGCCACGGTCCCTTAGGCTACCGGCGCCGGCTTCTCGAGGTTCTCGCGTCCGTCGCGCTCCGCCCGCTTCTGGCGCTTCTGGTGCTTCTCGTGCTTCGCGCGCTTGCCGTGTGGAAGTCGTGGTCGCGGCGGATGAGCCGCTGGAGTTCGGCCCGCTGATGGCCGCTCAGGTGATCGGCCGAGCCGGCCAGCAGGCTCAGCACGTAACTCGCCGAGGTTCCGGCGTGAACGGTTTCGGCGCGGCGGTCGCCGAGCCGGGAGCGGCGATGGGTCAGGACCACCACGCGCTGGACCGTGACCGGCTGGCCGCGCTGGTGCAGGAACCGTTCCAGCTCGGCGGCCGGCTCGTTGAGCTGCTCGCTCGGCGAGCGGCCCTTGCGGTCGGCGATCAGCCGCTGCTCGACCAGGTTCCCGTAGTTGTCGTACTTGTCAGCCCGCCAGCGGTCGCCGTCGATGGCCACGGTGGCGTTGAGGTTCTTCACCTCGATGGCGAACAGGCCCCGCGGGCCGAGCAGCAGGTGGTCGATCTCGCCGCGCCGGTTGCGGTACCCGTGCAGCAGCGTCCAGTCGTCATCCAGGGCCCGGCCGAGCTCGGCCGCGACCTGCTGCTCCCCCGCGATGCCGGCCTTGATCTTCTCCTCGGCGTCGGTGGCAGCGGCCGGGGCGGGCGGCGGCCGGGGCCGGCGCCGCCGCTGCGCCCAGCCGCCGAAGGCCAGCCGCAGCCAGGTCCACCAGTGGTGCCGGTGACGGGCTCTTTCCCGGTTGACCTTCATGGTCTGGACCCGGGCCTGGTGCCGGATGAGCGCGTCCTCGTAGCCTTCCTGCGCCCGTTTCCCGGCGGCCAGCCGCTGCCGGGTCGCGTCGTGCAGCATGTCGCCCGGGTGGTTGGACAGCTCAACGATCTGCATGCCGCCGCCCGGGGTTAGGCCTCATGCTCCGACTATGGACCCGCGGGCCGCTGGCCGCGACCTCGCCGGCGTACCGCGACCCACCGCAAACTAAAGTACGCGGCAACCCCAGGGATCCCCTCCCATCCGGGGCTGCCGCGTACCGTTCCCGCCTCGCTGGCCTCGGGGGCTCCGCGGGGCGGTGTCCTTGGTCTTGCTTGGCGGTCTTGCTTGGCGGTCTTACTTGGCGGCCGAGGCGCCCTGGCCGGTGCCGGGCAGCAGCGAGGCCGTGGTCTTCAGCACCTCTTCGGCGAACTTCCGCTGACCTGCGAGCACCTGGCCGGCGAAGTCGTAGGCGTTGGCCACGACGTCCTGCGGCTTGGGCAGCTGGTCGGCGAGCGGGATGCTGATGGCGGGCACCTTGGGGGTGAACGCCTGAACGGTGTCGACCCAGGTCCTGATCGCCTCGAGCACGATCTCCTGGCCCTGGCGGGTGGTGGACAGGAACCCGTCCTGGAGTTCCTTGGTGGCAGTGCTGGCCATGATTGTTGCCTCCTCTTGGCTTCTGTTGCTAACTATACCAAGCATGATTGAGATGTCAAGCGGGATGCTTGGCGAATACAGCAGGCGGCCTGGCCGGAACAGGGCGGGGGCGGGACGGTGTGGGCCAGCTTGGTACGGGTCTGGTGCGGGCCTGGTACGGGCCTGATGCGGCGGGTCAGGCGGCGGCGTTGCCGGGGGTGGCGGGGGCCTGCTCGGTCGGTGCGCCGGCCAGGCGGGGGCGGCCGGGCATGGTGGCGGCGGCATCGGCGTCGCGGATCGACAGGGCCGGCGCCACCCCGATCAGGCTCAAGGCCGCGGCGACCAGGAAGGCGACCCGGTAGGAGGTCAGGTTGGCCACCTGATGGCCCGCCACCTGATGGGTGGCCCCGATCCCGACGATGACCGTGGTGAGCACGGCCACGCCGACGGCGCCGCCGAGCTGGCGGACGGCGTTGAACATCGTCGAGGCCCGCCCGGTGGCGCTGGGCGAGATGGTGGCGAACGCCGCCGCCTGGGTGGGCACGAACACCTGAGCCATGGCGAGGCCCAGGGTGAACATGAGCAGCCGGGCCCACCACAGGCTGGAGTGGGCCGTCATCAGGGCCAGCAGGGCGATCGAGGCGGCCACCCCGGTTAGCCCGATGGCGATGAGCCGCCGCGGGCCCAGCCGCGGGTAGAACATCCGGGTGGCCAGCTGCGCGCCCATCATGACCCCGATGGCCTCGGGGAACGTGCTCAGCCCGGAGCCGAGCGCGCTCAGGCCGCGGCCGTCCTGGTAATACAGCGAGATCGCGTACAAGGTGCCGAGGAAGGCGACGGAGCCCAGGACGGTAACGCCGGTGCACGAGCGGAACAGCCGGTTGCCGAGCAGCCGCAGCGCCACGATGGGCGCCGGCACGCGCAGCTCGACCACCACCATGGCCACCAGCAGCACCACGCCGGCGGCCACGGTGGCCAGCACCTCCGTGGAGGCCCAGCCCCGCTCGGGTCCTTCGGAGACGCCGAACATGAGCAGGCCGAGGCCGACGCCAGAGAGCAGGAAGCCGGCCAGGTCGAAACGGCCCGGATGGGGCTCGGCCGCCTGGTGCAGGAACAGGGCGCCGAACGTGAAGGCCAGCGCCCCGATGGGCAGGTTGACGTAGAACACCCAGCGCCAGGACGCCTCGGTGACCAGCAGCCCGCCGAGCACCGGGCCGAGGGCCGGGGCCAGGGTGGTGGGCACGGTGAGGATGGCCGAGGCCCGGATCCGCTCCGCGGGCGGGAAGGTGCGGTACAGCATGGCCATCCCGACCGGGGCGAGCATGCCGCCGCCCGCGCCCTGGAGCACCCGGAAGGCCACCAGCTCGCCGAGGCTGGAGGCCACGCCGCACAGCGCGGAGGCGGCGGTGAAGACCGCGATCGCCGTGAGCAGGACCCGCTTGCCACCGAACCGGTCGCCGAGCCAGCCGGAGGCCGGGATGAATACCGCCAGGCTGACCAGGTAGGCGATCGAGATGCTGTCGACCGCGGTGGGGCTGACCGAGAAGTCCCGGCCGATGGTGGGCAGGGCCACGTTCACGATGGTGGCGTCGAGGATGCTCATGAACATGGCGGCGACGAAGACGACGCTGACCACTATCTTCTGGCTGATACGTGCCTGCACCTCGGCGGTAACCCCCGCGCCAGGCGTGCTGTTCCCCGGTACTTCTAGGTGCGGCAGCTGATCTCCAGGCCGTCGGACTCCGGGAACGCGACGGAAACGTAGCCGTGCGCCGGGTCGCGGACGTAGGACAGGTAGTCGGCCATCTGGGCGGCCATCGAGATCGTGTCGTCGGCCAGGATGAGCGCGCCGGCCGCCAGCCGCGGCTCGAGCAGGCGCAGGACCGGGAGATAGAGCTGCTTCCATCCGTCCAGGAGGACGAACTCGACCGGCCCGGCCAGGCCGGCCAGGCTTTCCCTGGCGTCGCCTTCGAGGATCGTCACCCAGTCGGCCAGGCCCGCCTCGGCGATGTTGGCGCGGGCCCGGGTCACCTTGGCCGCGCTGAGTTCGGTGCTGATCACGCGGCCGGTGCCATTGTCCCGGACCGCGGCGGCGAGGTAGATGGTCGATATGCCGAACGAAGCGCCGAACTCCACTACGGTCTCCGGCCTGCTGGACCTGGCCAGCGCGTATAGCAGCTGACCGCCTGCCGGAGAGACCGGGATGTACAGCTCGGCGAAGGCGTCGGCCTGCTCGCGGGCCGACATTCCGGCCAGCCCGCCCGGGTGGCGGTCGGCCAGCCCGGCCCGGCGGTCATCGTCGTGCTCGGCGGCCTGGAACAGGCGGTCGAGCAGGTCCCGGACAGGCGGGGCGGCGAGCGAGTTCGGCATGCTGACAGCTTAGGGGCCGGCCGTCGTGCGTCCTGGAAACTAAAGTACGCGGCAGCCCGCTATGGGGCTGCCGCGTACTGCTTGGCTTGCTTGGCTTACTTGGCGCCGGGCAGGAGCGGGGCCGCGGTCTTGACCAGTTCCTCGGCGAATCGCTTCTGGCTGGCGAGGACCTGGGCAGCGAAGTCATAGGCGCCGGTCACGACGTCCTCGGGCTGGGGCACCAGGTCGCCGAACGGCACGTTGATGGCGGGCAGCTCGGGGGTGAAGGCCTGAACGGTGTCGACCCAGGTCTTGATCGCCTCGAGCACGATCTCCTGACCCTTGCGGGTGGCGGACAGGAACCCTTCCTCGAGCTCCCGGGCGGTGGTGATAGCGGTGGCCATTTCTCTCCTCCTCGTGGCTTACGTTGCTAACTATATCAAGCATGATTGAGATGTCAAGCAGAATGCTTGACGTACACAGCACCAAGAGGGAGCGGAAGAGGGTGCCCGGGGTGCGGACTTAGCGGCGAATGCAGGGCGGATACCGGTTCGGACACGCGGTTTTTCGCTATATCGGATCGTTCGCATTCATGGCACAATCCACCTGAGGCGGGCTGCGAGGGGCCTGCTCTTTGTGCTGGCCAGACGTCTGGGGGAGGAGCGGTGAACGAGCTCACCGTTACGTACGGGAATCAGCGTGTGGTGGCCCAGCCCGGGCAGGTCGTGCACATCGGCAGGCGGGAAGACTGCGCGATCGTGATCGATGATCCGCGGGTATCCAGGGAGCACATGCGGCTGACCTTCGGGCAGCAGGGCTACTGGCTGCTGGAGAACCTAGGCCGGGCGGGCACCTTCGTTTCCGGCCAGCCGGTGAACCAGTTCTTCGTGACCCAGCCGACCGAAGCCCGGCTGGCGGCGCCGGACGGGCCGGCGGTGCGCTTGGATCCGGTCGCCGCACCGACCCGGGCCCAGCCCGCCGCGGCCGCGCCGGCCTTCGCCGGAGCGGGCGCCCCGCCGGGCCAGCAGAACCCGCCGGGCCAGCAGAACCCGCCCGGCCAGCAGAACCCGCCGGGGCAACCGAACTGGCCGGGCCAGCAGAACCCGCCGGGCCAGCAGAACTGGCGGCCCGCGGCCGGGCCGCAGGGTCCCCCGGTTCCGGCCTACCTGGGCCAGCATCCCGGGGCGGGGGGCCCGGTGGCGTCCGCGCCCGGCCATACGGGCGGCATCTTCCACACGCTGGTCCCGATCAAGTCATGGCTGACCGACCCCACGCTGCGCCAGTGGCCGCGGCTGCTGGTGGCGGTGTACGCCCTGGTCCCGGTGATCCTGCTGGTCCTACTGCAGAACACCACCGACCTCGTGACGCTCGGCTGGGTGTACTGCCTGTACATCGCGCCGCTGTGGGCCCTGGTGTTCTGGTGGCTGATCCGGCCCGGGCCCATCGGCTGGCTGCAGCTGGGCTTCGCCGGGATCATCGTGGCCGCGGAGTACGTGCTGATACCGGCGCTGACCATCCCGTGGGAGCACGCTCTGGCGCCCAGCAACACCAGCCACAACCTGATCCAGTACATCTACGGCATCGGCCTGGCCGAGGAACTGACCAAGGCGCTGCCGATCCTGGTCCTGTCCCTGTTCCTGCTCAAGGTGCGCAAGGTCAAGCTCGACGTGCGGATGTGGATGTTCCTGGCCACGCTGTCCGGGCTGTACTTCGGCGTCTACGAGGCATCTAAGGTGTACGTGCCGCTGGACATCGTGACCATCGCCAAGGGCGGCGCCATCGGCATTCCCGAGTTCGTCGAGCGCGTGTTCCTCGACGGCTTCCAGCACGCGCTGTGGGCCGGCGTGGCCGGGTTCTTCATCGGCCTGGGCACCAACTACCGCCGGCAGCGGTTCCTGTTGTGGGCGATGGCGCTGGCCATCCCGGCCGTGCTGCACGGGCTGAATGACTGGAGCCTGTCCGGAGTGTTCGGCTCCGACCTGTGGATCTGGATCCTGATCCAGGCCTTCTCGGTCTTCCTGTTCCTGGGTTACGCCTCGTCGGCGCACCGGATCGAGCAGGAGGTTAGGCATACGCCGATCTTCCGCGGCGACTCGATACTGATGGATCCGTCGCGGCTGCAGCCGCCGCCATCATCACCACCACCACCGAACGGCGGCTAACGCCCGCCGTTCGCGGCTCGGGCAAAGGTGCTGGGGGCTCTGGTGGAGTGAGGCTGCGCCTGCCGGAGGCTCGCGCCGCGGCGACGGTCCCTCATGATCACGCCCGAGATGGGCTGGCTTCATGATCTCGGGCAGTTTCGGTCGGTATTGGCTCAAACTGCCCGTGATCATGGAAATGGCGCGAGCCCTGGGCCGGGAGTGCCGCGGCTGGCTGGTGCGGGGTAACGACTGAGGTTCCAGGGCCTGGCCACCCGGCAGTCACTCCCCAAGGAAACGCACCTACCTGGGGAGGGCTTAGCTGATGCGGCCGCGGACTTTGCCGAAGTCGATTTGCATGGGGCGGACGGCCATGCGCTGGCTGGGGGCGACGCGCTTGGGGTCTTCGCCGTCCGGGACCACGGTCCAGGTCTGGTCGGTCAGGTTCCGCAGGATAACGCGGCCGGGACGGCCGGGATGCGGTTCGACGCTGGCGCAGGCGGTGCGGAATTCGCGGTCCCGGAACAGGTGGTGCCTGGTCAAGGTGGCACCGTCGGCCAGGACCAGGGTGCCGCCGGGGGCCTTGAGGGTCGGCGGCGGGGGCATGATGTCGCGGCACTGCCAGCAGCGCTGGCCGTGCGTCTCCAGGTCGTAGTAGACCGGCACGCCGCAGGCCGGGCAGGCTCCCACGCTGTCGTGCAGGCCGAGTAGGACCGGCTTCCAGGTTCCCTCAAGCACCCGGCCGCCGCCGTACAGGGACGCGTCGTGCAGGCCCTTGGTGAAGGCCTGGGTGAAGGCCCGGCGGACCTGCAGCGGGTAGATCGGCCACCAGGCGGCCACGCTGTCCCCGGGCAGCGGGCCGTTCGAGCGGTCGTCGGGGTCGAAGATGAACAGCGGGTGCACGCCGAAGTTGCGGACCAGCAGCTCGGTCTCTGAGATGTGCCCGCCGTGATCCCAGGTATAGGAGGCGTCGGCCCGGATGCCCAGCAGCGGATGGCCGTGCATCAGCAGGTAGAACAGCAGCACGGCCAGCGAGTGCAGGTCGGTGGCGGTCGACGGGAGCGCCTCGTCGCGCAGGATCTCCGGCGCCATGAACGGCCCGGTCCCCTTGACCAGCGTGGGATCGCCGTCGACGCCCACGTTGTCGTTGTCGATGATGGCCACTTCGCAGTGTTCCTGGTCGACCCGCAGGTTGCCGAAGCTGATGTCCCGGTAACAGAGCCCGGCGGCGTGCAGCGCGGAGAAGGCGTCGACCAGCTCGCGCCCGATGGTGGCCACGGCGCGGAACGAGGGGTTGGATTCCATGTTCAGGATGGGCGCCAGCGAGCCGAACCGCGACTCGAGCAGCGGCATCAGGTACCCGAAACCCGGCATCTGGTCCGAGGTGACCAGGTCGATGGGCCAGACGAAGGACCGGTGCGGCGGCTTGCCGCGCTGGATGAGCACCGAGATGGACTTGCGCAGGTCGTCGCTGCCCGGGCCGTAGCGGATCCACTTGACCGCGAACGGCGCGCCGCCCAGCCGGGCCTGGTGGACGACGCCCTGGCTTCCCTGGCCGAGCAGGTTCTCGACCACCACCGAAGCACCGCCCCGGTCCATCCGGAGCGTTTGTCCCGGCTGAATCAGCCCGTCCATCTCATCGATCCCTTCCGCTGCGGGCACTCGCGTCCCACCAGCGGTCTTGTGCTAGGCCGGCCTGTGCGTACAGAGGGTTTCCGGCCGGAACGTCATCAGATGATTGTGTCCTGGTCAAATATCCGCTGGCTCACTCCCTCCTGCCCGCCGAATAGGCGACGCGCCACCGCGCTGCGGTCGGCGCCGACCTCCGACATCCTGGACACGGCCAGGGAGGCGGCCACCAGGCGGTTGGCGATCTCCTCGGTGCTGTTGGCCACCAGCACCGGCACGCTGGGATCGCCGATGAACTTGTTGAGCGCGTCAGACTGGGCGTCCCGGCCGATGGCGATGGAAAGCCGCAGGGCGGCCCGGCCCGCGGGCTGGGCCATCAGGGCGTTCAGGCCCGCCTCGAACTTGCCGGGCGGGTCGGTGGCCAGCCCGTCGGTGATCAGCAGCAGGGCCGGCCGCAGCGCCCGGCGCTCGATCCGGCCGGGGGCCAGGGCCTCGGCGGCCAGCGCGAACGCCGCGCCCATGTTGGTCAGCCCCTTGAGCACCGGCTGGAGCGGCTTCCAGCGGAGGCTGGAGACCGGGGTCGGGTCGGCGATATGCCAGCGCGACTCGGTGGCGAAGGCCACCGCCCTGATGAAGACCTGGGCCAGTTCCTGGTCGCGTTCCCAGGCCGCCAGGTGCGGCATCATGTCTGCGATGGCGTAGTTCAGCGCCTGGATCTTCTCGCCCTTCATCCCCCAGGAACAGTCGGCCAGGATGATGAAGTGCAGCGGCCGCCGGGCGACGCCGCCACCGGGCATCTTCATGGTCGGAGACGGCGTTACCATAGGCGGTCTGCCAATCCCGCCTGGCCGCGCGAGGTGCGGCCAGGCGTTACTTCGGTCATCGTCATGATGACGCGGGAGCTGGGCTCGGGGACGACAGCGGTGTGGAGTTGTTTGTCCACCAGGTGTCGAGGGCCGTGAACGAGGAGTTGGCGGCACCCTGACCCACGATAAAGGCATTCTCGGTCGGGAACGACCAGGTGTAGGCGGGCTCGTTCAGGGTGCTGCCGGTACCGACCCATTCGCACTCGAGCACCTGGCCGGCCCGGGCCGGGAAGAAGTTGTCGTGCCAGGCTGTGGTCCCCTGGGCGCTGGTGCTGTTGCCAGGCGGGCAGTTCGCTCCCGCGCTGGAGGTGTTGAAACCCCACCACTTGTTGTAGTTGGTGAAGCTCGTCTGGTAATCGGCGGCCGTCTTGACCTGGTAGGCGTACACGTAGCCGCTGGGCAGGCCGGGGTCAGTGCAGGTCAGCGCCTGGACCAGGCCGGGCATCGTCCAGTTGTAGGGCGGCGACTGGGCCTTGCACTGGGTGGCCGGGTCGTCGATGTCGCTTGGCAGCAGCGAGGTCAGCGAGGCCAGGCCGGTGCTGGTGCCGGTGCTGGTCGGGCTCGACGTCGGGCTCGGGCTGGCCGAGTGAGTAGTCGGCGGCACGGGGGTGGGGGTGGGCTTGGGCTTCGGGCCGCTGAACACCCCGCCAGCGGCCAGGGCGACGACGAGGATGACCACGACCGCGGCGGCGCCGCCGCCGTAAAGCCAGCCCTTGTTGCTCCGGCGCTTGGTGGGCGGCTGCCCGCCTCCCCCTGGCCCCCAGATCGGCGGGGTCGGGGTGGGCGTGCCCACGCCGCCGCCGGCCGGGGAGGGATTGGAAAAACCGCCGTAGCCGGCCGGGGGCGGCGGCTGGGGGCCGCCGTAGCCGCCACCGCCGGGAGGCGGCTGCTGACCACCGTAACCACCGCCAGCCGGGGCACCGCCATAGCCGCCGCCGGGGGGCGGCTGCTGACCGCCGAAGCCGCCGCCAGCCGGGGCACCGCCGTAGCCGCCGCCGCTGGGGATGAAGGTCGGGTCAGCGGGCGGCGGGCTGGTCGGCTGGTTCGGGGCCGCGTACGGGGCGTAGCTGGTGACGGTCTGCGGCGGGGCAGGACCGACAACCGGAGGCGGGTTCAGCCCGCCGGGACCGGGCGGCGGGGGCGCCTGGCTCGACTGGACGGGGTAGCCGAGTGCCTGGGCGTACTCGGAGGTGACCCACATGCTGGCCGCCGGGTCGAGCGACCGGCGGTCGACCAGGGAACGAGCAACCAACTGGACGGCAGTGTTCGGGTCGAGGTGCTGTTCCTGGACGTGCTGGGTCAGCTCGCCGGCAATGTCAGCCTCGGCCCCGGTGACCAGGAGGCTGCGTTCCCGCGGCAGGTCAGGCAGAAGATCTGTGACAAGGTTGCCGATCATCCGCGGGTCACTGAGCACGCGCTGGCCGTAGTCGTTGGCCACCGAGCCCAGCGCCTCGTGGGCCTCGCCTTGTGGGTCCAGTTGCTGTTCGGTCATAATCTGGTCCTCCCGGACTTGCTGTTAGCGTCTTGCTGCTAGCTCGACGTGCTGCTGGGTTGGGCGGCCGCCCCGGCACCGACGGTCAGGCTGGTCGCCGGGCCCAGCGGGGTCAGCTGGGGGCCGCCGAGAAGCTGAAGCTGGTAGGTGCCGGCGGGCAGGACGGACAATCCGAGGTCACTGGCGTCGAGCTCATAGGTGAGGCACCCGCTGGACTGGGTGGCAGTCGCCTGCGGTAGCCCGCCTGTCTCGTCGGTCACGGCTTCGTTCCCTGGCATATCGATCAGCAGCGCGGTGTCCAGGCCTAGCGGCAGCCGATCGTAGTCAACTCCGAAGGTCGCGCTGGGCCCGTCCGCGACGGACCGGCTGACCGGGCAGCCCGCGTCCGATCCGAGCGCCACGCCCGCGCCGGTTACCTGTTCCTGCCCGGTCAGAGGGACCAGGATCCGGCTGTGATACGTGCTGTGGTCGCGCGCCGCGGTAATCAGCGGCACGGCCAGCGACACCGACCGCAGCCGCCAGGAGATGTCGTTACCCTCGCCGGTGATGGTCAGGCTGGGCACGCCGATCAGCTGGCCGGCATCGTTGATGGCGGCGCCGCCGGAGTTCCCGTGCGCCACCCGGGCGGTGGTCTCCAGCTCGAACCGCGGGTCGGAGACGTGCCCGAGCGGATCGGGCACGAAGGTCGAGATGACCCCGGTGGTGACGGTAATGGTGTCGGAGTCGGCCACCCCGGGGAAGCCGAGCACGGTGACCGTCTGGTCCAGCTGGACCGCGGAGTCGCTGCCGACGGTCAGGTACGGCAGGTGCAGCGAGGCCGGGTTGACCGGCTGCCCGCTGGAGGTGGCGTAGATCTGGACCACGGCGAAGTCCAGGTAGCCGTCCACGTCGACCGGCCGGGCCCGGTAGCGGGGCACCACCGCCGAAGAGCTGCCGGTGACCAACTCCACGGTCAGGTAGGCCGGGTCGGGGCCGAGCTGAGTGGACGGCAGGCCCATGGCCACCGCGGCCCCGGGGGCCTGCGGCTCGGCCACGTGGGCGTTGGTCAGGATCAGGCCGTTCGGGCTGAGGATGGTGCCCGAGCCCCAGCCGCTGTAGTTGGACGGGGAGCCGATCAGCAGCCGGACGGTGGCGGTCTCGGCGTGCTGCAGGACCGAGGCCTGCAGGCCGCCGCTGAGCGTGCCGGTGCTGGGCGACGCGGCCGGCGCCGGCGTCTTGTTGCTCGTGACCAGCACGCCGATCACCACCCCGGCGATGACGGCGATCGCGGCCGCCACGGCGATCATGCGCATGCGCATGCTCAGCACCCGGCGTTCGCGGTTGCGGGCCAGGCGGGCGCTGCTGAGCGGGGGCGTGATGCCCAGTTCCTCGCCGGTGGCCGGATCGCCGAGGCGCAGGATCACCGAATCGGTGATGCGCAGCGGTCCGTGCAGTTGTTTCCCGTTCAGGAAGGAGCCCCGCCGGGACTGGTCGGTGTAGGTGGCCCCGTCCGGGTCCGAGGTGATCACGCCGTGCGTTTCCCTGGAGACCAGGGGGTTCATCGACACCAGTTCCAGAGACGGGTCACGGCCGACCCGGACCCGCGTGCCGACGGGGAAGATGCGCTGCTCGCGGCCCAGCCGGGTGACCAGCACCGGAGCGGGCGCCTGGCCGGGCTGGCCGGGGCCGGGCTGGCCGGGGCCTGGCTGACCGGGCCCTGCCTGAGCGGGCACGGGCTGAGCGGGCACGGGCTGAGCGGGCACGGGCTGCGGCGGCGGGGCGCCATGGCCGAGCACCTCGGTGCGGGCCGAGGCGATGCGCTCCTGCTCGCTGGCGGGCGGCTGACCGCGGCCGAGCATTTCGGTCTGGGCGGTGGCGATGCGCTGGGACAGGCTGCCCGCGACGATCGTGTTGGCGCCGGTAGCGACGGCATTCGCCTCGCTGAACGGCGTGAAGCGAACTTCTGTGGCACCTTCTTCGTTACCCAGTAGTGCGGTGACCCTACTGGTCACCGGGAGGGTGGTGACCCAGCCATCGGCCCAGATGCCGCCGGTAACCTCGTCATCGACGAGCCGCCAGCCGTCTCCGTCGGGGACCAGCCGGGCATGGTGAGCTCCCGCCGTGGGCGTGTTCAGGACAACGTCGGAGTCCGGCGCGGTGCCGATGCGGACTGTCGCCCCCGCAGGAAAAACGTAAGTGTGCCCCTGGGTGCTGACCCGGACCGACGTCACGAGGACACCGAGCCAGCCGGGACGCCCCCCAGCTCACGCAAACACATGCCACCAACCCCCCACTCCCCTCCCCGGCACGCCTGCGGTTCGCCTTCACTGTCAATTCGGACAAATCAGACTATGCAGGCATCTTAACCTGAGTCCAGGGGGTATTTTCTATATTTTTCAACCCGGATTGTACGTCGCGGCCTACAGCGCAGTAAATAGTGCAAGTCCGCGACACTACCGCCGCTGCCACCGCACGAAGCGTCTGCGCAGGCCGGCCGGGGATGCCGCAGGCGGCTGTTACCTCACTGATAACTAGGGCGCGATCGGCCGCCGCGTCTTACTGCTGAGTTATCCACAGCAGGCGGCCTTCAAACCCGGGCCTGCCCAGGTGAGCGGCCCGCGCGGGCGGTCGAGGCCGCGGCCGCCGAGCGCGCGCGGCAGCGACCAGGCACTGGCCGGCCGGGGGCCACGCCGTTACACTGAGCCGCGCAAGCTCACCAGCCAGCACGGGGAGGGATGCAATGCCCGGAAAGTTCGTCCTGGAAAAGGGCAGCACAGGGAAATTCCATTTCAACCTGCACGCCGCTAACGGGCAGGTCATCGCGACCAGCCAGCACTACGAAAGCAAAGAGTCGGCCCTGCATGGCATCGAGTCGGTCAAGCACAACGCGGCTGACGCCGCGATTGAGGACAAGACCGAAGACTGACGCCCGGGGACCAACGACGGTGTCGGGGCGCCGCTCACGGCGCCCCCGACACCGTCCGGGATCAGGCGGGGTCTAGTTGCCCTGGTTGTCCCCGCCGAGGAAGCCCTCGACCTGGTTCTCCGCGCCCTCGATCTGGCTGTCGAACTTGCCGCCCGTCTTGTCCTCGGCGAACTGCTCGCCTTGGTCCAGGCCCTTGTCCACGACGTCGGAGTGCTCGCTGGCGAGATTCTTCGCCTCGTCCATGAAGTCCGGCATGAATCTGCCTCCCCTTGGTTGCCCGCGTTGAGCCTTTACCGTAGCAGCCCTTCCTGACGGGCCGGCGGCGATAACCTGACCAGATGGTGACGTCGCTGGCCGTGAGCGGGGCGCTCTGGCTGGCCATGATCGCGGCGGCGGGCTGGGGCGCGGTCACGCTGGCTCCCGGGGCGCGGATCCCGGTTCACTTCGGCTCCGCCGAGCGCTGTTTCTGGGTGGGCAAGCGGGCCGGGCTGCTCATCTGGCCGGCGGCCGGCGCGCTGTGCTACGCGATCCTGGGCGGCATCAGCGCTAGCCGCCTGGCGGCCGGCTGGGTGCCCGGGGTGCGGGACGTGCTGCTGCCCGCGGTCATGTGCGTGCTGCTCGGTTTCCAGGTCGGTGCCCTGGCGCTGGCCCGCCAGGGCACGGCGTCAGCCCCGGCCGCTGGCCGCGGGCGCGGGGCTGAGACCACGGTCCGTTCGGACTAAAGAGCCTTCCCCCGGCCCGAGCGGCGGGGCAGCCAGGCCAGGGCCGCCACGGCTCCGGCCAGGGCGACCACGGCCGCGGTGAGCAGGCCGAGGTCCATACCGCTGATGAACGCGCCGCGGGCCAGCCCGGCGAGCTGCTGGCCGGCCGCTCCCCCGGCCCGGGCGGCGACGGCCAGCGCGCCGCCCAGCGAGCTGTTGACCGTGGCCGCGACCGCGTGCGGCAGGTGGACCAGGGCCAGGTTGTCCTGGTAGCGGGTGTCCAGCAGGCTGCCGACCACGGCCACGCCCAGCGCGCCGCCGAGCTGAAGCGCGGTGGTGTTGGTGGCCGAGGCCACGCCGCTGTCGCTTTCCGGCGCCGAGCCGATGACCGAGCCGGTGGCAGTCGGGATGGCCAGGCCCGCGCCCGCGCCGAGCAGAACCATGCCCAGGACCGTGCCCGCGTAGGTGGTAGCCATGGTGGCGGTGGAGATCTGCCACAGCCCGGCGGCGATCAGGGCCAGGCCGGCGGTCATGGTCAGCTTGGTGCCGATGGCGCGCACCAGCCGGGCCGAGGGCGGGGCCACGATGACCACGGCAGCCGCGGCCGGCAGCACCCGGACGCCGGCCTGCAGCGGTGTGTAGCCCAGGAAGAACTGCATGAACTGGGTGAGCACGAACAGCGCCCCGTACAGCCCGAAGGTGACGGTGGAGACCGCGGTGATCGCGGCCGAGAACGACCGGTTCCTGAAGTAGCTGAGGTTGAGCATGGGGTGCGTGGTGTGGCGCTCCCAGAGGGCGAACAGGGCCAGGGTGACCAGCCCGGCCGCGCCGGCCGCGATGACCAGGGCGGAGGACCAGCCGCGGCTGGGCGCCTCGATGATCGACCACAGCAGCAGGCCGATGCCGGTGATCGACGCGACCGTGCCGACCAGGTCCGGGGCGTGTGCGTCGGCGTTCTTGGAGTCCGGGACCAGCCACCGGGCGGCGACCAGGCCGACGACGGCGATGGGCACGTTGATCAGGAACACCGAACCCCACCAGAAGCGGGCCAGCAGCAGGCCGCCGATGATCGGGCCGAGCGCCACGCCCAGGCCGCTGGTGCCGCCCCAGAGGGCGATGGCCCGCTGGCGTTCGGCGGGGTCGGCGAACATGTTCGTGATGATCGACAGGGTGGACGGGATCATCAGCGCGCCGCCGACGCCCATGCCGGCCCGGGCGGCGATCAGGGTGGCCACGCCGCCGGAGAAGGCGGCGGCCGCCGAGCCGGCGGCGAAGATGGCCAGGCCGGCCAGGAAGGTCTTCTTGCGGCCCACCCGGTCGGCCAGGCTGCCGGCGGCCAGCAGCAGGCCCGCGAACACGATGATGTAGGCGTCGGTGATCCACTGCAGGTCGGTGGAGGTGGCGTTCAGGTCGCGGACCAGGGTGGGCAGCGCGACGTTGAGCACCGTGTTGTCCAGGTTCGCGACCAGGACGGTAACGCAGAGGACGGCCAGGGCCAGCCAGCGGGTGCGGGCGGGTTGGCCGGCCTGTGCGCCGGGGGACGGCTCGGCGCTGCGGAGAGGCTGGAGTTTGGCGGACATCAGACGGCTTCTTTCTTAAGGCTGTGTCTAACTTGCAGGCTATAGCAATTTTGCAGTTAACTGCAATATTGCTGCTGGGTGTAAGCTTTGTGATGTGGAGCACACGGGACTGCGCGAGCGGAGCAAGGCCAGGCGGCGGGAGGCGATCGTGCGGGCGGCGATGGAGCTGTTCGCCGAGCGGGGCTACGACGCGACCACGGTGGCCGACATCGCGGCGGCCGCGGACGTCGCGCCGCGCACGGTGGCCATGTACTTCCCGTCCAAGCAGGACATCGCCATGTCGCGGTTCAGCGAGGTGGTGGGCCAGCTGACCGGCGCGCTGCGGGACCGGGCGCCGGGTGAGCGCGTGACCTCGATCGTGGAGCGCTGGCTGAAGGCCGGGGAGGCGGGGACGGACGGGGAGCTCAAGGAGCTGGCGGTGCGGATGTTCGCGGCCAACCCGGAACTGAACGCGCTGCGCACGGCGCGGATGGCGGAGGCCATCACGGCGGGCGCGGAGGCCGTCGCGGCGCAGGCCGGCCTGGCGCCGGACGCACCAGGGGCGCGGATCGCGGCGGTGGCCGCGGCGGCGGTGCTGATCGAGCTCACCGATATCCCGGCCGGCCCGGACCGGGACCGGGCTACAGCGATCGCCATGCGTTTCATGGAGGCGGGCATCGCGACGCTGAGGCCGCCCGCGTCGTAACTGGGCATGAGGAAATATCGAGTCCCGGCTGGGGCGGGGTGGCCATAGCATGTGGGCGTGCCGCCGCAGCCGCGGGCGGCATCGTATCCGGTTTGGATCTGGCTTCGCGGACAGGAAGGCGCCATGAGGATCGACAACAGTCCGGCCCGGGGAATGCGGGATCTGCTGCCCGCTGACGTCGCCGTCCGTGACCATGTGCTCGACTCGATCGTGGCGGTCTACCGGCGGTTCGGGTACCAGCGGATCGAGACGCCGGCGCTGGAGAACATCGACCGGCTGCAGACCGGCGAGGGCGCGGACAACGAGAAGCTCATCTACGAGGTGCTGCGGCGCGGGCTGCCGCCGGAGGTGGCAGCCGGGACGCCGGTGCGGGAACTGGTCGACCTGGGGCTGCGGTACGACCTGACCGTGCCGCTGACCCGGTTCTACGGGCACAACCACGCGTCGCTGCCGTCGCCGTTCCGGTCCCTGCAGGTGGGACCGGTATGGCGGGCCGAACGGCCGCAGCGGGGTCGCTACCGGCAGTTCTACCAGTGCGACATCGACATGATCGGCGAGGCCAGCGTGCTGGCCGAGGCGGAGCTGATCGAGGCCACCAGCGAGGCGCTGGCCGCGATCGGCCTAACTGGGACGACGATCCGGGTGTCGGACCGGCGCTTCCTGTCGGCCCTGGCGGCGGACTGCGGGGTGCCGGAGCAGGCGCAGACCGCGTTCTTCATCGCGCTGGACAGGCTCGACCGGGTCGGCTGGGACGGGGTCCGGGCCGAGCTGACCGAGCTCGGGTTCGCCCCGGCTCAGGTGGCGGCGGTCGAGGAGAAGATCTCCGGGCTGACGGACCTGCCGGCCGACAAGCTGGCCGGGGCGCTGGCCGACGCGGTGCCCGGACTGGCGCCGGCGGTGATCGATGATCTGGCGGCGGTGGCGGCCAGCCTGGACCGTTTGGCCGCGGAACGCGAGCTGGGCTGGGTGTTCGATCCGACGCTGGTGCGCGGGATGGGGTACTACACCGGGCAGGTGTTCGAGATCGTGCACCCCGGCATGAACGGGTCGGTGGCAGGCGGCGGGCGGTACGACAAGCTGATCGGGCGCTCGCTCGGCCAAGACGTGCCGGCCTGCGGGTTCTCGATCGGGTTCGAGCGGATCGTGGACCTGCTGGCGCGCAGCCAGGTACGGGACGCGGTGGCGGTGCTGGTCGAGGCCGAGGTGCCGGTGGCCGACGCGCTGGCGGTGGCGCGCGAGATGCGGGCGGCTTCCGAGCCTGGTGGCGCGGCCGGGGTGGGGCGGGTCGTGGAGACGGTGCGGCGGAGCGGGAAGTTCGGCGCGCAGCTCAAGCGGCTGGAGGCGGCCGGGTTCAGCGGCTTCGTGCTAGTCAGGAGCGAAGACGGCGTAACCGTGGCGGGCGAGCTTCGGGAGCTGGGCGGTACGCCGGAGGCGTAGGCCTGAAATAGCGGTGTTAGCTGCGTCTTTTCCGGTATGAGCGGCACGGGCGGAATGACCTGTGTACAAAGTACGCCTGGTCGGCTATTTCGTGCACGTTCTTTTGCATTTGCATTTGCTCTGTTAGGCTGCGCTGTGCAAGCGGTGATCACCTCGCTGATGGCTCGGCTCCGGACCGGCCTCCTTTTCCTGTCGCCTGAGAAAAAGGGGAATCATGGTGGTCCATAACGGCATTCCGGCTGATCAGCTGGTTTCGGCGCGGTGGCGCAAGAGCCAGGCCAGCAATCCCAACGGGAGCTGCGTGCAGGTCGCCGAGCTGGCCGATGGCGCGATCGCCACGCGCAACTCCCGGTATCCGTCCGGGCCGGCCCTGATCTACACCCGAGCCGAGATCGCGGCCTTCCTGACCGGGGTGAAGAATGGCGAGTTCGACGACCTGGGCGCCCGCCTTTGACGGGCTGAGCTGGCGGTACCCGGGTAATTACCGGGAAGTCATTCGCAATGGCCTCTCGGCCGCGCCTTAGTGCGGTGATATGGTGCCATGTGTATGCCGCCGTTACCGATCTGGCCTGCGGCGGCACCCGCGGTGACCGCCGAGCCTGGCAGGTCGGCACCGGAGCGCCAATTCGTCGGTTCCCGGAGTGAAGATGAGTACGGGTCAGCGGGTGAGCGAGCTTCCTGCCGATACCCCGGGCCCGACGGTGCCGCGCATGCTGGTGGCCCTCCAGCTGCACCGCCTGCGCGAGGCGGCCGGCGTCACGCCCGAACGCGCCGGGCATGCCATCCGGGCCTCCCGGTCCAAGATCAGCCGGATGGAAAACGGCCGGGTGAGCTACAAGGAACGGGACGTGACCGACCTGCTCACCCTGTACGGCATCACCGACGAGAAGGCCCGCGCGGCCATGGTGACGCTGGTCCGGCAGGCCAACTCACCCGGCTGGTGGTCGCAGTACGACGACATCACGGCCGACTGGTTCGCAGATTACCTCGGGTTGGAGATGGCCGCCTCGGTCATCCGCACCTTCGAGCTGCAGTTCGTGAACGGCCTGTTCCAGACCGAGCACTACGCGCGGGCGGTCACCATGCTCGGCCACACGACGGCGCCCGCGGAGGAGATCGACCGCCGGGTGAGCCTGCGGCTCAAGCGCCAGGACCTGCTCACCGGCCCCGAGCCGCCGCAGGTGTGGTCGGTCCTGGACGAGGGGGCGCTGCGGCGCGCGGTGGGCGGCCGCGCCGTGATGCGCGCCCAGTTGCAGCAGCTCATCGAGATGGCCGAACTGCGCCACGTCACCATGCAGGTCATGCCGTTCGCCCGGGGCGGGCACGCGGCCGCGGGCGGGTCATTCGCCGTGCTGCGGTTCGGCGATCCCGACGTCCCGGACGTGGTGTACATCGAGCAGCTCACCAGCGCGCTCTACCTTGATAAACGCGAGCACGTCGACACCTACCTGGAGATAATCAATCAGCTCAGCACCGAGGCGCTGACCCCCGTGCAGAGCGCGCGTTTCCTGGCCGAGATCATCCAGGAGATCTAGCCGCCAGGGCCGCCACGTATCGCCGGGACCGGGACACCCTACGGACAGGTTCGCTGGTAGGGGGCGGAGGGGACGTAGGAGTTCCACTGCTGCTTGGTCAGTGGCGTTCAGCCCTGACGGCACCACGCTCGCCGCCGGCTGCGACCAGGGCACCGGCCCGGACGGGTCGCCGGTCAGCGGCGGCCGACGCGTCCGGCTGTGGAACGTGGCCAGCCGGGCCTGCGCGGCCGTGCTGACCGACAGCTCACATCCGGTGTTCTGCGCGGCGTTCAGCCCGGACGGCGCGACGCTGGCCAGCGGCAGCCACGACAAGACCGTGCGTCTGTGGCAGCTCCCCCGGCGATGATCAGGCCAGGTCGCCGATGAACGCCTCGAGCAGGGCGGCGAACGCCTCCGGGGTCTCCTCCTGGGGGGCGTGGCCGGCGTCCGGGATCAGCTGCACGGCGCCGCGCCACAGGGTGGGGACGGCCAGCGTTTTCAGGTAGGCGAGGTTGACCAGCTGCTCGCCGTCGCCCTGCAGGATGGCCAGCGGCTGCCGCAGCGCGGTGACGATGGCGATCTCGTCGGCGAACCGGCCCTCGCCGATGCTGGCGAACAGGCCGGCCCGGGCCTCGCCGTAGGTCCGCAGGATGTCGGCCACGAACCCGTCGAGAGATAGGGCCGAACGGGCCGTGGTGAAACTGGCCGCGTAGGCGCGTGCCTCCTCGTCGGAGACGGCGGCGGTGAATCCCGCGTTCATCGCAGGATTAGGCAGGAAGGCCTCGGCCATCTGGGCCGCCTCGGCCACTGGCGGCGTGCCGAACACCACGAACCCGGCCGCATCCGGCAGGCTCGGCGCGGCCTCGAGCGTGATGTGACCGCCCAGGCTCCAGCCCACGATCACCGCGTCGGTCGCGCCGGTCGCGCCGGCGAACCCGGCGAGCGTCCTGGCGTAGCCGGGCAGCGAGTAGTCCTGACGGTGCGCGGCCGGGGCCGAATCACCATGGCCGGGCAGGTCGAAGGCCAGGCACCGGTAGCGCTGCCCGAACGGCCCGGTCATGACCGGGTGCCAGGTCCGGGACGAGGCGGAGTTGCCATGCACGAAGATGACGGCGCGGCCGCGGCCCTCGCTGCGTACGTACGCGAGCCGCTGGCCTTCCACGGTGATCTGCTGCTCGTCCACGCTGCCTGGGTCTCCTCCCGCTGGGTCAGGGCCGTGCCACGCGGGGGCTACAGGTCCAGGCTGGTGCCGGGCTCGAGCCGGGCCACCGGCGCGCCGCTGGGACCGGCGGCCAGGGACAGCATCCGGGTAAACAGCCCCAGCCCGTTGTCGTTGAGGATCGCGTCGTGGATGGCGTAGCCGCGATCGGGCGCGACCTGGCGGAAGTAGTCGATCATCTCCCCGGCCTTCAGCCAGGGCGCGCTGATCGGGACCAGCAGCGTCCGGACCGGTTCTTCGGGGACGGTGAAGGAGTCGCCGGGGTGGAAGACCTCGCCGTCGACCAGGAAGCCGGTGTTGACCACCAGCGGGATATCGGCGTGGATCAGTGCGTGATCGACGCCGTAGACGTGCACGTCGAACCCGGCGACCTCGAGCGCGTCACCGTGCCTGACCTCGCGCACCTGGTCGCCGAACTCGGCGGCCTGGGCGCAGATCGACTGGTTGGCCCACAGGGTCAGGTCCGGGTCGGTGGACAGGGCAGCGCGGATCGCGTCCGCGTCGAGGTGATCCGGGTGCTCGTGGGTGACCAGGACCGCGGTCGCGCCGTCCAGGGCGGCCGGGGCATCGCTGAAGCTGCCTGGGTCGATGACCAGGACGGCACCGTCCTTCTCCAGCCTGACGCACGAGTGCCCGAGCTTGGTGAACCGCATCGCCAGCCTCCAGCCTCGCGGGTGCCCGCCAGTGGGCGGACCGGGATACCACGACCCGTTCGGCATCATAGGCCTTAACGGCACTGGCGCGGGCGGATCAGGCCAGGGCGGCAGCCTGGCCGGCGTGAGCGGCCGCTACCTCGGCGGCGGCGCGGACGAAGCCGGCCACGGCGCGGGAGCGGCTGATGTCCGGCCAGGCGGCCATGACCTGGCTGGGGCTGAGGTCGCTGACCGGGACGAAGGCCAGGTCAGCGGCGTGGTGCTGGTGCGCGACGGAGGCCGGCACGTAAGCGACCGCGTGGCCGAGCGTGACGGCATCCAGGAGCTGGCTGATGTCGTTGATCTCCGGGCCGGGCGGCAGTGCACCGTCTCGGGGGTCCGCGGCCCGGCCGGGGGTGTCGGCGCCGGCCCAGTAGGCGGCGGCGACTGGATCGGGCGGCCCGGCCCAGTGCGGCATCGGCTCGCCGGCCAGGTCGGCGCGGCGCAGTTCGGGGCGGCCGGACAGGCGGTGACCGGCGGGCAGGACGGCCACGCGGGGCTCGGTCAGCAGGAGTTCGGTGTCGAGGCCGCGCTGATCGAAGGGAGCGCGCAGGACCGCCACGTCGGCGGCGCCGGCGCGGACCGCGGCGGCGGGGCCGCCAGGATGGCCGAACAGCAGGTGGACCTGGGGCATCCGCGGGTCTGCTGCGCAGCGCTGCATGATCTGCTTGAGCAGGTCGGTGCCGGTGCCCGGCTTGACCGCCACGGTGAGACGGCGGGGCTGGGTGCCCGCCCGGCGGGCCCGCTCGATCGCGGCGCCGGCCGCCTCGACCGTGATCCGGCCCTGCTCGAGCAGCACGGCGCCGGCCGGGGTCAGGGTGACCCGGCGGCTGGTGCGCTCCAGCAGCCGCACGCCGAGCTTGCGCTCCAGCTTGCCGATGGCCGCCGACAGCGGCGGCTGGGCCAGGCCCAGGCGGGCCGCGGCCCGGGTGAAGTTCAGCTCCTCGGCCACGACCACGAATCTTCTGATCAGCTCCAGATCTGCGACTTCAACTGCAGCGATGTCCCGTTGCTCCACGTCACCCACCAGCGCATCTCTCGCTGCGAGCATATCCTCCTGGCCAGCGGGGCGGTC
>CAWBNK010000031.1:0-154718 GCA_963790065.1 uncultured Actinomycetes bacterium | reverse complement strand
GGTCACTGGTTCAAATCCAGTACGGCCCACACGATTTTTCGAAAACTCGTCTAGTACTACAAGCCCAAATGGGAGCCAGGCTTCTGCCGTTTGGCCTAATAAGCCCTGGTCAGCACGCTTACATTCTGGCCCTGATCGCAAGCAGAAGTCTCGTTTGGAAGTCTCTGACCGCCTGTCGGTCAGCTCGTTGGTAGCCACCGGGGCGGTGAGCGGCTGAGCGAGAGACGCGTCGATTTCGGTCCTTCTGGCAGCCTTGCTCATACCGTTGGCGAATGCCGCAGCGGGCCCCGCCCTGTTCCGCGATCACTTCCCCTAGGTCGCGTCTTTAGCGAGGTGGTCATTTCACCACCACGGCAGAGACCGGGTCAGGCAAGCCGGCAAGCGGGCCATGGCCGGAATGACCGCCGTGCGTGGTCGGGCGGCCGCTTAGTGCTCCGGCGTAAGCTGCATGGCCGCAGGTTGCATATGGTGTCGGCGTGACCGAGATTGCCGGGTCTGTAACCGCAGAACTGGCGCGACTGCGGGCGGAGAACGCGCGCCTGCTGAAGATGCTGGAGCTGAGCCCGCGGCAGGCCACGCCACCTGGTCCTGCGCAGGCCGGCTTTTTGATGCGCCGCCAGGACTGGTCCATCAAGACTCGCCCAACGACGCGAAGGTGGCGTTCTTCCGGGCGTTGTTCGCGGCGCGCACCGACATCTACGCCACCCGTATCGAGAACTCCCGTACTGGCTGGAAGGGCTGGCTCCCGGCGGTGCGTGGCGGGTGGCAGCGCGGGGTCCCGCACGAGAAGCGGGACTACTTGCCGCTCACCGCAGATGTGCTGGCTGCTCACCTGAAGGGTCAGCTGCACGTCGGCGTTTATCCGCTGCTGGACGGCGACAGGTGCTGGTGGCTAGCCGCTGACTTCGACGGGCAGGACGCGCTGACCGAGGCGCTGATGTACGTCAAGGCGGGGCGGGCGTTCGGGGTGCCAGTGACGCTGGAGGTGTCGCGTTCCGGCGTGGGTATGCACGCGTGGGTTTTCTTCACCTCGCCAGTGCCGGCGGAGACCGCGCGGCGGCTGGGCACCGGCCTGCTGCGTGAGGCGATGGCGATTCGCGGAAAGATGAACCTGGCCAGTTATGACCGGCTGTTCCCGTCCCAGGACCTGCTGCCGACCGGTGGTGTCGGCAACCTGATTGCGCTGCCGCTATTTCGGCCAGCACGGGACCGCAACGCGACGGTGTTCCTGAATTCGGAGAATCTCGAACCGCACCAGGATCAGTGGTCTTACTTGTCAACGCTTGGCCGCATGACGCCCAAGGAGGTGAGCCGGGCCGCGGACAAGGCCGGGCGAGTCCCGGCGGGCAGCGAGGTCACCAGGCTTGCCGCGCCAGTCTCCACGAAGATCCGGCCGGAGGCGGCACCTACGGTCCGGGCCCTGCTCGGTGCGGGCATCCGGGTCGAGCTGGCCGACCTGACGCCCGCGCTCGCCGCGTCGCTGCGGCACGCCGCCTCGATGCACAACCCGCAGTTCTACGAGAAACAGCGGATGCGCGCCTCCACCTGGGACATCCCCCGGTTCCTGCAGTTCTTCGACGAGACCATCGACGGCGGGCTGATCGTGCCGCGCGGCATGCTCACCACCGTCACCGAACTCGCCGCGCAGGCAGGCAGCAAGCTGGACCTGACCGACGAGCGCGCGACCGGCACCACGCAGGCATTCACCTGCTCGGCCGTGCTGACCGGGCCGCAGCAAGCGGCCGTTCAGGACTTGACCGGGCACGATCTGGGGATTCTGGTAGCACCGCCCGGCACAGGCAAGACCGTGATGGCGTGCGCGGTGATCGCCGCGCACCAGGTCTCCACTCTGGTCCTGGTGGACCGGAAGACCCTGGCGGACCAGTGGCGGGCCAGGATCGCCGAGTTCCTCGGCGTCAAAGCCGGGCAGCTCGGCGGCGGCCGGGCCAAGCTGCGCGGCTCGATCGATGTCGTCACCTTGCAGACCCTGTCCCGCCGCGACGACATCGCCGAGCTGACCGCCGGATACGGCCTGATCATCGCCGACGAATGCCATCACGTCCCGGCCGCCGCGTTCGAGCACGCGGTCGGGCAGATCCCGGCACGGCGCTGGCTCGGGCTGACCGCCACCCCGTACCGCCGCGACAAGCTCGACGACCTGATCGCCATGCAAGTGGGACCGGTCCGGCACACCATCACACTCCCCCGCGACGCAGCCGGCCAGGACACGCTTCCGGGCACCGGCCGACCCACCCCCCTGCTGTACGTTCACCCGACCGCGTACCGGTACGACGGCGACGCCGACCCGTCTCGCCCCGGTGGCATGACGGCCATCTACCACCACCTGGTCGTTGATGAGCAGCGCACCCGGCAGATCATCGCCGACGTCCTCGCCGCACTCAGCAAGGACCGCAACTGCCTGATTCTCACCAACCGGACCAGCCATCTGGAAAAGCTCGCCGGCTTGCTGCGCGAAGCCGGGCGCGACCCGGTTATCCTCCGCGGCGGGATGGGTGCTAAGAGCCGCGCAGCGGCGCTGGCCCGCCTGCGGCCGCAGCCCGGCAGGCCGCCGCTCCTGGTCGTGGCCACCGGCCCGTACGCTGGCGAAGGCTTCGACTGCCCGGCCCTGGATACCTTGTTCCTCGCCGCGCCAGTTGCCAACAAGGGCAGCCTGACCCAGTACGTCGGCCGGATCCTGCGCACGCATGAGAACAAGACCACGGCCGAAGTGCACGACTACCTCGATGAGCGGACCGGCGTCCTCGCCGCCATGCTCGCCAAACGCGCGCCCGGCTACACCGGTCTCGGCTTCTCCGACCCGCGCAGACTCGCGCTCACTCCAAGCGCCAGCACAGACAGCTAACCGGCCTGCAAGCCATCTAAATATCATGCCGACGTGATATTATGTCTGCGTAATGCTATCGCTGCGCGGAGGCAGCTGACGTGGCCTATTTCCTGGTTATGACACCGGAGGTCCGGGCATGGCTGCACGATTTGCGCAAGCGTGACCGGGCCAGCGCGATCCAAGTCGGCCAGGCTATCGGCATGCTGCTCGAAGCCGGGCCGGATCTGGGCCGGCCGCTCGCCGACCGCGTCCAGCACTCCCACCTGGCCAACCTGAAAGAACTGCGGCCAGGATCCGCCGGGCGCAGCGAGATCCGCATCCTGTATATCTTCGACCCCAAGCGCAACGCGGTCCTGCTCGTAGCCGGAGATAAGGCTGGTAAATGGGAGGCCTGGTACCGGCAAGCGATCCCGCTGGCTGAGCAGCGTTACGAGGACTACCTGAAAAAGGGGACATCCGATGAGCAGTGAGTTCCACCACTACACCCGGGATGAGTTCCTCGCCGAGTTCTATCCCGATCCTGCCGACAAGGCCGCTATCGCCGCCGGGATGGAGCAGCTGCGCGCCCAGCAACGCGCCTTCCGGCTCGCCGAAATGCGCCGCCGCCTCGGCATCACCCAGGCCCAGGTCGCTGCCCGCATGGGCATCACCCAGGGCCGCGTGTCCGCCATCGAGCACGCCAAGCCAGGCACCACCGAACTGCGCACCCTCGCCGCCTACGTCGAAGCCCTCGGCGGCCGCCTTGAGATCATCGCCGACTTCGGCGACCAGCGGCTCGCCTTCATCGAACCCGGCATCGAAGCAGCCTGACCTGATCAGCATCGGACATTTGGAGGATCCCGTCTATTTTGGGAGCAAGAGCCAGTCATCTCGAGATCCGGACAGCCCGCAATGATCTTGACACCTGGAAGGCTCCCAACGGGCCAAGCGCCACGGGAGCCAGAAATGGGAGCCACCGTGTTCAACCGCCCCAGACCCAGCACGACGTAGCCAGACTCTTCTCACAGGTCAGGGGCTCCCTGTTCGACCCAGTCCGACGGTGACAGACACTCTAGAATTCCCTGATGCCATGAAGGAGCGGGGCCTCCTCGCTCCCCGTAGCTGTCCCGGGCGTTCATGCTCGGGGTGTCTACGTCATCTACGACGATGGGAGGCCCCTGGTGGAAGCGTACGACGGCCCGCAGATCGTGGGCATGGACTTGCACCGCCGACGGTCGGTGCTGGTCCGGATGAGCGAGGATGGCCGGAAGCTGGCCACCGCGCGGATCGCCAACAGCCCGGCGCGGCTGGCGGCGGAGATCAGGCGGGCGGGCCTGCACCCCAAAGTGGTGGTGGAGGCCTGTTACGGCTGGTACTGGGCAGCGGACGTGCTGGCCGAGGCCGGCGCGGAGGTGCACCTGGCCCACCCGCTGGGCGTGAAGGCTTTCAGCCACCGCCGGGTCAAGAACGACGAGCTGGACGCCCGCGACCTGGCTGACCTGCTGCGGATGGGCCGGCTGCCCGAAGCGTGGATCGCCCCGGCGGAGATCCGCGAGCTGCGGGAGATCACCCGGTACCGCGGCAAGCTCGTGCACATCCGGACCAGCTGCAAGGACCAGGTCCACGGCGTGCTGGCCAAGCTCGGCATCGAGGTGACCTGCTCGGACATCTTCGGCGCCTGGGGCACGCAGTGGCTGGACGAGCTGCCGCTGCCCCAGCCGTACTGCTGGAAGGTCGCCTCGCTGCGGCAGCTGACCGGATGGCTGACTAGTGAGATCACCGTGCTGGAGCAGGTGACCGCCGACCTGCTGGCCGGCCACGACGCCTACCGCGCGGTCCAGCAGCTGCCCGGGATCGGGCCGGTGCCCGGTCGCGGTCGGCGGGATCGGCGGCATCACCCGGTTCCGGCACCCGGCAAAGCTGTGCTCATGGGCCGGGCTGACCCCGCGGCACTACGAGTCCGACACCACGGTGATCCGCGGCCGGATCACCAAGCAGGGCTCACCGATACTGCGGTGGGCGCTGGTCGAGGCGGTCCAGCGCACCCCGGCCGGCACCCCGATCCGCCAGGCCAAAGACGCCATCATCGCCCGCCGCGGCATCCAGGCGCGCAACATCGCCAAGGTCGCCGCGGCCCGCAAGCTGCTCACCTACGTCTTCTACGCGATGCGCGACGGGCATGTCAGGGTGCTGACGGCCCGCGCCGCAGAGCACGAGGCCCGGTGAGCAGGCCCGGCCGCGGGCAGCGCGTGATCGCTTCCGTGTCTGGCCCCGCCCCGCGCGGCGGCCGCCGCTCTGATTGATCCCGCTACCCACGCGGACCAGCCCCATGCCCCGCGGCCGCGAGCCGCGGGCCACCCGCAGGGATGACCGCAGCCTGGCGCGCCAGCACTCGAGCTGCCCATGGGGCCCGCAACCGCCACAACCGCACACCCGCCTGTCCCCCGCCGCCCGATTATCGGCTCGCAGCCGGGGAAACAGGGCAGACCACGGCCCCAGGCCGCCACACCAGGCCCGCGGGCCAGTCCAGCATGCCCCCAACCGCCGAGAACACGGACAAAAGACCTGTAAAACCCCGCTTGACACGGCCCCGCTCCTTCAGGGATGACACGGAACAGGTCACTGGTTCAAATCCAGTACGGCCCACACGATTTTTCGAAAACTCGTCTAGGGTGAGAGCCCAAATGAGAGCCAGCGACCTGGGGTTTCGTCGCTTCGTTGCTGGTCAGAGCACCCCGGTTTGCGGTCAGACCATGAGACTCTTGAGGAATTGTCAAGATCTGTGGATCAGCTCTTCCGGTGTTTGATCAGTTCGTGATCGGCTGGTAGTAGAGCAGGACGTTGCCGGAGGTGAACTGCCGGGTCTTCAGCAGTTTGAGGCTGGTCCTGCCGGCTCCTGCGAACAGGGACCTGCCCTGGCCCAGGACGACCGGGTTCACCATGATCCGCAGTTCGTCGAGCAGGCCCGTCTGCAGCAGGCCGGCGGTCAGCGTTGAACTGCCCGGGATCACGATGTCCTTGCCGGGTTGCTGCTTGAGCCTGGCTAGTTCCTCTTCGGCGTGGCTGCTGATGATCCGCGTGCCAGCCCAGGTGGCCTGCGGCAGAGTCCGCGAGATGACGATCTTGGGGGTGGTATTCATCGCCTTCGCGACCTCTGGGTCGGACTCCTCGCCGGCGGGCGTGGGCCAGAAAGCGGCCATGCCCTCATAGGTCACGCGGCCGAACACCAGCGTGCCGGCCTCGCGAAGCTGCGCCAGCGCGAACTGGCTGAACTGCTGGTCGACGTTATGCCAGTCCAGGACCTGGCCCGGGTCGGCGTGATAGCCATCGGCGCTGGTCATCATGAACGAGAACATCTTCCGCACGGGTCCTCCAGCATGCTCGCTTCGTGCCGCTGACCGTGTAGACGGCCCCGGAGTCCCGGGGTCATCGCCGGGCGGCGGTGAACTTCAGGCGGCCTCAGGCGGTTGCAAATGATAGGTCCGACAGTTCCGGTCTAGTAGCCCATGGCAGCTCTCGGTTCTCCCGTCATCCCGTCGCTCACTCACGAGAGCGTTACACGACACGTGCAGTATCCCGGCGCCGCTACAACCGTCGCCGGGTCGTCTCCGCTGGGCGCCGGGACCCAGAGGGGCCGACGAGCTCGGACGTCACCCGGTCGAGCATGCGGCGGTGGATGGCGTCAGCGTCCTCTTCCCAGCCGAACACGCACACTGCGGCGATGCCGTCAAAGCTGACGTCACGCAGCGCGGCGAATGTCTGGTCCCAGTCGATGTCGCCGTGGCCGATCTCGTTGTGCTGGTGCACCCGGGCGTCCACGCCGGGCGGGTTGACGATGTACCGGTTCCCGACGTTCGCCCGGTGGTTGTAGCAGTCGGCCACGTGGACGTGGGCCAGCTTGGCGCTGGCGTATTCGATCATGGTGCGCATGTCGCCGGCGCCGTCGGACAAGTGGAACGCGTGCGGGATGCAGAAGCAGTAGTTGATCCACGGCCGGTTCAGCCCGCGAACGATCTGCACCGCGTCGTCGTTGCGCTCGGAGAAGTCGTACGGGTGGGCCTCGATGTTGAGCTGAAGGCCGTACTGCTCGAAGAGCGGGATCAGCTCTTCCATCGAGTGGTAGAAGGCGTGCTCGGACTTCAGCGGCTGGTTCGGGTCGCCAGACAGCTCGGTCATGATCACCGGACATTCGAGGCCGTCGGCAATCTCCAGCAGCCGCTTCCAGTTGCGGACCTGGGCCTGCCGCTCCTGCTCGTCAGGGGCTGACCAGCCAAAGACCGGTACCAGCGAGGCAATGCGGACCCCGGTCTCCTTGACCGCCCGGTTGACCTCGGCCACCATCGCGCCGTCGGCCTTCGGGTACCGGTGCCAGAAGAACCAGTCCGCCCGCGGCGACAACTCCAGGTACTCATAGCCCAGGTCGGCGGCCTTGCGCAGCTCGTCGGCGACCGACATGCTCGCGTGGTACATCGCAGGATCCAGCGCGATCTTCACCATGGGAATCCTTCACATCTTGGCGGCGGCGGCGCGGAGGTTCCCGGCCGCGAGGGCCAGGCCCTCGGTGCGGGAGCAACTGGCGTCCTCATGCTCGATGTTGACGGCCATATCGGGGTCGATTTGGGCGAGAGCGCGGAGGAACTCCGTCCAGTACTCCAGGTCGTGGCCGGTACCGACCGCGACGAACCGCCAGGCCGGGTCGTCAGGCCACCTAGTGCACCAGTACCCGATGCCGGTGGGCGTCTTGCCTTCGGCGTCGGCGGGCACTGTGCCGAACATCGTGTCGAGGACGCCTCGGATGGCCACCCCGGGCTCGATCCGGGCGTCCTTGGCCGCGGCATGGAAGACCAGCGGCCCCAGCCACCGGATGCACGCGACGACGTCCATGCCCTGCCACATCAGGTGCGACGGGTCCATCTCGGCGCCGATGTTGGTGGCGCCGGTCAGGTCCACCAGCTTGCGCAGCGTGACCGGCGAGAAGGCCAGGTTGTGCGGGTGCATCTCGATCGCCACCCGCACGCCGCTGGCCCGGGCCAGGGCGTCGATCTCGCTCCAGTACCGGGTGGCGACGTCCCACTGGTACTCCAGGACCTCTAGGTACACGCCGTCCCACGGGTTGACCACCCAGGACGGGTATCGTGCGCCCGGGTCGGAGCCGGGGGTGCCCGACATCGTCACGATGGTGCCGACTCCGAGCAGGCCGGCTAGCTCGATGGTCCGGCGCAGGTCGTCGTCGTGCTTGGGGCCGACGCCGGGCAGCGGGTTGAGCGGGTTGCCGTTGCAGTTCAGGCCGGTCAGTTCCATGTCCCGGCGGGAGAACTCGGCCAGGTAGTCGCGGCGGGCCTGTTCCGAGGCCAGCAGCGCGTCGACGTGGCAGTGCGGGGAGGGGATGAAGCCGCCGGTGTTGACCTCCACCGAGGTCAGGCCGTCGGCGCTGAGCATCTCCAGGGCGGCGGCGAGCGGGCGGTCATGCAGGCAGGCGGTGTAGGCGCCCAGCTTGAGCGGCATGATCAACTTCCCAACGGACGGATCAGGACCCGTAGACGCCGGCCGGCGCCTCGTGCGTCAGGTGCGTGGCGTCGCGCGAGCGGAACTCGTCTTCCAGTTCCTCCAGGGTGCGGCCGCGGGTTTCGGGGGCGAACCTGATGCAGAAGAACAGGGAGACCACGTTGATCGCGGCGAAGACTGCGAACGTCCCGGACGACCCGAGGTTGGTGATCATGTACGGGAACACGTAGGAGATGACCGTGTTGATCGACCACAGGAAGAACACGGCGATGCCCATGCAGTAGCCCCGGATGGTCATCGGGAAGATCTCCGACAGCATCAGCCAGATCAAGGTGCCGATGAACGTCTGGACGAAGAAGACGAACAGCATGATGAAGACCAGGATGAGGTAGCTGCGGGTGGTCGACTCCGGGAGCTTGAACATGATCGTCAGAAGGATGTCAGAGCCCGCCACCCCGGTGAACCCGATCATCAGCAACGGGCGCCGGTTGGCGACGCCGAGCAGGTAGATGCCGAGGATCGTCCCGATCACCCCGATCGCGCCGATAAAGATCGTCGAGATCAGGGCCGCGTTGGTACCCAGGCCGGTGGACTTCAGGATGGTCGGTGCGTAGTACTCGGCCGTGTTGATGCCGGTCAGCTGCTGCACCAGGGCCAGGCCGATGCCGATGAACAGGATGCGGCGCATCCACGGGTAAGCGGCCAAGTCGCGGCGCGCGGCCCCGCGCTCCTCTTTCAGGTCCCGCTCGGCGTGCGCCTTGACGATATTGAACTCCTCGGCCGCCTCGGCCGCGCCGCGGCTCATTGACAGCACTCGCTGAGCGTCGTCCAGCCGTCCCTTGATGGCGTACCAGCGCGGTGAGTCCGGCAGGAAAAACATGCCGATGAACAGCGCGACCGCGGGAATCGCGGCGACGGCCAGCATGACCCGCCACACGCTCTGGCTGTGCGAGACCGAATTGATCAGCTCGTTGATCCCGAAGGCGATGAACTGGCCGCTGACGATCATCAGCTCGTTGATGGTGGTCATCCGGCCGCGCCGGTGGGCGGGGGCCATCTCCGACAGGTACATCGGCACGGTCGCCGCGGCAGCGCCCACGGCCAGGCCCAGCACGACCCGCGAGGCGTAGATGAGCGGGAGGGTGGGCGAGAATCCGCTGCCGATCGCGCCGAGGAAAAACACCACCGCGTAGATCCGCATGCTGCCCCGGCGGCCGATCGCATCGGCCAGCCGGCCGCCGATCTGGGCGCCGATGATGGCCCCGAAGAGCAGCGAGGTCACCACGAACGTCTGCTCGGTCTGGCTGAGATGAAGGTCTTTGCCGATGAACAGCAGGGCGCCGGAGATCACGCCGGTGTCGTAGCCGAACAGCAGGCCCCCGAGCGTGGAGATTATCGTCAGCTTGGTCAGGTAGCGCCTGTGCGCGAGGCTGAGTGGCTCCTCGTGGGGCGTGGCCGCAGAATCCAGTCTCGGGTCCGCTTCATGCATTGACGTCTCATCCTTTCTCTTCGACGCGCCAGAGCAGAGCTATGCAGCCAAGCGTGAGGTTGTTCGCCCCTCAGCGGAAGACCTGCGCACCGGGTCGGCCGATCTCGGACAGAATTGCCTAACAATCCAGTGTGCCTGTATTGCTTACCTGGGAAAACGCACCCAACTGGAAGTCTTTTTGTTTACTTATTGTTCGGCAATCTCGCATCAATCCAAACCCAATTTTCCTGGACATTCAAGCCGGCATGCGGAATCGTTAAATAGGTCCGGAGAAAGGCTTTACCATGAACACATCCATTGATTTGTCCAGGATACGGCTCGGTACCGCCCCCGACTCATGGGGTGTTTGGTTCGCCGAAGACGCCCACCAAGTGACCTGGCGCCAGTATCTCGACGAAGTGCCCAAGGCTGGCTACGTCTGGACCGAACTGGGCCCGCAGGGATTCCTGCCGCAAGATGCCGCGCGGCTGCGGGACGAACTCGACCGGCGCGGCCTTCGGGTCTGCGGCGGCACCGTTTTCGCCGGGCTGCACAAAGGCCCGGACGCGCTGAAGGAAGCCATCGACAACTTCGGCCGAGAGGCGCGGTTGCTGACCGCGGTCGGTGCCAGGTACCTGGTGCAATTGCCGGAGCAGTACACCGACATGCACACCGGCGCGGCGACCGAGCCCGGCGCGCTGGACGAACAGCAGTGGAAGCACCTGGTCGCCGGCACCAACGAGCTAGGCAAGGTGATGGGTGAGGAGTACGGCGTGGAACTGGTCTTCCACCCGCACGTCGACACCCACGTCGACACGCAGGAGCGCATCGAGCGGTTCCTGGCCGACACCGACCCGCGGTACGTGAACCTCTGCCTGGACACCGGGCACATCGCGTACTGCCACGGCGACAACGTCGAGATCGTCCAGCGATTCCCCGAACGGATCACCTACGTTCACCTCAAGCAGGTGGACCCGGCGGTACGGGACCGGGTGGTGGCGGAGAAGCTGCCGTTGTCCGAGGCAGTCAAGCTCGGCGTGATGGTCGAGCCGCCCTACGGGCTGCCCGCGATGCCCCCGCTGCTGGACGCGCTGGCCGACCTGAACCGAGACATCTTCGCCGTGGTCGAGCAGGACCTCTACCCTGTCGAGCCGGACGTGCCGCTGCCCATCGGCGCGCGGACCGCCGGCTACTTCGCCGCCTGCGGCCTGGGCCCGGCCCGCCACTGGCCCTACCAAGCCGCGGGAAGGACCGTCCGATGACTCTCAACCTGGGCGTTATCGGCGTCGGCCTGATCGGCCAGGACCACATCCGCCGGATCAGCAGCGCGCTGTCCGGGGCGCGGGTCGCTGCGGTCACCGACGTCGACCTCGACCGGGCTCAGGGCGTCGCCGGGAAGCTCAGCGACGTACGAGTCCACCAGACCGGCCAGGACCTCATCGCCGACGAGGCCATCGACGCCGTCGTCGTGACCTCCTGGGGTGGCACGCACGAGGAGTACGTGCTAGCCGCGATCAAGGCCGGCAAGCATGTCTTCTGTGAAAAGCCGCTGGCCACCACGCGTGAGGCCTGCGACCGGATCATCGACGCCGAGGTCGCCGCTGGCCGCCGGCTGGTCATGGTCGGCTTCATGCGCCGCTTCGATCGCGGCTACCAGGCCATGAAGGCGACGCTCGGCGATACCGGCATCGGCACGCCGCTGCTGTTCCATTCGGCCCACTGCAATCCGGCCGTGCCACCTAGTGTCACCACCGACGGCATCATCGTGGATACCTGCGTGCACGACATCGACATCGCGCGCTGGCTGCTCGACGCCGAGGTCGCGGCCGTCCAGGCCTTCGCGCCGCGCCGCAGTTCACATGCGGCCAAGGACCTGCAGGACCCGCTGATGCTGGTGCTGGAGATGACCAGCGGCGCGCTGACCGACGTGGTAACGGCGGTCAATATCGGCTACGGATACGACATCCGCGGCGAGATCGTCGGTGAGACCGGCACCGTGGAACTAGCCGAAAGCAACGACGTCGTCGTCAAACAAGACGGCTCTTACCGCGGGCGGGTGCCGGGCGACTGGCGGGAGCGGTTTGTCCGCGCCTACGACGCCGAGCTCCAGCAGTGGATCGACGCGGTCAGCGCCGACACGTCGACCGGGCCGAGCTCCTGGGACGGCTACGCGGCCACCGTGGTCTGCGACGCCGGGATGCAGGCGTTCCACAGCGGCGAGCGGGTCGAGGTGGCCATGCGCGAGCAGCCCGCCCTGTATGCCAAGGCCGAGGCCTAGATGGGCGCGTTCGAGGTCCTGACCATGGGCCGGATCGGGGTGGACCTGTATCCGCTGCAGGCCGGCGTGGGCCTGGACCAGGTCGAGACGTTCGGCAAGTGGCTCGGCGGCAGTGCCACCAACGTGGCGGTGGCGGCCGCCCGCCACGGGCGGCGTGCAGGGGTTATCAGCCGCACCGGCCAGGATCCGTTCGGCCAATTCATCCATGCCGCCCTGGCGAAGTACGGCGTCGACGATCGGTACGTCGCCGCGGTGCCGGGCCTGCCGACGCCGGTCACGTTCTGTGAGATCTTTCCGCCGGACGACTTCCCGCTATATTTCTACCGCTGGCCCAAGGCGCCGGACCTGGAGATTTATCCCGAGGAGCTGGACCTCGACGCGATCCGCGCCGCGGGGATCTTCTGGGTGACCGGTACCGGCCTGTCGCAAGAGCCGAGCCGGACCGCGACGCTGGCCGCCCTGCAGGCACGGAACGGCCGTGGTATCACCGTCCTGGACCTGGACTACCGGCCCATGTTCTGGCCGTCCCGGCAGGAGGCCCGGCACTGGGTGCAGCAGGCGCTGCCGCATGTGACCGTGGCCGTCGGCAACCTCGACGAATGCGAGACAGCGACCGGTGAACGCGAGCCGCTGGCCGCGGCCTGGGCGCTGCACGAGGCCGGCGTCGAGCTGGCCGTGGTCAAGCAGGGCCCCAAGGGCGTGCTGGCCCATGACCGGACGGTCTCGGTGGAGGTGCCGCCAGTGCCGGTCGAGGTGCTCAACGGGCTGGGTGCCGGTGACGCATTCGGCGGCGCCCTGTGCCACGGGCTGCTCGCCGGCTGGGACCTCGAGCGGGTGATGCGTTTCGCCAACGCCGCCGGGGCCATCGTGGCGTCGCGGCTGGCCTGCTCGGACGCCATGCCGACGGCGGCCGAGGTGACCGAGCTCCTGGAGGCAACCAGTGCGTGATCAGATCCGGGCCCTGCCCGACACGCGGGCCAGGCGGCCGCAGGCCATCGCCGAGGCGGCCGCCCGGCGCAAGCGGCGCACGTCGCTGCTGGGCGAGGACGACCAGATGTTCATCATCGCGGCCGACCACCCGGCCCGCGGCGCGCTGCGGGCCGGAGACCGGCCCATGGCCATGGCCGACCGGGCCGACCTGCTGGAGCGGATGGTACTGGCGCTGTCCCGGCCCGGCGTCGACGGCGTGCTCGGCACCGCGGACATCATCGAGGACCTGCTGCTGCTCGGCGCGCTGGAGGACAAGGTGGTTGTCGGCTCGATGAACCGCGGCGGCCTGGCCGGCACCGTCTTCGAGATGGACGACCGGTTCACCGGCTACGACGCGGAAGCCATCGCCTTGATGGGCTTCGACGCCGGCAAGATGCTGCTGCGCATCGACCCGGATGACCGGGCCACCGCCCCGACCATGCAGGCCTGTGCCCGGGCGGTCAGCGAGCTGGCCGGCCGCGGGCTGATGGCCATGATCGAGCCGTTCATCTCGCACCGGATTGAGGGCCGGGTGCGTAACGAACTGTCGCCCGAGGCGGTGATCCGCTCCATCGCGGTCGCATCCGGGCTGGGCACCACCTCGGCCTATACCTGGCTCAAGCTGCCGGTGGTGGACGACATGGAACGGGTCCTGGCCGCCTCGACGCTGCCGGCCCTGCTGCTCGGCGGCGAGGTCAGCGCCGACCAGGACGCCGCCTTCGGCCGCTGGCACAAGGCGCTGCAGCTGCCGTCGGTGCACGGCCTGGTGGCCGGCCGGACCCTGCTGTTCCCGCCCGACGACGATGTGGCCGGCGCGGTGGACACAGCCGTCAGCCTGATGCGCGGAAAGGAGTGATCATGAGCACGATCCGGCTGACCGTCGCGCAGGCCCTGGTCCGCTTCCTGGCCTGCCAGTACAGCGAGCGCGACGGCGTCCGGCAGCGGCTCATACCGGGGTGCTTCGGGATCTTCGGCCACGGCAACGTAGCCGGGGTCGGGCAGGCGCTGCTGCAGGCGCACGAGACCGGCGAGGCCGACCTGAAGTACTACCTGGCCCGCAATGAGCAGGCCATGGTGCACGCCTCGGTCGGCTTCGCCCGGATGCGGAACCGGCTGCAGGCCTGCGCGTGCACCGCCTCGATCGGCCCCGGTTCGACCAACATGGTTACCGGTGCCGCGCTGGCCACCATCAACCGGATCCCGGTGCTGCTGCTGCCGTCCGACATCTTCGCCACCCGGGCCGCCAGCCCGGTGCTGCAGGAGCTGGAGGACCCGCGCTCGTACGACGTAAGCGTCAACGACACGTTCCGGCCCGTGTCACGGTTCTTCGACCGCATCTGGCGCCCGGAGCAGCTGCCCGCGGCGCTGCTGGCCGCGATGCGCGTGCTCACCGACCCGGCCGAAACCGGCGCCGTGACCCTGGCCCTCCCGCAGGACGCGCAGGCCGAGGCCTACGACTGGCCCGAAGATCTTCTTGCCGAACGAACCTGGCATATACCGCGTCCGGTACCCGAGCCCGCGGCCCTGGCCCGCGCGGTCCACGTCCTGCGAGCCGCGCAACGGCCGCTCATCGTCGCCGGCGGCGGCCTGATCTACTCCGAGGCTAGCCAGGCGCTGCGGCGGTTCGCCGAGGCCACCGGCATCCCGGTGGCGGACACCCAAGCCGGCAAGGGCGCCTTGGCCTGGGACCATCCGTGCGCCGCGGGCGGCATCGGCGCCACCGGCTCCCCCGTGGCCAACGCGCTGGCCCGGGAGGCCGACGTGGTGCTCGGCGTCGGCACCCGCTACACCGACTTCACCACCGCCTCCCGGACCGCCTTCGGCCATCCGGGCGTGCGGTTCGTCAACCTCAACATCGCGGCGTTCGACGCGGGCAAGCAGGCCGGTACCGCGCTGGTGGCCGACGCTCGGGCCGGACTGGAAGCGCTGACCGAGGTCATGCGCGGGTGGCACGTGGACGAGGCGTATGCCCGCCGGACGGTCGGACTAAACGTCGACTGGCAGCGGAGGGTGGACCGCGCCTACCACCTCGGCCATCAGCCGCGGCCGGCCCAGACCGAGATCCTCGGGACGCTAAACGACCTGATGGACGACCGGGACGTGGTGGTGCAGGCGGCCGGGAGCATGCCCGGGGACCTGCAGATGCTGTGGCGGGCCCGGGACCCGAAGCAGTACCACGTCGAGTACGGGTACTCCTGTATGGGGTACGAGATCGCCGGCGGCCTGGGGGCCAAGCTGGCCGACCCGGATCGCGAGGTATTCGTTCTCGTCGGCGACGGGTCCTACCTGATGATGGCGACCGAGATCGTCACCGCGGTGGCCGAGCGGATCAAGCTAAACATCGTCCTGGTCCAGAACCACGGCTTCGCCTCCATCGGCGCGCTCTCGGAGCTGCTGGGCTCGCAGCGGTTCGGCACCAGCTACCGCTTCCGCAACCCGGAGACCGGGCTCCTGGACGGCGAGGTGCTGCCCGTTGACCTGGCCGCCAACGCGGCCAGCCTGGGCGCTGACGTGCTGCGGGTCAAGACCGTCGAGGAGTTCGGCGATGCGCTGCGGCGGTCCCGGGCTTCGGACCGGACCACCGTGGTCTACATCGAGACCGACCCGCTCGCTCCGGTCCCGGACTCCGAGGGCTGGTGGGACGTGCCTGTCTCCGAGGTGGCCGTCCTGGAAAGCACGCAGAAGGCCCGGGCCGCCTACGAAGCCGCCAAGCGCGGCCAGCGGATTTACCTGTAAAGGAGAAGATACTTCGGATGCGTACTATCCAGCACTGGATTGCCGGGTCGGAGACGACCGGGGCATCGACCCGGTTCGGCTCGGTCTATGACCCCGCCACGGGCGACCAGCAGGCCCAGGTCGCGCTGGCGACCGCAGCCGACGTCGAAGCTGCGGTGCAGGCGGCGGCCAAGGCGTTCGAGGCATGGCGCGACGTGTCGCTCATGCGCCGGACGCGCATCATGTTCGCCTTCCGGGACCTGATCGAGCGGCATATCGACGAGCTGTCCGAGCTCGTCGCCGACGAGCACGGCAAGGTCGTCTCCGACGCCAAGGGCGAGGTCACCCGCGGCCTGGAGGTGGTCGAGTTCGCCTGCGGCCTCCCGACGCTGCTCAAGGGCGAGTACTCCGAGCAGGTGTCGACCGATATGGACGCCTACTCGTTCCGCCAGCCGCTCGGCGTCTGCGCCGGGATCACGCCGTTCAACTTCCCGGTCATGGTGCCGATGTGGATGCACCCGGTCGCGATCGCCGCCGGGAACACCTTCGTCCTCAAGCCGAGCGAGCGTGACCCGTCCGCGTCGAACCTCATCGCCCGGCTCTACTCCGAGGCAGGCCTGCCCGAAGGGGTCTTCAACGTGGTGAACGGCGACAAGGTCGCCGTCGACGCGATCCTGGATCACCCGGACGTCGCGGCGGTCAGCTTCGTCGGCTCCACGCCGGTCGCCCGGTACGTGCACGAGCGGGCGTCGGCCAGCGGCAAGCGCGTGCAGGCGCTCGGCGGCGCCAAGAACCACGCCGTGGTACTACCCGACGCGGACATCGAGTTCGCCGCCAACCACATCACGGCCGCCGGATACGGGTCGGCCGGCCAGCGCTGCATGGCCATCTCCGCGGTCGTGGCCGTGGGCGAGGCGGGCGACGCCCTGGTTGAGCGGCTGAAGGAGAAGGCAATCCAGGTGAAGGTCGGCCCGGGCCGCGACGAGGCCTCGGAGATGGGGCCGGTCGTCACGCCCGAGGCGCGGGACCGCATCGTCGGCTATGTCGGCGACGGCGAGGAGGCGGGCGCTGCCCTGGTGGTGGACGGCCGCGGGCTGACCGTCAAGGACCACGAGAACGGGTTCTTCGTGGGCCCGTGCCTGTTCGACCGGGTCACCACCGAGATGGACATCTACCGCGACGAGATCTTCGGCCCGGTCCTGGTGGTTCTGCGGGCCGGCACCTTCGACGAGGCCATCGAGATCATCAATGCCAATCCCTACGGCAACGGAACTGCGATCTTCACCTCCAGCGGCCAGGCCGCCCGCCAGTTCCAGCGCCACGTCCAGGTCGGCATGATCGGCATCAACGTTCCCATCCCGGTGCCGATGGCCTTCTACTCGTTCGGCGGGTGGAAGGACTCGCTGTTCGGCGACACTCACGTGCACGGACCCGAAGGAATCCGCTTCTACACTCGCGCCAAGGCCATCACCAGCCGCTGGCCTGACAACAAGTATCCGGAGCACCACCGTGCTCACCTGCACTTCCCGACGGCCGTCTGACTGAGCGCAGCCTTACCGGCTTACCGGTGGCCGGCCTTCCGGTCGCCGGTAAGGCTGACATCAGCGCGCGCGGCGCACGATTACGGCGTTCCTCGGATTCGGCGAACTTCAGTCGCCGCCAGGCGTATATCCACTCCGCGATGACGTTCCAGTCGTCGACGCCGCAGGCCTTCAGGAAGGTGCAGACTGCCTCCACGGTCGGCAGCCTGCGGCGCTCGCGGCGGAGGAAGTCCTGCACGGTGCTGGGCGGCAAGCCGGTGCGCCGGGAGAGAGCGCGGACCGGCGGGTCGCCCGCCCAGATCTTCACCCGCAGCAGGCAGTCCATGAATTCACTGGTGGTCTCGGCCGTCACGGGCAGCGGGGCGGGGCCTCCGAGCAAGCCGCGGTTGTCGTGCCGAGCTGGGGCGCCAGGTGCGTGGCCGGCCTGGGCGGACAGCCGCAAGGCCGGGGACAGCCGGGAAGACCGCGCCGCGTGTTCCCAGCGCATGCGCCAGTCATCCGTGTCACCGCCGCAGGCCTGGATGTATGCTCTGGCGACTTCCCAGCTGGGCAGCTTCTGGCCAGAGGCGGCCACCGACAAGGTGGCCGTGGAGAGCCCCGTCGCCGCAGCGAGCTGGCGGATCGTCAACGCTGCGTGCTGACGCAGCAGCCGTAGCTGCTGTGCGAAGTCGGCTACGGCGCCACTACCGCTGATCGTGTTCTCAGGGCGACCCATCTGCGGTCCTCCGGATTTGTTACCACTCGGCGCGTCGCCCCTCCCCCGATCGGGTCCGGCAGGAAGTCAAGTCCTGTTCGGCTGCCCATATCTCAAGAGGCTCGTCGTTCTACTGTTACGAATTACTAATACGTAACAGTATGTTAGTATGCGAGTGGCTGCCGCGTATGTCAAGACATATGGACAAGAGGAACGAGCCTCGATGGACACTGATTCCACGGTCAATGCCTCCGGGAGGCTCGGGCGACCGACCATGCGTGACGTCGCGGCGCGCGTAGGTGTCTCTCAGACGCTGGTGTCACTGGTGCTCCGCAACGCTCCAGGGGCCAGTGCGGAGACTCGCGAGCGCGTCTTGCGCGCCGCTGCCGAACTGGGCTACCGGCCCGACACCGCGGCCCAGGTACTCAGGCGCAATCGCAGCCGGCATATTGGCGTGCTGTTTACCATGCGGCAGCCGTTCGACGTCGACCTGGTCGAGGCAATCTATCCGGCCGCAGAACGGCACGGCTACCACGTCGTCCTGGGCCCAATCGGGGCCGGGCGCGACGACTGGCAAGCCTTGGAGGAGCTACTCGCCTACCGCAGCGAGGCGCTGATCCTGGACGGGACGACCATCACGGCCGCTCAACTCGCGCGCGTCGCGGATCAGATGCCTATCGTCGACATCGGACGGCGTCATACCGGAGACAGCGTTGATGCCGTCCGGGTAGCCGACGAACGTGGCGCCCGGCTGGCCGTGGACCACCTGGTCAGTCTCGGCCACCGCAGCATCGTGCACATCGACGGCGGCGGCCTGCCCGCATCCGCTCAGCGCCGCCGTGGATACCGGCAGGCCATGCTGCGGCACGGCCTCGCCGACCAGATCCTGGTTCTCCCCGGCGACTACACCGAGGAATCCGGTGCGACCGCCAGCCGCCACATCCTCAACGAAGAACAGCTGCCGACCGCCGTCTTCGCGGCCAATGACCGGTGCGCCCACGGCGTCCTCGACACCCTCACCCGGGCCCGCATAGACGTTCCCGGTGATATATCGGTAGTCGGCTACGACGATAGCGAGATTGCCCGGCTGTCCTTCATCAATCTCACTACCGTCCGCCAGGACGCTGCGCTGATGGCCGAACAAGCCGTCCAGGCCATCATCGAGCGCCTCGACCATGGGCGGATCGAGGCCAGGGATATCGTTCTCGACCCCACCTTGGTAGTCCGGGGAACGACCGGACCGCCACGTTCCGGTAGCGGCCTGTCTGACTGAAGCATTCTCTCGCTGTACCAGGCGGCAAGATCGACGCACTGATGGCCGCGGCAGAACCGGTCTTCCAGAGGCGAGGCGCAGCACTGTGCACGCACCCGGCTATACCAGCCTCGGCTTCCCCGACCCCCACAAACTCCCCTACACCCCCAGCGCCGACGCGGCAAACACACCCTGATCGAGTCCCGCGGCAGCGTACGACAGCGTCTTGGTCATGGTGATTTCACGGTCCGAGCGGGTCTTATGGCCCAAGGCCGCGCTCGTGAGTCGGCGTGGAGCCAGGTGCCGACTCTGGGTCAGCTCGCTGCGCTGAGCGGGCGGATGTCATCGAGCGCTGCGCCAAGCCGGTCCTTCTCGGTTTCCAGGTCATAGCGGGCCTGCAGGTTAAGCCAGAACCGCTCGGAGGTGCCGAAGTACCGGGACAGCCGCAGTGCGGTGTCCGCGGTAATGCGGCGCCGCGGGGAGGAAGCGTTCCCCGGTTTCAGGATCTACCTGTGCACAGATCGGCCGTAGTAATTCGGCCGTAGTAATAGGGTAACGCGCTAGGGCCGGTCGTCTACGACTGCGAGCACCAGGACCGCAGCAGCGGGGATGCGAAGCACGGGTGAGCTGTACTAAGTTCCGCTTACGAGTCTCGAGATCGAGGCCACGATCAGTGCAAGCGGCGTCGGCGTTCTCACCTTGATAAAACGATGAGGAACTAGATCAGGGCTGGGTGAAGCCGATCGGGTTCCGGTTGGTGTAGGTGGCTATGCGGATGGGGAAGCCGGTGGCGTAGGCCTCGATCATCTGGCCGTGGCCGATGACCAGGCCGACGTGGCCGGGTGAGGTGGGGGTGCCGTCGGCGCCGGCGAAGAAGACCAGGTCGCCTGGCTGGGCCTGGGAGGCGGGGATCTTGGGTTCGGTGGCCCATTGCATCTGGGAGGTGCGTGCGATGGTGATCCCGGCGGTCCGGTAGGCCATCATGACCAGGCCGGAGCAGTCGAAGGCGTCCGGGCCGGTGCCGCCCCACTGGTAGGGCTTGCCGAGTTGCTGCTCGGCGTAGGCGATGGCGGTGGCCACGACCTGGCTGGGCGCGGCGATGGACAGCACGCTCCCGGTCGCGGTGGTGCAGCCGGCCGCGGTGCTGCCGGACGGCATGGCGGCGGAGACGACCGAGTAGCGGCCGCCGGCGTACTGGCCGGCGTAGTAGAGCACGCTCTGGACGTAGGACTGCAGGTGGTTGTAGGCGAAGATGGCGGCGGCCGGGTTGGTCTGGATCTGGGCGGCCAGCAGGTACCTGGCCGCGCCGGCGATCGCGTCGGCCGGGTCGTAGACGTCGGCGTCCGGGCCGCCGTCCTCGTCGGTGGCCACGCCGTTGACGACCTCGCTGGCCGGGTGCACGGGCAGGCCGCCCCAGACGTTCCCGGCCTGGCCGCCGATGCCGATCTGCATCGGCCCGGCCGCGCCGAACCCGTTCTGCCCGCTGTGCACGCCGGGCAGGCTGGTCTGGCCGTTGTTGCTTTCCACGGTGCCGATGCCGGCCAGGATGGTCCACGGCACGCCGTACTGGAGGCCGACCTTGTGGTACCAGAACAGGTAGCCGGCCGGGATCGACTTGGCCTGGGGGCCGGCCGCGGGCTGCCCGGCCGTTCCGGCCTGCTGGCCCGAGCAGCCGGCGGAGGCGGCGAAGAACAAGCTGGTCCCCATCATGGCGGGCACGGCCAGCAGGCCGAGCAGGACCAGGCCGGCCAGCCCGATGATGCCGGCCACCAGGATCCGGGGCGAGATGCCGGACCGGTCCGGCCTGGTGGCGGTGTGTCCGGTCCCGGACCGGTAGAAGAGCCTGGTGGTCATGCGCTGCCCAGGTCATGCCGGGTGATCACGAATTGCCCGCGTCCTGCAGCTCGATATCGCTGACCTGCCAGCTGCTGCCCGCGCCGGTGACGGTGACGGCGTACGCCGTGCTGCCGCTGGTGGTGCCGCTGGCGGTGACGAGCCGCTGCCCGGCGTTGACGATGAAGGTGAGGCTGGAGGGGCCGAAGGCGCGGATCGAGACGATCGCCGCGGTCCCGGTGGAGACCTGTCGCTGGCTGGCCCGCAGGCTGGCCACGCCCGGTGTCTGGTACCCGGCCTGCAGCGTGCCGGCCAGCTGGCCGGTGATCAGCCCGCCCATCTTGGCCACGTAACCCGCCGCGGTCTCGGTGTAGGTGTAGGTGTTGTAGTCGACGCTGACCTGCACCGTGACCGACGCGGCGGTGGCCAGGTCCTGCCGGGTGAACGGCAGCCAGGAGTAGATGTTCACGCCGCCCGCCGCCGCAGCCGGCGCCGTGACGGCCGGGACGGCGGCGGGCGGGACGGCGGCGGGCGGCGCGCTGGCCGCGGCGGGCGGCGTCGCGCTGGGCGAGGTCGCCGCCCGGGCCGCGGCGTGCGAGCGGGTCAGCGCCGGCGCGACCAGGAAGTAGCCGAGGACGGCGAGGACCACCACGATGAGGGCGAAGACCGCGCTGCGCTGGCCAGGGCTGAGATCCATGGTGACCGCCCGCTACTTGTCCCGCCGGATCGGACGAAGCCAGAACGGCATGGGTGGCTGCTTGCCCGAACCGTTTCCGTTTCCGTTGGCCGCGCCGCCGTTAGCTGTGCCGCCGCCAGCAGGCTCGGCAGGCGGGGCCGGGGACGGAGTCGGCCTGGGCGCGATCGACGACCGCGGCCGCGGGCCCGCGCCTGACCAGCCGGTCGACGGCCAGGCCGGCGCCGGGGACGATGGCTGAGACGTCCCCGCTGACCGGGGCGCGGGTCCGGACCCGCCCGCGCTTGCTGTCCGGCCCGCGGTTCCCGTCCGGGGAGTGGTTCCTGACCAGGGCCCGGCCGGGCCTGAGGAACCAGCAGAACCGGAGGAACCGGAGGAGCCGGAGGAGGGTGCGCGGGACCGGGTCCGCTGCAGGTGGCCCGATCCGGCCGCGGCCGCGCGTCCGGCCCCGCGGGACCAGCCCGAGGCCGCGCCGGACGATCCGGCCGGGCCGGCTGACCCGGCTGACCCGGGCGGGCCGGTCCGGGGGGGCAGGTCCAGGGGCGGTGCCGTGCGGCCGGCGCCGCCGGTCTCGGGCATGCTCCGGACCGAGGCGCCGGCTCCGGTCAGCCGACGGGAACCGCTGCCGCCCTCGCCGTCCCCGTCCGCGTCGGCGGCGGGCGGGGCATCGGGCCGCAGCCGCGACCCGGTGGCCACGACCTGCCCAGTCCCGGCCGGCGTGTCGGCCGACGCGGCGGCTGACGTACCCGCGGCCACGCCTGCGTCCGCGGTGCCGTCACCGGCCGCGGCGGCCGAGCCCGGGCTGCGCCGGGACCAGCGGGCGGCCCGGTACGTCGCCATCCCGGGGATGGCCCCGGCGGCGGCATCCAGCGTGGACCGGCGGAAGGTGGTGCCCGCCTGGCGCAGGCTGTACTCGGCCCGCTCATGCGAGCCGACCGCACCGTACCCGACGGCCGAGAACAGGTGCTGGAACGGCTTGCGGTAGATGAACACCGCCACCGTGACCAGCGCGATCATCAGGATCTTCAGCGCCCACGGCAGGCCGCATCCGAGGTCCCCATGATCAGCGAGTAGCAGTACAGCAGCACGGACAGGGTGATCGCCACCGCCACCTGCTTCATCAGCACCCCGACCAGCATCTCGAACCAGCGGATCGCGATGATCCGGCCGAACCCCGGATGCGTCCCGATGATCAAGAAAAACGGCCCGGCCACCAGCAGCAGCAAGAACCCCAGCTTCAGCACGATCAGCGTCAGCGCGATCAGCAAGATCAGCAGCCCCGCCACCACCGCGGCGAACATCGCCGCGAACGCGATCTCCAGCCGGGTGGTCCACTGGTTCCCCTGGAACAACGGGTAGATCGCCGGGTCACCGGCCTGGATGGCGTTCGAGATGCCGGTATAGGTGGCCTGCTTGGCCTGGATCAGCGCCGCGGACGGAGTCTCGTTAGCCGCGATGGCCTGGGACCACAGCAGCTGCCGCCCGTAGGTGTTCACCACCGTCTGGGTGCCGCTGCCCGGCGTGCCGTAGGCGGTGGTACCCAGCTCGCCCCACAGCCACGGCTTGCAGACCAGCACCGACCACAGCTCGTTCGCGTTCTTATCGACCAGCCCGTTACCCGAGGTGAACGCATAACTGGAAGTCACGCTCTGCGGGTCACCCGCGATCACCGGCAGGCAGTTGCTGTCGTTGGTGGCGGGCAGGTTAGCGAACGCCGTGTTCAGCACCTGGGTGGTGCCGTCGGCGACCGTCGTGCCCACGTCGGTGAACATGGCTGGCCTGCCGATCAGCGCGATCGCCGCCGTGGCGGCCACCACCATCCACAGCGTGCCCTCGATGGTCCGGGTAGCGCGCTTGCGGATCAGGCCCTGCCACGCCAGCCACATCGCGCCCAGGATCACCACCGGCGCCAGGTAGGGGAAATAGATCGCCTTGCCCAAAGCGCTGATCAGCCTGTCCACCGCGTTCTGCAGCCAGGCCAAGATGCTGTTGCCCGCCGCCGACTGGTAGACCGTGATCGTCACCCGGTCCAGCGACTTGGCCCCGTCAAAGACCATCCCGGCCACGTTGTTGCCGATCAGCGACGTCATATCAGAGCACTGCAAGCCATGGGCAGCCCAGAACTGCCCGGCGATCCCGTAATTGTCGTACAGCGTCTTCCCGCCCGAGGCCCCGGCCGGCGGCTCGATCATGGCGTCGATGCCGCCGGTGGCCGGCTCGGGCTGGGGCAGCGACGGCTCGCAGATGTTATTCAGGTCCCCGACAATCCCCGCCGACCCGGACGAGCACAGCCCCACCAGCCCCCCGATATCACCGATACCCGGCACCTGGCACACGCCCCCCGGCACCGCCGGGGTCACCGCCACAGTCAGGTGCACCGGCGTCTGGAGTGCGGTGGTCTGGGCAGCTGTGCTCTGAGACACGGGAGGCGCGCTGGCCGCATGCGTGGCAGCCATCGCCGCGCTGGCCACCCCCAGCAACGCCCCCGTGATCAGCAGCACCCGGACCGAGGCGCCGGCCCCGGTCAGCCGACGGGAACCGCTGCCGCCCTCGCCGTCCCCGTCCGCGTCGGCGGCGGGCGGAGCGTCGGGCCGGAACCGCGGTGCACTGGTCACGACCTGCCCGGTTCCGGTCGCGGGGTCGGCAGACGCGGTGGCCGCTGTGCCCGCGGCGACGCCCGCGTCCGTGGTGCCCGCGGCCGCGGTGCCGGTGCCGGCCGCGGCGGCCGAGCCCGAGCTGCGCCGGGACCAGCGGGCGGCCCGGTACGTCGCCATCCCCGGGATGGCCCCGGCCGCGGCATCCAGCGTGGACCGGCGGAACGTGGTGCCCGCCTGGCGCAGGCTGTACTCGGCCCGCTCATGCGAGCCGGCCGCACCGTACCCGACGGCCGAGAACAGGTGCTGGAACGGCTTGCGGTAGATGAACACCGCCACCGTGACCAGCGCGATCATCAGGATCTTCAGCGCCCACGGCAGCGCCGCATCCGAGGTCCCCATGATCAGCGAGTAGCAGTACAGCAGCACGCTCAGCGTGATGGCCACCGCCACCTGCTTCATCAGCACCCCGACCAGCATCTCGAACCAGCGGATCGCGATGATCCGGCCGAACCCCGGATGCGTCCCGATGATCAAGAAAAACGGCCCGGCCACCAGCAGCAGCAAGAACCCCAGCTTCAGCACGATCAGCGTCAGCGCGATCAGCAAGATCAGCAGCCCGGCCACCACCGCGGCGAACATCGCCGCGAACGCGATCTCCAGCCGGGTGGTCCACTGGTTCCCCTGGAACAACGGGTAGATCGCCGGGTCACCGGCCTGGATGGCGTTCGAGATGCCGGTATAGGTGGCCTGCTTGGCCTGGATCAGCGCCGCGGACGGAGTCTCATTAGCCGCGATGGCCTGGGACCACAGCGCTGCGGTGAGCGGCCTGACCACTCATCTGCCCAGGTCAGGGGTAGCGGAGACGGAAGCGGTGGTGCTGGCGCCGGCGGTGGTCCCGGGGCGGGTGAAGCCGATCGGGTTCCGGTTGGTGTAGGTGGCTATGCGGATGGGGAAGCCGGTGGCGTAGGCCTCGATCATCTGGCCGTGGCCGATGACCAGGCCGACGTGGCCGGGTGAGGTGGGGGTGCCGTCGGCGCCGGCGAAGAAGACCAGGTCGCCTGGCTGGGCCTGGGAGGCGGGGATCTTGGGTTCGGTGGCCCATTGCATCTGGGAGGTGCGTGCGATGGTGATCCCGGCGGTCCGGTAGGCCATCATGACCAGGCCGGAGCAGTCGAAGGCGTCCGGGCCGGTGCCGCCCCACTGGTAGGGCTTGCCGAGTTGCTGCTCGGCGTAGGCGATGGCGGTGGCCACGACCTGGCTGGGCGCGGCGATGGACAGCACGCTCCCGGTCGCGGTGGTGCAGCCGGCCGCGGTGCTGCCGGACGGCATGGCGGCGGAGACGACCGAGTAGCGGCCGCCGGCGTAGACGCCGGCGTAGTAGAGCACGCTCTGGACGTAGGACTGCAGGTGGTTGTAGGCGAAGATGGCGGCGGACGGGTTGGTCTGGACCTGGGCGGCCAGCAGGTACCTGGCCGCGCCGGCGATCGCGTCGGCCGGGTCGTAGACGTCGGCGTCCGGGCCGCCGTCCTCGTCGGTGGCCACGCCGTTGACGACCTCGCTGGCCGGGTGCACGGGCAGGCCGCCCCAGACGTTCCCGGCCTGGCCGCCGATGCCGATCTGCATCGGCCCGGCCGCGCCGAACCCGTTCTGCCCGCTGTGCACGCCGGGCAGGCTGGTCTGGCCGTTGTTGCTTTCCACGGTGCCGATGCCGGCCAGGATGGTCCACGGCACGCCGTACTGGAGGCCGACCTTGTGGTACCAGAACAGGTAGCCGGCCGGGATCGACTCGGCCTTGGGGCCGGCCGCGGGCTGCCCGGCCGTTCCGGCCTGCTGGCCCGAGCAGCCGGCGGAGGCGGCGAAGAACAAGCTGGTCCCGATCATGGCGGGCACGGCCAGCAGGCCGAGCAGGACCAGGCCGGCCAGCCCGATGATGCCGGCCACCAGGATCCGGGGCGAGATGCCGGACCGGTCCGGCCTGGTGGCGGTGTGTCCGGTCCCGGACCGGTAGAAGAGCTTGGTGGTCATGCGCTGCCTAGGGCATGCCGGGTGGTCATGAATTGCCCGCGTCCTGCAGCTCGATATCGCTGACCTGCCAGCTGCTGCCCGCGCCGGTGACGGTGACGGCGTACGCCGTGCTGCCGCTGGTGGTGCCGCTGGCGGTGACGAGCCGCTGCCCGGCGTTGACGATGAAGGTGAGGCTGGAGGGGCCGAAGGCGCGGATCGAGACGATCGCCGCGGTCCCGGTGGAGACCTGTCGCTGGCTGGTCCTGCAGGCTTGGCCACGCCCGGTGTCTGGTACCCGGCCTGCAGGGTGCCGGCGAGCTGGCCGGTGATCAGGCCGCCCATCTTGGCCACGTAACCCGCCGCGGTCTCGGTGTAGGTGTAGGTGTTGTAGTCGACGCTGACCTGCACCGCGACCGACGCGGCGGTGGCCAGGTCCTGCTGGGTGAACGGCAGCCAGGAGTAGATGTTCACGCCGCCCGCCGCCGCAGCCGGCGCCGTGACGGCCGGGACGGCGGGGGGGGACGGCGGCGGGCGGCGCGCTGGCCGCGGCGGGCGGCGTCGCGCTGGGCGAGGTCGCCGCCCGGGCCGCGGCGTGCGAGCGGGTCAGCGCCGGCGCGACCAGGAAGTAGCCGAGGACGGCGAGGACCACCACGATGAGGGCGAAGACCGCGCTGCGCTGGCCAGGGCTGAGATCCATGGTGACCGCCCGCTACTTGTCCCGCCGGATCGGACGAAGCCAGAACGGCATGGGTGGCTGCTTGCCCGAACCGTTTCCGTTTCCGTTTCCGTTGGCCGCGCCGCCGTTAGCTGTGCCGCCGCCAGCAGGCTCGGCAGGCGGGGCCGGGGACGGAGTGGGCCTGGGCGCGATCGACGACCGCTGCCGCGGGCCCGCGCCGGACCAGCCGGTCGACGGCCAGGCCGGCGCCGGGGACGATGGCTGAGACGTCCCCGCTGACCGGGGCGCGGGTCCGGACCCGCCCGCGCTTGCTGTCCGGCCCGCGGTTCCGTCGGGAGTGGTTCCTGACCAGGGCCCGGCCGGGCCTGAGGAACCAGCAGAACCGGAGGAACCGGAGGAGCCGGAGCGGAGGGTGCGCGGGACCGGGTCCGCTGCAGGTGGCCCGATCCGGCCGCGGCCGCGCGTCCGGCCCCGCGGGACCAGCCCGAGGCCGCGCCGGACGATCCGGCCGGGCCGGCTGACCCGGCTGACCCGGGGGCGCCGGTCCGGGGGGGCAGGTCCAGGGGCGGTGCCGTGCGGCCGGCGCCGCCGGTCTCGGGCATGCTCCGGACCGAGGCGCCGGCCCCGGTCAGCCGACGGGAACCGCTGCCGCCCTCGCCGTCCCCGTCGGCCGGCGGGCGGAGCATCGGGCCGCAGCCGCGACCCGCTGGCCACGACCTGCCCAGTCCCGGCCGCGGTGTCGGCCGACGCGGCGGCTGATGTGCCCGCGGCCACGCCTGCGTCCACGGTGCCGTCACCGGCCGCGGCGGCCGAGCCCGGGCTGCGCCGGGACCAGCGGGCGGCCCGGTACGTCGCCATCCCGGGGATGGCCCCGGCCGCGGCATCCAGCGTGGACCGGCGGAACGTGGTGCCCGCCTGGCGCAGGCTGTACTCGGCCCGCTCATGCGAGCCGACCGCACCGTACCCGACGGCCGAGAACAGGTGCTGGAACGGCTTGCGGTAGATGAACACCGCCACCGTGACCAGCGCGATCATCAGGATCTTCAGCGCCCACGGCAGCGCCGCATCCGAGGTCCCCATGATCAGCGAGTAGCAGTACAGCAGCACGCGACAGCGTGATCGCCACCGCCACCTGCTTCATCAGCACCCCGACCAGCATCTCGAACCAGCGGATCGCGATGATCCGGCCGAACCCCGGATGCGTCCCGATGATCAAGAAAAACGGCCCGGCCACCAGCAGCAGCAAGAACCCCAGCTTCAGCACGATCAGCGTCAGCGCGATCAGCAAGATCAGCAGCCCCGCCACCACCGCGGCGAACATCGCCGCGAACGCGATCTCCAGCCGGGTCGTCCACTGGTTCCCCTGGAACAACGGGTAGATCGCCGGATCACCAGCCTGGATGGCGTTCGAGATGCCGGTATAGGTGGCCTGCTTGGCCTGGATCAGCGCCGCGGACGGAGTCTCATTGGCCGCGATGGCCTGGGACCACAGCAGCTGCCGCCCGTAGGTGTTCACCACCGTCTGGGTGCCGTTGCCGGTCGCGCGAACTGGGTGGTGCCGAGCTCGCCCCACAGCCACGGCTTGCAGACCAGCACCGACCACAGCTCGTTCGCGTTCTTATCGACCAGCCCGTTACCCGAGGTGAACGCATAACTGGAAGTCACGCTCTGCGGGTCACCCGCGACCACCGGCAGGCAGTTGCTGTCGTTGGTGGCGGGCAGGTTAGCGAACGCCGTGTTCAGCACCTGGGTGGTGCCGTCGGCGACCGTCGTGCCCACGTCGGTGAACATGGCTGGCCTGCCGATCAGCGCGATCGCCGCCGTGGCGGCCACCACCATCCACAGCGTGCCCTCGATGGTCCGGGTAGCGCGCTTGCGGATCAGGCCCTGCCACGCCAGCCACATCGCGCCCAGGATCACCACCGGCGCCAGGTAGGGGAAATAGATCGCCCTGCCCAAAGCGCTGATCAGCCTGTCCACCGCGTTCTGCAGCCAGGCCAGGATGCTGTTGCCCGCCGCCGACTGGTAGACCGTGATCGTCACCCGGTCCAGCGACTTGGCCCCGTCAAAGACCATCCCGGCCACGTTATTGCCGATCAGCGACGTCATATCAGAGCACTGCAGGCCATGGGCAGCCCAGAACTGCCCGGCGATCCCGTAATTGTCGTACAGCGTCTTCCCGCCCGAGGCCCCGGCCGGCGGCTCGATCATGGCGTCGATGCCGCCGGTGGCCGGCTCGGGCTGGGGCAGCGACGGCTCGCAGATGTTATTCAGGTCCCCGACAATCCCCGCCGACCCGGACGAGCACAGCCCCACCAGCCCCCCGATATCACCGATACCCGGCACCTGGCACACGCCCCCCGGCGCCGCCGGCGTCACCTCCGCCGTCAGGTGCACCGGGGTCCGGGCCGCGGTGGTCTGGGCTGCGGTGGTCTGGGCTGCAGGCCCGCTGGCCGCGTGCGTCGCGGCGAGAGCCGGGGTGGTCACTGCGAACAGCGCTCCGGCGCTGAGCAGCACCCCGGCCGCCCAGCGCGCCAGGCGGCGGCCGCGTCGGCTGCGGCAGGCGCGGCCCGGCGCGCGGCGCATGGACGGGGCTTGCGAGACAGCCATCTGGAAAACTCCTGGTTCTGCTTTCGCTCTACCGTTTCGCCGGCGCCTCGGCCGCCGGCGCGCTGATCACAGACGTGCCCGGCGGGTACGCTGCGTCCGCGCTGAAGAGACTGCCGGTGCCCGGGTCGAGCGGGTCGGGCCGGGACCCGCGTGCCCGGGTGGGGTTGGTGTCGATCCAGTCCCTGAGTTCTTCAGAGACCAGGTCGATCCCGATGCGGCCGGCCCGGTCATCCAGGTCGCGGAAGATGCACTCGCCGTTGCCGAGCGCGCGGAGCACCGCCTTGTGCTCATCGGACGGCGCGACGCCGAGCAGCGACATGACATCCGCCACCTCGCCGCGCTCGGTGGAGCGGAACGCGAAGACGCCGGACAGGCAGTTGGTGACCTGCTCATGGAGCAGGTCACCGGCGTTCTGCGAGACCAGGATCAGCGCGGTGTTCCGGGACCGGCCCATCCGCGACACCTCCGGCACCAGCTTGGCGCCCTCGGGGGTGGAGGTGATGGCCCACGCCTCGTCCAGGAAGATGGCCTTGGGCTTGGTGCGGTCGATGCCGTTCAGCAGCTTGCGGGCGAACTGGGACACCAGGTACAGCAGCGCCACCGACAGCCGCTGCTCGTAGGAATAATCGTCGCGGCTGGTGGTGGTATCGGGCAGCGTCAGCCCGGCCAGCGTGAACACCGTGGTCCAGCCCTCCGCGTCGATCTGCTGCCCCGCCGACGGCGCGAAGCACAGCCGGGCCAGCCGCATCTCCGAGATCGACCGCATCACCGCGCCGGTGTTCTTCCAGGCCGGGTCCTCCGCCTCCTCCAGGTAGTCGATGACCTTGCCCAGGCTGGGTTGCTCGGCCCCGGCGATCGCGCCGACCGCCTGGATCATCGCGCTCTCGCGTTCCTCGCTCATCCGGGGCAGCAGCAGCCGCAGCGTCTCAGTGGCCATGGTCCGCTTCTCGGACAGATCGGTGCCGAACGAGAACGGATCCAGCAGGCCCGGCGCGGCGGCGCCCAGCGGCAGCACCCGGGCCTTGCGGCCCTGCCGCCTCAGGTACTCCACCAGCGACTCCGCGTCGCCCTTCGGGTCAATCACCGCCACCGTCGCACCCCGCAGGGCCAGCTGGCAGATCAGCAGCAGCGCCAGCGTCGTCTTGCCGCCACCCGGCTCCCCGGTAATCGCGATCGCGGTCGGCCGGTTCCGCGCGGCCGCCACCAGCGGGTCGAAGTGCACCACCGACCGGGCCCGGCCCAGCGTCTCCCCGATATACGGGCCGATCCAGCCCGCGCCCGCGTCGACGCGGTCGCCGAGTTCCACCGTCGCCGTCGGCATCCCGCCCGCGATGGTGTACAGCGGCTGGCGCTGCACGTAGGAACTGAGCCGCATCCGCTCGCCGGGCAGCGACTCGGACAGCAGCGAGAACTGATCACCCGTCGAATTGACCACGTCGATGCCGATATCACGGTAGTGCTCGACGACCGCCTCCACCCGCCGCACACACAGGTCCCGGGACGGCGCGGTCACGATCAGCCGGTGCCACCCGTACACGAACGGCAGCCGCTCCTTGGTGATGCCGTGCTCCAGCATCCGCGCCGCGGCGATCTGCTCGGCCAGGGCGATCGGCGCCTCCGCCCCCGCCTCCCTGATGTGCGCGTCCATGTCGCGGGCGTGCGCCAGGCGGCGGCTCACATCCTTACTCGCCTTAGCGGGCGGGATGAGCTTCATCCGCGAGCTGATCTCCACCGGGAACGGCAGCGAATCGGCGTAGTGCAGCCACGGCTCGCCGTCCGGGAACGACATCACGTCGGGGAACCGGGCGAACGACACGAACGCGGCGTAGGACTGCCCGCCCATGTGCTCCAGGCCGAGCAGGGTCCGCCCGTTGTGGACCTGGCCCTCGAACAGCGCGTCGATCTCGCCCGCACCCCAATGGCGCCGTTTGGTCGCGGACGGCACCGGCTCTGTCGCCGTCGCCATCAGCGTGTGCCTGACCAGCCAGGCGATCTCACCGGAGGTGGCATGCCGGGCCGCGAGCGCGCTGGCGTTCAGCGCCCGGCCGAGCCGTTCGGCCGATTCGGTCCACTTGCTGATCTCCGACGCGCCGACCGCCTCGTCGATCAGGCCCAGACCCCGCTCGCCGCGGCTGTACATTCCGGCGAACTGGGATAGCACCCCGCCGGACAGCTGGGCCCGCACGCCGCGTTGGCCGAGCCGTACGCCGAGGTAGATCTCCTTGCCCCAGAAATCCTTGGCCCAGACGTGCTCGTAGGACTGCTCCAGGTAATCCCGCCAGCCCGGACCGCCGTCCGACGTCGCATCAAGCCCGGTAGCCCACGCCTGCGCCGGGTAGGACCGGTGCGCGATGCGCAGGTGGACCTCGGCGTCGGCCATCCGGATCGCCGCCAGCGCCACGGTGATGTTCGTCGCCAGCGCCTCCCGCTCCTCCGGGGTGGTGAACTCGTAGGACACCGAGGGCATCCGGTAATAGGCCCAGGCATGGGTGTCGGTGAGCAGGATCCGGTCATCGAAATACCGCAGGCCCAGGCGGGTCCGGGTGCGTGATCCCCTGGACCGGCTAGTCCGAGTGCCCACTGGGACTCCTTCCGGGAATGGGGGTGGGCGGGCTCATGGTCCGCGGGGCCAGGCCCGCGATCAGCACGCCGGCCAGCGCGGTGTAAGCCAGCCGGGTCTGCGGCCGCAACGCGGCCGACGCGTCAGGACGCACCGACAACATGTCGTCCCACGGCACCCGGACGATCGCCCGGCAGCGGCCCCGGGCCACCGACTCGGCCTGCAGCACGTCCTGGCTGGTCCGGCTGCTCACCCCGTTGATCACGGTCACGGCGCGGGCGGCCAGCTCGTCGTAGCCGTGCGCGGTAAGCCACTCCTGGGTGCTGGCCAGCGAGGCCGCCGCCTCCGGACTGGCCGGGACGACCAGCATCAGCTGGTCCGCCAGCGCCAGGGCCCGGGCCAGGCTGGACGGCGCCGGATCGATCAGGGTCAGCGGATACCTATCGGCCAGCACGCGGGCCAGCCGCGGGTAGTCGCCGGCGCCGAGCGCGGGCCCGCCGTCGCGGCCCGGCCGGCCGGCCGCGATGACATCCAGCCTGGTCCCGTCGCCACGGGCGGCCCGCATCCGGGCCATGCCGCGCAGCGGACGCGGAGCGGCACCTCGCCCCGGTCCCGTCCCGCCCTCCGGGCCCGGTCCCTGGCCCGCGAGCAGGGCCGGAACCGAGGTGGCGGGCGGGACGCACGCGGCGAGCGACCCCTCGCCTGGGTTGAGGTCCAGCGCGGCGACCGGGACCTCGCGCAGGTCGGCCAGTATCTGCCCGGTGAGCAGGGTGGTCACGGACTGCCCGGCACCGCTGATGCAGCCGACCACGGCGATCAGGCGCGGCCCGTCCAGCGGCAGCCTGGCCCGGTCACGGTCCCGGGTGGCCCGGTCCGGCTGGCCCGGTCCCTGGCCGCCTGCCACCACCTTGACCCGGCGCCGCCAGCTCGCGTCGACGTCGCTGCCTGGGCCGCTCAGCGCCCGCTCGATGGACGGCACCGGACGGTCGGCGTCGGGGGCGACGAACAGCGACGCCACCCGGGCCGCCATGGACCGGCCGGGGGCCGCGGGCGCGGACGCAGGCGGTGCTGGCGTCGCGGACGCAGGCGGCGCCGACGGCGCAGACGCCTCCGGCCTGGCCGGTGCAACCGGTGCGGCGGACGCGCGCGGCGCGCCCCGCCGGCGGGTCCGAGCGGGCGCATCCTGGGGTCCGGCGGCGGGCGAGGGCTCGGGGTCGGGCAGCGGTTCGAGCTCGGGGAAGGCACCGACCTCGGGGAACGCGCCGACCTCGGGGAAGGGCCCGGCCTCGGGGAACGGGCTGGCGATGGGGAACGTGCCAGCTCCGGCCGATGGCCAGGAGACGGGCGCCGGTCCCGCCTCGCCGAGGTCGCGCGGGTCCGGTTCCGGGTCGTGCGAGACCTCCAGGGCCCGGGCCTCCTGCCGCCGCTCGGCCGCCGAGATGGCCCAGCCGGGCCGCGGCGAGACGCCGGGCCGGGACGTGACGCCGGGCCGGGACGTGACGCCGGGCCACGGCTGGCTGGCCGGTTCGGACGTCTGCGGCTGGCTGGCGGGCGGCGGCTCTGCGGCGGGCTCGGACACCTCCGGCCGGGCAGCAGGCGGCCGCTGGGCGGCGGGTCCGGATGGCTGCGGATCCCGCTGCGGACGGCCCGGCCAGGACCGCCAGGCCGGCGCCGCTGTGGCCTTGGGTTGTGCGGTCGCCCGCTCCGGCACCGGCAGCCGCATGGGGACCGGCGGGGAGGCGGGCCGGGCCAGCGGTGCGGCCGACGCCGGAGGCGCAACGGGCTCCGGAGACGCAGCCGACGCCGGAGACGCAGCTGCCGCCGGGGGCGCAGCTGCCGCCGGGGGCGCGGCGCGGGACGCCTCGGGCTCGACGGCCGGGGCAGCCGGCTGAGACGCGTCAGCCTCGACGGCCGGCGGCACCGGCGGAGCGGCCTCGGAGGTGGCCCTGGCCAGCTCCGAGGGCGGGATTATCCGGACCGACGGGTACGCATCGTCGGATGCCAGGTCGGCGAGCGGCTCCCGCTCAGGCACCACGTCAGCGGCCGGGCGGGCGGCACGGGAGGAGCTGAGCCGGGCGGCGGCGGGGCGGACTGACATGAGCTGCCGGGACACGGCCCGCCAGGACGTGACCGCCAAGGTGGCGGTCGTCGATGGCTGAGCCGCTGCGGCGGCGGTCGTCGTCGGGGCCTGGGCCGCTGCGGCGGCGGTCGTCGTCGGGGCCTGGGCGGCGGCGGCGGCGGTCGCCGGCCGGCGGGACCGCGACTTGGTGGTCTGCGGGGCCGTGGCGGGCGAGGTGGCCGGCACGTCGACAGCCAGGGCGGCGGTCACCGGGGTAACGGCGGTGGCCGCCGCGGCCAGCTGCGCGGCGGCCTGGCCCTGCTGGGCTCGGCTGGCGGCCTTGCGCAGCTTCCTGGACCGGGTGCGCGGCGGGTTCCGGTGCCAGACCCGGACCGACACGAAGATCTCGTCCTTCTCGGTCAGCGGCGCCATCCGGACCCAGGTACGCGGCTCGGAGACATAGCGCAGCTGCGAGCTGACCAGCTCGGGCAGCCGCTTGCTCTCGATGACCGGGCGGGTGGTCAGCCAGGTGAGCACTCCAGGCGGCAGCACATAAAGCCATACCAAATTGTGGTTAAACGGAAGCCCAATCACAACGAGGAAAAATATGTACGGAACGGTAATTCCGACAAACACGCCAATCCAGGTGATAGGCAGCGGCGCCGGCAGCCGGAAATCATAGAGCTTGTACAGCCGCTTTTCTATCCGCCAGATATTCGTATAAGTGGGAAGATCCACTGGGGGCTCGCTCCTTCTGTCAGAACGGGTTCAGTGGACTCCGAGAGCGTTCGCGATGCCATCGGCCAGCGTCTGGACGATGCTGGGCGTATAGAAGACCACGCCGATGGCCACCGCGAGCACCATGAACTGGACAAACCTGGTGATCTCGCGCGTGAACAGGAAGAAGATCGCCACGATTCCGACGATGCCCAGGAACAGCGGCCCGAACAGGCCCTGCAAGTAGGTGACGAGGCCCTGCGTGCTCAGGGCCACTGGAACCATCGCGGCGGTGAGGTGAGCAGACATTTTAGACGTCCCTTCCGGGATCAGATGACCATCCAGCGAGCATTGCGACGTCCCGTCGGCAGGGCCGGCGAAGCGGGCGTACGTATCGGGAGCTACGTTCTCCTGCGGCCCCGCGGAGGGGGTGCAGCAGCGGCCGGCGGGGACGCCCGGGCGGGCCAGCACGGCTGGCGAGCCCGGTACAGGCGATGGCAGCGAAGGCCTCAGTGCAGCGGGCGGCAACGGCATGACGGCAGGCGGGCAGGACGGCGTCAGCCGCCACTGTCCTGGTCATTTCGCTTCCACCGCCTCAGTCACCGCACTGATTTCATTTACATACCATTTGCCGCTTTGAAGTTGGGTGAGCCACGCCCTGTAGGCCGCCGTAAGTTCTGTGACGCCCGACTCAGCCGCCCCGGGAACCTGCCATATGACCGTGACAGTTATCTGTCTGGCGGCGCCGCCCGGCGGTACTTGCAGGCTCGCGATCGAGTCGAACGTGAGTGCGCCGTCCAGCCCGGCCAGGGTCACGCCCGGCGCCTCGAATTGGCTCAACGCCGTGCTGTCTCCGGCGGCGTACGCCCGGAAGAAGCCGGGCAATTCGGCTATCAGCTCGCGTTGCGCGACCGGATCCGAGCCCGGGCTGGCCGCCGTGGGCGGCGTGATCCGCTGCGGTGCGGGCAGCCAGGCGGGCTCGCCCGTGATCACCACGCCGCCGCCGGAGGCGACGACAGGCACCCCGAGCTCCATGAGCTGCCCGTTCACGGTGGCCAGCAGAGTCACCACGGCGTGGGTGGGATCGCTCACCGTGATGCCCGCCACCTGCTCGGACTGCAGGCTCAGCTGCCCGGCGCCGTTCCAGCCCAGGTCCGGGTTGGCGGCCGCGACGCTGGGCGGCACGAAGGCGGCCAGCTGCTGCTCGCGCTGGGCCTGGGTGGCCGGGCTGAAGTTCAGATAGACCTGCCCGAACGCCATGGCGTATGCCTCGCCCAGCGTCACCGGGAACTGCGCGGTTGTGACGCCGGCGGCCGTCGTGCCGTCAGCCCGAAGCGTGGTGCCTTGGTTGAAGATGATGGCGGTTACGCCCCGGAACGCGATGATCAGCACCGTCACCCACAGCAGCACCCGGAGCGGCCACAGCCGCCACCGGCCGCCCGCGCCGTTCCAGGACGGTCCGGCCGTCGGCTCGGCGGGACCGCGTGAACCGATCTCATTTTCGATCCAGCCGAGGCCGGGTGATGCGGAGCCGTTCAGTGCCACAACCGGAGAGTAATCGGACAAATGTGATCCGTTACCGGTATTGGGCAGCCGAAACATCACACCTCCGCACGCTTCCGCGCCTGCCACGAGCAGGGGCGGCCCGTCCCTTAGCGCCGGTCCGCGGTCCATTGTGAGGCACTACGTCTTGGCGAGGGGCCGGTTGGAGACCATCACCAGGACATCCGCGTGGACAAATGACCAGCACTCTCTGAAACGGGACGAATACGCAACGGGTTCAAACCCGTATGGAATAAATTCCGCCGGACGCACCCAGATCATCCCTGCGGTGCCGCTGACCTGCAGCGGAGGGCGGCCGCGGCCCGGCACCGTCCCACCTCGATCCAGCGCGGGATCTCCTCAAGCTGTGCACCCGCGACGACGCAGTAGTGGGCGGCGGCCCGGGCTCTCGCCTCTTCCCTGGTCCGCCGGTAGAAGCCGGTCAGCAAGCCCGCCACCTCGGCCAGCAGGTCACCGCGTTCGCCCGCTATCTCCCGCAGTTCCGTCACCGCGGTCGCCGTCTCCGCCTCGGTGGGTTCCCGCCACGGCGCGTGCCGCTGCGCCGCCCCGGCCAGGCGGGCCACGGTGAGCTGGTCAGATTCGTACCGGGCAGCAGCACGCGGCGGGACCACCGCGGACCGCGGCAGCAGCTGGGATTCGACCGGAGCCATCTTCGCACCTTCGTCCGATGAGAACGTTAGACCTAGTCGAGTATCGAACATAGTTACCAAATACTCAAGTGGTACGAATATTCGATTTAAATCTTCCAGCTCAGCCATCACATGAGTTTCCATCTGACCGAGGCGCTCCGGGACGCCTCCGGCATCCCGCGGCCAGGAGGACGGCAGCTCCACCCGGGGCCCGCACCAGGTCGGCGGGAGGCCCAATTGCATTATGCAGGTAATTACCTGCATAATGGTTCGGGTGGACGAGGACGAGACGGGCCGGGTGGGCGATGACGACGCACCTCGGGTGGGCGATGACGACGCACCTCGGGTGGGCGATGACGACGCACCTCGGGTGGGCGAGGACGACGCGGTGTTCCGCGCGCTGGCCGATCCGACGCGGCGGGCGCTGCTCGACCGGCTGCGCGAGCGCAACGGCCAGACCCTCGGGGAACTGTGCGAGCCGCTGGCCATGGCGCGGCAGTCGGCCACGCAGCACCTGGCCCTGCTGGAGGCGGCCGGCCTCATCGCCACCGTCCGCCGGGGCCGGGAAAAGCTGCACTACCTCAACCCGGTCCCGCTCTGGGACATCACCGAACGCTGGATCGAGCAGTTCGAACGGCCCCGGCTGCGCGCGCTGAGCGCGATCAAGCACCGAGCGGAGGAGGAACCCATGGCCACCCGGCCTTCCTATGTGTACGTCACCTATATCGAGAGCTCGCCGGAGCGAGTATGGGCAGCGCTGACCGACGCGGACCTGACCGGCCGGTACTGGGGGCACAGCAACGTCTCAGACTGGCAGCCGGGCTCGCCCTGGGAGCACCGGCGCGTCGACGGCTCAGGCATCGCCGACGTGGCCGGCACCGTGCTCGAGTCGGTGCCGCCGCGCAGGCTCACGATGACGTTCGACGCTCCCGGCGAGGTTCCCGCGGGCGGGCCGTCGAAGGTGACCTTCGACATCGAGCCCTACCACGAGATCGTCCGGCTGACGGTCACGCACGAGAACCTGGCCGACGACGCCGCCCTGCAGGCGATCTCGGCCGGCTGGCCCGCCGTCTTCGCCAACCTGAAGTCCCTGCTGGAGACGGGCCACGTGCTGCCGCGCGCGCCGTGGGAGATGCACGCGGAGCTGCGCGCCGCCCAGATGGCCCGCAACGACCAGGCGCCGTAACCCGGCCGTGCCAGGCTCCCCGACGTCTCAGCTGTGCCGGAACTCCACCACGTCGCCGTCCCGCATGACGTAGTCCTTGCCTTCGATGCGTGCCTTGCCCGCGGCCCGGGCGGCGGGCAGCGAGCCCGCGGCGATCAGGTCGTCGAAGGAAACCACTTCGGCCTTGATGAAGCCGCGCTGGAAGTCGGAGTGGATGACGCCGGCCGCCTCGGGCGCGGTGGCGCCGGCCTTGATCTCCCAGGCCCGGGTCTCCTTCGGGCCCGCGGTCAGGAAGGTGGCCAGGCCCAGGGCCCGGAAGCCGGCCCGGGCCAGCTGGGCCAGCCCGGGCTCGCCCAGTCCGGCCTCGGCCAGCAGTTCCGCGGCCTCATCGGAGGGCAGTTCAGCCAGGTCGGCTTCGGTCTTGGCGTCCAGGAAGATGGCCTCGGCCGGGGTGACTAGGGCGGACATCCGCTTGCGCAGGTCATCGTCGGCGAGTTCGGCGACGTCGCAGTTGAACACGTACAGGAACGGCTTGGCCGTCAGGAGCGAGAGTTCCCGCAGCGAGGGCAGATCGATGCCCGCGGAGGCGGCACCGGCCCACAGCGTGGTGCCCTGGTCAAGCAGCTGCTGGGCCGCGACCGCGGACTCGGCGGTCCGGGCCCGGTCGGGATCCTTGGCGAACTTGGTCTCCTTGGCCAGCCGGGGCACGGCCTTGTCCAGCGTCTGCAGGTCGGCCAGGATCAGCTCGGTGACAACCGTCTCGATGTCGCGCTCGGGCGACACGTCGCCGTCCACGTGGGTCACGTCCGGGTCGTCGAAGACCCGCACCACCTGGCAGATCGCATCGGTCTCACGGATGTGGGCCAGGAACTGGTTGCCGAGCCCCTGGCCCTGCGAGGCGCCCCGGACCAGCCCGGCGATGTCGGTGAACCGCACGGTGGCGGGCACGATCCGCGCCGAATCGTACAGCCCGGCCAGCTCGGCCAGGCGCGGGTCGGGCACGCCCACCACGCCGACGTTCGGGTCGATGGTGGCGAAGGGGTAGTTGGACGCCAGCGCCCCGGCTCGGGTCAGCGCGTTGAACAAAGTTGACTTGCCCACGTTGGGCAGGCCGACGATTCCGATAGACAAACTCACCCGCGCGAGTTTAGTGCCGACTCAGACCGCGCCGGAGCGACCGCACCCCGCGGTCAGGCCAGTCAGGTACGCGCCGCGGTGGCCGCCATCGTGGCGTAGCCCATCGTGAAGCTGCCGCCCACCGCGTCGACAACGGCGCCCACGCCGGCCAGCAGGTCCTGCTGTACCGCCGCGGGCATCTGGCTCCAGCCGCCGAACGTGGGCATCTGGTCCAGCCACTCGTCGCGGGTGTAGGGCCGCTCCCAGTCGAACCGCCACTGCTCCGGCTCGCCGAACCCGCCCGCCTGCCGCATCCCGTCGGCCGCCCGGGCGCACCCCAGGGAGTACATGTCCGGCGGGGCAGCCCGCGCCCGAACATCGGCACGTCCTGGCCGGGGCCGGCCCGGAATCACCTGACCCGTAAGCCCTTTTCACCCCACCCGCACCACCCACCGCTGACCCCGATCCCGTACTCCGACGTATTTGCACCCCAGCCGGGTGGACTGAGGATGGTGGATAGAGGCCGGAGGCAACCGATCACGGGGGCATGGAGTGTAGTGGGCATGAGACCAGGCGCCGACCGGTACAGCCCGGACGATACGGCAGATCGCCCGGCGTCATCGGCGGAATCTGGCTTCACTGAGGCGTACCGGGCGCACCGTCCCGGACTGGTCAAGCTGGCCGCGTTCATCGTCGGCGACCAGGCCGCCGGGGAAGACGTCGTGCAGGACGTCTTCATTCGGCTGCATCAGCGCTGGGACATGCTCGCCAATCCGGGTGATCCGCTGCCTTACCTGCGGACGGCGGTGGTCAACGGCTGCCGCACGGCGATCAGGCGGCGCGGCCGAGCGCAGCGGCACGCCGACCATGACTCACCGAGCCCGCCGCTGTCCGCCGAGGAGGCGGTGCTGCTGTCCGAGGACCGGCAGCAGGTGCTGGCCGCGCTGGCCAGGCTCTCCCGTCGACGGCGGGAGGTGCTGGTGCTCCGGTTCTACCTCGAGCTGTCGGAGGCGGAGATCGCCGCCACGCTCGGCATCAGCCCCGGGACGGTCAAGTCCACCGCGGCCCGCGGGCTTGCGGCCCTGGCTCGGGCACTGAGGGAGACCCGATGATTCCGCAGGAAGAGCTGACCGTGACCGCGGACCGGCTGACCGACGCGCTCGCCGCCGCGGCCGCGATCATGCCCCCGGATGAGACCAACGCGCTCAGCAGCCCGGTACCCAGCCAACTCGCGTCACCGGCTTCGAGACCGGTCCGGCGCCGGATGGGCCGCCTGCGCGCCTGGCTGGTTCCCGCCGTCGCCGCGGCCGGCGTTACCGCGATCATCCTGACCGCCGTGACCCTGGCCGGTAACCCGGGTACTGGCCTGACTACGGGGACGGGCCAGGCTCCGGGGACGGGCCAGGCTCAGGCCCCGGCCAGCGCCGGGTCCGGCATCACCTCCCTGGCCGGGGTGCCGTCCGTTTCAGGGACGCAGACGCCGCCGCCGGCGTTCTACGTGACCATCGTGAGCATGGGGATCACCCGAAGCGGTAGCGAGCTGATGACGGCGCAGGTCCGCCGGACGAGCGACGGCCAGCTCACCGGGACTATGCCCGCGCTGCCCGCTGGCTGGATCCTGGGGCGGAGCATCTCGGTCACCACCGATGACCGCACCTTCACCGTTGCGGCCGAGACGCAAACGGTGTGCGGGTCTTCGATTACGACCGCGACCCAGACGCGCTTCTACCAGTTCAGCGTGACCAGTACCGGGCGCGTCACCAGCCTGCGGGCGGTGGGCAAACCCGTCACCGGCGAGCCGGTCAGCGAGTTCGCCGCGTCACCGGATGGCGCCGAGGTCGCGTACGCGCAGCAGGGCTGCCCCGCGCCCGCCTCGGCAGCCTTGGACGCGGGCGTCATCCATGTCATGAACCTGACCAGCGGTGCCGTCCGCAGCTGGCACAACACCGTGTCCGCCGCCACCCCGGCCCGGGTCACGACCCAGATCGAGGCGATGTCCTGGACGGCCGACGGCCGCACCCTGGTCGCCGACTATCTGTGGCAGCTGCCGGAAGGATCTCCCGACCTCGCTGTCCTCGGCCTGGACGCCACCAGCTCGGGCGGTTCACTGCAAGCCCACAGCCACCTGCTGTTCAGCCAGGACGCCCGCTGTTCCGTCTGCGTGTACACCGCGCTCATCAGCCCCGACGGATCCACCCTGACCGCAGTAGCGGAGACTGCTGTACCCCCGCTCCCGAGCCACCCCGGAGAACCCTGGTACCGCCTGCTGGTGCTGCAGCTCTCCGTGGCCACCGGGCAGCCCAGCGGCATCTTGTACCGCTCGGCCCCCTCGATCGGCACATACGAGGGGCTTGTTCCCGTGCTTTCCACCGATGGCCTGGCACAGCACTGGCTGCTCTGGAACGATCCAGAGCAGTTCGGCTGGATCTCCGGCGGCAAGCAGGTCCCCCTCCCGATGGCCCCGGCAGGGGTGCTGGCGATTGGCTGGTGACCCCATGGGAAACGTGAGGGCCGGGGAGGCCGTCGGCGGGGGAAGGATGCAGGCCGGGGCGGGCGAGCGGGGGGCGCGGGGGCTGGTACCACGGACCGTTCGGCCAAAAAATGGGGGTGAGGGGCGGAGGTTTCTCTGCGGCCTCGGCCGGCGCCGGGCGTGTCGGCGGGAGGTTTTGCCTACAGGGTGAGACCATCGCTGCATATGAGCGCAATCTCGCTGCTGGCCGGACTGCTGCTCGGGATCGTCATCGGGGCAGCGATCGGATACCTGTACGCGCGGGGCCGCCTGGCGGCTGCCGCGGCGGACGCGAGCGGCCGGGCCCGGGCTGCCGAGCAGCGGGCCCTGATGACCGAGCGGGCGGCCGCCGACCGGGCGGAGCTGATTGAAGGCCAGCTCGCGGAGCATTTCCAGGCCCTGTCGGCGGAGGCGCTCGACGCCAGTACGGCCCGGTTCCTCGAGGTCGCGGAGGGGCGGCTGCAGGCGGCCAACGCCCAGGCGTCCGGCGAGCTTGAGAACCGCCGGGCCGCGGTCGAGCACCTGGTCGGCCCGCTGAAGGAGACCCTGGCCCGGCTCGAGGCCCAGCTCCGGGATTCCGACGCGGCCCGCACGCGCTCGCACGCGGCGCTGGCCGAGCAGGTCGATTTCGCCCGGCAGGCCTCGGAGCGGCTGCGGGACCAGACACAGGCGCTGGTCACGGCGCTGCGGCGGCCCGAAGCCCGGGGCCGCTGGGGTGAGCTGCAGCTGCGCCGGGTAGTCGAGTTGGCCGGGATGAGCGCCCGCTGCGACTTCGACGAGCAGGTGGCGGTGGCCACGGCCGACGGCGCGCAGCGCCCGGACATGGTGGTGCACCTGGCCGGCGGCAAGCACATCGTGGTCGACAGCAAGGTCTCGCTGGCCGCCTACCTGGAGGCGGCGGAGAGCGACGACGAGGCGGCCCGCGCCGCGCGGATGGACGCGCACGCCCGGCACCTACGGGATCACGTGGACCGGCTGGCGGCCAAGGCCTACTGGGCCGCGCTCAGCCCGTCACCCGAGTTCGTCATCCTGTTCATCCCGGGCGAGGCGTTCCTGGCCCCGGCGCTGGAGCGGGACCCGGCGCTGCTGGAGTACGCCATGAGCCGCCGGGTGCACATCGCCACTCCCACCACGCTGGTCACGATGCTGCGCACGGCGCAGTACGCCTGGCAGCAGGCGGCGCTGGCCGACAACGCGCGGGCGGTGTTCGACATCGGCCGCGAGCTGTACGACCGCATCGGCAGCCTGGGCCGCAACGTGGACCAGCTGGGCCGCCAGCTGAGCAAGGCCGTGACCAGCTACAACCAGACGGTCGGCTCGCTGGAGGGCCGGGTCCTGGTCAGCGCCAGACGGCTGAACGACCTGGGCGTCACCGACGCCGCCCTGGACGCGCCGAAGCCGGTGGAGGAGACCACCCGGACCCTGTCCGCCCCCGAGCTGGTGGCGAGCGGGGGCGGGGAGGTCGAGCGGGGAGAGTTCGGCGCGGCGGAGATCGAGGCGCCGGGATCGGCGGCGGAGATGGGCCGGCCGGTGGGCCTGGTGCGTGCGGCTCGATGACGCAGACCCGGAGCCCGGCGCGGACGCCCGGCCACCCGTGAGCCCTCTGCGAGCCTGGAACCGCAGGGGCGGGTCAAGCTCACCGGGCGGGGCGCGGTCGTGGCGCTGTTCGTGTTCTGCTTCCTCATCCTGCTCATCGCGGCCTGGACCGGGTGGGACACGCTGGCGGGCGCGGCGTTCGTCTGCGGCTGCGGCCTGGTCACCTGCTACACCAAGAGCAGCGGGCTGCGGACCGTGGTGGTCTGCCCGCCGCTATTGTTCCTGGCCGGGGCGGTGTGCGCCCAGGCGCTGACCGCGGCGGGCGGCTTCATGGCGGCCGAGGGAGTATTGGTCACGCTGGGCACGGCCGCCCCCTGGCTGTTCACCGGGACGGCGCTGGCCGTGGTGATCGCGGTCGGGCGCGGGTACCGGCCGACGCTGCCCGGGAGGGTCTCGATCAGGAACCTGATCGAGACCGGGCGCCGGCTGTTCTGAGCCGGGGCAGCCTCACGCGTCTCCGCCGGTCAGCTGGCTCTGCATGGTGGCCGTGTCGGAGCAGATCCATTCCTCGGCGATCAGGCCGTCGGCGATCCGGTAGAACTCGTGGCTGACGTAGGAGATGGCGCGGCCGGTGGCGGGCAGGCCCAGGTAGTCCCCCAGGTGGGTGCCGCGGAAGGTCAGCCGCAGGGCCACCTGGTCGCCCGCGGCGACGACATCGTCGATCTGCCCGTGCAGGTCGGGGAAGGCGCGCCTGATGAGGTCGGCCCCGTGCCGCCACACGTCCGGGCCGGGCATCGGGGGCAGGCCGGCCAGGTTCATCACGAAGTCCGGGCTGAGGCGGGCGACACAGGTGTCGAAGTCGCCCGCGTTGAACGCGTCGAGGGTGCTGCGGATGAGCGCGACGTTGGCGGCGGTGGTCATTAGCTCTGTGGCGGTCTGCCCCGTGCTGATCTGCCCCGTGCTGATCTGACCTGTGCTGATTCGCTCTGGGGTCATCGTTTCCCTCGGTTCGCTGAGATAGTGTATCTATTTCATTGTGTAGTAGTGTAACTATATGGCAGACGACCCTTGGGAGACCACGCTGGACCGGGTGCTCCTGCTGACCGTGCTGCTCAGCCAGGACATGTCGAGCAGCCTGGCCCGGATGGGGCTGACCGAGGCCCGCACCCATCTGATCTGGCAACTGCGGAAGCTCGGCCCGTGCCCGCAGCGGGCGCTCGCCTCGGCGCTGCGGGTCACCCCGCGCGCCGTCACCGCGCTGGTCGATGGCCTGGTGGAGACCGGGTTCGTGACCCGCGAGCCGTGCCCCACGGACCGGCGCGCCACCCTGGTGACCTTCACCGAGCTGGGCCGCAGCACCGCCCAGGCCCTGGCCGACAGTCATCGCGAGCTGGCCAGGCGGCTGTTCGGCGGCATGACGGCCGAGGAATTCGACCGCTTCGACGCCGGCCTGATTCAGGTGCTGGGCGGTCTGCGGGCCGTGCTGGCCGCCAAAGCCAAGGGCGAGAGCTAGGGGCGTGGCGTTTGCCGGGCCCGGTTTAGCCGGCCGCGGGTGACCGGGCGGGGCGCAGCTCGCGGGGCAGGGCGAACGTCATGTCCTCCGGGACCGCCTCGACTTCCTCCACGGCACCGAACCCGTACCCGGCCAGCTTGCTGAGCACCGAGGTCACCAGTTCTTCCGGCACCGAAGCCCCGCTGGTCACGCCGATCGTGCCGACCCCGTCCAGCCAGCGTTCGTCCACCTCGCCCGCGTCGTCAACCAGGTAGGCGGCGGGTGCGCCGTGGTCTTTGGCCACCTCGACCAGGCGCACCGAATTGGAGGAGTTCGGCGAGCCGACCACGAGGACCAGGTCGGACTGGCCGGCGATGGCCTTCACGGCGGCCTGGCGGTTCTGCGTGGCGTAGCAGATGTCGTCGCTGGGCGGGTCGAGCAGGGCCGGGAAACGCTCTCGCAGCGCGCTGACCGTCTCGGCGGTCTCGTCCACCGACAGCGTGGTCTGGGACAGCCAGACGACCCGGTTCGGGTCTGTGACCTCGACGTTCGCCACCCCGTCGGCGCCGTCGACCAGGCGGACCCGGCTCGGGGCCTCGCCCGAGGTGCCGACCACCTCTTCGTGCCCGGCGTGGCCGACCAGCAAGATGTCGTAGTCCTTGGCCGCGAACCGCCGTGCCTCGTTGTGCACCTTGGTGACCAGCGGGCAGGTGGCGTCGATGGTGCGCAGGCCGCGCCGTTCGGCGTCGGTGCGCACCTCGGGAGCGATGCCGTGCGCGGAGAACACCACGACCGCGCCCGGCGGAACCTGCTCCACCTCGGTGACGAAAATCGCGCCGCGCTTCTCCAGCGAGCTGACCACGTAGGTGTTGTGCACGATCTGCCTGCGCACGTACACCGGCGGGCCGAACTTGTCCAGGGCCAGCTCCACGGCTTGCACGGCCCGGTCGACGCCGGCGCAGTACCCGCGCGGCTTGGCGAGCAGGACCCGCTTTGAGGTGGGCTGATTCAGCGCGTCTGAGCTAGCCATAATTCGACGCTAGCACGCTGGCCAGGGCATCCTGACCGCCGGGCGTCGGGCTGTCCGGGAGGCCGGCTAGGTCAGGTCGGCCGGGCCGGGTCCGGTCAGGCCGGCTGGGCCGGGTCCGGTCGTGCGGGTAGGGCCGGGTCGGGCAGGGCTGGTACCCCGACGGGTGCTGGTACGCCGGCGAGCGCGGGTCCGCTGACGGGCTCGGGTCCGCTGACGGGCTCGGGTCCGCTGACGAGCTCGGGTCCGCTGATGGCCTGGCGGATGACCGCGGCGGCGGCAGCGGTGTCCGGCAGGCCGTGGAAGTGCAGGTGCAGATCCCCGGTGACCGCCCGATGCGGCGTCCGCGGCGTCCAAGGCAGCTCGGCGGCCTGGCGCTGCGCGGCCAGCAGTAGACCTACCCTGGCCTCGCGCTTCTGGGTGGCCCTGATCAGCAAGCTCACCGTCACCAGGGCCAGCACGAAGCTCACGGCCACCGCCACGACCACGGCGACCAGATCCTGGAACGCCCACCAGGCGGCCAGCGCCGCGATTGCAGGCAGGATCAGGGTGGCGGTGGTACCGCCGCGGCCGCAGCCGGCGCAGTGAAGTCCCGGGCAGGTCATCGCGGATACGTCCTTTCGGGCGCGAGGCCGGTCGACGTGACACCGGCCTCATTGGTGGCTAAACCGGACGTAACCGTATCTCGGTCTGGACAGTGCCAGGACCGGCGCACGGCGCGGCCCGGCGTGCCTCCCGGCGGACGGGATTCTCACCAGTTAAGTCATGGTTGCCGACCGCGACATAAAGACGGGAAGATTACCCGGCAGGGAATAGGCGCTGACTAACAGCGACGTGCCCGGGTACGCGGGGATACCTGGGCTGATCCAGACCCGTCCCAGGGAGAGTGTGACATGCGCGTGCCGCCGATGAGTGACCGCATCAAGGAGGCTCCGGCGCAGGCCTTGCGCGGCGTGTTCGCCGGAATCGGCCAGCTGCTGCTGATCACCGACAAGCTGCGGAACAAGACGCCCACTGACCAGCATGTTCCGTCGGCCCGGGTGCCTGAGCGTGCGGAATCCGTGGCGGAAGCCGGCGGCGTGACGGTGGTACAGGAGCGGGCGGCCGCGGCTGGTGCCACTGGGGTTGCTGAGGCTGCTGGGGCCGGGGCGACAGTCGAGGCGGAAGTGACGGAGGTGTCGCGGGCGCGTAAGTCTGCGGAGCGGAAGTCGGCGGAGCGGAAACCGGCTCAGCCGAAGGCGACTCGAGAGAAGGCAGCCGCGCCGACGACGGCCGAGCCGAAGGCAGCCCAGGAGAAGGTAGTCCAGGAGAAGGCAGCTGCGCCGACGACGGCCGAGCCGAAGGCAACTGGGCGGAAGGCGGCGGAGCCGAAGGCGGCGCCTCGGTCCCCGGCTCAGAGGACACCGAAGACGCCAGCCGAGAAGGCCATTGAGACCAGGGACTTCGACAGGACCGGCAACGTGCGGCTGCTCCCTGACACCAGAGGTGCGGCAAAGGCCGCGAGGGCCCGGGCTGACGCGGCGGTCCCGGCGGCGCAGGCGGCCAGCGAGCCGCCCGCCGTCGGCGAACCGCTTGCGGCAGCCGGCGCCGGAGAGGCGACCGGAACCACGGCGGCCTCCGGAACCACGGCGGAGGCCGGAACCACGGCGGGGGCCGGAGCCGGGGCGGCGGAGGCGCCGCTGCCGAACTACGGTGAGCTGTCCGTCGCCTCGCTCCGCGCCCGGCTGCGCAATCTGGACATCGGGCAGGTCAGGGAGCTGGCCGAGTACGAGAAGGCGCACGCAGGCCGGGCTGACGTGATCGCCATGTTCGAGCGCCGGATCGCCAAGCTGGAGGCGGGCGAGTAGTGACCCACCGCCTCACATCCCCCGTACGCCACATTTGCGGGGTGGATTCAGGCTTGTGGGTTGATTCGGTGTACTGGGGTGCACCAAATCCACCCCGGAACCCGGATCCACCCCGGAAATCCGGCCGGTGCGGGCTGCGGGGTAGGCGCTAGTGGCGCTGGAGACGTCGGCTGAGGCGCCGGTTCCGGTCCGGACCGTCCTGCAGCTGGTCGGGGGGTGGATCGGCCGGCTCGGGCGGGTCTGGGTGGAGGGGCAGATCGCCGAGTCCGCGGTGCGCGGCGGGGCGGTGTTCCTGACCCTGCGCGACCCGGTCGCGGCGGTGTCGGTGCGGGTCATCTGCACCCGGCAGGTGTTCGAGGCGGCCGGGCCGCCGCCCGCCGAGGGGGCCCGGGTGGTGATCTTCGCCCGGCCGGACTTCAACGCCAACCGCGGCTCGTTCGCGCTGACCGCGCTCGAGATCCGCGCGGTGGGGGTGGGCGACCTGCTGGCCAGGCTGGAAAGGCTGCGGCGCCAGCTCGGCTCGGCAGGGCTCTTTTCTGCCGAACGAAAGCGGGCTATTCCTTTCCTCCCCCGCGTCATCGGGCTCATCTGCGGACGCGAGTCGGCGGCCCAGCGGGACGTCATGGAGAATGCCGCCCGGCGCTGGCCCGCCGTGCGGTTCCGGGTCGAGCAGACCGCGGTGCAGGGCCCGTACGCCGTCCAGGAGGTGACCGACGCGCTGCAGCGGCTGGACGCGGACGCCGAGGTGGACGTGATCATCATCGCCCGCGGCGGCGGATCGCTCGAGGACCTGCTCCCGTTCTCCGACGAGACCCTGATCAGGGCGGTCGCGGCCTGCCGGACTCCGGTGGTGAGCGCGATCGGTCACGAGCAGGATGCGCCGCTGCTCGACTACGTGGCTGACCTGCGGGCCTCCACGCCGACCGACGCGGCCAAGCGGGTAGTGCCTGACGTCAGCGAGCAATTGGCGCTGGTCAACCAGCTGCGGGACCGGGCCCGCCGGTGCCTGGCCGGCTGGCTGGACCGGGAAACGGCCTGGCTGACGGCGATCACGTCCCGGCCGGCGCTGGCCGATCCGGTACGCGAGGTGGAGCGCCAGGCCGAGCGGGTGGACGCGCTGCTGCAGCGGGCCCGGGTGTCGCTGGACGCCAGCCTGGCCCGGGGCGGCGACGACCTGGCGCACACCCGGGCCCGGCTGCTGGCCCTGTCGCCCGCGTCGACGCTGCGCCGCGGCTACGCCATCGTGCAGCACGCCAGCAACGGGGTGGTGCGGGCCGCCGCCGAGGTCAGCCCGGGCGAGACCCTGACCGTACGGTTCGCCGCCGACCAGCTCACCGTACGCGCGGACGGTGACGGTGACGGCGGATAGGGTTGTGGCCGTGAGCGAGCCGGAGGGGCGCGGCGCCGCCTGGACTGAGGAGCGAGGGACGAGCGACGAGGGAAGGCGGCGTCAAGAGGCGCCCCGTAGGCGAGCGGGAGACGCTGCAGAAGGCACCGAGGCGGCTTCCGGTCAGGCGCTGTCCTACGAGCAGGCCCGGGACAAGCTGGCCGCGGTGGTCAAGCGCCTGGAAGCAGGCGGGCTGACCCTGGAACAGTCCCTCGAGCTGTGGGAACGCGGCGAACGGCTGGCTGCCGTGTGCGAGGAGTGGCTGGCCGGCGCGCGGGCCAGGCTCGCGGCCGCGATGGCCAAGCGCGACGACGCCACGCCCGGCGATGACGCCGCTGCCAACGGCGAGGACGACGCCCCGTTCTGAGGCCGGGAGCATAGCGCCTGGTTCTGAGGCCGGGAGCATAGCCCCCTGGTTTGGGCGTCTAGCTGCTGGGCACTGGGTGGCCAACAGCAGCAAGGCGGGCGCGATGAATCCAGTCGAGCGGACGATCAGGCGGATTGACGCCACGCAGCGGCGCTATACGCCCACCGCGTTCGTGTTCGGAGTGATCAAGAAGTACGGGGACGACAACGGCGGCGTCCTGGTCTCCAACCTGGCGTACTCCGCGTTCGTGTCGATTTTCCCGCTGTTGCTCGTGCTGGTGACGATCCTGGGCCTCGTCTTCACCTCGGTCGACCCGGCGGTAAAGACCGAGGTCCTGAACGCGGTGGCCAATCAGGTCCCGCTGCTCGGCCACACGCTGACCGGCAACGTCCATGAGCTCAAGCGGGCGAGCAAGATCGGGCTGGTTATCGGCCTGGTCGGCCTGGTCTGGGGTTCGGCCGGGCTGGCCCAGGCCGGGCTGTTCACCATGGAGCAGGTGTGGAACCTGCCCGGGCCGGCCCGACCCGGGTACGTGCAGCGGCTGGGCCGGGCCGGGCTGTTCCTGTGCCTGCTGGGCGGCGGCGTGATCGTCACGACCGGGCTGGCCAGCCTGACCACGTACCGCCACAGCGGGCTGGCGTTCAAGATCCCGCTCGAGGTGCTGACCGCGGCCTTCAACGTGGGCATGTACCTGGGCGCGTTCCGGGCGCTGACCCCGAAGGGCGTACCGACCCGTCGCCTGCTGCCGGGGGCGATCACCGGCGGGATCCTGTGGACGGTACTGCAGATCCTCGGCACCTGGCTGGTCCACCACTACCTGCACAGCGACACGGTCTACGGCGTGTTCGCCACCGTGCTCGGGCTGCTGGCCTGGATCTACGTCGCGGTGGAGATCACCGTGTACAGCGCTGAGGTCAACGTGGTGCTGGCGCGGCGGCTCTGGCCGCGGGCCATCGTCCAGCCCCCGCTCACCGAGGCCGACCGGTCCAGCATGGCGCACCAGGCCCTGCAGAACCAGCGCCGCCCGGAGCAGCACATCACGGTGACCTTCGACGACCGCGAGCCCGACGCGGCCGAGCCGATCCTGACACCGCGCACGCCCGACGAGGTCGCGCCGCCGGCCAAGATCAAGCGGCGTCGGTCGGCGCGGATCCGCGTGCCGGGGCAGCGCGGCGAGCGTGACCCGGTGGCGAACAACACTGCGGCGAGCGATCCTGGCCCAGCCGGCGCGAAGGTGGCCGACGGGGACGGTGCCGGCGCGAAGGGGGCCGACGGGGATGGTGCCACCGCGAACGGTGCGATCCCGGGCCCGGAGACGTCAGCCCGCGACCGGGTGCAGTGAGGCGGCCAGCGTGCGTAGCTGCGCCCACGTCGCGTTGCCGGTGACCACGACCACCAAGCCGGCCGCGCCGGTGAGGTAGAGCGATCGCTGGCCGCGCGAGGGAGTATTGGTGCGGCTCCAGCTCTGTCCGTTCAGATCAATGGATGTTAGAGCTGTGCCGTCGTTGGTCATCCGCCTGATGAACCCGGCAGCCGGGGCGTTGCTCTCCTCGAGCGAGGCCAGCAGGCCGTCCGGGGTCATGAAGCCGAGCTGCCAGGTGACCGTGCCCGCGCCGTTCGCGCCGCCCACGGTCAGGCCGGAGGCGACGGGCTGCCAGGAGGCCGGCAGGCCGGCCGGGGCGACCGCCGGATAGGGCGCCAGCCTGGCTAGTTTGGCCTGGTCAGCGGCGTAGCTGACGGCGGCGGGCTGCACGGCGTGCGGCATGGGAACGGCCACCACGATGATGACCGCGCCGAGCAGGCAGCCGAGCGCGGCCGCCCCGCCCCGCAGCATCCAGTTCACAACTGCTCAGGCTAGCCCGCCCGGCGAGCAGGTCAGGGCCGACGGCGGGTGGCCCCGTAGGATCATTACAGGCCCAGCGGGAAGGACACCCTATATGACCGTCGAGCAGCCCCACGAGCCGCCCAGCCACGCTCCCGACCGCAACCTGGCCCTGGAGCTGGCCCGGGTGACTGAGGCCGCAGCCATGGCGGCCGCCCGGTGGGTGGGCCGCGGCGACAAGAACGGGGCCGACGGCGCCGCCGTGAACGCGATGCGGCTGCTGATCAACTCGGTGTCCATGCGCGGTGTCGTGGTCATCGGGGAGGGTGAGAAGGACCACGCGCCCATGCTGTTCAACGGCGAGGAGGTGGGCGACGGCACCGGCCCGGCCTGCGACGTGGCGGTGGACCCGATCGACGGCACCCGGCTGTGCGCCAACGGCATGCCGAACGCCATCTCGGTACTGGCCGTGGCGGGACGCGGCTCCATGTACGACCCGTCCGCGGTGTTCTACATGTCCAAGCTCGCCACCGGCCCCGAGGCGGCCGGCATGGTCGACCTCGACGCGCCAGTTGCCGCCAACGTCCGGGCGGTGGCCAAGGGCAAGGGCTGCGGGCCGCAGGACGTCACCGTGGTCATCCTGGACCGCCCGCGGCACGCCGAGCTGATCTCCGAGGTCCGGGCCAGCGGCGCCCGGATCCACCTGATCACCGACGGCGACGTGGCCGGCGCCATCATGGCCGCGCGCGAGGGCACCGGGATCGACCTGATGCTCGGCGTGGGCGGCACGCCGGAGGGCATCATCGCCGCGTGCGCGCTGAAGTGCCTCGGCGGGGTCATCCTGGGCAAGCTCGCGCCCCGCGATGAGGCCGAGCGCCGCCGCGCGCTGGATGCGGGCCATGACCTCAACCGGGTGCTCACCACCGACGACCTGGTCACCTCAGACGACGTGTTCTTCGCGGCCACCGGGATCACCGACGGGGAACTCGCCGACGGCGTGCGGTACCGGCGTGATCACGCGACCACTCACTCCCTGGTCATGCGCTCCCGCTCCGGGACCATCCGGCGTATCAGCAGCGACCATCAGCTGTGGAAGCTGCGGGCCTACTCGTCGGTCAACTTCGGCTGAGCGGCGGGTTCTGGCGGCGGCCGAACAGGCGGAAACGGCGGCTCTTCGGCGGCGTGCGCACGATGACCTCACCGCCGAGGACCAGGCCCTTGACCTCGATGACCGGGGTGTCGGGACCGGGCAGCGGCGTGCTGCCGCGCCGCCGGCCCAGCACCAGGTGGCCGCTCACGATGACGGACACCCCGTCCGGCACGAATAGCCGCAGCCGGCCGCCGACCACGGTGGCGTACAGGACGATGCGGCGGGCCTGCAGGATGGCCTGGGTGAAGTCGATCTCCACCTCGCCGAACATCGCGGTCACGGTCAGGCTCTCCGGCACCACCCAGCGGCCGTCCCGGCGGGCCGGGCCGAAGATCCCGCTGATCACGCGGCCGCCGTCTAGCCGGACCGGCTGAGCCGACGGCACGGCCAGATCGGAGGTCAGCTCGGCCAGATCGCCCAGCGTCCGGGCCGTGCAGGCCCGCTGGACCCGGTCCGAGTGCTCCTCAGGGGTGAGCCGCCCGTCGCTGACCGCCTCGGCCAGCAGGGCCAGGACCCGGTCGCGGTCCGCATCGGACGCGCGCAAGTCGCGGGGGGCCTGCCGTGGGCTCATAGGCCGAAAATACCGTGTCCCGCCAGGTGGAGCATGTTCGCCGTCGGCTGTACGTGACGGGGTGGAACGTGCTACCCATGGGTGCATGACAGACGGAGCAATCGAAACGGTAATGGAGCGGACCAGCCGAGAGCAGATCCGCTTGGTCCGTTTCCTTTACGCCGACCATGGCGGGATTATTCGCGGCAAGGCGGCCGGCCCGGCCCGGCTGAAGGAGCGCATGTCGAGCGGCATCGGGCACACGGTCGCCATGATGGCGATGTCCATGCTCGACCAGCTGCAGCCGGTAGCCGGAATGGGCCCGGTCGGCGAGGTCAGGATCGTGCCCGACCCGGAGACGTTCGTCGCGCTGCCCTACGCGCCTGGCGCCGGAGCCATGCTCGCGGACCTGGTGCTGCCGGACGGGACGCCGTGGGAGGCATGCTCCCGGAGCTTCCTCAAGCAGGCCATCATCGAGCTGGCCGGCGAGGGCTACGCCATGCAGGCCGCGTTCGAGCCCGAGTTCACCATCGGGCGCCGCGAGTCCTCGCCCGCCGGGCCCTCGATCCCGGACCGGCTCATCCCCATCGACGACAGCCTGTGCTACTCCTCCACCGGCTTCCACCTGGCCCACGACTTCACCATGGAACTCGTCGAGGCCATGGAGGCCCAGGGCCTGTCCGTCGAGCATTACTATCCCGAGCTCGGCCACGGCCAGCACGAGCTCGCGATCAGGTATGCCGATGCGCTGCGCGCGGCCGACAACCACGTGCTGTACCGGGAAACCGTGCGCGGCGTGGCCTTCAGGCACGGCCTGTGGGCCAGCCTGGCCCCCAAGCCCATCCCCGACCAGGCCGGCAACGGCACCCACCTGCACGCCTCGCTCCTGGAGGTGCCGGCCGACGGCGAGTCCGGCGGGCGGAACGTGTTCGCCGATCCGTCTGACCGCAACGGCCTGTCCCAGGTCGGCTACCACTTCATCGGCGGCCTGCTGGCCCACCTGCCCGCGCTGATCGCGCTGACCTGCGCCAGCGTGAACAGCTACCGCAGGCTGGCGCCGCAGATGTGGGCCAGCGCGTTCAGCTGCTACGGGGTGGACAACCGGGAGGCCGCGGTCCGGATCTGCTCGCCGCTGCGCGGCGACCCGGACAGCACCGTTAACCTGGAGCTCAAGCCGTCCGACTCCAGCGCCAACCCGTACCTCGCGCTGGGCGCGTTCGTCTACGCGGGCCTGGACGGCATCCGGAGCAAGATCGATCCGGGCGAGGCGCTGAACGTCGACCCGGCCACCCTGTCCGAGACCGAGCGGGCCGAACGCGGCGCGCACCGGCTGCCCGCCTCGCTGGCCGCGGCGCTGGACGCGCTGGAGGCCGACCAGCTGCTGATGGCGGCCCTCGGCCCGCTGCGCAGCACGGCCTACCTGGCCGTCAAGCGCTCCGAGGCGGCCCACTTCGCCCACTCGACCGATCCCTACTACGAGTGCTTCCAGCACTTCACCAAGATCTAGGTCGCTATCGCGCTCTGGCCGGTGCGGGCGCCGCGGCGGCGCAGCACCTCGGCGCTCAGGGCGGCGACCGCCGCGGCGCGGCGGGTGGGGCGGCCGCCGGCGGCGGTGACCAGCACCACGTTAAGCGGCGTGCCGCTTTCCTCCAGGGCGAGGGACACCACCGGATGCCCGAGCAGGGAGGTCGCCACGGCCGGCCGCAGGTTCAGCAGCGTGTAGGCCAGTCCGTGGCCGACCAGAGCGCGCAGCGTTTCTACGCTGCTGCTGCGGTAGCGGATGTTGGGCTCCACGCCCGCCGCCGCGAACATGCCGCGGAAGTAGTCGCGGCTTTGCGGCAGGTCAAGCAGCGCCAGCGGCTCGTCGGCGAGCTGGGTCAGCCGGATCCGGGCGCGGCGGGCGAACCGGTGCCCGGCCGGGAGCAGCGCGTACGGCGGGAGGGTGAGCACGCGCTGCACGGCCAGCCGCGGATCCGGGGCGAGCTCGTAGCCCAGGCCGAGTTCGAAACGGCCGCTGAGCACGCCCTCGGCGAGCGCGTCGAGGTCGACTTCGCGCGTATCCAGCTGCAGCTGCGGATAGCGCTCGGCACAGGCGGCGAGCAGGTCGGGCAGCACGTACGGGGCGAGCACCTCGAAACAGCCGATCGACAGCGTCCCGGCCAGCCCGTGGCCGAGCCCGTGCGCCTCGCTTTTCAGCTCCCCGGCCTGGGCTAGCAGCCGCCGGCTGGCGATCAGCAGCTGCTCGCCGGCCTCGGTGAGACTGACCCCGCGGGCGTGGTGGCGGAGCAGCAGCTGCACGTCCAGGGCCCGCTCGAGATCGGCCAGCGCGGTCGACATCGCCGACTGGGACAGGCGTACCCGCGCCGCTGCCCCGGTGACGCTGCCGCACTCGGCCACCGCGACGAAGTACTCGAGCTGGCGCAGCGTGTACTCGGCCACCTGCCCTCCCGGCCGTCAGTGCAGAGATTAAGCCGAACCTTAGCTCCGGAAAGATCGGTTGTACAGATGATGCCAGGCGGCTGCAGACTTGAAGGCACGAACAGAGGAGGGCAGACCATGGCCCATCCAGTACCCGACCCGCATTCTGTCCCGACCGCGGAAACGATCACTGCCGATCTGGCCACCGGGTTCTTGCCGGCGCTGAGCACGACCGCGTCCGGGGTGACGGTGGTGGCCACCGACGGGCCGGGCGGGCGTTTCGCCCAGACGGTGAGCGCGATGTGCTCGGTGTCGGCGCAGCCACCGCTGCTGCTGGCCTGCCTGCACGGCCGCAGCCCGGCCAACGCGGCGATCACGGCCAACGGCGTGTTCTGCGTGAACGTGCTGGCCACCCAGCATGACCACGTGGCGGACACCTTCGCCGGCCGGCCGTGGGCGGGCAAGGACCGCTGGGACTTCTCGTGCGGGCACTGGGGGGTGGCCCCGTCCGGGTCGCCGCGGATCACCGACGCGGTCGCCTCCTTCGACTGCGCGGTGGACCAGGTCATCGAGGCGGGCACCCACGTGGTCTACATCGGCCGGGTGCGGGTGGTGCAGACCACGCCGGGCACCCCGCTGATCTTCACCGGCCGCCGCTACTGGCGCCCCGAACCATTCGCCCCGTCGGTGTTCGCCGAGTTCCCCGACGCCCGACCCCACTACCTGGCCCAGAAGGAGCAACAGTCATGATCCGCACCGGTGAGCAGTACCGGGACTCGATCCGCGACGGCCGCGCGGTCTGGATGAACGGCGAGCGGGTCACCGACGTGACCACGCACCCGATGTTCAAGCCGATCGTGGACGTCCGGGCCCGCATCTACGACCTGGCCCACGAGGCGGCGACCCGGGACGTGATGAGCTATGCCGACCCCGGCACCGGCGAACGCAACGCGATCGGCAGCCGGCTGCCGCGCACCCGCCAGGACTGGCAGGACAAGCGCGCGGCGGTGGACCTGGTGCTGGCCGACGCGGGCGGCGTGGTCACCCGGGTCGGCGACGAGACGGTCGGCGAGATGTGGTCGTTGTTCGACGGGCAGGACGTGCTCAGCGAGGTCGACCCGCGCTTCTCGGCGAACATCCGCCGGCACATCGAGCGGTCCGTGCACGGCGACCCGTTCCATGTCTCGGCCAACACCGACCCCAAGGGCGACCGGTCGCGGCGCCCTCAGGAGCAGGATCCGGACATGCTGCTGCACGTGGTCGGTGAGACCGACGCGGGGATCGTGGTGCGCGGCGCCAAGTACGAGACCGCCGCCGCTTACGCCAACCAGGCGTTCGCCAAGCCGACGATCGCCAACTGGGGCAACGACGCGCTGTCGGACTACGCGGTCGGGTTCATCGTCGATATGGGCAACCCCGGGCTGAAGTTCATCTGCCGCACCGGTTTCGCCGGCCGGGCCCCGGCCGCGGACTACCCGCTGGCCAACCGGGTGGACGAGGTCGACTGCCTGGTGATCTTCGACGACGTGCAGATCCCGTGGGAGGACGTGCTGTTCTACCGGCATACCCGGGCCGCCGCGTTCATCCGGGCCACGCTGCACCGCTACAGCGCGTTCCCGTTCGTGCAGCGCACGCTGCACCTGGCCGACCTGATGATCGGCGCCGCGCTGTGGAACGTGAAGCAGACCGGCCTGGAAAAGCAGCAGGCCGTGCAGGAAAAGCTGGCCACCCTGGCCTGTTACCGCGAGTCGGTCAACGCGCACCTGACCGCGGCGATCGCGCTGGCCGAGCAGAGCCCGGGCGGGCTGCTGATGCCCAACCAGTCACTGCTGTACACCGGCCGGGTAGTCGCGCTCAGCCAGCTCCCCGCGATGATGCACATCGCCCGCGAACTGTGCGGCGGGCAGATCTGCATCACCCCCGACGCGGCCGCCTTCGAGGACCCGCAGACCCGCCCGTGGCTGGAGAAGTACTACTCGGTGAACGACAACTGGGTCGCCGAGGACCGGCGCAAGCTGCTCGCCTTCGCCCGCGACCTGCTCAACAGCGACTATGCCGGGCACCGGCTGACCTTCCAGCTGTTCGCCCAGTCGCCGCCGTTCGCGCAGCTCGCCGCGGTCTACCGCAGCTTCGACTTCGACGGCCCGCTCGGCCTGGTCGCGGCCGCCGCCGGCCTGTCCGACAAGATCACAGGCTCCGACAAGATCACCGGCGGCGCCTCGTGAGCACGCACACCCGCATCCGCCCGTTCAACACCCGCGACACCTACCCCGAGCAGGACCTCGACAACGACCTGTGCCAGGCCGTCATCGCCGGGGACACGATCTACCTGCGCGGCCAGGTCGGGCAGAACCTGGACACGGCGGAGAGTGTCGGCGCCGGGGACGTGGCCGCGCAGGCCGAGCAGGCGATGGCCAACATCGACCTGCTGCTCCGCGAGGCCGGCGCCACCCTGGCCGACATCGTCAAGGTGACCGTCTACCTGACCGACATCCGCTACCGCGAGCCGGCCTACCGGGTGATGGGCCGCTGGCTCAAGGGCGTGTACCCGGTCTCCACCGGGCTGGTGGTGTCGGCGCTGGCCCGTCCGGAGTGGCTGGTGGAAATCGACGCCATCGCCGTCCGCCCGGCTACGCCGTGACGTTCTCGCTCACCGCCCGCTGCCCGGACACCGGCGCGTTCGGCCTCGCGGTCGCCTCCTCCAGCCCGGCGGTCGCGGCCCGCTGCGCCCACCTGCGTCCGGGCGTGGGCGCGGCCGCCTCGCAGAACATCACCGACCCCCGGCTGGGCGCCCGGCTGCTGGACCGGCTCGAAGCAGGCGAGGACGCGCCCGCCGCGATGGCCGCCGCGGTCGCCGCCGACCCCACCTCCGGCTACCGGCAGCTGACGCTCGTGGACGCGGCCGGGCGGGTCGCGGCGCACTCGGGCCGGCACACCCTCGGCGTGCACGGCGCCGTGCTCGGCGACGCCGCCGTGGCCGCGGGCAACCTGCTCGCCGCCCCGGCCGTCATCGACGCCATGCTGGGCGCCTACTCAGGCAGCGGGCACCGCGAGCTGGCCGACCGGCTGCTCGACGGGCTGCGGGCCGCGCTCGCGGCCGGCGGGGAGGCGGGCCCGGTGCACTCGGCCGGGCTGGCCGTGACCCACCCCACCGCCGGCTGGGCCGAGACCGACCTGCGGGTGGACTGGCACGACACCGACCCCATCGGCGAGCTGGACCGGCTCTGGCAGCGCTGGCGGCCGCTGCGCGGCGACTACATCACCCGCGGCCTGAACCCCGCGGCCGCGCCCGGCTACGGCGTTCCCGGCGAGCGCTGACCACCGCCCGGGACCAGGCCCGCTGTACCTGGAGCCGGCCGGATCGTGGACTGTTACCGTCGTCCGACAGAGGCAGATGTCCACGTTGTTCGACCTGGCCGGAAGGAGGGCTGGTGACCAGGTTCTTGTATTTGGTGCGGCACGGGCAGGCGGAGCCGCATGACGGGCCGCTGAGCCCGGCCGGGGCGGAGCAGGCGCGGCTGACCGGGGAGCGGCTGAGGGATGTGCCGTTGGCCGGGATCTATCACGGGCCGCTGCCGCGGGCGGCGCAGACCGCGGCGCTGATCGCGGCGAGCCTGCCCGGGGTGCCGGTCGAGGCGTGCGAGCTGGCCGGGGATTACCTGCCCTCGGTTCCGGGGCCGGACGGGCTGCCGCCAGGGTACGCGGAGTTCCTGGCCGGGTACACGGCCGAGGAGCAGGCGGAGGGGTCGAGACGGGCCGCCGCGGCGCTGCGGCGGTTCGCGCGGCCCGGGGACGGGCCGGAGGACAGCTACGAGCTGGTGGTGACGCACAACCTGCTCGTCGGCTGGATCGTCAGCCAGTCGCTGGACGCACCGCCGTGGCGCTGGCTGGGCCTGAACCAGATGAACTGCGCGGTGACGATCCTGGCCTACCCGGCCGGGTTCCCCGCCGGGCTGGTCGTCTTCAACGACGCGTCGCACCTCCCGCCGGCGCTGCGCTGGACCGGGTTCCCGGCCGCGCTGCGGCCCGCTTCCGGGTGAGCGCCGGCCGCTCCCCGGCGACCCGGGACTTCGGCGTGCTGGCCGTGGCCACCGTGGCGGGCATCACCGCGTCCGCGCTGTTGCTGCCCCGGCTGGCCGGCGCGCGCGGAGCGCGCCCGCACGCAGCGCTTCGACAGACGGCGCTCCCAGACACGGGAAACGGGACAACAGGAAGAAGAATTTACGGCGGCGGCGCCGCAGCTAGGCCGGACGCGGACGGGGGCACCGCGTGCTTAGCACACATCGCGCGGACGGGGGCACCGCGCGGCGCGGCGCCGCCGCATAGCGTCACGATACAAGCTTGTTCATACATGTACAAGTCGTGATTACCAAGACACGGAGTTTGTTTCTGCCGAACTGCCGCGAATCGCCTTCGTATCCCGCTGTTTTTGCCCTCTGAACCTTCGGAATCAGTGGTGTGGCTGCCCGCGGGCCGGGCGCGGCAGGGCCGGCGCGGCGGCCTAAGCTGAACAGCGGCCAGATATTTCGAGGAAGGCAAAAACGCGTGCCCGAGTTCAGCTATACCGACCTGCTGCCGTTGGGCGAGGACGGGACCAGCTACCGGCGGCTGGACGGTGCCGGCGTGAGCAACCACGTCTCGTTCGGCAGAAAATTCATCGAGATCGAGCCGCAGCTGCTCACCTCGCTCACCTCGACGGCGATGCATGACATCGCCCACCTGCTGCGGCCCGCGCACCTGCGCCAGCTACGGTCCATCCTGGACGACCCGGAGGCTTCGCCGAACGACCGGTACGTGGCGCGGGACCTGCTGAAGAACGCGTGCATCGCGGCCGGCGGGGTGCTGCCCATGTGCCAGGACACCGGCACCGCGATCGTGATGGGCAAGCGCGGCCAGCACGTGCTCACCGACGGGCGGGACGAGGAGCACATCGCGCGCGGCGTCTACGACGCCTACACCACGCTGAACCTGCGGTATTCGCAGCTCGCCCCGCTGACCATGTGGGACGAGAAGAACACCGGCAGCAACCTGCCGGCCCAGATCGAGATCTACGCCACCGACGGGGACGCGTACAAGTTCCTGTTCATGGCCAAGGGCGGCGGTTCGGCCAACAAGTCGTTCCTGTACCAGGAGACCAAGGCCGTGCTGAACCCGGCGCGGATGGCCAGCTTCCTCGAGGAGAAAATCCGGTCGCTGGGCACGGCGGCCTGCCCGCCGTATCACCTGGCCGTGGTGGTCGGCGGGACCAGCGCCGAGTTCGCGCTGAAGACGGCCAAGTACGCCTCGGCCAAGTACCTGGACACGCTGCCGTCGTCCGGTTCGGCCGCCGGGCACGGGTTCCGGGACCGCGAGCTCGAGGAGCAGGTGCTCGGCATCACCCGGCGGATCGGCATCGGCGCGCAGTTCGGCGGCAAGTACTTCTGCCACGACGTGCGGGTGATCAGGCTGCCGCGGCACGGGGCGTCCTGCCCGGTGGCGATCGCCGTGTCGTGTTCGGCCGACCGGCAAGCGCTGGGGAAGATCACCGCGGACGGGGTGTTCCTTGAGCAGCTGGAGACCGACCCGGCGCAGTACCTGCCGGATGTCTCCGCGGACGAGACGGACGGTGGGGTCGTGGCGATCGACCTGAACCGGCCGATGGCGGAGATCCGGGCGGAGCTGACCAGGTACCCGGTGCGGACCCGGGTGGCGCTGACCGGGCCGCTGGTCGTGGCCAGGGACATCGCGCACGCCAAGATCGCCGAACGGCTGGACGCGGGCGAGCCCATGCCCGCCTACCTGCGGGATCACCCGGTCTACTACGCCGGGCCGGCCAAGACGCCGGCCGGGTACGCCTCGGGGTCCTTCGGGCCGACCACGGCGGGCCGGATGGACTCCTACGTGGACCGGTTCCAGGCCGCGGGCGGGTCGCTGGTCATGCTGGCCAAGGGCAACCGCTCGGCCGCGGTGACCGCCGCCTGCAAGCAGTACGGCGGGTTCTACCTGGGCTCGATCGGCGGCGCGGCGGCCCGGCTGGCCCAGGACTGCATCACCCGCGTGGAGGTCCTGGAGTATCCCGAGCTCGGCATGGAGGCCGTGTGGCGGATCGAGGTGCGCGACTTCCCGGCCTTCATCGTGGTCGACGACAAGGGCAACGACTTCTTCGCCGACCCGTCGGGACCTGTGCTGCAGATCGGGGCGCACCCGTGAGCTCGGACTTCCGGCCCGCGCCGGAGGCGCAAATGAGGACAGAGCATGACTCGATGGGCGAGGTTCTCGTGCCGGCCGAGGCGCTGTGGGGGGCGCAGACCCAGCGGGCCGTCGACAACTTCCCGATCTCCGGGGAGCGGATCGGCCGGGACCTGATCGGCGCGCTGGGCTGCATCAAGGGCGCCGCGGCCCGGGTCAACGCTGAGCTCGGCGTGATCGACGCGGACATGGCCGACGCGATCCACGACGCGGCCGCCGACGTGGCCCGCGGCAAGTACGACGACGCGTTCCCGCTGGACGTGTTCCAGACCGGCTCGGGCACCTCGAGCAACATGAACGCCAACGAGGTCATCGCGACGCTTGCGTCCCGGGAGCTAGGTCGGCCGGTGCACCCGAACGACGACGTGAACGCGTCTCAGTCCTCCAACGACGTGTTTCCGTCCGCCATTGCTCTGGCCGCTGTGAGGCTCTTCGTGCTGGAGCTGGTCCCGGCCCTGGAGCACCTGGCCGAGGTGCTTTCGGCTAAGGCTTCTGAGTTCGAGGCGGTGGTCAAGGTCGGACGGACCCACCTGATGGACGCGGTGCCGGTGACCCTCGGACAGGAGTTCGGCGGGTACGCGGCGGCCGTTCGTCACGGGGCCGAACGGATCGTGGCCATCCTCCCCCGCCTCGGTGAGCTGCCCCTCGGCGGAACCGCGGTCGGGACCGGGCTCAACGCCCCGCCCGGCTTCGCCGCCGGGACCATCGCGCGGCTGGCGTCCTCGATGGGGCTGCCGCTGACCGAGGCGCGGAACCACTTCGAGGCGGCGGGTTCGCGCGATGCCCTGGTCGAGGCGAGCGGCATGCTGCGGGTGGTCGCGGTCAGCCTGTACAAGATCAGCAACGACCTGCGCTGGATGGGCTCCGGGCCGATGGCCGGGCTGGGCGAGATCTTGATTCCTGACTTGCAGCCGGGGTCCTCGATCATGCCGGGCAAGGTCAACCCGGTCATCTGCGAGGCGGTCTGCCAGGTGTGCACGCAGGTGATCGGGAACGATGCGGCGGTGGCGTTCGGCGGGGCGGCGGGGAACTTCGAGCTCAACGTGATGCTGCCGGTGATCGGGCGCAACCTGCTGGCCTCCGGGCGGCTGCTGGCCGCGGTGGTTCCGCTGCTGGCCGACCGGTGCGTGGCCGGGATCACCGCTCATGCCGAGCGGATGCGCCGGCTGGCCGAATCCTCGCCGGTCATCGTGACCGCGCTGAACCGGTACATCGGCTACGAGGCGGCCGCGCGGGTGGCGCACGAGGCGCTGGAGACCGGGCAGACGATCCGCTCGGTGGTCCTGGCGGGCGGCTACGTCTCGCGAGGCGAGATCACGGAGTCCCAGCTAGACGCGGCCCTGGACGTGCTGGCGATGACCGGGGCCCCCGCGAGCCAGGGGGTCGCAGGGAAAACACCAGCACAATCTGGTGACACTTAAACAATGCTTGGCCGCCCCCCAGAGACCTTTCAGCGCTCACCGTGTACGGTCCTCGTATGCACCCTTTGGCGGATAGCGGGCGCGTGATCGCCGGGCGCTACCGCCTGGAGGCTCCCATCGGCCGCGGTGCCATGGGGGTGGTGTGGCGCGCGAGGGACCAGTTGCTCGACCGCGACGTGGCCCTGAAGGAAGTCCAGATCGCGGAGACGCTGACCGACGACGAGCGGGCCAACGCCTACCAGCGGACGCTACGCGAGGCCAAGACCGCCGCCCGGCTCAACCACCCGGGCGTGGTCACCGTCTACGACGTGGCCGAGGACGGCGGTGCCCCCTGGATCGTCATGCAGCTGGTCAGCGCCCTGTCCCTGGACCAGGTGCTGGCCACCTCGGGGCCGCTGCCGCCGCGCCGGGCCGCCGAGGTGGGCCGTCAGCTGCTGTCCGCGCTGAGCGTGGCGCACGCGGCCGGGGTCATGCACCGGGACGTCAAGCCGAGCAACGTGCTGCTCGGCCAGGACGACCGGGCCGTGCTGACCGACTTCGGCATCGCCACCTTCCAGGGTGACCCGCGGCTGACCCAGACCGGCATGGTGATGGGCTCGCCCGGCTTCACCGCGCCCGAGCGGATCCGCGGCGAGGACGCCTCGCCCGCCTCCGACCTGTGGTCGCTCGGCGCCACCCTGTACGCGGCGGTGGAGGGACACGGACCGTTCGAGAAGCGCGGCGGCGCCATCACCACCATGTCCGCCATCATCAACGAGGACGCGCCCGCGGCGCCGCGGGCCGGGGCGTTCGGCCAGGTGATAGCGGCCTTGCTGCGCCGGGAGCCGTCCGACAGGCCGGACGCCGCCACGGCCGCGCGGATGATCACCGACCTGATGCCGCTGCTGCCGGCGCAGGGCGGTTCCTCCGGGTACGTGCCGACGTCGCTGTCATCGCAGCCGTCGCGGGGCGCGGTCACCCCGGGCGGGTCTGCCCCGGACTGGTCCGCTCCGGGCGGGTCCGCTCCGGGCGGGTCCGCCCCAGACCGGTCCGCCGCAGACTGGTCCGCCGCAGACCGGTCCGCCGCAGACCGGTCCGCCGCAGACCGGTCCGCTCCGCCGGACCAGACGATGTCCGAGGACCCGTTCGGCTCGGCCGCGCCGGGCGCGATCACGCCGGGCGGGGGCCAGTCGGCGCTGGGGAGTACGTCCGCCACCCGGCCGCAGCCGGTGCTGGAGGCCGGGGCCAGCGCGCCGTCGGGCTACTCGCCGCCGTCGACCCCGGCGCCGTCGTCGTCGCGGCCTGCGCCGCCGCCCGCGGACTTCTCGTCCTGGTATGACCAGTCGCCGCGATCTGGTGCGGCCGCGCCGTGGTCCGGCGGGGCCTACCCCCCGGGCGGTGCCGCCCGGCCCGGGACCGGGGCCGCCTCGTCCGGGGCCGGGTCACGGTCCGGGGCCGCCTCGCAGTCGGACGCTGTCTCGTGGTCCGGCGCTGCCTCGGCGTCCGGTGGCCCGGGCCGGTCGGGGGCCGCGGCGCCGCCGGGCTCGTGGCCGCAGTACCAGCCGGGTACACCGCCGCGGCGGCGGTCGGGGCTGTGGTGGAAGATCGGGCTAGTGGTGCTGGCCGTGCTGGGCGCGGCCGCGGGCGCCGCCACCATCGTCCTGCTGAACAACCACCACACGCCGGGCAGCCCCACGAACGGCTCGTCGTCGTCCGCGGGCACGACCACGCTGCCGCCGGCCAGCACCGCTCCGCAGATCGTCAACGCCATCAACGCCCCGTCCACGGCGCTGCCGAGCGGCTGGACCACGTTCACCCACCAGGCCGCGGGCGGCGAGACCGCAGGCTTCGCGATCGGGTACCCGGCCAGCTGGATGCCCTCGACCAGCGGCAACCAGACCTACCTGCGGGATCCTTCGGCCAACGTCAACATGCTCATCGACCTGACGCCGCACACCTACCCGAACGACATGCTGCGGGAAGCGCAGTTCATCAAGCAACAGTCGCTGGACCAGAACCGCTTCCCCGGCTACACCCAGCTCGGGCTGGCCTCGACCACGGTCCGGGGCACCCGCGGGGCGTACTGGAAGTTCACCTGGGTGAACAACGGCACCTCGCAGGAAGCGATCGACCTGCTGTTCGTGCTGCAGACCAAGACGGGCCCTCAGTCGTACGCGCTGTACATGACCGCGCCGACCAGCGCGTGGAACCAGTGGCGGCCCACGTTCGACGCCGAGGTCGAGACCTTCGCCCCGCTGACCTGAGCTTGGCGGCCTGACCTTCCGCTGACCTGAGCTTGACGGCCTGGCCCTCCGCTGACCTGAGCTTGACGGCCTGGCCCCCCGCTGACCTGAGCTTGACGGCCTGGCCCCCCGCTGACCTGAGCTTGACGGCCTGGCCCCCCGCTGACCTGAGCTTGACGGCCTGGCCCCCCGCTGACCTGAGCTTGGCGGCCTGGCCCCCCGCTGACCTGAGCTTGGCGGCCGCGAGGCCGAGGGGCCCCGCGGCCGCCAAGCGGTTGCCTGTGCTTAGTACCAGCCGGTGGCCTGCTCGTGGTCCCACGCGGCGCAAGGGGATCCGTAGGTGGACTTGATGTACTCCAGGCCCCACCTGATCTGCGTGGCCGCGTTGCTCTGCCAGTCCGGGCCGGCGCTGGCCATCCGCGAGCCGGGCAGCGCCTGCGGGATCCCGTACGCGCCCGAGCCCGCGTTGTAGGCGGTCACGCTCCAGCCGCTCTCGTGCGCCCACAGCGGATCCAGGCAGGAGAACTGGCTGGACGACCAGCCGAACGAGCCCAGCATGGCCTCGGCGACCTGCTGCGGTGAGCCGGAAGGCACCGGGGTCGGCGCCGGCGAACTGGCCGGCTGGCCGGTGCTGGGCTGAGCGGTGGGCGACGCCGTGGTCTGGGCCGCCGCTGAGGCGGCGGCCGCGGCGGCCTGCTCGGCGGCCTTGTCGCGAGCGGCCTGCCAGCGGGAGGTGGTTATCCGCGCGGCCAGGGCCCTGATCTGCAGGGTCTCCTGGGCCTGGTTGACGTCGAGGGCCTGACTCGCGCCGGGGGCCAGGGCGTGGGCCGCGCTGACCGGCACGAGGGCCGAGGAGGCCCCGGCCGGTGCGAGCCGGTCCGTGAGGGCTGAGCGGACGCTGCTGGCGTCATGTCCGCCGCTGGCCGCGGAGCCTGAGGTCCCCTGCGGCCAGGTGGCCGCGGCCGCCGACGCGGCGGTGGCGACGGAGAACGCGCCGGCCGCGATGAGGGCGACAGCCTTGGATCGGCTGCAGTGAATCTTCCGGTGCCGTGACAAGGGGACCTTTCGGTGGTTCGCGTCACGCGATCTGCTTCACCCCCGATCGCCATGGCCAACCCGCGGGCTGACTGGCATCTGCACGTGAGACGCGGCGCGGGTCAGGGCGCCGGGCTGGCTCGAAAGCCGCCATCACACGGGCGGGGTGCTGTCGGCTATCTACCATGCCGGACGGCAATGCGCGCGGTGACCGAATTCGGTGTGAGGTAGATCACCACGGATTGCGCCGCAGTCGGCCGATTGCCGGAAATCGCGTCTTTACCTAAGCATTCGCCGGTTAGCGAACAGCCAGGCGGCGCCCTATGATGAAACTCACACTGATGCTCAAACTTCTCATCCGGTCCGATAGCAGGCACCCCCTGTTGCGCTAATCCGGCCATCATCACAGCCACGGCGCTATCGAATGAACGCGATTACTTTACATTAAGTAATAGCGAAATCACGTGATGTAGGCGCTGCAATAGGGAATCCGGCGTTTCCGGGCGGTCAGTAGTACCCGTTCGCTTCCTCGAAAGCCCAGGCACTGCAGGGATTGCCGTATATGGCCTTGATGTAGCCCAGGCCCCATCTGATCTGGGTGGCCGGGTTCGTCTGCCAGTCGGCCCCGGCGCTGGCCATCTTGCTGCCCGGCAGGGCCTGCGGGATGCCGTAGGCGCCGCTGGCGTTCTCGGCGTCGTACACCCAGCCGCTCTCCCGGTTCCAGATGTCAACCAGGCAGCCGAAGTAGGTGGTCGGGCTGAAGCCGAAGCTGCCCATCATGTTGTAGGCGATTGACTGGGCGGTGTTCGGGTTGGGAGGCGTGGAGGTCACGTAGACGATGCCCCCGCCGCCGGCGCCCGTCCCGGTCCCGCCGCCGGCCGAGTTGGCCGCGGCGACGGTGGCGGGCGAGGCCAGCTTGGGTTTGGCCACCACGGTCAGCGTGCGGGCCGCGGCGGTCATCGCGATCAGCTGCGCGCGTTCGGCCTCGAGCAGGACCATGGTGTGACTCCCCGGCACCGCCTCGACGGCCTCGGCCACGCTGAACGCGCCCGATCCGGGGGCGAACACCCGGGCCCCGACGGCCACGGCAATGACCGCCAGCACGGCGATAACCGTGACGGGAAAGACAATGCCGACACGCCGGATCAGGCCCCGCTTACGCTGATTGCTGCGCGTCCCCGTCCGGTGTCGCGACAAGGCGGTCCTTTCTGTGGTCCTCTCTGGGGCCATATCCCACCGGAGACCAGATGCCGCCTTGACGCTGGCCGGCATTCCCGGTGCGGGCTGCGCGGTAACCGCCGCGACGCCGACCCGCCGCGCCTGATCCGGTGCGCCTGATGGCCGCCTCGCACAAGTACCGCTGGCGGCTAACAATGCCAGAAAGAACACCTGAACGCGCGGCACTTCGGCCAGAAAATCCCCCGCCACTATACCGGGCCGCCGGTTACTGTAATCACAAGACAATAACACCGCTTGTAACCAACGCGGGTCAGGCCGTCCGGTCGCGGCCGCCGGGGCTGCCCAGGCGGCGGGTGCGGCTGCGACAATCGCAGGTATGGAAACACCCCTGTCGCCCCTGGACTTCGCCCGCCGGACGCGGCGGCTGCACGCCGACCGCGAGGCGGTGGTCGACGGCGAGCTCCGCCTGACCTACCGGCAGTTCTTCGACCGCTGCGACCGCTGGTCCGCGGCGCTGCAGGGGCTGGGGGTGGGCCAGTCGGACCGGGTGGCCACGATCGCGCCGAACACGCACGCGCAGCTGGAGTCGTTCTACGCCGTGCCGCAGATCGGGGCGGTCCTGGTCCCGGTCAACTACCGGCTGACCGCGGAAGACTTCGTGTACATCGTGAACCACTCCGGCTCCCGGGTGGTCTGCGTGCACCGTGACTACCTGGAGCTGATCGATAGCGTCCGGGACCGGATGCCCGAGGTCGAGCACTTCGTGGCCTTCGAGGGCGCCGCTGGCCCTGGCGGGGACTGGCTGGACTACGAGGCGGCCATCGCCGCCGCCGGCCCCGGCTTCGACCGGCCGGAGATCGGCGAGCTGGACCTGATCTCGATCAACTACACCAGCGGCACCACGGCCCGACCCAAGGGCGTGATGATCACCCACCGCAATGCCGCGATCAACACGATCGGCACCCTGTTGCACCTGCCGATGCCCGTGGGCGAGCGGTACCTGTGGACGCTGCCCATGTTCCACGCCAACGGCTGGACCTTTACCTGGACGGTGACGGCGGCCGCGGGCACCCACATCTGCCTACGCAAGGTCGACCCGGCTACGGTGTTCGGCCTGATCAGGGACGAGCACGTGGCCCGGCTGTGCGCCGCGCCGACCGTGCTGATCTCGCTGGCCGGCGCGCCCGCCGAGGTCCGCGGCGAGGTGCCGCCCGGCGTACAGGTCATCACGGCCGGGGCACCGCCTGCGGCCGCCACCATCGAGCGGATGGAGGGATCGTTCGGCTGGGAGGTGACCCAGGTCTACGGCCTGACTGAGACGGCGCCGTTCATCACGGTCTGCGCGCCGCTGCCCGAGCACGAGGACCTGCCGCCCGCCGACCGCGCGGTCATCAAGGCGCGGCAGGGCGTCGAGTTGCTGACCTCGGGCGAGCTGCGGGTGGTGGACCCTGATGGGCAGGAGGTGCCCGCCGACGGGCAGACCGCGGGCGAGATCGTGGTCCGCGGCAACGTGGTCATGGCGGGTTACTACCGCGACCCCGAGGCGACCGCACGGGCCATGGGCGACGGCTGGTTCCACACCGGTGACGCCGCGGTGGTCCACGCTGACGGCTACACCGAGATCCGCGACCGGCTCAAGGACGTGATCATCAGCGGCGGCGAGAACATCTCCTCGGTGGAGGTCGAGGGCGCGCTGCTGCGCCACCCGGCCATCCAGGAGGTCGCGATCGTCGGCCTGCCGCACGAGAAGTGGGGCGAGACGCCGCACGCCTTCGTGGTGCTGACCCCGGGCGCCATGGCCAGCGAGGACGAGATCATCGCCTTCGCCCGGGACAGCCTGGCCCACTTCAAGGCGCCGCACGTTGTGACCTTCGTCAGCGAGTTGCCGAAGACCGCGACCGGCAAGATCCAGAAGTTCGTCCTGCGCAAGGGAGCGCCCAACCTCGCCGCCCAGTAAGGCCCGGACTGGCTAGGCGTGACGTCGCCCGGGGTGGCGTCGCCCGGGGTGGCGTCGCCCGGGGTGGCGTTGCTCGGGGGTTGCCCGGCTCGGCGTGGCTGGGCCCAGCGTGACGTCGCTAGGGGTGGCTTGGCTAGGCGTGGCTGGGCTCGGGGTGGCTCGCTAGGGGTGGCTGGGCTCGGGGTGGCTCGCTCGGTATCCCGCGCCGCAGGGGATCAGCCCGGCGGCGCGGGTCCGGGGTTACCAGCCGAAGGCCTCGGCCAGGCTGCGGTACGAGAACAGCTCGTTCTTGTCGAACCACAGGTCGACCTCGTACTCCGCCTCGTCCCGCTTGCCCGAGGCGTGCACCAGGTTGGCCACCGCCTTGCCGGTGGCCACGGCCACCGCCTTGGACTGGTGCGCGAAGTCACCCCGGATGGAACCGGGAGGCGCCTCGTTCGGGTAGGTGGAGCCGACGATCTTGCGCACCGTGGCCACCGCGTCCTCGCCCTCGACCACCAGTGCGATGACCGGGCCGTGCTGCATGAACTCCGCGGTGGCGTTGTAGACGGCCGCTCCCAGCCGCTCTTCCAAGTCGAAGTAGTGCTTGCGGGTGAACTCGGCGTCCATCTCGCGCATCTTCACGCCGATGATCTTCAGCGAGGCATCCTCGAACCGCTGAATGATACGTCCGGCCAATCCGCGGGCTACGGCATCCGGCTTGAGCACGACGAGCGTGCGCTCCTGCAATGGCTGAGAGTCGGCCACGGTAGTCCTTTCACTTTCCTGGGTTGTCACAGGGTAGCGGCCAGCGTTCACGCATTGGTACGCACTCTTGGTCTGCGAGTCGCGGTGGCCGGCCGGCGCCACCGCCACGATGAGGCAGGCCACCGTGAACTGCGGCAGCACGGCGGTCACGTGCCTGGCGATCTCCTCCCCACGCCTGATTACACCTCCCGGCGGTGGCGGCTGCAATGCCTGCCCAGGGCCGGTCTGTAACCATCAGCGCCACGAAGAGCACGCCGAGGTCGTCGAGTTCGCCGAAGTGCCGGGTCAGGTCCAGCAGTTCGGCGGCCAGGTCCGGGCCGGGGGTGCTTTCGGCAACGACGTCGTTGTGGCAACCATGTCGTCTGATGCGCTGCGTCTGGTGTGCGTCGTTGTGACAAAGATGTCGTTGCCGGGGCTGGCCGAGACCGTAATTGGTGGTGACGCTGAGGCAGGTGGAACGGGAGTGGCAGAAGCCGACGATCTCACCGCCTCTGACTCGCTACGGCGGACCGGCTTGATGTTCCATCGTGCCGGCTCTTGTGGAGTGAGGCTGCGCCTGCCGGAGGCTCGCGCCGCGGCGGCGGTCCTTCATGATCACGCCCGGAAGGGGCTGGTTTCATGATCTCGGGCAGTTTTGGTCGGTATTTAGCTCAAACTGCCCGTGATCATGGAAGTGGCACGGGCCCCGGGGCTGAGAGCGCGGCGGCCGGGGCGGGAGCAACGACTGAGGTTCCAGGGGCCTGGCCGCCGGGCAGTCACTCCACAAGAGCCGCACCCATGTTCCATCGTGCCGGCTATGGCCGGGTCTATGTTCCATTGTCCCGGTTGGCAGCTGGACGGCGATGTGAAGTCTGGTGCCAGCGGGACCGCAGGGACCAGCGTGATTGAGGACGCTGCCAGGCCAGCGAACCCGCGCGCCGTGACCGCGGCCCGGGCTGGCGGCGTTCAGCTCGACTCCACCAGCGGCATCGAGGGTACCGGCGAGTTCAGCAACACCTGGATGGCCGAAAGCTAACCGTCCGTCGCCACGGCGTCCGGGATGTCGGCCTGGTTAGGAACCAGCCAGGCCGACATCCTGTTTCCTGACCAGCCCGACGAGCTTGCCGTCCGAGGTCGTGACCGGCGAGCTATCCAGATGACGATCGGCCATGATGTCCCGCATCTGCGCCACGCTCACGAACGGCCGGTACGTGCTGGGGCCCGGACGCATGGCTCGCTCCGCGGGCAGGTCCGGATCGGCGTCGAGCTCGCGGACGCGCAGCAGCCCGAGCACCACCCGGTCCAGGCTCACCACGACGCAGGCATCCCACCCGGCGGCCACTACCCGGTCACGGACGTCACCCAGCCGCTCATCGAGCGCGCACGTCGGCACGTCGGTCCGGACCACGTCGACCAGGCGCGGGCGCTGCGCATTGCTCCCTTCGGTAGGCAGGCCCGCTCCCATCCAGTCCTGGATACCCGCCCGGTAGTCGTACACCTCGGTGAACCCGAGCGTCTCGAGCCGGCACGCGGCTCGTGGGCTGAGATCTCAAGCAAAATCCGCGCAGTACACCACGATCGGCCGGCCGGAATCGAGCTCACGGCACGCATCGGCTTCGATCTTCCTGAGCGGCAGGTTGACCGCGCCGGGCAGGTGGTCCTCGCCGTACTCGCGGGCCGGCAGCACGTCGATGATCTGGGCATCCTGTTCCATAAGCCGGCGCACTCCGTCCCGGTCGACCGCACGCACCATTGCTACCTCCGCCCGCAGGGACCGCGCTGGTCCATGACCTCACCTTACGGCCCGGATCGCGGTCGGCGGGGCGGGCGCGGTGGCGTGATCCCGGCGGGCCGGTGAACCAGGCGCCGGGGCGGCGCGTCTTACACCTCGTGCGCTTCCGTGACCGTTTCGCCCCAGCGGGCGACCGGCATCGACGATAACCACCAAGGGGGCTTATCAGTGCACGACTACGCACCTTCCACCGCGCCGACCTGCCCGGAAGGCCGCTTGCTGGCGCTGCGGTGCCTGGGCCTGCCGCAGGTCATCACGCGGGCGCCGATGAGCAGGCGGCGCGCGCTCAGGTACCGGCTGGGCGCGTTCTGGGCCCGGATCCGCCCGGGTAACGCGGCCGAGCTCGCCTCGGTGGTGCTGCGCCTGGGCGACGAGATCGACAGGCACGAGCGGATGCTCGACGTCGCGCTGCGCGACGGACCGGCTGCGGACGGCCGCGCGCCAGGCCGGGCCACGGCCGCCTCCCCGAGCTGAACCGCGGCCGCGTCTCGGAGCTGAACCGCGGCCGCCTCCCGGAGCTGATCAGCGTCAGCGCTTGAGCAGCTGGCGGGCATGACCGTGCCCTTGGTCTGGTTGGTGCCCTCGTAGATCTGGGTGATCGTGGACCAGAGGGCAGCTTTCGCAGGTAGCTGGCATGTCAGACGGTGCCGTGTCAGCACCGACTCAGCACCGCAGTGCACACGGCTGTCCTCATGCTGAACGCTCCGGAGGCAGTGCTTCGTGCCGAAGTGCGTGCCGTGCGCATGGCGCCCGGCCGGCCGATTGGACGGCCAGATAGTGCCAGATCTGCAGGCCAGGGGAGGGTGCCGAAGGATCCTGGACAATCGGGGCGCGCTTCTAGACTGGTCACGTGTGCATCGCCCTGACCCTGCTTGCCGATGTGCGCTGGCGGGGGAGACCGGTTGCAGGCGATCGCCCGCAGGCGCTGCTCGCTGCGCTCGCGGCGCGCGACTGCCGGCCGGTGCGGCCCGAAGAGCTGATCGAGCTCGTCTGGGGAGAAGACGCGCCGAGCAACGGCCTGAAGAGCCTGCAGGTGCTGGTGTCGCGGGCCAGGAGCGCGTGCGGTCCGGATGCGATTGTCCGCGACGGCGCCGGGTACCGGCTGGGGGCCGCGCCGGGCGAGGTCGACAGCGCGCGGCTCGCGGAGCTCGTGCGCGCCGCCTCGGCCGTGCTCGACCAGGACGCGGCCGCCGCCGAGGGGCTGGCGCAGGAGGCCCTGGCGCTGACGGCTGGTCTGTCCGGGACAGCTGACGGGGACGACGGCCCGCTCGCGGAGGTCCGGCGGGCCGCCGCCGCGGATGCGGCCACTGCGCGGGTAATCCTGGCCCGGGCATCCAGCCGGGCGGGCGCGCACGCGGCCGCGCTGCCGGTCCTCGAGCTGGCGCACGCGCAGTTGCCGCGCGACGAGCCGCTGCTCTCGGACCTGCTGCGCAGCGAGGCCGCGGTAAGCGGCCCGGCGACAGCGCTCGAGCGTTTCGAGCGCTACCGCCGGGACCTGCGCGAGCGGCTCGGCGCGGATCCCGGTGAGCTGCTGCAGCGCACCTACCGCAGCCTGCTCGTTCTTGACCGCCCGGTTCGCCGGGGGGTGCGCTACGACGCGACCGAGCTGATCGGCCGGGACGTTGACCTGGCGCGGCTGCGGGCCCTGATGGCCAGTGCGCGGGTGGTATCCATCGTCGGCGCCGGCGGGCTGGGCAAGACGCGGCTGGCGCACGCGCTCGCCCGGGACGCTGCGCAGCCTGTTGTCCACTTCGTCGAGCTGGCCGGCGTCACCGCGGCTGAGGATGTCGCGGTCGAAGTCGGGTCCGTCCTCGGCGTCCGCGACTCGGTCAGCGGCCGCCGGACCCTGACCGCCGAGCAGCGGGCCGACATCAGGGCGCGGATCGCACAGCGGCTCGCGCAGTCCCCGAGCCTGCTGGTCCTGGACAACTGCGAGCACCTGATCGAGGCGGCCGCGGAGCTTACCGCCTTCCTGATCTCGGCGGCGCCCGACCTGTGCGTGCTCACCACCAGCCGTGCTCCGCTCGCGATCGCCGCCGAGCGCGTCTACCCGCTCGGCGAGCTGGAGACGGGCGACGCGGTCCAGCTGTTCCGCGAGCGGGCGGTCGCCGCGCGGCCGAGTGTCCGTCTCACCGAGCAGACCGTGGCCAGTATCGTCAGCCGGCTTGACGGCCTGCCGCTGGCGATCGAGCTCGCCGCGGCCCGGGTGCGCGCCATGTCGGTCGAGGAGATCGACCGCCGGCTCGAGGACCGGTTCGCGCTGCTGCGCGGCGGCGACCGCAGTGCTCCCGACCGGCACCAGACCCTGCTCGCGGTCATCGAGTGGTCCTGGAACCTGTTGGACGCCGGCGAGCGGCGCGCGCTGCGGCGGCTGGCGCTGTTCCATGACGGCTTCACGCTCGAGGCGGCGGAGGCTGTGCTCGGCACCGGTGCCTTCGACGCGGTCCGCGGCCTCGTCGACCAGTCGCTGCTGAGCGTCAGGGAGACCCCGGCCGGGATCCGCTACCGGATGCTGGAGACGGTACGCGAGTTCGGCCGGATGCAGCTCGCAGGCGCCGGCGAGGACGCCAGTGCCCGCGCCGCCCAGCGCAGCTGGGCCGTCGGCTACGCGTCCGCCCATCAGGCGGGCATCACGGGCGCCGGCCAGTTCGCGGCGATCGACGCGCTCAGCGCCGAGGAGACCAACCTGGCCGACGAACTGCGCGGCGCGATCGCCGACGGGGACCGCGGCTCCCTCGTGCAGCTGCTCGCCGCACTCGGGCTGCTGTGGACCATGCGCGGCGAGCACCTCCGGCTGGTCGTCCTGGCCGGGGCGGTCGCCGAGGCGGTCGACGGCTGGCTGCCCCCGCCGGACCTGGCCAACGCCGCCCGGGCCGCGGTGGCGGTCACCTTGAACAACTCGTTGATGATCGGCGGCGGCGAGGCTGACGGCTCGCTCATGGCCCTGCTGCGCCAGCTTGGCCCCGATCCGGACGGCAACAACGTGTACCTACCGGGCCTGGTCCGGGTGCTGCTCGCGTACGGGTCGGTCGACACCGGCAGCTTTCCGCACCGGCTGGCGGCCGACGCCACCGACTGGGCAGGCATCCCTGGGTTTTCTGAGCAGCTAGCGGCGCTCGCCGCCGACCCCGACCGGCACACGGCGGCCACCGCCAGCCAGTGGCTCGGTCACGAGCGGGAGAATGCCGGCGATCCAGCCGGCGCGATCGAGGCCGCCCAGCGCGTACTGGCCCTCGTCCGCGACGAGGACGGCCCGTGGTCTCGCGCGATGCCGCACGGCCTGCTGGCCGAGCTGACCATGCACATCGGTGACCACGCGGCGGCGGTCGAGCATGCCCTGACCGCCCTGCCGGTGATGCAGCGGATCGGCGCCAGCGATGACGAGCTGCAGCTGCGCACCCTGCTGGTGTTCTGCGCGATCGGCGAGGGGCGGCTCGCGGACGCGGCGGACGAGCTGGGCCGGGTGGACCAGATCGGTCCGAGCGCGACAGCGTTCGGCTGGGCCGCCTTCCGGCAGGTGGGCCAGGCCGAACTGGCGCTTGCCTCCGGCGACATCGGCACCGGGCTAGAGATGTACCGGGAGTCCGCGGTCCGGATGCGCGAGATTCAGCTGCCCGGAGTCACCCGCACCGGAATGGAACCGTGGATGCTGTTGGGTGAAGCGATGGCGCTGAGTGCCCATGCCCGCTACGCGGCAGGCGACGACGTCGCGCACGGAGAGGCGCTGTTCTGCGTCTGCCGTACGGGCGCGCTGCGGCTCATGACCGCCGAGAACCCGCACCTCGACTACCCGGCCTCGGGGCTGGTGCTGTTCGCCCTGGGCGCATGGAGCCTGCTGCGCCGGGTCGCCCCGGCCGAGGATGCGCTGCGGCTGCTCGCCTTGGCCAACCGGTTCGCCTACAACCGCATGGTCCCATCGATGCGGTGGGAGCGGATCACGCCCGCGGCCGAGGAAGCCGCGCCCGGCCTGCTCGCCCGGCTGGAGGCCGAGTACCGGGACTGCCCGCAGCCGGGCCTGCTGACACAGGCCCGGCTGGCGGTGGAGCGGCTTCCCGGCTGAGACCGGCGCGGCCAGGATCGGCAGGGCCGCCCAGGATCCGGGCGGGTGGGCGGGCAGGCCGGCCGGGATCCGGGTGCTACATGTGCCGTCGGTAGCTCCGCACCGAGAGCGGCGCGAAGACCGCGATCACCACCAGGCCAGCGAGCAGCGTCCAGCCCGCCTCGCTGGTGACGACGCCCTGGTTAGCCAAGGCACGCGTGGCGGACACCAGGTGCGAGACCGGGTTGATCTTCACGAAGTCCGCCAGCCAGCCCGGCAGGGTGGTCACCGGCACGAACGCGTTGGACAGGAAGGTCAGCGGGAACAGGAACAGCATCGAAATCCCCTGCACGGCCCGGGCGCTCTTGGCGATGGTGCCGATGAAGGTGAAGATCCAGGCCAGTGCCCAGCCGGTGAAGATGGCCAGGACGATCGCGCCGAGCACGCCGAGCACGCCCCCGCCGGGGCGGTAACCGATGATCACGCCCATCATGAACGTCAGCCCGGCGGCGATCAGGTAGCGCACCAGGTCCGCGACCATCGGGCCGGCCAGCGGGGCGATCCGGGCCATCGGCAGCGCCTTGAACCGGTCGAAGACGCCCTTCTCCATGTCCTCGCGCAGCTGCACGCCGGTGGACATGCAGGTGGTCAGCACGGTCTGGGCGACGATGCCGGGAATCAGCAGTGGCAGGTAGCTGTGCACGTTGCCGGAGATCGCGCCGCCGAAGATGTAGGCGAACATCGCCGTGAACAGCAGCGGCTGCAGCGTGACGTCGAAGAACTGCTCCGGGTTGCGCCGCATCTTCTTCAGCGCGCGCCAGGCCATGATCAGCGTCTGGCTGACGATCTCGGTGATGGTGGTGCGCGGCCGGGTGCGGGCCACCGCGGCCGCCGGGTCGACGGTGCGCAGCGGGCCCGTGCCGGCAGACGCTGCGCCGGCGGACGCCGGACCCGCGGTGGTGATGGTACTCACTGGACCTCCAGAACGGTCTCGTGGCCGGAGCCGGCTCCGGAACCACCGATTCCGGCTGGGACTGGGTTGTCTTCCGCGTCGGCGCCGTGACCGGTGATCGCGAAGAAGACCTCGTCGAGGGTCGGCTTGTCCACGCTCACCGAGGTGATCGCCACCCCCGACTGGCGGAACCCGATCAGCACGTCGGCGGCCCGGTCGGCGGTATCAAGGGGCACGTTCATCCGCCCCGACTCGGGCGTCAGGACGGGCTCGGCACCCGCGATCTTCCGGACGACCTGCCGGGCGAGTTCCTGGTCGGCACCCCCGGCCAGCTGCAACTGCAGCGTCGAGTTGCCCACCGAGGCTTTCAGCTCATCGGGGGTGCCCTCGGCGACCTTGCGGCCCCGGTCGATCACCGCGATCCGCCCGGCGAGCTGATCCGCCTCGTCCAGGTACTGGGTGGTGAGCAGGACCGTGCAGCCCTCGGTGACCAGGCCGCGGATCGTGTCCCACATCTGCCCGCGGGTGCGCGGGTCAAGTCCCGTGGTCGGTTCGTCCAGGAAGATCAGCGGCGGCCGGGTGATCAGGCTTGCGGCGAGGTCCAGGCGGCGGCGCATCCCGCCGGAGAACTGCGCGATCGGCTTGTCCGCCGCTTCGGTCAGGTCGAACTGCGCCAGCAGTCGCTTAGCGGAGGCGCGCGCGTCGGCCGACCGCAGGCCCTGCAGCCGGCCGAACATCCACAGGTTCTCGGTAGCGGTCAGGTCCTCGTCCACCGACGCGTACTGGCCGGTGATGCCGATCAGCTGGCGGACGCGGTGCGGTTCGCGGGTCACGTCCACGCCGAATATCCGGGCCTGCCCGGCGTCGATCGGCAGCAGGGTGGCGAGCATGCGCAGGGCCGTCGTTTTGCCCGCGCCGTTAGGGCCGAGGACGCCGAAGATCTCGCCCTGGCTTACCTGGAGGTCGATTCCGTCGACCGCACGGAGCCGGCCGAAGGTCTTGACCAGGCCGGCGGCGTCAACGGCTGCTGTAGCTGTCATGGCGAGAACGGTAAGCGGCCGTGGCTTCACCGCGGCTACACGGCGGTATCACAGGACGGCTGACCGGGAAAGCGCCCGTTACCCGCACCTTGCTCCGCAAGTGAGTCCTCGTGACTGCCCGCGGACAAAAGCAGAAGACGTTCGCCCCGGCCGGTCCGGGTCGGCAGATGCCCTGACCTGGACCGGCCCGATGTGGCGCTGAGCCGGTTGGGACCGGCTCAGGGCTACTTTGATCCGGTTGGCCAGCTGGCTCCAAGGCCAGAATCCTGGGACGAATGTTGTCTACTGGGGCGCTAGCTCAGGCTCATCCGCCTCGGGCCGCCGGTGACGGCCCGACGACGGCGATGGCGTAGGCGAGGGCAACGTCGCAGGCGACGATGAGGCCGAGGCCGCCGGCGATGCCGGCAAATGCGTGCCCGGCCTGGCCGACCTGATGCTCGCCGTCACGATCACGAGGACTCGCCGTCACGATCTCGAGGATCAGCGTGCTCCTCATTGTGGTCACGGAGCCACGGATCCGGACAGTGCGGTGTGGGCCAGCTCTTCGTTGCGGGCCAGGTGGTCCTCCAAGGCCCGGGCGGCACCCTGGGGGTCGCGCTTGCGGAAAGCGTCTACGAGCAGCTGGTGAGCCTCGCGCCGCCGGTCGTGCTCACGGGGGTCCGGATCGAGCAGCCCGAAACCGATCCGCACGTACCGTTCGCTCGCCCGCCAGCTCATCATCAGAATGCGGATGTCCCAGGCCGAGGCGGCTGGCGCAAGCAAGGCCAGGTGGAACGCCCGGTGGTCGTCGTAGATGTCATCCATGCTGCGCTCGGCGCCACCGAATTCCGCTGCAGCCTGGTAGAGCCGGTCGAGTTCGGCCTGCTCAAGCTGCGGCACCGAGCGGCGGGCCAGGTCGGGCTCGAGCATCCGGCGGACGCGGTAGATCGCGTGGAACTCCTCAAGATCCAGCGGGGCCACGCTCGCGCTGCGCCCTGGAGGATTCACGACGAGGCCCTCGGCCTCGAGCACCCGGAGCGCGTCGCGGACCGGAATGAAGCTGACGCCGAGCTGTTCGGCGAGCCGGCGCAAAGACAGGCTCTGCCCGGGTGGGAGGGCGCCAGCCAGGATCGAGCGACGGATCTCGTTGGTTACCTGCTCCGACACCGACCGGGTCTCGATGGGACGGACTGATCCGGAACTGGCCGACGCTACGGTCATGTCCGCTCCCGTTTGAGATTTAAGGCTGCTGGCGCACGATATCAAAAATATCAGCGTCTTGACTGTTATCACATATCAGGATTACGGTGTGACCGGCAGCACGTCAGAGCCCAATGAGGGGACACGCCATGCGACTGGCCGTCGTCAGAAGCCGCCTCGCGCTGGTCGACGTGCGCGGCGCCATCGACGTAGAAACGGCGAGCGCAGGCAGGTTCTCGCCTGACCCGCAAGCCATCTACGAGCAGTGGGCGCAATTCAGCGCCTGGTACGCCGCGAGCTCCGAGACGATCCGGGCTGCCGAAGCAACCCCCTACCGCCCAGACGAACTTGGCGCACCGGTGCCTGAACCGCGCCAGGTGTTCGCCATCGGCCTGAACTACCGTGCGCACGCCGCCGAGGCCGGCCTTGGCCTGCCCGAGTCCGACCCGGTCGTGTTCGCCAAGTTCTCGTCGTCGGTAACCGGTCCCGCGGCGGTTGTCGAGTTGCCATCCGAGGCAGTCGACTACGAGGCCGAGCTGGTGGTCGTGATCGGCGAACGCGCCCATCGCATCGCGCATGCGGACGCGTGGGCACACGTGGCCGGCTTGACCCTCGGCCAGGACCTGTCCGAGCGACTCGTGCAGTTCCGCGGACCGACCCCGCAGTTCTCGCTGGGCAAGTCCTTCCCCGGCTTCTCTCCCATCGGGCCGGTGCTGGTCACCCCCGACGAGTTCGACGATCCCGACAACATCGGGATCGGCTGCATCCTCAATGGGCAGCAGATGCAAAAGGGGCGGACCGAGGACCTTATCTTCACGGTCCCGCACCTGATCGAGTCGCTGTCCGCCGTGGTCCCGTTGCTGCCCGGCGACCTGATCTTCACCGGCACGCCCGCCGGGATCGGGTGGGCCCGTGATCCCAAGGTCGTGCTCCGCCCGGGCGACCGGCTTGTCACCCACGCCGAGGTCATCGGAGAGATGACCATCACGTTCACCGCCGCCTGAGCCGGCCAGAGGAGACCGAGATGTCCAAGCCCAAGTTCGCCCACAACGTCTTCCAGACCGCCCAGCCTGAGGCGATGCGCGACTGGTACTGCACCGTCCTGGACGCCCACGTCGTGTACGAGGATCCAACCTTGACGTTCATGACCTTCGACGACGAGCACCATCGCGTCGCGCTGCTGCACCCGCCGATCCCGATGCAAGCCAAGACGGCCGCCACCGCCGCTCTGCACCACTCGGCCTACACCTTTGACAGCATTGACGCGCTGCTGGAGCGCTACACGATGCTGCGTGACAAGGGAATCACTCCAGCCGTCTGCATAGCCCACGGCGTAACCACCTCGATGTACTACCAGGACCCGGACCGCAACTTCGTGGAGCTGCAGATCGACCGGTTCCCCGAACCCGACCAGGCCACCGCCTACATGCTCGGCCCCGAGTACGCCGCCGACTCGGTAGGCCCCGCCTTTGACCCCGAGGAGCTCCTGGCCGCCCGCCGCGCGGGCACGAGCGCCGCGGAGCTGTCAGACCGGTCTTGGGCCCTCAAAGCAGAACTTCCCAACCCGCTCGAAGTACTGATGGGCGGCTGAATCCACGCCACCGGCCGTCGCGATGGCCAGAGCGCATCCCGGAGTAACCATGTCCGACACTGAATGCCTGATCTGTTCGATGGAGGGGGCCGACCCTGCCTCGCGCGTCTTCCTCGACGAGCTGTGGGCGGCCGAGGTGGCCCCCGGCTACGAGGTCCCCGGCTGGTTCTTCCTGCGGGCACGTCGGCACGCCGAGAGGCTCACCGGCCTCGACGAGGCCGAAACCGCGACGTTCGGCCGTCACGCGCACGATCTAGTCACCGCCCTGGAGCAGGTCACCGGTGCCCCCGCCGTCTACATGCTCTCCTTCGGAGAGAACTACCGTCACTTCCATGCGCTCATCGCCGCGCGCGGCGAGCAGGTGCCGCTGGAGTTGCGCGGGGGCGCGCTGCTGCAGCTGCTGGCCGAGGGCCGAGATGCGCCGGCTGCGCTGGCCCTGGCCGGGGACGTTCGGCTCGCCTACGAGGAGATCGTCCGCGGCCGTGAGCACGCCGCCGTGGCCTGACCCGGCCGATCATCCGGCTGACGCACAAGCCGGCTGCGTGGCACCCAGCGATTAATGTCCAGGAAGAAGGATCCATGGAACGCAGACTGATAGACGCCGGCAGCGGCAGGGTCGCCGTGTCCTACCACGCCACGGCCGTCGAGATCCGGGGACTGCCGCTGCTGGTAGCCCTGCACGGCGGCACCTACACCAGCGCGTACTTCGGCGTCGCCGGCGGCCCGTCGGGATCCTTTCTCGACATCGCCGCGCGCAACGGGTTCTCCGTGCTCACCGTCGACCGTCCGGGATACGGCGATAGCACCTTGCTCCCGGAGGAGGAGAACACCTTCGCCCGTCAGGCCGAGATCCTGGACCAGGTCATCGCGGCGGCACTCGATCTGTGGCCGGCGCCGGGCGTCGTTCTGGTCGGTCACTCTATCGGGGGCATGATCAGCCTCGAGATCGCGGCCCGTCACCCTCGCTGGCCGTTGGCCGCCGTGGCCACCAGCGGCAACGGTGCGCGCATCCCCGCCGGGGGCGCGGCCGAGGCACTCGGCAGCCTGCCGCTGTCGGGTGTGGTCGATCTTCCGGTGACCGAACGGGACGGGGTGATGTTCGGCCCCGCGGGTTCCTTCACCGAAGCCGCCAGAAGCGCCGCGCACGGCTCCTACGCGCCCACGCCGTTCATCGAGCTGGTGCGCGCGCCGGTCTGGGCCCGGGAACGGCTCGGCGTCGTCGCGGCGGCGGTGGAGGTGCCGGTGCAGACGGTTCTCGCCGCCCACGACGCGCTGTGGGACTCCTCGGCGGCGGCGCTGGCCGACTACGAAAGCCGCTTCATCGGTCCCGTGTCCGCGACGGTCTTGCCCGGCACCGGCCATTCGATCGACCATCACCTGATGGGGGCCGCCCTGGACCTGGGGCAGCTGGCGTTCGCCCAGTCGTGCATGGCGTTGCGTGGTCAGGCTGCCCCCGTCGCATGACATTGCCGTCGGGGTTCCGCGATACGCCGGTGCTGATCGCCGGCGGAGGCCCGGTCGGTCTCGCGCTGGCTGTCGAGCTGGGCCTGCGAGGAGTGGAGTGCCTCGTCGTCGAGCCGCGGCCGCAGCCGACCCGGCTGCGGCCGCGGGCCAAGACGTTGAGCGTGCGCACCATGGAGCATGCCCGGCGGTGGGGCCTGGCGGAACGGCTGCGCGCCGCGGCGCCGCTGCCGGTCTCCTGGTCGCAGGATGTCTCGTTCGCTACGAGCTTCCTGGGCGAGGAGATCACGAGGTTCACCGGGGTGCTCGGACTCGCGGACGACGGCGTCTCGCCAGAGCGCGGGCAGCAGATGCCGCAGTACGTTCTGGAGGAGGTCCTCCGCGACGTAGTGACCGGGCTTCCGGCGGTGGATCTGCGGCTGGGCTGGCGCCTGCAGGCCCTCGACGCGACCGGGCCGGGCCCGGTCCTGGTCACACTGTGCGATCAGGCCGGGAAGGCGGTGCCGGCAGCGGCCGAGTACGTGGTCGGAGCCGACGGTGCGCGCAGCGTCGTCCGCGAGCAGATCGGCGCCCGGTACGTCGGGTCCACGGCGCTGCGAGCCAATACCGGCGTGGTGTTCCGCAGCAGGGAACTCGTCACCGCGATGCCGCACCGGCCCGCCGTACAGACCTGGCTGCTTAATCGGCAGACCCCGGGGATGATGGGACCGATCGACTCCCGCGGACTGTGGTGGCTGATCGCCTTCGGCGTCGATGCCCGCTCGGAGGAGGTCGACGCCCGCCGTCTGATCAGCGGAGCGCTCGGACGCGACCTGCCGGTCGAGGTCGTCAGTACCGACCCGTGGACGGCGAGGATGGAACTCGTGGACCGGTGCCGGAGCGGGCGCGTGTTCCTCGTCGGTGACGCCGCCCACCTCAACCCTCCGTTCGGTGGTCACGGCCTGAACACCGGGATCGGCGACGCGGTCGATCTGGGCTGGAAGCTGGCCGCCTGCCTGGCCGGATGGGGGGCTCCCGGGCTGCTGGACTCCTACGAGGCCGAACGCCGGCCGCTGCACCGGCGCGTGATCGGCGAGGCGGCCTCGAACATGGCCACCCTGGCGCCTGAGCTGCTGGCCGACGGCCTCGACCGGCCCGGCCCGGAAGGCGACCGGGCCCGGTCAGACGCGGCTCGCCGCATCACGCAGACCAAGAGGGCGGAATACTTCAGCATCGACTTGGTCCTGGGCCATCGTTACGAGGACTCCCCGGTGCTGCAGGCGTCGCCGCCTCGGCCGGGGCCCTGGGCGAGCTGTGCAGCGTCCGGCCGCCGCCTGCCGCACCTGTGGGTGTCTCCCGAGGTATCCACGCTGGACCTGGTCACCGGCACCCACCTGATCGTGACCGCCGACGGCGGGCTGGGGGCGCGAGCAGCCCGCGCCGCTGAGGCGGCGGCCCTGCCGGCGACCGTGGCGCAGCTCGAGCAGCCGCTCATGCGCCGCCTCGGCGCGGAACTGCTCGTCGTCCGGCCCGATCAGGTGGTCTCAGCCGTGTGGCCGGTGCCCTCCTCCGGTCATGCGGACGAGGCCGACTTTCTCGACACGACAATGGCCATGCTCTGCGGCCGGCTTAGGAGCTGAGACGACATGGACAAGATCGCGCTGACCAACGTGCGGGTATTCGACGGCGAGCGGCTGCTCGAGCCGGCGACGGTCGTCATCGACGGCGACCGCATCGGAGACGACCAGGCGGGCGCCCGGACGTGGGAAGGTGACGGCGGCGTGCTGCTGCCCGGCCTGATCGACTGCCACATCCATCTCACGGACGAATCGACGCTGGCGGCGCTGGCCCGGCAGGGCGTCACGACCGCACTCGACATGGGAACCGACTCACCGGAGCTTGTCGCGTCGCTGCGCAATCGGCCCGGTGTCACCGACGTGCGCTCGAGCGGGGCCAGTGCCACCTCCCCGGCCAGCGCGCACGCCAAGCGGATGGGGCGCTCAGCAGGCCTGGTCGCGGATCCCGGCGAGGCGAGGGCCTACGTTTCCCGGCGCGTCGCCGAGGGTGTGGACTACATCAAGATCATCATCGATCTTCCCGGCTTCGACGAGCCCACCGTCAGGGCGCTCGTCGAAGCCGCACATGCGCAGGGCTTGCGCACGATCGCCCACGCCGCCGCTCGCGAGGCCGTGCTGCTCGCGCAGGCAGCCGGCGTCGACGTACTCACCCACGCGCCCATTGACCGGCCACTGGATGACAGCGCCATCGAGCGCACGCGCACATCGGGGCAGGTCGTCGTGCCCACCCTGACGATGATGGAGGCGATCGTCGAGAGGCTAGGCGGCGTCGCGCCGGTCTCCTACGACGTCGCCCGATCCACCGTCGGGCAGTGGTACCGGGCGGGCGTCACCATCCTCGCCGGGACCGACGCCAACCAGGCGCCGTCCGCGCCCGCATCCCCGCCGTACGGCACCAGCCTGCACCGCGAACTGGAATTGCTCGTCGACGCGGGCCTCTCCCCCGCCGATGCCGTGCGATCGGCGACGATCTTGGCCGCACAGCAATTCGGGTTGTCCGACCGGGGGGCCATCGCCGTCGGCCGGCGGGCCGACCTCGTGCTCATCGACGGTGACCCGCTGCGTGACATCAGCGCAGTCCGGCAGATCACCGGGGTGTGGTGCGCCGGCGTGCCCGTGGCCGGCGTACCCGGCATACGCCCGGCCCACCGGGAGGCCGGATCCCCGGAACGCCGTATTCGGGAGGGGTGATTGTGATCGCTGCCACAGCTATCACGAACGTCCGGATCTTCGACGGACAACGGCTGCTCGAGCCGGCGACCGTCGTGCTCGAAGAGGCCACGATCACGGCCCGCACGTCGGCGGACGGCGCGCCTGATGCCGATGTCGTTGACGGCGGCGGGGGCACGTTGCTGCCGGGCCTGATCGACACGCACGTGCACGTCGACCAGGTGTCCCAGCTCGAGGCGTCGGCCTCCTGGGGCGTCACCACCCTGCTCGACATGGGCAATAAAGATCTCGCCAACCTAGCCACGCTGAAGAACGGGCCGGGGCTTCCGACGCTCAGGAGTGCAGGCAATCCGGCGAGCGCGCCGAATTCGGTGTTCGTCAGGAAGATGGGGTTCTCCGTCTCCACGACCGTGACGGGGCCCGAGGACGCCGCGCGATTCGTCGCCGAGCGGCTGGCGGAGGGCTCGGATTACATCAAGATCCTGGTCGAGGATCCTAAGATCCCCGGCACCAGGGCGCTCGGCGAACAGACAGTCGCGGCGCTCGTCGTGGCAGCGCACGGAGCCGGGCTGGCGACGGTCGCTCACGTAGTGAGCGCCGACACGATGACCACGGCCGTGCGCGCGGGAGCGGACATCGTCACCCACACGGCCCTGACCAGTGATCTCGGTCCCGACCTCAGAAAGCTGCTCGCCGAGCGCGAGGTCGTCATCATCCCGACCCTGACGATGATGCAGGGTGTCGTACACGCCATCGGCGGGAGGTTCGTGATGCGCGTGCTGGCACCGTTCGTGCCCGCGGTCCGGCTGAACTACAGGCACGCGAAGTCGACCGTCGTCACGTTCCGCGATGCCGGTGCGGTCATTCTCGCGGGCACCGACTCCAACGACGATCTCACGGCTCCCTGCCAGGTCGCGCACGGCGAGTCACTGCACGAGGAACTGGAGCGGCTGGTCGATGCCGGGCTGGCGCCGGCCGAGGCGCTGCGAGGGGCGACTTCGCTGGCGGCCAGCACCTTCGGGCTGGCGGACCGGGGAGTCATCGCGCCGGGACGCCGAGCTGATCTCGTACTCGTGGACGGGGACCCCACCCTGGACATCTCGGCTACCCGGAACATCCGCGGCGTGTGGATCGGCGGCCGCCGGGTGAAGTAGCACCTGCCATCACCACCGGCGCGAGCCACCAGCCACGAGCGAACGGAACGCCATGATTCTGGTCACCGCCGCCAACGGCAATCAGGGCCGGCTGCTGGTCCCGAAACTGCTCGCGGCCGGCCAGCTGGTTCGAGCCTGCGTCCGGTCGCAGGCTTCTGCCGAGCAGCTGCGCGGCCTGGGCGTCCAGGAGACAGTGGCCGGCGACATCAGCGAGCCGGCCGTGCTGGCCAGGGCAATCCGCGGCGTCCAGAAGGTGTACCACGTCGGCCCGACTATCCATCCGCGCGAACGCGACATGGGCCTGGCTGTAGTCGAAGCGGCCCGGGCCGAGGGCGTGCGGCACCTGGTGTTCAGCTCCGTGCTGCACGCGATCACGACCGATCTGGTGCAGCACGAGATAAAGCGAGATATCGAGGAGCGCCTGCTCTCGTCGGGGCTGGAGTTCACCATCCTCCAGCCGGCGAACTACATGTTGCCGCTGAAGCTGCGGCCCGTTTTCGAGCGGGACGTGTTCGAGCTGTCATGGTCGCTTGACCGCCGCCAGTCGCTGGTGGACCTGGGTGACGTGACCGATGTGGCCTGCATGGCGCTGACCGACAGCGAGCGCCATGCCGGAGCCACCTACGAGCTGGCGGCGCCGGGCCGTTACACGGCTTACGAACTGGGCGACATCATCTCGCGCGTGCTGGGCCGGCCGATTGCCGTGCGGGAGATCGATGCTGACAGCTACCTCAAGGCGTGGGTCGGGGACGCGGATCCGCGGCAGGTCACGCACCAGGTCAGGGTGTTGCGCGCGATCACCTCCCGGTACAGCAGTCACGACTTCGTCGGTAACCCCAACGTGCTCACCTGGCTGCTCGGACGGCCGCCCACCACCTTCGAGGACTACGTTCGCCATCAGCGCGACGCCTTCCTGCGGAACGGTGGCCGGTGAAGCTCAGCGGCAACGCGGTCCTGATCACCGGCGGGGCGTCCGGCATCGGGCGCGGCCTGGCCGAGGAACTGCACCGGCGAGGCCACCAGGTCATCATCGCCGGGCGCCGGTCTGCCGCGGTGAGCGGTCGCAGCGGATGCCGCGGCAGCCACGACGGCATTCACCGATGGGAGATCGTCAAGGTAGGTGCAGAAGCTCGGGCGGCTGCCTGAGAATGGTGCGCATGGCGGGCGTGACCAGGGCTGGCCCGGGAAGCGCGGCGTGGGCGGCAAGTACGGCCGCGCGGACGCTCGTGTGGAAGGCATCTGGCCCGATGACGTTTGCGGCGCCGTCACCGCAAAGCTCTGCGCGGGCCTCCGGTTCCGGCAGCACCAGCCGCAGGCGTGCGTGGCTCTTCTTCAGCAGGTCGCAAAGCGACAGGAGTGCCTCCCGTGCGCCGTCGTCGACGGCGGACGTGTCAGAAAGGTCGAGCACGACCGCATAGACGGGAGGCGTGACCGCCCGCGTGCGATCGCTCACCGCGTCGAGGAGTGCATCCGCGGTGCCGGTGCATAGCGGGCCGGTGAGCCGGAGGCACACGATCTGCCCTGATGCCGGGCTGACCTCGCGCCAGCTCCGAACGGCCATGCGCGGACGTGCTGAAGCACGCCGCCAGGGCGAGGAACGCGCGGGAAAAGACAGTGCGCGGGTCTGCATGGCAAGCCGCTTTCGTGCGTATACGGACAACAAGCGAACGCGTGACCTGAAAGCAGTCTGGATTATCCGTGCCGTGACGGGCTCATGCCTGCCGGGTGATGTGGTGGCGGGGTGGCAATGTCTCGAATGCCCTCTTAATCGAGCGGACGGTGCCAGCCCGCCTCCTCCTCACCGGATGAGGCGGCCTGGCTCTATCCGGGAGATCCTGTCGCCATCGATGAGGAAGGGACTATCGAGATGCGACCCGAAGTCCCCGGCGCGGCCGGGGAAACTGATCTGCTGACGGGCGCGTTGTGGACCGGGCTTGATGAGCTGAGCGTCCCGCTCGCGGACTTCTATCGCGACTTGCATCGGCATCCCGAACTGTCGCTGCAGGAGTACCGCACCGCCCAGCGTGTGGCTGGAGCCTTGCGGCCCTTGGGTTTCGAGGTCACCGAGCAGATCGGCGGCACGGGCGTCGTCGGGTTGCTGCGCAACGGCGATGGGCCGGTGGTGATGCTGCGAGCCGACTTCGACGCGCTTCCGGTCGGGGAGCAGACCGGACTGCCTTATGCCAGCACGGTGCGGGTGGTCGGCGACGACGGGGCCGAGGTACCGGTGATGCACGCGTGCGGTCACGACATGCACGCCACCTGCCTCCTGGGCGCAGCGCACATGCTCGTCCGCACACGCGGCACCTGGACCGGGACCCTGCTGGTGGTGTTCCAGCCGGCCGAGGAGCTGGCCCGTGGCGCGCGAGATATGGTCGACGACGGGCTGTTCCAGCGTTTCCCGAAGCCGGAAATCGTCCTGGGCCAGCACGTGAGCCCGCTCCCCGCCGGCATGATCGGCCACGCCAGCGGGCCGGTCATGGCCGCCTCAGATTCAGCCAAGGTGGTCCTCTACGGCCGGGGTGGCCACGGCTCCCGCCCGGAGTCCACCATTGACCCGGTTCTGATGGCCGCCAGCGTCGTGACCAGATTGCAGGGCATCGTCGCCCGCGAGGTCCCGCCCGCCCAGACCGCTGTGATCACGGTCGGGCGGCTGCAGGCTGGGACCAAGGACAACATCATCCCCGACACCGCCGAACTAGGCATTAACATCAGGACGTACTCGGCACAGATCCGCGACCTGGTCCGGGCCGGGATCGAGCGCGTCGTGCAGGGTGAGGCCACCGCCAGCGGCGCGCGGCGGCCGCCCGCGGTCACCTGGACCGCCAGCGCGCCTTTGCTGGTCAGCGATCCGGCCGCGACTCAGGCCACGGTGAGCGCGTTCGCCAGGCACTTCGGCGAACAGCGCCTGCTGGCCATGCCGCTCGTCACCGCCAGCGAAGACGTCGGCGTCTTCGGCGAAGCCTGCAAAGCACCCACCGTCTTCTGGTTCTGGGGCGGCCTTGACGCGCAGACGGCCACCGCCGCGCTCCGCGACGGGCAGTTCGATTCCCTGCCCGGCAATCACTCACCACACTTCGCGCCGGTCATTGAACCTACCCTGACCACCGGCGTCCAGGCCCTCGTGATCGCCGCCCTGACCTGGCTCGGCACCCCCGGTATCCGGCGCACGGCCACTGGCGCCGCCTTATGCCAGGCAATCTCATCACAGGCAAAATCGTCACGGTAGTCGCGGTAACGATGCTGCGCAGTATTCGGGAGCCTGACGGCCGCTGCTAAATCATCCTTTCAGCAGCTGGCGGGCCATGACCATGCGCTGGATCTGGTTGGTGCCCTCGTAGATCTGGGTGATACCGGAGCTACGGGCAGTTTCCGCAGGTAGACGGCATGTCTGGTAGCGAGCAGCCAGCACGGATCCAGCACGCGGCAGTGCCAGGTACAACGCGACGTTCCTGATAGGAATGCCGCCCGCATCCCGATCGGCAAGCTGACCGTCCGCGGTCGGGCTACCCGTCCCAACGCGAGCGTGCCGATGGCTGCGCGGCTACCGAGGATCGCGGACCTGATCGTCAAGACCATCGGCCGCAAGCCCGAGGCGAGCATCACCCAGGCCGAGATCGCCGCCGCCGAGAACTGCTCCGAGTTCGTGGCGAGCTACGTGATGAAGGAGCAGGGCCTAGCCGACTCCGCGACCGCGTTTCGCAGGCCAGGCCGGAAGCTAGGTCTGAGGTGGGGAACTCGCTATCGGGCAAAACGCGCCCGGGCACCCCTGGCCCGACGCTGATCCCAAAGCGTATTCGGCGCTATGGCTCAAACGAGCGAATCGGCTAGGGCGGGAGCCCGCTCTTGTCTATTGGCTGGCGTCAGCGGCGCCGCAGAGTCGCAGCGTGCTCTCCAGGAGCATGGCCGCCGCCTTGGCGGCCGTGAGGCGTCCGGCGGCGACTTGTTCGACGGCGGCGCGGGCGAGTCCCAGGGTGGCGGCGGCGAGCCAGGTGGCGGGGAGCGCGCGGTCGAAGTCGCCGCTGTTCTGGCCGCGCTGGATGAGCTGTTCGAGGCGGGCGGTGGCGGCGTGGTGCGGATCGTTGGACCCGGGCGGTGTCTGGGTGAGGACGGTGCCGAGGAGGTAGGGGTAGCGGCGGATGAGGCCCCAGCAGATGTCGAGGAACCGTTCCAGTGCGTCGGCGGGCCGGGCGGTGTCGAGGCGGGCGGATTCGATGGTGGCGAGGGTTTCGGCTCCCACCACGTGAATGAGGGCGGTGATCAGGGCGTCGCGTGAGGCGAAGTGGGCGTAGACAGTCTGGCGGGTGACGCCGGCCGCGGTGGCGATGTCTTCCATGCTGGCGTCCGGTCGCTCGCCGAGAATAGTGCGGGCCGCGTTGAGGATGGCGTCGATGCTGCGCCGGGCGTCGGACCGGCGGCGGGCCGGCATAACGTTGTCGAGCGTGTCAGCCACAGAGCCACGGTACCTGACCGACCGTAACATTGACAAGCCGTAAGACTTTCGGTAACACTTACAGCATGTCAAAGAACTGGTCGGCCGGGGACTATCCCGCGATCGAGGCACGCGGCCTAGTCAAGGTCTACGGCGAGACACGAGCACTGGACGGGATCGACCTGACGGTCCGGCGCGGCCACCGTCAGCAGTCTCGGCATCGCCGTGCTGATGCCGGCCACGTTCGCCAGCAACATCTTCGTCCAGCCCGCCACGATGCCCGGCTGGCTAAGGGCCTTTGTCAACGTCAACCCGGTCAGCCACGTCGCCGACGCCAGCCGGGTCCTGATGAACAACACCAGCAGGGGCGGCGGTGCCGTCGCCTGGTCCCTCATCGCCACCGCCGCCATCACCCTGGTGTTCGCACCACTCACCCTCCATCTGTACGGCAAGCAGGCCAGACCCGCGCATGGAGCCAGCCCAGCCGCGAAATCAAGCACCTGACGGCATGAAGGAGACTGCACAATGGCTAAGCACCTGCCCGGCGATCCCGACGCTGGCGACCGGTTCGTGCGGCTTGACGATGGCGACATGCACGTGGTGGAGAACGGCAGGCCGGGCGCACCGACCCTGCTGCTGATCCACGGGGCTGCGGCCTCGACGGCCTACTGGGACCTAGTTGTCCCATCGTTGGCAAGCGCCTTCCATGTCATCAGGGTCGACCTTCTCGGCCACGGAAGATCAGCAAGCCCGGCCGGCGGATACGACGTTCCTACCCAGGCCCGCCGGGTCGGCGCCGCGCTGGACAAGCTCGGCGTGAGCCTGGTGACGGTGATCGGGCATTCCACCGGCTGCACGGTGGCTACGGCGCTCGCCGAGCAACGGCCCGGGGCGGTGGCGGCCCTGGCGCTCATCGACATGGGTCCCAGCCCTGACGCTAAAATCCCTGAGCACCTGCCCGCCCGGCTCCTGCTGACCCCGCTGGCCGGGCGGCTGCTGTGGCGCCTGAAGACTGCGGCCACCATCCGGAAGGCCATGCGCACCGCCTTCACGCGCCCTGTCGACATTACCCCCGCCCTCATCGAGGGTCTGCTAGGGATGACATACCGGGCTTTCGCAGGGACGATGCAAGCTCCGCTGGACTACATGGGGCAGCGGAATCTTCCCGACCGGCTCACCGCGCTGGGCCTGCCGGTGCTGGTGATCTTCGGCACCGACGACGCCCGTTGGCGGTCCTCGTCGGCTGCCGCCTACCGCGTCGTGCCCGGCGCCCGCGTCGAGTTGCTGCCAGGCGTGGGGCACACTCCCATACTGGAAGACCCGCAAACGACCGGCACATTGCTGCGGAACTTCGCCGCCGCCGCCAGCCCCAGCTGACCGCGCCCCAGGTCGGGCGGACACCCCCCCTGGCCGAGAAGGTTCACAACGGCTCGCGCCCTCAACTGTCCGGCGCAACTACTGGTCCTCGATCAACTCCTCGCGTTCGCGGCGACAGTCTTCTTCGTCACCTCGCGCCCGTACCCGTGCAGGTGCCGGGAATCGGCACGCGGCCTTCAATGACCAGCTCTACGGCGGCCACCGTCGGTTCCCATTTCCCGGGTGCCCCGCTAAAGACACGAACCTGCGCGCGGCTCATCGTCGCGAGACGAGCGTCTATCAGCCCGGCGCCCGGCCGTGCAGGCAGGCGGCCACGCGCGGCCCTCCACGTGCGGGATCAGGCACCACCACATCAGCGACTCTGCAGGTAACTGACCATGACTGCCACTCCCGCGGCCCCCGGCGACCCTGGCCAGGCTGGCGCAGCACCGGCATTGCCGGGCAACGACGCGAGCCCCGGCGCAAGGACCGCCCCGCCGGAAAGGCCAGGCGCTCAGGAGGTGGACGTGCTGTACCTGGCCGGCCAGCGGCCGGCGGGGGAGGCGAATGGCTGCTGATCACCGCGGCAGACGGCCCGCCCGGCTCCGACTTCACCGCCTGAATCCTGCCCCGGACGGCCGACAAGCGCACGGCGGTGACGTCCTGGTCCGCCTCGCCGCCGGCACCAGGGCTGGTGACCTGGAGCCGGACACAATAATGACGTGGCGCGCTCCGCGCTCAGCTTGCTGGGTAGGGGCGCAGGATCAGTTGGCCTGGCCAAGCCCGACCCGAGGGTCTACCGGCTGCAGTGCGACCGGCTAGCGCCAGCAGCGCCCTGGGCCACGCGGATGTGGCGTTCACGACGAAGCAGTACGTTCAGGGCGGCCTGGAGGCGGACCGGCAGGTCGCGTGTGGCTTCCTGAGGGTGCGGCGGGCAGAGCGGATGTCAGCTCGTGGTCATGGAGGGCTTTCTGGACGCGCCGGGCGGCGAGTGCGCCGATGCGCTGGTAGATCGTCAGTGCCTGCCGTAGGTGCGCGACAGCTTGGCCGGGGTGGCCGTCCTGCAGGTGGCTTTGGCCGAGTCCTTCCAGGGCGCGTGCTTCCTCCGGGGCCGCGCTGAGCCCGCGGGCGATGGCTAGCGCCTGGGTGTGGCGCTCGCGGGCTTCGCCGGCAGCCGAAGTCCGGGTCGCCAGCTCGCCGAGCCGGTTTAGCGCCTCGGCCTGGCCGAGCAGGTTGCCCAGGTCGCGGAACAACGTAAGGGCCTGCTGGTGGCTGGCGGCGGCGGCCAGGTAGTCCCCGGTCTCCTGCTGCACAAGGCCGAGGTCGTTAAGGGCATGGGCCTGGCCGAGCACGTTACCGAGATCGCGGAACAGGGCTAGGGCCTGCTGCTGGCTGGCGGCCGCGGCCAGGTAGTCCCCGGTCTCCTGCTGCACGACGCCGAGGTCGTTAAGGGCGTAGGCCTCGCCGTAGAGGTTGCCGAGGTCGCGGGACAGCGTGAGGGCCTGCTGCTGGCTGGCAGCGGCCGCCGGGTAGTCGCCGGTCAGGTGCCGCACCAGGCCCAGGTGGTTGAGGGCGGACGCCTCCGTGAACCGGTCGCTGGCGCTGCGGGCTAGCTCCAAGGCCCGCAGGTGGCTGGCGGCAGCGGCCGGGTAGTCGCCCGTCAGCACTTCCAGGAAGCCCAGGTCGATGAGGGCGTGGGCGTGGCCCGGCTGGTCACCGAGGTAGCCGTAAATCGCCGTTGCCTGGGCCAGGCTGGCGGCGGCCGCTGGGTAGTCCCCGGTCTCCCGCTGCAAGGCGCCCAGCTGGACAAGCACATCGGCCTCGCCGAGCCGGTTGTCAGCCCGGCGCGCCGCCGCCAGGGCGCCCTGGTGCAGCGCGGCGGACTGGTCCCAGTGACCGCGGGCGGCCAGGAAGCCGCTCATCACAACCGGTATGGCGGTCGCATGAGGGAAACATGCGCGGCCGACCGCGTACTCGGTGGCGGCGTGCAGGTTGGCCCGCTCGGCTTCCAGCCAGGCGGCCGCCTGCCCCAAGGTAGACACGTCGGGAGCCTGCCCCAGGCCGCTGCCGGGCAGCGGGCGGCGGTAGACGCCCGCCCGGGTGGTGAAGTGCGAGCTGGCTGCCAGCGCGGTGTGCAAGTAGTAGTCCAGCAGCCGCCCGACCGCCTCGGCTGTTTCTGCTCGGTCGTCGGCGGCGGCGAGGGTGCGGGCGTGCTCGCGGAGCAGGTCGTGCAGCTGGTAGCGGCCGGGTGCGGGCTCGGCGATCAGATGCTGGTCATACAGCTCATCAAGATGACGGCGGGCGGTTACTACGTCGGTACCGTCGAGGGCGGCGGTGGCGTAGGAGTCGATATCCGGGCCGGGAACCAGGCCGAGCCGGCGGAACAACCGCTGCGGGCCCGCGGTGAGGTCGGCGTAGGACAAGCCGAACGCCGCGCCGACCGACACGTTCTCCGCTTGCATGAGGACCAGCCGGTCCCGGGCCTCGGCCAGCTCGGCAGCCAGGTCGGCGCCGGTCCGGACGGGATGGTTGCGGAGCTGGCTGGCCAGCATGGCGATCGCCAGCGGCAGGTACCCGCACAGCCGGGTGAGCTCGCCGACTGCGGCGTCCCCTGCGCGCAGCCCGGGCCGGGCCGATAGGCGAACCAGCAGAGTAGCCGCCTCCTCCGGGGACAGGATGTCCAAGCTGACCTGAGCGGCATCCTCCAAAGCAGCAAGCCGGCGCCGGCTGGTGACCAGCACCAGGCTCCCGGCGGTACCGGGCAGCAGCGGCCGGACCTGCTCGTGCCCTGCTGCGTCGTCGAGCAGCAGCAGAATCTTCTTGCTTGCCACGACATCGCGCCACCGGGCCGCCCGGGCCTCCAGCCCGGGCGGGATCTGCGCCGCGGCGAGCCCGGCGGTCAGCAGCAAGCTGGCCAGCGCATCGGCCGGGTCGACCGGCCGCTGCCCGGCTGTGTGGGCGTGCAGCGGCAGGAACAGCTGCCCGTCTGGGAAGCTCGGCGCCAGCCGGTGGGCGGCGTGCAACGCGAAGGTGGTCTTGCCGATTCCAGCCATCCCGTCGATCGCGTGAATGCCCGCCACCAGGCCGTCAGCCGCCGCCTCCGGAGTCAACTCCCCCAGCAGCCATGTCAGTTCACGATCGCGGCCGGTGAAGCTGGAGGTGTCGCGCGGCAGGGTCGTGGAGGCCGCAGCAGCAGCGGCTCCCGGCGCCACTTCTTGCACGGCCGCTAGCACCTCCGCCGCGGGCCCCCGGCCCCTGGCCGCCGCGACGAATAGCGCGCGCACCGGTCCGGCCAGGCCCAGCGCACCGGCCAGCAGCCCGGCGGTTTCCTTGCGAGCGGTGCGGTGGATTCCTCGTTCCAGGTCGCTGACCGACCGCGGTGAAAGGCCCGCCGCCTCAGCCAGCTCCTCCTGGGTCAGCCTTGCTTCGGTCCGCAGCTGCCGCAGCAATCCCGCGAACCGCGGTCCAGGCTGTTCCGCCACGGCCCTCCGCCTTCCGGAAACCCCGCTCGCGACCACCAGCGTGGCACGGGCAGAATCCACAGCCCAAAGCCTACGCAGACCCGATCGACGCAACCACCCGATCCACGCCTGACGGCGGCAGCCGGGCGTGGATCGGGTAGCGCGTCGAGCAGGTGCCCTGCCCGATCATGTGAGCCGTTGTGTGGGCCGTCGCGTGTGGTGAACCTGCTGACCGCCGGTGATCGTAGAACCAGAGCGATACCAGCCCCGCTGAGGCCATCAGCGGTTCAGCCACTCGCGCCGGCCGCGACACCCGAGGGAGAGACACCATGCCACCCGCCCCGCATGCCAGTGATCGTGACAGAGCCGGCGGCAAGTCGCCGGTTCCCAGCGTGTCAGACCTGGTCGAGGCAGCCCCCAGCTCCGCCCTCGGGCAGCACCGACCGCGATAGGTCCCGCCAGGGTCCCGTCCCGAATCCGACCAGAAAAGAGGAGAAGAAAATGCTGGAGCACCACACAGAGACCGTGCCGCGGCTCGACATGCTGCCACCGCGCGCCCCTCTGGCCGTCCGCAACGCGGCCTGGGTTATGTACACCGGAGCGGTTGCTTCGGTGATCCTCATCGTCGTCGAATTCGTGACGGCGCAGGCCACCAAGACGGCCCTCGGGCGCAGGTACCCGCGCCTGTCCGCCAGCGGCCTTACGTCGGTCGCGCGCTTCACCGTGATCAGCGAAGCCGTGGTAGCGCTGATCGCTGCGGTCCTGTTCGTCTGGATCGCGCGTGCGTGCATGGACGGCAGGAACTGGGCACGGATTACGGCAACCGTGCTGTGCGGTCTGGCCATCCTGGGGGCGTTCCTCGCCCTCACCCTGCCGGGCCTGCGCGTTGGCTGGAGCTCTGCAGACCTGAGCCTGCGGTTTGTCGTCGCCGGGATCGGGCTGGTCTCGATGTGCATTCTGTGGCAGCGGAGCTCGAACGTCTACTTCCGGCAGCTCAGGCGCGCGAAAGTCTGACTGCATTGAGATGCCTCAGCGCCGACCCGCGGATCCGTCCCGGCATGAGCCGCCCGTCGGCGCTGCAGGCCGCGCGGTCGGGCGAAGCACGCATGTCCATGGCCCAGATGATCGCTCACCACGTCAGAAGGTGACGAGGACGCCTCGCACTGGCACGGCGATGTCCCGGCAACGGACCGCCGACGGCGGTGGTCTGGTCGCCGCTGCGCTCCGCCCGATCGAAGGCCGCGAGAAACTCGCGCGGTACGCCTTCGGCATCGCCGACAAGGTATCCGACGTGACGATCCTGGAACGCAACGTCAACGGTCAGCCCGGCGTGGTGGTTCAGCAAGGCGGCGCGACCGTCACGGTGCTGGCGTTCACCGTGACCGCCAGGCGGATCACCCGCATCTGGGCGGTACGCAAGCCCGAGAAGCTCTGATCCTGGTCGGCGGAGGGGCAGGTGCCGCTTTACCGACATGCGCCGGGGTCACTGGCGGTGATCGCCTGCACCTGGCGGTAGTGTCACCACCCCTCCTGCTTCCGAAAGTGAGGTGTCGAGGTCATGGTTAGCAAGAACCCAGAGACGGACGGCAAGTCGGCGGTCGTGGTGGGTGGCGGGATCGGCGGGCTTACCGCTGCGGTGGCACTGCGGCAGGTCGGCTGGCGGGTCACAGTCCTCGAGCGGGCCGCGAGGTTCGGCGAGATCGGCGCCGGTATCACGCTGATGTCCAACGGGCTCCGCTGCCTCGACGCGATCGGCCTCGGTGACGCCGTACGCGGTAGCGGTCTGCCGATGCTCGCCATGGGCATGCGTACCGCGGAGGGCCGGTGGCTGTCGCGGATCGATGGTGACGGTGCCGACCTGCAGGCACGGATGGGCACCACCGCGCTTGTCATTCATCGCGCTGAACTGCACAAAATCCTGCGCGACGCGCTGCCGGCCGCAGCCCTCATTGCCGGTGTGGCGACCACCGGCATCCACGGGGGCGCGGACGGCGGACCGGCGGAGGTTCGCTTCCGGGACCGGGACCAGGATGCGCTGCTGCGCGCGGAGCTAGTCGTCGGTGCCGACGGGGTGCACAGCTGGGTTCGCGCGCAGCGCTGGCCCGATGCGCACGCTCCGGTCTACTCCGGATCTACTACCTGGCGCGCGGTCACGACGCGATCGTCGGCTGCGGTCACCGAGATGAGCCTGAGCTGGGGCCAGGGCACCGAATTCGGTGTGATGCCTCTTGTCGATGGACGCACATACTGGTACGCCGCTGCTAACGCCGGCGAGGCCCAACGCAACCCCGACGAGCTCGACGAGCTGCGCCGCCGATTCGGGACCTGGCACGAGCCGATCCCGACAGTCCTGGCGCACACCGAGCCCCAGGCCGTGCTGCGCCACGACATTTACCGGCTACCGAAGCTTGACAGCTACCACCGAGGCAGCGTCGTCCTGCTCGGCGACGCCGCGCACGCGATGACGCCCAACCTCGGGCAAGGCGGCGGGCAGGCCCTCGAAGACGCAATCGTGCTCGCCGCAGCGGTCAGCCGCACCCGCGACGTGGCCACGGCGCTAGCCCACTACGACCACGAACGCCGGGCCCGCACCCAGGCAATGTCCCTGGCAGCGACCCGGCAGTTGCGATTCGGCCAGCAACTACACAACCCGATCGCCGTAGCAATGCGCAACGCTGCGGTCGCGCTCACGCCGGACCGCATCGCGTTGCTCGCCATCGCACGGTACGGCAAGTAGTGCCCGCCCGCCGCGTGATCCTGGGCCGTGCGACGGCGACTGGATCGGTGATATGGCAGACGCGCCGCTGTGACCGGTCGTAAGCGTGGGTTCGGGGTGTCTAAGGGGACATGATCATCATGGGCGAGCATAGGCTTGGTTCAACGGAATACGGCAGCGTTCCGAACAAGGCCCGGCGACATGGCCGGCTTCTCGGGGGAGTTCTCGGCAGCGCCCTTGCCCTGGTGCTCGCGGCACCTTGATGCCGACCACTTGGCCACGCTCGGCGGCGGCGGCGAAGTTCGACTCCTTCTACGTCTACCCGACGGAGAGCCTCGCCGAGACCCGCAACACCTCCCTGGCCAAGGCCGCTGGCTAGGAGGCTCGCGGTCGTGATGGACTTGCGGCCGAGGAGCGCACCAGCCTGGGGCTATGTCCGGGACGGCGGAGCAGCGCGTACAGGCACATCTTTGGGGGAAGTCACGGCGACGGCCGCGTGAAGGTCATCAATCAAGTTGTTTGCTCGGATGCCGCGGTACGTGCAGGCATTGCCCGACAGCGGGCGACACCGGAACCGGCAGAGTCGCGTACGGTAGGCCACTAACCGGCATTGAGAGCACTGATCCGATACTAGAGCAGCGGACTCTTAATCTGCGGGCCGAAAGCCGCAGGTCAGCCGCGCCGAGGCGGCGCAGCTCCTCGGCGCGGTGGCGGCCTGAATATCATCGGTCGCCGCGAGGCGAGATCTGCCAGGTACATCGGAGGTACGCGCGAGGTACGTCGCAGGTACCCCGGAGGTACATCGCGCGGGCTTAGCCATCGCCTCCGATACCGACGCACACGCCGATGCCAGCATGGAACAAACGCGCGCCGGCATCGGACTGCGCGGACAAGCCGCATGCTTGACACCGGCAACGGATTCGCGAACTGCCACCGGCACCGCGGTCTCTCGCCCGAGGTTCCGGTCTCGCAGCACTTGGGCCGTAGTGTCGCCCTGGGCAAGCCGGCCGGGCATGGGACACCACCCTTACCGACCAGTTCCGGTGGGCCCATCGCGGGTCAGGACGAGCGTTGGTCAGAGACCGGCAGACCTTCAGGGCGGTCCCTTAGCCCGCGGCGATTCCGGTGAAGCCGGCCGGTGAACGGGCCGGGTGTGCCCGGATGCTGTCCGCTTACCTGTATCGGTTCGGGGGCGCAAGTGCCCGTTTCCTGGCCGGATGGGGTTGTGGCAGCCTGGTCGGGGGCGTGACCCAGTCTGCTCCCTGGTCCCGATCGCTGCCAGTTCGTGCGAGCGGCGGGGCGGGTCAAGGGGCGCGTAGCGCCCGCGCAGCGGCGCCGCAGGCGCCCTGGACGCGGCCCGCCGCGAGCCGATAATGGGCGGCCGGGGACGGGGAGCCCGGTGAGCAAGGGTGGCCGGGGCTTCAGGGGGCTGGGGCACCTCCTAGCCGGGGGCCGGGGGTGGCCGGCGGCGGGACGGGGCGGGGGGGAGACAGCCAGGCTTACCTAGGCCCGCGGGCGCTTCGCTGCGCCCGGCGACATGATGATCGATTGGGCGTCCTCCCGCCTGCGGGGGGCGCGGCCGCTCAGTCTATACAGGCCGTCCGCCTGGCCCTGCGCGGCAGGGCCGGGAGCGGCTGACAGCGGACTGGCGGGAGCTGGCCGCGGTTGTGCCCCATCTGGTGAGTTCGGCTGCGGCTCGCCCTTCCCGGCCGAGGCCGCCATGGGCGGCATCGTTCAGGCGGCGGCGAGCGCGTCGTCGCCGAGCTCGGCCAGGATGTGGCTGGCCTGGCGGAGGATCTTGCGGGCCTCGGACAGGGCGGCGCGCTTGCCGTCCTTGCGGTCCTTGACGGCGGCGTAGTAGCGGTGGTCGGGAGCAGACGCGCGGGCGTGGGTCTTGCCGGCCTCATACACCGCCCAGCGCAGCACCGGCGGCCCCTGCCGGGACAGCCGCCCGGGCGGGCCCTTGCGGTCCGAAGACCAGACGGTGACGTCCAGCCCGGCGAACCGGACCGCCTTGCGGGACGAAGAGAACCGGCCGGCGCCGCCCAGCCAGCAGGTCATCGCCAGCCCGGTGACCGGGCCGGCCCCGTACAGCCGCTCGGCGAGCACCCTGGCCCCGGTCAGGTGCCGGGCGGCAGCCAGCAGCCGGCGCCGCAGCACGTCCAGGCGGGCCTCCAGCCCGGCGAGCATGTCCAGGGCGGTAGCCACCTGCAGCTGCCCGGCCGGGGACAGGTGCGCGGCGGCGGCCGCGCGCAGCGCCTCGAGATCGCGGTCGGTGCGCAGCGCGCCGTCACCCAGCGCGGGCGCACCCTGATGGAAGAACACCGCGCAGCTGCGCCTGGGCGGTGTGCCCGGCCCGCACGTCGTGGTAGGTCTCCAGCAGCGCCCGGCACTCCAGGATGTACGACGGCGGGATCCAGCACTCGGGCAGCCGGCCCTCGGCCAGCAGCTCCCGCAGGTGCCGCGAGTCGGTCTTGTCGGTCTTGGCGTGCCGCTTGCGGCCGCGGGCGAAGGCGGTATCGGCCGGCTCGGCGACGTGCGCCGCGACGCCGGCCGCGGCCAGCTCCTCCGCGACGTACCGCCAGCCGGTGCACCCCTCCAGCGCGAACGCAACGTCGTCCACGCCGGCGAACCGGGCCAGCCAGGACCGCAGGTGCATGCGGTCGGCCGGGGCGATCTGGCCGCGCTTCACCTCCCCGGTCCCGGTATCGAGGTAGTCGAACGTGAGCTGCTTCCGGTGGATGTCGAGCCCGCCTACGATGGGCATCGGGACCTCCTCAAGCTCCAGCGGGGCATCAGCACCCCGCGCGAATGCCTACACGGTCAATCGTGACGCGTCTGAGCTGGGGAGGTCTCGCACGCACAAGGCAGCGGCCTCAGCTCAGCCTGGCCCGATGCATGTCATCTATATGGCCGTGGACTAGCCGGAGCCAGCCGGATCTGGCGGGACTCAGCCGAACCTGGCGGGACAAAGGAGCACGGCCCGCGAGATGAGAGAATTCCAATCTCACGGGCCGTTTCCGCAGGTGGTGCCAGGTGCAAGGTTCGAACTTGCGAAGGCTGAGCCGACGGTTTACAGACCGCTCATTATCAGAGGTGGCCGTCCGCGCCGCTCCAGGCGTCCCCGCGCGGCGGATCTAGCGCCACATCAGGGTTCCCGTCGCCCCCGGCGAACTCACTGCTGTCGTGGACAGCCTGCAGCAACGACGATCATTCTGGGCCCTAGCCAACGCGCCAAGATACGCACACCGAGATCGCCCATGGGTCAGCACGGATCCAGCACGCGGTCCGGAAACGACTAGCACCAACCGGGAACAACGGGCATAACGCTGGGCATCCGGCCCGCCCCGGCAAGCCCGCCGACCGATCCCGCGGCCGACGTGCCACCAAGGAGATACCCGCTGACCAGCGCAAACGTCGGCCAGCCCGCTACTTCAGGAGCTGCCGCGCCATCACCATGCGCTGGATCTGGTTGGTGCCCTCGTAGATCTGGGTGATCTTGGCGTCGCGCATCATCCGCTCGACCGGGTAGTCGTTGACGTAGCCGTAGCCGCCCAGAAGCTGGACCGCGTCGGTGGTCACCGACATGGCCACGTCGGAGGCCAGGCACTTGCAGGCCGAGGAAAAGAAGGTCAGGTCGGCGATCTTCTCGCCGGCCATGGCCCGCTCGGACTTGGCCGCCGCCGCGTAGGTGAGCTGGCGGGCCGCCTCCAGCTTCATGGCCATGTCAGCAATCATGAACTGCAGGCCCTGGAAGTCCGCGATGGCCCGGCCGAACTGCTTGCGTTCCTTGACGTACCCGATCGCGTAGTCCAGCGCGCCCTGGGCGATGCCCAGGGCCTGGGCCGCGATCGTGATGCGGGTGTGGTCCAGCGTGCGCAGCGCGGTCCTGAAGCCCTCCCCCTCGGCGCCAACCAGCCGGGCGGCGGGGATCTCGCAGTCGTCGAAGTACAGTTCCCTGGTCGGGGAGCCCTTGATGCCGAGCTTGTGCTCCGGTGCCCCGAACGAGAAACCCGGGTCGCCGTCTTCCAGCACGAAGGCGGAGATCCCGTTGGCGCCGGCCGACGGGTCGGTGACCGCCATCACCGTGTAGTACTTCGACACGCCGGCGTTGGTGATCCACCGTTTGACGCCGTTCAGCACGTAGCCAGAGTCCGTGCGCACCGCCCGGGTCCGCATGGCCGCCGCGTCGGAGCCCGCCTCGGGCTCGGACAGCGCGTAGGAGAACATCGCCTCACCGCGCGCCACCGGCGTCAGGTACCTGGCCTTGACCTCCTCTGACGCGGCGAGCAGCAGCGGCACCGTGCCCAGCTTGTTGACCGCCGGGATGAGCGAGGACGAGGCGCAGGCCCGGGCCACCTCCTCGATGACGATCGCGGTGGCGATGGCGTCCGCCCCGGCGCCGCCGTAGGCCTCGGGGATGTGCACGGCCTGCAGGTCGGCCTTGACCAGGGCCTCGTACACGTCCCAGGGAAACTCCGAGGTCCGGTCGACCTCGGCCGCCCGCGGGGCGATCTTGTCGTCGGCCAGCGCGCGGACCGCCTCGCGCAGCGCCTCATGCTCTTCGGACAACGTGTACATGGGTGCCTCATCGCTCATGGCTCGATGGTAGATCGGGCCTGAACCTAGTGTTAGGGCTGGCCCTGGACCGCGATGCGGTAGACGCTGACCTGGTAGGTTCCGGCGGAGTCGGGTGGCAGCTTGGTGAACCATATGAGCACGTAGCGGGCGGTTGCCGGGGTGGCCAGGGCCAGCTGCACGGTGCCGCCGGGTCCTGACGACGTGGCGACAGGGTGCAGGTCGGCCAGCGCGGGGCTGTTGCCGACACGCACCTGGAGATCGGTGCCCGTGGCGCGGCCCAGGGACAGCCGCACCGAGGTGACCGTGACCGTCCGGCCCATGTCAAGCAGCAGCCCGGTGCCGGACTGCAGGTTGCCGAAGTTCGCGGTGGCGTACCAGTCGCTGATCCACGGCGTGGCGGGGTCACCGGCCACGGCCTGCGCCGCCTGGCCGGGATGGTCGCCGTCGGCTGTTCCGGCCGGGCCGAAGGCGGCCACGCTGGCCGGAGACAGGGCCTGCGCCGCGACCGGGCTGGCCGTGGGGGTGGGCGTGGGACTGGGCGGCGTCGGGCTGGGCTGTGCCGTACTGGCCTGGACCGCGGGAGCGCTGGACGGCGCGGTCGGCCCGCGGGTTACCTGGTGCGAGCTGGTAGCGGCGGCCGGGTTCGACGTGTGCCCGGCCCCGGAGACGAACTTGTAGCTGGCGAAGCCGAGGATGGCCAGTACCACCACGGCCAGCAGCGCGGTCCACCGCACCCGACGGTGCTCGCGGGTCCGGAGGGGCAACCCGGGCGCGAACGCCTCGGCCGCGGTTATCTCTTTGGCTGATTTCCAGGTCGAGTCGAACTCGTCGATCAGCGGCTGGGGATCCTCGCCGACCGCGGTGGCCAGGGCGCGGATGTGCCCGCGGGCGTAGAAGTCGCCGCCGCAGGCGGTGTAGTCATCCTGCTCGATGCCCTCGATGATGTTTTCCCTGATGCGGGTGCGCTGGCTGAGGTCACCGACGGACAGGCCCGCCCGGCGGCGGGCGGCGGCGAGCGTCGCCCCGATGCTCACACCCGCCTCCCGTGCTGGCCGACATGCTTCGTCTAAGGCTGGCAGGGAGCATGCCCGCTCTACGGGAGTCTAAGCAGCCTCAGCCCTCACGCCGGGCCCGCAGCGCGGCGCCCTTGGCCCGGGCCGCCTCGGCCAGTCCGGCGGCGAAGGCGGCCAGCCGGGCCCGCAATTCCGGGCCATCCGGGCCGTCTGCGGCGGCGAGGATACGCACCGCGAGCAGGCCGGCGTTGCGGGCACCGCCGACCGCGACGGTCGCGACCGGGATGCCGGCCGGCATCTGGACGATGGACAGCAGCGAGTCAAGACCGCTCAGGTTGGCCAGCGGCACCGGCACCCCGATGACGGGCAGCGTCGTGACCGAGGCGAGCATGCCGGGCAGGTGCGCCGCGCCGCCCGCGCCGGCGATGATGACCCGCAGGCCGCGGCCTTCGGCCGAGGACCCGTACTCGATCATGTCCCGCGGCATCCGGTGCGCGGACACCACGTCCGCCTCGTATGGCACGCCGAACTCGGCCAGCGCCTCGGCCGCGGCCTTCATCACCGGCCAGTCCGAGTCGCTGCCCATGACCACGCCGACGAGAGGTGGGGTGGAAGGGGCGGCCGCCTCGGGTTCGGCGGAGGGGGCGGGCGCCTCGGGCGGGGCGGAGGGGGCTGTCGCCTGGGGCACGGTGGAGGGGGCGGGCGCCTTGGGCGGGGCGGGGCGGGGAGCGGAGCCGGGGTCCATCATTCGCCGTTCTCCTTGCCCCAGCGCAGGTAGCTGGCGGCCCGGCGGGCCCGGTCGGCCAGCTCGGCGGGGTCCTGGTGGGCCCGGTCGCCGGTCAGCGTGACGTGGCCGATCTTGCGGCCGGGGCGGACGCGCTTGCCGTACATGTGCACCTTGACGGCCGGGTCGGCGGCCATCACGTGGATGTACCGGTCGTAGACCTCCGCGTCGTCGCCGTCGCCGCCGAGCACGTTGGCCATCACCGTCACCGGGGCGGCCAGCGCGGGCGAGCCGAGCGGCAGGTCGAGGACGGCCCGCAGGTGCTGCTCGAACTGGGAGGTCCTGGCCCCCTCGATGGTCCAGTGGCCGCAGTTGTGCGGGCGCATGGCCAGCTCGTTGACCAGCAGCCCGGCCCCGGTCTCGAACATCTCGACGGCCAGCAGCCCGGTCACGCCGAGCTCTTCGGCGATGCGCAGGCCCAGCTCCTGGGCCTGCGCCGACCGGCCGGGGGCCAGGCCGGGCGCGGGCGCGATCACCTCGCGGCAGATGCCGTCCCGCTGGACCGTCTCCACCACCGGGTACACCGCACCCTGGCGGTGCGGCGAGCGGGCGGCCAGCACGGCCAGCTCGCGGTCGAAGGCCACGTACTCCTCGGCCATCAGCGCCACGCCGTGGGCCAGCACCTCGCGGGCCTCGTCCGGCGAGGCGCACACCCACACGCCCTTGCCGTCGTAGCCGCCGCTGACCGCCTTCAGCACCACCGGCCACCGGCCCGCGGCGAACGCCTCGACCTCGGCCAGCCCGGCCACCGGCGCGAACCGGGGACAGGCGATGCCCAGGCCGGCCAGCCGCTCGCGCATGGCCAGCTTGTCCTGGGTGAACCGCAGCGCGGCGGCGGACGGCCTGACCTGGACGCCGGCGTCCTCCAGCGCGGCCAGGGCCGCGGCGGGCACGTGCTCGTGGTCAAAGGTGAGCACGTCGCAGCCGGCCGCGAAGCCGCTCAGGTCATCGAGCGAGCGGTAGTCCCCCAGCTGGGTACCCGCGGCGACCTGGGCGGCGCTGTCGGCCGCCGATTCGGCCAGGACGCGGAAGCCGACGCTGAGCCCGATGGCGGCCGCGGCGGTCATCCGGGCCAGCTGGCCGGCGCCGACCATTCCGACCACGGGCACGCCGGGCGGGCCCTGGCCGGGTGCGGCCTGGCCGGCCTGCGCCGGCCCACCGGGGGAATCGGTCACGCACCGTACCCTACGGGACCGGCGGCACGCGGGTGAGCAGGGCAAGGGCCACGGACCGTTCGGTAGCTAGCGTTTCATACAGGAACCGGGGCGGGACGGAGGCCTGGAACGGGCCGGTGACACGAAAGTTAACTTCCGGGATATACCAGGCCAGGGTTGCGGACTTATGATCACGGCAACCGAAGGAGCGGGCCAATGGCAACACGTGACCAGGACGTTCAGGCCGGCACGGCGGAGGGGGTCCTCGTCCGCGAGGGCAGCTACGGCAGCCAGGTCATGACCGTCGAGCCGGGCGGCGCCGAGTTCATCCCGCTGAACGAGCGGCACGGGCGTCCGCTGCAGCTGTTCTGGACCTGGACCTCGCCGAACATGGAGTTCGCCACGATCTTCGTCGGCGTGCTCGCGGTGGCGGGGTTCGGCCTGGGCTTCTGGTCCGCGGCGCTGGCCCTGGTCCTGGGCAGCGGCATCGGCGGCATCACCCAGGGCATCTTGTCGCTGCGCGGCCCGAAGTACGGGGTGCCGCAGATGGTGCTGAGCCGCCTGGGGTTCGGATACTGGGGCAACGCGCTGCCGGCCGGGCTGAACTCGGTCACCGCCGGGATCGGCTGGTTCGCGGTGAACAGCGTCAGCGGCGCGCTGGCGCTGAACGTGCTGACCCACCTGCCGCAGGTGCTCTGCCTGCTCATCATCGTGGCGGTGCAGGTCTCGGTGGCGTTCTTCGGCTACAACCTGGTGCACGTCTTCGAGCGGTACGCCTTCCCGATCCTGACCGTCATCTTCCTGATCGCGGCCGGCGTCATCCTGAGCAAGGCCCATCCCGGCGCGCACCACAGCACGATTCCCGGCGCGTTCCTGCTGACGTTCGGCGCGTCGTTCGGCTACGCGGTGGGCTGGAACCCGTACGCGTCGGACTACACCCGGTACTTCAAGCCGGATTCCAGCAGGCGCGCGATCGCCTTGTGGTCCGGGTCCGGGCTGTTCCTGTCCTGCGCGCTGCTTGAGATCGTCGGCGCGGCCGTCGGCACCGCGGTCGGCGCGGACAAGGCACTCGCCGGTCCCGGCGGCATGACCGGGCTGCTGGCCACCCCGCTGGCCGACCTGACGCTGCTGGCCATCGCGCTCGGCGCGGTCTCGGCGAACGTGCTCAACATCTACTCAGGCGCGCTGTCCTTCACCGCGATCGGGATCAAGCTGCCGCTCTCGCTGCGGCGGGCCATCGTGGCCCTCGGGTTCGGCACCATCGGGTTCTTCCTGGCCTGGAGTGCCCTGTCCAACGCGGGCAGCAAGTACGAGAACTTCCTGCTCATCATCGCGTACTGGATCGCCCCGTGGCTGGCCGTCTACTTCTGCGACCAGTTGCTGCGCCGCAACCCGGACGAGACCCTGCTGTTCGCCACGCACCGCACGAACTGGGCCGGGCCGGTGGCCATGCTGGCCGGCATGGGCATCTCGATCTGGCTGTTCTCCAACCAGACCGAGTACATCGGCGTGGTGCCCTCGCACGTGCCGTCCGTCGGCGACCTGACCTTCGAGGTCGGGTTCGTGATCACCGCGGTGGTCTACCTGGGCTGGCATCTGGTGGCCGGGACCGGGCGCGAGAACACGCTGGCCGGCTGAGCTCCGGTTTCAAACGGCGAGCTGAGGAAAGGGTAAGGCGGCACCCAGCCAGTGCCGGTACCATGTGCAGGTCGTGCTTGGAGCCTGTCGGGGATGATGCGCAGGCTTACACCTGATCGTGCCCAGCTTGATCGTGCGCCGAAAGGACTTCTCTCCATGCCCTTGCTGGCCAGCCTCCACCGGCGGTTCAAGGAGCTGATCCCAGAGCTGACGAAGTTCGGCGTCGTCGGGCTGATCGGGTCGGTCATCGACCTGGGTGGCGCGGACTACCTGCACGTTCACATGGGCATCGGGCCGATGGTGGCCAAGGCGCTGTCCATCACGGCCGCCACCATCGTGACCTACCTGGGCAGCCGGTTCTGGACGTTCCGGCACCGGGTGAACCAGGCCCTGTTCCGCGAGGGCATGCTGTTCGTGGTGCTGAACGTGGTCGGGCTGGTCATCGCCGAGACGGTGATCGCGTTCACCACCTACGGGCTGGACATGAAGTCGGAGCTGGCCTACAACGGGGCCAGCGTGGTGGGTACCGGGCTCGGCACGATCTTCCGTTACTTCTCCTACAAGAAGTGGGTCTTCCTGGCCGGCGCGCCCGGTACTGCCGTGGCGGCCGGCGAGGCGGCGGTGTCCGGGATCGTCGATCCGGCCGAGACCAGCCCGGCGGGCGCGGCCCTGACCGGGGCGGCCCTGACCGGGGCGGCACTGACTGGTGTGGCCGAGGCGGAGCTAGCCGAGGCGGTTCCCGAGAGCTACGGGCCGGCCTGGGAGCACCTGGAGCCGGCGGATTCCGAGGGTCAGCGGCGTTAGCTGCTGGTTTTATGCGGGGCCGCGGACCGGCTGGGTGCCGGGTTCCGGCGGGCGCCTGGGCAGGAATACGCCGAACGTGGCCGGCTTGGCCTTGACCAGGACGACCCGGCCGCCGTCGGCCGCGGCCATGGTCCTGGCCAGCGCCAGTCCCAGCCCGGTGCCCTCGGGGCGGCCGCTTACGCTGCGCTCGAAGATGCGGGAGGCGAGTTCCGGCGGCACTCCCTTGCCTTCGTCCCTGACCTCGATCACTACCGAACGCTCGTTCTGCGAGGTCTGGATGGTGACCGTTCCCCCGCCGTGCATGAGCGCGTTGTCCAGCAGCGTGGCCAGGACCTGAGCCAGCCCGCCCGGGGTGACATGTGCCTGCAGGTCGCGGACGCCGATGACCACGAGCTTGCGCTGGGCCCGGCGGAAGGCGGGTTCCCACTCGACGACCTGCTGGCTGACGATCTCGTCGATGCCGGTCGGCGCGGCCGCGGCCGCGGTGGCCCGGCGGGCCGGGCTCAGCAGCTGGGTGACGACATCGGCAAGGCGTTCGGCCTGGGTCAGCGCGGCGCTGCCCTCTTCACGCACCACGTCCGGGTCGTCGGCCGCGGCGATCATCTCCTCCAGCCGCATGGACAGCGCGGTCAGCGGGGTGCGCAGCTGGTGCGAGGCATCGACGGCGAGCTCGCGGTCGGCGGCCAGCAGGCTGGACAGACGGCGGGCCGAGCTGTCCAGCCCGTCGGCCAGCTGATCCAGGTCGGGCACGCCGTACCGTCGGCCCAGCGGGCGCGGGTCACCGCCGCCCAGCCGCTCGGCGGCTTCGGCCAGTTCCTCGACCGGCCGGGCCAGCCGGTCCGCGAGCAGCCCGGCCAGGGCGGCGGCCGCGCCGGCGGCCACGACCATGGTCACGGCCACGAGGGCCACCCAGCCCGCACTGCGCCCCGCGGCGGCGGCCAGCGCGGGTACGCCGGCTATCGCGACGGCGCCGGCCGCCACGACAGAGCCCCAGAACCACAGCTTCTTGCGCATCGGTCCGGTCAGCTCTCGACGGCCGCGACGGCCGCGGAGAATCGGCGCGGGCCGGAGCGGGCGGCGTGGCGGTCAGTCGCCGCGCTCAAAGCGGAACCCGACGCCTCGGACCGTGGTGATGTAGCGGGGGCTGTGCGCATCGTCGCCGAGCTTGCGGCGCAGCCAGGAGATGTGCATGTCGAGCGTCTTGGTGGACGTCCACCACTTGGCGTCCCACACCTCGCGCATGATCTGCTCGCGGGTGACCACCTTGCCCGCGTCCCTGAGCAGGATCCACAGCAGGTCGAACTCCTTGGTGGTCAGGTCGAGCTCGGCGTCGCCGTGCCAGGCCCGGCGGGCGTCCGGGTCGATCCGGACGCCGAGCGCGGTCGAGCCTTCGGCCGTGCCGCGGCGCAGCAGGGCGCGGACCCGGGCCAGCAGTTCGGCCAGGCGGAACGGCTTGGTTACGTAGTCGTCGGCGCCTGCGTCCAGCCCCACCACCGTGTCCACCTCGTCGGCGCGCGCGGTGAGGATCAGCACCGGGACGGCGTACCCGCCGGCCCGGACCCGGCGGCACACCTCGAGCCCGTCGAGTTCCGGCAGGCCGATATCCAGCAGGATCAGGTCGACGCCTTCCCCCAGCGCCCGGTCGAGCGTGGCCGGCCCGTCCGCCGTAACGTCCACCTCGTATCCCTCCCGGCGCAGGGCGCGAGACAAAGGTTCGCTGATAGAGGTGTCATCCTCGGCGAGCAGTACGCGGGTCATAGCTAAATAGTAAAGGAAAGGTAAAAAAATTGCCGCTATCAGAGGGCCACAAGATTCGGCCGGGAAGCGTGAGGTACCCGCTGCGGGCGGGGAGCGGCGGACGGAGGGCTACGGCTGATTCCGCTCCTCGCGGTCCAGCCGCCGGTGCTCGTCTTCGACCAGCCGGAACAGGGTGGCCTGCACGCTCTCGACGTGCGGGATCTCCCGCAGCACGATCTGGCCGTGCTCGCCCGCGGACTCGACCACCAGGCGACCGCAGCCCAGGATCCGGTCCAGCACGCCCTTCTCGAACGACACGTCGTTGATCCTGGTCAGCGGGATGTCGCGGCCCCGCCTGGTCACGATTCCGTACCGGGTACGCAGCCGCTTGGTGGTCAGCTCGTAGGTAGTGGTGCGCCAGCGCAGCACCGGCCCGATGAGCCACAGCATCAGGGCCAGGATCGCCACCACGGCCACGGCCAGCCGCCCCGCGGCGGCCGCGCGGCCCGACGGGATCACCACCTCGGCGAGTAGCGCGACCGCGACCACGAGAATGGCGATCAGCACCGGGCGGACCAGCACCTTCCAGTGCGGGTGCAGGACCAGGACGGGCCGCTCGTCCTCGGTCAGCGCAAACTCACGAGCCATACCGCACAATATGGCACGCGCCGGTGCGTTCGGCGCGCAGGCGCGGGCCGTACCGAGCACGGCCGGGTCGAACGCGGCCGGGTCGAACGCGGCCGGACCGAGCACGGCCGGGTCGACGCGGCCGGACCGAGCACGGCCGGGTCGAACGCGGTTCAGCGCAGGTGCACGACGTCACCGGCGGCCACGGCCAGTTCGGCGGCCGGGGACTCGCGGACTAGCAGCCTGCCGTCCGGGTCGACCCCGGTGGCCAAGCCGACCAGGTGCTGGCCGGCGGGCCTTTCCACCCGGACTCGTCGGCCGAGCGTGGCCGATAGCCGGGTGTACTCCGCGTGCAGGCCGGATCGTTCGGCATCGCCAAGAACCTGACACCAGGCGCGGTACCGGTGCTCGAAGCCGGCCAGCAGGTCGGCGAGCAGCGCCTCCCGGTCCAGGCGGGCCGAACCGGACAACCGCAGAGACGTCGCGGCCAGCGCGCCGGGGCCCAGGGGCGGCAGCTCGTCCGGGCCGGTGGACACGTTGAGGCCGATGCCGACTACCACCGCCTGGCCGGCCGCCTCGGCCAGGATGCCGCCCAGCTTGGCGCCGCGGACGAGCACGTCGTTCGGCCATTTGAGGGTGGCGTCCACCCCGGCTACGGCCCGCACGGACGACGCGGCGGCCACGCCGGCCAGCAGCGACAGCCAGCCGCGGCGGGCGGCCGGCACGTCCTGCGGGCGCAGCAACATGGAGAAGGTCAGTGCGGCGCGCGGCGGCGCCACCCAGGAGCGGCCCATCCGGCCGCGGCCCGCGTCCTGCTGCTCGGCGGCCAGCACCGCGCCCTCCGGCTCGCCGTCGGCCGCCCGGGCCAGCAGGTCGGCGTTGGTCGAGCCGGTCACAGCGGTCACGTCGACGGCCCGCCACAGGCCGCCAGGCCGGATCAGCGCCGCCCGCAGCGCCGCCGCGTCCAGGGCCGGGCGATCCGGCGGCTGGCGATCCGGGGCCGGGCGGTCGGGGAGCAAGCTAGTCACTGACGCGGATGCGGAGCCGCCGGAAGCCCTTGCCCTTGCTCTCGATCTTGGCCACTTCGATCCGGCCCACGGCCCGGGTCGAGGCCACGTGGGTGCCGCCGTCGGCCTGCTGGTCCAGGCCCACGATGTCGACGATCCGTACCTCCTTGACCTCCGGCGGCACCAAGTTGGTGGCGGTCCTGATGATGTCGGGCAGGGCGAACGCCTCGTCCCTGGGCAGCACGCGCACGTCGATGCGCCGGTCGGCGCTGATCTCGGTGTTGCAGGCCGTCTCCACCGCGTCCCGGAACCCCTCGGGCAGGTCCGGCAGGTTGAAGTCCATCCGCGCGATCAGCGGCTCCATGTTGCCCCCGGTGACCAGGGCGCCGAAGTCGCGGAACACCACGCCGCACAGCACGTGCAGCCCGGAGTGGGTGCGCATCAGGGCGGTCCGGCGCTCCTCCTCCACCGCGCCGCGCACCGCGGTGCCCGGCGGCGGCAGCGGGTCGCCCTCGGCCGGGATCAGGTACAGGTCGTCGCCCTTGCGCGCGCCGGTGATCCGGGTCTGCACGCCGCCCCACAGCAGGACGCCGTGGTCCGGCGGCTGACCACCGCCGCCGGGGTAGAACGCCGACCGGTCCAGCACGATGCCCTCGGCGTCGGCGGCCAGCACCGCGGCGTCCCACTCGCGCAGGGTCTGGTCGTCAAGCTCGAGCCGGTGCGTGCGCCATTGCATGTCGCTCATGAAAGGGAGCCTAGCCGGGCCGCGGGCGGCGGGCCCGGGTCAGCCCGTGTTCTGCAGGCCGGCGGCGACGCCGTTGACGGTGAGCAGCAGCAGCCGTTCCAGGCGTTCCACCTCGTCGGCCTGGACCGGGCCGCGCAGCGCGGCCAGGGCGCGCAGCTGCAGGTAGGACAGCGCGTCCACGTACGGGTCGCGCAGCGCGACGGCCCGGGACAGCACCGGCCGGTCGGCCAGCAGCCGGTCGTGGCCAGTGACGGTCAGCACCAGCCGCCTGGTCAGGTCGTACTCGGCCAGCACCTGCGCGGTCAGGTCCTCCCGGCCGCCCAGGGCCAGGTACCTGGCGCCGATCAGCCGGTCGGTCTTGGCCAGGCTCATCTCGGCGTTGTCCAGCAGCACGCCGAACAGCGGCCAGTCCCGGTACGCGCGCCGCAGCACCGCTGTGCCATCGGGACCGGGGCCGTCGGGACCGGGGCCGCCGGGACCGGGGCCGCCGGGACCGGCGGCGATGGCGGCCAGCCCGCTGCCCAGGCCGAACCACCCGGGCAGGTTCATCCGGGTCTGCGACCAGGCGAACACCCAGGGGATGGCGCGCAGGTCGGCCAGGTCCATGGCGGGTGCCTGCTGGCCGCCGCCCGAGGCGCCGCCGGGCCCTCCGGGCGACAGGCCGCGCTTGGCCGGGCGAGAGCCGATCCGCAGGCCGCCGATCTCGCCTAGCGGGCTGATCCGGGCGAACCAGTCGGCGAAGCCGTCCGCCTCGACCAGGCGCCGGAACGCGGCGCGGGCCGCGACGTCGATGCGGTCGGCGACGGTCCGGAAGCTGTCCGCGGCGGACGCGGCGCGCTCGGCGATGCGCGGGGACGAGGCCAGCAGCACGGCGTGGGTGACCTGCTCCAGGTGGCGTTTGGCGATGGCCTGCTGGCCGTACCGGGCGAAGATGACCTCGCCCTGCTCGGTGACCTTGAACGACCCGCCGACCGAGCCGGGGGCCTGGGCCAGCACGGCCCGCCCGGCCGGGCCGCCGCCGCGGCCCAGCGCGCCGCCCCGGCCGTGGAACAGGGTCAGCCGGATGCCCTGGGCGGCGGCCCATTCCGACAGCCGGGCCTGCGCGTCGTACAGCCGCAGGGTGGCGCTGGCCGGGCCGAGTTCCTTGGCCGAGTCGGAGTAGCCGAGCATGGCCTCGAGCTGGCGGCCGGTGGCGGCCAGGCGTCCGGCGACCGGCGGCAGGGCCATCATGCCGGTCATCACCGCCGGGGCGTTGGCCAGGTCGGCGGCGCTCTCGAACAGCGGCACCACGTCGAGCACCGGGATCGGGCCGCCGTGTGCCGCGTAGCTGGCCAGCTCGTAGACCGCGGCGATGTCGTCGGCCGAGCGGGTGAAGCTGACCACGTAGCGCCGGCACGCGTCGACGCCGTAGCGGTCCTGGACCCAGGCCACGGCCCGGAACGTGGCCAGCACCTCGGCGGTCTCCGGTGACCAGGCCGCGTCGTGTTCCAGGTCCGGCGGGCCCGCCGCTCGCAGCTCGGCCAGCGCCCGGGCGTGCACCTGGCTGTGCTGCCTGACCTCCAGGCCCGCCAGGTGGAAGCCGAACGTCTCGGCCTGCCAGATCAGCTGCTGCAGCTCGCCTGAGGCCTGCCGGGACGCGCCGGCTTCGGCCAGCGCCTGCTGGACCAGGCGCAGGTCGGCCAGGAACTCGCCGGGTCCCGGGTAGGCCAGGTCGGCGTGCCTGACCCGGGTGGCGGCGATCCGCTGCGCGGCGTACAGCAGGTAGGTCCGGTACGGCTCCTGCGGCGACCGGGCCGAGATCTCGGCCAGCAGCTCAGGGTGCGCCGCCGACGCGGCGGCCAGCGCCCGGCGCAGGCGGGCGGGCGGCGGCGTGGTCGCCTCGTGCAAGGTCAGCGCCCGGCCGATCCTGGTGGTGGCGTTCTCCAGGGCGCGCAGGATGTGGTCGGCCTGGATCGTCGCGGTCTCCCGGGTGACCTGCGCGGTCACGAACGGGTTGCCGTCCCGGTCGGCGCCCACCCAGCTGCCGAACCGCAGGTACGCGGGCACCGGCTCGGCGCCGTGAACCGGCCCATCCGACGCGGCCAGCGCGCGGTCAAGCTCCCGGTACACGACCGGGACCACCCGGAACAGCGTCTCGTCGAACGCGGCCATGACCGTGCGGACCTCGTCGATCGGGTCCATGGCCTTGACCCGCAGCTGTGAGGTCCGCCACAGCAGGTCGACGTTCTCCCGCAGGCCGCGCCGGGCCTCGTCGTGGTCGGTGGCGCCGGTACGCGGGTCGTTCAGCTGGCCGAGCAGCTCGTTGATGCGGCGCAGCACGGCCACCACGGCCCGGCGGCGGGCCTCGGTGGGGTGCGCGGTCAGCACCAGGTGCACGCGCAGGCGGCCGAGCAGCTCGGCCAGCTGGTCGCGGCCGGCCTCCCGGCTGATCTCGGCCACCGCGGCGGCCAGCGACTCGCGCACCGGCTCGCCGCCCGCGTCGCGTTCCCGCACGAACCTGATGCGCTGATGCTCTTCGGCCAGGTTGGCCAGGTGGAAGTAGACGGTGAAGGCCCGGGCCACCTGCTCGGCCCGGTCCAGGTCCCAGGAGGCGACCAGATCGGCGATCTGCTTGCCCGCCGGGTCGTGCGCTGGATCGTACGCCGGGTCGCCGTCGGCGTGCTCCTGGCGGGCATCGATCACCGCGTGCCGCAGCTGTTCCACGTCGGCCAGCAGCTCCGGGCCGGTTTCGGGGTCCGAGTCGCGGATGACCTCGCCCAGGACGTCACCGAGCAGCCGGACGTCGCGCCGCATCGGCTCCGGCAGCGCGGCCCGGTCGAGATCCCGGTCCCGGTTGACAACGTTCACGATGAGAGCTTAATCCGTCCAGATGACGGTCCCGTTAACCTTTTCCCCATGACAAACGTCGCCGCCGAGCCTGCGCCCGAATCCATGCCCGACCCGCACACCACCGCGGGCAAGATCGCCGACCTGGAGCGGCGGCGGCACGAGGCGGTGCACGCCGGCTCGGAGCAGGCGGTGGCCAAGCAGCACGAGCGGGGCAAGCTGACCGCGCGGGAGCGGATCGACCTGCTGCTCGACCCGGGCTCGTTCACCGAGTTCGACGAGCTGGCCCGGCACCGGGCCACCGACTTCGGCATCGAGGCCGCCCGGCCCTACGGCGACGGCGTGGTCACCGGCTACGGCACCGTGGACGGGCGTCCGGTCTGCGTGTTCAGCCAGGACTTCACGATCTTCGGCGGCTCGCTGGGCGAGGTCTACGGCGAGAAGATCGTCAAGATCATGGATCACGCGCTGAAGACCGGCTGCCCGATGATCGGCCTGAACGACGGCGGCGGCGCGCGGATCCAGGAAGGCGTGGTGGCCCTCGGCCTGTTCGCCGAGATCTTCTACCGCAACGTGATGGCCTCGGGCGTCATCCCGCAGATCTCGCTGATCATGGGCCCGTGCGCGGGCGGGGCGGTCTACTCTCCCGCGATCACCGACTTCACCCTCATGGTCGAGGGCACCAGCCACATGTTCATCACCGGCCCCGACGTGATCAAGACCGTGACCGGCGAGGACGTGAGCTTCGAGGACCTGGGCGGCGCGCAGGCCCATGGGGTCAAGTCCGGCGTGGCCCACTACCAGGCCAAGGACGAACAGGACTGCATCGACTTCGCCCGTGACCTGCTGTCCTACCTGCCCTCGAACAACCTGGAGGACCCCCCGCGGCTGGCCGCGGCCGACGCCGACCCGGACCAGGCCGTGGAGATCACCGAGACCGACGACGAGCTCGACACGCTGATCCCCGACTCGCCGAACCAGCCCTATGACATGCACGAGGTCATCACCCGCATCCTGGACGACGGCGAGTTCCTAGAGGTCCACGCCGGCTTCGCGCCGAACATCCTCGTCGGCTTCGGCCGCATCGAGGGCTCGTCGGTCGGGGTGGTGGCCAACCAGCCGATGCACTACGCCGGCTGCCTGGACATCGACGCGTCGGAGAAGGCGGCCCGGTTCGTCCGGACCTGCGACGCGTTCAACATCCCGATCCTGACCTTCGTCGACGTGCCCGGGTTCCTGCCCGGCGTCAGCCAGGAGTGGCGGGGCATCATCCGCCGCGGCGCCAAGCTCATCTACGCCTACGCCGAGGCCACCGTGCCTAAGCTCACGGTCATCACCAGGAAGGCCTACGGCGGCGCCTACGACGTGATGGGCTCCAAGCACCTGGGCGGTGACGTGAACCTGGCCTGGCCCACCGCGCAGATCGCGGTGATGGGCGCCCAGGGCGCGGTGAACATCCTGTACCGCCGGGAACTGGCCGCCGCCGCGGACCCGGACGCGCTGCGCGCCGAGCGGATCACCGAGTACGAGGACACCCTGGCCAACCCGTACATCGCGGCCGAGCGCGGCTACGTCGACGCGGTCATCCGCCCGGCCGAGACCCGGGCCGCCCTGACCCGCGCGCTGCGCACGCTGCGGACCAAGCGGCAGACCCTGCCGCCCAAGAAGCACGGCAACATCCCGCTCTGATGTAACTCATAGTAATCGATTGGCGCCACTGTGTCGATGGATGTGGCACATGTGGCGCACGCACCAGCCCGCCTGGCCTAGAGTCGAGGGTGATGACCGAATTCGCCGCCCCGCTTCCCATCCTGGCCCGCTACGCGGTCATGGTGGACGTCGGCTACATCTATGCCGCCGCCGGGGAGCTGCTGTTCGGATCGAGCTCCCGGCGGGATTTCCGGGTCGACGCGGTCCCGCTGATCCAGGTGGTGACCAAGCACGCCGACGAGATCATCCGCGGCGAGCTGCTCCGCGTCTACTGGTACGACGCGGCCCGCGACCGGGTGCCCACCATCGACCAGCGCGTCATCGCCCAGATGCCCTGGGTCAAGCTGCGGCTGGGCAACCTGAACGCCCGCGGCCAGCAGAAGGGCGTGGACGCCCAGATCAGGGCGGACATGGAGGCACTGGCCCGGCACCGGGCCATCACCGACGCGGTTCTCATCGCGGGTGACGAGGACATGGTGCCTGCGGTCGAGGCGGCCCAGGCCTTCGGGGTGCGGGTGCACTTGTGGGGCATCGAGCCGCCCTACGGCACCAACCAGGCCGAGCGGCTGGTCTGGGAATCGGACACGGTCGACGTCCTGGACGCCCCGTTCCTGCGGCCCTACTTCACCAAGAACCCGGCCGTGGTCGAGCAGGCCCGTTCGCCTGACGGCAGCGGCCCGCTCGGCGGCATGGGCCCGTCGCCCACGGTGCCGTCGCCGGCCCAGCTGTTCGGCGAGCGGCACGGCCGGCATCAGCAAGGGCTGCCGATGCCGGTCACCCAGCCGGTGTCGTCCCGGACCGGCGGGCACCCCACGCTGCCGGCCGGCTGGACGCCGTCGAACACCGGCCCGATGCCGCGCCTGGGCCCGGACCGGATCCGGGTCGAGGAGGCCGGCGAGCACGTCGCGCAGAAGTGGATCCTGACCCGCGGCCGCGACAACATCCGCGACCTGCTGCCGGGCCCGATCCTGCCGCCCGTGATCGACAAGGAACTGCTGGTCGACGCGGAGAAGGAGCTCGGCCTGTCGCTGCGGCCCTACCAGGAGGCCCGCGAATGGCTGCGGGATGCGTTCTGGGAGCGGGTGCACCGCGAGTTCGGCATCGGCACCGGCAAGTCCCGGGGCTAGATCTTTTATGCGGAACGGACCGTGGTGCTTGTGGCCGTGACCGAGGATCGCCCGGCCCGCGAGCCCGCCCTGCGGGTGATACGCGGGGACGCTAGTGCTGAAGAGATCGCCGCTCTGGTCGCGGTGCTCATGGCCCGGGCCGCTGACTCTGGTGAGCCGGACGCGGGCAGCCCGGCCCGTTCGGCCTGGTCAGACCGGTCCCGGCTGGTGCGCCAGCCTATGCACCCCGGCCCCGGCGCCTGGCGGCGCTCCGCCCTCCCCGGCTAACCGGTCCTGGACCCATCCGCCTCAGCCCCAGCCCGCCCCTGAGCCCTTCCGCCTCACTGGCCTAGGTCGACCGACGGCCCCAGCCCGGCCACGGCCCTCACACAACTCCCGCCCCATTTACGCGGTTGATTCGGGTTCTGCGGTTGATTTCGGGTGCTGGTAGATGTTCCAAAATAAGGTGCTATCACGGCGCGGCGGGGCCTCCGGGTGTGGTTTGATGCCCCGCGCCCGGACTCTCCGGGCGGGTTTTCCATGATCGCGAAGACTTTTCTGTGCTCCGCCGTATAAAAGTCTTCGCGATCATGGGAGCGGGCCGACCGGTGTGGGACTGAGAGCAGGCCGGGCCCGCAGCACGACCGGGGATGAATTATGACAAATCACCCATATGATGCGACGGTAGCCGTCGATCGTGACACGCCGGAGACTTATGCAATCTTGGCCTGCTTCCTGGAATACCGGTAATCAACCGCAAAGCGGGAATCAACCGCGGTAATGGGATGGGAGTGTTTCGGGAGGCCTCTGATACCTAACCCTCGCTGCAGGTTCTTCAGTGCAGCGGGTTGGGAAGCATATTAATGCTGGCCGAGACGCTCCAGCATGAGCTGGCGGACGCGGACGGCGTCGGCCTGGCCGCCGGTGGCCTTCATGACCGCGCCGACCAGCGGGCCGACCGCGGCCACCTTGCCCTCGCGGACCTTGGCCACCACGTCCGGGTTAGCCGCGATGGCTGCCTCGACGGCCTCATTGAGAGCACCTTCGTCGCTGACCACGGCCAGGCCGCGGGCTTGGACGATCTCGTCGGGGTCGCCCTCTCCGGCCAACACGCCCTCGATCACCTCCCGCGCGAGGCGGTCGTTGAGCGCGCCCGATTCGGTCAGCGCGGCGATGCGGGCGACCTGAGCCGGCGTGATGGCCAGGGCGGACAGCTCGACACCGTCCTCGTTGGCCCGGCGGGCCAGTTCGCCAAGCCACCACTTGCGCGCGTCGGCGGGCGAGGCGCCCGCGGTCACCGTCCGGGCCACCAGGTCGAGCGCGCCCGCGTTGGTCAGCGCGGTCATCTCCAGGTCGGACAGGTCCCACTCGGCCTGCAGCCGGGCCCGGCGCGCGGCCGGCGCCTCGGGCAGCGCGGCCCGGATCTGCGCCACCCACTCGGCGGGCGGCGCCACCGGCACCAGGTCGGGCTCGGGGAAGTACCGGTAGTCCTGGGCCTCTTCCTTGGACCGGCCGGACGTGGTGGTCCCGGTGTCCTCGTGGAAGTGCCTGGTCTCCTGGATGATGCGGCCGCCGTCGTCGAGCACCGCGGCCTGCCGCTCGATCTCGAACCGGACCGCCCGCTCCACTGAGCGCAGCGAGTTGACGTTCTTGGTCTCGGTCCTGGTGCCCCAGCGGCCGGAGCCGCGCGGAGCCAGCGAGGTGTTCACGTCGCAGCGCAGCGAGCCCTCTTCCATCCGGACGTCGGAGACGCCCAGCGAGCGGACCAGATCCCGCAGCTCGGTGACGTAGACCCGGGCTACCTCGGGCGCGGCCGCGCCGGTACCCTCGATCGGCTTGGTCACGATCTCCACCAGCGGGATGCCCGCCCGGTTGTAGTCGACCAGCGAGTAGTCGGCGCCGTGGATCCGGCCGGTGGCCCCGCCCACGTGCAGCGACTTGCCGGTGTCCTCCTCCATGTGAACCCGCTCGATGCCGACCCGGACGGTCGTGCCGTTGACGTCCACGTCCAGGTAGCCTTCGGTGCACAGCGGCTCGTCGTACTGGGAGATCTGGAAGTCCTTGGGCATGTCGGGGTAGAAGTAGTTCTTCCGCGCGAACCGGCACCAGGACGCGATGTCGCAGTGCAGCGCGAGCCCGATGCGGATCGTGTACTCGATCGCCAGCCGGTTCATCACCGGCAGCGAGCCGGGCAGGCCCAGGCAGACCGGGCACACCTGGCTGTTCGGCTCGGCCCCGAAGATGGTGGTGCAGCCGCAGAACATCTTGGTCGTGGTGCCCAGCTCCACGTGGGTTTCCAGCCCGATCACCGGCTCGTAGCGCTCCATCGCCTCGGCGAACGGGACCAGCGTGTCCATGGTCATGAGGAGAGTCCCTTCGCCTGGGTGAGCAGCGGCTGGCCCCAGCCGGCCACCAGGGCGGCCTCGGCGGCGGCGGCCACCCGGTAGAGCCGGTCGTCGGCCAGCGCGGGCGCCATGACCTGCAGGCCGACCGGCAGGCCGTCCTCGGGCGCCAGCCCGCACGGCACCGAGATGGCCGCGTTGCCGGCCAGGTCCGACGGGATCGTGCACAGGTCGGCCAGGTACATCGCCATCGGGTCGTCGGCCCGCTCGCCGATGCCGAACGCCGTGGTCGGCGTCGACGGCGACACCAGCACGTCGACCTGGCCGAACGCGTGGTCGAAGTCCCTGATGATCAGCGTCCGGACCTGCTGGGCCTTGCCGTAGTAGGCGTCGTAGTAGCCGCTGGACAGCGCGTAGGTGCCCAGGATGATGCGCCGCTTGACCTCGGCGCCGAAGCCCTGCTCGCGGGTCAGCGCCATGACCTCCTCGGCGTCCCGCTCGCCGTCGTCGCCGACCCGCAGGCCGTAGCGCATGGCGTCGAAGCGGGCCAGGTTGGACGAGGCCTCGCTGGGCGCGATCAGGTAGTAGGCGGGCAGCGCGTACCTGAAATGCGGGCAGGACACCTCGGTGACCTTGGCCCCGAGCGACTCGAGCACCTCGACCGCCTCGGCGAACCGGGACAGCACGCCGGGCTGGTAGCCCTCGCCGGACAGCTCGGTGACCACGCCGATCCGCATCCCGCTCACGTCGGCCTGCCGGGCCGCGGCCACCACCGGCGGCACCGGCGCGTCGATCGAGGTGGAGTCGCACGGGTCGTGCCCGGACATCGCCTCGTGCAGCAGCGCCGCGTCGAGCACGGTCCGGGCCGAACGGCCCTGGGGTGTCCAGGGTGCTGACGCGAACGCCACTACGCCGTAGCGGGACGAGCCGCCGTAGGTCGGCTTGGTGCCGACGATGCCGCAGACCGCGGCGGGCTGGCGGATCGAGCCGCCGGTGTCGGTGCCGATGGCCAGCGGCGCCTCGTAGGCGGCCACCGCGGCCGAGGAGCCGCCGGAGGAACCGCCCGGGATCTTGTCCAGGTCCCACGGGTTGTGGCTAGGGCCGTAGGCCGAGTTCTCGGTGGACGAGCCCATGGCGAACTCGTCCATGTTGGTCTTGCCCAGGATGACCGCGCCGGCCTGCTTCAGCCGACGCGTGATCGTCGCGTCGTAGGGCGGATGCCAGCCCTCCAGGATGCGCGAGCCGCAGGTGGTGGGCATGCCCTTGGTGACGAACACGTCCTTGACCGCCACCGGGACGCCGGCCAGCGGCCCGAGCTCTTCGCCGTTGGCGCGTCGCTCGTCGATGTCGCGCGCCTGGGCCAGCGCGCTGTCCGCCGCGACGTGCAGGAAGGCGTGCACGCGATCATCGACGGCGGCGATCCGGTCCAGGTGCGCCCGGGCGACCTCGGTCGCGGAAACCTGGCCGGCGGCGAGGGCGGCAGACAGTTCCGCCGCGGTCATGCGGGTGAGTTCGCTCGGCATTAGTCCTCCCCCAGGATGCGCGGGACCTTGAACCGCTGCTGCTCGACGGCGGGCGCCTGGTCGAGGGCTTCGGCCGGGGTGAGGCAGCCGGCGGGCACGTCGTCGCGGAACACGTTGGTCAGGCCGGTCGCGTGGGAGGTCGGCGGGATGCCGTCGGCGGCGACCTCCTGGACCTGCGCCACGGCCGTGATGATCTGGTCCAGCTGGGGCGCCAGATGATCGAGTTCTGCGTCGGACAGCGCGATCCTGGATAGTCGCGCCAGGTAGGCGACCTCGTCACGGGTGATGGACATGCACGCCATCCTAGGGGCGGTACGGCGGCGGCCCGTAAGCAATTAAGCCGTTACCGTGGTCATGACCCGTGGTCAGGTACTGTCCTGATCCGGCTCTACCGTTCGTCGTGATCGTGCGGGAGACAGGAGGAGCCGTGAAGTACCTGCTGCTGATCTGCGGTGACGAGTCCGCGGCGGCCCATGCGGACGAGGGCTGCGGCGGCTGGACCGAGGACCTGGCCGAGCGCGGCGTGCTGCAGCTGACCGGCGGGCTCGGACCGGCCGCCGAGGCCAAGACGGTCCGGATCAGGCGCCGCCAGCTGATGCTGTCCGACGGGCCGTTCGCCGAGACTAAGGAACAGATCGCGGGCCTGGCCATCATCGAGTGCGAGGGCCTGGACCAGGCCATCGAGGCCGCCGCCGCGCATCCGGCGGCCGGCTACGGCACGATCGAGATCCGGCAGCTCTGGCTCCCGTGACCGACCGAGCCGTGACCGACCAGGCCGTCAGCGACGCGGTGACCGCGGCGTTCCGCGACGAGTGGGGCAAGGTGGTCGCGACGCTGATCAGGACCACCGGCGACTGGGACCTGGCCGAGGAGTGCGCGCAGGACGCGTTCGCCCTGGCCCTGCAGCGCTGGCCGCGCGACGGCATCCCGGGCAAGCCCGGCGCGTGGCTGACCACGGCGGCCCGCAACCGGGCCATCGACGTGCTGCGCCGCCGGACGGTCGGCGCCGCCAAGCTCCGGGAGGTGGCCGCCATGTCCTACGAGCCCTCGCCGTCGGCGGCCGATGACAGCGGAGCCGGCGAGAGCGGCGTGACCGACGACCGGCTGCGGCTGATCTTCACCTGCTGCCACCCGGCGCTGTCGCTGGAGGCGCGGGTGGCGCTGACCCTGCGCACGCTGGCCGGGCTGACCACGGCGGAGATCGCCCGGGCCTTCCTGTCCAGCGAGCCGACCATGGCCAAGCGGCTGGTCCGGGCCAAGCAGAAGATCCAGAACGCGGGCATCCCCTACCGGGTGCCGCCGGCGCACCTGCTGCCGGAGCGGGTGCCGGGCGTGCTCGGGGTGCTGTACCTGCTGTTCAACGAGGGCTACTCGGCCACCGCGGGCGCCGACCTGGTCCGGCAGAACCTGTCCGCGGAGGCGATCCGGCTGGCCCGCGTGCTGGCCGCGCTGATGCCGGACGAGCCGGAGGCCGCGGGCCTGCTGGCCCTGATGCTGCTGCACGACGCACGCCGGACCGCGCGGCTGGACGCCGCCGGGGACCTGGTCACGCTGGAAGACCAGGACCGATCGCGGTGGGACAGGGACGAGATCGGGGAGGGCGTGTCGGTGCTTGAGGCCGGGCTGCGACGGGGCCAGCCGGGCCCGTACCAGGTCCAGGCGGCCATCGCGGCCTGCCACGCCACCGCCCCGACCGCCGGTGACACCGACTGGGCGCAGATCGCGGCGCTGTACGAGCAGCTCATGCGGTACCTGCCCACGCCGGTGGTGGAGCTGAACCACGCGGTGGCGGTGGCCATGGCCGAGGGCCCGGCCGCGGGCCTGCCGCTGGTGACGGCGCTGGAGGACTCGGGGAAGCTGGCCGGCTATCACCTGCTGGCCGCGACCAGGGCGGACTTCCTGCGCCGCCTCGGCCGGCTTCCCGAGGCGGCGGCCGCGTACGCCGAGGCGCTGGAGCTGGCCAGCACCGAGGCCGAACGCCGCTTCCTCGCCCGCCGCCTGGAGGAAACCGGCGGGCCGGGCTGAAACCAGGGACCGTTCAGAACGTCTATCCGAGCCTGGGTCACTCGTCGCGTTCACGTAAGTCCTCACCACGAAGGAGACGTGACCGCGATGGACACCATTCAGGACATGATCGCCGCTCAGCGCGGCGAGCTCGCGGCCGTGCTTGGCGAGTTGCCGGCCGGCCGCTGGGACGCCGCGACGCTGTGCGCGGGCTGGCGGGTGCGGGAGGTGGTGGCGCATATCACGATGCCGTTCCGCTACTCGGCGCCCCGGTTCATGGTCGAGCTGGCCAGGTCGCGCGGCAAGTTCAGCCAGATGGCTGACCGGGTGGCCCGGCGCGACGCGGTCTCATTGTCGGCGGCGGAGCTGGCCGAGGCGGTCCGGTCCAACACCGGCCATCCCTGGAAGCCGCCGGGCGGCGGGTTCGAGGGGGCGCTGGCTCACGACGTGATCCACGGCCTGGACATCACCGTGCCGCTCGGGCTGTCGTTCGCGGTCCCGGAGGAGCGGCTGCGCCGGGTCCTTCCCGCCAGTCTGGCCGAGCGGTCGGTCAGGTACTTCGGAACTGAACTATCCGGGATCGAATTGCGGGCGACGGACCTGGACTGGTCGCTCGGCTCCGGAGCGCCGCTGACCGGCGCGGCGCAGGACCTGCTGCTGGCCCTGTGCGGCCGCAAGCTCCCGTCCGGCCGCCTGACCGGCGACCCCGCGGCCCGCTTCACGGCCTAGCCCTGAATCCCGTAGAACATGCGGCACCGGACCGCATTGGCCTTCGGGGTCGGGTGCCGGCCTGTGGCCGTCTTACTTCGTGCCGCGGGCGATGTTGCTTGCGGTACGGACGATGACGCCGCCGGCAGTGCCGCCGAGCTTGCTGGCCATGCGGGCCCGGAGCTGCTGCTGGGCGTCAGCGGGGAGCGCTGAGACTAGCGGGCCGAACGGTGTGCCCAGCACCGTGGAGGTGGCCGCCTCGGCTGTCCGCCAGGTCGCACTGCTGCCGCAGGTTTCCTGGCTGTCGTACCGCTGTGCTACCGTTGGGTCATGGCCGTCCGGAAGAAGCGCTCCATCTCCATCCCGCCCGAGCTCGATGCCGAGATCGCCGCGGCCGCTGAGGCTGCCGGGATGAGCTACAGTGCCTGGGTCGCCCAGATTGCGCGGAAGGAATTCGTCATCCGGGCCGGCCTGGAAGCGGTCAGCCAGTATGAAGCCGAGCACGGCTCGTTCACCCGGGACGAGATCGCCGCGGCCGACGAGTGGGCTGCCCGGGTCACCCAGCCAGCCACCACCCGGCGGTCGGCGTGACGGGGGTCACCTATGACTCCGGGGCGCTGATTGCCGCCGAGCGCGGTGAGCGGCCGATGTGGGTCCGCCATCGTGCTTTGCTGCTCCGCCGCGTCGTGCCGACCGTCCCCGCCTCGGTCGTTGCCCAGTGCTGGCGAGGCACGTCCCGCCAGGCGCAACTTGCCCGGCTGCTGGCCGGGTGCGAGGTCGAAGTTCTCGATGACAGCAGGGCCAGGGCCACCGGAGTCCTCGCCGGGCGCGCTCGCGCCACCGACATCGTCGATGCCAGCGTCGTCGAAGGCGCCCTCCGGCGCGGCGACCTTATAGTCAGCGCCGACGAAGGCGATCTAGCGGCTATCGCCGCAGCCGTCAGCCGCCACATTGACACTGACCACCCGTAAGGTCCAGGCCGTCCGCCCACGCATCCTCGCCTTCCGGCGGCGGCTCGTCGTCGGGCAGCTCCGCCGGGTGCTCCCCGGCCGGCCAGTCCGGGCTTGCGGGCCGCAGCCGCCAACCCCGGTCCCCACGGGGCGTTGGCAGAATTTGGCTGTGGAGAATGAGTTCGGGTCGCCGTTGCTGCATCCGCTGCTCGCCGGCCGGTGGAGTCCCGTCGCCTTCGATCCCGCCCACGAGATTGCTCCGGACGAGATCGCGGTGCTCCTGGAGGCGGCGCGGTGGGCACCATCGGCGGGCAACTCACAACCATGGGCGTTCATCGTCGGCCAGCGCGGGGACGCCACGCACGAGCGGCTGGTGCGGCATCTGGCCGGCAGCTCGGCGCGGTGGGCACCGGCGGCCAGCATGCTGGTGGCCAACCTGGCGCACCGCTACGTGGCGGACACTGACTGGGAATACTCCGAGTTCTCCCTTTACGACCTCGGGCAGGCCGTGGCGCACATGACGCTGCAGGCACAGGCACTCGGGCTGTCCGCTCGCCAGTTCCGGGCGTTCAGCCGCACCGGGGTGGCCGCCGAGTTCGCCGTGCCTGGGCACTGGGAGGTCACCACGATGATGGCCATCGGTCGTGCGGCGCGGGCGGACGCGCCCGGCCCGGCGCCGGCCCGGGCCAGCACGCCGGTGCGGCAGCGCAGGTCCGTGGATGACATCCTGTGGCCGGCCGGCTGAAGCGTGTGCTAAGGCCGCGGCTCGGCGGACCGCAGCGCGTCAGCCGACGGCCGAGTCCGGGCCGGCGGCGGGGTCCGGGGAGACGGCTTCGGGGTCCGGGGAGACGGCTTCGGGGTCCGGGGGGACGGCTTCGGGGGCCGGGCGGAGGGCGTCGGGGCCGTCGGCTAGGAGGATGCGGAAGGCGTCCTCGTCCAGGATGGGGACGCCGAGCTCGACGGCCTTGTCGTACTTGGAGCCGGCGTTCTCGCCCGCGACCACGAAGTCGGTCTTCTTGGACACCGAGGAGGTGACCTTGCCGCCCGCGGCGCGGACGGCCTCGCCGGCCTCGTCCCGGCTGAAGCTGGGCAGCGTGCCGGTGATGACCACGGACACGCCGGCCAGCAGCCGGGCGGCGGCGCGGTTCGGGTCGAAGTCGGGGTCCTCGAGGCGGACCCCGGCCTCGCGCCACTTGGCCACGATGGCCCGGTGCCAGTCCACGGTGAACCAGTCGCGCAGCGAGGTGGCGATGGTGGGTCCGACCCCGTCCACCGCGGCCAGCGCGTCAGTGCTGCCTTCCTCGATCGCGGCCAGCGAGCCGAACTCCGCCGCCAGGGCCCGCGCCGCGGTCGGCCCGACGTGCCGGATAGACAAAGCGACCAGGATCCGCCACAGCGGCCTGGTCCGGGCCTCGGCCAGGTTGTCAAGCAGCCGGACGGCGTTGGCGCTGAGCGTGCCCTGCTTGACCATGAAGAACGGGCAGGTTTCCAGCTTGTCCGCGGTCAGCGCGAACACGTCGCCCTCGTCGGCCACCAGGCCGCACTCGAGCAGCGCGGCTACCGCCTCCCACCCGAGCACCTCGATGTCGAAGGCGCCCCGCCCGGCCAGGTGGAACAGGCGCTCGCGGAGCTGGGCCGGGCAGGACCTGGTGTTCGGGCACCGCCAGTCGACCTCGCCCTCGTCGCGGGCCAGGGTGGTACCGCAGGACGGGCAGTGGGTGGGGTAGACGTACTCGCGCTCGTCGCCGGTGCGCAGGTCGGCCACCGGCCCGAGGACCTCGGGGATGACGTCACCGGCCTTGCGCAGGATGACCATGTTGCCGATCAGCACGCCCTTGCGCTTAACCTCGTCCGCGTTGTGCAAGGTGGCGCGGTCCACCGTCGACCCGCTGACCTTGACCGGCTCCATCACCGCGAACGGCGTGACCCGGCCGGTGCGGCCGACGTTCACCTGGATGTCGAGCAGCCGGGTGGTGACCTCCTCGGGCGGGTACTTGTAGGCGATGGCCCAGCGCGGCGCCCGGCTGGTCGAGCCCAGCTGGCGCTGCAGCTCGATCTGGTCGACCTTGATCACCACGCCGTCGATCTCGTACGGCGGATCGTGCCGGTGCTCGGCGTAGTAGGCGATGTACGCGCGGACCCCGTCCATGTCGGGCACGACCTTATACAGGTTGCTGACCGGCAACCCCCAGCCGCGCAGCCGCTCGTACCAGCTCGACTGACTGTCGGGGGCGCCTTCCAGGTGGCCTTCCTCGCCCGGGCCTGCCGCCTCGCCGCTGATGCCTGTGTCATCGGCTGAGCCCTCGACCCGGCCGATGCCATGGATGATGGCGTCCAGCGCCCGGGAGGCGGTGATCCTGGGGTCCTTCTGCCGCAGCGACCCGGCGGCCGAGTTGCGCGGGTTGGCGAAGGCCGCCTTGCCCGCGTCCAGCAGCGACTCATTCAGCTTGCCGAACGCCGCGACCGGCATGAACACCTCACCCCGCACCTCCAGCGTGGCGGGATGGCCGGACCCGGCCAGCCGGGCCGGGATGGAGGTGATGGTCCTGATGTTGGGCGTGACGTCCTCGCCGGTGCGCCCGTCGCCCCGGGTGGCCGCCTTGACCAGCGCGCCGTCCCGGTAGACCAGGTCGATGGCCAGCCCGTCGATCTTCAGCTCGCACAGGTACGCGCTGATGGGGGTCTCGCCGGCCAGCCGGGCGGCCCGGTCGGCCCAGCTGCCCAGGTCCTCGTCGGTGAACACGTTGTCCAGGCTGAGCAGCCGCTCCAGGTGCTCGACCGGGGTGAACAGCGTGGAGACCGTGCCGTGCACGGTCTGCGTGGGCGAGTCAGGGGTGCGCAGGTCCGGGTACTGCTCCTCCAGCGCCCGCAGCTCGCGCATCTTGGTGTCGTAGTCGATGTCGGAGATCGTGGGCGAGTCCAGCACGTAGTACCGGTGATCGGCCTCGGTGATGTCCAGGCTCAGGTCCGCGTGCCGCTTGCGCGCGTCGGCCGGCGCGGCCGCCGGCGCCTCGTGCTCGCTCATCTAAGCTTCGCCCCCTGTTTCCTCGATCAGCTCAGCCAGCATGCTGGCGGCCTCCCGGCACCGCGTCAACGCGGCGCGCGCCTGCGCCGGGGTCGCGCCGACCAGCCCGCAGGCCGGGGTGATCACCGCCTGGTCCGGGAGCGTCTCGAGCGGCAGCCCGAGGTGCCGCCACAGCCGTATCACCCGCTCGGCGCTCTCGCGGGCCTCGTCGCTGCCGTCGGCCGGGTTGATCCCGCCTGTGTTGATCCGGCCTGGCCGCCCGGGTCCGGCGGCGGCCGGCGCGGGGCCGGGCACGGCCGGGACCGCGCCGGCGAACACGCCCATCCCGGCCTCGGCCGCCTCGCCCACCCCGTCCTCTTCCCCGCGCCGTAGCTGGCTGAGGTCGAAGGAGACGGCGTCGGCCCCGGCCAGCCGGATTAGGCCGAACGGGACCCCGTTCCCGCAGCTGTGCACCACGGTGTAGCGGTGGGCGGCCGCCAGCACCTGGGCCAGCCGGTCCCGCAGCGGCTCCTCCTCGATGGCGGCCAGCCGCGACAGCCCGCTCGCGGTCGGCACCTCGCCCCGGGCCACGGCGGGCAGCGCGGGCTCGTCGAACTGGACCACGAGCTGCGCGCCGGGCACGCGCTTGGCCAGCTCGGCCACGTGCGCCGCGGTGCCTTCGGCCAGCGAGGCGGTCAGGTCGGCCACCGCCCCGGGATCGGACAGGGCTTGGTTCATGGTGCGGGTGAGCTCCAGCGTGGCGGCCAGCGTCCACGGCCCGCACAGCTGGATCTTCAGCGGGCCGCGGTAACCGTCCAGCACCTCCTCGAGCACGTCCAGGTCGGTGGACAGCATGGTCCGGGCCCGGGCCAGGTCGCGCCCGGGCCGTTCGGCCAGGCGCCAGCCGCGCGGGGTCACCTCGGCCGCGATGTCGACCAGCAGCGCGGCCGTCCGGCCGGTCAGGTCGGCCCCGGGCCCGCGATCCGGCAGCTCGGGCAGGTAAGGGAAGTCGGGCAGCTCCCCGGCGATGACCCGCATCGCCTCGTCCGGATCGGTCCCCGGCATCGAGCCGATCCCGGTAGCACTCCCCGGCGGCCATGGAAAACGCTGGTTATCCACGCTGCCGAGCCTATCGGGCCGAGGGTCAGATCCTGCTCACGGTCCTGATGACCAGGAAGGCGATGACCGCGAGGATGATCAGCGCCGGGAGCACGTCGTGCCCGAAGTCGTTACCGATGCGGGACATCATGGTCGACGTCGGCTCGTTCCAGCCGTACTTCCAGCAGGTCGTCCACTGCGAAGGGCTCAGCGGCGCGCCCAGGTGGACCGTGCAGTATGACGGCTCAGGGCCTAGGGAAGTTTTCACTGGTCTGTCCTTTCCGGCCTTGTGGGCCGACACAGGAAGCTTGTATTCGCAGCTGGCGGGCTCAAGACTTGATGCCCGTCTGGTTGGCCGGAGGCTTCGTCAGCCGCCTGCTCGTGCGCCGTTGCTAGACCGGCAACCTGGACTTTCCACGGCGGTTGGCGTCGCGAGCCGCTTCAGAGCGGCTGCGGCGGTGTGCTCTGTCTGCTCTGCGGGCGGACAAGGCGTACACGACAGCGATTCCGACCATCACACCGACCAGGAAGAGGCCGGATATAACGATGATCACCATGTCCGCGGCGCTCATCGCCGCACGTCCTCGCGGTCGCGCGGGGTGATGTCGCGCAGACCCACGCCGTTGAGCCGCCGGGCGCCGCGAGCCATGACGCTGGGAGCTTCCCCGGTCAGCGACCCCCGCTTGTCCTCCCGGCGGATGGCCATTGACACCATCGCGATGACGCCGACCATGATCCCGGTGCCGAACACCAAGGCCATCCCGATGGCCACTGCTACCATGATGCGGTCCACATCAGCCTCCGCACCTCTGCCGACGGTGCTGGGCGCCGTCGGGTCCCGCTGTTTTTGACCCAGGAGAGACTCCGTGGGCCTCGCTAGTGAGTCAGCGATCGGCTCCCTAGCTGGTCATATCATCCCGGTCACCGGCCTGAGGCGAACCATTGGTCCGGTAGGACTGGTATGACATGTTCTTCTGTGACCAAGCAGCTGAATGACTAGAATCTGACCGATTGTTCTGGCCATCCCAACGTTTGGTATGTGGTGGATACCCGTATGCCCGGAGGCTAAACAGACAATGTGCCATTTATTCTGACAGCGGGGATGGTTCCACCAGATAGGTCAAGCCCAGTGGTTGGGATGGCTGGTACAAAATGGGCGGCGGCAAGCGGCCCTGGCCACCGCGCCCTACTGCTGTAGCTGGCCCGGCAAAGATCCTCGCGCCGTCAGCGACTTCCGAGAGCTCTGATGCTCTGGCGGGTCTCGCGTAGGACAAGGTGCTGCCATGGCTGTCGCGGCCAAGGCCAGCTGACGGCTTGGGGATGCCTCGCCCGAATCCCCAAGCCGCTCGGCGGAGGCGAGGCTGACGGACCTGCAGGAGCGCGCCAGATGTCCTGACGGTTGTGCTCCGCGATGACTAGACCTGCGCCGACAAATACACGTGAGAATCACAAACTAGCTGGTCATCGACAACGCGCGCCCCCGGAGGCCCTCGCTGCCCCAGCGAGCAAGGGCACCGGGGGACGCGCTGCTGTATCGATAGCGGCCGCTAGCGGACGAGCCCGCCCACCGGTCGGAGGAATTCCGCGTCCAGGTCCCGGCGACGGACGCCAATCAGCAGTCGGGTGTTCCTGGACAGCCGGTCGGGCGCCTCGACGGCCAGCGTGTAGCGGCGGTCCTCGCGGCGGACGGCGATCGCGATGACCGCGATGACCCCGATGGCAAGTCCCCCGAGGAAGACACAGACTGCGCTTACGACTACGACACCGGCCATGATGGCCTCCAGTACGTCCGTCCCATGGAGTTCTCTCCGCAGGTCCCGCTGCCCGCGACCGCGGTCCGGCGAGTTACTCTCGCCGACCTGGTGCTCGTGGGCCACGGTGTCCCGCTCTGCCCACGATCTGTACATAGTGTCCGGTTAGCCTGGTTTGCCCCGACCGTAAGACTCGCTCGAACCATCTGGCAGGTTCTAGTGCATCCAAGCAGTAGTACTGCTAGGATTGCGCCTATGCTTCCTGCCATCCAAGCCATCCCAACCTCCGGAACATCTGGTATGGTGTTACCACGCTGAAGTTGGGTATAAACCCACCAGGACCAAATATTCCGTTCAGGCTGATGGCCCAGGCGGTCTGGATGGGTGGGATCAGCCCGGTCAGACACACTCGACTGGAGAGGAGGGCCAATGGGGAGCCCGATGTACCGGCAGATCGCCGAGGACCTGCGCACGCAGATCGAGTCCGGCGAACTTGAGCCCGGCCAGCAGTTGCGGACCGAGATTGAGTTGCGGGAGCACTACAACGCTTCGCGGAATACTGTCCGCGACGCGATCAAGTGGCTCACCAACCTCGGCCTGGTCGAGACCCGACCGGGCCAGGGCACCTTCGTCGTTCAGACGATCGACCCGTTCGTCACCACGCTGACTGGTGATCCCGAAACCGGGCGAGGTGGCGGTGACGAGGGCACGAGCTACCGCTCGGAAGTCAGCGAGAAGAATAGGAAACCGAAGGCCAGTCCGGTCCAGGTCGAGATTCAGGAACCCTCGGACGGTATAGCGACCGCGTTGGGAGTCCCTAAGGATGCTGAGGTCATCAGCCGCAACGAACGGCGTTTCATTGATGGCACTCCCTGGTCGATGCAGACCTCCTACTACCCCACGGAGTTCGCCGACCGCGGAGCGGAGCGACTCAGGAGCGCCCGGAATATAGAAGAAGGAACCGTGGAGTACTTGGCTGACACGCTCCACATCCGCCAGATCGGTTATCGCGACAGGATCACCGTGCGTGCGCCGAATCCCACCGAGGCGGACTTCTTCAAACTGTCCCCGGACGGCCGTGTCCCGATGTACGAGATAACCAGGACTGCATACGACGGTAACGGGCAGCCGATGCGTGTCACCGTGACGGTCTACCCGGCGGATAGGAATCAGTTCATTGTAAACGTCGGAAAAGTCCCTGATGAGTCTTAGCGTCGACCTGAATTTTCATCCCGGACGCTGAGTGCAAATTCGGCGCTTGCTGGTGAGGGTATCAAATAAAATAAGAACAAGCCATTTACACTTAAGTCATTGCCGCGCTTTCGCGTGATCGATATCAATGACTGTTAATACACCTAGGAAACACATTGGAGTCGAGCAGGCCGTCTTCTCTTCTTTCGCGTGCATCACTACCGGTACGCCGCATTCTGCCCCGGTCTGGTCTGACCAAGGCTGACATGGGTATGCGGCAGCCCTCTTCTGGCGCAGCGCTCCAGCAAGGCTCGCTTCATTCACTTCGTTCGGCGCAAACTGACACTTCGCCGCATGGCCAGGTGCGGCCAAGCCTTCAGGCATGGCCGATTACGGGCGGAGCAGTAGTAGCCCCGATGCAGATCGTGCGCGCGCGCGCACGGGACCTGGACACCGTCCTTGGCCTCATCGAGGACGCGAGGAGCTGGCTGTGGACCACGGGCACGGATCAGTGGGAAAAACCGTGGCCTAACGCTTCAGCGCGCGACGCGAGGGTCCTTAAAGGATTGCAGAACGGGAAGACGTGGATCGTTTGGGATGAAGATAAACCGGCAGCCACGGTCACGATCGCGACGGCGCACAACCCGGCGGTCTGGTCGAAGCCGGCCTGCACGTGTGACCTGACTGAACGGGCCGTCTACGTTCACCGGCTGATCACTGCGAGAAAGTACGCGGGTTGCGGGCTGGGGGCAGAGCTGATCGACTGGGCTGGCTTGCGCGGTCGCCGCAAGAACCGTGCCAGGTGGATCAGGATCGATGTGTGGAGCACCAACACGGGGCTGCACGACTACTACATGAGCAAGGGCTTCAAGCCCTGCGGCGAATGCGGCGACCCGGCGTACCCGTCTGGAGCGCTCTTCGAGAAACCCGTGGCAGGTATCAAGGTGCCCGGACACCCGAAGTTTACAGAAACCCCTGTGGGCTCACAGTTCACAGAATCTCTCACCAACGTGGAGGAAACCGCCAAGTTCGAGTTCGCCATCTGACCTCTGTTCCTGACTAGCCGACTCGGGCGAGAAGCCGTCTAGTCTATGTTGTTGTGTCCATCTATGACTATTTAGATAGTCTTTCCTTACCTCCTGGGTGCGCCGCCAGCCTGAGAACACAGGCCAACGGGCCTGCTCATTGCCCAGATAGGTACTCGGATCGCGCCTCGGTGGATCTAGCCGTGGTACCGCGAAGGCGATGCTCGGCCGTGACGACAGGGCCCCTATGTCGGATACTCAAGACAGGAGGGGACGGCGAACTTGACCACAGCCATGCCCCAAACCACCGTTACGCGTGATCACAGAAAGGGGAAATGTGCATGGCCAAGTTGCACGCACGTCCCTCGAACCAGTACAGGTACGAGCACTACGACCCCCGATTCGCCTAGTCGACCAAGCGTACGAAGATCGATCCCATCCTGAGGATCGATCTTCGTACCGCGAAGTCAACGACGCTGCCTGCGTCAGAGAAGGGCGGCATCGTTGGTGTAACCGTGGCGTAGCCGGTGTCAATTAGGCAGACGGGGAACCATGCACCTGCCGACAAGAACCTGGATCTGTTGAGCGTGCCGCTGAGTTTCGACTTGACGACATTCGACGTGAGGAGTCGGCTTCCGGTCGGCTGGCGACAAGATGTCGAGACAGCCGCGGTCGAGGCCGAGTTCCGGGAATTCCCGCGAACGCCGATCTTGTCTCGCGAGGCAGAGGATGTCGTGCGCATCCCGCGGGGCCGGGTTCACGCCAGCCAGGTACGTCAGCGGCTGCCCTGGCTCTACCAGCTTTACCACGGGTACTTTCTCGAACTGGCTAGCGAGACCTCCGCGGAACAGGTCGTTCCTGCGCTCGATGACCGCTATGGCGTGGTGCTGAACGTTCAGCACGGGACCGCGATGCGGTTCGAATGCCATGTTGATTCGAATCCGCTGACAGGCATCCTTTTCTGCACCGATCACCCAGCGGGAACCGGTGGCGAACTCGTATTCGCGCACGATCACGCGGCGTCTGACATCGAGACGGTCGAGAAGGACTGCTCGGTCCTCCGGCCGCACGCCGGCCGCTTGATATTCTTCGATGGCAGGAAGCACCCGCACTACGCGCGCCCGCTGCTGTCGGAACCGCACGTACGGATCGTGGCGGTCATGAACTTCTACACCGAGTCCTACCCGGAATCTACCCGGCCGCCGGAGCTGAACCGCCATCTCTTCGACCGGGCCTGGGGACGCGAACCGTGTCGTCCGGGGGCAGTGGGAGCAGTACCTGAGCTCCAGGAAGCCAGTACTTGTCAGCGGCACGCCAAATAAGCAGACCTTGCACAAGGCGGGCAGGCGTCCTTGCCCTCAAGTAGGAAGCCGCCACGCAAGAGCTCCGGCTGTCGCCATGTCTTGCAGGACGGCACCGGATAAGGTCATTCGGCCTTGCGGCGCGGAGAAGAACCTCCGAGCCAGACAATTGAATCAGCAACCGCGGAGAGCACGCTTCGCAAGCTGACGATCAGAAAAGGGGTGAGCGCTATGGCGAAGTTGCATGCACGTCCCTCGAATCAGTATCGATACGAGCACTACGACCCCCGTTTCTAGCGGTCTGTCCGGTGCGTAAGCCGTCGGCGCTGACTGGTATATGCAGCGTCGACGGCCAAGTGGCGTCGGGTATGCCGACCGGTCCTGAAGCTCGACTCGCAGCAGGCCACCATCAAGCAGGGATTTGGTCACGCCTACAAGGCTTCCATCCGCGCCGGATACGGGTAAGTACGTGCCTATGGGAAAGAATTCGTTTGCCCTAAACCTCGCCGTGCCGGGCGACTTGGACAAAGTGGTCGGACTTATCCGAGAAGCCACTGACTGGCTAGGGAGCAAGGGCATCGATCAGTGGCAGAAGCCCTGGCCGGACCGGGCCGGAGAGCGAGAGCGAATCCTGAACGACCTGTTCAAAGGCAAGACATGGCTGGTGCGAGACGGCAAGACCACCGTCGCTACCATCACCATCGACCTCGATGAACCTCTGGACCTGGACGGGCATCCCGTCTGGCCGCCGGACACAAACCAACGATCGGCGCTGTACGTGCGGCGAGTCATCGTGAGCAGGCGCTGCGCCCGACTCGGGTTGGGCGCCGCCCTGCTCGACTGGGCGGCGCAGGTGGCGAAGAGGGACTACAGAGCCGAACTGATCCGTGTCGACGTGCAGACGACCAACCTGAAGCTGCACGCCTATTACGAAAGACAGCGCTTTACCCGCTGCCCGAATCCGCTGGGCCTTGGCGACTACCCGTCCCAGGCGCTCTTCGAGCGCAGGGTGGATGTGAGAGGTTCGGACCTTACCAAATTGTTCAAAACGGAGTAGGACCATGACGGGCGTAAGTTCCGGCACTAAAGACGCGCCGATCCGGCGGTATCCAGTGCCAGTCTGCTGATGTCAGAGAACGCCAGCCAACGGCGTTGCCGCGGCGGTGCCGCTGATGGTGGCGCTGCCCAGGACGGCGTCGGCGTCGTAGAGCACGGCGGCTTGGCCCTTGGCCACGCCGCGGGCGGGGTGGTGGAGGCGGATGTGGAGTTCGTCTTCGTCGAGCCAGGCGGTGCCGGGGTGGACTTCGCCGTGGGCGCGGAGCTGGACTAGGCAGTCGCGCGGCTCGGCTGGCGGGGGGCAGCCGGTCCAGACCGGGCGGGTGGCGGTGATCTCGGTGACGTCAAGTTCCTCGGCGGGGCCGACGGTGACGGTGCGGGTCACCGGCTCGATGTCCAGGACGAAGCGGGGCTGGCCGTCGCCGGCGGGGTTTCCGATCCGCAGGCCGCGGCGCTGGCCGACGGTGAAGGCGTAGGCACCGTCGTGCTCGCCCAGGACCGTGCCCGAGGTATCCACGATGGGGCCGGGGGCCTGGCCCAGGTGCCGGGCCAGGAACGCCTTGGTGTCGCCGTCGGCGATGAAGCAGACGTCGTGGCTGTCCGGCTTGTCGGCCACGGCCAGCCCGCGCCGGGCGGCCTCGGCCCGGACCTGGTCCTTCGGGGTGTCGCCCAGCGGGAACAGGGCGTGGCGGAGCTGATCCGGGGTGAGCACGGCCAGCACGTAGGACTGATCCTTGGCCGGGTCGGCGGCCCGGTGCAGGACGCCGCCGCGAATCTGGGCGTAGTGGCCGGTGCACACCGCGTCGAAGCCGAGCGCCACGGCCCGGTCCAGGACCGCGGCGAACTTGATCTTCTCGTTGCAGCGCAGACACGGGTTCGGGGTGCGCCCCGCGGCGTACTCGGCGACGAAGTCCTCGACCACATCGCGGTGGAACCGTTCGGCCATATCCCAGACGTAGAACGGGATGCCGATCACGTCGGCGGCCCGGCGCGCGTCCCGCGCGTCTTCCAGCGTGCAGCAGCCGCGGGCCCCGGTCCGGTAGGACTTCGGGTTGGCGGACAGCGCCAAGTGGACGCCGGTCACCTCGTGACCCGCGTCCACCGCCCGGGCCGCGGCGGTGGCGGAGTCCACCCCGCCTGACATCGCCGCGAGTACCTTAAGTCCGCTCATCGCACTACAGGCTACGTGGCTTTGCGGGGCTAACGGGCGGCGGCGGCGCGGCGGGCGCGGTCGGTGACCTCGCCGATGACGGCGGCCAGCGCGTCGACGTCGTGCTGGGTGGAGGTGTGGCCGAGGGAGAAGCGCAGCGAGCCGCGGGCGCGGGAATCGCCGGCGCCCATGGCCAGCAGCACGTGGCTGGGCTCGGCCACGCCCGCGGTGCAGGCCGAGCCGGTGGAGCAGGCGATGCCGTTCGCGTCGAGCAGCATGAGCAGCGCGTCGCCCTCGCAGCCGGGGAACGAGAAGTGGGCGTTGCCGGGCAGCCGGTCCGGTCCCGAGGGCGGCCCGTTGAGCACGGCGTCCGGCACGGCGGCCAGGACCTGGCGGACCAGGTCGTCCCGCAGCGCGGCCAGCCGCTCGGCCTCCTCGGCCCGCTGCTTCGCGCACACCGCCGCCGCGACCGCGAACGCCCTGATCGCGGGGGTGTCGAGGGTGCCGGAGCGGATGTCGCGCTCCTGGCCGCCGCCGTGCAGCACCGGGGTGGGCTCCACGCCGCGGGCCAGGATCAGCGCCCCCACGCCGACCGGGCCGCCGAGCTTGTGGCCGGTGACGGTCAGCGCATCCGCCCCGCTGGCCGCGAAGTCGACTGGCAGCTGCGCGGCGGCCTGCACCGCGTCGGTGTGGAACGGTATACCGTAGGAGTGGGCCACCGCGGCCAGTTCGCTGACCGGCGCGACCGCGCCGACCTCGTTGTTGGCCCACATCACGCTGACCAGGGCCACCTGGTCGGGGCCTTGCGTGATCGCGGCCCGGAGCGCCTCGGGACGGACCGTGCCGTCAGGGTCAACGCCGAGCCAGACCGCCTCGGCGCCCTGGGCGTCCTCCAGCCAGCGGACCGAGTCCAGCACCGCGTGGTGCTCGACCGAGGTGGTCAGCACCCGCCGCCGGGGAACATCCTGGCGCGCCCAGTACAGGCCCTTGACGGCCAGGTTGTCGGCTTCGGTCCCGCCGCTGGTGAAGACCACCTCGCTGGGCCGGGCGCCGAACACCTCGGCCAGCTGCTCCCGGGATTCCTCCACTACCCGGCGGGCGCGGCGGCCCGCGGTGTGCAGCGACGACGGGTTGCCGAGCCGACCGAGTTCCTCGGTCATCGCGGCGATCGCTTCCGGCCGCATCGGCGTGGTGGCCGCGTGATCCAGGTAGACGGATCTGGTGGTGTGCGAACTCATGGCTTCGTACAGCCTAGCGGGGGGCCGGATACAGATGTAACAGGTGATTTACGTCCTGGCCGGGAGCTACTTGCGCTTTTCGATCTCCTCGAGCAGCTGGGGGACCACCTGGAACAGGTCACCGACCACGCCGTAGTCGGCCAGCTCGAAGATGGGGGCTTCTGGGTCCTTGTTGATGGCCAGGATGGTCTTGGAGGTCTGCATCCCGGCCCGGTGCTGGATGGCGCCGGAGATGCCGATGGCCATGTACAGCTGGGGGGAGACGGTCTTGCCGGTCTGGCCGACCTGGAACTGGTGCGGGTACCAGCCGGCGTCGGTCACCGCGCGGGAGGCGCCGACGGCCGCACCCAGGGCGTCGGCGAGCTGCTCGATGATCCGGAAGCCCTCGGGGCTTCCGGTGCCGCGGCCGCCGGAGACCACGATCGAGGCCTCGGTCAGGTCGGGGCGCTCGCCGCGCTCGGCCACCACCCGGCCGGTGATCTTCGCGCCGTCGGCCGGGGCGGCCAGCGACACCGGCACCAGCTCGGCTGCTCCCGGGGCCGGCGCGGGGGCGATCGCGTGCGGGCGCACCGCCACGATCGGGGTGCCGCGCTTGACCCGGGAATGCACCACGGTGGCGCCGCCGAAGATCTGCTGCTCGGCGACCGGGCTCCCGTCCTCGCCCGGGACCAGGTCGGTCGCGTCGGTGATCAGCCCGGAGTCGGTCTTGACCGCCAGCCGGGCGGCGATCTCCTTGCCCTCTGCCGACCCGGAGATCAGCACCAGCGCCGGGCTGGTGTCCCGGACCAGCTGGGCCAGCAGCTCGGCGACCGGCGCGACGACCAGGTCATCGAAGGCCGGGTCAGCGGCGGAGTAGACGCGGGCCGCGCCGTATTCCGCGCAGCTCTCGCGGCCCTGCTCGGCGCCGGGCCCGGCCCAGGCCACGGCGGGCTCGCCGAACCTGCGGGCCAGGGTGATCAGCTCGAAGGTGACCTTCGCGGCCTCGCCGCCTTCGTGGTCTGCCAGGACCAGGATCTCCGCCATGCCGGCCTCCCTGTCAGATGAACACGGTCAGATGAACACGGTCAGATGAACACGGTCAGATGAACACGGTCAGATGAACTTTCGCGCGGCCAGGAACTCGGCGGCCTTGACGCCGCCGTCGCCGTCGTCCTTGACGATCACGCCCGCCTGCCGGGGCGGCCGGACCGCGAAGTCGACCACCTCGGTGCCCGCGCCGGCCAGCCCCACCGCCGAGGGGTCGATGCCCAGGTCGCCCAGCGTGAGCGTCTTGACCGGCTTCTTCTTCGCCGCCATGATCCCCTTGAACGACGGGTAGCGCGGCTCGTTGATCTTCTCCACCACGCTGATCACGGCCGGCAAAGACGCCGCCACCTCGTGGTAGCCGTCGTCGGAGACGCGGCGGATCCGGATCGCGGTGCCGTCGATCTCCACCTTGGCCGCCAGCGACACCTGCGGCACGCCCAGCCGCTCGGCCAGCATCGCGGCCAGCACGCCCATCCGGGCGTCGGTGGATTCCGCCCCGCAGATGACCAGGTCGAACCCGGTCTGCTCGAGCACCTTGGCCAGCGCGTAGGACGTGGACAGCGCATCGGAGCCGGCCAGGCCGTCATCGAGCAGGTGCACCGCGCCGTCCGCGCCCATCGACAGCGCCTTGCGGATCGACTCGGCCGCCTTCTCCGGGCCCATCGACACGATCGTCACCTCGGCCTCGGCGCCCGCCGCCCGCTGCGCCTCGGCGATCTGCAGGCCCTCCTCGATGGCGTACTCGTCGAGCTCGTTGATCAGCCCGTCCACCGCCGCCCGGTCCAGCGTCGAGTCCGAGGGCTTGAGCTTGCGTTCCGCCGCGGTGTCCGGCACCTGCTTGACGCAGACAACGATGTTCATGGCTGAGGCCGACCTCCCTGTATTGCTCGCGTACAGCCTGCCAAACCGGCGGCCGGCGCCCGGCACCGGGTCCACCGCGGTCAATGTTACTCACTGGTAGGAATCGATTGTTTCCCGAACGGTAAGCCGCCCTCTACCCGAACGTCGGCGTCTGGGCGGTACCGGATTCAGTATTGTTGGGCATCGCCGAACGGGAGGAGTGGTCAGTTGCCCCGGGTCACCGTGATCGGGACCGGATACCTCGGGCTCACCCACGCCGTCTGCCTGGCGGATCTGGGTCACGAGGTCCTGGCCATCGACGTGGACGCGGAGAAGGTCGCGAAGGCCGCGAACGGGGAGGCCCCGTTCTTTGAGCCCGGCCTGGAGCCGCTGCTGCGGAAGAACCTCGAATCCGGCCGCCTGAAGTTCACCATGTCGTTCGCCGAGATCGCGGACTTCGGTGACGTCCACTTCCTGTGCGTGGGCACGCCCCAGGGCGATTCGGGCCAGGCCGACCTGACCTACGTGCACGCCGCGCTGGACTCGCTGGCGCCGCACCTGAGGACGCCTGCCCTGATCGTGGGCAAGTCGACCGTCCCGGTCGGCACGGCCCGGCGGGCGCTGCACCGGGTGCAGGCCCTGGCTCCGGCCGGCCGGCAGGTGGAGCTGGCCTGGAACCCGGAGTTCCTGCGCGAGGGCTTCGCGGTGCAGGACAGCCTCACGCCGGACCGCATCGTGCTGGGCGTGACCTGCGACCGGGCCGAGGCGCTGCTGCGCGAGGTCTACGCCATCCCGCTGGCTTCCGGGATCCCGCTGCTGGTGATGGACCTGGAGACGGCCGAGCTGGTCAAGGTGGCGGCGAACGCGTTCCTGGCCACCAAGATCTCGTTCATCAACGCCATGGCCGAGATCTGCGAGGCCTCCGGCGCCGACGTGATACCGCTGGCCGAGGCGCTCGGCTACGACGCGCGGATCGGCCGCCGGTTCCTGTCGCCTGGCCTGGGGTTCGGCGGCGGCTGCCTGCCCAAGGATGTGCGCGCGTTCCGGGCCACCGCGGGCGATCTGGGCGTCGATTCCGTGGTCAGCCTGCTGACCACCGTGGACACCATCAACCAGGGCCGCCGGGACCGGGTCGTGGCGCTGGCCAGGGAAACGGCCGGCGGCAGCGTGGCGGGCAAGCGGGTGGCCGCGCTCGGCGTGGCGTTCAAGCCCAACAGCGACGACATCAGGGACTCGGCCAGCCTGGCCGTCTGCGCGCGCCTAGCGGCCGAGGGGGCGATGGTGTCCGTGCACGACCCGGTGGCCATGCCCAACGCCGCCAAGCGCTACCCGGAACTGGGGTACGCGCGGTCGGTCTCCGAGGCGGCCGAGGGCGCCGACCTGGTGCTGCACCTCACCGAGTGGTCCGACTACCAGGCCATCGACCCGGCCGCGCTGGCCCGCGTGGTGGCCCGGAAGGTGATCATCGACACCCGGTGCTGCCTGGACGCGGCGCTGTGGAGCGACGCCGGCTGGTCGGTGCACGTCCTCGGCCGGCCCTGACCCGGGTCCGCCGTACTCAGTGGTAGAAGTGGCGGACGCCGGTGAAGTAGAGGGTGACGCCCGCTTCCTGGGCGGCGGTGACGGTTAGCTGATCGCGGATCGAGCCGCCCGGTTCGGCCACTGCCACCACGCCGGCCCGGACCAGGACCTCGAAGGCGTCGGGGAACGGGAAGTAGGCGTCGCTGGCCGCCACCGAGCCCGCGGCCCGCTCCCCCGCGCGCATCACGGCCAGGCGGGACGAGTCCACCCGGTTGACCTGGCCCATGCCCACGCCGACCGAGGCTCCGCCGGAGGCGAGCAGGATGGCGTTCGACTTGACCGCGCGGCACGCCTTCCACGCGAAGGCCAGATCGGCCAGCTGCTCCGCGGTGGCGGGCGAACCCGCCTTGAGCTCCCAGTTGGCCGGGTCGTCGCCCGGCTCGGCGACCCGGTCCACCGACTGCAGCAGGAGGCCGCCGGTCACCGGCCGGGACTCCAGGCTGTCACCGGAACCAGGCCCGGCGCAGCGCAGCAGCCGGACGTTCTTGCTGGCGGACAGGATGTCCAGGGCCTCCTCGTCGAACCCGGGCGCGATCACCACCTCGGTGAACACCTCGGCGATCTGCCGGGCCAGCTCGGCGGTGACCGGCCCGTTGGCCGCGATCACGCCGCCGAACGCCGAGGCCGGGTCGCAGGCATTCGCCCGGGCGTGCGCCTCGGCCAGGTCGGCGCCGACGGCGATGCCGCACGGGTTGGAATGCTTGATGATGGCCACGCACGGCTCGGCGAAGTCGAAGGCGGCCCGGCGGGCCGCGTCCGCGTCGACGTAGTTGTTGTACGACATGGCCTTGCCGTGCAGCAGTTCGGCCGCCGCGATGCCCGGTGCCGAACCCGGCCGGGCGTACAGCGCCGCGCGCTGGTGCGGGTTCTCGCCGTAGCGCAGCACGTCGGCGCGGTGCCACAGCGCCCCGGTGACCGCGGGCCAGCCGCTGTCCCGCGCCACCTGGTCAGGAGCGCCGACCGAAGCGAACCACGAGGCGACGGCCAGATCGTAGGCCGCGGTGTGCGCGAACGCCTCGGCGGCCAGGCCGCGGCGCTGATCCCGGGTGAAACCGCCCTCGGTCACCGCGGCCAGCACGTCGCCGTAGCGGGCCGGATCGACGATGACGGCTACCGAACCGTGGTTCTTGGCCGCCGCCCGGACCATGGCCGGGCCGCCGATGTCGATCTGCTCGATGCACTGCTCGGGCGAGGCGCCGGAGGCGACCGTGGCCTCGAACGGGTACAGGTTCGAGATCAGCAGCTGGAACGGCTCGATGCCGAGCTCGGCCAGCTGGGCCTGGTGCCTGGGCTCGTTGGTGTCGGCCAGCAGCCCGGCGTGCACCCGGGGATGCAGGGTCTTCACCCGGCCGTCAAAGCACTCGGGGAAGCCGGTGAGCTGCTCGACCGGGGTAACCGGCACCCCGGCCGCGGCGATCCGGGCCGCCGTGCTGCCGGTGGAGACGATCTCGACGCCGGCCGCGTGCAGCCCGGAGGCCAGGTCTTCCAGCCCGGTCTTGTCGTAAACACTGATGAGCGCGCGCGCGATCGGGATCCTGGTCAACTGCCGATCCTCACCTTCCTGCCCTGGACGGACCAGCCTTCGCGGACCATCCTGCCCACGGTGCCGACCAGCAGCGCCCGCTCGGTCACCTTGATCCGCTCGTGCAGCGTGGCCTCGTCGTCATCGTCCGCCACCGGGACGCTGGCCTGGGCCACGATCGGGCCCGCGTCCACGCCGTCGTCCACGATGAGGACGGTGCAGCCGGTGACCTTCACGCCGTGCGCGAGCGCGTCCCGCACGCCGTGCGTCCCGGGAAACGACGGTAGCAGCGCCGGGTGGGTGTTCACGCACCGGGCGCCGAAGGCGGCCAGGAACGGCTGGCCCACCAGCTTCATGAACCCGGCCAGGACGACCAGGTCGGGCGCGTAGGCCGCGCAGGCCCGGGCCAGCGCCTGGTCCCAGGCCGGGCGGGAGGAGTAGTCGGCCAGCCGGACGGTGAACACCGGCAGGCCCTCGTTCTCGGCCCGGGCCAGGCCGTTGATCTGGTCGCGGTCCGCGCCGACCGCGACCACCTGGGCCCCGTAGTCCGGGTCGCGGCAGGCGTCGATCAGGGCCTGCAGGTTGGTTCCCTCGCCGGAAACCAGTACCACCAGGCGCGCGATCATGGCGCCACCCTAGAGCACGTGACCGGCTGCCCTCGGAAGGAGGCACAATAGATGCCGATGGCCAGATACCAGCCGCCGGACGGCCGCGGAGCCTCGCCCCGGGGCACGCCGCAGGCCCGCCAGCTGCCGCCGCCGGATCCGGCGTTGCGTCAGCGCGCGCTGGCCGCGTTCGTGCTGGGCGTGCTCAGCCTGCTCGGCCTGGCCCTGGGCCTGGGCAACCTGCGCCGCGGGGTGGCGGTGGCCGTGCTGACCCTGCTGTTCGGGCTGACCGCGATCTGGCTGGGGGCCAGGGCGAACCGCCAGGCCCGGCGCAGCCGCACGGCCCGGCCGCGCGGGGCGACGGGCGGGATCGTGCTGGGCGGGTTCGGCCTGGCCTTCAGCGCGTTGTGGCTGCTGGTCCTGGCCGTGTTCTGGCCGCAGCTGAGTACCTACTACAACTGCATGAGCGGCGCGAATACGGTAGACGCCCAGCAGGTGTGCCACACCCAGTTCACCAACTCGGTCGGCAGCGAGCTCAGCGTCCTGCAGACCGGGCACTGACGGGACGGGCGGGGAACACCACGGACCGTTCGGCCCCATCTGAGTTATTGGCGGCGCGGCACCGGGGGGAGGAAGGTGACCTCGACCGCGAGGCCGCCCCCGGGCCGGGCGTGCGCCGCGGTGGCCGCGCCGTGGGCGGTGGCGATGGCACGGACGATGGACAGGCCGAGGCCGTGGCCGCCGTCGCGGCGGGCTGGGCGCGGGCCGAGCCGCTGGAAGGGCTGGAACAGGCGGTCGACCTCGGCCGGCGGGATGAGCGGCCCGGAGTTGGTCACCGACAGGACCGCGCGGCCGTGGCTGGTCGTGGTGGCGACCCGGATGTCCCCGCCGTGGATGTTGTGCCGGACGCCGTTGTCGATCAGGTTGGCCACCAGCTGCTGAACCAGGAGCGGGTCACCGTCGAGGATGGCGGGCTGGAGGTCGGCAGCTGCGTTCAGGCCCAGGCGGCTGATCGCGGGCCGGGCCGCGTCCAGATCCGCGCTGGTGATGGCGGCCAGGTCGAGGGGCTCGTGCTGGCCGGGGCCGCCTTCGCTGCTGGCCAGAGTGAGCAGGGCCTCGATGAGGTGTTCCTGCTCGACGTTGGAGGCGAGCAGTTCCCTGCTGACGGCCTGCCAGGTGCCCGGGGTGCTCGCCGGGTCGGCGAGCGTGACCTGAAGCAGGGTGCGTTCCCTGGTCAGCGGCGTGCGCAGCTCGTGTGAGGCGTTGGCCGCGAAACGCCGCTGGGCGTCGAACGACGCCTCCAGCCGCGCGAACAGGCTGTCGAGGGTGTCGGCGAGTTCCTTGAGCTCGTCGTCCGGTCCGCGCAGGGCCAGCCGCTCGTGCAGGTTGCTGGCGGAGATCCGCCGGGCGGCGGCGGTGATCGTGCTCAGCGGGCGCAGCACCTGCCCGGCGATGAGCCAGCTGATCACGGCGGCGGCCACCGCGATGACCACCAGGGCGATGGCGGAGGCAATCAGCAGCTTCCGCTTGTCGTAGTTGACCTGAGCCTTGGCTTCGCCGACCAATTTAGCCCGCTGAGCAGCCGAGATGACAGGCGATGTTTCGTCGAGCACTTCGTTGAGCTGGCGCAGGACGGTGACGGGGACGTTGATGATGTCGTAGCGGCCTGCCTGCCGGACGGTGGTGCTGGGGACGGTCATTTCGGCGGTCGGGACGCGTAGCGGGCCAGCGGCGGGGACCCCCGCGGGCGTGGTGCGCCCGAAGAGCAGGAAGGTCAGGGCGAGCACGGCCGCGCCGCAGGCCAGGAACGCCACGCTGTACAGGACGGTAAGGCGTAGCCGGGCGGTGGGGCGGGGCGGCCGCAGCCGACGCGGGGGACCGGGTCGCGGTCGGGGATCGGGCATTATGGTTCTCCGATGCGGTAGCCGCTGTCCCGGACGGTCTGGATCACCGGCGGGTCGCCGAGCTTGGCCCGGAGCCGGCCGATGGTGGTCTTCACGGTGCTGGTGAAGGGGTCGGCGGCTTCGTCCCATACCCGTTCGAGCAGTTCCTCGGCCGGGACCGGCCGTCCGTCCGCGGCGAGCAGGCATTCCAGCACGGCCAGTTCCTTGCGGGTCAGCGGCAGGCGCCGCCCGGCGCGGACTGCGACCCGGCGGGCCGGATCCAGGCTCAGGTCACCGTTTTCGAGCCTGGCGGGCAGCGGGGCGGCGGCGCGGCGGCTCAGGGCCCGGATGCGGGCCACCAGCTCGGCGAAGTCGAACGGCTTGGGCAGGTAATCATCGGCGCCCAGGTCCAGGCCTTCGACCCGGTCCTTGACCGACCTCGCCGCGGTGAGCATCAGCACCCGGGTCTCGGATCTGCCCGCGGCCAGGGCCCGGCAGACGTCGTCGCCGGGCACGCCGGGCAGGTCCCGGTCCAGCACCACCACGTCGTAGCGGGTGACCGCCAGGCGCTCCAGGGCCGCACCGCCGTCCAGGGCCACGTCGACGGCCATCCCCTCCCGGCGCAGCCCGGCCGCCACCGCCGTGGCCAGCACCTCGTCGTCCTCGGTCACCAGAACCCGCATCGCCTGCCCGCCGCCTCGTGAGCCCCGCGCTATGCCAGCCGCCTGCTGCCCAGCATGGCAATCCGCAGGTGACAGCCGGGTAACAGTTCCGGTCACGGTGCTGTCACCTCCCATTGTGTACAACGGGTCGCAGGGAGAGGAGGTCGCGATGAACGGCAGGCGCGCTGACAACCGGCGCCGGTGGCTCGCGGGAGCCCTGGCGGTCGTGGCCGTCGTCGCCGTGCTGGCCGCGACGTTCCGGGTGCACGCGCAGACGTATACCTCGTACCCGGCCGGCCCGGCCGGGTCGGCGGCCTACCGGCAGGAGATGGCCTTCGTGCAGTGCCTGCGGCGCCACGGCATGCCTGGCTTGCCCGCCGTCCCCCCGCCGGGAGGCTCCCTTACCCTGCAGGTGACTGGGAAGAAGCCCGGCGACCTTACGGCGCAGGCGGTTAACGCTTGCCAGCGGCTGGCGCCTCGCGGCCGGGAGATGACCAACATACGCATCGTGTTGTAGGGCGGCGGCGCGGGACTAGGCGGGCCTGGAGCCCGGGGGTGCGCGGTCGTCGTGGCGGACCGCGAGGGCGGCCAGCTCCGTCCGGGCGGAGATGCCGAGCTTACGGAAGATGCTGGTCAGGTGCGTCGTGACCGTGCGCCGGGAGATGAACATGCGCGCGGCGATCTGCGGGTTGGACAAGCCCTCCGCCACCGCGGCGGCCACGGTGAGCTCCGTCGGGGTGAGACTCGCCCAGCCCAGCGCGGGCCTGCGCCCCGGCCGCCTCGCCGGCCTCGCCTGCCCCGCCGGCCTCGAGCAGGCGGCCGGCGGCGTAGTCCCTGATGGTCTCCAGCATCCGGAACCGGTCATCCGGGCCGCTCTCGACGGGCACGATCAGCGATTTGTCGGCGAGCTGGGACACCACAGGCAGCACCGCGCCGGCCTGCCCGGCGCTCGGCTGCCCGTTACTGGCCGCGACGGCTTCGGCGGCAGCCAGGGTGAAGCCGCCCGAGAACACCGACAGCTGGCGCAGCACGGCTCGCTCCGGCTCGGCCAGCAGGTCATAGCTCCAGGCCACGGACGCCTCGAGGGTCTGCTGGCGGGGCATCGCGGTGCGCGGGCCCCCGGTCAGCAGCCCGAACCGGTCGCGCAGCCCGGCGGCGATCTGGACGGCGGAAAAGATCCGGGCTCGCGCCGCGGCCAGCTCGATGGCCAGCGGGATCCCGTCCAGCTGGGCGCAGATCTCGGCCGCCGCGACGGCGTTCTCGCCGGTGACCGCGAACCGGGGACGGGCCTGCCGGGCCCGGTCGGCGAACAGCTGCACGGCCCCGAAGCGGGCCAGGTCCTCGGGCGGCACCAGCAGCGGGTCGGCCGGGAACGGCAGCGAAGGCACCCGCCAGGTGACCTCGCCCGGCACGCCCAGCGGCTCACGGCTGGTGGCCAGGATGCGCACCCGCGGGCAGGCGCGCAGCAGGCGCTCGGTCAGCTCGGCGCAGGCGCCGATGAGATGCTCGCAGTTGTCCAGGACCAGGAGCAGGTCCCGGCGGCCGATGACCCCGGCCAGCTCGCCGGGACCGTGGTCCGGTCCCCGCAGCCGGGCCTGCACCGCGTCGGCGACGGAGGCCGCCACCTGGGCGGGATCGCGCAGGGCGGCCAGCTCCGCCAGCCACACGCCGTCGGCGTGCCGGCCGACCCGGCCGGCGGCGGCGTGCAGCGCCAGCCGCGTCTTGCCGCAGCCGCCCGATCCGGTCAGCGTGACCAGGCGGGCGCCTTCGGTCAGCGCGGCCAGTTCGGCCAGCTCGGCGTCGCGTCGTACGAAGCTGGTCAGCTCGACCGGCAGGTTGTGCCGGTAGGTGTCCAGGGAACGCGGTGGCGGGCAGGCGGCGGGCAGGTCGGGATGGCGCAGCTGCCAGACATGTTCGGCCGGGCCCAGGTCAGCCAGCCGGTGCCAGCCGAGGTCGGCCAGGTCTGTGCCGGCGGGCCGGTGATCGTGCACCAGGGCGTCCGTAGCCTGCGACAGCAGTACCTGGCCGGGCCAGGCCGCGCGGGCGAGCGCGGTACACCGGTCCAGGCCCTGCGGGCTGGTGTGGACGGCGAGCAGGGCGGGCCTGGCGTCCGCGGTCAGCTCGCGCTGGAGGGCCAGGGCGCAGGCCACGGCGTCCGAGGCGCGACCGAACCAGGCCGCGGCGGCGCCGGCGGACAGCTGGTCCTGATCCTGGTCCTGGTCCGCCGGGCCGACGCCGGCGTGGGCCTGGGCCGCTTCGGCGAGGGCCTGGCTGAGCAGGCGGTCCTGCAGCGGCGGAGGCGGCGGATGCCGGGCAGGGCCACCAGCGTGCTGACCATGCCAGCAGGCATCGTGAACTGACCGCCAGGCCTCACCGTCCGATCATCCCGCTCGCGCCGACCGCAGGCCAGGTCTGCGGTCATGTCGTAGCCGCCTGCCGCCCGGGCTACGACACCTGCCCGGGCAAATCCGCCCGGTGTACGAGGTTCCGCATTGGGGCCGGGCCCGATTATCGAGCTGACCGGCAAGAGCGTGTGCCGCCGACACAGGCGGCCGACCGCGGAGGTAGCCACGATGATCATCCGTAGCCCGTACGAGGACGTAGCGCTCGCGCAAGTCCCGCTGACCGCGTATGTGCTGGACGGCGCGGGCGAGCGGGGCGCCAGGCCGGCCATCATCGACGGGGCTACCGGCCGCGTCATCAGCTACGGGGAGCTGGCCGACGAGGTCGGCAGGACCGCGTCCGGCCTGGTGGCTCGCGGCGTGGCCCAGGGCGATGTGCTCGCGCTGAGCAGCCCCAACGGTCCTGGCTTCGTGATCGCTTACCTGGCCGCTCTGGCCGCCGGGGCGCTGGTCACCACGGTCAATCCGCTGGCGCCGGCGGCCGACCTGACCCGCCAGCTCGCCGTGTCCGGTGCCCGGTGGCTGGTGACCACGGCGGCGCAGTTCACCGGCGGCGGTGACCCGGAGTCGGTCGGCCCGCTGCTGCCGGGCATCGAGGCCCGGGTGACCGACTGCGCGTCGGGTTCCGACGTGGGGCCGGGCGAGCCGGGCGAGATGCTGCTCCGGGCGCCGGGGGCGATGCGCGGTTACCTGGATAACCCCGCGGCCACGGCGAGCACCATCGATGCCGACGGCTGGCTGCATACCGGGGACGTCGTCGTGGCCGACCACGAGGGCTGGTTCCGGGTCATCGACCGGGTGAAAGAGCTCATCAAGTACAAGGGCAGCCAGGTGGCACCGGCCGCGCTGGAGGCCGTCCTGCTGGCGCACCCCGCGGTCGCCGACGTCGCCGTGATCGGCCGCTCCGACGAGCAAGCCGGGGAGATCCCTGCCGCCTTCGTGGTGCTCAGGGGATCCGCTACGGCGAGCGAGCTGATGTCATATGTCGCGGGCCGGGTCGCGCCGCACGAGAAGATCCGCAGGCTGGAGTTTGTCATGGACATCCCCAGGTCCCCGTCAGGCAAGATCTTGCGCCGCCTGCTCGCCGAACGCGAGCAGGTCCCCGTGGTCGGCCGTGCGCGGCTGGCCGGGCAAGCCCGGTGACCGTGATGACCGGCGAGCTGACCGGGACGGTGAGCGTGATCACCGGCGGCGGCCGGGGTATCGGGCGGTTCCTGGCCCGGGCGCTGGCCGAGGCCGGCTCCGCCGTCGGCCTGATCGCCCGCTCCGAGGGTGAGCTGGCGGAAACGGTCCGGCTGGTCACGGCGGCCGGCGGCACCGCCGCCGCGGTGTGCGCCGACATCACCGATCCCGCCGCGACCCTGGGCGCCGTCGACGCGCTCCGCCGCCGGCTGGGGGCGGCCGACCTGCTGATCAACAATGCGGGCGTCAGCGGCCCGTTCGGCGAGGCGTGGCAGGTCGACGCGGGCGACTGGTGGCGGGCGGTCGAGATCAACCTGCGCGGCGTGTTCCTGTGCTCGCAGGCCATCCTGCCCGGCATGACGGCCCGCGGCGCAGGCCGGATCGTGAATATCACCAGCGAGGCCGGAGTGTTCCGGTGGCCGCAGGTGTCGGCGTATTCGGTGTCCAAGGCGGCGGTGATCAAGTTCACCGAGAACCTCGCGGCCGAGACCGGCCGCTACGGCGTCCAGGCGTTCAGCGTCCACCCCGGCCTCACCCCGATCGGCCTGTCGGAACGGGCCCTGGCGGACGGCGCGCCGCCCGGCTCGGCCGAGGCCCAGGTACACGCCTGGGTACGGCAGGAACTGCGGGCCGGCCACGGCGCCGAGCCCGCGCTCGTGGCCAGGCTCGTCACCCGGCTGGCCGCAGGCCACGCGGACCGGCTCAGCGGATGCCACCTGTCGGTCCACGACGACCTGGCGGCCATCTTGGCCTGCGGGCCGCACGTCCAGGATCGATACCAGCTCCGGCTCGCGGCCGGGGCCGGGGCCGGGCGGGATCAGGGGTCGGCGGGGTCCTGATCGTCGCGGTCGTAGGCGGCCCAGGGGTTGAAGTAGATCCGGTGGCCGCCCGCATCGTCGGTCTCGTCGACCACGCCGGGGGTGATCCGCGGTGCGGCCAGGCCCGGGTCCTCGAACCTGATCGGGTCGTCGCCGACGGCCTCGTCGTCGTCTTGGTCCTGCGCGGCCAGGGCCTCGGGGCTGGCCCATTCGGTACTGACCCATTCCTCGCCGGCCCAGGCTTCGCCGACCGCGTCGGCGGCGGCCTTCTGCTGGGCGGCGATGCGAGCGGCGCCGCGGCGCCGGGCCGCCCGGCGCAGGATCAGCCAGTTCGCGGCGGCCGCGGTCAGCGCGGCGGTCACGCCGATCTGCAGGACGCCCACCAGCCCCACCTGCCAGCCGGAGGGGCCCACCGCGGACAGCCGGCCGTCGCCGAGCGAGCCGCCGGAGAAGGCCGCGGCCAGCCCGGCCAGGGCACCGGTGGCTGCGCCGGCCACGAAGCCCCACAGCGGGGCGGCCTCGATGGTCGGGGTGGGCGCGATCCGCACAGTCACGAACCCGCCGAGCATCCCGGCCAGGTACGGCACGGCCAGGATGAGGATGGGGACCACGGCCGGGCCGGCCGGATGGGAGCCGGACGGGAGCGCCGCGAGCATGGGAAACACCGGGACCGCGCCGAGGGCCGAGCCGGTCGGGGCGACCACGGTGCCCACCCCGAAGGCGAACCCGGGCCCGAGCGCGTAGGCGATGGCCCAGATGATCGCGTTCGGCGCGTAGGCCAGCTGGGCCAGCAGCAGCAGCGCGGCGCCGGCCGCACCGGGGTCGAGCACGTCGGTGGCCGCCCGGAACTCGTGCACGTGGGCCGCGAGCGACCCGCCCGCCAGGGCCGCGCCCGCGGCGACCAGCACCGCCCCCGAGCCGAGCATGCCCAGCACGACCGAGCGCGGCCGCACGGCCATCAGGCCGGCCAGCCGAGACCACGGGGCCAGGCCGCGGGCCGCGCCGAGTCCGCCGGCCACCAGGGCGAGCAGGAAGGACGTCACGATGGCCTGCCACAGCGACGGCGAGGCCGCCGACGTGCGGCTGGCCACGGCCAGCGCGCCAGCCAGCAGGGTGTAGGGCAGCGCCAGCGCCACGGCGGCGTAGCCGACGTGCCGCAGCCGGGTGACCGTCCCGGCGTGCACCACCCACCGCCCGGCCAGGGCGAGCAGGGCTCCGGGCAGCAGCACCAGCCCGAGCGGCAGCATGCCGATCCGGCCGGCCCCGCGGACCGTGAAGCCGACGTGGTGCGCGACCAGCCACAGCAGGGCGGCGGTGCGCAGCACCCCGCCCAGCCCGGTGCCGATGCCCACGTGCGGTGCCGTGATCCAGCCGATCGCGGTGAGCGTGGTCAGCACGGCCAGCCCGCTGGCCGCCGCCGCGCAGGCGGCGATGGCCCCGGTGACGACCAGCGGCCGCGAGGGCTTCGGCTTGGACCCCGTGGTCCCCGGCGGCTCCTGGGCGCCCGGCTCAGGCTTGCCGGACTGGGGCTTGCCGGGCTCGGGTGTCGTCGGTGCCTCGGCGGAAACGCTCACAAACCCGATCCTGACAACCACGGCCCGCCGTCCCAAGCAGGCGCGCCGGGGCTTAGCGCCTCACTTCATGAGGTCGCGGACCAGGGCGGCGGTCTCGCTGGGGGTCTTGCCGACCCGGACGCCCGCCTTCTCCAGGGCTTCCTTCTTGGCCTGGGCGGTGCCCGAGGAGCCGGAGATGATCGCGCCGGCGTGCCCCATGGTCTTGCCTTCCGGGGCGGTGAAGCCGGCCACGTAGCCCACGACCGGCTTGGTCACGTGCTGCTCGATGAAGGCGCCGGCGCGTTCCTCGGCGTCGCCGCCGATCTCGCCGATCATCACGATGGCGTCGGTCTCCGGGTCCTCCTGGAAGGCCTGCAGGCAGTCGATGTGCGTGGTGCCGATGACCGGGTCGCCGCCGATGCCGACGGCGGTGGAGAAGCCGATGTCGCGCAGCTCGTACATCATCTGGTAGGTCAGCGTCCCGGACTTGGAGACCAGCCCGATCCGGCCCTCGGTGGTGATGTCGGCCGGGATGATGCCGGCGTTGGACTTGCCGGGCGAGGCGACGCCCGGGCAGTTCGGCCCGATGATCCTGGTCCGGTTGCCCGCGGCGCTGGCGTACGCCCAGAACTCCGCGGTGTCGTGCACCGGGATGCCCTCGGTGATCACGATGCACAGCGGGATCTGCGCGTCGATGGCCTCGATCACCGCCGCCTTGGTCCCCGACGCGGGCACGAACACCACCGACACGTCGGCTCCGGTGGCGGCCATGGTCTCGGCGACCGTGCCGAACACCGGCACGTCGGCGCCGTTCAGCTCGACGGTCTGGCCCGCCTTGCGGGGGTTGGTGCCGCCGACCACCCTGGTGCCCGCGGCCAGCATGCGCGCCCCGTGCCTGCGGCCCTCGGCGCCCGTGACGCCCTGGATCATGACCCGGCTCTGGGCGGTCAGGAAGATGGCCACCTCATGCTCCCTTCGCGGCACTGGCCAGTTCGGCGGCGCGCTTGGCCGCGCCGTCCATCGTCGGCACCTGCTCGACCACTGCTATGGCCGCCTCCTCCAGGATGCGCCGGCCTTCGGCGGCGTTGTTCCCGTCCAGCCGGACCACGATCGGCCGGTCGACGTGATCCCCGCGCTCAGTCAGCATGCCGATGGCCGAGACGATCCCGTTGGCCACCGCGTCGCAGGAGGTGATCCCGCCGAAGACGTTCACGAACACGCTGCGCACGCTCGGGTCGGACAGCACGATCTCCAGGCCGTTGGCCATGACCTCGGCCGACGCGCCGCCGCCGATGTCCAGGAAGTTGGCGGGCTTGATCCCGCCGAGCGGCGCTCCGGCGTAGGCGACCACGTCCAGGGTGGACATGACCAGGCCCGCCCCGTTGCCGATGATGCCGACCTCGCCCTCGAGCTTGACGTAGTTGAGGTGCTTCTCCCGGGCCCGGGCCTCGATCGGGTCGGTGTCGCTGAGGTCATCGAACCGGGCGTGCTCCTGGCGGAACGAGGCGTTATCGTCCAGCGTCACCTTGCCGTCGACCGCGAGCACGTGGCCTTCCTTGGTCAGCGCCATCGGGTTGACCTCGACCAGCGTCGCGTCCTCGTCGGTGAACATGGCCCACAGCCGCTCGGCCAGCATCGCCGCGCCCGCGGCCGCCTGCTCGGGGATCCGGCCCGCGGCGATAATCTCCTGGGCCTTGGCCGCATCGACGCCGGTCAGCGGGGACACCGGGATCCGGGCCACCGCCTCCGGGGTGGTGTGAGCGACCTCCTCGATCTCCATGCCGCCCTGCACCGTACAGATCGACAGGAACGTCCGGTTGGCCCGGTCCAGCAGGAACGACAGGTAGTACTCGGCCTCGATGTCCACCGCCTGGGCGATGAGCACCGTGTGCACGGTGTGACCCTTGATGTCCATGCCGAGGATCTGGGCGGCCTTGGCGTAGGCCTCCTCCGGGCCTTCGGCCAGCTTCACGCCGCCAGCCTTGCCGCGTCCGCCGGTCTTCACCTGCGCCTTCACCACGACCAGCGGGTGGCCCTGGGCGGCGAACTCGGCGGCGATGTCACGCGCTTGTTCGGGAGTGCTGGCTACCTTCCCGGCCTGCACGGGGACGCCGTACTCGGCGAACAGTTCCTTCGCCTGATACTCAAACAGGTCCACTCTCAGTCTCCACTGTTTCTGCTGCTCATAAGCCTGCCTCTTCGATCAGTAAGGTCTTGGTAGCCTTCGCCCGCGCGTCCGCCTGCTTCGGGACCAGTTCCCGGGCCAGCCTAACGCTCGTGGCCGGCAGGCGCTCAGCCAGCTTGCCAAGTACGCACTGGACGTCCCTTAC
>CAWBNK010000030.1:0-112453 GCA_963790065.1 uncultured Actinomycetes bacterium | reverse complement strand
GCTGACCGCCCGCGGGCCGCGCCTGATCATCGGCGACGTCAAGGGCAAGGGCCTGGAGGCGGTGGGCCGGTGCGCCGCGGTGCTGGCCATCTTCCGCGAGCTGGCCTTCGCCGAGCTGGACCTGGTCCAGCTGGCCGAGGCCATGGACGCCAGGCTGGCACCGGACCTGGAGCTTGAGGACTTCGTCACGGTCATCCTGGCCGAGTTCGCGCCGGGGGAGGTCCGCCTGGTCAACTGCGGCCACCACCCGCCGGCCCTGCTGGCTTCCGGCGCGGCCGAACTGCAGTTCATGGCGCCCGACCGGCCGGAGCCGCCCCTGGGCCTGCAGCCCCGCCCGGCCCGGCAGGACGTCACCCTGAAGCCGGGGGACCGGCTGCTGTTCTACACCGACGGCCTGGTCGAGGCCCGGGACCGCGCGGGCCGGTTCTTCGGCCTGGACGCCGCGGCCCTGGCCGAGCCGGACCTCGACGCCGCGGTCCGGCGGGTGGTCGCGCTGCTGCTCGAGCACGCGGGGGACAAGCTGGCCGATGACGTGCTGCTGATCCTCAGCGAACCCGTAATGTGACGCTGACCCCAGCAAATGCGGGACGGATCGACCGGATCCGTCTCGCATTTCGTGTGTGATCGGGCCGATATCGACACCGCCGACCGAAGCGTGGACACTTTCCTATGTTGGGGGGTGCGCCCGTGATCACTGCCTGCCCTGGGGCCGAGGCATGACCGAGCTTCCGAGTGGGGCCGTCACCTTCCTGTTCAGCGATATCGAGGGCTCTACCCGGCTGGTCAAGGCGCTGCGGGAGCGCTACGCCCAGGTCCTGGCGGAGCACAGGCAACTGGTCCGTGCGGCCATCGCTCAGCAGGCCGGCCACGAGATAGACACTCAGGGCGACGCCTTCTTCGTCGCGTTCGCGAGCGCCAAGCAGGCCGTCTTGTGCGCGCTGGAGGTGCAGCGGGCCCTGGCCGCCCACGAATGGCCGGCCGGGGCGTCTGTCCGGGTGCGGATGGGCATTCACACCGGCCACGCCATCCCGGCCGATGGTGCCTATACGGGCCTGGCCGTCCACCGGGCGGCCCGCATCTGCGCCGCCGCCCGCGGCGGCCAGATCCTCCTCTCCCAGGCGACGCAGACCCTCATCGAGGACGAGGAGGAAACCGAACTCGGGTTCACGCTGACCGAACTCGGCGAGCGCCAGCTGAAGGACCTCGCCCGCCCGGTCCGCCTCTTCGAGCTCGCCGCCGCCGGGCTCGCTCCGCCGACCACCCCGCTGGCCCCCACGGTCGGCCCGGCTGGTCCCGGAGCCGGAGCCGCTCGCGCATGACCCCGCGCAGATGCCGATCGTGGGCCGGGCCGACGAGCTCCGGGTCATGTCCGCCGCCTACGACCAGGTGCGGGCAGGCCATTCGCAGGTGATGCTGATCACCGGCGCGGCCGGCATCGGCAAGACCAGGCTGGTGGAGGAGCTGACCGGCCGGATACGGTCGGCCGCCGGCGGGGCGCAGGTGCGGATCGGGGAGTCGGCGCCGATGGCCGGGGCGGCGCTGGCCTTACGGGCCGTTCGTCGCCGCGCTGGGGAACGAGGCCGGATGGCTGCTGGGCGATGACAGCGCGGATCATGTGCTCGCGGCCCGGCACCGCCTGTTCGTGCGGGTGTTCGAGCTGCTGGCTCGGCTCGCCGCCGGGTCCCCGCTGGTGGTGGTCCTGGAGGACCTGCACTGGGCCGATGAGTCCTCCCGCGAGCTGCTGACGTTCCTGGCCGTCCGGCTGCGGACCGAACCGGTCATGATCGTCGGCACGTTGCGCGAGGAGCTGACCGACGATGATCCGGCGGTGGCTTGCCGAACTGGAGCATCGCCCGCGGGTGACCAGGCTGCGGCTCGACCGCATGGCCGATGCCGAGATCGCCGGGCTGGTGGCCGAGGAGGTGCCGGCCGGGGCCAGCCCGGACCACGTGGCCATGGTGGTCGCCGCCGCCGACGGCAACCCGCTGTACGCCCGGGAGCTCGCGCACGCGGACCCGGGCGGATCGCCTGCCTCGATCACCGACGCCGTGCTGGCCAAGGCCTCCACCCTCGCGGCGGCGGCCCGCGCGGTGATCGACCAGGTGTCGGTAGCCGATGGCGGCATGTCGCATGAATTGCTCGCCGCGATCGTCAAGCTGTCCGAAACCCGGCTGCTCGCGGCGGCTCGTGCCGGGGTCGAGTCGGGCCTGCTGGTCTCCGCCGGCGACGGCTACTCGTTCAGGCACGCGCTGATCCGCCAGGTCATCTACGCTCAGATTCTCCCGGGTAAACGGCGCCGCCTGCACCGGCGGCTGGCCGAAGTGCTCGCTGATCGGCCCGGTTCGGATCCGGGCCTGCTGGCCCGGCACTGGCAGCTGGCCGGCTGCCCGGACCGTGCCGCGGCCGCCGCGCTGCTCGCAGCGCGGCACGCGGTATCCGTACGGGCCTACCCCGAGGCGAAGAAGAACTACGCCCTGGCCATCGAGGTGGCCGCCGGGCGGCCAGAAACCGATCCGGACCTGCTGGAAGAGGCGGCCCAGGCGGCCAGCTGGGCGGCTGATCCGGAGCAGGCCGCCGCCTGGGCCGCGGACGCGCTGGCCAGGTCGGACGCCACCGGGCCGGTGGACCGGGCCAGGCGTCTGGAGCGCCTCGGCCGGTACCAGTGGGAAATGGGCGATCCCAAGGCGGCCATCGACGTCACCGAGCAGGCCATGTTCCTGCTCCAAACCGAGCCGCCCTCCCAGCTGCAGGCGCGGGTACTGGCCGCGCTGGCCACTCGCCGGGTGTTCCTCGGCGAGGCGGATGCCGCCCTGCCCCTGGTCGAGCGGGCGATGACGATCGCTCAGCAGACCGGAGCGGACGCCGTGCACGCGCATGGCCTGGCCACGCTGGGCATCATCGAAGCGCAGTACGGCGACCTGGAGGACGGCCTGGCCGACCTCGACGCGGCGTTCACGCTCGCCCGCCGCATCGGCAGCCTCGAGGACACCATCCGTGCCGCCGCGAATCGCGTCTACCTGCTGTACTGCGCCGGCCGTTTCTCCGATGCGGTGGAGGTCGCACGCGCGGGCCGCAGCGCGGCTGCCGCCCTGGGCGCGCCGCCGACGATGACCGCCGGGATCGGCAACAATGCTGCGGCCGCGCTGATCGCGAGCGGCCGGTGGCCGGAGGCCGATCGGCTGCTGGCTGATCTGGTCACCGATTCGCCCCCGAATTTCCTGCGTTACCTGCAGCTCCTCCAGCTGGAGCTGGCCGTCGGCCGCGGCCAGGCCGAGCACGCCGCGGAACTGGCCGTGGCGTTGCGCAAGTCCCCGGAGGACCCCCGGCTTTTCGGGCCGCTGCACATGTGCCTGGCCGAGCAGGCCCTGGACGCCGGTGACCTAGCCGCGGCCGCCGCCGAGGTGGTCGACGGGCTCGCCGCGCTGTCCGGGGCCGACCTAGCCGAGGAAGAAATCCGGTTGCTCGCCGCCGGCTCGCGGCTAGCCGCCGACCTGGCGTCGCGGCCGGCCGCGGCCAGATCCCCTGGGCCCAGGGCCCTCCCGGACGAATGGGACCGGCTGGCGGCCACCTTCACCGAGAAAGCCGCCCGCGTCGTGGCCGAGCACGGTTCGGGGCAGCCAGACCTGGCGGCTTTCGGCACTCAGGTGTCCGGTGAGGATGCGCGCCGGATCGGGCGTGATGCCCACGCGGCGTGGCGCGTCGCAGCCGAGGCGTGGCACGCCGCCGGACGGCCCTACTGGGAGGCCTACGCGCGGCTGCGGGAGGCCGCCGCCGCGCTCGACGCGGGCGAACGCGAGCAAGCGACCCGCGCGCTGACCGCAGGCCATCACCTGGCCCGGGAACTTTGGGCCGTCCCGTTGCTCACCCGAGCCGATGACCTGGCCCGCTCTGCGGAGCCACGACAAGCTCCGTCCTGACCGAGATTGCCGAACAACACGATAAGAGGTGCTCGCATGTCCGTATACATCCAGATAGCAGGCGATCCGACGACGTGGTGGCCGACCAATCCGTTCCCGGCCAGCCAGCTGACGGGACAGCCGCTGAGCATCCCGGTCACCGCGCCGGCCCATGCCACCTTGGTGCTATCCGGTAAATCGGAAAGCGTCGCCGTCTTCGAACTGCCTGCCAGCCAGGCCGCGCCGGACGGCCTGGAGCTTCAGGTCCCTTCCATCTACGTGCCGACCGCAACCGGGCTCTCCGCGGGAAATGTCGGATACGGCTTGCCGGCCAACGCCGACCTGCCGGACCTCGGTAACCAGATCATGGCCTCGATGCTCAACGGTGACACCCAGGCCATCACGCTCAGCGGTGGCGGGACGCTGGTGATCAACGGGGCCACGCTGTCCTTTGCCGTACTGGTTGCGCCCATTGTGCTCGTGCCCGGCGGCGCGATGCCGCACGACTGATAGCCGGGCGGCCGGCCCGGCTCCGCCGTGGACTCAGGCGTCGCGCAGCTGCAGCAGCAGGCCGCCCGCCAGCAAGGCACCCGCGGCCCAGGCGGCGAGCACGCCGAGGCCCTGCCAGGGAGTGAGCGGCAGCGACCGCAGGTCCGTGGTGGCCTGGATGTACATCCCGGCCACCATCGGGCTGATCTGGTCCAGGTGCCGCTTCCAGTCGGCGTCGCCGATCACGCCCGCGATGATCGGGAACAGGTACAGCAGGCCCAGTACCACCCCGATCGCCACCGCCGAGTCCCGTACCGCCGACGCGATGCCGAGGCCGAGCAACGCGATCAGCGCCAGGTACAGTACCGACCCGGCCGCGGCGCGCAGCACCGGCCCGCTGGCCAGCGAAAAGGCCGCATAGCCGTGCGCCGCGTCGATGCCGTGCCCGTCCAGCAGCAGCCGCCCGGCCAGCACCGAGGCCAGCACCGCGACCGCCCCCGTGACCAGGGTCGCGGTACCGACCACGGCGGCCTTGGCCGCCAGCACCTGCCACCGTCGCGGCATGGCGGTCAGCGTGAGCCGGATCATCCCGGTGCTGTACTCGCCGCTGACTGCGGTGACCGCCACGATCGCCACGATGGCCTGGCCGAGGTAGATCCCGGTCAGGCTGACCTTGGCCGGGTCGACCTGGCAGCCCCCGCCGGGGCAGGTGGTGGCGTTGGCCGCGAGCGCGCCGACCACCGCGGTCAGCGCGATCGCGGCCACCAGCAGCCAGCCAGGGCCGGCCACGGTGCGCAGCTTGGTCCACTCGGCGTGCACGACTGTTTTCATCTGCGCGCCTCCGGCACGATACTCATCTGCGCGCCTCCGGCACGATACTCATCTGCGCGCCTCTGGCACGACGCCTCACGCGTCCCTCCGGCGCAGCACGAACACGGCCAGGGCGAAGGCGGCCGCGGCCCAGGCGCACAGCACCGCGAACCCGGCCCACGGCGCCAGCGGGAAGTACCCGGAGCCCGGCGTGTACTGCCCCGTGACCTGCTGGTACGCCGGGACGCTCTGCTGGAAGGAAAACGCGGCCGCGGGGGTGAGGCGGACCAGCCACTCCTCCGCGGCCGCCGGCAGCACCCCGGGGATGGTCGCGAGCAGGTACGGCAGCACGATCACGGCGATCACCGCGGTGACCGCCCCGGCGCTGCGCCGCAGCAGGGCGCCCACGGCCAGCGCGAGCACCGCGGCCACCGCGAGCAGCGCCGCGGTGCCGGCCATGATCCGCGCCTCGGTGAACAGGCTCAGCGGGTAGATCGGGTTGCCGTTCTCCCGCAGCAGATGCTCGCCGAGCGGGACCGCGATGACGGTCGCCACGAGCCCGGTCACGAACGTGACCACGGCGAGCACGATCGCCTTGGCCGCCAGCACCCGGCCGCGCCGCGGGCTGGCCGCGAACGTGGTGCGGATCAGCCCGCGCCGGTACTCCGCGGTGATGAACATGACGCCGATCACCACCGCGGCGATCAGCCCGGCGAACGTGCCCGCCAGCGTGTTCTGCGCCGTTTCCCCAGCGTTGGGCGCCGGGGCGATGTCACCGGATCCTGACACGGTGAACCGGTCACCGGCCTGGGTGAACCCCTGTGCCGACGCCGGCAGCGAGCCAGCCACCGGGCTGTTGGCGTCGATCGCGCCGCCCGTCCACTGGCCAGAAGGCCAGCTGCCCTGCCGGCTCACTCCATCGAAGACCCCGGTGGCCAGGGCCGAGCCGCCCTTCACCGATGCCGTGCCGAACCCGGACGAGGCCACCGTGTACCCGGGCGTGGCGGCGAACAGTCCGGCTTGCGATACCGCCGGCAGTCCCGCCAGGGTCGCGGTGCCGACCAGCGTCCAGTGGGTGCCGTCGGCCGAGTCGTAGCCGCGGATCACGTCTCCGGACCGGGTCAGCCGCAGCCACCGCGGCGACGCCGCGGACACCTTCCCGGCCATTCCGGCCACGTCGTTGGTGAAGTCCCACTGCATCCGCACGCCATGGCTGCCGGTGACCATCATCGCCGCGTACGCCGATCCCGTGGTCGTCGCAGCCTTGATGATGATCCCGGCCTTGGCCCACGGCTGTACGCCTGGCGTCATGCCCGCCAGCGGATTCTGGCCGAACGCCACCCCGCCCTGCGTGGAGTACAGGCCGGTCAGCGACGTGACCCGGACGGTGATGCTGCCCTGGCCGGCCAGCGGCTGGCGCACGAAGTAGAAGGCGTCGGTCACCCATTCCCCGCCCGGCCCGGTCGGCGGCGCCGGGCAGGCCTGCGCGGTGGTGCTGCCGTTCGGCTGGAAGCTGCACACGCTGTTCGCGCCGGTAAGCGCGGCGAGCCCCACGATGAGCAACAGTCCGGCCAGCATGCCGATGACCCAGCCGCGCACCGTCCGGAACTTCGTCCACTCCGCTCGCAGCAGCGAACCGAACCCGTCACTACCGGTTGCCGCGGGGGAGCGGAAAGGCGCCAGGGTGGTCATGACGCCGCCTCCGCCCTGAACTCCACGGAATCCCGGGTCAGCTCCATGTAGGCCTCTTCCAGGCTCGCCCGGTGGGCCGACACCTCCGCGAACGCAATCGTGTTCTGGTTCAGCAGCACCACGATCCGTTCGGACGGAAGGCCGGAGACGGTGACCAGGTCGGGACCGGTGGCCGCGACCTCGGCCCCGGCCCGGGCCAGCACGGTCATCGCCTCATCGCGCGCCGCGGTGCGGACGGTCACCCGGTCGGCGGAGGCGCCGGCGATCAGCTCCGCGACGCTGGCGTCGGCGATCACCAGCCCGCGGCCGACCACGATCAGATGGTCGGCGGTGTCCTCGAGCTCGCTCATCAGGTGGCTGGACACCAGCACCGCCCGGCCCTGGGCGGCCAGCGATCGCAAGAAGCCGCGCATCCACACGATGCCTTCGGGGTCCATGCCGTTGAACGGCTCGTCGAATATCAGCGCCGGCGGGTCGCCGAGCAGCGCGGCAGCGATGCCGAGCCGCTGCCGCATGCCGAGCGAGTACCCGCCGGCCTTGCGCCGCGCCGCCCCGCCCAGGCCGACCAGTTCCAGCATCTGATCCACGCGCTTGGCGCCGAGGCCTTGCGAATGAGCCAGCCACAGCAGGTGGTTGCGGGCGGATCGGCTGGGCTGCAGCGCGGCGGCGTCCAGCAGCGACCCGAGGCAGCTGAGCGGGTGGCGCAAGCTGGCATAAGGCTGGCCGCCGATGAGCGCGGCGCCGGCGTCTGCGGCGTCCAGGCCGACAATCACCCGCATCGTGGTGGATTTGCCCGCGCCGTTCGGGCCGACGAACCCGGTCACCTGGCCGGGGACGACCATGAACGTCATGCCGTCCAGCGCCAGCACGGACCCGAACCGCTTGCGCAAGCCAGTGACTTCGATAGTTGCTTCCATGCTCGCCACGCTAGGGAAACGAGGCCGCCGCCGTCGTCACGCTGCGGTGCTGTCCACTGATCGCGATAAGTCCCTCGCGCGGGGGATGGCCAGACCACCGGCCCGAGCGATGCGCCGGGGCTGACCGGCCGCGACAATGGGGGGATGGAGTTGGCAGGGCGGCTCGGCGGCCAGGTGATGCTCGGCGCGGTGCTCGGGCTGGCCTCGCTAGCCGAGCTCGGCTCCCGGGTCACCGCCGGGTCGACCGTGCGGGTCGGCCTGTCCGTCACCCCGGTGCATACCGGGGTGAGCGTGCCGACCGCACTGCTGATGGCCGCGTTCTGCCTGCTGGCCACCGTGCCGGCCTGCGTGCTGCGGCCGGTTCCCGCGGCGGCGGCGACCGGCGTGGCGGCCGTGCTGCTGCTGACGTTGTTCGGACTGGTGACCGTGGGCGGGGCGGCCGCGCTGGTGCTGGCCGGGTACCGGGTGGCACGTTCCGGGCGCTGGGTCCTCGCGGTCGCCCTGGCGGTGCCGTTCCTCGTGGTCGCGCTGGCTGGGCTGGGGGCCGACACGTCCGGGCTGGCGGGCGCGGTCGGGGAGACCCGGGCGCTGGCGGTGCTGCTGGCGTCGGGGATCCCGGTTACGGCGCTGGCCGCGACCGCCCGGCGGGCCCGCGAGGAGAGCCGCACCCATAGTGCTGTCCGCGAGCTGACCGCGGGCGTAGTGGCCGAGCACCTGGCCCGCGGCGAGCGGGCGCGGATCGCGCGCGAGCTGCACGACGTGGTCGCGCACCACATCTCGGTGATCGCGGTGCAGGCGGAGACCGCCCGGCTGACTACCCCCGGGCTGACCAGCGCGGGAGCGCAGCGGTTCGCCGCGATCGGCGATACCGCCCGGGCCGGGCTGACCGAGATGCGGCGGCTGCTCGGCGTGCTCCGCGAGGACGCGCAGTCGGCCGTGGGCCAAGAGGCAGCAGACCCCGAAGCCGGCCCGCCGCCGATGGCGGACCGGCGTCCCCAGCCTGGGCTGCCGCAGCTGGGCGGCCTGGTGGACGAGGCGCGGGACGCGTCGGGCAGCGCGGCCAGGCTCATCGTCTCCGGCCCGGTGACCCGGCTGGATCCAGGTGTGGAACTGGCCGCTTACCGGATCGTGCAGGAGGCCCTGACTAACGCCCGCAGGCACGCGCCCGGCGCGGCCGTCGACGTGGAGCTGCACTACGCCGACGACGCGCTGCGGCTGCGCGTCCGCGACAACGGGCCAGGCCCCCCGCAGGAGGCGGCCGCCGCCGGACACGGCCTGCTCGGCATGCGCGAGCGCGCCGCGGCGGCCGGCGGGTCGCTGCGCACCTCAGCCGGGCCCGGTGGCGGGTTCTGCGTCGAGGCCGAGCTGCCGGCCAAGGCCTCCGAGGTCATGACGGCAGCGGGAAACGCGTCATGACCATCGGCATCGTCGTCGCCGACGACCACGAGGTGGTCCGGGCCGGGTTCGCCGCGATACTCGACACCCAGCCCGACTTCACCGTGCTCGGCACCGCCGCCGACGGCACCGAGGCGGTGCGGACCTGCCAGGAATGCCGCCCCGACGTGGTGCTCATGGACGTCCGGATGCCGGGCATGGACGGCATCGAGGCCACCAGGCTGCTGACGGCGGCCGGTTCCGGGCCGCGCGTCCTGATCCTGACCACGTTCGACCTCGACGAGTACGTGTACGACGCGCTGCGGGCCGGCGCCAGCGGGTTCCTGCTCAAGGACGTCACCGCGGAGCGGCTGTTCGACGCGGTGCGGGTAATCGCGGAAGGAGAGGCGCTGCTCGCGCCCGCGATAACCAGAAGGCTCATCGGCGAGTTCGCCCGCCAGCGGCCCCGGCCCGCAGATCCCGCCCAGCCCGCCGGACCGCTCGGTACGCTGACCCCGCGGGAGACCGAGGTGCTGCGGCTGATCGCTGCAGGATTGTCCAACCCCGAGATCGCCCGCCGCCTGGTGGTCACCGAGGAGACCGTGAAAACACATGTCAGCCGGGTGCTGAGCAAGCTGGGCTTGCGCGACCGCACCCAGGCCGTGGTGGCCGCGTACGAGTCAGGCCTGGTCGTGCCCGGCGCCGGCGAGCGGTGCTCATGACCGCCCCGGGTGGCGGTTCGGCCGCGCGCCGGGTGGGCCGCCGGGTGGGCCGCCGGGTGTTCCCGATCCTGGGCGCGGTGGGCCTCATCGTGGCCGGCCTGGCCGGCACGATCTGGGGGCCGCGCTACTACGGCCAGACGGCCTGGGCCGTCCCCGATGACCTGTGGGCCACGCTGGTCGCGGCCCAGCGGATGCTGCACCTGGACCTGGCCGGCCTGTACACCCCGCCCACCAACCTGGTCAGTTTCCCCGGCACCGCCCTGATCCTGGTCCCGGTCGCGGCGCTCATCGACGCGGCCGGGCTGCCGCTGAAGACCGGAGCCGATATCCAGCTCCGGGCGGGCAGCCAGATCGGCAATCACGCTGAATGGCTGATCCTCGGGCCCTGCGTGGTCATCCTCTCGGCCGTGGCGCTGTTCGCCGCCGACGCGCTGGCCGAACGGATGGCCGTCAGCCAGTTCAAGCGCTTCCTGCTGGCCGCGGCGGGCGCGACGGCCCTGTGGAACGTGACTATCCGCTGGGGCCACCCCGAAGACGCGGTGGCCGTCGGCCTGCTGCTGTACGCGGTGCTGGCCGTCTCGAACGGCAAGCCGGTCCGGGCCGCCTGGCTGGCCGGGGCGGCGGTGGCCGTCCAGCCGCTGGTGCTGCTGGCCTTCCCGTTCCTGCTGGTGACGATCGAGCCGCGGCGGCTGGCCGGCTTCGTGGCCCGCGCCGTGGTGCCCACCCTGGTGCTGCTGGGCGCGGCGGCCGCGGCGAACTGGACCGCCACCGTCCACGCGGTCACCAGCCAGCCCAACGCGCCCACCGTCGACCATCCCACGCCCTGGATCTACCTGACCGCGCTGGCCCCGCACCTGAGCAACGGGTCGGTGGCCGCCGGGCCCGCGCGGGCCCTGTCCATCGTGGTGGCCTGCGCCTGCGCGCTGGCCACCTGGCGCCGCTGGCGGACCGCCCGGCTGGGCGACTGGAGTCCGCAGATCCTGCAGGAACTGCTGTGGTGGGTCGCCTTCGCGCTGGCGCTGCGTACGTTCTTCGAACCGGTGATGGTTTCCTACTACGTGTGGCCGCCGCTGGCCGCGGCGCTGGTGGCGGCGTCGCGGAGCTACCTGCGCCTGCTGCCGACCGGCGTGGCCGCCGGGGTGCTCACCTTCCTGTCCCAGTCCTCGTGGCGGAACCCCTGGGTTTGGTGGACGCCGATGGTCGCCGTCCTCGGCCTCACGCTGCTGTTCGCCTGGCCGCGGGGCGCCCGGTCACTGGCGGCGCAGGTGCAGCCAGAGCCGGGGGAGCAGTTCGTCGCCGACAGCGCGCCATGAGGCGATCTCCTCGGCCGACAACGGCGTGACCGGCCCGCCGCGGGCCGCCAGGTAGACCTCGCAGGCCGCGGACAGCAGCCACATCCGGGCCACGGCCAGGCCGGGCGTGGCGCCCACGGTGACGGCGCCGTTGCCGCGCAGCAGCAGGGCCTCGCCCGGGCCCAGGCGGCGGGCGGCACGTTCGGCCAGTTCCGGGGTGCGCAGCAGCGTGGCGCTGTCGTGCACCGGCACCGACTCGCCCAGCCACGCGGCCTGGCCGTGCCACGGCACCAGCGAGGTGGTCGTGGCCGCCGCGGCGAAGGCGCTGGCCGGCTGGGCCCGCGCGATCGCCGCCACGTCCGGCCGGGCGCGGTACAGGGCCAGGTGAATCCAGGCCTCCGCCGGAACCCCGGCGGGAAGCGGGCCCGCGGATCCCGGCGCGTCCCCAGCTCCCGGCGGGCCCGAGGCCACTGACAGCGGCACCTCGAGTACGGCGGCCGCGGTGACGCCGGCCAGGTCGGCGGCGGGCGTGATCAGCATCGAGTCCCCGGCCCGGGCCGACACGTGCCCGTAAGCGGTGACCAGCCCCAGCCGGGACAGCACCCGGCCTGCCTCTGCGACCTCTGTACGTATCACCCCGGGTTCTCCTCTTCACAGACGGCCGAACGCCTGTCTAAACTGTATGCAGCCACCTAAACTGTATGCAGTTTGGCTCGGAGTTGAAGGGAGAAACCGTGATCTCGGGGCTGCACCACTACGCGCTTGAAGTACCTGACCTGGCCGTGGCCGAGGGCTTCCTGCAGGACTTCGGCCTGGAGACCGGGGAGAAGGACGGCTCGCTGGTCGCCCATTGCCCAGGCCGGGACCAGGAGCAGGTGCGCCTGGTCGAGGCGCCGGCCAAGCGCCTGCACCACGTCGCCTTCACCTTGCGCCCCGGCACCCTGGACTCGGTCCGCGAGGCGCTCGACCGGGCCGGAACGCCCGTGATCGAGCCTCCGGCCGGTGCCACAGAAGACGGGCTGTGGATCCGCGATCCCGACGGCACGCCGGTGCAGCTGCTTGATCAGCCCCAGGCTTCAGCCCGGCCGGTCGCCGAGGTGCTGGTCAACATGGGCGGCACCCAGCAGCGGGTCAACGTCGCCCAGTGGACCGTGGCCACGCAGGACGTGCTGCCCCGGCGGCTGGGCCACTCGCTGCTGTTCACCGCGCAGCCAGGCCCGATGACCGACTTCTACACCCGGGTGCTCGGGCTGCGGCTCAGCGACACCATCCACCACGACCGGGTCACGTTCCTCAACGCCGGGGCCGGCGACCACCACGTCTTCGGGTTCATCGCCAGCAGCCACCGCGGCTTCCACCACGCCAGCTTCGAGGTGCCGTCCATCGACGCCATCGCGGTCGGCGCGGACCGGATGCGCGCCCGCGGCCGTCCCGAGGGCTGGGGCCTGGGCCGGCACACCATCGGATCGAACTTCTTCCACTACAGCCCGGACCCGTGGGGCTCGTGGATCGAGTGGTTCTCCGACATCGACCAGATCGACGATTGCTGGGTGGCCAACGACTGGGAAGTGCCGCCGCACCTGTGGGGCGTGCCGCCACCCGAGACCTTCCTCGCCAACCAAGAACCAGGGAGCCCTGCATGAGCCGCGACATCGCCCCCATCTTCGCCGCCATCGACTCGATGGACGCCGAGAAGTTCAACTCCTACCTCACGCCGGACGTGAGGTTCCGCTTCGCCAACGCCGACCCGGCCATCGGCCACGCGGCCGTCAAGGAGGGAGTGGAGGCCTTCTGGGCCAGCATCGGCGGTCTCACCCATCACATCCTGAACTCCTGGGAGTTCGGCGACACCACCATCGTGCAGATCGACGTGGAGTACAAGCGCAAGGACGGCAAGACCGTCGTCACGCCCAATGCCGACATCCTCATCTTCGAAGGTGACCTGGTGCGTGACTGGCAGATCTACATCGACGTGACCCCCGTCTACACCTGAGCCGCCACGTGATCACGCTCACCGACATCGCCTACGTACGGTCCGGGGCGGCCGACCTGGACGCCGCGATAAAGTTCGCCACCGAGATCGTCGGCCTGGAACTGGCCGCGCCCACCGAGGCCGGGGTCGCCCACCTGCGCGCCGACCAGAGGCACCACTGCCTGGCCCTGGTCGAGGGGCCGTCCGGGGTGATCGCCTCCGGCTTCACCGTGGCCGACGCCGACGCGCTCGACGCCGCGGAAACCGAGCTCGAGCGCTCGGGCCTGACCGTCCGCCGCGGCTCGGCCGCCGAGGCGCGGTCCCGCCGGGTCCGCGAGTTCATCGGCTTCGACGACCCGTTCGGCAACCGGATCGAGCTGGTCAGCCAGCAGGAGAGCGTAGGCAGGCCGGTGGCGTTCAGCCGTCAGGCCGGGATCAGCGAGTTCGGCCACCTGTGCCTGGACGCGCCCGACGTGCACGAGGCCTACCGGTTCTGGAGCACGCGCTTCAACGCCCGGGTCTCGGACTGGATCGCCGACGCCGCCTGCCTCATGCGCATCGACCCGGTGCACCACAAGCTGGCCGTCTTCCGCGGCGACGGGCCGGGCCTGTGCCACATGAACTTCCAGGTTGACACCATCGACGACGTGTTCAGGAACTGGCATTTCCTGCAGGAGCACAACGTCGAGATCGAGATGGGCCCGGGCCGGCACCCGCAGTCCACCGCGATCTTCCTGTACTTCCTCGGCCCCGAGGGCTTCACCTACGAGTACTCGTTCGGCGTGCGCCGGATCGAGGACGAGGCCGGCTGGGTGCCCAGGACCTTCGACCCGGCCGAGCCCGGGTCCATCGACATGTGGCTCGGCCCGATCACCCGTACGGTCAGCCAGCCGCAGATCCGCTCGGGCCAGCCGGCCGGCGCCGGCCTCAGCTGACCGGGCCGGCCGCGCTCAGGAACGCGCGGGCCATGACCGCGTAGCCGGCCTGGTCCGCGTGCTGGTTCGGCCCGCGCGGCGGCGGGGCGCACTCCCAGGTCCACTGGCAGATCCGGGCCACGTTGCGCGGTACCGTGCCGATCCCCGGCACGGTCTGGGTGTTGCCGAAGTCCGAGGTGTCGAACGCGCCGAACACGTTCGCCACCGGCGCCCCGTACTTGGTGTACACCCCATCCAGCAGGTTGTTATAGCTGGCGGTCAGCCGCTCGGTCAGCCAGGCGATCGCCTCGCCGGGCGTGCCGTTGCGCCACTCGGCCAGCGCGGGCAGGTAGTAGCTCATCCCGACCACGCGGACGCTGGCCCCGGCGGCCGACCGCAGCCGGGCCATGATCGTGCCCAGGTTGGTGACGGCGCCCGGGACGTCTGCGCCGAAACAGGTGGCGATCTCGATCAGGTTCCGCTGGCTGCCGCAGTCTTCCGGGTCGTTGGCCCCGATGTCGATGGTCACCAGGGATACGTGCCCGCGGTGGGCGCCCAGGAAGGCGGCGGCGGCGGCCAGCTGCGAGCCGCCCGGGTAGCGGCAGATGCCGCCGTTGATCATGGTGGCGGTCGTCTCGCCCGGGCAGCCCAGCTTGACCAGCCGCAGCCCGGGATGGCTGGGCCGCAGCGCGGCGTAGACCTGGTTGGCGTAGCCCTGCCCGGTTTCCACGCTGACCCCGGCCGCGTCGGGCTGGACGCCCTGGGACAACGAGTCGCCCAGGGCCAGGTAGTAACTGGCCGGGACCGCCCGCGGGGCAGACGTCCCTGAGCACGCGGTGACCGCCGCCACGGCGGCGACCACGGCGAGCGCGATGCGAACCCGACCCATGCCTGTTTCTTCCCGAGTCCGACTATAGGTCGGCTCGTGCCTAGCTGGCTCCGGTCAGCCGGAGCGGCGCGGGCGGGTCACGGTCGATCAGCGCCACCGCGTGCGGGACCGCCACCGGCACGAAATCCGGCGCGCAGTCGGCCAGCACCCGCAACGCGGTCCGTTCCAGGTGATGGGCCATCTCGCTGAGCGCGCCGTGCTCGTCGCCCGCGATCAGCGCCTCCAGGATCGCTGCGTGCTCCACGTCGCCCGCCGCCTGCCAGCCGTTCGGCTCGGACAGCTGGTAGATGCGGATGTAGCGGGTGGTCCGGTCGGCGAAGGCCCGCAGCTGCCGCTGCAGCGATTCGCCGGCCGCCGCGGTGCAGACCCGGTGGTACTCGGTGTGCGCGGCGAACCAGGCGCCGAAGTCGCCGCTCTTGGCCGCCCGCCGCATCGCGGTCAGCAACTGCCTGGCCTCGGCGCGTGCCTTGGCGCCGAAGTGACCGATGGTCATCGACAGAGCGAGCGTCTCCAGCAGGATCCGGCTCGCGTAGACGTCGTCGAGCTCCTGCGGATCCAGCCCCGCGACCCTGGTCCGCTGGTTCGGCTCGATCTCGACCAGGCCCTCTTCCTGCAGCATCCGCAGCACTTCCCGCAGCGGGGTGCGGCTGATCCCGAGCTGGGCGGCTAGGCTCACCTGCGACAGCTTGGTGCCCGGCGGCAGCGTTCCGTCCAGGATGCACTCCCGCAGGTAGGCGTGCACGTGCGGGATGGCCTGCCGGGCTTCGGGCAGGTCGACCTTACGGATGTCCGGCACCTGCACCACACGAGGCATGGACATCATTCTCCCTGATCGACGTAACTGCATACAGTTTACCCCGAGTGCAGCGTAAAAACCGATGGCGGCCGGCCGCCCTCGCGTGGCACTGTGCTGGTGTGCCGAAGGTGTACTTCGACGAGCGGATAGCCCAGAGGTACGAAACCTACTGGCCGGAACTGTTCGAGCCCGAAGCCATCGAGCCGGCCGTGAATTTCCTGGCCAGCCTGGCCGGCCAGGAAGGCCGGGGCAGCGCGCTGGAACTCGGCGTCGGCACCGGCCGCATCGCGCTGCCGCTCAGCCAGCGGGGCGTCCGGGTCCGCGGCATCGAGCTGTCCCCGGCCATGGTCGCCCGGCTGCGGGCCCAGCCTGGCGCGGACCGGATCAAGGTGACGGTCGGCGACTTCGCCACCATCCAGGCCGGCGGGACCTTCGACGTCGCCTACCTGGTCCGCAACACGATCACCAACCTGACCACGCAGGACGAGCAGGTCGAGTGCTTCCGCAACGTCGCCGCGCAGCTCAAGCCGGGCGGCTGCTTCGTGATCGAGGTCTACGTCCCGCAGCTCCAGCGGCTGCCGCCCGGCGAGACCGTGCACGCGTTCAGCGTGACCCCCGCGCACCTCGGCTTCGAGGAGTACGACGTGGCCACCCAGATCGCGTTCTCGCACCACTACTGGGTTATCGACGGCCAGATGGAGACCTTCTCCTCACCGCACCGCTACGTGTGGCCGTCCGAACTTGACCTGATGGCCCGCCTGGCCGGACTGACCCTGCGCGAGCGCTACGCCGACTGGCAGCGCACCCCGTTCACCAGGGACAGCACCGCCCACATCTCCGTCTGGCACAAACCCCCCGCCCCCGCTCGCCTCCGTCCCATCCCATGATCACGGGCACTTTTGGTCGCCATTTGGCCAAAACTGCCCGCGATCATGAAAGGCCATTCCGCCTCAGCCGGCCGCGCAGGCCCGTTTGACCCGGGCGCGGCGCGTGGTTCACGATAAGGATTACGGCGCGGTCTGACGCCGAGCCTGGCGGCCCGTCCCCAGCAGGGCCATCCACCAGGGCGAAGGGGGGCACACTCCCGGGCCTGTCCTGCTCTGCATGGCCGAACACGCATCTGTCATCGGGCCGGCCCGTCAGCGGGCGCTGGGGCGGCCGCCGAGACGGAGGTTGTTCACCATGCCGCAGAACAAGGATCTCAAGCGCCTCGTCCGGGCCCGCATGGCCGAAACGGGCGAGAACTACACCCAGGCCCTGACCCACCTGCTGGGCCAGGTGCAGCTGGAGCCCATCCCGTCTCCCTGGCGCATGACCGGCAGCCATGCCTCCGATTACGAGGCAGGCCTGCTCCAAGGGACGGACTACGAAGGGGACCGGGTGGCGCAGCTCCGGTTCCGTTCGGCCGCCGGTGAACCAGCCGGCTTCGGCGCGCTGGTGCAGAGCATCGCCGCCTCCCGCTACATCGGCCGCAAGGTCCGGTTCAGCGCCATGATGCGGGCCTGCGAGGTCACCGGCTGGACCGGGCTGTGGCTGCGGATCGACGGGCAAAACCGCACGCTGGTCCTCGACAACATGCAGGACCGGTCGCTGGGCGGCACCACCGACTGGACCCCGGCCAGCATCGTCCTCAACGTGGCCAAAGAGGCCAGGGCGCTGTATTTCGGCGCGCTGCTGAGCGGAGCCGGCGCGGTGGACCTGGCCAGGCTGCGCTTCGAGGAGGTCGGTGACGACGTCCCGGCCACCATCCCGCCGCTTCCCGACGAGCCCCAGGCCCTCGACTTCGCCGCCCCGTAAGCCCAAAACTGCATGCACTTTTCGCGGTACTCCTCTTGCCTCACCTAACCAAACTGCATACAGTTTAGAGCAGCGACCCGGCGAGGGGAGTACCGCGATGGACCGAGTCGGCGTCATCGGACTGGGCAAGATGGGCCTGCCGATCGCCCTGAACCTGATGGAACGGGGCTTCAGCGTCACCGGCTACCGGCGGCACGGCTCACCCGAGCTGGCCGAGGCCGGCGGCACCGTGGCCGGCTCGGCGGCCGAGGTGGCCGCGTCCGCCGACGTGCTGCTGTCCATCGTCCCGGACGCCGAGGCCGTCGAGGAGGTAATCGCCGGCCCGTCCGGCACCCTGACGACCATCAAGCCCGGTACCATCCACCTCGAGATGAGCACCATCGACGTCACCCGTAAGGCCAGGCTCCGCGACGAAGTGCAAGCCCGCGGCGGTGACCTGCTCGACTGCCCGATCAGCGGCACTCCCGGCATGGTCGCGCCCCGGCAGGCCACCACCTTCGCCTCCGGCGAGGAGGCCAGCGTCGAGCTGGTCCGCCCGGTCCTGGACGCCATCTCCGGACCGTGGGTCTACACCGGCCCGTTCGGCACCGGCGCGCACCTGAAGTACATCGCCAACCTGCTGCTCGCGGTGCACACGGTGGCCGCCGCCGAGGCCATGGCGCTGGCCCGGTGCAGCGGCCTGGACCTGGGGCTCGTCCACCAGACCCTAGACAACTCCATCGCCGGCTCGACGATCTGGACGGTGCGCGGCTCCCTCATGGCCGAACGCCGCTGGTCTCCGGCCCCCGGCCCGGTCGCCACCCTGCAGCCGATCCTGGCGCAGATCGAGGCCTACGCCGCCGAGACCGGCCTGGCCCCGACGGTGTTCGCCGCGGCCAAGGAGGTCTTCGACAAGGCCTACGCCGACGGCTGGGGCGACCTCGACATCGCCTGCGTGCACGATCAGGTATCCGGCCGGTCAGCCCTAGGAGAAGCACCATGAACTGGTCACTGGCCAGCTACGCCGCCGACGGCACCGAGGGCCTCGGGATCCTGCACGAGGACGGCACGCTGGTCGCCCCCGCTGACCTCAAGCGCTGGTCAAGCGCCCTGGAACTGGTCGACGACTGGGCCGCAGCCGAGCCCGTGCTGCGCGATCTCGACCTGGCCGGCGCGCCGCCGGCCGCCTACGACAGGCTGCTCGCGCCGCTGCGCTGGCCGCGCAAGGTGATCTGCGCGGGCGTCAACTACCGCCGGCACATGGCCGAGATGGGCGGCCAGATCCCGGCCGCGGGCTGGCGGCCGTTCTTCTTCCTGAAGGCCCCCACCACCTCGGTGATCGGCCCGCGCGACCCGATCGTGATCGGCTCGGCCGACCGCGCCAGGTACGACTGGGAGATCGAGCTGGCCGTCATCATCGGTACCGCCGGCAAGAACATCGAGGCCGAACGGGCCCTGGCTCACGTGGCCGCCTACTGCGTGACCAACGACGTGACCGCGCGCGGCTTCCACCAGCGGGATGTCGCACCCGCCGACGCCTTCATCTACGACTGGTTCGCGGCCAAGTCGCTCGAGGGCTCGCTGCCCCTCGGCCCGGGTCTGACGCCCGCGTTCCTGGTGCCCGACCCGCAGGATCTGCGGCTGCGGCTGTGGGTGAACGGCGAGCTGCAGCAGGATGAGTCCACCGCCGACATGGTCTGCTCGGTCGCCGAGCTGATCGCGGCGGCCAGCGAGGTGGTCACCCTCGAGCCTGGCGACGTCATCGCGACCGGCACCCCGTCCGGGGTCGGCGCCGGCCGGGGCCTGTACCTGCGCGGCGGCGACGTGGTCCGCGCCACCATCGACGGCCTCGGCACCCTGGAGAACACCGTGATCGATCCAACGGAGGAAGCGTCATGATCTTCGTCAGCCACCAGCTGCCGGTCAACGTGCCGGACGAGCCGCGCCTGACGGCGGGCAACGTCTGGGACGGCCTGGTGCTCAAGGCCAACAACGCGCTGCCGTTCGTGCCCAGCATGACCTACTGCGAGGTCACGCGGCGGCACAGCGACACCGTCTTCGACCGCGACATCGACTTCCGCGGCGAGCGCTTCACCGAGCGGATCACCCTGGAGGCCCCGTACCGGGTCACGTTCACCCGCATCGCCGGCCCGGTGCTCGGCACCATCGCCAACGAGATCGAGGACCTGGCGGACGGCCTCAAGCTCTGCTTCAGCTTTGCCCTGGTCGTCCACGGCGTCGAGGGCGGGTCCGCCGAGGAGCAGGCCTACGCCGACTCCATGACCGGCGACTACCTCAAGGCCGTGGCCGCCACCCTGAACGCCATGCGCCGGATCGCCGAAGGCGCCGACGCCCCCGTCTCCGCGTAAGCCAGGAAAGGAACATCTCCCATGTCCATGACGACCTCTGCCGCAACAGGCTCGTCGAGAATTGACGAGCAGCTCCGACTGCGCATCGGCGAGCAGCTGGCCGGGCAGTTCAAGGGCGACATCATCGGCCCGGATCACGCCGAATACGAAGACGCCCGCCTGGTCTGGAACGCCATGGTCGACCGGCGGCCCGGCCTCATCCTGCGCTGCACCAGCACCGCCGACGTGGTGGCCGCGGTCAACGTGGCCCGCGAGCACGGCCTGACGCCGGCGGTCCGCTGCGGCGGCCACAACGTGGCGGGCAAGGCCATGTCCGACGGCGGCCTGACCATCGACCTGAGCGGGCTGCGCGAGGTGACCGTCGATGCCGAGCGCAAGCTGGTCCACGCGGGCGGCGGCTGCCGGCTCGGCAACGTCGACGCGGCCACCGCCCCGCACGGCCTTATCGTCCCGGCCGGCATCATGTCCGAGACCGGGGTGGCCGGCCTGGCCCTGGGCGGCGGCATCGGCTGGTTCTCCCGTAAGCACGGACTGACCTGCGACAACTTCGTGTCCCTGGAAGTCGTCCTGGCCAGCGGCGAGGTGATCGAGGTCAGCCCGACCAGCCACCCGGAGCTGTTCTGGGCGCTGCGCGGCGGCGGCGGCAACTTCGGCATCGTCACCCGCTTCACCTTCCAGGCCTACGACTTCGGCCCGATGATGCGCATCGGCGTGTCGGTCTACGAGCCGGAACACGCCGTCGAGGCGCTGCGCGGCTACGCGGCCGTGGTGCCGACCCTGCCGCGGACCGTCGGCTGGCACGCCGCGCTCAAGCACGACATGCCCGCCCTGCCCTTCGTGCCGCCCGAGTACGTGGGCCAGCGGCTGCTGATGCTGGTCTCGATGTGGCTGGATGACGCCGAGGACCCGGCCGGCGAGGAGATGATCGGGCGCCTGTGCGACATCGGCCAGCCCTGCATCAAGGCCTCGACCGTGCTGCCGTTCGCCGCCGGGGTGCAGCGGCTCATCGACACCGAGTTCGAGGACGGCCACCGGTACTACACCAAGGAGGCGCACGTCGCCGACCTGGCCGACGACGCGATCGACCTCCTGGCCGGCTTCTGGCAGGACATGCCGATGGAGGGCGAGGTCGAGATCATCGGGCTAGGCGGGGCCATCGGCGACGTGCCCGAGGCCGACGCGGCCTTCTCCAACCGCGGCTACCTGCTCTGGCTGAACTTCGCCATGCGCTGGGACGACCCGGCCGACGACGAGGACTACATCGGCCGGACCCGCCAGGCCGTCGCCGACCTGGCTCCCTGGGTCGGCCGGGGCGTCTACGTCAACATGCTCAACTTCGACGAGCTGGACCGGGTGGTCGAGGCCTTCGGCGGCCCGGACAAGTACGCCCGGCTCGGCCGCCTCAAGGCCCAGTACGACCCGGAGAACCTGTTCCGCATGAACTACAACGTCCCGCCTGTCGCCCCGGCCTGACCGGACTGGAGCCCAGGGCTGTTAAGTTTCTGGGATGACGGGCCACCAGCCGCCGCCGGGCACCGAGAAAACGCGCCGCTACCTCCCGAAGCTGCGCTATGAACTGCTCGGCTGCGCCCTGAACGGCCACGTGCTGCTCGGCACCGACGCGGCCGAGCTGCGCCGCGAGGACGAGCTGTTCGCCCGCGACTCGGGCGGCCTGCGCTGGTACCGCTGCCTGCGCTGCGACTCGTGGCTGGCCCTGACCCCGCCGCAGCACCCGGAGCGCAAGTACCCGTCGCCCCGGGAGGAGGTAGAGCTGCCGCTGCGGGGCAAGGCGCTGCGGGACCGGTACGTGCTGCGGCTGATCGCCATCGAGCGCGTGTTCCACTTCCTGGCCCTGGGCGCCTTCGCCGCCGCCGTGCTGCTGTTCGCCAACAACCGGGCCGTGCTGAACCAGGACTTCACCGCCATCCTCAAGAACCTGCAGGGCGGCCTGGGCGGCCCGGTGGCCAGCAGCAACCGCGGCTTCGTGCACGACCTGCGGTCGCTGTTCGCGATCAGCATCACCAGCTTGTACCTGGTCGGCGTGGCCATCGCCGCCTACGCCGTGCTCGAGGGCGTGGAGGCCGTCGGCCTGTGGCTGGGCAAGCGGTGGGCGGAGTACCTGACCTTCATCGCCACCATCGTCTTCGTCCCGTACGAGATCTACGAGCTGGCCAAGAGCATCACGGCGCTGAAGGCCGTAGCCCTGGCGCTCAACCTGGTCGTCGCGGTGTACCTGCTGCTGGCCAAGCGCCTGTTCGGCCTGCGCGGCGGCGGGAAGGCCGAACAAGCCGAGCACGACGCCGACGTCGGCTGGCCCGCCATCGAGCGTTCCGCCCCGCGCCCCGCTCCCGAGCCCACCAACCCGCCTGCGTTATTCCCTGATGAATACTGGTGCCCGTGGAGCACCTGGCTGGCCGGCTGGCCGAGATTCCCGGGGTGGTCGCGGTCACCCTGGGCGGGTCGCGGGCCACCAATACGGCGGTCGAGGGTTCTGACTGGGACTTCGGCCTGTACTACCGCGGCGGGCTGGACCCGGCCGACATCACCGCGCTCGGCTGGCCGGGCCGGGTCTTCGCGCCCGGCGAGTGGGGCCGCATCGTGGACGGCGGGGCCTGGCTGACCGTCGACGGCACCAGGGTCGACCTCATCTACCGTGACCTGGATGAGGTGCTGCGCTGGACCGCGGCCGCGCAGGACGGCCGGTTCGAGATCCAGCGCGAGGTCGGCTACGCGGCCGGGATCGCCACCTACGTGCTGACCGGCGAACTGGCCCTGGGCCGGGTGCTGGCCGGCGACCTGCCGTGCCCGCAGTTCCCGCCCCGGCTGCGCGAGACGGCGCCGGTGGCCTGGGCCCGGCTGGCGGCCGGAGCGCTGCACTTCGCCGGGGTCCACGCCGGGCGGCAGGACCGGGTCGGCTGCCTGGCCAACCTGGGCCAGGCGGTGCTGGCCGCGGCGCAGGGCCGGATGGCCGCCGCGGGCCAGTGGGTGCTGAACGAAAAGCGTTTGACCGAACGGGCCGGGCTGCACGCCGCCCAGGACCTGCTCGCGCAGCCCGGGCGGGACCTGGCCGGCCTGGTGTCCGATGTGCGCGCTTGCCTCGAGTTGCGGGACGCCGTTCTGGGCATGAGCACCCCGTCAGTAGCCGCGTTGCCGCCGCGGCGGCCACCGTCAGCGGTGCGAGCTCCACGCTCCGTTCGGGTACAAGAAAGACAGACGGAGGCGACCCAGAGGAGGCCCGGTGCTGAGCCCTTGGACACGGGAGCGCGTGCTTGACGCAGCGGCCGAGATGGAGTACCTGCCCAGGGGCGCCGTCGAGCTGCGGACCGAACACTACCGCCTCGTCCGGTACCCGGACGCGGTGCTCGACCCCACCTTCAGCGCTGCGCAGGTGACCTGGTCACGGACGGCGCGGCCGGTGGAGGAGGTGATCGACGAGATCGCCGCGCAGGTCCGCGGCTGGGACCTGCCCGGCGTGGCCTGGTGGATCTCGTCCGCCAGCCAGCCGCCGGGCACCGAACAGGCCCTGCGCGACCGCGGCGCGGAGATGATCGACGCCGTGCAGGTCCTGGCCTGCGAGCTCGGCGGCGGCCTGCCCGACCTGGACGTCCAGCCCGGCGTGGCGGTCGAGCTGGTCCGCGACGAGCGCACCTTCCGCGCGTCCTCGGCGGTCTCCGTGCGCGGCTGGGGCCGGGCCGAGCCTGACGAGGCCGAGACGGCCGCCAAACTCGCGGAGTCGCTCCGGAACCTGGCCACCTGGTCGAGCTTCCGGGTGGTGGCCTTCGAGGGCGGCGAGCCGGTCTCGACCGGCGGCTGCACGCTGGACGGCGAGGTGGCGCAGCTATGGGGCGCGGTCACGCTGACCGCCTCCCGCGGCCGCGGCAGCTACCGGGCCGTGCTGGCCGAGCGGCTCCGGCTGGCCCGCGACCACGGCGCCACCCTGGCTCTGGTCAAGGGGCGGGTGCTGACCTCCGGGCCGATCCTGCTCCGGGCCGGCTTCGCGGACTACGGCGAGGAGCGCTGCTTCTGGCTGCCGCTCAGCTGAGAGGTTGTGTCCAGGGCCGCGGTCATGCTGTCATGCACCCATGGCTGACATCATCGACTCCCCGCCGCAAGCCGAAGCCAGCCGCCTCGGCGCGCTGGGCGAGATCGAGCGCGAGGTGCTGTGGCTGTCCACGGCGATCATCCATCACGCGAACCGGGTCCGGTCCAATCCCGGCGGCATAAAGGTCGGCGGCCACCAGGCGTCGTCGGCGTCGATGGTCTCGATCATGACCTCGCTGTGGTTCGGGCACCTGCGCGCCGAGGACCGGGTATCGGTCAAGCCGCACGCCTCGCCCGTGCTGCACGCCATCAACTACCTGCTGGGCGAGCTGGACGAGCCCTACCTGCAGACACTGCGGGCGTTCGGCGGCCTGCAGAGCTACCCCAGCCGGGTCAAGGACCCCGACCCTGTGGACTACTCGACCGGCTCGGTCGGCATCGGCGCCACCGCCCCGGTGTGGGGCGCGGTGGCCCGCCGGTACCTCAACGGCCGGTTCACCGGGGTCCCGGCGGGCGGCCGGCAGTATTCACTGCTGGGCGACGCCGAACTGGATGAGGGCGCGGTGTGGGAGGCCATCGTCGATCCCGGCGTGGCCGAACTCGGCGAGATCGTCTGGGTCGTGGACGTGAACCGGCAGTCGCTGGACCGGGTGGTGCCGCTGATGGCCGCCGACCGGCTGCGGGGCATGTTCACCGCGGCCGGCTGGCAGGTCATCACGCTGAAGTACGGCCGGCTGCTCGAGGCCCTGTTCGCCCGGCCCGGCGGGGAGGCGCTGCGGCACCGGATCGACGCCATGCCCAACCCCGAGTACCAGCGGCTGCTGCGCTGTCCTCCTGACGAGCTGCGCCGCAGGCTGCCGGACGGCGACCAGGCCCTGGACGGCCTCATCGCCGGGCTGGACGACGCCACCCTGGCCGCGGCCATCCGCAACCTGGGCGGGCATGATCTCAGCTCCCTGGACGAGGCGTACGGTGCCATCTCCGATGACCGGCCCACGGTGATCCTGGCCTACACGATCAAGGGCCACGGGCTGCCCGTCGAGGGGCACCCGCAGAACCATTCCGCGCTGCTGACCGTCGAGCAGATCAAGGAACTGGCCGCGCACCTGGGCGCGGACGCCGACCAGCCGTGGCGCCGTCCGGCCGAGGGCAGCGCCGCGGCCGGGCTGTGCGCCGAGACGGCGAGGCGGCTCAAGCGGCCCGAAGTGCTCAATCACGCCCCGCCGCACGTTCCCGGTGACCTCGACCACACCCCGACCGGGATGGCCACCACCCAGGCCGCGCTGGGCCGGGCGCTGCTTGACCTTGGTCGCCAAGCACCGGAGGCGGCCGCGCGGGTGGTGACCGTGAGCCCGGACGTCAGCTCCAGCACGAACCTCGGCGGCTGGGTGAACAAGGTCGGCGTGTGGTCGGCCAGCGAGCGGACGGACTGGTTCGCCGACGACGCCGAGACGATCCTGCACTGGCGGGAGAAGCCGACCGGGCAGCACATCGAGCTGGGCATCGCCGAGACCAACCTGGTCGGGCTGATCGGCGAGCTCGGCGCGACCTGGAGCCGCTGGGGCCAGCCGCTGCTGCCCATCGGCGTGCTGTATGACCCGTTCGTGGAGCGGGCGCTGGAACCGTGGTCGTTCGGCATCTACGCGGGCGGGCAGTCGATCCTGGTGGGCACGCCGTCCGGTGTCTCGCTCGCCCCGGAGGGCGGCGCGCACCAGTCCATCACCACCCCGTCCATCGGGATCGAGCAGCCGGGCTGCATCACCTACGAGCCAGCCTTCGCGGTCGACACCGAGTGGTGCCTGCTGGCCAGCCTGGCCCGGCTCGGTCGCCCCGGCGGCAGCGCGGCCTACCTGCGGCTATCCACCCGCCCGGTCAGCCAGAAGCTGGCCGCCGTGCCCGCCGACCCGGCCGCCAGGGAACGCCGCCGCCGCCAGGTCGTGGCCGGGGCGTACGGCCTTCGCCGCACCGAGCATCCCAAGATCACCATCGCCGCGATGGGCGCCGTCATACCGGAGGCGCTAGCCGCTGCCGAGCGCCTGGAGGCGGTCGGCGCGCCCGCCGACGTGGTGTGCGTGACCAGCCCCGGCCTGCTGTTCCAGGCCCTCCGCGTCCGCCAGGGCCTGCAGCCGGCGGGGTCCGGGACCGGGGGAGAGGCCTGGATCCTGGACCAGGCGTTCCCCGCGGCCCGCGCCACGCCCCTGGTCACCGTGCTGGACGGGCACCCGCACACGCTGTCCTTCCTGGCCACCATCAATCGTGTCCCGCACGCCGCCCTCGGCGTGGCCCAGTTCGGCCAGTCCGGGTTGATCGAGGATCTCTACCGCTACAACGGCATCGACACCGACAGCATCATCCGCACCGCCCTCGACCTCAGTCCGTAGCGAGCTCTGTCCCAGGGCGCATCACGGTGATGTCCGTCGCGGCGAAGTCGTCGCCGGTGCACAGCACGGGATGCCCGGTCCGGTCGGCAAGTGCGTACGTGAAGCAGTCGCCGAAATTGAGCCCGGCCGGATGCCGCCCCTTGCCGTATCGCCGCCATCCGCTCATCGCACGGTCGGCCAGGTCCGCATCGACGGGCACTATGTCCACCTTCGCGTCACGAAGGAACCGATCGACAACGTCCTGCCCGACAGGCCACAGCCGGGCCTCGATCACGATTCCCAGCTCGACGCGTATGGCGGTCGGCATCAGCCGGACCAGGGCATCCTCGAGGTGGGCGGTAAGTTCTTCGCTGCCCGGCTCGCCGAGGATGACCGCTACGGCCGCCGACGTATCGACGACAAGGCTCCTCGGCGTCGGCTCCGTCAACGCGGCAGGCCAGCGTCGTCGTAGCCGAGGATCTCCTCTGGCGTCCTGTCGTCGGCAACCCGCAGCGCCGCTACGTCGGCCGCCAGCCGCGCCAGCCGCGTTCTCATGCTGGCCGCGTGCCTGGCGTGCTCACGATCGAGCCGCTCCCTGAGCGCAACCTCTACGGCCTCGGTCAGCGTCTCACCCGTCTCAGCAGTCAGCTCCCTGGCCAGCCGGTCCGCCTCGTCGCTCTTGATACTCAGCGCCATAGAAGAAGTATAGAAGTCGTAGCAGACTTCTGCCAACGGACAGCGGCCGTACGCACCATCGATATCACCCTCGGCCGCGGCTACATGACCACGCCCACTCGGTACCCGGCCTAACGGCCCGGAGCACCCGGCACTATCGGGAAGGGCCGGTCTTCGACGACGCGCTTCATCACGATCGTTGAGGTGAGCCGCTGCACGCCCGGCAGGGTGGCGAGTTTCTCGTCCCGCAGGACCTGGTAGGAGGCCAGGTCGGGAGTGGCCACCCGGACCAGGTAGTCCGGATCGCCGAACAGCCGTTCCGCGTGGCGCACCTCGGGAATGCCGGCCAGGCCGCTCTCGAACCGGGTGATGGTCGTCGCGTCTTCGCGGTCCATGGTGACCTGGATCAGGACCTCGAAGCCGAGACCGATCGCGGCGGGATCGACGATGGCCCGGTAACCGCGGATCGCCTTGGTGCGCTCGAGTTCGCGGAGGCGGCGGTGGCAGGGGGCCACGCTGAGCGAGATCCGTTCGGCCAGTTCGGTGACGGTCAGCCGTCCCTCGGCCTGCAGCTCGGCAATTATCTTCCGGTCAACTGCGTCCACAGCAATGATGATTGCATCAAATCCAGGATTACGGCATAAATCTGCAAGAAAATTTTGCCAAAACTAGCGTAATTTTGCTCTTAAGATGAGAAGGGGAACGGCCGGTGACGATCAACCTGCTCGACTGCACCTCGATCGTCGCCACCGCCTTCGCCATCCCGCAGTTCCTCCCGCAGATCCTCAAACTCCGCGCTACCCAGGACACCGCGGGCGTCTCCTGGTCCTGGGCCATCTTGACCAGCATCAATAACGCGGCCTGGATCGCCTACTTCGCTCTCGAGCGCTACTGGACCGCGCTGGTCCCCGCTACCTCGGCGACCGTCCTGGCCGGGATGCTCGCCGTCGTGCTCATCCGCCGGGGCCAGGCCACGCTCCGGCCGTCGGTGCTGATCGGCGCGTGGGCGGTGCTGCTGGTCGCGGCCTATCCCGTGGTCGGCCGGGTCGGCCTCGGGACGCTGCTCACCGGGGCGTTCTTCGTGCAGGTCGCGCCGTCCCTCTGGGCCGCCTATCGGACCGCCCGCCCGACCGGCATCTCATCAGGGACCTGGCTGCTCATCCTAGGTGAGCTGTCCTGCTGGCTGGTCTTCGGCCTGTACAAATCCGACCCGCGCCTGATCGCCCTGGGCGTCACCGGCGTCATCGCCAGCACGCTGATCCTGGCCCGGATCCACCGCACCAGCAAAAGGGAGCAGCCGGCCGCTCCCCGGCCCGCCACCTGATCAATGCCGCGCTGCCCGCCCGGCACTGCCCTGGTTCAGTCTCCGTTCATCACTGGCTCACCATGGCGTCATGAGTGAGACTGGTGGAAGTAATCCCGAAACGAGCGGGCTTGGGCCGGTCTGGGCTGGGTATCCGCCTTGGTGACGGCGGACGGTGAGAACTTGGACGAGCAGCCGGACATCGTGTCCTCCGGCTCCGAGTGGCGGCCCAGCGACGAGTGGCGGCCCAGCGACGAGTGGCGGCCCAGCGACCGGCGGCGCGGGCCAAGTCCCAGCGAGCCAAGCCTTACCGAGCCAAGCCTTACCGAGCCAAGCCTTACCGGGCCAAGCCCCGTCGAGCCGGGGCTCAGCGGGCCGAGCCGCCCCGGGCCGAGCCTTCGTCGGCCGAGCCGCCGCGGCTGGATCGCCATCCTCCTGGTCGGAGCGCTGCTGACCAGCCTGGGCGTGTCCCTGGGCCTGACCCGGATGGGGACCCCGCACGAGCCCGCCGCCACCGCGTCCAAGCCCGCGCGCACTGCCGTCCCCTCCGGCCCGGCGGTCGTGGCACAGCCGGCCATCTCCGCCACGGCCGTCTACGCGCTGCCCGGTGCTGCCAAGAACTCGTTCTCCGTCGTCGTGCTGGCCGTCCGCGCCTCGCCCGGCTCGGCCCCGCAGACCTGGTTGTTCGTCTACGGCCGCGACATCCATCCGGGCCTGCGCTACGGGCTGCTCGAGGACACCTGCGGCGGCCAGTACGTCACCGCCTCCGACCTGGCCGACGGCACGGCGGACCAGCACGGTTACCTCACCATCGTGGCCCCCAACCTCGACATCAGCCCGACGGCGCCGGACGTGTGGATCCTGCTGTACCGGCAGGACGACGGGATATCGATGGGCGGCGTCCAGGGCCCGCTGACCGGGCAGGGAGCCAGGACCTTCCGGTCCGTGCCGCCCTGCTGAGTCCGGGCAAGATTCCTTTCCGTGAGATTCCGCTAACAGAACGTACGGCACTCCAAACCAGTCCTGGCTTGATATGTTCGGACGCGATGAGGCTCGCGTAACGCCCTGTATCATCTGCTGGGCTGATGGTCTCCATCTGGTAACGGCGTCATTGACGCTGCCGCAGGTGGAGGTCTCGAATGGTGGTTCACGTTCCCGGATCGCTGGCGCCGTGCGCGTCTGAGGCTGGACCGGGTCCGTTCCTGACGCCTCCGCGGACCAGTATGACGGTGAATTGGTATGACGGTTATGCGATGGGGGACCGGCGATGAGCCTCAGTAGTTGGGAACGGCAGGCCCTGGACGCGATCAAGGAAGGGCTGGCTCGTTCTGACCCCCGGCTGGTCACGCTGCTCGGCACGTTCACCCGGCTGGTCTCAAGCGAGGACATGCCGGCCCAGGAGAAGATCGCGGCCAGTCCGCGCCGGACGATCCCCTGCTCACAACGGAAGCCGCGCCAGCGCGGCCGGGCCGACACCGGCGCCGGCGCTTGCGCGTGCTCGCGGTCCTCGGTCGGGCTTATCGACGCGCAATGGGGCGTGATGCTCCTGTGGCTGGTGATAACTGTGGCGATGATCACCGTCGCGCTGGTCAGCAACCGTGCCGGAGGCACGGCCGCCTGCACCGGCTTGCACACCGTCTGCTAGCGGGGACGAGCGCCTGCTCATACCGCGCCGAGCAGGTAGGCCAGCAGGATCACCGCGAACACGTACAGCAGGTACAGGTTCACGTCACCCGACTGCAGCGGCCGGATCATGTCCGCTAGCCACTCGACGGCGCGGATCACCGGCCGGTACAGGTACCGTTCGAACACCGGCGTCACCTGGGCCTCGTAGTGCACCGGGCCGGATCGCCCGGCCGGGTCATCGACAGAAGCCCGGCGGACCGAGACGGACGGCCGGTACAGGGCATCGAAGGTCACCCGGGTGGGAGCGGAGAAGGTCATGGCCGAGTACTGCATCCGGGGCCGGAAGCTGACGATGCCGCCGTCCCAGACCGGAACGGACACGTTGGCCGCGCGCGGCCGCCCGGCCAGGAAGACCAGCAGCGGCACCGCGCACGCGGCGACGAGGAACACGGCCAGGTAGGTGGGGGAGAACGCGGAGAAATCGGTGTGCGCCGGAATGACGGTGAGCTTGCCGGGCAGCAGCAGCGGCCCGAGGTTCGTGCCGGTGACGGTCCGCGCGGCTCGGGACAGCGCCGCGAGCATGACCGGGGCACCGACGGCGAGGGCCACGCAGGCCACGCCGAGCAGCGCGGGCCCGGCCACCGGCTGCCCGGCTTCGCTGGCATCGGCCGCCTGCCGGGTCCTGGGCATGCCGAGGAACGGGATGCCGAAGCCCCGCACGAACGCGTACACGGCCAGGCCGCCGGTGAGCCCGAGCGTTGCGGCGGCGAGCACGATCAGGATGGCGATCAGGTGGCTGCCGGTGCGGAAGCCCTGGAACAGGCCCTGGAAGATCAGCCATTCGCTGACGAACCCGTTCAGCGGCGGCAGCGCGGCGATCCCGAGCGTGCCGGTGAAGGCGAGCACCGCACTGCGCGGCAGGCGGTGGATGAGACCGCCGAGCCGGTCCATATCCCTCGTCCCGGTCGCGTGCTCGACCACTCCGGCCTCAAGGAACAGCAGCGTCTTGTAGCAGCCGTGGTTGGCCACGTGGTAAATCCCGGCCACGATCAGCAGGGCGCTGAGGGCCGGCTGCCGGTAAGCGTGAAAGATCATCGCGGCGCCGAACGCGGTCACGATGATCCCGGTGTTCTCGATCGTGGAGAAGGCCAGGAACCGCTTGATGTCCCGTTCCCGCAGCGCGTAGAGGATGCCGATCGCGGCGGTCAGCGCGCCGATGCCCATCGTGAGCAAGCCGGGCCAGGCGCCACCCACGGGAACCAGCCGGAACGCGAACAGGGCGATGCCGTAGACACCGAGCTTGACCACCACGCCAGACAGGAACGCGGATCCGTCGGCCGGGGCGACCGGGTGCGCCTCAGGCAGCCAGACGTGCAACGGCACCAGGCCCGCCTTGAATCCGAACCCGGTCAGGGCCAGCAGGTAGGCGGCGGCGCGCCAGCCGCCGGGTACCAGATGACCGCGGGCCGCGATCACGTCTAGCTGGGTCGCGCCCGTCTTGGCGGACAGGATCACGAACGCGGCCACGATCAGCAGGAAGCCGACCTCGGACAGGGCCAGGAACCAGAAGGCGCCGCGAGCCGCCCCGGCGCTGCGCGGGTGCCGCAGGATGACCAGGTAGCAGGCTAGGCTCATCGATTCCCAGGCGACCAGGAAGGTCACCATGCCGCCCGCCGCCAGGACGGCCAGGCAGGCGAGCAGCGCCAGGTTGTAGGCCGCCAGGTAGACCGCCGTGCCGCGGCCGGGTTGGTGATAGCGCGGCGCGTACAGGGCGATCGCCACCGCCACGATGCCCAGCAGCGCCACGAACACTCCCGCCAGGCTGGTCATCTGCAGCTGCACCGGACCGCCGGTGATCGTCGCAGCGCCGCCGGGCGTCACCACGGCGGTGTCGCCGTAGATCAGGGACCAGCCGCCGGCCGCGACCGCAGCCGCGCCGGCCACGCCGGACAAGGCGCAGCAGGCCCGCAGCCCCGGCCGCCACGACGCGGCGAGCAGCCCGACCGCCGCAGCCGCCAGCCACCCGCCGCCCGCGCCGTACAGGATGTCCAGCGGGTTCACGTCTCGCCTCCGGGAAGGTCGGGGCCGGCGATAAACGTCAGGCCTGGTGTCTTCTCCGCTAGCCGGCCGACCGCCACGCCGAGGCCCTGCAGCAGGGCCAGCGGGCTGGGCGGGCAGCCCGGGATCCATACGTCGACCGGCAGGACCTGGCCCACGTTCCCGTGGACGAACGGGTCCTCCTGATACACGCCGCCCAGCGCGCACGCACCGGTGGCAACGACGATCTTAGGCCCCGGCATGGCCTGGTAGGTCTTGCGTGCCGCCGCACCGAACGCCCGCACCATCGGCCCGGTAACCAGCAGCAGATCCGCGTGCCGCGGGGCGGGGGTAAAGAAGAAGCCAAGCCTGTTCAGGTCGTAGTGGGGCGCGGTGAGCAAGCGGATCTCCTGCTCGCATACCGCGCATGACCCGGTGTCGAGCGTGCGGATGTGCAGGCTGCGGCCGAACTGCGCCGCCACCTGCTCTCGCAGCCGCCGCGCCGCTTCCGCCTCGTCCTGGCCGGTGATCATGGCTGTGCTCCGAGGATCGGGATCTCTTTGATGAGCGCCGAACGGGCCGTGGCGGCGAGCTCGAACTCTCCGCTCACGCTAACCGCGGCCGGAGCGGCCTCGGCGCACCTGCCGCAGGCGGTGCAGGCCCCGGCATCGAAGATCAGCATGTCGTCCCGGCGGCTCAGGGCTTGGCTCGGGCAGATCGCGGCGATGCGGTCGGCGATCTGCCGGGTAAGCTGCCGGGGCCGGAACGCGGGCGGCGTGGGCAGCGAAGCGGCCGAGCTGTCAGGCCGGGCCGGGTAGCGGGTGGTGACCACGCCACGGCGCAGGCCCCGGACGAACCACAGCGGCACCTCGCCCCACCTCCTTTCTCAGCGGGCCATTCCGGCCACGGTCAGCCAGAAGCTGGCCTCGATGATCGGAATGTCGGTAAATACGTTCTGCGACCGGCATGCATCGTCGAAGCCGCGCCAGTTGCGCGCCGACCCCGGGCGCAGCCTGGCCCGGCTGACCCGCCCCGTCTCGTCCAGCGCGACCCAGGCCAGGACCTCACCCCGGGCTGATTCGGCCCAGCCCAGCCCGGCCCCGCCGCCCGGGGGCAGCGGGGTGCGGTCCGCCGCGGTGCCCGCGTCGAGGAAGTCGGCGATGAGCCGGACCGACTCGGCCGCCTCGCCCAGCATCACCTGGAAACGGGCGAGCGCATCACCGCCGTCTGCGGTGACGATCCCGATCGGGTGCTCGGCGTACGGACCGCCGCCCGCGGCCGCATCTGGCGGATCGCTGGCGTTCAGCCGGGCATCCAGCGGCAGCCCGGTGGCCCGCGCCACCGGTCCGACCAGGCCCAGGCGGCGGGCCTGCTCGTCGGTCAGGATGCCGGTGGCCTCCAGCCGGTCGATGAACGAGTTCGTGGCCAGCAGCGCGTCGGCGGCCCGGCGCAGTTCGGCGTAGGCGCCGGGCAGGTCGCGCCGCAGCACGTCGGCGTCCGGCGCTCGGCTGGCTCCGCCGGGGCTGACCACGCCGAACAGGTACCGGTGGCCGAAGGCAGCGGCATTGACCCGCAGCATCCGCTCCAGCGCGATCTCGGCGGCGGACTGGCCGACGGTCAGCCCGGTGGCCTGGCACAGCGCGGCCACGGCCGCCGCATGGTTGTACAGCCGCTCAAGCTCGAGCGCGACCGCCCTGGTCCGGTCCGTTGGCGCGGGCACCGCGACACCGAGGGCGGCTTCGGCCGCCGCGGCAAAGGCCCAGCCGACCGCGACGGCGCTGAGGCCCTCGGCGCGTTCGACCAGGAAGATCGCCTCACGTGGTGTCGTGCCGCGCAGCCGCCATTCCACGCCGCGATGCTTGTGCCAGGTGAACAGGTACAGGTCGACGACTTCCTCGCCGCTGGTCACCAGCCCGTAGTACAGGCTCTCCACCCCGACTTGGCGGACCGGCCCGAACGGGAACTCGAACGCCTGGCCTGCCACGGTGTGCGGCGCGTGCACTTCTTCCGGCTGGTGCGTCGGCCGGTGGCCGAGCCGGGGGAAATCGGATCCGGCGTGCGGCGGCAGCATGAGCCGGTTGAGCGGCTTGCCGGTGACGGGCCGGATGCCGAACTGCTCGTAGATCTCGCATTCCTCGACGAACGCGGCCGGAGCGATGTCGGACAGCGACGGGTAGCGGTCGTACTCGATCTCGGTCTCGGTCACCAGGTAGCCGGATTCGTGCGCCCAGACCAGGCGCAGGGTCGGGGCGTCCCCGTGGTTGTCGGCGAACATGTCGGCCAGGCGGGTGCCGGCGGTGCCGGCCAGGGCGTGCGTGGCCGCCTCCAGGGTCTCGGGCCGGAGCCGGACGGTGGCCGCTCCCCGGGTGGCGCCGCTGTCCCTGACTTCCTGGCCTCCGAGCCCGGTGAGCTCGCGCACCAGGCGCCTGGCCGTGCCGGTCGGCTGCGGTTCGACGGCCGTCATCCGATCACCGCTATCGAATGCCGCAGCACCGTATCCAGACCGGCCGGGATCCACAGCCCGAGGACCAGCAACGCCGCCAGGCCGAGGACCATGGGTACCGCCGTGACCACCACCTCGGTGCGGTCACGGTAGGGGCTGGCCAGTCGGGGCGGGTCTCCGGTCACCATCCCGGCCGTGGTCCGGGCGAAGGCGATGAAGGCCAGCCCGAGCAACCCCAGCAGGAGCAGGGGGAAGACCGGGCTGCCGCGGGCAAAACCCGCCCGCACGATGGTGAGCTCGGACAGGAACAAGCCGAAGGGCGGTGAGCCGAGGACCGCGAACGAGGCCAGCAGCAGCGTCCCGCCGGTAACCGGCACGGCGGCCAGCAGCCCGCTGACCTGTCCCGCTTCCCTGGTCCGGTAGCGGAGGGCCACGTCACCGCTGGACAGGAACAGCACCGCCTTGGCCAGCGCGTGGTTGAGCATCTGCAGCAGCGCGCCGTACAGCCCCAGCGTGCCGCCGAAACCTAGGGCCACCGCGATGATGCCCATGTGCTCGACCGAGGAGTAGGCGAACAGCCGCTTGAAATTCCCCCGCCGCACCATGAACAGCGCGCCGATCACGATGGAGGCGAACCCGAAGGACAGCAGCACCGCCCGCGGGTACGTATCGCCCAGCCGGGCCTGCGCGATGGCCAGGAACCTGATGATCGCGTACATGCCGGTGTTGAGCAGCGCGGCGGACAGCATCGCGCTGGCCGGGCTCGGGGCCTCGGCATGCGCGTCGGGCAGCCAGGTGTGCATCGGCGCCAGCCCGACCTTGGTGCCGTATCCCACCACGGCCAGCAGGAACGCCAGTCGCAGGCTCTGCGGCGCCAGCGCGTGCGCGTGAGCGAGCAGGTACGGCCAGGTCAGGCCTAGGTTCGAGCCCAGATGCAGGGCACTGCCCGAGTAGAACAGGAACAGCGTTCCGGCCAGCGCGATCGTGACGCCCAGGGAGCTGATGATGACGTACTTCCACGCCGCCTCCAGGGACCGCGACTGCCCCTCGATCCCGACCAGGGCCGCGCTGGCCAGCGTGCTCGCCTCCACCAGGACAAACAGCAGCCCCAGGTTGCCGGTCCCCAGCGCCGCGAGCATGAGCGAGGCGAACAGGCCGAAGAACGTGTAGTACAGCCGGACCTGGAACCCGCTGAGCTCGCCGCTGTCTTCCTGGGCCGTGACGTACCCGGCCGAGCCCAGGGCGGCCAGCAGCGTCACCGCCGCCACCGTCATCATGAAGAACCCGCCGAGCGAGTCCACGTACAGGAATCCGTCCCAGCCCGCCAGCGGCCCGCGGCCGTCCAGCGTCACCAGCAGCGCCAGCGCGCAGCCCAGGGCGATCGCGGCCCCGGCCGCCTGCGCCGCGCCGGCCAGCCGGGCCCGCGCGCCCGCGATCGCGGCGGCCGGGCCGGCCAGCGGGCCCAGCACCACGAGGATGGCCAGGGCGGTCATCCGCGGAGCTCCCGAAGCTCGGCGGCGCTCGCCTCAGCGAGCTGGCGGGTCAGGCCGGACACGAACACCACCATGATCAGCACCCCCGCCACGATGTCCAGGAAGATCCCGGCCTCGACGATGAACGGGAACGTCGCCACCAGGGTGATCGCTCCCAGGAAGACCCCGTTCTCCACGATGAGCCAGCCGATGAGCTGCGCGACGGTGTGCCGGCGCACCACCATCGACAGCGACCCGAGCAGGATCACCGCGGTGGACAGCGGGACCACTGCGGACGCGACCGTGCCGTGCGGCAGCAGCGCCGGCCGGGTCACCAGGTAAGCGAACGCGGTCAGCGCGCCGCCGGCGATCAGCGAGGTGGACAGGCCGGTCGACATGGCCGCGTCGCGCTTGAGGGCCAGCCGCGTCACCAGCAGCCTGCGCGCCGCCACCGGGATCGCGATGCCCTTGACCGCCAGCGTGAGGGCGGCGAGGATCCACAGCTCGGCGCTGTGGAAGGCCACCGCGGCGGTCCCGGCCGCGAACGACAGCACTACCGACTGGGCGCCGTAGTAGACCACGTACCTGTTGAACAGCTTGGAGGCCAGGCAGGCGAAGGCCAGCAGCAGGATCAGCACCCCGGACAGGTCAAGCAGGACGCCCGCGGCGCTGGTGGCGGACAGGCTCTGCACCGGCTCACGCTCCGATCACGTACGAGGTGGCCACGCCGACCAGGGCCAGCATGAAGGCGGCGCCGAGGAACTCGGCGATGCGGAAGAACCGCAGCTTGGCGAACGAGGTGTCGATGATGACGATGGCCAGCCCGCACAGCGCGAGCTTGCCGAGCAGGATCGGGATGGCCAGCAGCGCGCCGGGCAGGCTGGCCGCGTTCCCGAGCCCCCAGGGGATCACGAACACGTTCATGAAGATCGACGACAAGAGGAACAGCTTCATCCAGCTGCCCCACTTGACCAGCGCGTACTCGCGGCCCGAGTACTCCAGTACCCGGCTCTCCTCGATCATCGAGATCTCGGTCGAGCCGCCCGGGGTATCGATGGGGATCCGGCCGTTCTCCATCAGCACGATCATGAAGAAGGCGACCAGCCCCAGCAGGTGCGTGGGCAGCACCACCACGTACGGCGAAGACGCGACGGCGTGATTCATCAGGTACGGGTTGTCTGACGCCGACACCGCGCCGACCGTGAAGAACACCAGGATCAGCGCGGGCTCGGCCATGCTGCCGATCCAGCTGGCCCGGCTCGCCCCGAGCCCGCCATAGGGGCTCGCGGTATCCAGGCCGGCCAGCGAGATCACGAAACTGGCCAGCGTGAGCACGAACGCCCCGCCGATCAGGTCGGCCAGGAACGCCAGCGGCAGCGGCTCGTCGGTGATCACAGGAACGATCACCGAGACGGTCAGGTAGCAGGCGAAGGCCACGAACGGCGCGCCGCGGAACACCCAGGACGCCTGGTCACTGATCGCGCTGCCCTTGCGCAGCAGCTTGGCCAGGTCCCGGTACGGCTGCAGTACGCTCGGCCCGCGTTTGCAGGCCACGATGGACTCGGCCCGGGTCAGCACGCCCGCGTACAGGGGAGCCAGGGTCAGGACCACCAGGCTCTGCAGCACCTGGATGAGATCAGGGATCACGCCGGACCTCTCCCGCCTATGCGTCGGAACGCCTGCAGGTAGAGGCCATCAGCCGACCGGTTTACCCGGCTCAGCAGTACGCGAGCCTCATCGCGTGATCACATCCATCGTAACAGCGCCGTAGAATCGGTGCCACGGCGATGGAGCTCGCCGGTAGCGCCCTGGTGGCTGATGGCTCCTGTGGTCCGCGTTTGGCGGCCAGAACACAGGAGGCAGGCATGGCGCAGCAAACATCCGGAAGCCTGAGCCAAGGCCAGGAAACCCCGTCTCCTGCACCGCAGGACAACCACCGAAGCCTCCCCAGCTTGCTGTTCGCGGACGCCACGGCGGCGGGGGAGACCGGGGAAGCGGACGAGGACCGCTCCTTCGCGGCGGACCTGAACCTCGACCAGATCGTGCCTGAGATCGCCGGTGATCGCGAAGAGCGTGATCTCATCACGGCGGTCCTGTTCGGCCAGCTGCACGATGCCGCCACGGTGCGCTACCGGCAGGAGGTCTTCCGGGACCTGGAGGACCACGCGTTGTTCGGCCAGCTCGAGCAGTTCGCCGACCGCATGCAGGAGGTCCGCGCGCATCTGCGTCAGCTGAAGGACATGCGTGAGCGTTACCAGCGAGAGGGCTGGTTCCTGGACGCGGCGGCCATCTACTGTGACGCGGTGCGGTCGCTGGCCGGGCACCTGGCCTCGGCGCAGATCAGCTCCCGCGGCCTGCTGGCCTTCCGGGAGCACCTGGCTTCCTATGTGGCGTCGGCCGGGTTCACCGCCCTGGCCAGCGATACGGGCAACCGCAAGGAAGAGCTCGGGCGGATCCGCTACTGCACCCGCATCCGGGGCCTCCGGGTCGAGGTGAGCCGCTACCAGGACGAGGCCGACTACAGCGCCGAGGTGCTGCAGACCTTCGAGCGGTTTAAGCAGGGCGCGGCCAAGGACTACCGGATCCGCTACCGGACGTGGCCGGGAATGAATCACGTCGCCGCCCAGATCGTCGAGCTGGTGGCGCAGCTGTTCCCGGATGAGTTCGCCGCCCTGGATGAGTACTGCCGCCGGCACGCCGGGTTTGTCGATGAGGGCGTCCGGCGCGCCGACCGGGATTTCCAGTTCTATCTCGCCTACCTGGATCACATCAGGCCGCTTCGTTCGGCCGGGCTGAGTTTCTGCTACCCGGAGGTCTCGGCTGAGTCGAAGGAGATCCTGGCGGACGGTACCTTCGACCTGGCCCTGGCCCGCAAGCTCATCCTGGGCGGCAAGCCGGTGGTCACCAACGACTTCCGCCTAGGGGACGGCGAGCGCATTTTCGTGGTGACCGGGCCGAACCAGGGCGGCAAGACGACCTTCGCCCGGACCTTCGGCCAGCTGCATCACCTGGCCAGCGTCGGCTGCCCGGTCCCGGGCAGCGCCGCCCGGCTGTTCCTGTTCGACCGGCTCTTTACCCATTTCGAGCGGGAGGAAGACCTCACCAAGATGAGCGGGAAGCTGGAGGACGACCTGGTCCGGGCCGGCGAGATCGTCCGGTCGGCCACGTCGGGCAGCATCGTGATCCTGAACGAGATCTTCACCTCCACCACCCTGCACGATGCCCGTTTCCTGGGCACGAAGCTGCTGACGAAACTGATCCAGCTCGACGTCGTGTGCGTCTATGTCACGTTCGTGGACGAGCTGGCCTCGCTCGGCGAGCAGGTGGTCAGCATGATGAGCACGGTCGACCCGGACAACCCGGCCGAACGAACCTTCAAGGTAGTCAGGAAGCCAGCCGACGGCCTGGCCTACGCGCTGGCCCTCGCCGACAAACACGGCCTTACCTACCAGCGGCTGCGGGCCAGGGTCACGTCATGAAGGCCTACCTGCTGTACCAGGACCGGGACTTCGACTTCGGGGCCGACCTGCCCGCCGGCCACGAGGACCTGATCCAGGACCTGGAGCTGAACATCCTGCTGGCCGCGATGGCCCGCGGTGACAAGTTCCTGCTCGAGGTATCCCGGAAGGTGCTGCTGGCCTTCCTGCAAGATCCGCAGGCCATCCGCTACCGCCAGCAGATCCTGACCGACTGCCTGGCGCAGCCCGAGGTCATCAGGGAGATGTACGCCGTAGCGGTCGGCGCCCTGCAGGACCGGCGGAACATCTGGGGCAGCTACGGCGGCACGTACCAGACTCCCTCGTCGAACCTCTCAGGCGCGGTCAATCAGCTCGAAGCCTACGTGCCCCGGCTCAGGCAGCTGCGCCAGATCGCCGATGGCCAGGCCGGGAAGTTCGGCTCCGACGGGCTGCGGACGCTGTTCGCCGGCCTGCAGCGCGACCTGGCCGACGATTACTTCGAGGAGATCAGCTACCACCTCAAGCAGTTGCGGTTCCGGGCTGGCGTGCTGATCAGCGCCGAGCTGGCCCGGGATAACAGCGGGTTCAACTTCGTGCTCCGCGCTCCTGGCGACGCGCGGCGGCCATGGAAGGAGCGGCTGGGGATCGGCCCGCGTTCGGCTTACTCCTTCAGCATCTCGCCCCGCGACGAGGCCGGAGCCCAGATCCTGGACGATCTCACCGGCCGCGGGACCAACCTGGTCGCCAACGCGGCCGCGCAGTCCGCCGATCACATCGGCAGCTACTTCACCATGCTCCGGGCGGAGCTTGGCTTCTACGTGAGCTGCCTTAACCTGGCCGAACGGCTGGCCGCCAAGGGCGTGCCGACCTCGTTTCCCGAACCTGAGCCGCTGGCTCCGGTCGTGTTCTCCGGTACGGACCTGCGCGATGCCAGCCTGGAACTGCAGTCCCAGGGCGCGGTCGTGGGCAACGACGTGCAGGCCGACGGGAGGCCGCTGGTCATCATCACCGGCGCCAACTCGGGCGGGAAGTCGACCTTCTTGCGCAGCGTCGGCCTGGCCCAGCTCATGATGCAGTGCGGGCTGTTCGTCACCGCGCGGTCCTACCGGGCCAACGTGACCCGCGGGATCTTCACGCACTTCATCCGGGAAGAAGACGCCAGCATGACCAGCGGTCGGCTGGACGAGGAACTGCGGCGCATGAGCGTCATCGCCGACCAGATCGGGCCGCACTGCCTCATGCTGTTCAACGAGTCCTTCGCCGGGACCAATGAGCGCGAGGGATCCGAGATCGGCCGTCAGGTCGTCCGCGCCCTGCTCGACGCCGATATCCAGGTGTTCTTCGTCACCCACAGGTTCGACTTCGCCGAGAGCTTCTACTGCCAGCACGCGGGCTCCACCCTCTTCCTGCGGGCCGAGCGCCAGCCCGACGGGCGCCGCAACTACAAGCTCGCCGTGAAAGATCCTCTCCCGACCAGCTTCGGCGAGGACCTCTACTACCGCCTCGGCGCCTGGCTGGATGAACCAGCGTTCAGGCCAGGGCGGTCACCACGGCGATGAGGGCGATCAGGGCGATGAGCATGTACAGCAGGTACGCGTCGAGCCGCCCGCACTGCAGGCGCTTGGCGACGGCCACGACGGCGAGGAACGCCCGGAGCACGGGCCGGTACAGGTAGCTCTCGACCACCTCCATGACGTCCGAGGCGTACCTGAGGTGCGCGATCTGCTCCCGCTCGGCGCCCTCGTCCCGGTCCGGGGGGCCAGAGCCCTGGTCGCGGTCGCCATCCTCCAGCATGACCTCCTGCACCTCGGCGCGGGTGTGCAGGACGCCGGCCAGCACCCGCCGGGTCGGGTTGGCGTAGCCGAAGGCGGTGTAGGAGTCCAGGCCGTCGACGCCGATCGTGGCCGAGCGCCAGGCCGGCACCCGCCGCACCCGCAGCAGCCGCCGCCCGGAAACCGCCCAGGCGAACAGCGCGACCAGGAGCAGCATCGTCGGCATCTCGAGCCACAGCCAGGAGGGCGACAGGATGGAGAACCCGGCGAACACGGGCTGCACGACCCACGGGGATTTCAGCGCGCCCATGACCAGCCCACCGGACATCACCGGCGACAGCCCGGCGGCGATGACCCGGATCTCCAGCGGCGTCACCGCGGAGATGGCCAGGCAGCATACGGACAGCGCGAGCACGGCGGCCCGGCCGGACCAGCCGTACGTGAGCGGCGCGCCGCGGACGGGCTCCGGGCCGTCGCGCTTCACGACCAGGCCGACCAGGCGGACGAAGGTGACACCGGCGAAGCCGACGGTCAGCGCGACCGACGCGCCGGCCAACGCGAGGACCAGCCGGTAGCCGAGGCCGGGCACACGGAACTGCTGCATCAGCGACTCGAGCAGGAACCACTCGGACACGAATCCCACCGTCGGCGGCAGCCCGGCCAGCGTCACCGAGCCCACGACCAGGCCGAACCCGCTCCATGGGGTGCGCCGGGGCCGCGCACGCAGCTGCTCCAGGTCGTCCCCGCCGGCTCCCGCCTCGAGTCCGGCGCCCGAGGTGAACAGCAGCGACTTGGCCACGGTGTGCGCGACCATCTGCAGGGTCGCGGCCAGCAGCCCGGTCGCTACCAGCACGCGATTGCCGATCGCGGCCCCGGTCAGCGCAACGCCGAAGCCGGTCACGATCAGCCCGGTGTTCTCGATGCTGGAGTAGGCGATGACCCGGGACAGCCGGTTCTGGACCGCGGCGTGCGCGATGCCAAGCAGCGCGGAGGTCGCACCGAGCAGCAGCACCGCGCCCACCAGCCAGCCGGGGGCCCGGCCGAGCAGCGCCAGCGTCCGCCACATGCCGTAGAAGGCCACGTTGACGCAGACTCCGGCCATGATCGCGCGGGCCGGGCCGGGCGCGGCCGCGTAGCCGCGTGGCAGCCAGATCTGGAACGGCACCAGGCCGGCCTTGATTGCGAACCCGACGAGCAGCAGCGCCTGGGCGGCAGTCCGGGCCGCGCCGCCGGGCACGTGCGCGAACGAGGCCAGCAGGAGCGAGTGCGACCGGGTGGCCAGCAGCAGCAGCCCGATCAGCAGCGCGGCCCCGCTGAGCTTGCCGAACGCGAACGTGATCTGCGCCGCCCCGGCCCGGTCCCGGCGGTGCCGTTCGCCCCCGGCCAACAGGTAGAAGGCGGCGGTCAGCGCCTCCCAGCCGAACAAGAAGGTGAAGGCGTCCCGCGCGGTCAGGATGACCGCGACCGCCCCGAGCGCCAGCGCGTAGCTCGCGCCGAGCCGGCCCGGGCGGGGGCCCTGCCGCCAGGCCCAGCTGGCGAACGCGACCGAGACCGGCAGTGCCGCGCCGAACGCCATGGCCAGGAAGAGGCCGGACAGCCGGTCGGCGGCCAGCGAGGCCGCCCGCTGGCCCGGGATCGGGTCGCCGAGCCAGCCGGCCACGTTCAGCGTGACCATCCGGCCGGTCAGCGCGAACCCGCCGGTCGCGGCGAGGCAGCCCGACCCGGCCGCGCCGATCAGGTACAGCGGGCCGGACCGCATGACCCGGCCGCCGAGGAAGTCCGCAGCCGCGGCCAGCGCCAGCAGGATCAGGCCCGCCGCGAATAGGCCGCTCACCGCGACCGCCTCCCTTCGGGGGTCAGGTAGCCGACCGCGATCAGCAGGGCGTTCAGGATGCCGAACGGGCTGGGCGGGGAGCCGGCCAGCCAGATGTCGACCGGGACCGTGGCGCCGACGCCGCCGGTGGTCTGGTCGCTGTCGCGGAGCAGGCCGCCGCTGACCGCGTCGGTGCCGGTGGCGATCACCACCTTCGGGTCCGGCATGCCGTCGTAGGTGGTGCGCAGCGGGCCGCTCATGCCGCGCGATCCGGCCCCGGTGACCAGCAGCACGTCGGCGTGCCGGGGGCTGGCGGTGATGAACACGCCCAGCCGGTGGATGTCGTAGACCGGGCCGAGCAGGGCCTGGATCTCCCACTCCTCGCTGCCGTCGGACCCGGCGTCCACGTGCCGCACGTGCACGCTGCGGTGCAGCGCGCGGGTCCTCATCGCCAGCCGGGCGCGGGCGGCCTGGATGGCCGCGTCGGTCTCCGGGAGTTCGGGGATGATCAGCTGCTCCCGGGTGAGCGCGGCCGGGCCGGTGGCGCCCTGGGACCAGGCGAACACGCCAGGGCGCTCGGCCACGCAGCGGCCGCACAGGATGCACCGGCCCTGGTCGACCCGCACGGTACCGTCGGTGACCGTGATGGCGCCGGTGGGGCACAGATCAGTGAGGTCATCGGGGCTGGTGGGGTCGGCGGGGCTGGTGGCGGGGCGTGCGGGGCCGCGCCAGTCGTCGGCGTAGACGTCGCGCTTGGCCGGCCAGCGGGCGGTGACCACGCCGTCACGCAGGCCGCGCAGCACCCAGATACTCACTCTGTTGCCCCCGTTCGCCTCCGGCTCACAGTGCCGCCTCCCCGGGAATCAAAGGGCCACCCCCGCGACCGACAGGCCGAAGCTGGCCTCGATGAACGGGAAGTCAGTCAGGATGTCGCCGGCGAATACCTCGTGCATCAGGACCAGGTTGTGGAACGACGCCGACCGGGGGTGGCAGCGGGCGATCCGGCCGCCGGCCAGGCTCAGGTCGTAGAGCACCTCGCCCTGCGGCGCCTCGGCCCAGCCCAGCGCCCGGCCGTCGGCAGGCTCGCACGGGACTCGCAGCTGGTCGCCGGTTCGTTCGGCCAATTCACCGGCGGCCAGCCTGGAGCAGACCGAACGAGGACTCCACCTCCTCCCACCTGACCCGCAGCCGGGCCATGGCGTCGCCGGCCGCATGCGCCCGGGCGGGCGGCACGGACAGGTCCGGGTAGGCGTCGTACGGGCGGGTCAGCCGGTTGTCGTCGGCGAACCCGGCCGCCTTGCCGATCGGGCCCAGCGCTCCGTGGGTGCGGGCCCGCTCGGAGGTCAGCGGGCCGGTACCGCGCAGCCGGTCCAGGAATGAGGAGGTGGCCATCAATGCGGTGGCCTCGGCGGTGACCTGCGTGGCCAGCTTGTCGAGCTCGGCGCGGAGGTCGGCCGGGGAGAGCCGCGGCAGCGCGGTGACCCCGCCCGGGATCACCACGCCGCGGCCGAACCGGCTGCCGCACATCCGGCTGACCAGCCGCATGACCCGCTCCTTGTGCAGGGCCAGCCGGGCCGTGGCCACCGCGAGCCCGGCCGCGTCGGCCAGCCGGACCGCCACGTCCAGGTGGTTGGCGATCCGCTCCAGCTCGGCGTGCAGCACCCGGACCAAGGCAGCGGCGGCCGACGGTGTGCAACCTGCGATCCGCTCGGCCGCGTGGCAGAAGGCCAGCGCGTGGGCGACCGAGGCGATGCCCTCGGCGCGTTCGGCCAGCAGGACGCCGTTGGGCAGGGCCAGCCCGGTGAACCGGGACTCCACGCCGCGGTGCTTGTAGAACACCCGCATGTTCAGGTGCGGGATGGCCTCGCCGGGCGTCTCGACCAGGTACTCGATAGACTCCAGGACCCCGGACCGGACCGGGCCGTGCGGGATCGTGAACAGCCCGTAGCCCTCCACGTGGCGGGGCAGCGGCTGGCCCGGGCGGATCAGCGGCGCGAGCCGGGGATGCCCCTCGGGCACCAGGCCGAACTGATCGTGGATCACGCGCTCGTACCAGAACGCCGCGCCGAGCCGCGGGGTAAGCGCAGGGTAGCGTGTCGCGCCGAGCGGCAGCGTCACCTGCAGCGTGTCGACGTCCCCACCCACCTCCCCTTCCCCCTTCACTGCGAGCACTGCGAGGTGCGCGGACAGCGTGACGAGGTTCTGGTCGGCGGCCCGGGTGGCGAACAGTCCGGCGAACCGGTCGCCCGCCGCTACTCTGGACTCCAGCCCCTTCCACAGCGCTAGGACGTCCGGCTGGGTGATCGTCGTCATCGCGCCGCCCCCAGCTGCGCCACGGCGCGGGAGATCAGGCCGGTGAGCTCGCCCGGCGGATGCAGGCCCAGGACGAACAGGACTGCGATGCCCGCCACCGCCGGGACCACCATCCAGGCGCTGGGCTCGCCGCGGTCGATGGATGCCGCAGCGGATAGCGACCGCGGGGCCGGGGTGAACAGGATCCGGGTGGTGGAAGTGGTCAGCCCGAAGAACGCCACCGTGACCAGCACGACCAGCACCGCCGCGGCGGCGTAGTTACCCGAGCCCAGGCCGCCGTCCACGATCTGGAACTCGCTGCGGAAGATGCCCGAGGGCGGCAGCGCAGACAGCGCGAAGATCGCGAGCAGGAACAGCGGCCCGCTCCACGGCAGCAGGTCCAGGGCGCCGCGCATGGTCGCCATCTGCTTGGTGCGGTACTTGACCACGAACACGCCCGCGCCCATGAACGCGTTCCCCTTGGCCGCCGCGTGCGCCAGTACGTGCAGCATGACGCCGGCCAGCGCCACCGGCGCGCCGAAGCTCACCCCGATGGCCAGGATGCCCATGTGCTCGATGCTGGAGTAGGCCAGCAGGCGCTTGATGTCGCGCTGGCCGAACACGTACAGCGCGGCTAGCAGCAGCGAGGCCACGCCGAACGCCAGCAGCGCGTCGCGCGGGAAGCCGCTGCCGAGCGCCGCCGCGGTGAACTCGTAGTAGCGCAGGATCGCGTAGAAGCTGGTCGCGAGCAGCGCTCCGGACAGCAGCGCGGACACCGGGGTGGGCGCCTCGGAGTGCGCGTCCGGCAGCCAGGTGTGCACCGGGAACAGGCCGACCTTGGTGCCGTAGCCGAGCAGGGCGAGCAGGAAGGCCAGCCGCACCGGGGTGGCCGGCAGCCGCGCGGCCACGTGGATCAGCGGGGCGATGGCCAGGTTGTAGTGCTCGCCGAGCACCTGGGCGCCCGCGAAATAGGCGAACACGGTGGCCAGCAGGCCCAGGCCGAGGCCCGCGCTGGCGATCAGCACGTACTTCCAGGCTGCCTCGGCCGCCCTGTCAGTGTCCTCGATCGCGACCAGCAGCGCCGAGACGATCGTGGTGATCTCGATCGCGATCCACAGCAGGGCCAGGCTGCTCATCAGCGGCGCGGCCAGCATGGCCCAGGCGAACAGGTTCAGCCCGGCGTAGAGCCGGCGGGCGTAGCGGGGGTAGTGGCCCTGGCGTTCCGCATAGCCCACCGTGTAGATGGCCACGACCGCGTACAGGAAGCCGGTAGCGAGCAGGAAGATCTCGCTGAGCGCGTCGACCCGCAGGTAGGACAGGTAGTTCAGGTCCCGGTGGGCGACGGCGGGCAGCAGCGCGAGCACGAGGCCGAAGCAGGCGACGCCCGAGGTCATGGTGATGGCGGGGGCGAGCCGCTTGGCCGCCGGGCCGGGCAGGGTGGCGCAAGCCACGGCGGCCGCCAGCGGGACGATGAGCAGCGCGAGGATGACACCGAGCACCGGTTACCCCCTCAGCTTGGTCAGGTCGGCGGTGGACAGCGACTCGGACCGGCCGTGGGTGGCACGGATCAGCATGCCGAATACCACCACCGCCACTAGCAGGTCGAACAGGAACGCGGTCTCCAGGATCAGCGGCAGCCCGGACGCCACCACCAGTGCCGCCAGCGAAATCGCGTTCTCCAGCGTGAAGAACCCGATGGCCTGCGAGGCGACATCGCGGCGCACGATCATCAGGCCGAACGAGACCAGCACCATCGCGGCGGCCAGCGCCAGCGCGAGCGCCGGGGCGGCGGGCCCGTGGATCTTGAGGGCGCCGAAGCAGAAGAACCCGATCGCGGCCAGCACGATCCCGGCCAGCACGGCGGACGCCGGACTGAGCGTCTGGCTGCCCGCCACGCCGGGCGCCTCTTCGCCCTCGATGGGGTCGGTCCGGCCGAGCAGCCGGCGCATGACCAGCGGGACCAGCACCACCTTCAGCGCCGCGGACAGCGCAGCCAGCGCGTACAGGTCGGGCAGGTTCCGGTCGGCGGCGATCACGATGGCCAGCACCGAGATCAGCGCGGACTGCGCCATGTACAGCCGGATCTGGTCCCGGGCCAGCGCCTGGCGCAGCAGGCCGAACTCGATCAGCAGCATGACCGCGGCGATCACGTTGGCCGCGCCCTCGTAGACACCAGGTGCCTTCGTCGGGTCCATCAGCCACCCCCGAGGTAGAGCGTGAATACGCCGAGCACGGCGATCAGGAACGCGGCCGAGACGTACTCCGTGATCTTGAACAGGCGCAGCTTGGCGAAGGAGTTGTCGATCACCGCCACCACGCAGCCGACCGCGCACGCCTTGGCCAGCAAGGCCGCGATGGCCAGGATGACCGCGCCGAGCCGCTGGGTGGAGGCCAGGCCCCAGGGGGCCAGGAACACGTCGGCCAGGATCGTGAACAGGATCAGCTGCTTGAGCTCGCTCGCCCACTTCAGCAGGGCCAGGTACGGTCCGGAGTGCTCGAAGGACCGGGCTTCCTCGATCATCCCGAACTCGTTGGTGCCGGTGTGCGTCTCCACCGGGATCCGGCCGGTCTCGTGCAAGATCACCATGAACAGCGCGGCCGCGGCCAGCAGGTGCGCCGGCCGGATGATCTGCCCGGCGCTGGACCGGACGGTCGCGGCCAGCGCGTACGGCAGGTCGGTGCCGGTCAGCAGGGCCACGGTGAACACCACGAACAGCACCACCGGCTCGGTGATGGCCGAGAACGTCTTGGCCCGGCTCGAGCCCAGCTGCGCGTACGGGCTGCCGGTCTCCAGCGCGGCGGTCGCGACTACGAAGCTGGCCAGCGACAGCAGGAACCCGCCGCCCAGGATGTCACCCATGTACCCCAGCGGCAGCCCGTACGTGGTCAGCACCGGGATCAGCAGCGGGATCGTCAGGTAGGCCGTCACCGCGACCAGCGGGGCGGCCAGGAAGAACCAGCTCGCCCCCTCCGGGGCCAGCGCCTCCTTGCGGAACAGCTTGGCCAGGTCGTAGTAGGGCTGCAGGATCCGCGGCCCCCGGCGTCCCTGCAGCCGCGCCTCGACCTTCGCGATCACGCCCGTCACGCCGGGCGCGCCGACCGCGACCGTCAGGACCTGCAGCAGCTGGATGAGGGGAATCGGGAGGGCCGCGCTCACCGCGCAGCCCCGAGATCATTGCCAGGCAGTCCCAGCGGATCGTCCATGGCGAGGCCTCCTACCCAACTGTGACTGATCGGGTAGAGGCCATCAGCGCGACGCCGCGCGGTTCATGGCGAGCCTCATCGCCAACACGTCATTGTTGCCCAAGCTGCTCTCGCCCGCAAATCAGGCCGGGTCAGCCTGGCGGCGTACGCGGCATCCGCCGGGCGGGCGGTTCGCGCCAGGCATGTTCGTCCTCGCGGCCGATTCGCGCCGGGCCGCGGTTGCGTAGCCTGAGCTGGTGTTCGCGTTCCAGGCCGCCGTCGTGATGCTGGTCTTGCTGGTCGTCGGGGTAATGCGCGACCGGCGCAGCTTCGCCAACGCGGTCCTGCTCGGCCTCGTGCTCGCACTGCTCGCGCTGGGGACCGCGGAGCGGCTGGCCCGGACCGATGACGCAGCGAGCAGGCTGGTGCTGCTGGCTGTGTTCGCGCTGGTGGCGGTCGTCCCGTTCGTCGTCGCCGCATACCTGGTCGTGAACGGGGTGACGATGGTGCGCCGGGAAGGCATGCGGCCAGCCAACCTGCTGTCGCTGCTGGCCGGCGCCGGCATCCTCGTCGTCACCGGGTTGACGCTGGCCACCCCGCTGGTCGGCTCGGATGACCTGGCCCTGTCGGCCACGGTCATCATCCTGCTGTTCGCCTATGTCTCGTTCCAGTGCGTGTCGTTCGTGCTGTACGCCTTCCTGTACGGCCGCCTGTCCCTGCCGCGCCACGCCGATTTCGTGATCGTGCTCGGTGCCGGGCTGGTCGACGGCGGGCGGGTCCCGCCCCTGCTGGCCAGCAGGCTGGACCGGGGCTACGCGGTATACCGGTCGCTGACGGCCCGCGGCAGCGAGCCGGTGATGATCGTCTCCGGCGGCAAGGGCAGCGACGAGCGGGTCTCCGAGGCCGACGCCATGGCCGGCTACCTGGTGGACCGCGGCTTTCCCGCGGACCGGATCTGCCGTGAAGACCAGTCGGCGAACACGGAGCAGAACCTGGCCTACAGCAAAGCGATCATGGACCGGATCCGGCCCGGTGCCGCCTGCGTGATCGTGACCAGCAACTACCATGTGTTCCGCGCCGCGATGGTCGCCCGCCGCACCGGCGTCCGGGGTCAAGTGACCGGCGCCCGCACCGCCGGCTACTACTGGCCGAGCGCCGTCCTGCGCGAATTCGCCGCCGTCTTCCTCAGCTATAAGGCGGTCAACTTCGCCGTCTGCTGCGTGCTGGTCGCGGTCCCGGTCGCGGTCACCTTGCTGCATCATGCCCCGCCCGGGCCGGTCCCGCCGCGTTCAGGCTAGCTGGCCCAGCAGGCCTACCCTTGGCGGACATGACGGGTCTCCGCGTGGCGGCTGGTTCATGATCATCCACCCGGCTTATGCCGCGCGTGCCTACCGTGCCGGCCGCCAGCCTTGATATCCTGGGGGTGTCACGCGATGAGGCTCGCGTAGTGCCCGGGCTCCAATGCCCCGGCTGATGGCCTCTACCTAAGTTCCGGCGTCAAGCTGCGCACAGGTGGAGGCCCAAGGTGGTTCACGTCCCTCAATGGCCGCTGCAGCACCCTGCGCAGTTCAAGGCATCACCGTGTCTTCCCATGACGCCGCCGCAGATCACGGTCACGGTTGCGCGAAAGAAGGACCGGCGATGAGCCTCAGCGCGTGGGAGCAGCAGGCCCTGGACTCGATCAAGGACGGGCTGGCAGGTTCCGATCCCCAGCTTGCCGTGCTGCTCGGCACGTTCACCCAGCTGGCCTCGGACGAGGATATGCCCGCCCAGGAGACGATTCAGGCGGGCTCGCGGCGGACAAACCGCATGTCGCGGCCCCGCAGGAGCCGATTGCTGTCGCGGCGGCGCTGGGTACACCGGCCCGCGGCGTTGCAGTGGGGCGTGCTCCTGCTGTGGCTGGCGATTACTACAGTGATGATCACCGTGGCGGTGGTCTCCAGCCGCGGCGGCAGCCCGAGGGCGTGCACAGTAACGTGGGCGACGATCTGCGCCCCGTCGCCAACGCCGAGCCGTTAGCATAAATCCTCGCCGGAGCGAGGGCCGGGCCACGTCCGGCCGGAGGAGGTCTCGCCGACCGCCGGAGCCTGGTCCAGCAGGCTCATGACGTGACGCAACGCCGCCTCACGCCCGGCCAGCCCCGCTTCCTGCTCCGCCGCCTCGGCGGCGGTGGCCCTACGGATCCCGGCCGCGGCCTGCAGTGCGGACCGTATCCGGCTGGTGCCGTCGGTGTAGCGCTGCTCGACCACCCGCGCCAGCCCCCGCGTCGCCTCGGCCAGCCGGTACTGCAAGTCCCCCCGGGCCCGGCCGATGTGCCTCGCCACCAGGTCCGGAGCCTCGCGGCGTAGCTGATCACGAGCCGTCCGCCTGCCGAACTCGCCGGGCAGCCGGCGCCGGACGGCGCCGGCCAGCAGCTCGGTCTGGCCGGCCTCTCCCGTGGCGGTGTAGAAGAACCGCCGACTCTCCGCCAGCCGGCCGTCAGGCTCGGGGACGGCCAGATCCAGGCCGAGCAGCTCGGCGGCGGACTCGCGGAGCACGCCGAGCTCGGCCCGCAGTCCCTCGGCCAGGCGGGCATCCACCTCGGCCAGCCCGTGCTCGATATCCGCCCGCCGTTGCTGGCGCCAGGCCTCCGCCGCCGCCACAGCCAGCGCGGCCAGCCGCGGCCTGCCCTGCCGCTCGATCTCACCCGCCCCCGCGTCGCGCAGCGACCCGCCGAACAGCTTCTCCAGCTGCCCGACGACCTCGCGGGCCAGCCAGGCCCGGTCGGCCTGGGCGGCGTCGTTGAGCGCGAACAGCAGTCGGCCGGACTCCGCGTTGATCACGGTCACAGCGTCGCGGCCGTGCACGGTCACGTCGGCCAGCCGCTCGCCGAACCGCCGCACCTGGTCGGCCGCGTCACCGGCCTGCATCTCGGCCGCCCGGCGGGTCAGCCCCACCTCGTCACGCAAGGACCCGGCGATCCGCTGGGCCTGTGCCACCGCGGAAGCGCGCAGATCGGCTTCCCCCTGGGCCGACAGGTACGCTGTGAAGTCGGACTGGAACGCGGCAAACCCGGCGTCGACGCCGCTGACGGCGGCGCGTGCCGACATCGGATACACCGGGCCCGGATGGCCCGCCTCGCCGAGCACCCGCCGGGTGAACTCGACCGCCTCGGCCAGCCCCGGTTCGTCGAGGTGATCGGCCTTGTTCAGCACCGCGAACGTGGTCATCGACAGTCGGCCGACCTGTTCGAGCAGGTCCCGCTCGCTGGCCGACACCGGCGGGTCGGCGGTCAGCACGAAGACCGCCGCGTCCATCGACCGCAGCGCCGCCCGGGCCGCCTGGGTATCCCATTCGAACACTGACCCGGTGCCGGGGGTGTCGGCCAGCTCCACCCCGTCTGCCAGCACGGTCGCGGCCACGTATACGGTCACACCCGCGATCCCGCGGCGGTTACCCGGATTGCCCCGCTCGGTGACCAGGTCAGGCAGCGCGGTCAGCGGGTGCTTCTCGTCGTGCCCGTCGAGGAACCGAACCTCCGCCCGCTCGTCGTCGCCGTACCGCACGGTCGTTGTCACTGCGGTCAGTGGAGTCACCCCCGACGGCAGCACGTCCCGGCCTAGCAGCGCGTTGACCAGGGTGCTCTTGCCCCGCTTGGCCTCGCCGACCACTAGCACCCGCAGCCGCGCCGCATCCAGCCGGTCCAGCAGCGCCGCCAGTTGTTCCCGGTCCCGTTCCGTCCCCAGCGTGGTTAGTTCACCCAGCGCGCTGACCAGCGCGTTCTCGCTGCCCGGCATCGGCGCCATCCTCCTACCCGCGTCCACTGATACGCCTGGTAGGGACCGTTGGCGGCACCGCCGCGTCTCGTACCGCCCGCACATGTCAGCAGGCCCGAGCGCGGCGAGCCCCTCCGCCGCGCTCAGGCCAGGATAGCTCGTGCCTGTCAGCGCATGTCGAAGGCCTAGTATGTTTGCCTGAACAGCATGACACCGCTACGGGTGGCAGTGGCAGGCGGCGGGCTGGGCGGGCTGTGCCTGGCGCAGGGCCTGCTGCGGGCGGGCGCCGACGTGACCGTCTACGAGCGGGACGCCAGCCTGGCCGTCCGGCGGCAAGGCTACCGGCTGCACGTGGACGCGCGGGCCGGGCTCGCCCTCGAGCAGTGCCTGCCGCCGGAGTCGCTGGCGGCGTTCCTGGCCACCTGCGGCCAGGCCAGCAGGCGGCTGACCGTGATGAGCGAACGGCTGCGGATCCTGCATCAGCAGGCCGGCGACCCCGGCGCCGACCCGTACGCGCCCGCTACCTTGTCCACGTCGGTCAGCCGCCAGACGTTCCGCGAGGTGCTGGCCGCCGGGCTGGAAGACAGGATCGCCTTCGGCTGCGAGCTGACGCGGTACGAAGCCGGGGCCGGCTCCGGCGGCGTGCGGCTGCATTTCGCCGACGGTCGGCACGCCGACGCGGACCTGCTGGTCGGCGCGGACGGCGTTCACTCAGCGGTCCGCCGCCAGTACCTGCCCGCGGCCGCGCCGGCCGACACCGGGAGCCGGTCGATCTACGGCAAGACCCCGCTGGACGAGCAGGCCCTGGCCCGGCTGCCCGCCGCGATGACGGAAGGCTTCACCGCCGTAGTGGGCGGCCGCATCGGCATGGCCACCGGCCTGGTCCGCTTCCGGCACCGCCCGGAGGAGCTCGGGTTCTCGCCCGCCCGGGACTACCTGATGTGGGCCGTGACCGGTGACCGCGGGGAGTTCGGCGTGCCGGACGACCAGCTGGCCGGGATGGCGCCCGCCCGGCTGCACGAGCTGTCCGGCCGGCTGATCAGCGGCTGGCATCCCGACCTGCGCGCGCTGCACGCCCTGGCCGACGTAGACGAGACGTTCCTGATCCGGATCCGCACCTCGCCGCCGGTACCGCCCTGGCCGCCCAGCCGGGTCACCGTGCTCGGCGACGCCATCCACGCCATGAGCCCGGCCCGCGGCTCCGGCGCCAACACCGCCCTGCAGGACGCGGCGTTGCTGTCCCGCACCCTGGCCTCCGCTGAGACGCCGGCGATCTGGTCGCCGCCATTGGCGAGTACGAGCGTCAGATGCGCGAGGTCGGCTACGCCGCTGTCGCCGCCTCCCGCCAGGCCGAAACCGAGATGGGCGCCCGCCGCAACAAGCTCATGTTCTGGCTCTACCGCCGCCTAGCCGCCCGCCAGGCCAATACGGGACGATAGAGACATGACATCTGCGGAGTTCACCAACGCGCACCCGGCGCTCGCGCAGTTCTGGCATCCTGTGGCGCTGTCCTCGGAAGTCGGGCCGGAGCCGGTCGCGGTCCGGGTCGGCGGTCAGGGCTGGGCCCTGGCCCGCTTCGGCGGGCACCTCGCGGCCTTCGCCGATGCCTGCCCGCACCGCCGGGCGCGCCTGTCCGCCGGGCAGATCACCGACGGCACCCTGCAGTGCACGTACCACGGCTGGCGGTTCGGCCCCGACGGCCGGTGCGTGAACATCCCGGCGCTCGAGGACGACGCGGCCATCCCGGAGCGGGCCACGCTGCGCCGCCCGGCCGAAGTCGCCGAGCAGGACGGTCTGGTCTGGCTGGCCTCGGAGCCCCCGCGCGCCCCCATCCCGGAACTGCACCCGGGCGTGCCGCTCGACGGCGACGGCGTCGCGACGGTGTTCCTTCCGGTCCTGCGGGTGGAGGCCAACGCGGCGATCCTGCTCGACAACTTCCTCGACGAGGCCCACTTCCCGTTCGTCCACGCGGCCACGATCGGCGGCGCCGGGCCGGAAGTCATCCCGCGAGCCGACATCGAACGCCGCGGCTTGTCGTTCACCGCCATCCGCGAGCACACGTTCACCAACCTCGCCGACCCCGCGGTGCGCGACGGCACCCGGCCCGCGGTGCAGCGCCGCCGGATGACCTACCGGTACCAGGCTCCGCTGACCGCGACCCTGCTGCTGGAGTTCCTCGACGCGGGCGGGTGGAACTTCATCACCTTTGCCGCGCAGCCAGAAGACGAGCGCACCTGCCGGCTGTACCAGACGGTGACCGGGCCGGGCCTGACCGACCCGGAAGAGGCAGAAAGCCTCGCGAAGTACGAGCTGTCGATCTTCGAGGAGGACCTGGACCTGCAGCGGCGGGCCCTGTCCGGCCTGGAGTTCCCGCTCGACGTCGCGGCCGAACTGCACACCAAGGCCGACCGGGTATCGGTCGAGTTCCGCCGCGTCCTCGCCGCCGCCGTCACCACCTGAAGCCGGCGGTGGACAAGCCGGAAATGCTGTATGACTAAGGACATGACGGTGGCAGGTATCCGGGTCCTCGGCGGCCGGTACCGGCTGCTCGAGGTGCTGGGCACCGGAGGCATGGCCACTGTGTACCGGGCCGGCGACGAGGTCCTGGATCGCGAGGTTGCGGTCAAGGTGCTCAGCCCGCAGTACGCGACGGACCCGGGGTTCCTGGCCAGGTTCGAGCGGGAGGCCCGGCACGTGGCCCGGCTGAGCCATCCGCGGATCGTGACGGTCTTCGACAGCGGGATCGACGGCGAGATGCCGTACATCGTGATGGAGCTGGCCGCGGGCCGGACCCTGCGGGAGCTCCTCGATGAGGCGGGACCGCGTCCGGCCGGCGAGGCAGCCTCGATCGCGGCTGCGGTGTGCGAGGCGCTGGAGGCGGCGCACGCGGCCGGGCTGGTGCACCGGGACATCAAGCCGGCCAACATCGTGCTGTCCGGCGGACAGGTGAAGGTCCTGGACTTCGGCATCGCCTGGGCCCCCGACCGGGCGACCAGGACCCAGGCTGTGATGGGTACGGCGGCCTACCTGTCCCCGGAGCAGGCGTCCGGCGCCCGGGCCGGGCCGCAGTCCGACTTGTACTCGCTCGGCTGCGTGCTGTTCGAGATGCTCACCGGCGCACCGCCGTTCGTCGGGGACTCACCGGTCGGGATCGCGTACCGGCATGTGCACGAGGATCCCGGGCCGCCGTCGGCGCGGCGTCCCGGCCTGCCCGCACCGCTGGACGAGATCACCATGCGACTGCTGGCCAAGGACCCGGCCAGGCGGCCACCCGGCGCGGCCGCGGCCCGGATGGCTCTGCTCGCGGCGGTCGGCCAGGACCGTACCGTCGGCCAGGACCGCAACACCAGCCCGGACCGGATCACGGGTCCAGACCGGATCACGGGTCCAGACCAGACCGCTGTACTGGATTTCCCGCCGGTCAGCGCAGGCCCGCCGCCGCTGCGCCCGCGACGGCGGCTGCGCCCGCGACGGCGGGTGCGCCCGCAACGGCGGCTGCGCCTGGCCGAGGCACTCCTGGCCGCCGCGCTGGCGGCGGCGCTGGGCGCGCTGGCCGTGCTGCTGGCTACCCGCCCGGCCGGGACCTCCGCCGGGCCCGCGGCAGCGTTGAGCCGGCCCACCACCAGCCCGGCCCGCCCGGCTGGGACCCAGTCGGCCACGACCCAGACGACACCGACGACGCCTGCGACACCGAGCGCCGGCGCCACGCCGCCCGCCGCGGCGGCGGCCGCCGCGTTCGTCGGAGACCTGGAGACCGGCGTCGCCGACGGGCAGGTGACCCCGCAGGCAGGCCAGGACATGTTCAACCACCTGCAGCAGCTCCTGTTCGTCCCGCCCGGCCAGGACCCGCAGCAGGTCGATCAGCAGTACGCGCAGCTAGTCCAGGCCTACGACCAAGACGAGGCCCAGGGGCAGATAACCGAACCGGCCGCCACCACCCTGCGGCAGGAACTCGACGTGCTCGGCACGGCCATGGGCGCCCTGTAGCGGTGAGCGTCCCGGCGCCCGCCTGGGTGGTGGCAGGCCCGCCCGGTTCCGGCAAGAGCACGGTTGCGGAGCTGCTGCTGGCCGCGCTGGTGCCGACCCCGGCGCTGCTGGATAAGGACACCATGTACGGCTCGTTCGTGGCGGCTGTCCTGGCCGCCGGCGGCCGTCTGCACGGCGAGCGCGAAGGTCCCTGGTACGACGAGCGCGTCAAGGTCCACGAGTACGCCGGCCTGACCGCCACCGCCCGCGAGATCCGGGCCCACGGCTGCCCGGTCCTGCTGTCCGGCCCGTTCACCGGGCAGATTCACGACGCTGAACGCTGGCGCTCCTGGGTGGCCGAACTCGGCGGCGGAACCGTCCACCTGGTCTGGGTCAGGTCCGACCCGGCCACCGTGCGGCGTCGGCTGGCCGCCCGCGGCCTGGATCGCGACGCGGCCAAGCTGGCGGATTTCGGGGCGTTCACCGACCGGATCAGGCTCGGCGCCGAGCCAGCCGCCCCGCACATCACGATCGACAACCGGCTCACCGCATCCGCCGCCCTGGGCGATCAGATCGCCGCCCTGGTAACCCAGGCAGGCGCCGCAAGGCACTAGCGTAAGGTCGCAGCACCGTCGACCACAGTTCAGGAGTACCGTCATGCAGCTAAGTGCCCGCAATCAGATCCCGGCCCGTGTCACCAGCATCAACACCGGTGAGGCCATCGCCAACGTCGAACTGGACGCAGGCGGCACTCGCCTGGTGGCCTCGATCACCGTGGAAGCGGTCAAGCAGCTCGGCCTCGCCGAGGGCAGTGAGGTCACCGCCGTGATCAAGGCCTCGGACGTAATCCTGGCCGTCGGCGACTGAGCGCCTCGAAAGGCCGGGAGCGAAAACATGGAACGGACGGTCCGGACCCCGGACGGCAGGACCCTGGCCATCGAGGAAGTCGGCGACCCGAACGGCCGCCCGGTCCTGGTCCACAACGGCACGCCGAACTCCCGGCACCTGTACCAGCCCGTCACGATCGACGCCGCCGTCCGCGGCCTGCGCCTGATCAGCTACGACCGGCCCGGTTACGGCGGCTCGGACCCGCAGCCGGGTCGCAGCGTCGCGGACTGCGCGGCCGACGTGCGGGCCATCTGCGCCGAGCTCGGCATCGACCGGCTGGCCATGTGGGGCATCTCCGGCGGCGGGCCGCACGTCCTGGCCTGCGCCGCGCTGCTGCCCGATCTGGTCACCGCCGTGGCCTCGCTGGCCTCGCCGGCTCCCATCGACGCCGAGGGCCTCGACTACTTCGACGGGATGGGCCAGGACAACGCCGACGACATCCGGCTGTTCCTGCGCGACCAGCAGGCGGCCCGGGCCAAGCTGGAGTCCGACCGCGAGGCCTTCCTGGCCGCCTCGGCCGCCGAGCTGTCCGACGAGGTGCGGACGCTGCTGACGCCGGTCGACGCGGCGGTGCTCAAGGACGCGCTGGCGGACTACCTGACCTACTGCAATCAGGAAGGCCTGGCCCCCGGCGGTCAGGGCTGGTGGGACGACAGCGCGGCCGAGGCCAGCCCGTGGGGTTTCGAGCTGTCCACCATCTCGGTCCCGGTCCTGCTCATGCACGGCCGGCAGGACCAGTTCGTGCCGTTCGGCCACGGCCGGTGGCTCGCCGCGCACATCCCCGGCGTCGAGGCCAGGCTGCTCGACCACGACGGCCACCTGACCCTGCTGGCCAGCCGCATCCCCGAGGTGCACTCCTGGCTGAAGGAGCGGCTCTAAGGCCGTAACTGGCGGGGCGGCTATCAGGCCGTAACCAGCTCGGAGTCGCGGTTGACCAGGGCCGCGTAGCGGCCGCCCAGCGCGAGCAGCTCGTCGTGCCCGCCCCGCTCGGCGATCTGCCCGTCGTCCAGCACGAGGATCTCGTCGGCGTCGCGGATCGTCGACAGCCGGTGCGCGATCGTGATCGTGGTCCGGCCCGCGGACAGGGTGTCGATGGCCTCCTGCACGGCCAGCTCGGTCTGCGTGTCCAGGGCGCTGGTGGCCTCATCCAGGACCAGGATGGGCGGATCGCGCAGCACGGCGCGGGCGATGGCCAGGCGCTGCTTCTCGCCGCCGGAGAACCGGTAGCCGCGTTCGCCCACGATCGTGTCGTAGCCGTCGGGCAGGGACTCCAGGTGATCGTGGATCTGGGCGATCTTCGCGGCCGCGACCAGCTCGGCGTCGGTGGCGTCGGGCTTGGCGAACCGCAGGTTGTCGGCCACCGAGGCGTGGAACAGGTAGGTCTCCTGCGAGACCACGCCGACCGTGGCGGACAGCGTGTCGAACGACATGTCCCGCACGTCGACGCCGTTGATCAGCACGCGACCGTCTGTCACGTCGTACAGGCGCGGGATCAGGTAGCTGAGGGTGGTCTTGCCCGAGCCGGTCTCGCCCACGATCGCGAGCGAGTGCCCGGCCGGGACCGTGACGTCGATGCCGCTCAGCGTCGGGCGGTCGGCGCCCGCGTAGCTGAAGCCCACGTCGTCCAGGCGCACCTCGCCGCTGACCTTGCCGATCGTCACCGGATGGGCCGGCTCGGCGATGTCGACGGGCAGGTCCAGGTACTCGAAGATCCGGCCGAACAGCTCCAGGGAGCTCTGCATGTCCACGCCGACGCTGAGCAGCTGCACCATGGGCCGGAACAGGGCCTGCTGCAAGGTGGTGAAGGCGACCAGGGTGCCGATCGAGATGGCCATGCGGTCGCCGTGGCCGGTCAGCCCCGTCACCCAGTAGATCACCGCGGGCATGGAGGACATGACGATCTGGATCGTCGACTGGCGCCAGCGGCCCGCCATGCTCGAGCGGACCTCCAGGTCAGAAAGCTTGTCGGACTCGCCGGCGAAGGAGTCGGCCAGCGAGCGGGAGCGGCCCATGGTGTGGCCGAGCAGGATGCCGCTCACCGACAGCGACTCCTGCACGATCGAGGAGATCACGGCGAGCTGGCGCTGCCGGTCGCGGGTGATACGGCGCCGCTCGGTACCCACCCGGCGGCTCACCCACACGAACGCGGGCATCATGATCAGCGACGCGATCGTCAGGCGCCAGTCCAGGACGATCATGGCGATGATGGTGGCGATCACGGTGGTCAGGTTGGACACCAGCGTGGTGGCGGTGGTGGTGACGGTCGACTGCATGCCGCCGATGTCGTTGGCGATGCGCGACTGCACCTCGCCGGTGCGGGTCCTGGTAAAAAAGGCCAGCGACATGCGCTGGAGGTGAGAGTAGACGGCGGTGCGCAGGTCGTGCATCACCCGCTGCCCGACCTTGGTGGATACGTAGGTCTGCGAGACGCTGAACGAGCTGTTGGCGATCGACACCACGACCATGCCGATGGCGAGCACGGCGAGCAGGCCGAGCCGCCCCTGCGGGAGGGCCACGTCGATGATCGCGCGGATCAGGAACGGATTGACCAGGGATACGAGGGATGACGCGCCGACCAGCACGGCGACGAACAGCAGGCTCCACCGGTAGGGGCGGAACAGCCGCAGGATGCGCCGGATCGGCACGCGCGTGCTAGCGGTACCCAAATAAGCCTCCAAGTAGTTAGTCCTGTTAGCTCAAACAGAGTATAACTCATAATTGTTCCCGACTCAGTATGAGCGCCGCTCCTGGTAGAATCCGGGCATGGAGTACGAGGACTCGGCCCAGCTGGCGGACCTGCTCCAACGGCTGACCAAGCGGCTCCGCCACGCGCAAGCTGCGCGCTTGGCGCCGCTGGGCCTTACTCCGGCTCAGGAGCGTGCCCTGCGCATGATCACCCGCAGCGAGGAACCGCCGCGGATGACAGAGCTCGCCGATCACCTGGGCATCGTGCCGCGGTCGGTCACTACCGTGATCGACGCGCTCGAGCGGGCCGGGCTGGTCCGCCGCGAGGTCGACCCGCGGAACCGCCGTGCCATCCGCCTGCACCTGACGGACCAGGGCCTGGCCGTCCGCGACGGCATGCGTGAGGCCCGGCGGCGCGCGGCCGAAGACCTGTTCGCGCCCCTGTCCGGCGCTGACCGGGAGGCGCTGGCTAAGCTGCTAGGCCTGCTGGACCGCAAGGCCGAGGTCATCCCCTAGAGTTGCTTTCTAGCCGTTGCTGGCAAAGAGGTAGTCGGCACCCATGGACAGTGACACCGTCATCCGCTTGCGCCGCGTCGTGCTTCGGCTCGCGCGGCAGCTAAACGCGGCCTCCGTGGGGGAGGGGCTGACCCCCACCCAGGCCTCCGTGCTCGGCGTGGTCAACGGCCGCGGCCCGGTCAGCCTGGCCGACCTGGCCGAGATCGAGGGCCTGAATCCCACCATGCTGTCCCGGGTGGTCGGCAAGCTGGATTCGTTCGGCCTGATCCGCAGGCTGCGGGACCCGGACGACTTCCGGGCCGCCCGGGTCGAGGGCACGCCCCAGGGCCGGGACGCCTACGAGCGGATCTCCGCTCAGCGTGCCGCGATCATCTCCGAATGCATGGCAGACCTGCCCGCCGAGCAGGCCGATGCCCTGGTCGCAGCGCTGCCGGCGCTGGAGAACCTGGCCAGCGGCCTGCGGGCCAGGCGCGGGCGCGGCCAGCCGGCCGGCGAAGACCAGACCAAGCCCGCCTGATCGCGCCCGGGGGCCTACCGCGGCCGCGACGCCTCCAGCTCGCTCCACTCGTCAGCGGCGATCAGGGTCCCGGGGGCGTCGGGGTTCACGATCAGGATGTTGCTGGCGGTGTGCCGCCCCAGCTCCCGGCTCGCGCTCGCGTCCATCAGGGCGGGCAGCCCGCCGTGGCTGGAAGCGCCGATCACGATGGTGCCGGCTCCGATCGCGGCCGCGTACTCGGCGATCATCCGCCCGGCCGTGCCGTGATCGGTGGCGTGCAGCAGGATCTGGCCCTCGGCCGGGACGTGATGCGCGGCGAGCAGGTCAAGCTGCCTCCTGACCGCGGCCCGGGCTGCGTCCAGGTCTTCCCCGTCGGTGCCCGCATCGCCCGCGGTGGCGTCCTCCTGCACGTGGACCACGTGCACGGCCCGGCCATCCGCCGCCGCCAGCCGCGCCGCCGCCTCGGTGACCAGCGCGGCCATGGGCGAGCCGTCGACAGCGGCCACGATCGATTCTGCCGAACGGTCCGTGCTGCTCGCGTGCCCCGCCACCGGGATCAGCTCCGGGGCGGGCGCGGCCACCGCCGTCGCGGCCGCGGTCGCAGTGACCTGCTCGGCCTGGACCCGTTCGGCCTCGCTGAGCAGGCGGTGCGCGGTGGACAGGACGACGATGCCGGCCACGATGGCCCCGGCGCCGATGAAGAACGGGAAGTGGATGTTGACCGCGATGACCATCCGGCCTGCCGCGTAGGGGGCTAGGCCGCCGCCGATGAACCTGACGAAGCTGTAGGCCGCCGAGGCGACCGGCTTCTCCACCGGGGAGACGGTCATCACGGCCTGGGTGGTGATCGTGTTGTTGACCCCGATGAAGATCCCGGACGCGATCACGGCCGGGATCAGCACCGCGCGGTCCGTCGTCCAGATGGCGATGACCAGCACGATCACGGCGAACGCGGCCAGGTTGAGGTACATGGTCCTGGCGATGCCGAGGGATTCCTGCAGCCGGGGAGCGCCGAACACGGCGAAGAGGGCCACCATGATGCCCCAGCCGGTGAACACCAGGCCGAGCTTGATCGGGCTGAGGTTCATCGGGAACGGCGCGTACCCCAGGACCGTGAAGAAGCCCCAGTTGTAGCAGAGCGCGGTCAGCGACATGGTCAGCAGGCCGCGGTGGCGCAGGGCGCGCAGCGGCGCGGACAGGCCGGTCTTGTGGGCGGGTTTGGGCGTGGGCTCGACCAGCACCACGGTGGCGATGAGCGCGATGGCCATCAGCACCGAGACCCCGTAGAACGGGCCCCGCCAGCTGATTTCGCCCAGGGTGCCGCCCAGCAGCGGGCCGACCGCGATGCCGACGCCCAGCGCCGTCTCGTACAGCACGATGGCGCCGGCGAAGCCGCCGCTGGCCGAGGCCACGATGACGGCCAGCGAGGTCGCGATGAACAGCGCGTTGCCCACGCCCCAGCCGGCCCGGAACCCGATAATGGCGTTGATGCCGGGGGAGGCCCCGGCCGCGGCGCTGAACAGCACGATCAGGATCAGGCCCGCGATCAGCGTCTTCTTGGCACCGATCCGGCTCGAGACCCAGTTGGTGATCAGCATGGCCACCGCCGTGACCACCAGGTAGCTGGTGAACAGCAGGGTGACCTCACTCGGCGAGGCCTTCAGCTCGTGCGAGATGGCCGGCAGGATCGGGTCCACCAGGCCGATGCCCATGAACGACACCACGCAGGCGAACGCGACGGCGAAGACGGCTTTCGGCTGCCGGAACGGGCTCGTGGCCGAGCCTGCACGGGTGCCACTCATGACAATGCTCCTAAGGGTTATCGGGGCCGGGCACCGGCCGGAGGGTTATCGGGGCTGGGCGCAGGCCAGTGGGGTTATCGCGGCTGGGCGCTGGCCAGCGCGTCTACGGCGGGCAGGGCCGCGGCCAGCGCGTCCCGCTGGTCCTGGGTGAGCCGGTCAAGCAGCCCGGCCAGTCGGCCCGCCCGCGCCGCCCGGCGGCGCGCCAGCACCGCCTTGCCCTCGGCAGTTACCCGGACCTGCACGACCCGCCCGTCGGCCGGATCGGCCGCCCGGCCGACCAGGCCCGCGTCCTGCAGCCGGGCGATCAGCTGCGTCATCGCGGGCTGGGTCACCCCTTCCCGGGTCGCCAGCCAGGTCAGCCGGCACGGACCCATGCGCTCCAGGGTGGCCAGCGTCGCGGCCGCCGTGAGCGACAGCTCGCCCGGCGGGGTCAGCGAGCGGAACAGCCCGATGAGCCGCTCGAACGCCGCCGCCACCCCGTCCGCCAGCGTCGACTCGGCCAATGCCGGCTCAGCCAACGCCGCTTCGACCTGCGCACGCCCGGCCAGCTCGTCCCGAACTCTGGAAATTTCCATAAGTTATTTATATCAGTTACTTATGTATCTCGCCAGGCGAGCGGATGTCTCCCTCGTCACACGGTCGCCTAGCCTGCTGACCGGGTGGCTCGCTGGTACCGGCCGGCCAGCGCGCGGACCTGGTCCACCAGTTCGGACGGCTCGTGCACCTCGAAGTCGGCGTCCAGCATGCCCAGGTAGGCGGCCAGCATGCCCACCGTGTCCGAGCCGGCCGTGATCTGGCAGCGGTGCTCGTCCAGCGGCGTGACCTCGATAGCGGCCGGGACCCGGCCCGCGATCTGGGCGGCCGGCGCGCGCAGCCGGACGCGCTCCCGCTGCTGATCACGCACGGCTATCCCAGCTCGGTGGTCGAGTACGCCGGCCTGATCGGGCTGCTCACCGATTACGCCGAGGTCGCTTTTCACCTGGTGATCCCGTCACTGCCGGGGTTCGGCTTCTCCACGCCGCTGACCGAGCCCGGCTGGCAGACCGGGCGCACCGCCGGGCCTGGGCCGAGCTGATGCGCCGCCTCGGCTATGCCCGGTACGGGGTGATGGGCGGCGACATCGGCTCCGGCGTCTCCGGCCTGCTCGGTGCCATCGACGGCGAGCACGTGGCCGGGGTGTACATCGTGTCCGACGTGCGCGGCGCGGCCGCCATGGCCGGGGATCCGATCCCGGTGGACCTGGCCGCGCTGACCGACGCCGAGCGCGAGCACCTGGCCCGGCTCAAGGAGCCGTCCGCCGAGGGTAAGGCCTACCTGCAGATCCAGGGCACCCGGCCGCAGACCCTCGGCTACGCCCTGCACGACTCGCCCGTCGGCCAGCTGGCCTGGATCGCGGAGAAGTTCGAGGCATGGACGGCAGGCCCGGCCGACCGGGACGCGCTGCTGGCCACGGTGAGCCTGTACTGGTTCACCGGGTCCGGCATCTCTGCGGCCCGGTTCATCTACGAGAACGCGCACCACGCCGAGTGGCCCGGCCGGGCCGCGGCACCGGTCGGCTGGGTAGTGTTCGGCGGCACCGACCCGCTGATCCGCAAGCTCTACGACCCCGGCCACGCCATCGGGCACTGGTCGCAGTTCGACGCGGCCGGCCACTTCCCGGCCCTCGAGGCCCCTGCCCTGCTGGCCGCCGACACCCGCGAGTTCTTCGCCGAGCTCCGGTGACCTAGCCGTCCCGCAGGGCTGCCTTCAGGATCTTGCCCGACGGGCCCTTGGGCAGCTCGGCCACGAACCTGACCTCGCGCGGGTACTTGTAGGCGGCCAGCCGCTCCCGGCAGTAGGCGATGACCTCATCCGCGGTCAGCTCGGACCCCTCGCGGCAGGCCACCACGGCGACGACCTCCTCGCCGAGCCGCTCGTCCGGCTTGCCGATCACGGCCGCCTCGAGGATGCCGGGGTGGGCGTAGAGGACCTCCTCGATCTCGCGCGGGTACACGTTGTACCCGCCGCGGATCACCAGGTCCTTGGCCCGGTCGACGATGAAGTAGAAGCCGTCATCGTCCATGTAGCCGAGGTCGCCGGAGTGCAGCCAGCCGCCGCGCAGGGTCTCGGCGGTGGCCTCGGGCCGGCCGAGGTAGCCCTTCATCACGTTGTGCCCGCGGATCAAGATCTCGCCCACGTGCTCGCGGCCGGGCGGCAGCGGCCGGTCCTGGGCGTCGCCCACCCGGACGGTGACGCCCCATAGCGGCTTGCCGATGGACAGCACCCGCCGGTCGCCGGGCCGGTTGAAGGTGCACGAGCTGGCGGTCTCGGACATGCCGTAGCCCTCGAGCACCTCGATGCCGTACTTGCCCTCGAAGGTGCGCATGATGTCTTCCGGCAGCGATGCGCCGCCGGACACGGCGACCCGCAGCGCGGACAGGTCCCGGCCGGTGATGTCCAGCTGGGCCAGGGCGTGCAGCATGGTCGGTACGCCGCCGATCACCGTGCACCGGTCGCGCTCGAGGATGTCAAGCACGTCACCCGGCTGGAAGCGCGGCACGATCGACAGGCAGCCGCCGTACCGCACCGCCACGTTGATCACCGACGACAGCCCGAACACGTGGAAGAACGGCAGCACGGCCAGCGTGACGTCATCGCTGCGGGCACCGAACAGCTGGCCCGCGATCGTGCAGTTCATGTACATCTGGAAGTGGGTGAGCTCCGCGCCCTTCGGCTTGCCCGTGGTGCCGCTGGTGTAGATGAGCACGGCGGTGTCGTCCGGGCTGCGCGGCACGACATCCCCGTTCGCCGCGCCCATCAGCGCGCTGACCGGCCGGGCGTCATCGGGCAGCGGGGCGGCGCCGAAGCTGACCAGGTACAGCGGGATGCCGAGCCGCTCGCAGGCCTTGCTGGCCTCGGCGTGCATGCCCTCGAAACCGATCAGCAGCCTGGCCGACGAGTCGCCCAGGTGGTACTCGAGCTCGGGCGCCATCAGCAGCGGGTTGAGCGGCAGTACCACCAGGCCGGCCTTGAGCGCGCCGAAGTAGGCGGTCAGGAACTGCGGAACGTTCGGCAGTTGGAGCGCCACCACGTCGCCGGGCCCCAGGCCGGCCTCGCGCAGGCCCGCCGCGAACCGGCCCGACTGGCCGTCGAGCTCGCCGTAGGTCGTGGCGTTCCCCATGAAGCGGTGGACCGGAGCCCCGGGCGCGGCCAGGGCCGTCTCGGTCAAGATGGCCGCCAGGTTGAAACTCATGCCCACCCCTTTGTCGGTGAGACATATATTAAAGGTGTATCACTACCTTGCCTAGGTCGTGGCGACAAGCGAGCGGAGCGGGCCGTGATCTACCTCATCAGGGGGCCGGGAAAGACCAGGCGGGATCCGAACGGGCCGGGCTGGAACGGTCCGGGAACCGGCAACGCCGGTCGTCCGGGGCCCTCGGCCGGACTGTTCGCGACCGAGCCGCTGCGCGGGCTGGCCGATCTGGCCGCGCTGCCGCTGGCCGCGCCCTGGCTGGCCGCCGCGCCCCGCGGCGACGGCCACGGGGTGCTGGTCCTGCCCGGCCTGCTGGCCTCCGATACCAGCACGGTCGTGCTGCGGCGGTTCCTGAGCTACCTGGGCTACCAGGTGCGCGGCTGGGACCTTGGCCGCAACCGCGGGCCGACCGAGGCGGTGCTGGCCGGGCTGCCGCGGGCGCTGCTCGACCATGCGGCGCGGAGCGGCGGCCCGGTATCGCTGATCGGCTGGAGCCTGGGCGGCGTCTACGCCAGGGAACTGGCGCGCCGTCATCCCCGGCAGGTCAGGCAGGTCATCACCCTGGGCAGTCCCTTCGCCTTGCAAGACCCGCGGCAGAGCAACGTCCACGGCGCCTACCAGCGCTACCGCCACCTGCACGCGGACGCCACCCGGGTGCCGGGCACCGATCAGCGGGCCCGGCCCATCAGCGTCCCGTCCATCTCGGTGTACTCGCGCTTTGACGGCGTGGTGGCCTGGCAGGCCTGCATCGAGCCGGAAACCGAGCGGCACCAGAACGTCGAAGTCCGCTGCAGTCACCTCGGCTTCGGCGTCGACCTGGCCACGCTGTGGCTGATCGCCGACCGGCTGACCGTCCCGGCCGGGCAACAGCGGCCGTTCCGCCCGCCGCTGCCCCTGCGGCCGCTCTACCCGGGCCGCCGATGACCCGCTCCGGCCCCTCCAGCACCGGCCCGGCCGTCACCCGCCGGGCGCCGTATGACTTCGCCGCTCCCTGGGGCGCCGCCAGCTTCGTCACCGACCTCGACGGACCCGTGCACTGGATCGAGTTCTCGCCCGCCGAGGACCAAGCCCCCGACCAGGTCCGGGACGGGAACCCGGATAAGGTCAGCGAACTGCCGATCGTGTTCGTGCACGGGCTGGGCGGCTCGCACCTGAACTGGTGCCTGATCGGACCGGCGCTAGCCGCCGGCCGCCGCGTCGTCGCCCTGGACCTGCACGGGTTCGGCCTCACGCCGGGCCTGCGGGCCAACTCCACCGTGCAGGCCAACACCCGCCTCGTGGACCGGTTCATCACCGAGGTCATCGGCACGCCGGTAATCCTGGTCGGCAACTCCATGGGCGGCCTGATCTCCATCCTCGAAACGGCCGCCAATCCCGGTGCGGTCAAGGGCGTGGTCCTGATCGACCCCGCCCTCCCGTTGCCCCCGCAGAAGCCCGACTGGGAGGTGTCCGGCCAGTTCCTGCTCTACACCCTGCCCGGCCTTGCCCCGCTGGTCGTGGCGAGGCTGCTGTCGAGCGTCACACCAGAAGAAGCCGTCCGCCAGCTCATCAAGCTCTGCTTCGCCGACCCGTCCCGTGCCGATCCGGAGATGACCAAGGCCGAAGTCGCGCTGGCTGCCCGGCGCCACCCGGCCAACAGCGCCCAGGCCTCAGCCCGCGCCCGGATCTTCCTGGCCGCGGCCCGCTCGCTGCTGCGCGTCCTCGCCCGCCGCGGCTCCTACAACGCGAAGATGGCCGGCATCGGCGTCCCCGTCCTGCTCATCGGCGGCGAGGCCGACCGGCTGGTGCCGGTGGCGGCCATCCGCCAGGCGGCCGCGCGGAACCCGCGCTGGGAGTCCGTTTTCCTCGCCGATGTCGGGCATGTCCCGCAGCTCGAGGTCCCCGGCGTCGTCGCCACCACGATCCGCGACTGGCTGAGCCGGCACTTCTCCGCAGGGGAGTAACGCACATGCAGCAACTGACCGGGCTCGACGCATCGTTCCTCGCCCTGGAGACGGCCAACACCACCGGCCACGTCGGCGGCCTGAGCATCCTGGATCCGGCCGGCGCGCCCAAGCCGCTGACCCTGGCCCGGCTCACCGAAGTGATGGCCGAGCGGCTGCCGCTGGTACCCGTGCTGCGGCAGAGACTGCTGAACGTGCCGCTCGGGCTGGACCAACCCTACTGGATCGACGATCCCGACTTCGATATCGAGTACCACGTCCGCGAGCTCGCGCTGCCCCGCCCCGGGTCGGACGCCCAGCTGAACGAGCAGGTCAGCAGGCTGCACGCCCGGCCGCTTGACCGCAGCCGCCCGCTGTGGGAGATCTACCTGATCACCGGGCTGGCCAAGAAGCGCGCCGCGGTCTACACCAAGATCCACCACGCGGCCATCGACGGCGCGTCAGGCGCCGAGTTGCTCACCGTCCTGCTCGACCTGACCCCGGCCGGCCGCGAGCTGCCGCCGGTCGAGCCGTGGCACCCGGAGAAGGCCCCGAGCTGGGCCGAGCTGACGGCCAGGGCGACCGCGAAGGCGGCCTGGCGGCCGGTCCAGACCGTGCGCCTGACCAACGAGATGGTCAAGGTCCTGCCGACCCTGGCCCCGGCGGTGAATACGCTGGTCGGCGGCATGCTCGGGCTGAACCGCGGTGACGGCGCGGTCATCCCGACCACGCTGGGCCGGGCGCCCGCGACGCCGTTCAACAAGCCCATCACGCCGCACCGCCGGTTCGCGTTCCGCAGCGTGGACCTCGACACCGTCAAGAAGATCAAGAACGTCTTCGGGGTCTCAGTCAACGACGTGGTGATGGCCATGTGCGCCGGCGCCCTGCGGCGCTGGCTGGCCGGTCACGACGCGCTGCCCGACCAGCCGCTCATCGCCATGATCCCGGTGTCGGTCCGCGACCCGGCCAGCAAGGGCGCCATGGGCAACAGGGTGTCGGCCATGCTGGCCATGCTGCCCACCAACGTCACCGAGCCGGGGCGCCGGCTGGAGATCGTGCATCAGGCCACCCGCATCGCCAAGGCCCAGCAGGCCGCGATCCCGCAGGGCCTGGTCGACCAGATCAGCGACTTCTCCCCGCCGGCGCTGACCGCCCGGGCCGCCCGGGTGGTGTTCGCCACCGGCCTGCTGCACCGGCTGCCGCCATTCAACGTCACGATCTCCAACGTGCCGGGCCCGAATGTCCCGGTCTACCTGTGCGGGGCCCGGCTGCTGGCCCACTACCCGGTGTCGGTGGTCACTGACGGCCAGGGCCTGAACATCACCCTGGTCGGCTACCTCGGCCAGCTGCACTTCGGCCTGGTGTCCTGCCGCGAGCTGGTTCCCGACCTCGACGCCCTGGCCGGCTACCTGGTCGACGAGCTGGCCCTGCTGCTCGAGGCGGCCGAAAAGCTCGCCGGCGAGCGCGCCGCCGGCGAGCGGCCGGCGGACTGACGATGTCCTCGGCACCGCAGGCCGTCAGCACCGGCACTGGCACCGGCACTGGCACTGGCACTGGCACTGGCACTGGCGACGACGTCCGCATCGTCCTTCCGGCGGGCACCCGGGTTCCGGCCCTGGTTCCGCCGGAGATCTTCGCCGCGGCCGTGGACACCTTCGTGGCCGGGCAGCGGCTGGACATGCGATCCCTGGCCCGCCGCATCGGCGTGGCCCGGGCCACCCTGTACCGCCGGGTCGGCAACCGGGAGCAGCTGCTTGACCAGGTGCTGTGGTGGCGGGCCCGCCGCCTGCTCGCCGATCACCTGCAGGCCAGCGCGGACCTGGCCGGTACGGCCCGGCTCAGCGCCGTGATCGGCGGCGTACTGCACGCCGTCGCCGCGGACGGCCCGCTGCACGTCTTCCTCGAGGCCGACCCGGAAACCGCGCTCCGCCTGCTGACCGGGGCCCGCAGTACGGTGCACAAGGGCATGGCGGCCGCGCTGGAGAGTCTCATCGACCTGGAACGCGCCCGCGGCTCGTTCGACGCCAGCTTGGACACCCGGACCCTGGCCTACGCGATCCTGCGGGTCAGCGAGGGGTTCCTGTACTCCGACGTGATCGCCGACCGGGTCCCGGACATCGGCCGGGCCGTCACGGTCATCGACGCCCTGCTGCGCGGCCTGGACCTGGCCAACCGCGCCAAGATCCGGGACCGGTCCTGATGGCCATCGAGCTGGACGGCGCGGTCGCGCTGATCACCGGCGGCGCCAACGGCATCGGGGCCGCCGCGGCCCGGCGGCTGGCCGCCCGCGGCGCCCGGGTGGTGATCGCCGACGTTGACGAGCGCGGCGCCGCGCTGGCCGCCGAGACCGGCGGCCGGTTCGTCCGCTGCGACGTCAGGGACCCGGCCGACAACGACCACGCGGTCACCCTGGCCGTGGCCGAATTCGGCGGGCTGGACCTGGCCTTCCTCAACGCGGGCGTGTCCACCACCAGCGTCGCGCTGGCCAGTGGAAGCTGGGACCTGGCCGCCTACCGGCGGGCCTTCGCCATCAACGTCGACGGCGTGTTCTTCGGCGTCAACGCGGCCCTGCCCGCGCTGCGGGCCCGCGGCCGCGGCGCCCTGGTCCTGACCTCCAGCCTGGCCGGGCTGACCGGCGTGCCGCAGGACCCGATCTACGCCGCCAGCAAGCATGCCGTGGTGGGCCTGGCCCGCTCGCTCGGCCCGGCGCTGGCGGCCGAGCACGTGGCCGTGAACGCGCTGTGCCCGGGCTTCGCCGACACCGCGATCAACGAGCCGGTCCGGCACCTGATCGATGCCGCGGGCATCCCGCTGATGCCGCCTGACGAGGTGGTCGACGCCCTGTTCGCCATCCTGGCCAGCGACGCCACCGGCCAGGCCTGGTACGTCCAGCCCGGCCGCCCGGCCGAGCCGTTCGGCTTCCGGCACGTGCCCGGCCCGCGTGCCGCCGACGGCTCCCGCGTCGGCGGCATCCCCGGCCTGCCTTAAGTCCTAACCTTGCCCCTTCCACCAGCCCCACCCGGTACGTCCACCACATTTCCGGGGTGGATCCGGGCTTGTGGGTGGATTTGGGGGCCCGGGATGCACCGGATCCACCCCGGAACCCTAATCCACCCTGATCTTGGGGGACATGGGGCTGGTGGGGTGATCAGCTCACGTCGCACGACCCTGGAGATCAGCCGTTCCCGTCCAGGGCCAGGATCAGCTTGCCGGTGTTGGCGCCCTCGAACAGCATCAGCAGCGTCGACGGGAAGTCGCGCACGCTGCCGTGCACGATCTGCTCGCGCGAGACCAGCCGCCCGGCCCCGTACCAGCCGCCCAGCTCGGCCAGGGCCTCCGGGTACCGGTCGGCGTAGTCGAACACCAGCATGCCAGTCATGGACGCCCGGGCTACTAGCAGCATCATGTAGTTGGCCGGGCCCCGGACCTGGTCCTCGTTGTACTGCGAGATCGCGCCGCAGATGACGATCCTGGCGCCGCGGGCCAGGCAGGCCAGCACGTCGTCCAGGATCTGCCCGCCCACGTTGTCGAAGTAGACGTCGACGCCGCCCGGCGCGAGCTCCCGCAGCCTGCGGCGCAGGCCCGGCTCCCGGTAGTCGATCGCCGCGTCGAAGCCGAACTCCTCGACCACGGCGCGGCATTTATCCGGTCCCCCCGCGATGCCGATGACTCGGCAGCCCTTGATCTTGGCGATCTGACCCGCCACGCTGCCCACCGCCCCGGCCGCGCCGGACACCACCACGGTGTCGCCTTCCTTGGCCTTCCCGGTGTCGAGCAGCCCGAAGTAGGCGGTCAGCCCGGTCGTGCCCAGCGCGCCCAGGTACGTCGGCAGCGGCACGAGGCTGGTGTCGAGCTTCATCACGCCCCGGCCATCCGAGACGGCGTAGTCCTGCACGCCGAACATCCCGGTCACCTCGTCGCCCACCGCGAACCCGGGATGCTCCGAGGCGACGATCCGGCCGACCCCGCCCGCCCGCATGACCGCCCCGATCTCGACCGGCGGGATGTAGGAGGCTCCCGCGTTCATCCAGCCCCGCATGGCCGGGTCGACGGACAGGTGCGAGACCGCCACCACGAACTGCCCGGCACCCGCCTCCGGCACGTCCTCGCTGGTGAACTCCCAGTCACTCGGCCGGGGCAGCCCCGAGGGCCGATCCGCCAACCGCACCTGCTGATTAACCGCCACGGCGCCACCTTATGATCGCGAAGGAATTCCTACGCCTTTTGATACCAAACCCCGTGCCGCCATGAGGTTCCGGGGCGACTTCGGCTACGCGGGGCGGTCCTGGTCGCCGGCGGGCGCGGGAGCGAACCACATGGAGACGTGCGCGGGCTGGAACGCCTCCTGGGTCACGCCGACCAGGTCGTGCCGGAGGGTGTCGAGGTCGACCGTGTGCCGCAGCCGGGCGGTGAAGGCGGCCACTACGGCCTCGGCGTCATACCGGGAGCGGTTGAACCGGCGGTCGACCGCCCGCTGCACCCGCCGGCGCAGCGGGTTGAACAGCGCCGCGATGACCAGCGTGGCCACGGCCACGGCCACCGAGCCCCTGACCGGCAGTTCCCGGGTGGCCAACAGGATCAGGCCGGCGAACACGCCCGCGAGCAGGGCCGTGATCAGCGCGTAGGAGACCACCCGGCTGATGACCCGGTTGAGGTCGTACAGCCGGTACTTCAGCACTGCCACCCCCAGGCAGGCGGGCAGGGCGGCCGTGCCGAGGATGGCCAGCGCGTTGGTCACCGGCTGGTCATTCCAGCCAGGGATGGCTTCCACGGCGAGCGCGGCGATGAACACGCCGAAGTACGCGAACACGAAGATGACCGCACCGCTGTAGAGCCACTTGAGCTGCTGGCGGTACACGCCGCTGGCGTGCCGGTAGATCGGTATCTGGACGGCCAGCCAGGCCGCCCAGCTGGCCAGGGTGCCGACGATCACCACGGCGCTGAGGACCCGCATCACGTCCGGCGACGAGTTGGCCAGGGCACCGTTGGGCAGGATGCGGATATCGCCTCCGGCGGCGACCAGCACGCCCCGGGCCGAGGTGGCCAGGCCGACCAGCAGCCAGCCGACCGCCGTGATCGATGCGGCCCGGTGCCACCGGCCCGCCGGCAGCGTCCCGTCGGGAAACAGCCACAGCAGCAGCGTGACCGAAACCAGGAACATCGGCCAGCATTCCTGAAGCACCACCGCGACCCAGCCCAGGGGCAGCGACCCGTGGTGCATCCGGTAGTCCAGGATGAGGTACTGGCTGGTAGGACCGACCTCCACGATGATGATGACCAGCAGCAGCCAGCCGATCGGATTGCGCGGGCGGCGGACGGCGAGCAACGTCCCCACCGCGGTCGCGGGCACCACGCCGACCGCTCCGACGAGCGCGTCGGCCGCCGGCCCGCCGGTCCCGGGCTGGTGGGTGAGGTGATCCAGCACCACGGAGGCCACGCCGAGCCCGAGGATGACCACGCCGAGCGCGAACGTCAGCGACAACCTCGCGCGTCGCATCCACACGGATCCCGTGCTCACCAGACTGTCTCCTCAGCAGCTAGGACCGGACACGGCTAACTGTAGATACGAAACGTCCGGGAAGCGTTACGGCGACCGGCTCTCTCGTGCTGGTATTCCAGGCGCAGAGCGGCCCGCGAAAACGCTATGTCCGAAACCCGCCAGCACCTACCCGTGGCCGACCGTAGTTTGGGAGTCAGGCAAACAACGATTAGGGAATCGAAAAATGACCAGCTACTCCACGTTCGACAGCCCCGTCGGCGAGCTGCTCCTGACCGGCGAGGAAACCCCCCGCGGCATCATTCTGACCTCGGTCTCCATGCCCGGCCAGCGCAACGCCCCGCGGCCCGGCCCCGGCTGGCACCGCCATCCTGAGCCGTTCGCCGAGGTCACCCGCCAGCTCCGGGCCTACTTCGCGGGAGAGCTGACCGCCTTCGACCTCGACCTGGCCCCGCGCGGGACCCCGTTCCAGCAGCGGGTCTGGGCCGCCCTGGACTCGATCAGGTACGGAACGACCATCACCTACGGCGAGCTGGCCAGCCAGCTCGGCGTGCCGCGGGACCGGATCCAGGCCCTGGGCGCCGCCATCGGCGCGAACCCGCTGCTGATCATCCGGCCCTGCCACCGGGTCATCGGCGCTGACGGGACCATGCGCGGCTACGCCGGCGGAACGGAGCGCAAGCAGCAGCTCCTCGTGCACGAGGGCGCGCTGCAGCCCATGCTCACCGAGGACGTGTCATGATCACGCAGACCGCACCGGGCGAGCAGCTGGCCGGCGCCGACTGGGCGGCGCTGACCGCCGAGCTCGACGCCGCCGGCTGCGCCCGCACGCCCCGGCTGCTCACCCCGGCCCAGTGCCGTGACCTGGCCGGCTTGTACGACGATCCGGAGCGGTTCCGGGCCACCATCGACATGGCCCGGCACCGCTTCGGCTCCGGCCAGTACCGGTACTTCACCCATGACCTGCCCGGACCGGTCCGCGCGCTGCGCGAGGCGTTCTACCCGCACTTGCTGGTGATCGCCCGCGACTGGGCCGCACGGCTGGGCCGGACCGCATCGTGGCCGGACACCCTGCCCGAGTGGCTGGAGCTGTGCCACCGGGGCGGACAGGACCGCAGCGCCCAGATCCTGCTCCGCTATCAGGCCGGGGACTGGAACGCCCTGCACCGCGACCTGTTCGGCGACCTGGTCTTCCCGCTCCAGGTCGTCATCGGCCTCGACGAGGCCGGCGCCGGATACACCGGCGGCGAGTTCCTGCTGGTCGAGCAGCGGCCCCGGGCCCAGTCCCGCGGCACCAGCACCGTGCTGGAACAGGGCTGCGGCCTGATCTTCACCACCCGCGACCGCCCGGTCCGCAGCGCCCGCGGCTGGTCGGCCGCCCCGGTCCGGCACGGCGTCAGCACGGTCCGCTCCGGCCGCCGCCACGCCCTCGGCCTCGTCTTCCACGACGCCTGACGGCTGACCCGCCCCTCGGCCGCCGCCAGCAACGGGGCGGTCCTAGGCTGGACGGGTGAACCTCGAGGAAACACTGGCCAAGGTCGTCGAGCTGAGCCGGGAAGAGCTGGGCATCGTCCGCAAGCGGGCCGAGGAGAAGACCCCCGCCCGCGACAGCGGTCACGACTACAACGAGATGCGGCAGGCCGCTGACCGGCTTGACCACTACGCGCACCTGCTCCGCAGGCTGCACGACAACGAACTCGGCCAGGACTGGCGGCACGAGAGCCGCCAGGACACCCCGCACGGGTCCTAGCCCGAGGTCTGCTACGTCGCCTGAGCCCATCTCTAGGGGATAACCCCCAGCTGAAGATGGGTGGCAGGCTGCTGCCGCCCGCCGGTCGCCGTCCGTAGCGTCTTTCCTGACCCCACACAGGAAGGACGCCCGATGATCGAGGCCCGCGGTCTGGTCAAGCGCTACGGGGGTACCGCAGCGGTCGATGACCTCAGCTTCACTATCCACCCCGGCCAGGTAACCGGTTTCCTCGGCCCAAACGGAGCAGGGAAGACCACCACCATGCGGCTGATCCTCGGCCTGGACCACCCGTCCGCCGGGACCGTCACCGTCAACGGCCGGCCGTACGCCCAGCTGGCCAGCCCCATGCACGTGGTCGGCGCGCTGCTTGACGCCGGAGCCGTGCACGGCGGCCGGACGGCCCGCAGCCACCTGCTCTGCCTGGCCCAGACCAACGGCATCGCCCGCCGCCGGGTCGACGAGGTGCTCAGCCTGACCGGGCTGACCTCGGTGGCCTGGGCGCACCAAGGGATTCTCGCTCGGCATGCGCCAGCGGCTCGGCATTGCCGCCGCGCTGCTCGGCGACCCGCAGGTCCTCATGTTCGACGAGCCGGTCAACGGGCTTGACCCCGAGGGCATCCGGTGGATCCGCACCCTGATGAGGTCACTGGCCGCCGAGGGCCGCACCGTGCTGGTCTCCAGCCACCTGATGTCCGAGATGGAGTACACCGCCGGTCACCTGCTGGTCATCGGGCGCGGCCGCCTCATCGCCGACTGCGGCATGGCCGAGTTCATCGCCCGGGGCTCAGGCCAGGCGGTCCAGGTCCGGACCCCGCAGCCGGACGAGCTGACCCAGGCGGTGACGGCGGCCGGCGGCACGATCACGCCCGCCGAGGACCCGTACCTCGAGGTCCACGGCCTGACCGAGGAGCAGGTCTCCGACCTCGCCTTCGCCCACGGCATCCGGCTTAACCACCTGGCCGCGACCCGCGTGTCGCTGGAGCACGCCTTCATGGAACTGACCGCCGACAGCGTGGACTACCGCGCCGGGCAACCCGCCTAGGAGACTGACATGACATCGCTCACCATCGGCGCACGTGGCGAGGGCCAGGTCCGGCGCACCCGCCTCGCCGTCCCGTTTCACCGGACGCTGCGCTCGGAGTTCACCAAGATCCGCTCGGTCCGCTCCACCTACTGGAGCATGGTCATGCTGGTCGTGGTCAGCCTGGCCTGGTGCATCGCGTTCTGCGCGGGCGAGGCGTCCCGCTGGACACACCTGTCGGCGCAGGACCGGATGGGCTTCGACCCGACCCAGGCCAGCATCACCGGCGTCGCCCTGCTCGGACAGCTGGTCATCGCGGTCCTGGGCACGCTGGCCATCACCTCGGAGTACTCGACCGGGATGATCCGCACGTCGCTGACCGTGATGCCCAGGCGGCCCGTCCTGTTCGGCGCCAAGGCGGCTACCTTCGCCGGGATTACCCTCGTCCTAGGCTTCGGCGCCAGCTTCGCCTCGTTCTTCCTCGGCCAGCGGCTGCTGGCCAGCACCCATCAGGGAGCGACGCTGGGCCAGCCCGAGGTGCTGCGCGCCGTCATCGCCGCGGCCCTGTTCGTCGCGGTGTGCGGCCTGTTCGCGTTCGGCCTGGGTGCCATCCTGCGCAGCACGGTCGGCGGGATCACCGCCGCCTACGGGCTGCTGTTCCTGGTGCCGCAGCTGGCCAAGGCGCTGCCCGGCGCCTGGTACGCGGACGTGGTGCGGTGGCTGCCCGGCGGGGACGTCGTCCCCGTGATCACCAGTACCGTGAGCCTGAACAACCCGCCGCACATGTTCTCCGCCTGGGGCGAGCTGGCCGTGTTCGCCTGCTACACGGTGATCCTGCTGGCCGCCGGCGCGGTCGCCTTCAGCCGCCGCGACGCGTAGCCCTCTAGGCTGGGAAGGTGCTGGGCGACGTGAACACCTGGCTGCGCGATCATCCGTGGCAGGCGGACGGCCTGCTAGCGGCGGCCCTGCTCGTATTCAGCGCGTCTCAGCTCATCCCGAGCAGCGCCGGGCCCGGCGCCCAGGCCGGCTACATCGCGGTCGGGGTACTGCTGGCCGGGCTGGTGGCAACGCGCCGCCGATATCCGGTCGCCGCGTTCGCCGTGGCCGTGCTGGTCGGGGCGGCGCAGGTCGCCTGGGGCGTGCGGCCCGGCATCGCCCAGGCCCCGGTCTTCGCCCTGCAGCCCAGCGACGCCGACGTGGCCATCCTGATCCTGTTGTACACCCTGGCCGCCTACCGCCCCCGGCCGGTGTCCCTGACCGGGCTGGCCGTCTGCCTGCTCGGCGCGGCCGCCGCCATCGCCCGCTGGTCCCCGGCCCAGCACGCCCACGCCGGCGCGGCGATCTTCGGGGCCGCGGCCGGGCTGGGCGGCGTGACGCTGACCGCCTGGGTGCTGGGCGACTCGGTGGCCTACCGCTACCGGCGGGCCCGCTTCGCCGCCCTGGAGGAACGCGCCGCCCGGCTGGAAGCAGAACGTGACGCCCAGGTCCGGATCGCCGCCGCCGCCAAGCGGGCCCGCGAACTGCAGGACCGGCGCGCCCGGGCGGTTGACGAGTCGGCCGCCCGGCTGCGCCGGATCGAGCGTGATCTGCACGACGGGGCTCAGGTCCGGCTGGCCGCCCTGGCCATGACCTTGGGCGAGATCAAGGAGAACCTGGCCCAGGGCGGCGATGACCGCACGCTCGCGCTGGCCAGCGCGGCCCACCAGAACGCCAAGGACACCCTGACCGAGCTGCGCGATCTCGCCCGCGGGATCCACCCGCCGGTGCTCGACCGTGGCCTGGGCCCGGCTCTGGGCATCCTGGCCGCCACCAGCGCGCTGCCGGTCACCGTGACCGCCGACCTGGCGATGAGGCCCTCGCCCGCCATCGAGGCCATGGCCTACTTCTGCGCCGCTGAGTTGCTGGCCAACGTGACCAAGCACAGCGGCGCCGGCCAGGTCGCGGTCAGCCTGCGCGAGCAGGACCACGGGCTGCTGATGTCGGTCATGGACGACGGGCCGGGCGGCGCTCGCCTGGTCCCGGGTGGCGGGCTGGCCGGGCTGCTCGAGCGCGTGCAGACGGTCGACGGGCGGCTCGAGGTCCACAGCCCGCCCGGCGGCCCCACCACCGTCACCGTAGAACTGCCGAGGCACGCCTGATGACCACCGCCCCCACCCCCGCGCCCGCGCCCGTGCGCCTGCGCATCGTGATCGCCGAAGACGCCGCGATCATGCGCGATGGGCTGACCCAGACCCTCACCCGCCGCGGCCACGACGTGGTGGCCGCGGTCGCCGACGGCGAGGCGCTGCGGCAGGCCGTCGACCAGCACCAGCCCGACGTGGCCATCATCGACGTGCGCATGCCGCCCACCCACACCGACGAAGGACTGCGCGCCGCCCAGGCCATCCACCGGGACCATCCCGACGTCGGCGTGCTGGTGTTCTCCCAGTACATCGAGACCAAGGCCGCGGCGGAGCTGTTCGCCACGGCACCGGGCGGGGTCGGCTACCTGCTCAAGGACCGGGTCGCCGACGTCAGCGACTTCATCGACGCGATCACCCAGGTCGCCCAGGGCGGCACGGTGCTCGACCCCGAGGTCGTCCGCCAGCTGCTGTCCGCCGGCCGCCGGGCCAGCACGCTGGCCGCCCTGACCCCGCGGGAGCGTGAGGTGCTCTCGCACCTGGCCCAGGGCCGGTCCAACGCGGCCATCGCCGCCGCGCTGTTCATCTCCCCGAAGGTGGTGGAGAAGCACGTCGCGAACATCTTCGACAAGCTCGGCCTGGCCCCCTCCGACAACGACAACCGCCGGGTCATCGCCACCCTCCGCTACCTGGAGTCCTAGCCGGCCGGAGCCGCGCGGCGGCCTGCTATCGTCGCGATACCCGGGACGAAGGAGTCGTGCGTGGTCGAGTGGGATCCCGCGGTGGCGCGCGCGGTGCGGTCGCGGCTGGACGCAGCCGAGGCCGACGCGTTCCTGGCCCGCCTAGCCGTGCTGTCGCCGGACATCCTCGAGCCGCTCGGCCTGGTGTACGGCGGCGTCACCGATCCCGGCCAGCTGGCCGCCCGGCTCGTGCTGGCCGCCCTGGAGGCCGCGGCCGCCCGGCCGGAGCCGCTGCGGCGGCTCGACCGGCGCCGGGAGATCGACCCGACCTGGTTCCAGCGCGCGGACATGATCGGCTACGTCTGCTACGCCGACCGCTTCGCCGGCTCGCTGGCCGGGATCAGCGAGCACCTGGACTACCTGGTCGAGCTGGGCGTCACCTACCTGCACCTGATGCCGCTGCTGCGGCCCCGGGAGGGGGAGAACGACGGTGGCTACGCCGTGGCCGACTACGGCACCGTCGACCCGCGCCTCGGCACCATGACCGACCTGCAGGGCCTGGCCGGCGACCTGCACGAGCGCGGCATCGCGCTGTGCGTCGACCTGGTCCTCAACCACACCGCCCGGGAGCACGAGTGGGCCCGCCGGGCCCTGGCCGGCGAGCCCGGCTACCGCGAGATGTACCTGATCTACCCGGACCGCACCGAACCCGACCGCTACGAGCGCACCCTGCCCGAAGTGTTCCCCGACCGCGCGCCGGGCAGCTTCACCCAGGTCCCCGGGCTGGGCTGGGTGTGGACCACCTTCCACGACTACCAGTGGGACCTGAACTGGGCCAACCCGGCCACCTTCGCCGCCATGCTGGGCATCATGCTGGCCCTGGCCAACCGGGGCGTCGACGTACTGCGGCTCGACGCAGTGCCCTACCTGTGGAAGCGGGTAGGCACCGACTGCCAGAACCAGCCCGAGGCGCACCGGATCGTCCAGGCCTTCCGGGCCCTGACCCGGCTGGCCGCGCCCGGCCTGGTGCTCAAGGCCGAGGCCATCGTCGCGCCGGAGATGCTGGCCCAGTACCTGGGCGCGCACGACAGGTTCCGCCCCGAGTGCGACCTGGCCTACGACAACCAGCTGATGGTCATGCTCTGGTCCAGCCTGGCCACCCGCGACGTCCGGCTGGCCGAGGCCGCGCTGTCCCGGCGCCGGCCCGCGCCTGCCCCCGCCTCCTGGGTCACCTACGTCCGCTGCCACGATGACATCGGCTGGGCCGTGTCCGACGCCGACGCCGGCGCGGCCGGCCTGGACGGCTTCGCCCACCGCCGGTTCCTGGCCGACTTCTACGCTGGCCGCTTCCCCGGCTCGTTCGCCCGGGGCGCGCTGTTCCAGGACAACCCGGCCACCGGCGACGCCCGCATCTCCGGCATGGCCGCGTCGCTGTGCGGCATCGGCGCCGCGCTGGAGGGCGAGGACCCGGGCGCGGTGACCGCCGCGATCAGGCGACTGGAGTCGCTGTACGCTGTGGCCTTCTCCTTCGGCGGCCTCCCGCTCATCTACATGGGCGACGAGCTGGCCATGCGCAGCGACCCAGGCTGGGCGGGCGACCCGGCGCACGCGCACGACAACCGGTGGATGCACCGGCCGCGGATGGACTGGGACGCCGCCGCCCGCCGCGATGATCCCGGCACGCTCGAAGGCCGGGTGTTCGCCGTCATCCGCGGGCTGGGCCAGGCCCGCCGCTCGCTGCTGGCCCTGCGCGCGGGCGGCAGCACCCAGGTCCTGCCCACCGAGAACCGCGGCGTGCTGGCCTACCGGCGGGCCCACCCGCGCAGCGCGCCGTTCCTGGCCCTGACCAACTTCAGCGACGTCACCCAGTTCGTCGACGCCGGGATCATCGCCCGGGCCGGCCTGTACGACCCGGCGCACGTGCACTCCACCGCCGGGCAGCTGACCCTCGCCGCCGGCCGGATCGAGCTGCCGTCGTGGGGTTTCCTCTGGCTCACCGGCACTTAGCACGACGCCGGGCGCCGTGCGGGCCCGCTTGCGTCCGGCCAGGGCATGAACCATGATGGCTTCGCATCGGCCACCGCCCTGTGCCGATCGATGGGGAGTCCCTCACAATGCCAAGCCGGTACCAGCAGCGGGCCGTCGTCCTCCTGGTCGAAGACAATCCCGACGACGTGATCATGATCAGGGAGGCCTTCGAGCAGTCCCTGACCCCGGTTCAGCTCTACCTGGTCAGCAACGGCGAGCAGGCCATCAAGTTCGTGCGGCGTACCGACCCCGCCGCGCCCCGGCCCAGCATCATCCTGCTCGACCTCAGCCTGCCGATCGGCAACGGCCTGGCCGTGCTGGCCGACCTGAAGCGCGACCCCGAGTACCTGTCCATCCCGATCGTGGTGCTGACCACATCCCAGGCCCCTGACGACATCGAGCAGTGCTACGCGCTGCACGCCAACGCCTACATCGTCAAGCCGTCCGACTTCGACGGCTTCGCCGCGGTCATCCAGCAGATCGCCGCGTGCTTCCTGGGCCTGGTCTCGCTGCCGCCCGCCTAGCGCCGCTGGCCTTCCGGCCCGCCCGGCCAGCCCCGTCCGGCGGCCGGGCGCAGGGCCCGCGGGCGGCCGCCAGCTCCGATTCAACTCCAGGCCGGTGATCAGCGGTTTTTCGTGCGTTCAGCGTGCTGAGCTGCAGGTTTTCGCCCGTGGCGGTAGCGCGGGGCTGCACCCGCTGGGTGCGGCGGGTTCAAAGTGGCCGGGATGACGCAGGCCGCGCCGGTGGATCGGGCGGGAGCGACGCAGTGCAGGTAGCGAAGAGCGCCCCGTTCTGGGAGATTACGCGGTAACCACACCGTTGCAATCTGCCGAAGCTGGAGCGCTCCTCAATGGCGAAGGATACGCGCTGGGACCGGGCTTTGTCCGTGGCTCCGGACGCCGATGGGCTGATCGGTCATGCTGGGGCGGTGCTGCTGCGCAAGCTGGCCGATCAGTGCGGCCTGACGTCTGCGCTCGGCGCGGCGCTGGGCCGGAAAGGGAAGTTCCCGCTGATCGACCGGGGTGTTGCGCTGGTCTCGATGGCGGTGGCGATCACGCTCGGGGCGGCCAGCATGAGCGATATCGCCGTGCTGGCGCATCAGGGACCGGTATTCGGGGCCGCGCCGTCGGATACGACGGTGCGGCGGACGCTGGAGCTGGCTGATCCCCGGACGCTGGACAAGATCGCCCGGGTGCGGGCGGCGGTCCGGGCGCACGTGTGGCAGCTGATCTGCGCGACTCCGGCCGGGTTCCCGTGGCTGGCCATCGCCGGGAAGCTGCTGGCGGGCTGGCTGGTCATCGACCTGGACGCGACGCTGATCACTGCGCGCAGCGACAAGGAAGGGGCCGCCCCCACGTTCAAGTCCGGGTATGGCTTCCATCCGCTGGGGGCCTGGCTGGCCAATACCGCCGAGTCGCTGGCGATGCTGCTGCGCCCGGGCAACGCAGGCTCGAACACCTTCACCGACCACCTCGCCGTGCTGACCGCGGCGATCCGGCAGATCCCCTCCCGGATGCGGTCGCGGCTGCTGATCCGCGTCGATGGGGCCGGCGCCAGCCACGAGCTCATCGATCACCTGCTGTCGCTGTCATCTCGGTGCCGCACCGTGCTGTTCACCTGCGGCTGGGCGATCACCGGGGCCGATGAGCAGGCGATCGGGCTGCTGCCGGCCACCGCGTGGCAGGCCGCGGTGGACCAGGAGGGGGTGGTGCAAGAAGACAAGCACGTCGCCGAGATCACGCACCTGCTGAGCCGGGCCGCTGGATGGCCTGATGGCCTGCGGTGGATCGTGCGCCGCACCAAACCCTCCCGCCGGCAGGCCAAGAACCTGACCGCCTTCGAGCGCGCCACAGGCTGGCGGTACTCCATCATCGTCACCAACATCCCCGCGGCCGCCGGGATCGGCGGCGTGCCCGGCAGCCACCACGCCCAGTTCATCGACGTGCTGCACCGCGAGCACGCCGTCGTGGAAGACCAGGTGCGGACGAATAAGGCGAGGCCGGAATGGCGCGCCGCAAATACGGCCGCTATGCCAGGAAGAGGCATCCAGTTGGCACCCCTACTACCGCTGAATTCCTCATCTGCCCAGGCCAGATGCCCGCTGATGGCACCAAAAAAGCGAGCGGCTTCCCGGCGTGTCGTCTCGCCGGCACGCAATCAACACGGTAAAAACGGGATCAACCACCAGGCAGTAGAAAAATATGTGACCAACTATCGGAATTAACTGACCGTTCGCCCAGACCGTTCACACTGACGCGATTCGTTGCCGTTACCGCCTTTTTTGGCGGATAGTCCGGAGATGACTTCCGGTCACCGCGGCCCTGGACGATGTCCTTTTCGGCTATATCGTCCCAGGCCGCCTCTGCCAGCCAGCCATCGCCAATCCGCCGGAGGGGAACCCGACAATGGCCAGAAGCCCGCTCAAGCCGCGCGGGGCGGTCTGGGCGGTGACGGCCGCAGTGGCCGTCGCCGTGCTCACCGCTGTCCCGGCCTCAGCAAGCCCGGCCGCTCCGGGTAAACCCGGCCCGGCCGGCGCGGCCGCCTGCCAGGCCGCGGACCTGAAGATCAGCGTGCCCGCCGCCATCGCGGGCGACCCGGCCGAGGGGATGGGCACCCGGGCCTGGAACATCGTCTTCCGCGATACCGCCCGCACCTCCTGTTACCTGCGCGGCTGGCCGCGGATCCAGGTCAGCACCACCGGCGGCAAGCACGTTGCGACCATGACCAGCGACGTGACGTTCAGCAATATCGCGCCGGTCCCGGCCGCGGACGTGGTGCTGGCGCCCGGCAGCAGCGCTGTCGTCACGGCCATGTCGCCCACCGCCTCGCGCGGATGCGTGACCCAGTGGGAGCTGGGACTGACCCTGCCCGGGTCCGCTCATCCGGTGCGCGTGACCGAGCCGGGCGGATCGTTCGTCCCCTGCGTGGGCGGGCAGCTGCGGCTGTCCCCCTTCTACGCCGAGCAGACCCTGACCAGTCAGATCAAGGCGCTGGGTGTCTCCTCCGCCCCGCCCGCGTTCCCCGCCAGTTCCGCCGCCGAACCGGCCGCCTGCACCGGCGCGGCCCTGGCCGCCGACGTCACCTCCGTCCAGGCCTCCGAGAGCGGCGCCATCATCGAGCTGCAGCTCAGCGCCAGGGGCGGCCCGTGCGTGCTGCCCGGCGGCTGGCCCACGGTCCGGCTTGACGAGGCGGGCGGCGCCAGCCAGGTGGCCAAGATCTTCCCCGACACCGCCGCCGTCCAGGCCGAGAAGTCGCTGCTGACCACCTACGAGCGCGGCCCGAAGCAGAGCACGGCGCTGACCTTGCACCCCGGCACGTCGGTGTCCTTCGCCGTCTTCGCGGCCGGAACATCCGCCCAGGCCTGCCGGCCGGTGACCTCGGTGACCATCTTCCCGTCGGCCACGACGGCCGGCGGCGCGGGCCGCCCCGCCCGGCTCGGCACGCCGGTGCGCATCTGCGGCGCGCCGCGGGTCCTGTCGTTCCTGCCCACCCGGCCCGGCGACCTGGTCACGAGCATCGCCCGCAGCGCGCTGGCCGCCGCCACCAGCGGGGCGGCCCAGCCCACCGGCACCGGCTACTACCAGGGCACGGACAGCGCCGCCCCCACCGCCTGCGGCCACGGCCCGTATACCGAGCCCGACGGCAGCTGCAGCAACGGCACGTCCGGCACCTACGGTGAGTACATCGGGGAGATCGGCGCGTTCTGGCACTGGCAAGGCTGCACCACCAGCGGCCTGGCCTGGGATCAATCGAACTACAACATGGCCACCGACAATTTCGTCAACTACCACACCGGCCTCGGTGCCTCCGTCTACTGGTTCGCGGCCGGCCCTGGCCGTGACCCGCACTACAACGGGTCCGTCGCCGAAGCCACCGCCTGGGGCGCGCAGCAGGCCAAGCAGGCCATCGCCGACGTGGGCGGCGACGTCCTCGGCTTCCGCTACATCTTCATGGACATCGAGAACAACGGCGTCCCGCCGGACGGGGACGGCTGGAACACCGTGTGGAACGGCCCGTGCGGCAGCACGGTCAAGGCCTCCTACATCCCGGCGAACGTGGACTACGCCACCTGGCAGGGCTTCTCGGCCTACATCGACCAGCACTCGCCCTACCAGGCCGGCGTGTACTCCGCGGGCGGTGACTCCTATGGCTCGTGGACCGGCATCTTCGGCAGCGAGAAGCTCAGCAACACCGCCGAGTGGACCTATGTCAACGAGCAGGGCCAGCTGACCTTCCCGAACGGGTTCTCTTCCCAGCACGCCAGCGCGCAGTGGTTCGCCGGCGAGCTGGCCGCCTGCCACCTGCTGTGGCAGTGGTCCGGCGGGGACGGCGTCCTCAACGGCTACGGCGACTTCGACGTGGCCGACGCGGCCAACAACGCCAACCCCTCCTGCCAGGTCCCGGCTCCCACCCCGACGCCGACGCCGACGCCGACACCAACGCCGACTCCCACCGCGACTCCGACCGCGTCCCCCTCACCGACGGTGACCCCGTCACCGACCCCGATCCCCACACGGACGCACCGGGATTGATTTCTTAGGCCGAACGGGCCGTGGTTCCCGCCTCGCGTTAGACGGCTTCGACGCGGGGGTAGTCGGGCTCCCACATGGCCTCGCGGACCTGACGGACGGGATCGGTCAGCCGGACGCCGGCCAGGCCCTCGCGGTCCGCGGCCTGGGACACGGCGGCTGCCACCGCGGCTGAGGTGGCCCGCAGGCTGGTGACCGAGGGCAGCACGCCCGCGCCCGGCGCTCCGGCGTCAGACAGGCCGGCCAGCGCGTCGGCCGCGGCGACCAGCATCCCGTCGCTGACCCGCCGGGCCCGGGCCACGGTCACCCCGAGGCCCAGGCCGGGGAAGATGAGCGCGTTGTTCGCCTGGGCGATCTGGTAGCTGACGCCCTGGTATACGACCGGCTCAAACGGGCTGCCGGTGGCGATCAGCGCCCGCCCGCCGGTCCAGGCGATGAGGTCGGCGGGCCGGGCCTCGGCGTGCGAGGTCGGGTTCGACAGCGGCATGATGACCGGCCGGGCCACGTGGGCGGCCATCTCGGTGACGATCGCCTCGGTGAAGGCGCCCGGCTGGGTCGAGGTCCCGATCAGCATGGTCGGCCGGGTCCGCTCGACCACCTCGGCCAGGCCGATGCGTCCTTCCGCGTCCCGCCGCCAGTCGGCCACCTCGGCGGCGGGCCGGACGTAGGGCACCTGGAAATCCCGCACGATCCCCGGGTAGTCACTGGTCAGCAGGCCCATGCGGTCCAGCGCGGAGAAGCTGCGGGCCGCTTCGTCGGCCGTCAGCCCGTCGTCGATCATGGCCTGCCGCAGCATGTCCGCGATCCCGGTGCCGGCGGTGCCGGCGCCGTAGATGACGATCCGCTGGTCTCGCATCCGGGTCCCCGCGGCCCGGGCCGCGCTCAGCGCGGCGGCCAGCACCGTGGCCGCCGTGCCCTGCATGTCGTCGTTGAAGGTGCAGCAGGACCCGGCGTACTTGGTCAGGATGCGGTGGGCGTTGGCCACGCCGAAGTCCTCCCAGTGCAGCATGGCCTGCGGGAACACCCGGGTGGCGGTGGTGACGTAGGCGTCGATCAGGTCGTCGTAGCGCTCGTCGCGCACCCGCGGGTGCCTGTTGCCCAGGTACATCTCCTCATCCAGCAGTTCCGGGTTGTCGGTGCCTACGTCCAGCACGACCGGGATGGCCCGCGCCGGATGCAGCCCGGCGGCCGCGGTGTACAGGGCCAGCTTCCCGATCGCGATCGCGATGCCGCCGACTCCCCAGTCGCCGATACCCAGGATGCCCTCGGAGTCGGTCGCCACGATCAGGTCCACGTCGTCGGCTCCCAGCCCGTAGTTGAGCAGGGCCGTCTCGACCTGATCCGGATGATTGACCGACAGGTACACGCCGCGCGGGCGGCCGAACTCCAGGCTGTACCGCTCGATCGCGGTGCCCACCGTCGGGGTGTAGACGATCGGCAGCATCTCCTCCAGGTGCTCGGTCAGCAGCCGGTAGAACAGCACCTCGTTCCGGTCCCGCACGCCGGACAGGAACAGGTACCTGGCCAGGTCGCCCGGCTGGCGCAGGTACTGCGCGTAGACCCGGTGCAGCTGCCTGTCGATGGTGGACACCCCGTCCGGCAGCAGGCCGGTCAGCCCGAGTGCGTCCCGCTCGGGCGGCGTGAACGCCGTACCCTGGTTCAGCAGCGGCGTGGCCAGCACCGCACGACCACGCAGCCGGACCCGGGCCAGCCCGCCCCCGGCGCCCGGCAGGAACTCATACAGGTCTTCCGGCATCACACCTCACCCAATCAGGTCGCGCATGGAGCCTATGGCCGCTGAGGGTCGCGTGCTATAAGAGTGCATGAACGATGCGGATGTCCGGCGGCGCAATCACTGGGTCAACCACATCGCCCGGCACGCGCACGAGAAACCAGAACGCGGTCTATCTCCGCTTCCGGGGCGTCTCGGTCACCTGGTCCCAGCTCCGCGACCAGGTCAACGCGGTGGCGGCGGCCATGGCGCGCCGCGGCGTGACCGCGGGCCAGCGGGTCGCCATCATGATGACGAACCGCCCCGAATTCCTCGCGACCATGTTCGCGGCCAACGCCCTGGGCGCGATCGTGGTCCCGATCAACTTCCGGCTCGCCCCCGACGAGGTCGCGTTCATCCTCACCGATTCCGGGGCTGAGCTGCTGGTGGTGGACGAGGCCACCGGCTCGGCCGCGGCCGCCGCCCGGGCCGCGTGCTGTCGCGAGATCGGCTTCGTGTCGGCCGGCGAGACCGACGGGGCCGATCCCTACTTCCTGGCCTCGCCCCTGGCCGGTCAGCCGCCGCTGGTCGACGTGCCCGAAGACAGCCCCGCCCTTATCATGTACACCTCGGGCACCACGGGGCGGCCCAAGGGCGCCGTGATCTCGCACCAGAACCTGCAATGCCAGGCGCTCACCATGATCCGGGCCTGGCAGCTGAACGACGACCATGAGGTCAACCTGTGCGCGGCGCCGCTGTTCCACATCGCCTCCATCGGGGGCATCGCGCCGCTGGTGCTCATCGGCGGGACCTCGGTGCTGCTGCCCAGTGGCGGTTTCGACGCCGCCGCCACCCTGGAGCTGCTGGCGGCCGAACGGGTCAGCAGCGTGTTCCTGGTCCCCGCGCAGTGGCAGGTCGTCTGCTCCGACCCGTCGGTACCCAGCCGCGACCTGTCTGCGCTGAAGGCCATGTCCTGGGGGGCCGCGCCGGCCACCCCGGCCCTGCTGAGCCGCATGGCCGAGCTGTTTCCCCAGGCCATCAACGTCGCGGTCTTCGGCCAGACCGAGCTGACCGGGGTGAGCTGCGCCCTGGCCGGGGCCGATGCCCTGCGCAAGATCGGGTCGGTGGGCAAGCCGGTCATCAGCGCGTCGGCCCGGGTCGTGGACGACGACATGAAGGACGTGCCGCCCGGCACGGTCGGCGAGATCGTCTACCGCGGCCAGCAGGTCACCCTCGGCTACTGGCAGAACCCGGAGGCGACCGCCGATGCGTTCCGCGGCGGCTGGTTCCACTCCGGTGACCTGGTCCGGGCGGACGAGGAGGGCTTCCTGTACGTCGTCGACAGGAAGAAGGACATGATCATCACCGGCGGCGAGAACGTCTACTGCGTCGAGGTGGAGAACGCCCTGGCCTGGCACCCCGCCGTCGCCGAGCTGGCGGTGATCGGCGCGCCGCACGAGCGCTGGGGCGAGACGCCGGTGGCCATCGCCGTGCCGAGGTCCGGCACCTCGCTGACGCTGGACGAGCTGCGTGAGTGGGGGAGCAGCAGGCTGGCCCGCTACAAGCTGCCGACCGTGCTGCACCTGGTGGACAGCCTGCCTCGCAACGCCAGCGGCAAGGTCATGAAGACCGTGCTGCGCCGTCAGTACGGCGACCGGCCCTGACCGGACCCTCGAGTCCGGCTTGCAGCGACGACATGGCCCGGGCCGTATGGATCTTGACCGCGCCCGGGCTGATCCCGGTGGCCGCGGCGACCTGGGTATCCGGCAGGTCGGCGAAGTAACGCAGCACGACGACCTCGCGCTGCCGGGCCGGCAGCGCCCACAGCGCCCAGATGAACGCCGAACTGCCCAGCCCGGCGCTGGCTTCGCGCAAGGCAGCCGCCCGGTCGGCCGGGGGCGGGCCCGCGCCCATCCGCCCTCGCAGCACCGCCCGGGATCGGTCGACCACGCAGCGGTGCAGGCAGGCCAGCGCGTAGTCGGCGTCCGGCCGCCGCCGCCAGGCGGCGTGCGCGGCCACGAACGAGTCCTGCACGATCTCCTCGGCCGCGGTCAGGTCCTGGACCAGCAGCGCGGCGACCCGGACCAGGGGCCCGTAGTGCGTCATGTACAGCGTGGTCAGGCTGTGGTCAGCGTCCAGACCGTCCCCTCGGACGCTCTGGTCTCCTCGGGTCCCGTGGTCCCCTCGGACCCCCTGGAGCTGCCGGGCCCTGCGCATTCCGGCGCGCCTCCCTCCGGCTGGCCGTGTTCCGCGGGCCCGTCCTTTCCGCCCGCTCAGTAATGAGAGTCGCTGGCGGCCGTGCCGCCAACAACTATCTTGCCCGTAATCACATCCCCCCGTGAGCCCCGAAACCGGGGCCCTGCCGGAGGCCTGCCCCGCGACCGCGGCCGGGAAACGTGGCCGGCTCCGCCCGCGGCTCGCGCGAGGCCCGGGCATAGGCTGGTGCCACCCAAGTACTCGGCCGTGCCCTGGCAGGCACGCGGACATCGGGACGGCGCTATGGCTAATGACGTGGAGACCCAGTCGGCCGGATCGTGGCCGCAGGTGAATTCCGGGCCGCTCATCACCGGCGGAATCTTGATCGGGATCGGGGCCGTGGTCGCCTTCGCGGGCCTGGCCGTGGCCGGTACGCACCTGGTGGCCGCGACCCGGGCCTGGATCCAGGAGCTCGAGACGCCGCCCAGCGAGCTGGCCAGGCTCAAGTGGGAGCAGGCCAAGACCGCGGCGGCGACGGGCGCGAGCACCTGGCGGGACCACCCGAACGCCAAGGTTCGCCTGGTCCGGCGAGGTGCCGCTCCCGCGGCGGACTAAGCCAGGTAACGCTCCGGGCCTGCTACATACGGGCGTCCTGGCTGACCAGGCTGATGATCTCGGCGACGGAGCGGACCTGGCCGTGGCGGCGGCGGATCACGTCGGCGATCAGGCCGGTCCAGCCGGTCTGGTGCGAGGCGCCGAGCGCGGCGCCGTTGTCGCCGTTGAAGTACTCGCCGAAGATCAGGTTGTCCCGCCAGGCGGGATCGTTCTGCATCAACTCGGTCCCGCCGAAGCAGGCCCGCCTGCCGTCCGGGCCCCGGGTGAACAGGGAGATAAGCCGGTCCTGCAGGTCGGCGGCGATCTTGTCCAGGGCCAGCCGGGTGCCGGATCCGGCCGGGTACTCGATGGTGAACTCGTCGCCCAGGAACCGGTGGTAGCGCTCCAGGACGCTGATGATCAGGTAGTTGAGCGGGAACCAGACCGGCCCGCGCCAGTTGGAGTTCCCGCCGAACAGGGGCGTGGTGGACTCGGCGGGCTCGTAGTCGATGCTGGCCGTAATGCCTTCGACCTGGATCTGGTACGGGTGGTCCCGGTGGTAGGCCGACAGGGCCCGCAGCCCGTGCGGGGACAGGAATTCGTTCTCGTCGAACAGCCGGGTCAGCAGCCGCTCCAGCTTTCCCGGGCCGGCCAGCGACAGCAGCAGCTTGCGGTCACCCGGCGCTCCGCGCAGCATGCCGCGGTCCTGCATGACAGCCGGGTCGGCCATGCCCTCGCGGCCCAGCAGGTCGGCGAACCGCTTGCCCACGATCAGGGCCCGCTGCACGTCTTCCTCGTCGATGACCGCGGCGGCCAGCCCCGGGATCATGCTCACCATCGAGCGGACTTTGACCGGCACCTGGGTCCCGGACGGCGTGACCAGCCGGTCGTAGTAGAGGCCGTCGGTCTCGTCCCACAGGCCCTGGCTGGTCAGCGCATCGCGGATGGCCGCGAAGTGCTCGACGAACTTCAGGATCAGGTCGGCGGCGGGCCGCTGCCTGGTCATGTCAAGCACCGCGGCGATGGTGCACAGGTTGATGGCGTAGAACCCCATCCAGCCGGTGGCGTCGGACTGCTCCAGGAGGCCGCCGACCGGCAGGTGCGAGCGGTCCAGCGGGCCGATGTTGTCCAGGCCCAGGAAGCCGCCCTCGAACACGTTCCGCCCGCCGGCGTCCTCCAGGTTGACCCACCAGGTGAAGTTGATCAGCAGCTTGTCGAACACCCGGGACAGGAACTCCAGGTCACGGCCCTCGTCGATGGCGAACACCTCGAGCGCCGCCCAGGCCTGGACCGGGGGGTTCACGTCGGAGAAGTCCCATTCGTAGGCCGGGAGCGCCCCGTTGGGGTTCTGGAACCACTCCCGGCACAGCAGGATCAGCTGATACTTGGCGAACGCGGGGTCCACGTGCGCCAGCGCCACGGTGTGGAAGGCCAGGTCCCAGGCGGCGAACCAGGGGTACTCCCACTTGTCCGGCATCGACATGATGTCGAAGGCATCGAAGCTGCGCCACCGGCTGTTGCGCCCGGTCAGCCGCTGCGCGGGCGGGACCGGCTGGCCCGGGTCGCCGTCTAGCCAGCGGGCTACGTCGTAGTAGAACAGCTGCTTGCTCCACAGCAGCCCGGCGAAGGCCTGCCGCATCACCATCGCCTCATCCTCGCTGGCCTCCCGGGGCGTCAGCTCGGCGTAGAACTCGTCGGCCTCAGCCCGGCGGGCCGCCATGACCTGCGCGAAGCCCGGGCCCAGGGGATCGCCCGCCTGATCGGCGGCTGGCTGCGGCCGCAGCCGCAGCCGTAGCTCCGCGGAGGCACCGCCGGCCAGCGTGAGCTGGTACCAGAAGGCGCACTTGGTGCCGGTCCGGTCCGGGTTGACGGTGGCGGCCCCGCTGATCACGTGGTCGTTGATGCCGTCCTTCGGATAAGGCGTGACCGGCGTCGCGCCGAACAGGCGCTGGGTGTTCGTCTCGTTCTCGCAGAACAGTACGGTCGGCGCCGTGCCGTCCGGCCCAGCCGCGGCGATCAGCTCCATCTCGCCGCAGAACGGGTGGGCGACGATGGCCGCGGCCGTGTCGTACCCGCTGTCGGCCGCGGCGTGCAGCGCCGGCTTGGGCTCCCCGTCGTCGCCCCAGGACCAGGTGTTGCGGAACCAGGCCGTCGGCAGCACGTGCAGGGTCTGCGTGTCCGGGCCCGCGTTGGTGATCGAGATCTCCATCAGCACGTCGTCGGGATCCGCCTTGGCGTAATGCACCTCGGTGATCCAGTACTTGCCGCCGTCGAAGGCCCCGGTGTCGAGCAGCTCGTACTCGGGCTGGTGCCGGTCCCGCGCCGCGTTGGTCCGGATCAGGTCCTCATAGGGGTAGGCGCCCTGCGGGTAGTGGTAACGCCACCGGTTCCAGGCGTGAGATGGGATCGCGTCCAGGTACCACCAGTACTCCTTGACGTCCTCGCCGTGGTTGCCCTGCGCCCCGGTCAGCCCGAAGGCCCGCTCCTTCAGGATCGGATCGCGGCCGTTCCACAGGGCCAGGCTCAGGCACAGCCGCTGCTCGACGTCGCAGAACCCGGCCAGCCCGTCCTCGCCCCACCGGTAAGCCCGGGACCTGGCGTGATCGTGCGGCAGGTAGTCCCAGGCCTGCCCGTCGGGGCTGTAATCCTCGCGGACCGTCCCCCACTGCCGCTCGCTGACGTACGGTCCCCACCGGTACCAGTCACCGCCCTGCCGCAGCCCGTTCTCGAGCTTGCCGAATTCCGCTACCCGCTCACGCTCGGCGCTCATCCCGGCCTCCTGTTTCGCCGCAGGAAGTCTGTCACGCTGGCCGGGCAGGCTCGTCCGCCGGGGTCTGGTCAGGCGTTCTGCTCGTAGGCCGTCCGGAGCAGGGACAGCACCTCGGCGTCGACCTCATCCGCGGCCCGCAGCGACAGCTTGTGCGTCGCCTGGCCGGGCCCGTTGCTGGGCTGCAGCCGGGCCGCATCCGGCGGGTCGGTGAACCGCAGGCCCAGGTCCACCCGGTCGCGGGTCGCCGCGGCGACCGCCGCGAACTGCTGGCCGCGGACGAACGGGGTGTAGCTGCTGCGCCCCTCGACGCTCACGTCGTCGCCGAGCCCGGTGATGGCCGCGGCCAGGGCGTCGTAGATCGGGCGCAGCCCGGCCTTGGCCCCGCCGTACTGCTGGTCGACGTATTCCGCCACGGTCGGCGGGACCCACCCGGCCGCCCGGGCCGCCGCGTCGGCGATGGCCCACTGGCTGTTCTGCGGCACGCCGTGCTCGCGCTTCAGCCAGCCCCGCACCGCGGCCTGATCGAGCGGGTCGAGACCCGAGGACTGGACCACGGCCAGCCACTGCTCCAGCGACCGGCCCGTCCGCGCGGCCAGCGACTCGCCCATAGCGCTCAGCATCTGCTCCGGTGAAGGCGGCATAGCGGGAAGCCTAGCTCCGGCCCGGCGCAGGTAACCTCGTGATGAGGGCAGATCTCATGACAGATTCTGATGACTGAGCGCAAGCCGCCGGGCACCAGCTTCACCTCGTGGATCGACCGGCAGATCGCCGAGGCGGAGGAGCGGGGTGCCTTCGACAACCTGCCCGGCGCGGGCCAGCCGCTGCCGCGCCGCGACGAGGACGCCGGCCAGGCCTGGCTGCGGGACTACATGCGCCGCGAGGGCGTGTCGTCCGATGACCTCCTGCCCACCCCGCTGAGGTTGCGGAAGGAAGCCGAACGGCTGGCCGATTCGGTACCGGGACTGCGCTCCGAGCAGGAGGTACGCGAAGCCGTCGCAGACCTCAACGACCGGATCGTGCAGTGGCGCCGGCTCCCGCTCGGCCCGCCCGTGTTCCTGCCTCTGGTCGACGAGGACGCTCAGGTCGCCCGCTGGCGCGCCGCCCGCCCGGCGGCCGCCTCAGAGCCATCCCCCGTGCCCGCAGACCACAGGGCCGCCGGGAGCCCGGCCCCGCGCCGCCGGTGGTGGCACCGGCTCACTCGGCGGGCGGTCTAGCCTCCGGGCCCGTCGGTGCCGCCTTCACCCACTAGCCTGAACGGGTGACCTTGCCGCAGACCGCCGTCGCGCTCCAGCAGCCGGACTGGCCCGACCGCGACCGGCTCAAGCAGGTAGTGGGCCGCCTGGAAAGCATGCCGCCGCTGGTGTTCGCCGGCGAGTGCGACCAGCTGAAGCAGCGCCTGGCCGCGGTGGCCCGCGGTGAGGCCTTCCTGCTCCAGGGCGGCGACTGCGCGGAGACCTTCGCCGGCACCACGGCCGACAGCATCCGAGGCAAGCTGCGGACGCTGCTGCAGATGGCGGTGGTGCTCACCTACGCGGCCAGCGTCCCGGTGGTGAAGGTCGGCCGCATGGCGGGCCAGTTCGCCAAGCCGCGGTCGGCGCCGACCGAGGCCAGGGACGGCGTGGAACTTCCCGTGTACCGGGGCGACGCGGTCAACGGGCTTGAGTTCACCGGCGCAGTCCGGACTCCCGATCCGGGCCGGCTGCTCGACGCGTATCACTGCTCGTCGGTCACGCTGAACTTGTGCCGGGCCTTCGCCAGCGGAGGCTACGCCGACCTGCGCCAGGTGCACGCCTGGAACCAGGACTTCGTGGCCAGCAGCCCGGCCGGGCAGCGCTACGAGCGGCTGGCGGGCGAGATCGACCGGGCCATCGCGTTCATGCACGCCTGCGGGGCCGATCCCGAGGAGTTCCGCGCGGTCGAGTTCTACTGCAGCCACGAGGCCCTGCTGCTCGATTACGAACAGGCGCTGACCAGGATCGACTCACGCAGTGGGCGGGCCTACGACCTGTCGGCCCACCTGCTGTGGATCGGCGAGCGGACCCGGGCGCCCGGCGCGCACATCGAGTTCGCCCGCCAGATCAGCAACCCGCTGGCCGTCAAGATCGGCCCGTCGGTCAGCGCGCCTGACCTCCTGGCGCTGATCGCCGCCCTCGATCCGGACCGCGAACCCGGTCGGCTCACCGTGATCACCCGGATGGGCGCGCGCCGGATCCGCCAGGCGCTGCCCCCGCTGGTCGAGGCGGTGGCCCGCAGCGGAGCCCGGGTCGTGTGGGTGTGCGACCCGATGCACGGCAACACCGTGGAGGCGGCCGACGGCCGCAAGACCCGGTACTTCGACGACGTGCTCGACGAGGTGGCCGGCTTCTTCGAAGCGCACCGCGCCCTGGGCACCCACCCGGGCGGCATCCATATCGAGTTCACCGGCGACGACGTCACTGAGTGCATCGGCGGCGGCCAGCACATCGCGGAAAGCGACCTGCCCTACCGCTACGAGACCGCCTGCGACCCCCGGCTCAACCGCAGCCAGTCCCTAGACCTGGCCTTCCGCGTCGCCGACATGTACCGCCAGCACCACGCCCCGACCACCGCCCCTGACCCGTCCTGCCGACCCTGACCCGTCCCGGCACCAAGTCCCACGCCGCACAGAGTCCCCACCGGTAGCGGAACACCTGGCCCGGGAACACCACGAACGTCTCGGCCGGGGATCGGAAGTCGACGTACCACCCGGGCTGGTCCAGTGCACCGGAGAAGGCCGCGGCCAGCGCTCCGGCCTCGGCCTCCTCTGCCTCGAAGTCCAGCGTGGTCCAGGTCGCAGGCTGGTCGGCGGTGACGTCATGAGCCCGGAACCGGCTGATGGCGCGGACGATCAGCCTAAGGTCCTTCAGGTTCGTCCCGGCGCGCAGGCTCTCCGCGATGAGCGTGCCCTCAATCAAGAGCTCCTCCCTGGTCAGCGGGCCTCGCTACGCCGGCATCGCCGTCCTGGCCGGCGCGGACGGCGGGTTCAGCGGGCCGACTTGAGCTCCGCTGAGGTCCGGACCGCCTGGGTCAGGGCGGCGGTCATCATGTCGGCCGCCTGGCCCGCGGAGGCCAGGGCCTCGATCGCTTCGACCACCCACAGCTCGGGATCCCGGCCGGATTCCTGTGTGATCTGCCCTTCCTCGCGCTGCACGACCAGGATCCGGGCCAACTGCTCGCACAGCTGCGGCAGGTCCTGGCCCATCCGTTCCAGGCTGGCGATGACGTCGCGTACGTCGTCCAGCCGCGTGAAGTCGGCGCCGTCCGACGTCAGCTCGTTCAGCGCGCGGATGGCCTCGGCGGCCTGGTCGGCGATCTCGCGGACCGTCATCGTGCTGGCCAGTTCGCCCACGACATCGCCGCCTGCTCCTGGTCGTCCCCGGCTGAGCGCCGCAGCCTCGGCGTCTACGGCAGAGCCATAGGGACGAACCCGTTTCGGCATCTTTCTCCCAGGGGTTGCTCGGGGGTTTGAGGCGCCTGCGATGCAGGGGACTCTCTGTACGATACGTGATGCCCCCGCCACGACGGCTGTTTCATCGCCCGTGCCGGCCATGATCGTGAGGCGTCCGGTGACCCCGTCGCAGTGGCGAGCAGGCAAGCGATTCGCCACGGTCCTCGGCCGTCAGATGGACTATGCCGAGTCCGGGGCCGGCCGTCCCGTCGTGCTCCTGCACCGCACGGCGACGAGGTTCAGCCCTGGCGGATGGTCCGGTCGCTGAAGCGCCAGCCGCGGGCCAGGCACGCCTGCCGGATTGCCTTCCGGGAGAAGAACCCCAGGAAGATGATCGTACCGGTGCCTGCGATGGTGAGCCCGAGCGTCCAGGTCCGGCCGTTGCGGCGCTGCACGAACTGCAGTTCATCGCCCCACTCGCGCAACAAGGCGCGCGCCTGGCCACCGCGCTTCACGTAGGTGATCGCGGCCTCGGTGATCTCCAGCCGTGCGGGACGGCGGATCATCCAGATCCAGCCTGCGACGAACACCACCACCAGCGCTCCGAAGACGACCCCGGCCGCCACTCGGCCAGCTCCGGTCGATGCGCCCGCTACACCCCGGACCGCCGCCACGGCACAGGCCAGGGCGAGGAAACCGGACAGGAAGCCGATCTGGGACCGGCTCTCCTTCACGACCGTAGCTCCGGAGTCCGGAACTGGCGGCTGTTGCATGGCGCTCACGCGGCGGATTGTAGCGTTTTGCCGGCCACGCGCATATCCGATCTGACCGGTCCGTAGGACCGCAGCGCGACCGGCGCGCCGAGTGCCTCCTCGATCGCGCCGGGCCAGTCCTGGCCCGGGTCTTCGTACACCGGCCGGGCCCGCAGCAGCATCCTGGTCAGCCGTTCCTGCCGCTGCAGGTCACGCTCCTGACCGGGAGCTATCCGCGTCAGCCGCTGCCCGCCGACCTGATAGCACCGGCACAGCCGCAGCAGGCTCCGGGCGGCGGTGTCGAGGTGGGTGACCGCCAGTGCGTCCACGCCGCCGGCGACCTCGATGGCGTACCGCAGCGCGACCGCGTCCAGGTGAAGCCGCGCCACTCGTCCAGCAGGATGCCCTGCGCCCCCTCGAACACCACCGGCCCGGCACGCAGCAGCCGGCGCAGGTAGCCGGAGTCGACCAGGGCGACGCACGCCGCGAACGCGCGGTAGGCGTCGCACACGTCCGGCACGCCCGGGGCATCCAGTGCGCCCAGCTCGGCGGCCAGCCGATCGCGGAGCCGGGCCAGCTTGCGGGCCAGGGTGCGCGGCGCGGAGCAGTCCGCCGCGCGCGGCGCGTCACCCGGGTTCTCCAGCGCGTACCGGGCCGTCTCGCCGATGCCCATGCCGCACGAGCCGTGCCGGTCCTGGCCCCTGGCCTGTTCCCTGACCCGGTTGGCGGCACGATGATACGGCGTGGTGAGCAGGGCGTCGCGGTCGATGCTCAGCCGGCCGAGCGCGTCGCCGACGCCTACCGAGGCCAGGTGAGCCGCCTCGGCGGCCAGGCCCAGCGGATCGACCAGCATGAAGCGGGACAGGTGGGTGCGCACCCCGGGAGTGAAGCTGCCCGAGCCGAACTGCGCGAACGTGTGGTGGCGGCCGTCGGCGGTCACCACGTTGTGCGCCGCCTGGGCGCCCCCGTTGAAACGGACCACCGCGTGCGCCGGGTCGGCCGAGTCCTGACTGCACAGGAAGTCCGTTACCGACCCCTTGCCCTCGTCACCGAAGCCCAGGCCGCACACGATCCGGTGCCTGGATCCCATGACCTGTCCCGTCCCTTACAGGCGCCGGTTCCCGCTCGCGCCGTCCAGGTCGTCCGGGGGAGCGGCCAGTTCCAGGCGGGCGCTCCCGGCGCTGATGATCGCGAGGGCATTCGATACGGCCGGGCCTGCGGCGGAGCCGACGTCGCTCAGGTCGGCCAGGCCGTCATCCAGGCTGATCGCGTCCTCGCCCAGGCCCACGGTCAGCGCGATGGTCTCGCACACCGCGTCCAGGTCGCTGAGCTCGATGACGTTCTGGCCGAGCAGCTCACGCCAGAACCCCAGCACCTGCGCGTCGCCGACGTAGCTGGTGCCCGCCGGGAGGATGTAATAGGTATCCCACTTCGCGGTGACCTCGGCCACCAGCTCGGCGACGGGCAGCGGCTGCCCCAGCTCATCGCCGATCACCTGGCGGACCTCCGCAGGCTTGACCCGGGAGTAGGCCATCTCGTCGCCGATGATGAACAGGTACCCGCGCCTGCCCCGCTTGCCATAGCAGTCGGTCTCGGTATGCCGCGCCATGAAGTACAGGGCCAGCTCGTACGACTCGGTCTTCTGGCCGCCGCCGCCTCCTTCCAACAGGATCCGCCCCAGGTCGTCGTCCATCCGGTTGTCGGACTCGAACTGCCCGACCTGCAGTGGCGCGCGGTCGCAGGTGGCGTCGCCAATGGCGCCGAACATGATCTGCGGGTCCGCCACATAGCCCTTGCGCAGCAGCAGCCCGAGCAGCTGCGGAAGCTTGGCCTGCAGTACTCGAGGCACGGCCCGCATCGACCCGGTCACGTCGAACAGCACGGCGATCGCCACGGAGTCCGGGTGCTCGGCGGAGTCACGGCTTTCCCTGACCGGCACGCCGTGCGGGTCGAGGTCCGGGTGGGTGCGCGCTGCGCCGCTGTCGCTGTAGGCGAAGGCGCTGGCGCCGGTGGCGGCGCGGAACCGCGCCGCGGCGTCGTAGACATTAGTTGACCATCGTCCGCTACCCATGATGGGTCTCCTTCCTGTGGTCCCTAAGCCGGCATGGCGAAGGGGCGGAACCTGCGGGGTCCGTAGAGGCGCCCGAGCAGCTCGTCGAGTTCGGCCAGCAGCGCCCAGGCATCGGCCGGGCGGCGCCGCGGGCTGGCCAGCAGGCAGCCGCGCGCGAACGTCGCCATCGGGGCTGGCATCGAGGGGCCGACGAGCTCGGTCATGCACCGGGTGGCGAGCCAGATGTCCAGGTCGGGGCCTGCTGTGCGGCTCACCAGGACCTCGGGCGGGTACCAGTCCAGGTACCGGTCGACCACGGCCAGGACCCGTCCTCCCGGCGCCCGGCACGAGTAGCACCAGTCCACCAGCACCAGGCCGTGCTCAGCCGGGTGGATCATGACGTGCTCGGGCAGGACGGCGCCGTGGATCAGCCCGGCCCGGTGGGCCGCGCCCACCGCGACCAGCACCCGGCGCCACATCCACGCCGCATCCCGGGGGTCGATCCCGCCGGGGTAGGCGGCACGCACCTCGGCCAGGCTGCGGAAACCTGCCAGTCGGCCGATCACGTTGGCGCAGCGCTCTGCGCCCGATTCCGGATCACGCTGGCGCTGCACCCGGACCGGCTCAGGGAAGTAGGCCGCCAACGGCCGCTCCACCCGGGTCCGGAGCGTGCCCAGAGCCACGGTCTCGGCGCGCATCAGGTCGTTGTCGGCCGGGTCCCTGGGCACCTTCAGCAGCGACGGCCCGGCCCGGTAGAGGTTGGCGATGTCGCCCCGGGCGACCAGCAGGCCGTGCCCGTCCCTGTGCTGCTGCCACAGCATCGCCAGCCGGGTGAAAGCGCTGGCCGCACGCCTGTCGCCGGGGTGCGAGTCAGGATGCGTCAGCCGCGCCAGCCGCCGGTAGGCATCGGCCCCGTCGCGGCCGAACAGGTCACGCGGCCCGCGGGCCGTCTCGATCAGCGCGATCGCCTCCGTGGTGGTCAACGGATCGCGTCCTCGCGGCCGGGTCGCAGCAGGGCCGGGTGCAGCAGCTGCGCGTCGCCGCGGCGGTACAGCCGCGAGCGCGGGCCGCCGCGCGGGCCGCCGGTCTGGGTGGTCTCGCCCGTGCTCTCCACGAACCCTGGCACCGAGAGCACCTTGCGGTGGAAGTTCCCCGCGTGCAGCCGCTCGCCCCAGACGCTCTCGTAGACCGCGCGCAGCTCCGAGATCGTGAACTCCTCGGCCACGAACGCAGTGGCCAGCGGCGTGTACTCCAGCTTGGAACGGGCCCGCTCCAGCCCATCGGCCAGGATCCGCGCGTGATCGAACGCGAGCTTGCGGCTGGTGCCCGGCCGCTGGCCGCCGCCTTCGGCCAGCCCGAGCGAGGAGACCGGAACCCACGCCGCGGCCCGGGCGTCGCTGCCCGCCTTCGGCTCCGGCAGCTCCGGTGCGAAGACCAGGTAGGCCACCGAGATCACCCGCATCCGCGGGTCGCGGCCCGGCATGCCGTAGGTCGCGAGCTGTTCCAGGTGAACACGCCCTAGGCGCTGGCCGGTCTCCTCGGCCAGTTCCCGGAGCGCCGCCTCGTCCAGGTCCTCCTCCGCGCGCTGGCCCGCCGTGCCGGGCTGAGGCTTCACGAAGCCTCCCGGCAGCCCCCACTGGCCCTCGAACGGCGGGACGCCGCGCTGCACCAGCAGCACGTCCAGCGCGCCGTCCCGGATCGTCAGCGCCACCACGTCCACGGTGACCGCGATCGGGTCGAAGGCCCGCGGGTCGTAGCTGGCGAGGAACTCCCGCTCGCCGGCTGATTCGTCCATGATGTTCTTCTCACTCTGAGACATTCTAAGAATGAGAATAACATAAATGCGGGCCGTGTCAAAGCCGATCGCCGTATGACAAGACCAGTCCAGGACGTGCTCCGCCCCGGATCAGTCGAGGGGAGTGGCACTCTGCGCAAAAGACCGTAGAGTGCCACTCCGATCGAATCCGGTCGGAGGCGGGTGTTACGGAAAGGGCTCACGAACCGGGCGGGACCGCCCGGAACGCTCCCTCGGCGTGCCCACGGGTCAGCCCAGGCGGCCGGGCGTGAACGGCTTGCCGGTGCCGGCCTCACCGGCCGGGGCGCTAACTTGGCGGCAGGCCGAAACGAGGCAGCACGCTGGCGGTGAACCGGGTCATGGCCCGGATCTCGGGCCCGCCGAGGGTCAGGACCAGCAGCCCGTTCGCCGTGGCCGCCTCGGCTGGCCGGCCGGGCAGGTAGGCGCCGAAGGCGAGCTGGCCGTTGGCCCGGGTGGTGACGAGCCGGTACGTGCGCCCGTCCCGGAAGGCGGTCATCGCCAGGAAACGCCGGATCAGGTCGCGGCCCTGGTACTCAAGCGGGAGCGGCGGCATGGTCAGCCACGCGTCCTCGCTGAACATGGCGATGATGGCGTCGATGTCGCCCGCCTCGTAGGCGCGGGTCAGCCGCTCGACCAGCTCTTTCTCGACCGCCGAACCGGCCGGCGGGGCCGGCTCGGCCGTCGCCGGCAGCTGCTGGCGCAGCGCGGCCCGGGCGCGCTTGAGCGCGCTGGTGACGGATTCCTCGGTGGATCCCAGGATCCGGGCCGCCTCGCTGGCGGCAAAGCCCAGGACGTCGCGCAGCAGCAGCACGGCCCGCTGGCGCGGCGGCAGCTGCTGGACGGCGACGATGAAGGCCAGCGAGATCGCTTCCCGTGCCTCGGAACGGGCCTCGGGCCCGGCCGCCGCGTCGGCCAGCCCGGCCAGCAGGTCATCCGGGTACGGCTCGAGCCAGGTCACCTCGCCCAGCCGGGTGGGCTCGGGCGGGCTGACCCCGGGCAGCGCGGTCATGCCGGGCGGCGGCTGGCCGAGCGCCTGGCGTTCAGGCAGCGGGTGGTGACGATCCGGTAGAGCCAGGTCCGGACCGAGGAGCGTCCCTCGAAGCCAGCCAGGCCCTGCCACGCGGCCAGCAGCGCCTCCTGCATGGCGTCCTCGGCGTCATGCGCCGAGCCGAGCATGCGATAGCAGTGCACCTGCAGCTCACGTTCGTATGGCTCGATGAGCTGGCGGAAGGCGTCCCCGTCCCCGGTCCTGGCCAGGTCGAGCAGGTCGACGGTCACCCGGGCATCATCGCATCTTCGGCCCCGGCCGGGCCGTTACCGCCCAGTCGATGGCCGACCCGGTGTCTATACCGGCGTTGCGCAAGCAACACCGTCAACACCGACGCAACGAGAGGGGCTGGCCTTGTCCGGCAACATCGAGATCATCACGCGCTTCGAGCACGCGTTCCGCGCGGCCGACCAGGCAACCATCGACGAGCTCTGCCATCCGGGCCTGGTCGACCACAATCCAGCGCCTGGCCATGAGCCGACGCTGGCCGGCTTCAAGCAGAAGGTCGCGGGCTTCAAGGCGAGCTTCCCCGACCTGGAGGAGGACCTGCAGGACATCATCGCCAGCGGCGACACTGTCGCCACCCGGTGGGTCGTGACCGGATCTCTGCGGCAGGAGCTGATGGGGATCCCCGCCTCCGGTCAGGCGATCCGGGTCGAGGGCATGAACTTCTACCGCCTCAAGGACGGCCGCGTGACCGACATCTGGGCGCAGTTCGACGGCGTGGCCCTGATGCAGCAACTCGGCGCCATCCCCGCCTGACGCTCAGATGATCGACAGGACCGGCCCCTAGTCGAACTCGGTCGGCAGGGACGGATCGCGGTGATGGGCCAGCGACCGCTCGATCTGGCGCTGATTGACCCGGCCCAGCGACAGCGGCGGCAGCTCGTCCAGGCCGAACCAGCCGACGTCGAGGGTTTCCAGCGCAGCCGGCGCCTGCACGGCGCCGTCGCGGCGGCACAGGAAGAACAGCTTGTACACGTGCACCGGCAGCGGCGGCGGGTTGCCCTGCAGGTCGCGGTCCCAGCAGCCGATCAGCTTGACCGCCGAGCTGTGATACCCGGTCTCCTCCAGGACCTCCCGGGTGACCGCGGTCGACGGGGCGTCACCGGGATCGGCCCAGCCGCCCGGCATCGACCACCGGCCGTCGATCTTCTCGTGCATCAGCAGCACGCGCTCGCGGTCGTCGAAGATCGCCCCGCGCACGTCGATCTTCGGCGTGGCGTAGCCGGAATCCCTTCCCAGCTCCAGGGCGAGCTCGGTCGCCGGCCGGCCGGCGAGCACCGCGAGCAGTTCGGCCGCCAGCTGGCTCACCTGGCGGTACCGGTCCAGGTCGTAGTCGCCCGTGGCGAAGGTCAGCCCATCCTGGGCCAGCGCGGCGAGCTTGATCCCTATCCGGCGCGCCGTATCGGCAGCTGTGTCGGCCACCCGGGCATTATCGCCCACGCGCCCGAGCCGGCTGCCACGTGTCCGAGGCGATCGCTGAGCGTCCGAGGCGCCAGCAACGCACGAAGGCGACCGCTACGCGGCTGCGGCGGCGCCCAGGCGGAAGGTCGTGCCCACGCTGTTCGCGATGAACGCGTCCGGCATGCGTCCGGCGATCGCGTGCATCGCCCTCCAGCCGGTGCAATGCGCGGGCACGATCACGTCCGGCGCGAGCTGCTCGAGGGCCGCGACGGTGTCGCCGATGATCGGCTCGAACAGCGCCCCGCTCAGGTGGAAGCCGCCGATGACCGCGTGCAGCTTGGTCACGCCGGTCAGGCGCTGGGCGTACCGGCAGATGTTGATGATCCCGGCGTGCCCGCAGCCGGTCAGGACGACCAGTCCCCGTCCGGCGACGTTGGCGATCAGCGCCTGGTCGTCCAGGATCAGCGGGTCGGGTTCCCAGCTGCCGTCGCGCCAGGCCTGGTGGATGGGAAAGCCTTTCTCGAAGCCGGTGACCCGGTCGACCTCGCCGGTGATCAGGACCGAGCGGTCGTACAGGAACGAGGGCTGCCGCTGCTCGATGACGTCGAACCCGGCCTCCTCTAGCCCGCGGCGGCTGGTCGCGGGCAGCTCGGCCGGCTCGCGGCCGGGCACGGCCAGGCGCCGCCGGGTCCAGAACTCCGGATGGATCAGCACCGGCAGGCTGGCCCGGCCCAGCTGGCCGATGAGCCCGGACAGCCCGGTGGTGTGGTCGAAGTGGCCGTGGCTGCAGACGATGGCCTCGATGCTGGCCGGGTCACGGCCCAGCCGGAGCAGGTTGTCCGCGCAGCCGGTCGGCGTCAGCCCGGTGTCGAACAGCAGCCGCCGGACCCGGTCGCCCTTGCGGATCTCGACCAGCGCGGAGAACCCGTGCTGGGCCAGCGGCGCGTCCGCCGCCGTGCCGCTCGCCATGCTCGCGGCGGGCAGCACCCGCACCGGATGGGTCAGCCCGGCCAAGGAGATCCGCGTGGCCGGCCCCTGGTCGGGCAGCAGCATGTCGATGGTGTTGTCGCAGACCGTCAGCACCGACAGCTCGTCGACCGGCTCCAGCGGCAGCACCTCGCCCCGCCACTCCAGGCTGGCCGGCAGCGCTTCCACCGGACTGACGTCGGCCTGCTCGCCGGTGCTGCACATCGCCTGCTCCTTCGGCCCAGAATAAGAGTCCAGGTATAGTCTCGACCCCGCACAGGGGACTATAGAGGGGAAACAGCCGATGGCGGAGGGCACCAGCCTGGACGCGCCGATCGCGGCGGTGACCGTGTTCAGGGGCGGTGCCCGCGTTCAGCGCACCGGCACGGTCAACGTCGAGGCCGGGCTGCGGCCCGTGGTCATCGGCGGCCTGCCGGCCAGCGTGGATCCGGCCTCGGTACGGGTCGCGGCCCGCGGGGCGGGCCTGGCCCTGCTGGACGTCGAGGTCCACCGCCGCTTCCGCACCGATCCGCTGCGCGAGGAAACCACGCGGCTGCGCTCGGAGGTCGAGCGCTGCCGTGACCTGGTCCAGGAACTCGACGACGAGGACACGGCCGAACAGGCCCGGCTGAGCTTCCTCGGCCACCTGTCTGAGTCCGCGGCCACGGCCCTGGCCCGGGCGGTCAGCTTCGGCCGCGCCGACCACGATGACCTGGCCCGGATGGCCGGTCACCTGTCCGCCGACACCGGGGGCGCGCTTAGCCGGCGCCGTGAGATCGGCGTCCGCAAGCGTGCCGCCCGCCGCGAGCTCGAAGCCGCCGAGCAGCGCCTAGCGGCGGCCGAAGTGCGAGCCGGGGGAGCGGTCCCGGTCACCGAGGTGTCCGTCACCCTCGAGGCCAGCGCCGCGACCGCGGCCGAGATCGACATCTCCTACCACGTAGACGGCGCTTCCTGGCGCCCGCTGTACGACCTGACCCTGGACGGCGAGCGGCTCGCCGTCAGCTACCTGGCCGAGGTCAGGCAGGAGACGGGCGAGGACTGGCCCGCCACCGAACTGGTCCTGTCCACCACGCGGCGCGGGCTGCACCAGTCGCTGCCCGAGCTGAGCCCGTGGTACATCGGGCGCGCGCGGCCGGTCCCGGCGATGCCCGTCATGCGCAGGTCCATGGCCATGGCAGCGGCCGCGGGCGCCGAGGGCGCGCCGAAGGCCGTGCCCGCGATGCCGATGGCCGCGCCGGCGCCCTATCCTGGCGGGCCCCCGCCACCTCCGCCGGAGGCCGCGCACCTGACCGCCGAGCCCGGGGAGTCAGGCGCCGGGCTGGAATACCGGGTCGCACGGCCGCTGGCCGTGCCCGCCGACGGCGAGCCGTACAAGACGATGGTGGCCCGGTTCGAGCTCGACGCGGCCCTGGACCACCTGGCCGTCCCGGTCCTGGCCCCGGAGGCGTACGCGCGGGCCACGGTCACCAACACCTCGTCGCTGCTGTTGCTGCCCGGCCCGGCCCGCGTGTTCCACGGCTCCCGGTTCGTCGGGGAGACCGCCCTGGAGACGGTGGCCGCGGGTGAGGAGTTCGAGCTGCAGCTCGGGGTGGACGACCAGATCCGGGTCGAACGGCAGCTGCGACGCCGCAGCACGAGCAAGGCCATGCTGGGGGGCACCCGCACGATCGACGTGGCCTACGAGATCACGGTGGAGAACCACCGCCAGAACCAGGCCCGGGTGAGCGTGCACGACCACGTCCCGGTGTCCCAGGACGGGGAGATCAAGGTGCGGCTCCGCGAGACCAGCCCGAACCCGGCCGCCCAGACCGACCTGGGCGAGCTCACCTGGGACCTGGTGCTCGACGCCGGGCAGACCGCCGCCATCCGCTACCGGTTCACCGTCGAGCACCCCGCTCAGGTCACCATCACCGGGCTGTGACCAGGCGATCATGACGACCGGCAGCCTCGGCCCGGCAGACCGGGCCGATGACATCCCGGCCGCTCTCGTCCTGGTCAGCTTCGACATCGACGGCACCATGGAGGCAGGCGAGCCGCCCGGCCCGGTCACGTTCGCCATGGTGGCCGAGGCCAAGTCCCGGGGCTACATCGTCGGCAGCGCCTCGGACCGGACGCTGTCCGAGCAGCGGGCCATCTGGGCCGAGGCCGGCATCGAGGTCGACTTCGTGTGCCACAAGCACCGGCTGGCCGAGCACACCGCGCGCTTCGGCTGCCGGCGGATGCTGCACATCGGCGACACGTCGACCGACGAGTATTACGCCAGGCTGGCCGGTTTCGAGTTCTACCTGGTCACCGACCTGCCCGCGCCCGCCAGCCCCGGCTGGGTGTACTGATCAGGCCCGAGGCAGGATCGTCAGTATGAGCCCGGCCCGCCTGGTCATGCCCTCGGTCCTGCCCGCCTTCGGCGACGTGCGCCTGCGGGCCTTCGGCGGGCGCGACGTGGACATGCTCCTGGACCTGTCGACCGACCCGTACGTGCCGAAGACCGGCACGCTGCCCGGCCACGCCAGCCGCCGTGAGGCCCTGGCCTACATCGGCCGCCAGCACGAGCGCCTGGCCACCGGGGCGGGCTACTCGTTCTGCGTCGCGGACCGGGACACCGACGAGGCCGTCGGCGGGTCCGGCTTGTGGCTGGCGTCCATCGCCGCGGGCCGCGCCTCGGCCGGATACGCCATCGCGCCGCGCAGCCGCGGCCGCGGGCTGGCCGCCCAGGCGCTCACCGCGCTGACCAGCTTCGCCTGGTCCCTGCCCGAACTGCACCGGATCGAGCTGTACATCGAGCCCTGGAACACGGCCTCCTGGCGCACCGCCGGATCCGCCGGGTACCAGCGCGAGGGGCTGATGCGCAGCCATCAGGAGATCGGCGGCCGCCGCGTGGACATGCTCCTGTACGCCGCGATCCGGCCGGCCGCCTAGATCCCCGCCAACAAAACGCCCCGAGGACTTGCCACGTCCTCCCGTCGCGAGTTATCTTAGCTACGAAACGTAGCGTAGCTAATGAGGAGGGCGACCATGATGGCCACCGTCGAAAACCGTCAAGTCCCCGCCACGCACGCGGTCACGAGCCCGGCGCGGAAGCTAATCCGCCCGGTGGCGGCCCTGGCCGCGGTGATCGGGTTCCAGCTCCTGCTGGCCAGCGTCTTCATCGGCGTGCTGCACCGGCCGGCCCTGCACGACGCCCCGGTCGCCGTGGCCGGCTCCTCGCGGCTGGTCAGCGCCCTGCAGGCGCACGGCACGGACGGCGCCATCCGGCTGGTGCCCGAGCCCAACGCCGCCGCGGCCCGGGCCGCGGTCCGCGACCAGCAGGCCTACGCCGCCATCGTGACCGGCCCGTCCGGCGACGAACTGCTGACCGCCGCCGCCCGCAGCCCCGGGACGGCCACCCTGCTCACCGCAGGGCTCACCCAGGCGGCCGCCAAGGTCCACGTGCCGCTGCAGGTCCGCGACCTGGAGCCGCTGCCGGCCTCCGACCCGTCAGGCATCTCGGCGTTCTTCCTGGTCGTCGGCTGGATACTGGGCGGCTACGTCGGCGCCACCGTGCTCGGCCTTATGCTGGGCGGAATGCGCGGCATGAGCATCAGGCAGGTCGCCCAGCGGCTGGTGATGCTGGCCGGCTACGCGGCCGCCTCGGGCTTGGTCGGCGCGCTGCTCATCGGCCCGGTCATGGGCGTGGTTAGCGGGTACAACCTGGCGCTGGCCGGGCTGGGCATCCTGGTGACGTCCGCCTCCGCGGTGGCTACCGCCGGGCTGCAGGGCGCGCTGGGCCTGCCGGGCACGCTGATCGCCGTCATCGGTATGGTCGTCATCGGCGACCCGACCGCGGGCCAGTCCATCGCCACGTCGCTGCTGGCCCGGCCGTGGAACATGATCGGCCAGGGGCTGCCGCCCGGCGCGGGCCTGACCGCCGCCCGCAGCGTGATCTACCTGAACGGGATCGGGCTGACCGGCCCGCTGACCGTGCTCGCGGTGTACGTGCTGGCCGGCGCGCTGCTCATGCTGGCCGCCGCGGCCCGCAGGCAGCGCCGCCATTCCGCAACAGCCGCGGCCGCAACGCCCGTAACGCCCACCACCCCCGCAACGGCCACCACCCCCGCGGCGGCCGCGGCATGACGCGCGGCAAACCGGCCTCGGCCCCGGCCCCGGCCCCGGCCCTGGCGCCGGCGCGGGCTGCGGCTCCGCGCCGGCGCCGCGCCAGCGGCGACGTCGAGGACGCGATCCTGGCCGCCACCCTGGACATCCTGGACGAGGTGGGCTTCGCCGACCTGACCGTCGAGGCCGTGGCCGCGCGGTCCGGGGCGGCCAAGACCGCGGTCTACCGGCGCTGGCCGTCCAAGGTGCCGCTGGTGGTGGACGCCCTGACCCGCTCCCGGCCGGACTGGCCGATACCCGACACGGGCGACCTGCGCACCGACCTCGTCTCCTTGTGGCAGATCCTGGACGTGCCCGGCCACCGCTGGGTCGAGCGCATCCTCCCGCTGGTCGCGTCCTACGTGGGGCCGGGCGACGACGATCTAGCCTCTCTGCTGCGCGAGCGTTACTTCGAGCCCCGGCTGCAGGCCATCAGGGTCATCGTCCACCGCGCCGCCGCCCGCGGCGAGATCCGCCCCGACGCCGACCCCGAGCTGGCCTTCGACCTGCTGTTCGGGCCGCTCGCCTACCGCTACGTGCGCGGCCTGCCCCCGGACAGCCGGACCGTGAACCAGGTCGTGGACCTGGCCCTGGAGGGCCTGCGCCCACGGCGGGAGCAGCGCTAGCGGATCAGCGCGGAGCGTACTCGGCCGAGCTAAACGGCCAGGCCGCCCGTAGCCAGCCGGAAACCGCGTCGTGCAGCGGGACGTCGAGACCGGCCCGGTCCGCCCGGACCCACGACCTCACGTCAGCTCCCGGCCCGCCGCCGGCCGGCGGGTAGATGTAGACGCAGCCGATGATCTCGTCGCCGCCGGCGGCCCGCACCGTGTAGGTGAACCCTGAGCGGTCGGTGAAATCCGAAGCGTGCCGCTGCAGGTCGCCGAGGTTCTCCGCCAGCGTCATCTCCGGCTGGGGCCACGACCGGCCCTGGAAGCCGGGCGTCGATCTGATGTGCTCGATGCTCGACATCCAGGCCTGGTAGTCGCCCTCGTTGTGCTCCGGTCCCAGCGGTTCCAGCCGGAACTCCTCGCACACCAGCTCCCGCGGCACCACGAAGTCGTCAGGAACGAAGCTCGTCACGACATGAACCCTAGCCCTCGGGCACCGCGGCCGTGCTGCGCATGGCCAGCCACACCTCGGCCAGCGATTCGGTCGAGGCCAGCGACCCGCCGTTCCGGCGCGCCGCCGAGGAGCGATCACGCCGAGATGACCACCGTCGCGGCGGCGCATGTCGGCTTCGAGCTGCTGGCCCTGATGCTGCTCGGCCGAGCCTGACCTTCGTGACACCACGGACCGTTCGGCAGAATAAAAGATCTAGTTAGCCGAACGGTCCGTGGTGCGTGCGAAGGGGGCCCTATGAAGTACGAGATCGTGGCCGACGCCTACCGGGACCTGGAGCAGGCCAGCGGCCGGCTCGTGCTGATCGACCGGCTGGCCGCGCTGGTCGAGCAGACCCCGGCCCGGCTGCTACCGGTGGTCTGCTACCTGTGCCAGGGCCTGATCGCGCCCGAGTTCGCCGGGGTGGACCTGGGGCTGGCCGAGAAGATGGCCGTCCGCGCGGTCGCCGCCGCCACCGGCACCGACGCCGCTCAGGTCGCCGCGCGGGTGCGGGAGACCGGCGACCTCGGCCAGGCCGCCGAGCAGCTGCTGGCTGCGGCGCCTGCCCTGGGCGCAACGGACCACCCGGCCGAGCTGACCGTCGTGACCGTGGTGAACACGCTGCGGGAGATCGCCAACGCCGAGGGGCAGGGGTCGCAGGGCCGCAAGCTGGACCTGCTGGCCGGGCTGCTCACCCGGGCCACCCCGCTGGAGGCCCGCTACCTGCTGCGCCTGGTCACCGGCGGGCTGCGGCTGGGCATCGGCACGCCCACCATCCTGGACGCGCTGGCCCAGGTCTACGCGGGCGGCCGGAAGGCCCGGCCGGTGCTGGAACGCGCCTACAACATCTGCTGCGACCTGGGCCAGGTCGCGGCCGCCCTGGCCGGCGGCGGGCTCGCGGCGGTCGAGCAGATCCAGGTGCACCCGGGCAACCCGGTGCGGGCCATGCTGGCCCAGCGGCTGTCGGACGCCGCGGAGATCCTGGCCAAGCTGGGCGGGGAGTGCGCGGCCGAGTACAAGTACGACGGCGTCCGGATCCAGGCCCACCGGACCGCCGACGGCGAGATCGAGCTGTACACCAGGCGGCTGGAACGCGTCAGCACCCAGTTCCCCGACGTGGTCGAGCTGCTGGCCGCCGGGCTTGGCCCGCGCGAGGCGATCCTGGAGGGCGAGGTGGTCGCCTACGACGCGGCCGCGGGAGAGCTGCACCCGTTCCAGGAGGTCATGTTCCGGCGGCGGAAATACGGCATCGCCGAGGCGGTGCGGGACGTGCCGGTGGGCCTGTTCTGCTTCGAGCTGTTGTACGCCGACGGCCAGGACCTGACCACGCTGCCCTACCCGCAGCGGCGGGCCCGGCTGGCCGAGGCGATCACCGTCTCGCCGCAGCTGCGGCTGACCACGGCCACCGAGGTGAGCTCGCCCGCCGCGCTTGACGCGGCCTTCGAGCAGGCCATCACCGACGGCTGCGAGGGCCTGATGTGCAAGTCGGTCAGCCCGGCCGCCATCTACCAGGCCGGCAGCCGCGGCTGGCTGTGGATCAAGCTCAAGCGGGACTACCGCACCGAGCTGTCCGACACCGTCGACCTGGTCGCCGTGGGCGCGTTCGCCGGCCGCGGCCGCCGGGCGGGCACCTACGGCGCGCTGCTGCTGGCCGCCTACGACCCGGACGCCGACGTGTTCCGCACCGTGACCAAGTGCGGCACCGGGTTCTCCGACGCCGACCTGGCCGCGCTGCCCGCCCGGATGGCGCCGCTGGCGGTGGCCGAACGGCCCGCCCGGGTCGACGCCCGCCAGCACCCCGACGTCTGGTTCGAGCCCGCGCTGGTGCTCGAGATCCTGTCCGCCGAGCTGACCCTCTCGCCGAACTACACCGCCGGCTGGGGCCTGATCAAGCCGGATGCCGGGCTGGCCATGCGCTTCCCCCGGTTCACCGGGCGCTGGCGGGACGACAAGTCCGCCGAGGACGCCACCACCACCGGCGAGCTGGTCGACCTGTTCCGCACCGCGCGGCGAGCCCCCGCGGGTGCCTGAGACATCCGCACCGCAGACAAAGGAGAGCTGATGCACGTCGCAGTGCTGGGAACCGGCATCATGGGCGCGGGCATGGCCCGCAGCCTGCTGCGGGCAGGTCTGGACGTCACCGTGTGGAACCGGCACCCCGGCCGGGCCGCGCCGCTGGGCGCCGACGGCGCGCAGGTGACGGGCACGGCCGCCCAGGCGGTGGCCGTCGCGGACGCGGTGATCACCATGCTGTGGGACGGCGACTCGGTGGCCGAGGTGATGACCGCGGCGCTGCCCGGAGCGCCGGAGGGGATCTGGTGGGCCCAGACCAGCACGGTGAGCCTGCCCGACGCCGCCGGCCTGCTGCCCGCCCTGGCCGCGGAGCACGGCGCCAGGTACATCGACGCCCCGGTGCTCGGCACCCGCCAGCCGGCCGAGGACGGAAAGCTCACCGTGCTGGCCGCCGGACCGGAGCCGGCGCGGGAGGAGATCGCGCCGGTGTTCGGCGCCATCGGCGCGCGCACCGTGTGGGTCAGCGACCGGCCGGGTGACGGCACCCGGCTCAAGCTGGTGGCCAACTCCTGGGTGGGTACGATCGTGGCCGCGACCGCCCAGTCGATCGCGCTGGCCGAAGGTCTCGGCCTGGACCCGCGGATGTTCCTGGACATGATGGCGGGCAGCGCCGTGGACGCCCCCTACCTGCACGTCAAGGGCGAGGCGATCATCGCGGGCCGGTGGGAACCCTCGTTCGCGGTGGACGGCGCGGCCAAGGACGCCGGCCTGATCGCCGACGCCATGCGGGCCAGCGGCACCGACGCCTCGCTGATGGAGGCCGTGGGCGGGCAGTACCGCAAGGCCGCCGCGGCCGGCTACGGCGAACAGGACATGGCTGCCGTGTTCCACGCCTTCCGTCCCTGAGGCGGCGTGGACTCGCGTCGGCCTTCGCCAGGCACGGGTTCCAGGTCGTGGCCCGGCGCAAGCCCGACCGCCCGGTGATGCGGCGCCGGCTCTGAGTCAGCCGCCGATCCGCAGCAGGGCGGTCACGTCACGGTGCCGAAGCAGCCGGGTCTGCGCGACCACCGCGACCGCGCACAGCACCGCCAGGCCGGCGGCCGGGATGGCCAGGGCCACCAGGTCGGGCGAGACCGGTACCGGCGTCGCAGAACCGGTGAACACCGCCAGGTTGAGCACCGGGGCGGTCAGCGCGGGCAGTGCCGCCGCGCAGGCCACCCCGGCGGCC
>CAWBNK010000029.1:0-519753 GCA_963790065.1 uncultured Actinomycetes bacterium | reverse complement strand
GCACCAGCAAGCGTCGGGTTACCCGGAATCGTCCTCGAGGATCAATCACGTAATCGTCAGCGGTATTGATCGGATGGCTGACGCCGAGCCAGCGCTGCGGATGCAGGAACAGGAAGTGCTGCACACTGCCGCTGTTGTGGTTATAGGGGGGGCCGTATTCCGCGGTGTCGCTTGTGCCGTTGAGCTCCTTCGCCGCAGTCGTGATGAAGTTCACGGGCTGCTGGCGCGACCACTGCGCGATCGTGCTCGGCTTGTCATCCGGTGAGGAAAACAGCACGGTGAGCACCACCGCCAGCAGTCCGATCACGCCGACCGCGATGCACAGCTCCTTGATCAGGTCATATGGCGCATATCGACCGGTCCACGGCCGGGTGTCGTCCGTGGGGCGCAGCAGGCTCACGTCCGTACCCCGTTCGAAGAATCGATCGACCCCTCGGCATCGCCGCTCGTGTTCGTGGGGAGCGCCATCCGCCGCTTGTCCAGCTCGAACGGCGGCACGACGCCGTGACGACGCACGAGCAGCACGTGAGCGCTGACGAGCGCGACCACCGCCACGGGCAGCAGCAGCACGTGATAGCTGTACATCTGCCCGAAGTTGGTGACGTTGAAGAACGCGCCAACGCCGACAGAGTTGAGCCCGTCCTTGGCCTGCGTGGAGATCCACTGCGCGTCGAAGTTCTGCTGGGAGACGTACCCGGTCAGTGCGCAGGGCACCGCTACCAGGAACGTGACCGCGCCGGTCATCCACACCCGCGCCCGCCCTCCGCGCCACGCGGCCATCCAAGGTTGCCCCACAGGTGAACGACCATTACGAAGAAGAACAGCTCGACCTCCACATGTGGATGCTGTTGAAGAAGTGCCCAACGCCCGTCTCGTGCCACCACGCGGGACCCTTCAACGCCAGGATGCAGCCAGAGGCGATGATCACGATCAGCGACGCGATCGAGGCGACCCCGAACACGTAGATCCAGGAGGCGACATACGTCGGCTGGCCGTCAGGCAGTAGCTTCTCGGGCGGCAGCGCCGCGACGGCTGCCTCCCTGACGCGCACCGTCCAGGTGTCGGGTGCGCTGGCGCGCCCTCAACGGGGAGGGGTGCGACGCTCACGATGCCCCGCCGCGCCTGCGTGCCGCCCCAGGGAAAGGAAGCACGATCGCCAAGACGAACACGAGCAACATCAGGACGATCACGACCACATTCGCCACCGACAGATGAACGAAACTCCAATCGACTGTGTGGGCCGGGTGATTCAGGTTGACGATCGCGCCAAGCACGCCCACCGGGCTCACGAGCAGCCGCCTCGAATCGTGATCCCGCGCTGCTCGGGGAGAACCGCCGGACCCCCGTCGGCTGAGATCAGGGCGGTTGCGCCGCGAGGAATTGGAGATGCACATTCCACGACGCCCACCTTGAAGCGTGCAGCAGCTGCGCGCATCAGCGGTTGGCCGTCAGCTTCACGTGGAAAACTACGGTGAGGAGCTAGTCGCGACGCTCGCGTTGACGAGCACCCGCAGCGCTCACGCTGCTGAATTCAGCTCAACGGTGCGGAAAACGGCTCAGGAAAGCTAAGAATCCGCGCGCGTCTACCGGCCGGCGCTGCTCGCCAAGACCGGCATGGAGGCAATGCGCTGCCTGAAGCGACATCTCGCCCATCACTTTCACCGCCCGCTCGTCATCAACGGTCACGAAACAGCCGGCAGGACAGCCGTGGCTCCCAGAGCAACAACGATCGCAAATACGGCGAGGGGAGCTCCTCGACGCGAGAACGCGACAAATGATGGTTGTGCGTGGACCTGTTGAGCGGCACGCCACCACAGGAACGCGGAGAGCGACCCGGTCGCGGCAATATTGGGGCCGACGTTGAGCCCCAGGAGCAGCGCGCTCGGGTGCGCGACCGGGTGCGCCGAGAGCAGCACCGCGGCGGGGAGGTTGTTGATCGCCACCGACGCGAGCGCCGCGATCCCCGTGGTTTCCCAGCGTCCGGCGTCATCGAGCAGCTGCGCCGGTCCATGCCACGATCGCGCGAGAACTCCCAACGCGACGCACACGAGGAAGAGGCTGAGGAGCACGATCGGCCCGACCGCGCGCACGACCTCCCGCCACTGCAGCCGACCGCGCACGACCTCGATCGCCGTCAGGACCAGTCCGACGCCCAGCACGGGGATCGCTGGATTGCGAAGCGCGATCGTGAGAGCGGCGGCAGCCAGCGCGCCGGGCAGTCCCAAGCCGAGCGCGTCCCAGCTCACGCCCTGCGGGTGTTGAGTTGCGGTTGCTCGCAGCCGGCCGCGAAAGAGCACGAACAGCCCCAGCGCAGTGGCCAGCGTCGCGGCGAGCGCCATCACGAGCATGTGGGCGGCAAACGTCCCGCCCGAGATCGGCTGATGTCCCAGGACGAGCAGGTTTGTGAGATTGGACCCCAGCAGGTAGAGCGAGGACGCGTTGGCCATGTACACCGCGCCGTAGAGAAAGCCCTCCTCCTCAACGCCGCGACCGCGAGCCGCGTGCACAAGCACAGGCGTCAGGAACACCACCGCGGTGTCGAGGTTGAGCACAGCGGTGACCACCGCGACGAGCAAGAGGCACGCCAGGAGCAGAATCACCGGCGGTCCCGTGAGCCCCTGCAGGAAACGCCCGGCTTGCTCGAAGAGGCCATCTTGATTGGCGATGAGGCCGATCAGTAGCAACCCGCTGACGAGCACGAACGGGGGCCAGGCCTGTTCTGCGCCAGCGCTCAGATGCACGTGCGACAGCCTGTCAGGGTCGTGCACCGGCCGAGGCCACGGCTATCTGGAAGTCTTAGCGTCACGCCCGCGTGGTGTGGGACAAAGGGAGTCGCCGCCGATGCCGTAGAGAGGCGTGCACGTGCGCATCCGGGGAATCGCAAGACACTCGCTTCCGCGCTGTCGCGCCCTCGGCGGCCGAGCGCGATGCGCGCCCGTTTATCGACAGCTCGAACCGTTAAACAACGGGCCATGCTCGCGCCAAATGCGCGCCAGCCCGACCGCGGATCGTGCGGTTTCTAGCGGTTTCCAGCGGCAAATGGACGCACACGGCACCGCACCCGCCGGGCAGCGAATCCGCTCAACCATGCGGAAAACCGCTCAATAAAGCCAAAAAACAGACGTCCCGCGGAAGGTGCCCACATCTGTCCGTCTGTATTTCAAGACCGGTGCATTCAACCGCTCTGCCACCCTTCCACGTGCGGGGCGTGAGAAGGCTAGTCGATCAACGCGGCTGGCATCAGAGTCCGAGTTTGCGAACGCCTGTCTCGTCGAACCCGAGGTGGTGACCGACCTCGTGACGCACCGTCTGGGTGACGTGTGCCCGAAGGCGATTGGGATCGTCCCCGAAGTCGCGCACAAGCGTGTCGCGAAAGATCAGGATCTCGTCTGGCAAGCCACCGCCCCCGAAGTAAGCGCTACCGCCCCGCCTCGAGCCGACGTACATGCCGTATGCGTGGTTCTCGGCACCGCGGTCGGAAACGACGACCGCGACGTGCTCCAGTGCTTGCTGGAACTCTGTCGGGAGTTCATCGAGCGCTGAGCTGACGAGTGCCTCGAACTCCTGCTCGCTGTAATGCCGGGGTTTGCTCATGGTCTCGTGATCGCGGCGAGCTTCGTCGCCGCCGGCGCTCCATGCTCTCGGCTGAGGATCCTAAGCAGATCGGGAGCAGCGTGTCAGGCGGCTACAGCGCACGCTTCGCCGCAGTCGGATGTGGGTGAGGAGCTAGTCGCGACGCTCGCGTCGACGAGCACGCAGCGATCGCGGGCGGTCGCGCGCGACCAGCAGCGCGAAGGTGGGGCACGCGCGCGCCGCGCGGATCGCGTGCTCGACCTGCCAGTCCTGCAGCGGCCTCTCGTCGACTATCGGGTAGCCCCACTCGTCCAGCGTGATCCGCTCGGGGAGCAGCTCGGCGCACATGCCGTGCGCCTCGCAGGCGATCGGGTTCACTCGTGCGCGGTGGCTCATCGGCGCGCCAGCATCCGCGTGAGCTTCTTGGCTGACCGGAGCGCTCGGGCAGCGGCAGCTCCGGGGGACGCGCGCAGCCCTCGCATGGCCCGTGTCGGGCGTGCTCGGCGAACTCGGCCTCGAAGGTTTCCAGCGCGCTGAGGATCAGGTTGACGGCGCCGTCGGGGTGCCCGCAGGCGCCACGGCCGCGCCGTCAGCGACGCAAGGCGCTCGATCGCTGCCCCGCTCTCGGCTTGGGCGATGCCGCCGGCGATCTCCTCGATCGTCGTGGCGAGCGCGTCGAGCCCGTGTACGCATGGCCCGCACTGGCGGGTGCTCTGCCCGGCGAGCCAGCGGGCGACACGGGCAGTTTCTGCGACCGGGCAGGCGTGCTCGGAGAGCAGCAGCACGACGCCCGCGCCGAGCGAGGCGCCATGAGCGGCGAGGTGTTCATTCGACAGGGCGACGCCGTTCAGCAGCTCGCCGGCGACCCACGAGCCGGCGTAGCCACCGATGAGCGCGCCGCGCACGCGCGCGGTGCTCCCGCCGGCCGCTTGGATCAGCGAGGAGAGCGAGGCGCCGTGCTCGATCTCATACACCCCCGGGTGGGCGACCGGGCCGGACAGCGTCACCAGGGCCGACCCTGGCTGGCTCGGGGTTCCGAGCTGGCGAAACCACGAGGCTCCGTGACGAGCGATCAGCGCCACGTGGGCGAGCGTCTCGGCATTGTTGATCAGCGTCGGGCGGCGCCTGACGCCCTGCTCGAAGGGCATCGGCGGGGTGAACGTCGGCTTGGCCGGTCCACCGTTCAGGTAGTTGACCAGGGCCGACTCCTGGCCCGCGACGTAGTGGCTCGGCACCGTCGCCAGATGCAGGCGCGGCGAGCGCTCGGCGGCCGCGGCGCGTTCTTCGATCGCTCGCGCCATGCTCTCGATCCCCTCCTCGGCGGACTCGCACGCGCACACGATCACCTCGTCCGCGCCCACCGCTTCGGCGGCGAGGATGCGCGCCGTCGAGCACGAGATGGGGCAGCCGCTCGAGCAGCGTGCGGTCCTTGCGGCTCGCGGGCTCGCCCTCGGCGGCGTTGACAACGACGATCGCGCGTCCTGCGCGCGCTGGCCACGGCCCGCATCTTGGTCGCTGTCGGGAACGCCGCGCCGCCGTGGCCGAGCAGCCCGGAGCGCTCGATCTCATCGACCAGCAGCGCGGCGCGCTCGCGAGCGCGGCGCCGGCCGCGCCCGCGGTTGCGGGTAGCGGGCCATGGATCGCGATGTGCTCCTCGAGCGACAGCGCGCCGCGCGGCGGGACACCGGCGAGCAGCCGCGGCAACGCCGCTGGCGATCGCTGGCCGGTTGGGGCCGGCGGCTCGGTGAGCGTGGAGCTGACGCTCATTCGCCGCTCCCGTTGGGTTTGGCTGTCGCGGGATGGTGCGGCAGCAGCGCCGGGGGTGTGCCCGACCGCCGCGCCCATTCCGAGCCCAGCGGGCCGCTCGGCAGCCACAGCGCGATGAACAGCGAGAACACGCCGGCGCCGCCGAGCGCCGCACCGCGCATCGCGACGTTCTCGCGCCAGCCGGCGATCACGCGCGTGAGTACCGCGGCGAGCACCGCCAGCCATGCAGACGACGCTCAGCGCCAACAGCCAGGTGCTGCTGGCGTCGCTGCCGGTGCCGAGGCCGTGCAGCAGCGCGATCGGCCAGCTCGCGTAGGTGAGCCAGTGCACCGCGCGCCAGGTCGCGAACCCCATGCGTGCGCGCAGCAGGCTCGTGAGGATCACCGCGAGGATCAGGTCGAACGCCACCGCTCCCAGCCCCAGCCAGAACGGCCGGTAGGAGCCGACGAATGGGACGAACGCGTCGACCAGCGAGATCGACGCGAAGCTGTCGAGCACCGACGTGAGGATGTGCGCGACCAGGAACACCAGCGCCAGCAGCGCCACGTTGCGGTGCAGCGAGTCGATCGACGAAGCGTGGCCAGCGCGGGCTGCTCCAGCGCCTCACGTCGATCACGCCGAGGACGATCGCGAGCGTCAGCAGCAGCAGCGCGACCGCCCCGGTCGAGCGGGTCAGATACCAGTAGGCGCTTGGCCCGGCGGTCGGCGAGTTGCGCGCTCATCCGCGAGTGCCGCCGATCGCGCGAGCGCCTCCGAGCCGCGAGCGCGTCCATGGCGGCCTCGCCCGGCCAGTCCCCGACGGCCGTGACGTTGCCCTCCCAGTCGACGAGTCGCGCCGGCAGGCCCGCTCGCGCCAGCCACGCGGCGCCCGCCCGTCGCCCTGACGATCGCGGCCGTCGCGGCGATGTTCGCGTCGGTGCAGTTGGCGGCCGCGACGCTCACGGTGCGCCAGGTCTCCCGCACGGGCGCCCCGGTGCGCGGGTCGATGATGTGGTGCATGGTGTCGCCCGGCGTGACTCCAGCGCCTGACCGCCGTGCTCGATGTCGCCAGGCCGCCCGAGCGGATCGAGATCGTCTGTCCGGCGTGCCGAGCAGTCACTGCGGTGATCGTCGGTCACCCTGATCCGCCAGCCGCCGTCGGGAGCGGGCCCCGAGGTCGCGATGTCGCCCCCGAGGCTGACCAGCGCGCCGCAGCCGCCGGCCTGCGTGCGCCGCTGCGGCAGCACGATCGGCGGCCCACGCCTTGGCGCTCGCGCCGAGGTCGAGCCTCACGCCCGCCGGCATCCGCAGCGAGCAGCTCGCCCGGTCGAGCACCGACCGTCTGCCAGCCCGCGGCGCACCCGCAGCGTGATCGCGGGGCCGCCTCGGGCTGCGCGGCCGGGCGGGTCGAGCAGACGCCAGTCGCGGTCATAGCCCGCGAGCTCGAGCGCCAGGCCCACGGTTGGATCGACGTCGCCGTCGGTCAGCTCGGCGGCGCGCAACGCGACCTCCAGCGCTTCGATCAGCAGCGGGCTGACGCTGCGTCCATCGACCCGCGCGGGCGTTCACCCGCGACAGCTCGGAGTCTGCCCGGAAGCGGCTGCACGCGCGGTCGATCGCGGCGAGCTCCTGTTCGACCGCCGCGCGCGCAGCAGCGAGCGCCTCCGGGTCGGTCATGCGCAGCACGACGCTCGTGCCGAGCGCCTCCCACGCGCAGGAGCCGAGCGCGATGGGTGTCGTCGGTCGCGGGCATCTCAGGAGCCACCGGAGACGACCGGAGCCGATTCTTCGGCGGGTGGCGATTCGTGGGCGGGCGCCGATTCTCGGCAGGCGCGGGTGCTTCTGCTTGCTGCGATTCCTGCGCGGGCGCGGCTTCTTGCGCCGGCGCCGGTTCAGGCGCTGAGTTCCTGCGAAGCCGCCGGCGATTCCTGTGAAGGCGCCGGATTGCGATGGGGCGAGGATTCGGTCGTGGCCTGCGGCGTCTGGGCGGGCGGCTGCAGCGGTGTGTGGTCGTCCGAGACGGGCTGCCTGACGCGTGCGCCTGCCGCTTCACCTTGCTCGCCGAGGCGGTTTTGGTGGTCTTGCCGGGGAACGCGTGTGCGGCCGCCTCGGCGAATGCGCCCGTCAGGACGACGCTGCCGGCGATCAGCCAGCGATTGATTCGGTGAAGCTGGCGCAGCGCCGCGTCGCGCGTGTGGGTTGTGTGAATCGGCATCGCGACTCAATGGTGGTGGTGGTGAAACAGGCCCGCGCTGTTCAGCCACGGACCGAACTCGGGGATCACGAGAATCGCCAGCACCACCCCCGCCACGAGCGCACCGCTGAGCGCCAGCACGCGCCCCGCGCGGCCGGTGACATCGCCGCCGAGGTCCTCGTAGTCATAGCCGCATAGCGGCTGTAGTCGGCACGCAGCAGCCCGGTATCGAGGGTAGGTGTCCGAGGACGTGGATGGCCATGAACGCGACCCACACGAAGAAGCTGTCCTTGTGGATCGGGAACCACGTGGCGCGCGCCGACGGTCCGACGAACAGGAGCACCACGCCGCTGACGAACACGACCAGGGTGGAGAGCACGACCATCGGCGCGATTATCCGCAGCGGCCACCGCGGCGGTCCCTCCTCCCGGTAGCGGGGGTTCCCGAGTAGTAGCGCACGAACCGATAGCCGGTGCTCGACAACTTCAGCAGCACGGGCGGGATCAGCAGCATCCCCACGAACAGGTGCACCGAGAGCGAGCTGGCCGATCCGCACGATCGTCACGCCGATCACCGCCAGCAGCACGAGCAACGCGGCGCCCGTTACAGCAGTGAGGCGCTCGTTGCCGCTCGTGCCTCCGCCCGTCAGACGTCTCGGCACGGGCACGCTCAGAGTGTTCCGTGCGGCCCTGGCGGCAGGCGCCGGCTCGCGGCTGGTTGCCATGCCACGCAGTGTGTGGAGCGTCATTAACGACGGATAACCGCCAGATGAGAAAACTCATTGAATGCGACCGCACGCAAAGAGCGGCATGTGACGACGCCTATCCTTGACGATGGGAACGACCGAGGCTGCGCGGACGGGCGGCGCCGCTGTGGAGGGACTTGCCGCGGCTCGCGTGCTGTCGTCGAGGACGAGCCGGGCATCGTCGATTTCGTCCGCCGGGGCCTCGCAGTCGAGCGGTTCGCGATGGAGGTGGCCTTCGATGGGATCGAGGGGGAACGATTGGTGCTGAGCGAGCGCTTCGACGCGATCGTGCTCGACCTGATGCTCCCGGGCCGCAGCGGGCTGGAGATTCTTGCCGCCGTGCGGGCCGCGAAATCGAATGTGCCCGTGATCGTCTTGACCGCTCGCGGCGAGATCGAGGATCGCGTGGCGGGACTCGACGCCGGCGCGGTCGACTACCTGGTCAAGCCCTTCTCGATGGCCGAGCTTGTCGCGCGCGTGCGCGCGCAGCTGCGTGCCTACACGCAGAGCTCGACGACGACGCTGAGCGCGGAGGGGATCGAGGCGAACCTGCTCACCCGCAGAGTTCAGCGAGACGGCAGAGCCGTAACCCTGTCCAGCACCGAGTTCGAGCTGCTGGCGCTGCTGCTTCGCCATCACGGAACGGGTGCTCACTCGCGAGCAGATCCTCAGCTCCGTGTGGGGCTACGAGCATGATCCGCAGACCAATGTTGTGGACGTCTACGTCGGCTACCTGCGGCGCAAGCTCGGACGTCCGGACGATCCCGCGCCGATCTTCACGGTTCGCGGCGTCGGCTATCGCCTGGGCAGCACGAGCTGAATATGCGCTCGCTCCGGGACCGGCTCGCCGATGTCGGCTTGCGCTGGCGCCTCGCGGGCTGGGTCGCAGTCGTCGTGCTCGCCTGCCTTGGGATCGCGTTCGTGGCGGTCTATCGTGGCACCGGCACCGAGGTTCGCCACGAGATCGACACGGAGATCTCAGGCGACGCGAGCGCATTCGCGCACAGCCTGTCGCTCGCCAGCCCGCGCACCTCCAAGGAAGCCGCCCACGACGCGACACGCTACGTCCGCGGCCAGCCGTTCAGCTCCGAGCGCCACCGTGTTTTTCGCGCTGATCCCGGGCGCGTCAACGAGCACCAACGTCCCGGAGCTGTATGCCCACCTGGTCGGCAACAGCTTCGGCGGCGCGATCGTACTACGCATCGCGACCCAGCACCCCGGCCGGGTAGCCAAGCTCGTGCTGATGGGCAGCATGGGCGTGCCGTTTCCGATCACCGAGGGCCTGGAACGGGTCTGGGGCTACCAGCCGTCCTTCGAGAACATGCGCAAAGTCCTCGACGTCTTCGCCTACTCCCGGGACCTAGTCAACGACGAACTCGCCGAAGTCCGCTACCGCGGCAGCATCCAGCCCGGCTTCCAGGAATCCTTCGCCGCCATGTTCCCCGCCCCCCGCCAGCGCTGGGTCGAAGCCATGTGCACCCCCGAAGACCAAATCCGCGCCCTGCCGCACCGCACCTTGATCGTGCACGGCCGCGAAGACCAGGTCATCCCCCTGCGCACCTCGCTGCGGCTGGCCGAGCTGATCGACAACGCTGACCTGACCGTGTACTCCCACTGCGGGCACTGGTCCATGATCGAGCGCACCGGTGACTTCAACCGGCAGGTGGGCGAGTTCTTCAGCAGCTGAACGGGCCAGGCGGTCAGCTGCCGGGCCACTTCCAGCCGGCCGGGGCCGGCCGCGCCGAGCATGCCCTGACCGAGCCGGACCGGGGCGGAGCAATCCGGCCGGCGACTCGCCCCGGTACTTAGCCGAACTCGGTTTCCCAGTCGCGGTCCTGGATGGCGTCCCTGACGTGGCGGAGGAACAGGGCGGCGGTGGAGCCGTCGAAGGCGCGGTGGTCGTAGGAGAAGCCCAGGATGCTCATGTGATGGATGGCGATGGCGTCGCCCACGGCCACCGGGCGGCGGGCGATCCCGTCGGTGGACAGAATGGCGACGTTGGGTTGGTTGATCACCGGGGCGGAGGCGTAGCTGGCGAACGGGCCCGGGTTGGTGATGGTGAACGTCGAACCGCTCATATCGGCGGCGCCCAGGGTCCGGCCGCGGGCCGCGGCGGCGACCGCGGCGATGCCCCGGGCCAGGCCCCGCAGGTTCAGCGAGTCCGCGTTCTTCACCACCGGGGCGACCAGGCCTTGCTGGTCCAGGTCGACCGCGATGCCCAGGTGGACGTAGCGGTGCAAGGTCATGGTCTGGCCCGCGATGTCGATGGAGGCGTTGACCGCGGGGTACTGGCGCAGCGCGTCGCAGACGGCGCGAGCGATGAACGGCAGGTAGGTCAGCGACACGCCCTCGGTCTTCTTGAACGAGTCCTTGTGCCGCTGCCGGGTCTGCTCGACGCGTTCGAAGTCGACCTCGACCGAGGTCCACACGTGCGCGGAGGTGTTCAGCGACTTGACCATCAGATCGGCGGTGATCAGCCGCATCCGGGACAGCTTGACGATCTCTTCGCCTGCGCCCGGGCTCACGGCCTGCGCCGGGGCGGCAGCGGCCGGGGCCCGGGCGGGCCGGGCCGCAATGGCCTGCTGGACATCCTCGCGGCGGATGCGGCCGCCTGCGCCGGATCCGGGCAAGGCGGCCAGGTCGATGCCATGCTCGGCGGCCAGCCGCCGCACCACCGGGGACAGCAGCACGCCGGGCCGGCCGTTCCCGGCCGCTGCGGCAGCGGGTGGCCTGGCCGCCGCGGACGGGCTGGCGGCGGGCGGGGATGGCACCGTGGCGGCGCCCGGCTCGCCGATCCGGGCCACGGCGGTCCCGATGGCCACCGTCTCACCCTCGTTGACCAGGATCTCGAGCAGGACGCCGTCGCACGGACTCGGCACCTCCGAGTCGACCTTGTTGGTGGAGACTTCGAAGAGCGGGTCGTCGAAGGCGACCGAGTCGCCGGGCTGCTTGAGCCACTGCGAGACAACGCCTTCGGTCACGGTCTCGCCCAGCTTCGGCATCGTGACCTCGTACACGTCACCGCTCATGGTGGTTATCTCCTCGGGGCTCAGCCGTGCAGTGTTAGCCGTGCAGGGACCGGCCGGTGAAGGTGATCATGGTCTCGCCGATGGCCTCAGACAGGCTCGGGTGCGGATGGATGAACGCGCCGACCTCGGCGGGGGTGGCTTCCCAGTTGACCGTCAGGTAGGTCTCGGCCAGCAGCTCGCTGGCCCACGGCCCGGCCAGGTGCACCCCCAGGATCGGCCCGTCCTTCTCGGCGACCACCTTGACCAGGCCGTCGGTATCGCCGATGATCATGGCCCGGCCGTTGCCCGCGAAGGGATGCTTGCGCACTTCGACGTCCCGCCCGGCCGCCCGCGCCTCGGCCTCGGTCAGCCCGGCCCAGGCCACCTCGGGGTGGGTGTACACGACCCACGGCACCTTGTCGTAATCGACAGGGACGATCCGCTCGCCGAGGATGGCGTGGATGGCGACGATGGCCTCGGCGTAGGCCACGTGGGCCAGCCCGGGAGTGTCCACGCAGTCGCCGATCGCGTACGCGCCCGGCCGGGTGGTGGCCATGGTAGCCGGGTTCACGTCGATGAAGCCGCGGTCGGAGACGGCGACCCCGGCGGTGGCCAGCCCCGCATCCTCGGTCACCGGGCGGCGGCCGATGGCCACCAGCACCTGGTCGACCTCGATCTTCTCCGCACCGGTGCTGGTCTCGAACGAGACCAGCAACCCGCCCGCCGTCCGCTCCAGCGGAGCGACCCGGGCCCCGCCGTACAGCGTGGTGCCGCGCCGCTTGAGCGCCCTGGCCAGGGCGTTGGCGACGTCCCGGTCGGGCCCGATCGGCAGCACGGGTTCCGGCAATGCCTCCAGCAGGGTGGTCTGCACGCCGAGGTCAGTGAAGACAGAGGCGAACTCGCAGCCGATCACTCCCCCGCCGATCACCGCGATCCGCTCCGGCAGGGTCGCATCGGTGCTGTTGGTGGCGTGGTCGGAGCTGATCACCCGGTCTCCGTCGATCTCCAGCCCCGGCAGCGACCGCGGCGCCGACCCGGTGCACACGATCACCGCCCGCGCGTTGACCACCTGGCCTCCGATCTCGACGGCACCATCGGCAGTGAGCCGGCCGTGCCCGTCGATGACGGTGACCTTGCGCCTGCGCAGCAGCCCGGAAAGGCCGCCGTGCAGCTGGCTGACCACCCGGTCCTTGCGGGCGTTCAGCACCGGCCAGTCCGGCACCGCCGTGGCCCCGTCGGGCAACCGGACGCCGAACTCGGCGGCGTGGCCGACGGTGCGGAATACCTCGGCCGCCTGCAGCAGGGCCTTGGCCGGGATGCAGCCGCGGTGCAGGCAGGTCCCGCCGACCTTGTTCTCCTCGATTAGGGCCACGTCCAGCCCGGCGGAGGCGCCGTACAGCGCGGCCGCGTACCCGCCCGGGCCGCCGCCCAGCACGATCACGTCATGATCGGTCACTCAGTCGCCACCTTCCGCACCACCTCCGCGATCCGCCCGGCCTGCGGCACCACCGCATCCTCCAGAGGCGGGCTGGTCGGGGTGGGGGTATTCAGGGCGCCGATCCGGGCCACCGGCCGGTCCAGCCACCAGAAGCACTCCTCGCCGATGACGGCGGCGATCTCGGCGCCGTAGCCCATCCGCCGGGCCGCCTCGTGCACCACCACGGCCCGCGAGGTCTTCTTGACCGAGGTCACGATCGTCTCGACGTCCAGCGGTACCAGCGTCCGGATGTCGACCACCTCGACCGAGATGCCCTCGGCGGCCAGTTCCTCGGCCACGGCCAGGCTCTCGGACACGTAGGCGGAGTAGGTGATGATGCTGACCTGGCTGCCCTCCCGGACGACCTTGGCCTGCCCCAGCGGGATCGGCTCCAGTGACAGCGGTTCGGGGGCGCGCAGCCGCCGGTAGAGGTACTTGTTCTCCAGGAAGATCACCGGGTTGTTATCCCGGATCGAGCTGATCAGCAGCCCGGCCGCGTCCTGGGGAGTGCCGGGCATGACGATCTTCAGGCCCGGCACGTGCGCGAAGTAGGACTCGACGCTCTGGGAGTGGGTAGGCCCGGCCCGCAGCCGGGCTCCGAACGGCGCCCGGAAGGTGACCGGCATCGGGTTCCCGGTCCGGTAATGATGCCGGGCGCACACGTTGATGATCTGGTCGAACGCCGCGGAGATGAAATCAGCGAACTGGAACTCGACCACCGGCCGGAGCCCGACCAGCGCGGCGCCGGCGGCCAGCCCGGTGAACCCGGATTCGGCCATCGGGGTGTCCACCACCCGCCGCGGCCCGAACTTGTCCAGGAACCCCTTGGTCACCTTGAACGCGCCGCCGAACTGGCCGACGTCCTCGCCGAGGATGAAGACGTCAGGATCCGCCTCCATCTCGCTCATCAGCGCCGCCGCGATCGCGTCGAGATAGGTATACGTCGCCTGCTCAGTCTGCATACAGGGCCTGCTCTACGGTCGTGGGATCGGGTAGCGGGTCAGCGAGCGCCTTCTTGCGGGCCGCGATCGCCTTCTGCCGCGCGGCCTCCCGGACCTTGGCCGCCGCCTCCTCGTCAAGTACGCCGTGCTCGAGCAGCCGGGCCTCGAACAGGGCGACCGGATCACGCTGCTGCCACTCCGCCAGCATCTCGCGCGGCACGTAGTCGGCCGGGTCATGCTCGGCGTGCCCGTGCATCCGCATCGTCACGCACTCGATCAGCGACGGGCCGTCCCCGGCCCGGGCCCGCGCCACCGCCTCGGCGGTCGCATCATGTACAGCCAGCACGTCGGTGCCGTCCACGGTGACCCCGGGGATCCCGTAGCCCGCGGCCTTGACGGCGAAGTCCGCCGCGGCCGACTGCAGGCGGATCGGCGTGGAGTAGGCGTACTGGTTGTTCTCCACGATGAAGATGCAGGGCAGCTTCATGACGGCGGCGATGTTCACCGCCTCATGGAAGTCGCCTTCCGAGGTCGACCCGTCGCCGCAATAAGCGAGGGCCACGCGGTCTTCTGACCGGTAGACGAACGCGAACGCCGCGCCGGTTGCCACCGGGTAGTTATCCGGGATGTGGCTCGGCGGGTTGTACACGTTCAGGTCCAGCCGGCCGTAGTGCAGCGTGCCGTCCCGGCCGCCGGTGGGCGAGGTGGCCTTGCCCATGAAGCTGGCCATGATCTGCGCCGGATCCATGCCCCGCCACAGATGAGCCCCCAGATCACGGTGCAACGGCGCCAGGAAATCATCCTGCCGCAACGCCGACGCCGTCCCCACCGCGATCGCCTCATGCCAGTGCCCCGTATACAACGACCCCAGCAGATCCCCCGACCGGTACATGCTCACCATCCGGTCCTCTACCGCCCGCATCATGACCATCATCTCGAAGATGCGCAGCAGCAGGTCCTGGTCGCGGCTGGTGACCGGCTCGCCCTTGCTGGCCGGTTTCCGCCGGGCACGAGTAGTTGGCATACCTACGCTCCTGTTCTGGTCCGTCCTGGTATAACACCTGGCCAGGCATCGGAGAAGCCTGCGTTCCGCCTAGCGGGACGTTGGCGCGGGGCCGTCAGGTGCGCATCGCGGCCCTGATGGCGGCGGCCTCGGCCACATGGGCCGCGGCGATGCGGGACCGGTCGCCGGGCAACTCGAGGCCGGTCAGGTCGAGGGTCAGCTCGATGGCCTCAGCCTCCCGGACTGAAGTCGACGAGACGTGCAGGGCCTGAAGCAGGTGCAGCATCGGCGTGTTGGAGGCCAGTACCACGGCCGTGAGCGACATCAGGCCGCGGACCCGGGCGACATCCACCAGCCGCTGCAGCATCAACGTGCCCAGCCCCAGATGATGAAGCGCGTCCTCCACGATCAGGGCGATCTCGGCGTTACTACGGCCTGGCACGCCCTCGTACCTGGCCACCCCGGTCAGCTGCCCGCTGCCCCGCACGCCGACCAGGGCGAACCGCCATTCCTCGGCGATGCGGGTCAACCGCCCGATCTCGGCCGGACTCAGCCGAGGCTTGAAGCCGAAGTAGCGGGTGTAGATGCTGTCAGGCGACAAGCGCGCATGCAGTTCAGCGAGCTTTCCCGCATCGGCGGGCCGGATCGGGCGGATGGTGATCCGCTCGCCGTTTCTCAGCTCAAGCTCGTCGGCGGTTTCCGTGGCCACAGCAGCAGGATCGGGGTCTGGCCGGGCCGGGCGCAACCGGTGTTCCCGGCAGGCGGAAAGCGAACGGGGTGAAGCCCTAAGCTGGCCCTTGCCATCAACCTGACAGCTGACCGCGATGGGGCCTCATGAAGACAGTTCTCGTGCTCAACGGACCGAACCTCAACCTGCTCGGGGCGCGCGAGCCTGGCATCTACGGCGTGGCGACGCTGGCCGACGTGGAGGAACTCTGCCGTGTCGAGGCCGCGAAGTACGAGCTTGAGGCCGACTGCCGGCAGTCCAACCACGAGGGCGTGCTGATCGACTGGATCCAGGAGGCCGGTAACAGGCAGGCGGCCGGGGACTTGATCGGCGCGGTCTTCAACCCGGGGGCTTACACCCACACGTCGGTGGCGCTGCACGACGCCATCAAGGGCGCGAAGCTCCGGGTGGTCGAGTGCCACATTTCCAACGTGCACGCCCGTGAGGAGTTTCGCAGGCACTCGTTCGTTTCTCCGGCAGCCGCCGGCATCGTGGTGGGATTCGGCGTGGACGGCTACGCGGTGGCCATCGGCGGCCTGCACCGCCTGGCCGTCGCGGCTGGTTCCTGACTGGCTCAAGCGGGCGGAGGCGATGCAGGCGCGGAGGTGCGGGCCTGACCGCCGGCCGCGGGATGCCGCTGACTAGGGTTGTTTATAGCGATGCACGCCATTCAGGTGCTGACGGCGGCCGCCGGCGGCCTCGGGGTCGGCGGCGGTCAGGTCGTTCCGGCCCGCGCTCAGATGGCGACCACGCTCGGGTTCCATATCATCCTGGCCTGCTTCGGGATCGCCTTCCCCACGGTCGTGCTGGTAGCGGAGTACCTGGGGCTGCGCCGCTCCGATGAGGTGGCGCTGCTGCTGGCGCGGAGATGGTCGCAGGCCATGGGCGTCCTGGTCGCCGTGGGGGCCGTCACCGGGACCGTCCTGTCGTTCGAGATGGGCCTGCTGTGGCCGGGACTGATGCGCACCTACGGCGGGGTGCTCGGCATACCGTTCGGGTTCGAGGGGATCTTCTTCTTCCTTGAGGCCATCTTCACTGGCATCTACCTGTACGGCTGGCAGCGCCTGCCGGGCTGGGCGCACTTCTGGTCGGGCCTGCCGATAGCGCTGAGCGGCATCGCGGGCGCGATCTCGGTGATGGCGGCGAACTCCTGGATGAACCAGCCGGGCGGGTTCACGCTCAGCCACGGCAAGGTGGTGGCCGTCGACACGTGGCAGGTCTTCTTCAACCGCGCCTCTCTCTACGAGACCCCGCACATGATCCTCGCGGCCTACATGGTGACCGGCTTCCTGGTGGCGTCGGTCTACGCGGCCGGGATGCTCAAGGGGCGCCGGGATCGTTACCACCGGCTCGGTTTCGGGATCCCGTTCACGATCGGCGCCATCCTGACGCCGGTCCAGATCTTCGTGGGCGACACGGCCGCGCGGGCCGTCGCCAGCCAGCAGCCGGTCAAGTTCGCCGCGATCGAGTACGTCACCCGGACCGGCCGCGGCGTGCCCGAGTACCTGGCCGGCTTCTACATCAACGGGAAGGTCTACTTCGGGCTGCGCCTGCCGGACGTGGACTCCCTGCTGGTCGGGTTCAGCCCGCACACCAAGGTCACCGGGCTGGACTCGGTGGCTCCTGCCGACCGCCCGCCTGCGCTCACGCTGCTCCATCTGTCGTTCGACGCCATGGTCGGGCTGGCCTTCCTCCTGCTACTGGCCGGATTGTGGGCGCTGCTGGCCTGGTACCGCCGCCGCGCCCTGCCCCGGCAACCATGGTTCTGGTGGCTCGGGGTGATCTGCGGCCCGGCGGCGCTGGTGGCGATGGAGTGCGGCTGGATCGTGACCGAGGTCGGGCGCCAGCCGTGGGTCGTCTACCAGCTCATGACCACATCCCAGGCGGCCACCACCAACGGCGGGGTCCTCGACAGCCTGACCGGGGTGATCGTCCTGTACGCGGTGCTCGGCGTGGCCACCGTGATGATCTTGCGGTTGCTGTCACGCCGCTGGCGGCAGGGGGCGGGCCGTGAGCCCGAGGCCGGCGTTCCCTACGGGCCGCCGGCGAAGCCGCGCGAGCCCACCGGGCTGGGATAGCCATGGTCGTCGAGGCCGTGGGGGCGATCCTGCTGGCCGGGGTGACCCTGTACGCGCTGCTCGGCGGGGCCGACTTCGGCGGTGGCCTGTGGGACCTGACGGCAGGCGGCTACCGCCGCGGCCGGGCGGCCCGGCAGCTGATCGACGCCACGATCACGCCGGTGTGGGAGGCCAACCACGTGTGGCTGGTCTTCATCCTGGTCATCTTCTGGGGCTCGTTCCCGGGAGCGTTCGCGGCCGTCATGACCGCGGCGGCGCTGCCGCTGTGGCTGGCGGTATTCGGCATCGTGCTGCGCGGCGCGGGGTTCGCCTTCCGCAAGGAGGTCGAGACCGTGCGCTGGCAGCGGGTGTTCGGCGCGGCCTTCGCGCTCTCCTCGCTCATCACCCCGTTCTTCATGGGCACCGTGATCGGCGCCATCGCCTCCCAGCGGGTGGCAGCGAATCCGCCGCACGCCGTGCTTTCCGTCTGGACCGGGCCCACCTCGCTGCTGATCGGCGCGCTGTTCGTGACGGTATGCGCCTACCTGGCCGCCGTGTTCCTGACCCGGGAGGCGAGCCAGCGGCGGGACGACGGGCTGCGGCGCTACTTCGCCTGGCGCGCCGGGGCGGCCGGCGTGATCTCGGGCGCGCTGTCGCTGGCCACACTGATCGAGATTCGCAGCTCGGATCCGGCCCTGTACCACGGGCTGACCGGCAAGGCGCTGCCCCTGGTGATCATCGCCGCGGCCTGCGGGCTCGCCACGCTGGGGCTGCTGGCTACCGGCCGGATGACCGGCCTGCGCACCCTGTCCGCCCTGGGGGTGGCCGCGGTGGTGTGGGGCTGGGGCGTGGCCCAGTACCCGGCGCTGCTGCCGGGCACCGGCCTGACCCTGGCCAGCGGGTCGGCGCCGCACGCGGTCCTGGTCACCATCGTGGTCATCTTCGTCGCGGCTGCCCTGCTGGTCGGCCCGTCTTTCCTGCTGCTGTTCTGGCTGCACGGCCGGCAACTGCTCGACCCGGATCAGCACGCGGACAAGCCCGCCGGGACCGGCGACTGACCCCGCGGGCGGCTAGAACCCGGCTGTGCGGCGGACCGAGGACCACGGCCCGTTAGGCCTCGTAGAAGTCTTCTTCCGAACGGGCCGTGGTGGCACTTCCTCGGCCACCAGTAAAAGCCGAGACCCCGGTAAATTGACCGGGGTCTCGGCTTCTGATTGCGCTTATTCGGTCATTTCCTGCCGAAGGCGTCGAACTCCCCGTTCCTGGCCCCGCCGACAAACGCGTGCCACTCGTCCGGGGTAAACCGCAGAACCGGGCCGCCCGGGTCTCGGCTGTTACGGACGCCGATCCCGCCCTCGGGCAGGTCCGCCACCTCGACGCAGTTGCCGTTGGAGAAACTAAGCGAGCTCTTCACCCAGTACGGAACCGGCTTTTCGAGTTCATTTTCGAACATAGGGTTTCCCACCGTAATACCTCACTGAATGTCCGCTGTTATCCCGAATTGAGTGACTACATAATGTGGTTCTATTCTTACCCAATGTAGTCACTGAAATATTAGACTAACAGATATCACTGGCACCTGGGATCCCTATTACCTCAAGTCGTGCGAATGGTTTGGCGCCTGTCCGTTTACTGACAGTTTCGCACCTCTTGGACGTGTACGGACGTCACCGCCCGATACCTGCCCAATGCTTGTCCGCCGTCTCGAGTATCAGGTCCCTGGACGCCGCCGGGTCGAGGGCCGCCTCGGCGAGCATGCCGAACGCGATCCGGTGCAGGTAGGTCTCCCGTTCCCCCTCCAGGGTGAAGCCGCTGCGCAGATGCTCGGTGCTCACCACGTCCTGCAGCATCGCGTCGCTGTCTTCGCCGAAGCCGAAGATGGTGAACGACTCCCCGAACACGGTGTGCCTGGTGTCAAGGGGGAGAATCTGCAGGGTCAGGTTCGGCCGCTCGGCCTCGCGCGCGAGATGCTGAAGCTGCTCGTACATGACCGGCTCATCGCCGATCCGGCGCGTCAGCACCGATTCGTCCAGTACGGCGGACAACTGCAGCCCGTCGCGGTCGAGCACCTGCTGGCGCTGCATCCTGACCCGGACCATCCGGCCGATCATGCCCGGCGCCACCGGCTCGACCCGGCTGTAGCTGCTGATGATCTGCCGGGCATAAGCCTCGGTCTGGAGCAGTCCCGCCACGACATCGACATGCCAGATGGCGATGGACGTCGCCTCGTGCTCGAGGCCTATGAACTGCCGGTAGTCCTCCGACAGGCTGTCGCCGAACTCCTCCCACCAGCCCTTCTGGGCCGCATCCTGGGCAAGCCCGAGCAGGAGCGCGCGCCGGGGCCCGGTGATCTCGTAGTAGTCGAGCAGCCGCTCGACTTCCCTGGGCCGCAAGCCGGTCCTAGCCCGCTCGTACCTGCTGATCTTGGAGGGTGACCATTTCAGCGCGTGTGCGACGGCATCTCCGCTCTTGCCCTTGCTCTCCCTGATCTCGCGCAGTTCTGCGGCCAGCCGGCGCCGCCGCACCGTAGGGCTTGATGGCGCGATCATCGGGCGTTCCTCCTCCTCGGCGCCGCGCGGTCTGGGCACGCAGGTTTCACGGCAACAATTCGTGTAACCCTCTGTACACCGTAGACATGCCCATGGCAACCATCGCCTAAGCCGGCATCAGCCCGGACAAACCTCGCTGACCGGTAGTTCCGGTGCGAACTGGTGCGCTTTCGGGCGGCCGGCGTCAGCAGCCGGACGGCCGGAATTCCGGGCCGATGCGGCCATCTCGCGAGTGAGAGATAAGGCGAGGGGGACAGCGGTTAAGAATGCGACTGGAGTTAGGCGCCCGGTCCAACCAGGCTGACGGGGCCCGAGCGGCCAGGCACGCTTAGCGTGAGAATTGCCGAGGCGGATGATAAGCGCGAACGGCCTGCCGCCGATTCAGCGAACCGGCAACAGGCCGTCGGTTGTACGTCAGGCTCGCTCAATCCCAATAGTGAGTATTGGGGGCCATTACCACGTGAGCGGCTGGCGCCGAGGCGGCAACGGCGGGTGCTGCCGAAGCAGCTAGAATTGACCCAGCGGCGCCGAGTGCTAGGATAACTGGAATGATGGCTCGCCTAATGCGCATGTTTCCTCCATGGCATGTGTACAGGTCAGCCGCCTGCTGCACGCCCTCACCAACTCACCGGCGCCGCTGAGTTATATGTGGGTTACTGTCAGTATTTGGCTCTCATGCACCAAGGTAAGGCATTTGTAAGGCATTTACAACGAAAATATTTTGTCCCATTTCTTTAACGGCAATATGCATTGTCAGATGCAGGAAAATGTCCGGTGACCGGCGCTTAGCAAGTTGCCATGCAATTTGCGTGCAGGGGCCGGCCTGGTGGCAAAGCGGGGCACGGGGTTACCGTTTTGCCGAATTAATGTCCGAAAAATGTTTGCTTGTTCGGTAAATGTAGAGGTAGTACAGTTTGCTCCATGCACCCGGTGACGCCGGCTGGTGCGCTGGTCGGCCGCGAGAGCGACATGGCGCTGCTGACCGGGTTGATCAAGGAGGCGGCGCAGGGGCGCGGTAGCTCGGTGCTGATCGAGGGCGAGCCGGGCATCGGCAAGTCCGCGCTGGTGCGGGCGGCGGTGGCGCAGTCCTCGGCGGCAGGCTGCCAGGTGTTCTGGGGGGCCGGCGACGAGCTGGACCGGGAGCTGCCGCTGCTGCCGTTCCTGGACGGGCTGCGGGTGCGCGAGCCGTCGGCGAATCCGCGGCGGGAGACGATCGTCCGGTTGCTGCGCGGCGAGGCGAGCGCCGACCGCGGCACCGACGTGCCCAGGGTGCTGGCCGAGCAGTTGCTGGCGCTGGTCACCGAGCAGTACGCCATCCGCCCGGTCATCCTGGTCATCGACGACCTGCAATGGGCCGACCAGGCCAGCGTTTCCCTGTGGGGACGCCTGGCGCGGTCGGCGGGACAGGTGCCGCTGCTGCTGGTCGGGATGATGCGCCCGGTGCCCCAGCGCGACGACCTGCTGGCGCTGCGCCGTGCACCGGGCGACGTCGTCCGGCTCGAGCTCACCAGGCTGAGCGATACGGCGGTGGCCGACCTGGTGACGGCTCTGGCCGGCGGCCAGCCTGACCGCGGCCTGCTGCAGCTGGCCGACGGGGCGGCGGGCAACCCGATGTATGTTACCGAGCTGGTCGCCGCGCTGGCCCGCGGTTCCGGCCTGATCATCACCGAAGCGGGAGCCGCCGAGCTGGCGGGCGGCTCGGCACCAGGGTCCCTATCGGCGGCCATAGCGGACCGCCTCGGCTTCGCGGCCGGGCCGGTGCGCGACGTCCTGCGGGCGGCTGCCCTGCTCGGGATGGATTTCGCGGTCCGCGATCTGGCCATCGTACTGAACCGCAGCGTGCCGGACCTGATCCCGGCGGTGGACGAGGCGCGGGTGGCCGGCGTGCTGGCCACCTCCGGCCACGGCCTGGCGTTCCGGCACGCGCTGATCCGGGCGGCGCTGTATGACGAGATCCCGGCGCCGGTCCGCGCGGCCTGGCATCGCGATGCGGGACGGGCCCTAGCCGAAGCGGGCGCCCCGGCCGACCGGGTGGCCCGGCAGATGCTGCGGGCGGTCGGCGGGCCTGACGACCCGGCCGAGCCGGTCGATGAGTGGATGCTGGCCTGGCTGGCCGACTCCGCGGACATGCTGATCGGCCAGGCACCCGCGGTGGCGGCCGAGCTCCTGACCCGGGCCGTGGCCAGCTCCCCTGGCGGCCCGGGCCGCCAGGGGTGGTTGGCCAGCAGGCTCGCGGACGCCCTCTACCGCATCGGCGACCGGGCCGCAGCCGAGCAGGTGGCCAACCGCGCGCTGGAGCACGCTACCGAGCCCGATCTGGTGGTCGACCTGCACTGGACGCTGGCGCAGTGCCGCGGGCTGGCCGGGAAGTTCGCGGAGTCGCTGGCCACGCTGGACCGGGCGCTGGCCTCGCCCGGGATCACGGCCCGGCACCGCGCACGGCTGCTGGTGGTCGCGGCGCGGACGCACAGCAACCTGGGCGAGATCGAGAAGGCGGGCCAGGTCGCAGCCGACGCCCTCGCGGCGGCGACGGAGGCAGGCGACAACTGGGCCACGGGCTGGGCCCTGCTGATGATGGCCGGGCTGACCTCGACGCGGGGACGCATGACCGACGCGCTGCCGCTGTTCGACCGAGCGCTGGCCGCCACCGAGACCGATCCAGCGCTCACCGACCTGCGGCTGCTGCTGGAGATCAACAAAGCCGTTACGCTGGGCAATCTCGATCGATATGAGGATGCGCTGACCGCGGCCGGGCGGGCCAGGCACCTCGCGGACCAGGTCGGCACGGCGATCCGGCTCGATCAGGCACACGGCGCGCTCGGCCAGGTGCTGTTCCAGACCGGCCGGTGGGACGACGCGCTGGCCGAGGGTGAGATCCTGCCCGAGAACCTGAAGACACCGACCGGGGCCTGCTGCGATCTGGGCATCGCCGCCGTGATCAGCTTCCACCGCGGCGACGTCGGCGCGGCGCGCCGTCACCTGGCCGCCGCCGATCCGCACGCCGGGCGGATCGGGCACCGGCTCATCACGTCCCTGACGCTGGCCCGCAGCCTGGACCGCGAGCACGACGGCGCGCTGCCGGAGGCGCTGGCCGTGCTGACCGATGCGTTCGGGAACAATACCGAGGAAATCGAGGAGACCGAGGACCTGTTCGCCGATGCCGTCCGGCTGGCCACCGAGACCGGCGACCCGGACACCGGGCAGGCCCTCGCGGGCCAGGCGGCCGCGCTGGCCGCCGAATCGGAGATCCCCCACCGGCAGGCGAACGCGCTGTACTGCCGCGGGCTGCTGGGTCACGACGCCGCACGGCTGCTGGCGGCCGCGGAGCGGTATGAGGACGCCGGCCGGCCGCTGCTCAGAGCGAAGGCGCTGGAGGCGGCCGCGGGGCATTTCGTCGACGCCGACGACCGCGGCCAGGCCCGGGCCGCGTTCACCGCTGCCCTGGAGGTCTACACCTCACTCGGCGCAGCCGCGGACGTGGCCCGGCTGCAGGCCGCGTTCCGCGCCCACGGCATCAGGCGCGGGCCGCACGCCAAGCACCGGCGGGCCCGCAGCGGCTGGGAGAGCCTCACGGCCACCGAGATCAAGATCGCCGCCTTCGTCGAGGAGGGGCTGTCCAACCCTGAGATCGCCGCCCGGCTGCTGCTGTCCCGGCGCACCGTCGCGACCCACGTCTCCCACATCCTGAAGAAGCTTGACGTCCATTCGCGGACCGATATCGCCCGTGAATCGGCCCTGCGCACGATCGCGCCGCGGTGACCGCGCGGGGATCGCCAGCGCGTTCAGCGGGGACTGTGAACCGCCGGGGGGGATTACGGCTCACAGTCCCCACGTCTGAACCCCCTGCGGGCCGCGTCCGCTGCCCTCGGCCACGTCGGGCTGGAACGCGAGCGTGAAGTACACCGCCTTGCCCGCAGGGGTGCGGTAGCAGCCCCAGTCACTCGAGAGAGTCGCCACCAGCATCAGGCCCCGCCCGGTCTCCGCATCGGCTGCGGCGTCCACCACCACCGGCCAGGACCTCGACGTGTCGTGGACATCCACTCGGAGCTGATCGAAGGAGCAGGAGATGGCCAGCGTGATGATCTCGCTCGCCTCGTGCCTGATGGCATTGGTGACCAGCTCGCTGGTGAGCAGGACCGCGACCCCCTCCTCGACAGGGACCTCCCAGGCACCGATGGCCGCCCGGACCTGCCTGCGGGCCTCTGCCGCCGCCACCGGCCCGCTCGGCAGCCGGACGCGGCACCCCTGCACCTCGGTGGGACGGGTCGGCGCCATCGCGTTCATCGGGATCCTTAGCGAGCCGGTATTGAGCTGATTGCAAAGAAAATGCTGCTGCAATTTGCACTGAAAGACATCGGTCAGCTGACGGATCTTTTTCCCCGGCCCGTGAGACGGCCAAGCTGACGGCAGACCGCCAGGTCCGGGCGCCGGGGAGGTCCGGCGAAAACACTGGTGCCGTTCACTATCGTGAGGCGGCCGGGATGCGTCATTATCCAGGCATGCGGACAGGAACGCTGTCATGAGGGATCAGGAGATCGGCCAGGCTGATGTGGGCTCACTCGCGCTGGCCGAGCCGACCCAGCACGTCCGGATCCGCTGGATCGTCACCCTCACGCTGGCCAGCGTCGGCATGTGGATGGCGAACCAGAACGCCGTCGCAGGTCCTGCTCGCACTCCAGCTGCAGGACATCACGCCCCGCCACAAGATCGTCGCCCTCGGCGTGGTGACTGCGCTCAACGCCGTCTCCTCCGCCCTGGCCACCCCAGTCGTCGGCGCACTGTCCGACCGCACCGCGCACGGCCGGCGGCTGGGCCGGTTCAGCGGACGGCGCCATCGGTGGACGCTCGTCATGGTCCTGCTGGCCGGGGTCTGCGTGGGGCTGCTGGCCAAGGCGGGCACGGTGGTGGCCGTGGCCGTGCTGTGGTTCTTGTTCGGCGCCTTCCAGAACGGCGAGTACGCCACCCTGAGCGCGGCCGTCCCGGACCACGTGCCGGTCCGGCAGCGAGCCACGGTATCCGGCTGGGTCGGCATGCCGATCGCGCTCGGCTTGGTCCTGGGCACGGTCCTGGTCGTCGACGTCCTCAACCAGGACCTGTTCACCGGCTATATCGCGCTGGCCGTGCTGATGGTGGTGCTGGCGTTGCCGTTCGTGCTGTTCACCCCGGACCACCCGCTGGCGCCGGAGCACCGGGAGCCGTTCTCCTGGCGCCGGGTGGCCTCGTCCTACTGGATCAGCCCGCGAGAGTATCCCGACTTCGGCTGGGCCTGGCTGACCCGCTTCCTGAGCACCCTGGCCATCGCCATGGGCACCTTGTATCTGCTGTACTTCCTGCGCGATAAGGTGCACTACGCGCGGCTGTTCCCCGGCCAGACCGCCGCGGACGGCCTGCTCATCCTGATCCTGATCTACACCACCGGCGTGGTGCTCACCTCGATCGTCGGCGGGATCATCTCCGACCGGCGCGGCCGCCGCAAGGTACTGGTTACCGTGTCCGGCCTGCTGATGGCGGTAGCCGCACTGTTTCTGACGTTCTGGGAAACCTGGCCATCCGCGCTGATCGCGGCGGTGCTCTTCGGCATCGGCTTCGGTGCGTACATCGCCGTCGACCAGGCGCTGATCACCCAGGTGCTGCCGAAGGCCCACGACCGGGCCAGGGACCTCGGCATCATCAACATCGCCATCGTTACGCCGTACGCCATCGGCCCGGCCATCGCGGCCCCGCTCGTCTCGCTGGCCGGTTACCCGGCCCTGTACGCGGCGACCGCGGTGGTGGCCGTCGCAGGCGCGATCGGGGTGCGGCGGATCAAGAGCGTCCGCTGACCGACCAGCCGGGAGGGACCGTCGTGGGCACGCTTGAGGACAAGATCGCGATCGTGACCGGGGCCGGCCAGGGCATCGGCCGGGCGATCGCGGACAAGCTCGCCGCGGAGGGGGCGACCGTGGTCGTCACCGACCTGGACGAGGCGAGCGCCAAGCAGACGGCCGCGGGACTGCCCGGCGCTGTCGCCATCCGCGCTGACGTCACCGACCGCCAGGACGTGCAGGCGGCCGTCGACCGGGTCATGCAGCAGTTCGGCCGCGTCGACGTCCTGGTCAACAACGCAGGCTGGGACAAGGCCAGCCCGTTCGTGGACTCCGACCCGGCCGACTGGGACCGCGCGATCGCCGTCAACCTGTACGGCGTGCTGCACACCTGCAAGGCGGTCCTGCCGATCATGGCCGGGCAGGGCGGCGGCGCGGTGGTCAACCTGGGCTCGGACGCCGGCCGGGTCGGCTCGTCCGGTGAGGCGGTCTACTCCGCGGCCAAGGGCGGCGTCATCGCCTTTACCAAGTCGCTGGCCCGGGAGATGGCGCGGCACCAGGTCAGGGTCAACTGCGTCTGCCCCGGTCCCACCGACACGGCGCTGTTCGCGTCGTTCGCGGGGCCGAAGCTGCGGGAGGCCCTGACCAAGGCGATCCCGTTCCGGCGGCTGGGCCAGCCGGCCGACGTGGCCAACGTCGTCGCGTTCCTCGCCTCGGACCAGGCCGCCTTCGTGACCGGTCAGACCATCAGCGTCAGCGGCGGCCTGACCATGAGCTGAGACGCCGAGGCCCTGGTGGCCGCGGTGACCGCGCACAAGCCGGATGTCGCGATCGTCGACGTGCGGATGCCGCCCGACCACACCGACGAGGGGCTGCGCGCCGCGATCGAGATCCGCCGTGATCACCCTGGCACCGCCATCCTGGTGTTCTCCCAGTACGTCGAGACCCGCTACGCCGCCGACCTGCTGAGCACCCGCCGCGGCGGAGTCGGCTACCTGCTTAAGGACCGGGTCGCCAACGTCGGCCCGCCGCCCTCCGACTCCGACCACCGGCGGGTCCTGGCCGTGCTCACCTACCCCGGCTCGTGACCGATCCATCTGCTCGATGCGGCTTGCTTCTGCGGGTAAGCGGACGGAGACTGCGAGGCAGGTAGCCAGGCCAACAAGACGGCAGAAGCGGCTTACCTGGCAGTGAGGCAAACAGATGACTGCGCACGCGGGCAAGCGGTCGGCGCCGACTCCGAGCTGGGCGAAACCGGCTAAGGCAATGAGCCGCCAGCGCTCGATCACCACCGAGCAGAAACCTCCGGAAGCCGGAAGCTCCGGCGACTCGCTGCCGGGGGCGCTGCGCACGTCCATGCAGACGCGGCTGGGGCACGACTTCTCCGGTGTCCGGGTGCACGCCGGTCCTGACGCACGTCAGGCCGCCCGCGAGGTGGGGGCGATCGCCTTTACCACGGGCGACGACATCGTCCTCGGCGCTGGCGCGGACCGGCCGGGGTCGGCCGGCGGCGACCACCTGCTGAGACATGAGCTGGCCCACGTCGTCCAGCAGCGGGAGGCCACCCACGTCGTCAACGGTGTCAGCACGCCCGGTGATGCCGCAGAACGCGCGGCTCATGCGGTGGCCGCGGGCGGCTTCCCGACGATGGCGAGCAGCACCGTGGCCGCCGTGCAACGCCAGGCCGCGCTGGGCCAGGAGAAGCCGGCGGTCACCCAGGCCGACGTGCAAGCGGCGCTGGCCGATTACCTGACGAAGGTCATGCAGGAGCAGGGCGGTCAGACCTTGCACAACACAGAGCAGGTCAAGCAGACGGTGCTGATGCTGTTCAAGGGCAACCCGATGGGCATGGCTCAGGCTCAGGCCTGGCTGGCGGGCGCGGCGCTGCCGGGCGATCCGGGCGAATTCGCGGCCCGGGTGGCTCATTTCCTGCCCGGGGTGATCCCGGCCGAGAACCTCGGCGCGCTGCGGCGCGCGCCGGTCAAGCAGACCCCGGACCGGCGTCCCAAGACCGCGGGTGAGGCGGCCGGCGCGGCGGTCGCGGACCCGGTCGTGACCCCGCTGGCCCGCAAGCTCCCGATCCCGAAAGATCAGCAGGACAAGGTCATCGACGCCGCTCGATCGGCTGTGGCGGCGGGCATCGTGGCCATCGTCGACCAGGTCATGGGCAACATGGGAGTCGCCGCGGGACCGCAGGCCGGCATCCACAGTGCCGTCGAAGCCCTGCTCAAACAGCAGCCGGGCAAGGCCGCGGACCGCCAGCAGGAGGGTGCCGGCAGCCCGTACTCCAACGCGCCGCCCCCTTCCGCCGTTCCCGCGCCGCCTGCGGCGCCCGGGCAGCATATCTTCACGTTGCCGCCGATCAAGTGGGATTTCCCCGGTACCAAGCCCCCGCCCAAGCCGTCGCGCCCGCAGGCCACGCTAGATCCGCAGGCCGAGGCGGCCGTCGCCCGCGTCGACCCGAATGCGCTGATCCCTGCGCAAGCGCGCGGCACGGCTCAGGCCACCGGATATGCCGAGGCGGCAGAATTTGCCCGCGCTGTGGCCTTCAAGCTTGACGCAGCGCAGAAGGCAAAGAACGCCTCGGTATCCATGGAACTCGGCGCCGAATATGCGGGCGTCAAAGACCGCGGGGCGATCTACGAATCGGCGCGGCAGATCATCCTGGCGATCCGCGACGCCCTGCCGGATAAGGCCTCCGAGGTAAAGGAGGTGTGGTTGACGGTCAACGGGCGGCAGGTGTTCCGGGTGCTGCTGCACCCGTCGGCTGACTGAGCCGGCTCAGGTGTCCTGGGCGACCCGAACGCCTAAATGATCGCCTTGATCGCCTGATACCCAGATCGCTTCTACGATGCGGCTGACCCGGATACCAGCACGCTCGTTGAGCTGACGAACCGCCTCGGCTGACGGCCCTTGATAGACCGAGAACACCACCTCTTCCCCGGGGACCAGAACGCTGGTGATATCGCGGACGCGCGTTCCCTCGGCGCTCATCTGCTCGATCACTCTCCGGCCCCGGCTCAGGGCTTCAAGGAGCAGCTCGCTCGTCACGCCAGGCCAGTAACGCTCGACCAGGTACGTGGGCACGCTGGTCCTCCTCTCCCCGGCGACGCTACCGCCCCAGGGGATAGCGGGAATCCCCGAAATCAGTGAGATCCCAGGGTCTATCTCGGATGATTTCCGGGCCATCTGACAGCTTCTCGCCGGTGCCCATATGTGTTAGACCCAATAGAGGGGGTGGCAGATGGACTGGCGACCGGTTGGGCGGGATGCCGAGATCGCTGAGATCCATGCGTTCCTTTCGGATGCGGCAGGGGCGCCGGCCGCGCTGGAGATCACTGGCGACATCGGAATCGGTAAGACAGTGGTGTGGCGGCACCTGCTCCATGCCGCTGGCCGCTCGTCCAGGGTGTTGTCGTGCCAGACGGCGCCGACGGAAAGACCGCCTGCCTTCTCGGCGCTTGACGACCTGTTCGGCGACATCGCGGAGGACGTCCTCTCCGCACTGCCGGGACCGAGGCGGCGAGCCGTTGAGGTTGCGCTGCTGCGCGACACGACCCGGGGCGTCGGCCCGTCCCGGGGCGGCCTTCCGGCGCCCGACCGGCAGATGCTGGCGCGAGGGATCCTCGATGTGCTGCGGATCCTGTCCGCCGACGCGCCGCTCATCGTAGCCGTGGACGATGCGCAATGGCTGGACCATCCATCCGCGGGCGTGCTGGACTTCTGTCTTCGCCGACTGCGAGACGAGCGCATCTGCATCCTCATGACGTTCCGCACCGGCGACGCGGTCCCGCTCGGCCTGGACCGCGTCCTGCCGCCGGATCGGCTCGGCCGCGTGCGACTGGGCCCGCTGAGTATGGGCGCCATCGGCGAGATCCTGCGGTCACGGCTGGGAGCGGTGCCGCCCAGGTACGCGCTCACCCGGTTGTATGAGGCGTGCGGAGGAAACCCCTTCTATGCCCTCGAATACGCCCGCGCTATCGCCGAGCATCCGCGCACACCTCTCACCAATGAGCCCATCCCCGCCCCGCACAGCCTCAGAGATCTGGTACAGCGCCGGTTGCGCCGGCTCGAGCCTGATGTGCGGCAGGTGTGCTGGCTGGTTGCCGCTTCGGCCAATCCGCGGGAACGGCTGATCCGTGCCGCCTACGACGACGGGGAGTCCTGGGCGGTGATCGACCGCGCCGTCGACGCCGCTCTTATCGAGCGCGAAGGGGACGTCCTGCGGTTCACTCATCCGCTTTTCCGGAATGTGCTGTACAGCGAAATGCCGCTCAAGGAGCGCAGGCAGGTGCACCGGCGGCTGGCGGCGGCCGCGGAAGACACCGAGGAACAGGCCTGGCATCTCGCTCTGGGCGCCGACCGCCCTGACGGGGAGGTCGCCGGAATACTCGATGGCGCTGCCAGGCACGCAGCGCTGCGGGGCGCGCCTTCAGAAGCGGCTACTTTAACGGAGCAAGCCGCGCGGCTGACACCAGCCAGCCAGTCCGAGCTGGCTCGCCAGCGGCTTCTGCATGCCGCTGACTACCACTTCCTGGCCGGAGACATGGCCCGCAGCAGGGAACTGATCGAATCCGCTTTCCTGGCTTGCACCGCCGGGCCTTTCCGGGCGTCTCTGCTCCTCCGGCTGGCCACGATCTACTACCACCAGAGCGGCTGGCCGCTCGCCGAGAAAACCTTCCGCCAGGCGGCGGCCGAGGCCCTGGGTGACCCTGGCCTGTACGCATACGCCCAGCAGGAGATGGCGTTCGCCCGGCTGGTGGCCGGCGACCTCCCCGGGGCTTCCCGCCTGGCGGCGGCATCTGTTCAGCCGGCCGAACGAGCTGCCGATCCGCGTCTGCTGGCGCACTCGCTGGCCAGGGTCGCCATCTTCGGATTCCTCCAGGGCGGAGGCGTACGGCTGGACCTGCTGGAGGCAGCGGAGAAGCTCGACGCCGCCGTGGGTGAGGAGCCGGTCACTCGCCTGCCGCGGTTCGACCCGGCCCTGGCCAGGGGGCTGATCCTCAAATGGTGCGACCGGCTGGACGAGGCGCGGTCCAGGCTGGCCGACGAATACCAGAACGGGATCGGCCGCGGAGACGAGGCGTCCCTGCCTTTCCTGCTTTACCACTTCAGCGAGCTCGAGTGCTGGGCGGGGAACTGGGATGTCGCCGAGGAGTACGCGCTGGAGGCCTGCCGGGTCGCCGACGAGGGCCGCCAGGAGTCCATGAGGCCCGCCACGCTGTATGCCCTGGCCCTGGTCCGCGCCCATCGGGGCCACGTGCAGCAGGCGCGGGACCTCGCCGCCGAGGCGCTGGTGCTGTGCGACCGCACCGGGAACGTTCCGGTCAGGTCTCTGCTGCTGGCCGTGCTCGGGTTCATCGCGACCTCGCTCGACGATGCCGAGGCGGCGCACGCTCAGCTGGGGCAGCTGGCCGAGACAGCCGCCGACGTGGGCCTGGGAGAACCGGGCGTGGTGAAGTTCCTTCCGGACGAGATCGAGGCGCTGACCGCTCTCGGCGAGATCGACCAGGCCCGGTCGCTCACGCGGCAGCTCGAGGAAGCGGGGAAGTCACTCGGGCGCCCGTGGGCACTCGCGACGGCCGCCCGCTGCCGTGCTTGCATCGCCGGGCAGGAAGGTGAGCTGGAACAAGCACGCCTGGCCTGTGAGCAGGCGCTGGCGCGGCACGAGCAGCTGCCGATGCCCTTCGAGATGGCACGGACCCTGCTGATCAAGGGCATCATCGAGCGCCGGGACGGCCAGCCAGAGGCCCGCGCGACACTCGGCCAGGCGCTGGGCGTATTCGAGCGCCTCGGCGCGCGGCTGTGGGCCGCGAAGGCTGCCCGCGAGCTAGCCAGGATCGCCGTGCGAACTCCGGAGGACGGACTCACCGAGACCGAGCGCCGGGTGGCCGCCCTGGTCGCACAGGGTCACACCAACCGCGAGGTCGCCGCGGCGATGTTCGTGACGGAGAACACCGTGCAGACCCACCTGCGACACATCTTCCAGAAGCTCGGCGTCAGGTCACGTACCGAACTGACCGTCCTGCTTCTCGCCGCCCCGGCTAGCGCCGCCCGGTCCTCCTGATGCCCAAATATCACTGATTCTGGGGATTCGCCGGCTCGCTCGCCGCACTAGCGTGAAACGCGTTCTACAAGCCCATGAGCAGCAAAAAGCGAGGCGGCACGGTCAGGTTCGCGGGGAGCTGAAGTACGCCCAGGCGGAGGGGCGCGACGACATGCTCCGGGCTCGCGTAGCACGGCGTCCCTGACACCGCGGTGTGTCGTGGCCAAGACGCGCGCATGATGACCGTTCAAGCCGTCTCGTCATCGGGATTACAGCGCGTCTCGCCAGCGTGTGACGAGGAGGCGGTCGCTGTGGTCACACCAACCCTGAACCAGGGCCCCGGTGTCTACATCCAGGAATTGCCGAACCCGGTACTGCCGATCGTGGGGGTGCCGACCTCTGTGACCGCGTTTTATGGGCAGGCTCCGCAGGGGACGGTCAACGATCCGTTCCAGGTCAATTCCTGGGCGGATTACGAGAACGAGTTCGGCGGCCTGGATGCGGACTACCCGCTGAGTTACGCGGTCTATCTGTTCTTCCTCAACGGCGGCAGCACAGCGCTGATCGTGCGCTACGACGACGGGACCGCGCCCGCCTCGGCGAAGCTGTCCACCGATACCACGCTCGTGGCCAGCTCACCCGGCGCGTGGGGCGGAGATCTCAGTGCCGCGATGGACACCGGCAGCCTGTTCAACACGGATCCCGCGGTGAACCCGAACATCAACCAGTTCAACCTGACCATTACGAGCACAGACGGATCGAGCGAGTCCTACCCCGGAGTCAACCTGGTCAAGGGCACAGCTAATTACCTGGCGACGCAGCTGCTGTCATCGCGCTTCGTCGACGTCGCCGCCTCGACGATAGGGACGACGGTCCCGACGATCGAGGCAGGCAAGACCGTGACGGTGAATTTCACGCCGCCAGCCGCAGCGGCAGCCGCAGGCGGAGACGCCGCAGCCGGGGCCGGAGCAGCCGGGGCCGGAGCAGCCGCAGCTGGGGCCGGAGACGCCGCAGCCGGAGGCGATGGCGGTGCAGGGGCCGCCGCGCCCGCTGATACCACCGGGTCGGTCAGCCTCGGCAACTCAGGCAATCAATCCGGCATATACGCACTGCTGAAGGCCGATATCTTCAACATCTTGTGTCTTCCGGTCGCGCCCGGCACCACGTACTCGCAAGAGGACCTCGGCACGGCGGCCGATTTCTGCGCGAGCCAGCGCGCCATGCTGATTATCGACCCGCCCCAGGGATGGACAGATGTTCCGCTCGGGTTCGGCGACGTCACCGGTAGCAAGGCGGCCCTCCTATCGCCCAGCCCGAACGCGGCGGTCTACTACCCCAACCTCCAGCTCACCGACGCCACGGGCGCCAGCTTCACCGCCGGTCCGTGCGGCGCGGTGGCCGGCGTGTGGGCGGCGACGGACAACACCCGCGGCGTGTGGAAGGCGCCGGCCGGCACGGCGGCGGCGATCAGCGGCATCGCCGGCTTCACGGTGCAGGTGGACAACGGCGAGAGTGGATTGCTCAATTCGCTGGGCATCAACACCCTGCGGGTGATGCCGGCGGCGGGTGCGGTCGCATGGGGCGCGCGCACCACGGTCGGCATCGATCAGCTTCCGAACCAGTGGAAGTACGTGCCGGTCCGCCGTATCGCCTTGTACATCGAGGAGTCGCTGCGGCGAGGGACGCTGTGGGCGGTATTCGAGCCCAACGACGAGCCGCTGTGGTCCTCGCTGCGGCTGAACGTGACCACGTTCATGCAGGGCCTGTTCCGGCAGGGCGCCTTCGCGGGTTCGACGCCCAAGGACGCGTACCTGGTGCAGTGCGACGCCAACAACAACCCGCCCGACCAGGTCGCTCTCGGCATCGTCAACATCCTGGTCGGCTTCGCGCCGCTCTACCCGGCTGAGTTCGTGGTCATCAGCATCCAGCAGCAGGCCCTGCAGGACTAAGGAGCGACGATGGCCGAGTTCACAGTCAACGCTAGCCGCCTCGACCCCTACAAGAACTTCAAGTTCCGGGTGAAGTGGGACGGCGCATACGTCGCCGGGGTCTCGAAGGTCAGTTCGCTGAAACGGACCACCGAAGTGGTCAAGCACCGGGACGGCGGCGATCCGAGCACGAGTCACAAGTCGCCCGGCCGGACCGAGTACGAGGCGATCACCCTCGAGCGCGGCGTGACCCACGACCTGGCCTTCGAGCAATGGGCCAACAAGGTGTGGGACTACCAGAATGCACAAGCCCAGAACGCCGACCAGGAGGTATCGCTGGCCGACTTCCGCAAGGACGTGATCATCGACTTCTTCAACGAGGCGGGACAGAAGGTCATCTCCTACCACGTATACCGCTGCTGGGTGTCGGAGTACCAGGCGCTCCCCGATCTCGATGCGAACGCCAACGCGGTCGCGATCCAGCACATCAAGCTGGAGAACGAGGGATGGGACCGCGACGTTTCTGTGGTCGAGCCGACGGAGCCTTCCTTCTCGGGCTGACCGGGCTGACCGGGCATGCAGAACGGAGGCCCGCCGATGGCCCCGACCGCCGCCACCCTCCTGCGGGCGTGGGAATCCGGAGCCGTCGCGGCTCCGCTGGACCGCGCGCCGTCGCTGCTGCACTCGCTTGGCGCCGTCGCGGCGAGCGTGCCGACGAGCGAGCTGACCGTTGGCCAGTGCGACGCGAGGCTGTTCGAGCTGCGCCGGGCGCTGTTCGGGGAGATGCTCGATGTGGTGGGGACCTGCTCGGTATGCCAGACCGACGTGGAGCTGACCCTGGCGCTGAGCGAACTGCAGCCGCCGGTCCGGGAGGGTCCGGCGGCTCCGCTGACCATACGGGCCGACGGATACACGCTGCTGTGCCGGATTCCGCGCAACGAGGACCTACTGGCGCTGGCCTGGTGCGGCGAAGAGGCGACACTCGGCGATCTGCTCCAGCGGTGCGTGCTCGAGGCGACAGCGCCCCAGGAGCGGCCCGTCGAGCCGCACGAGCTTCCGGAAGCGGTGGCAGAGGCCGCGGTGGCAGCGCTGGCCGAAGCCGATCCCGGTGCCCAGACGGCGCTGCGCGTGCGCTGCCCCTGCGGTACCGAATGGGCCGATGAGCTGGACATCCGCTCGGTGGTATGGGGGGACCTGACCGACTGGGTGGGCCGGATGCTCACCGAGGTCCATCAGCTCGCGCGGGTCTACGGCTGGTCCGAGGCGGAGATCCTGGCTATGAGCGGATGGCGGCGGCGCTGGTACCTGGAGGCCGCGGGATGGTAGCGCCCTACCTGTCCAGGCTCCGGCCAGCGGAATCCGGGCTGCGGCCGCGACCGCGTTCGCGGTTCGAGCCTGTGCGGCCGCTCCCAATCGACGGACTGGCCACGGCGGGCCTGGGCCTAAGCCCGCCACCACCGGATGCCGAGGGCGCTGACGTGGGGGCCGAACTCGAGCTGGACCCGGCCGACCAGCATCCCGCTGACCCGGCGACCGCGTTGGTTACGGTAGGCGACCAGCAGCTCCCGCCCATCCAGGCCGAGGACTCCCCGCCCGGCCAGAGCGCAGGGCCACGATCGGCCCCGGCCGACCGGCTCACCCGGCCCGAAGCCAACGACCCGGTGCACCAGCACTCCGTCGGCCCGGCGGGTACGGCCGTTCCGCCTCCGCCCGCCGCCTTGACGCCTGGCCCAGCACCACGCCGACCCGAACCGCCCGCCCCGCTGGGCGCCCAGTCCGGCGGGATCAGCATCCGGCCCGGGCCGGCCGGCGACCGAGAGGACTTCCGTCCGGCCCGCCCCGGCGCCGGCCGCCGGCTGACCGCCGCATCACCGATCGTCACCACCGGCGCGGAACCCGGGCCGCGGCCCGCAGCGCAGGACCGGGCGCCGGTTCCTGGCGGACGCGCCAGTTCCGCCGGGCGACCCGGCGGAACGCACGCACCGCCGACGCCACCGCCGTCCTCGCCGACCGCACGGCTGCCGCGCTACGCCGACGAGACGCGCCACGCGGACCGCCCCGGTCCGGCGGGCCAGCCCGCCGACGCCCCGGCCGAACGTGTCCAGGCGGTGGCACGGCGGCTGCGCGACGCGGACACCGCACTGCCGCGGGAAGGACTGGCCGCGCCGCCGGCCGACCCGCGTCAGGCGCTGCCGGGCCGTGTCCTGGACCAGCCCGCCCCGGCTCCCCCGGACGTGACCGTGACGATCGGGCGGATCGAGGTCAAGGTGCCCGCCGCGGAACCCGCTCCGACCCGGCGGGAGCCAGGCGGAGCGCGGAACCGAATGCCCGGCCTCGAGGATTACCTGGCGTCCCGGACGAGGGTGAGGGGACGTCCGGGATGAGTAACAGCGCCGCGATCGCGGCCGTGACCGCGACCCTGGTCAACATGCTCCAGACGGCCGTCGCCGCAGACCCGGTCATGAGCAGCGGCGCGGTGACCACCCGCCCGCCGGACAAGGCCCGCCAGGGCACACCCGTCAACCAGGTCAACCTGTTCCTGTACCGGACCGCGATCGACGCCGCCTGGCGCAACCAGGATCCGCCATCGGCCCGGCCGGGCGAGTCCGGGCAGCCACCCCTGCCGTTGGTGCTGTCGTACCTGATCACGGCCTACGGCGAGGACGACGACGAGATCCTGGCCCACCGGCTGCTCGGCATCGCCATGGGAATGCTGAACGACCGACCGGTGCTGTCCCGCGCGCTGATCGCCAGGGCGCTACCCCCGCCCGGGTCGGGCCTGGAAAACCAGGTCGAGAGAGTACGGATCACTCCCGATCCGCAGGATCAGGACGAGATCTCCCGGATGTGGACGACGTTCAACGTCGGGTACCGGCCCACGGCCTTCTACCACGCGTCGGTGGTACTCATCGACAGCACGCGGCCGGTCGCCGCAGCCCTGCCGGTGCTGATGCGTGGTCGCGGCGACACCGGCCCAGCCGCCACCGCTTCGGGGTATCCCCAGCTCCGGCTCGCGCAGCCGCCGAACCGGCAGGCTGCGGCCCAGCCCGGTGACGTGCTGACGCTGACCGGGAGCCAGCTGGCGGCGGTCACCGGAGTCCAGGTGAGCCACCCGCTCGCCGCGGAGCCGGTGACGCTTGAGCCACTGAGCCGCACCGCGTCCGAGCTGACCGTAAAGCTCCCCGCGCCTGCCCAGCTGCCGGCCGGAATGGCGACCGTAACGGCGACGTTCGACGCGCAGCAGGACCAGGCCAACGGGGCCGGAGCGGTGACACTCCCCAGCAACGCCGTCCCCGTGGCGCTCGCGCCACAGCTCGTCAGCGACGCCCCGCTGTCGGTCAAGCTGGTGCCGGGCGGCCCGACGCCGTTGACCGTGACCTGCTCCCCCGCAGTCCAGCCGCAGCAGACGATCGCGCTGATCGTGGGCTCAACGCTGGTGCCCTCCGGACCCGTGCCGGCCGCGACCAGCCAACTGAGCTTCAGCCTGCAGGGTTTCACCGCCGGCAGTTACCTGCTCAGGATACGGATCGACCAGACCGACAGCATCCCGGTCTCCGGCCTGGTCACGCCATGGAACCCGGATCAGCCGGCGCCGATGGAGTTTGACTCCAACCAGTACCTGGACCTGACGTCGTGACCGCGCGGCCCGCTGACGTAGTCAGCGACGTGACCGTCTGGGAGGCGATGAACGGCGCCTACCTGGCGGCCGGGCTGGCCTGGACGCGCGAGCGGCTCAGCGCCGACCGCCGTGATCCGACGGCCCCGCCGTGGTGGGAAGCCGGAATGCAGGCAGACCCGCCCGCGGCGCTGGAGATGCTGGGCGAACGGCTCGGCCTGTCCCGCTTCGAACGCCTGGTCCTGCTGCTCGCGGCGGCAACCGAGCTGGATCCCGGCATCGCGACCCGGTGCGCCGAGGCGAACGGCAATCCGGCCGCGGCCTACCCGACGCTGGCGCTGGCGCTCAGCGTCCTCCCGGAGGCCAGCTGGGACGTGGTGTCGCCGCAGCGGCCGCTGCGGTACTGGCGGCTGATCGAGCTCGACGAACCGCGCGCCGGCGCGCTCACCGCGACCCGGATCAGGATCGATGAGCGCATCGTCAGCTTCCTGAAGGGACTGAACGTGATGGACGAGCGGCTCGCCCCGGTCGTCCAGGCGGTTACGGCCGGGCTGCCGCTGAGCCTGCCGGCCACGCACGAGCATGCCGTGGCGGAGATCGTCGTGGCGCTGGCGGACCCAGGCGGCAGCGCGGGCCCGCCAGTGATCGAGCTGGTCGGGGCAGATCCCGCGGTGCGGCGCGGCCTGGCCGCCACCGCGGCGCAGCGTCTCGGCCATGAGCTCTACGAGGTCTCACCGGACCGGGTGCCTGCGGGTACCCGGGAACTGTGTGACCTGGCCCGGCTGTGGGAACGCGAGACGCTGCTGCTCCCTGTGCTGCTGTACGCCGACACGGCAGACGTCCCGCGCGAAGGCCCCGCCGGGATCGACGCCCTGTGCGAGCAGGTGCGCAATCATGTCCTGCTGGGCTGCCGCGAGCCGCGGCCGCTACGGTCCCGCCGCTTGCGCATCGTCGATACCCCGCGTCCCAGCGGCGAGGAGCAGGAGGCGCTGTGGCGGGAGCTGCTGACCGACGACGCGGCGACGGCGGCGCAGCTCGCCTCCGAGTTCGACCTCAGCCAGGTAGTGATCGCCGACGTGGCGGCCCAGGTGGCGCACGCGGGCACGGGCCCGCGCGGTCTGTGGGCGGCGTGCCGCGCCCAGACGCGGCCGCGCCTGGATACCTTCGCCCGCCGTGTCCAGCCCGTGGCCTCCTGGGACGACCTCGTGCTGCCCGACGCCGAGCTGACCCTGCTCCGGCACGTCGTGGACCAGGTCCGCGGCCGCGGCCAGGTGCTCCGCTCGTGGGGCCTGGCCGAGCGGATCACCCGGGGCAGCGCCGTGACGGCGCTGTTCGCCGGCGGATCCGGCACCGGCAAGACCCTCGCCGCGGAGGTGATCGCCAGCGAGCTGGAACTCGACATGTACCGGATCGACCTCGCAGGCGTGGTCAGCAAGTACATCGGCGAGACCGAGCAGAACCTCCGGCGTGTGTTCGACGCGGCCGAGGAGGGCGGGGCGCTGCTGATGTTCGACGAGGCGGATGCGCTGTTCGGCAAGCGCAGCGAGGTCAGGGACAGCCATGACCGCTACGCCAACATCGAGATCAGCTACCTGCTGGCGCGGATGGAGGACTACCGCGGGGTGGCGATCCTGGCCTCCAACCTGCGCCACGCCCTGGACGACGCGTTCCTGCGCCGCCTGCGCTTCATCATCACCTTCCCGTTTCCCGGGCCCGCGGAGCGGGCCAGGTTGTGGGCCCGGGCCTTCCCGGCCAAGGCGCCGGTCGCCGAGCTGGATATCGAGCGCCTGGCCAAGCTGGCCGCCAGCGGCGGGACGATCCGCAACATCGCGCTGAACGCCGCGTTCTGCGCGGCGGGACGAGGGACGGAGATCACCATGGAGCTGGTGCTCGAGATGGCCCGGATCGAATTCCGCAAGCTCGAGCGCCACGTCAGCGACGCCGACTTCACGGTCCAGGCGGCGACGGCATGAGCACCCGGATCAGGATCGAGCGCCTCGTCCTCGACGGTATCGAGCTCTCCCGCCTGGAGCGCGACGCGCTCGGCCCGGCCATCGCCCGCGAACTGCGCCGGCTAACGGGCGAGCCGGCCCACGGGCTGGCCGGCGAGCAGGCGGGTTCCCGTGGCGAGCCCCGGCACCGGGGCGCGAGCCCGGCCGTGGACGGGATCGCCCGCGAGGTCGCCGCCGCGGTGCACCGGGTCACGCCCGCGCAAGGCCGGCCCCGGGCTTGGCGCGAGGGGGCCGCCGATGACCGTCAGCGGCTTCCCGGGAACGCCCAAGACACTGCGCGGCGGGCTGGTCCGGATCGACCCGAACGCGCGCAGCCTCCTCGACGTGGTCATCTTCCAGTACAACCCGGACACGCTCACCCGGACCCTCCAGCCGCGGGCGATCGGCGGCGAGCCGGGCGACCGGCTCGAGGTGCTCCGGTATACCGGGCCGCCGCACGAGACGATCAAGTTCGATGCCGAGATCGACGCCACCGATCAGCTCGAGCAGCCGACGGTCAGCGCCAACCAGCCGGTCGTAACCCAGGGACTGCTGCCCGCGCTGGCGGTCCTCGAGCGGCTGGTCACGCCCACCGCCGCGGAACTGCTCGCCACCGACGCGCTGTTCGACAGCGGGATGTTCGAGATCGCGCCGATGGAGGCGCCGCTGGTGGTGCTGGTCTGGGGGGTCAAGCGGGTCGTGCCCGTCATGGTGAGCAGCCTGACGTTCACCGAGGAGGCCTTCGACCCGGACCTGCAGCCGATCAGGGTCAAGGTGAGCATCGAGTGCAAGGTCCTGACCAGCAGCGACCTCCCGCTCCAGCACGTCGGCGGGACGCTGTACATCGCCTACCGGCAGGCCGTCGAGCAGCTCGCCGTCATGGTCACCGGCTCCGACGTGCGACCGCTGGGATTGGAGCACCTGCCATGAGCGTCAGTCGCTACGCGAACGTGGGCCAGGCCATCTGGACGGCGCCCGACGGCAGCCAGGTGCCGTATCTGCTGCGCAGGCTGCTGCCCGCGCCGGGATCCCTGGCCACGGCCAGCCTGTACCAGGTCCAGCTGGGCCAGCGCATCGATACGATCGCCAACGCCACGCTGGGCGATCCGACCTTGTCCTGGCTGCTGGGGGACGCCAATCTGGCGATGCGGCCGACCCAGCTCACGCAGCAGCCCGGGCTCGTGCTCGTGGTCCCGCTGCCCGCCGGCACCCCGGGAGCAGCCAGTGGCTAGCGACCTGACCCTCGGCCTGATGATGGGGATCGGCCTGGATCCCGCTCCCCGCGCCGTGATGGAAGCGCTGACCGAGGTCAGCGTCCGGATCGGGGCAGGCGGCCCCACCCCGAGCGGCTTCGAGCTCAAGCTCGCCACCAGCACGCTGTCGCCGATCACCACCCAGCTGCTGCCGTCCGGGTATTTCGACGCGGCCACCCGGGTGGTGATCACCGCCACGCTAGCCGGATCGACGACCGTCCTGATGGACGGCGTGATCACCCAGCAGGACGTCTCGCCCAGCGACGAACCAGGCAAATCGGTGCTGTCCATCAAGGGCGAGGATCTGACCCGGATGATGGACATCATCGATTTCGGCGCCCTGATCGCCTACCCGGCGATGCCGGCCGAAGCGCGGGTGGCTCTGATGGTGGCCAAGTACGCGCCGATCTACGGGATCATCCCGCTGGTCATCCCGAGCGTCCTGATCGACGTCCCGCTGCCCACCGATAAGATCCCGCAGCAGAGCGGGACCGACCTGACCTACATCAACACGCTGGCCGAACGGGTCGGCTACACGTTCTACCTGCAGCCCGGGCCGCTGCCGGGGATGAGCATCGCCTACTGGGGCCCGAAACTGCAGCTGGCCATCCCGTTCCTGACCAACCCGCCGCCGCTGGCCATCGACTGGGACGGCCTCAGCAACGTCGAGTCGCTGCAGTTCTCGTTCGACGGCTTCAAGAAAACGCAGTTCGTGGTCCTGATCAAGGTCGACGACGTGCCCGTCCCGCTCCCGATCCCGATCCCCGACGTGACCCCGCTGAGCCCTCCCCTCGGCCAGAAGGACCCGATCCCGCTGAAGGTCACGCCGCTGGTCGGACTGTCCGGCTACACCCCGGTCGAGGCAGCCGTGATCGCGCTGGCCAAGGCGGCCGACTCCGCCAACGTGATCAGCGGCCAGGGCGCGCTCGACGTGCTGCGCTACGGCACCATCCTGCCCGCGCGGACGGTCGTGCAGGTCCAGGGGGCCGGGATCACCTACGACGGCCAGTACTTCGTCTCGAGCGTCACGCACACGATCAAGCCGGGTTCGTATAAGCAGAGCTTCACGCTGCAGCGCAACCGACTGATCGGCGGCGCCGCGACGGACCTGCTGAGCGCCGGGCTCGGCCAACTGCTGCCCGGCTTCCCGAGCGGAGGACCGGCCGGGCTGCCCGTTCCCGCGCTGCCGGGTCCGGGTCCCGCGCTCCCGGTCCCCGCGCCCGGCGGCCCCGCTGTCCCGGCCCTCTCCGGCGCCAGCGTCACGTCCTCGCTCCCGGCCTCGCCGGCGGGCTGACCCGATCCGAACGGAGGAACCGTGCCCGACACCAGCAGCGATGACCATCGGACCACGATGGCCTCGCTCGGCTACCGCGAGCAGTTCACCTGGGGTTCGGAGCAGGATCCCGATCCGCCGGTAGCCAAGCGCCACTGGGGCAAGTACCGCGGGACCGTGGTCAACAACCAGGACCTCCCGCCGAAAGGGCGCCTGCTGGTCAACGTACCCGGCATCGTGATCACCAACTGGGCGACGCCATGCGTGCCGGTCGCCGGACTCCTCAGCGGCACGTTCGTGCGGCCGGCGATCGGCTCCAACGTCTGGGTGGAGTTCGAGCGCGGCGATCCAGACAAGCCGATCTGGGTGGGCGGCTGGTGGGGCGACGGCCAGATCCCGGTCATCGCCGAGGAGTACAACGCCGTGCCGGCCGTCTCCGTCGTGACGATCGAGAGCGGTTCGGCGGGCATCTCCGTCAGCGACGTTCCCGTGGCCGTCGGTCCCAACCAGCCAGGCAGCGTCAACCTCAAGGCCGGGAGCGGCGCGGTGACGATCGCCCTCGGACCGACCGGCGTCAGCATCGTCGCGCCACAGGTCACGATCACCACCACCACCCCGGGCGGCTTCAAGATCGTCACCACTACCGGGATTTTCACGGTCGGATGAACATGATCGAGATCACGTTCCCCTACAGGCTGGACGACCGCGGCCGGACCGCCACGGCGAGCTACGACGACCACGTCGAGCAGATGCTCGAGCTGCTCCTGCTCACCCAGCCGGGCGAACGCGTCAACCAGCCGACGTTCGGCTGCGGGCTGCTTGATCAGGTGTTCGCGCCGAACTCGCCGGAGATCGCCGCCGCGCTCAGCGTGACGATTGCGGCCGCGATCAGCCTCTGGCTCCGGGACGTGCTCGCGGTCACCTCGCTCGACGTGACGGCTGACGAGGGGCAGCTGATCGTCACCATCGGCTACACCGTGCTGGCTACGAGCACGACGGCCAGCCTGACCCTGTCCGTTCCGGGGGGACCATGACCAGCGAGATGCGGTGGGGCGACCTGGTGGTCGCGGGCGACGCGCGGCGGCGCGAGCTCCGCGAGCACGACGGCAACGGCGTAGACGGGGCGGAGGTACACCACGACGGCCGGCGGCTGCACGTGTACTTCTTCGAAGAAGTGCCGCGCGGACTGCACCCCGGCAACATCAGGATCGACGCTCCGCGCGGCGCCCGCCCCGTCCGCGCCGTCGGCCTGCACCGCGCGGACGATCTGGACCCGGAGACCGAGGACCACCTGACCGTGGAGCTCGACCATCCCGGCTCGGCAGGCTCCTACCTGCTGCGTATCGTCGAGCGCCGACCGGACGGCACGCCGGGGTGGCGGCCGTGTCACGGGATCGATCCGCGCTTCGCCCAGGTCCGCTTCGTGTTCGACGTCGACGCGCCGCAGCCGCCGATCGCGTCGGCGCCCGCCGGGGCACCGGCCGCCGACGACTCGGTGTCCTACATCTACCGGGACTACGCCGGGCTGCGGCAGCTTATGCTCGACCGGCTCGCGGTGACGATGCCGGAATGGACCGAGCAGCACGAGCCCGACATCTGGATCACGCTGGTCGAACTGCTAGCCTACATCGGCGACGACCTGAGCTACTACGAGGACGCAGTCGCGACCGAGGCCTACCTGGCGACCGCGCGCAACCGGATCTCGGTCCGGCGCCACGCCCGGCTCACCGGCTACCGCCTGAGCGAAGGCTGCCACGCCCGGGCCTGGGTTTGCGTGGACGTCAGCGAGCCGGTAACCCTGCCGCTCGCCGACATCCGTTTCGCGGCGGCCGGCGGCTGGGCCGGCCAGGGGTCGGCGGTGCTCGACACGGCCACGTTCCCGGCCGGCACGCTGGGCTCCTTCCAGCAGTACACCCCGCTGTCGGTGCGGCCCGGCGCGCACGGCCTGCAGCAAGAGGTGAAGCTGCTCCCGGCGCACAACACGATCGGACTGTGGAGCTGGGGCGAGCGCGACGGCCACCTCGTCACCGGGGCGACCAGCGCTGTACTGACCGACGGCGCGCCGCCGGACGGTGCAGACCAGGAACCGCAGCGAACGCTCGAGCTGCAGGTCGGGGACGTGATCATCCTCGAGCAGGCCTATGATCCGCTGACCCTCGGCAGCGGACCTGGCGACCCAACGCTGCGCCAAGCCGTGCGCCTGACCGGCACGCGCCGCCTGATGGATGAGTTGTACCAGCAGCCGCTGCTTGAGGTGCGATGGGCGCCGGAGGACGCGCTCGGCTTCGACCTGGCCGTGATGGCGGGCGGCCATCAGTGCGCCCAGGCGTCCGGGAACGTGCTGCTGGCGGCCCACGGCGTAGCCGGTACCGACACGGTTGACCTCACCACGCCGAAGCTCACCCGGGCCGGACTCGGCTACGCCATGCCGTTCCCCGACCCGCAGATCGTCGCCCGCCACCAGGCGCGCGCGCTGCGCTCCCTGTACCGCAGGTGGCGGGACCAGGTCTCGGACTGGCGCTGGCAGGTCGCCCGAGGTAACCCGCTGACCGACGAGCAGGTCGAGGTCCTGCGGACCGTGGTCGGCATCGCCGAGCTCAGACGGCTGCGGCTGCCGGGCCGGGACTACGGGATTGATGAGGCCGAACGGGCCGAACACGACGCCAGCGCGCTATCCGAACTGCTCGCCCGTGCTGATCGGCTGCTCGCGGGCAGGCGCCGCCGGCTTGAGTTCCTGGCCCGCCTGGCCGAACGTACCGGCCCGCTCGAGGACGTGCTGATCGCAGAGCTCACCGAGGACTGGGGTCGGGAACTGACGGCGGCCCTCGCGGCGGGCACCCCCGGCTCGTGGGGACCGGCCGCGACCGCGTTGACGCAGGATCCCCGGGCTGCGCTGCCCGTGCTCCAGCTCACCGACGACGCGGGCGGCACCTGGGCCGCGGCGCTGGACCTGATCGGCGCCGCGGCGGCCGACCAGATCTTCGTCGCCGAGGTGGACGACCAGGGAATCGCCGAGCTGAGGATCAACGATCCGCCCGAGGCCGGCCCGCTGTCCGCGTCATACTGGGTCGGCAACGGCACGGCAGGCAACGCCGAGGCCGAGGCGATCAACGCCCTGGTCTGGGCGCCCCCGGCCACGGCGCCCGGGCCTGCCCCGCCCGAGGGCATCACCGGGGTCCGCAACCCGCTCCCGGCCAGCGGCGGAATCGACGCCGAGACCGTGGCCGCGGCCAAGCTGGCCATCCCCGGAGCGTTCACGGCCGACCAGCAGCGCGCGCTCACCACGCAGGACTACGTCTCTCTCGCCACGGAGGTGCCCGGGGTCCGCCGCGCCGCGGCGGAGCTGCGCTCCACCGGCACGCTGACCGTCGTCGACGTGGCGATCCAGCCCGAGCACGGCGAGGACCCCGCCGCCGAACTGATCGCCGAGGTCCGGCGGGCCCTAGCCGCGGTGCGCCAGATCGGTCACCTGGTGCGCGTGATGCCGCCGCGGTACCGGCCGCTTGTCGTGGCGCTCGACGTCACGCTCAGCCCGGGCACGATCCGCCGCGAGGCCGCGCACCGCCTCGCGCGGGTGCTGTCCAGCGGCTGGCTGCCGGACGGCAGCCCGGCCCTGTTCAACCCGGTGAACCTGGCCTTCGCCGCGCCGGTGTACTCCAGCCCCATCATCGCCGCCGTCCACGCCGTGGCCGGGGTGGCCTCGGTGACGCTCACCCGGTTCGGCTTCCTCGATCAGCCGGCCGCGGCGCCTGGCACCGAGCTGGACTTCGGGACGCTGGAGATTGCCCGTCTGGACAACGATCCGACCCATCCCGAGCGCGGCTACGCGCTCGTGTCCCTGGAGGGAGGCCGGTGAACACGCTTCAGCCTCCGCACAGCTCGTCCCGGCGCGCGGCCCTGCTCGAGCAGCTGATCGTCGCCCTGACCTCGGCCGAGGCAGACGGCACGATACCGCTGCCCATCCGGACCCGGGCACCGGATGACCCCACCATCGCCCTGCTCGACGCGTGGGCGACCGTCGGCGACGTGCTCGGCTTCTACCTTGACCGGATCGCCGACGAGGGTTACCTGACCACCGCCATCCAGCCCGGGTCGATCCTCGCGCTGGCCAGCCTGGTCGGCTACCAGCCCGTGCCCGGCCTGGCCGCGCAGACCTACCTGGCCTACGCCCTGGCCCCGGATCCGGCTGACGGCGCGGTCCAGTTCAGCCCGGGCCTGCTGTTCCAGTCGGTGCCGGGTCCCGGCCAGCAGCCGCAGGCCTTCGAGTCGGCCGCAGCCCTCGTCGCGCGGCCGAGCTGGAATCTGCTGTCGCCCAAGTCCACGCAGCCGCTCCCTGCGAGCCCGACGTCACTCGTGGTCGACAGCACCAGCACCGGGCTGTCGCCCAACGACGTCATCCTGCTGGACGTGGCCGATTCCGGGGGCACCCCGACGGTGGACTACGTCGCCAGCGCGACCGTGGACTACACCGCCCAGGTGACCTACGTGACCCTGCAGGGCTCGTCCCCGGCGCCGACGTCGCCGAGCCAGCCGACGGACGCGACGGCGGCAATCGACGGCCTGCTCAGTAAGGGCCTGGGCAAGCCGACGAACCCGGTGCCAGGGTCGGCCAACCAGCTGCCGCAGACGGCGCAGTCGGTGTTCAGCCCCGGGTCGGACACCGTGCCGCGGCTCATCTCGACCCTGCAGCCCGCCGTCGCCCCGGTGCTGTACGCGGCCTTCGGCTCGACAGCGCTCGGCTCGCCTGCGGTGACTGGCGCTTCTGGCCTGCAGGTGAAGGCGGCGCCGTTCGGGGCCACGGCACCGCCTCAGCCGGTGTTCAACGCCAAGGGCCAGCCGGCCGGCACGCGGGACTGGCCCATCGGAGACGTGTTCACGCTGCAGCTGAGCGTCACCGCGGCGTCCTACGGGACCGTGCTCGAGCTGAGCGGGGTGCCCGGCGTGGACGTCCCGGGCGAGGAGAGCACCACCACGCCTGTGCCGGTTAACGTGCAGTGGAGTACCGCGGCGTTCAGCAGCCAGGCGACCATGGACGCCAGCAGCCTGCCGGCCACCGCCTCGCCGGCGCCCACGGGCTTCGGCGCGGTCGGGCTGCAGAGCCAGGCTGGCACGGTAATCCTGTCCTACGACGGGTACCCCGTCCCCGACACGCCGTCCACGCTAACCCCGCCGTCGACTGCCCCGTTGCGGGTCGTCGTCAGCATCGACCCCTCCACGGCGGTGGTCACGCTCGAGTTCACCGACCCAGTGCGCGCCACCCACCCCAGCCTGGGCACCTTGATCTGGGCCCCTCAGCTGGGCACCTCGTTCAGCGGGCAGGTCGCAGACACGCTGGTGACGATAACGTGGACGACCTCCGCCCTCGACGGCGGAACGCTCACCATCTCCTTCGCGACCCCGCTCCCGCTGCCGGCGGCGGAGCAGACGGTGCTGAACCTGGACGGCACCTACCCGGGGATCACTCCCGGCAGCTACGTCCTGATCGACTCCCCCGACCCGGCCGACCCCAACTCCACCGTCGGGTACCCGGTCCACACCACGGTCGTCTCCGTGGCCACCGTCGCGGCGAGCGGCTACGGGATCAGCGCGCAGATCACCCAGCTGACCTTGGCGGATCCTTGGATCGACGGAACCGCCAGGCTCCAGACCGCGCTGCGGCCGCTGAGCGTTCACGCCCAGCCTGCGGCCCTCCCGCTACTGCCCGCACCGGTCACCGCGGACATCTCCGGTTCCTCGATCGACCTGGCCGGTCTCGTGGCCGGCATGGAGCCCGGGCGCCTCATCGCGGTGACGGGCACCCGCACCGACCTGCCCGCCGGAGCCACCATCCAGACCGGCGAGATCGCGATGGTCGCCTCGGTCACCACCGGCGGGGAAGGCGGCGACATGACCTACAGCACGCTGAACCTGGCTTACCCCCTCGCCTACAGCTACCAGCGTTCCACCGTGCAGGTCTACGGCAATGTTGTCCCTGCCCACCAGGGCGCGACGATCACCCAGGTGCTCGGCAGCGGCCAGCCCGCCAACGCGCCGCAGAGCTTCACGCTCACCAGCGGGCCCCTGCTGGCCGACCCGGCTCCCACCGGATCCGGCTTCGCCTCCAGCCTCACCGTGACCGTGGACGGCGTCGGCTACGCGCAGGTCAGCCGGTTCGACGGCAGTACGCCGACCCGGTCGTTCCTGGTCGGCACCAACGCCTCGGGCCAGACCACGATCACCTTCCCCGCCCCGCTGCCGCCGGGAGCGGGCAACATCATCGCCTCCTACCGGGCCGGGGCCGGCGACCAGGGAAACGTCCAGGCGGGCCAGATCACCCAGCTGCTCAGCCACCCGGCGAGCCTCAGCTCGGTCACCAATCCGCTGCCGGCGTCCGGCGGCAGCGGGGGTGACGACCAGGAATCGGTCCGTGCCGCGGCCCCGGTCAGCCTTAGCGGGCTCGGCCGGGTCGTCACCATCGCCGACTACGCCGGGCTGGCGAGCTCGATCGCCGGGGTGGGCCAGGCCAGCGCCGACTTCGCCGCGGGCACGGGCGTCGTGGTCACCATCGCCGGGACCGATCCGGTGCAACTGGACCCGGACGACAGCCTGTGCCTGGGCGTCGCCGCCGCCATCGCCGCGGTGGCCGACCCCGCTCTGCCGGCCCAGGTGGTGCCGGCCAGCCTGTACCTGATCGCGATGACCGCGACCGTGGTCAACGATCCGCTGGTCAGCTGGGATGCGACCGTCGCCGCGGTGCAGGCGGCGCTGGTGGCCAGCTTCGGCTACGGGCAGCGGGATCTCGGTCAGGACGTGGCGGTCAGCGATCTGCTCGCCGCGGCCCACGCGGCCCCGGGGGTGCTGTCCGTCACGATCACCGGCTTGGCCCTGATCCCGGCGGCGGCATCCGCGTCCGCGCTCTCCACCACGCTGTCCGCCTTGCTCTCCGCGCCGGTGCCGCCGGTGGCGACGCTCGCCGTCGTGCCCGCCCAGTGGGATTTCGCGCCCCCGGTCGGAGCCGCGGTTGCCTACATGTCGGCTACGGCGCCCGGAACCCTGATCCTGAGCGAGGCGTCGTCATGAGCACCGGCAGCCAGGAAAGCCAGGGCCCGACGCTCTACAGCCTCCTGCCCGCGATCTACCGGACGCGCGACGCCCTCCAGCCTGGCCACCCGCTGTGCGCGCTGCTGGACGCGATCGAGACCCAGGTCGACACGTTCGCCGCCGACATCGGCCACCAGTACGACAACTGGTTCATCGAGACCTGCGACGACGATCTCGTGCCCTATTTCGCCAGTCTGGTCGGGCTCTCGCTCGGGCCGTCGCTGCCCGCCAGCGCCGATGCCGCTAACCCGGGTGCCGACGCCATCTGGCGCCGGGCCCAGGTGGCCGACGCCATCACCGACCGCAGCCGCAAGGGCTCTTTCTCGGTTCTGGAGCAGCTGGCTGCGCAAGCCACGGGCTGGCCGGCCGTGGCGATCGAGATCCGGCGCCGGGCACTGGCCACCCCGTCCGTTCGGATGCCAGATATCGGACTCCGGTGGCTGACCGACGTGAGCGATATGCAGGCGCTCGAGTTGCTCCCCACCCCCCTGTCGGACGCCGCGCCGCTGACCGACGTCCGCCGTCTGTCCTCGCACCGGACCCGGGGAACCGTCGATCCGTCCGCGGTGGCCGTGTGGCTGTGGCGCCTGGTCGCCGACGGGGTGCGGCACGCCCCGGCGGCCAGCGCCGCGGAGGAGAACCGCTACAAGTTCGACCAGCTCGGCCGGGACCTCCCGCTCGCCGTGATCCCGCCCGGCGATCACACGGACCCGCCGGTGACGGACCTCGACGTCGCGGGCAGGATCAGCCGGCTCGCGCTGCGGCTGCGCCTGGAGGACTACTACGGTCCGGCGCGCAGCATCTGCGTGTACCGCGGCGGCACGCCGGTGCCCCGGTCGCAGATCCTGGTTGCCGACCTCACCGGGTGGCGTGAGCGGACCCCGCCGGGACGGGTCAGCATCGATCCGGAACTCGGCCGGATCGCCTTCCCGGTGCGGCATCCTCCCGACGAGGAGATCTCGGTGACGTGCGCGCACCTGGGGATCGGGGCGATCGGCGGCGGCAGCTACCAGCGCCCGCTCGCCGCTCCGGCCGCGCCCGTCTACCACGTCGGAGCGCATGCGCACGCGAGCATCCGCCTCGCCTTGGACGCCTGGCGGGCGGCAAACGAGCACGGCGAGTCGCCCGCCGCGGTGATCGAGATCGACGGCGACGGTGTCTACCGCGAGCACCTGGACATCAGGCTGGCCGTCGGTGAGCAGCTTGAGATCCGCGCCGCGCAGGGCCGCCGACCTGTGATCATCCCGGTTGAGCCAGGCGGCGGCCGACCCGACCGGTTCCGAGTCCGCGGCAACGCCGACCCCGACGCCGGGCACTTGCCGAGCTTCACGATCGACGGCGTCTGGGTCGCGCGTCACTCGCTCGACCTGTACGGCAGCTTCGCGGACGTCACGCTGCGCCACTGCACGCTCGTCCCGGCCCGGGGCCTGGCCGGAACCGGGCCGCGCGAGGAGAGCCGCCGCCCGAGCCTGGTCGTGCGCGCCATGCCCTGCCCGATCACTATCTCGTCCTCGGTCGTGGGGAGGATCCTGGTGGAAAGCCCGGAAACGGGCTTCGAGCCGCTGCCGCTGCGGGCCTGCGACTCCGTGCTCGATGCGTCGGACCTGCACGAGCCCGCCGTGCTCGGTACCGACGACCGGCCCGCCTGGGTGCGCCTGTCGCTGTCCCGGGTCACGGTTCTGGGGGGAGCCCACGTGCACAGCGTCGGGCTGGCCGAGGACTCGATCCTGACCGGGCCGCTCGACTGCGAGCGCCGCCAGACCGGGCGGGTCCGGTTCTGCTACCTGGCCCCCGGCTCACGCACCCCGAGGCGGACGGGCTGCCAGCCGGAGGAGGCCCGGCTGGTTCCCCGCTTCGACAGCGTCCAGTTCGGCCAGCCCGCCTACGCGCGGCTCGCCGACCACGCCGCGCCCGAACTCACGCACGGCGCGCACGACGAGGGTGAGCTCGGCGCCTATCACGACCTATGGCAGCCGCTCCGGGCGGCCGACCTCCGGACCCAGCTGCGGGAGTACGTCCCACCCGGGGTCGACATCGACATCCGCTTCGCCACCTGATGGAGGCTGCTCATGTACGGCGATATGTCTCGGTTGCTTGACGGCCTCTCCGGTCAGTTCTCGGGCGTCCTGGCCCAGCAGGGCCGGCTGCTGCTCGACTCGGAGCTGAACGAGCAGAACGCGATCTTGCTCGACTACCTGCGCTGCCTGGCCACCGACCTGATCGGACCCTTCGCCGGACCGGTTCACCACGCCGGCTTCGAGGTCGAGCCCGTGGTCCGGGACGGCAGGAGCCGGGCCGTGCGACTTCGCCGGGGGCGCTACTACGTCTACGGCCTGCGCTGCGAGACGCCGCCCCCGCACCAGCCCGCGAACCGGGAGTGGGCGATCGGCGTGCAAGAAGAGGGGAAGTTCGTCGTCTACCTGGTGGTCTGGGAGCAGTCAGTCAGCGCGATCCAGGCGCCTGAGCTCATCGATCCGGCCCTGCCCGCCGACGTGCCCGACACCACCCGCCGCCGCCAGGTGCGCTGGCGCCCGGCGGCCGGCCGCACACTGCCCAGGCGCGATGAGGACCTGACCGATCTGGACCGGGAGTCGATCATCCGGGCCTTCCGCGAATACGACGCCGATCCCCGCGACCGGCCCACGCTGGCCGCGCGGCCGGACGCCGGCGGCGACACCGAGCCGGGTCCCGCGGCCGCGCCGGTGCCCTGGGGATATCGCGGCATGGAGAACCAGCTGTACCGGGTCGAGGTGTACCGCGGCGGCCACCGCGACGAGGCGACGTTCGTGTGGTCGCGTAACAACGGCACCCCGGAGTTCGGGCTCACGGCCCTGACCGATCCTGCCGATGGCCTCGGCCTACGCACAGCCACCCTACGGCGAGGCTGGTACGACTCCCGGCAGGGGCTCGAGGTCGACGACTGGGTGGAGCTCGTCGACGATACCTGGGCGCCGCTGGGGACGCCAGCGCCGCTGATGCAGGTCAAGGGGGTCTCGCTGGCGACCAGGCAGGTGACACTGCAGGACGGCAAGGGCCACCGCGACTTCGATCTGGCTCGGCACCCGCTCCTGCGCCGCTGGGACCAGCGACCCGGCGACCCGGCGGCCAGCCAGGGGATTCCGGTCCGCGAGGCGCAACGGAAGTGGTTCGAACTCGAGGACGGCGTGCAGATCCGGTTCGACACGCCCGACGCGTACTACGAGCACGGCGACTACTGGCTGATCCCGGCGCGGACCGGAGTCGGCCTGCTCTGGCCGCAGTCGCAGGACACCCGGCCGGCCCCGCTCGCGCTCCCCCCGTACGGCCCGGTCCGGTATCTGGCGCCGCTGGCGCTGGTGCATCATCCGCCGGGCGAGCTGACCGACCTGCGGACCTTGTTCGAGCACCGGATCGGCGAGCACGAGCCACCGCATTCCGGCGGGACGACCGCGTCGAGCGGGACCGCCGCTCGCCGGCCGAGATCGACCAGCCGGACCCGGCAGGCTCAGGCCTAGGGAACGGTGGCGATGAGAGCCTGTCCCGGGTTCACCACCGTGATGATGCCCGCCCAGACACACTGGCAGGTGGCCTTCTGGTCGAACGCTGGGACGCCGGAGACGGTCACCGGCACGGGCGGCTTCCACGGATTCGCGACCGCCGGCACGCACGGCGCAGGCGTAAACACCCCGTCGGCCGCGGTGGTCGCGGTCTGCACCGCGGGGTTGAGCGGCGAACTGCACATCCCGAATGTCTTGATGTTCGTCCCCGGCACGAAATCGCTGACCGTGGCCAGGAGCGTGGGCGGTGGCGGCGCCGGCACGGCGGCGATGTGCGGAGGTCCGGGGACGACCGTGAGCAGCGAGGGTGCCGCACCCATGCTGCACGCGATCTGCGCGCCGTTGGCAACGAGTATTGCCATGACCTCACTGTCGCAGATCACCCAGCGGCGTACAACTAGTTGAGGAGCCGCGGTGAGTCAGGCGCACGCCAGGGCCGCTGAGAGGGCCGCGGCACCGACAGCAAGGCCGGCGCATGCGCCCGTGCCCCAACCGCCGGCATCGGCGCATCCGGTTGCCGGAACGCGACTCGGGCGCGCGCTCGAGGAGGCGTTCGCAGATCCGGCGCGGCCGGCCGATCCTTCGGCCCGTGCCCCGGTCGAGGCCGCTACGGGCAGATCACTGGCCGACGTTCGGGTGCACACAGGCCCGCGGGTGCGGACAGCCGCGCACGCCGCGTGCGCGGCCGCCTTCACCATCGGCCGCCAGATCGGCATCGCGGCGGGACCCGGACAGGCGATCCCGGACCGCTTGCTCAGACACGAGCTAATCCACGCCGCCCAGCAGGCCTGCCGCGGGCGTGCCTCGCCTGACGATGCGGAGGCACAGGCGCAGCACGGCGCGGGCGGGCCCGGGGCCCTCGGACGACTGGTCTCGGCCGACGCGCCATATGCCGCGTTCGCGGCCGAGGACTGGCTGCAGGGCACGCCTGACGTCCGGCAGTATGGGTTCACCGAACTGGTGGACGAACTGCGCGCCGTCAACGAATGGCTCGACCGGCAGACGACGGGCTCGGAGCAGACCGATCGCATGGCCGAAGCCAAAACCGCCCTCGAAGCGGAGATCGCGCGCCGGAAGGGAGCCATCCGCGCGGCCGACCGGCCACCATCACGGCGCCGTGGACGAGCTAAGCAGCCCGCGGCGCAGCCCTATCTGCCCGAGCAGACGGAGATGCCGCGGGTCTTGAAGGACCGCACTAGCTTCCAGCTCACCGATCCGGCCGAGATCCGCACCGAGGTCGACCGCATCACCGCCTGGCTGCAGCGCCCCGACCTGAGCCCCGCCGACCGCTCGACCCTACGCAGGGAACTCGCCTCCCTGGAGCCGGGCCTTGGCAGCGAACTAAACCGCGCGAGCGCGCAGCGGCAGCAGGCCCGTCTGGCGCAGGCTTTCTCGCCGGCTGCAGGCGCCGACCGGGCGGCCGTGCTCGAGAACATCCGGGTGATCGAGTCGATCCGGCCCTACCAGGCCCGGCCGGGCATGGCCTACGTCATGCACCATGGCGAACTGCTCGTCTTCCCGCAGGAGCTCGGTGACCGTGTGCACGCCGAGGCGACAGCCGCCCTGCGGGACGCGGCGGAGCGCGCGCAGCGCATAAACGCGAGCGCCAGGTCCCGCATGGACCAGCACATGCGGCTCAACTACGAGGACCAGCCCATCGTCGGCTTCGTCGTGAGCCTCGTCAGCCGCGAGCAGCCGGTCGAGGTGCTCGACCGCATGCTCGGGCCCGCGACCGACGCCGATGTCGCGCTCATTCGCTATCGCGCCGCCCAGCGGCGAGGTTCGCTGACCGAGATGGCCGAAGCCGTCTTCACCGCGGTTGAGAAGGCAGACCAGGCGCAGACGATCGTGCTCAACGGCGTTGACCGGGCGGTGGGGGCGGCCGGAACGATCGTGACCGGCCTGACCATCACCCGGGACCTGTCCTTCGCCGTCGCGCTGTCGATCGGCGCGATCCTCGCCGCCCCGGTCGTCGCCGCGGGCGTCGCCGGGCTGGGCGCGACCGGCCTGACCGCCACCGGCCTTACCGCGCTAGGCACCGGAACCGTCGTGGGTGGCGAGGGACTCGCGCTCGGCTTTACCAGCGGAGCGGGCGGCGAGCTCGCCGCTGGCCACGGTGGAAGGGCGGCGTTGCGGACCGGATGGAGTGAGGCGAAGCGCGTCGGCGCGCAGGGCGCGGCGATCGGCGTCGGGGGCGGCGCCAGCCTCGGGCTCGCGAGCAACCTCGGTGCCGGCGCACAGGGGCTGACGCGCGCCCAGCTGCTGCGGACCACACTGGCCGGCGGCGGGGGCCAAGCGCTTGGGTCAATGACTGGGGCCGCGCTGAGCGACGTGCCCCAGGGACAAAGCCGCGCCGGGTATGTGCTGGGGTCCGGCCTCACAGGATTTGCGCTCGGCGGGTTCGGCGCCGCCGCCGGCACCGCCTCGCAAGGGCTGGGCTCGGTGGCCCGCTTCGGCGTCGGCGTGGGACTGCCCAGCGCCGTCGGTGCCGGCGCAACGTACCTGCAGACCGGCGACCTGAGCCAGTCGTTGCAGACGGGCGCGCTCAGCCTCACCGTCGGCGCGCTCGCCAGCCGTCAGCAGCCCGCCGGCCCGACACCCGCGCAACAGCGCGCATTCTCGCTCGGGCGGCAGGTTGCGGGCACCACGCGAGCCTATGTTGGCGCGGCCATGCTCGGGCTGAGCAACGTCGGACCGTCGTTGCGCATGGGCGAATCGCCGGCCGCGATCTCCATGACGACCGGCCAGCAGGAATCGGCGGTGGTCCCGCCAGCGCAGGCGCCGGTCTCGCAGCCGGAATCCGCTCAACAACCGGCCCCCGGCCCACAGCCGACACCGCCCCAGCAGGTCGCACCAACGCCACAGCAGCAACAGCAGGCGCCGAACGCGCGCATCTCGGCTGGCGCGTTCAATTCCAACCCAGCCCGCCAGGTCGTCGACCCATTCTCGGGCGAGGTGCTCGGACAGCGCTCGGCATCGGCGCAAACAGAACGGTCGCTTATTACCGGCATTCGCGCCGACGAGGGCGAGGCGGCGGCATGGCGGGGTGCATTGAGCCGCGGGGAGATCGGACTACAGGGACCGACCGGGTCGAACGTCCCCGGCGGGGACTTCTACACCGCCCAAATCGACGCCAGCGGACAGGTGACCCTCATCGCCAACGACGTCAAGCTCTCGACCATCGGCAAGTTCCCGACGCCGGCTACCACCGTGAAACCGACCTGGCAAGCGGAGTTGCAGGCCGCGATCGCTCCGGGACGGCTCAGCCTCGGCGATCCGGCGCTCGAGAACGCGATCCGCGCCGCTTTCGCCGCCGGTCGCGTCAGCATCCGCCAGCTCAACGCCGATTACTCGCCTACTGGCGGCGGCACTATTACCGGCTACTGACGCCTGGCCGCGCGTATGGTCTGTGAGTAGGAAGATACAGACTGGCGGCGGCCGAGCTCGCCTACCCTAGGATCGTGATTGGTTGCCGATGAGAGCGCCGCTGTCCTCGCTCGACCTGACCTGCCCCGTGCTGGCGGCGCCGATGGCTGGCGGGCCGACGACTCCGGCCCTGGTGGCGGCGGCCGCGCGGGCCGGGAGCCTCGGTTTCCTGGCCGGCGGGTACAAGACGCCGGACGCGCTGGAGCAGCAGATCGTGGAGGTGCGCGCGCAGACCGGCACGTTCGGCGTGAATCTCTTCGTGCCGAATCCGGTGCCGGTGGATCCGGCGGAGTTCCGCCGCTACGCCGCGGCCATCCAGGCCGAGGCCGCCCCGTACGGCCTGCGGCTGGACGGGGCCGATCCGGTCGAGGACGATGACGGCTGGCCGGACGAAGGTGGACCTGCTGATCAGGGACCCGGTGCCGGTGGTCAGCTTCACGTTCGGTCTCCCGGATCGGTCCGTGATCGCGGCGCTGAAGCGAGCGGACACGCTGATCCTCCAGACGGTCACCTCGCCGGAGGAGGCGTGGCTCGCCGCGGAGGCGGGCGCCGACGTGCTGGCGGTGCAGGCGCTCGGGGCCGGCGGTCACTCCGGCACGCTGACGCCGCAGCGGGTGCTGGCCGCCGTGCCGCTGCCGGTGCTGGCCGCCGCCGTCCGGGACGGGACCGGGCTGCCGGTCGTGGCCGCCGGCGGGCTGTCCACCCCAGCCGAGGTGGCAGCCGTCCTGCACGGCGGCGCCGACGCGGTCCTGGTCGGGACCGCGCTGCTGCGCAGCGACGAGAGCGGCGCGTTGGCCGTGCACCGGGCGGCCATCGCCGATCCCGACCGCGGCCCGACCGTGCTCACCCGGGCCTTCACCGGCCGTCCGGCCCGGGCCCTGCCCAACGCCTTCACCCGGAAGTACGGGGAGATGGCTCCGCTCGGGTACCCGGCGATCCACCACCTGACCAGCGGGCTGCGCCGGGCCTCGGCCGCGGCCGGGAACCCCGAGCTGGTCAACCTGTGGGCGGGCACCGGCTACCGGAACGCGACCACCGGCCCGGCCGGGACGATCCTGGCCCACCTGGCCAGCGCGGTCTGAAGCCGCAGCGCGCGTAACCGCGCTTTCATTGCGGGCCTGCCGCGGCAATAGCGGCCTGCTCGAGCAGGTTCTTCTGGTAGATCAAAATCACCCAGTGCGAAACGTGCTCGATTTTCACCGGCTTGCCGAAGTAGGACTCGGCTGACGGGCTCAGGCCGTTGCCGGAGAGGTCGGCGATCACGAACGTTGCGTCATGCCGGGAAGGGTCGAACCAGGAGGTATTTGTCTCCCAGTCGTACCGGAAGACTTGGCTACCTGACATGGCGACCGCGCGAACCTGCACCTGGTTGCCTGTCATCAGGGTAATGACCGAGCTGTCCCAGTAACCGGCCAGGCCGTAGGTGAGTCCGTGTGCCTTGAGCCAGGCGCTGAGGGGCGCCGTAGGCGCCGCGGCCGCGGGCTGCGCGGCGGCGACGGTCAACGGCAGCAGCGCTCCGATGGCGACCAGGCCGGTCGCCAGGCCGGCCCGGAGGGTGCCGGCGATCTGCCCGGGCACGAAGGCACGAGCCGCGAGTACCGCGCCGCAGGGCAGTACGGCGGCGATCTCGTACGCGTTGTTGACCACCGGTATGGTCGAGGTCACGTACGCGGAGATGCTGATGACGATCGCGACGCAGAGCAGCTGCTCGGCCCGGCTTGCGGTACGCCAGGTCCACGCCACCCGCGCGAAGCCAGCCGCCGCGGCCAGCAAGCAGGCGATTCCCAGCGCATATCCCGCGCCGCTGGCCAGTGCGGAGGAGCCTGCGCCGGCTCCCACGCCGAACAGGACGCCTACGGCGTGCCAGGCGAGCGCCGCGTTATGCGGCCACTGCCAGGGGGGCGAGAGCCTCGTCTTCGGGGCGACCATCTGGTACGCGCCGGAACGCAGCATCACCGCCCGGACCTCAGAGGCCAGCGGTACCGACGCGGCGGCGGCCAGGGCGCACGCGGCATCACCCGTCCGGATCTTCCATGCGGCCACTGCGCGGTAGCTGCACACCAGGACGATGGCCGGCACCGCGACGTAGCGGATGGTGGCATCGCCGAGCTGGCCGGCGCACAGGATCGTGCAGAGCAGCGCTGGCGTCCAACCCCGGGCGGGAGCCCGGTCGATCAGCAGGAAGGAGACCAGGAAGAATGCCGAGGTCCCGATGTGGTCCGATGCCCCCAGCAGGAACGACACGTTCGACCCGACATGAAACATGGCAGTCAGCACGGCGACCACGACCACGCAGCGGGCCACCCTGGCCAGGCCGCGGCTGTCCGTCACGGCCACGGCCGCGGCACCGACCGTGACGATCAGGTATATGAGCGCGGAGGCGACATGGCTGGTCAGGTCGGACAGCCCGAAAAAGATCTCAGTAACCGCGAGCACCGGCAGGTCAAGGGTGTAATAGGTCGCGTCGCCGATGATCCACCCGTGCAGCAGGAGGTGGCCGTGCAACATATCCCACGCCTGCAGCGCATTATTCGCCCCGTCCGAAGTCACGTGCCCGGTGAACGAGATCCGTAGGTAGAAGGCGAATAGCGCCACGCAGCCGACGATCCATATCGCCACCGCCCGCAGCCGGCGCACCCAGCGTTGTCCGGGCCCGGCCGAGTACTCGACGCGGGCTGGCGCCGGCTCAGCTCGCTGGGCATCGAGCGGATCTGCATCCATCAGGATCCGTCGGCTACGGACCATGCCACGAACCATAGCGAGAATCTCTGGCCGCTGCACCGCCGTCCGGCACACGAGGACTAGCCGGACGCAGCAGGCATCGCCGGCGTCAGGCTACAGCGGCATGATCGCGAAAGCTGAGTGACCTAGTGAATGGGCGTATAAATCGCGCTGCTAATGAAGCCCGAATCAACTTACGGTATTCAGCGCCACGCACACCATGAGGCAGGCTGCTATCACGAGGATAATCCCTACTGAGTTGAGTAGCGCAGTCTTCATGGTGCCTCCTCGCCGAACTTGGTGACACCGTATAGCAGAGGCACGCCGCGAGCCGAGAGCCACGCCGGAACCGAGTCACGGCAAAGCCAGCGACCCTATTCTCATGAATTCCGTTATCCCCGGACAAGGCAAAAAAGCCGGGACCGTCCGCGGCGTGGGTGATGCGCGTGGCGTTTGGATGCTGCCGGTCAGGCGCCAGGGGCGGGAGGCTGCTGCCGACAGCTGGCATCCCGGCAGGTACTGGCGCCGGATGAACGGGCAGTATTGATCCATGTCGATCGCTATCTCTGAAGAGCACCGCGCCCTGGCCCAGACCGTCGCCAGCTTCCTGACCCGGCATGAGTCCCGGGCGGCAGCACGGAGCCTGCTTACGGCCGAGGCGGATATGCTGCCCGTCTTCTGGGCCGAGTTGGGCAGCCTCGGCTTGCTCGGGCTGCATGTGCCGGAAGAGCTGGGCGGCTCAGGCTTCGGGCTGGCGGAGACGCTGGTCGTAGCCGAGCAGATGGGCCGGTACCTGGCTCCGGGGCCGTTCGTCCCGACCGTGATCGCCAGTGCCGTGCTGGCCGCGGCCGGGCCTGACGACCTGCGGAAGCGGCTGCTGCCGGGGCTGGCGGACGGCAGCATAGTCGGCGCGGCGGCGCTGGGCGGCGAGGTGCGGAATTCCGGCGGTGCCGCGTCCGGGAAGGCCGGCGTCGTGATCGGCGGTCACCTGGCGGATGTGCTGCTGGTCCCCGCCGGTGACGACGTGCTGGTGGTCGAGAAGCCGGCCGGCGGCATCCACGCCGAGGTGCCCGCCAACCTGGACCAGAGCCGGCGCGCGGCCACGGTCAGGCTCGACGCGGCGCCCGCCACGGTACTGCCGGGCGCGCGCGGGCTGCTGACTGACGTGGCCCGGGCCGTCCTCGCGGCGGAGGCGGCCGGCATCGCCGCCGAGACCACCGAGCAGGCGGCCGAGTACGCGAAGATCCGCCAGCAGTTCGGCCGGCCGATCGCGACCTTCCAGGCGGTCAAGCACCACTGCGCGAACATGCTCGTGGCGGCGGAGCTGGCCACGGCCGCCGTGTGGGACGCGGGCCGGGCCGGGCTCGGCGGCGGTGACCAGCTCAGTTTCACCGCGGCCATAGCAGCGGTGCTGGCCTCCTCGGCCGCGGTCGGTAACGCCAACCTCAACATCCAGGTGCACGGCGGCATCGGGTTCACCTGGGAGCACGACGCGCACCTGTACCTGCGCCGGGCCACGGCCATCGCCGCGGTGCTGGATATCGAGCGGGCGGCGATCGAGGTTACCGGCCTGGTGCGCCGGGGCGTGCGGCGGGCGGCCGCGATTGACCTGCCGCCCGAGGCCGAGCCGATCCGGACGGCCATCGGTGCCGACGTGGCCCGGCTGGGCGGCCTTACGGGCGAGGCCAGGAAGCAGGCGCTGATCGAGACCGGCTACGCGATGCCGCACTGGCCGAAGCCGTGGGGCCGGGACGCGGCCGCCATCGAGCAGCTGGTCATCGAGCAGGAGTTCGCCGCGGCCGGGATCAAGCGGCCGAGCCTCGGCATCACCAGCTGGATCATCCTGACCCTGATCCAGTACGCCACCCCGGAGCAGGTCGCGCGCTGGGTTCGCCCGGCGCTCAGCCAGGACGTGATCTGGTGCCAGCTGTTCAGCGAGCCAGGCGCCGGGTCCGACGCGGCCGGCATCACGACCAAGGCGACCAGAGTGGAGGGGGAAGGGGAGGTGGGCGGGGGCTGGCTGATCAACGGGCAGAAGGTCTGGACCAGCGGAGCGCACCTGGCTGCGTTCGGCCTGGCCACGGTGCGGACGAACCCGAATGCGCCCAAGCACGAGGGCATCACCATGATGGTGATCGACATGCACGCGCCCGGCGTCACGGTACGCCCGCTGAAGATGCCGAACGGCGATTCCGACTTCAACGAGGTCTTCTTCGACGGCGTGTTCGTGCCCGACTCCGACGTGGTCGGGCCGGTGGACGGCGGCTGGACCGTGGCGCGCGCGACGCTCGGCAACGAGAGCGTCAGCATCGGCGGAGGCGACGGCGGCCGCACCATGCCGGCCGGGGCGTTCATCGCGCCGCTCGATGCGCACCCGGAGCGGCTGGCCGGCGGGGCCGGGCGGATCGGCAGGCACATCGCCCGCACGCAGGCGATGGGCGTGCTGAACCAGCGGGCCGCCTACCGGGCGGTGGCGGGCGGCGGCCCGGGGCCCGAGGGCAACATCACCAAGCTGCTGCTGTCCGAGCTCGGCCACGAGACGGCTGCGATCATGGCGGAACTGGCCGGACCGGACGCCGTGTTCCTGGAAGGGGACGGCGCGCTGGGGGCCACCCTGATGCTGATGAACCGGGCCCTGTCGATCGCGGGCGGGACGTCGGAGATCAAGCGGAACCAGATCGCCGAGCGGATCGGAGGCCTGCCCCGCGATCCGCTCATCAAGTAGCGGGGGAGATCCGGGTACCGCTCGGGCGGGGCCGGACGCACGCGCCACGGACCGTTCGGAAAAATAGGGATATGCCGAACGGGCCGTGGCGCTACGGTCCGCAGATGAGGAGGCGACCTCGGTGAACCTGGACTTCTTGCGGCCGGTATACGAGCAGATCGGTGCGTACGTATCGGTGTACCTGGATACGGACCGGGCTCATGAGGAGGCCGCGCAGGCGATCGAGCTGCGGTGGCACGCGGCGCGAGAGGAACTGGCCGCGGCCGGGGCCAGCCCGGCCTCGCTGGCGGCGGTGGCGGCCGCCGTGGACGGTGGCGGCGAGGCAGCCCGCGGCCGGGCGATATTCGCCCGGGACGGGGCCGTGGCCTTTGCCTCGAACCTGGATTCGCCGCCGAGGCGCCCGATCGCGCGGCTGGCCCCCCTCCCCCACCTGATGCCGCTGCTGGCGCAGCACCGGGCGCCGGTTCCGTACCTCCTGGTCAGCGCCACCCATGAGGGCGGGGAGATGGTGGCCGTCGGCGGTACCGGCGCGCAGTGGCGGGACTCGATCGAGGGACACGGGTGGCCGGTACACAAGACCTCGGTCGGCGGCTGGTCGCAAGACCGGTACCAGCGCAGCGTCGAGGAGGCCTGGGACGAGAACGCCAAGGCCCTGGCCGCGGAAGTGACGGCGGTGGCGAGCCGGATCGGTGCCGGGCACGTGATCGTGGCGGGCGATGTGCGGGCTCGGTCGCTGCTGCTCAGCCACCTGGCCACCCCCCTAGTGGAATCGGCCGCCGTGATCGAGGAGGAAATCGCCGCGGACAGCCCGGCGATGGCCAAGGCCGCGGACCGGGCGCTGTCGCAGTGGGCCGAGCGCCGGAGCCGGGAACGCTTCGATGACTGGCAGGCCCGGCTGGCTCACGGCCTGGCTGTGGAGGGCCTGGTCCAGGTCATGGCCGCGTTCCGGGACGGCCAGGTCTCGGACCTGTTCGTGGCCGACGATCCGACGTCCAACGCCGCGGCCTGGATCGGCCCGGCCGGCCACGATCTGGCCGTCAGCCGGGACGAGCTACTGGAGCGGAACGTGCCGGACCCGGTGCCCGACCGCGCCGACGCAGCGCTGGTGCGGGCCGTCGTCCTTACCGATGCCGAGCTGTACTTCCTGCCCGCGGACCTGGTGGAAACCGGGGATCCGGCCGCCTGCGGGGACATCGCCCGGCCGCGGGACGGAGTAGCCGCCACGCTCCGGTTCTCCCTGACCGGGTGAGCCCGGCCTAGCGCTTGCGGTCCTTGCCGCCCTTGGCCAGGTCCCGCCAGTCGGATTCGGAAACGTCGACATCGAAGCGCTTCGCCGCGGCCAGGATCCGTTGCCACGCCTGGTCCCGCTCGGCATCGCTGACGCCTTCGACCTGGTCGAAACGCGAGATCGCGTTCCGCACGTGCCGGGCGTCGGTCAGCGGCTCCTTGCGCTCGGCGGGGAAGGCGAACTCATGGTCAGCGAGCCTGTCCTTGTCCGCGGTGCTCAGGCCCTCGTCGCGGCGGGGAACGTCCTCGCCGTGCGCTCTGGCGCTTTGCGCCTCCCGGGCCTTGCCGATGTTACGGCGGGCGGCTTCCTTCTGCTTGTCGGTGGCCATCCCGCTCCTCTCGATTGGTCACTGGCCGGATACCCATGCTAAGCGGCGGGATCGGGCCTAGGAGGGGCTGAGCTCGACCTGAATGCTGCCGGACCCGAGCTGGTCCAGTGCGTGCGTCCAGGTCTGGCCGGGCCAGTGGTAGCGGGCGACGCCTTCGGCCGGCCGGTACTCGGCGGTGTAGAGGGTCCCGAAGCCCGCGCCGAACTTGGTGGCGTACAGCGGCGGGCGCAGCAACGCGGCCAACACGGCCTGGACATCGGCCCCGGCCGTGAGCAGTTCCTCCAGCCGCTCTTCCCGTTCGACCGTCCGGATCGCGGCCGCGTACGGCGCCCACTCCACCTTCCCCTGGTGGTTGGTGGCCACGGCCCGGCTGGTGACGTGCGCCGGGCGGTCCGGAGCCAGGTAGACCGTGGCCCGGCTGCCGCCGCGATCCAGCGCGGTGACGTTGTAGGACATGTGCACGGGGATCCGGCGCAGCGCCCGCACGGCCTCCTCGACCGTCTCGCAGACCTGCAGCACGTACCGGATCACCAGCGGGATACCGAAGCCCTGGCCTACCTGCGGTCGTCCCCCGAACGTCAGCGAGAGGGCCAGCCCGGCATCGTTGACCCCGTCCAGCAGCCCCCACAGGCAGTCGAGCATGCCGAGTACCCGTCGCCCGCCGTAGGCCGTCCTGGCCACCGTGGCGTCGAACAGCCGGTAGTCCCAGTCGTAGTTCCTGACCAGCGCCGGGCCACCGGGCAGCACGGCGGCCTGCGAGCAGCCGGTCAGGAACGGCGGCGGGTTCCACAGCGCCAGCGCGGCCCCGGCCACGGGGTCGTTGTCGAGCATGGCGGCCAGCCGCTGCCACGTCGGCACGAGTTCAGGCATGTGCTGCTCGAGCCGTGCTCTGGCCTCATCGGCGCCCGGACGGGCGTTCGCGCCTTCCTGCCACCACCGGCGAAACGCGGGCCAGACCGCATTGAGCTGCCCGGCCATCCGCTCACCCGGCTCATCCTCCCCGAACGCCTGCAACGTCAGCGGGATGACCTCATGCGCCTGCGGTGTGCGCTCCCACGAGCTGCCCGGCCAGGAGCCCGCGGCCCAGTCGGTCGCCGTCCAGTCGGTCGAGGCCCAGTCGGCCGCGGCAAGGCGCTGCAGCCAGGAGCGCCAGTCCGACCAGTCGACGCCCTCCACCCAGTGCTGCCAGTCCTGCCAGTTCGCGGGGATCCCTGGCGGATGCTCGGAGCCGCGCTGGCCCGTCACGCCGTCTCCGCCGCTCGATGATCGGGTTGCATGGCGGAACCGGTACCCGCCGCCTCTGGTTCCAACCGGCGGCGGTAGCCCTGATTTCCGGCCTCAGTGGTTGGGCGCGCGCCCAACCACCACCTCTGGCTCGTACCGAAGAAGAACGAGGGAGAACTTCGGGGAGTGGCCTACCTGGCGCGGCAGCCCCCTCTTACAACCTCCTACAGCGAGGCAGAAGCGAATCACCCGGCCGTGTGACGCTGGCTCACCCTGCCCGACGCGAGGCTTGGTGTCGTCTAGGAAACCCCACCCCGGAAGGCATGTCATGACCACGCAGCTTGCCGCACGGCCGTTCGGCCAAATAAGCAACCCCGGCCCTAGTCGGCCGGCCACACAGGTGATCGCGTTTCTGGGTACCGGGCGGATGGGCGGCCCGATGGCCGCCAACCTGGCCCGCGCCGGCTTCGAGGTACGGGCGTGGGACCGTACCGCCAGCCACGCCGCTGCCCTGGCCGAGGACGGCGCGACCGTGGCGGCCAGCCCGGCCGAAGCGGTCAGGGGCGCCGGGATCCTCATCACCATGCTGGCCGACGGGCCCGCCACCGATCAGCTGTGGAACGGGCCCGACGGGCTGACGGCCGCAGGTCCCGGCTTGATCTGGGTGCAGATGGCCACCGTCGGAATGGAGTGGACGCAGCGGTTCGCCAACACCGCCGCCCGGTACGGGGTGCACTTCTTCGACGCCCCGGTCTCCGGCAGCCAGGGACCGGCCCAGGCCGGGGAGCTGACCATCCTGGCCAGCGGCCCGCACTGGATGGCCGAAGACGTCGCCCCGGTGTTCGCCGCGCTCGGCCGGGCCACCGCCTGGCTCGGCTCGGCCGGCAACGGCACCAGAGCCAAGCTGGTCCTCAACAACTGGCTTACCAACCTGACCGAGATGACGGCGGAGACCCTCACCTTCGCCCGCGACCTCAGCCTGGACCCGGCCGCGATCGTGGACCTGTTGGCGTCGACGCCGCTCGGATCGCCGTACGCGACGCAGAAGGCCCGCACCATGCTGGCCGGCGACTTCACGCCCGCGTTCGCGCTCAAGCACGCGCTCAAGGACGCCGATCTCGCCGCCCAGGCCGCGCAGGCCAGCGGCACCGAGCTCACCCTCACCGACGCGCTGCTGCCGCGGTGGCGGCGCGCCGCCAGCGGGCACGGCGATGAGGACCTGGCCGTCATCTACGCCACGCCCTAAGCCGCCCCCGCGGCCAGCAGCCGACCAGGCGCGGGCAGCATAGGGGGACGGACCGGCGATGACTGAGGAGCTACGCATGAGCCACACACAGGACAGCGATCCGCGACCCGCGGCGTTCGTGCTGTTCGGGGCGACCGGAGACCTGGCCAGGCGAATGGTGCTGCCCGCGTTCTTCCGGCTTGCCACTGAAGGGCTGCTGCCGGCGCAGTGGCTGCTGGTGGGCAACGGCCGCGGCGACATCTCGCATGAGGATTTCCGGGCCCGGGTCCACGATGCGCTCACCGAATTCGGCCCCCAGCCTGAGCCGGCGCAGTGGGATGCCTTCGCGGAGCGGGTGTTCTTCGCCGGCGGCGGGTTCAGCGTGGACGATCCCGGCAGCTTGCCCGACGTGCTGCGGGAGAACCTCGGGCCGCTGGGCAGCGACCCGCAGCTTATCCACTACCTGGCGGTCCCGCCTGTCGCCTTCACCGGGCTGACCCTGGCCCTGGGCCAGCACGGTCTCGCCCGGGGTTCCCGCGTCGTGTACGAGAAGCCGTTCGGCACGTCGGGAGAGAACTTCCGCGAGCTGGACCGGGTCGTCCATTCGGTCCTGGACGAACAGCAGGTGTACCGGATCGACCACTTCCTCGGGAAGGAAGCGACCCAGGATCTGCACCTGCTGCGCTTCGCCAACGGGTCCTCCGCCGCGTACTGGAACCACGAGCATGTCGAGTCGGTACAGATCGACGTGCCAGAGACGCTCGGCATCAGCGACCGGGCCCAGTTCTACGATGCCACCGGCGCGGTGCTTGACATGCTCGTCACGCACCTGTTCCAGGTGGCCGCCGAAGTGGCCATGGAGCCCCCGGCCACCCTGGGCCCGCTCGACCTGCAGGCCGCCCGGGAGACGGTCATCAGCTGCTTCCGCCCGCTGGACCCAGGCGAGGTGGTGCTCGGCCAGTTCGACGGCTACCGGGACGTGCCCGGCGTCGATCCCGCCTCCAGCCGGGATACCTTCGTCGCCGCCCGGCTGTGGATCGACAACCCCCGCTGGCGCGGCGTGCCGTTCTACCTGCGCACCGGCAAGCAGATGGCGGCCTCCGGCCAGCGGGTCAGCCTGATTCTCCGCGAGCCGCACGGGCCGCTTCGTGGCAAGCTGCCGCGGGACGCAAACGTGCTGTCCTTCTCCCTGGCCGGGGACGGCGAGATCGACCTGTCCATGGTGGCCAAGAAACCCGGCCCGGCGCTCGAGCTCGACGTAGCGCACGCGTCGATCCCGCTGACCACCTTGCGGAACGCCGATCCGCTGCCGCCGTACGTCCGGCTGATCCACGACGTGCTGCTCGGCGACCGGTCGCTGTTCACGCGCCCGGACGGGCTCGCCGCGGTCTGGGACGTCGCCGAGCCGCTGCTGACCCGGCCGCCCAAGATCAGCTCCTATGCACCGGGATCGTGGGGGCCGGGTCAGGCGGGTGAGCTCGTCGCGCCCGGACGCTGGCTCCTCGGCCAGTAGGACCGGCTTCCGGAGGCTTACCGCGAGCGGTAGTAGTGGTCTTGCTCGAGGTCTTCGAGCAGGCTCGGCCCGGTCGGCTCCCATCCGAGCAGTTCGCGGGTGATGGTGGCGGTGACGGGACTGTCCAGGCCCACGAAATGGGCCAGGAAGCCGAAGTGCTCCGGAGCGTCTTCGGGGGTCACCGAGGTCGTCGGCAGGTCGAGGTGGCGGCCCATCGCCTCTGCGATCTCCCGGAAGGGAACGCCCTCGTCCGCGACGGCATGCAGGACCGAGCCGGCCGGAGCGGCCTCGACGGCCAGGCGCGCCAGGCGGGCGGCATCCGAGCGGTGCACCGCGGGCCACCGGTTGGTGCCGTCTGCCACGTAACCGGCCACACCCCGCTGGCGGGCGATGCCGACGAGCGTGGCCACGAACCCGTTGTCGCCGTCGCCGTGGACCGTCGGAGCGAAGCGCAAGACCGACGAGCGGACGCCGATGCCCCGCAGCGACAGGGTGAGCAGGGCGGTGGCCGCCCGGCGCCCGGCGGGATTGGCCCGAACCTCGGGGCTCGCGACGAGCCCGTCATCCTCGGTGGCGGCCCGGCCGACGGCCAGGCCGATCAGGCCCGAGGCGAGCACGAAGGGCCGGTCGGAGTCGGCCAGGGCGGCGCCCATGGCCTCCACGGCCCGCCGGTCGGCGGCTCCGGCGGCGGCGAAGTTCCCGCCGAAGGCCAGCTCGTGCTGGAAGGCCAGGTGGATCACGCCGTCCGAGTCGGCCGCCGCCTTGGCCAGGCCGTCGGGGTCGTCGAGGTCGCCCCGCTGGACGATGGCGCCGGCCGCTTCCAGCCGCTGCGCTGATGCGTCGGAGCGGGCCAGGCCGACCACTTCGTGGCCGACGCCGAGGAGTTCGGGGACGACGGCCGAGCCGATCCAGCCCGACGCGCCGGTGACAAGGATTCTCATGACGGACCTCCGTCGAGTAAGGTGATGTCGGTAACTGACATCACTGTAGATCTGATGTCAGTGACTGTCAACACTTAGGATGGCGATCATGGGTCGGTGGGAGCCGGATAGCCGGGGCAGGCTGCAGGAGGCGGCGCTTGCCCTGTACTCGGAGCGCGGGTTCGACCAGACCACGGCCGCCGAGATCGCCGCCCGGGCCGGCGTGACCGAGCGCACCTTCTTCCGGCACTTCGCCGACAAGCGGGAAGTGCTCTTCGGCGGCTCCGAGCTCCTCAGGGAACAGATCGTTTCTGGCGTCGCCGGGGCGCCCGCAGGGCAATCGCCGCTCGAGGCAGTCGCCCGCGGTCTCGACGTCGCAGCCGCCCTGCTCGGCGAAGGCCGCCGGGATCTGGTCGCCCAGCGCCAGGCCGTGATCGCCGCCAACCCCGAGCTGCGAGAACGCGAACTGGCCAAGCTGGCCGACTACGCCACGGCGGTCGCCGCCACCCTGCGCCAGCGGGGCGTGGCCGAACTGCAGGCGACCTTGGCCGCCGAGGCCGGCATGTCGGTGCTCCGGGTGGCCCTCGGGCGCTGGGCGAGCAGCGACGACGACCGGAGCCTGCCCGACATCATGACGGCCGCCCTGGCCGAGCTGCGAGCCGTGACCGCCGGCCGCTGAGCCGCCTGGTAGGCGTGGCTAGCTGGCCCGGGGGATCCCGGCGGAACTGGCTCCGCCGGCCAGCCGGCCCACGAAGTGCAGGCACTTGAGGTGCTGCTCCTCCCGGGCGGCGTGAGCGGCGGCCTTGGGCCGCCAGTCGGGCCTGGCCGACAGGCCGGACGCTAGCTCCACGCCGGCGTGCAGGGCGTCCAGATGCTGCGGGGTCATCTGCCTGCAGGCGATGCGCGTGGCAGCCGACAACGCCGAGATCACCGCGTCCTCCGTCATAGCCCTACCATCGTGCATTCCGGGCGCCGTGTCATCCCGGCAGACGGCCAGCTCCGCTACCAGCTGGCGGGTATCCCGCGGATCCGGTTAGCGGCGATGCGTGGCGCGGCCCTCGCCGCCATGCTTGATCTAACGGGCCCGGTCCTCGCGCAGGCGGAACGGGGCGCAGCAGGAAGCCAGGAGGAAGGAGCTGTTATGGCCGGGGTGAATGGCAGTGATGCCCGCACAGTGGTGGCGGTGATCGGCGCCGGCATCATGGGGTCCGCGATGGCCCGGAACCTGGCCGCCGCGGGCCTGGATACGCGCGTGTGGGACCGATCACCCGCTGCGGCCGCTGCCCTGACCGACGCGGGCGCGGTGGCCGCGGCATCGGCGCAGGAAGCGGTGCGGGACGCGAACGTCGTGATTACGATGCTGTCCACCGCCGCGGCCGTGGAGTCGGTCATCTTCGATGCAGACGTGGCCGCCGCGTTCGCCGAGGGATGCGTGTGGGCGCAGATGGGCACGATCGGCGTCGAGGCCACCCTGGGCTTCCGGGACCGGCTGGCTGCGGCCCGGCCCGGCGTGACGTTCGTCGACGCCCCGGTCTCGGGCAGCAAGGGCCCGGCCGAACGGGGCCAGCTGCTCGTCCTGGCCTCCGGCCCCGAAACCGCGGCCAGCCCGCTGCGTCCGGTCTTCGACGCCATCGGCCGCAAGACCGTGTGGCTGGGACAGGTGGGCCAGGGCAGCATCGTCAAGCTGGTCGTCAACGCCTACTTGTCCATCCTCATCGAAGGCGTCGCCGAGACCATGGAACTCGCCGACCGGCTCGGCATCGGCCACCAGCAGCTCGCCGAGGTCATCGAGGGCGGCCCGCTGGACGCTCCCCTGGCCGACGCCAAACTGCACAAGATGGACCAGGATGATTACGCCCCGGAGTTCCCGCTGGAGTGGGCGCTCAAAGACGTCGATCTCGCGATCAGCGCCGCGGGCGGCCAGGCGCCGCCGCTGCTGGCCGCGCTTTCTGGGCAGTGGCACATCGCGGTAGCCGCCGGGCACGGCCGTCAGGACATCAGCGCCGCCCGCCTCGCCCTACCCCCGAATCACGCCAGTTAGCACCGCCGACCACGCCGGTCGGCTGGCGTCGTGGCTTAGGTGGCGGCGCTCTGGTCGGGCCGCCCGACGTTCACGACCTGGACGGGCAGGTCGCCAGCCGCGCGGAGGACCTGGTCGGCTACTGTCGAGCCGTTCAGCAGACGCGACCAGCGCGAGCGGCGGCGCGATCCGATGACCAGCTGGCAGGCGCCGGCCTGGCGGGCGGCCCGGATCAGCCCGGAGGCAATGTCGTCTGCCCTGACCTCGGCCAACGCCCCGTGCAGCTCGCTGAGCAGCCGGCGGTCCTGCTCCAGCCGGGCCTTCGGCGGCCGTCCGAGGTTGTCGATGTCCCGGACGTGTACCCCGCGGAGCATGGCGGCGGACAGCCCGGCCAGCTGGGCGGCGTAGCGGATCAGCCATTCGTCGGCGGGCGATCCGGCCAGGCCGACCACGATGACCGAGGCCTGCACGGGTTCGCTGATACCGCGCGCGGCCAGGAACGCCTCGATCGCATCGGGAACGGTGTCATCCAGCCACAGCTGCGCGAGCTCCCGCAAGGCGGCGAGGTTCGCGAAGCGGAAATAGCTCGACAATGCCGCGTCGACCCGCTCCTCGGGGACCACGAGGCCCTGGGCCAGCCGGCGACGAAGCGCCGCGGGCGCCAGGTCGACAAGCTTGATCTCGCCGCTGCGCACAAACGCGTCGGGGACCGGCTCGGCCGGGTGCACGCCGGTGATCCGGGAGACCAGCGCGCCGAGCGACTCGAGGTTGGCGATGTTGAGAGTCGTATAGACATCGATGCCGCTGGCGAGCAGCTCGGCGACGTCCTGCCAGCGTTTCGCGTGTCGGTCGCCGGGGAGGTCGGCGTGGGCCAGCTCGTCCACCACGGCCAGCTCCGGGCCCCGGTCCAGGACCGCGGTGACGTCCAGTTCGTTAAAGCTGACGCCCCGGTAGGTGACCGTACGGGCGGGGAGGACTTCAAGGTCGGCGAGCTGAGCCGCGGTCGCCGCCCGCCCGTGCCGCTCCTGGTAAGCCACGACGGCGTCAACGCCGGCGCGTCGGCTGGCGCGTGCGGCCCGCAGCATCTCATAGGTCTTCCCCACTCCCGGGGCAATCCCGAGGTAGGTGCGCAGCCTGCCCCCGCTCGGCATCGGTTCGGACATGCGTGCACAGTGCCACATGGCGGCCAGGAGGGCCACCTTGTACCGTCGAGAGCGTGAGCGAAGCTGCCGCGGCGGACGCCGACGCCGTCGGCGAGGTCGAGCCGGCCGGGCAGTTCCGCATCTACCTCGGCGCGGCCCCAGGTGTCGGCAAGACGTACGCCATGCTCTCCGAGGGCCGCCGACGGCTGGGGCGGGGCACCGACGTGGTGGCCGGGTTCGTCGAGGCCTACGGGCGGCCGCACACCGAGGAGCTGATCGACGGCCTGGAGGTCATCCCCCGCCAGGTGGTCGAGTACCGGGGCAGCCGCCAGGAGGAGATGGACCTCGGCGCGGTCCTGCGCCGGCGGCCCGAGGTGGCCCTGATCGACGAGCTGGCCCACACCAACGTGCCGGGATCAGGACCGCACGAGAAACGCTGGCAGGATGTCGTGGACATCCTCGGCGCCGGGATCGACGTCATCACCACCGTCAACATCCAGCACCTGGAAAGCATCGCCGATGATATCGAGCGCATGACCGGGGCGAAGGTCCGCGAACGCGTACCGGACCGGATAGTGCGCCAAGCCGACCAGATCGAGCTGGCCGATTCCTCACCGGAGCAGCTGCGTCGGCGGATGCTGCACGGCAACATCTACCCGAAGGAAAAGATCCCCCAGGCCCTCACGCACTTCTTCCGCACTGACAACCTGATCGCCCTGCGGGAGCTGGCGCTGCGGTTCGTGGCCGACGAGTCCGACGAAGAACTCCTGGAGCACCTGCGGCGGCACCAGCCCTCGGTCGTATGGGAGACGACCGAACGCATCATGGTGGCCGTCAGCGGCGCACCGGGGACCGACGTGCTGCTGCGGCGGGCGGCCCGCATCGCGTTGCGGGTCAAGGGGGGCCTCGACGTGGTCCACGTCACCGTCAGCGACGCCACCTTGCCCGAGGAGGCGCGGCCGGTTGACCGGCTGCAGGAGCTGGCCGCGGACCTCGGCGCCCGCTGGCACGAGATACAAGACGATGACCCGGCCGAGGCCATCGTCAGCTTCGCGCGGGAGCACCAGATCACCCAGATCGTGACCGGGAGCATCCAGGGCAGCTGGTGGCACATCCCCGGCGGCGGCCCGATCCTGCGACGGGTTATCCACGATGCGGGCGCGTCCGGTATCGACGTCCACCTCATCGCCCGCCGGGAACCGCCTCCCGGCGCCGGCGCGGGCGCGAGTACCGGCCAGGAATCCTGACCTCGTACCGGTCCGTGGCGCACGGGCTGTCCATGGAGGCATAACCTGCGCCGGTCGTTAGTTGTCATCTAGCAACTAGCGAGTTGGTGACGCTGCATCGGAGGTAATCGTCGTGTCTGGGCTGAGCCGACGGCGCCGGTACCTGATCCTGGCTGTCTGCTGCCTGAGCCTGTTCATCGTCGGCCTGGACTCGACGATCGTCAACGTGGCGCTGCCGTCCATCGGCCGGGAGCTGCACGCGTCGGTCTCCGGCCTGCAGTGGACCATCGACGCCTACTTGCTGGTGCTCGCGAGCCTGCTGATGCTGTCCGGGTCGACCGCGGACCGGATAGGGCGGCGGCGCACGTTCCAGGCCGGGCTGGCGCTGTTCACGCTCGGCTCGCTGCTGTGCAGCGTCGCCCCCGGGCTGGGCTGGCTGATCGCGTTCCGGATGCTGCAGGCGGTGGGCGGGTCGATGCTCAACCCGGTGGCGATGTCGATCATCACCAACACCTTCACCGAGCCTGCCGAGCGGGCCCGGGCGATCGGCGTATGGGGAGGCGTGTTCGGGCTCAGCATGGCGATGGGACCTGTGCTGGGCGGCCTCCTGGTAGACGCGGTGGACTGGCGGGGGGTGTTCTGGGTCAACATCCCGGTGGGGATCGCGGCGCTCGTGCTCACGGCCCTATTCGTGCCGGAATCGAAGGCGCCGCGGCCGAGGCGCCTGGATCCGTTCGGGCAGCTGCTGGTGATCGCCCTGCTGGCGTCGCTGACCTACGCGGTCATCGAGGGCCCGGCCTACGGCTGGGGATCGGCGAGGATCTTGTCCTTCTTCGCGGCCGCGGTGATCGCGCTGGTCGTTTTGCTGGTCTACGAGCCCCGCCGCCCGGAGCCACTGGTCGACCTCAGGTTCTTCCGCAGCCTGCCGTTTTCCGGTGCCACCTTGACCGCGGTGAGCGCTATGGGCGCGCTCGGCGGTTTCCTGTTTCTCAACACGCTGTATCTGCAGGAGGTCCGTGGTTACCGGCCGCTGATCGCCGGGTTGTTCCTGCTCCCGATGGCGGCCGCGATGGCCGTATGCGCCCCGCTGGCCGGCCGGATGGTCGCCCGCCGCGGGACCAGGATGCCCCTGCTCATCGCCGGTGCCGGGCTGATCGCCGGGGGTGCCCTGCTGACCGCCCTGACCGCGTCGACATCGGCGGGCTACCTCATCGTGAGCTACCTGGTGTTCGGCGTCGGCATCGGCATGGTGAACGCGCCGATCACGAACTCCGCGGTGTCCGGGATGCCCCGCGAGCAAGCCGGGGTCGCGGCCGGCATCGCGTCGGCCAGCCGCCAGGTCGGCCAGGTGCTCGGCGTGGCGGTCGTGGGGTCGGTGCTGACCGCGAACCTGCACGGCTCGCTGCGGTCGGGGTTCACTGCTGCGACCCGTCCCGGCTGGTGGATCATCGCCGCCTGCGGGTTCGCCGTGGTGGTCCTCGCCCTCGTCACCACAAGCCAGCGGGGAAAGGCCAGCGCCGCGAAAACCGCGTCGCTGGTCGCCACGGCGGAGGAGGCGGCGGAGAAGGTCCCCGTCGCCTGAGAGAAGGGTCTCCGCGGCGCGTTGCATACCCCCGCTGCGGACCTAACTCAGGGCCCTGGAGCGGCCCATGTCTCGGATGGATGGGTGATCGCAGCTGAGCTGAGCGCTATCCAGGTTCGCGGGCGACACATGCCTACCGGCGGACATTCTCACTACCGGGTAGCTGGAATGCCGGAAGTAAAGACAGCACGACGGGAACACGGATGCTAGCCGCGATGCACGACGCCGCAGCGGCGGCGACCCTGTAATTAGCGCTCTGGCCGACCGGCCGTGACACTCGTCGGCCGGAGCGATCCACATTGCCCCGGCGCGTGAGGAAGGGATCAGGCATGGAGCGCACCCGATTGGCTGGATGGCGGCCTGGACCCGGCTGCCGCGCGCTTCCTGATGATGACGGCGATGACCCATCATGAGTTCAGTTCGCCGACCTGGGGTAAGCACGAGGTCCGCAAGCTCCCTGCCGAACTCGCCGAGCTGCTAGCTGGGAGCGGCCAGGTCTTTGGCCATCTTGTAGTTGTGGATGGGCTCGCCGCGTACAACCATGTCCTGCCGTTCGAGGACCACGAATCCCTTCCGCTCAAAGAAGCGCCGGGCCAGCTCGCTTGCCTCGGTATAAAGACGGCCGATGTCTTGCTGCCGTGCTGCCGCCTCCGCGGCCTCGTAGAGCTGCGACGCGATCCCCCGCCCGGCTGCCTCGGGCGCACAGAAGAGGTGGTCAATGTGCCCGTCCGGCTCAAGATCGATGAAGGCCACCGCCCGATCGCTCTCGTTGGTAGCTAGCAGAACCAGACGACCGTCACCCGCCCACTGATGCGACTGTTCAGGAGTTCGGCGCTCAGGAGCCCAGGCCCGCACCTGAGCGGGCGTGTAGTCGGAGATGGCGACCTGCCGGACCGAGCGGAAGAACACATCAGCCAGGTCGCCGGCATCGCGCTGCTCGTAGCCACGGATGGTGACTTCCACCCGGCCAGCGTACTTGTGCCGACGAGGGTACTGGCTCGACCGGTGATCATGACTCGGGCACGGGAACGTGCGGCTGAGCCGGGTCGGCGGCCACATTGGAGGACCACCGCGCTTCGACCTGGCCGAAGCGCCAGTAGATCAGGGCCGCGGCCCAGACCAGGACGAACATCCCGGCGATGCAGAAACCGGCCAGGTTGATGTTGAAGTTGGACATCAGGTCCCAGAACGCGCCGTGCAGGTGCAGTTCCGTGGTGAGGATGCCGAGGATCTCGATGGTGCCGATGATGAACGCGGCGCCGATGGACAGCGCGGTGATGACCAGGTTGTAGTAGACCTTGCGGACCGGGCGGGCGAAGGCCCAGCCGTAAGCGAAGTTCATGAACGCCCCGTCAAGGGTGTCGAACAGCATCATGCCGCCGGAGAACAGGAACGGCAGGGCCAGCACGGCGAAGTAGGGCAGGCCCTGGATGGCGGCGTAGGCGGTGGCCGCCAGCAGGACGACCTCGGTGGCGGTATCGAACCCGATGCCGAAGACCAGGCCGACGAAGTACAGCTGCCAGGTGTGGTTGATGGACTTCATGAACCGGCCGAAGAACCGGTACATCAGGCCGCGGGCCTGCAGCTGGGCCTCCAGCTCCTGCTCGTCGTAGGCGCCGTCGCGCATCTCGCGGAAGACCTTGAAGATGCCGGCCAGCACGATCAGGTTGAGCAGGGCGATCAGGTACAGGAAGCCTGCCGACAGCAGGGTCCCGACGGCGCCGCCCGCGGTTTCGTAGGCCGAGTTGGGGTCGACCACGGCGCCGAAGACGGCCCGGGCGGCGATGGTGATGCCCACGCCGACCGCGACGATGACGGTGGAGTGGCCGAAGGAGAAGAAGAACCCGGTGCCCAGGGGCCGTTTGCCGTCGGCCATCAGCTTGCGGGTGGTGTTGTCGATGCAGGAGATGTGGTCAGCGTCGAAGGCGTGCCGGAAACCCAGGAGCCAGGCCGTGATCGCCACCCCGATGCCGACGCCCAGGCCTTTGCTGCCGCCCTCGCCCCGGTAGTCGAAATGGTGCGGCATGACGTACAGGACGAAGATGGCCCAGCCGGTCACGTTGACCGCCAGGATGAACCCGAACATCGCGGCCAGCCGACCCCACTCGCGAGCCGTCGCTGCCGTGCGGACAGTGTGCAGGCGCCGCCTGATCACCGAGACCGCCCTTCCTCCGAGGACAGGTGTTCACGCAGGCCAGACCAGGCGACCGGACTTATCCCCCGGAGGGGCTTGACCGTTGCGGGACAGTGCCGGACTCGCACCGGACTTCGCTGGCTGGCTGCCGCCCCAGGTGGCCCCTGGGGTCATGGGCACGGTATAAGCCGGGACGCGATACCGTCAAGGCTCACCAGATGATCAGATGGGCTAGCGGGGAGCGGGCGGCTTCAGCGGCCTTCGAGGTCGCCTTCGGTTTCCAGGTAGGCCTGCCGCAACGCGGCCAGCGTCTCGGGGTCGGGGGCATCCCATAGCTTGCGCTCCGCCGCCTCGAGCAGCCGTTCGGCGATGCCGTGCAGTGCCCAGGGGTTGGACCGGTGGAAGAACTCGCGCATCTGCTCGTCGCGGACGTAGGTGTCGGTGAGCTTCTCGTACATCCAGTCCTCGACCACGCCTGCCGTCGCATCGTAGCCGAACAGGTAGTCGACGGTGGCCGCGAGCTCGAAGGCGCCCTTGTAGCCGTGCCGTTTCATCGCTTCGACCCAGCGCGGGTTGACGACCCGGGCGCGGAACACGCGCGTGGTCTCTTCGGCCAGCGACCGGGTGCGGATGGTATCCGGGCGGGTGGAGTCGCCGATGTACGCGTGCGGCGCCCGGCCGGTGAGCGCGCGCACGGTGGCGATCATGCCGCCGTGGTACTGGAAGTAGTCGTCGGAGTCGGCGATGTCGTGCTCGAGAGTGTCGGTGTTGTGCGCGGCGACCGCGATCCGCCGGTACGCGTTCTCCATGTCGTCGCGCGCCTCCCGGCCGTCCAGGCCGCGGCCGTAGGCGAAGCCGCCCCACACGGCGTACACCTCGGCCAGGTCGGCGTCGTCGCGCCAGTTACGGGCGTCGATGACCGGCAGCAGCCCGGCCCCGTAGGCGCCCGGCCGGGAGCCGAAGATGCGCGTGGTAGCGCGGCGCTCGTCACCGTGCGCGGCCAGGTCAGCCTGGGCGTGAGCGCGGACGTAGTTCAGGTCGTGCGGCTCGTCCAGCCCGGCGACCAGCCGGACGGCGTCGTCCAGTGCCGTCACCACGTGCGGGAACGCGTCCCGGAAGAAGCCGCTGATGCGGACCGTGACGTCGATGCGCGGCCGGCCGAGCTCATGGAGCGGGATCGGCTCTACTCCGGTCAGCCGGCGGGACGCCTCGTCCCACGCCGGCCGCACCCCGAGCAGCGCCAGGACCTCGGCCACGTCGTCGCCCGAGGTCCGCATCGACGCCGTGCCCCAGACCGACAGGCCGACCGAGTCGGGGTAGGTGCCGGTGTCGGCCAGGTACCGCTCGAGCAGCGAGTCCGCCATCGCCTGGCCGGTCTCCCAGGCGAGCCGGGACGGCACGGCGCGTGGGTCGACGGAGTAGAAGTTGCGGCCGGTCGGCAGCACGTTGACCAGCCCGCGCAGCGGCGAGCCGCTCGGCCCGGCCGGGACGAACCCGCCGTCGAGCGCATGCAGGGTGCTGGCGATCTCGTTCGTGGTGTCCGCCAGCCGGGGCACGACCTCGGTCGCGGCGAAGGTCAGCACGTCGCCGACCGCCGCCGGTGCCTCGGTTCCCAGTGCGGTGGCGACGACCGCCGGGACCGCGGATGGATCCCATCCGGCTTCCTCCATGGCCTCGACCAGGGTCCGCGCCTGGGCCTCGACCGCGTCGGTGCCGGTGCGGTCGCCGGAGCGCTCGACGTAGCCGAGCGCTTCGCGCAGGCCGGGCAGCGCCTGGGCCCGGCCGCCCCACATCTGCCTGGCCCGCAGGATGGCCAGCACCAGGTCGACCCGGGCGGCGCCGGCCGGCGCCGCGCCGAGCACGTGCAGCCCGTCGCGGATCTGGGCGTCCTTGATCTCGCACAGCCAGCCGTCCACGTGCAGCAGGAAGCCGTCGAACTCCGTGTCGTGCGGCCGGGAGTCCAGCCCGAGGTCATGGTCGAGCTTGGCGGCCTGGATCAGCGTCCAGATCTGGGCCCGGATGGCAGGCAGCTTGGCCGGGTCCAGCGCTGCGATCTGCGCGTGCTCGTCCATCAGCTGTTCCAGCCGCGCGATGTCCCCGTAGCTCTCGGCGCGGGCCATGGGCGGGACCAGGTGACCGATCAGGGTGGCGTGGGCGCGGCGCTTGGCCTGGGTACCCTCGCCGGGGTCGTTGATCAGGAACGGGTAGATGAGCGGGATGTCACCGATCGCCGCGTCCGAGGCGCAGCGGGCCGACATGCCGGACGTCTTCCCGGGCAGCCACTCGAGGTTGCCGTGCTTGCCGACGTGCACCACGGCGTGCGCGGCGAACTGGTCCCGCAGCCAGCGGTAGGCGGCGAGATAGTGATGGCTGGGGGGCAAGTCCGGGTCGTGGTAGATCGCGACCGGCTGCGCGCCGAACCCGCGGGGCGGCTGCACCATCACGACCACGTTCCCCGCCCGCAGCGCGGCCAGCACGATCTCACCGTCCGGGTCCTGGCTGCGGTCGACGAACAGGTCGCCGGGCGGCGCCCCCCAGTGCTCGGTGACGGCGTCCCGCAGTCCTGAGTCCAGGGTGGCGAACCAGGCCCGGTAGTCAGCCGCGCTGATCCGCACCGGGTTACCGGCCAGCTGTTCCTCAGTCAGCCAGTTCTCGTCCTGGCCGCCCGCGGCGATGATGGCGTGGATGAGGGCGTCGCCGTCCCGGTCGGCCATACCGGGGAGCTCGTCCCCGCCGATGTCGTAGCCGGCCTCCGCCATGGCGGCCAGGAGCCGGATGACCGAGGCGGGGGTGTCCAGCCCGACCGCGTTGCCGATGCGGGCGTGCTTGGTCGGGTAGGCCGAGAGCATGATCACGATGCGCCGCTTGGCCGCCTCGACATGACGCAGCCGGGCGTGCTTGACCGCGATGCCGGCCACCCGGGCGGTGCGCTCCGGGTCGGGGACATAGCTGGTCAGGCCATCCGGGCCGACCTCCTTGAACGAGAACGGCACCGTGATCACCCGGCCGTCGAACTCGGGGATGGCGACCTGGGTGGCGGCGTCAAGCGGGGTCAGGCCCTCGTCGCTGCCGGCCCACTGGGCCCGCGATGAAGTGAGGCACAGGCCCTGCAGGATCGGGACATCCAGGCTGGCCAGCGCGCCGATGTCCCAGTTCTCGTCGGTACCTCCGGCACCGGCCGTGGCGGGCACCAGCCCGCCGGCGGCGAGCACGGTGACCACGATCGCGTCCGCGGCACGCAAGGTGCCGATCAACGCAGGCTCGGCCGTGCGCAGCGAGGAGCAGAACACCGGCAGCGGCTGCCCGCCGGCCACCTCGACCGCGTCGGCGAGGGCCTGCACGAAACCGGTGTTGCCCGCCAGGTGATGAGCGCGGTAGTACAAGATGGCGACGACAGGGCGGCCCGCGGCCGGAGGCCCGGCTGGCCGCTCGAGGACGCCCCAGGTCGGGGTGGCCGCGGGCGGCTCGAAGCCCTCGCCGGTGAGCGCGATCGCATCGGACAGGAACCGGGCCAGCTGCAGCAGGTTGTCCGGCCCGCCGTGCGCGAGGTAGGCGTGCGTCTCGGCGACGACCCCGCCGGCCACGGTCGACAGCTGCATGAGCTCGGCATCGGGCGTCACCTCGCCGCCGAGCACGATCATCGGCACTCCGCTCGCCGCGACCGCGTCCAGGCCGTCTGCCCAGGCCTGCCGGCCGCCGAGGATGCGGACGACGACGGCGGTCGCGCCGTCCAGCAGCGCCGGCAGATCATCGACCGCCAGGCGGGCCGGGTTGGCCAGCCGGTAGCCGGCGCCGCTGGCCCGGGCCGACAGCAGGTCGGTGTCTGAGGTGGAGAGCAGGACGATCACGCTGGCTCCTGTCGAAGGTCCGCTTGAAACACGCAGCGCCTGGGGTCGTTCAGCCCCTAGCGTCGCATATGCGCGGCGCAGACGAATCGCGGGACGCTGGCGTAGAATCCGCGCGTGCCTGCGACCAGCCCCGCCGCTGACCGGGCCCCAACCGACCGCTGCCCGGGCGTGCTGCGCCTGGCCGAGGCGGCCGACGGGTACCTGGCGCGGATCCGGCTGCCCGGCGGGCTGATCGGCGCCGGGCAGCTGCGGGTGCTGGCGCGGCTGGCGGCCGAGCTGGGAGACGGCCGGGCCGAGCTCACCTCCCGGGGCAACGTCCAGCTGCGCGGGCTGGCGGCGGACGCCGCCGAGCCGCTCACCGCTCAGCTGGCCGCGGCCGGGCTGTTCCCGTCGCCGGAGCATGACCGGGTACGCAACGTGCTCGCCTCCCCGCTGGCCGGCCTGGATGGCGGGCCCGACCTGACCGCGATCGTCCGGGCCCTGGACACCGCGCTGTGCGCGCGGCCGCGGCTGGCCGAGCTGCCCGGCCGGTTCCTGTTCGCGGTCGACGACGGGCGCGGCGACGTGGCTGGCCTGAGCGCCGACGTGGTCGCCCAGCTGCGGGCGGACGGCCCCGTGGTCAACGGGCTCGCGGTCCGCGGTAATGGCCGGGATGACGCTGGCGCGGATCAGGTGGCCGCGGCGGATGTGGTGGCCGTGATGCTCGCGTGCGCCGAGGCGTTCCTCGACCTGCAGGCGGCCGAGGGCGGCGCCGCGTGGCGGATCCGTGACCTGACCGACGGGGCCGAGCGCGTCCGGGTCGCCGTCGCCGCGCGTCTCGGGCTGACTGCCGCCTCGCCGCCGCCTTCCACGTCGCTTGCTCCCGCCGGGTCCGACGGGAGCACCGCGCCCACTGTGCCTGACGATCGGCCGGTTGGCGTCGTCGGGACCGCGGCCGTCCTGCTCGCTCCGCTCGGCCGCCTGACCGCCGCCCAGCTGACCTGGCTCGCCGACCGGGCCGGCGAGCGCCCGGCGCGGGTCACCCCGTGGCGGAGCGTCGTGCTGCCCGACCTGCCGGACGCGGCCGGCCTGATCCGGGACGCGGCCGACCTAGGGTTCGGCGTGGACGCCACGTCGCCGTGGCTGCGGGTGACCGCGTGCGCCGGCCGGCCGGGCTGCGCGAGCGCGCTGGCCGACGTGCAGGCCGACGCGGCGGCGTTCGCCGCCCGCTGGCCGGACCGGATCGTGCACGTCAGCGGATGCGCCCGGCACTGCGGCCGGCCCGCTGCCACCCAGGTCGACGTGACCGCCACCAGCGAGGGCTACCAGGTTGCCGGAGTTTGACTACGTCCGCGACGGCGCGGAGATCTACCGCCGCTCCTTCGCCACCATCAGGGCCGAAGCGGACCTGGATCGTTTCCCGGCCGACCTGGCGCAGGTCGTGGTCCGGATGATCCACTCCTGCGGCATGACCGATCTCCCCCGCGACGTCGCCTGCAGCGCCGGCCTGGTCGGGCTGGCACGAGCCGCGCTGCGCGGCGGCGCGCCCATCTTGTGCGACGCGCAGATGGTCGCCGCCGGGATCACCCGGTCCCGGCTGCCCGCCGCCAACGAGGTCATCTGCACCCTGCAGGACCCGGCCGTCCCCGAACTCGCGGCCCGGCTGGGCACGACACGTTCGGCCGCGGCCGTGGACCTGTGGGGCGACCGGCTGGACGGTGCCGTGGTGGCGATCGGCAACGCCCCCACCGCCTTGTTCCGCCTGCTGGAGATCACCGCAGCCGGGCCGCGCCCGGCGGCGGTGATCGGCATCCCGGTCGGCTTCGTCGGCGCCGCCGAATCGAAGCAGGCGCTGGCGGCCTCGGGCCTAGAGCACCTGGTGGTGCACGGGCGGCGCGGCGGCAGCGCGATGACCGTCGCCGCGGTCAACGCAATCGCGAGCCCGACCGAATGAACACGGGCGCTGGGGTGCTGTACGGCGTCGGGCTGGGCCCGGGCGACCCGGAGCTGGTCACCGTCAAGGCGGCCCGGCTCATCGGCGCCGCCGACGTGGTCGCCTACCACTCGGCGCGCCACGGACGTTCGATCGCGCGCTCGATCGCCGCCCCCTACCTGCGCGGTGACCAGATCGAGGAACAGCTCGTGTACCCGGTCACGACCGAGGTCACCGGTCACCCGGGCGGATACGAGGCCGCGATCGAGGAGTTCTACGAGCAGGCCGCGGCCCGGCTCATGGCGCACCTGACGCAGGGCCGCGACGTGGTGCTGCTGGCCGAGGGCGACCCGCTGTTCTACAGCAGCTACATGCACATGCACAAGCGGATCAGCAGCCGGTTCCGCACCGAGGTCGTCCCCGGCATCACCTCGGTCAGCGCCGCGTCAGCCGCGCTGGCCATGCCGCTGGTGGAGGGCGACGACGTGCTGACCGTGCTGCCGGGCACGCTCGGGCGCGAGGAACTCGCTCAGCGGCTGAGCGGCACCGGGGCGGCCGCGATCATGAAGATCAGCCGCAGCTACGCCGGCGTCCGGGAGGCGCTCAAGGAATCGGGGCGCCTCTCTCAGGCCTACTACGTCGAGCGGGCGTCCGGCGGCACTGACCAGCTCATCGAACCGGCGGGCGAGGTCGACCCGGCGGCCGTCCCGTACATGTCCATCGTCATCGTCCCCGGGGCCGAGGCGGCAGGCCAGGTAGTGCCGGCGCTGGCCCGGTCCGGCCGGGCCAGCCATACAGGCGGGCGCGTCGACGTGGTGGGCCTGGGCCCGGCCGGGCGCGACTGGCTCACCCCCCAGGCGATGGCCGTCCTGGCCGCCGCCGACGACATCGTCGGTTACGCGCCCTACGTAGACCGGGTGGCGCGCAACCCGAGGCAGCAGCGGCACGGCAGCGACAACACCGAGGAGGCGCAGCGGGCCGAGTTCGCGCTCGACCTGGCGCTGCGCGGCCGGCGGGTCGCCGTGGTCTCCTCCGGAGACCCGGGCGTGTTCGCCATGGCGTCGGTGGTGCTCGAGGCGGCCGCCGGCCACGACCGGTTCGCGGACGTGCCGGTCCACGTCGTGGCCGGGATCACCGCCGCGCAGGCGGTCGCGAGCCAGGCGGGCGCGCCGCTGGGCCACGACTACGTGGTGCTGTCGCTATCGGACCGGCTTAAGCCGTGGGAGGTCATCGCCCGGCGGCTGCAGGCCGCGGCCGCGGGCGATTTCGCGATCGCCATCTACAACCCGGCGTCCAGGTCGCGGCGCCAGCAGCTGACCGACGCCCGCGAACTGCTGCTGGCTCACCGGGACCCGCAGACGCCGGTGGTGATCGGCCGGGCCGTCGGCACGCCCGAGCAGCATGTCACGGTCACCACGCTCGGCGACCTGGATCCCGCGCAGGTCGACATGCGCTGCCTGCTCATCGTGGGCTCAAGCCAGACCCGGGTGCTGCGCACGGGAGGCGGGCCCGACCGGGTGATCACGCCCCGCCGTTACCCGGCCTGATCCACTGCACGGCCGCGGCGACCGTGGTCACCGCCGCGCTCCCCTCCGGCAGCGGCGGACGCCGCACCATCACGACCGGGACGCCGAGGTCACGGGCCGCGGTCAGCTTCGCTGCCGTCATCGGGCCACCGCTGTTCTTGGTCACCAGCAGCCCCACGCCGTGCTCGCGCATCAGCGCCGACTCGCCCTCGACCGTGTACGGGCCGCGGTCCAGGACCAGCGTCATGCGGGCCGGGACCGGCCCGTCGGGCGGGTCGACGGCCCGGACCAGGAAGCGGTGCCGGTCGTCGGCGGCGAACACGTCCAGGTCCCGGCGGCCCGTGGTGAGGAACACCGACTCCCCCGGCCAGGCGGCCACGGCGGCCGCCGCCGCGCCGATATCGGCCACCAGGTCCCAGGACGGAGCGGTCTCCCACTCGGGGCGGCGCAGGACCAGCAGCGGCACGCCGGTCTCGGCGGCGGCCCGCGCCGCGCTCGCGGTGATGGTCCCGGCGAACGGGTGCGTCGCGTCGACGACGGCGGTGATGCCCTCCGCGCGCATGAACGACGCGAGGCCTTCGGCGCCGCCGAACCCGCCGATGCGGACGGGGCCGTCCGGCAGCCGGGGCTGCCGGACCCGGCCGGCCAGCGAGGAGAGCACGTCCACGCCCGCGGCCACCAGCTCAGCGGCCAGCTCGCGCGCCTCACCGGTCCCGCCGAGGATCAGGATGCGCACCGGCCCAGGGTAGTGCGGGAGGATGGGCGGATGCGTGAACTGCTCGTCATCGGCATGGGTCCCGGGCACCCGGACCAGATCACCGTCCAGGCGGTAGAGGCGCTCAACCGGGTGGACGTCTTCTTCCGCATCGACAAGGGCGACGCGAAGTCCGGGCTGAACGCGGCGCGCGAAGAGATCCTGCGCCGGCACGTGACCAGCCCGGGCTACCGCGTGGTCGACATCCCGGAGGCGCCGCGGGACCGGTCCCCCGCGGATTACCAGGGCGCGGTGCAGGACTGGCACGAGGCGCGGGCGGAGCTCATCGAGGCGGCGATCGCCGACGAGCTCGGGGCGGACGGCGTGGGCGCGTTCCTGGTCTGGGGGGACCCGTCGCTCTACGATTCGACGCTGCGGATCATCGACCGGCTGCTGGCCCGCGGCGCGGTGCCCTTCGAGTACACGGTCATGCCCGGGGTGACCAGCGTACAGGCGCTGGCGGCGGCGCACCGGGTACCGCTGAACCGGGTCGGCGAGCCCGTGCACATCACCCCCGCGCGGCGGCTGGCCGGCGGGCTGCCTGAGGGACTGGACAGTGCTGTGGTCATGCTCGACCCGGGCTTCACCGCGGCCGGGTTCGACGACCCCGGGCTGACCGTGTTCTGGGGCGCCTACCTCAGCACGCCGGACGAGACGCTGATCCGCGGCCCGCTGTCCGAGGTGGCCGGGGACATCACCGCGGCCAGGGCCGCGCTGCGGGCCCGGCACGGCTGGATCATGGACATCTACCTGCTGCGCCGCGACCGGGAAGAGCCGGGAGGGCCGGGTTCCGCGTCAGGCCCGTGAGCCGCGGTCCCGGGCCGCCGAGTAGAGGTGGCTGTCCCGGAATCCCGCCGCGGCCAGCACCCGCCCGACGATGATCACCGCGGTGCGCTGCACGCCCGCGGCCAGCACCTGCGCGGCGATGCCGCCGAGCGTGCCGCGCAGCACGACCTCGCCGGGCTGGCTGGCGTAGGCGACCACGGCTGCGGGGCACTCGCTCCCGTAGTGCGGCATCAGCTCGGCCACGACCTGCTCGATCCGCTGGACGGCCAGGTGCAGCACCAGCGTCGCGCCGGTCGCGCCCAGGCTGGCCAGGTCCTCCCCCGGCGGCATCGGCGTGGCCCGCTGCGCGATCCTGGTCAGCACGACCGTCTGGCCGACGCCGGGCACGGTCAGCTCGCGGCGCAACGCGGCCGCGGCCGCGGCGAACGCCGGGACGCCCGGGGTGATGTCGTAGCCGACGCCGGCCTGGTCCAGGCGGCGGGCCTGCTCGGCGACCGCGCTGAAGACGGCCGGGTCACCGGAGCAGAGCCGCACCACGTCCAGCCCCGCGGCGTCCGCTTCCACCATGGCCGCGATGATCTGGTCGAGGGTCAGATCGGCGGTGTCGACCAGCCGGGCCCCCGGCGGGCAGTGGGCCAGGACCTCAGCGGGGACCAGGCTGCCGGCGTACAGGCACACCGAGCATTCCGACAGCAGGCGCTGGGCCCGGACGGTGATCAGGTCGGCGGCACCCGGGCCGGCCCCGACGAAGTGGACGGTCACGTGCTCTCCTGACTAGGGCCGGGTGGCTGGCTCGGGCCTGGTGGCGGGCCGGGGACCTTGCGGACGGACCACTGGACGACCGGCAGCGCCGGCCGCCAGGTGGTGAAGCGGCCGAGGCTATCGGCTCGCTCCAGGCCGATGCGGGTCAGGGCGCCGCCCAGCCGGTCCCGCCAGCCCGCCAGGGCGTTCTGTCCCTCGATGGTGACCGCGTTGGCCACCAGCCGGCCGCCCGTGGCCAGCGCGTCCCAGCACGCGTCCACGACGCCGTCGGCGGTGACGCCGCCGCCGATGAACACCGCATCCGGCCGGGGCAGCCCCGACAGCGCCTGCGGGGCCGAGCCGGCCACCACGACCAGGCCCGGCACGCCGAGCGCGGCGGCGTTGCGGGCGATGCGCTCCCGGCGGTCGGCGCGCGGCTCGACCGCGATGGCCCGGCTGGCCGGGTGGACGCGCATCCATTCGATGCCGACGCTGCCCGAGCCGGCGCCCACGTCCCACAGCAGCTGGCCCGGCACCGGGATCAGCGCGGCGAGCGCGAGCGCGCGGATCTCGTGCTTGGTGATCTGCCCGTCCTGCTCGAACGCGTCGTCGGGCAGGCCGGGTACCCGCGGCAGCGGCGCAGCGCCAGCATCGAGCCGGCAGTCAATGGCGATGATGGCCAGGCGGCTGTGCGGGTGCCCGTCGGCCGGGCCGACGAGCTCCTGCTCGCCGCCTAGGTCGGCGAGCACTGTGACCGGGCTGGAGCCGAACCCGCGGGCTTCGAGCAGCGCGCGGATGCCGGCTGCCGCCGTGGTCTCGGCGGTGAGCGCGAGCACCCGCCGCCCGGGCTGCAGCAGCGGGTGCAGCAGTTCCGGCGGGCGGCCGACCAGGCTGACCACGTCGACGTCGTCCAGCGGCCAGCCGAGCCGGGCCGCGGCCACCGATACCGACGACGGGTGGGGCAGCACGGCCAGGTGCGCGGCCCCGAGGACGCGGACCAGGGTGGCGCCGATGCCGTAGAACATCGGGTCGCCGCTGGCCAGGACGACCAGCGTGGCGCCGGCGTGCGCGGCGATCAGGTCGGGCAGGCCGGGCAGCAGCGGGCTGGGCAGCGGCACGCGCCGGCCGGCCACGGCGTCCGGCAGCAGCGCGAGCTGCCGCGGGCTGCCGATCAGCACGCCGGCCTGCTCGATCGCGGCCCGGGAGCGCGGCGGCAGCCCGGGCCAGCCGTCGGCCCCGATACCGACCACGGTCACCGTCTGGGAGAGCACGCCGTACAGTTTGCCGCACGGCTGTGAGAAGATGGCGGGCGAACGGCTGCTGAGGAACACCGGTGCGAAATCCGGGGCGGTCCCGCCACTGTGACCCGTTGCTCTAACGGGAAGCCAGGCCATCGGCACCCGTGCCGCCGGGCCATCGTCCGGTGGTCGTCGCTGTCGGTGGGCGCGGATACCCGCCGGCTGAAGGGCCGTGGCTGTGACCCAGTTTCCGTTCAGTGCCAGTTTTACGTTCAGTGCCAGTTTTCCATTCAGTGCCATCGTCGCCATGGACGACATGCGGCTGGCGCTCATCCTCAACGCGATCTCGCCGGCCATCGGCGGGGTACTGGTGCGCGGCGAGAAGGGCACCGCCAAGTCGACCGCGGTCCGCGCGCTGACCGCGGTCCTGCCGCCGGTCGAGGTCGTACCTGGCTGCCGTTTCTCCTGCTCGCCGGCGGCGCCCGATCCGCAGTGCCCCGACGGCCCGCACCCGGCCGGCGCGGCCGGGCAGCTGCGGCCGACCCGGCTGGTGGAGCTGCCGGTCGGCGCCACCGAAGACCGGCTGACCGGGTCGCTGGACGTCGGGCGCGCGCTGACCGAGGGCGTCACGTCCTTCCAGCCGGGGCTGCTGGCCGCGGCGCACCGGGGCGTGCTGTACGTCGACGAGGTCAACCTGCTGCATGACCACCTGGTCGACCTGCTGCTCGACGCGGCCGCCCTCGGCACCAGCTACGTCGAGCGGGACGGCGTGTCGGTGCAGCACGCGGCCAGGTTCCTGCTGGTCGGCACCATGAACCCGGAGGAAGGCGAGCTGCGGCCGCAGCTGCTGGACCGGTTCGGCCTGACCGTCGAGGCGGCCGCGCCGCGCGACCCGGTGACCCGGGCCGAGGTGGTGCGCAGGCGGATGGCCTTCGACGCCGACCCGGCGGCCTTCACGGCCCGGTTCGCCGACGGCGAGGCGGAGATCGCCGCCTCGATCGCCGCGGCCCGGGCGCGGCTGGCCGCGGTCGTCATCGACGACGCGGTGCTGGAGCAGATCGCGACGGTATGCGCCAGCTTCGGCGTGGACGGGCTGCGGGCCGACATCGTGATCGCCCGGGCCGCCGTGGCGCACGCCGCCTGGCGGGGCGCCACGGCCGTCACCCGCGAGGACATCCGCGCCGCGGCCCGGCTGGCGCTGCCGCACCGCCGCCGGCGCAACCCGTTCGATGCCCCCGGCCTGGACGAGCAGCAGCTGGACGACGCGCTCAGCCAGACGGAGGAAGGTCCGGACGACGAGCCCGACCCCCAGCCGCCCGGCCCCGGGCCGGGCGAAGACGGCAGCTCCGCGCCGCCGGACGGGCAGGCGCCGGTGGATGAACCCGCCCGCGGCCCGGCTACCGGGCCGCGGGAATCGGTCTCCGCGACCGGCGCCACCTTCCGGGCCCGGCGGCTCGAGGTCCCGGGCAAGGGACGCGGCGCCGCCGGGCGGCGCTCGCGCGCCTACACGGACGGCGGCCACACCGTCGGCGCCCGCCCGCCGCGGTCGGCTCCGCACGACATGCACCTGACCGCGACCCTCATGGCCAGCGCGCCGCACCAGGTCCGGCGCGGACGGACCGGACCCGGCCTGATCCTGGAACGCGGCGACCTCCGCGAACGCCGCCGCGAGGGGCGGGAATCCAACCTGGTCCTGTTCGTGGTGGACGCCAGCGGCTCGATGGCCGCACGGCGCCGGATGGAAGCGGTCAAGGGCGCCGTGCTCTCGCTGCTGCTCGACGCCTACCAGCGCCGGGACAAGGTGGGCCTGATCTGCTTCCGCGGCGCCGCCGCGCAGCTGCTGCTGCCGCCCACCTCGTCGGTGGACGCGGCCGCGCGCAGGCTGGAGAAGATGCCCACCGGAGGGCAGACCCCGCTGGCCGCCGGGCTCACCGAGGCGCACGCGACGCTGCGCCGCGAGCGGCTGCGCGACCCGCAGCGCAGGCCCCTGCTCGTAGTGGTGACCGACGGCCGTCACACCGCGGGCGGCGAACCGGAGGCCGCGGCCCTGCGGTTGCGCCGCGACGGCGTCGCGGCCGTCGTGGTCGACTGCGAGAGCGGCCCGGTCCGGCTCGGCCTGGCCGCAGCGCTGGCCCGGGCGCTGGGCGGGGAGCACCTTACCCTGGACGATCTCGGCGACCTGTCGGTCGGCACGCTGGCCGGCTCGGTCCGTGCCTACCGGGCCGCCGCGCGGGAGGTGGCCTGAGCATGCCCAAGGGAGTACCCGAGACCGTCCCTGACGACGGGCTGACCACCAGGCAGCGCCGGAACCGGCCGCTGCTCATCGTGCACACGGGCGCCATGAAGGGGAAGTCGACCGCCGCGTTCGGCCTGGCCCTGCGCGGCTGGAACCAGGGCTGGAGCATCGGGGTCTACCAGTTCGTCAAGAGCGCCAAGTGGCGGGTCGGCGAGGAGGCCGCCTTCCGGGCCCTCGGCCGGCTGCACGAGCAGACCGGCGAGGGCGGCGAGGTGGCCTGGCACAAGATGGGTGAGGGCTGGTCGTGGATCCAGCGCGGCGACCCAGAAGACCACGCCGCGAACGCCCGCGAGGGTTGGGCCCAGATCAAGCGGGACCTGGCGGCCGAACGGTTTGACCTGTACGTCCTGGACGAGTTCACCTACCCGATGAAGTGGGGCTGGATCGACGTGGCCGACGTGGTGGCGACGCTCACCGCCCGGCCTGGGCACCAGCACGTGGTGATCACCGGCCGCGACGCGCACCAGGACCTGATCGAGGCCGCCGACCTGGTGGCCGAGATGACGAAGATCAAGCACCCGATGGACGCCGGCCAGAAGGGCCAGCGCGGCATCGAGTGGTGAGGATCCCGCGGGTCGTCATCGCCGCACCCGGCAGCGGTCACGGCAAGACATCCGTGGCCACCGGGCTGCTCGGCGCGCTGCGCCAGCGCGGCCTGGCCGTCTCGCCGCACAAGGTCGGCCCGGACTACATCGACCCCGGCTACCACACGCTGGCTGCCGGGCGGCCCGGCCGCAACCTCGACCCGTGGCTCGTCGGCGAGGACCAGATCGTGCCGATGTTCAGCCACGGGGCCACGACCCCGGCGCCGGCCGGCATCGCGGTCATCGAAGGCGTGATGGGCCTGTTCGACGGGGCGTCCGGCCGCGGGGACTTCGCCTCGACCGCGCACGTCGCGCGGCTGCTCGGCGCGCCCATCGTGCTGGTGGTCGACGCGGCCGGGTTCAGCGCGTCGGCCGCGGCCCTGCTGCACGGCTTCGCGACCTTCGACCCGGCGACCCGCCTCGGCGGCGTGATCTTCAACCAGGTCGGCTCGGCGGGCCACGAGCGGCTGCTCCGCGACGCGGCCGGCGCTGCGGGCGTCCCGGTCCTCGGCGCGATCCGGCGCCTGGACCAGCTGGCCCTGCCGTCCCGGCACCTCGGGCTCATCCCCGCGGCAGAGCTGGGCGGCGGCGCCGCCGCCGCGGTTGCTGCGCTCACCGCGACCGTCGCCAGTGCCGTGGACCTGGAGGCCGTACTCCGGCTGGCCCGCACGGCCGCCGCGCTCCCGGACACCGCGGATACGGATATCGGGGCCGAACGGGCCGTGGCAATCGCTCCCCGGCCGCGGATCGCGGTGGCGGGCGGCGCGGCGTTCACGTTCGGCTACGCCGAGCACCCCGAGCTGCTGGCCGCCGCCGGCGCGGAGGTGGTGACGTTCGACCCGTTGCGCGACGAGAAGCTCCCGGATGACGTGCACGGCCTGGTCATCGGGGGCGGATTCCCCGAGGAGCACGCCGCGGACCTGTCGGCCAACGCCAGCCTGCGGGCCGAGGTGGCGGCGCTGGCCTCGGCGGGCGCGCCGGTTATCGCCGAGTGCGCCGGCCTGCTGTACCTGGCGCGGGCGCTCGACGGGCACCCGATGTGCGGGGTCCTCGAGGCCGAGGGGACGATGACGAGCAGGCTCACGCTCGGCTACCGCGATGCCGTGGCCGCGACCTCCTCACCGCTCGGGCCCGCGGGGACCCGCGCCCACGGTCACGAATTCCACCGCACCGCCGTCCGGTCCCCGGTCCAGGCGGCCAACGCGTGGCACTGGACCGCGCCGGGAGCCGCCGTCACCGAGGGCTTCGTCCGCGGCCGAGTGCACGCGTCCTACCTGCACACGCACTGGAACGGCCTGCCCGGCGCGGCCGCCGGCATTACCGCCGCCGCCCGCGACTACCTCCGGATGCGAGGGCGGGACTGACGGCACGCAGGGTGGATCGTTCGGCAATAAATCTGATCATCTAATGAACCTTGACGATGACCTGGCCGCCGACCTACAGTTGCGATGCGCCGGCTACGGCCGGCGCAGTGCACAGCCAGCGAAGTCCGGTGAGATCCCGGCGCTGTCCCGCAACGGTGGTCCCCATGAGGGCGAGCCCGGTCGCCTGGCCTGTGCCAGCGAAGTGGCCCTCGGAGGAAGGGCGGGGTCGCGCGTCCTCCCTTAGCTGACGGAGGACGCCGGTGCACCCTGATGACCGGGCGGCGGATCCTTCCGCGCCCGAGACCGCCCGGCCGGCCCAGGTCGCTGCGGCCCCAGCCACAGCACCCGCGGAGCAGAGCCCGCCGCCGGTACCGCCGGGACCTGCGCGAGCGGCCCGCCGCCGGGACCGGACCCCGCTGCCGGTCGTGCTGGCCGCCTGCACGGTGCTGCTGATGATCACGATGACGGCGGGCGTGGGTATCGGCTCGGTGGCGCTCAGTCCCGGCGCGGTGTGGCAGGTGATCGCCGGTCACCTGTCCGGTCACGCGGAGAACACCGTGGCCGGCACCATCGTCTGGCAGATCCGGCTGCCCCGCGTGCTGCTGGCCGCGGTGGTCGGCGCGGCCCTGACCACCGCCGGGGCGGTGGTGCAGGTGATGGTGCGCAACGCGCTAGCCGACCCGTTCCTGCTCGGCGTGTCCTCCGGCGCCAGCGTCGGCGCGACCGCGGTGCTGCTGCTCGGGGCGTTCGCGTCGCTGGGCGTGTGGGCCATCTCGGTGGGCAGCGTGCTGGGCGCGGTGGTCGCGATGGCCGCGGTGTTCCTGGTGTCGCGGCGCGGCCGCCAGCTCGCCCCCACCCAGCTGATCCTGTGCGGCGTCGTGCTGTCGGCGATGTTCGAGTCGGTGACCAGCTACCTGATCTTCCGCGGCAACCCGCAGGCTACCCAGTCGGTGCTGTTCTGGCTGATGGGCTCGTTCGGGCTGGCCAGCTGGAACCAGCTGCCCATCCCGGCGATCGCGCTGGCCGCGGTGATGATCTACCTGCTGGGGCAGGGCCGGGCACTGAACGCACTGGCCATGGGGGCCGAGCCGGCCGCGTCCCTGGGGGTCGACGTGGCACGGCTGCGCCGCAACCTGTTCTTCGCCACCTCGCTGCTGGCCGGGGTCGCGGTGGCGGTCAGCGGGGTGATCGGCTTCGTCGGCCTGGTCGTCCCGCACATCGTCCGCCTCATGGTGGGCTCCGACCACCGCCGGGTGCTGCCTGTCGGCGTGGTGTTCGGCGCGTGGTTCATGGTCGTGGGTGACCTGCTGGCCCGCACCATCGTGGCCCCGCAGGAAATGCCGATCGGGGTCATCACCGCGTTCATCGGCGCGCCGACGCTGATCGTCCTCATCCGCCGGCGCCCCTACGCGTACGGGACGACGCCATGAGCCTGCGACTCGACGGCGTCAGCGTGGACCTGGCCGGGCGGCGCATCGTCAGCGGCATCAACCTCACCGTCGGCGACGGGCAGTTCGTCGGGCTGCTCGGGCCGAACGGGAGCGGCAAGTCAACCATCCTGAAGGCCATCTACCGGGTGCACCGGCCCTCGGCCGGGCGGGTGCTGGTGGACGGCGCGGACCTGCTCGCCCTGAAGCCGAAGGACGCCGCGCAGCGCGTCGCGGTCGTGGCCCAGGAGTCGGTCAGCGAGTTCGACTTCACGGTCAGGGAAATCGTGATGATCGGGCGGATACCGCACCAGCAGGCCTTCAGCCGTGACACCGAGGACGACTATGCCGTCGTCGACGGGGCCATGGAACGCACCGGTTGCGGGCATCTCGCCCACCGCAGCTTCAACACGCTGTCCGGAGGCGAGAAACAGCTCACGCTGATCGCCCGGGCGCTGGCCCAGGGCGCCGACCATCTCGTCCTGGACGAGCCGACTAATCACCTCGACATCTCCCATCAGGTGGGCATCCTGGAACTCGTCGCCGGCCTGGGCGTCAGCGTGCTGGCCGCACTGCACGACCTCAGCCTGGCCGCCCTGTTCTGCGAGGCCGTCCACGTGCTGGCCGGCGGGCAGATCGTGGCGGGCGGCCCGCCCAGCGCGGTCATCACCCCCGCCACGATCCGCGCCGCCTACGGCGCGGACGTCCTGGTCATCGAGCATCCGGACACCGGCACGCCGCATCTGATCCCGCGCCGCATCCAGCCCAAGACCCCGTAACCCGGAACCGCCGCACCGGCGGCCCGGTCACCTCCCCCGGAAGGACAACCGTGCCATCTCGCCTCATCGCCACCTGCGCGGCGCTGGCCGCCGCCGGCCTGCTCGCCGGGTGCGCCTCGAGCAGCAGCAGCTCGGCCGCGGCCACGTCGTCGACAACCGCCGCCGCGGCCAGATACCCGGTCACCGTGACCAACTGCGGCACGTCGGTCACCTACGACCAGGCCCCCAAGCGCGCGGTGTCCAACGACATCAACACCACAGAAGACATGCTGGCGCTGGGCCTCGAGTCGCACATGGCCGGCGATTTCGGAGTTACCGGCGACGGGCCGGTCGGCCACCCGGTGCCGTCGCAGTACCTGGCGGGATTCAACCAGGTCCCCGACAAGTCGCCGGACTACTTCACGCTGGAAGAGCTGGTCGCGCTGCACCCTGATTTCCTGTTCGCGGGCTGGAATTACGGCCTGGAGACCGGCACCAACCTCACCCCGGCGGGCCTGGCCAAGTACGGCATCAAGACCCTGGCCCTGACCGAGTCCTGCGCGCACGTCCAGCCCGGGACGGACTCGGTCAGCATCAACGACACCTACACCGACCTGCGCAACCTGGGGGCCATCTTCGGCGTCCAGGCCAAGGCCCAGCAGGTCATCGCGGGCATGCAGGCCCAGGTGGCGGCGGTCCAGGCCAAGGTGGCGAGCCTCAAGCCGGTCACGGTGTTCGACTACGACAGCGGCCAGTCCGCGCCGTTCACCGGCCCCGGGCTGGCCATGCCGACTGCGCTGATCACCCTGGCCGGGGGCACCAACATCTTCGCCTCGCTCAAGCAGAGCTGGACGTCGGTGTCCTGGGAGCAGGTCGTCGCGGCCCAGCCGCAGTGCATCATCATCAACGACTACGGCACCCCGACCGCGGCGCAGAAGGAGAAGTTCCTGGAGACCTTCGCGGCCGCCAAGAACCTGCCGGCGGTCAAGAACAAGTGCTTCCTGCCGCTCAGCTACGACGAGGTCACCCCCGGCCCGCGCAACGCCGAGGCGGTCGTGGCCATCGCCCATCTGCTGCACCCCGCGGCGTTCGGCCTGCCGGCGGATGGAGCATGACCCGTCAGGCCTTTGGCCCCGGCTGCGGCGCCCCGGGCTCCCCGGCAATCTCACCCCTGTTCGTGACCCCGGTCTGCATTACCTACCGATCGTGTCGTAAATTACGCGGGAGGGGCGCAGCTGTGCTAAGCATGGTGGCGCGGTTACCAAAGGGAGGAAGACCATGCCACTGACCATCGGCGATACTGCTCCGGACTTCGAGGCGGAGACGAGCGAAGGGCCGATCCGGTTCTACGACTGGCTCGGGGACTCCTGGGGGGTCCTGTTCTCCCACCCCAAGGACTTCACCCCGATCTGCACCACCGAGCTCGGCTACATGGCCAAGATCAAGCCGGAGTTCGACCTGCGCGGCGTGAAGATCATCGGCCTGTCCGTGGACTCCACCGGAGACCACGAGCGGTGGGCCGCCGACATCGCCGAGACCCAGGGCACGGCGCCCAACTACCCGCTCATCGCCGACCACGACTTCAAGGTGGCCAAGCTGTACGGGATGCTGCCGGCCGACGTCTCGGGCGACACCAAGTCGCGCACGCCCGCGGATAACCAGACGGTGCGGAACGTGTTCGTGATCGGCCCGGACAAGAAGATCAAGCTGGTCCTGGTGTACCCGATGACGACCGGGCGGAACTTCGACGAGGTGCTGCGGGTCATCGACTCGCTGCAGCTCACCGCCAAGCACAAGGTGGCCACGCCGGTCAACTGGAAGCCGGGCGAGGACGTCATCATCGCCGGCTCGGTCTCCAACGACCAGGCCAAGGAGCTCTTCGGGGAGTGGGAGCAGCCCAAGCCGTACATCCGGATCGTGCCCCAGCCCAGCTGAGCCTCCCGGCCGCGGTGCCCTCCACGGCGATCGCCGTGGAGGGCGCAAGCTGCGAGGCGTCGTCCTGCTCCGCGTGGTGCTCCTGCATCGCGGCCGCGAGGCAGGTCCGGGCGGCGGCGCTGGAGCGATCCGGCTGCTGGCATTGTGCCGTAACGTTCCCGGAACGGTCCCGCCGTAGCCTGCACGATATGAGGTACGCGCTGATGACCGGGCTGCTGACGGTGGCGTACGCGGGACTGGTCCTGCTGGCCACCCAGATGTTCAGGTTCCATACCCCGGCGGCCGTGGCCGCCGCTACGCTGACGGCGGCCGTGCTATTCAACCTGCCGCGCCGTCGCCTCCAGCAGGCGGTGAACCGGCGCTTCCACCACCTGGCCTGACACGACCTGCAGCCGGCGGCCGCCGGCTGCATCGGTGATCCCAGCTACGCCGGGACCGGCCAGGATCAGGCCTTCCGCCTGCCGAGTCCGGCCCAGACGTCGAACACTTCGGGATGATCGCGCCGGGCAAGTGATTCAGCCATCAAGGCGTCGCCCTCAGCGGGCGAGCGCCTGCTCTTGACGTGTCCCAGGTGACTTTTTTCGCCCAGGTAGCTCGCGACCCCGGGGGGCGGGTCGAGCGGATCGGTCCCGGCGGGCTGCGAGCAGACCCGGCATTCCCACTGCGGGGGTGGCGTCGCGGTCCAGATGAACGGCACCGTCGTCCTGTGCCCGTTCGCACAGTGATAAAGCACGACGACTTTGGCGACGGTAAATCCACGGCCATAAGGCTCACCGGCAGGACCGGCTCCTACCCTCGTCCCCCGTATTGTGCCGTGGTTTGCAGTCCGCATAATTCCTCCGTCAGTCCTCACTCTACAGGTACGTTCGGGCAGCTTTTACCGTTAACGCAGGCTCGTGACATCCACGACGAGCTTCCGATACTTCGTGGCCAGGAACAACTGGGACTCCGACTGGCCCCTGGACGGGCGCTCCCCTGATATTCCTGGAGCCGCGAATTACCACCGTGAGCTAATTCAGCCAGCCTCAATTACGCACGAACCCTGGTATCGGGCGATCACCTTGGGTACGAAATTACAAGCGCCAGCAGGGATCAGGAGATAATAGGTGGAAGGCCGTCTCGGTGCCCGATCTCGTTCTGGAGGCCCACGCCCGAGAGGTCGCGATCTTACGCCGAGACAGCTATTGATCTCGTCGCTGAGAACGCCTCGTTAGACGGGCTGCTAGAGCTAGAGGACCAGGTGGGCGGCTCGGGCTAGGCCTGACTCCATTCCATCGCCTCGACGTCGAGCATGGCGTAGTTCGCGTTGCTGCCGTCCATGTCGAGGCCCGTTACTTCCATCGGGCCGTAGCCGAAGTCGCACTCACGCTGATAGCCGATGTGCAGGTGCCCGTGCATCAGGTGCGCCGGCCGTACCGCGTCCACGACCCGCTGGAGCCGCTCCCGGTGTGCGTCGTTGCGCGCGAGGTCCCTTGGGTCCCACCAGGACGGGGGCGGCGGGAACGTGTGCGTGACCCCGGCGGGGCACTCGTGGGTCACCATCACCTCCGCGTGGCCGCCCGCGATGACGGCCCGCTCCTGGTCGTCGGTGATCTCCTCCTGCGGCCACCAGTCGCGGCCCTTGGCGCGGCCCGCCTTGTCCAGGCTGACGCCGCCGCCGAGGGCGAGCCAGGTCCGGCCGTGCCATGTCCAGCGGTAGCCGCGCGGCAGGTGCCAGATCCGGCCCGTGACCTGCTCGCGGCCGTCCGGTCCCGGGCGGAGCCTGGCTAGCTGACGGAAGTCCTCGTGGTTGCCATCGACGAACCATAGCTCGGTGGTCGTGGCCGCGAGCGTGGCGTCCAGCTGGGACAGGTAATTCCGGCCGGCGCGTCCGGGCCAGATGCCGAAGTCGCCGAGCTGGACTATGATTCGCCGGTCTTCGGCCGCGAGGGCCGTCGCCGCCTGCCGGATGACCTTCTGCGCCCATGGCGTGTTCCCGTGCCAGTCGCCTGCCACGACGACGCGGCGGGGTTCGCTGGGCACGAGCTGGCTGGTGCTGCTGGTCATGAATCCAGGATGCCCCTGCGCGGGGGCTGAGCTGGCGATGGGCGAGATAGCAGGCTCAGACTGCCGGGTACTCCCCGTCCGGGTTCGGGCATCCTCAAGACATGGAGACCGGCGGGTGCCCGGAGTTCGGCGTGTGCGCCGCCGTAGATGTGCATTACCTCGGAACCGGCGGCGCCCGGGCAGCAGTCGTCCTAGCCGCCGATGCCGCCTTCGCGCAGGTGCTGGCCGAACGCACCGCGGTAGTAGCCCGGGTATCGCCCTACCGGCCGGGCGAGTTCTACCTGCGCGAGCTCCCGCCGCTGCACGCGGTCCTGGACGATCTGGTCGGGGTGGGCCTGCTGGTGGTCGACGGCTACGCCGATCTGGACCCGGCCGGCCTGCCGGGCCTGGGCGCGCATGCCCACGCCGAGTTCGGCATCCCGGTGATCGGGGTGGCCAAATCCAGATTCCGCACGGCTACCCACGCGGTACCGGTCGTGCGCGGATCCTCGGCACGCCCGTTGTTCGTCACCTCCTGCGGGATGCCCGCAGCCGATGCGGCGGACCTGGTCCGGCGCATGGCCGGCCGGTACCGGCTGCCCGACGCACTGCGCCGCGCCGATACCCTCGCGCGGACCGGTCCGCCCGCGGTAACCATGACCGACCGCCAGCCCGGCTGATCTGTCCCGCGTGTTCACCGGATGCCGGGTCGCGGTTCCAGCGCGGTGGCATGCTGGGAGGCTGGCGCTCATAAGGAGATCAGTGATGACCCACCCGTCCGGCGCGCAGCCCGGGTACCGGCAGGCCCGGCTCAGCGCGAAGGAGCAGGCCCGGGGCGAGGCGAACTTCGCCCCGCTCGTCGCCCAGATGCTGGTCGCCAGTGGACGGTTCAGGGTGAGTGCCGACACGCCGGATCAGGTGGAGCTGTTCCAGGGGGTCGCCCGCAGGGTGAGTGAGATGCTCCAGCGGCCGGTGGTCAGCTATGCCAACGGCCGGGAGATCGTGATCACCTTCGGCCAGGAGGAGGCCCCGGCCCTGGCGTGAGGTTCGCCCGGCGGGGGTTTCCCGGCGGTCAGGTCAGGCCTGATGCAGTACCTCGACCGTGCCGTGGCCGCCGTCGACCCTGACCCGGTCGCCGCTGTGCAGGAGCATGGTGGCGTTGCCGCACCCGACGACCGCGGGGATGCCGAGTTCGCGGGCCACGATCGCGGCGTGGGACAGCGGCGCGCCGACGTCGGTTACAACTGCGGCGGCGCGGGGGAAGATCGGCGTCCAGCCGATATTGGTGACCGTGGTGACGAGGATCTCGCCGTCGCCGAGCTGGGCGGCGTCCTCGGGCGTGCGGAGTACCCGGGCGGTGCCTTCGGCCACGCCGGCGGCGCCGGGGAATCCGGTGATCGTGTCGTCCGGCTTGGCCGTCCGGGCGTGCTCGTCGTAGTAGTCGCTGCGCCGGTTGGGGTCGGCTGCCCAGCGGACGGGGTCGAAGCGGCCACGGATCAGCGCGGGATAGGGCGGCAGCGCCTGGTAGGTCTCGTAGCTGGCCCGGCGGGCGGGCACGTTGGCCAGCGCTGCCTGGTCACCGCGGAGCAGGCCGACGGTCTCCGGTAGCTCCAGCAGGAACAGGTCATCGCCGTGCCCGGTGAGCTGCCCGGCGCGCCGCACCCAGGTACGCGCTACCCACGCTGACCGCACGACCTCGGACCTGGCCGCCTCGCGGCCATAGGCGACCGGCGCCCAGCGCGCGACGAGCTTGCGCGCCGCGGCCGCCTGCTTGGGGTTCTGGCGGTCCAGCCGTGCCCAGGCCGCGGCGCGGGCCGCTTCCTGCTCGGCCAGCAGCGCGTCGGCGTCGTGAGCGATGTCGTGGAGGGCGGCGAGCTGGTCGTCGATCCAGGCCGGATCCTCAGCGGGCCGCGGGATCGACAGCTCGATCTCGTGGGAGCCGCGGTGCCCGTACTGGCGGGCGAAGGTGTCCCGGTCGATCTCGCCCTGGGCGAGCCGGGCGAGGCCGAGAGCCGGGCCGAGACTGGCCAACGGGGTGCCCCCGGCCTGCTGGCCGGACAGCAGCAGGGCCGAGTCGGCCTCGCCGACCAGCTTCGCCAGCTGGCCGGGAACGGAAAGCAGCGTGGTGCCGTGTGCCGTCGCGGCGGCGAGCATCTCGCAGGCTTCCTCAACCAGCGGCCGGACCTTCTCTTGCCACAGGCTGGCCAAGACCGAGGCGTCGGCAGTCCGCTCGATCTCGGCGCGGAGCTGGTCGCAGCGGCCCGGCGCACCGGCGAGGAACTCAGGCATCCGCTTCTGGCCGGTGCGGATTCGGCGCGCCAACGCGACCGCCGCGGGTACCGTCAGCCGGAGGGCCTTCCATCGGGGAATCCTCGGACGCGGGATCTCTTCGACCGGAGGGAGCTTGCCGAGGACTGGGCTGAACAGCGCGGCGAACCGGCGCGGCGAGATGCCGACCAGGGCTTCGAGCGAGATCGACATGCTCACGTTGGCGTAGAAGCGTCCGCCGATCCGCCCGTAGCCACGGTAACCGGGCAGGCTCGGCGGGAAGGTCATACGGGACATGAGCAGTTCGACGAACGACCAGGTGGCAGGCGTCATGACATCAGGGAGGGCCTCGCCGAGGTTGCCGTTGCTCCACAGGTAGTCCCCGGCCAGGCTGTCGTTCCACTGTTCGCCCGCCCCTGCGGGGCGAACAGCAAGAGTCGTGATCGGCCTGGCCTGGACCACGGACAGCTCCCCGGCGGCGAGCGCCCACTCGATGTCCATCGGCTCGTCATACAGCTTTTCGATCGCCAGGCCGACCCGGGCCAGCTCACCTGCCTCGCCCGCCGAGAGCACCGCCGCTGAACGCAGGCTGGCCGGCGTGTCCGTCGCCCGGATGGCCGTGCCGTTGACCACGGTCATCATCTCCTTGCTGCCCACCTGGTAGCTGACGAGCGTCCCTGACGCCCGGTCGACGGCCGCGACGTCGGGGGTGACGTCGCCGGCGACGACGGACTCGCCGAGGCCCCAGTTCGCGCTGATCACGACCGTGTCATGTTCACCGTCGAGCGGGTCGACGGTGAACATGACGCCGGCGGCCTCCGCCAGCACGAGTTGCTGCACGACGACGGCGATGCTCACCTCGCCAGGGTCGACGCAGCGGCGCGCGCGGTAACCGATGGCGCGCGCCGACCAGAGCGACGCCCAGCACCGCTTGACCGCCTCGAGCACGGCTGCCTCGCCGCTGACGTTGAGGTACGTATCGTGCTGCCCGGCAGCGGACATGCCGGGCAGGTCCTCCACCGTCGCCGAGGACCGTACCGCGACCGGCGCCTCGTGGCCGAGCGCGGCGTAGGCCCCGGCGATCGCGGCTGCCGTCGGCGCCGGCACGGGCTGGCCGGCGAACAGGTCACCGATGCGCGCGGCCGCCGCGTCGAACGTGGCCGGGTCGGACGCATCGACAGCAGACAGGGCCGCCAGCACCGGCTCGCGCAGGCCGCCACGGCCGATGAAATCGAGGTACGCGCTGGTCGTCACGTGGAAGCCTGGCGGGACACGGAACCCGGCGCGGGCCAGGCGGGCCAGCGAGGCGCCCTTGCCGCCGACCACCCCGGGCGCGGCGCCTGGGTCATCCAGCGCCATCACCAGCGGAACCTGAGCATCCACGAGCTACCTCCTGCGTCTATGCCGGGCGGAGTCTCCCCGGTCACCGCCGGATTCCGAGGTCGAAGAGGCGCACGACCTCCTCGGCGTAGGCCCCGAGATCGGTATCAGGGTCCTGTCGTTGCCGCAGCGACATGGCGTGGGTGATCGCGGAGCGCAGCACCCCGGCTACCACCGCCACGTCGAAATCCCGGAGCTCCCCGTCGCGCTGCCCCTGGCGCAAGATGTCCTCGACCGATGGCTCCGGCGCCTGGAGGGGCATCGTCGCGACGAGCGGCCGCCCGTCCGCGGAGGTGGCATTGAGGGCGATCTCGATGACGGCCACGTGCAGGCTCCGGTGCTCGGCGGCGTAATCGGCTGTTCCGGTCATATAGGCCCGGAGCTTGTCCGAAGCGCTCGCCGCCCCGGCCATGCGGGGCGCCATGAATTTCGCGTAGGTGGCCAGAGCGGTGCTGAGCACCTCGCGCATGAGCCCTTCTTTGTCCGAGAAGTGGTACGAGACGACGCTCTTCGCGACCCCCGCACGTCTGGCGATCTCGGCCAACGACGCGTCGGCGTAGCCCACCTCGGCGATGGCCTCCGCCGCGCACTGGGCGATCTGGGCGCGCCGGGCCAGGTCGGTGAACGTCCGGCCGCCGTCAGACGCCTTGGCTCTCATAGCAGCCCCGCAGGGTTAGAACGATCGATCTAAACATAGTACTCTCGATCTAGAACCCGGTGAAGCGCCGCATCCTGAGCCGTAGTCATTCGCCTAGTCGCTTAGTCGCTCAGGCTGGACCGCGGGACGTCCGCAGAGCACGTTTATGCTGGTGGGCGCGACGGAGACGGGCGTGTTCGCCGTCGCTGAACTGCTACTGTCTCTCCGGTTCGCTCACCAGATCGGTGCCGGTGCCGGCCGGGCAGCCGTGCCGACGCCGGACGCGTGCTGCATGATCACCGGCCGGTACTGGTCATGGGTGAGGATCCAGAAGCGATTCGAGGTGATCGCCTCAACTACCTGCTCGGCGACTTCCGCGGCCGTCAGGGTCGCGGCCACGCCAGCGGTCGTACGAGGGACGTCCGGAGGCGGCGCCTCGTCGGCCAGGCCCGCGGGACGATTGCGCGCGCTGTTCGTGATGCCCGTCGCAATGAACCCGGGGCAGAGCACGGACACGCCCAGGCGGGATCCTAGCTGGTCCAACTCCGTCTGCAGCGAGAGCGACAGTGCGAGGACAGCCGACTTCGCCGCCGCGTAGGCGCCTAGGTTGGGCATCGGGAGCAATCCCGCCATCGACGAGGTGTTGACGATGTGCCCGCCGTCGGCCTGTTCGAGCATGCGCGGCACGAACGCGCGAAGCCCGTGCACCACGCTCCAGAAATCGACGTTCAGCACCCAGTTCCAGTCATCAACCGTAAGCTCCCAGACCCGGGCCCGCTTGACGACGCCAGCGTTGTTGCACAGCACGTGCACCGCGCCATGGGCATCGAAAGCGGCCGCTGCGAGGTGGCTGACCGCGTCGGCGTCCGCAACATCGGTCACTACACCGGTCGCGTCATGTCCGGCGGCGCGAAGCTCTCCTACGGCCGCCTCCAGCCGATCCGCTTCGATGTCGGCCAGCACCACCTTCATCCCAGCCTCGGCGAACCGTCTCGACATCGCCCAACCGAGGCCGCTGGCCGCACCAGTTACTACAGCTACCCGGTCCTGCAGGTGCTCCACTTCTCCTCCTCGCCCATTCACCCATTCGCCCAGGCAGACACGTCCGCTACCGCAGTTGGGCTCTTCGCCTACTGGTCAAGAATGTGGTAAACGATGTCATCGGCCGAGCGGATGCCTCGGACGTAGGTATCGGCAAAGCCGCCGTCGGTACCTGCCGGGTCGGTGCGACGCCAGTCGTAGGCGCACACCCGTTTCCTGATGCGCCACTGGCCATCGCGACACTCGAACCGGTCGACATAGCGCAATCCCGCCCACATGCCGGTCGGGCTGCCCTCCGCATCGGAGTAGCGGTGGAACGCGACCGCGTACGTCTCGGACCGGGCCACGCCACGGCCGAGGTCTACGTCGATCTGCATGTTGCCCAGGAAATGGGCCGTTCGCTCGAAGCGGTTGAGTGACTTCTGCACGAAGGAGATGAACTCATCCACGCCGCCGACGAAGGATCCGTGGTCGTCCGTGCCGTCCGGCCAGTAACACGATCGCACGGTCTCGAAGTCGAACCGGTCGACGCCGCGCGAGTAGCTCGTCAGCACCCGCTGGATGGCACGTTCGGCCAGCATCAGTTCGAGTTCTTCGCTCATCCCGGTCTCCTGCCTCAGCTGCCCGCACCTGGAGCGGCCTCCGTCGTGGCCGGTCGGCCCGGGTCGACCAGGACCTTGATGTCATCCGACGGCCCGGCCGACAGCCCGGACAACGTGGCCTCCAGCTGATCGAGCCCCACGGTCCGGCTGTGCAGGGGCTGCGCGCGGACCCGGCCGTCGGCGAGGAATGTCATGCTGCGGCGGAAGTCGTCGTGGCTGTACGCGTTCGAGGCCACGACCGTGACCTGCTTGGCCAGCCACCGGGCGGCGTTGATGGTGGCCGGCTCGGCGAGAAAGCTGAGGAGCTGAACCACGCCGCCGGAGCGGGCCAGGTCGACCGCGGTCTGCAGCAGGCGCGGTACTCCGGCGCACTCGATGACCACGTCCGCGCCGATGCCTTGCGTGTGGTCCTGGACGTATTCGGCCGCCTCCTCCGGTGTCACGGCGCTAGTCGCACCGAGCTCGGTGGCCAGCCGCCGACGGGTCGGCGATGGCTCGACGACCAGCACGTCCCCGGCGCCGGCAACCCGGGCGAACTGCAGCGCCAATAGCCCGATCGGGCCGGCGCCCTGTACCACGACCGTGTCGCCGGCCGTGATCCTGCTGCGGCGCACCCCGTGGAAGGCGACCGTGGCCGGCTCGACCTGCGCGGCCACCTCGTCGGTCAGGTCCGGGTGAGCGCGCATGACCCGGGTCGCCTGGACGGTGATCGTGCGGGCGAACCCGCCGTGCGGCGGCGCGAGCGAATCCCTGCCCCTGGCTACCAGCGACGCCGTACGGCAGTACTCGCCGAGTCCCCGCAGGCACTCCGGGCAGCGGCCGCACGCGGGCGGGACCGCGAGGATGACTCGGGCTCCTTCCCGCAGGCCCTCCACGCCGGCTCCGGCAGCGGCCACCGTGCCGACCCACTCATGGCCGCAGACGGCCGGGCTGTGCAGGTGCCCGCTCCGGAACGAGTGGATGTCCGTCCCGCAGATTCCGCACAGGGTGATGTCGACGGTGACGCAGCCAGGAGACGGTGGTGCCTGGGTGAACGTCCGGAACGTCACCGTCTGTTTCGCGGTGATCAGGGCCGCGGTGACATCTGACATGGATGGCGCCCTTCCGTGAGGTCGCCGCCGGTCATGACGCGGCCATGGCGAGCCGCGCCGCCGACGCACCGGCCACCCGGCCGAAGGTCACGCAGTTGGCGTATGAGTTGCCGCTTCCGACGTAACGCGGTCCCACCACCCCGCCGACGCTCTCGCCGGCCGCGAATAGCCCGGGAATCGGCCGGCCGGACTCGCCGATCACCTGAGCATCCCTGTCGATCCGCAGGCCGCAGGCGGTAAAGCACACCGTCGCCGGGCGGATCTCGGCGGCATAGAACGGCGGGCTCGCGATCGGCTGGAGGAACTTGGGGTCCTTCAGGTAATCGAAGTCCTCCCCCGCCGCCACGGCCGCGTTGTACCGCGCGACCGTGACGTCGAGGTGTTCTGCGGGCAGGGAGAATCCGGCAGCCAGCTCGGCGACGGACTGCGCGCAGTGCACCTTGCCCGCGGCGACCATCGACTCGACGATGTCGGTGTTCCAGTGCGGGCTCTGTTTCTTGGTGGAACCCGGAACCCGCTGCTTGTACCGGGCGACACCGGCCGCCGTGGCTTCGTCGAGGGCGGCCCGGTCGAAGATGGCGTAGGCGACATCGCCTCGCTCTTGAATGAGACCGTCCATGATCCCGTACGGTGCGGTCTCATCGCAGAAGCGCCGGCCCTGACGGTCGACGAGAACCAGCCACCCCGGCAGGTACGCCTCATAGATCCTCGCAAAGTCCGCGTGCAGCAGCCGCAGCCCCCGGTTGAAACCCGCTACCTGCGCGCCGACCTGGGCGGCGAGGTCGAGATGGTCGCCACGGCTGCCCTCCGCTCCGATGTACCACGCCCATCCGGTGTCCGCCGCCGACGGGAAATACCTGGCTAGCTTCTCGGGATCATTGCCGAAGCCGCCCGTCGCCACCACGACTGCGCCGGCGGTCAACGTGTCCTCGCCGGCGCCAGCACCCACGACGGCGCCGTCCTCCGTGAGCAGGCGGCCCACCCGCTGTCCGAGCGCGATCTCGACTCCGGCGGCGCGGCACCGGCTGGCGAGCACGTCTACCACGGCCTGGCCTCGCCCGATCGGGCAGTGGACACGCGGCAGAGGCTCGTCACCGCCGAATACCAGCTGGTCATAGTACTGCACGCCGAGATCGCCGAGCCATTCCACTGTGGGCCCGGCCAGCTCGGCCAGCCGCCGGACCACGGCCGAGTCGACCTTCCACTGGTTGAGCTGCATGTAGTCGTGAAACAGCGCTTCAGCGTCATCCTCGATGCCCTGCGCGCGCTGATAGCGCGTGCCGGCGCCCATCATCAGCCCGCCGGAGAGCCGCGACGAGCCCCCCACCAGCCCCTCGGACTCAGCGATCAACACGCTTGGCGCGCCGCTTTCCCGCGCGGACAGCGCCGCGGCCAGACCCGCCGCGCCAGATCCCACCACCAGGACATCGACATCCCGCTCACGACGCATCGGTACGATCTCCTCCCGGGTCGGCCGCTTCTGCAAACCAGGTAGCTCTCGCGCAGGCTAACGACCAGATGTCTCGGCAACCCGCAAATCAGGGGACCGATCCCTCGTTCTACAACATATGTTGTATTACAAACGTTGTACATAAGTAGTAGGGTGAATGTCAATGCCTAGATACGTCGACCACGACGCCCGGCGCCGGCACATCGCCGCCACTGCCGCCGAGCTCGTCGGAACGCGCGGCCTGGAGGCACTGACCTTCCGGAACGTGGCTGAGGCGGCCGGATCGAGTACCACCGTCCTCACGCATTACTTCGCCGACAAGCGCGACTTGCTGCAGTCCACCTTCGAAGCCGTCGCGGAGCGGTCCGGTGCCCGGTTCGACGAGGCGCAGCGGCACGGCGGCGGCCTCCGCGAATGCCTGGAGGCGCTGCTCCCGCTCGACCCCGAGCGCCAGACCGAGTGGCGCCTGCTGACGTGCTACTGGGGCATGGCAGTGAGCGATCCGAACCTGGCAAATGCCCAGGCCCGGCGCGTCCGCTCGGCGCAGCGCCGGATCGAGTCGCTGCTGCGGCAGCACCACTCGCCGCTAGCCGGCGCCGAGCCAGAAGTCGTGGCACGACGGCTGGTCACGCTCGTACACGGGCTGGGCGCCCACAGTGCGCTCGATCCGGGCCACTGGTCGCCTGCGGACCAGCGGCGGGTCCTGGCGGACGAACTGGGCTCGCTCGGCGACCTCGGCCGCCATGATGGCGGCCAACCCGCGGCGGCTGGCCCTGACGGGCGGGCTGCGACCGCCGGCCACCGCGCGCCGCCGGTGAAGCGGGCCGGAACGGCTCGTGATGCCGCGGCCAGAAGGCTGCGCAAGGAAATCCTGGCCGCCATCAAGCAAGGTCCCAGTCCTGCGGCTCGCCGGCGCCGACGCCCGTTCTCGGCTTGACGCCGGACGGCCGACCCGTCTTTGTAGAACAAAGGTTGTATAACGCTATGTCCGGTTGCGACGGGAAGGGCCGATCCGCATGAGCGCTAGCTACGCGCATCTCGGCGTCTACAGTGACTGGGCCGCAACTGGCGCCGGCCCCTCTGCCCGGGCAACCCGGCCGGACCGCGAAGTAGTCCGCCGCCTCGCCCGCGAGATCCTGGCCTTCCCCGGCCGAAGCGTAGATCCCGGCGGCGTGCAGGTGGAGCGGCGCTGGCGCGCCAACGGGCTCGAAGGGGAGGAAATCTCCTACTCCGTCGGCTACGGCCCGCGCACCCGGGCGTGGGTGCTCAAGCCCGCGGGGTCCATCGGCCGACTGCCTGGCGTGCTCGCCCTGCACGGCCACGACGGCTTCAAGTACTACGGGAAACTGAAGATCGCCGATGGTCCCGAGCCGGCCCCGCCGGTAGTCGCCGCCCTGCGGCGCCATTACTACCAGGGCCGCGCCTTCGCCAACGACCTGGCCCGGCGGGGTTTCGTCGTGCTCGTCCCCGACGTCTTCGGCTGGGGCAGCCGCCGTTTCCCCCTGGAGGAGATGCCCCCGCTGATCCAGCGGCTGAGCGAGCTCAGCGCTCGAACGGTCCCGCCCGACACCTTCCCGGGCGAGATGCCCGGTGACATAGCCCGGTATAACGCCGCCGCCTGGCACCACGAGCACCTAATCGAGAAATACTGTGCCCTGCTCGGCACCACCCTGGCCGCCGTGGTCGCCTACGAAGATCGCCTAGCCCTCCACCACCTGCGCTCACGGCCCGACACCACCGGTCAGGCGGCCAGCATCGGCCTGTCCGGCGGCGGCTGCCGGTCCGCCTTGCTGCGCGCGACCAGCGACGAGCTCACAGCGGCCGTCGTGGTCGGAATGATGGCCAGCTACGACTCCCTGATCGACCACAACGTCATCGACCACACCTGGATGCTCCTCCCGGCCGGCCTGGCGGCCCGCGCCGACTGGCCCGACCTGGCCGCCTGCCAGGCCCCCGCCGCGCTGCTCGTCCAGTACAACCGCCACGACGAACTCTTCACCCTGGCCGGGGCACAAGCGGCCCACGACCGCATCACCGCCCACTACGCGGACACCAGCACCCCAGACGCCTACACAGGCCAGTTCTACGACGGAGCCCATAAATTCGACCAAGCCATGCAGCGCGATGCATTCGCCTGGCTGTCAGCACAACTGCATTGAGAAATCATTCGCGTGTCTTGGGCACGAGGCGGGCATGACCGACCTCCGAAAGGTCAGGTCGGCCAATGTGGTGAAATGGTGCGCAATTGACCAAGTATCCACGGCAGCGACGCCAGGCCACGTGCGCGGCGCGGGATGGTGACAGCCAGGGAGGCGGCGCCATGTCCAGCGGGCAGTTGTATGACACCATCGGAGCCACTTACACCGCAACGCGGCGCACCGAGCCGCGGATCGCCGCAAGGGTCTGGGCCGCGCTCGGCGATGCGCGGACCGTATTGAATGTCGGGGCTGGCACCGGCTCCTACGAGCCCCCCGGCCGTGACGTAACCGCGGTGGAACCGTCGGCGCTCATGCGTGCGCAGCGCCCCGCGGGCGCAGCGCCGTGCGTGGCTGCCGTCGCGGAGAGCCTTCCGTTCGAGGACCAGTCCTTCGACGCCGCGATGGCTTTTGCCACCGTTCATCACTGGCAGGACCCGATCGCCGGGCTGCGCGAGATGCGACGCGTGGCCCGCCGCGTGGTGGTATTCACGCACGATACCAGTGACACCGGATGGCATCGTCGGTTCTGGCTTACTCGCGACTACCTGCCTGAGGTCGCTGACCTCCTGGTCGGCCGGCCTTCGCTGACTGAGCTGGCCGACGCGATCGGAGCCCGCATAGAGCCGGTGCTCATTCCGTGGGACTGCACTGATGGCTTCTTCGAGGCCTACTGGCGCCGACCCGAGGCATACCTGCACGATCACGTACGTCGCGGAGTATCGGTCTGGACCAGAGTCGGGCCGGAGGCCGAGGAGCGGGCAGTGCGCAGCCTCCGTGATGACCTTGCCTCAGGCCGGTGGGCCGGACGTAACCGCGACCTCATCGCTCTCGATGCGGCGGAGCTTGGCCTTCGCCTGCTTATCGCCTGAATTCGCCGTAGTTAGAGAATTCTGGCCATGGTCGGAATCGGCGTGAAAGCCGGCGAGGTCAGTGCCGTCTTCGAGCGGCTGAAGTGGCGCCTGGTGGCCGCTTCTGCACCGCGCGTGTGTACTTACAGCCCGACGTCGTAGGGTCGTTCGTAGACATAGCCGACCCCATTGACGTACAGGAAGTTGGCGATCAGCCGTTCGCCGTGGCTCTTGACCACCTCGCCGGCGAATGTCCGGTAGCCGGTCTGCCTGGTCGCGTCGTCATAGCCGTCCGGCTCGTTCTCGGCAAGTTCTGTCGGGGCGTTCGCGAACAGCAGGCGGTACAGGTCCCAGCGGTGCCGGAAGGACTCCGAGGCGTCCCGCAGCTCATCGACGATGCGCAGGACCATCGCCACGTCATCCCCCTGGTCCAGCCACCGCGCCAGGCGCGGCTTCTTGCCGGTGGCCCGGCCGATGACGTCGAGCCCGAAGGAGTGGAATGTGGAGGCCCGCAGCCCGGACGAGTCGATCCCGGCGGCGGCAAACCGCGCCGCGACCCGTTCTTGCAGCTCGGTCGCAGCAGCCTTGTTGAACGCCAGCAACAGGATGCGGCCAGGGGCAACGAACCCCCGGCTAACTGCGTACGCGGCGCGGGCGACCATCACCGAGGTCTTCCCGGATCCGGCGGCGGCAAGGACCTGGACCCGGTTGTCGAAGCACACGACCGCTCGTGCCTGCTCGTCAGTGAGCGGGGTCTTCTCGATGGTGTCGAAGAACGGCCGCCGCAAGGAGAGCTCACCGGCCATGAACTGTTCGTTCGCGTCGGCGACCACGGAATCCAGGTGAGCATCCAGGAAGCCGACCGCCTCGAGTTGCTCGGCGGTGAGGAACGGTTCGCACCCGGCGGCACGGACACGATTGAGAAGTCCCGGTGGGGGACGGGTCGCGACCAGCGCGTCAACGGTCTCGGTCGATATCCATCGTTGCTCGATGCGTGCCCCGGTGAGAAGTTGAGCGGCCCCGGCGTACCAGGCAACCGCGTCAGCGATGGCCGGTGTCAGAGCGAGACGCCGCAGCGCCCCCGACAGGGCGGCGGCTTCGGTCTTGGTGATACCACGGAGGCGGACGAGTGGCTGACCCTCATTGTCTAGCACCCACCGGAACCACCGACGCCGCACCTTGAGCCGAGCAGCGTTCGTGCTGGAGATAGTGACGGAGCCCGACGCTTGAGCGAGGGCCATCTCCGTGCCGGTGATGGTAACTGTCCAGTCCTTGCCCGACCACTTATCGGTGCTCATCGGGCATTGCGAACGCCGTCGCGGACCGCGGGCGTCATCGTGTGCCGGCTAAAAGCCCGGGCTCGGCAAGAAACTTCATACTGCGGAAGCTAATCCCGGCCGACGTGTTCGTCCAGGTTAGATTCTCCCATCGCCGGCTGACCTCCGCTGTGAACATGGTTGCATGCTGTCGACGCCAATCTTTGACGGCTACGGGTCGGGTAGTTCGTTGATGCTCAGGACAGCCCAGCGGCCGCCGCGCCATTCCAGCGTGTTGTAGCACCCGTTGTCTTGCGGGATCGCGTCCGGATCACCCAGGTCGGCATCGAACGCAGCCAGCACCTCACGGTTCACGGCGTCGTGGCTGACCGCGACGACGGTGCCGCCAAGGTGGCGCCGGGCGATGCCGGCCAGCCCCTGGACGGCCCGGTCCCGGACCTCCGGGCGCGGCTCGACACCCGGGGCACGGTCAACCGAGCCCCACCGGTCCGTCACCGCCTCGTGGCTGATGCCTGTCCAGGGCCCGTAATCCCGGTCGAGCAGGCACTGATCGACGGCCACTTCCAGCCCGGCTCGTTCGGCGACTGGCTGGGCGGTCTGCCGTGCCCGCACCAGCGGACTTGCGATAACGGCCGCCAGTCCCCGGGGCCCCAGCGCGGCCCCCAGCCGCTCAGCCTGGCGGCGCCCGGTCTCATCCAGCGCCGGGTCGGCCAGGCCGCGCAGGACACCGGCCTCATTCAGCGGAGTCCGGCCATGCCGCACCAGGTAGACCACAGTACGGCCGAACGATCCCGCATCCCCGGCCGCCATCTTGTCTCCCTTCCGGCCTGCGCCGGTGAACTAGCCACCACCGCGGTTATGCACCGACGGACGGATAAGCCGACCACGGGCTGCTCCACCCTAGACCGGCCGCTAACCTGCTGGCCCAGATTGGTCTCCCGCGAGACATCCAGCAGACCACAAGACCCACCTGCTGCATCCGGCGACCTACCAGGTGCCCCACGCCAGCGCGGGCTCGGGCAACAGCGGCGGTGTCACGAACGCCGGCGGAGCCGTCAGGTCCAGTGCGCCGAGCGGCGAGGTAGCCGCCGCGTCCCGGCGGGTCAGCGCGGGCAGATTCCACTTCTCCTCGATAAGCTTCAGCACCGAGGTGTGGTCGAATATGTCCGACAGAACGCAGTCCGGCCGCGCATAGGGCGACACGATCACGGCGGGCACCCGGAATCCGTAGGTGTCGTAGCCATCCGGGCCCGCGACAAGCTGCTCGGCATGCCGCACATAGCCCGGGAACAGCACCTTCAGCAGGCTGCGCAGCGGGGACGGGTGCGCGATCCGGCTGCGACCGGGGACGTCGTCCGGCGGCACTGCCGCGGGCGGGGCGACATGATCGTAATAGCCGCCGTTCTCGTCGTAGGTCCAGATCAGCAACGTGTCCGCCCAGCCCGAGCCGTGCATGATCCGGCCGATCACCTCGGCTGCGAAGCTCTCCCCCTTGCGGATATCTTGCGGGTTCTCCTCCGAGAAGCTGCGGAAGTCCGGGTCGACGATGCAGAACGACGGGAGATTGCCGGAGTCCGCATCGGAGAAGAACCGCTCGATGCTGCGGACGTGTGCCATGTAGCTGGCCATCCCGAGCGGGTAAATGGCCGACGTGAACTGGAGATCCCGTTTGAACACGTCACTGGTCTTACGCAGCGGGCGGCCGAGCGAGGCCAGATGGTGCCGGTTCCGGCGGTGCCGGAACTGCAGGTAGCGGCGGAACTCGGACTGGTCGCTGCCGGCCGGCCGGTAGTTGACCCAGGAGATCCCGTGCCGGGTCAGCATGTCCATGATCGTGCCGGCCTGAGGCCGGTCCAGCAGGTTAAAGGGCAGGTCATCCATCAGGCCGTTGGCTGTCCCGGCGAGCAGGAACCGGCGGTTCGGAAACGTGGGCCCGAGGCACGAGCTGAACCAGTGATCGGCCAGCGGAAAAGTCTGGGCCAGCCCGTGATAGAAGGGCAGATCCTGGTCGGTCCAGTACGCCATGGCCGCGGTCTTGTCGCCCTCGGGTGCGGCCTGCTCGGTCGAGGTCACGAAACCGTTCATCTTGCCATCAGCCCACTGCGTGTGGCTGGCGCACCAGCTCTGGCAGGGCACGCCGGATGCCTGCACGGTGGAGCTCGCATGGTGGGCCCGGATCACGGTTCCTGCGGAATCAGGATTCTCAGCGTCCGGCGTGCCATCGTCCCCGAGCGGGAATCCCTCGCCCCGGCCGAGGGTGCCGAGGTAATTGTCGAAGGAGTGGTTCTCCATCATCAGGACGACGATGTGCTTGATCTGCGGCAGCATATCCGTGCCGACCGGGCGGGAGGGATCGGGCCGGTCGCCGGGCCGGGCGGGGCGCGTCCACCGCTCCCGCTGGTGCAGCTTCCGGCGTTCGATCCGCTCCCAGGTGCTCGCGCTGGCCATGTTAGACCGTCCTCCGCTGCTCGCTCAGGCCCACAGACACGGGGCCGACCGATTACATTGCCCGGAACGCCGATCACGATGACCGGCGGCAGGCTGATCTGTGCCGCCCCTAACGTGTTGCAGGCGCGGCCTCCCGGCTGTGGCCGGCCTCCTTCCGGCGGGGCAGGCCCACGGGCCGGCGGCCAGCGCGGTCGAGGGCGTCCTTGGCCGGCTTTATGAGCATCGTGGTGGCGGTCAGCCAGAACGCGGCGAACAGCAGGCTGCCGAGGATGTCGGTGGGGTGATGCTCGCCCCGGTACATGCGGGCTACGGCGATCATGACCGGCATGACGATCGCGGGGATCAGGAACAGGTAGCGCCACCAGCCGCGAGCGCAGCCGATGACCAGGATGGCGATGCCGACGTAAAGGCACGTGGTCGCGGCCATGTGCCCGGACGGGAACGCCGAGGTGGGCAGTTTCGAGTCGAGGTGGGAGACGTCCGGCCGCGGTCGCCTGACCATGGCCGCGATCGTCAGGAAGGCGGCCAGCTCACCGAGCATGACCACGGCGAGGAAGATCACCGGCCGCCAGCGACGGGTGACGGTAAGGAACACGACACAGGTAGCAGCACTAACGATGAGAATGTCCTGGGTTGCCCCGAGGTTGCTGGCGATCAGGCTCCAGTGGTTCAGCGTCGGCGTGCGGTGCGCGGCGAACCAGTGCGGGATCGTATGGTCACCGAGCAGGTTGCCGTTCGCATTGTGGGTGATCATGATCAGCTTGCCGATGCCGGTGAGGGCACCGACGATCAGCACCCAGATCACTACGACCCCGGCAGCGATACGGCCGTAGCTTCGAGCGCGGTCATGACGCATGGTCGTCTCCGGTTCTGCTGGCTTGAGGTCGGCGACCGACATGGCTCCCCTACTGCCCGTCGTGAACTGCTCCACACCTGCTAGCCCGCCTGTTGGCCGGGAGCTCTCCGCCGGCGTGACCTCGTGGTCAGTTCCGACGAGGACGACCTGCGGGCCATCTCTGCTAGCAGCTTCATCGATGGACTAGGCGCTCATGGCCAGCCCGCCTTTCGGCCTTGAGTGATTCCACTCCCGGTGAACGGGCACGGGGTTAGCGTGGATCTGGGGTTCCGGCCGTTCGGAGAGGGGAAGGACGTGGCCCTGCGGGCGGTGGTGGTCGGCGGCGGGCTCGGCGGGATCGCGGCGGCGGTTGCGCTGGCGCAGGCCGGGATGGACGTCCAGGTGCATGAGCAGGCGCAGCAGCTGGCCGAGGTCGGCGCGGGGGTGTCGCTGGCGCCGAACGGCCTGCGGATGCTGAAGCGGCTCGGGGTTGGCGAGGGGATCGCGCGGGCGGGCGCCCGGTACGCCGCGGCTCAGCTGCGGCTCTCCGACGGGCGGGCGGTGCGGCACGAGCCTTATCAGTTCGCCGTGCCCGGACAGAATGTCGGGATCCACCGGGCCGACCTGCTTGCGCTGCTGGCCGGGCAGCTGCCGCCTGGCGCCGTACGGACCGGGCACCGGTGCACGGGATTCCGCCAGGATGCCGGCAGTGCCACCGCCGTCTTCGCCGACGGGACGACCGCCACGGCCGACGTGGTGATCGGCGCGGACGGCATCCACTCGGTGCTGCAGGGCTTTGTGGTAGCTCCGGCCGAGCCCGTGTTCTCTGGGGTGGTGGCCTACCGAGGCCTGGTGCCGTGCCTGCCGGAGTACCCGGCCGGCACGATGCGGATGTGGGTGGGCGAGGGCAGGCATTTCCTGGTGTTCCCGGTGCGTGCCGGGCAGCTGCTGAACTACGTGGGGTTCGTCCCGTCCGAAACCGCGGTTCGCGAGTCGTGGTCGGCGCCCGCAGACCCGGTGGCGCTGGCCGCGCACTTCGCGGGCTGGGACCCGGTCATCGGGCAGGTCATCGGGGCGATCAGCGGGCCGGGCGGCAGCGGGTTCCAGTGGGGGATGTATGACCGTATGCCCCTGCCCCGGTGGAGCAGCGGGCGGCTGACGCTGCTCGGCGACGCGGCGCACCCGATGCTGCCGCACCTGGGCCAGGGCGTCAACCAGGCACTGGAGGACGCGGTGGCACTGGCTACGCTGCTAGGCGCCCTTACGAGTCCGGCTGGCGTGCCGCGGGCGCTGGCCGCATATGAAGGGTTGCGACGCGACCGGACGGCGCGCGTCCAGATGGGCTCGCGGCGGCAAGGCGCTGGCTGGGACAGCTCGGGCAGCCAGCTGGTCGACCGGCGGTGGATCTACGAATACGACGTGTGGGCCGAAGCCGTCGCTCTCACCTGAGCAAGAAGCCCGGAGGCAACCAGCGAGAAAAGCCTCACAGGTACAGCGCCGGACAGTACGGCATCCGGGTCAACGTCCCGATCAGCCTTCCCTCACCGCATCCGTATGACGTCGCCTACTCGCCGGTAAATCGGAATTCTGCCTGCCATGGACCGTCCACATGGACAACCTCCCAGTAGCGTTCGGCGATGCGCTCCGGGTCAAAGGAAGTGCCTGCAACTATCGCCCCTGCGATCGTCAGCGTGGCTACCCGGATGCCGTCCGGGGCCAGGTCAGCGCCGAGAATTGTCGCGGCCGACCGGAGAGCCGCCTTGCCGAGGGAAACGGTGGCCAGGGCCGGAATCGGGTGGTCGGCGAACCCGCCCCCGGTGACGAGGATGGTCCCGAAGCCGGCGGCCCGCATGGCCGGGGCGGCCACCTGGGCGACGACGATGGCGCTGATGACATCGACTGAATACGCCGCCTGGAGGTGGGCGACACTTGAGCTCAGCAGCCGGTCTGGAGCTCCAATGACGGCGTTATAGACGATGACGCCCGGTGCGCCAGTTCCGAGATAGAGCTCCTTCATCCGGGTGCCCAGGCCATCGGGATCGCTGGCATCGGCCGCGATGGTGTTGATCTTGGCGCCGGTATCGGCCAAGGTACCGGCGAGGTCGCGGAGGCCGTCCGTGCTACGCGCCACCAGGGTCACCCGGTAGCCGCCCACGGCGAAGCGACGTGCCACGGCCATTCCAAGGCCAGGCCCCGCGCCGACCAGCAGAAGGTGGCGGCTATCGACTGAGCCGGGACCTGCGGCCTCGGCGCCGTGAGCGATGGTGCTTCCTCGGTTGCCAGGGTCGCCTACTGGCTCGTTAGGCATGGGTGCCGTTCCTTTCGCGTCGACCGCCTCGGAGAGCGGCTCGGGCTGATGGCCCGGTGAGCCCCCTGACCTCGCGGGATCATTCGGGTTGGGAGACAAGGCTGCGGCCGGGCAAGGCACACGCGTGATCTTAGGCCACGGCCAGGCCGATCAACTAACTGCCAGCGGAGCCCGAGACGCGCCGGGGCGTTCGCCTCCGCGCAGCATCACCCAGCTACAAGTACCCGGACTGCCCAGGGCACCCGGTCTGGCTTGAGCCGGACGAGTGGCTCGGCTCGGCCGCGGCGCGACGCTTCGGTCTGCAGCTCGTCGCTACCTTAGCCGAAGGCACGGCTGCACAGTCAGCTCGACATCTGGTGCGCACAGTCAGGCGGTCGATATCTCCGGCTCGCGGGCGCCGGTGCGGGTGCACCCTGGGAGGCGGCGGCCAGCGTCGGACGACGATTGCGGATCGTCAGGGGTGAGAATCAGATGAGCGTCGCCGCCCTGTTCACCTGGGTGGTCACCATTTTCGCGGGCCTCAATTGCTCGTTCTGGTCAAGAGTATGACGCGAGTTGTCCACCGGGGCGCGGCTGCGACCCGGACCCGGCTGACCCGCGGTTTTGCCGGGCACGGGAATCCCAACGTGCTTACCGCCGACCTGCCCTCCTCGACTCTCAGCCAAGGGTGTACGGGGCAGTTGGCCCTGGTCTAGGTTGAGGAGTACCGCCGGACTCCGCCGGAGCTGTCGGTCACCCGGCCACCCGCGACCGCCTGACGCTTTCGCGCTCTCAGACCAAGATCGGAGCGCCTAACGGTTGTTATCTTAAGTCCATCTGGAAGAAGCCCTGGTCACGGCGGGTTTCTGCGTGAGAGACATGTCGCCGACGTGAGGTTCTGGGCGTGAAGCAAGAACCAAAAGCGGCAGCGAGAAAGAGGCCAGTCGCAGGTCAAGGTGGGGCGGCGTCACATCCGCTACGTCGTGGACACCACTTCAGATAACGTGTCCACGACGCAGCCCGGAGGCCGCGTAAAGCTACATGGGAGACACCCCAAGGCGGACTTGAGATAACGGCGGATCTCACGCGATGCCCGCCGCCCGCTCCGGTGGAGCGCTATTTGGGATAAGTCGTCGAGGCGACGCCCGAGCACGACCACTTCTGAGTCGGCGTATCCCAGGTGTTCGTAGAAGCCCACAGTGACCCGGTTCGTCCCGCGGACCATGAGCTGGATCTTCGGGATTCCCCGTGACCGCACCCAGTCTTCGCAAGCTTCCATCATCTGCTTGCCCAGCCCGCGGTTTCGCTGCGCAATATCGACGGCCAGGTAGTAGACCCAGCCCCGGTGACCGTCGTGGCCGACCATGGCGGTGGCCAGCAGACCGTCATCGTCTCCGATGGCGGCCAGCACGCAGGACGAGTCACCGCTGACCGCCCGGCGCAGGTCGGCTTCCGGATCGTTCCACGGCCGAGTCAAGCCGCTGTCCTGCCACAGCCGGACAGCGGCGTCGTACAGACGTTCAGGAAGTGGCTCGATCCTCACCGCCGAAGCGTACTCACCGCGAACTCCTCCTGCCCAGGCTGGCATGCGGTGCAATGCTTGGGATTGGGTTGACCTCGGGATTCCGCCTGGAATTAGCCACCCGAAAGCCTGAGGCTGACGGACGACGCCAGGAACTGGGACTACATCGTGCCTGGTGCCAGATCGGCCGCTGCCCGGAAAACCCGGTCCGGCGGCGGGGAGGGGGCGGGCCTAGGCTGGCAGCGTGAGCGAGGGACTGCCCGCCGGTGCCGTGGCCCGGGCTGCGGGGACCTGGCCCGGCGGCATGTGGGACTCGGCGCTGACCTGTCAGGAGTTCACCGCCGTCCGTGGCGTGGGTTTTGAGCCCGTCGGGCAGGTATTCGGCGCAGCCGTCTATGCCGCCGGCTACGCCAGCGGGTATAGCTGTCCCGGGGCGTGGGGATCATCCGGCGACCGGAGGCCTGCGGGGCCGGCCGCCGAGGTGTCAGGACGGCGCGATGCGAGGTCGTTCGGGCCGCTGGTGGAGGCCATGTACCAGGCCCGGCAGACGGCCATCGACCGGATGACCGCCGAGTGCGCCGCGCTGGGCGGGCACGGGGTGGTAGGCGTCCGGCTGTCCCGTGGGTCGCTGCCGCTCAGCGGGCTAGATTTCACGGCCGCCGGCAGCGCGGTCCGCGCGCCGGGTGCCGCGTCCGGGCAGCGGGCGCTTTTCGCCTGCGATGTCTCCGGGCAGGATTTCGCCAAGCTGATTTCAGCGGGGTGGGTGCCGGCCGGACTTGTGGCCGGCATCTCGATCGGGTCGCGGCACGATGACCGCGAGCTGGCCGGCCAGGCCCGCTGGTGGTCAGGCAATGTCGAGGTGGCCGGCTGGTCCGAGCTGGTGAACCAGTCCCGGCACGACGCCAGGCGCCGGCTGGAACTAGACGTCAGACGGCTCGGCGGCGAGGGCGTGGTGATCACCGGCATGCAGATGCGGGTGCGCGAGCGGGACTGCCCGGCCACGGTGGGCCGCCGCGACCACATCGTGGAGGTCACGCTCACCGGCACCGCCATCGCCAGGTTCTCCCGGGCCGGTCAGTGCCCGGCCGGCCCGGCCCTGACAGTCATGCCGCTCGGCCCGCAGCGGGGCCAGGCAGCCAGGGCCCGGATGTAGCCGACACCAGCCTGGCATGATCATCGCGGCGCATCACGGCAGCTTCACGTAAGGTGAGCTCCGCGTTCTCCGGCGTGACAACAACGGGACCCTGCGCGTGTCACGTGACGGACTCAAGGCGCTGGATGGTCGCGGCCTCGCGGGAGAGCAGCCATGTCCCGTGTGTCCTGGTGTAGTCAAGGACAGAGGTGCCCACTTCGCGGATGGTCGTGCCCGAGGGCCTGGTGTGAAGCTGAGGACGCCCTGAGGGTGCCAGGTCGCCAGGGCCCGGTCAAGGTCGCGGCTGTCGATTCCGTGGTGCCACTCGGCAACGAGGTATTCGCCGGCCTGCTTCGCCTGCACCTCGTCCAGCGCTGGGGCCATCTCTGCAGCCGTCATCGTGTCACCCCTTCGTTTTACCGACCGATGTTCGGTCACCGACCATCAGTCAGTCTGTAAGCTGGCCCGATGGCTGTCAGGAGGCTGCGCGAGCGGCAGGCGGAGGCGACCCGCCAGTAGCTGATTGACGTCGCCCGCCAGTTGTTCACCGAGCACGGCTACGCCGGAACCTCGGTCGAGGACATCATCGAGAGGGCGGGAGTGGCCCGCGGGGCCCTCTATCACCACTTCCCTGGCAAGGACGCCCTGGTCGCCGCGGTCTACCAGGTAGTGCAGGCCGAGGTGGCCACGGCGGTGGTCACCGCCGCCCTGGCCGCGGATGACCCTGCCCAGACGGTCTACACCGGCCTGTCGGCATTCCTGGACGCCTGCCTGGAGCCGGAGTTCCGCCAGATCGTGGTCCTGGACAGCGTGCCGGTACTCCAGCGCCAGACCTGGAGGAAGGCGGCACCGAGCACTCCGAGCACTCTGAACTCGACATGCTCAGCCAGGTACTCACCCCCCTGGCCGCCGCCTACCTGCCCGGGCTCGAGATGGAGGCTCTGGCCCATGTCGCCCTCGGCGGCCTGTACGGGGCCGCCCTGTACATCGCGCGGTCACCGGAGCCGACCACCGCCCGGGCCCAGGCCGATGCACGCAGAAGTATCTCTCCGGGCAGGACGCTGGCCTCGAACTGGCTCCGGTGATGGAACGCCGAGGACCTGCGGAAGGGCTTGTCCTGGCTCGGCTGGCGCCGGTCAGAGTGACCGCTGGCTGAGCCAGTCCAGCGTTGCCTGCGCGACCTCGCGCCAGCCGTGATCGATCGTCAGCGAATGGCCGCGGTCGGGGAACTCGATGAAGTCGGTGATGGCCGGTGACTTGTGGTACAGCTTGCGGGTCGATGTCGTGATAGCCGCCGGTACGGTGTGGTCGTTGCCCCCGGCCGTGAGCAGCAGCGGCCCGCGGGTCTTGCTGGCGGTATTCACCTTCGCTGGCGACCGCGGGGTGAAGTTCGCCAGGGCGGCTTCGAACAGGGGCTTGCCTGGCGAGGGCACTGACCAGCGGTCGTACAGCTCGGCTGACTCCTGTTCGGGAAGCGCGTTCCCGAAGCCGTACCGGAACTGTTCTGGGGTGAGCGATATCGCCAGGTTGCGGTTGGCCGGCTTGCGCAGCGCGATTGAGGCGACTTTCAGCGCGGAAACGGGCAGGTTGAGCACGCCCTTGATGGGCGCGGCGTCGATTGCCACTGCGGCAGCGGCCAGATCCTGCCCGAGCAGCCGCTGCGCGATGAGACCGCCGAAGGAGTGGCCGATGACGACCGGACGTGCCTCAAGCCCGCGGATGATCCCGGCGTAGTGGTCGACCACATCGTCGATGCCCTTGCCCGCCACCTGGCTGGGGTTCCGACGGGCCTCCTCCACCGTTTCCGAGTCACCTGGCCAGCCCGGTGCCGCCGACGTGTAGCCCGCCTCCTGGAACAGCTCTAGCCACGGGCCCCACGAACTGGCATGCAGCCAAAGACCATGAACAAATACCGCTGGCCTACCTGGTTGTGTCATTTCGCGCTCTCTTCCTCAGCCTGGCCGCGATGTCCGCAGAGCCGACACCCACCACCCAGTTCTACTCCCTCCGGCCCGCCTTAAACGAGCCCCCTGCTGCGGCAAGAGGATGTTGCTGAGATAAACGTGTGCCGCAGGTCCCGAGGCGCCCAGTCCCTGCCGAGTCTGGCCCTCTCTCAAACGTCCTAGAACATCTTCCCGATGTGCCTCGCGCCCAGCAGTGCTCCGCCGCGAGATCGGCAAGGCGCGGACCGCCATAGCCCATCCGCCGCGGGCTGGCGAGGGAGCGGCAGCGCTATAACCCAGGACCGCCGACGTTTGCCGATCGGCTATCTGAGCGGACCCGGTTCACCCCGGGCGGGTGGGTACACGCAGGCGCCGGACCGCTGGACTTGGACCAGATGCAAGGGATCAGCGGAAGGAGAATCATGGCCATCGGACCAGTGCAGCTCCTGGTGCTCGGGTTCAACCACCCGGACTTCCACGGCGAGGTAATCGCCGAACTAGAGCGGCTGCGGGAAAGCGACACGGTGCGCGTCATCGACGCGATGGCCGTCTACAAGGACGCAGGGGGCGAGCTTGAAGTCGAGCATCTCAGCAACCTGACGGAACAGGAAGCCGTCGAGCTCGGCACCAAGATCGGCGCGCTCATCGGCCTCGGCATCGCCGGGGAAGAGGGCGCGGTGGCCGGCGCGAGGCCGGCGGCGAGATCGCGGCGGCCGAGGGCATCGACATCCTCGGCGACATCGACGAATGGGACGTACTCGAGGACATCCCTAACGATTCCGCGGCAGCGCTCATCCTGCTGGAACACCACTGGGCCGTGCCGCTGCGGGACGCCATTTCCCGGGCGGGCGGCTTCCGCATCAGCGACGGCTTCATCAGCCCGCTCGATCTCGTGGAGATCGGGCTCATGACGGCCGAGGAGGCCAGGGAACTCCACGCGATGGAGACGACCGGCGCCGCCGCCAAGTCGTAACGAGGAGGTGTGAGATGTTTGGAGGCCGTAGGGTTGCCCGCCGCACAGGGCGGCGGACGGCGCGCCGTGTCTCGCGGCGCAGGTAGCGCATGACGCCATGATGGCGGCCGGCCATCGGGGCTAGGCCGAGGTCACGCTCGGCCTAGCCCCGATGGCGCCCTAAGCAGGGGACCGGGCGGTCGCGGGCACCTCGGCCTCGGCTGTCCTGGTCTTGTCCGCCGTGACGGCCCTGGGACCGAAGAGCCCCGTCGGCCGGGGCGAGAGGTCGAGGCCCCGAAGTGGATGGGCTCGATCGAGCGCTTCAGGCCGGGAAAGGCGGTCGGGGCGGACTGCCTTGGCGGGTGACCCCTAGGCCGCTTCGGCGTAGGCGTGATCCACTGGGACGATACGGACCCCGAGCGGCAGCAGGGTTATCGGGATGATCTTGAAGCTAGCCAGGCCGAGCGGGAATCCGATGATCGTCAGGCAGAGCAAGACGCCCGTGACCAGGTGTCCGATGGCCAGCCACCAGCCGAACAGGACGATCCAGAGCACGTTCCCGATCATCGAGGCAACACCGGCGTCCGGGCGCCGGTCAATCGTGCGGCCGAACGGCCACAGTACGTACGCGGAGATCCGGAAGGCGGCGATCCCGAACGGGATGGTGATGATCAGCACGAAGCACACCAACCCAGCCAGGGCGTAGAGGATAGCCATCCACAGGCCGCAGAGGACCAGCCAGATGACGTTCAAGATGGCTCTTAGCATGGCCCCATTCCACTACGGGCCGCGTCGGGCGGGCTCACTCCTGGTGGGTGATGACGACCCGCGTCCGTACGCAATGGTGCTGGCAACTCGATTCGAGACGGGAGTACTCATGGAATCTGGCGACTATCCGGCACCGTCGTCGAGCCGGCCGACCCGGGCTAGGGCGTCGACGTACCAGAACGTGCACAACGCGCCACGACTTCCTCCTCTGGATCCGAGGGCGCATCACCCGGGGCGGATGATTCCCCGCGGGACCTGACTGATCACAGTGGGGATCAGGCTGCAGACGAAGGATGGGTCAGATGGGCAATGGCGTAAACCGCAGGAACGGTCCGCGGTTCAGGACGGCCCCGCTGGTCACCAGCGCGGCGATGGTGGGAGCTGGCACGTTGATCGCCCTGGCCGGCCTGGCCGTAGGCAGCGGGCACCTGGTGTCGGTTACCCGCCAGTGGATCGGCGAGATGGAAGTGCCGCCCAGCGAACTGGCCAGGCTGAAGTGGACCCAGGCTCGCACCGCGATGACCGCCGGGGCAACCGCCGGGGCAGCCGCCTGGCAGAACGGCACGTAGCACCAGCCTTCGCGTTCGAGCCTGGCGAGCGGATAGCCGACGGGCCGGCACGCGCCCGGCTTCGTTCGGAATCTCATGACACGACCAGGTCGGGCCCGCAGCCTAACGCGGGCCGGATCTGTCACGGGCGGTCCTCGTCGCGGGCTGAGGGATCCTTCTCGTGCAGCCGGCGGACCTCGATGACCTGCACGCCGAAGGTCTCGAGCCGGGCCAGCAGCCCGTGCAGGGCGGCCTGGTCCTGAAGCGGGCCGTGCACGACGGTCTCGACCGGCTCGACTGAGGCGGTGAGCCGGTCGAAGTCGAGCAGGACCTCGGGCGGCAGGACACCGGCTACCCGGATTTCGTAGTACGACGATGGCACCACAGGCCCCCTGCAGCTCGGAATCACTGGCCAGGCTCCTACCGTCCCGCGTCACGGTCCGGCACGCCCCACTCATCGCGGGTGAGTTCGGACGCGCTGAGCCTGGTGTTTCACCCGCCGCGGGTGGCCCGCGGCCGGGTGCTCCCTGATGGACTAACCCGTGACCGAGTCGGCATTGCGACGAGAGAGAGAAAAACCATGTCTGACCTGATCGCGATCGGCTATCCCGACGAGACCACCGCGGACGACGCGGCCGCCGAGGCCCGCCGGCTGGCCCAGGACCTGATCATCCAGCCCGACGCGATCGCGGTGATCGTGCGGGACAAAGAGGGCAAGTACCACACCCACACCAGCCACCACCTGGTCGGCGGCGGAGCCACCTGGGGCATGTTCTGGGGCATGCTATTCGGCCTGCTGTTCTTCGTCCCCGTCCTGGGCATGGCCGTAGGCGCCGGGATGGGCGCGCTGATGGGCAAGATCACCAAGTCCGGCGTGGACAAGCAGTTCCAGGACCAGGTCCGCGGCCTGCTGCAGCCGGGCACCTCGGCGCTGTTCCTCATGGTCGAGAAGGTCACCCCGGACAAGGCCGTCGAGGCGATGAGCAAGTACGGCGGCACCGTACTCAAGACCTCCCTGTCCAAAGACGGCGAAGCCGAACTCCAGGACGCGCTCCACGGCAGCGGCACCAGCTGAGCACCTCACCCCATGCCGACTGGTCCGCCCTAGTGCAGACGCTGTACACGCTGCGGTCCGGTGACGAGCAATTCTCTTAAAGGGCGTCCAGGCCGAGTTCACGCGTGCGGACAACCGCCTCGCTGCGCGATGAGACGCCGAGTTTCCGGTAGGCGGAGTACGCCTGCGTCTTGATCGTGTTCTTGGAGACGTACAGCCGCTCGCCGATCTCGGCGTACGACAGGTGCGTGGATAGTAGCGGCAGAAGCCGCAACTCAGCGGCCGTGAGCGACGAGGCGCCATCGGCGCGCGTATGGCCGGCAGCGAGACTGGCTTGCAACTGGTCAGCCACCTCAGGCAGGACGCCGAGGTCGGGCCGCTGCTGGAGGATCTCCTGGGCCTGGGCCAGGACCGCTGCGGCACCCATGAGGTCGCCGAGCGTGATATAGCAGCGGGTCATCTCGAGAAGCGCCTGGACGGACACCACGGGAAGCGCGTAGGTCAGCAGGGGCCTGAGCCGAGACGCACGCCCAAGGTAGAACCGGGCCTGGGAGATGTCGCTGCAGTGCGCAGCGGCACGGCTCGCCCACGCGTACACCAGGGCGCTAGTCCAGTAGTCGTGGAAATGCCCGTCCTCCACGATCGCGGCTGCTTGCCTCGCGAGCGTCATAACCTCGGGCCAGTCATCGCGTTCAGCTGCCACGCCGCACTGCTCGGCCAGGATCAGGGCGGCCAGCGGCAGGCTGCCTGAGTGAGTCGCGAGGTTGAGCGCGCGGGCGAGGATGGGCGTGGCTCGGGCTGGGTCACCATTCAGCAGGAAGGAAATACCCTCTGTGTATAGCATTGTCGCCCGGTACGGGCTGGCCGGGCTCAGTCCCTCCCAGGCGATCTGTGCGTCGCGCCGCATCTCGCCGGTGCCCTTGCGGCACAAGATCGCGCGCAGGTAGGCGAGGGTGGCCTCCATGGTACTTCCGTCCGGAAGGATCCCTGCCGGCGACGCACGTTCCGCGGCGGCCGCCCAGCGCTCGGCCTCGCTGGGCTGGCCGAGGAGCGCGAAGATCAGCGAGCCGTGCACCGCGATCGCCCCATAGTGCTCGGCTGACGTGAGATCCGCGAGCCACTCCATCCAGCGCAGCACCGTCTCGACACGGCCGCTGGCCCAGAAGGGCTGCTGGAGTTCCAGGATCAGCCGGGCCACCCGGTCGTAGTCTGCTGCCGCCTGGGCGTGGTCGATCGCTTCCTCCGGCATGGAGTTCGCCTCGAACCAGGCCGCCGCCCGGAAGTGAAGATCCTGGACCAGGCCGGGATGCTGCCGCCGGAGTTCGGACCGCAGGAGATCCCGGAGCAGGTGATGGTAGCGGTACCACTCACGGCTGCGGTCGAGCGGGAGTACCAGCAGGTTCCTGGCTTCCATCTGTTCGAGGACGGCTCCGGACCCGTTCTCCTCCAAGATCGCGTCGCACAGAGATCCGCACATCCGGTCCAGGATCGACGTGCGGCTGAGGAACGACGCCTCCGAGGCTGAGATCCCGGCGAGAAGCTCCGAGCGCAGGTAGTCGCCCATATAGACGTCGTCGCCGGTGAAGGTGAAGCCGACGTCGCTTTCCCGGGTGCCGGACTTGATGGCTAGTGCGGCGATATACAGCCCGGCTGGCCACCCTTCAGTCCGCTGCAAGAGATCTCGAAGGCTGGTCTCGTCGGCCTGGACTCCTGCTCCCTTGAGCAATGAGCACGCCTCCACCGGTCCCATGGCCAGGTCATCGGCGGTGATCTCGAGGATCCCGCCCTGAGCACGCAGGCGCGCCGTCGGCAGCGGCACAACGCTCCGCGACGCCAGCGCAAGCTGCCAGCCAGGCGGCAGGCGCAGGGCGAACTCGGCGATCGTATTCAGGCACTGCTTGTTCGTGACCGCCTCGGCGTGGTCGACCAGCACAGTCACGAGCGGTGCTGCCTGGGCGACAGCGGCCACGAACCTGGGGACGATCGTGATATCGGCACCCGAGGCGGCCAGCGCCGAGAATATCGCCGGGTCGACGGGCCCGATCCGGCCCAGCGCAACCGCGAGCGCACTCATCAGCACAACGGGATCGTTGTCGGCGTCATCGCAGGACAACCACGCCACGCGAGACCTGGTCCGTTCGGCCCATTGCGCCATCAGCGTCGTCTTACCGTAGCCAGGCGGGGCGACCATGGCGATGACCGGCATCCGGGCCGCGGCCAACCGCTCGACCAGCGCGGTCCGGACGACAATTCCCGGCCGGGCTCGAGGCGGATGGAATTTCGATTCGGCTAGCGCGAAGGCGAGCCTCGGAGGGGTCCCGCGATCCATGCGAGACGGCACCGGGAATGCGTCGGTGACCTCCGGCTTCATCTTCCGGAGGGTCCCCCCGGTCAATGCGGCATAAACGTGGCATAGCGGCTTGCTCGCTGGTGCCAGTACCGTCAGGATCCGGTGCTGGCTGTGGACTAATATCTTGGTTTCCAATATATTAGCGGGATGGCGGCCAAGCCCATGACCGGACAGGCGTTCTTCGTGCTCACCGCGCTGGCCGATGGGCCGCGGCACGGGTACGGCATCGTGGGCGAGGTGGCCGAGCTGTCGCAGGGCCGGGTGAAGCTGAAGATCGGCAGCCTGTACGGGGTGCTGGACCGGCTCGCCGCCGAGGGGCTGATCGAGCCCGACCGGGAGGAAGCGCACGACGGCCGGCTGCGCCGCTATTACCGGCTGACCCAGGACGGCCGGCACGCGCTGGCCGCGGAGGCCGAGCTCCGCGCCGCCACCGCCCGGGTGGTGCGGGCGAGGCTGGGCCTGGCCGGTGCGGAGGCGGCCGGATGAGCCGCGACCTCGGCTTGGAGCGGCGGTACCAGCGGGTGCTGCGGCTGCTGCCTGGGTACTACCGGGACACGTGGGAAGAGGACATGGTCGCCGCTTTCCTGGATAGCTGGCTGACCGGCGACCCGGAGGAAGACCAGGCCGTCCTCGAGTTCTGCAAGCCCACCTGGGCGGAGGTTGCCAGCGTGGCCGGCCTGGCCGTCCGGCTGTACCTGGGCGGCGCGAGCGCCCCGCGCCGGTACTTCGCCTGGGGCCAGGCCGTACGGCGCGCGGTGCTCGCCGTAACGCTGGTCCAGGCCGTACGGGGCCTTGACGTGCTGGTGCGGACGGCCTGGAGCCACCGGGTGTTCGGGTGGCTCCCTGCGCCGCCTGCGGGCATAGCGCCCGGCACGCCTGGCGGCATCTTGCCGCCCGCGGTGTGGTATCTGGTGGCCTACGCCTGGATCGTGAGTTTCGTGGCGCTGGTCCTCGGGCGCTACCGGACTGCCCAGGTCATCGCGGCGCTGGCCATCGTCCCTGACCTGGTCTGGCTGCTGCAGGGCCAGTTCACCGGCGCCTTCCAGGGGCCGCCGCTGGGGCCGTGGGCGTTCTGGGTCCTGGTCAATCTTGCCCCGGTCCTGGCGATGACCGCGTTCCACCGGGATGCCCCGCCAGCTGCGCGCTGGCCCTGGCTGCTGGCTCTGCCCGCCGCCTACCTCCTGATAGCCGTGCCGGTGCTGGCGGTCCAGGCGACCGGCAACTCCGCCTGGCTGCCGGACTTTTCCGGGCTGTACTGCGTCCTGGTCGCCCTCGCCTGCCTGGCACACGCGCCCAGGGCCTGGTCCCGCCGGGCCACCGGCTCGGGCGTGTGGTCGCTGGCCCTGACGCTGCTGGCCGTTGACGCCGGGGCGTACCGGATCTTCTCCCTCACCGATTACCTGAACGACCCGCACCTGATCCAGGTGAGCCTGGCGGAACTGCTCATCGTGGTGATCGCCGTCGCGCTGGTCGCCCCCGACGCCGCCCGCGCCCCGGCAGCCACGCCCGCACCGTCCCCGCATCCGCAACCGGGATGAGAGGAGGACCCAGGTACATGCCGTTCCAGCCCTCGCCGCGCCTGTGGACCGCCGTGGCCAGCGTGCTGGCTGCAGGCCTCATGCTTACCGCGGCGAGCTGCAGCCACCTGACCCCTCTAGGGCCGGACGCGGCTGCCACCCTGCCGCAGCCACATCATCTGCGGTCACCGTTCGTCCTGCATGTTATGCGCGTCCCGTCACCCGCGCCCGTCGGCTCCTGCCCGGCCGGTTACGTCACGCTCCCCGGCGGCGGAAGCCCTGGCATGTGCTACCGCACGACAGGCACGACGGTGATGATCACCTCGGCAGCGGTCTCCCCGGTCTCCCCATTCCAGCCGCCCCCGCCTCCCGGACAGCAGGCGGTACCCGTCCAGTACGTATTCTGGATCACCGTGCCCGCTGCCGACGCGCCGGCGCTGACAGCAGTCATCACGGCGGTTAGCGGGCCCCAACCCCCTCCCACCCAGGGCCCTCCCACCGCCAGCGCTGCTGCCACCTCGGCTCTCATCATCAGCGTGGCCGGCCGCACCTGGGTCCCCGTCGGCTTCGCGACATCTTTCGCAGGCCGGGAGCTCGAAGTCGCCCTGTCCAGCAGGAATCAAGCTCTCCAGCTTCAGCGCATACTGGCCGCGCCTGGCTGACGGAAGCGGGAGACATCATGGTTTATCTCGGGGGCCCGATTGGCCCGGAGCCAGGGCAACGGGCCGCGAATGTCCGCGGCGCATAGTCGAGCGCCGCAAGACAGGCTGATGGTCTAATCAAATCAGTATCAACACCGGAAGCCGCTGGAGAAATCTGGTGGAACTTGTCAGACGTTACTCCAACCACCCTGCCCTGCAAGAGCGGCTTGAACAAGCTCCACTAAAAATGCATCTTCGGGCCGATCAAGGGAGCGAGGCATTCGGCGGCAGCATCCGTGGCCAGGCCTCGGACATCTGACGGGTGCGGGATCGGCTGGCTGCTACAAGCGTACGAGCTAGTCGGTACTCCAGCCAAAATAAACCTCCGCTCGGCGGAGCTTTTCGTTGGCGAAAGTCAGGATTTCGGTGTTCACACCCTTGCTGCCGTCTGGGTATTTTGCCTCGTATGTGACGACGACTTCATCGCCGGACTCGATGAGTCGAATAAATTCGAGCACCCCGCCTTTTCCTGCACCAGGCCAGCAACGTTCAAAATACCCCGCGCGGTCCAAGTGCGGATCCGGTGGAGCGGAAAAGGTAAAATCATCTGCCAAGTGTCCCTCGATGAAGTGGCGGTCACCCTTGGCGAAAGCATTGTAATATTCTTTTGCGATTTCGATTCGGCTGCTCATGTATGCCTCCCTTTTCGCAATCATATGTACATACCACGATTATACCTCCGAGATGTGACGGTCAGTAACTCTGAGCCTACTGTGCTACCCATGGTCTGCCAGAGCAGTGGACCTGGTCTAGATGGTTGGCTCGTAGGGTCTGCTTGTTGCAATCGCTGTTCTGGTCGCGTTGAGTAGGTTGTTGAGTTTTCGCTGGCAGTAAGTCCAAAAATTAAATTCTGCCGGGGAATCTCTGCACTTCACACTTACTGAAGTTGATCGTGGCACCTTGACCGGCCGGCTGGAGCTGGTGGGGTCACCGGTTGCAGTAAGCCTGTCATGGTGGGCGCAACTGTGTTCGAACCAGTGACCCCTCGCTTGTAAGGCGAATATGAGTAAGGATCGCGCCCCAGCCCTTGGGGTCAGTTCATGCAGCTGGACTGCGTAAACCGTGCCGGGAGATGCCTTAAGGTGCCTGGGAAAGTGTGCACGGTGGTTCCCGGAAGTGGTTCCCGGAGGAACATCGGAGATCGGGTGATAGCTCGGCATACCCTGTCCGCCATATGTCCGTGCACGCAGGCGCCCGGACGGCCGTGGCCACGGACATGCACGGACACCGTCCGCGCGAGCCGAGGGAGCCTGAGGCAGAGGACCTTGTCGCCCTGGGATTGCCTTCATATCAGCCCTGCTAGGTCAACCACAGGTACATCGCGGGTGCTCGGCAGGTCCGCCAGAGGACCAATACTGCCAGAGCCGTTAAGCGCCGTCAGGGGTCCTACTTGTCACAAGGCAGCAGGGTGAAACTTCCGCCCGACAGTGGGGGCGACCGCGCGGAAGTCACGTTCGTCGAACGTTAGCAGCCGCCTTGTCCGAAACCGGTGCGCAAGAATTACCACGGAAGGTCAGCCAGCCCAAGTTCAAGGTCAGCATACTGCTCATCCAGCCTAGCCACGGTGCCGTGCTCATCCGCCGTCAGTCCCTCAACCCGGAACCGCCCGGCCGCCACGTCGCGCAAGAACGCCCGGGCAGCCAGCGCGCTCCCGCGTCTGCGGATGAGATAGTCCAGCTCCGCGGACAGCGGCGCAGGCACGATCTTTCGTCAGGGCTCAAAGCCCAGGAGACAACAGTGCTCACCTGCCGGCGGCCACCAGGTACCGAGTCTGCCGCATGGCCGACCCGCTAACTCTTATTAGGAGAGTGGGATGACGGCGCTCGTTCCGAGACGAAAGCCGCCCGCCGCACCCGGCGCAGTACGCCCAGGGCGCAGCAGTCGATGAACTCCAGGGCGGCCAGATCGGCGATGATCCGCGGGTTGCCAGCCGCGGCCGCCGCGAGCACGGCTATGACGCTCGTAGCATCTACGATGTCAAGTTCCCCCTGCAGCGCGATGACGACGCAACCGCCGTACTCGCGGGTGCTCAGACCGGCACTGGCCACGAAGACGCCTGCTCCGGCAGCAAGGCAGGGCCTAGGCCAGGCGGCTAGCTCATCGGCTTCCAGTCCGGATGTTGCCCTCGTTCCGGCGGAAGTCCGTCCTGCCGGTACCCGGGTCAGCCTGCCGTCCCGCCTGCTCGGCCAGCCGGGCGAAGCGCGGCAGCGCACGGCGCTGGCGCCACCAAATCACAGATCCCTGCCGACTCGGTGCTGTTGAGGATCGTGCCGGTTACGTGCGTGACTGCGCGCTGATCATCGAGTTATGCATGGGCTGCGACCGCCAGGAGAGAGGGCCGCCGGTTCCGGCCTGAGCCTTCGCCGGAAGTCATGGTCCTTGCGTGGCCGGCCGGTCATTGGTCAGTGCTTGGAGTTCGGCGGAAACGCCGGCGGCCTCGGCCGCTCCGATCCGCTGGAAGATCTCCAGCGCCTGCCGCAGCTTGCCCTCTGCCGTGGAGATGCGGCCGGCGGCCATTTCGCACCGGCCGTGGCCGGCCAGCGCGTGGGCCTGGTCCCTGGAGCTGCCGATCTGGCGGGCCAGATCCAGGGCCTGCTGGTGGCATGACACGGCCTGGCGGAGGTCACCGCGGACCCTATGCAAAGTGCCGAGATCGTTCAGGGTCTCGACCTCACCGCTCCGGTCGCCGACGTCCCGGTAGATGCCCAGCGCTTCCTCCAGATCCCGGGCCGCGCCCGGATAATCCCCGGTCAGCCGCCGCACGATCCCCAGGTCGGTGAGGGTGCTGGCCTGGCCGAGCAGGTTGCCGAGGTCCCGGGAGATGCCCAGCGCCTCCTCCAGGGCGCGGGCCGCGCCCGAGTGGTCTCCGGCTAGACGCCGTACACCCCCTAGGACGTTGAGGGCGTTAGCCTGGCCGAGCAGGTTGCCGAGGTCCCGGGAGATGGCCAGCGCCTCCTCCAGGACCCGGGCCGCGCCCGGATAATCCCCGTCCAGCCGCACGTTCCCCAGGTTGGTAAGTGCCCAGGCCTGGCCGAGGCGGTCGCCGAGATCACGGTAGATGCCCAGCGCCTCCTCCAAGTCCCGGGCCGCGCCCGGAAAATCCGCCAGTCGCCGTACGTTCCCCAGGTTGATCAGGGCGGTGGCCTGGCCGGGCCAGTCGCCGATGTGCCGGGCCGAGCGCACGGCAGCGGCATGACGGGTGATGGCATCGGCCCACGGGCCGTCTCCGGCCAGCACGGCGGCCAGGCCCGCGGTCAAGGCGATAATGCGGGCGTGCTGGCCCGTCCCGGCGGCATAGTCGAGGCAGGCGATGAGGTTGGCGCGCTCGGCGCGGATCCAGGCCAGGGCCTGCTCCTGGCCGGCTGAGGGCGGGAACTGTGGCCGGTATCGTGCTCGCCACCGGGGAGGCGGTGGTGCGGGCCTGGCGGGCCAGCAGGGCGCCGGCCAAGGCGCTGGCGTGCTGGTAGTAATCCAGCAGCCGGGCGGACGCCTGGTCCCGGTCACCGTCCGGGTCCAGGCGTCCGGCCAGGACAAGGGCATGCTCGCGGAGCAGGTCGTGCAGCCGGTACCGGCCCTGGGCCAGCTCGCTGAGCAGGTACTGATCGTACAGAGCCTCCAGGCCGCGGCGGGCGGTGTCCAGGCCGGTGCCGTCCAGGGCGGCGGCGCCGTAAGCGTCGATGTCGGTGCCAGGGTGCAGCCCGAGCCGCCGGAACAGCCGCTGCTGATCATCGGCCAGGTCCTCATAGGACAGGTTGAACGCGGCAGCGACTGACAGGCTCTCCGTCGCCATCAGCTCCAGCCGGTCCACCGCCGCCGCCAGCTCGGCGGCGCGCCCGGCCGCCGACCAGGCGGGATGGTGGTGCAGCTGGCGGGCCACCATGCCGATCGCCAGCGGCAGGTACCCGCACAGCCGGATGAGCTCCCGGACCGCCGGATCGGCCGGGCGAAGCCCAGGCCGGGCTGCCAGCCGGACTAGCAGGCTGGCCGCCTCGCCGGGCGGCAGAGTGTCCAGGCTGATCGCGGTGGCGTCTTCCAGTGCAGACAGGTGGCGGCGGCTGGTGACCAGGACCAGGCTGCCGCCGGTACCGGGCAGCAGGGGGCGGACCTGCTCGCTGCTGGCAGCGTCATCGAGCACCAGCAGGAGCGGTCGTCCGGCCAGCCGGTCCCGCCACAGCGCCATCCGCGCCTCCACGCCGGGCGGGATCTGAGCCGCGGGAAGCCCGAGGGCTAGCAGCAGGCTGGCTAGCGCGTCAGCCGGGTCCACCGGCCGTTGCCCGGGAGTGTGCCCGCGCAGCGGCAAGAAGATCTGCCCGCCCGGAAACCGGTCCGCCAGCCGGTGCGCGGCGTGCACCACGAACGCGGTCTTACCGACCCCGGCCATCCCCCCGATCACATGAATGCCCACCACCCCGCCCGGACCAGCAGCACCCGCCGCCGCATCCACCAGCACCTGCAGTTCTTGCTGCCGCCCGGTGAACGAGGCGATGTCGCGAGGCAGCGTCCGGGTCGTCGCTGCGACCCCGCCTCCCGGCTCCTCCTCTTCATCCTCGATGATCGTCTGCGCCGCCTGAGAGACAAGCACCTGCCCACCGCGGGCGGCGGCGCAGATCCGGGCCGCGCGGTGGACCGCAAGGCCGGTATAGGCTCCCCCGGCTGGGACCGCCTGGCCGGTGTGAATGCCGATCCGGACCCGGAGCTGCGCACCGGCCGGCCACTGGTGGCCCGCCAGCGCCCGCTGGATCTCCAGCGCGCACAGCACGGCCTGCTTCGCGCTGGCGAACGCGACGAAGAACGCATCACCCTGGGTATCGATCTCATAGCCCGCCTGGCCGGCGATGGCGGCGCGGACCAGGCGCCGGTGCTCGGCCAGCACCTGCCCATAGCGCTCCCGCAGCGCCTTGACCAGGTGCGTCGACCCCTCGATATCGCTGAACAAGAAGGTGACTGCCCCGTTCGGAAGCCCGCTCACCCGGCGGCCTCCCGGACGGCCGCCGACCGCAGCCCACAGCACCACCACCGGACGGCGGCCGCAGGCACGCCCGCCGCGGCCACCAGCTTCGCACCGGAGGCGCCGGGCGGCAGACCCAGCCCGCATCGCGCGGCTCGCACCACGCCGGCCGGCCCCTTCCAGGCACCCGGAGCCACGATCGAACCCTCCCCGCGACAGGCCTTATCCCACACTAGGCCAGCCAGACGGCAAGCGCCCAGCACGCCCACCAAGGAACTGCGCCCGACGCCGCGCGGGCCCTGCATCTCCGGCGCTCAGCCGAGGCGGACAGCTTGTCGGGGTTGGTGATGACGTAGATGCCGCGCGGATGACCGGAGCGCCGGCCCTCCGCGGCTAGTCGGTTCTCTTCTGGGCTGGGCTCCGTGCCTATCACTGGCTCCTCTGCGGTCCGTTGCGCGTGCGTTCAGCCGTGGCGGCAGGCTGCGCCTGCCGCTGCCGTGACCAGCGAACATCTGGCGAGGTACACCCCCATCGCGCATCACATCCAGAACGATGCTCACCGCGCCAGGCGGGCAGCTCCGCTGCTGCGAGCGCGTACACGCTGTTCGCTGTGCGTTGTTTCGTGAGAGACTTGGGTTCCTCAGCGCGCTTGGGTCTGTCCGGACCTAGCACCCCTCGCCCGCTCTGAACTCTCGGAGAGGGTAGGCGAGGCTTTGAGCGAGATTCCCGGCCTTTTGCGGCCGGAGCTGGATCCGGCCCCGCTTGCGGTCGTTCCAGTCTGGCTGGTGCGGCATCGCTGCCCCGGGTTCCGCTGGTGAGCACGCGGCACCACGCGGGTCCGGCGCAGAAGGGCCCGCCGGATGGCCGTCGGCCGGTACCCGCGCCGCCGTCGCCGCGCCGCTGGCAGTTGTGGCTCGTGCCAGCCGCGGTCGTGGTCGTGGCCTTGCTGCTCTTCGTCCATCCAGGGGCCAGCGGGACGTCGGTCCGGGACTTCAGCTACACCAGCTTCGTCAGCGAAGTGACCGCGAACAAGGTCTCCACAGCGACGATCACCTCGGCGGGCGCGGTGACCGGCACGCTGAGCGGCGGCACCGCCTATACCTCCCAGATACCGACCGCGCTGAACGACAGCTCCCTATCGGCCCTGCTGCTCGGGCACAAGGTTACGGTGACGGGCACCAGCGCGAGCACCACATCGGTACTGAGCTACCTCTTCCCCCTGTTGTGGATTGGTTTCATCGTCGGCGCCTTCGTCTGGATGACCCGTCGCAGCCGCAAGCAGCTCGGCGGAGGTGGACTGGGCGGGATCATGGGCTTCGGCCGATCCAGGGCCAAGCTCTACGACGAGGAGAAGCCATCGACACGGTTCAGCGACATCGCCGGCTATGAGGGTTCCAAGGCTGAGGTGACCGAAGTCGTGGACTTCCTCAAGCATCCCGAACGCTACGCGCGGGCCGGGGCGGTCGGTCCTAAGGGCGTGCTGATGGTCGGGCCGCCCGGAACCGGCAAGACCCTGCTGGCCAGGGCCGTCGCTGGCGAGGCTGGCGTGCCGTTCTTCGCCCTCAGCGGCTCCAGTTTCGTCGAGATGTTCGTCGGCGTCGGCGCCTCCCGGGTCCGGACACTGTTCGCCGACGCCCGCAAGCGTTCCCCGGCGATCATCTTCATCGACGAGATCGACGCCATCGGGGGCCGCCGTGGTCCCGGCGGGTTCGGCTCTAACGACGAACGGGAGCAGACGCTCAACCAGCTGCTCTCGGATATGGACGGGTTCGAGCCCGGCGCCAGCGTGGTCGTCATGGCGGCGACCAACAGAGCCGAGATCCTCGACACGGCATTGCTGCGGCCCGGGCGTTTCGACCGGACCGTGGAGATTCCCCTGCCCAACCAGAAGGAACGGACGGCAATTCTCGGCATTCACGCCAAGGGCAAGAAACTCGGCCCGGACGTCGATCTCGATGCGGTGTCGCGGGGCACGCCCGGGTTCTCGGGTGCCGATCTGGCGAACCTGGTCAATGAAGCCGCGATCAACGCGGTGCGGGCCGATCGCGACGTGCTGAGCGCGGCCGATTTCGATGCTGCCCGGGATCGCCTGCTCATCGGCCTGCGCGACGCGTCGAACGCGCTGCTGCCCGACGAGAAACACGCTGTTGCGGTCCACGAGGCCGGTCATGCGCTGGTCGCCGTCCTGTCCGAGCACGCTGATCCCGTGGCCAAGGTCACCATCTTGCCCCGCGGCGCCGCCCTTGGCGTGACCGAGGCGCCCGGACGGCCGTGGCCACGGACATGCACGGACACCGTCCGCGCGAGCCGAGGGAGCCTGAGGCAGAGGACCTTGTCGCCCTGGGATTGCCTTCATATCAGCCCTGCTAGGTCAACCACAGGTACATCGCGGGTGCTCGGCAGGTCCGCCAGAGGACCAATACTGCCAGAGCCGTTAAGCGCCGTCAGGGGTCCTACTTGTCACAAGGCAGCAGGGTGAAACTTCCGCCCGACAGTGGGGCGACCGCGCGGAAGTCACGTTCGTCGAGCAGCTGCCGGAGTCCGAACGTCACCTGTACCCGCAGAGCTACCTCACCGACTCCCTCGCCGTTCGCCTGGGCGGCCGGGCCGGGGAAATGATCGTCTTGGGGGAACCCTCGACCGGCGCGTCCAACGACCTCGCGGGGGCCACCGACCTCGCCACCCGGATGGTGCGGGAGTGGGGGTTCTCGGCGGAGCTCGGGCCGGTCGGCTACGGGCCCGAAGGACCGAGCCGGGACAACCCCTTCGCCGGCCGTCCCTATGCCGAGCAGACGCAACGCTCCATCGACCAGGAAGTAGCCAGGCTGCTCCGGGAGGCCGAGGCCAGGGCCACGGAACTCCTGCGGGAGCATCGTGACACGCTCGACCGGGTCATCCAGCTCCTGCTCGACCGCGAGACGATTGACGGTTCGGACCTGGCGGCCATCGCCGGGGTGCCAGAACGTCAGGCCGAGCAAGAACGGATCTGGGCACCCCGGGCAGTAGTGATGACACCAGCCCTCGCGGACTGCGGTTGCACCAGCCCGGCCAGCGGGGCGCGCGCACTGGGCTCAAGATAAGCGAAGAAGAAGGGGAATGCTCCCGGCGCCGTGCTGGCATCAGCGGCTCTCGACCGATATGGGGTCCCGGACGGGCGAACGCACGTGTCCGAGTCCGGTTCGGTCACTGTCCGCACGGCCATGGCAAGAGCCTGGACCCGCACTGGTAGGAGCCCATGACTGGGTTGCGGTCGCCGCCACGCTGGCCGGTCTGCACCAGCCCGGGATCGCCGCTGGGACGGGCGGCAGCGGCTAGGCTTGGTGCTGCCCGGCCTGCTGACCCCGGACATGCCATCGGGCCGGGACCTCCAGCCAGTGAGGGGAAGTGGGCCGGGATGAGCATCATGCGCCGTATAGCCACGCTGTTCCGGGTGAAGGCGAACAAGGCACTGGACCGCGCCGAGGATCCCCGCGAAGTGCTCGATTACTCGTACGAGCAGCAGCTTGAGATGATGCAGAAGGTGCGCCGCGGGGTCGCGGACGTGGCGACCAGCCGCAAGCGCGTCCAACTGCAGGTCACCCAGCTGCAGCTGTCGGCAGGCAAACTGCAGGATCAGGCGCAGCAGGCGCTCGCCGCAGGGCGCGAGGATCTCGCCCGGGAGGCGCTGATCCGCCGGGCGGCGGTAATCTCCCAGATCAGCGACCTGCAGGGCCAGCAGGCGTCACTGCAGGCGGAGGAGGACAAGCTCACCCTCGCCTCGCAGCGGCTGGCGGCGAAGGTGGATGCGTTCCGTTCCCGCAAGGAAACCATCAAGGCCGCCTACACCGCCGCCGAGGCACAGACTCGCATCGGGGAGGCGGTCAGCGGGATCTCCGAGGAGATGGGCGACATCGGCATGGCCATGCAGCGCGCTCAGGACAAGACCGAGCAGATGCAGGCCCGGGCCGGCGCGCTGGACGAGCTGATGGCCTCCGGCGCGCTGCAGGACGCTACCGTGCCCGGCGGACGCGATGACGTCCAGTCTCAGCTGGATGCCCTGACCGCAGGCCATGACGTGGACGACGAGCTGACCCGGATGAAGGCGCAGCTGCCTGCATCCGCCGCTCCGCCGGCAGTGGAGGGCCCCGGGACGGCATCAGCCGATCCGCCGACATCACCGCCAGAGCAGCAGGCCACCTCGTGAGCGCGCGGATCCCGGCCAGAGCCGCCGCCGATCTCGATGCCGCGGCATGGACGGAAACTAGCGCGCTCGGACCGTCCCGATGGTGACCCCAGCCGCCAGCACCCCGGACCAGTGATCAATGATTAGCGTTCAACAGTGACCGGAATAGATGCACCTGAGTGGGACATGCTGGCCGGCAGCGCGGCCCGCTTTCTGGCCACCGCGCAGGCGCTGACTGACGACGACTTGTACCAGGCTTCGGCCCTCCCAGGCTCGACGCGTGCGCGCGTGCTCACTCACGTGGCGCAAGCTGCTGACTCACACAGGCCCTCCGGCGGCGCCGCTGGCCTGGCTGTCTGGTCGCAGTAGCGGCAGCGGCCCGCACCCGGACGCTGCGGCCCTGCCGGCCCTCCCGCCACTGGCCTAGCTGGGGCCGCGAGCCCTTCGGGCCATAAAACGGGTCGCTGTCTCCGCCTCGAAAGCAGGCCAGTCGCTTCCGCGCGCACCGTAGCGAGGAACTCGCTGCGGTGGAATGAACCGGACACCGGATCGGTTGTGCTGGCTGGTCGTAGTTATCTTGTGTGTTCGTGTCACCTGCACGCTCGCGGAGAACGATGTTGCGGGCGCGCCGCTTCAGGGATCTGGGGAAAGTCGCGTCGAGAACCGGCCCGGGTACCGCACCGTGCGGACCCGTATCCAGCCCCTGTAAGGAGCGACATGACACAGGGAACCGTCAAGTGGTTCAACGCGGAGAAGGGCTACGGCTTCATCTCCCGCACCGACGGACCGGACGTTTTCGTGCACTACTCCGAGATTGACGGCAACGGCTTCCGCAGCCTCGAGGAAAACCAGCACGTGGAGTTCGAGGTAACCCAGGGCCCGAAGGGCCTGCAGGCCACCCGCGTTCGCGCCGCCTGAGCCACGGGCAGACCAGGTCTGCCAAGGGATTACAGCAGACGTGGGCCCGGTACCTGCTGGTGCCGGGCCCACGTCATGTCCGTCGTGACGCTAGTCGCCGGGCATCCTCAGGGATTATCAGGCGCGGCCCGCTGTTCCCCGACCTCGGTAGCTCCTCGGGATCCCACTTGGGCTCGGGGTGGTTGTCGTTCTTGCGGATCAGCAGTCACTGCTCCTAGCCCCCGGCCGGTGTTTCAGCGGAGCAAGGCGGATACCACACCCTGTATAAATCGCGTCGGCTCAGCGTTACTCCGTAACCGGCGATCGGTCCGCAACTCAGCCGAAAGGGAGTGCGTCATCCGAGGTCCGAGTCGTCATGGCGGGCTATGTCAGCATCAACCAGGCCTTGGCGCACGTCGAGGTGACCGACGGAGTGACGAGGCTGGCCCGGATGCTTAAGCCGTCGGCCACTGGCAGATGGGACCATCTGCCCTGTTGGCATGTCTGCCTGATCCTCTGGCTCGGCTCATCTTCTCAGGCCTACCCATGAGGTCAATATTCCGAACGGACGGTAGTTCCCGTGCCGGGTCACGGCCGCGAGCTGACCGTGGTGGTCGGCGTCGGCAACGAGTTCGGTCGCGACGACGGTGCGGGCCTGCGGTGGTCGGATGCCTACGTGGTCTCTTGCCACCCGACGTGAAGCTACCGTTCCAGGTCGACCGGCCCGGCGCCTGCGCCCCGCGAACGGCCAGTTCGGCCCGGCACGCTGGTCCGGTGAGCGTCGGGGTCACTGCGCGGCGTGCGCGTGACGATCGTGATGGCCGCCGGTGCCGGGTTCGCCGCCCATCATCTTGAGCATGGGAATGCCGCCGGTGCGGGTGAAGCGGTAGCACAGTGCCGCGGCGAGGATCAGGAAGATGATGTTCAGGATGGTGGTGTAGTTCCACTGGATGGAGGACTCGATCACCTTGGCGTGCCGCCCGGCCGGGATGAGGCCGAGGCCGCCGAAGATCAGCTCGGTGAGGTACCCGGCGGCGGCCATGGTGGCGTAGAAGGCGGCCAGGATGAACAGCATCATCTTGGTGCCGTAGTACTTCCGGTAGATCACCAGGATCGGCACGATGATCAGGTCGGCGAAGATGAACGCGACGACCCCGCCGAAGCTGATGCCGCCGTTCCACAGCACCGCGGCGAGGGGGACGTTGCCGATCGAGCAGACGAAGCTCAGCAGGCTGACGACCGGGCCGATCAGCGGCCCCCACACTTCCGACGCCAGCGGGTGGCCAGTGAGGAACAGGTGGCCCCAGAAGCTGTCCGGCACCCAGGCGGCGACCGCGCCGGCGATCAGGAGGCCGATCACGATGTCGCGGATGACGGCGGCCCATTCCATCACGAAGATGTGTGACACGGAGGTGAAGGCCTGCCGCGTCCGGAGCCGGTACCACAGGCTGCCCTGGGACTGGATGGTCATGTCCATCGCCGCGTGGCCCTCCATCGATCCGGCCAGCCCCTTGCTGGCCTGAGCACGGGCGGCGTCGAGCAGCCGCTGGCGCAGGAACAGGCGGAACAGCAGCGCCAGCAAGATGATCATGATCGGGCCGCCGGTGAACTCGGCCAGGGTGAACTGCCAGCCCATCAGCAGCGCCAAGATGATGCCGAGCTCGACGACCAGATTGGTGGAGGCAATCTCGAAGGCCATCGCGGCGCTGAAGCTGGCGCCCTGGCGGAACAGCGACCTGGCCAGCGCCACGGCGGCGTAGGAGCATGAGGAGGAGGCCGCGCCGAAGCCGGTCGCAATCGCCAGCGTCCGGGGCCGGTCGTCCCCCAGCCGCCGGATGATGGTGGAGCGCCGCACCGCGGCCTGCACGACGGCGGACAGGGCGAAGCCGAGGATCAGCGCCCAGAGGATCTCCCAGGTCATCGACCCGCTGATCGCCAGGGCATGACCCACGGCATGCAGCCACCTCACGGGGCTCCTCCTCTGCTGCTGGCCTTCGGCAGGACGAGCTGGCAGCGACCTGGGCCGGCGCGTCAGGCACTGGTCGCCGGCGGCGGCGATGCTTTACCGGCCCGCGATGGCCTCGATGCGCGAGGCCGTGGCCGGAGCTGCCCGGTGTCACAGACACAGCCGGTTCCCTCTGCCATCCGGGCGTTCCGGTGCTCACTATACCCGAAGGGGGTATAGCCGCCGTCGGCGGCGCGGCAGGTTGAGCCAGCGTCCAGCTCGGGTCTTAGAGGCGGATGACCTGGCGGATCGTGCTGGCCACCTCGCCCAGGCTGGCCTGGCCGGCGGCCTCGGAGGCGCGTGCCGCGTTCACCACGCAGTGGTGCAGGTGGCCGGTGAGCAGCCCGACCGCCACTTCCTGCAGCGCCCGGGTCACCGAGGCGACCTGGACCACCACGTCGGGGCAGTAGGTGTCGGCGTCGACCATCTTCTGCAGGCCGCGGACCTGGCCTTCGATCTTGGCGAGCCGGGCGGGCCGCCCGCCCCGGTCCGGGGCACCGCGCCCGGGCCGGGGCGGGCGGCGGTCAGGGCGCTCATCGTGCGCCGCCTGCGCCGGAGGGACTGTCACTGCGGCCGGAGCCGATCAGGGCCTGCAGCCGCTTGTATTCCCCGGTGCCGATCTCGCCCCGGGCGAGGCGCTCATCGAGGATCCGGGCTGAGTTGCCGGGCTGCGGGTCCCGGTCGCGGCCGGGCTTGCGGGTGGCGTTTACTACCAGGGCGCAGACCGCCCAGACCAGCACGCCCACGAACGCGATAATCCCGACCCACATCAGGGCGAGCTCCCAGGCTGACCGAGGCTGGCGGTGGGCGCATGGCCGGAGATCAAGGCCTGGCCGATGAAGAAGGCCGCGGCCCGATAGCCAGGTCCGACATAAGACGCCGGAGAGGTTACCGTTATGGAACAGCCATCCGGGTGGTGACGCGATTCACGACGCGGATCCCGCCCGACCTCCGCCGCTCCGGACCCCGGCGGCACATCAACCAGACCGACCGTGATGTGCCTTCCAGGACTCCCACCGTGCCATCGTCTGCATCAGCCCCGGTCCGCCGAGCGAAGGCCGGCCGTCCGTGATCACCAATGTCCAGGCCCGCCGGGTGTCCCGGCTGGCTCGGCTGCTAACCGGGCGGAACGCGCTGCGCCGACCCGTCGACAGGATCGAAGGCGTGGTCCTGGTCGCGTTGTCCGCCGCCTTCCTGGCGGCCGTGTCCTTCGCGTGCGTCTTCGGCACCCACACCTATCAGTCGCAGCGGGCGGCGACAGCCGGCCTGCGCCCGGCGGCGGCCGTGCTGCTTCAGGACGGCCCGGCGGTCGGCGCCCTGGGCCGCGTCGGACAGGCCGAGGCGCAGTGGTTCGACCCGGGGGGCGGTCGGCAATCCGGCGTGCTCACCACCGTGACGGCGCCAGAAATCGCCGGTGCGGCCGCGGGCGCCCGGATATCGGTATGGCTGAATCGGTCGGGTCAGCCAGCAGCGCCGCCAGCCGACCAGGCTGCCATGACCATTTACGCGCTGGGGGCGGGCGCCGTGGTGGCGGGGCTCGCCGGGCTGGCGCTGCTGTCGGTCTATGCGCTGTGCCGCCTGGCCCTGGACCGGCGGCGGCTAGCCGCTTGGGAGTCGGCGTGGGACCGGACCGGGCCGAGATGGACTACCCGTCGTTGAACCCTGGGTCCGGAGGTGCTCGGCTGGGCGGAGCAGCTTGGTCAGGGCGGGTGAGTCCGTGATCCGGGCGGCCGTGTCGTCGCCCAGGGCCCGCATCTCCGCCTCGGCGTGCCGCGAGTGCGCGGCGAAGGCCAGCTCGCCCATCGGTGAGCGCATGGTCCGGGCCCAGTACCGGACGGCAACCGTCATGAGGGCGGGGCTGTGCAGGACGGCGAGGTTACGCGGCAGCCCGGCCGTGCCGTCAGCGCCCAGGCCGGCGAAGGCCCCGGTAATGGCCCGGCACATGAGCGTGAGGGTCGCGCGGTCCGCGGCGAGACGGACGGGATCGGTTCCGCAGCGGTAGAGGGCCGCCGCGACGCATGCGACGAACGCGGCGTGGTAAGCGAGCCACCCGTCCATGTCGGTGACCCGCTGGACAGCGAACCCGCGGCCGGACAGGGCCGATTCCAGCGCGGCTAGCCGGGGATCAGGTGCCGCCTGCAACGCTGTCGGCTGCTGCCGGATGCGGATGTAGTCGGCGGTCCCGTCGGCCATGACGCCGCCGGCGCCGGGGAACCCGAGGTAGACATCGCCGGGCACGTCACCCGGGATGGCCGCCCGGCCCGACGGGTTGTTGCCGAAGAAGACCAAGGCCGGCTTCCCGGCCAGGAGCGCGAGCCCGGCGCAGGCCGAGGCCAGCTGGTCACGCCGGACCGCGACCAGGACGACGTCGTAGTCCCCGCCGGCGTCCGGCACCACGCTCGGCTTCGGCCCCGACCCGGCCGCCGCCGATTACATCGCGGGCGCACAGGCCGCCCGAGGCCACCTCATCGGTCCGGCGCCCGTGGCGCAGCACCGAGACCTGGTTTCCCGCGGCCGCGAGGTGGGCGCCGTACACGGTCCCGATCACGCCTGCGCCCACGATGAGCATTTTCATGACGACCTCCTACGACCCCCTGCGATCGGCCCCGGCCCCGGTGACGCGGAGGCCGGGGTCTTCAGCACCAGTTAGATCCGTTCGAAGACCGCGGCGATGCCCTGGCCGCCGCCGATGCACATCGTGACCAGCGCGTACCTGCCGCCGGTCCGGCGCAGCTCGTAGAGGGCCTTGACGACCAGGATGGCCCCGGTGGCGCCGAGCGGGTGACCCAGGGAGATGCCGCTGCCGTTCGGGTTGGTCCGTTCCGGCGGAAGGCCGAGCTCGGCGGCGACGGCGAGGGCCTGCGCGGCGAACGCCTCGTTCACCTCGAACACGTCGATGTCATCCACCTTCAGGTCGGCGCGCTCAAGAACCTTGCGCACCGCGGGTACCGGCCCGATGCCCATGACGCGCGGCTCGACCCCGGCGTGACTGTAGGCGACGAGCCTGCCCAGCGGCTGGCAGCCGTGCTGCCCGGCATAATCCTCGTCGGCCAGGATCACGGCCGCCGCGGCGTCGTTGACGCCCGAAGCGTTGCCCGCGGTGACCGTGCCTTCCTTAGCGAAGGCCGGCTTCAGCCTGGCCAGATCAGCTAGGCTCACGCCGGGCCGGATGTGCTCGTCGGCGTCGACGGTCGTGGTGCCCTTCCGGCCGGGCACCTGGACCGGCGTGATCTGCTCGGTGAAGTATCCCGCCGCAGCCGCAGCGGCCGCGCGCCGGTGGCTCTCGACAGCCAGCGCATCCTGCTCTTCCCGCGAGACGTGATAATCCTCCGCCACGTTCTCCGCGGTAATAGCCATGTGACAGCCGTCGAACGGGTCGGTCAGCGCGCCGACCATGGCGTCGATGACGGCGCCGTCTCCCATCCGCTGGCCCCAGCGCATGCCAGGCAGCCAGTACTGCGCGCGGCTCATGGACTCGACGCCGCCGGCCACGGCGACGTCGCAGTCGCCGAGCTTGATCGCCTGGGCCGCGGACACGATCGCCTGCAGCCCGCTGCCGCACAGCCGGTTGACGGTGAAGGCGGGGGTCTCGACCGGGAGTCCGCCGTTGACCGCCGCGACCCGGCTGAGGTACATGTCGCGGGGCTCGGTGTGGATCACGTGGCCGAAGACCGCGTGACCGACATCATCCGGCCGTACACCTGCTCGCTTTACCGCCTCACGCACCACGGTCGCCGCGAGGTCGCAGGGCGGGACGGCCGCGAGGCCGCCGCCGTATTTGCCGATCGCGGTCCGGGTGGCGGACAGCACCAGTACGTTCCTGTCTTGTCCCATGGTCATTTCCCTCACATGTCCAGTCCGCCGTTGACGGCCCAGATCTGCCCGGTGATGTAGGCGGACGCGTCGGCCGCCAGGAAGGCAACCACCCGCGCGATCTCTTCAGGCGCGCCGAGGCGGCCGACCGGGATCTGGGCCCGGATCCGGTCCAGCACCTTGTCCGGGATGGTGGCCATCATGTCGGTGGCGATATAGCCGGGCGTGACCGCGTTGACGGTCAGTCCGATCCCGTCCCCGACCGGGCGCTCCGCCCGGCTGAGCTGGAAGAGGGTCTCCCTGGCCAGCGACTTGGTCAGGCCGAACAGGCCGGACTTGGAGGCGGCGTAGTTGACCTGGCCGATGTTGCCGGTCTCGCCGATGACCGAGGACACGTTGATGATCCGGCCGGTGCCGCGCTGGATCATGTGCTCGACCGCGGCCTGGGCCATGAAGAAGGCGCCGGACAAGTTGACGGCGATGACCTTCTGCCAGTCCTCGTCGGTCATCTTGGCCACGGTCCGGTCGATGGTGATGCCGGCGTTGTTCACCAGGATGTCGACCCGGCCGTGCTGGTCTTCCACCTCGCGCAGCACCCGGCGGCAGTCATCGGCGTTGCCGATGTTGCCCTCGTGAACGGTGACCCGCAGGTCTGGGTGCTCCGCGCTAACATCGGCCAGGAACTTCTCCGCGGCCTCGTGGTCGTGCCAGAAACCGGCCGCGACGTGCGCGCCCTGGTCGGCCAGCTCCTGGCAGATGGCGGCGCCGATGCCGCGGGTGCCGCCGGTGACAAACGCCACCCGTCCCTCGACTAGGCCTGGCCGGGTCCCTCGTAGTTGCTCGCGGGCGTCCAGTGAGGTTGTCATCGCGTGTTTCCTGTCTCCGGCGCGCCTGCGGATTCTGAGTCGTCCTGCGTGGTGGCCTGCTGCAGCGTGGCCAGCACGGATGGGTCGCGAAGGGTGGTGGCGTCGCCGGGATTACGGCCCTCCGCGATATCGCGCAGCAGCCTGCGCATGATCTTGCCGGACCTGGTCTTGGGCACGTCGTCGGCCCAGATGATCCGCTTGGGCCGGGCGAGCTTGCCGATCCGTTCGGCCACGTGCTGACGCAGCGCGTCCTTGAGCGCGGGCTCGGCGGACACGCCGGCGCACAGCGTGACGTAGGCCACGACCGACTGGCCGGTGAGCTCGTCGCTGACCGCGACGACCGCGGCTTCGGCCACCGCCGGGTGCGCGACGAGCGCCGACTCGATCTCGGCGGTGGACAACCGGTGGCCGGAGACGTTGATGACGTCGTTGATCCGGCCGGTGATCCAGTAGTAACCGTCCTCGTCGCGCCGGGCGCCGTCGCCGACGAAGTAGTTCCGGGGGCCGAACCGGCTGAAGTAGGTCTGGACGAACCGGTCCGGATCCTGATAGAGGGTGCGGAGCATGCTGGGCCAGGGTTGGGTCAGCACCAGCACGCCGCTGCCGCGAGCGATCTCGCCGCCCGCGTTGTCGAACAGCGCGGCGGACACGCCAGGCAGCGCGCGGGTGGCCGAGCCTGGCTTGGTGGCGGTCAGGCCGGGCAGCGGCGAGATCATGATGCAACCGGTCTCGGTCTGCCACCAGGTGTCGACAATCGGGCAGCGCTCGGCGCCGATGACCGTGTGGTACCACAGCCAGGCCTTGGGGTTGATCGGCTCGCCCACGGAGCCGAGTACCCGCAGCGAGGAAAGGTCATGCTTGGCGGGGTACTCGGTGCCCCATTTCATGCAGGCACGGATGGCGGTCGGCGCGGTGTAGAAGACCGAGACGCGGTACCGCTCGATGATGTCCCACCAGATGTCCTTGTCCGGGTAGTCGGGCGCGCCTTCGAACATCACCGACGTGCAGCCGTTGGCCATCGGGCCGTACACGACGTAAGAGTGGCCGGTGATCCAGCCGACGTCGGCCGTGCACCAGAAGACGTCACGCTCCGGGTCCAGGTCGAACACCATGGCGGTGGTGGCGGCGACACCGGTCAGGTACCCGCCGGTGGTGTGCACGATGCCCTTCGGCTTGGCCGTGGAGCCGGATGAGTACAGCAGGAACAGCGGGTGCTCGGCCTCCATCGGCTCCGCCTCGCAGTGGGGGTCAGCGTCGGCCAGCAGTTCGTGGTACCACACGTCACGGCCGGGCCGCATGGGGCACGGCGGGCCTGCGGAGCGGACGACAACGATGGTCTCAAGCGTGGCCAGGTCGTCGACGGCACCGTCGACGGCCGTCTTGACCGGGGCTGTCTTGCCCTTGCGGCGGGCGCCGTCGGCGGTGATCAGCGCCTTCGCAGCCGACACCTCGAGCCGTTCCCGCACCGCGGAGGGGGCGAAGCCGCCGAAGACCACGTTGTGCGGGGCGCCGATCCTGGCGCACGCCAGCATCGCCACCACGACCTCGGGGATCATCGGGAGGTAGATCCCGACCACGTCTCCCTTGCCGACGCCGCGGGCCTTCAGCCCGTTCGCCAGCCGCTGCACGTCAGCGAGCAACTCCGCATAGGTCAGGTCGCGCTGCTCACCCTCCTCACCGTGCCAGTGGAAGGCCACCCGGTCGCCATGGCCGGCCTGAACGTGCCGGTCAAGGCAGTTGTAGGACACGTTGAGCGTGCCGTCGGCGAACCACCGGTAGAACGGCGGGTTGCTATCGTCGAGCACCTCGGCGAACGGGGTGGCCCAGTCCAGCCGCTGCCGGGCCTGGTCGGCCCACCAGGCTTGCGGGTCGGCCGCTGCCTGTTCGTACACCGCGGGGTCCACGATCTCGCCCTGGGCCGCGAACTCGGCCGGCGGCGGGAAGTCCCTAGTCTGGAGCAGCAGTTCAAGACGCTCTTCTGCCTGGGTGGTGCCTGGTGTGGGCACAGCGGCCTCCTCGTCGCTAGGTTCCTGACGTTAGATCACGATTTGTGAACAGGCATGTCCTCTTGGTCCTCGGCTTTAAGGCCTTACGTCCCTTGCCGGCTGGCCCTTCGGGGCCGCTCGTCAGGGACTTTGGTCCTTAGTGCCGGGCCGGTGAACTGCCTAGAGTTGACGTGAGAACACCGTCCTGTCCCGGGGCGGCACTCGCGAACCTCAGGAGTTACGATGACGAATCCGGCGAACGGTTCCGCGTCCGGCGACGCGGCCAGGAGGCCGATCGCGGTCTTTCTCCTCGATGACCACGAGATCGTCCGCCGGGGTGTTCGCGACCTGCTGGAGGCCGAGCCGGATATCCGGGTCGTCGGCGAGGCCGGGACCGCGTCCTCGGCGCTGGCTCGCATCCCGGCGCTGCGGCCGGATGTGGCCGTCCTCGACGTGCGGCTGCCCGACGGCGACGGGGTGTCGGTGTGCCGGGACATCCGCTCCCGGATGCCCGAGGTGGCGTGCCTGATGCTCACCTCGTTCGGCGACGATGAGGCACTGTTCGACGCGATCATGGCGGGCGCGGCGGGATACGTCCTCAAGCAGATCCGCGGGACGGACCTGGTCGGCGCGGTCCGCACGGTGGCCTCCGGCCAGTCGATGCTGGACCCGCGGGCGGCGAGCCAGCTGATGGCCCGGCTGCGGGATCAGACCGCCAAACGCGATCCGCTGGCCGGGCTCAGCGGGCAGGAGCGCAGGATCCTGGAACTGATCGGGGAAGGGCTGACCAACCGGCAGATCGGCGAGCGGATGTTCCTGGCTGAGAAGACCGTGAAGAACTACGTGTCCGCGCTGTTTGCCAAGCTCGGCATGGAGCGCCGTACCCAGGCGGCGGCCTACGCGGTGCGCGTCTTCGACGATCAGCACGCCGGCCGCGGCGAGCGGCACCTGGGGCCCGGCGACTGAGGACTTTGTTCCCTGTTCTAACTGGTTAGCTCTCGGCATCCTCGTTGCCATGTACTCCGACGGCCAGGCTCTGCAACAACTGTCCAGGGATGAATGCCTCCAGCTCATGGCGTCCGTGTCCATGGGCCGGATCATCTATACCCGGCAGGCGCTGCCGGCGGTCGAGCTCGTCAATTTCGCGCTTGACCATGGGGACATCGTCATTAAAACGGACAGTGACGGCAAGCTCGCCGCCGCGACCCGGCACACCGTCGTCGCGTTCGAGGCCGATTGCCTGGACGCCCAGCAGGCCGGCTGGAGTGTCACCGCGATCGGGCCGTCGCGAGAAGTGACCGACCCCGATGAAATAGGCCGGCTGCAGAAAATAGACCTCCGGTCCTGGGCCCACGGGACGCGGGAGCACTTTGTCCGTGTTTCACCAGAACTACTAAACGGCCGGCGGCTTCGCACTCACGGCCAGGACGACGGTGCGGATCGTTTCTGAGGCGATCAGGGCCATCAGCCGCGAGGTACGCGCCACTCCAGCCTGGTTCCCGGAGTGGGCGCCGTCGGATCGGCCGGGCTGAGCCGCAGCTTGCCGCCTAGGTCCTCGGCCCGCTCGGCCAGGTTGCGGAGCCCGCTGCGGTGCGCCCCGGCCGGGATCCCGGCCCCGTCGTCGATGACCAGGACGGTGAGCATCCCGTCCGGATCCACGTCCACCGTCACGTCGACCTGGCCGGCATCAGCGTGCCTGGCCGCGTTGGACAGGGCCTCGCGCAGCGCGGCGAGCACCTGCCCGGCGAGCTCCGGCCTGACCGGCGCGCCGAGACCCGCGCCCAGGCGCAGCGACGGCGCGAAGCCGAGCATGGGCGTCATCTCATCGACGAGGCCGACGATGTTGCCGCGCAGATACGGCTGGCCGGTGGCATCATGGGCCTGCAGCGCGAAGATGGTGGCCCGGATGTCCCTGATGGTCTCGTCCATCGCGTCCACGGCGTTGGTGATGCGGCTCGCGACCTCTGGCCTGGTGATCATCGGCATCGTTCCCTCCAGCGACATGCCGGTGGCGTAAAGCCGCTGGATGACCAGGTCGTGCAGGTCGCGGGCGATCCGGTCCCTGTCCTGGTAAACCGAGAGCCGTTCGGCTTCGGCGCGGCTGGCCGCCAGCTCGAGCGCGACGCCGGCTTGCGCGGCGAATGAGGCCACCACGTCCGCCTGGGCCTGCGGGAACGGCAAGGCGCCGTGTCGGCGTCCGACGGTGAGCACGCCGCGCACGTTCCCTCGCGCGCCGAGCGGGAACACGACCGCGGGCCCGATCTGACTCATCGCTCTGCGGGCGGCCTTCGAGGCGCGCTCGTCGGCGGCGAAGTCAGCGGCCGTCAGCGGTTCACCGGTGGACTGCACCCGGCCGGACAGGGATTCACCGGCCGGCAGCACCAGGCCGCGGGTGGCGTCGGCACCGTCGCCGTCGGCATAGGTGATAGTCAGCCGCCGTCCTTCCTCGTCGGGCAGGGCGAGCACGGCCAGGTCGGCCTCCGACAGTTCCCGCGCCTGCCGGGTGATGCCGGCCAGCACCTCACCGGGTTCGGAGCCGGACAGGAGCCGGGTGGTGACCTCGGCACTGGCCTGGATCCAGCGCTGCTGGCGGCGGGCCGCCTCGTACAGCCGGGAGTTCTCGACCGCCACGGCCGCCGCGGCGCCCAGCGCGACCAGCACCGCCTCGTCGTCCTCGGTGAAGTCCCCGCCGCCGCGCTTGTTGGTCAGGTAGAGGTTGCCGAACACCTCGTCCCGGATCCGCACCGGGACGCCGAGGAAACCGCGCATCGGCGGATGGCCGCTGGGGAAGCCCGACGATGCTGGGTGGGCGGCGATGTCGGCCAGCCGCAGCGGCCGGGGATCGTCGATCAGCAGGCCGAGCAGGCCGCGCCCCTCGGGCCAGTGATGGATCGCCTCGATCTCGTCCTGGCTCAGGCCTACCGGGATGAACTCGGCCAGCCGCTTGCCGTTGCCGATGACGCCCAGCGCCCCGTAGGTCGCATCTACCAGCCGAACCGCAGTCTCCACGATCCGCCTGAGCGTGAACTTCAAGTCGAGGCCGGAGCCGATGGCCACGACCGCCTCGATCAGGCCGCGCATCCGGTCCCTGTTCGCCATCACGGCCTGCAGCCGTACCTGCAGCTCGGCGAGGAGATCGTCAAGCTGCAGATACGGAAGAAACTCCGGGCGGTTGCCAGCATCCGGTTCCACCAGCAGATCCCTCCCGCTGACGATGCAGGGTAAGACTATCCGCCGGGGCGCAGGCGGCGGAGGCCAGTGCCAGGCAGAAAATCACATTCATATTGCCGAACGGACCCTGGTGGCAGCACCCGGCCAACCAAGCAGTGGCCGCCGGTCCACCCAGCCGCCGCAATCCGGCGCCGTAATCCGGGCCGAAGGTCCCGGCCGTTCGGTGACGTCTGGCCGTGATGGTGATGGCGGTGCTGCCAGGAGACTCCAGGTAACAAGCTGAACCAGGCGGGCCGGACCGGCCCCGCAGCTAGAAAGAGGCATACCGATGCGCCGTAATTCTTCCCATCTGACCGTCATCGCGGGGTTCGCCGTCACGGTGATCCTGCTGGTGGCCGGAGGCCTGCTGACGTGGGGTTCGGCTTATGTGCACAACACGGTGCAGGGCCAGCTGTCCGCGCAGCAGATCTTTTTCCCGCCCAAGGCCGCGTTCGCGAACCCCAAGGTCGGCACGGAGATCACCCCGAGCATGATTCCCAGCGTCTCGCAGTACGCCGGGGAGCAGATGCTGACCGGGCAGCAGGCCGAGGCCTACGCTGACCACTTCATCGCCGTCCACCTGTCCGAGATCGGCGGCGGCAAGACCTACTCCCAGCTGTCGACCGAGGCGATCGCGCAGCCCAAGAACGTGGCCCTGGCCGCCCAGGTGGCGACCGTGTTCAAGGGCACCACGCTGCGCAGCATGCTGCTGAACGCTTACGGCTGGTGGAAGGTCTCCCAGATCACCTACATCGCCGCGCTCGTCGCGTTCGGCCTGGGCGGGCTGACCCTGATCGGCTCGGTGTTCGCCCTGGCTCTGGGCCGCCGGCCCGAGATCACCCACGAGGCCATCCCGGCCACCGGGCCCGTCCCGGCCAAGACCGCCTGACCCCGCCCGGCCAACCTGGCCCGACCGTACACATGCACAGCACCACCGGCAACTACCTCCGGCCAGCGCCCATCAGGGCGCTGGCCGGCCCTGATTCACAGGGCCGGGCGGATCCGGCGGCCGGTGACGCGGGACGGGACGATACGCACGAACAGCTCCCTGTCCCCGCCCGGCCAGGGCTCGACTCCCGCCTCAACGGCCGCCGCGCGCTCGGCCTCGGCTTCCACGTGATGCGCCGGTCCCTGGATCAGCACGCTCCAGCCCTGGCGCCCGGCGGTGTCGATGTCGTCGATCTCGAACGCCACCTTGTAATCCCGCCCGCGATCCCGGTCTGCAGGTCCTCATCGAGCGGGCCAGAAATGGACTTTCGGCCCTGTCCCGCGGTTCCGTTCACGGGGAGGCTGGGAGCAGAACTTAACCAGCCAGTGGAGGCAGCCATGCGAGCCCTCGTTTACCACGGTCCCGGGCGCAAGTCCTGGGACGAGGTACCCGACCCCGAGATCACCGATGACGGCGACATTATCCTGCAGGTGGATGCGACCACGATCTGCGGTACCGACCTGCACATTCTCAAGGGCGACCTGCCTGAGGTGCGCAACGGCCGGATCCTGGGCCACGAGGCGGTCGGGACCGTCGACGAGGTCGGCGACGGCGTCCGCACGCTCACGCCCGGCGACCGCGTGCTGGTCTCCAGCGTCAGCGCGTGCGGGACATGCCAGTACTGCCGTGCGGCCCGCTACGGGCAGTGCCTGTGCGGCGGCGGCTGGGTCCTCGGCCACACGATCGACGGCACCCAGGCCGAGTACGTCCGCGTGCCGTTCGCCGACACGTCAACGTTCCGGGTTCCCGACGGCGCGTCCGACGAGGAAATCCTCATGCTGGCTGATGTCCTGCCGACTGGCTACGAGGTCGGCGTCCTGGCCGGCGGCGTGCGCCCAGGCGATATCGTCGCCGTCGTCGGCGCCGGCCCGATCGGCCTGGCCGCGATCGCCGGCGCGCAGCTGTTCAGCCCGAGCCACATTGTCGCCATCGACTTGTCCGACGCCCGGCTGGAAGCGGCCAAGTACTTCGGCGCCGACGTGATCGTGAACAGCTCCCGCGAGGACCCGCTGAGGGTCATCAGGGACCTGACCGGGGACCTGGCCGGGCGGCTCGGCGCGGACGTGTCCATCGAAGCCGTCGGGCTCCCGGCCACCTTCGAGATGGCGGTCAAGCTGGTCCGGCCGGGCGGCCGGATCGCGAACATTGGCGTGCACGGCGGAGCCGTCACGCTGCGCCTGGACGAACAGTGGATCAGGGACATAACGATCACCGCGGGCCTGAAGGACACCTCCTCCACCCCGACCCTGATGCGCCTGGTCACCAGCGGCCAGATCGACGCCAAGCGGTTCATCACCCATCACTTCGGCCTGGATGAGATGGAAAAGGCGTACGACGTCTTCGCCCGGGCCGCGGACACCGGCGCGCTCAAGGTCGTCCTCAGCCGCTGAGGCCTGGCTCATGGGCGAGCGCAAGGTCAAGCGGATCCCGTGATCGACGCGGATGGTCGCCTGGCCGGGATCATCAGCCGATACGGAAGGGACGATAACGATGAAGACAAGCGTCAAGGACGCCATGACCACTCAGGTCGTGGCGGTCAAGCTCGGCGCGTCATTCAAGGAGATGGCGGCCAGGCTCCGTCGGTCCCGGGTGAGCGCGTTTCCCGTCATCGACGACGACGGGAAGGTGATCGGGGTGGTCTCCGAGGCCGACATGCTGGCCAGCCAGGTCCTGAGCACCAGCATGCTGCATCGCGGTGAGCAGGAGAAAGCCGAGGGCCTCACCGCGGGTGACCTGATGACTCACCCAGCGATAACCGTCTCGCCAGAAGATTCGGTCGAGGTGGCCGCCCGGCTGATGTATACCCTCCAGGTCAAGCGGCTCCCCGTCATCGATCCCAGCGGCCGCCTGGCCGGGATCATCAGCCGGACCGACGTGCTGGCGGTCTTCGACCGCTCAGATGAGGAGATCCGCAAGGAGGTCGCCGACGACGTGATCGGTCAGGAGTTCGGGGCGGCCCCGCGCCAGTTCGGGGTGACGGTCCAGGCTGGCGTCGTGACCCTGGAGGGAAATGCGGACACCGTCGCGCTGGGCCACGTCATCGTGCGCAAGGTCCGGCACGTCCAGGGTGTCGTCGCCGTCCGCGATCGCCTCAGCTACCCCGGCGCCGACGCCAGCATCGCCGGCCCGGGCTTCTGACGGACGATAAGGAGACCGCGGTGAGCACGGCGCACGCAGAGGTCGGGTCCGGCCAGGTGTACGCGCTCTTGGCCGACGGGGCGTCGGTCGAGATCCGCCCGGCCGGCCCGGACGATTTCGGCGCGGTCAAGGCCATGCATGAGGCGTTGTCCCCCGACAACACCTACCTGCGTTTTTTCAACCTCAGCTGGGTGGCGGCCGACACCGAGGCGCGGCGGATCTGCCGCGACCCCTCGCCGGATCAGGTGGCGTTGCTCGCGTTGTCGGACGGCGAAGTGGTCGGCTGCGCCAGCTACGTCACCGTCGGCGAGCCAAGACCGGGCCGCCGGAGCGGCGTAGCGGAGATCGCGTTCGCGGTAGCCGACCACATGCACCACCGGGGCATCGCCACCTTGCTGCTCGAGCATCTGGTCTCCTACGCCAGGAGCCACCAGATAACGACCTTCACCGCGCAGACCCTGTCGGAGAACCAGGCGATGCTGAACGTCTTTGCCGACGCCGGCCTGCTCATGGAGCGTCATCTCGAGGACGGGGTCTTCGAGACGACCTTTCCGCTGCCCGCCGTTGCCCTGACCACCTCGGTCGACGGCTACCTGAACGCCGTGGCCGAACGGGAGCGCAGCGCGGAAGCCGCCAGCCTGCGGCACGTGCTGGCGCCCGAGTCGGTCGTGGTGATCGGCGCGGGCCGGCGGCGGGGCACGGCAGGCCGGGCGATCCTGGAGAACATCCGGGCCGCCGGATACGCCGGCCGCCGCTACGCGGTGAATCCGCGCGCCCGGCAGATCGGCGGCGAGCGGTGCCTGCCCTCGGTGCTTGATCTGCCTGAGCCGGTGGACCTCGCGGTGATCGCGGTGCCCGCCACGGCGGTCCTGGAGACGGCGGAACAGTGCGGCCAGCGCGGGGTGCGGTCCCTCGTGGTCGTCACCTCCGGGCTGGATGCCGCCGCCTGCGCCGATCTGCTCGCGGTGTGCCGCCGACACGGCATGCGGCTGGTCGGCCCGGACTGCTTCGGCGTGGCCGTGCCTGGCATCGGCCTTAACGCCACGTTCGCCGCCAGTGCGCCGCGGGCCGGCGTGGCCGGCCTGGTCATGCAGTCCGGCGGCCTGGGGTTCGCCATGGTGGATCAGCTGTCCCGGCTCGGCATCGGGATCTCCTCGTTCGCGTCGGTGGGCGACAAGCTGGACGTGTCGGGGAACGACATGCTGCTGTGGTGGGAGCGCGACGGCGTGACCAAGCTCGCGGTGCTGTACATGGAGTCGTTCGGCAATCCCCGGAAGTTCGCCAGGACCGCGCGCCGGGTGAGCGCCCTCATGCCCGTGCTTACCGTGCTGGGCGGACGTTCCGCGGCCGGCCAGCAGGCAGCGGGCCGCCCAGCTGCGCCGCTGGTTAGCCGGGAAGCCCTGTTCGAGCAGGCTGGCGTGATCATAACGCGCGGCTACGGTGAGCTGATCGAGGCCACCGCGCTGCTGGCCACCCAGCCGGTCCCGGCTGGGCGCACCGTCGCGATCGTGTCCAACATCGGCAGCGCGGGGTTGCTGGCCGCCGATGCCTGCACGGACCTCGGGCTTACCGTCCACCGCCCGCACGGCCTGACCAGGCGGCGGCTGCGCGCGGCGGTGCCGGAAACCGGCGCCGTCACCGGGCCTATCGACACCGGGGCCACGGTATCCGGCGAGGATTTCCGCCAGTGTCTCGAGCTGCTCGCGGCGGACGACGAGGTGCACGCGATCATCGCCCTCGTCCTGCCCACCGGCGCCACCGGCGACCTGGTGGCCTCCATCACCGAAGCGGACGTCGGCATCCCGCTGGCCGCCGTGGTGCTCAACCAGCCAGAGTCCGTCCGGCTGCTGCCGCGGGGCAGGATGCCGGAGGAAGACGGGGGCCAGGTGCCCGCCTTCGGGTACCCGGAAGCCGCGGTGGCCGCAATGGCCCGCGCCGCCAGTTACGGAGCCTGGCGGGCAGCACCACACGGGCCTGTGCCTGACTTCGCTGATATCAGGGCCGCGGACGCCCGCACGCTGACGCGCGAATTCCTCCGCCAGGCACCAGGCGGCGGCTGGCTTTCCCCCGGTCAGGTGACCGATCTCCTGGGCTGCTACGGAATCGTGCTGCCCAGCGGCGAAGACAACCCGGCGACCGTCGCCGCGCAGGCGGGCGGCACCGAAGTGATCGTCAGGGTCGCGGCTGACCACACCTTCGGCCCGCTGGTGATGTTCGGGCTCGGCGGCGCGGGCCGCGTGCCCGCCGGGCTGGTCACCGGGCTCGCGGCCCGGCTCACGCCGCTGACCCCTATCGACGCGGACCAGCTGACCCGGGGTGTTGCCCCAGGGGGGACATACCTGCGCGAGCTGCTGCTGCGGGTCTCGCGGCTCGCCGACGACCTGCCCGAAATCACCGGCCTTGACCTCAGCCCGGTCATCGCCTGCCCCGACGGAGCCATCGTCATGGCCGCGCGGATCACCGTGGCACCCTACGAGCCGCAGGATCCGTTCCTGCGGAAGTTGCGCTGATGGGCCAGTAAAGCACCGGTGCCAGGGCAAGCACCACGGCCCGTTCGGCAAAGGGGTCAGGCTTGGCCACTGGGGAGTCCGGCGCGCGCGTTTGCTGGCGGCGAGCCCTGGCCAGCCGGGCGCCACCTCGCGCCCGGCCAGCCGCGTTGGGGAGCCGGGCACGGCTGAGCTGCCGTGATACGGTCTGTGCTGGCCACGCCGCCAGCCAGCGGCCGGGTATACGCCCAGCCTGGCCGCCTGTTTGATGGCACCGGCCACGTTGGCCTGCGATGCCCTGCCCGGAGAAGAACCCTCTGGCCCGCAGCTTTGTTATCAGGCCGGCCGGTCACCGGGAGCGCGCCGCATCCCTGCACGTCAGCGCATAGATTCGTGAGCCATCGCGCTACACAGCTGCGGAACCCGGGTGAGGGGCCGAGCTATCGGCCGGGGGCCGGTGGGCGGGCTGATGACATGAGGAGATGAGTAATGCGAGTACTGATGATCGCGCCGCCGGGCGCGGGCAAGGGAACACAAGGCGCGCTGATCGCCGCGCACTTCGACATCCCGCACATCGCGACCGGTGAACTGCTGCGCGTTCACGTCGCGCGGCAGACCGCGCTCGGCCAGGCCGTCCAGGCGTATCTGGATCGCGGCGAACTCGTGCCCGACCAGGTCGTCCTCGATATGGTGCGGGAGGAAATAGTCGCCGCGAAGGCGGCCGGAGGCGGGTTTGTCCTCGACGGAATCCCGCGAAACATGTACCAGGCCCGGGCGACCTACCTGATCGGCCGCGAGCTCGAGATGACCGCGGATGTGGCGCTGCACCTGCAGGCCGACGACGGGGAACTCATGCGTCGGCTGCTCGCGCGTGCCGCGCTCGAGCATCGCTCCGACGACACGCCGGACGTCATTGCCCAGCGCCTGGCCCTCTACCACGAAGTGACGTCCCCCATCATCTCGTGGTACCGCGACCGTGGAATCCTGGTCTCGGTGGATGCGATGCGTTCCGCGCATCAGGTCGGCCGCGAAATCCTGGCCGCCCTCGAGGCGATGCGCCCGTTCCTGGACCATGTGCCCGGGCAGGCACGGCTCTCCGTTGACCTCACCGGCCTGGGGGACGCATTCGGCGCCACCGACCCCACCGTTGGCACATCTGGCTGAGCCCGCTGGCCGGACACCGGGGCTGGCCTCGGCCCGGCATGGCCCGCTCGATGCTGTGGATCCGGTCGAACTACTCGGCCACCTCAGCCTGCTTCTCGGTCCGCACGGGCCGGATTTCTACGAGATTCAAGGCCCACGGATTCGGCCCTTCAACCTACGACACGTCGCGTCTGGCGCTTACTGGCTTCATCTGACAAACGGAGGCAAGTCGCTGTGGACGTCGCGGGTTAACGCGCGCAGCACGGTCCGCGTTGGCGACCGGATCGAGCTCGGAGTGGATACCCGCAACCTGCACTTCTTCGACGCCGACAGCGGCCTCGCGATCGGAGGAACGAAATAGGGGCCTCGCGATCGGCGAGAGGACAGGAAGAGGTCATGCGCCCGCGTGTCCGCGCCTTGCTGCGTCGGGGTACGTGGAAATGATTCGGAATTGTGGCGAACCGGTGACTCCGTCCCACCACTCGTTGAACTGCGCTATCACGGCAAGCGTGTCCTGCCAGCTCGTGACAGGGACGCATGGCACGCCCACGGCCAGTACTGGATAATCATTCCCCGCCTCATCAAGCCGATCACCTACGAAAAGCAGTTCCTCCGGGGCCGCGTGAATCTGCGTCATGAGCTTGCGAACTGCGTAGGCCTTGTCGATCCCCTTGCGGGTAACATCAACCGACGTTGAGCCACCGCCCCTCACCTCGAAGTCAGGCAGCAATAGCGCGGCATGAGCCACGAGCAGGCTCTTCTTCGTTCCATCAGGGTCCCACGCGCTTTTAGCACCGAGCGGGGCGGCTTGTCCGAGGGCGGAGTAGGTGACCTGGCTGCCGCGGTCTTCAATGAGTTCGCCCCACGGATGCTCTTCCCAGTACCCGAGATTCCTTGACGTTTCTTCGAGGACCTGCATGATCCGAGCCTTCTCCGCCGCGGACAAGTCTTCGGAATACACCTGTGACCAAGCGCCATGCTGCCGAGAGTAGTAACGCGTGCCAGATGTCGGCATCAGGTAAAGCCGGCTGAGAATTTGTTCAGGAGCGGTTAGCTGATCGAGGACCTGCGCTTGGAATTGCTCGAATCGGCCGCCCGAGATGATGCAGACGGGGAGGCGCTGGAGCAGCGACACCAGCGCCGTTGCCATCGAGGGGTCCAGGGCTGACTTCGAGGGCGCGAGCGTGTCATCAAGATCAAAGACAACTGCCTTCGTCCCGTGAGGCGTCTGATACATGATCGCGGCGCGGAGCGCCTACTCCTCACTGCGTATGTGGGCACCAGTCGATACACAGCAGAATAGCCTCTGACACGTGCGCCAAGGCACTGCCCGAGGTCGCCGTAGATTAGTGTTTCAATAAGGCCATCTAGCTGCACAAACTTGGTGGGCGCAACTGGGTTCGAACCAGTGAACCCTCGCTTGTAAGGCGAAATAGGGTATCCAGGCGCCACGAGTTCATGCATGGTGCATGATTGACGGTAGACTGTGGGCATGAGCGAACCTACGGATGCGGGTATCGTTCAGGTCCGCGACGTCGATCCGGCGACACTCGCGGTCCTGCGCGAGCGGGCGAGGTCACTCGGCCAGTCGCTGTCGGGTTACCTGCGCGACCTGATGGACGCCGATGCCGCCGCGGAGACCAACGCCGAGGTAATCGCCCGGATCGCCCGCGACCGGGAACCCGTGGACCTGACCATGGACGACATTCTCGCGGCGCGCGACGAGGGGCGGCGTTGAGCCTCACCTACGTCGTCGACTGCTCCCTTGTGGTCGACGCGCTGTCCGCGCGAGAGGGGGATGACGTGCTGCGGCAGCGACTGTCCGCACCGCGCACGCTGCACGCCCCGCACCATCTCGACGTAGAGGTCGCGGCAACCGTGCGGGGACTCGCGGCCGGAAAGAAGATCACCGACTACCGCGGGGAGCAGATGCTTGGCGACTACTCCCGTCTACGGATCACCCGCCATCCGGTCCGGCCCTATCATCCCCGGATGTGGGAGCTGCGCCACAACCTGGGAGCGTACGACGCCGCCTACATCGCGCTAGCCGAGGCACTCGGCTGTGAGCTGCTGACCGGCGACGTCAAGCTGAAGAACGCCGCTGGGCACCATGCAACAGTTGCCGTCTCCCGTTAACACTCCCGGTTGCCTTCTCCGCTCGCGGAGCGGTTTCTCACGGCGATCATCCCGCCACGCCGGGAAAGAACTGCGGCTGTCCCGGCTCGGCTCCTCGACGCTGGCCCGGGCGCCATCCGCGCGGGCGCTGAAGCCGACGCGCCGGGGCACAGCCACGCCTACCTCTTGGCCGACGGAGAAGGAACTCAGCTTCACCCCGGACTGGTCATAAGCGAAACACTGCGCCGCCGGTCAAGTCGACAAACAGAAGTGTCTTACTCTGCTCGTCCCAGTGCGGCGCCTCGCCGACGTCGGCATGGAGGTCGGCAAATACCTCGACGCTCTCACTCGCAGAATAGGCCACGTACCATCCCTCCTCCGGAGTTGAATTGCCGAGGTCAAAATAGAATTCCCATGCCTGAAAAGAGGCACTGGGCGATTTGCGGTGCGGGTCGGCTGGTGTCCTGTTTCAGCCCAGGCCTCGTGGCGGGAAGTCTGCGGTCGTTGGCTCTTAGTTTGGCTCTTGGGATCCTGCCGGTGATTCAGGGCCAACTGGCGCAAGAGGCCATCCGGCGGGACATTGAAGCCGCCGCCTGTGGCGCCACAGGCGGTGCATATTTTGGCGGTTGCCGCGACTTGTCGCTGACACCTGGGCCGAGTCCCGCCCCTCTATGGCTGCGCGGCGCGTTGCGTGAGCACGGTCGACGCGGCCGGGCGGCCTGGCAACTGATCCGCCGCTAGCCGTCTCGGCACGCCGGGCGGCCAGGGCGATCAGGAGGCCATCGAGCTCAGCGCGTGCTGTAGTCACGCAGCCGCCCGGCGAACTGGTCCCGGAAGGCGGTGAACCGGGCCCGCAACGGCGGCCCCGGCCAGCCTGTCGGCAGCAGCTCGGGCGGCAGGTAGGGGTCCAGGCGCAGGTGCCGGACTACCTCGGCGATGAGCATGAACCCCTCGGGCAGTCCGCTGGCCTGGCCGAGCTCGGCGTGCAGGCGCCGCGCGGTGGCGGCCCAGCCGGGCAGGTCCCACAGCTGCCCGGTCAGCTGGCCCGGGTCCGGGTAGTCGCACCGGAAGAATGTGCACTGCCCGACCACCACGCCGTCGGCCGGGCGGACCAGGTTGTCCGGCCGAAGCCACACGCCCTCACGCAGCTCGGCGAGCCGCAGGTCGATCATGGCCTTGCGCAGGGCGACCCGCTCGGCCTGGGGCCGGGCATGGGTGGTGACCACGGCCATCTCCCAGCCGCCCGCCCAGGGCCGCGATCGCGGCGAGACGCTCTCGTCCTGCTGCCGCTGCCGCCGGACTAGGCGCTCGGTGAGCCGGTAGACGCTGTCCTCGGCGGTGAGATCCCCGGCCGCGACCAGCCGGGACAGCGCGGCCCGGGTGGTGCTCTCGTTGATACCGAACAGCCCGCCCACCCGGACCAGCGCGCTGACCGGGAGCGCGGGCGGATGGTAACCGAGCAGTGTGCTGAGCACGATCGACCGGGCGGTCAGGGGCTGCAGGGCGGGCAGGTTCCGGTCCGGCCCGGCGGAGGGTAGCGCGGCCACGGTCCCGATGTTACAGTATTTAATCATACGATGCGCTGATGTAATACCGGCCGAGCCGGGCCCGGGCGCCGCCGACCCGTACTGCTGCGACCTGACCCTGGTCGCCGGGATGCTGGCGGCGTCGGACCGCGCGCTGGCAGCGACGCATAGGAGGACACCCGATGCCGAAAGTGCTGTACGAAACGCGCGGCCCGATCGCCTACATCACGCTGAATCGCCCGGACAAGCTCAACGCCATCGACACCGAGACCGACGAGCTGCTGTCCGACGCCTGGCGCAGCTTCCGCGACGACCCGGACGTCCGGCTGGCCATCCTGGCCGGGAGCGGCGAGAAGGCCTTCTGCGCCGGCGCCGACCTGGCCACGCACGTCGACGGGTGGCTGAACGGCGGGCCCGACCTAGGGCGCAAGGTCCTCGACCAGGGGTTCGCGGGCGGCATCACCCGCGGCCTGCACCGCACTAGCAAGCCCATCATCGCCGCGCTGCACGGCATGGTAATGGGCGGCGGCATCGAGCTAGCGCTGGCCTGCGACATCCGGGTGGCCAGCGCGGACGCCCAGTTCGGCTTCTACCACATGCGCCGGGGCATGCACTTCGCCGACGGCGGCATCGTGCGCCTGGTCAACACCTGCGGCGTGGGGATCGCGATGGAACTGGAGCTGATGGGCGAGGCGATCACCGCCGAACGGGCCCTCCAGTGTCACCTGGTGAACCGGGTCGTGCCCCGGGAGGAGCTGATGCCCACCGTGGAGGACATCGCGGCCAAGATCCTGCGCAACCCGCGGACCGCGGTCGAGTCAGCCAAGGCCACCATCCTGGAGGTCATCGGCCACCCGCTGGACGACCAGCTTCGGCTGGAATGCCTGTACGGCTACTCGATCATGGGCGATCCGCAGATCACCGAACGCCGGGACGCGTTCTTCGCCCACGGCGACACCCCGTGACTCCGGTCCGGTTCGGGGCCAACCTGATGCCGCAGGGCTGGGGCGCGCCGCCGGCCCAGCCCCGGCCAGCACTGACCGGCCCGGCCCTGCTCCGTCACCGGGCGCGCCTGCTGCGCCGCATGGCCGACGCGGGCATCGACCACGTGATGACCGGGGACCACGTGATGTTCGGTGACGGCGTCGGCAGCGACGGGCTGACCGACGCTGCCTCGCTGCTCACCGCGACCGAAGATCTCGGCGTGTACCTGGCGGTCTACCTGATGGTGCTGCGGCATCCCCTGCTGGTAGCCCGGCAGATCCTGACCGTGACGCAGTTCGGCCCCGGCCGGCTGTCGCTCGGCCTGGGCATCGCCGGCGACGACCGCCGGGAGGTCGAGGCCTGCGGGGTCGACCCCCGGACCCGGGGCCGCCGGATGGACGAGGCCCTGGGCCTGGTGCGCAGGCTGCTGTCAGGTGAGACGGTCAGCCACCAGGGTGAGTTCTTCCGGCTCGAGGCGGCTCGCCTGCGGCCCGCGGCGGAGCCGCCCGTGCCGCTGGTGGTCGGCGGCCGCTCCGCGGCAGCGCTGCGCCGGGCGGGTCGGCTCGGCGACGGCTGGCTCGGCATCTGGGCCACGGCCGAGCGCTGCGCCGAGTCGATCAAGGCCGTCGAGGCCCACGCTGCCGAAGCCGGGCGGACCAAGGTCAGCTGGCGGCACGGCATGACGTTCTGGTGCGGGTTCGGACCCGACCGCGCCCAGGCCCGCGACCGCGTGGCCCCGGTCATGGAAAACCTCTACCGGTTGCCATTCGCCAAGTTCGAGCGGTTCGTCCCGTGCGGCTCGCCGGCCCAGGTCGCGGAGTTCATCGCCCCGTTCGTCAAGGCCGGGGCCGACACGGTCAACCTCATCCCGTTCGCGGACAGCGACGAAGCCGGGATCGACGCGGTCGCCGACGTCCGCCAGCTACTGCTGAGCGCGTTCTAGGGAGCCATTATGCGCACTGCCTCCGACCAGCTCCCGAGGTCCGCCGAGTACCGCGACGCCGGCTACTGGGGCGACGACACCTTCCCCGGGGTCGTCGACCGGTGGGCGGACGATGACCCGCGGCGCCCCTACCTGTCGGACGGGACCTCGGCGCTCAGCTACGGGCAGTTCCGCGACCAGGCCCGGACGCTCGCCGCCAGCCTGGCGGGACAGGGCATCGGCCGCGGTGACCGGGTGGCCGTCCAGCTTCCCAACTGGAACGAGTTCTTCCTCGTCTACGCGGCCTGCGCCCGGCTGGGGGCGGTGGTGATCCCGATCGCGCCGGTGTACCGGGCCGGCGAGGTCGGCTTCATCGTGGCCAACTCCGGTGCCGCCGCCGTGATCACCTGCGGGGAGTTCCGCGGCTTCGACCACACTGCCATGGCCGCCGAGATCGTCGCGGCCTGCGGGCATCGGTTGACGCAGATCGTGGTGCGGGCCGACCCGCCCCTTGGGGCGCTGGCCCTGGACAGCCTGCTATCCGCGGCCAGCGGCGTCCTGCCCGGGCCGCCCTCGGCCGACGACCCGCACCTTGTTCTCTACAGCTCCGGCACCGAGTCCCGGCCCAAGGGCTGCCTGCACACCTGGAACACCAGCTCGTTCCTGCCCAAGCAGGCCATCCCGGCCATGGGCCTGACCCGTGACGACGTCATGTTCATGCCCGCGCCAGTCACCCACGCCCTCGGCCTGACCCTCGGTCTGATGGCCCCGACGCTGGCCGGCGCGTCGGTCGAGCTGCTCGACATCTTCCGCCCGGCCGCCGCGCTGGAACGCGTCACGCAGCGCGGCTGCACCGGCACGGCCAGCCCGGCCCCGTTCCTCCGGATGATGCTCGACGCCTACGACCCGGCCGCCCACGACGTCTCCCGGCTGCGCTTCTGGCTCACCGCCGGCGCGCCCATCCCGGCCGTCCTGGTCGAGGAGGCCGCGGCCCGCTTCAGCGGCTGCCGGGTCGTCCCCGCCTACGGCTCCAGCGAGGTCATGATGGCCACGGTCTGCACCCCGGACGATCCGATCGAGCGAGCCGCCTCCTCCGACGGCCGCCCGGTCCCCGGCGTCGAGCTCCGGATCGTCGCTGACGGCGCGGACGCCCCGGCCGGCGTGGAGGGCGAGATCCGCTACCGGGGTCCCGGCCGGCTCGTCGAGTACTGGGGCCGCCCGGACCTTACCGCCGAGGCCCTCGACGAGCAGGGCTGGTGGCGGACCGGGGACACCGGGCGCCTGGACGAGACCGGCTACCTGCGGGTCACGGGCCGGATCAAGGACATCATCATCCGCGGCGGCTTCAATATCAGCGCGCGCGAAGTGGAAGAGGCCCTGCTCGGCCTGCCTGCCGTCAAGACCGCCGCGGTCATCGGGCTGCCCGACGATGTGGTCGGCGAGCGGGTCTGCGCGGTCCTCGAGCTGGCCCCGGGCCACGACGCGCCGACCCTGGCCGGCCTGCGTGACTACCTCAGCCGCGACCGCGGCCTGGCCGTCTGGAAGGTCCCCGAGCGGCTCGAGATCACCGACACGTGGCCGGTCACCGCGACCGGCAAGGTCCAGAAGCACCTGCTGCGCGATGCCCTGCGCGCGGGCGGCGGTCATGCCGGCCGCTGATCATGGAGCAGGCGGTCGCCGATTGATTACGGGAATTTTTGACCATACCATATTTAATAAATATGGTCAGGCCAAAAAGTACTGGCGTGACCATGACATCGCCGTTACCACTCTGCGGGAGATATGAGCACCATGGTGTCGTTCGCCTTCACACCGGAGCAGCAGGCCTTCGCCAAGACCCTGGCCGAGTACTCGCGCAAGGTGCTGCTGCCGGGCTACCGGGAGCGGGCGGCGTCCACCGAGTTCCCGTTCGGGGTGCTGCGGCAGCTCGGCGAGCTCGGCGTGCTCGGCATCGGGCTGCCGGAGCGGTACGGCGGCACCGGCGTGGACGACCCGGTGCTGCTCGGCCTGGTGGCCGAGACCATCGCCTACGGCGACGTCAACATGGCGTCGTCCCCGATCCAGGTCGGGCTCATCGCGTCCCAGCTGGCTCAGGCCACCGAGCAGGTGCAGGAGCGTTACCTGCCGCCGCTGATCGAGGGGAGGGAGACGCTGGCGATCGCGCTGACCGAGCCGGGCTCGGGGTCCGATGCCGCCGGGCTGGCCGCGGTGGCCCGGGCTGCCCCGGGCGGCTGGCGGCTGGCGGGCGAGAAGACCGCGATCTCCTGGGCCTGCAACGCGTCCGCCGCGCTGGTGTACGCGCGCGACCCGGGTACCACGCGGTCCGCGGGGGTGAGCTGCTACCTGGTGCCGCTTGACGCGCCGGGCGTGTCGGTGCACCACCTGCCCGGCATGGGCTGCCTGCCGCTCGGCTGGGGCTCTATCTACCTGGACGACGTATTCGTGCCGACGTCGCATCTGGTGGGCGAGGCCGGCGGCGGGTTCCGCGCGGTGCTGAGCCACTTCGACTTCAGCCGGGCCGCGATCGGCCTGATGTGCGTAGGCGCCGCGCAGGCCAGCCTGGACGAGGCCGCGGCCTACGCCACGCAGCGGCACGCGTTCGGCCGGCCGATCGCCGATAACCAGGGCGTGTCGTTCCTCCTCGCCGAGCACGCCACCTATCTGGAGGCGGCCCGCTGGCTCTGCTATCGCGCGCTGTGGCTGCGCGAGCAGGGCGAGCCGCACACCGCGCTGGCCTCGATGAGCAAGTGGTGGCCGCCCGTGGTGGCCAAGGACGCCATCGAGGCGGCCATGAGGATTCACGGCAACCTCGGCTATGCCACGGAGTTCCCCCTGCAGCAGCGGCTGCGGGACGTGATGGCCTACCTGATCGCGGACGGCACGGCCGAGATCCAGAAGATGGTCATCGCCCGCGAGATCCTGGCCCCGCACCGCGCCCGCGGCTGATTGAGATCCCGTGGCCTGTAAAGTATGTTAATGGTCAGTCCATATAAAGATGGGGCGGACGGCTCACCTGTCCGCTACCGCGGCGGAGGGAACCGAGGGCCGATGCAAGAGTTCACCGACGTGACGTACGAGGTTGACGAGGGCCTGGCGTGGATTACCATCAACCGTCCCGAGCGCTATAACGCCTTCCGGGCGCGCACCGTTGACGAGCTGGTGATGGCCTTCAAGCGGGCCTGGGCCAGCGACGAGGTTGGCGTGGTCGCTCTCACCGGGGCCGCGGACAAGGCGTTCTGCGCGGGCGGCGACCAGAAGCAGCGTATGGAGACCGGCGACTACGGCCCATCGCAGAGCGGGCTGTTCGAGGTGGACGCGCTGCACCGAGTCATCCGCGACACGCCCAAGCCGGTGATCGCCGCCGTCAACGGCCTGGCCATCGGGGGCGGTCACGTGCTGCACGTCCTGTGCGACCTGACGATCGCCGCGGATACCGCGCAGTTCGGCCAGAACGGCCCGCGCGTCGGCTCCTTCGACGCGGGCATGGGCTCCGGCTACCTGGCCCGGGTGGTCGGCGAGAAGCGGACCCGCGAGCTGTGGTTCATGCTCCGCCGCCTGACGGCCGCCGAGGCCCTGGAGTGGGGCCTGGTGAACAAGGTCGTCCCGGCGGCCGAGCTGCGCGCCGAGGTGCGGGCCTGGGCGGACCAGATGCTCCAGTTCTCGCCGACCGCGATCAAGGTGCTCAAGCAGTCGCTCAACACCGACAGTGAGCACTTCATGGGCATCGGCTCGATGGCCTACACCACCCTCAAGCTCTTCGGCGAGACGCCAGAGGCCGAAGAGGGCATCCGGGCGTTCAACGAGAAGCGCCAGCCGGACTTCTCCAAGTACCGCGGGGCCTAGTCCCGGGGCAGGGTGGGCACGTAGGCGTACGCCGGGCTCCTGGTCAGCGCGAACTCGAAGATCCCGCTGCCGGGGGTGCCGTCCCAGGTGAACGCGGTGAGCCGGTCGGTCAGCGCGGAGTCCAGGACCCGGGGTGATACCGAGCCGTCCAGCGGGTAGGCGTCGTTCTCGACATGGCCGCGTCCCATCGGGCGGCCGTGCTGTCCCCCGTACCCGCCGCCGGACATGTAGCCGCCGTGCGCGGCAGCGTCGGCACCGATGCGGTAGACGGCGCCGTCCTGCGTGGTGACCTCGACCCGACCGCCGCGCAGGTCGAGGCCGTCGTCGAAGCTCAGGTCGTGCCGCACGTCAGTGACGGGGTCGAGTCGGCCGCTCTCGTGCATGACCGCGCCCGCCAGCAGGAGCCGCTCGTGGCCGCGGCTCTCGGCCGTCAGGAAGCCGACCGAACGATCGGGGAACTGGGCCTGGACCCACAGGTGCAGGCCCTGCCCGCCGACCATGGTGCGCACGCCCCGGGAGCGGTCGCGCTGGCCGTACCAGCCGTCGACGCGTACCTCCCGGCCGTCGATCCGCACGGCGCCCTCGTACCGGCCGGACTGGAACAGGTGCGCGAAAGACGAGGCGGTGCCGTCGGCGTTCGCCACGGCCACCTCGCCGGTCCAGGCCGGGGTCCTGGCCCGCCAGGTGAGGTCGAACTCCAGGCCCGACGGGTTGGGGCCGAGCGCGGCGCGCCAGGTCCGCATCGGCTCGGTCACGTCCCACGACAGCGGCCCGAGCGCGCCGCCGGTCGCGGTGGTGCGGGTCGCGCTCAGCTCGTCGGACAGGCGGAGGTTCCGCTGCACGGCGCTGCTCACCACGATCGCGAAGCCGTCGATGACATCCCTGGCCGGGTAGACGCCGAGCCCGAAGATGACCGACGGGGCTGACCCGTCGGACGCGTGCAGGTTGAATACGAACCGGTCGAAGAACCGCTCGGGCAGGCCGGGCGTGCCCGGCGTGACCAGGACGTCGGGGAAGACGGCTGTCACGGTGGTGCTTCCTGTGGCATCCGGGGATCCGCCTGCTCGGGCTGGCCGGGGACGGGCAGTCCAGCGGCCTGGTGAGCGGCCCGCAGGAAGGACGCGACCAGCGACTCGCCGGCGTAGTAGGGGTCACCGTCGCCGCGCGCGGTCCTGCGGCGGCTGTACTCGTACAGCACGGCCAGCTTCCACTGCGCCATGACGGTGTACCACGCCAGACCGGACAGGTCGCGGCCGGTGAGCCGCGCGTACCTGGCGGCGAGGTCCGCACGGTCCGGGTACCCGTCCTCGAGCATCGCTGCCCCGAACTCCTGCACCGGCGTCAGCGGACCCTCCGGCCCGGGCACCGAGGCCAGGAAGTAGCCCACGTCGAGCAGCGGGTCCCCCACGGTCGCGAGCTCCCAGTCGAGCACGGCCGCCACCCGGCCGGGGGCGTCTGGGGCGATCACCACGTTGCCGATCCTGAAATCGCTGTGCACGATCGCGTGGCCGGATTCGGGCGGCACGCGCGCGGCCAGCCAGTCCCGGGCGGGCGCGAAGTGCGGCGGTATGCGCCCGTCGTCGTCCGCGATCAGGCGTTCCATGCGCCGCAGGTGCCGGGCGTTGAACCCCTCGGGCCGTCCCAGGTCGCCGAGCCCGGCGGCCCGCCAGTCGACGGCGTGCAGGGCGGCGAGCGTGTCGATCAGGGACTCGCCGATCTCGCGCCTCGTCCCTGACTGGCTGAGTGCCGCTGGCGTCCCGGCGGTGATGACGGGGCCCGCGGCGAAGCTCATGACGTAGCACGGGACATCCAGAACCTCGCCCGCCCGCGCGATGGCCAGCACGGCAGGCACCGGTACCGCGGTGTCCCGTAGCGCGTCCATCAGCCGGGCCTCGCGGAGCACGTCGTTCGCCCCCGCCGGTGCGGGTGGCGGCGGCGGCCGCCGCAGCACGACGGTACGGTGCCCGTCGCTGACCGCGTACGTCAGGTTGGAGTGGCCGTCCCCGATCCGGCTGGCGCTTAGCGGGCCATCGCACAGGCCGCGCTCGCGCAGGAACCCGGCCAGCGCACCCAGGTCGGCGGGGGTCAGCGCCCCGGCTGCGGTCCGCGTCATCGGCCGGTGAACCAGGGTTCGCGTTGGCCCGCGCGGGCGGCCAGGGCCTCGGGCAGGTCCTCGGCCATGGTGAGCAGGGCCTGGCCCCAGTTCTCCAGCTCCAGGGCCGCCGCGTAGGAGGTGATCTCCTGGTTGCGCTGGATGGCCCGCTTGGACAGCCGTACGCCGGCTGGCGAGTTGGCCGCGATCACGGCGGCCATCGCGAGCGCCTCGTCGAGAAGCCGCTCGGCGGGGACCACCCGGTTGGCCAGGCCGATGCGGACGGCCTCCTCGGCGCCGACCACGCGGCCGGTGTAGCCGATCTCGGCCGCACGGCCCGGGCCGACCAGGCGGCTGAGGCTGTAGGAGGTGCCGAGCTCGCCCATCGACAGGCCGACGCGGACGAATGCCGCGCTGAACTTGGCTGTGGGCGCGGCCAGGCGGATGTCGGCGGCGAGCGCCAGCGCGAGGCCCCCGCCCACGGCGGCGCCGTGCACGGCGGCGATGACCGGGAAGGGCAGGTGCCTGATCGCCGTGATCCCGCTGACGGCGGTCTCCTGGAACTTGAGGTAGTCGCGCACTCCGAGGCGGGTGATGGCGTCCAGCTCGTCAAGGTCGAACCCGGCGCAGAACGCCCGGTCCCCGGCCCCGGTCAGGATCAGCGCGCGCAGCCCGCTGTCGCGCAGGGCGCGGGCGGCGATGCCGTATTCACCGAACATCGTCACTGTCTGGGCGTTCATCCGGCCGGGCCGGTTGATGCGCAGGATGGCGGTGCCGCCGTCGAGCGGCTCGATGGCCAGCGTCTGCAGCTCGGGCAGGTTCATCGGCGGGTACCTCCGGCGTCCTCGGATAGTCAGCGGCCGGTGAAGACCGGCGGCCGTTTGTCCTTGAATGCGGCAAGCGCCTCGGGGAAATCTGCTCCCCTGGTGAGCAGCGCCTGCCCGCGGTTTTCCAGCTCGATGGCCGCGGCGTACGAGGCGGCCTCCATGTTGGCCTGCAGCGCCCGCTTGGACAGCTGGACGCCGCCCGGTGAGTTGACGGCGATCGAGGCCGCCAGGGCCAGGGCGTCGTCCAGCAGCACGCCCGGCTCGCTTACCGAGTTCACCAGGCCCAGGGCCAGGGCCTCCGCCGCCTCGACGAGCCTGCCGTGAAGCAGATGTCGCTCGCCGCCCCCGGGCCGATGAGCCGGGTCAGCAGCCAGGAGGCGCCGAGGTCGCCCGCCGACAGGCCGATGCGGACGAACGCCGCGTTGAACCTGGCGGCGGGCGCGGCCAGCCGGATGTCGGCGGCCAGGGCCAGCGACAGCCCGCCGCCCGCGGCGGCGCCGTTGACGGCGGCGATCACCGGTACCCGGGCCGAGCGGACCGCGAGCAGCGCCCGGGCGGCGCGCTCCTGCAGGTCGAGCACGCCGAGGGCGCCGAGGCGCGGCAGTTCCCCGGCGTCGGCGAGGTCGTAGCCGGCGCAGAAGGCCTTCCCGGCCCCGGTGATGATCACGGCTCGCAGGCCGTCCTCGTCGTCGAGGGCGATCGCCGCGCGCTCGAGTTCGTCGAACATCGCAGCGGTCATCGCGTTGTAACGGTCCGGGCGGTTCAGCGTGATGACGACGACATCGGAGGCGGGCGCCCCGAGGTCAAGCGTCTGATAGCGGGTATCCAGTGCCCTCATCGACGGCTCCTTTCGCTCATCTGGCGGGCACGTACGGCGGGCCCGTCGTCACCGTGGCGATCGCGCCCGGCTTGCCGCTGTCGCTGAGCGCGGTGACCCGGACGATGCCGAAGGCCCGGCCCAGGTGGGCCACCTGAGCCGTGAACCGCACCCTGGTGCCGACCGGGATGGGGCGCGGGTAGGCCACGTGGATGGACGCCGTCCGCGGCGGTCCCCCGGCGGCGTCGATGGCGGCCTGCGCCACGAGGTCGCAGGCGCACAGGGTGATGCCCCCGTGCAGGTTGCCGAGCGGGTTGGCGAGCTCGGGGGTCACCGTCAGCTCGAGCAGCGCGCCGCCCTCCGCGGCCCGCGCCCTGCCGCCGAGGAATCCGGCCAGGTCCGCCCCCGGCGGCACGCCGGAGGCCAGGGCGGTGCCGTCATCCGCCGCGGCCGCGCCGCGCACCCACCGGCCATGCTGGGTGCCGACGGCGAGGAGCCGGCCGGAGCCGTCGGTGACCGACGCGGTGGAGAAGCCGCCCGCCGTGCCGACGTGCCGGACGCTGCCCTCCGCCAGCAGGACAGACCCGTCGGCGGGCACGGGCAGCAACAGGTCCAGCGTAATCTCCGCGCTGACCGACCATCCGCCCGGCGGGCGCCGCCGCACGAGCACCCAACCCGCCACGTTATCGATCAGCACCCCGAGCGCCCCCGCGAGCGGGCGGCCGGACGGCCCGGTCAGCCACGGCCCGGCCGGCATGGAGCTTGAGACCACCTCGCCTGCCGCGGTGGGCCTGGCGACCCGGAAGAACCGCTCCGGGCCGCCTGGCGCCGCGAGGTGCAGCCGCCCCTCCCCCGCGCGCTCTACGGTCGCCAATCCCTGCCCCTTGCCTCGGGTTCCTTCCTCACGCGAACCGCGGCGAGCGCTTCTCGATGAAGGCGGCGATCCCCTCGGCCGCCTCGCCGTCCTCGAACAGTGCCTGGATCTGCGCCGCCTCGAACCCCAGCCCGGCATCCAGCGGCAGGTCGAAGGCCGCGTCCACGGCCGCGACGACCGCGCGCTGCGCGGGCCGCGAGAGGCCGGCCAGCTCGCCCGCCAGTGCGAGGGCAGCCGCGGCCGCGTCACTGTCGGCGAGCCGGTCCACGAGCCCGATGGCGAGCGCCTCGGCGGCGGGCACCTGCCGGGCGGTCAGCATGATGTCAAGCGCCCGGCCCCGCCCGACGAGCTGGGGCAGCCGCTGCGTGCCCCCGGCGCCCGGAATGAGGCCGAGCTTCACCTCCGGTAGCCCGTACCTGGCCCGGGGTCCGGAGACCCGCATGGTGGCAGCCATCGCGAGCTCCAGCCCGCCGCCGAGGGCGAGGCCGTCCACCGCCGCGACCGAGACAAACGGCGCCGCGGCCAGCCGGTCGTTGACCGCGCGCATCTGATCCCCGTATGCGGTGAACGACGCGCGGTCGATCGTGGCCAGGTGCTTGATGTCCGCGCCGGCCGCGAAGAACCCGTCAACCGCCGAGGACACGACGATGACCTTGACGTCCCCGGCGGCCTCGGCCGCGTCCAGCGCGGCGTGCAGCCCGTCGAGCAGCGGCACGCTGAGCGCGTTGGCCGGCGGCGAGGCCATCGTGACCCGCCAGATCCCGGGCGCGGCAGGCTGCCAGGTCACGACGTCCTTCGTCTGGCCCATCGGCAACCACCGCCCTTTCGAAAGGTCTTATGGTAAGACCATATCAGGCACGGCCGGCGCAGGGAACGGTCCAGGCGAGCCGATGCCGGACCGGAGCAGGCCGCTTCGTTCGGCATCATTGGAAGTCTTTTGGCCGAACGGGCCGTGGTTCCCGCGCAGGCCTCAGCCATCGCCCGCGCGCGGCTGGCGCAGCCGCCGGTCAGGCCATGGTGAGCCCGCCACTCACCGACAGAGTCTGGCCGGTGATGAAGCCCGCCTCGTCGGAGACGAGGAACGCGACAGCCGGGCCGATGTCGCCTGGAGTGCCGAGGCGTTTCATCGGGACCGAGCGGACCATCCCGGCGATCACCTTCTCGGCATCCTGCCCCGCCCGGTCGGCGAACTTGCGCAGCGCCGGGGTGTCGGTCGGGCCGGGGCACACGGTGTTGGCGGTGATGCCCTGGGCGGCCACCTCGCGGGCGAGGGTCTTGGTGAAGGCGATGATGCCGCCCTTAGCACCCGAGTAGACCGCCTCGAGCGAGGAGCCGACCCGGCCCGCGTCCGAGCCGATGTTGATGACCCGGCCGAACCCGCGCTCCAGCATGCCCGGCAGGACCGCCTTGATCACGCGGAGCTGGCCCTTGAAGTTGACCTCGAGGATCTTGTCCCAGAATTCCTCGGTCGTCGCGACGAACGGCATGAAGTCGTCCCAGCCCGCGTTGTTCACCACCACCTCAACCGGGCCGATCTCGGCGGTGACCGACGCCACGGCGAGCCCGACCGACCCGGTCTGCGTCACGTCGATCTCGACGGGGATGGCGCTGCCGCCCGCCTCGGCGAGGTCCTTGGCGGTCCGGGTGGCGGTGTCAAGGTTCAGGTCGGCGACCGCCACCCGGAAGCCGCCGGCGGCCAGCGCGGCGGCGATGCCCCGCCCGATGCCCTGCCCGGCGCCGGTGACGAGTGCGACGCGGTTGCTCATTAGGCAATCTCCCGTGGGTTCGTGGCCCAGATGACCGGGCCGGCGACGATCGAGTGGCTGGTCAGCTTGCGGCCGAGGACGGCCTGCGCAGCGCGCGCGGCGTCAATGACCTTCTGCAGGTCAAGGCCGGTATCGACGCCCATCTCGTGGAACATGCTCACGAGGTCCTCGGTGGCGATGTTGCCGGTCGAGCCGGCCGGGACCGGGCAGCCGCCGAGCTCGCCGAAGCTGGCCTCGAAGCTGGCGCAGCCTGCCTCGAGCGCGGCATAGGCGTTGGCCAGGCCCTGCCCCCGGGTGTTTTGGAAGTGGGCGGTCAGCTCCACCTGGGGCAGCCGCTGGCGGGCGGCGGCGAAGAACCCCGCCACCTGCGCCGGGTTGGCCATCCCGGTCGTGTCGCCGAAGCCGATCTCGGTGGCTCCGGCCGCGGCGAACTCCTCGGCCAGGCCGAGCACCCGCTGCTGCGGCACGCGGCCCTCGTAGGGGCAGCCGAACGCGGTCGCGATGACGGCGCAGAACGTCAGGCCCTCGGCCCTGATGCGCTTCCCCATGACCTGCACGTCCGCCATGGTCTGTTCGACGGTCCGGTTGACGTTCCTGGAGTTGTGCGCCGGCGAGGCGCTGACGAAGAGCGCGGCCTCCTCGAACAGGTCGCGGACCGCCAGGGCGCGGTCGAGGCCCTTGCTGTTGGGGATCAGCACCATCTTGCTGACCGTGGCAGGCAGGTCGATGGCCCTGAGCACCTCAACGCCGTCCGCGAGCTGCGGGATCACGTCGGGCCTGACGAAGCTGGCCACCTCGATCCTGGTGTCGCCGGCCCGGCCGAGCGCGTTGATCAGGGCGACCTTGTCGGCCGTCGGGATCGTCTCCGGCTCATTCTGGAAGCCGTCCCGCGGGCCGACCTCGCGGATGCGCACGGTGCGCGGGGGCGCCGGGCTCGCGCTGGCTGCTGTCATGTACGTACCTCCTGGTGAGCGAGGCTCGACTCCAGCTCCTGGCGGTAGCTCGGGGCCGCCACCGCGATGAGCCGCCAGGCGCGCTCGGCCACGGTGCATCCGGTGAGCACCGCGACACCGTGCTCGGTCACGACCGCGTCGACGTCGGACCGCGCCGTCGTCACCACGCCGCCGTGCAGGGCCGCGGCGATCGTGGACCTGCCGCCTGACTCCGAGCGCAGCGCGATCACCGACCGGGAGCCGGTCAGCGAGGCCGCGCGGCTGAAGTCGACCTGGCCGCCGACCGCGCCGATATGCGCCCCGCCCCGCAGCTCCGCGCCCACCTGGCCGAGCAGATCGACCTCGATGGCGGAGTTCACCGAAACCAGCGACCGCAGGCTGGCCAGGACGACCGGATCGTGGGTATAGCTGGCGGGGCGGAACTCGACCGGGAACTCCGGCAGCCGGCCGTACATTGCCGCGGAGCCGAGCGCGGCCCCGGTGATCACCAGTCCCTGATCGATCTCCTTCTTCGCCCCGGTGGCCACGCCCTGCTCGATCAGGCCGAGGACGCCGTCGGTGATCATCCCGGTGTGGAAGCCGAGGTCGGAGTGGCCGGACAGCGCCCCGAGCACGGCGTTCGGCAGGGCGCCGACTCCGATCTGGAGCGTGTCGCCGTCCTCGATCAGCCCGCCGACCAGCTCGCCGATGACCCGGTCGGCCGCGTCGGGCTCGGCCGCAGCCGCCTCGCGGAGCGGGCGGTCGGTCTCCACGGTGGCCGCGAAGGCGGACAGCGGCAGGCGGCAGGCCCCCCTGGTCCGCGGCATCTGCAGGTTGACCTCGGCGATCAGCGTGGGCGTGTAGCGCAGCGCGTCGGCGACGTATTCCACCCCGATCCCGAGTGACACCATGCCGTCGTCATCGGGGGCGGAGACCTGCAGCAGCCCGACATCGCACGGGAGCATGCGGCGGGCGAACATCCGCGGCAGCTGGGAGTAATGGCAGGGCACCACCTGCAGGCCGCCCTGCCTGCTGAGCTTGCGCAGCAGGCCGAGGGCGCCGTAGGACAGCAGGGTCAGGCCCCCGGGGAGGGGCAGGCCAGCCGCTCATTCCAGGTCAGGCCGCAGAAGGCGCGCACCGGCCCGATCGCGTCGGCCTGGTCGAGCAGGGCGTTGACCAGCGGCTCGGGCTCCGCGCCGCCCTGCCCCCACCGAACGCCGTCACCGGGGCGGATGTAACGGGACAGGTCCAGCATCTCGAGCATCAGCCGAGCCGCTGCACGAGGGTGGCCGTGCCGAGGCCGCCGCCGCAGCACATGGTCACCAGGCCGGTCTCCGCGTCCCGCCGTTCCATCTCGGCCAGCAGGGTGGCGAACAGCCGCGCGCCGGTCGCGCCGACCGGATGGCCGACGGCGATCGCGCCGCCGTTGACGTTCACCCGGTCCATGTCCGGCTTGAGTTCCCGTTCCCAGGCCAGCACCACGGAGCTGAACGCCTCGTTGATCTCGATCAGGTCGATGTCGCCGATTGTCATGCCATTGCGCTCGAGCAGCTTCCTGGTTGCCGGTATGGGGCCGGTGAGCATGATGACGGGATCCACGCCCACCGTGGTCTGGTCGAGGATCCGGGCGCGCGGGCGGAGGCCGTGGCGCTCGGCGGCCGCGGCCGAGGCGAGGAGCAGGCCGGCCGCGCCGTCGGAGATCGGCGACGAGCTGCCCGCGGTGATCCGGCCGTCCGCCCGGAACACAGCCTTCAGCCTGGCCAGTCCCTCCATCGAGGTCTCCGGGCGGATGGCCTGGTCGCTGGCCCGCGTCTGGCCGTCGAGGTCGAGCGGGATCATCTCGCGCGCGAACCGGCCGGCATCGCTCGCCGCGGCGGCCAGCGTGTGGGAGCGGACCGCGTACTCGTCCATCTCCTGCCTGGTGATGTGCCAGCGGTCGGCGATCAGCTCGGCGCTTTCTCCCTGAGGCACGAAGTCGTACCGCTCGCGCAGCTCGGGCGGCCAGGGGTCGCCGTACAGCTCGGATATCTTCGCCGGGGAGTTCATCGGCACGTGGCCCATATGCTCGACGCCGCCGGCGATCACCAGGTCGTGGGTGCCGGACTTGACCAGCGCGGCCGCCATCTCGACCGCGGTCTGGGCGGACCCGCACCGCCGGTCGAGCACCGTGGCCGGAACCTCGGCCGGGTAGCCGGCCTGCAGCCAGGCGTTGCGGGCGATGTTGCGGGACTGCTCGCCGAACGGCGCGGTGCAGCCGACGATGAGGTCCTCCACGGCCTCCGGGGCCAGCCCGGCGGCGTTCAGGAGCGCGGTGTAGACGGCGCCCAGCATCACGTTGGGGTGCACGTCGCGGAACCAGCCGCGCTCGGGGTGGGACCTCCCGATCGGGGTGCGCAGCGCGTCCACGATCAGCGCGTCCCGGCCGGTGCCCGCAAACGGGCCTGCTGCCCCGGCGGCCCGGGCAGGCATCAGATGACCGTCCCGCCGTCGACGGGCAGGACCTGGCCGGTGACGTAGGAGGCCGCATCGGAGGCGAAGTAGACGAAGGTGGGAGCGATCTCGTCCGGGTCGGCCCAGCGGCCGAGCGGTATCCGGGCCAGGGTCAGCGCGGCGAGCTTCTCATTGCCCCTGATGTTCTGCGTCATGGGCGTCGCGGCCAGCGGCGCGATGGCGTTGACGGTGATGTTCCGCCTGGCGAGCTCGCGGGCCAGGGACTTGGTGAGGCCGACGATCGCGGCCTTGGCCGCGCCGTAGTTCACCTGGCCGATGGTGCCGACCAGGCCGGCCGCCGACGTGACGTTGATGATCCGGCCGGTACCGTCGTCGGGAAGGAAGGGCAGGGCGGCCTGGCTGACCGTGAAGGTGCCCCCGGCGTGGACCGCGAGGACCAGGCCGAACTGGTCGGCGGTCATGGAGCCGAACATGGCGGGAGCGATGACGCCCGCGTTGTTGACCACGATGTTGAGCACGCCGCGGCCGAGGCCGGCGGCCTGCTGGGCCGCCTGGGCGGCCTGGGCGGCGTCCCGCACGTCCAGTTCGGCGGGCTCGGCGCGCCCGCCTTCCGTGCGCGTCGAGGCGTCGGCGTTGATCTCGTCAGCGACGCCCGTCGCCGTGTCCTTATTCAGGTCACTGACGACGACCGCGGCGCCGGCCCTGGCCAGCGCCTTCGCGACGGCGGCGCCGATGCCGCTGCCCGCGCCGGTGACCAGGGCGGTCCGCCCGCGCAGCGAGAACATCAGTAGCTCCTTGGGAGTCGCAAGACGTGTTCGCCGAGGAAGTTCAGCACCATCTCCTGGCTGAGTGGCGCGATCCGGGTCAGCCGGGCCTCCCGGAAATAACGGGCGACGTGATACTCCTCCGAGTAGCCCATGCCGCCGTGGACCTGCAGCGCACGGTCGGCCGCCTGGAACCCGGCGTCCGCGCACAGGTACTTGGCCGTGTTGGCCTCCCGCGCGCACGGCTGGCCGCGATCGTAGAGCCAGGTCGCCTTGCGGAGCACGAGCTCCGCCGCGTCGAGCCTGGCCAGGGAGTCCGCCAGGGGGAACTGCAGGCCCTGGTTCATCCCGATCGGGCGGCCGAACACCACCCGCTCGTTGCCATAGCGCACGGCGCGGCGCAGCGCGGCCCGGCCGATGCCGAGCGCCTCGGCGGCCACCAGCATCCGCTCCGGGTTGAGCCCGTCCAGGAGGTACGTGAACCCCATGCCCTCCTCGCCAACCCGGTGCGCGGCCGGGACGCGCAGGTCGTCGATGAACAGCTCGTTGGAGCTGACCGCGTTACGTCCCATCTTGGCGATCGGGCGGATGTCGACGTGGCCCCGGTCGAGGTCGGTGAGGAACAGCGTCAGGCCGGCCGTCTTCTTCGGTGCGTCCTCGAACTTCGTGGTCCGGGTCAGCAGCAGGATCTTCTCCGACTCCAGCGCCTTGGAGATCCACACCTTGCGGCCGCTGACGATGTAGTCATCGCCGTCCCGGCGGGCGAACGTGGTGATCCGGGTGGTGTCAAGCCCGGCCTCCGGTTCGGTGACGCCGAAGCACACGTGCAGCTCGCCGCTGACGATCCGGGGCAGGTTCTCCCGCTTCAGCTCCTCCGACCCGTGCACGATCACCGGGTGCATGCCGAAGATCGACAGGTGCATCGAGCTCGCGCCGTTCATCCCCGCCCCGGAAGCCGCGACCTCCTCGAGCAGCAGCGAGGCCTCGGTGATCCCGAAGCCGTGCCCGCCGTACTCCTCCGGCGTGGTGATGCCGAGCCAGCCGGCGCCGGCGAAGGCCTGGTAGAACTCCGCCGGGAACTCGTGCGCCTGGTCCTTTTCCATCCAGTACTGGTCGTCGAACTTGGCGGCGAGCTCGCGGACCGCCTTGCGGATCGTCTCCTGGTCCTCGCTGAGCTCGAAGTCCACGGCACCGGTTTCCCTTCTCAGGTTCCTTCTCGCGGTCCCTGGCCCGTCTGCCCGTCGCAATATGCCCGTCGCAATATTTGGTCTAATCTATCAAAGGACAGACCAAATAACCAAGGGCGGGTCAGACGAGCGAGAGGCCGTCCGCGATCCGCTCATTCCACGCCGTCGGCGTACCCAGCAGCTTCTCGTCGAGTTTGGCTCGCTTGAAGAAGAGCTGGAGGTCGTACTCCCAGGTGTAGCCGATCGCCCCGTGCATGGTGAGGGCGCTGTCGGCGGATCGCGCCCCTTCCGCGGTGACCTGCGCCTTGACCGCGGCGGCGTGCAGGAACGCTTCGGGGCCGCCCGCGTCCACCGACGCGGCGGCGAAGTACACGGCGGACCGCGCCGCCTCCACGCCGACCAGGATCGTGGCGGCCGCGTGCTTGACCGCCTGGAACGAGCCGATCGGGACGCCGAACTGGCGGCGCTGCTTGCTGTAGGTCACGGCCAGGTCCAGCATCCTGGCGCACGCGCCGAGCGAGTCCGCGGCCACCAGGACGGCCGCCCGGGCCGACGCCTGGCGCAGCACTTCGGCGGGGCCGGCCGTGAGCATGAGGCGCTGCGAGGGCGCGCGGTCGAGACTCACGTCGGCCACCGACCGGGAGCGGTCGAGCAGCTTGCGCCTGGTGCAGGTGACCCCGGGAGCACCGGCGTCCACGAGCCGCAGCTCCCGGCCGCCCGTCGCCCGCGGGGTGTCCTGTTCGGTGCCGGGGGCCGCGACGGGCACGACGAACCTGACGGCGGTGTCGCCCGCCAGGACCCGCGGTACCGACCCGCTGATGGCACCGCCGGAGTCCACTGACAGCGGCGGAGCCTCGTCGGGCACGCGGTCAGCGGGAACTAGGTAGGCGGCGGTCTGGCCGGCCAGGGCAAGCTCCACGAGATCACGGTGCCCGGCCAGCGCCAGCGCGGGCACCGCGAGCATGGTCGCCAGCCATCCGGCGGACGGGGCCGCCGCCCCGGCCAGTCCCTCGGCGGTCAGCGCGAGCTCGACCAGCCCGCCGCCCTGTCCGCCGAGTTCCTCGGGCAGCCCGACACCGGACCAGCCGCCGCCGGTGAACAGCTGCTCGAAGGCCGCCGCATCACCGGCGTCGAGCCAGCGTCGTACCGTGTCCGGTTCCGCCACGTCCGACAGCCAGTCGCGGAACGCCTGCTGGTAGGCGTCCTGTTCCGGCGACAGGTTCCACTGCACAGCGAGTCCTCCCCTGGCCTTAGACGGCCTTAGACGGCCTCCGGGGCGGGCTGCGTGTCGCCGCCCGGCCCCGGAGGCCGACAAATGGTAAGTTAGGTATGACCAAAAGCGCGACGTGACGAGATGGGGACCGGTGCCTGGAGAACCCGCGACTGTCCAGCGGCCTGTACGGCTGGCACCGATGCATGTCCCGAAGGCCTCCGACGTCCTCGCCGACGACCTGCGCGAGCGCATCCTGAGCGGGGAGTTCCCCGAAGGCACCTCGCTGCCCACGGAGCGCGACATGGTGCTGCAGACGCGCATGAGCCGCACCACCGTCCGCGAGGCGCTGCGAATCCTCGAGGTGCAGGGGCTGGTCCGGATCAGGACCGGGCGTTCCGGCGGTGCCTTCGTGCAGCGCCCCGGCGGCGACTCGGTGGCCGACTCCGTGAGCCTGCTGATCCGCGGGCGACACATCCGGCTGGCCGCGCTGTTCGAGGCCCGTGAGGGGATCGAGCCGGCGTGTGCCCGGCTGGCCGCGAAGTACCGCACGGAGGCGGACCTGGCCAGGCTCGCGGCGGCCAACGTAGCCATTAGCGTGGACGGTCCGCTCGAGGATTTCCTGCAGGCCAACGTCGACTGGCACCTCGCGGTGGCGGAGGCCAGCCACAACGAGCTGCTGACCGGGTTCATGCTGGCGCTGTCGCGGGCCATCTACGCCGCCACCGACAACCAGGCGTTCGTCGACGCCGAGGTGCGCCGGGCCACCATCCGGGCGCACGTCCGGGTCACCGAGGCGATCGAGGCACGGGACGCCGACGCCGCGCTGCGCCGGATGACCCGCCACCTGCACACGTACGCGGAGGCGATCTCCGAGGTGGAGGACCGGACGGCCATCGAGGTTCCCGAGGACTGACACCCGGCGATCATGGCAGCTCCTTGACCAGCCGCCGGATCTCCTCGACCGCTTCGGGGTTCTCCGCGCCGGACAGGTCTCCCGGGTCGGTGTCGAGCACGGCGGCGCGCACCGCGCGGCGGAGGATCTTCTGCGACCGCGTCTTGGGCAGCTGGCGGACCTGGACCACCCGCGCTGGGGCGAATGGCTTGCCGACTTCCTCGGCCACCCGCCGGACCAGCCTGCGTGCGGCTTCCGCCTGATCTCCCGCGTGCGGGACCGGGACGTAGAACGCCCACACGGACTCGCCTTTGGTGGCGTCGGGGATGCCCACGACGGCGGCCTCCGCGACGTCGGGGTCCGTGACGAGCACGGACTCGATCTCGGCGGGCGCGACCCGCTTGCCGGCCACGTTCATCACGTCATCGGAGCGGCCCAGAATGAACCAGTCCCCGTTGCCGTCGACCAGCGCGTAGTCGCCGTGCCGCCATAGGCCGGGGAACGTCGACCAGTAGGCCTCCCGGTAGCGCTCGTCGTCGTTCCAGATGCCGCGGGTCATCGCGGGCCACGGCTGGCGGCAGACCAGCTCGCCGACGCGGCCGCGGACGGGCCGCCCGTCGTCGTCCACCACGTCGACGTCCATGCCGAGGGCTGGGCCGCCCAGTGAGCAGCTGCGGATCTCCTCGACGGGATACGGGCACAGGAACGAGCCGCCCACCTCGGTGCCCCCGGAGAAGTTGATGACGGGCACCCGGCCGCGGAATACGTCGCGGGCCAGCCACTCGTAGGACTCCGGGTCCCAGGGCTCGCCGGTGGACCCGAGCACCCGCACAGACGACAGGTCCGCGTCCGGCACGTCCGGGGAGACGGCTCGCAGCGTGCGGATCAGCGTAGGCGACACCCCAAGCATCGCCACCCGGTGCCTGGCCGCGAGCCGCCAGAGCCGTCCGGTGTCCGGCACGTCGGGCGAGCCCTCGTAAAGCAGGAGCGTGCCGCCGTTGGCGTGGGTGCCGACAATCGACAGCGGCCCCATGATCCAGCCCATGTCGGTGATCCAGCAGAAGACGCGCCCCGGCATGATGTCGAACCCGTAGGCAACCTCGCTGGCCGTCTTGACCAGGAAGCCCGCGTGCGTGTGCACCGCGCCCTTGGGCTTTCCCGCGGTACCCGAGGTGTAGGCGAGCAGCAGGGTGTCCGATGCGGACGTCGGCTCGACGTCCGCATCCGGCTCGGCCTCAAGCAGCCGGTCCCAGGAGACCACCTCCCCCGCGGGTACCCGGTCCTCGCCCGGCCCGCCCGCGACCACGACGAGGCCGACGTCCGGGCACGCGGGCAGCGCCTCGGCCACCTGCGCCAGCATGGCCACCGCCCGCCCCCGGCGGACGGTGCGGCCGGCGGTGATCACGGCCCTCGCCCCGGCGTCCTGGATCCGCGCGGCGATGGCGGCGGCGGCGAAGCCGGAGAACAGCGGGACCGCCACCGCGCCGATGCTCGCCACCGCGTATAGCGCCACGACGGCCTCTGGCGTCATGGGCAGGTAGATGGCGACGGCGTTGCCCTGGCCTATCCCGTGCTGGCGCAGGCCCGCCCGGGCGCGCGCGACCTGGTCATCGAGCTCGGCGAAGGTGACCGTGCGTACCATGCCGTCCTCGGCCTCATGGATGAGGGCGGCAGCGGCGGGCGTCTGGCGCGCCCAGCGGCTGAGCACCGTGTCGATCACGTTGAGCCGCCCGCCGGGGAACCACTCCGGGTAGGCGATGCCGCCGCTGAGGTCTACTACGTCCCGGTACGGGGCGCGGAACTCGATGCCCAGGTCCCGCGTGACCGTCTGCCAGAAGGCCCCGATGTCCGCCACCGAGCGGGCGCGGAGCTCGTCCGCGGTGACGGCCCCCAGCGTGCGCATCAGCCGGGCGACGTTGCAGTTCTCCAGGTAATCAGGCGAGGGGCGCCAGGTGTACGTCACGTCAGCTGCCGGTCAGCGGCGGGGCATGCCGAGGATACGCTCGGCGACGATGTTGCGCTGGATGAAGGTGGACCCGCCGGCGATGGCGGTGCCCCGGGACTGGTTGGCCAGCCGCAGCCACCGCCGGGCCTCGGCGATCTCATCGTCCAGGGCGAACTCGCCCCCTAGCGGCTCGAGGGAGAGGCGGAAGTCGGCCAGGTCGTCGACCAGCGGGCAGAAGTAGAGCTTGCCGATCGACGTGACCGGGCCTGGCGGCCCGCCGTCGGCGGCCCCGGAGATGACCCGCTGGCTGATGGCGCGGTGCACGAGCGCGCGACCCCACAGGTCGGCGACCTGCTGCCGGATGCGCGGGTCGGCGCCGAGCGGGCTGCCGTCGGCCGCCTTCCTGGACCGGATGTCGGCGATGATCTCCTCGATCGCCTTAGTGGTGTTGACTCGCCCGGTGGCGATGGCGACACGCTCGAAGGCGAGCGTGGCCATCGCGACCTTCCAGCCGCCGTCGACCTCGCCCAGCACCGCGTCGTCGGGCAGCAGGACGTCATCGAGGAACACCTCGTTGAACTCCGCCTCGCCGAGCATGTGCGCCAGCGGCCGCACGGTTACGCCGTCGCTCCCCATCGGGAGCAGGAAGTAGGTGATCCCCCGCTGCCGCTCGCCTCCGCCCGTGCGGGCCAGGAGGATGGCGTGGGCCGCGAGCTGCGCGCGGCTGGTCCAGATCTTCTGGCCCGAGATCCGCCAGCCCCCACCCACCTCCCCGTCCCCCTTCACTCTGACCGCCCTGGTGCGCAGCGACGCGAGGTCGGACCCGGAATCGGGCTCGGAAAAGAGCTGGCACCAGATCTCCTTCCCGGTCAGGATCGGCCGCAGGTAGCGTGCCTTCTGCCCGCCGGTCCCGAAGTGCGCGATGGTCGGCCCGGCGAAGTCCTCGCCGATGATGTTGAGCCGTTCCGGCACGCCGGCGCGGTCGCACTCCTCGGTGAAGATCGCGCGCATCCGCTCGTCGAGCCCCTGGCCCCCGTACTGTTTCGGCCAGGTTAGGCCGGCGTAGCCCGGCCGCGAACAGCATGCCCTGCCACTGCCGCCAGAACGGGGCCTTCCCCATCAGGTCGGCTGGCTCCGGCCAGGGCAGCCGGGGCAGGCTGTCCTCGAGCCAGGCCCGGGCGCGGAGCCGGAACTCCGCCTCGTCGGGGGCGTCGAACAGGTCCAAGGTCCTCACCTCACCGATAGGGACTAAACTATACTATAGGTCAGACCAAATAAGGAGCCTGCGGATAGTTGCCGCTCAGGCCAGGGCCCGCAGGTACTCGCGGACCTCCGCGACCGCGTTGATCTCGGCCTCGACGGACCGGCCGGCCGGGATGAGGGTGATGTGCCCGGCACCCGACTCGGCGAACGGGCGCAGGAACTCGGCGACCTGCCTGGGGGTTCCGGCCGGCGCCAGGTACCGGAACTTCTCATACGGCAGGCGGTAGAGCCGCTCCATCTTCTCGGCCAGCATCTCGCGGCCGCGTCCGGGGTCCGCGTCCAGGCCGCACCAGACGTTCACGCCGAACCACGGCGGCGTTTGCCGGCCCAGGTCCGCGGCCGCCGCCAGGATCCGCGATCTGGTCTGTGCGAACCGGCGGGCGGAGCAGAACATCCCCAGCCAGCCATCGCCGAGGGCCGCGGCGCGCCGGATCGCGGCTTCCCCCCGGCCGCCGATGACGATCGGGATCGCGGGCCGCGGCGGCGGCAGGATCCGGGCCTGGTCCAGCTGGAAGAACTCGCCCTGGTGGCTGACCTCCTCGCCGGCCAGCAGCCGCCGGAGCAGCGGCAGCGCCTCATCGAGGCGCCGGCCGCGGGTACCGGGGTCGACCCCCGCGTTGCTCACCTCACGGCGGTCCTCCCCGGCCACGCCGATGCCGAGCGTCAGGCGGCCGGGGGCGGCCTGCGCGAGGGTGGACAGCTGACGCGCGGCCAGCATGGGATGGCGGAGCCCGAGCAGGTACACGCCGACCACCGCCGGCAGGCTTTCGTGGCTGGCCAGCAGCAAGCTGGCGGTAATCAGCCCGTCGAAGCCTGTTCCGCCGTGGAAGGCGATGTGGTCGCCGACCGTGATGTGGTCAAGGCCCGCCGCCGCGACCCGGTCGAGCAGCCGCCGCCGGACGCGCGGGTCGGGCACCGTGAAGGCGTCCTGGTCCGAGATCCCGACCGTGATCGTGGCCATGGGCTGCCGCCTCCCGGGTCACCGCCAGCAGAACCTATAGGTACAATGGTATGGCCAAATTACCGCGCAGGTACCTCGAACGGGAGGTGCCCCGGCGTGAGGACGGAGGGCCGCTGGCATGACGACCCGGGGCATCACCGTGCTGGCCGGCGGCCTCAGGCAGACCCAGGAGATCACCCGCCGCGCCGAGCTGGCCGGTTTCGACGCGGCCTGGGCGGGCGAGTTCCTGCACCGTTCGGCCATTGTGTCCGCGGCGGCGATGGCCGCCGCGACCACCCGCATCGGCGTCGGAACGGCGATCGCCTACGCCGTTGGCCGCTCTCCCCTCGTGCTCGCCAACGACGCCCGGTTCCTCGACGAGATGAGCGACGGGCGGTTTACCCTCGGCCTGGGCACGGGCACGCGCCGGATGATGACGGACTGGCACGGAGTGCCGGATCCGGAGGGCCCGGCTAGCCGGATCGAGGAGCTGGTCCCGCTGTTGCGGCGGCTCTGGCGGCTGCACGAGGGGCCGGTCAGGCACCGGGGCCGCTTCTATTCCGTCGACATCACCCCCACGGCCGAGGTCGCGCCGCCGCTGCGCGCCGATATCCCGGTCTACACGGCCGGGGTGAACCCCCGGATGATCGAGGCCGCCGGGCGCGTCGCGGACGGGCTGATCTGCCACCCCACGATTACCGGCCGGTACCTGGAGGACATCGCGCTGCCCGCCATCGCCCGCGGTGCCGCGAAGGCCGGGCGGTCTCCGGGCGACGTGCGCCTGGCGGGCATCATCATCTGCTCGATCGCCGACGACACCGCCGCCGCCCGCCGGGAGGCCGCCGCGCAGATCGCCTTCTACGTCGCGCCCAAGTCCTACGGGCCGGTCCTGGAGGCCTCGGGGTTCGGCCGGGAGGCCGCCGCCATCAGGGATGCCTTCCGCGCGGGCGACCACCGCGCGATGACCGAGGCGGTACCCGACGCGATGCTCGGGCAGATGGCCGTCGCGGGAACCGCCGCCGAGGTGCGGGACGCGCTGCCCGCGCTGGAGAAGCGCTACGACCACGCCATGCTGTACTCCCCCAGCTTCACGCTCCCGCCGGAGAGGGTGGCCGAGAACACCCGCGCGATCATCGAGACGTTCGCCCGCTAGCCTCTCCGGTCCCGCCTCACGCTCCGGCGAGCTTCGCGGCGATGTCCTCGCGCAGCACGTTCTTCTGGACCTTGCCGGTGGCCGTCACAGGCAGTTCCGGCACGATCTCGACCCGCTCGGGCACCTTCTGGATCGCCAGGCCCGCGCCAAGCAGGTATTCCCTCATGTCCGCCACCGTCAGCGGCGCGGCGCCGGGCGCGGGGACCAGGTAGCAGCAGACGCGCTCGCCGAGGACCGCGTCCGGCATGCCGACGGCCGCCACGGCACTGACCGCCGGGTGCGCGATCAGCAGGTCCTCGACCTGCCTGACGCTGATGTTCAGGCCGCCCCGGATCACGATGTCCTTGAGTCTCCCGGTGACGCGCACGTATCCGTCGGCGTCCATGACCCCGAGATCGCCCGACTTCGAGAAGCCGTCGGCGGTGAACATCTCGGCGGTCGCCGCCGGCTGGCCGATGTACTCGAGCAGGTTCGACGCGCCCCGGAAGGCGATGTCCCCTTCGGTGCCCCGCGGTACCTCGTGGCCGTACTCGTCGACGACGCGGACCTCCTGGCCGTACGCGGCCCGGCCGTCCGAGGTCACCGAGCGCTCCGGGTCGTCATCGATGGAGCACAGCGTGGTGCAGAGGTTCTCCGACCGCCCGTACAGGCTCAGCACCCGCATGCGCGGCAGGGTCTGCTGCGCCTCGGCCACGAACGCACCGGGAATCGGGGCCCCCGCCGACGTCCAGAAGCGCAGGCTGCTCGCGTCGTGCTGGTCCGGGTCATACACGGTGAGCAGGGCCTGCAGGAACGTGGTCGCGGTGACCGAGGCCGTGCACCGGAACTTCGCGATCCGCTCCAGAGCCTCCCTTGGCTCCCAGATGTCCATCAGGTGCGATCCCGCCCCGTGGACGAGCGGCATCAGGATGCTCGTCACCAGCCCCGTGCTGTGCGTGACCGGTGACGGCCCGAACTGCACGTCCGCAGCCGTGTAGTGGTACGCCTCGCCCATCAGCCGGGCGCTCGCGCAATAGGTGTTGAACGTGTGCAGGCAGCCCTTCGGCCGGGAGGTGGTCCCGGAGCTGAACACGATGGCGAACGGGCCGTCCGGTCCTATCCCCGACGCGGGCAGGTCCTCGCCGGTCTCCGCGCCGGCCAGGAGATCCTCGAAGGCCAGGGCGCCGGCCGGCACGGGATCGGCGCGCACGGCGATCACCGTCTGCAGGCCCGTTCCGGCCGCGGCCAGGTCACCGAACATGCGGGCATGGTCGAAACCGCGGAACATCCCGGGGGTGAACGCCGCCTTGACCCCGGCCGTCTCCAGCACGAAGCGGACGTCGTCGGACCGGTAGATCGGCATGACCGGGACCATGATCGCGCCGAGCCGGGCCAGGGCCACACTGATGACGGCGAACTCGGTCCAGTTCGGCAGCTGGACCACGACCCGGTCGCCGGCGCCGATCCCGAGCCGGGCCAGGCTCGCGGCCAGCCGCAGCGCCGCAGCGCGCAGCTGGCCGAATGTGTAAGCGGCCGTCCCGTCGGTGATGAAGACCTTGTCCGGCCGGATGGCGACCTGGTTCTCCAGCTCATCGAACAGCGTGGCCTCGCGCCACACCCCGGACGCGTAGTAGCGCTCGATCTGCTCACTGCTGTACCGATCCGTAACCTTGGCGAACGCCACGCTGACCACCTCACCTGATGCGCCCGTGCACCCATAAGGGATTCGGTCTAACCATAGAATAATTGGACCTAATCGACAATGGCCGCCGGTTAGATGTGCCGGCGGGCACCCCGCTCCGTTCGTCTTACATTTCTTGTGACTTAGTTGCTTCAGGCGTAGACTATCTACCGTGGCTATCACCCTGGAGACGCTCACCGCCGTCGCCCGCGATCCGCGCGGGTACATAGCGGACTGGCGTGCGCGGCATCCGGGCCGGCTGGTGCTCGGTGTGCTGCCGATGAACTTCCCCCGGGAGCTGGCCCTCGCGGCCGGGACGCTGCCGGTGGTGGTGCAGGACGACCAGAAGCCGGTCACCGAGGGGCGGTCACTGCTCGCGGAGTTCTACTGCGGCTACACCCGCAACCTCGCAGACCAGGCGGCGACCGGCCGCTTCGATCTCTACGACGCGGTGCTGATGGCCGACCACTGCATTCAGCTCATCGGCGCCGCGGACGTGATCCGCGCGATCCTGCCGGACACGCCGGTGTTCTTTGGGATGCTGAACAGCTCGATGAACGACTCCTGGGGCCCGGCGCGAGTCGTGGCCATGATGGGCGAGTTCCGGACCGAGCTGGAGCGCCTGACCGGCGAGCCGATCACGACCGAGGCGCTGCGCGATGCGATCGCCGCGCACAACCGTGACCGGCGGATGGTCCGGCGGCTGTTCGACGATCGCGCCGCCAGGTCGGGCGCCCTGTCCCCCGTGCAGCTCCAGGACATCGTCACCTCGGCGATGATCATGGATCCGGCCGAGCACGCCGACCTGCTGGCCGAGGCGCTCGCCGACGCGACCGCAGTGCCCCCGACCACTGGGCCCCCGACCACTGGGCCCCCGACCACTGGGCCGTCCGGCCGCCGGGTCCGCGTGCACCTGTCCGGGCACCTCTGCCACGCGCCGCGGCGCGAGCTTCTCGAGGTGATCGAGGCCAGCGGCGCGGTGGTCGTAGACGACGACCTGTACCACGGCCGCCGCCACGTCTCGACCGACGTCGAGGAGGACGGCGACCCGCTCGAGGCGGTCGCGCGGTGGTACCAGCAGCGCAACGTGAACATCCCCTGCCCGACGCGGGTGCAGCAGGACGCGGACTGGGACAGCTGGCTGCTCGGCGCGGTCCGCCGCAGCGGGGCCGAGGCCGTGATCCATCTGCTGCCGAAGTTCTGCGAGCCGCACATGCTCTACTACCCCGAGCTCCGCAAGGCGCTCGATGCGGCAGGCATCCCGCATCTGCAGATCGAGACCGAGCACGAGGGCATCCCCCTCGAGTCCTTCCGCACCCGCATCGAGGCACTCGTCGAGCGGGCGCATCGTAGCCGAGCCGTCCCGGCCTGAGGAGCAGCATGACGCAGACCGCCGACCGAACCGCACCCGCTGACCGCACGAACCGGCTGACGGTCACCCGGGCCGGCGGGCAGCTCGTCGCCGACTACTGGGACAACCTGTTCGCCGCACGGGATCAGGGCAAGCAGATCGTCTGGTACAACGGCGGCGCGCTGAACCCGATCTTCCAGGCGGCGGGGCTGGCGTGGTGCCACGGCGAGGCATTCGCGGCGCGGCTCGCCGCCCAGCGGCTGGAGGGACCCGCGCAGCTGGCCGGCGCCGAGTACGGCTACAACGCCGAGCTCTGCTCCTACTCGCGTACCCACCTCGGCTGCTCGGTGCTGACCCTGCAGGGCGCGTCGCTGCAGAGCGGCGAGGGCGAGCACACCGGCGTGGTCGGCGCACAGGACCAGCGCGACCTCGCGTCGCGGCTGCCCTCCCCCGACTTCTTCGTGAACAACTACGCCGGATGCAGCACCGGGCAGCAGTGGGACGGCATCTCCTACCGCGTGTTCGGCAAGCGGCTGCCGATCTTCAACATCTCGCACCCGTTCCTGTGGGGGAACAAGCCGGACGCCGGCTACCTCACCGGCGAGGAGTGGGAGGAGGCCTCCGACTTCGTCGAGGGCCAGCTGCGCGAGCTGGTCGCGTGGCTCGAGACCCAGACCGGACGGCCGTTCGACTGGGCCGCCCTGAGCCAGAGCATGGACTACATCAAGCGCGCGGCCGAGCTGCGCCGCGAGGGCCTCGACCTGTGCAAGGCCAGGCCCGCGCCGGCGACGTTCTGGGACTGGATCGCGTGCGTCGCGCCGATCAACTTCCTGCCGGGCGACCAGGCCCTGGTCGACTACTTCGCCGGCGTGCGCGACGAGATCCAGCAGCGGCTCGACGCAGGCGTGTCCGGCATCGAGGGCGAGAGGTACCGGCTGTACTTTGACGGGATCATGAACTGGAACAAGCTTGGTTTCCTGTCCCGCAAATTCGCCGAGCACGGCGCCGCGGTCCTGGCCGGGCGCTACATCCACAACGCGTTCTGGCAGGAGCCGCACCTGATCGACGTCGAGAACCCGCTGCGCGGCATGGCCCAGCATTACCTCCTGTGCCCGACCAACCACGGGTCCAGGACACTCGACTACCTCACCTTGCGGGACTGCCGCGACTACGACGTGGACGGGATCGTCTTCCACTCAACCCGGACCTGCCGTGCGTTCACCGGGCCGCAGCGGCTGCTCGCCCGGTCCGCGCAGAGGACGCTGGGCATTCCGTCTGTCTTCTTCGAGGGCGACGTGGCCGACGCCTCCTTCTACAAGGAGGAGATCCTGGAGTCCCGGCTCGTCGCCATGCTCGAGCAGATCGACGTGCGGCGGCAGCGCGGCGAGTACACGGGGGCCGCCCGGCCGTGAACCGCTACCTAGGCGTCGACCTCGGCTCCACGACCTCGAAGGCCGTAGTGATCGACGACGCCGGGACGATCCAGGCGGCCAGCATCGTGCAGATGGGCGCGGTCAGCCGGGCGGGCATGCAGCGTGCGGTGGACGAGGCGCTCGCGGACGCTGGGATGCGGCCCGATGACCTGGCCGGCACCGTCTCCACCGGCTACGGCCGCCGCCTGGTCCCCCTCGCGCAGCGCTCGTTCACCGAGATCACCTGCCACGCGCGGGGGACCTCCGCTATGGTCCCCGGCGCACGTCTCGTCATCGACATCGGCGGCCAGGACAGCAAGGCCATCACGGTCGACGCGGACGGCCTGGTGGAAGACTTCGCCATGAACGACCGCTGCGCCAGCGGCACCGGCCGCTTCTACGAGGTGCTCGCCCGCGCGATCGAGTGCGACATCGGCGAGCTCGGTCCCCTGGCGCTTCGCGGCGGCACCGACCTGGAGGTGAGCAGCATGTGCGCCACCTTCGCCGAGACCGAGTTCGTCTCTCTGCTCGCCCAGGGCCTCGCCGTCGAGGACATCGCCTCGTCCGTGCACCGCGCCATCGCCGCCCGCACTCTCGCCCTCGTCGCCCAGGTCGGCAAGCGCGCTCCCGTCGTCCTCACCGGCGGCGTCGCCCGTAACCCCGCCGCCCGCCACTTCCTCTCCCTGGCCCTCGACCACGAGGTGATCGTGCCCGAGCACCCGCAGATCACCGGGGCTTACGGTGCAGCGCTGCTGGCGCGTTCGCACGCATCCGGGCCTGCGGCCGCGGCGGGGGACGTCGACAAGCCGTCCCAGGTGCCGCATACCGAGCCGGGGCACTCCTGCGCCGAGTGCGACGGCAGGCCCTCCGCGATCGTGGCGCTGGGACCGGTCATCGGCGTCCGGAGCCCGTGACCTCCCGGCCGCAGCCCTGACGGAAAGGATCAGGATGATGTCGCGGCCGTCGGCCGCGTCTGGTCGAACCGCAGGGCGCCCTCGGCGGCCTGGCCCCGGAGCACGAACTTCTGGATCTTGCCGCTCGGGGTCATCGGCATCGCGTCGGTGAACGACCAGTAGACCGGGCACTTGTGCGGGGCGATCTGGCCGCGGAGGAATTCGGTCAGTTCGGCGATACCCGGCCGGCCGTATCCGGCGCGGACCCGGAGGACGGCACCGACCTGCTCACCCCACCGCTCGTCCGGGATGCCGATAACCGCGGCGGTCTCGATGGCGGGGTGGTCCTGGAGGGCGGCCTCGATCTCGGCCGGATAGAGGTTCAGGCCGCCGCGGATGATCATGTCCTTCACGCGGCCGGTCACCTTGAGGAAGCCGCGGGCGTCCATCGAGCCGACGTCGCCCATGTGCAGCCAGCCGTGGGCGTCGATGGTGGCGGCGGTCTCCTTCGGCATCTCGTAGTAGCCGCGCATGCTCTGATAGCCGCGCACGCAGATCTCGCCCTGCTCCTCCAGCGGAACTGGCTCGCCGGTCACGATGTCGGCGATCTTCATCTCCAGCTGCGGCAGCGGCTGCCCGACCGTGTTCGCCTGGTCCTCGGGAGAGTCGGTGACGCGGGTCTGGGTCACCACGCCGTGCGCCTCGGTCTGCCCGAACAGGATGCTGAACTGGCAGTCCAAGGCCGCGATCGTCTTGCGGACCAGCGACGCCGGCACCGACGACGCCCCGCTGAGGATCGTCTGCAGGCTTGACAGGTCGCGCGTCCGCAGGTCGGGGTGATCCAGCATCGCGATGAGCATGGTAGGCACCACGAGCGTGTGGGTCCCCCGGTACGTCTCGAACGCCTCGAGGATCGTCGCCGGGCTGAAACCTGGCAGGATCACGAAGGTGCCTCGCTTGGCCCACGCGCCGAACGAGGTCACCGCGCCGCCGCCGATGTGATACATCGGCATCGCGTTGACGTACACGCCCCCGTCTGACATGCCGGCGCGTTCGGCGACGAACGCGGCCTCGTTGACCAGGCCCATGTGGTGCAGCATCGCGCCGCGGGGGAAACCGGTCGTACCGGAGGTGTACTGGATCTGGATCATGTCGTGGGGCTTGACCTCAGGCAGCGGCGTCGCTTCGTCGCCGCTCGCGATGAACGCCTCCCACTCATCCAGCGACACCACCGCGCGCAGGCCTGGCAGGCCGGACTGCAGGCGGCCGGCGAGCTCGCGCATGTTGAAGCCGCGGTACTCGTCGACGCAGAATAGCCCCGCCGCGTCGGACTGGGTCAGCGTGAACTGCATCTCGCGCTCCCGGTACGCCGGGTTCAGCGCCACCAGCACCATCCCGGCCAGGCTGATGCCCTGCTGGAGGATGATCCACCTGGCGCTGTTCGGTGCCCACAAGGCGATCCGTTCACCCGGCTGGAACCGGGCCAGCAGCGCCCGGGCCACTCCTTCGGAAGCTGCGACGAACTCGGCGTAAGTCCACTGCCGCCGCTGAGCCGGTTCCTCCACGCAGTCGACCAGCGCCACGCGCCCCGGGACGGTCTCGGCCGCATGGTGCAGGACCTGGCAGACGGTCACGTCGCGAACCTCACCCGGCTCCGCGGGCCACAGGGACGTCTCCAGGCACGGCTCAGGTTCCATGAGCCTCCTCCTCCGGTGCGGGGCCGCCACTGGGCGGTAACGCTCGGCCCAAACATGGCAGCTAACGACCAAAGACTCTTCCGGCAGCATAGCAATGTAGGACACTCAAGTATACTCAGTTACGACGTTTGTAGATTATCGAGGAGAACGCATGCCCACTCCCCTGGTCCGCGGCTACGCCGACTCGGTAGTCCTGGTCGCCGGGGGCACGTCAGGCGTTGGCCTGGCCAGCGCGATCGGCTTCGCCGACGCCGGCGTGCGGCAGATCGCCCTGCTCGCCCGCGACCCGGACCGGGGCGAGGCCGCCCGCCAGCGGGTGCTCGCCCGGTGTCCCGAGGCTGAGGTGCTGTTCGTGCACGCCGACGCGGGCAACGCGCATCAAGTGCAGGAGGCCGTGGCGACGGTACACGGAAAGTTCGGGCAGATCGACGTCGCGGTGTCGTCGGTAACGGGCTCGTACCGGCCCGAGCTGCTCCATCGCATTCCCGTCGAGGACCTGGCGACGATCGTCACCCAGCAAGCGCTGCCGCCCATGCTGGTCACCCGTGTCGTGCTGCCGCTCATGCGGGAGCAGGGCGGCGGCAGCATCGTGAACATCGCCTCCGACGCCGCGAAGGTGCCGACGCCCGGCGAGAGCGCGATCGGGGCGGCGATGGCGGCGATCGTGATGTTCAGCAAGGTGGCGGCGATCGAGGCGAAACGGAACGGGGTACGGGTCAACGTCCTCACGCCGTCGCTGATCGCGAATACGCCTACGGCCGAGATGGTGCTGAAAGACGGGTTCAGCAAGAAACTCTTCCAGAAGGCCGCTTTGCTCGCAGACCTAGGGGTCGCGGAGCCGGAGGACCTCGCAGCGCTGGTCGTCTTCCTGGGAGGGCCGGGAGCGGCGAAGCTGACCGGGCAGGCCATCTCCGTCAACGGCGGCATCTCCGCCGGCTAGCGGTCCGGTCGCGCTCAGCTTTCCGGGCCGCTGCCCTCACCGGCCGGAGGCCGGGAGCCTGTGGTAGGGGACGAAATCGTGGCCGAACCGCTCCCGCGCGATGACGATCTTCTGCACCTGGGCGGTACCGTCGGCGATCTCGACGGCCATGACGTCGCGCAGCCGCTGCCCCAGGCCGAACTCCTCCGCGTAGCCGTAGTGGCCGTGCAACAGCAGGCAGTCCTTGATGGCCGCACTCGCGACTACCGGGCCGTACCACTTGGCCATCGACGCCTCCGCCGAGTGCGGACGCTGCCCGTCACGCAACCACAGGGCGGCGTAGCAGAGCAGCCGCGCCGCGTCCAGGGTCGTGCTGTGCTCGGCGAGCGGGAACGATACCCCCTCGAACGATGCGAGCGGCGCGCCGAACGCCTCACGGTCCGCGACATAGCTCACGGTCTGGTCGACGCAGGCCTGCGCGCAGCCGATCCCGGTGAGGGCCAGTAGCGGGCGGGTGAAGTCGAAGCCGGCCAGCACGCTGCGGAAGGCAGCTCCCTCCGCTCCGATCCGTGCCGACGCCGGTACCCGAACATCGTCGAAGTGGACGATGCCGCGGCCCAGGGGCCGCCAGCCGGTGTCGGGAATGCCGGAGGTCGCGATGCCGTCAGCGGATAGGTCGACCAGGAATCCCGACACTCCGAGGGAAGCGCCATCCCGTACGGTCTGTGCCGTCACGAACATGGCCTCGGCGTGCGCGAGCATAGTCACGGACGTCTTCTCGCCGGCCAGCAGATAGCCGTCGCCGTCGGCCGTCGCGGTCGTGCGCAACGCCGCGGCGTCGGAGCCAGCGTGCGGCTCGGTCAGCCCGAACGCGAGATAGGTCTCCCCGCCCACTAGCCGGGCCAGCCAGCGCTCCCTCATCTGGACGGTGCCGAACCGCGCGATCAGCGACGAGGTCAGCAGTACCGGGATGACCGCATTCGCCACGTTGAAGTCGGCGTAGGCCAGCTCCTCCACCGCCAGTCCCGCCGCCAGGTGGTCCTCGCGGTCGAGCGGGTTATGCCCCGGCCCGGCGAGCAGGCCTAGCACGCCAAGCCGTGCAACCTGCCGGTATGCTTCCCACGGGAACTCGGTGGACTTAGCGCGATCGAGGTACCCGGACGCCAGGTCGCGCCTCGCCATCCGCCGCACGGCGTCACGCAGCTCGATCTGGTCGGGTGACAGCCCGAAATCCATTCGCTCTACACCTCCGGCGCTTGAGTCTCGTAGGCTGTCGAACGTATCACTCGCGTTACCGCCGGAGGACACCGCATGACCATCTCGCGCGGCTCCGCGCTGCTGCAGCCCGACGACGGATCCGTCGCCCCCGGCAGCGCCCGCTCGCTCCTGTTCACGATCCTCGGTGAACTGGTCTGGCCGACGGGCAAGCCAGTATGGACCGCGGCGCTGGTGCACCTCCTGCGCGGCCTGGGGGTCGAAGAGCAGACTGCACGCCAGGCCATCGCCCGCGCCGCGGCCTCGGACTGGATCACTGCGGCTCGGCTCGGACGTGAGGTGAGCTGGTCGCTGACCCCGAAGCTGCGCCAGATCTTCGAGTCCGGCTCGCTGCGGGTGTACTCGCTGAGCGACTCATTCAGCCAGTGGGACGGCCGCTGGCTCGCCGTGCTTCCGACCATTCCGGCCTCGCACCGGTCGGCGCGCCGGCCGCTCTACGCCGGCCTCGCGTGGGCCGGGCTCGGCAACCCGGCACCGGGCCTGTGGGTCACGCCGCATGTCGAGCGCGTCACGGAGATACGAGAGCTCGTGGGCCGGCTCGACCTGCAGCGGCACACAGTGTCGTTCGCCGGTACCGTCGAGGCCATCGGCCTGGATCAGCGGGAGATCGTCGACCGCGGCTGGGACCTCGCCTCGCTACGCGAGCACTACGAGCAGGTAGAAGGCATTATCAGCTCGCTCGCGCCGCAGACCCCCGACGAGAAGCTGTTCGAGAGCATTCGCCTCAGCAATGAGTACCAGGTGCTCCCCCGCACCGATCCGCAGCTGCCCGAGGCTCTCCTGCCCGGCTGGATCGGCCGCCAGGTCGCCCGGCGTATCGAGGCACTCCGGGCACAGTGGCGGCCCTTGGCCCAGACCCGGTTCGCTGAGATAGACGCGGAGAGCAGCAGCCGGTCAGCCGCAGCGTCGTAACCCTCCGATCCGGGGCCGCGAGATGATATCTAAACGAGCGTTTGGCTATTTATTCATTGCTTGTGATTAGGGCAGGTATGCGTCACGCATCCGGACCGAATGGAATCGAAGCGGCTCCGATGGAGCTGACCGTTCGGTGGGATGACCTAAAATCAGTCCGGCAGCGCCTGCGCCCAGCCGGTGCGGCGGGCAGGCTGGGGCCGGCAAGCGGGCGTAAGCTAACCTGCGTGACCGCTCAGCCGACGGAAGATCCCGCCGATCCGCTGGTGATCCTGAGAGACCTTCCCGAACGAGAACACGAGGAGTTTCTCCGCCAGTACCACCGGGCAGTGGACGCCGCGCACGACCCGGCTGGTTACCGGCAGCTGCGGCGCCTGCTCCACGTGTGGAGCCTAACCGCGATCGCCGCCAGCGAGCCCGGCTACTACGAGGAACTCACGGCCGCACGCGCAGGAACGGCCGCGACAATACCGGTCACCGATGCGATCCCAGACTGGACCGAACGAGTCGCCGCGGCCAGGGACCGGCGGTGACATACCGGGCCGAGCTAAGCAGCCGTGCACTGAAACAGATGCACGGGCTCCCGAGCACAGCATTCGACAGCCTCATTGAGGCCATGGCGGTAGTCACCGAATATCCCGACGACCCGCTCCGGACTTTCCCGACCAACGACCCTTACGTCAGGCGCACCGAGTTCGGCGACGCCGGCCTGATCACTTACTTAATAAGCGATAGTGCCAGCACAGTCATCATTCTCGACATCACCTGGGCTGGCTAGCAATCCCATGTACAGATGGCCTCGGCAGCAACGTGGCCAGCGCTGGGATAATGGCCAACTGAAAATCTGTAGGCGCAACTGGGTTCGAACCAGTGACCCCTCGCTTGTAAGCAGGGAGTCCTTAAGCGCTGTGCCGACCTGCGATAACCTGCCCATTAGTTGAGCGGTGGCTCGTATGTTGAGTGGTCACTGACCTTACGGCCTGGATGCTTCGGGTAGGATCGTGGCCCCCACCCGGCCGCTCTAATCGAGGCAGGCTGCGGAAGTCTCGCCGCAGCGGCCTTTCCTGGTTGAAGGCTAGGCGGCGACGAGGAGCCGGACGGGAGGGCTGTCCAGGTATGCGCGAGCCATCGCATATCGGCGCTCGATGTGGCCTAGCGCGATGTTGCAGGTATGGCACAAGAGTCCGCGGATGCACTCTCCGCACGATCGGTTCTTCCGTCGGCAGCACGCGTGATCATGATCCACGTGAACGAGCTGCCCGTCCTCAAACGGCTCGTGGCACATGCCACAGGTGTGTTTCTGCGTATTTAGCAAGCGGTTGAATTGCTCCTGAGTCAGCCCGTAGCTAGAGATCCGGTACTTCCGGTTGGACTTCTTGCGGGACTCCGGTGACTCGCGATGCGGATGGTCTCGGTTGTACAGCCTGTTGCGCTCCATGGTCTCGGCTGTCTTGCAAGGGCCCCCCATGCCCCAATGCCGTGGGCTTTAGATGTTTGACCGGTTGTGAGTAGCTCCTGTTTTTGATTACTGCGGGTAGTTTCCTTCTGGCGGGCATACCAGAGGCCGGCGTGTCGCGCCGGGGCGGCCGGGTCCACGGTCCGGCGGGGTCTTCTTTCGGGCGGGTTTACGGTGTTGTCGCTGGTCAGGCCGGGGTGTTAGCCATGGTAATGACGGCGGGGGCGATGCGGGTGGCGGTGTCCTTCGCGGTGGCGTGCGCGAAGGAGGACGGGGACTTGGACTTGCGGGCGCGGTGCCGGTCGCGGTCAACGATGTTCCGGTATCGCCCGATCTCGCCGGTCACGGCCTGGTAGCAGGCGTTCCCGAGGCGGATCGCGGACAGGACCACGCGGATGGCGCGGGCATGGGACAGGTCCCGGGGCCGGACCGCGAGCCCGGCGCGGCGGCCTTTCCCCGCGGGAGCCGCGGCGAGCGCGGCGTCGCGGGCGACCCCGCGGGTTAGCCCGGTGGCGGCGGCCCAGGCCGCGATCTCCTGCGCCACCAGGTCCGGGGAGCCGGAGCGCAGCATCGGCCCCGTGCCGGGACCGGCGCCGCGCAGCGGCGCCTTGGCCTCCCGCAGCGCGGTCTCCGACCCGTCCCACCGCCATTTATAGAGCGCGGCGAGCTCGGAGGCGGGGTACTCCTGGTAGTCCATCAGATCGGTGACCAGGCAGAACATCTCCGGGATCTCCTGTCCTTCCACGTCGATGAAGTACTCGATGACACGGACGCGCACGGTGACGCCGTCGCCGGACAGTTCCGCCCGGTAGGACCCGTCGGGCAGGATCGGCGATGTCCTGCGCAGCGGGATGTCGCTCTTGAGCCGGATCAGCACGTGCGTGGCCTGGATCATCCGGGCGATCCGGGGCGCGCCGTGGTAGTTGCGGTCCATCAGCCAGATCCAGCCCGGCGTGAACAGGGCGGGGAACCGGTCCATGGCCTGGTCCAGCAGCGCCTGCTCGGCGGCGGCCTTGTCCCCACCCGCGGGCCCGTGCGGCATCGCGAGCAGCGACCGGCACGAGGAGCAGGTCAGCGGAAGGGCCCGGGCGCACGGCCACGGCCCGGAATCGTCTCCCGTCCCGACGGTGCCGAAGACGGCCCTGTTCGCGGGCGTGTCCGGCATCCTGACCAGCGTCCCGTCCAGCGATCCCGCCTTCAGCGGCCTGCTCCTGCCGATGGTCACCGCACCGGGGCAGCCCCGGTCCCGGTGCTCCCGCCAGGCCGAGCCCAGCACGAGGTCCCGCAGCTCCTCCAGAGGCGCCGCCCCGAGCGCGTTCCGCCAGTCCCCGGCCGCCCGCGCCGACGCCGGCCGCCACGGCCGCGCCCACGGGACCAGCGCGAGGTCCCCGGCCAGCGCGATGATCACGTCCTCGATCCGCGCCCCGGGCATCAGCGTCATCAGCACGATCACCCGGATCATGAACGACGCCGCCAGCAGCCGCTCCCGCTCGCCCTTCGCGAACCGCCCGTCCAGCCGCGCATTCCCCGCGACCCGGCCGATGACGCCCGGCCCGGCCTCCGATTCCAGCCGTTCCTCCAGCGGCCCCAGCGTCGCGTGATGCACCGGGCTGCCCTTCGCACGGACCTGCCCGTCCCGCTTGACCTGCGCCTCCGCGACCGCCACCACCTTGCAGAACACCACCGCGCCGCCGGTGCGGATCTTCTGCGTCCCCCCGATGACCAGCGCGGACCGGTCCCCGTCGCCCAGCGGCCTGCCGTTCTTCAGCGGCGACGCCAGCAGCTCCAGCGGCACAGCGACCACCATCCCGCCCGGAACGGACACTGCGCACGACGGGACAGGGTAAGAAGAAGGCACGTGAGGCTCCGGCGAAGAAGTGGGATCTAGGCAATCACCCTTCTAGCGGGAGCCTCACCCGTTTCGCAGGAAACCTGAACAACAGGCCTGTGGCCAGGAACGATCACACAGCGCGACTAGAAACGGAACCAGCTCTCAACCGTTTCGCCTTAAAGCCGCTGGCATTGCCCCATGCCCAGGAGTGCGGGCACATGTCGTCTGCTTTCGCGGCATCCACTTGCCGCACCACTCTTGCCCCATTTAGACAAGGTATATCTCCGACTCCTCGGCTTTACGTTATGACACGCCGAATCAAGTATTCGAAAATTGTGGGCGCAGTAGGATTTGAACCTACGAACCCCTCGCTTGTAAGGCGAGTGCTCTACCACTGAGCTATGCGCCCCTGCATTCGGGGCGCCGTCAGACGCCGCGAACGCAGCTAGCGTACCGGTTCGCGGCGCTTCCGCCGTAGCGGGACGGCGGAAGGCGATGGCGCGGGGGGTGGCAGCGCCTTGCTGGCTACGTGGCGGCCACGCCCCTTCGCCGGGTGCTGCTTCCGGCGCGCGGCAGCGACCAGCAGGGCCGTACCCAGGACGAGGATGCCGGCCACGACAGCAATGAGGGGCGAGCTCACGATTGACTGGGAGCCACGCTGGTCCGCGCCAACAGCCGCAGGTGGAGCCGCGTGAACCGCGACCCGGAGCGAGGCGGTGGTCCGCACGATGCCGGGCTGCTGAGATGTGCCGCCGACGGAGACGCGCGCGGACACCGGGTAGGAGGCACCAGGCCGAACATCACCCGGCACGCGCCCGGCCACCTCGATGTGGCCGGAAGCCCCGGACGGCAGGGTTCCAGTGCAGGTCGCCGTGCGCAGATCGCAGGCCAAGCTGCCTGCGCCGCCCGTGCCGTGCAGGCCCGTCAGGGCGAGAGCCCGCGGCACCGTCAGGCGGACGGTGGCGCCGTAGGCCATCTGGGCCGAGGCGGCGTTGGCCACGGTCACCGACGCGTTGAAGGTGCCGCCGACCGGGCCGCTGCCGGTTCCGGGCGCCACCGTCACGGCGCTGTAGCCGATGCTCCACCGGGGGCTGTCGCGGCAGGTTAGCCGCTCGATCTCGGTTCCGGCGGAGACCGGGCCGCTCAGGCCCGCGCAGATGCTGGTCCCGGCGTTGACCAGCTGCCCGGTGCGCCCGTTGTACTGCCAGAGCTGGCCGCGGTCTCCCCCGCACTGGTCGGCGAAATCGATGTACAGCGGCACCCCGTGCGGCTGGCCCGCCAGCGCTTCCAGGCAGTACCCGATCCCGTTCATCAGGACCCCGTCGGGCGTCAGCGACCACTGCTGGTCCTGGATGGCGGAGTCGCAGGTGGCCAGGGCCACGGTAGCGCCGTTGCCGGTGGACTCCCAGCACAGGTCGCGATGACCGATCGCATTGATCTGAACGGGGCCGATGGTCGTCCCGCCCGCGGCGGACATGACCGCCGCGGACGCGGACCCGCCCAGCTGGATCAGGATCAGGACCGCGCTGGCCACAACGACCCCTAGCCAGCGAACGCCTTGACGCGCCACGATTCCCCCAAGGCGTTAGTCACTTAAAGCAACTGAACAATCACAGGAATACTATGAGACGAGGGTGCCGCCGGTCCCCCGATTGGGTGCTTTCGCCAGAACAGACGCGGCTAGCGATCGGCCAGTTCGGTGATGGCGGCGCGGTGGGCCTGCGGGCCGCCCGCCAGGCGGTCGGCTGACCAGGCCCGGCGGTAGTACAGCTGCGCGTCGTGCTCCCGAGCGGATCCCAGGCCGCCGAACAGGTGGACGGCGGCCTCGGTCACGGAACGGTAGGACTCCCCCGCCCGCAGCGCGGCGACGCGGGCGGCCATCGGGGCCTCGGCCACGCCGTCGGCCGTGGCGGCGGCGGCGTACCGGGCGGCAGCCGAGATGGACTCCAGGCTGGAGAGCATGTCAACGCAGGACTGCGCCACCGCCTGGAACGAGTCCGGCGGGTCCTCGGACTGCTCCCGCTCCTGGGCGTAGGCAATGCTTGCGTCCAGGCACCAGCTGATGCCGCCCGCGGCTTCCGCGGCGGTGGCGAGCAGGAACTCGTGCTCGGTCTTGGCCAGCGCCGCGTTGGCGTCCTTGCCGAGCAGCAGGGCGGGTACCGCGTCGAACGTCATGATGCTGATGCGCCTGGTCAGGTCCAGGCTCAGCTGCCGGGACGCCGCGAGCCCCCGCGATCCCGCCTCGGCCAGGAACATGGCCAGGCCGGAACCGGTCACGGCCGGGACCATGATGACGCCGGCCACGTGGGCGGCCATGACAAACCAGCGACGGCCGTACAGCCGCCAGCCGCCGGTAGCGTGCTCGGCCTTGACGCTCTCGGGGCCGACCGACCAGTGACCCACTTCGTCGGCCGCCGCCACCGTTCCGGTTACCGACCCGCTGGCCAGCAGCGGCAGCCAGTACTCGCGGGCCTGCTGATCGTCGGCCGCCATCAGGGCCGCGGCGGCCAGGTGAGTAGGCAGGACCGGCCCGGGATACAGCGCGCGGCCGAGCTCGCTGTGAACCACGCTGGCCTCGACCTGGGACAGGCCGCGGCCGCCGAACTCCGCAGGAACGGTCAGCCCGGCCAGGCCCAGCTCACCGGTCAGGCGGACATGCAGTTCCCGGCTGAATCCGCACTCATTATCAAGCGACTTGCGCAGCCCGTCGGAGGAAAGCTGGTCGGCGAGCACGTCGTGCACGCCCTGAAGCAGGGCACGCTGATCTTCGGTGAGGGCGAGAGATTCGCGAATCGCCATGACCGCTCCTCACGCGGGGGGCGGAAGGCCGAGGACCACCGGGACTCACACGTCGGGCCGGTCAAAGCCCGACCAGCCGTTTCATGGTCTCAGACAAAGCAAGCTAATTCAGGGCAATCACCCGGACCGGGTGTCTCGACCACCAGGGGTGAAATGCATAGCCTGGGTCAGTGTCAGGTGTGAGCGATACCATCGGCGTCCGCCACGACGGGGCCTGATATCTCCGGCCCGGGCCAGGTACGGGGCGAGGAAACGGGACTGTGGACGCCGGACCGGCGGGCGCTGACCGCGGGCTTGGTGCTGACCGTCACCTTCGTCGCGTCCGAAGCGCTGGCCGTGGTGACGGTGATGCCGGTGGTGGCCCGGGACCTGGGCGGGCTGCGCCTGTACGGCTGGGTGTTCAGCGGGTTCATGCTGGGCAGCGTGATCGGGATCGTGCTGGCCGGGCGGGAGGCTGACCGGCGCGGGCCCGCGGTCCCGTTCGCGGCCGGGGTGGTGCTGTTCAGCGCGGGACTGGCCATCGCGGGCACGGCCGCGTCGATGGGCGTGCTGGTCGCGGGACGGGTGCTGCAGGGCATGGGCGCGGGCGCGGTCCCCGCGGTGGCCTACGCCTCGATCGGCCGCAGCTTCACCGGGGTGCTGCGGGCCCGCATGATGGCGGTGCTGTCCACCGCGTGGGTCGCGCCGGGGCTGGCCGGGCCCGCGATCAGCGCTGAGGTGGCCCGGCTGTTCGGCTGGCGGTGGGTGTTCCTGGGCCTGCTGCCGCTGGTCGCGGTGACCGGGTCGATCGCCCTGCCTGCCCTGATCCGGCTGGGCCCGCCTGCCGCGGTCAAGGCGCAGGAGCAGCGGCTGATCGACGGCATCCGCACGGCCGCGGGCGCGGCGCTGATCCTGGGCGGCCTGACCCTGGCCGCCGGTTCCGGCGCCATCTTGGCCGGTCTCGGCCTGATCGCGGCGGGTGGGCTGGTGGGGCTGCCCGCGCTGCGCAGGCTGGTCCCGCCCGGCACCTTGCGGGTCCGCCCCGGGCTGCCCGCCACGATCGCCTGCCGGGCCCTGCTGACGTTCGCGTTCTTCGGCGCGGACGCCTACGTCACCCTGACCATCACGGTTGTCAGGCACCGGACCCCGGTGGTGGCCGGCCTGGCCGTCACCGGTGCCACGGTGGCCTGGACGGCGGGTGCCTGGGTGCAGGCCCGGCTGAGCGAGAGCTGGGAGGGGCGCCGCCTGGTGCGCACCGGGATGGTGATCATCCTGGCCGGCATCGCCGGGATGGCCCTGATCCTGCAGCCCGCCGTGCCGGTGGCGGCGGGCATCGCGGCCTGGACGGTGGCCGGCCTGGGCATGGGCCTGGCCTACGCCCCGATCTCGCTGATGATGCTGAAGCAGGCGCCACCCGGCCAGGAAGGACGGACCTCGGCGTCGCTCAACCTGGCCGACGTGCTCGGCACCGCGATCGGCATCGGCGTGGGCGGCGCCGCGGTAGCCGCCGAGACCGGCCGGGATCTGCGGGCCGGACTGGCGGCCGCCTTCATCATCGCCGCCGCCATGGGACTGGTCCTGCTGGCCGTCACCCGGCGGCTGCCCGCGGGTCCCGTCTCCGCCCCGCCGCCTGCGCCCGAACCCGCGTCCGCGCAGGCACCGGACTGAGCCGGGCCGCCAGATCGGATAATGGGGTTCCAGGGCCAGCCGGCACGGGAGGACGCGCGGTGAATGATGAGCAGGATCGCCTGGTCCGGTACGACGCGGGCCGGGGAGTTGCGACGATCACCCTGGACTCCCAGCACAACAGGAACGCCCTGTCCGCGCGGCTGGTCGCCGAGCTGTCCGCCGGCCTGACCGAGGCGGCCGCGGACCCGGGCGTGCGGGTGGTGGTGCTGACCCACGCGGGGCGGGTGTTCTGCTCGGGAGCCGACCTGGCCGCTGCGGGCAGCGGGTCAGTGAGCGACGCGAACACCGCGATCCTGGCCGTGCTGCGGCTGATCGTGGAGCTGCCCAAGCCGGTCATGGCCCGGATCGCCGGCCCGGTGCGGGCCGGCGGCATGGGCATCGTCGGCGCGTGCGACCTGGTGGTGGCGGCCGAGAGCGCGAATTTCGCGTTCACCGAGGCGCGCATCGGCGTGGCACCGGCCATGATCTCCCTGACCACCCTGGACGTCATGGACCCGCGGCAGGCGGCACGGTACTGGCTGACCGGTGAGACGTTCGGCTCGGCGGCCGCGGCCCGGCTCGGCCTGATCACGGTGGCCTGCGGCGACGCGGAGATCGACGACGTGACCGGCGACCTGGCGGCGCAGATCCTGGCGACCTCGCCGCAGGGGTCCGCGGAAACCAAGAAGCTGCTGACGGCGGCGCGGCGGCAGCAGCTGGCGGCGGACGGCCCGGACATGGCGGCGCTGTCCGCGCGGCTGTTCGCCAGCGACGAGGCCCAGGAGGGCATCCGCGCCTTCCTGGAGCGGCGCGAACCCGCCTGGCGGTCTTCCTGACGGCGGGGCAGGCACGCACCGGCTGCGGATGAGTGCACCACGGACCGTTCGGCACACTATGAATTTTCGGCCGAACGGACCTGGGCTACCGCAGCGACGGATGCCGGGACGGTGACCAGCCGGGAGCGCAGGTACTCCCCCAGGCCCTTGGCTTGCGCGTCGGGCCGGGTGGTGGCCGAGACGCCGGGGGCCAGCAGGCCGTGGACGACGAAGTTGAGGGCCAGGAGGTTCGGCAGCTCGTAGCGGTCGACGTCGAGGGCGGCGGATTCAGTGAGCAGCTCGCGGAACCGGCCGGTGGTCAGGTGCTGGCGCAGCCAGGCGTAGCCGGCCGGGGTGCGGGCCCACAGGCCCACGTTGGCGCTGCCGCCCTTGTCGCCGGACCGGGCGCCGCACAGCCGGCCCAGCGGCACGGTGACGGGATCGGCAGCCGGCGCGGGTGCGCGGTCTTCAGCCGATGCGGCTGCGCGGTCTTCAGCTGGCGCGGGGGTAACGGGGCTGGAGACTTCCCGGAGGCCGGGCAGGCCGCTGGTGTGCGGGATGACCTGGGGCGGGCCGTCCGGGATGTGGAGCTGCTGTATGACCGCGGCGGCCGGGATCAGCGCGGGCCAGTAGAGGCCGTAGGCGCTGGCGCCGGCCGGCGGGGTGGTGGTGTGAAATCCGGCGTAGCCGGCCAGGGCGAGTTCGGTGACGGCGTTGGAGAAGGCCCGGCCGGCCCGGCGTTCGTCCTGATCCTTGACCGTGACCCGCAGGTGGGCGGTGGCCAGGTCGTTGGATGGCGCGTCGGGCCGGTCGAAGCGCAGCAGCCGGATGTCGACATCCTCATACTGGCTGGCGCCGCCCAGCCGGTCCAGCAGCAGGCGGGTGGCGTGTTCGGCCTTGGCCTCGACGTCCAGCCCGGTGATGACCATCGTCATCGTGTTGCGGTAGCCGCCGAGCATGTTGAGGGCGACCTTGAGGGTGTCCGGGGGCGGGCTGCCCCGGGTGCCGGCCAGCGCGACCCGGTCCGGGCTGGCCTGAGCCAGGCGGATGGTGTCGAAGTGGGCGGTGACGTCGGGGTTGAGGTAGGCGGGCGCCCCGATCTCGTACAGCAGCTGGGCGGTCACGGTGCCGGGCGAGACCAGCCCGCCGGTGCCGGGATGCTTGGTGATCACGCTGCTGCCGTCCGCGGCCACCTCGGCGACCGGGAAGCCGGGATAGCGGCGGTCGGTGATCTCGTCCAGGAAGGGATAGTTGCCGCCGGTGGCCTGCGGGCCGCACTCGATGACGTGCCCGGCGGCGACCGCGCCGGCCAGCGCGTCCCAGTCGTCCCTGGCCCAGCCGTGCCACCAGGCGGCGGGCCCGGCCACCAGGCTGGCGTCGGTGACCCGAGGGCAGATCACCACGTCCGCTCCGGCCTGCAGGGCCGCGGCGATGCCCCAGCCGCCCAGGTAGGCGTTCGCGGTCGCTACCGGGAGTCCGGCCTGGGCCAGCGGCACGCCGGTGTCGAGGTTGGTGAGCTCGTGGCCTTCGGCCTGCAGGTCCTTGATGGCCGGGGCCAGGTCGTCGCCGGTCAGGTAGGCGACCCGGGCTTGCGGGCTCAGCTCTTTGATCTTGGCGGCCAGCCCGCCGGGGTTGAGGCCGCCGGCGTTGGCTACCACCTTGATGTCGCGTTCCAGGCAGGTGCCGAGCACGTCGGCCATCTGCCGCAGGAACGTCGTCGCGTAGCCGAGGCTTTCGTCCTTGCGGCGGGCCTTCCACAAGATGAGCATGGTCAGCTCGGCCAGGTAGTCGCCGGTCAGCACGTCGATGGGTCCGGCCAGCATCTCCCGGGCGGCGTCGAAACGGTCGCCGTAGAAGCCGGAGCAGTTCGCGATGCGGACCGGCCTGGACATCGGGTTACCTCCCTCGGGGGCGCCGGCCGGGACCGGGCGGTCCGGCGAAGGCCTGGGCGATGGCCATCCACTCTTCGGCGGCCGGGCCGTCGGCGGACAGGGCCAGGTCGTCGCGGTGCCTGCGCTGGGTGACCAGCAGGCAGAAGTCGAGGGCCGGGCCGGTAACCCGGTCGGCGGCATCCGCCGGGCCCCAGGTCCACGCGGCGCCAGACGGGGCGGTGAGGCTGACGTGGACCGGTGTTTTTGGCTGCGGTTTCCCGTGGGCGGCGTAGCTGAAGGCCCGCGCGCCGACGCCGATGTGCGCCACGTGGCGGAGCCGGTCGGTCGGCTCGCGGGTCACGCCGAGGGCATCGGCGATGTCCTGACTGTGGGCCCAGGTCTCCATGAACCGGGCGGTCAGGGACGACGCGGCGCTCATGGCGGGGCCGTACCAGGGCAGCCGGACGGCCGGGTCGAGGCCGGTGAACGTGGCCAGCAGGTCCGCCCGGGCCTGGTCGAACCAGGCCAGCACCTGCGTGCCGGTGCGGTCGCGGTAGCGGGCCGCGATGGCGTCCGGGTCGATGTCGGCCGCGGCCGCCTCAGCGGTTTCGGCCCGGAAGTCGTCCGGGTACAGGGCGGAGCGGACCGCTGCCTCGTCGAAGTAGGCCAGGTGGGTGATCTGGTCGGCGATGTCCCAGCCCTCGGCCGGGGTGGCGGTGTGCCAGCCGGCCTCGTCCAGCGCGGTGAGCAGGGCGCGGGTGACGGCGGTCTCGGCGGCGACGTCCGCGGCCAGCGCGGCCATGTCGGCGGGCACCTAGGCCGCCACGACCGCGAGGATCTGGCCCGTGCTGACCTGGTCCCCGGCCTTGGCGCGCAGTTCGGCCAGCATCCCGTCGGCGGGCGCGGTGACGGTCTGCTCCATCTTCATCGCCTCGAGCACGAGCAGCGGCTGGCCGGCGGTCACGGCCGAGCCGACGTCGGCCAGGACCCGCAGCACCAGGCCGGGCATCGGGGCGAGCAGCGATCCGGACGGCGCGGCCTTCTGCGGGTCGCCGAACCTGGGCACCTCGGACAGGGCGCTGGATCCGTTGCTGGCGTCGACGTAGGTGTCCGCGCCGACCCGGTGCACCCGGTACTGCCGCCGGGTGCCGTCGGCTTCCAGGTCGACGGCGGTCGCGCTGGCGGCGTGGACGACGAGCGTCTCCCCCACGGGTTCGCCGTTGACCGTCGCTTGGACCGTGCGGTCGGCGATGCGGTAGGCCACGGCGTACTGGCGGCCGGCAGCGTCGTAGCTGACCTGCTGCGGGGCGGAGCGGACGTTGCGCCAGCCGGACGGCAGCGAGCCCAGGACCGGTGCCTGCGCCCGGTGCGCCGCCTGCCGGGCCAGGGCAGCGACCAGCGCGTGCCGCGCAGTCGTCCCGGCCGGGGCGGCGGCCGCGGTCAGGGCGGCGGGGTCGTGGCGGGTGAGGTAGCCGGTGTCGGTGCCCCCGGCCAGGAACTCCGGCTCGCGCAGGATGGCCACCAGCAGGTCGCGGTTCGTGGTGACACCGTGGATCTCGGCTCGCTGGAGCGCGCGGGCCAGGCGCCGGGCCGCCTCGGCCCGGGTGCGGCCGTGGCCGATCACCTTGGCCAGCATGGCGTCGTAGTGCGGGCTGACCACCGACCCGGAGGCCACGCCAGCGTCGACCCGGATGCCCGGGGCTTCCGGGATAGCGAAACGGTGCAGGACGCCGGTGGCGGGCACGAAGCCGGCCGCTGCGTCCTCGGCGTACAGCCGGACCTCGATGGCGTGACCGCTGACCCGCGCGTCGCGGGCCTGCGGCGGCAGCGGCTCGCCCGCGGCGATGCGCAGCTGGAGTTCCACCAGGTCCAGGCCGGTGACCTGCTCGGTGACCGGGTGCTCGACCTGGAGCCTGGTGTTGACCTCCAGGAAGAAGAACGACCCGCCGCGGTCCAGCACGAACTCCACGGTGCCCGCGCCGGTGTAGTCGATGGCCTGGCCGGCGGCCACGGCCGCGGCGGTCAGCGCGTCGCGGAGATCTTTGTTAACGGCGGGTGAGGGGCACTCCTCCACGATCTTCTGGTAGCGACGCTGGATGGAGCACTCGCGCTCGAACAGGTGAAGCACGGTGCCGGCCGTGTCGCCGAGGATCTGCACCTCGATGTGCCGGGGGTCCTCGACGAACCGCTCCAGGAACACGGTGCCGTCGCCGAAGGCGGAGGCGGCTTCGCTCCGGGCCCGGCTGACCGCCTCGGGTAGTTCGGCCGGGTCGCGGACCAGGCGCATGCCGCGCCCGCCGCCGCCGTAGGCCGCCTTGACCAGCAGCGGGAAGCCGATCGAGGCTGCTGCGGCTGCTGCGGCCGCGGCGGCGAGGTCCGTGGTCTCGGTCCCTTTTGCGTTTGCGTTATCAGTCCCGGGCAGGGTTATGCCAGGCAGGACGGGGACGCCGGCGGCGGCCATGATGGCCTTGGCCGCGATCTTGTCGCCCATGGCCTGGATCGTGCTGGGGGCCGGGCCGACGAAGACCAGGCCCGCATCCGCGCAGGCCCGGGCGAATGCGGCGTTCTCCGACAGGAACCCGTAGCCGGGATGGATCGCGTCGGCCCCGGTGGCCGCGGCGGCGGCGATGATGGCCTCGCCGTGCAGGTAGGTGCCGGCCGGCGCCGTTCCGGGCAGCCGGACCGCCTCGTCGGCCTGGGTGACGTAGGGTGCGTCCGCGTCGGCATCGGAATAGACCGCGACGGTGGCCAGGCCCAGGGCATGGGCGGTGCGCATGACCCGGGCGGCGATCTCGCCGCGGTTGGCCACGAGCAGCTTGCTGATGGCCCGTGTCTCAGGCATCCGTGTCGCCGGCATCTGCATCTCTGGCATCTGTATCTCTGGCATCTGGGGCGTCACATCCGGAACACGCCGAAGCCGCGGCGGCCGGCTGACGGGGGCGGAGTGGACGGCGGACAGGGCCATGCCCAGGACCGTGCGGGTGTCGCGGGGGTCGATGATGCCGTCGTCGTAGAGGCGGGCGGTGACGAAGAAGGAGTTTGATTCGGCCTCGATCTGGGCCTCGATCGCGGCGGTGCGGGCCCGGTCGGCCTCCTCGTCGAACGGCCGGCCGGTGGCCTGGGCGCTCGCCCGGCCCACGATCGAGAGCACCCCGGCCAGCTGCGCCGCGCCCATGACGGCCAGCCGGGCGCCGGGCCAGGCGAACATGAAGCGGGGGTCGTAGGCGCGGCCGGACATGCCGTAGTTGCCGGCCCCGAACGACGAGGCCAGGTTGACGGTCAGGTGCGGCACGGCCGAGTTGGTCACCGCGTTGATCATCTTGGCGCCGTCCTTGATGATGCCGCCCTGCTCGTAGCTGGTGCCGACCATGTAGCCGGTCGTGTTCTGCAGGAACACCAGCGGCGTGTCGGCCTGGTTGGCCAGCAGGATGAACTCGGTGGCCTTCTTCGACTCCTCGCTGAACAGCACGCCCCGGTGGTTGGCCAGCACGCCGACCGGGTACCCGTGCAGGCGCGCCCAGCCGGTCACCAGCGAGGCCCCGTACAGCGGCTTGTACTCGTCGAAGTCGGAGCCGTCCACGACCCGGGCCAGGATCTCGCGCGGGTCGAACGGCACCTTGACGTCCGCGGACACCAGGCCGAGGATCTCGTCCGGGTCGTACCGCGGGTCGGTCGCGGGTCCTGGCGGCGGGCCCTGCTTGCGCCAGTTGATCCGGGCCATGATCTCGCGGCCGATGCGGATCGCGTCGTGCTCGTCGACGGCAAAGTAGTCCGACAGGCCGGAGACCCGGGAGTGCATCTCGGCGCCGCCCAGCGCCTCGTCGTCGGCTTCCTCGCCGGTGGCCATCTTGACCAGCGGCGGGCCGCCGAGGAACACCTTGGCCTGCTGATCGACCAGGACCGCGTAGTCGCACATGCCCGGCACGTAGGCCCCGCCCGCGGTCGAGTTGCCGAAGACCAGCGCGACGGTCGGTATGGCCAGGGCGGACAGCTCGGTCAGGTCGCGGAAGATCTGGCCCGCCGGGACGAACAGGTCGGCCTGGGTGGGCAGGTCGGCGCCGCCCGACTCGACCAGATTCACCACCGGCAGCCGGTTGGCCCGGGCGATGGCCAGGGCGCGCAGGATCTTCCGCAGCGAGTACGGGTTCATCGCGCCGCCACGGACGGTCGGATCGTGCCCGATGATCACGCACTCGACGCCGGAGACCACGCCGATGCCGGTCACCAAGCTGGCGCCGACGGTGAACTCGGTGCCCCAGGCGGCCAGCGTGGACAGCTCGAGGAACGGGCTGTCCGGGTCCAGCAGCAGCTCGATCCGCTCTCTGGCCAGCAGCCGGCCCCGGGCCCGGTGCCGCTGCTGGTACCGCTCCCCGCCGCCCGCGATGGCCAGCTCGAGCTGGGCCTGGAGCTGGTCAAGCAGGGCGAGCTGCGCGGCGCGGTTGGCCCGGTAGGCGCCGTCGGCGGTATCGAGACGGGAGGTCAGGACCGGCACGCGGTTCAGCCCTGCGAGGCGTAGTGGGAGGCGTGCCGGGACCGCACCACGTTCTTCTGGATCTTGCCGGTGGAGGTCTTGGGCAGCTCGTCGACGAAGATCACCGACTTGGGCACCTTGAATCCGTCCAGCCTGGTCTTCAGCGCGGCGATCAGCTCGCCGGCGTCGATGCTCTCACCCGGCTTGGGCACCACGAACGCGGTGATCGCCTCGGTCCAGTGTTCGTGCGGGAGCCCGACCACGACGGCCTCGGCCACCCGCGGGTCGGCGGCGTAGACGGCCTTCTCCACCTCGATCGAGGCCACGTTCTCCCCGCCGGTCTTGATCACGTCCTTGTACCGGTCGGTGAACCACAGCACGCCGTCGTCGCCGAAGTGGCCCACGTCGCCGGAGTGGAACCAGCCGTGCGCGAAGGCTGTCTCCGTGCCTTCCTGGTCGTAGAGGTAGCCGGACATGGTGCTCGGCCCCCGGTAGACGATCTCGCCGGCCTGGCCGGGCGGCAGCAGGTCGCCGGCCGGGCTCATGATCGCGACCTGGACGCCGATGAGCGGCGTGCCGACCGCGCCGATGTGGGACAGCTGGTGCTCGGGCCGGAACAAGGTGGTGATGGGGCTCATCTCGGTCTGGCCGAACAGCAGCGCGAAGTCGCAGCCGAACCCGGTCAGGCAGCGGCCGATGAGCTCGTCAGGCATGGGCGCCATGGCGTAAACCGCGCGGCGCAGGCTCAGCAGGTCGCGGTCGTTGAATGTTTCGTGGTCGAGCATGGCCCGGTACATCATCGGCAGCCCGAAGATCTGCGTGATCTGCTCGCGCTCGATCAGGTCGAGCAGCGCGCCTGGGTCGAACCCGCGCATGACGTAGATCGTCGCGCCGACCAGGATCGCCGGGGTGCAGAACGCGTTGAGCTGCGCGGTGTGGAACATCGGCATCATGGCGGCGAACCGGTCGCGGGCGTTCCAGCCGGAGTCGAGCGCGCCGGACATCGACTCCAGGTAGATGGCCAGGTGGGAGCCGACCACGCCCTTGGGGAACGAGGTGGTGCCCGAGGTGTAGAGGTAGCTCAGCGCGTCCCGGTCGCCGACGAAACGTTCCGGTTCCACGGCGCGGTCGTGGGCGGTCAGGGCCTCGAGGGTGGTCCAGGCCCGGTCGGCGGGTTCCGGCTCGACGTCGGCGCCGGTGCCCGGCGCGGTGATCACGTCGAGGACCTCGGGTACCTTGCCGATGGCGTCCCGCATGGCTGGGATCAGCTGGGCCTCGACGACCATGCCGCGGGCGCGCGAGTGGCCGAGCACGTAGGCCACCTCGTCGGGACGCCAGCCCAGGTTGATCGGCACGCAGACCACGCCGAGCTTGGCGCAGGCGTAGTAGACGGCCAGGAAGTCAGCGCTGTTGCCCGAGGCCAGGGCCAGGACGGCGCCGCGCTCGTAGCCGAGCCCGGACAGGCCGTGGGCCAGCCGGTTGACGTACGCGTTGAACTCGGTGTAGCTGAACCTGCGATCCCCGTCGACGACCGCGAGCTGTCCCGGGCGGGTGGCGGCGGTCCTGGTCAGGCTGTCGCCGACGTTGATCCGGCCGATGAGGTTGCTGGCCTGGTCCACGGCTCCTCCTTAATACGGCTCGGGCTCTGGGTGCGGCTCGGGTTATTAGTACGAGCGTGGCAGGCCCAGGCTGTGCTGGGCCACGTAGTTGAGGATCATCTCCCGGTTGACCGGCGCGATGCGCAACAGCCGGGCCAGTCCCCAGTACGGCATCAGCCCGTACTCGGTGGCCAGGCCGTTCCCGCCGTGGGTCTGGATGGCCGCGTCGAGGGCGGCGAGCGCGGCCTCGGCGGCGGCGTACTTGGCCATGTTGGCGGACTCCCCCGCGGGCAGGCCGTGGTCGTGCTGCCAGGCGGCCTGCCTGACCATCAGGGCGGCCAGCTCGGTCTCGATCTTCGCCTTGGCCAGCGGGTGCGACACGCCCTGGTGGGTGCCGATCGGCCCGGACCAGACCGTCCGCTCGCGGGCGTACCTGGCCGCGGCGTTCAGCGCGTACCTGGCCACGCCGACACCCAGGGCGGCGCCGGTGATGCGTTCCGGGTTCAGCCCGTGGAAGACCTGCCTGAAGCCCTCCCCCTCACCGCCGACCAGCGCGCCCGGGCCGACGCGGACGCCGTCGAAGTGCAGGGTGAACTGCCGCTCCGGCAGCAGCAGGTCAACCGGGAGCAGGTGCTTGCCCAGGCCCACGGCATCGGCGGGCACCAGGAACAGCGACAGGTGCCCGCCGCGCTCGTCCTGGCCCGTCCGCGCGACCACGAGCACCGCCTCGGCCTCGTCGACCCCGGAAATGTAGTACTTGGTGCCGGTCAGCACCCACTCCTCGCCGTCCCGGACGGCGGTGGTTGAGATGCGCATGGTGTTGGAGCCCGCGTCCGGCTCGGTGATGGCGAATACCACCTTGGTGACGCCGCTGGCCAGGCCGGGCAGCCATCTCTGCCGCTGCTCCTCGGTGCCGTAGTCGGCGATCATCTCGGCCGAGATGGCGGCCGACACGACCAGCAGCAGCAGCGGCGTGCCCGCGGCGGCGATCTCCTCGCAGACCAGGGCAAGCTCGGTCAGCCCGCCGCCGCCTCCGCCGTAGGCCTCGGGAATGTTCACCCCGATGAACCCGGCTTCACCAAGGGCCTTCCACAGCTCGGCGCACGGGCGGCGTTCGGCAGCCCGCTCGGCGTAGTAGCGCGGCCCGAAGTCGCTGGCTATCTCCGCGACAGCGGCCCGCAGCGCCCGGTGCTCGTCGGTTTCAGCAAAATCCACAGCCAGCCCTCAGGTCCTGAGATTGTGACTCGTCATCCACTAGCGACCTTAATGCCTGGATGCCGGGGCGGGCCTGGAGGCCCGGCGAGGCGTGGACGCGATCTCCATGGCCGGCGAGGACTTGGCCTGGTTCACGCGGCAGGACGGCTGAGGACCGGGGCGCTGCTCACGGGCCGGAAACCGGCTCGCAGGTACAGGCCGATGTCGTTGCTGACCTTCAGCCGCCGACAGCCGTGCGCAGCCAGCCGGTCGAGGCCCGCGGCCAGGATGTGGCCCGCGATCCCGCGGCGCTGGTGAGCCCGCTCGGTTCTCATCGGCTCGACGAGCCCGACACCGGTAACCGGGTCGGCCCAGAACAAGCCGTAGCCCGCGGCCTGCCCGTCGGGTGCCGCCACCATTAGGTCAAGCTCCGGCCGGTACAGCGAGCACTGGCGCAGCCGCTGTTCCACCCGCGGGCCGTTGCGGGCGGCCAGCGGATGCGGCCGGTCCGGCGCGTCGGCGCCGGTTAGCAGCGCGTCGGCGCGGGACAGCAGCCGGTAGCTGGGAGCTAGTTCCGGTACCCGTGGGCGGTCCGGGGCCTCGAGCCAGCAGGAGATCACGCCGGGCTGGCTCGGCTCGAAGCCGGCCGCTTTGAGTTCGGCCAGGCCGGTGGCGTCGTCGGCCCGGACCGGGAACTCGGCACCGCCCGGGGCGCGGCCGATCGCGGCCTGCCAGGCGGTGCGCGCGTAGTCCGGATCCAGGACCAGGACGTCGCACTGGACGCTGCGACCGAAGTCGGTCCTGATGGCGGCGGCCGCCGGCTCGCCGTGCTGGTCCAACCAGAACAACTGGCCGTCATGATCGGTGCTGCGCTCCTGGCGCCACCACCACTGGATGTCGGCCGCTTCCCAGATCCCACCTGTGGGCTCGGCCAGCCGCATCTGCTGCAGCAGCGTTGTCGCGAGCTCGAGATAGCGCATTCCGGTGACCAGGACGCCCGGCTCGGTGTCCACGCCCGCATCGTCCTCCGCTCCGGTAACCGCAGCAACCGGTTATCCGGTATCCCGCGGAACTTAGGACATGAAACCGGGGTTTCATCCCTGGGTGGTGCTGGAATCGAGGTTTCATGTCACGGCAATCGCGGGTGCGCCTGGAACAAAAGCGGCAATCTAGACTACCAAACGGGGATTCGAATTATCGTGGATACTTGCTACCCCTATAAGGGCAGAAAGTATCCACGTTAACGGGGAGCCTCCGGCGAGCCGCATCAGCAGCCACATCAGCCCCGAACGCGAACCAGGTCGCTGGGTGGGCCGGGTCCTTAGATGCGGCAGCCACGGCGGGCATCGAGGGAGGCCGCGGCGGGGGCTACGGACCGTTCGGGATGCTGGGTCAACGGAGCATCTCGCGGGCGATGACGAGTTGCTGGATCTGGCTGGTGCCCTCGTAGATGCGGAACAGGCGGACGTCGCGGTAGAGGCGCTCCACCGGGACGCCGCGCATGTAGCCGTAACCGCCGTGGATCTGCACGGCCCGGTCGGCGACGCGGCCGACGGCTTCGCTGGCGAAGTACTTGGCGGCGGACGGCGCCAGGCGCTGGTCGGTGCCCGCCTCGTACTGGTCGGCGGCGTCCAGGACCAAGGCCCGGGCGGCCAGGTACTCGGTCTGGGAGTCGGCCAGCATGGCCTGGATGAGCTGGTAGTCGGCGATGCGGTGGCCGCCCTGGGAGCGGTCCTTGGCGTAGGCCACGCTCTCGTCGATCAGCCGGGCCATGACGCCCACGCACATGCCCGCGATGACCAGGCGGCCGTGAGCCAGGCTGCGCATGGCGGTGGCGTAGCCGGCCTGGGCGGCCTCGCCGACCAGCGCGTCGGCGGGAACCCGGGCCCCGGCGAAGGAGACGTCGGCGGTCAGGGCGCCGGCCTGGCCCATCTTGTGATCCCGGGCCGCTACCGTCACGCCCTCGGTGCGGGCGGGCACGATGAACACGCCGATGCCCTTGCCGGGCGGCGCCTGCGGGTCGGTGCGGGCGAAGACCATGAACGCGTCGGCCATCGGGGCGTTGGTGATGAAGCGCTTGAGCCCGTCGATGACCCAGCCACCGTCCTGCTCACTGGCGGTGGTGACCAGCCGGCTCGGGTCCGATCCGGCGTCCGGCTCGGTCAGGGCGAAGGAGGCGACCACCTCGCCTGAAGCCAGCCGGGGCAGCCACTGCTTGCGCTGCTGCTCGGTCCCGGCCAGAACCAGGACCTGCCCGGCGATGCCGTTGTTGGTGCCGAACAGCGACCGGAAGGCCGGGCTGGTGTAGCCGAGCTCGATGGTCAGCCGGACCTGCTGCGGTACCGATAGGCCCAGGCCGCCGTACTCGGCGGGGATCGCGTAGCCGTACAGGCCCATCTCCTTGGCCTGCTGGATCAGCGGGGCGGGTACCTCGTCGGATTCGTCGATGCCGGCCTCGGCGGGCATCACCTCGCGCCGGATGAACGAGCGCAGCAGGTCGAGCAGCTCATCGAACTCGGTCTGGGTCACCATGAGCGCGACCCTAACCCGGCCGGGCGGGCGGCGGAAGGGCGGGTATCGTCGGGATGCCCGTCAAGGGCCGAACAGGAGGAATTGATGACGTTGATCGCCCGCTTCGGTGTCGACAGCTTCGAGCCGCGGCAGGTGACCGGGCTCGAGGCGGACTGGTTCAGCCTGCTGACCTTCGCCAAGACCTTCACCGCCGGGATCACCGGGCACGCCACCACGGTGTTCATGTCCGCGGGCACCGAAGAAGGCTCCCGCTCCTACGTGGCCACGGAGCGGATCACCGGCCGGACCGACGACGGGCGGGAGGGTTCGGTGACCGTGCAGCACGGCGGCCTGGAGTCCGACTCCGGCACCTGGTTCGGGCACATCGTGCCGGGCACCGGGTCCGGGGACTTCGTGGGCTGGACTGGCTCGGCCCGGATCGTTCACGATGATCAGGGCGCGTACTTCGAGATCAACCTGACCTAAGCGGCCGGACCATCCAGACGGACGCGGATATGGATGAGATGGACAAGGTGAACCTGGCCCGGCTGGCCGAACTCGCGCTGGAGCGCCAGGGCGACCACGACTCGCTGTTCTTCGAGGGCCAGTGGCACAGGTCCGGCTCGCTGGCCAACCGGGCCGCCCGGTTCGCGGCCGGCCTGACCGGCCTCGGCGTGCGTCCCGGCGACCGGCTGCTGGTGCTGATGGCCAACTGCCCCGAGGTGCTGATCACCTACAGCGCGGCGTGGCGGGCCGGGGCGGTGGTGACCCCGCTGATCTTCCTGGTCAGCGAGGACGAGCTGCGGCACGCGCTGGTCGACTCCGGCGCGGTCGGCGTGGTGACCACGGCGGAATTCCTGCCCAAGGTTTCCGCCGCGCTGGCCGGGGCGCCCGGCGTCCGGTTCGTGGTGGTGCCGGGAGGAGGCCCGGCCGAAGCAGCCCCGGGCGTGCCGGTGCTGGACTTCGCGCAGGTGGCCAGCGCGGTGCCGGGGCCGATCGCGGACCGGTCGGGCTCCGACCTGGCCGCACTGCTCTACACCGGCGGGACCACGGGCCGGTCGAAGGGGGTCCCGCTGACCCACGCGAACCTGTTCTGGTGCGGCTCGGCGGCGCAGCAGAACTCGGTGCGGGCTCACGTGACCACCTCGGTCCTACCGCTGCCGCTGGCCCATGCCTACGGGCTGCTGGTCTTCTGCGGCGGCTTCCACCGGGACGAGGGCGCCCGGACCATCCTCATGCGCTGGTTCGACCCGGCGGGCTGGGTCAGGCTGGCCGCCGAGCACCGGGCGCAGGGCAGCGCGCTGGTGCCGTCGATGATCCAGATGCTGCTCGGCCAGCCGCTGGAGGAGGCCGACCTGTCCGAGCTGACCGCCCTTTCGTCCGGGGCGGCCCCGCTGCCCGATGAGGTCAGGCGGGAGTTCGAGGCCCGGGTGCCGTCGGCGGCGATCTACGAGGGCTACGGCTGTACCGAGGCGGCCACGCTGATCTCCTCCAACCCGCCCGACGCGCGCCGCCCGGGCAGCGTCGGCCTGCCGGTGGCCGGCTGCGAGGTGTCGATCCAGGACGACGCCGGGGCCATGCTGCCGGCGGGCCAGGACGGGGAGATCTGCGTGCGGTCCCCGGGGGTGATGGCTGGCTACTGGCACACGCCGGAGGCCGGCTCCGGCGTGCTCGCGGGCGGCTGGCTGCACACCGGCGACATCGGGCACCTGGATGCCGACGGCTACCTGTACGTGGTGGACAGGAAGAAGGACCTGATCCTGCGGGGCGGGTTCAACGTCTTCCCGCGCGACGTGGAGGACGCGCTGGTGGCCCACCCGGCGGTGGCCCAGGCCGGGGTGGTGGGACGGCCGGACGCCCGGCTAGGTGAGGAGGTGGTGGCGTTCGTGTCGCTCCGGCCCGGGGCTGAGGTCACGGTGGAGGAGCTCACCGAGCACGCCAGGAAGCACCTGGCCGCCAACAAGTACCCGCGGCAGATCACGATCGTGCCGGCCGTGCCGCTGACCAGCGTGGGCAAGCTGGACCGCAAGAAACTGCGCCAGTGGGTGACCGAGGCCAGCGACCGCTAACGGGCCGGGAGGATCCGGCCGGTGACCTCGCCGAAGCTGATGCGCGTGCCGCCCGCGGCGGGCGCGGTGGCGGTGATCGTGACCTCGTCGCCGTCTTCGAGAAACGTGCGCACCGAGCCGTCGGGCAGGGTGAGCGGCTCCGCGCCGCCCCAGCTCAGCTCCAGCAGGCAGCCGCGCTGGTCCCGGTCCGGGCCGCTGACCGTGCCGGAGGCGTAGAAGTCCCCGGTCCTGACCGAGGCGCCGTTGACGGTCATGTGGGCCAGCATCTGGGCCGGCGTCCAGTACATGGCGGCGAACGGCGGGCGGGCCGCCACCTGGCCGTTCAGCCGCACCTCCAGGGCGAGGTCCAGACCCCACTTGTCGCCGCCGGCCAGGTAGGGCAGCGGCGGCGGGTCCTGCCGCGGCGGGCTGATCCGGGCCTGCTCGAGCGCGTCGAGCGGCACCACCCAGGGCGAGATCGACGTGGCGAACGACTTGGCCAGGAACGGGCCGAGGGGCCGGGACTCCCAGGATTGCAGGTCCCGGGCCGACCAGTCGTTGACCAGGAACACCCCGAACACGTGGGAGGCGAAACCGGCCGGGCTGACCGGTCCTGGCGAACCGGTGCCGACCACGAACCCGACCTCGGCCTCGAAGTCCAGCCGCCGCGACGGGCCGAACACCGGGATGCCGTCGGGCCCGGCGGACTGGCCGTTCGGGCGGGCGACCGGGGTGCCGGAGACGATCACGGTGCCCGAGCGGCCGTGGTAGCCGACCGGCAGGTGCTTCCAGTTGGGCATGAGCGCCTCGCCGCCCGGCCGGAACAGCCGCCCGACGTTGGCCGCGTGGTACTCGCTGGCGTAGAAGTCGACGTAGTCGCCGACCTCGAACGGCAGGTGCAGCCGTACCTCGGCCAGCGGGTGCAGGGCGGCTGCCACGCTCTCGCGGTGCCGGCCCTCGGACTCGTCGGTCAGCAGCTCGGTGATCCGGGCCCGGACGTCGGCCCACCGGGCCCGGCCCTGGGCCATGAAGGCGTTCAGCGACGGTTCGCCGAAGACCTGCTCGCCGAGGACCGCGGCCAGGTCGAGCACCGAGTCGCCGACCCGGACCCCGACCCTCGGGCGGGCATCAGGCGGCGGGCCGACGCCGGGACCCAGCGGGCCGGCGCTGGCCGAGAACACGCCGTAGGGCAGGTTGGCCAGCCCGAACGGTGAACCGGACGGCAGGTCAAGCCAGGTCGTCAGGACTGCTCTCCGGCGGGATCCCCGTCGAGGTGACGCATGGTCTCGCCGACGTAGATCTGCCGCGGCCGGGAGATCTTCTGCTCCGGGTCGACCGAACCCTCCTGCCAGTGCGCCAGCCAGCCGGGCATGCGGCCGATGGCGAACAGCACCGGGAACATCGCCACCGGGAAGCCCATGGCCTGGTAGATGATGCCGGAGTAGAAGTCGACGTTCGGATACAGCTTGTGGCTGATGAAGTAGTCGTCGGCCAGCGCGATCTTCTCCAGCTCGAGCGCGATGTCGAGCAGCGGGTTGCGCCCGGTGACCTCGAAGACCTGGTCGGCGACTTCCTTGATGATGGTGGCCCGCGGGTCGTAGTTCTTGTAGACCCGGTGGCCGAAGCCCATCAGCCGCAGCTCGCCGGCCTTGACCCGGGCGATGTAGGCGGGCACGTTGTCGACCGAGCCGATCTCCCGCAGCATGTTCAGCACCTGCTCGTTCGCGCCGCCGTGCAGCGGGCCGTACAGCGCCGCCGCGGCCGCGGCCGCCGCCGAGTACGGGTCGGTCTGCGAGCTGGCCACGCCGCGCATGGCGCTGGTGGAGCAGTTCTGCTCGTGGTCGGCGTGCAGGATGAACAGCACGTCCAGGGCGTGCTCGAGGATCGGGTCCGGGCTGTACTTAGGCTCGGTCATCTTCGCCATCATGTTGAGGAAGTTGCCCGCGTAGGACAGGTCATCGTCCGGGTACGCGTAGGGCAGCCCCCGGGCGTGCCGGTAGGCGAAGGCCGCGAGCGTCGGCATCTTGGCGATCAGCCGCACCACCTGCTTGTCCTGGACGTCCTTGTCGTGGACCGCCTTCGCCTCGGGGTAGAAGGTGGATAGCGCGGCCAGGGTGCTGACCAGGATGCCCATCGGGTGGGCATCGTGATGGAAGCCGTCGATGAACTTCTTGACGTTCTCGTGCACGAAGGTGTGATGGGAGATCTCGTGGGACCAGGCGACCGACTCTTTCTTGTCCGGCAGGTCGCCGTTGAGCAGCAGCCAGGCCACGTCCAGGAAGGAGGTGCTGCCGGCCAGGTCCTCGATCGGGTAGCCGCGGTAGCGCAGGATCCCCTTGTCGCCGTCGATGAAGGTGATGGCGCTGCGGCAGCTGGCGGTGTTCTGGAAGGCGGGGTCGTAGGACAGCAATCCGAAGTCGTCATCGGATGTCTTGATCTGCCGTAGGTCAATCGCGCGGATGGCGCCGTCGACGATCGGGATCTCGTAGCTGCGGCCGGTGCGCGAGTCGGTTACGCGCAGCGTGTCATTGGTGGTCATGTCTAGACCATAGGCTGTCCCGGAGGGTGCTTTACAGACCCTAAGATCACGTGTCTCAGTCTGTGACCCTCAGCCCAGCTGCACAGACCTTTTAGCCAGGCCACCCCAGAAGCCCTCGATCACCGGGCGCTGCCGGGCAAGATCACTTTCGCCGGCGCCGAGCGCGACGAACAGCGGCGCAAAGTGCTCGGTACGCGGATGCGCGGTGTGCGCGGCCGGCGCTTTGTGACCGAAATCAAGCAGCGCGTCGACGTCGCCGTCGGCCAGCACCCGCTTGCCCCAGTCGTCGAACTCGCGCGACCATTCGGGCACCGGACCTTCGAACACGAATTCCCGCAGGTTGTGGGTGAAGAACCCGCTGCCCATGATCAGCACGCCCTCGTCGCGTAGCGGGGCCAGCCTGCGGCCCAGGTCCATCAGCTGGCGCGGGTCAAGGGACGGCATGGACAGCTGGATGACCGGCACGTCGGCGCCGGGGTACATCTCCACCAGCGGCACGTAGGCGCCGTGGTCCAGGCCCCGGTCGGCGTGCTCGTGCACCTGCCCGCCGAGCAGCTTGCGCACCGCTTCGGCCAGCGCGGGCGCGCCGGGAGCCGGGTAGGTGACCTCGTAGTAGTGCTTCGGGAAGCCCCAGAAGTCGTAGTACAGCGGCACCGTCCGGGTCGCGCTCACCGAGACCGGGGCGTTCTCCCAGTGGGCCGAGACGACCAGGATGGCCTCTGGCCGCGGCAGCGCGGCCGACCAGGCCGACAGCTCCCCCGGCCAGATCGGGTCGTCGGCCAGCGGCGGCGCGCCGTGGCTCAGGTACACGGCCGGCATGCGGCTACTGCTCATGGCTATCGTTCCTTCTCAGGCGGCAAGGCGGCCATCAGATCGGTGTGGCCGAAGTCGTCGCCCTTGTAAAGCAGCGCTTCGCCGGTGGATTTGGCCAGGGCGTACGCGAAGCAGTCTCCGAAATTAAGGCCGGCCTTGTGGCCGCTGCCCTTTCCGAAGTCCCGGTAGGCGTCGCGGGCGATGCAGGCCTGGTCGTGGGTCACCGGTTCGATGTGCACTTCCGCGGTATCGACCAGCTCGTCGAAGCGGCGGCTGGCGATGGGGTCGCGGCTCGCGTCGATAACGACGGCCGTCTCCAGGTAATTCGCGGCGGAGATCCTTCGTACCGGCGCCCGCTCGATGGCGTGGGCCATATCCGGAGCATCGTTTTCGTCGCGAAGGATCGCGATGAGGGCAGACGTATCGATGATCAAGCCGGCAGCCCTCGCTCGTCGTAGAGCAGGTCGCCGTGGTCACCTGTGCGAAACGGCTCGCGAAGGCGGGGGGCGGTGTCCCGGCCGATGGCCAGAAGCCGGTCAGCGAGCCCGGCCTCGTCCAGATGCCGGACCCGGTCAAGGCGCTCGCGGACCGCGACCGTTACCGCCGTGGTCTGCGTCTCACCGGTTAGCGCGGCAAGTTCCTGGACCAGCCGATGGGTCTCCTCGCTCTTGATGTTAAGGCTCATAATCCACCTTTCTACCTGATCGTTCTACCAGGGTACCGCTCCCGCGGTCAGGCGTCGCGCTCGATGGGGCAGCTCATGCAGCGGGGGCCGCCGCGGCCGCGGCCGAGCTCGCCGCCCGGTACCGGGATCACCTCGATGCCGTTGTCCTGCAGGTAGGCGTTGGTGGTCACGTTGCGCTCGTAGGCCACGACCACGCCCGGCTCGACGGCCAGCACGTTGCAGCCGTCGTCCCACTGCTCACGCTGCGCGGAGTGGACGTCCTGCAGGGCGGTCAGCACGGTGATGTTGGGCTGGTCCAGGGCGGCAGCGATGGCCCGGTGCATGTCCTCCGGAGGGTGATCGGTGATCTTGAGCTCGCTGACGGTGGCGCCGGGCTCGACCGTGTAGGAGGGCAGCATGCCCATGCCCGCGTACTTCGCGAAGACCGCGTAGTCGGCCATGGTCAGCAGGGTGTCCAGGTGCATGAAGGCCCGGGTCTTGGGCATGTCGACGGCGACCAGGCAGCGGGCCGCCCCGGCCGCGAACAGCCGGTGGGCCAGCACCTCCACCGCCTGGGGCGTGGTCCGCTCGCTCATCCCGACCAGCACCGCCCCGTTGCCGATGACCAGGACGTCGCCGCCCTCGATGGTGGCGGGCGCGGCATCGGCACCGTCGTACCAGACGTCGAACCGGGCCTGGGCGAACATCGGGTGCCAGCGGTAGATGGCCACGTCGGTGACGGTCTCCCGGATCCGGCAGGCCGGCGCATGGCGTTGACGGACACTCCGCCGTAGATCCAGCACGACGTGTCCCGCTGGTAGAGCAGGTTCGGCAGCGGGGCGAGCACGAAAGCGTCGGGATCGAGTGAACGGAAGGCGATGCTCTTGGGCTCCGGGCCGAACTCGGCGATCTCGCGCTTGGTGATCCCGCCCGCCAGGAACGTGGCCAGGCGGACCGAGTCCAGCCCGTCCATGGCGTCCCGCAGCGTGGCGGCGGCCAGCGGGCCGTGCCAGCGCGGGTCGAACACCCGGTCCAGGATGTACCCGCGCGCCTCGGCGATGTCCAGGGTCTGGGCCAGCAGGTCGCCGTAGTAGTGGACCACGACGCCGCGGGCCCGCAGCGCGTCGGCGAACGCGTCGTGCTCGTCCTGGGCCCGGCTCACCCACAGCACGTCATCGAACAGCAGGTCGGCGGCGTTGTCTGGGGTCAGCCGCTTAAGCTCCAGGTCAGGGCGGTGCAGGATTACCTGCCGCAGGCGGCCGACCTCGGAGTCCACGTGGAACATGGCGCCCCCGTTCTGGCTTGAGTCGTTATCCCATGATGCGCCGAGAGCAGGCTAGCGCCGGCAAAGTACCGGCAGATCACTGACGTTCGTGATCACCGGCCACGCGTTCTGGCCGGATCTGGATCCTGATCAGTGCCTCAGTCAGTGGTGCATCGCGTCCTGCCGACCACAACGCCGTCCGTGCGGTCCCGTCGAGGGCTGACTGAAGGCACTCGACGGTCTCGTCGTACTCGAGACGGTCATCAGCGCTGTGCGGCATGGCCACCGCCTCGCGCAGCCGTTCAGCCTGCCCGAGGAGCCAGGCGGCCGCGGCCGGGTCTCCCAGTTTGGCCTGGCACCAGGCGATATTTTCCAGAGAGCGCGCCACGCCCGCGCGGTCGTCGACTCGCATGCGAAGGTCGACCGCGCGCGTGCAGTGTGAGGCCTTCACCAGGCTGCCCGTTCCGGCCCAGAATCAGGGCCAGGGTGGTCAGTGAGCGCGCGGTGCCCTGCTCATCGCCCAAGGCCTCGAATGCCTCGACGCTCTGGCGGGCGATGCGTTCGGCCCGTGCATGCTCGGTGGTCGTGCGCAGCGCCTGGGCCAGGTTGCCCAGGACCAGGGCCATGCCCCACTGATCATTCAGCTCGGTGAAGCGGCCGAGGCTGGCCTCGAAATAGGTGATCGCCGCCTGCACATCGCCCCGGTCGAGCTCGACGGTACCCATGTTGTTGAGCACTGCCGCGGTACCCGCGGCGTCACCGGCCTCGGTGAACAGGGCGAGGGCGCGCCGGCTGAGCTCGATGGCCGCGCCGAAGTCGCACTGGTCACGCGCCAGGTTGCCTGCGGCCTTGAACGCCCGGGCCCCAACCAGGGCCGGGCTGGGTCCGGGCAGCTCGAGGACTTGCGCGAGCCATCGCCGTCCTTCGGCGAGATGCCCGTTGATCTCCCAGAACCGCCACAGCGCGCCCGCGAGACGCTGCCCGGCAGCGGACTCTCCCGCTGTGATCGTGTACTCGAGCGCGGCCCTCAGGTTGGCGTGTTCGGCGGTCAGGACCTGCAGCCATGATTGCTGGCTGGCTCCGGTGAGCTCGGCCGCAGCGGTCTCCGCGAGGTCCAGGCACCACGCCAGGTGCCGGCCGGCGACGGCGTCAGTCTCCCCCGCCTAGCGTAGCTGGCCCGCGGCGTATTCGCGGATGGTAACGGGGAGCGCGAAGCGCACCGCCTCGGGCTGGCCGACCCGCCAGACCAGGCTGTTGTCGACCAGGCTGGCGAAGGCGTCCAGGGTGTCGATCTCGCTGCCGCTATCGCACACCTGGGTCATGGCCTCGAGCGTCCAGCCGCCGGCGAACACCGATAGCTGCCCGAACAGCCGGGCGGGCGCAGCGCCGAGAAGCTCATAGCTCCAGTCCAAGGTCGCCTGCAGCGTCTGCTGCCGGTCATCGGAATCTCGCGGCCCCCGCGACAGCAGGGTGAGCTGGCCTTGGAGCCGCTCGAGCAACGCCGCCGGGGAGAGGATCTTCGCTCTGGCGGCCGCTAGTTCCAGGGCCAGCGGCAGCCCGTCGAGCCGGCGGCAGACCTCGGCCACTGCTTCGCCGTTTTCCTCGTTCAGCGCCCAGCCGGGGAGCACGGCCTCGACTCGCTGGGCGAACAGCTCGACCGAGGGGAACCGGATGAGATCGGACGCCCGCTCGACGCCAGCTGGCGGCAACGGGAGCGGAAGGAGCACGTGCTCGTGCTCTCCCCTCAGCCGCAGCGCGCACCTGCTGGTCACCAGGCATTTGACGCCGGGGCAGCGGCCAAGCAGCGTCGATAGCACGTCGGCGGCGTCGACCACCTGCTCGAAGTTATCGATGAGCAAGAGGGCGTGCAAGGGCCGCAGCCGGTCCGCTACGCGCCGCTCGATCGGTTCCGGTCCGCAGTCACGGATACCAGTCGCCTGCGCGCCGGGCTGGAGCCCGTGCCGAACGGGCCCTCACCGGTGGCCGCGAACGTGAGCACCGCGCCGAGGCTGAACACGTCGCTGGGCAGGCTGACCGCGCCTCCCTCGGCCTGTTCCGGGGACATGAACCCGGGTGAGCCCATCACCGTGCCGGATTGGGTCAGCATGCTGGCCTCCGCCGCGCGGGAGATCCCGAAGTCGATGACCCTCGGTCCGTCATCGGCCAGCAGGACGTTCGACGGCTTCAGATCCCGGTGCACCACGCCCTCCGCGTGGATGGCCTGCAGTCCCTCGGCCAGCCCGGCCGCGAGCGTCAGCACCGAGTGCGCCGGCAGCGGGCCGTGCGTCTCCACCGCCTCAGCCAGCGACGGGCCGGCTACGTACGCCGTGGCCAGCCAGGGCACGGGCCCGGCTACGTCGGCGTCCACCACTAGCGCGGTAAACAGCCCGCTGACGTTCCTGGCCGCGGCTACCTCCCGCGCGAACCGGGCCCGGAAGCCCGGCTCGTCGGTCAGCTCCGGGCGGATGACCTTGACCGCGACCAGGCGGCCGCCGACCGAACGGCCCAGGTACACCTGGCCCATTCCGCCGGCGCCGAGCCGTCCCAGGACGCGATACGGTCCCACCACCTGGGGATCTCCTGCTTGCAATGGCCCGATCATGACGACCCTCCCTGCTCGGCGAGCTCTCGATAAGGACGCTAGGCAGCGCGGCGGCCCGTCTCCATGAACAAGACCCACAGAATGGCCCACAGTTCCGCCGGCGGACGTGTCAGCGGGATGTCAGGGGGCGTCAGCGGGGTCTCGGTGACCTGTCAGCGCGGGGCGGCACGGTAGCAGCATGACTTACTCAATCGTGGCCGAAGGGCTAGTCAAGCGGTTCGGGGAGACCGTCGCGCTGGACGGGATCGACCTCGCCGTTCGCACCGGCTCGGTGTTCGGCCTCCTGGGACCGAACGGCGCAGGGAAAACCACGGCAGTACGGATCCTGGCCACGCTGCTCCGCCCCGACGGCGGTCACGCCGAGGTCTGCGGGCACGACGTGGTCCGGCACGCCCACCAGGTCCGGCAGCTCACCGGGCTGACCGGGCAGTACGCCTCGGTGGACGAGGCACTCACCGGGCGCGAGAACCTCATGCTCATCGGGCGGCTGACCGGCCAGTCGCGGCCGGCGGCCAAGGCCCGGGCCAGGGAACTGCTGGCCGCGTTCCGGCTGTCGGACGCCGGGGACCGGGCGGCCAGGACCTACTCGGGCGGCATGCGGCGGCGGCTGGACCTGGCCGCCAGCCTGGTCAGCAGGCCGCGGGTGCTTTACCTGGACGAGCCGACCACCGGTCTCGACCCGCTCAGCCGCAACGAGATGTGGGATGTGGTGCGCGGGCTGACCGCGACCGGGGTCACGGTCCTGCTCACCACCCAGTACCTGGAGGAGGCCGACCATCTGGCCGACGAGATCGCGGTCGTCGACCACGGGAAGGTGATCGCGCTGGGGTCGCCTGAAGAGCTCAAGGCCCGCACGGGCGCGCTGACCCTCAGCGTGCGGCCCGCCAGCCCGGCGGACCTGGCCGCCGTGGTGGCCGTGGTGGCCGGGTTCACCCCGGCGGATCCCGAGGTCAGGAACACGACGGTGACCATCGCGGTGGGCGGGGAAGACGTGATGCCCACCGTGGTGGCGCGGCTGACCGACGCCGGCATCCGGGTGGCCGAGCTCAACCTGCGCGGGTCCAGCCTGGACGAGGTGTTCCTGTCGCTGACCGGCCGCCGCCCAGAAGAGGACAGCACGGCAGCGGACGGCTCCGAGGAAGAGGAAGGGAGCGAGGCGCCATGACCACGATCAGCACGCTTATGGATAGTACGGTTTCGGATAATTCGAGGGCGGTGACGCCGCGGGTCGGGCCGCTCGAGGGACTGCGGCAGACCTTCTCGCTGGCCTGGCGGACGCTCGTCCAGATCAGGCACAACCCGGCCGAGCTGATCGACTTCAGCGTCCAGCCGGTGATGTTCCTGCTCCTGTTCACCTACGTGTTCGGCGGCGCAATCGGGGGCTCGCCGCACGCGTACCTGATGTTCGCGCTGCCCGGCATCATGGTGCAGAACTCGCTGTTCACCACGCTGAACACGGCCACCGGCCTGTCCACCGACCTGAAGGAGGGATTCTTCGACCGGCTGCGCTCGCTGCCGATCGCCAGGTTCACCCCGCTGGCCGGCCGGATCCTGGCCGACCTGGCCAAGCAGACCTGGGCGCTCGTCATGCTGCTGGGCATCGGATACATCCTCGGGTTCAGGGTCGGCACCAATGCCCTGGGTGTACTGGCCGCCTTCGCCCTGGTCCTGGTCTCCACGCTGGCCATCTCCTGGGCGCTGGTGCTGGTGTCCATGCTCGCGGCCAATCCCGAGAAGGTGCAGATCTTCGGGTTCGTGGTGCTGTTCCCGATCACGTTCACCAGCGACGCGTTCGTCCGCACGGCCTCGATGCCGGGCTGGCTGCAGGCCTGGTCGAAGGCGAACCCGGTCTCGCTGGTCTCCGACGCCGTGCGCGGGCTCATGGTGTCCGGCCCGGTCGCGCGGCCAGCGGTGGAGTCCCTGCTCTACGCGGTGGCGTTCACCGCGGTGTTCGCCCCGCTCGCGGTGCGGGCGTTCAAGCGCCGGGTGTGACCGGGGCCAGCGTGGCCAGGGTGTCCAGGGTGGCACCCTGGCCACGCTGGTATGCGGCGTCGTAGCGGGCGTCCCCGAGCAGGGCCCGGGCCTGCTCCGCGACGGCCTGTTCTTCTATGGCCGAACGGTCCATGGCTCCCCTGATCCCCAGGCTGGCTCCGAGCAGCTCGGCGGATCGCTCCGGGTCGCCCTCGCGCAGCGCCAGGTCGGCCAGGCCGGCCAGCGCCTCGGCGATGACCGGCGCGTCAGCCGCGGACCGGGCGGTGGCCAGCGCCTCGGCATGCAGTTCCCGGGCCTCGTCCAGGTTTCCCTCCGCGCCCGCCAGGTAGCCGAGCGCGGTGGCGGCGACGGCGTGGATCTGCTGGGATATGTCCGGCCCGCGGGCCAGGTCCAGGGCCCGGGTCAGGGCGGCCCGCGCCGTTTCCGGCTCGCCCTCCAGCCGGGCCAGGTCGCCCGCGGTGTAGGCGGCGAAGGCGGTGACCTCGGGCAGGCCCATGCGCTCGGCGTCGGGCAGGGCCTGGGCCAGTTCGGCCCGGGCCGCGTCGTGCTGGCCGGCCAGCCAGAGCTCGCGCACCATGAACAGGCGGAAATGCACCTGGTCCTCGGTGCTGCCCAGCTCGGCCGCGAACTGGTGCGCCTGCCGGTAGCGCGCCACCGAGACGGCGTGCTCGCCGCGCCAGCCGGCCAGCATGGCCAGGCCGCCCAGGGCGACCGCCTGGCCCCACCGGTCGCCCAGCGCCTCGAGGCTGCGCGCCGCGGCCAGGAAGTCGTCTTCCGCCTGGGCGTGCTGCTGGCCCAGGTTGAGCGCGGTATGCGCGCGCATGGTCTGGGCCATGGCGCTCACCCACGGGTCCGGGGCCGCTACCGCGGCGTCGAAGATCTCGGGCCGCGGCGGCTGCCCCTGGGTCCGCTGCGAGGCCAGGAACAACTGGCTCAGGGGTCCGATGAGGGGCAGCAGCGAGTGGGCCGAAGGCGGGATCTGGTCGGCCAGCTCGGCGGCCCGCTCGAACCAGCCGACGGCGGTGGCTTGCATGGGCGTCTCGCCGGCCAGCAGGCCGCCCATGATGTAAGCCTCGGCCAGCGATTCCGCGGGCGGCGCGGGGTCCCCGACGGCCGAGAGCGCGTCGGCGATCAGCTCGGCGCCCTCGATCTTCATGCTGCGCAGCGACCAGTACCAGCCCAGGGCGGCGGCCAGCCGCACCGCGGTCTCCCCGTCGCCGGCTCCGGCCGCGCCGCGCAGGGCCGCGTGCAGGTTGTCCTGGTCCTGCCACAGCCGGCGCAGCCAGTCCAGCTGCCCGGCGCCGCGCAGCTGCGCCTGGCCGGTCTCGGCCAGGGCGGTGAAGTACCGGGCGTGGGCCTGACGCAGCTCGTCCCGCTCCCCCGCCTCGGCCAGCCGTTCCTGGCCGTAGGCCCTGATGATCTCCAGCATCCGGTACCGGGGTCCGGCCGGCCCGTGCCTGACGGTCAGCAGCGACTTGTCGGCCAGCGCGGTCACCAGGTCCAGGACCCTGCCGTTCAGGTCAGTGCCGTCCAGGTCAGTGCCGTCCAGGTTGGGCCCCGAGCAGACCTGCTCGGCCGCCTCTAGCGTGGCGCCGCCGGTGAAGACCGAAAAGCGCCGCCATAGCGCGCGCTCGGCGTCGTCGAGCAGGTCCCAGCTCCAGTCGACGACCGCCCGCAGCGTCTGGTGCCGCGGCATCGCGGTACGGCTTCCGCTGCTCAGCAGCTGGAACCGGTCGTCCAGCCGGGCCGCGATCTGCTCCGCGGACATGGTGCGCAGCCGGGCCGCGGCCAGCTCGATGGCCAGCGGCATGCCGTCCAGGGCCCGGCAGATGCTGGCCACGGCGGCCGCGTTGTCGCCGGTCACTTCGAATCCCGGATAGACGGCGCGGGCCCGCTGGGTCAGCAGCCGGACCGAGGCGAAGTCTCCGGTGGCGATCGAGCCCGCGGTTCCGTTCCCGTCGGCGGGGCGTCCCGCGGGGGCGGATGCGGGGACCACGGCCCGTTCGGCCGCCATAGACGTTACGGCGGGCTCCGGCGGCAGCGCGAGCGGGCCTACGGTGCACACCGCCTCGCCGGTGATGTTGAGCGGCTCCCGGCTGGTAGCCAGGATGCGCACCCGCGGGCAGGCGGCCAGCACGCGGTCGGCCAGCGCGGCCGCGGCGGCCACCAGGTGCTCGCAGTTATCCAGGACCAGCAGCGCCTGCTGCCTGGCCAGCGCGCCGACCAGGCGGGCCAGCGTGTCGGCCTGCTCGTCGGCGGCGGACCGGAACGTCCCGGCCGCCTTGCCGGTACGGACCAGGAACTGCTCGCGCAGGCCCAGGGCACCGAGCACGGCGGACGGAACCTCGGCCGGGTCGGTGACCGGGGCCAGCTCGACCAGCCACACCCCGTCCGGCACGGCGGGCAGCTCGGCCCGGGCCGCCTCGACGGCCAGCCGGGTCTTGCCCGCGCCGCCCGGCCCGGTCAGGGTGATCAGCCGGTGCGCGCCGAGCAGCCCGGCCACCTGGGCGAGTTCGGCGTCGCGGCCGACGAAGCTGGTCAGCTCGGCCCGCAGGTTGGTGGGAGCAGCGGGCCGGGGCGCGGGTTCGGCGGGAGACGCGGCGGGCCGGTCGTCGGCGCGCAGCAGGTCCAGGTGCAGGGCGGCTAGTTCGGCCGACGGTTCCACGCCGAGCAGGTCGACCAGCCGCTCCTTGGTCTGCTCGTACACCTCCAGGGCGGCGCCGCGCCGGCCGGAGGCGGCCAGGGCCCGCATCAGCAGGCCGGCCAGCGGCTCGCGCATCGGGTGCGCGACGACCAGCCCTTCCAGTTCGGCGACGAGCTGGCCGTGCGGGCCGCTGCGCAGGTCGGCGTCGATCCGGTGCTCCAGGGCGGACAGGCGCAGCTCGTCAAGCCGGGCGATGACGGCCCGGCCGAAGTCGGTCTCGGCCACCTCGGGCAGCGCGGGTCCGCGCCACAAGCTGAGCGCCTGGCACAAGGTGGCCGCGGCGGCGGCCGGGTCCGCGCGCAGCTGAGCCCGGCCCGCCGCGGCCAGTTCCTCGAACCGGACGATGTCGGTGGCCCGCGGGTCGAGCTTGAGCTGGTAGCCGGCCGGGCGCGATTCGATCACGGCCCCGGGCAGCGCACGGCGCAGCCGGGAGACCAGGGCCTGCAGCGCGTTGGCCGCCCCGCCCGGCGCCGATTCGCCCCACAGCCCGTCGATCAGCTCGCTGGTCAGGACCAGCTGGCCGGGGCGCAGGGCCAGCAGGATGAGCAGGGCGCGCAGCCGGGAGCCACCCACCTCGAGGACTTCCCCCGGGCCGGTCCGGACCTCCAGCGGCCCGAGCATCGCGACCTGCACAGGCTCAATTGTGCCCGATCCGGCGGGGATGCCTGGCGGACCACCGGGGTAGAGATCACCGATGGACCCGGTGCAGGCGTTGCGGCAGATCGCGTTCGAGCTGGAACGGGGCGGTGAGCCGACCTACCGGGTACGCGCCTTCCGGCGGGCCGCCGCGGTGGTTGACGGCCTGGCGCCGGGCGAGCTTGACCGGCGGATCCGCACCGGCACGCTGTCGGCGCTGCCCGGGATCGGCGCGTCCACGGCCCAGGTCATCACCGAGGCCGCGGCCGGCCAGGAGCCCGCCTACCTGGCCCGGCTGCTCGGCGACCGGCCGCCCGCGGAGCACGACGGGCTGCGCGCGGCGCTGCGCGGCGACTGCCACACCCATTCAGACTGGTCGGACGGCGGCAGCCCGCCCCGGGAGATGGCCGAGGCGGCCCGGCTGCTCGGGCACGAGTGGATCGCGCTGACCGATCATTCACCCCGGCTGACGGTGGCCAACGGGCTGTCCGCCGAGCGCCTGGAGGCCCAGCTCGAGCTGGTCGGCGAGCTGAACGCCGAGCTGGCCCCGTTCCGCATCCTGACCGGGATCGAGGTCGACATCTGCGAGGACGGCTCGCTGGACCAGCGCGACGACCTGCTGGCCCGGCTGGACGTGGTGGTGGCCAGCGTGCACTCCCAGCTGCGGATGCCCGCCGGGCCGATGACGGCCCGGATGGTGGCCGCGGTGAGCAACCCGCACACCGACGTGCTCGGCCACTGCACCGGCCGGATGCTGGGGGGCCGGGCGCGGCGGCCCGAGTCGGCCTTCGACCCCGAGGCGGTGTTCGGCGCGTGCCGCGAGCACGGCGTGGCGGTGGAGATCAACTGCCGGCCGGAGCGCATGGACCCGCCGGACCCGCTGCTGCGGCTGGCCGCCGAGGCCGGCTGCCTGTTCGCCATCGACACCGACGCGCACGCCCCGGGCCAGCTGGACTGGCTCGGCAACGGCACGGTCCGGGCCGAGAAGGCCGGCCTCGGGCCGGACCGGGTGATCAACGCCCGCGGCGCCGATCAGGTTACCGGCCGCTAGCCTGGGTGCTCCCGCCGAGCCGCAGCCAGGTCGTGACGATCTCGCCGGGACCGCCGTCCGGTCCGGATTCCAGCTGCCGCAGGGCCCGGCCGACGACGCGCCGCGCGATGTCCTCGACCGGGATGACCACGGTGGTCAGCGTCGGGTGCAGCAGTTCGGCGCCGATGCTGCCGTCGAAGCCGACCACCGCCAGGTCACGGCCGATGGACAGGTTGAGCTCGGCCGCGGCACCGTACACGATGATCGCGATCTTGTCGCTTCCGGTGATGACGGCGTTGGGGCGGGCCTCGGTCAGGAAGGCGGAGATCTTGGCCCGCGCGGCGGTGTCATCCTGGACGTGCAGCACGCCAGCGCCCTCGCCGGCCAGGCCGCGGCTGGCCAGGCCGTCGCGGTAGCCAGCTTCCCGCCGCGTGTCCCAGATGTCTCCGGTGTCGTAGCCGATGAAGCAGGGCCGGGTGAAGCCGAGATCGAGCACGTGGCGCACCGCTTCGGCTTCGGCTTCGGCGTTGTCGATGTCTGACCAGTGCTGCGGGACGTTCGGGCTGGTCCGGCCGAAACCTGCGAACGGCATGCCGGCCTCGGCCAGCAGCGCCACCCGCTGGTCGTCGGGTTTGAGCTCGGACAGTACGAACGCGTCCACGCTGCGGCTGTTGATCAGGCGGCGCATCTCGTCGCGGGGATCAGCATCGCTGGTGACCACGAGCACCCGGTACTGCCTTCGCCCGGCCTCGGCCACCAGGGCCTGCAGGAACTGCATCATGATCAGGTTCCTGGGCTGCAGCTGATCCGGCGTCATGAGGTAGCCCAGCTGCATGGTGCGGCGGGAACGCAGGCTGCGGGCACCCTGATGCGGGTGGTAGCCCAGCTCGGCTACCGCCTCGAGCACCCGGGCCCGCGCGGCGGATCCCACTCGCCCGCTGTCGTTCAGTACGTTGGAGACGGTCTGCCTGCCGACGCCAGCCGCCCGGGCGACGTCCTCCATGGTGACAGTCGGCTGCCCTGGGCGTGATGTCCAGCGTGTCGGCGAAGCCACGATTCACCATACTGGCGAAAACTGGCCGGATGCGCGGTCGATGACCTAGCTGTCCAGGCCGAGCGTGAACGTCGGCCGGGGTGAGGTCTCGGGCAGCTTGTGCTCGTCGGCCAGCCGCCGCACCGAGGTGCCTGTGGCCAGGAACTCGGTGGCGTGCTCACCCCAGACGTGGTTCTTGACCTCCACGGTCACGCCCACGATGCCGGAGGCGCGGGCCTGTGCCGCCTCGGCCTGCATCCGGGCCAGGGCCAGCTCCCTGGCCTCGTAGACGCCCTGGGTGAACTGCATCATCTCCTGGTTCTGACCGACCTGGCGCAGCGACTGCATCACGCCCATGTGCGCGATGTGGTACACGCAGGTGCCGAGCACGAAGGAGACGGGGACCGCGCCGGCGGCCAGCAGCCGGAAGAAGTCCTGGGCCGACAGGTCGGAGGTGAACGCGCGTCCGTCGGGCGCGCGGTGCGCGCCGTGGCCGGCCAGGTGCTTGACCGCGGTGCCGGTGGCCACGAACTCCAGGCAGTTCTGCCCCCAGGCGTACATCTGCATACGCAGCTGGACGCCCACGATGCCGTCGGAGTCCAGGTGGTCGGCCTCGGCCCGCATCCGGGCCATGGCCAGCTCCCTGGCGTTGTACATGGCCTGGGTCAGGACCTGCAGCTCCTGGTTCTTGTTCCAGCGCCCGATCTGCAGGCCGACGTGGTAGATCGAGGAGCCGACCACGAAGCCGAGCGGCTCGAAGCCGGCCTCACCCAGCAGGACATACTCCGATACCGACAGGTCAGAGGTGAAGACGCCGGCCGGATCGGCCCCGGCGGTCTTGGCCAGCCGGCCGTCGGCGGCCGCCGGCTCGAACACCGGGCCGCCGCCCTGATTCTGCTGGCCTTGGAACAACGGCATGCTGGCCTCCGCCCGGTCGCTGACAGGGTAACCACCGGCAGCCTACTCCGGGCGGGCGCCCGGCTGGCTGCCGCGGCTATCGCGGCCGAGGCCGGCGTCCCGGGCCAGGATGATGGCCTCGCCCCGGTCGGTGACCTGGAGCTTGGCGAAGATCGCGGAGATATGGTTGGCGACCGTCTTGGGCGCGATGGACATCCGCCTGGCGATCTCCGCGTTGCGGACGCCGGCCGCGACCAGGTCGAGCACCTCGCGTTCCCGGCCGGTCAGGTCCTCGAACGGGACCTCGGCGGCGGGCGGGGCGGCGACCAGGCCGAGCACCAGGCGGGCCACCCCCGGCCCGAAGATCGCCTCGCCCGCCGCCACGGCGTGCACAGCCCGGATGATCTCGTCCTGCTGGGCGCCCTTGAGCACGTACCCGCGCGCTCCGGCGCGCATGGCCGCGAGCACCGAATAGTCGTCGTCGAACATGGTCAGCATCAGCACGGCCACGCCGGGTGCGGCCCTGGTGATCTGCCGGGCCGCCTCGACGCCGGTGAGCTCGGGCATCTGGATGTCCATGATCAGCACGTCGGGCCGCAGCGTCACGGCGGCCTCGACCGCCTCCCGCCCGTCGGCGGCGACCCCCACCACCGTGACCGAAGGCACCGACGCCAGCAGCGCCGATAGCCCGTCCCTGACCACCGGGTGGTCGTCGGCGATGACCACGCGGATATCCCCGGCCGTCATGACAGGCTCAGCCCGACCGGGTCCGAGCGGACCGCGAGGCCGGAGCCTGCCGCGGAGCCGGAGTCGAGGTCGAGGCCTGCCGCGGGGCCGGAGCTTGCCTCGGGGCCGGAGCTTGCCTCGGGGCCGGAGCTTGCCTCGGGGCCGGCGAAGGGCAGCACGGCGGTGACCTGCCCGCCGCCCGGGACCGGGCCGGCCTGGCAGGAGCCGCCCAGCTCGGCGGCCCGCTCGCCCATGGAGGTCAGGCCGACGCCCGGCGGCCAGGGCGCGGCCGAGGCGCCGTCGTCGGTGACCTCGATGCGGAGCTGGCCGGGGCCGGCCAGGATCAGCCTGGCCTCGATCCTGGTCGCGCCGGAGTGGCGGGCCGCGTTGGTCATGGCCTCGGTGATGATCCGGTAGGCGGCCACCTCCACCGCGGCGGGCAGCGGCGGCAGCGGCTCGGGGGCGTCCAGGCCGACCGCGACACGGCCGCCGTCGGGCCGCTGCGCCAGCCGGGCTGACTGCTGGCGCAGCGATCCGATCAGGCCCAGATCATCCAGGGCGGGCGGGCGCAGGCCGTCGACCAGCCGCCTGATGTCCCCGATGGCGTCCGTGGTGTCGGCGCGCAGTTCGGCCAGCAGGGCGCGGGCCTGCTCGGGTCCGGACAACGTGTTGCGGGCCGCGTCGGCCTTGAAGGCGATGCCGGTCAGCAGCGGGCCCAGCCCGTCGTGCAGGTCGCGGCGGAGCCTGCGGCGTTCCTCCTCGCGGGCGGCCACGATACCGACCCGCGAGTCCTGCAGCGCGGCCGACAGCGCGGTGGCGTGCAGCGCGACCGCGAGCGGCCCGGCCAGCAGCTGCAGGACCGCGATGTCCGGCGGGCTGAGCCGGCGCTGCCCGGAGCGCAGGCCGACGACCAGCTCGCCGACCCGGGCGCCTTCGTAGCTGAGGCCGATGCTGTGCAGCAGCTCGGGCGCGGTCCCGTAGGCGGCGGCCTCGGCCCGGCCGAACCGGACGGCCGCGAACGGCAGCCGCAGCGATTCGCACAGCGCCTCGAGCACGCCGGGCAACCCGGCCGACCTAGTCCCTTCCGGCCCGGTCCCGGCGAGCCGCTCCCCCACGATCGATACCGCCCGGACCGGGTCGCGGCGGTCCCCGTACAGGGCCTGGTCGATCAGCCGCTGCAGCCGGGCCCGGGCCGGGTTGAAGCCGACCGCCACGATGAGGCTGGCCACCACCGCGCCGCCCAGGCTGACCCGGCTGCGGACCACCAGGTCGAGCAGCGCGACCAGGCCGACGTAGGCCCCGGCCGCGGCCACCGTGAGCACGCCGTACACCAGGGCCCGGGACACGACCAGCCGGATATCGAGCAGCTGGTAGCGCAGGATGGCGACGGTGACCGCGGCCGGGATCAGCGGCAGCACGAGCAGCCCCAGGACCGGGCCTGAGCCGAACACCCCCCACACCACCCCGGCGTAGGCCAGCACGACCAGGCTGGCCAGCAGCAGCCAGAGCAGCTGGCGCCGCTCGGCGTCGCCGGCGCGCCGGTAGCGGACGATAAGCGAGGCAACGGCCAGCGCGAACAGCGCAGACCAGGCCAGCTCGGCGACTGCCCACAGCGGCCCGAGCCTGCTGTAGCCGGGAACCGAGAGGTAGAGCGATACCCGTCGGTGGCCGATCGTCACGTCAGCCGGGTTCCCGAAGCTGGCCACGAACAGCACGCTCTCGGCCGTCACGACCCAGATCAGCCCGCGCCAGCGCGGCCCGGCGGGCCGGCCGTCAGGGAACAACAGCAGCGCCACCGGCAGGAACAATCCGATCGACCAGGGCCAGGCGTAGTCGAAGATGGTGCCGAGCAGCCGCAGGGATCCGTCGGGCCAGCCCGATACCGCACCCAGCTCGGCGAGCGACGCGGCCGCGGCCGAGGTGGCCATGCCCAGGCCGGCGGCCAGGAACAGCCATCCGATCGGGTTGCGGGGGCGGTGCCAGGCCAGCAGCACGCCGCAGACGGGAAAGGCCAGGCCCATGGCGCCGTTGGTGACGATGAAGGCGTCCACCGCGGTGGCGAAGGTGATGCGGGCCGCGATGGCGGCGCCGACCGCAGTGCCGATCTCGGCCAGGGCCAGGCCGAACAACGCCGCGGCCAGGACCGCGGTCAGGCGGCTCCGGCCGCGGGGGCGCTGCTCGTCTGTCATGTCCTCATAATGCTCCTGACCTGCACCTGTTGTCGTGGGTGCGGGCACCTAGATGAACCGGGCGGATCTCCCGGTCAGCGCGAGGCGGCGCGCCCTGGCCGGTGGGCGGGCGGCCGGAAGACGATTTGCGGCGTCAGGTTCACCGAGGGGAGAAACAGAAATGACCGCTACCGCCGCCGCCCAGGCGAGCATCGGATCCCGCCCGCGGGCCGGATTCGACCGCCGGGCCCTGGCTATCATCACGCCGATCGGGCCGCTGGCCATCGCGATCGTGCGCGCCATCCTGCCGTACAACACCGCCGACTCCAACGCCACCATGGCGGCCAAGGTGGCCGCGCACCAGGGCACCGAGACCATCGTGGTCTGGCTGACCCTGCTGGCCCTGCTCACCATGATTCCCGGGGTGATCGCGGTGGGCCTGCTGGCCAGGCGGGCCGCGCCGCGGCTGGGGACGACTGGGCTGGTGCTGGCCTTCGCCGGGTTCATGAGCCTGTTCTGGTCCCTCGTGGCCGGATCGGACAACATCGCGCTTGGCGCGGCCCGGATCGCCCAGAGCCCGGCGCTGACCGGGAAGCTGCTGGACAGCATTGGGGCGATCCCGCCGGTCGGGTTCGCGTCGGACCTGTTCGTCGCCGGTCACGTCCTCGGGCTCATCCTGATCGGCATCGCGCTGTGGCGGGGCCGGGCGATGCCGGCCTGGGGCGCCCTGCTGATCGCGGTCTCCCAGGTCCTGCACGTCATCTTCGCCATCGTGGTGCCGGTGCACGCCCTGGACGGCCTGGCCTGGTGCCTGGCCGCGGTGGGATTCGCGGTGGCGGCGTCGGTCCTGGTGCGTGAACCCGCGGCGTGAGCAGGCCGTTACCCGACCGCTCGGATCCGGCGCAGGACTTCGTCGGGTCCGAGCGCGGCAGCCACCGCGGCCAGGTCGGGACTGCGCGGCGTCCCGGTGAGCAGGATCCGGATGACCTGGGACGCTTCCCTGATCGAGCCCGGATAGGCGGCGGGGTCCTGCTTGTAGGCCTTCTGGCTGGGCGCGAACCCCAGGTCCGCGGCGAGCTCACGGATCTGCCCGAACCAGTCGGTGTCGGGTCCCGGCGGGGTGTACCCGGCCGCGAAGGCGCCGGCCACGGCCCGGACCAGCTCCGGGTCGAGCCCGCCGAACCTGGCGTCGGCCGGATCGGTTACCGGGGTGAACAGCTCGGGGAAGAAGTAGCCGTAGACCGGGCGGAAGTCCGCCCACTTGCGCAGGTCCTTGCGCGGGTTGGCGGATCCTTCGCGCTCGATGGCCAGGGCGCGCAGCGCCAGCGGCCGCTCGGCAGCCAGGACGGCGGCCAGGTCGGGCGCGTAGCGGTCCGCCCAGGCGGTCACCTCGGCCAGGATCTGCTCGCCGGCCAGGGTGGCGACGTAGTTGGCGCAGATGTCGTCGAGCTTGACCATGTTGACCAGCGGGCCCGCGGTGCCGCACTCGGACAGCCTGATCGGCGCGGCCAGCGCCTCGGCCAGCGGCATTTCGGCCAGCCGGCCGTTGGCCAGGCCGCGCAGGTAGTACTGCACGGCCGGGGCGGGAAAGCCCTGCTCGATGTAGAAGCTGACGGTGGCCTCGGGGTCCTTCCGCTTGGACAGCTTGCGGCGGCTGCCGCCGTCCTGCTTCATCAGCAGGGCGATGTGCGCGTAGGTGACCCGCTCGAAGCCGAGGGCGTCGAACAGCTGCAGGTGCAACGGCACCGAGGAGATCCACTCCTCGCCGCGGATGACCAGGCTGATCCGCATCAGGTGGTCATCGACGGCGTGCGCGAAGTGGTAGGTCGGCAGCCGCGGCTCGGCGTCGCTGCTCTTCAGGATCACCGCGTCGTTCCTGTTGTCGTCCAGGGTCAGCTGGCCGCGGATCGCGTCGGTGAAGCTCACCCTGGTCCCGGTGAGCCCCGGGGACCTGAACCGCACCACGTAGGGGTCGCCGGCCGCCAGCCGTTCGCTGACCCGGTCCGGATCGGCGTCCCGCCACAGGGCCCACTTCCCGTAGTAGCCGGGCAGGGCGCCCGCCGCCCGCTGCCGGGCGGTGATCTCCGCCAGGTCCTGCTTGGTCGCGAAGCAGGGATAGGCCCGGCCCTGGCGCAGCAGCTCGCGGACGTAGGTGAGGTAGGTCAGCGCCCGCGCGGACTGATGGTACGGGCCGTACCGGCCGGACGTGTCGTCCTCGTCGGGACCGATGGAGAAGTAGGCGAACGCCTCGGCGAACTGCTCGGCGGCGCCCTCGGTGAACCGGGCCTGGTCGGTGTCCTCCAGCCGGACCAGGTAGCTGCCGCCGCTCTGGTGGGCCACGTCGGCGTCGATGGTCGCCGCGTACACGCCGCCGATGTGCAGGTAGCCGGTCGGGCTCGGCGCGAAGCGGGTGACTTCCGCCCCGGCGGGCAGGTCACGGGGCGGGTAGCGATGCTCCCAGTGCTCGGGCTCGGGCAGTTCCGGCGGGAACAGGGAATCGATGACGTGCTGGCTCAGCATGAGGGGATGGCTCCCGGACGACGTGCGATCACGGCCGCAAGCAGCGTACCGCCACCTCAGGCGGCGCTGGGACCGGCGCCTCAGGCCGCGTGGGACCGGCGCCTGGTCCGCGCTGTTGCGGCGGCTCCGGGCATGTCTCTCATAGAGAATGTCATGTCATTAAGACATCGTCCCGGCATATTCTTTTGGACGACAGGCTTTGCCGCCAGAGCACGGTTCGCGGGGGAACTTGATGCGCATAGGACTCATCGGGGTAGGCCGGATCGGCGCGTTCCATGCCAGCACGCTGCGCGGATTGCCGGGAGTTGACTCCCTGGTCGTTACGGACGCAAACCTCGACCTGGCCCGGGAGGTCGCCGGACGACTCGGCGCCGAGGCAGCCGGGTCGGTGGCGGAACTGCTCGCCGCGGGCATCGACGGCCTGGTCATCGCCGCCGCGACCGGCTCTCATCCCGAGCTCATCAACCGGGGCATCCGGGCAGGCCTGCCCGTCTTCTGCGAGAAGCCCGTCGCTCCCGACGTGGCGGGCACCCTGGATGTGATCAAGGCGGCCAGCGGCAGCGCGGCCGGCGTGCAGATCGGGTTCCAGCGGCGGTTCGACGAAGGGTTCCGTGCCGCGCGGGACGCGGTGCAGTCCGGCTCGCTGGGCTGGCTGCACACCGTCCGGTCCACGACGTTCGACGCGACTCCGCCCCCGCCCGGCTACATTCCGGGCTCAGGCGGGATCTTCCGCGACTGCGCGGTGCACGACTTCGACGTGATCCGGTGGGTGACCGGGCACGAGGTCACGCAGGCCTACGCGGTGGGCGCGAACCGGGGCGAGGAGTTCTTCCGCGCCGCGGGCGACGTGGATACGGCCTGCGCGGTGCTGACCCTCGACGACGGCACGCTGGCCACCATGAACTGCGGCCGGTACAACGCCGGCGGGTACGACGTCAGGCTCGAGGTGCTCGGCTCGGCGGGCGGAGTGGGCGTGGGCCTGGACGACCGGATGCCGCTGCGCTCGGCCGAGCCGGGCGTCAGCTTCCCGGCCGGGTCCCCGCACCGCCAGTTCATGGAACGGTTCGGTGCCGCCTACGCGGCCGAGCTGGCCGCATTCACTGAGGTGGTCGCGGGCCGGATGCCGAGCCCGTGCACGCTGGAGGACGCGCTGGAGGGGTTCTACGTGGCCGAGGCCTGCGAGCAGTCCCGGCAGCGCAACCAACCGGTGCTTGTGGCGGAGGTGCGCCGGTGATAGGTCAGCCTAAGACAGGGCCGCCCGAACCGGGGCAGCCCGGGAAAGGGCGGCTGATGAAGGGACGAGTGGCCGGGGCGCCGATCTCCTGGGGCGTCTGCGAGGCACCCGGATGGGGACACCAGTTGCACGTCGACCGCGTGCTGGCCGAGATGCGGGCCGTCGGGCTGACCGCCACCGAGTTCGGGCCTGACGGCTACCTGCCGCGCGATCCGGGCCAGCGGTCCAGGCTGCTGGCGGAGTACGGGCTGACGCCCGCGGGCGGTTTCGTGCCCGTCGTCCTGCACGAGGCCGCCGCGGATCCCCTGGCGCGGGTCGAGCGGGCCCTGGACGCCTTCGCGGGCGGGCACCCGGTGCTGGTCCTGGCCGCCGCCACCGGCCGGGACGGCCATGACGCCCGGCCAGAGCTTGACGCGGCCGGCTGGTCGCTGCTGCTGGCCAACCTGGACCTGGCCGCCGCCCGGGCCGCCGAGCGCGGGCTGAAGGCGACGCTCCACCCGCACTTCGGGACCATGGTGGAACAGCCCGACGAGGTGCGCCGGGTCCTGGACGGCAGCGCGATCCCGCTCTGCCTGGACACCGGGCACCTGCTCATCGGCGGCACCGACCCGGCCGAGCTGGCCAGGACCGCCACGGACCGGATCGGGCACGTGCACCTGAAGGACGTGACCGCGTCCGTGGCCCAGAAGGTGGCCAGCGGGGAGATCTCCTACACCGAAGGCGTCGGCGGCGGGCTCTACCGGCCGCTGGGCCAGGGAGACGTCGACGTGGCGGGCGTCGTGGCCGCCCTCGAGGCGGCCGACTACGGCGGCTGGTACGTGCTGGAGCAGGACATCATCCTCGACGGGCCGCCCAGGAACGAGGGGCCGGCCCGGGGCGTCAGGGAGAGCCTGTACTACCTGCGCCGGCTGCTGGGCGGCCCGCGGTGAGCTACGACGTGCTCACCATGGGCCGGGTCGGGGTGGACATCTACCCGCTGCAGGCCGGGGTCGGCCTGGAGGACGTCGAGACGTTCGGCAAGTTCCTGGGCGGCAGCGCGACGAACGTCGCGGTGGCGGCGGCCCGGCACGGCCGCCGGTCGGCAGTGATCACGCGGACCGGCGCGGACCCGTTCGGCCGGTACGTGCACCGCGCCCTGGGCGAGTTCGGCGTGGACGACGCGTTCGTCACCGCCGTGCCGGACCTGCCCACCCCGGTGACGTTCTGCGAGATCTTCCCGCCCGACCACTTCCCGATCTGGTTCTACCGGTACCCCAAGGCGCCCGACCTGGAGATCAAGCCGGAGGAGATCCCGGCGGCCGAGGTCAGCGCGGCCCGCCTGTTCTGGGCCACGGTGACCGGGCTGTGCGCCGAGCCGAGCCGTGCGGCCCACTTCGCGGCCTGGCAGGCCCGCGGCCGGAGGCCGCTGACCGTGCTCGACCTGGACTACCGGCCGGTGTTCTGGGCCTCGCGGGAACAGGCCCGCGAGCAGGTCCAGGCCGCGCTCGGTCACGTCACGGTGGCCGTCGGCAACCTGGACGAGGTTGACACCGCGGTCGGCACCAGGGACGCCCGGGCCGCGGCCGCGGCGCTGCTCGAGGCGGGCGTCGAACTGGCCGTGGTCAAGCGCGGCCCGGACGGCGTGTACGCACGCACCAGGGATCAGGAGGTGGAGGTGCCGCCGATCCGGGTCGAGGTAGTCAACGGGATCGGCGCTGGCGACGGGTTCGGCGGCGCGCTGTGCCACGGCCTGCTGGCCGGCTGGCCGCTGGACCGGGTCATCCGCTTCGCCAACGCGGCCGGGGCCATCGTCACCACCCGGCTGGAGTGCTCGTCGGCCATGCCGACCACCGAAGAGGTCGAGAGCTTCCTGGTCCGCGATGTTACGGTTCGTCCATGACGATCGAGAATGGCGCTTTGAACTGGCATTTCCCGGCCCGCAGCACGGCCGACGGACGGGAGGTCGTACGCATCACGCCCGAGCTGGCCCACTGGGGATACAGCGGCCTGCGGGTGCTGGAGCTGGCCGCGGGAGACGTCGAGCTGGGCGACACCGGCGGGGACGAGCTGATCGTGCTGCCGCTGACCGGCGCGTGCGCGGTGGACACCGACGCCGGCGGCGCGGATCTGGCCGGCCGCTCCGACGTGTTCACCGCGATCACCGACTGCGCCTACGTGCCCCGGGACACCGCCTACCGGATCAGCACGCAGGGCGGCGGCCGGTTCGCGCTGGCCAGCGCCCGGTCCCAGGCGGAGGGACTGCCGTTCCGGCACGTGACGGCGGACGAAGTAAAGGTCGAGCTGCGCGGGGCCGGGCCCTGTTCGCGGCGGGTCAGCAACTTCGGCACCCCGGACGTGCTCGAGGCCGACCGCCTGATCGCCTGCGAGGTGGTCACCCCGGCCGGCAACTGGTCATCGTTCCCGCCGCACAAGCACGATACGGAACGGCCGGGAGAATCGGTCCTGGAGGAGATCTACTACTTCGAGGTGGCCGACGGCCCGGCCGGACCTGGCCTGGCTTACCAGCGCGTGTACGGCACGCCGGAACGGCCCGCCGACGTGCTGGCCGAGGTGCGCAGCGGGGACGTGGTGATCATCCCGCACGGCTGGCACGGGCCGTCGATGGCCGTGCCCGGCTACGACCTGTACTACCTGAACGTGATGGCCGGCCCCGGCCGGCGGGAATGGCTGATCTGCGACGATCCGGCGCACTCGTGGGTGCGCGAGCAGTGGAAGGACCAGCCGGTCGATCCCCGAGTGACCACGTGGAGCATGCCTTGACGACGGTACGGCTGACGGTAGGGCAGGCCGTGGTGCGGTTCCTGGCCGCACAGCGCAGCGAGCGGGACGGCACGCGACACCGGCTCATCGAGGGCTGCTTCGGCATCTTCGGGCACGGGAACGTGGCCGGGCTCGGCCAGGGCCTGCTCGAGGCCGAGCTCTCCCCCGAGCCGGGCCTGCGGTACTGGCAAGGACGCAACGAGCAGGCCATGGTGCACGCGGCCGCCGCCTTCGCCCGGACCAGGAACCGGATGTCCACGCTGGCCTGCACGTCCTCGGTCGGGCCCGGCGCGACCAACATGGTGACCGGGGCCGCGCTGGCCACCATCAACCGGCTGCCCGTGCTGCTGCTTCCGGGCGACACCTTCGCCACCCGGGTGGCCGACCCGGTGCTGCAGCAGCTCGAGCTGCCCGCTGCGGCCGACATCAGCGTCAACGACGCGTTCCGGCCCGTATCACGGTTCTTCGACCGCATCTGGCGTCCCGAGCAGCTGCCCTCGGCGCTGCTGGCCGCCATGCGGGTGCTGACCGATCCGGCCGAGACCGGCGCGGTGACCCTGGCGCTGCCGCAGGACGTGCAGGCGGAGGCGCACGACTGGCCCGAGGAGCTATTCGACGAGCGAGTCTGGCCCGTCCCCAGGACTCCCCCGGACCAGGCCGCCGTGACCCGGGCGGCAGAGCTGATCCGTTCGGCCCGGCGGCCGCTCATCGTGGCCGGCGGCGGGGTCATCTACTCCGAGGCGACCGCGCCGCTGAACTCCTTCGCTGGCACGTTCGGCATACCGGTCGGCCAGACCCAGGCCGGCAAGGGATCGATGCGCTCCGACGACCCGTTGTGCGTCGGCGCGATCGGCGCGACCGGGACTCCCGCGGCCAACGAACTGGCCGCCCGCGCCGACGTCGTCATCGGCATCGGGACCAGGTGGAGCGATTTCACCACTGCCTCCCGTACCGTCTTCGCCGAGCCCGGGGTGCGGTTCGTCAACATCAACGTGGCCGCGTTCGACGCGGCCAAGCAGTCCGGCGTCGCGGTCGTGGCCGACGCCCGGTCGGCCCTGGAGGCCCTGGCCGGGGCGCTGGCCGGCTGGTCGGCGGACCCGGCCGTCCGGACCCGGGCCGCCGAGCTGGCGGGCCGCTGGCAGGCCGCGGTAGAGGCCGCCTACACCACCAGGCACCAGCCGCTGCCCGCCCAGGCGGAGGTCATCGGAGTGGCCAACGAGGTGTCGCAGGAGCGGGACGTGGTGCTGTGCGCCGCGGGCTCGATGCCGGGAGACCTGCACAAGCTGTGGCGCACCCGGGATCCGGGCGGCTACCACGTCGAGTACGGCTACTCGTGCATGGGCTATGAGATCGCCGGCGGGCTGGGGGCCAAGCTGGCGGCACCGGACCGTGAGGTCTTCGTGATGGTCGGCGACGGCTCGTACCTGATGATGTCCAGCGAGCTGGTCACCGCCGTGCAGGAAGGGATCAAGCTCGTCGTGGTGTGCGTGGACAACCACGGGTTCGCCTCGATCGGGAACCTGTCAGAGTCCGTCGGGTCGCAGCGGTTCGGCACCAGCTATCGGTACCGCAGCCCGGACGGCCGCCTGGACGGCCGGTTCCTGCCGGTCGACCTGGCGGCCAACGCCGCCAGCCTCGGCGTGGACGTGCTGCGGGCGCAGACCATCGAGGAATTCCGGGAAGCAATGATCAAGGCGCGGGCCGCGGACCGGACCACCATGGTGTACATCGAGACCGACCCGCTGCTGGGCGCGCCGCCCAGCGACGCGTGGTGGGACGTGCCGGTGGCCGAGGTGGCCGCGCTGCAGACCACCAGGGACGCCAGGGCGGCGTACGAGAAGGCCAAGCAGCGGCAGCGGCCGTACCTGTAACACCCGGCTAGTGAGCGACCAGGGTCATCGTGAAGGAGTAGCGGTCGGCCAGGTAGGCGTGGCTGCCGTGCTCGACCGGTTTGCCGTCGCGATCGAACGTCGTCCTGGTCATGGTCAGGACGGTGGCGGTGCGCGGTGCCTGCAGCAGCCTGGCTTCGGTCGCGGTGGCCTTCCGGGCGCCGATGACCTGCTCCCCCGCATGCAGCTGGATACCCTGGCTGCGCAGCAGCTCGTAGAGGCCGGTCTTCTCCAGCGCGTCCTCCGGGCGACCCTTCAGCAGGCCGACCGGCAGGTAGTTGTGCATCAGGGCCAGCGGGGTCCCGTCGGCCAGACGCAGCCGCTCCACCGACAGCACCGGCGCCCCGGCAGGCAGCGCGAGGACCGCGGCGAGCTCGTCGTCGGCTTCGATCCGGGCGGCGGTCAGGACCGTGGTGGCCGGATGCCGATGGTCCGCAGACAGGTCGTCGTACAGGCTCGACAGCGCCACCGAGCGGAGGATCCGCGGCGCCGCGACCACCGTGCCCAAGCCGCGGCGCCTGACGACGAGCCCCTGGTCGACCAGACGCTGCACCGCCTGCCTGACCGTGGGACGGCTGACGCCCAGCCGCTCGGTCAGGTCCAGCTCGTTGTCCAGCCGCTCCCCCGGTTTGAGCGTCCCCTCCTCGATCGCCTGTTTGAGGCTCTCGGCGATCTGGAAGTACAGCGGAATCGGGCTGGTGCGGTCGAGCGGCCGCTCAGTCATGGCGCCTCCCCAGCATGCAGGCCCGCGGGAGCCATGTCGATCCCATCGGTATACCAAGTCTCCGTTGAGTTTATGTGTCCTGACCTCCTTACATAACGTTGACATGACATTGGATGGCTGATGGCCGGCGCTGAACAGCGAGACGATCATCGACGGCCTGACCGAGATGAAGGCCGGCGATGCCGAGCTGGCCGAGGAAGCTCCGGCTCAGGAGACCGCGTCCGGTCCGCGGACCGCATCCTGGCTGCGGCGGTCCTCCAGCCCGGGGGGAGCCGCAGCCTTATCCCAGAGCAGCAACTCGACCGGGCCGTTGAAGAAGTGACCCAGCGGGCAGCGGATCATGGCACTCTCCAGCGGCCCATCGGTCGAGTTCACTGTGTACCGCCACTCCACCGCCGCCGGCAGCCCGCAGCGCGTCGCACCGTTGCGATCCATGTAAGCCGGGCAGTCCAGGAACATCATGCTGGCATCCATCGGAACCCCCGTTCCGGTTGTTCATTTGCGTTCCCTGCAAACCCGGAGGGCGCGGCCCCGGTACTGATACAGCTCCGGGGGCACGGCGTCGTCCCGCGCCAGGGGACGTTTGGCTGACGGAGGTTCCACGCTGAGCCGTAACGTTTCCGGAATGGTCGGAGCGTAGCGTTGCGTTCCGTGGGCAAGATGCAGCCGGTCGGCCGGCGGCAACCGGTGACGACGGACGTCGCCGGCCGCCGCTTCTCGCCGGTATCGCCGGTGACCGCGCTGGTCATCGGCGGTGTCACGCTGGCCTTGGCCATTGCCGACGTGCCCCTCGCCACGCTTGCGCACCAGAGCCTGAACGCAAGCGGCGGCTCCGTGCCGGTGTGGTTCTCTGCTGTCTTCGCGATCGTGGGTCTGGTGGTGGCCTGGCGCAAGCCACGCAACCCGATCGGATGGATCCTGCTGGGCATAGCGGCCTTCGGGACGCTCAGCCAGGATGGCAGTTATTACGCAGTGGCGGACTACCGGCTCCGGCAGGGCAGCTTGCCGTTCGGCTGGGTGGCGATGCTCGCGCAGCTCTGCTGGGCTCCCGCGATCACGCTAGGCGGGCTCGCCTTCTTGCTGTTCCCCGACGGCAGCCTGCCGTCACCGCGCTGGCGGTGGGTGCTGTGGATCTACCTGACCTGGGCGGCGCTGTTCACAGGCGGCGCCTTGGCTTTGACGATCGGCGCCGCCGTCGGCCATGACATTCATGTTGGTGCCGGAGGAGACCTCCTGATCCTGGACCATCCCGCCAGTTCCGAAGCCTGGTGGGGCGTAGTCAGCAATGTGTTCCCCCCGTGGCTCATAGTGACCTTGCTGGCCGCGCTAGCCCGCCAGGTGCTCAGCTACCGGCATTCGTCCGCCGAACGACGCCAGCAACTGAAGTGGCTGCTGAGCGGATCGGCTATCGGCGGCGTATGCATCATCGTCACCTTCCAGCTGTCGGACAGCTCATCCGGAATCGTGCGCATGCTGGGCGCCATTACCCTCGTCGGGGGCCTCGCGCTCCCGCTCAGCATGGGAGTGGCGATCCTGAAGTACCGGCTGTACGACATCGACCGGATCATCTCCAGGACGCTGGCGTACGCGATCCTCACCGCGCTGCTGGTGGCTGTCTACACAGGCTTGGTGCTGCTGGCCACCCAGGTACCGACCATCACCTCGCCGGTAGCGGTCGCGGCCGCCACGCTGGCCGCGGCGGCGTTGTTCAATCCGCTGCGGCGCCGGGTGCAGCGGGCGGTAGACCGGCGGTTCAACCGCGCCCGGTTTGACGCCGACACGACCGTGGCCGCGTTCGCGGCTCGCCTGAAGGACGCCGTGGACCTGAACACGGTCCGTGACGACCTGACCGGTGTCGTGCAGAACGCACTGGAACCCGCCCACATTTCAGTGTGGCTCAGCCAACGCGAGTAAGGCTCGAAAGGGCGGATCGTCAGTACGGCGGCTGGGACCACGGCTCGTTCGGCCCCATAAAAGCGGCGCACATACGGGCAGCGGCGGACGGTGAGCAGTGCAAGGAGACCGAGTCGGGGCTGGTTAGCATTTCAACATGTAAATAGGTATTGACAATCTCTTGTCCTGGCCTGACCATGAGGTCAGCCTGAGGAGCCGTCTGGGCTGGTAGAGCATCCTGCCGTCCGGTTTCCGCGTTCCTTGCCCTGGTGATGCTGCGGCTGGAGGTAACCCAGTGACTAGTAGTGAAGCATCGGTTCCGGCGGAAGCGGCCAGGGCCAGCGCCCAGCCCACCCGCCTGTTTGTCCGGCAGACATCAGGCCTGGTCCGCGAGCTGGGGATTCCCGCGGCAACCGGGATCTCGCTGGCCTCGGTCGCCGTGGTCAACACGTTCATCAACTTCAACGCCGGGCTGACGGACTTCACCAAGTCCGACATGTACCTGCCGCTGGTGGCGGCCGCGGTCATCTGGCTGGTGGCCATGTTCGCCTACCGGTACCTGCTGCGGGCGGTGCCGAGGGCGGGCGGCGAGTACGTCTACCTGTCCCGGATCGTCTCCCCGGCGGCAGGCTCGGTCGCCGGACTCGGCATTGCCGTGGTGTTCACCTACGTGCTGTCGACCAACGCCCACTTCGCCGCGCAGTTCACCCCGTTCATGCTGAGCGGCCTGGGGTCGGCGTTCCATAGCACCGCGATCGCGAACGCGGGCACCCACCTGACCAGCAACATCGCCATCGCCTGGCTCAGCGTGGTGGTCATGCTGATCGTGGCCGCGCTGTCGCTGTTCTCGGTCAAGATCGTGGCCAGGATCATCTTCTGGCTGATCGTCGTGCAGGTCCTGGCCTTCGTCGTGCTGATCGGCATGCTGGCCTTCAACTCGCACGCCGACTTCACCTCGGCGCTGGCCACCTACAGCAACCACCCGGGAGCCTTCCAGGACATCATCACCACGGCCAAGTCCAACGGCGTGGTGTTCGGCACCTCCATCGCGTCCGCGGTGGCGATCATCCCGTTCATGGTGCTGAACTACAACGGCGTGCTGTACTCCTATTACGTCGGTGGCGAGCTAAGGCGGCCGGGCCGCACCTACCTGTACGCCTCGGCGATCAGCATCGGCGTGCTCGTGGTGCTGTGGGTCGGTGTCTGGGCCCTGCTGCGCGCGCGTGTCGGCTTGACCTTCATGCAGGCCCAGGCCAACCTCGGGGCGGCCAACCCCACGGCGTACGGGAAGATCACCAGCCTGAACTCGGTGGCGGGCGGCCTCGGTTACGGCATGGTGCTGTCCTCCGACCCGATCACCAAGATCCTGTTCGCGACCGCGGTGCCGCTGGCCGAGATCGCGGTCAACCTAGCCTTCCTGACCGTCACCACCCGGGTGCTGTTCGCCCAGGCCTTCGACCGGCTGCTGCCGGTGGGCGTGGCCAAGATCAGTGACCGGAACCACGCGCCGAACGTCGCCATCAGCATCGTGCTGGTCATCGGCATCGGGTTCTGCTTCCTGACCAGCCTGGTCAACCTGGGCAGCATCGTGGCCCTGCAGAGCCTGTTCTTCGCGCTGATCCTGCTGGCCGGCGGCATCTCGGCGACCGTGCTGCCGCTGCGCCGCAGCGACCTGATCGAGACACCGGGCATGGCCGAAGACGCGCGGCGCCAGTGGCTGCGCAAGGTCACGCTGGTGGGCGCGGCCACGACCGTGCTCGCCCTGTTCACCGTCTACGAGCTGATCGCGCACAGCAGCGTCTACGGCAAGTTCAGCTGGGAGTCGATCGTCACGCTGGTGATCGTGCTGGGCGCGGGCCCGGTCATCTACCTGATCGCCCGGTCGGTGCGCAAGCAGCGCAACTCGCTTGACCTGACCATGGCCATGCGTGAACTTCCCCCGGAGTAGCGGATGCTGCGAGGCAAGAAGGCGAGCAGGCAGCGGGCGCTGCGGATCTACTTCGCCACTGACCTCCACGGCTCGGAAGTCTGCTTCCGCAAGTTCCTGGCCGCGGCCAAGGTCTACGAGGCGGACGTGATCATCCTGGGCGGTGATTTCGCCGGCAAGGCCATCGTCCCGGTGCTGACCGAGAACGGCATGCTGCGGGCCAGGGCCGGCGGCGAGGACGTGACCGTGCCCGAATCGGAGTGGGACCGGCTGGCCGCCAACCTGGGCAAGCAGGGGCTGTACCCGGTCCGGCTCGAGGCGGCCGAGCTGGCCCGGCTCGAGGAGGATCCCGGCACGCTCGACCGGCTGTTCCGCGACGAGATCTCCGCGCAGATGAAGCGCTGGTGCGACCTGGCCGCCGAGCGGCTCGACCCCGCCGTGCGGTGCATCATCACGCCGGGCAACGACGACCCGCTCGACGCCGACCAGGTGCTCGCGGCCCACGACCGGGTGGAATGCCCGGAACTCGAGCTGTGCGACCTGGGGCCGGTCACCATGGCCAGCCTCGGCGTCGTGCCGACCACGCCGTGGAACACCGAGCGGGAATGCTCGGAGGACGAGCTGGGCAAGCAGATCGACGAGATGCTGGAACAGGTGCCGTCGGGACAGCCGTGCATCCTGAACCTGCACTGCCCGCCGTACGCGTCGGGGCTCGACGAGGCCCCGGAGCTCGACGACACGCTGAAGCCGGTGATCCGTGGCGGGCGGCCCAGCATCATCCCGGTGGGCAGCCACGCGGTGCGGGAGGCCATCAAGCGCTACCAGCCGGTGGTGGGCCTGCACGGGCACATCCACGAGTCGCGGGGGGCGCAGAAGATCGGCCGCACGCTGTGCGTCAATCCGGGCAGCGACTACTCCTCCGGGGTGCTGCGCGGCGCCGTGATCGACATCGCGCAGGACGGGAGCTGCCTCGACTTCCTGCTGACTACGGGATGAGCGCCGAGACGGCAGGCCCGCTGGCGGATCCGGTCGAGGAAACCCGCCGGCTGATCGCCGCGGCGGCCGGCCAGGGCCTGCTGCTGCGGGCGCTGGGCGGGGTCGCGCTCTACCTGCTGGCTCCCGAGGGCAAGCCCCGGCTGCCGCGGCCGGTCAAGGACATCGACCTGGCCGCGCCGCGGGGCGCGGGCCGTCCGGCCGCCCGCCTGCTCGAGCAGGCGGGTTACGCGGGCGATGAGATGTTCAACGCGCTGCACGGCAGCCGCAGGCTGCTGTTCATAGACCCGCGCCGCGAGCGGCACGTGGACGTGTTCGTGGGCGAGTTCTCGATGTGCCACGAGATACCGCTCACCGGCCGGCTGGAGCGCGAGCCGCTGACCGTCCCGCCCGAGGAGCTGCTGCTGTCCAAGCTCCAGATCGTCGAGGCCACCGCCAACGACCAGAGCGATCTGTACAGCCTGCTGGTGCAGTACGAGGTCGGCGCGGGTGCCGGGGCGGGCATCGACGCGTCCTTCGTGGCCGGCCTGTGCGCCAGGGACTGGGGCCTGTGGCGGACCTGCACGGGCAGCATCGAACGCCTGCTGGCCAACCTGGAGAGCAGTCCGCTCGACCCGGGCGAGACCGGGCTGGTGCAGCAGCGGCTGGAGCGGCTGCGCGATGGCCTGGAGGCCGAGCCGAAGACCATGAAGTGGCGGCTGCGCAGTCAGGTGGGCGACAAGGTGCGCTGGTACCAGCAGCCGGAAGAAGAGGACGGAAGCAGGCCATGACCGGAGGCCGTCGTGTTCGCTGAGCGGCTGGCCGAGGTCATCGAGACGCGCGCACGGCACCCAGAGTTCGTCGCGGAGGCCGCGGCCAGGCGGACCCGGGCCCCCTGGGCTCCCGCCCTGCTCGGCCCGGGCGGCACCCTGGTACTGATCGCGGCCGATCATCCGGCGCGCGGGTCGCTGCGGGCCGGGCGGCTGCCGGTGGCGATGGCCGATCGCACCGGCCTGCTGGAGCGGCTGTGCGTGGCGCTGGCCCGGCCGGGGGTGGACGGCGTGCTCGGCTCCGCCGACGTGCTCGAGGACCTGCTGCTGCTCGGCGCACTGGACGGCAAGATCGTGATCGGTTCGATGAACCGGGGCGGCCTGGCCGACACGGTCTTCGAGATCGACGACCGGTTCACCGGCTACGATGCGGCCGCGATCGGCCGGATGGGGTTCGACGGCGGCAAGATGCTGATGCGCATCGACCCTGATGACCCGGCGTCGGCGGCCACCGTGCACGCGTGCGCGCACGCCGTGTCCGACCTGGCCTCGCAGCGGCTCATCGCGATGATCGAGCCGTTCATCTCGCACCGGGTCGACGGCCGGGTCCGCAACGACCTGTCCCCCGAGGCGATGATGCGGGCCATCGCCGTGGCCTCGGGCCTGGGTACCACGTCGGCCTACAGCTGGCTGAAGGTCCCGGTGGTGCCGGACATGGAGCGGGTCATGGCCGCGTCCACGCTGCCCGCCCTGCTGCTGGGCGGCGAGGTGGCCGACGATCCCGAGTCCGCGTACGCGGGCTGGCGCAAGGCGCTGCGGCTGCCCAACGTCAAGGGCCTAGTGGCCGGGCGGTCCCTGCTGTACCCGGCCGACGACGACGTGGCCGCCGCGGTGGACGCCGCCGTCAGCCTGCTATGAAACTGGGCGTAACGTCGGGACGGTGCAGCGGATAGCCGCCAACGGCGGGATCAGCCTGGCCTGCGAGACCAGTGGCGATCCCGCCGCCCCGCCGATGGTGCTGCTGCACGGGCTGGGTGAGCGGGCCGCGGGCTGGCTGCCGGTGATCCCGGCGTTCGCGCCCTACTTCCGGGTGTTCGCCCTGGATATGCGCGGCCACGGCGACAGCGACTGGCCGGGGACGTACTCGTTCCAGCTCATGTGCGACGACGTAGTGGCGGTCCTCGACGGGCTCGGCCTGGGCCAGGTCACGCTGGTCGGTCACTCGATGGGCGGGGCGGTGGCCCTGCTCGCCGCCATGCAGCAGCCGGACCGGGTGGCGCGGCTGGTCGTCGAGGACGCCACGCCGCCGTATCCGCGGGACCGGGCCATCCCCGGCCGCCCCGACGGGCCGCTGGACATCGACTGGCCGGTGGTGCCGGCCATCATCGGCGCGGTCAATGCGGGCGACCCGGCGGCCTGGGCCGGCCTGGCCGCGATCACCGCGCCGACGTTGCTGGTCGGCGGCGGCCCGCGCAGTCACATCAGGCAGGACAAGCTGGCTGAGGCGGCCGCCCTCATCCCGCACGGCGAGCTGGTCACCATCGACGCCGGCCATAACGTGCACGCCGAGCGGCCCGCGGAGTTCTCCGCGGCGGTGCTCGGCTGGCTGCATCTTTAGGATCTTTAGGCCTAACGAGCCGTGGTGCATGCTCGCCGCACCACGGCTCGGCTGGCCGGGGTTTTGTCAGACCCTAGTGCTAGCGTCAAATGTATGTTCGATCACGATATGCCGGGCTCCGCTCCCAGTGAGCCAAGCCCGATCCCTGACGGCAGCATGCCACTGGAGCGGCTGGAGGCTCAGATCTGCGAGCTGGCCGGGCATCTGGCCGCGGCCACCTGCCGGTTCCTGGTGCTGCTCGGTGACTTCGACGCCCGCCGCGGCTGGGCGTCGTGGGACATGACTAGCTGCGCGGCGTGGCTGTCGTGGAAGTGCCAGATGTCCTCCGGGACCGCCCGGGAACACGTGCGGGTGGCCCGGGCCCTGCGGGACCTGCCGGTCATCCGGGGGGAGTTCGGCGCGGGCCGACTGTCGTATGCGAAGGTGCGGGCGCTGACCCGGATCGCCACCCCGCAAACCGAGGCCGGGCTGGCCGAGATCGCCGGGCCGATGACGGGCAACCAACTGGAGCGATTCGCCCGCGCCCACCGGCAGGTCAGCTCGGCCGACGACGCCGCCGCACGGATCCGGCGCCGATTGGCGTGGCGGTTCGAGGACGACGGGTCGCTGGCCGGGACGTTCCGGCTACCGCCGCTCCAGGGCGCGGTCCTGCTCAAGGCGCTGCGCGCGGCCGCCGGGGACCCGGAGCACCCGCCCGCGGCCGGCGATGAGCACCCGGATCACGCCGTCTCGGAGCACGCGGCGCGGGAGACTGGCGTTCCCGCGGAAGCGCCGGCTGCGGATGAGGCCCCGCGCGCCGGCCAGCCGCAGCCGCCTACCTCCACGGGCCTGGCCGATGCGCTGCTGGTGATCGCCGAGGCGTTCCTGGCCGGGAAAGCGGCTGCCGCCGATGACCCGGAGGTATACCAGGTCGTCGTGCACGTCGGCACCGGCGCCATCACCCCCGCATCCGCCCCCGCCGACCCGGCCGGCCAGGCCGAGGGCGTTTCCGCGGAAACGCCGGCGGCCTGGCCGCGGCCGCCGGGGCATCCGGCCGATCCGGCGCGCTGCCACGCCGAGGACGGCCCGGCGGTCAGCATCACCAGCGCGCAGACGATCGCCTGCTCCGCGACGCTGAGCTGGATGCTGCACGACAGCGCCGGGAAAGTGCTCGACCTGGGCCGCCGACGGCGGCGGCCGAACGCGGCGCTACGCCGCGCAGCCCGCGAACGGGACACATGCCGGTGCCGGTTCCCCGGCTGCGAATCCCGCCGGGTGGACCTGCACCACATCCAGTACTGGTCCAACGGCGGCGGCACGAAACTAGACAACCTGGTCAGCTTGTGCAAATACCACCACATGCTGGTGCACGAACGCGGCTACCTGATCGCCGCCGCCCGCGACGGGACCTTCACGTTCTACCGCCCTGACGGAACGGCCTTCCCGTCGTGCCCGCCGACGCCGCAGGCCGACGGGACGATCGAGGACTACCACGACGCGGACATCACCCCCGAGACGATCATCCCGCCCTGGTACGGCGAACGGCTGGACCTGGACTACGCCATCGGTGTCTGCTTCGCCAACGCCCGCACCCAGCAGGAACGGCGGGCCCAGGATCAAGACGGCGAACCCGAACCAAGGGACCGGGTCACGGTCTACGAGGCCGAAGACTGGCAGAACCGGATGAGCCGGTACCTCGACGAGCACCCCCGTGACTCGTACCGCGTCACCCAGCCCATCCCCGTCTGACGCGCCGGTCAGCGGGTGACAGGCGGACGCCGAACCCGGTGGCCGCCAGCTTGAGCAGGACCGGGCCGGGGGCCTGCAGGGCGGTGACCTTGGCCGCGCTCAGCTCCTCGAGCCGGGTCAGGACCGCCTGGTAGGCCTCCGGGCCCTCGCGCCGGGCGCGGCTGAGGGCGATGGCGTTGGCCCATACCTTCTCCCGTGCCTCGCGCAGGAAGCGCTGGGTGCCGAGCCGGTTGAATGGCCGCAGCAGCCGGTCGAGCAGGCTGCCCGGGCCTGAGATGCTGGTCAGCTCGTCATCCTCAGCCGCGACCCGGGCGGCCAGGACCTGGTCGATGGCCCGGTGGTCGGCTTCCCGCCTGGCCATCACCGCCGGGTCGTCGAACTCCTCGTCGGTGATCACTGCCACCAGGGCCTGGGGCAGGTCGTAGTTGATGTGGGCGTTCATGCCGAGCAGCACGTGCCGCAAGGCCGGCAGGCTGGCCGGAGCGCTGAAGGCGATGTCCCAGGGCCACGGCGGGCGGCGGCCCGCCAGGGCCTCGGCCAAGGCGTCGAGGTAGAGGCCGGCGAAGACGACGTCCCAGCGCTCCACCCAGTCCGGGTCGATGAACCCGCCGCGCTCGAGCTCGGCGGCCACCGCGACCGCGGTCCGCTGGTAGGTGGCGTGGAAGTAGCGGCGCTGGTCCCCCGCGGCCTGCAGCGGCTCGAGCATCGCCGCCATCCGGCCGATCAGCTCCTCGATCACGCTGCCATTATCGGCTGCCGGGCCGCCTCGCTATTTCTCCTCGGGGCGCAGCGTGGCGTCCGCGATCCGCCCGCTGGCTTCCCAGCGGGCCTGCAGCTCGGCCATCAGGTGCTGGAGAGTATCCAGGTGCTGGCTGATCCAGGCGAGCCTGACCGGGATGACCCGGTCGGCCAGTTCGCCTTCTGTCACATGCTGGTCGACCAGCCCGCCGCCTTGCTCATCGGGGAACGCGATCGCGTTCAGGGTCCTGACCAGGCGCCGCCTGGCGTACTCGTCGGCTGAAAGCACCCGGACGGTGCGGCTGCCGAAACAGGCGTTCCCGTCGGAGTCACGGGCGGTGGCGGTCACGGTGAGCCAGTGCTCGTCCTCGCCCGAGCGGGTCACCAGCAGGCGGCCGTCGCTGCTGGCCTGCTCCCCGCCGCGGACCTGCCAGCCGATCTGCGCCAGCCCGTGCTCGGCGACCTGGTCCCCGTCGAGGTACCAGGTGACGTCCCGGTCGGGGCCGATCATGTCGCCCTCGCCTGCGGCTGGCCAGTCCGCCGGGGTGAGGCGGGACACCTAGGCTGCTGTCATGGCAGCCAGAACGCGCCCGGCCCGGGTCGCCGACGTCCACGAGCTGGCCATGGCCATGCCGCACGTGACGGTCTGGAAAGGCCCGCGGGAAAATCCGATCTACCAGGTGGGCGGCAAGTCCTTCATCTTCTTCCGCACTGCACGGCCGGACGCCGCCGATCCGGTCACCGGTGAGCGCTACCCGGACGTGATCATGTTCTGGGTCGGCTCCGAGGCCGACAAGCAGGCCCTGGTGCAGGACGAGCAGTCGCCGTTCTTCACCACCGCGCACTTTGACGGCCACCCGTCGGTGCTGATCCGCGGCTGCCGCATCGGCGAGCTCACGCTGCAGGAGCTGACCGAGGTGGTCCAGGATGCCTGGCTGGCCCGGGCGTCGGCCCGGCGGGCCTCGACCTGGCTCAGCGAGCACTCCCCCGGCTGACGCGGAAGGCCACTGCGTGGAGACACGGCCGCGCAGCGCCCGGTCGATATCGCGGGCCAGCTGGGCCGCGAGCGGCGGATGGTCCGCGGACCGGCAACTGGCTACGGCAGCGCTGACTACGGCGGCGCTGACTACGGCGGGCGCGACGGTGCTGGCGGACGCGACGAGCAGAGGGACGGGCACCGATCCGAGGACGATCACGGTGATGACACCGGCCAGGCCGCGGCTGAACTTCATCGCGTTTCCCCCCGTTAACAGCTGTGGGAGCTGTCAACCTCATGATGAACGCGGTCGGCTTGATCGTCCAAGGACACCATGACCCGCCGGACGCGTACTCTTTTCACGACTGAGCCCTCTTTTCACGACTGAGCCGCGCCGAGCGATCCCGGAGAACCGATGCCGGTCAAACCACTGGAGCCTGGCGACCCTGAGCGGCTGGGCCGCTTCGAGCTGCTCGGGCGGCTCGGCGAGGGCGGCCAGGGCATCGTCTACCTCGGCCGCGGCACCGGCCCGGGAGAAGAGCGGGTAGCGGTCAAGGTGCTGCGCTCCAGCGTGGACGCCATAGTGCTGGAGCGGCTGGCCCGCGAGCTTGACGCGGTGCACCAGGTCCAGCCGTTCGTCACGGCCGGCGTCATCGAGGCCTCCGCCGAGGGCGACCGGCGCTACATCGTCAGCGAGTTCGTCGACGGCCCGTCGCTGCAGGACCGGGTCCGCGAGCGGGGCCCGCTGCCCGAGCATGACCTGCAGCGGCTGGCGGTGGGGACGGTCACCGCGCTGACCGCGATCCACGGCGCCGGCGTGGTGCACCGGGACTTCAAGCCGGCCAACGTGCTGCTCGGCCCGGACGGCCCCCGGGTGGTCGACTTCGGCATCGCCCGCCTCATCGACGCCTCGACCATCACCAGCGGCCTGATCGGCACCCCGTCCTTCATCGCGCCCGAGCAGCTGGCCGGGTCCCGGCCGACCAGCGCAGTGGACATCTTCGCGTGGGCGGTGACGATGATCTTCGCCGCCACCGGCCGGCTGGCGTTCGGCGGCGACTCGGTGATGGCCGTCATGATGCGCATCATCAACGAGGTGCCGGACGTCACCGGCGTGCCTGACTCGCTGCGGCCGGTCATCGTCGAGTGCCTGGACAAGGATCCGGCCCGGCGGCCGAAGGCGCGCGACATCATGCTCCGCCTGGTCGATCCGTCCACGCCGTACCCGCAGCAGACCCTGGCCACCCCGGCGGGCCAGGGGGTCCCGGGCTTCCCGGTCGACAGCGTTCCCCTGGACCACTTGCCCACCCACATGAGCTCGCCGTCCGGCCTGGCCCCGGGGACGGGCCCGGCGGCGGCGGCCTTTGATCCCCGGACCGGCCCGGTGCCCGAGCTGCCCGGACCGACGCCGCCCGGCTTCACGCCGCCCGGGTACACGCCGTCCGGCCCGCCCGCGAGGCCCCGGCGGTCCCGGCGCGGGCTGGCCGTAGCCGCGGGCAGCGCGGCCGCGGTGGTCGTCCTGGCCGTGGTGGGCGTCCTGCTGCTCACCAAGGGATCCCCGCCGGCCAGCCCGTCCGGCACGTCGAGCAGTTCCCCGCCGGCCTCGGCCGGCAGCACGCCGCCCGCCAGCTCCCCGCCCGCCACGACGAACGCGGCTTCCGGGGCCACCATCCCGGCCGCCTTCGCGGGTACCTGGATGGGCACGGCGACCCTGGCCGCCATCGGGGCTCCGGGCCTCGGGTTCAAGAACGCCATCACGTTCACGATGGCGGCGGGCGGGACGACGGCAGCGGAGAACGAGGCGGGCGGCTGCGTCAACACCCTCACCCTGGCCAGCACGACGGCGACGGCGATCACGTTCAGCGAGCCGCAGGCCGGCGGGTGCGTGGCCGGGACCGTGACGTTCACCCGCCAGGGCGCCGCCCTGGCCTACCTCTGGACGAATAACGTCGAGCAGGAGACCGCCACGCTGCGCAAGAGCTGAGGCGGAACGAACCGCCTGGCCCGTTCTGCAGAAAAAGATCTTCAGCCTGCGGGCGGCCGGTCGGCCTCAGCCGGCCAGCGGCTCGTGCCTGGGGAAGGTCGTGGTGAAGGCGTACCGGGAGGCCCGGTACAGGTGCCGGGCGAACTCGACCGGCCGGCCTGCTGGTCGAAGGCGATGCGCTCCATGGTCAGCAGCGCGCTGCCGCGGGTCTCGTTCAGCATCCGGGCCTCGGTGGCCGAGGCGTTCTTGGCGCACATGCGCTGGGTAGCCGAGTACAGCCCGATGCCGGAAGCGCGCAGCAGTTCGTACAGGCCGTGCTGCTCGAGCATGTCGACGTTCAGCTGGACCAGCCCGGCCGGAAGGTAGTTATGCATCAGGGCCATGGGCTCGCCGTCGGCCAGCCGGATCCGCTCCAGCGACATCACCAGCGCCCGCTCGGGCAGCTTGAGCGCCTCCGCGACCTGGTCGGTGGCGTGGCTGACCTCGGCCTTGAGCACCTTGGTGGCGGGCGTGCGGCCGCTGGCCGCCAGGTCGTCGTACAGGCTGGTCAGCTCGACGTTGCGGTCGATCCGCTCGTTGGCCACCAGGGTGCCCGCGCCGCGCTTGCGGACCACCAGGCCCTTGTTGGCCAGGTAGAGGAAGGCGGCCCGCACGGTGGGCCGCGACAGGCCGAGCATCTCGGCCAGCTGCACTTCGTTCTCCAGCCGGGCGCCGACCTTGAGCGCGCCGGACCTGATGGCCGACTCGAAGTACTGGGCGAGCTGGAAGTACAGCGGAACCGGGCTGGTCCGGTCGATGGTGATCGGGCCGCTGGTGGTGGCCTCAGGGTCTGGCATCGGCGTCATCCGCGTGTCACTAGGCTCGTTTGTTTGGACATTGTAACCACTGCAGAGCTAATTACCATCGCGAGCCAAGTATTCCATTTTGTATGGACATACTCACAGACTCTTGACAGGTCATAACGGGTCGGGTCAAGATCAACCATCATCACCGTGGGGAGGCTGAGCGCGCAATGACGGCCGGGAGCGCCCTGCGGATCGGCGTGGTGCTCGAGGCCTTCCTGGACTGGCCGCTCGAGCAGGTCATGGGCTGGCTGCGGGATAACGCACCCGAGGTGACCGAGCTCGAGATCGGGGCCGGCGGCTACGCACCCCATCCGCACTGCGACGTGGCCGCCCTGCTGGCCAGCGGCCAGGCCCGGACGGACTGGCTGGCCGCTATCGCCGGACACGGGCTGCGGGTCGACGCGCTGAACGCCTGGGGCAACCCGCTGCATCCCGACCCTGACCTGGCCCGGCAGCACGACCGGGCGCTGCGCGACGCCATCCGGCTGGCCGCGCTGCTCGGCGTGGACCGGGTCGTGGCCCTGGCCGGCTGCCCGAGCGGCACGCCGGGCGACCAGGTGCCGCACTTCGGCGCGGGCGGCTGGCTGCCCTACCTGGAGGGCGTCTACCAGCGGCAGTGGGAGGAGCAGATCGCGCCGTACTGGTCGGGCCTGGCCACCTTCGCCGCGGCCGAGAGCCCGCAGCTGCGGGTCTGCCTGGAGCTGCACCCGGGGACCTGCGCGTTCAATGTGGAGACGTTCGGCCGGGTGGCCGCGCTGGGCCCGTCGCTCGCCGCCAACCTCGATCCCAGCCACTTCTTCTGGATGGGCATGGACGGCCACAAGGTGGCCGCCGCGCTGGGCGAGCGGGTGGCGCACGTGCACGGCAAGGACACCGTGTTCCACGCCGAGCAGATGGCCCTCAACGGCCTGCTCGACCGGCGCTGGCCCGAGCCGGCCGCGGAGATGCCGTGGACCTTCGCGGTGCCGGGCCGCGGCCACGACCTGGCCTGGTGGGCCGGGCTGGTCCGCGCGCTCGACGGCTCGGCGGCGAGGGTCATCTCGATCGAGCACGAGGATCCGTTCGTGCCCGCTACGGAAGGCGTGCCTGAGGCCGCGCGGCTGCTGCGGGCCGCCATCTCCGGCGCCGCGGACGTGTCGCTGGAGCCGGCGTGAGGGTCCGGGTCGGCCAAAAGGTCCAGGTCGGCCTGATCGGGACGGGCATCATCGCCCAGGTCATGCACCTGCACTACCTGGCCGAGCTGGCCGACAGGTTCGAGGTGGCGGCGGTGTGCGACCTGGACGGCGACAGCGCCCGGGCCTGTGCCGCGCGGTACGGCATCCCCGCCGCGTACACGGACTGGCGTGAACTGGTGGCCCATCCGCTCGACGCCGTGCTGGTGCTGACCTCGGGCAGCCACGCGCCGATCGCCGAGGCGGCGGCCCGGGCCGGGCGGCACGTGTTCGCGGAGAAGCCGATGTGCTTCTCGGCCGCGGAGGGCCGGGCCATGGTGGCGGCGGCCGAGCAGGCCGGCGTGGTGCTGATGACCGGGTACCCGAAGCGGTACGACCCGGCGTTCGAGCGGATGCGGGAGGAGACGGCCCGGCTGGACGGCGCCCGGCTGCTGCGGGTGACCACGTTCGAGTCGCCGCTGCGGCCTTACATCGGGCACTACCCGCTGCTCCCCCGGGCCCCGCTGCCGGCCGAGACCGCGGCCAGGCTGCGGGCCGACAGCGACGAGCGGATCAGGGCCGCGACCGAGGCGGCCAGCGACCTGGAGCGGCAGGTCTACGAGATGGTGCTGCTCGACACGCTGGTGCACGAGCTGAACACGGTCCGCGGCCTGCTGGGCGAGCCGACCCGGCTCGAGTACGCCAGCCTGGCCCTGGACCAGGTCACGGTCATGCTCCGGTTCGGCGACCTGCCGGTGGCCATCCACTGGATCGACCTCCCGGGCATCGCCAGGTACGGGATGGAGTTCGCGCTGTACGCGCCGGACCGGCGGCTGCGCCTGACCTTCCCCTCGCCTTTCCTGCGCAACGAGCCGGCCACGCTGGAGATCGAGGGCGGCGACGAGTCGAGCCGGTCCTGGCGGACCGAGGAGACCGTCGGCTACGAGAGCGGGTTCAAGCGCGAGCTCGAGGCGTTCCACGAGGCCATCAGCGGCGGCCGCCCGCCCGCCACAGCCGGCGCGGACGGGCTGCGGGACGTGCTGCTGTGCCAGGCCATCATCGACTGCCACCACCGGGGCACGCCGGTGGATGACCCGACGAGCTAAGGACAGCCGGATGAGCGAGGAGAACGGCGCGCGGCCGATCGCAGTGGCCAACGCCCCGGTCAGCTACGGGGCCTTCGAGCTGACCGTCGGCCACGACCCGGACGTGCCGGACGGCACCACGGTCCTCGACCAGGTGGCCGCGGCCGGCTACGACGGCATCGACCTCGGCCCGGTCGGCTACCTGGGCAGCAACGAGCGGCTCGGCGAGCTGCTGGCCGAGCGCGGGCTGGGCCTGGCGGGCGCCTACGTGGAGCTGCCCTACGCCGACCCCGACGCGCTGGAGCGGGCGCTGCCCGAGCTGGACGCCATCCTGGCCACGTTCGACGCAGTGCGGTCCTACCTGCCGGGCCCGCCGCCGCGGCCCACCCTGGCCGAGGCGGGCAGCGCCGCCCGGCGCAGCAGGCCGGGCCGTTCGGTGCGGGACCCGTCGCTCGGGTTCGACGCTGACGCCTGGCGCCGGTTCGCGGCGGGCCTGGCCCGGATCATCGGCCGCTGCCGCGACCGCGGCTACGAGCCGACCTTCCACCCGGAGACCGGGACCAACGTCGAGGCACCCTGGGAGATCGAGCGGGTGCTCGAGGTGTCCGACGTCGGGCTGTGCCTGGAGACCGGGCACATGCTGCTCGGCGGCGGCGACCCGGTGACGATGCTGGCCGAGCTGGGCGACCGGGTCAACCACGTGCACCTCAAGGACGCGCGGCTTTCCGTGATGAGCCAGATCGTCACCGACGAGGTGCCGGTGACCGAGATCTGGACCCGGGAGGCGTTCTGCGCGCTGGGCAGCGGCGACCTGGACGCGGACGCGGTGCTTGACGGGCTGCGGCGGATATCGTTCGGCGGCTGGCTGGTGGTCGAGCAGGACATCCTGCCGCGCAGCGCGGAGCGTTTCGCCCGGGCCGCGGCCGAGCAGCAGCACAACCGCGAGTTCCTCACCGCGCGGGGCCTGTAGCGATGGCGCCGTTCCGGCTGGGGCTGATCGGCGCGGGCCGGATGGGCCGCACCCACCTGCGGGCGCTGGCCGGCTCGCAGCAGGTGGCGGTGACGGCCATCGCGGAGATGTCGGCGGCAGCGCGGGACGCAGTCGCGGCGTCCGGTGTGTCGCTGTACGAGAGCCCTGCTTCGATGCTGGCCGACGCGTCGCTGGACGGGGTGCTGATCGTCGCGCCCACCGATCAGCACGGTGCCATCATCGCCGAGGTGGCCACGGCCGGGCTGCCTATCTTGTGCGAGAAGCCGTGCGGGCTGACCGCGGCGGCGGCCCGGGCGTCGGCCGAGGTGGCCGCGGCCGCGAGAGTGCCGCTGCAGGTGGCGTACTGGCGCCGGTTCGTGCCGGGCCTGCGGCAGCTGCACGACCGGATCGCGTCGGGTTCGCTGGGCGTCATTCACCTGGTGACCTGCTATCAGTGGGATGAGCAGCCGCCGTCGCCGCTGTTCCGCGCGCACAGCGGCGGGATCGCGATCGACATGGGCGTGCACGAGTTCGACCAGCTGCGCTGGCTGACCGGCCAGGACATCACCAGCATGGCCGTGGTGACCTCGGGCGAGGCGCCGGACGGGATCGCCGACGTGGACGGCGCGCAGGTGATCCTGACGCTATCCGGCGGCGCCACCGGGTTCATCTCGCTGGGCCGTTACTACCCGGTGGGTGACATCGTGTGGGCCGAGGCGTTCGGCACCCGCGGCAGCGAGCGCTGCGATGTCATCGACCCGGCCGAGGGCGAGGTGGCCCAGCTCGAGGCGCTGCGGCGGCAGGCGGAGAGCTTCGCTTTGTACGCTCTTGGCGGGCCCTGCGAGGGCGCCACGGCCGACGACGCGGTCGCGGCGCTGACCGCGGCCGAGCAGGTGAGCGCGGCGATACCGGCCATGTCGCCGGGCGAGTCCAGTCCGCGTGCGGACGTGAGCGCCGGCTTGGCGCCCAGCTACCGTCACCGGCCGGGCGGATGAGCGACGCCGGAGACTGGGTGCCGCCGGAGGCCGGGCCGGTGCTGCCCGGTGCCGGGCTCGTGCCGCAGAGGGCCGGGCCGGTGCTGCGGGTGGGCATCGTGGGCTACGGGCTGATGGGCAAGGCGCACTGCTACGGCTACCGGGTCGCGCCGATGCTCCGCGCCCTGCCGGTGACGCCGGTAGTCACGGTGATGTCCGGGCGGGACGCCGGGGCGGTGGCGGCCGCGGCGGCCGCGTACGGCGTGCCCGGGGTCGTCAGCGACTGGCGGGAGCTCATCGCGCGGGACGACCTGGACGTGGTGGACATCTGCACGCCGCCCGGCACCCACGCGCAGATCGTCGCGGCGGCCGCGGCGGCAGGCAAGGCGGTGCTGTGCGAGAAGCCGCTGGCCACCTCCTACCGGGAGGCGGCCGCGGCGCTGGCCGCGGTGACGCAGGCCGGGGTGCCCAACGCGGTCGGCTTCAACTACCGGCGGCTGCCGGCGCTGGCGCTGATGATGCGCATGATTGCCGAGGGCGCCGTCGGGGACGTACGGTTGTGGCGGGCCACCTGGCTGTCGGATGAGTTCACTGACCCGGCCACCCCGTATGACTGGCGGTTCGACCGGGCCATGGGCGGGACCACGATCACCGACCTCGGCTGCCACCTGATCGACCTGGCGCTGAGCATGGCCGGGCCGGTCGAGTCGGCCTGCGCGCAGGCCGAGACGTTCATCAGGCAGCGGCCGGGAGCCGACGGCGGCCCGCCGGTCCCGGTGACCGTCGACGACGCGGCCAGCGCCCTGCTGCGGTTCGAGTCCGGGGCGCGGGGCAGCTTCGAGGTGGCCCGGGCCGCTGTGCGCCGACCCTGCGACTTTACCGTCGAGGTGAACGGCAGCCGCGGCACGCTGATGTTCGACTACGCCCGGCTGAACGAGCTGTGGTACGCCAGTGCCGACGACGACGTGCGGCTGTACGGGATGCGGCGGATCCGGGCCGAGCATCCCTCGCACCCGTACGCGGCCCAGTGGTGGCCGATCGGCCAGGGCGTCGGGTACGGCTCGTCGTTCGCCAACCAGGCCGCCGATCTGCTGGCGGGCTGGCCCGGCACGCCGTGGACGCCCGGCTTCGCCGAGGGCGCGGCGGCGCAGGCGGTGTGCGAGGCGATGGAGATCTCGGCCGCCTCGGGCCGCTGGGTGAAGGTGAGCGAGGTGCTGGCCAGCGCGCCGTGACCTGGGCTGACGCCTGACCGCAGCTGGCCGGGCGTCGGTTGCCGCCGTCGGCTGCCGTCGGCCTCACTCGGCGGCGGGATTGGTGACTCGCGCCGCGATCAGCGGTTCGCCGGTCGTGCGGTCGATGACCAGCATCAGGTAGGGACGGTCGAACATCACCGTGACCGGAGGCAGCCGGGCGGCCGTCGGCTCCATGCCGACCGCGGTGGCGGCGCTGGCCACCGTGCCCTGCTCGCCGACCTGCAAGGTCGCCGCGTGCTGGACCAGGCCGATGCAGCAGGCCTGCGGGGACAGCCCGGAAAAGTCCGCGGCCGAGGTGAACGCCAGGCCCATGCCCAGCGCGGCGAGCAGGCCCTTCATGCTGGTCGTGTCGGCCAGCTTGACCTTCGGCAGCGCGACGGCGCTGGTCGTCTGGCCGACACCGTTGGGCTTGGTCAGCTGGGCCGTCATCGCGCCAAGGCCGGCGGCGGACGGCATCGTGCAGCCCGCGGCGCCGTCCGGGGGCAGCAGCGCGAGCAGGCCCAGCCGGCCGCCGCGGTACGGCAGCCAGAGGCCGGTCCAGCCGCCGGCCCGATCGCTGCGGAACTGGCCGCCGTTCATGAACGGCACGCTGACGTGCTGGCCAGCGGCGGTAGCGAATGGCGCGGGACTGGTCAGGCTGGCCTGGAAGGGCGCGGCCCAGTCCGCGTGCAGGTAGAGCGCGTCGGTCAGGACCCAGCCGATATCCGGCAGCGAGCCGGCCGGCAGCAGCTGCGGGATCTGCCCGCGGGTCGCGGTCGAGACGGCCTGGCTGATCTCGCGGGCGGCCTGGTCCGGGTCGGTCAGCAGCGGCGCCCGGGCCAGGCCGGCGCCGTAGCCGGTGGCCACGGCGTTCAGGTAGGCGGGCCGGGTGGTCAGGGACGGGTCGGCCCACACCTGGTCGCTCGTCTCGACGGTCACGCCCGGACTGTCAAGCCTGCGCAGCGCCGCCGAACGCGCCTGCAGCCCGGCCTCCAGGGCCTGGCCGCTGACCGTCTGGCCGTCGGCCGCCGGCAGGTTCAGCACCGCGGCCATGGCCTGTGCGGTGGCGCCCCCGGCCCCGAGGTAGGCCATGCCCAGGCCGCTGGCCAGGCTGGAGGGCGACAGGACCAGGTTGGCCTGGGGGTCGGCCCGGCACCAGGCGGCCAGCAGGTCGAGCCCGAAGGCGGTATCCGCCGCGCCGTAGGGCCGGGGGTCGGCCAGGGGTTCCCTGACCGCCACGCCGCGGGCCACCACCGGACCCGGCGGCGACTGCGGTTTGCTGCTGGCGCCGCTGGCGCATCCGGCCAGGGCCAGGCCGACGGCGGCCAGGACGGCCGTCCCCCGAAGGTTCTTCATGCGCATCAGACGCAACACGGGCCGGCTTGGTTGCGTCCGGGCCTGCCGTCTGCGGTGCGATGATCGGGTTATGCCGGACAACGTCATGACCTGGGCTGAGGTCGCCGCGCGGCTTTCGGCGGCGCGCACCTACTGGCTGGGCACCACCACGGCGACAGGCGGCCCGCACGCGGCGCCCGTGTGGGGGGCGGTGACCGGCGAGACCCTCTACCTGTTCAGCGAGCGGAGCACGGTCAAGGCCCGCAACCTGGCCGCCGACCCGCAGGCGGTGATCCACCTGGAAAGCGGCGAGGACGTGCTGATCGTGCACGGCCTCGCCGAGGACCTCGGCGAGCCCGCCCTCGTCCCCGCAGTGGTCGCGGCGCTGGCCGCGAAGTACACCCGGCCGCAGGACCGGCAGTACCTGCCGGACGTCGATCCCGCCGTCGACGTGGTGTACGCGCTGCGGCCGCGGTCGGCACTGGCCTGGCGCCTGGATGACTACGAGGGCTCTCAGCGGCGCTGGTCGGTCCTAGGCTGAAGGGATGATGCACCGGCGATCGGAGGACCACCGTGGACAGCGCTGAGCTGCGGGCTGTCCAGCAGCCGCTCAAGGACGCCTACCGGGAGGATCCGCAGCAGGCGGTCATCACCTTGCGCGCCCAGGGGCAGCTCGACGAGCAGGCCATCGCCTGCTCGGTGGACACCGGCCGGGCCCTGGCCGTGGCGGGCCTGCACCCGGCCACCGGCGGCGACGGCTCGCTGGCGTGCTCCGGGGACATGCTGCTGCAGGCACTGGTGGCCTGCGCGGGGGTCACGCTGCGGGCGGTGGCCACCTCGCTGCAGATCGACGTGGTGGGCGGGACCGTCAGCGCCGAGGGCGACCTGGACTTCCGCGGCACGCTGGCGGTCAGCAAGGACGCGCCGGTCGGGTTCAGCGCCATCCGCCTGGCCTTCGACCTGGACACCGACGCCAGCCCCGAGCAGCTCCAGACGCTGATCAAGCTGACCGAGCGCTACTGCGTGGTCTACCAGACGCTGGCTCACCCGGCCCAGCTGTCCGTGACCGCCTAGGGGCCTGCTGAACAGGGCCGGGCCAGGCGTCCAGGACCGCGTCCCTGCACCGTAGACACTGAGGCCTGGACACCGGCAACTCCTCCAGGGCCGCCGGGCCGACCGCCATGCGCCTGTGGCCGGCGCTGGCGCAGGACTGGAGCCGGTCACCGGTGAGCCCGTGTTTGCCCGATAGCGACACCGCCAGACCCGGGGCTCCGGCCCGGGGTACCACGGGCGCGATGCGCGGTCCCCCGGAGCGACCCTGAGGCGAGAGCCAATCAACCAGCTACCGCTACAGGAAGGACGCCCCATGCCCGCGGTTACCGTCGGCCGGGAAAACTCCGCCAACATCGAGATCCACTACGAAGACCACGGCGCGGGCCAGCCCGTGGTGCTGATCCACGGGTACCCGCTCAGCGGCCGCGGCTGGGACAAGCAGGTCCCGGCGCTGCTGCAAGCCGGCTACCGGGTCATCACCTACGACCGGCGCGGGTTCGGCGCCTCCAGCCACCCGGTCACCGGCTATGACTACGACACCTTCACCGCCGACCTGGCGACCCTGCTGGACCACCTGGACCTGCGTGAGGCCGTCCTGGTCGGGCACTCGATGGGCACCGGCGAGGTCACCCGGTACCTGGGCACCCGCGGCTCGGCCCGGGTGGCCAAGGGCGTGCTGGTCTCCCCGATCCCGCCGTTCCTGCTGCAGACGGCCGACAACATCGAAGGAGTGCCGCAATCCCTGTTCGACGGGTTCGTCCAGGCCGCCCAGGCCGACACCCCGGCGTGGATGAAGGGGTTCCTGGACAACTTCTACAACTTCGATACCGTGCGCGGCACCCTGGTCAGCGACCAGGCCTTCCAGGCCAGCTGGAACCTGGCCGTGACCGCCTCCGCCACCGCCGCGGTGGCGTGCATCGGCACCTGGGCCACCGACTTCCGCGCCGACCTGCCCGAAATCGACGTGCCCATGCTCGTCGTGCAGGGCGACGCGGACCAGGTCCTGCCGCTGGAAAAGACCGGCCAGCGGCTGCCCGCCCTGATCAAGGACGCGCAGCTGGTCGTCATCGAAGGCGGCCCGCACGCCATCCCCTGGACCCACGCTGCCCAGGTCAACGCCGCCCTGCTCGACTTCATCCGCAGCTGAAGCCCGACCCAGCGCGCACCACTACCCAGAAAGAAGCACACCATGTCGAACCACTTCAGCGCCGACAAGCTCAAGTTCCCCGGCGACGACCGCCGCCTTGACCTCACCGACTTGTTCGTCTTCCAGGCGCCCGAGGGCCCCGAACATCACCACACACTGCTCCACCGTCACCACCCCGGCACGACCGTGCTGATCATGGACTCGAACCCGACCAGCGCCCCGCCGCCGATCCCGGCCCCGGTGACCGGCCCGGAGTTCTACCCCGGCGCGGTCTACCGGATCAACATCGACACCGACGGGGACAACCAGGCCGACATCGCATTCAGCTTCACCTTCTCCGAGTACGAGAACGGCACGCAGACCGGGACCCTCAAGTACGCCACCGGCGCGCAGGCCCGCCAGGCCGAGCCGGCTGGTGAAGTGCTGGCCGAGGACATCCCGGTCAGCTTCGACGGCACGGCGCAGCCCGTCCAGGCGGGCCGGATCCGGCTGTTCGCCGGGCTGCGCAGCGACCCGTTCTTCGCCGACGTCGAAGGCGCCCTGCACGGCTTCGCCTGGACCGGGCACGATGACTTCGCCGACAACAACGTCGACTCCATCGTGCTCGAGGTACCCGACGACATGTTCGGCGACGACCCGGTCATCGGCGTGTGGGCCTCCATCAGCCGGCGCAGCAACGGCGTGCTTGAGCAGCTGGACCGCGGCGGGAACCCGACCATCAACCCGTTCATCAACCCCGACGGGGAGAAGAACCTGTTCAACTCCCGCCAGCCCGCCGACGACGTGGCCAACTACCTGGAACCGTGGTCAGCGATCCTGCAGAATGCCGGCGGCTACACCCCCGAGCAGGCCAAGGCCGCTGCCCTGCAGGTCCTGCCCGACATCTTGCACTACGACCGGACCCAGCCCGCCACCTACCCCAACGGCCGTGTGCCCACCGACGACGTGTACAGCCTGCGCTTCGCCTGGCTGACCAACGGCAAGGTCCCCCCGTCCGGCCTCAAGCCCCACGACGACCTGCTGGCCCACTTCCCCTACCTCGGCCCGCCCAACCCCTAACCCGGAGCGACTCCGCGCCGGGGGCGTGACGGATCCCGTCGCCGGCGCGGTGTCCCCTAAGGACACCGCGCCGGCGAGTGGTGATCGCGGTCGCGCGAGGACCTCGTTCGGGAAACCATCATGCGACTCGGTATCTGGACGGCGCGATGGCAGCTGGCCGGGCCGACCGCGGAGCCTGACCGGATGCGGGCGGCCCTGCCGGCCTACCGGGACCGGATTGTCAGCACGCACCGAGGAGCACGCATGAGAACCAGCAACATCCGGGGCGCTGCGCACGTCAACCGCGTAACGCCCGGCAACTGAAACCGGCTGCCAGTGTTCACCAACCTGCTCATCGTGGTCGCCGCCGGCCTGCTCGCCCCGTTGGCGCTTGGCTTCTTCCCCGGGTCCGGCTGCCGGCGATCGTGCTCGAGATCGTGCTCGGCATCGTGATCGGCCCCTCGGGGCTTGGCTGGGTGAAGCCCGATGCCCCAGTCTCGATCCTGGCCCTGGTGGGGCTAGCGTTCCTGCTCTTTCTCTCCGGCCTCGGGTACCTGCCTGCGCCGCCGCCAGCCAGCGCTCGTCCCCGGTGGTCCGGAAGGCCTCCACGAAGAACAGCACCGGCGCCGCGGTCCCCCAGCCGAGACCGGGTTCGACCTCGGCCGACACGCCGGGCCGGGCCGGCCAGGACCAGCCCTGCGGGCCCCGCTCGGCCACGGACAGCAGCCACTCCCCGGTCCGCTCGGCGGCCGTGAGGTACTCCACCCCGGCAGCCTAGGGGAAGCTAGGCGCGAGGTGAGTGGAGCCAGGCCAGCATGTCGGGCGGCGCCAGCCGGGCCGTTCTGGCGTGGTAGCCGGCCAGTTCGGGCTCGGAGAGGATCCCGGCTCCCGCGCCCGAGACGCCCCGGCGGAAGAACGCGGCGTTGCTCTTGAAGATCCCGGCGGTCGGGACGAGCTGATCCGCATTGTCCCGCATGGCCTCGAACGTGGCCGCCCGGACCAGAGCCGGCCAGACCTGCTCAGGCACGGCCACGCCCAACCGCCCGGCCAGCCACCGCATCTGGCCGTCCAGGTCGGCGCGCAGGTTGTCGTAGTGAACCAGCAGAACGTTCGGCTGGTCACGCCGGGCCCAGGCATCGGACAGGTGCCACATGACACCAGGCAGCGAGTCCGGGTACTGACGCGGGTCGTCGTCGGCGGCGATCCACTTCAGCAGCCAGTCGCGCAGCGGCGTACGCGGCCGGGGCGGACCGGTCGGCTCAGGCTGGCCGGTCAGCTGCCTGACCCGCTTCCGGTCCATGTTGTCGCCCTGGTGGTAAAGCGAGACGGCCATATCGAGCGGATGCCGGGCCGTCACGATGTAGGTGGCGCGGGAATCCAGTGGGATCCCGTCCAGCGGCGTGTGGGTCTTGATGAACCGCCGGTGCCGCTGCGCGGCGAGCTGGGCGTATACCTCCTCGCGCGGCGTGATCAGGTGATCCAGCCACGGTGAGAGCTGCGCCAGCGGGGCCGGCAGCTCAGGGTCGCCGAAGATCAGCAGGGCGCAGATCATCTGCACCCACGTGGTGCCGGTCTTGGACCGCGTGCTGATCACGATGTCTCCGTCCCGGAACGGGAAGCCGAGCCACCGGGCGCTGTCCTCCTCGGGCGACTGATAGCGGTACGGGGTGCTGGCCACCCGGCGAGCATAACCGCGGCTCCGGGTTTGCGGTCTTGACCGGTCCAGGATCATATGAGGTGTGCCCAGACCCGATCCCGCGGCCGCGACGGAACCCGGCATCACCTGGTATGACATCCTCGGCGTGCTGCCGGGCGCCTCGCCTGAGCGGATCCAGCAGGCCTACGACGCCAAGGCCAGCCTGCTGCGGCCGGACATGATCTCCGGCGCGTCGCCGAAGGTGATCACGGCCGCCTCGCGGGCGCAGGAGATCCTCGATGCGGCGCGGCGGGTGCTGGGCGATCCGGTGAACCGGAAACGCTACGACGAAGCAGCCGGCTTCCAGCGGGACGGCGGGGGCCTGGCCGGGACCGGGGGCCTGCCTTCCGATCCGGGCTGGGGACCGTCTGACTTCAGCTTCGCCGGCGGCCTGTCCGTCCAGTCAGCACTGGGCGGACTGATGGCGGTGACCGACTGGCTGGCGCCGCATCCCCGGCCGTCGCGCCGGGTGCCGGTGCCGGACCTGCGCGGCCTGTTCTACGCCGTGTGCCTGGAAGTGACCGGCCGGATGGGCCTGGCCATCACCGCAGTCCGGCTGACCGAGCATCCCATGCCGGTCGACGGCCTCGTCGTCGACCAGTCCCCGCTGCCGCCGGCGAAGCTGCCCCGGACCGATGCGCTGACGGTGCGCGTCTGGCATCCGCCGCGCCGGGTCCGCTGACGCCGCGGGACCCGGCCGGGGCCGGGTCCCGCGAGCAGATAGGGCGGGCGCGCTACTGCGCGGCGATGGCCGCCAGCACGTCCAGCTTGGCTGCCCGGCGGGCCGGCCAGCTGGCGGCGACCAGCCCGAGCAGAGCCGCGAGCACCAGGAAGATCACCAGGCCGGAGCCCGGCACCGCGAGGTCGGTGATGCCCTGCTGCTTCAGCGAGGAGACCAGCGCGATGCCCATGCCGGTGCCGATGATGATCCCGATGACGGCGCCGAAGATGGCCAGGATCACCGATTCGGTCCGGATCATGATCCGGACCTGACGGCGCCGCATGCCGATGGCGCGCAGCAGGCCGATCTCACGGGTGCGCTCGAACACCGACAGCATGAGCGTGTTCACGATGCCGATGAGCGCGATGATCACCGCCAGGGCGAGCAGCGCGTAGACCAGCCCGAGCAGCTGGTTGACGGCGGATACCTGGGTCTGCTCGAACTGGGCCCGGGTCTGGACCTGCACGTTGGCGTACGGGGTCAGGGCGTTGGTGACCGCCTGGTTCACGGCGGCGCTGCCGCCCGTGTCCAGCAGCAGCGCGGCCGGGGGCTGCTGCGAGTAGTGGGACAGGAAGAACGCCGAGCTGACCAGGTAGCTGCCGATCAGGGCATTGGCCTGGTAGATCCCGCCGATGCGCAGCGTGGTGGCACCGGTCAGCGCGAACCTGGCCGGCACGGTGTCGCCGACCGACAGGTGCTTGGACTTCGCGGTGGTGGAGTCGACGAGCAGCTCACCCTGGCCCAGGGCGGCCGGGGTGCCAGCGGACATCCGCAGGATGACCGTGTTGGCCAGGTTCTGCGGGGACACCGCGGTGAGGCTGACCAGAGAGTCCTGGAACTCGAACTGGCCGCCGTAGACGGTACTGGTCGCGGTGACGCCCGGCACGGCCGAGGCCTTGGGCAGCACGGAGTTGCTCAGCTCTCCTGACCCGGTGGCCGTCACGATGAGATCAGCCTTCACGGCCTGGTCCACGCTGCTGGTGGCCGACCGGGACAGCGAGGCGCCGAACACCGATATGGCGGCGACCAGGGCGAGGCCGACCATGAGCGCTGAGGCGGTCTGGGCGGTGCGCCGGGGACTGCGCATCGAGTTCTCCCGCCCGAGCTTGCCCGGCTCCCCAAGCAGCCGGGCCAGCGGGCGGCCGATCACGCTGGACAGCGGCCGGGCCAGGGCCGGGGCCAGCGTGGCGGTGCCGACGAAGATGGCGACCGCACCCAGGCCGACCAGCGCGATGGCGGGCTTGGCCAGGCCGACGACCAGCAGGGCCACGCCGGCCAGGGCCACGGCCGCGCCCCAGATGAACCTGCGCCGCAACGAGGGCCCGGCGGACGACTGCCGGTCGTCCAGCGCGGCCACCGGGGGGATGCGCACGGCGCGGCGGGCCGGGCCGATGGCGGCTACGACCGTCACGCCGACCCCGACGAGCAGCCCGACCAGCACGGTCCGCGGCTCGAACACCAGGGAACCGGGCGGCAGCGTGATGCCGAACCCGCGCAGCAGCGCCTCGAGCCCGAGCGCGGCCAGCACGCCGAGGCCCAGGCCGATCACCGATGACAGCAGGCCGACCAGGCCGGCCTCGCCGAGCACCGAACGGAACACCTGACGCCGGCTCGCGCCGACGATGCGCAGCAGGGCCAGCTCCCTGGTCCGCTGACCGACGATGATCGAGAACGTGTTGAAGATGGTGAAGCCGCCGACGAACAGCGAGATGAACGCGAAGACCAGCAGCGCGGTGGAGAAGAAGGACAGGTCCTGGTTGACCGCGTTGGTGTTCTCGTTCACCACGGTCTGCCCGGTGACCACCTGCACCCCGGGCGGCAGGACCCGGGCGATGGCCTGCTGCACCGCGGGCTTACTGGCGCCGGGGGCCACCAGCACGTTGATGTCGTCGAGCTTTCCCGGCTCCTGGACCACGGACTGGGCGGTCGGCAGCGTGAACGCGGCCAGCGTCGCCCCGGCCAGGTTGTTCGCCGACCCGAACTCGGCGATGCCGGTGATGGTGTAACTGCGGGTCGGTCCGGCCGACAGGACGGTGACCTGCTGGCCGACGCCGAAGTCGTACTTCTGCGCCGTTCCCGCGTCCATCACCACGTCGTCGGAGGTCACCGGCGCGCCGCCCGCGATCAGGTGCAGGCTGGACAGCTGCTGATCCGGGTCGAAGCTGACGGCCAGGGTGGGCGCGCCGCCGGTGGAGATGGCCTTGCCGTCGCGGGCCACGAACTGGGCATAGCCCGAGACCTCGCCTTGCGCGACGGCTACGCCGGGCACGCCGCGGACCGTGGCCAGCAGCGACTGGGGCAGCTCGTTGCGCGAGGCGTTGGCGCCGCTGCCGAGCTGCGCGACCCCGCGCACCTGGAAGTCGACCTTCTGGTAGATGTTCCCGAACAGCACGCCGAACGTGTTGTGCAAGGTATCGGTGAGCACGAACGTACCGGAGATGAAGGTGACGCCGAGCACGATGGCCAGCGCGGTCAGCGCCAGCCGGAGCTTATGGGCCAGCAGGCCCTTGATGGTCACGTTCCGCATGTCAGGCCCCCAGCGTCCGCATGCGCTCCAGGACCGAATCGGCGGTCGGCTGCTGCAGCTCGCCCACCACGGCCCCGTCGGCCAGGAAGACGACCCGGTCGGCGTAGGCGGCACCCCGCGGGTCGTGCGTCACCATGACGATCGACTGGCCGAGCTCGGTCACCGATCGCCGCAGGAACTCCAGCAGGTCGGCAGAGGCGTTGGAGTCCAGGTTGCCGGTGGGCTCGTCGGCGAAGATGAGGTCGGGCTTGTTGATCAGCGCCCGGGCGCACGCGACCCGCTGCTGCTGGCCGCCGGACATCTCGCTGGGCCGGTGCGCCAGCCGGTCGGCGATGCCCAGCTGCTTGACCAGGTAATCGAACCAGCCCTGGTCGACCTTGGTGCCCGCCAGGGCGGCGGGCAGGGTGATGTTCTCGGCCGCGGACAGCGTCGGGATGAGGTTAAAGGACTGGAATACGAAGCCCACCCGGTCCCGCCGGAGCCGGGTCAGGCCGGTGTCATCGAGCGTCCCGATGTCCAGCCCGCCCACGAACGCCTGCCCGGACGTCGGCCGGTCCAATCCGGCCATGCAGTGCATGAGCGTCGACTTGCCCGAGCCCGACGGGCCCATGACGGCCGTGAACCGGCCGCGTTCGAACGTCACGTTGATCCCGGCCAGGGCATGGACCACAGCCTGCCCGGTGCCGTACGTCTTGTGCAGGTCCCTCGACTGCGCGGCGGGCGCCTGCGTGTCCTGTGTCGATGCCTGAGACGTGCCTACCATGATGTTCCCCCGATCAGAGCGGACATGCTCCATCCTTCCGGCTGCCGTCCTTTTGCGCTTAGTACAGCGAGGGTCTCAGCAAAGCGCCGGGAGTACATCGACCGGCTAGCCAATCCGGCGGATGAACCCCGCGGTGGGCCGGTCGGCGGAGCGCATCCACCGATCGGCTGACCCTGAACCTGCTCCATAGCGATAACCTGCAGGCCGGGGCTCAGCTGAGCCGCTTCTGGTAAGTGACCCAGGTCGTGTCCACCGCGAACCCGACGTGCTGGTACAGGCCCACGGCCCCGGTGAGCGAGTCGGCGTCGACCGTCAGTGACGCCTGGTCGTATCCGTCCGCCCGCGCGGCGGACATGGCCGTCACCAGCAGGGCCGTGGCGATGCCCCGCTTGCGGCCCGCCGCGCGAGTGCCGACGATGGCGATGTACAGGTCACGCCGGCCGGTCTGCTCGGTGTAAGCGTCGTACTCGTGGCTGAGCAGCAGGCCGAGCGGCTCTGACCCGGCATAGGCCAGGAAGCTGAACCGGGGCCGGAACGCGCGCTGGGCCAGGGAATGCGCCCAGTTCTGCTCGGTGACATCCGTCGATCCCCAGTGGTCCCGAAAGGATTCGTTGCGCACCAGCAGGGCGGCTTCTGCCTGGCCGGCGGTGTAGCCGGTGATCTGCACGCCGTCCGGGATCACGGCCTCCGGGATGGCCGCCGACAAGTCCCTGACCATCGAGTGGAACCAGCGCACCGCCTGGTAGCCGCGCTCCTGGTGCAGGGCAGCGGCCCCGGCGTTCAGCGAGAAGACGCCGCTCGACAGCGCCAGCGGATGTCCTGCGAAGCGCTCCTCGTGCAGCGGGACGGCGGCCTGCTCGGCCCAAGCCAGCAGGTCCCCGCCGAGGCCGCGGCCACGGTAGGCGGGATGCACGCCGCCCTCCTGCCGCATGTTGTGCACCGGGTCGGCGACGCTGCGGCAGGCTAGCACGGCGCAGCCGGCCATCGTGCCACCGTCCCAGATCGCGATCGAGCCGCGGGCGAAATCCAGGTTCGGGTTGTCGAATTCCTCCCGCAGTTCCTGCTCGTTGATGTAATAGTCGCTGCCGTCCGCGTCCCGGATCGCGGCGATCAGCGCGGCCCAGGCCCCCGCGTCGTCCGGCGTGATCGGCCGCCTGTCGAGGCTCATGATCATGGATTGTGTCGCCTGCGCCCGGCCGCGGACAAACTGTTTTGGCCGCCGCGGCGCTGGGGCGAGCGAGGGCAGGCGGGCTAGGTGAGGAGGGCGGTGGCTTGGGCGAGGAGTTCGGCTTGGCGGGGCCAGTGGCCGGCGGCGAAGGTCACGACCACGCGGGCCGCGCCGCGGCCGGCGGCTTCGGCCAGGCGGGCGGCGATCTGGGCGGGGGTGCCGGTGACCAGGGTGTCCCGGACGTATTCGGCCGGGATGGCGAACAGGCCGTCCACGTCGGTCAGGCTCCGGATCAGCGTGTCCTCGTCGGGCAGGGCCGGATCGCCCGTGAGCGCCGCCAGCATGGACACGGTGACCTCCGGGACCGGGCGGTTCCGGGCCGCGGCGAGCTCGGCGAGGCGGGCCCGGCCATCGGCGAGGGCGCCCGCCGCCATGGCGAACCAGCCGTCCCCGTACGCCGCGGCCCGGGCCAGGGCCGCGTCGGACATGCCGCCGACCAGGATGGGCGGGACGGCGGCGCCCGGCGCGAGCTGGATGGCGGGACCGGCGGAGTCCAGCTGGGTGGGCTGGCCGGCGATCAGGCCTGGTAGGGCGCGCAGGGCCGCGTCGGTGCGGCGGCCACGCTCGCGACGGGGGACGCCGGCCGCGGCCCAGGACGCCTCGTGGCGGTCACCGCCGGCGCCGACGCCCAGGATCATCCGGCCGCCGGAGATGTGCTGGAGCGAGGCGACCTGCTTGGCCACCCAGACGACCGGGTGCAGCGGCAGGATGATCACGCCGAACCCGAGCCGGACCCGGGAGGTGGCCCCGGCCGCCGCGGCGAGCGCCACGGTGCTGTCGATGATCGGCGTTCCGGTGCCGGCGATGAGCTGGTCGACGGCCCACACCGACTCCAGGCCGAGATCCTCGGCGTGCCGGGCCGCCGCGGTGATGTCTGCAGGCAGCTCGCCCCGCCTGCTCATGCTGGGCAGGAAAACCCCGACATCCGGCCCTGGCATGATGTGGCTCCCCTTCGGGTGATCGGTTCCTGACTGCCACCGTAGCGAGCACGGGATCTCGGACCAGGGCCGGGACGCATCAGCCACGGCCCGTTCAGCAGAAAAGATAAAACACAATGCACGAACTATTATGTCAGCATAGAGAAGCTTGGAATTATTTTTACAAATATTATTTCTAAATATTTTCCTGAACGTGCCGTAGTGATGCCCACGGCAGCATGTGATCAGACGCACATAGTCGGAAGGCCCGGGGATCGTTCGCTAGCAGAGATAATGAAAGCGTGGGAGGTCATGGCGCCGCGGATCGGATCCGCGGGCGCATCGGCGCGGCGATCTTCGAACGGGTGGCGGGACCGCAGGGCCGTTCGCGCGCGCGCCTGATCCACCAGGCCCCTGGTGAGCGCTGGTTCTCCGCGGACCGGCCGATCCGGCGGGTGAACGGCGATACGTCGATGTACATCGGCGGGATCAGGGCCTTGCTGCTGCAGTCGCTGCACCCGCTGGCCATGGCGGCCGTGGCCCAGCACTCGGATTACCGCGGTGACCCGTGGGGACGGCTGCAGCGGACCAGCTACTTCCTGGCCGTCACCACGTTCGGCCGGGCCGACGACGCGCATGAGGCGATCGCCCGGGTCAGGGCGGTGCACCGGCACGTCACCGGGACCGCCGCCGACGGGCGGCCCTACCAGGCATCCGACCCGCACCTGCTGACCTGGGTGCACATCGCCGAGGCGGACAGCTTCCTGCGCGCGCACACCGCCTTCGGCACCCGGCCGCTCGACCAAGCCGGGCGCGACGGGTACGTCGCGGACATGGCCAGGATCGGCGCCGAGCTCGGCGTCCCTGACCCGCCGCTTACCGAGGCCGAGCTCGCCGACCGGATCCACGGTTACCGGGCCGAGCTGGCCGCTACGGCCGAGGCCCGCGAGGCGGCCCGGTTCCTGCTGCTGCGGCCCCCGCTGCCCGCGGTGGCCCGGGCCCCTTACGGAGTGCTGGCCGCGGCCGCGGTCTCGCTGCTGCCGGACTGGGCCCGGCGGCCGCTGCACCTGCCGCGCCTGCCGGTGACCGAGACGGTACTGGTCCGCCCCGCGGGCCAGGCCATGATCCAGGCCATTCGCTGGGCGACGGCGGCTCCCCGCCCGATCTCGGCGGCTTAGTCGCAGAATGAGACAGTAAAATTGAGGCGCAAAAGGCGTATCCCCTCGGGGAAGTTCGGCTCTGTCCGGGTCGCAGCGATACCGGACCGTGGCCGGGTGAACGTGCCCTCAGCCGTAGCCATCGGCCAAGGACTTCGGGTTTACGTCGCGCCCCCTGAGTCCCTATGCAGGAAGGGATACCAATGATCAGCGCAGATGTATTCGACGAACCGCAGACGAGCCTGCCGGACCTGGCCAAGTGGGTCCGCGAGATCGCGGAGCTGACCAAGCCAGAGGACGTCGTTCTGGTGCGACGGTTCGCAGCAGGAGTGGGAGCGGGTGACCAGCCTGCTGGTCGAGAACGGGACCTTCACCCGGCTCAACCCTGAGCTGCGGCCGAACAGTTTCTGGTGCCGGTCCGACCCGGCTGATGTGGCCCGGGTGGAGAGCCGCACGTTCATCTGCTCGGAGCGCGAACAGGACGCGGGCCCGACCAACAACTGGATCGCGCCGGCCGAGATGCGGCAGACCTTCGCCGAGATCTTCGACGGCTGCATGCAGGGCCGTACCATGTACGTGATCCCGTTCTGCATGGGGCCGCTCGGCGGCAGCATCTCCCAGCTCGGCGTCGAGATCTCCGACTCGCCCTACGTGGTCGCCTCGATGCGGATCATGACCAGGATGGGCGCACCGGCGCTGCGCGCCATCGAGGAGCGCGGGTCGTTCGTCAGGGCCGTCCACTCCGTCGGGGCCCCCCTGCAGCCCGGCCAGGAGGACGTGCCGTGGCCCTGCAACACGGTCAAGTACATCTCGCACTTCCCCGAGGCCAGGGAAATCTGGTCCTACGGCTCGGGGTACGGCGGGAACGCGCTGCTTGGCAAGAAGTGCTACGCGCTGCGGATCGCCTCGGTGATGGCCAGGGACGAGGGCTGGCTGGCCGAGCACATGCTCATCCTCAAGCTCACCCCGCCGGACGGGTCGCCGCGGTACGTGGCGGCGGCGTTCCCTTCCGCATGCGGCAAGACCAACCTGGCCATGCTGCAGCCCACCATCCCGGGCTGGAAGGCCGAGACCATCGGCGACGACATCGCCTGGATGCGGCCCGGCCCGGACGGCAGGCTGTACGCGATCAACCCGGAGGCCGGGTTCTTCGGCGTGGCGCCTGGCACGGGCCTGAAGACCAACGCCAACGCGGTCGCAGCCATGTGGGGCAACAGCATCTTCACCAACGTGGCGCTGACCGACGACGGTGACGTGTGGTGGGAGGGCCTGACCGAGGAGCCGCCCGCGCACCTGATCGACTGGAAGGGCCGGGACTGGGCGCCGGGCGCCGACGAGCCCGCCGCGCACCCGAACGCCCGGTTCACCACCCCCGCCGACCAGTGCCCGATCATCGCGCCGGAATGGGACGACCCGGCCGGCGTGCCGATCTCGGCCATCTTGTTCGGCGGCCGGCGAGCTTCCACGGTGCCGCTGGTGATCGAGTCGTTCGACTGGGACCACGGCGTGTTCCTCGGGGCCAACGTGGGCTCGGAGCAGACCGCCGCGGCCGAGGGCGCGGTCGGCGAGCTGCGCCGCGACCCGTTCGCCATGCTGCCCTTCTGCGGCTACAACATGGCCGACTACTTCGGCTACTGGCTGAAGGTCGGCCGGATGACCGACGCGGACAAGCTGCCGCGGCTGTTCTACGTCAACTGGTTCCGCAAGGACGCTTCCGGGCGGTTCGTCTGGCCCGGCTTCGGCGAGAACAGCCGGGTGCTGAAGTGGATCATCGAGCGGCTGTCCGGCCAGGCCGAGGCCGTTTCGACCCCGATCGGCAACCTCCCGGCCCCGGGCGCGCTCGACCTGGACGGCCTCGAGCTCAGCCAGGCCGACCTGGACCTGCTGCTCACGGTGGACCGCGAGGCCTGGAAGCTGGAGGCGGACCGTATCCCCGAGTTCTTCCGCACGTTCGGCGAGCACCTGCCGGCCCGGCTCTGGGAGCTGCAGGCCGAGCTGGGGAGCCCGGCTCGGCTCGAGCTGAGCCGCCTGCCTTCGTCATCCGCCGCGAGGCCCTCCGGAGTACCGGGGGCCTCGCGGCATTTCCGGTCTGTATAGTCTGGATTGAGTTGCGGTTTAGATGGATACGTTCCACGCGACGCTCGATCATTTCTCCCGGGAGGAACCGTGAGCAGCACCGACACCTTCGTGGCCAACTCCGAGCAGTACGCCGCCCGTTTCGACAAGGGGGATCTGCCCATGCCGCCTGCTTCGCACGTCGCGGTGGTCGCGTGCATGGACGCCCGGCTCAACCCCTACGGCGTGCTCGGCCTGTCCGAGGGCGACGCCCACGTCATCCGCAACGCGGGCGGGGTGGTCACCGACGACGTGATCAGGTCCCTCACCATCTCCCAGCGCCTGCTCGGCACGAACGAGATCATCCTCATCCACCACAGCGACTGCGGGATGCTCACCTTCCACGACGACGAGGTAAAGGCCCAGATCGAGGCCGACACCGGGCTGCGGCCGCCGTTCGCCCTGGAGGCGTTCGCGGATCTGGACGGCGACGTCCGCCAGTCCATCGCGCGGATCAAGGCCAGCCCGTTCGTGCCGCGCAAGGACGCCATCCGCGGCTTCGTCTACGAGGTCGAGACCGGCCGCCTGCGCGAGGTCAAGGACTGACGCGGGGCCGCTTGCTATCGTGAGCTGGTGACGGCCGTAGCGGAAACGAACGAGCCAGGCGGGGACAGCACCGCCCGGTCGGCGCGGCTGCGGAACCTGATCGTCACGGTGTACGGCCTGTACGCCAGGTCCGACGGCGGCTGGCTGTCGGTGGCCGCGCTCATCCGGCTGCTCGCTGACCTGGGGGTGGACGAGCCTGCCGTGCGTTCGGCGATCTCGAGGCTGAAGCGGCGCGGGATCCTGGAGTCCCGCCGGCACGACGGCGCGGCGGGCTACCAGCTATCGGCCGAGGCCGTGGCCATCTTGCGCGAGGGCGACGCGCGGATCTTCCGGCGGCACCGGGCCACGCTGGCCGACGGCTGGCTGCTGGCGGTGTTCTCGGTGCCGGAATCGGAGCGCCACCGGCGGCACGTGCTGCGGTCCGAGCTGACCAGGCTGGGGTTCGGGATGGTGGCGCCCGGGGTGTGGATCGTGCCCGCCCACCCGCAGGACGCCACGGCCGAGACGCTGCGTCGGCTCGGGCTTGACGCCTACGCCGACCTGTTCCACGCCGACCACCTGGCCTTCGGCGACCCGGCGGGCAAGATCCGCCGCTGGTGGGACCTGGACGAGCTCGAGCGCCGGTACCAGGCCTTCCTGGCCGCCCACGAGCCGGCACTGCGCCGCTGGGAACGGGAGGCCTCGGAGGAGGAACGCTGGGAGCAGGACCGCCGAGCCGGGCGGGCCGCGGAGCACGAGGCCTTCGCCGACTACGTGCGGGCGCTGACCGACTGGCGGCGGCTGCCCTACTCCGATCCCGGCCTGCCCGCCGAACTGCTGCCGGGCGGCTGGATCGGCTTGCGGGCCGCCGACGAGTTCTTCGCCCTGCGCGCGCTGCTCGAGGGTCCGGCCCGCGCCTACGTGCAGCGCGTCATCGGCTGACCGCCGCGACGCCCTGGATCTCGACCAGCGCCTCGGTATCCCACAGCCGTGTCACGCCCACGGCGGCCATGGCCGGGTAGTCGGTGCCGGCCAGCCGCCGCCAGACCGCGCCGATCTGCCGCGCGTGCGCCTGGTAGTCCTCCAGGTCGGTGCTGTAGATGGTCAGGCTGGCCAGGTCGGCGGGCTGGCCGCCCGCCGCGGCCAGCGCGGTGAGCAGGTTGCCGAGGGCCTGCTCGAACTGGGCCACGACGCCGCCGGCCACGATCTTCCCATCCGGCCCGAGGCCGGTCTGGCCGGCCAGGAACACGATCCGGCCCTCGGTCACGGACACGGCATGCGAGAAGCGGCCGGCCGGGCCAGGTCCGCGGGATTGATCCGCTCCAGGTTCATGACCGAACCTTAGCGCCCAGCGACCCGATATTGCGTTCTCTTGACGATCGTAGCAATTCCGCCATATGCTGAGGCGGTCGGCACGGAAGGAGATGGGCACCGTGCGTATGGCAGTGGTGGGCGGCGGGCCGGGAGGCCTGTACTTCGCGGCCCTGGCCAAGCAGCTCGATCCCCGGCACGAGATCACCGTCTTCGAGCGCAACGCGGCCGACGACACCTTCGGCTTCGGGGTGGTCTTCTCCGACGAGACGCTGGGCGGCATCGAGCACGCCGACATCGAGGTCTTCCACGCGATGCGCCGCGAGTTCGCCCGCTGGGACGACATCGACGTGCACTTCCGCGGCAGCACCTTCACCTCGGGCGGGCACGGGTTCGCGGCCATGAGCCGCAAGCGGCTGCTGGCCATCCTGCAGGCCCGCTGCGCGGAGCTTGGCGTACGGGTCGGCTTCCACACCGAGGCGCCGGACGTGGCAACGCTGGCCGCCGATTACGACCTGGTGGTCGCCGCCGACGGAGCGAACTCGATGACCCGGGGCAAGTACGCCGGTTCGTTCGGCCCAAATCTTGAAAAAAGACGGTGCAAGTACATCTGGCTGGGCACGGACCTGGTGTTCGACGCGTTCAAGTTCTACGTCATGGACACCCCGGCCGGGATCATGCAGGTGCACGGCTACCCGTACAGCGACCAGGCCAGCACCTTCATCCTGGAGATGCACGAGGACGTGTGGGCCCGGGCCGGGTTCACCGAGCCCGCGGGCCTGCTGCCTGGCCAAAGCGACGAGGTCTCGATCGAGCGGATCCGCGGCCTGTGCGCGGACCTGCTCGGCCAGCACAGCTTGGTGGCCAACAACTCGCGGTGGACCACCTTCACCACGGTCAGGTGCGCCACGTGGCGGCACGAGAACGTGGTGCTGCTCGGCGACGCCGCGCACACGGCGCACTTCTCCATCGGGTCGGGCACCAAGCTGGCCATGGAGGACGCGCTGGCCCTGGCCGCCTGCCTGCACGAGCAGGGCGGAGTCGCCGACGGGCTGGCCGCCTACGAGGCCGAGCGCAGGCCGGTGGTGGCCTCGACCCAGCGGGCCGCGCAGGCCAGCCTGGAGTGGTTCGAGAACATCGGCCAGTACACGGGCCAGGATCCGCACCAGTTCGCGTTCAACATCACGACCCGCAGCCGCCGGGTCACCTACGACAACCTGCGGCTGCGCGACCCGGAGTTCGTGGCCGGGATGGACCGCTGGTTCGCGGCCAGCCAGGAGCCCCGCGACGACACGGACGCGCAGGAACCGCTGGAGCCGTGCCCGCCCATGTTCCAGCCGTTCCGCCTCGGCCGCCTCGAGCTGGCCAACCGGGTCATCGTCTCCCCCATGGACATGTACTCGGCCCGCGACGGCGTGCCCGGCGACTTCCACCTGGTGCACCTGGGCTCCAAGGCGCTGGGCGGCGCCGGCCTGGTGATGACCGAGATGGTCTGCGTCTCCCCTACCGGGCGGATCACCCCCGGCTGCACCGGCATCTACACCGCGGAGCAGGAGGAGTCCTGGCAGCGGGTCACCGAGTTCGTGCACGGCCGGACCCGCGCGAAGATCGGCATCCAGATCGGGCACTCCGGCCGCAAGGGCTCGACCAGGCTGATGTGGGAAGGCATGGACGATCCGCTCCCGGAAGGCAACTGGGAGGTGTGCGGGCCGTCGCCGGTCCCGTACGGCGCCGCCAGCCAGACGCCGCGCGAGCTGACCACCGCGGAGCTCGAGGAGATCCGCGGGCAGTTCGTGGCGGCGGCGCAGGCCGCGGCGCGGGCCGGCTTCGACCTGCTCGAACTGCACTGCGCGCACGGCTACCTGCTGTCGTCCTTCCTGTCGCCGCTGACCAATCAGCGGACCGACCGGTACGGCGGGTCGCTGGCCAACCGGCTCCGCTACCCACTGGAGGTCTTCGACGCGGTCCGCGCAGTCTGGCCGGAGGACCGGCCGATGACGGTGCGGATCTCGGCCACCGACTGGTATCCCGGCGGCCTGGACATCGACGACACGGTCGAGATCGCCCGCGCGTTCGCCGAGCACGGCGCGGCCGGTATCGACGTGTCGACCGGACAGGTGGTCAGCGAAGAGAAGCCGGCCTTCGGCCGCAGCTACCAGACGCCGTACGCGGACCGGGTGCGGAACGAGATCGGCACCAAGTACGGTGTGGCCGTGATCGCGGTCGGCGCCATCTCCTCCTATGACGACGTGAACTCCATCATCCTGGCGGGCCGGGCCGACCTGTGCGCGCTCGGCCGGTCCCACCTGTACGACCCGCAGTGGACCCTGCACGCCGCGGCCGAGCAGGGATACGCGGGCCCGGGCGCGACCTGGCCCGACCCGTTCGCCGCGGGCAGCCGCCGGCCGCAGGCGGGCCGGACCGAGGACGCGCGGCCGCGGCTGGAGCTGATCAGGTCCGGGACGCCGCGCACCGCGCACGCCCGCTGGCGCCCGGGAGCGGCCCGGTGACCGCGTCGGCCCGGCAGCCGGGAGGAGCCTGGTGACCGCGTTCGCGCTGACCGAGGAGCAGCAGGCTCTCTGCACCGGAGTCCGGGAGATCGCCGCGGGGCAGCTGCGGCCGATCGCCGAGGCCGGCCAGCCGGGCCACGTGAACCGCGAGCTGATCAAGGCCATGGGCAGCCTCGGGCTGCTCGCCCGGCTGTTTCCGGGGATTGGCGGCGCGTCGGTGTCCAGGGAAGCGGCCGCGATGGACTTGTGCCTGCTGCGGGAGTCGCTGGCCACGCAGAGCACCGAGGCGGAGACCGCGCTGGCCCTGCAGGGCCTGGGCGCCTACCCGATCCTGCAGTCCGGCCAGGAGGAGGTCGTGCGGCGCTGGCTGCCCGCCGTGGCCGCGGGCGACGCCGTGGCGGCGTTCGCGCTGAGCGAGCCCGAGGCCGGCTCCGACGCCGCGGCGCTGCGGCTGGCGGCCGAGCCGGACGGCGACGGCTGGCGGCTGACCGGCGAGAAGACCTGGATCTCCAACGCCCCGGAAGCCGACGTCTACACGGTCTTCGCCAGGACCGGGCCCGGTGCCGGCGCCCGCGGCGTGAGCGCGTTCGCGGTGCCAGGCGACCGGGCGGGCCTGCACGGCGAGCACCTGGACATGATCAGCCCGCACCCGATCGGCCGCCTGAGGTTCGACGGCGTCTGGGTGGAACGCTCCGAGCTGCTCGGCGAGCCGGAGCGCGGCTTCCGGGTGGCCATGCGCACCCTGGACCTGTTCCGGCCCAGCGTCGGCGCGTTCGCGGTCGGCATGGCCCAGGCCGCCATCGACGCGGCCGTGCAGCACGCGGGAACCCGGACCGCGTTCGGCGGGCCGCTGAAGGACCAGCAGGCCATCGCGCACCTGCTGGCCGAGATGACAACCAGGACCGAGGCGGCCCGGCTGCTGGTCTACGCGGCGGCCACGGCCTACGACGCGGGCAGTGAAGAGGGCAGGGGAGGCGGGCGGGGGATCACCGCCAAGTCGGCCATGGCCAAGCTGTTCGCCACCGAGACGGCCCAGTTCGTAGTGGACGCGGCGGTGCAGATCCACGGGGCGCGGGCGCTGCGCCAGGGCCACCTGCTCGAGCACCTGTACCGCGAGGTGCGCGCGCCGCGCATCTACGAGGGCGCCTCGGAGGTCCAGCGCACGATCATCGCCCGCGAGCTATACCGCTGAGATCGAGGTGGCGGGGGCAGAGCGTGATAGGTACTAGGCATGGCGCTGGTGAACAATCCTCTCTTCGCGCGGTACTTTGCCCGCTTCGGCGGGCGCAACGAGGAACGCGGCAACCGGGAGCTCAGGAAGGAGATGCTGGCCGGGCTGTCCGGCCGGGTGCTGGAGGTCGGGCCGGGTAACGGGCTGAACTTCCCGCACTATCCCCTCTCGGTACAGGAGGTGGTGGCGGTCGAGCCCGAGCCGTACCTGCGCAGCCGTGCGGCGGAGGCGGCCGCGGCCGCGCCGGTCCCGATCCGGGTGGCCGACGGGACCGCGGATGAGCTTCCGGCCGCGGACGGCTCCTTCGACGCCGTCGTGGTCTCCGGGCTGCTGTGCTCGGTGGCCGACCCTTCGGCGGCGCTCAGGGAGTTCCACCGGGTCCTGCGGCCAGGCGGTGAGCTGCGCTTCTACGAGCACGTGCGCAGCCGGGACGCGCTGTTCGCCGCATTCCAGCAGGCGACCGACCTGGTGTGGCCGCGCTTGATGGGCGGCTGCCACGTCCGGCGTCAGACCCGGGGCACCATCGAGCAGGTATTCACCATCCAGACGTGCCGCGGGTTCCGGTTCCCGCCGGATGCCTGGGCGTGGCCGGTGGCGCCGCGGATCCTCGGGATAGCCCGGAAGGCGGAGTAGCGCTCATGATCAGGCCGCCTAGGACCAGGCCTTGGTGAAGAACAGGCAGGCCAGGCCGCCCAGCGGCGCGGTCAAGACCACGGCGGCCTGGATCTGGCCGGCGAGGCCGTCAGCCGGCCTCGCGGGCCGCCAGGTCGAGAATCTCGTCCGAGCTCAGCGCCAGGCCCCGGGCGTAGGAGCGTTCTGACTGCTTCCCGCCGAAGCGGGCCCGGGCCTGATCGAGGCTTTCGCGGCGGTAGCGCGCTTCCGGCTCCTGCCAGGGTTCCCCGGTCTGGTCGAGGACGGCCTGCGCGCAGCCGTGCAGGACGCAGGCCTGCGGCCACTCCCCTGCGTCCGCGGCCAGGCAAGCCAGGCCGAGCACGGCGTAGGCGATGCCGAAGCGCTCGCCGCTGCGGCGGCTCAGCCGCAGCGCGTTCCCGAAGCTGGCCTGGGCGCCGTCGTGGTCCCCGTCCTGGCGCCGGATCCAGCCCAGGTTGACCGCCACGCTGTCGTTGCTGTCCCCGGTCGCATCCATCGCCATCAGCGCCGCTTCGAGGTGCGCCCGCGCCGTGGGCAGGTCCCCGGTGCGCAGCGAGTGCACGCCCGCGTTGTTGTGCAGGATGCCGGCGAACAGCTGGTCTCCCGAGCGCTGCGTGCAGGCGATGGCCTCAGCCCATAGTTTCTGCGCGGCGGCCGGATCGATGAGGTCGATGCACAGCAGGTATCCCCATATGCACTGGGCGAGCAGGACGTCGTCGTCCAGCGGCCGGGCCCGCTCGACGGCTTCCTGGCCGAAGGCGAGGCCGCGCTCGGGCTCGCCGGCGAAGTAGCAGACGGAGCTGAGCACCGCGAGGGCGTTGACGAGCACCCGGTCGCCGTCGAGCCCGCGGGCGAAGTCGACGGCCTGCTCGGCCAGCCGCCGGGCCGTGGCGATGCCGATGAACCGGCCGGTCTGCGCGGTCATGACCAGGGCCATCCCGTACAGCTCCGGGTCCGCCCGGGCGTCGGGCCGGTCCAGCACCGGCATGAGCAGGGCCACGGCCTCCGCGGCGCGGGACCGCGCCCTCCAGTAGCGCTGCAGGGCGACGCCGAACCGCAGCACCTGCTCCGTGGTGCCGGCCTCGCCGGAGGCGTGCCGGGTGGCCCGGCGCAGGTTGGCCTGGTCATCGTCCAGCCGCGCGAGCCAGCTGCCCTGGTCGGATCCGGCCAGGTGCGGCGCCACCGCCTCAGCGACGGACAGGTAATGGCGGCCGTGGGCCGCCGCGACGGCAGCGGCCTCGTCCAGGCCGGCCTCGGCGAGCCGTTCCGCGGCGAACTGCCTGATCGTCTCGAGCAGCCGGTAGCGAAGGGCTCCCCCGGACGGCTCGGTCAGGACCAGGCTCTTGTCCACGAGCGCGCCGAGGAGATCGGTGACGTCGAACACCTCGATGTCGCCGAACCCGCAGACCCCTTCGGCGGCGTCGAGGGCGAAGGACTCGGCGAACACCGACAGGCGCCTGAGCAGCTGCTGCTCGGCCGCATTGAGCAGTGAATAGGACCACTCGACGGTGGCCCGCAGCGTCTGCTGGCGGGCCAGGGCGGCGCGGTTCCCTCCGGTCAGCAGGCGGAAGCGCTGGTCGAGGCGGTCGTGCAGGCCGCTCAGGGACAGCGAGCGCAGCCGGGCCGCGGCCAGTTCGATGGCCAGCGGCAGCCCGTCAAGCCGCCTGCAGATGGCCACGATCAGCGGGATGGTCTGCTCGTCGAGCGTGAGGCTGGCGCCCTGGGCCCTGGCCCGGTCGACGAACAGCGCGACCGCGTCCGAGGAGTCAGCCGCCGCGACGCCGGAATCGGATGACCCGGGCAGGGACAGCGACGGGACCCGGTAGAGGGCCTCGCCGCCGATGCCGAGCGGCTCGCGGCTGGTGGCGATCAGGTGCACCCGCGGGCAGCGCCGGAGGATAGCATCGGCCGTCTTGGCGCAGGCGTCGATCAGGTGCTCGCAGTTATCCAGCACGATCAGGATGTCCTGCAGAGCCAGGGCGTCGAGCAGGGTCTCCAGGACCGGCCGCCGCGGCTGCACGGCCACCCCCAGGGTCCGGCCGATGGCCGCGGGCACGGCCTCGGCATCGGTGACCGTGGCCAGCTCGACCAGCCAGACCCCGTCGCTGGTGCCGCCGAGCATCTCGGCGGCCACCTGCAGGCTCAGCCGGGTCTTGCCGGACCCGCCCGCGCCGGTCAGCGTCACCAGGCGCGAGGACTCGACCAGGGCGCGGACCTCGGCCAGCTCCCTGCTGCGTCCGATGAACGTGGCCAGCTGGGCCGGGAGGTTGTTCCGCAGGGCCGGGTGGCCGAGGGAACGCAGCGGGGGGAAATCCGCCTGCAGGCCGGGGGCCTCGAGCTGGAAGATGTGCTCCGGGCGTCCGAGGTCCTTCAGCCGGTGGACGCCCAGGTCCCGCAGCGCCGCCTGCGCCGGGAGGGAGTCGCGGACCATGGTGGCCGCCGTCTCCGACAGCAGCACCTGGCCGCCGTACCCGACCGCGGCCACCCGGGCGGCGCGATGGACATCCAGGCCGATCAGGCCGGTCGCCGACTCGGACGCCTCACCGGTGTGGATGCCCATCCGCACCCGGACGCGCTCGCCGGCGGCCCAGGCGTGAGCCTCCAGGTCCGCCTGCATCTCCGTGACCGCGGCCAGGCAGGCGCTCGGCGAGGAGAACACGGCGAACAGCCCGTCCCCCTGGGTGTCCACTTCCCGGCCGCCGTGCGCGGCCAGGCCGGACCGGATGACCGAGCGATAGTCGGCGAGCACCTGCGCGTAGAGGCTCTCTCTCAGCCGCCGCAGCAGGGCGGTCGAGCCCTCGATGTCGGTGAAGAGAAACGTGAAAGTCTCCACGGACCTAGCCTAGGAGGTCCGCGCGCTGCCGGGCCTGGCATAGTCCCCGGAGGCCCTGCGCCGACCGAGGGTATAGCGGACTCTTGACTGCCGTCACATAACGTAAATACTGGATACCTAGCAACCTGAGGAAGTGCGGCCTGATGCGGCTCTCCCCTTCGGCGCAGGTGGACACGTTCTGCCGCGACCACCTGCCACCCGCGGACCAGTGGCCCGAGTTCCTTTTCGATCTGCCCGAGCTCAGTTATCCCGAGCGGCTGAACTGCGCCGCGGAACTGCTCGACGCCACGGCCGCGCGGTACGGCTCCGACCGGCCCTGCCTGCGCTCGCCCACCGAGACCTGGACCTATGGCGAGACCGTCCGGAGGACCAACCAGCTGGCCCGGGTGCTGACCGAGGACTACGGCCTGCAGCCAGGCAACCGGGTGCTGCTGCGCGCGCCGAACAACCCGTGGCTCGCCGCGGCCTGGCTGGCCGTGATCAAGGCCGGCGGGGTCGCGGTGACCACCATGGCCCTGCTGCGCGCCCGGGAGATCGCTACCATCGTGGGGCTGACCAGGCCGAGCCTGGCCATCTGCGATCACCGCTTCGCCGCGGACCTAGCCGCGGGCGCGCCCGCCCTCAGCACGCTGATCTACGGCGGCGAGCACGACGAGCTGGCCGCCCGCTGCGCGGCCAAGGACGGCACGTTCACCGCGGTGGACACCGCAGCCGACGACGTGGCGTTCCTCGCCTCGACCTCGGGCACCACCGGCCAGCCCAAGGTGGCCGTGCAGTTTCACCGGGACGTGCTCGCCACCTGTGACACCTTCTCCGCTCACCTCATCAAGCCGAACTCCGGCGACGTGTTCACCGGCACGCCGCCGCTCGGCTTCACCTACGGCCTGGGCGGCCTGCTGCTGTTCCCGCTGCGGGCCGGCGGGGCCACGCTGCTCATCGAGCGGGCCACGCCTGGCGAGCTGGCCGACGCGATCGCGGCGCACGGCGTGACCGTGCTGTCCACGGCGCCCACGGCCTACCGGGCCATGCTGGCCGCGGGCAAGGCTTCGTCGCTGGCGAACCTGCGGCGCTGCGTCTCCGCCGGGGAGCACCTGCCCAGGTCGGTCTGGGAGGAGTTCCGCGACGCCACCGGCCTGGCCATCATCGACGGCATCGGCTCGACCGAGATGCTGCACATCTTCATCGCCGCCGCGGACGGGGACATCCGCCCGGGCTCGACGGGCCGCGCGGTGCCCGGCTACCGGGCCATGATCGTCGACGAGGACGGGAAGCCGGTCCCCGACGGCGAACCCGGCCGGCTGGCGGTCCAGGGCCCCACCGGCTGCCGGTACCTAGCCGATCCCCGCCAGCAGGTCTACGTGCAGCACGGCTGGAACATGACCGGCGACACCTATGTCCGCGACGCCGACGGCTACTACTGGTACCAGGCCCGCAGCGACGACATGATCATCTCGGCCGGCTACAACATCGCCGGGCCCGAGGTCGAGGAGGCGCTGCTCGGCCACCCGGACGTGGTCGAGTGCGCCGTGATCGGCGCCCCCGACGCCGACCGGGGCATGATCGTCCAGGCCTTCGTGGTCCTGCGCGGCGGGGCGGTCGCAGACGCGGCCAAGGCAGTCGAGCTGCAGGATTTCGCCAAGCAGTCCATCGCCCCGTACAAGTACCCGCGGCTGGTGGAGTTCGTGGCCGAGCTGCCCAAGACGATCAGCGGCAAGACCCAGCGCTACCGGCTGCGGCAGCTGGCCGAGGAGCAGCAGCGCGCGCAGTGAACTTTACTCGGGGCGGACGAAGGGGAACAGGAGCGTCTCGCGGATGTTCTCGCCGGTGAGCGTCATGAGCAGGCGGTCGATGCCCATGCCCATGCCGCCGGTCGGGGGCATGCCGTGCTCCAGGGCGCGCAGGAAGTCCTCGTCGAGCTCCATCGCCTCCGCGTCGCCGTCCGCCTTGAGCAGGGACTGGGCGGTCAGCCGGGCACGTTGCACCACCGGATCGACCAGTTCGGAGTACCCGGTCCCCAGCTCAGCGCCAAACGCGACGAGATCCCACCGCTCGGCAACCCGCGGGTCGGACCGGTGCTGGCGGACCAGCGGTGATACCTCGACGGGGAAATCCCGGTAGAAGGTGGGCCGTACGGTTCGCTTCTCCACGAGCCGTTCGTACATCTCCAGCACGATCTGGCCCCGGTTCCAGTCCGGCGCCACAGGGACGTCGAGCCGCTCGCACAGCTTGCGCAACCCGGCTTCGGCCGTGCCGGGGGTCACCTGCTCGCCCGCCGCCGCGGAAATCGCATCGTGGACCGTCACCTGGGGCCAATCCCCGCCGATGTCATACTCCGGGCCCTGCGCCCGCCTGATCACCGTGGAGCCGAAGGCCGCGACCGCCGCCCCCTGCACCAGCTCCCGGGTCAGCTCCCCGATCGTGGTGTAGTCGCCGTACGCCTGGTACGCCTCAAGCATCGTGAACTCGGGGTTGTGCGTGGCATCGGCGCCCTCGTTGCGGAAGATCCGGCCGATCTCATACACCCGCTCGATCCCGCCGACGACCAGCCGCTTGAGGTACAGCTCCAGCGCGATCCGCAGGTACACCCGGCTGTCATAGGCGTTGGACCGGGTCAGGAAGGGCCGCGCGTTAGCACCTCCGTGCAGCGGGGTCAGGACCGGAGTTTCCACCTCGAGGAAGCCGCGCTCGTTCAGCTGGGAACGGATCGAGTGCATCACCGCCGCGCGCAGCTCGGCGGACCGCCGCGCCCCCGGATTGACGATCAGGTCCACGTACCGCTGCCGCACCCGCGACTCGGCATCGGTCAGGCCGCGGAACTTCTCCGGCAGCGGCCGCAGCGACTTGGCGGTCAGCGTCCACGACGAGGCCAGGACCGACAACTCACCCGACCGCGAGGTAATCACCTCACCGGTCACGCCCACGTGGTCACCGAGGTCGACGTCCCGCTTCCAGGCCGCCAGCCGCTCCTCGCCGACCCCGGCCAGCGAGACCATGACCTGGATATCACCGGTACCGTCACGCAGCATCGCGAAACACAGCTTGCCGCCGATCCGGGACAGCATCATCCGCCCGGCGACGCTCGCCACCGCACCGGTGAACGTGTCCGGCCCCAGATCGCGGTACCTCGCGTGCAGCTCAGCGGCGGCTGCGGTGCGCTCAAAGCCGACCGGATAGGGTTCGGCGCCGGAGGAAAGCAGCCGTTCTCGCTTGCCGAGGCGGACCTGGACCTGCTGCGGCACGTTCTGATCAGACACCCCCGAAGGGTACCGGCGAAGACGCAGCCTGAAGGTGCTGGAACTCGGGTCCTGTGGCCTGGATTATCGGGCCGAACGGGTCGTGGTGCGCGCGGTCGGGAATGAACGGGAGCTTAGCCGGTGGGCTTGGGGGCCCCGCAGGTGATCGACGGGTTCAGGCCGACGTAGTTGAGTGGGCCCGCGGCGATCGTCACGGCGATCGTCGCGCCCTGGGTGCAGCCGAAGTCCGGGGCGCTGAAGTCCCCGCGCTGACCGGCCGCGGCGGCGCCGATGATCAGCCACAAGAACAGGATCAGCGTCCCCTTGCTCATAATCTCCTCCGCGGCCAGGGTACAAATCCGGCCATACGCTTGTTGAGATAGTAGCTGGTACCCCGGCGCATGGGGCGGGGGCGCGCCGTCAGGATCGGTCGAGAAAGGCACTGACGGCGGCCTTGTAGGGCTCGCGGTCGTAGCTGGCCAGGTAGGCCCCGGCCATCCGCACCGGGTCGCCGAAGAAGTAGTACTCGTACAGCGCCTGGCGGCCGGCGAAGGCCGAGATGCAGGTGTCCCACACCAGCCGGAACAGCTTGACCCGGTCGGCCCCGCCCAGCGTGGCGGACTGCAGGTAGGTCTCGATGTCGGCCGCCGCCGGTCCGGCCACGTCGGCCTGGGTGGGCGTGGCCATCAGGCCGGAGGCGCCGAGCTTGCGCAGGATCTCCGGGAACCGCTGGGAGAGGCGGGGATATAGGTTGCGGGCCGTGTTCAGCGGCGGCCAGGCCGGGGTGAGCACGCCGAACTCGTTCACCTCGGCGTCGGCCTCGGCGGCCCGGCTGAAGGCGCGCAGCGTCTCCAGGGTGGTGATGACCTCGGCGATGTCGGCCTGGACGTGCTGGAACTGCTCGATGCCGATGGCCTGGGCCAGCAGCGAGACCAGGCCGAGGATGTAGGAGGTCTTGGCCGTGGTGCGGGCGATCACCTGATGGGTCATGTGCACCACGGCCGAGGTGCGGGTGTAGAAGCCGTTGCACAATTCGGGGTCGCCGAGCACGAAGCACCGCTCGTAGGGCACGTGCACGTCGTCGAACACCACCACGGCGTCGGACTCCTCGAACCGGGACCCGAGCGGGTGATCGTGCCGGGGGCGGCCGTAGTCGAGCGGCTCGCGGGCCAGGTAGCGCAAGCCGGGAGCGTCGTTCGGGATCGCGCAGGCGAAAGAGTACTGCTTGTCCTCGGGCGTGTTGCGCAGGACCGTCGAGGGGAACACGAGCAGTTCATCGGCGAACGGGCCGCTGGTGGCGAGCATCCGGGCCCCGCGGATGACGATGCCGTTGTCGTCCTCGCGGACGATATGGGCCATCAGGGCGCCGCCGGCCTGCTGGCTGCCGGAGACGGCCCGGTTGGCCTGCGGCGGGATCAGCGTGTGGGTGCAGAGCAGGTCTTGCTCGCGGACCTGCTCGTAATAGCGCCGCAGGTTGTCGCCGAAGGCCGGATCGGCCTGGGCGAACCAGTCAGCGGCCGAGGCCAGCGCCATCAGCGCGCTGTTCAGGTAGTCGGGAGTCCGGCCCAGCATGCCGAGCGAGCGGTCCGCCCAGAGCTTGAACGCCTGGCTGCGCTTGGCCAGGTCTTCCGGTGTCCTCGGAACCAGGAAGGAGGTGGCGACCGGGTTGCCGGTGGCCGGCGAGGGATAGGTGAGCACGTCACGGTGGGCGGGGTCGTGCTGCAGGTCGTAGAGTTCGGCGTAGCTGCGGACGACGTTGCGGAATGCGGGGTGGCCGGCCACGCCGCCGGTGAGGGTCTGCCCCTGGATCTCGACGTGCACCCGGGCGGAGGCGAGCCGGTCCAGGAATTCGCTGCCGCTGCGCGCCGCCATACCGGGGACGGTACCTTCTGCCCATGGGCGCTCGTCAAGCATCCAGGTCCTGGGCCGAGCGGTGCACCTACCTGATGGAGCCGAAGAACTGGCTGATCCTCACCGTGGCCGTGATCGGCTGGCACGCCGATGGCAGCGCGGGCCTGGGCTGGGGGCTGGTGGCGGCGCTGTTCGCCGGCGTGCTGCCGGCCGCGTTCATCGGCTACGGCGTCCGCCGCGGGCACTGGAGCGACAGGAACGTGGGTGCGCGGCGGCCCCGGCTGCTCGTGCTGGCCTTCATCATGGCCTCGGTGGCGGCCGGGCTGATCCTGCTGATCGCGGGCGGCGCGCCGCGCATCCTGACCGGTTACCTGGCCTTCATGCTGGCCAGCGTCGCGGTACTGGCCGCCATCACACTGGTGTGGAAGATCTCGATCCACTGCGCGGTCGCGTCCGGTTCGGTGACGATCCTGGCCCTCATCTACGGGCCTCTGGTCCTGCCCGGCTACGCGCTGGTGGCCGTGCTGGCCTGGTCCCGGGTGGCGCTGAAGGATCACACGATCGCGCAGGCGGTGGCCGGCTCGGTGCTAGGCGCCGCGGCCGCCGCGCTGGCCTACGCCGCGCTGGCCGGGACGGCGGGATGGGCCTCCTCGGTACGGTAACGGCCCCGCTGGCGGCAGGACAGGACCACGGCCAGCGGCCAGAGGGCCTCGGCGCCGCCCGCGATCCGCTCCGCCAGCCCGGTCTGGCCGGCCCCGGCCACCAGTTCCGCGCCGAACCAGGCCACCAGGGCCAGCAGCACCGCCACGACCACGGCGGCCACCGCAGGCCGCAGCGCCCAGGGCACCGCGGGCCCGCGCCGCCAGGCCCCGGCCGGCCAGGTGGTCAGCCCGGCCAGCCCGATCGAGGACCACAGGATGTGCTGGACCGGATAGGCATTCGCGGCGGTCTCCGGGTTCGCCGCCACCAGCATGCCCGCTGCCGCCCCGGTGAACAGGATCAGCCGGCCGACTCGCCCGGCGGGCCGCAGGGCGAGCGCGGTGACCAGGTAGCACACGCCGACCACCAGGAACGTCAACGTCATCACCCAGCGGTCGGTAGCCCCCCGGGCGGCCAGCGCGCTGACCGTATTCGCGACCGGATTGAAACTCGGCTGCAGGCTGGCCGCGACCGTGAACCCGCCGACCAGCAGGACCGGAGCCGCGACCGAGGAGACCACGCCCCACCATGGAACGTCCCGCATGGCACCACGGTAGGCGACGGCCGGGCGGCCTGAGTGGCCAGGGTGCGGCCCGGTCAGCCGCCGGCCAGCGCGGCGGCGAGTTCGCTGGTGCGGCCGAGCAGCCGGGCCAGGGCGATCGGGTCCATGTAGTCGTCGTAGCGCACGATCTGGCCGTCGCGGACCCGGATCACGCCCAGCGCGGTGTGCCGGTAGGGGGCATCGGCGGCCCGGGACCAGCCGTGGTGGGTGATCTCGGTGACCACCACCTCAGGATCGTCGGTCTGCAGGATCTGCGCCTCGACACCCTCCATGACGAACAGGTCCCGCGCCCGACCCCGGTCGGCGAAGAAGGCGCGGATGGCCTCCCGGCCGTGCAGTTCGGCGGGGTGGCCGGGCGCGCTGAACGGGTAGACGAGCACGCCGTCCTCGGCGAACAGGTCGGCGAAGTCCACGCCTTCGCCGGCCACCATGCGGCGGACCTGCTCGGCGACCTCACGCGGGCTGCGTGCCATGCATGCCTCCTATAATCGGAACGGTGACCCCGCTTGAACTATACGGAACGGCCGCCCCGTTTAACAACCATGGCTGAGGAGTCCGATGACGCGCGGGCGGACGCGGCGCAGCCGGTGTCCGGCCGGCCGCTGCGGGCGGACGCTGCACAGCCGGTGGCCGGTCGGCCGCTGCGGGCGGACGCGGCGCGGAACCGGGAGAAGGTGCTCCGGGCGGCCCGGGAGGCGTTCGCCGAGTCCGGTTACGGCGTGCCGCTCGACGAGATCGCGGCGCGCGCAGGCGTCGGGCCCGGCACCGTCTACCGTCATTTCCCGGCCAAGGAGGCGCTGTTCGAGGCGGTGGCCACGGCCCGGGTCGAGGATCTGCTCGCGGATGCCCGCTCCCTGGCGGATTCAGCCGATCCGGGCGGTGCGTTCTTCGGCTACCTGGCCAGGACCGCCGAGGAGTCGGCGACCAAGCGCGACCTGCCCGATGCCATCTCGATCGAGGGCTCGCTGCGCGATGAGCTGAACGCCGCGCTCGACCTGCTGCTGCGGCGGGCCCAGCAGGCCGGAGCGGTGCGCGGCGACGTCCGGACGCCTGACCTGATCGTGCTGCTCAAGGGCATGTTCGCCGGACTGGCCGGCACCTCAGATCCGGCCCTGCGCGATCTGGTGTTCACCGTACTGGCCGACGGCCTGCGGCCGCCGCGCTGACGGGGCCGGAGAGAGGAAGGGATGATGGACCGACTCGCGCGCCTGGTGACAGGGGCACGGCGATGAGTGAGCAGGCGGTCCGGGTGGAGAAGTCGGGGCCGGTCAGCACCGTCTTCCTGCACCGCCCGGCGTGCCGCAACGCGGTCGACGGGCCGACCGCCGCCCGGCTGGCCGACGCCTTCCGGGCCTTCGACGCCGACCCGGAGGCCTCGGTGGCCGTGCTGCACGGCGAGGGCGGGGTCTTCTGCTCTGGCGCCGACCTGACCGCGATCGGCACCGGCCGCGGCAACCGGGTGGCCGCCGACGGCGACGGGCCGATGGGAGTCAGCCGGCTGCGGCTGTCCAAGCCGGTCATCGCCGCCGTCGCCGGGTACGCCGTGGCCGGCGGCCTGGAGCTGGCCCTGTGGTGCGACCTGCGGGTCGCCGACGAGACGGCCGTCTTCGGCGTCTTCTGCCGGCGCTGGGGCGTGCCGCTCGTCGACGGCGGGACGGTCCGGCTGCCCCGGCTCATCGGGACCAGCCGGGCCATGGACATGATCCTGACCGGGCGCGCGGTCGACGCGGCCGAGGCGGCGGCGATCGGCCTGGCCAATCGCGTGGTGCCGGCCGGCCAGGCCCTGGCCGCGGCGCAGGAGTTCGCGGCCGAGCTGGCCGCGTTCCCGCAGGTGTGCCTGCGCAGCGACCGGGCGTCGGTGCTGACGGGCGAAGGACTCGACGAGACCGCCGCGATGGCCGCGGAGTTCGCGCACGGGCAGGCCGCCCTGGCCCGGGAGGCCGGCCCAGGCGCCGCCCGGTTCGCGGCGGGCGAGGGACGTCACGGGACCTTCGGCCCGGCCGGCGGGCGATAGCACGGGGCCGATAGCACGGGGCCGATAGCACGGGGCCGATAGCACGGGGCCGATAGCACGGGGCCCGGATCCCGCACTGGGATCCGGGCCCTGATGGATACGGGTTACCTGCCGGCCAGGTCGAGATCCCGGGCGACCGGGACCGGCACGGCCTCGGGCTGCCCGGCTACGGTCCGGCGCAGCCGCGGCAGGAACAGCGCCGCGGCGGCCGCGGCGGCCACCGCTGCCGCGCCGACCCAGACCGCCGGGGCCAGTCCGGAGACGAAGGCCGGGCCGCTGGCGTAGCTGCCGTGAGCCGAGAACACCGCGCCGAGTACGGCGATCCCGAACACGCCGCCGAGCTCGCGGATCGCGTTGTTCGCGCCGGAAGCGATGCCCTCCTGGTCCCGGCGGACCGAGCCCAGCACCATGTTGGCGACCGGCGCGAAGAACAGCGACATGCCGACACCGGAGATCACGAAGGCCGGAACGAGCGTCAGGTAGGGCACGGTGGGGCTGGCCACTGCGGCCAGCCAGCCCAGCCCGATGGCCTGCAGGGCCAGCCCGGTGGCCAGCAGCGGCCGCCCGCCGATGCGGTCGGAAAGGGCTCCGGCGACGGGAGCGATAAACACCGGCATGGCGGTCCACGGCAGGGTCCGCAGTCCGGCCTGCAGCGGGCTGTAGTGCTGGACCACCTGCAGGAACTGCGCGAGCAGGAAGATCGAGCCGAACATGCCGAAGAACATCAGCAGCGAGGCGGCGTTGGTGAGGGTAAAGCCGCGGCTGCGGAACAGGTGCATGGGCAGCATCGGCTGGCGGGTCCGCATTTCCCAGGCGATGAACGCCGCGACCAGCAGCGCGCCGATGACCATGGCAGGCAGCACGGTGATGCTGGTCCAGCCGTGGTCGTTGCCGCGGACCACGCCGAGGACGATGCCGAACAGGCCCACGCTGGCCAGGACCAGGCCGGGCAGGTCCAGGCTCGTGGACGGCCCGCGGCTCTCGGTGAGCCGGGTCCAGGCGATCGGCAGCAGCACGATGCCGATCGGGACGTTCAGCCAGAAGATCCACTGCCAGGACGCGCCCTCGACCACGGCTCCGCCGACCAGCGGGCCGATGGCGATGGCCAGTCCGCCTACGGCGCCCCAGGCGCCCAGGGCCAGCCCGCGCCGCTGCGGGCTGACCGCCGCCGACAGCAGCGTGAGCGTCAGCGGGATCAAGATGGCGGCGCCGACGCCTTGTACCGCCCGGGCGGCCACCAGGGCGCCAATGCCGGGCGCGAGCGCGGCGGCCGCGGATCCGGCGGTAAACAGGCCGAGGCCGATCACGAACAGCCGACGGCGGCCGAACCGCTCGCCCAGCGTGGCCCCGGTGAGCAGCAGGACGGCGAAGGTGAGGGTGTAGGCGTTGACCGTCCACTGCAGCCCCTCGAGCGAGGCGTGCAGGTGGTACCGGATTGACGGCAGTGCCGTGGTGACGACGAGGTTGTCGAGCGACGCCATGAACAGCGCCGTCGAGGTAATGGCGAAGGTCCAGGCGGTGCGACCCTTGGCGGTCATGATCTTCCCTCCTAGGAAGTGAGTAGTCACTAACTTCTTGGCTTAAAAAAAATATGAGAGCTCAGCGGTCGGAGCAGGGCTCGCCGTTCTTCGGGCACCAGCTGGTCCACCGCTCATCCACGGCAGGCAGGTCCATGGCCGCAGCCACGTTCATCAGCATGCCGACGGCGAAGAAATCGACCACGGTCTGGAACGGCAGGCCGGTCTGCCGCTCGACCAGCTCCCACAGCTTCTTGAACCCGGCCCTGGTCGCGACCCGGATCTCAGGATCGTCGCACGCGGCATAGGCCTGCATCTGGAGCAGGAGCAGGGTCCGGTCCTCCAGGAGCCGCTCGTAGGAGTCCGCCATGGCCATCAGGGCCTCGTCGCCGGTGCGGTCGCCCACCGCGGCAGTAAAGGTGTCCTGTACTCGCCGGAAGCACCGGTTCACGAGCTCGAGGAACAGCGCCTTCTTGGTCGGGAAGAGGCGGAACAGGTACGGCTGGCTGATGCCGGCCCGCCGGGCGACGTCCTCGGTCGAGGTGCCCGCCAGGCCGTGCACGGCGAACTCGACCACCGCGGCGTCGAGGACCAGCTCGCGGCGCTCCGCTGCGGGCATCCGTTGCTTGGTCGCGGTCATGACCACTAAGTTAGTGATGACTCACTACTTTGTCAAGCAGGCTGGGCGAGCTGGTTCAGCGGAGGGGAACAGGAGGCCGCGATGCAGCCGATTCCATGATCTTGGACAGAAACCGGCGGTATTTGCCGCGAACTGGCCATGATCATGGAACTGGACTCCGGGGGCGGGCCGTCGCTCAGCCGGTGATCGCGTCGTAGATGGCGTGGCCGTACTCGGCGCTCCGGTCGGAGCCGATGATGCCGGGTCCCATCTTGTTCATCATGTAGGAGATCGTCATGCGGCGGCCGACGTCCATGACGATCATGGAGCCGCCCCAGCCGCCCCAGTAGCAGATCTTCTCGTCCGGGATCCAGGGCAGGATGTCGCGCTGGGGCAGGCCGTAGCCGATGCCGAAGCGCAGCGGGACGCCCAGCACCAGGTCGATGCCGTTCTGCTGCTCGCGGAAGATCAGGTCGATGGCGTCCCGGCCCAACAGGCGTACGCCGTCGACCTCGCCGCCGCGGGCCACGACGGACATGACGCGGGCCACCGACCGGGCGTTCCCGTGCCCGTTCACGGCACCGAGGTCCGCGCGGCGCCAGCCGGGCGTGTTGGCCACCTCGGCGGGGACGAAGGGCCCGGTCAGCGTCTTGACCGCGGGGCTGGCCGGGTCGAGAGCCGCGAGGTCGAACGGCAGCGGCGGCGGGGGGACCACGGGCGCGATCCGGTCCCAGTCGGTTTCCGCCGCCCCGATCTGGAAGTCGGCACCCAGCGGTCCGGCTATCTCCTCGGCGACGAACTGCCTGAGCGGCTTGCCGCTGATCTGGCGGACAACCTCGCCGACCAAGTGCCCGTAGTTGAGTGCGTGGTAGCCCGACGCGGTGCCCGGCTCCCACCAGGGCGCCTGGGCGGCCATCCGGGCGGTGGCGGCGGGCCAGTCGTAAAGGTCCTCCACGGCCGCCGGCTGGTCAAGACCGGAAACCCCGGAGGCGTGCGACATGACGTGGCGGACCAGGATGTCCTGCTTTCCCGCGGCACCGAAATCCGGCCAGTACTTGGCCATCGGGGCGTCGACGTCCAGGTCGCCCCGGTCGGCCAGCATCAGGGCCGCGAGGCTGGTCACCGTCTTGGTCGTTGACCAGACGTTGGTGATGGTGTGCTCGGACCACGGGACCGTACGGGCCTCGTCGGAGAAACCGCCCCACAGGTCAACCACGATGTCGCCGTCGAGGTCCACGACCAGTGAGGCACCGAGTTCCTCGCCCGAGTCGAGGTTCCGCGCCAGCGCGGCGCGCACTGCCTCGAACCGCTGTTCACATGTGCCCGTGAGGTCCGTCATGGTGGTCATCTTCCTCGTCGCCGACCTCCGGGGCTAGGGTCATATTGGTCCGGGGCCGGTGATCCCGGCCCGACCGCACGAAGGGCAGGCAGCGCACATGGCACGCGGCATCCAGGTGGGCGACCAGGCGCCCGACTTCACGCTCCCGTCGCAGTCCGGCGAACCGGTCCGGCTGTACGACCGGCTCGGCGAGCGGGTGATCGTGCTGTACTTCTACCCCAAGGACAACACCAGCGGCTGCACCGCCGAGGCCTGCGCCTTCCGCGACAGCTACGAGGCCTTCACCGAGGCGGGCGCCGACGTGATCGGGGTCAGCTCGGATTCGGCTGACAAGCACGCCTCCTTCGCCGGCCAGTACAAGCTGCCGTTTACCCTCGTCAGCGACAAGGGCGGCCAGGTCCGCAAGAGCTACGGGGTGCCGGCGGCGCTCGGCCTGATCCCCGGCCGGGTCACCTACGTCATCGACCGCCAGGGCACGGTCCGGCACGTCTTCAACTCCATGCTCAATATCGGCCAGCACGTCAGCGACGCGCTCGAGGTGGTCAAGCGGCTGCAGGCCGGACAGGCGGCCTGACGATCGGGAATATGACCGTTACATAAGGCAACATCGGCCGGAGTATTCTCCTGGATACCGCACGTGAGGTGTGGAAACGCTGTGAATAACCAGTGGATAACCGCCGCCTGCTGCGAATAACCGGCCGTGTTCTGTGGACAGAATGTGGATAGCGAAGAAATTCGTAATGACTTAGCGGTAAACCCTTGCGCGCCTGACGCTGAGGCAGTAGAAATACTTTCACCGTTGGAAACGGGCACCACCTCAGGGGCGACTCCGGGGGACGTGAGAGAGACCGGGTGACCGGCCACTCGCACGGGTGCACGGCACTGGCGGGCGGTCCTGTGGTGCCGGGGAGGCCAGGTAACTGGCCAGCTCGGCGCGGCGAGACCAGGCAAGGCCCCCTCCATCTCATACATGGAGGGGGCCTTGTTCTATTCTGCCCGGACCAGCACGCGGGAATCGCTTTCTGACGCGCGAAGATCACGAATTGGGTATGCCGTGTGCTCAAGGTCCGCACCAATTTCAGCGCGCTCAGCCGCCGGGAGCTCGCTGACCTGCGCATGACGATCAGGCCGGCTATTTCCGCCCGGCACGATAAAGGGCGCGCCGGTGAATTCACCGGCCGCCTCGTCCGCTGCCGCGGTGACGAGTACGCTGGGACGCAATCGATTGTTCCCGGGAGCGCAGATGCGGCGCTGGGCGGGCCAGATCTGGCGGCCGGACGGGCGGGCGGCCCGGAGGCTGGCCGGCGCCGTGCGGCCGGGACCGCTGGCAGCGATGCTGACGGCATCGCTGGCGGTATCGCTGGCGGCCGGGTGCTCCGCGGCCCCGGCGGCCCCGTACCGGCCGACTGCCAGTACGTGCTACGCCTTCGCCGTGCGGGCCATCCAGCAGCACGTCACCGTGACCGCGGCACCCGGCGCCTGCGCGGGCTTGAGCGATGAGCAGGTCAACCAAGCCGCGGCCCGGGCCATCAGGGACCTGACCGAGGGACAGCCCAAGGCGGCCGCCCGGCGCCTGGCCAGCCAGGACGGCGCCTACCTGGCCCGCATGGTCAGCGCGATCCCGGCTCCCCGCCCGCCGGCCCCGGCCGCGCAGGCCGCGGCTCCGGTCCCGGTCCCGGCCCCGCCCGCCGCGGGCCTGCCGCTCGGCCTGGCCGCCCTGGCGGCCTGGGTCCTCACCGCGGCCGCGGGTACCTACCTGCTCGCCGGGTGGCTGGCGGACCGGCTGGCCGGCGCGCGCAGGCCGCGCAGATGGCGGCGGACGGACGGGCCAGCCGGCAGGCCCGGGCCGCGCAGATGGCGGCCCGGGCCGGGCAGATGGCGGCCCGGGCCGGGCGGCCGAGCGGGGGAACCCGGGGCTGGGTTCATCGTCGGCCATTTCGGGCTGGCCCTGGGCGGGCTGGTCCTCTGGATCGCATTCGTCGTCACCGGGCTGGCCGCCCTGGCCTGGATCGCGGTGGTGCTGGTGGTGATCATCGCCAGCCTGGGCATGGCCGTCCTGGCCGCGGCGCTGCCCGAGCCGAGCCGGGACGCCGCGGCCGCCGACCGCAGGAGGCTTCCGGTGGCGGTCATCGCCAGCCACGGCATGCTGGCCACCCTTACCATCTTGCTGGTGGTGCTGGCCGCGCTGAGGTGAGGGAGCAGACGCGACGGGCGTACCAGCGGTCAGTGCACGGCCGCGGGCGGCGGGCGCCAGTACTGCCAGCCGGGGTGCATGGCGACCAGCCGTGAAGGTCCGGGCGGGACGACGGCCATCTGGGCCCGGGGGTGCAGGACGAGCCCGGGCGGGACCGGTTCCCACCATGGCTGGTGGCGGAACAGGCGGCTGAACAGCTCGGGCGGGCGCCCGTTCGGGCCGAGGATCAGCTCGGCCGGCGCGGGCTGGTCCGAGCGCTGCCAGCGGAAGTCACCGGAAACGCGCAGGGCCGAGCCGGTGTTGGGCAAGGCGGCGTGCGGGGTGAGGCAGTGGAAGATGATCACGTCGCCCGGCTCGTAGCTGGTCGTCGCCCAGCCAGGCTCGGATCCGCTGAGCGGGCGCGGGGGGCGGGGCGGCCAGAGGTGGCCGCCGGGCTGGACGGCCAGGCCGCCGATCCGGACCGGGATCTCCATCAGCGGGATCCAGCTGGTCAGCATGTCCTGCACGCCGCCCACTCCGTAGTCGTAGTGGATGTAGCGGCCGCGCGGGCGGGCCCGGGGCCGCTCGGGATAGACCGCGCGCAGGACCTTCGCCGGATAGCAGAACGCCTGCGGCCCCAGCACACCGCGGATCACCGCACGCAGCGCCGGGAGGTAGGCGATGCGGTGGAACTCGGCGCTCATCGTGGCGGCCAGGAAGGCCGGGTCACGCAGCCCGTCCATCGAGTTGACCGCGCGCGGCTCGACCGACGGTATGCCCCGGTCGTCCATCCAGCCGCCGTCCCGCAGCCGGGTCATGACGGCCAGCCCGGCCGCCCGGACTTCCGCGGCGGGCAGCAGGCCGCGGAAGAACAGGTACCCGTGATCGGCCAGGCGCCTGCGCAATCCGGACGGGTCGCTCACCAGCGGCGCGGAGTCGGCCAGCTCATCCACATACTCACGATAAGCACGGCCCGGACGTGCTCAGCGCTCCTGGCAGCAAGCTCCCGGCCAGTTCGGGACGGGCACTCAGCGGTGTCCCAGATTGCCCCGGCGGAGGGTGAGGGCGCGCAGTTTAGCAACCTCCGAGTATTTTGACCAATTTTGGTGCGTTTGCCCTAAATACAGCGCCAATGGCAGCTAGGCTCCCCTGATGCTAGGCGCTCCGAAGGCGGCCCGCACGTTGGGCCGCCTTCCTGGTGAGCGCGCCGTACGAGAAGAGGAGCCCTTTGGGCCGCCATAGCAAGCCATCACGCATCCGACTCACGCACCGGCTATCCGGTGCCGCCATCCCCGCCCTGGCCAGCGCCGGGATGGCGTTCTGCCTGTCACCGCAGGCGCTGGCCAGCACGTCGGCCGCCCCGCCGGCCACGTCCTACGCGGCCGTCCTCGACGCCGCCTTCCAGCCGGGCCATACGCCTACTCCGGTGCTGGACGCGGCCGGCCACCAGCTGGATTCCGCCCGGCCCGCCTGGTACACCGTCCGGGCGGACGACTCGCTGTCCACGATCGCCAAGCGCTTCTACCACAACCCGAGCGCCTGGCCGGTGCTGTACTGGGCCAACCGCAGCCACATCCACTGGGCGAACGTCATCGAGGCCGGGCAGAAGCTGCGGATCCCGGTCGAGCCCAGCCGGATACCCGCTGCGCCCTCGCTCCTCGGGCCGGCGGCACCGGCCGCCGAGGGCACGCCAGCCGGATCCGTCCCGGCGATGGCCGACAGCACCTACTCGGGCGGCGCAGCTGGCGGCTCGTTCGGCGCGTGCGTGATCGCGCGCGAGTCCGGGGGCCAGTCCCAGGTCATGAACTCCAGCGGCCACTACGGCCTGTACCAGTTCAGCGCGTCGACCTGGGCCGAGTACGGGGGTTCCGCCGCTGACTTCGGGCACGCCAGCGCGGCGGAGCAGAACCAGGTGTTCGCCACGGCGCTGGCCAGCGGCGGCCAGTCCAACTGGTCGGCTTACGACGGCTGCTGACCAGAGTTAACGTCAGCGCCACCGCAATGGCGCAAGACGGGCCGGGGCCTGCGGGCCCCGGCCCGTCGTCGTTTGCGGGTCGTGGCACCACGGCCCGTTCGGCAGAAAACATAGCGATGCTGGCGATCAGGGATGCGGGCCGGGAGCGGGTTTGGCCCGGCCCGCCTGGGGCAGCAGACGGGAGGTTTCAGGCGGCATCGCGGGCTTGCGCCGCTTCTCCCCCGGGAATGCTGGCAGCCCGGGGCTCAGCTGCTCGGAGAGGGCAAATGGCACGAGACCTTCGGGTTCACGCCCACGTAATTGAGCGGGCCGGCCGCTATGGTGGCGACAATCGTCCCGCCATGGGCGCAACTCGTGGACGACGAGCCGTAATAACCACGCTGCCCCGCGGCGATCGCGCCGATGACCAGCCATATCAGCAGGACTACCCCACCGACTCGCATATTGACCTCCCGAAGACGGGCGGCTCCGCCGATACAGAAGAGCCGCGGGCGAACGTCGTCCTTTCGTCTACCCCCCGCACGGCGGATACACGTGCGAGCCGGGTCCGATATGCCGGTTTGATGACGGGCGACACAACTGCCATTGCGGCCGGCCTTTTCTGCCCCCGGTGTATCGTTGCTGCTGATGTCCTGGGACGCAAAGACCGCGCAGCGCGGACCGGCGGCACAAGACGCGGCACAAGAGGCGGCACAAGAGGCGCTGACCGGACCGCCGCCTCCTCAGCCGGGAGGCGGCGGTCCGCTGCCACCCCCGGCACCGGGCGCGATGTCTTACACCTACACCACGGACCTGGCCGCGATCCGCGCCGTGGTGTACCGCTACGCCAGGGAGGCAGGGCTGCCTGAGCAGCGCGCGATCGACCTGGTGCTTGCGGTCAGCGAGGTCGCGGCCAACACCATCCGCCACGCCAAGTCCGCCGGGTCGCTGAAGATCTGGTACGACTCCGAGGAAATCGTCTGCCAGATCGAGGACGACGGCCTGATCTCCGATCCGCTAGCGGGACGGCGTCAGCCGTCACTCGACGCCATGGGCGGGCACGGGCTCTGGATCGTCCACCAGGTCTGCGACGAGGTAGACATGCACTCCGACGAGACCGGCACGACCATCCGGCTGCACATGAAACTGCCAGGCCGCCAGGCCCGCTGACGCAATTGCGCCACCCGCCGGTAACAGTCGGCTTCCAGCCTGCTTGCGGCCAGGTGAGGACCATGCCGCCGGAAACCGCCTTGTGGTACAACAAGTGCGTGGATCTGCTGACGGTCTCTGTGACGGCCCGGGAGTCCGCCGGCGAGCCTTACACGCTGGTGGAGATCGCCGGCGAGGCCGACGTGACGAATACCGATGACTTGCGCCGCCTGCTGGACGAAGAGGTCGCCCAGCAGCCGCGGATGCTGATCATTGACATGTCCGGCCTGCGCTTCATGGACTCCTCGGCGCTGCACGCGCTGCTGCGGGTGAACCGGTCGCTGGACCGGCAGGGCGGGGTCCTGGCCCTGGTGTCGCCCCAGACGGCGGTGGCCAAGATCCTGCGGCTGACCACGGCTGACCGGCTGATCCCCGTCTTCGACAGCGTGGCCGAGGCCGCCTCAGGCTAAGCCGCGGAAAGCCGATCCGCGGTTCGCGGGTTTGCGGACGCTCAAGATGGGATAAGCTTCTCCCTAGTGGTGCCTACGACGCAGGCACGCTCTACGCGACACGGTGTTTTCGCGGAGCGCCTGGATGAGGCACCACTTTTGCTTCCCCCTGACGACACCGTGCCACAGACTCGTCAGCCAGGAGAGGCCCCCCATGAAGATTGCTCTCGTCGCCCAAGACGCGACTCTGCTGCACCCGCGCACAGGTTCCGGCCCGGACAGCGACGACATCGGACTGTCCGAGCTGACCCGGTGCCTGGCCGGCCAAGGCCACCAGGTAACCGTGTACGCCCAGAAGGACCAGCCGGACCTGCCCGACCAGGCCGAGCTGCACGATGGCGTCCGGGTCGAGCACATCGACTCCGGCCCGGTCGTCGCCGACGGCGGCGACGCTGACCTGCTCAAGCGGGTCCCGGCCTTCAGCGGCCCGCTGCGCGACAGCTGGGCGCATGACCGCCCCGACGTCGTGCACGCGCTGCGCTGGACCAGCGGCCTGGCCGCGCTGGCCGCCGCCCGCGACCAGGGCATACCGCTCGTGCAGGAGTTCGGCTCGCTCGGCGTTACCGAACGGCGCGACCGGGTGCGGGCCGACGGCTCGGCGGCCGCGCGGATCCGGCTCGAGCCGGCCATCGGGCGCAGCGCCGCCGCGGTGGTCGCCACTCACTCCGCCGAGGTGTCGGACCTGGCCAGCCTGGGCGTGCACCGCTCCTCGATCAGGGTCATCCCGTGGGGCGTCGACACCGATACGTTCACCCCCGAGGGCCCGACGGCGCAGCGGAACGGCAGGCCGCGCCTGCTGACCGCCGCCGACCTGAGCCAGCAGGCGGCCCTGGAGACGCTGCTGCGGGCGCTGACCAAGGTTCCCGGAGCCGAGCTGCTGGTCGTGGGCGGTCCGGACCGCCTCCAGCTGGCCGACAACGCCGCCTACCGCGCCCTGGCCGGCTTCGCCGGAACGCTGGGCGTCTCCGACCGGGTGCTGTTCACCGGCCAGATAGAGCACCAGCTGATGCCCGCCCTGCTGCGGTCGGCGGACCTGGTCGTCAGCACCTGCCAGTACGAGCCGTCCGGCGCCACGTCGCTGCAGGCGATGGCGTGCGGCACCCCGGTCATCGCGCCGCCGGTGAACGGTCACGCGGACGCCGTGGTGGACGGGACCACCGGCATCCTGGTCCCCCCGGACCGGCCGGCCCTGCTGGCCCAGCGGATCCGGCAGCTGCTCGCGCACCCGATGCTGCTCGAGGCGTACGGCGTCGCGGCTGCCGACCGGGTGGTGTCCCGCTACTCATGGGACCGGATCGCCGGGGAGACGCTGGCGGTCTACGACAAGGCAGTCGCCCTGGCGGCGTAACGAAGTGAGTCCAGGTCACGCCGCCCGGACCGCGACTTTCCCGGAACCGCGGGTCCGGGGCCCGGAATCCTCTCCCCGGGCCCCGGACCCGCGCAGGACCGGTCGGCGCGCTCCGGCCGGCCGAAGTGGGCAGGCCGAAGTGGCCGAACATCATGACGGTGCGTGTAGCCGCGATCAGGCAGGGTAGTCGCTGAGCCATGGCCACATATGAGGGCTTTGCCGCCATGCCGGTCGGAGGCCGGTGGCGCCTGGGCAGCAGCGGCAAGACCGCCGCCGACACCGATCCCTGGAACGGCGCCGTGCTGGCCGAGATACCGCTGGCCTCCACCGGCGACCTGGACGAGGCATTCACGGCAGCGGCGCGTGCGCAGCGGGACTGGGCCGCGCAGCCGCCCGCGCGCCGCGCTGAGGTCATGCTGGCCGCGGTCGCGCTGATGCAGGACCGCAAGGCAGAGATCACCGGCTGGCTGACCCGCGAGACCGGTGCCCCGGTCGGCCAGGCTGAGCTGGAGTGGAGCCTGGCCCGCGGGGGGATGCTGCGGGCCGCGGCGGTGCCGCACCAGGTAGCCGGCCGCATCATGCCCTCTGACCTGACAGGACAGGAAAGCCGGGTCTACCGGCGGCCGGCCGGGGTGGTCGCGGTGATCAGCCCGTGGCGCTTCCCGCTGCAGCTGGCCAACCGGTCCGTGGCCCCCGCGCTCGCCGCGGGGAACGCGGTGGTCCTCAAGCCGGCCAGTGACACGCCGGTGGCCGGCGGCCTGCTGCTGGCCAGGATCTACCAGGAGGCCGGGCTGCCCCCCGGGCTGCTCAGCGTGGTGATCGGCTCCGGCGACGTGATCGGCGACGCCATGGCCAGGCATCCGCTGTCCCAGGTCATCTCGTTCTGCGGCTCGGCGGCCACCGGCCGCGCCCTGGCCAGGCAGACCGGCCTCAAGCGGCTGGTGCTCGGATTCGGCGGTCCCGGGCCGCTCGTCATCCTGGCCGACGCCAATCTCGGGCGGGCGGTGGACGCGGCGTTGTTCGGGTCAGTGGTGCGGCCGGGCCAGGTCTGCCTGATGGCCAGCAGGCTGGTCGTCGACCGGAAGGTGTACCACGAGTTCACCGAGCGGCTGGTGACCGCCGCGGGCTGCCTGCGGGCCGGCGATCCGGCCGCCGAGGACACCGACGTCGGGCCGCTCATCAACGCCCGGCAGCTGAGCCTGATCCAGGACCGGCTGGAGCGGGCCCGGGCCGGGGGCGCCAGGCAGGTGCTCGGCGGCGCACCGGACGGCCCGGCCGGGCTGGTGCTCCCGCCGCATGTGCTGCTGGCGCGAAGCGACCTGGCGGCGGCCCGGGAGGAGTCCCGCGGCCCGGTGATCACGGTCATCCGGGTCCGGGACGAGCAGGATGCGCTCGAGGTCGCGAACGACGCCCCGGACGGGCGGCCGGGCGCGGTGTTCACCGGTGACGCCGAGCGCGGCGTGCACTTCGCGCTCCGGGCGGGCGCCGGGATGACGTACGTTAACGACTCCCCGGCGCACGATGACGCCGGTGCCGCCTTCGGCGGCCTGGCGGCGCGCGCGATCGAGGAGTTCACCACCGAGCACTGGGTCAGCGTGCGGCACGTGCCGCGGGATGATCCGCGCTGAGGCCTCAGCCGATCCGGACCACGACCAGGCAGGCGTCGTCGCCGGTGTCCGAGGTGGCGCTGGCCATGATCTGGTCAGCCTGGATGGCCGCGGTCGGCTCACCCGGCCCGGTGGGCAGGGCGGCGACGAACTCCTCCAGCACGTCCTCGATGGAGTCGCCGCGCCGCTCGATCAGCCCGTCGGTGAACAGCAGCAGGGAGTCGCCGGGCCCGAGCGACTGCGTTGCTTCCTCGTACTCGGCCTCCGGGTCCATGCCGAGCAGCACGCCGCCGGGCAGCGGAAGGGCCCAGGCCGTCCCGCCGTGCATCAGGACCGGCGGCAGGTGACCGGCGCGGGCCCAGCGCAGCACGCGGGTCCCTGGGTTGTACAGCCCGCACACCACGGTCCCGACCACACCCGAGGTGAGGTGGCACATCACGCCGTTGAGCATGCGGAGCAGCTCGGCCGGGCCGGCCCCGGTGATGGCCAGGCCGCGCAGCGAATTGCGGGCCGCGACCATGCCGGTCACCGCGTCGATGCCGTGCCCGGCCACATCGCCCACGACCAGCAGCACGTCGTTGTCCGGAAGCAGCAGCGTGTCGTACCAGTCGCCGCCGACCAGGTGTCCCTCGCCGACCGGCCGGTAGCGTACGGCCACATCGATCCCGGCTGCCTCCACCGGCACTTCGTCCGGCGGCATGATGGCCTGCTGCAGCCTCAGCGCGAGCAGGTGCTCCTCCGCCACCCGCTGCTCGGTGTCGGCCAGCTGGTCACGGGTGGCGGCCAGCGCGACCTGCGTGTGGTAGTGCGCCGAGATGTCCTGGAAGGCTCCGCGCAGCGCGACCACGGTCCCGCCTGCATCCGTGACCGGCTCGGCGAAGACGCGGATCTGGCGGATGCTGCGGTCCTCGGGGTGGACCACGCGGAAGGTCGCGGTGGCCGCCTCGCGTCCCTCGGGCAGCCGCTGCCGGAACCGCTTCACCACGGGCTTGTCGGCCGCCATCACGTAGCTGTGCAGGTCGGCCAGCGGGATCTCCGCACCCGGGCGGGGCCGCAGGCCGAACAGCTCGAACGCCGAATCGGTCCAGCGGACCACCCCGGTGACCAGGTTTTCCTCCCAGCCGCCGAGCCGGCCGAGCCGCTGGGCGTGATCGGGCAGCGCAGCCAGCGGGCCCGCCGGGTCCTGGCCGTGCCAGGTGAAGATCACGCCGTCGAAGAACCTGGCCACGCGCAGATCGGCCAGCGGGACCTGGTCGACCTCGGCCGCGGCCGCCGACTCGCCGAGCGGCCCGGGCACATGCTGGGGTACGCCGTCGGCCAGGACCTGCAGGGCGCGGGCGAACAGGCCCTGGCCGGACACGCTGGCCGGGTAGGCCTCCAGCAGGGTCAGCCGGGCCAGGTCCGCGGCGGTCCGCCCCGCCGGATCGCGGAAGCCCGGGCTGGCGTGCTCGATGCTGAAGTCGGCTATCCGTCCGGCGTCATCCCTGATGGCCTGGGCCACGAGCACCGAGTCGGCCAGGTCGTCGAGCAGGGTGTAGACGGCGGCCTTGGGCTGGGCGGCGGCCAGGCTGCCGTGGGCCAGGCGGGCGCTGATCGCCCGCGCGCACCCCGCGGCCAGGGCGGACAGCCGCGGGCGGACGTCGGAGGCGAACCCGTCGACGGGCTCCGGCCAGCTGGCCTCGAGCACGCCGAGCAGCTCGCCATGCCGCTCACGCAGCGCGAGGACGGCCCGGGCCCCGCCGGGCGCTCCGGTGACCGGCACATGGTCGCCGGAGGGCAGGCCCGCGGGCCACCACAGATCGGCGCTGCCGCGAGCCACGCGCTGGAGCGGCCCGTCCAGCTGGGGCGGGATGTGCCGCCAGCGGCTGGCCTCGCCGCTCGACAGGCCGACCTCGCCGAGCATGCTCAGCGCGCCATCGGCTTCCAGCAGCCACAACGCGACCGTGACCGCCCCGAGCGGGGCAAGCACCTGGCCGGCCAGGGTGCTGGCCAGCTCCGCGCCGTCGGCGGCCAGCTCAGCCGCGGCCTCGGTCAGGTGCAGGCCGCGGCCGGCGCCCCCGCGGGCTCCGCCCGGCGCGTCATCACCGGCCGGCTCGCCCGCCAGGCCGGGCACGTCTGACCCGTCGCCGCCCGTGACGGACTCCGGTGACAGCACCGCGGCGGCCATCTCAGCGAGCGGGATACCGGTGGCGGCGGACAGCTCGGCGAGCTGGCTGGCGGCTTCGGCCGAGGACAGGCCGAGCCGCTCCATCAGCGCACCCCTGGCCATCGCGACGACCGCCTGGCCGGGCGCCGCCGCGCGGATGCGGTCAAGCTCGCGGCGCTGGTGATCAACGACTACGGCCAGCCGCCGCAGGTCGTCAGTGCTGTCGGACACGATCACCTGCCTCACCGCCGTCATGACGCCGACCGCAAGACCGTAGCGTCATAAATCCCTTCAAGAGCCGTGTCTGTACAGGCCAGTGCCGCCGTCGCGGGCGGGGGATTTCGAGGCGTAGCCGGGCGGCAAGAATTTCCGTTCGGCCCATGATAGTTAGCTCCGGTCTACCATCGGAATAGATCGCACAATGGTGCCGGACGCGTCGGGGCTACGTTCGCACAGCTGATGGGAGCGCTTGGTGACTGACACGGTCCACTCGGGCCCGAGGCTTGACGAGTCCGGCCTCGAGCAGCTGCTCGCGGGGCTGACGGCGGTAAGAGGCGGCGACTTCAGTACCCGCCTGGCCCAGACCGGCGACCCGCTCATGGACGAGATTGCCACGGTGTTCAACGGCATGGCCGACCAGCTCGACCTGTTCACTTCCGAGGTGACCCGGGTGGCCCGCGAGGTGGGCACGGAAGGGAAGCTGGGCGGTCAGGCCTACGTGCCGGGCGTGTCTGGTACCTGGAAGGACCTGACCGATTCGGTCAACGCGATGGCGGGCAACCTGACCGGCCAGGTCCGCAACATCGCCCAGGTGGCGACCGCGGTGGCCAAGGGCGACCTGAGCCAGAAGATCGACGTCGACGCGCGCGGCGAGATCCTGGAGCTGAAGTCCACGCTCAACACCATGGTCGACCAGCTGTCCTCGTTCGCCGACGAGGTGACCAGGGTGGCCCGCGAGGTGGGCACCGAGGGGCTGCTCGGCGGCCAGGCCGACGTCAAGGGCGTGTCCGGTACCTGGAAGGACCTGACCGAGTCGGTCAACGTCATGGCGGCCAACCTGACCGCCCAGGTACGCTCCATCGCCGAGGTGACCACGGCGGTGGCCAAGGGTGACCTGAGCCAGAAGATCCGGGTCGACGCCCGTGGCGAGATCCTGGAGCTGAAGGAGACCATCAACACGATGGTCGACCAGCTGTCCGCGTTCGCCGACGAGGTCACCCGGGTGGCCCGCGAGGTCGGCACCGAGGGCAAGCTCGGCGGCCAGGCCGTGGTCCGCGGCGTGTCGGGCACCTGGAAGGACCTGACCGACAACGTCAACGTGATGGCCTCCAACCTGACCGGCCAGGTCCGCTCGATCGCCCAGGTGGCGACCGCGGTGGAACGCGGTGACCTGAGCCGGAAGATCGACGTGGACGCGATGGGCGAGGTCGCCGCGCTGGCCGGGACGATCAACCGGATGGTCGGCACGCTGTCCGCGTTCGCCGACGAGGTCACCCGGGTGGCCCGCGAGGTCGGTACCGAGGGGCGGCTGGGCGGCCAGGCCGACGTCAAGGGCGTGTCAGGTACCTGGAAGGACCTGACCGACAACGTCAACTCGATGGCGCAGAACCTGACCGGCCAGGTCCGCAACATCGCCCAGGTCACCACCGCAGTCGCCAACGGCGACCTGTCCAAGAAGATCGACGTGGACGCCCGCGGCGAGATCCTCGAGCTGAAGACCACCATCAACACCATGGTCGACCAGCTGTCCTCGTTCGCGGCGGAGGTCACCCGGGTAGCCCGCGAGGTGGGCAGCGAGGGGCGGCTGGGCGGCCAGGCCGAGGTCGAGGGCGTATCGGGCACCTGGAAGCGGCTGACCGAGAACGTGAACGAGCTGGCCGGGAACCTGACCAGGCAGGTCCGCGCGATCGCCGAGGTGACCAGCGCGGTCGCCTCGGGTGACCTGACCCGCTCCATCTCCGTGGAGGCCCAGGGCGAGGTCGCGGAGCTCAAGGACAACATCAACGCGATGGTCCAGTCCCTGCGCGAGACCATCCGGGCCAACCAGCAGCAGGACTGGCTGAAGACCAACCTGGCCCGGATCGCGGGCATGATGCAGGGCCACCGGGACCTGGCCGTGGTCGCCGAGCTGATCATGGACGAGCTCGCCCCGCTGGTCGGCGCGCAGCACGGCACGTTCTTCTTGTCCGAGCACACGGGCGGCGACACCCAGCTCCGCCTGATCGCCGGCTACGGGCTGCGCGCCGACAAGGCGGCGCCGACCCAGTACCGGCTCGGCCAGTCCCTGATCGGCCAGGTCGCCCGGAGCAAGCGGTCCATCGTGGTGGCCAACCTGCCCGAGGGCTACGTGAAGATCTCCTCCGGGCTCGGCGAAGCGCCGCCCGCCAACCTGGCCATCGTGCCCATCTTGTTCGAGGACCAGGTGCTCGGGGTCATCGAGCTGGCCTCCTTCACCTCGTTCAGCCAGGTGCAGACCGACTTCCTCGAGCAGCTGACAGAGACCCTGGGCGTCAACTTCAACACGATCATCGCCAACGCGCGGACCGACACGCTGCTGGGCGAATCACAGCGGCTGGCCTCCGAGCTGCAGGCCCGATCGGAGGAGCTGCAGGCTCAGCAGGTGGAACTGCAGCGGTCCAACGCCGAGCTCGAGGACAAGGCGGCGCTGCTGGCCGCGCAGAACCGCGACATCGAGACCAAGAACGCCGAGATCGAGCAGGCCAGGCAGGAGATCGAGGAGCGCGCGCGGCAGCTGGCCCTGGCCTCCAAGTACAAGTCGCAGTTCCTGGCCAACATGTCGCACGAGCTGCGGACCCCGCTGAACAGCCTGCTCATCCTGGCCCGCCTGCTGGCCCAGAACCCCGGCCGCAACCTCACCGCCAAGCAGGTCGAGTACGCCAACGTGATTCACTCGGCGGGCTCGGACCTGCTGCAGCTGATCAACGACATCCTCGACCTGTCCAAGGTCGAGGCAGGGCGGATGGACATCCGCGCGGAGCGGTTCCCGCTCAGCGCGCTGCTTGACGACATCCAGGCCACCTTCCAGCCGCTCACCGTGGAGAAGGGCCTCGAGTTCGCCGTCGAGGCCGATCCCGAGGCCCCGGGCGAGCTGTTCACCGACCGCCAGCGGCTCCGCCAGGTGCTCGGCAACCTGGTGTCGAACGCGGTCAAGTTCACCGAGAGCGGCCACGTGCTGCTCCGGGTCGGCCCGGACCTCAGGGTCCCGGCCGGTCCGGGCGCCGACCAGGCCGACGACGGCGCGCTGGCGTTCTCCGTGGCCGACACCGGCATCGGCATCGCGCCGGAGAACCTCACCACGATCTTCGGCGCCTTCCAGCAGGGCGACGGCACGCTCAGCCGCCGCTACGGCGGTACCGGGCTCGGCTTGTCCATCGCCCGCGAAGTCGGGGCCCTGCTCGGCGGCGAGATCGGCGCGGAGAGCGAACTCGGCCAGGGCAGCACGTTCACGCTCTACCTGCCGTGCGAGCTGCCGGGTGCGGTCGACGCCGAGGTGTCGGCGTCCGGCACCGCGGACGCGGTGACCATCGCCCAGGATGCCGACGCTCCGGGGTTCCACGCCGAGGCGACCGAGGCCCTGCAGATGCAGCCGACCCCGCCCGACGACGGCGTGCCGAATGGACGGCGCCTGCTAGTGCTGGAGGGCGCGCGCGGCGGCCTGCTGACCTTGCTGGCCCACAGCGCGGTCTCGGACCTGTCCGGCATCCACGGGTCGGTGCAGGTGGGCACGGCGGTCAGCCCGGAGCAGGGCATAGAGGCGCTCAGCGCCGCGCCGCACCAGTGCGTCGTGCTCGACCTCGGGCTGGGGGACGCCTCCGCCTCCGCGTTCGCCTTCCTCGACCGGCTCCAGGAGGACCCGGAGCTGCGGGACGTCCCGGTGCTCGCGCACACCAGGGACAAGCTGGACAGCGCCCAGGCCCGGCTGGCGCGGCTGCGGTTCGGTTCCCAGTCGCTTGAGCTGCTGCCCTCGCTGGACGAACTGCGCGAGCGCATCACGCTGCACCTGTCTGCCACCCAGCGAGAGCACATCCCGGCGCTGGTCAGCGAGCCGGCCGAGACCACCAGCCGGGCGCCGTCGCCGGCCGCGGCGAGGCACGACGCGCTGCGCGGCCGGCGGGTCCTGGTCATCGACGACGACGCCCGTAACGTGTTCGCGATCACCAGCACGCTCGAGCTGCACGGGATAACCGTGACCCAGGCGCCCAATGGCCGCAAGGGCATCGAGTCCCTGCTGACGGCCGACGACACCGACCTGATCCTGATGGACGTGATGATGCCGGAGATGGACGGCTACACCACGATGAACAAGATCAGGCAGATGCCGGCCTTCGCCACGCTGCCCATCATCGCCGTGACCGCCCGGGCCATGCCCGGCGACCGGGAGAAGAGCCTCGCGGCCGGCGCCAGCGACTACGTCACCAAGCCCGTCGACACCGACGAGCTCCTGGCCTGCATGGAGCGCTGGCTCTCGCGCGGCGGTCAGCCGGCCGCCAGTGGGATAACACTGTTGGATAACACGGGGGATAACACGGCGACGGCCCGCTTGGCCGCGGCGGCGGCCGCGCGGCGCTTGCGGCGCCGGTCCCGCTGCCGGTCCTCCGCGGTGGTGCCGCCCCAGATGCCGTACAGCTGGTCGTGAGACATCGCGAACTGCAGGCACTCCTGCCTGACCCCGCATCCCGCGCAGATCATCTTGGCCCGGGCGATCTGCTGCTGCGCCGGACCTGACGTAGAGATGGGGAAGAAGAGGTCAGGGTCGGCCGACAGGCACGCGCCCGCCGACCGCCAGTTGGTGACGGTCCCGGCTCCGGTCATCGCAGGTCCTCACGGGGTCTGGGCTGGTGTAAGCGCGCGCAGGCGCGCGCCCCGCGCTGGCCGCGGGTCCATCTGCTTCCCCGCCGCCCCCGGCCTACACCTCGGTCCGGACCCTATGGCGGGCTGTGACCAGCATCACATTGACTGACGTTTATTCGCCTTGGGCCGGGCACACCCCTACACGTCCGAATTTCCCAGGTCCCCGAGGAGACGCCTTGACTAAGGGAACCCTCCAGCCGCCGGCTGAGGTCGCTGGCGCTCCTGATGCCGACCTGCACCCCGGGTCGCGTACGGAGCTGCTAGAGCTATCCGACAACGCGCTGCTGGCTAAGGTCCGCGCGCTGCCGCGGGACAGCGAGCAGCGCGCCGCCGCCTGCGAGATCCTGGTGGACCGCTACGGCAAGCTGGTCCGCTCGTGCGTGCGGCAGTACCGCGGCAGCCCCGAACCCACCGAGGACCTGATGCAGGTCGGCTACGTCGGCCTGCTCAAGGCGATCAACAACTACAACCCCGAGGTCGGCGACAGCCTGTCCGCCTACGCTCAGCCGTGCGTCAGCGGCGAGATCAAGCGTCACTTCCGGGACAAGCGCTGGCAGATCCACGTCCGGCGGTCGGCCCAGGAACTGCTGCTCGAACTGCGCAAGGCCAATGAGGAGCTCACCCATAAGCTCGGCCGGGCGCCCGCGGAAGCCGAGCTGGCCGAGCGGCTCGGGGTCAGCCAGGACGACATGCAGGAGGCCCTCCAGGCGGACCTGGTGTTCAGCACCTACTCCCTGGACGCCCCGCTGTCGGACCGGGAAGACCCGGCCCTGCTGGCGGACATGCTCGGCGACGACGACCCGGGCGTCCTGCACACGATCGACATGGAATCCGTCAACGCCCACTGGGATGAGCTGCCCGAGCGGGAGCAGCGCATCCTGGTCATGCGCTTCTACGGCAACCTGACCCAGACGGAGATCGGCGACCGGCTCGGCATCTCCCAGATGCACGTCTCCAGGCTCCTGGCCCGGGCCCTGGCCCACCTCAGGGGCAAGCTGCTCGACGCGGCCGAAGCCCCCGACACGGCAACCGCCTGACGGCCGGGCAAGAAAGCGAAGGAACCTTATGAAAACCGGTATGGGACTCGTACTGATCGGCATCGGGGCGATCCTCGCCTTCGCCGTGACGACGAATACCTCCGTCTTCAACCTGCACACCGCCGGCTACGTGCTCATGGTCATCGGTATCCTCGGGCTGGCGGTCCCCCGCCGCGGCTACGGCTGGGTCGGCCGCCGGCTGACCGTGCGGCAAGCCCGCTGGCGGCCGGGGAGCCGGATAGAAGAGGTCGCTTACCCGACCACGGTCCGCAATCCGTCGAATACCCGCGTGCAGGCCGGCCTGCCGGCCCCGGGCGCCTTCGGCAGCCCTGAGGATGCGCACCACCTGGGCGCGACCCGTGACCTGCCCACCGAGCCGGCCGAGTCCATGGGGCCGCGTCCCGGCGAGACCGAGGTGGTGGAGGACGTCTACGAAGACTGAGCTGGGCGCCCACAAAGCGAACAGACCGTAAAGCCTGACCAGGGACTTACTTAGGAGAAGTCATGACCATCACACTTTCCGTCATCGTCGTCTGGCTCCTCATCGGCTTGGTGGTCGGTGCGCTGGCCCGGCTGGTAGTGCCAGGCCGCCAGCACATCGGGCTGATCCTGACGATCCTCATCGGCATCGTGGCCGCGGTGGTCGCCGGGATCATCACCACCGCCATCATCGGTGTCGGGCACACCGTGATCACGTTCGTCGTCGCGGTGCTCGCGGCGGCCTTGCTGGTCAGCGCGTTCACCACGCGCGGCTACGGCCGCTACCGCGGCAGCAGCCGCCGCCGGCGGCAGGCCTGGCGGCGCTGGTAACCGCAGCCGCAGATCCGCCGGGGCCCGCGGGGCCACGGCGGATCTTTTTCTGCTTTGCGGCACTTGCACCCCAAGTACTATTGAGGCGGCGCAGGGTGGCCTTGTGCTCGCGCCCGGCCCGCCGCTCCGGCCCAGGGCGGCGTGTTTCACCAGGGATGACGGTCGGGAGAGATGTCGCAAGACACCTGGACGAACGGCTCTGACGCCGATATGGCCGACCTGGCAGGTCGGCGCGAGGCGCTCCGCCAGGCCGCTGCGCTGCCCGGCTCCGACCCGCGGGCCCTGCTGGACGCCGCGTTTGCCGAACTCGACGCGGCCGCCGAGGTCCTGGCCAAGCTGGCCGAGGCCGCCGCGGGCGAGCCGACCGCGGCCGCCAGGCCCGATGCGCTCACGGCGGAGCGTGCCCTGCTGCGGGCCGTGTTCCAGCACGCGCCCGTGCCCTTGTTCGTGCTCGAGCAGGACGGCACGGTCCGGCGGGCCAACGGCCAGGCCGGGGACCTGATCGGCGCCCCGCCCGGGTACGCGACCGGCAAGGCGCTGACGGCGTTCGTTGACCTGCCCTACCGCGCCGCGGTCAAAAGCCAGTTCGCCGCGGCGGTCAGGACCGGGACGGCCAGGCAGGTGGAGTGCCGGCTGCTCGGCGCGGACGGACCGGTCGAGGTGAGGTTGCTGGCAGGCGCCACCACCCTGCAGGACGGCACGCGACTGCTGACGGTCACCGCTGACCGCCAGGCGGGCCTTCCGGCCCGGCCCGCCGCCCAGACGGCCGCGGCCGGGCGAAGCGACCCCGGCCCGGCGTTGGACACCATCCGGGCCATGACGCGCCGGATGGACATGATCACGGCGGTCACCCGGCTGCTGCTGGACAACAGCACGTTCAGCGAGGCGGTCACGCTGCAGCGCTGCGCCAGGCAGCTCGCGGGCGACATCGCGAGCTGGGTGATCGTGGACGTCGAGCGGGAGGGCCTGCTGCGGCGCCAGTTCGTGATCGGCCCCCCCGACGAGGCGTCCCAGGCGCTGGCCAGGAAGGCGCGTACCGTCGACCCGCAGCCCGGGTCGGTGCCCGAGCAGGTGCACGCCGCGGGGACGTCCGTCCTGCTGGCCCACACCGAGGACACCGGGATGCTCGGCACCATCGGTGACGGCACGCCGCTGCTGATGCTGCTCGGCACGACCTCGCTGCTCAGCGTGCCGATCACCGACGGCAGCGCCAGCTACGGCGCGCTGACCCTGGCCCGCACCGCCGGCGAGGGACGCTTCGAGCTGGCCGATCTGGGCCTGGCCGAGGAGCTCGGGCGGCACCTGGGCGTGGCCATCCGGGTGGACCGCATGTTCCGGCACCGCTCGGAGGTGGCCGAGGCGCTGCAGGGCAGCCTGCTGCCCGCCACGCTGCCTGAGGTTCCGGGACTCGACCTGTACGCGGCCTACGTGGGGGCCAGCGAGGGACTCGAGGTCAGCGGCGACTTCTATGACGTGTTCCCGGTGGCTGGCGGCTGGGCCATCACGGTGGGCGATGTGTGCGGCAAGGGACAGGAGGCCGCCGCGATGACCGCGGCGGCCCGGCATTCGATCCGGGTCCTCGCGCACTGGAATCCGGACCCGGCGGACGTGCTGGCCAAGGTGAACGAGATCATGCTGGCCGGCGACTACGAGGATCGCTTCGTGACGGCCAAGCTGGCCTACCTGCGCTGGGCAGGCACCCGGCTGCACGTGGTGCTGGCCAGCGCCGGCCACCTAGGCCCGGCCCTGGTGCGGCCGGACGGCCGGGTCGACGTGCTGGCCGGCGGCGGCCTGCCCCTCGGCTTGTTCCCCGAGGCGGAGCCGCACGTAGACGAGCTCGAGCTCGGCCAGGACGACCTGCTGTTCTTCTACACCGACGGAGTCACCGACGCGCGCAGCCGCGACATGCGCTACTTCGAGGACAGCCTGGCCGACGAGCTGGCCGGCCTGGCGGGCCGCACCGCGGCCGAGACGGCCCGGATGATCCAGGGCGTGGTGACCAGCTTCTCCGACGACGAGCTGCGGGACGACATGACCATCCTGGTGGCCAAGGTCAAAGCGCCGCCGGACGCGGCCGGTTAGTACCTACCGGCGGGCGCCCTTCTTGGTCCGCGAGGAGGCCACGACTTCGCTGGCGACCTCGGTGACCTTGACGTGGCGGCGCTGTGATTCGGTGCGCAGCCGCCCCAGCGCCTCCTCGGCGTTACAGCCGAACGCGTGCATCAGGATGCCCTTGGCCTGGTCCACCACCGAGCGGGCCACGACGGCGTCCTTGAGCTGGCTGGCGGTCCGCTGCGCCTGGTTGTAGGCCGTCGCGTTGGTCAGCACCGCGCCGCCGAAGGCGGCCAGGGTATCGGCCATCGGATCGGATCCCCCCTCGAGCGTCCGGGGCCGGACCCCGAACAGGGACAGGACCAGGGCCCCGCCGGGCAGCTCGCGCACCAGGTGGACCGAGCAGCGGACGCCGCGGCGCAGCGCCGCCTCCGCGTACTCGGGCCAGCGGTCCTCATCCAGCGTGTCGGGGCAGCTGACCGCGGCCCTCGTCTCGGCGGCGGTCAGGATGGGGCCGCTCCCGGCGCGCAGCTGCAAGTCGGCCAGCTCAGCCAGGTCCGGGTGGGTGGCCGCGACGCTGATCACCTCGCCGTCATGCCACACCGCCGCGTGGGCTCCGGAGCAGGCGGGCACCTGCCAGGCGGCCAGCGCGGCCAGCTTGTTGAGCGACCTGGCCTCTCCGCCGCTGGTGAGGCTCAGCAGCTCAGCGGCCTCATGCCCCAGATGCTCGATCGGCAACCGACCCTCCGTCCCTGAGGTCATTTCTAGCACATTCCCGAGGTATCCCCCAGCCCGGGACTGGCCCCGGCTGACGGAGGAAGGCCCAGGTCACCATTGGTGCGGATGGCGTATTGCGAAGCCGGCACGGCCGCCCGCGGGCAGAAAGCCCCGGCTGGGCCCGAGCCCGCGGGCGAGACCGCGCGGGAGCCTGATGCGGGCTGGCTGGCCGTCTGGCACTGCGACCGGCCCGCCGGGGCCGCGCCACCGCCGATCGAGTAGCCGACGTCGCAGGCTCCGGTGCCGTGCGCGCCGCCGCTGAGCAGCGCGCCGATGATGACCAGACCGAAGATGACCGGGAAGACCACCACCGCGTACAGGGCGGCGCCCGGCGGCCGGCGCCAGCGCCGCCCGGAAGCCACGCGTTCGGTGCTGACCGGCTCGCCGGCGTTGAGCCGGGCGAAGATGCCGAACATCGACGCCAGGTGGGGTTCGCCTGCCCGCAGCCTGTTCTCCATCCTGTCCAGCACGCGTTGCTGGCTGGCGGGCAGACTCACGGACAGGCTCCTTGCGGCTACCGGAAGCGGATGTGAAACCCTCGGCTACCCGCCGCCGCGGAGGGCAAACCGCCTCGTGGCGCGCTGGTCAGTCGCGGACGGCCGCGGTGACCTCGCCGGCCGCGCGCGGGCTCAGCGACACCCGGACCAGCGCGGCGGCCAGCCGGGCCGGCTCGCCGCAGTCAGAAAGCAGCCCGGCCAGGACCTGGTGACTGCCGGGCAGCCCGACCCGCCGCGCGCCGCTGACCATGACGGCATCCACGTAGGGCGCCACCGAAGGCCAGACCTGCTGCACCTCGCGCAGGAAGATGCTCGCGCCGACCGGCCCGATGCCCGGGAACTCGGTCAGCAGGGCCGAAATGCGGCGGGCGTCGCTTTCGCCTTCGGCGCGCAGCCGCCGCAGGTCGCCGTGCCAGCGGGCGGATAGCAGCGCCGCCCCGTCACCGAGCATGGTGGCGGCCCGCTCGTCGTAGCGACGGTAGTGCCCGCGGCCGAGCACGTCGACCCGGTCCTGCCAGCTGGCCTCGCTCATGGCCCGGGGGCTGCGGTAGCCGGCCGCGTACAGCTGGCGCGCCGCCGCCACCGCGACCTCGGCCGCGATGCGCGCGCTCAGCAGGGTGGCCAGCACGAGCAGCTGGTACAGCGGGCCAGGGCGGTCGGCGAGAACGATGCCGGCTTCCTCGGCGTAGCGGTGCCCGTACCTGTCAAGCAGCTCCTTGACGATGAGCTGGTCTCTTTCCCCCATGGCGGGCCGCCGGTGCTACAGGTTCGGCGGGGCCGCGGACACGCCGGACAGCGCCGACCGCTCATCCCGCTCCAGGGCCAGGTCGCCGATGGAGACCACGCCCACCGGGACGCCGTCCTGCACGACGGGAATGCGGCGGACCGCCCGGTCGCGGACCAAGGCGGCGGCCCGGTCCACGCCGTCGTCGGGGCCGAGCAGGACCAGCTCGGTGCTGCAGATGTCGCCGATCCGGGTGGTCAGCGGATCGCGTCCGTCGGCCAGCACCCGGATGGTGATGTCCCGGTCGGTGAGGAGCCCGCTGAGCCGGCCGTCGGCCAGCACGAGCACGTTGCCGATCCCGTGCCGCTTCATGGCCTTGGCCGCCGCCGACACCGATTCGGTGGCGGCCATGCAGATCGGGGCGGGCGACATGATGTCTCGCACCTTCGTTACCACGCTTCACCTCCAGCGATGATGCCAGTGGCTACCCGCAACCGGCGCGGGCAAACGGCAGGCGGCGCGCCGGTGACGTTCAGCTGGCCAGTTCGTCGAGGCGCTGCGAGGCCCGGGCCAGGCCGCGGGCGCGGCGGGCGAAGCCCGGCCACGGGTCGGCGCCGTCCGCCCGCCGGTCGCGGACGGCGGCCATCGTGAACTGGGCCGGATCCAGCCCGGGCTGCTCTATCTCGGGCCAGCTCAGCGGCGTGGCCACCAGCGCGCCGGGACGGGCCCGGACCGAGTAGGAGGCCACCACCAGCTGGGCGTAGCCGTTGCGCATGACGTCGGCGTAGATCCGCTGGCCGCGCTGGTTCTTGCGCTGCTCGGTGGTGATCACGTCCGGATGCCTGCGGGCCAGCACGGCGGCGGCGCGATGGGTGAAGTCCAGCACCGCATCGAAGCCGGCCCGCTGGTCGAGCGGGACGTGCACGTGCAGGCCGCGGCCCCCGGTCGTGCGCACGTAGCTGATCAGGCCGAGCTCGCCTTCGAGGAGGTCGCGGGCCCACAGCGCGGCCTGCCTGGCCTGCTCGAAGTGCTTGGTGTCCGGCGGGTCGAAGTCGAAGACCAGCTGGTCGGGCGCGTCGAGGTGCCCGGCCCGGCTGGTGAACGCGTGCACCTCGATGCAGGCCTGGTTGGCCAGGTAGACGAGGGCGGCGGGCTTGTCGCAGACCGCGTGCTCGACCACGCCGCCGCTCTCCTTGGGCACCTCCACCCGGCGGATCCACTCGGGAAAGTAGGCGGGCACGTTCTTCTGCACGATACGCTGGCCGTCCAGCCCGTCGGGGTAGCGCATCATCGTGATCGGCCGGTCCCGCAGCGGCGGCAGCATGCGGTCCGCGACGTCCGCGTAGTACCTGGCCAGGTCCTGCTTGGTGATCCCGTCCGCGGGAAACAGGACCTTCTCCGGATGGGACAGCGGCACCGCGATGCCGCCCGCCGTGATGCTTTCGGCCATACCAGAGCTTTTCACGCCAGGAACGCAGCCGTCATCTACCCAGCCGGGCCTGGCTGAGCGCGGCCAGCGCGGAGGCCGGATCGTCGGCTAGGGCTAGATCGCCGAGCGACACCATCCCCGCGACCTGCCCGTTGTCGATCACCGGCAGTCTCCGGACGGCGTGCTCGCGCATCAGCCTGACGGCCACTCCGGCGTCGTCGTCCGCGTTGACGCCGATCAGGTTTCCGGTGCTCAGCGGGCCCACCGGCTCCTCCGGCCCCTTGGACTCCGCCACCGCGCGCACGACCAGATCGCGGTCGGTGACCAGTCCGTGCAGGGACTGGTCGCTGACCACCAGGACGGCGCCAACTCCCCAGTCCCGCATGGTCCGCGCAGCCTCGCCGATCGACTGGTGGTAGTCCACCCCGATGGGGCCCGGTGTCATCACGTCGCGCACTGTGGCGCTCACGACGTCCTCCTCCGCCTCGTGGGTTCAGTTGCTCCTACTGTCCGCGCTACCGGACAGCACGGTCCCTAAACCCATGTGACAGAAGAGATCTTCAGATACGGCCGAGCAGGCGGTCGAGGGCCCGGCCCACCTCGTCGGCCAGGGCGGCGTCGGCGCTGGCCGTGGCACCGCGCCCGGCCTGCGGGCCGCCGGCCGTGACCAGTCCGGGATTCAGCGCCGCCTCCGGCTCGCTGACCAGGCCGCAGTCGAGGCATTCGAGCTGGCCCAGCCGCCGGATCAGGTGCGCGCTGCGGCACCGGCCGCAGTGCTCGAGCTCCGCGGTCCAGTCACCAGAGGACTGGCACGCGGGGCAGATGAGGACCAGCTGGTCGCTGACCACGCCGCGGCGCCAGGGACTCTTGCCCCGCTCCGGGTCGCTCTGCCGGACGCCGCAGCGATAACACGGCAATTCCCCCAGGCCTCCCTGCGACCGACGCTAGCCGAGGGCGGCGAGCGCCTTGGAATACTCGGCCAGGTCACGCGCCTGCGGGATCGGGTTGACGACCTTCCACCGCACGACGCCCTCCTTGTCGATGACGAACGTGCCCCGGGTCGCGATGCCGCGCTCGGAGTCGAAGACACCGTACAGCTTCGCCACGTCACCGTGCGGCCAGAAATCCGACAGCAGCTCGAAGGTGAAGTGCTCGGCGTCTGACCAGGCCCGGTGCGTGAACGTGGAGTCCACCGAGACCGTGAGCAGCTCGACGTCGTCCCCGGTGACCTCGGGGAAGTCGTCCCGGATGGCGCACAGCTCGCTGGTGCACACGCCGCTGAACGCCAGCGGGTAGAAGACCAGCACGACGTTCTTAGTCCCGCGGAAACTGGACAGCCGCACCGGGGTGCCGTGCTGGTCCTTCAGCTCGAAATCAGGCGCCTGATCGCCTACCTCTACCGCCATGCCTGGTCCTTTCGCTGGATCCGGCGAATTGAGTGCCATGCCCACTGCCCCCAAGTCTGCCACTTGAGGGCAGGCGGAGAACCACGGCCCGTTCGGCACAAATAATGAGGTGAACAGGCCGTTAGCGGCGCGCCCGCGACTCTGCTTATCGGCGCGCCTTCGGCGCGACCAAGCGCGTGCCCGACCAGTCGCGGGCGGCACTGACGCTGGAGGTCTGGGACAGCCCGGCCGTCGGCGCTGCCTCGCCGATGTCGCTCGGCTCCACATGGCCTGACCTGCCCGCCTTCGGCGTGAGCAGCCAGATGTACCCCCCGTCGGCCAGCGGCGTGAGGGCGTCGACCAGCGCGTCCACCAGGTCACCGTCCCCGTCCCGCCACCACAACAGGACCACGTCGACCACGTTGTCGTAGTCCTCATCGACCAGCTCGACGTTCTCCACCTTGGTGATCGCGCCGCGCAGCTGCTCGTCGCAATCATCGTCGTAGCCGATCTCCTGCACCACCTGGCCCGGCTTGATGCCGAGCCGCTCGGCCTGGCCGCGTTCATCCTGCGCCTGGCCCGCGGTCGCGCTCACTGACGTCCTCCCTGGATCCCTCCCCGCGTCGCCGCTCGCCTCCGGCCACGGGCCTGGAGCCCGCGACCGGTCCCTGACGGCGTGACGCGTCAGCACTTCTTGTTGGGACAGTTCACACTGGCCTGGCCCGGCGCGCAAGTGGCAATCGCCCCGGTCAGGAAAACCGCCGCCATAAATTGACCTGCCCGATCCATGGCCCGGTCACGCAGCGCGGTTCTCATCACGTACAGTAACGAGAGAATCTGCTCTCGGCGAAACTCCCCCCGAGCCGGGCATTCCCCGGCCGGTGCGGTGCCAGCTCCTCCGGACGGCGGTTACCGTCGAGTAGAGATGCGCTCGGGGCCAGTTCGTACGACGATTGGTCTGGACAACACATAACGAAGTTCTGCGACCCGCGGCCGTACAGCCGCCCGATCTACGCGGAAGGCGAGGCTACCCCGTGGCTTCCGGACGCCAGCGTTTCCCCATCATCAGCGACGGGCTGCCCACCCAGCTGCCCGATATCGATCCGGACGAGACGCGCGAGTGGATCGAGTCATTCGATACCGTCGTGCGGACCAGGGGCCGGGCCCGGGCCAGGTACGTGATGCTGCGCCTGCTCGAGCGGGCGCGCGAGCAGCAGGTCGGCGTGCCCGGCCTGCGCAGCACCGACTTCATCAACACGATCCCGCCCGAGCTCGAGCCCTGGTTCCCTGGCGACGAGCACGCCGAGCGCCGGATCCGCGCGTACATCAGGTGGAACGCCGCCGTGATGGTGTCCCGGGCCAACCGGCCCGGCATGGGCGTGGGCGGGCACATCGCCACCTACGCCAGCGCCGCTTCGCTGTATGAGGTGGGCTTCAACCACTTCTTCCGGGGCAAGGACCACGGCGAGTCCGGCGACCAGGTCTTCTTCCAGGGGCACGCGGCGCCGGGCATCTACGCCCGCGCCTACCTCGAGGGCCGGCTGACCGAGGACCAGCTCAACGGGTTCCGGCAGGAGCTGTCCCACCCCGGCGGCGGGCTGCCCTCCTACCCGCACCCGCGGCTGATGCCGGAGTTCTGGGAGTTCCCCACGGTGTCGATGGGGCTGGGTGCACTGAACTCCATCTACCAGGCCCGGTTCAACCGGTACCTGCTGGCCCGGGAGATCCACGACACCTCGCGCTCGCACGTGTGGGCGTTCCTGGGCGATGGCGAGATGGACGAGCCGGAGGCGCTCGGCGCGATCGGCCTGGCCGCGCGCGAGGAACTGGACAACCTCACCTTCGTCATCAACTGCAACCTGCAGCGCCTGGACGGTCCGGTCCGCGGCAACGGCAAGATCATCCAGGAGCTCGAGGCGTACTTCCGCGGCGCCGGCTGGAACGTGATCAAGGTCATCTGGGGCCGCGACTGGGACCCGCTGCTGGCCCAGGACACCGACGGCGTGCTGGTCAACAAGATGAACACCACGCCGGACGGCCAGTTCCAGACCTACAGCGTCGAGTCGGGCGCCTACATCAGGGAGAACTTCTTCGGCGACGACCCGCGGCTGCGGGCCATGGTGGCGCACCTGTCCGACGACGAGCTGCGCGGCCTGTCCCGCGGCGGGCACGACTACCGCAAGGTGTACGCGGCGTTCAAGGCCGCGCGGGAGCACGCCGGCCAGCCCACCGTCATCCTGGCCCACACGATCAAGGGCTGGACGCTGGGCAAGGACTTCGAGGCACGCAACGCCACGCACCAGATGAAGAAGCTCACCGTGGCCGAGCTGAAGGAGTTCAGGGACCGGCTGTACCTGCCTATCCCCGACTCGGCCCTGGAGGCCGAGCTACCGCCGTACTACCACCCGGGCGAGGACTCCGACGAGATCCAGTACATGCGCGAGCGGCGGGCGGCCCTGGGCGGCGTGCTCCCCCGCCGGGTAGTACGGGCCAAGCCGCTGACCCTGCCCGGCGACGCCATCTACGACGAGCTGCGCAAGGGCTCGGGCAAGCAGGCGGTGGCCACCACCATGGCGTTCGTCCGGCTGCTCAAGGAGCTGATGAAGGACCCGGCCATCGGCGAGCGGTTCGCGCCGATCATCCCGGACGAGGCCCGGACGTTCGGCATGGACTCGCTGTTCCCGACGGCCAAGATCTACTCCCCGCACGGCCAGACCTACGAGGCGGTGGACCGCAACCTGCTGCTGTCCTACAAGGAGTCCGAGCGGGGCCAGATCCTGCACGAGGGCATCAGCGAGTCCGGCGCGATGGGGTCGGTGATCGCGGCCGGCACCTCCTACGCCACCCACGGCACGCACATGATCCCGGTGTACGTGTTCTACTCGATGTTCGGCTGGCAGCGGACCGGCGACCTGATGTGGGCGTTCGGCGACCAGCTCGGCCGCGGGTTCCTGCTGGGGGCGACCGCTGGCCGGACGACTCTGGCGGGCGAGGGGCTGCAGCACAACGACGGGCACTCGCTGCTGCTGTCCTCGGTCAGCGAGGCGTGCGTGTCCTACGACTGCGCCTGGGCCTACGAGCTGGCCTACGTGATGCGGGACGCGCTGCGCCGGATGTACGAGGCCACGCCGGAGTTCCCCGACGGGGAGAACATCTTCTACTACCTGACCGTCTACAACGAGCCGTACCCGCAGCCCGCCGAGCCCGCCGACTTCCCCGGCGGCACCGCGGGCCTGGAGGAGGGCATCCTGCACGGCCTGTACCTGTACTCCCCCGCGCTCGGCTCGGGGGCGGCGGGCTCGGCGGGGGCCGCTCCGGCCTCGGCCGTGCGGGACTGGCTGGCCGGACGGGAGGGAGGCGATTCGGCCGAACGGTCCGTGGTACCCGTGCCCCGGGCTCAGATCCTGGCCTCCGGGGTGGCGCTGCGGCAGGCCCTGACCGCGCAGGAGATGCTGGCCACGGACTGGGGCGTGTCCGCCGACGTGTGGTCGGCCACGTCCTGGACCGAGCTGCGCCGGGAGGCGCTGGGCTGTGAGTCGTGGAACATGCTGCACCCGGACGAGCCGCCGCATGTGCCGTACCTCACCTCTGTGCTCGGCGGCGCGCCCGGTCCCGTGGTGGCGGTCTCGGACTGGATCAAGGCCGTGCCCGACCAGATCGCCCGCTGGGTGCCGGGGTCGTATACCTCACTGGGCACCGACGGGTTCGGCTTCTCCGACACCCGCCCGGCCGCGAGGCGTTTCTTCCACGTCGACGCCGAGTCGATCACCGTCGCGGTGCTGTGGGAACTGGCGCGCAGCGGCGCGGTCGACGCCAGGTTCCCGGCCCAGGCCATCGAGCGGTACCGCCTGGACCTGCCGGTCAGCGAGGCGCTTGCGTAGGCGTTGTGTTATGGAGGGCTCCCGTGGCTAAGGCGCACCGGCCGCAGGTAAACGCGGAGACGGTGCGGCGGGTCGAGCGGGCCACGGGGACGCTCGGCACCGCGGCGATCACCGCTATGGACAAGCGGCTGCCCTGGTTCCGCAACATGTCGGCGGAGAACAGGTCCTGGCTCGGCCTGGTGGCCCAGGCCGGGATCGCCGCGTTCCTTGACTGGCTCAGGCACCCGGAACGGAACCGGCCGGCGGTGACCGAGGTGTTCGGCACCGCGCCGCGCGAGCTGGCCCGGGCGGTCAGCCTGCAGCACGCGGTGGAGATGGTGCGGGTCATCATCGACGCGGTGGAAGCGCAGGTGGAAGAGCTGGCCGCCCCTGGCAACGAGGCTGAGCTGCGGGAGGCGGTGCTGACCTATGCCCGGGAGCTCGCCTTCAGCGCGGCGCAGGTCTACGCGCGGACCGCGGAGGCCCGCGGCGCCTGGGACGCCCGGCTGGAAGCGCTGGTGGTGGACTCCCTGGTGCACGACGAGACCGAGGACTCGCTGCATTCCTGGGCCTCGGCCCTGAATTGGTCATCCTCGCCGGTCACGGTGGTGGTCGGCATCCTGGGCGACGAGGAAGGCGACGGGCCCAAGAGCCAGCCGGCCAGCGCGGCCGAACCGCTGATCGACGAACTGCGGACCCAGGCCCGGCGGGCCCGGCTTGACCTGCTGGCCGGCGTGCAGGGCAACCGGCTCATCCTGGTCATCGGCGGGAGCGACGACCCGATCGCGGCGGCCGAGCGGTTCGCCGGGAGGTTCGGGCCCGGGCCGGTGATCGCGGGCCCGCTGGTCCGCGACCTGCGCACCGCCTCGGTCTCGGCCCGCGCGGCGCTGTCCGCGCTGCGCGCCGCTCCCGCCTGGCCGGACGCGCCCCGGCCGGCCGGCGCGGACGACCTGCTGCCCGAGCGGGCGCTGGACGGCGATCCCGACGCCCGGGCCACGCTGATCAGCGACGTCTACCAGCCGCTGCTCAGCGGCGGGCACGGGTTGCTCGACACGCTCACCACGTACCTGGAGCAGGGTTCGTCCCTGGAGGCCACGGCCCGGCTGCTGTTCGTGCACCCCAACACCGTCCGGTACCGGCTGCGGCGGGTGGCCGAGCTCACCGACTACACCCCGTCGGCCGGGCGGGACGGCTTCACCCTGTGGGTCGCGATCGCGCTGGGCCGGCTGGCCGCCAAGCGCGGCTGAGGCGGACTCGTGCGAGCTACGGTGACGCGGGGGGTAACGGCCCGGTGACAGGCGCGTGAACAGGCTTTGTAGGAATGCTACAATGCTCTGGCGCCTAGTTTCGTACTTTCCGGTATTCATCTGGCGGAGTTCTACAGGGCACCCTGATTAGATGCTTATTATCACCGCCCCCGGGCAAGGTGCGCAGACGCCCGGGTTCCTCGCGCCCTGGCTTGAGGTACCCGGCGTCGCCGAGCGTCTCGAGGCCGCCTCCGAGCTGGCCGGACGCGACCTGATCAGGCTGGGCACCACCGGCACCGCCGACGAGATCAAGGACACCGCCGTGGCGCAGCCGCTGCTGGTCGCGGCCGCGCTGGCCGCGGCGGGTGCGCTGGCCGGCGGCAAGCCGGGCGACCTGCGGACGGACGCGGCCGCCGGGCACAGCGTCGGGGAACTGGGAGCCGGGGTGCTGGCCGGGGTGCTGAGCGCGGATGACGCCATCCGGCTGATCGCGGTGCGCGGCCAGGCCATGGCGTCGGCGTCGGCGGCCGAGCCGACCGGGATGACGGCCGTCCTGGGCGGGGATGAGGAGGCGGTGCTCGCGGCCATCGCCCGGCACGGCCTGACGCCCGCCAACGTCAACGGGGCCGGGCAGATCGTGGCGGCCGGGGCGCTGGCCGACCTGGCGGCCTTCGCGGCGGACCCGCCAGCCGGGGCCCGGCTGCGGCCGCTGCAGGTGGCCGGGGCATTCCACACCAGGTACATGAGCCCGGCCGTGGCCGCGCTGCGGGCGGCCGCGGCGGGCGTATCTGTGGCCGACCCGGCCAAGACCCTGCTGTCCGACGCCGACGGGGCCGCGGTGACCACCGGCCAGGAGTGGCTGGAGCGCATCGTGGCCCAGGTCGCCGCGCCGGTGCGCTGGGACCTGTGCATGCGGACCATGGCGGACCTGGGCGTGACCGCGCTCATCGAGCTGCCGCCCGCGGGCACGCTGACCGGCCTGGCCCGGCGGGGACTGCCCGGCGTGGCCCAGCTGGCCCTCAAGACCCCCGACCAGCTCGACGCCGCGCGCGACCTGATCGAGGAGCACCTGGCCGAACCGGAGCTGCACGGGCACGGTCACCTGCCCGAGTGGCGGCTGATCGTCGCGCCGACCTCGGGCACGTTCCGCTCCGGCGCGGACGGCGCGCTGGGTACGGTGGTGACCCGCAGCGGTGACCACCAGGTCGCCGCGCCATGGCCGCCGGAGATCATCGAGTGGCTCGTGGAGGACGGAGATCCGGTCAGCGAGGGCCAGCCGCTGGTCCGCATAAACCCCCAAGGGGGTCCGGGGGGATGGGTCCCCCCGGGAGAGAAGGAAGACGCATGACATCTTCTGGGCCGTTCGCGCCCGCGGCGGGCGCGCGGATCATCTCGCTGGGCGATTACCAGCCGGGCAACGTGGTCACCAACGACGACCTCGCCGCCCAGGTGGACACCAGCGATGAGTGGATCCGCAGCCGGGTCGGCATCATCAGCCGCCGCTACGCCGGGCCGGACGAGACCGTGGCTGACATGGCGGTCGAGGCCGGCGGCAAGGCGCTGGCCGGCAGCGGCCTGTCCCCCGGTGACATCGACCTGGTCATCGTGGCCACCTGCAGCACCGAGACGCCGATACCCAACGCCTCCGCGGCCGTCGCGTACCGGCTCGGCATCGTGGCTCCCGCCGCCTACGACCTGAACGCCGCCTGCGCCGGCTTCTGCTACGCGCTGGCCAACGCCGCGGACTCCATCCGGGCGGGTACCGCCCGGTACGTGCTGGTCATCGGGGCGGAGAAGATGACGGCCTGGATCGACCCGGCCGACCGCTCCACCTGCATCATCTTCGCGGACGGAGCCGGCGCCGCGGTGGTCGGCCCGGTCGCGGACGGCGAGCCGTCCGGCATCGGCCCCGTGGTCTGGGGCAGCGCCGGCGACATGGCCGATAAGATCGCGATCCCGAACCGCAACTCGTACATGTACCAGGAGGGCCAGGCGGTGTTCCGCTGGGCCACCACCGCCATGCACCCGATCGCGGCGCAGGCCTGCGAGCGGGCCGGCGTGGCGGTCAGCGACCTGTCGGCGTTCGTGCCGCACCAGGCGAACCTGCGGATCATCGAGGCTATCGCGCGCCGGCTGGGCGTGCCGCGGGAGCGCCTGGCGGACGACATCGTGCACTCCGGCAACACGTCCTCGGCGTCGGTCCCGCTCGCGCTGTCGCGCCTGGTCGGGCGGGGCGACCTCAAGGCGGGCTCGCCGGCCCTGCTGCTCGGGTTCGGCGCGGGGATGTGCTACGCGGCACAGGTCGTCACGGTACCCTGACCGGGCCCCGCCACGGGCCGCCGCTCGCTAGGGTGCGGCTCACGGCATACACCAGTTCACGACAAGGAGAAATGACCATGACAGAGCAGGAGATCCTCACCGGGCTGGGCGAGATCGTCGAGGAGATCGCGGGCGTGCCTGCGGACGAGGTGACCCCGGGCAAGAGCTTCGTCGACGACCTCGACATCGACTCGCTGTCCATGGTGGAGATCGCGGTCGCGGCCCAGGACAAGTTCGGCGTCGAGATCCCTGACGACCAGCTGAAGGATCTCGCCACCGTGCAGGACGTGGTGAACTTCGTGATGAAGAACGCCGGGAGCACAGCGTGACCGAAGACCGCGAGACCGTCGTCGTCACCGGGCTCGGCGCGACTACCCCGCTCGGCGGGGATGTCGCGTCGACCTGGGCGGCGATGCTGGCCGGGCGCAGCGGTGTGCAGCGCCTGACCGAGCCGTGGGCGGAAACGCTGCCGGTGCGCATCGCCGCCACGGCAGCGGTCGACCCGGCCGAGGTGGTGGGCCGCGTGCAGGCCCGCCGGATGGACCGCTGCGAGCAGTTCGCGCTGGTCGCCGCGCGCGAGGCCTGGGCCGACGCGGGTACGCCCGAGATCGACCCGGAACGGCTCGGGGTGGCGGTGACCAGCGGGATCGGCGGTATCGGATCGACGCTGGCCGCCTACGACATCCTGAACTCCAAGGGCTGGCAGCGCATCTCGCCTTACACGGTGCCGATGCTGATGCCGAACGGGTCGGCGGGCTGGATCAGCATGGAGATCGGGGCCGGGCCGGCGCGCACTCGCTGGTCAGCGCCTGCGCATCCGGCGCGGAGGCGATCGGGTACGGCATCGACATGATCCGGGCCGGGCGGGCCGACGTGGTGCTGGCCGGCGGCACCGAGGCGGCGATCATGCCGCTGAACATCGGCGCGTTCGCGGTCATGCGGGCCATGTCCACCCGCAACGACGAGCCGGAACTGGCCTCGCGGCCGTTCGACAAGGCCCGGGACGGGTTCGTGCTGGGCGAGGGCGCCGGCATGCTGGTGCTCGAGACGCTGTCGCACGCCCGGGCCCGCGGGGCCACGATCTACGCGGTCGCGGCCGGCGCCGGGTACTCCTCGGACGCCTACCACATCGCGCACCCGGCGCCCGACGGGGCCGGCGTGGTGGCCGCGATCAGCCGGGCCCTGGCCGACGCGCGGATCAGCCCTGAGCAGGTGGTGCACGTGAACGCGCACGCCACGTCGACCCCGGAAGGGGACGCGCTCGAGGCGCAGGCCGTGTACAAGGCGCTGGGCCAGGCGGCCGAGGGCGTGGTGGTCACATCGACTAAGTCGATGACCGGGCACCTGCTCGGCGGCGCGGGCGCCATCGAGTCGGTGGCCGCCATCCTGGCGCTGCGCGAGCAGGTGGCCCCGCCCACCATCAACCTGCACGACCTCGACGACAACGTGCCCCTGGACGTGGCCACCGAGCCGCGGCCGCTGAGCAAGCGGGGCTCCGAGCCGATGGCGGTGCTGAACAACGCCTTCGGGTTCGGCGGTCACAACGTGTCGCTCGTGTTCACCGCCGCCTGACCGGCGGCTCCGCCTGTTCTTCGTCGCTCGCCTGGCCTGACGGCCAGAGTAGAGGAGACCTGAGATGACTGCTGTGGATGCCGTATCCCGGCCCGCTGTGCTCCCGCGCGACCCGCGGGAGCGGCTGGCCGCCCTGTTGGACCCCGGCACGCTCGAGCTGCTGCCCGCCCCCGACGCGGAGGAGCGCAGCGGCGTGCTGGCGGCCTCCGGGCAGGTGCACGGCGCCAGCGTGGTGGCCTTCGCCTCCGACCCGCGGGTCCAGGGCGGCGCGATGGGCAGCGCGGGCTGCGCCGCGATCGTCGCGGCCTATTCCGAGGCGGTGTCCAGGGGCGTCCCGATCATCGGCCTGTGGCATTCCGGCGGGGCCCGGCTGGCCGAGGGCGTGGCCAGCCTGCACGCGGTGGGCACGGTGTTCGCGGCGATGACCATGGCCTCCGGGCGGGTGCCGCAGATCTCCGTGGTGCTCGGGCCCGCGGCCGGCGGCGCCGCCTACGGCCCGGCGCTGACCGACATCGTCATCCTCTCCGGACCGGGCCGCATCTTCGTGACCGGCCCGGACGTGGTGCGCTCGGTGACCGGCGAGGACGTGGACGCGGCGCGGCTCGGCGGGCCCGAGCCGCACAGCCGGCGCTCCGGCGTGGTGCACCTGGTGACCGAGACCGACGTGGCGGCGCTAGACCGCGCCCGCGAGGTCGCGGCCCTGCTCAGCGACCAGGGCAAGATCGCCGAGGACGACGCGGTGGACCGGGACTTGTCCGGCCTGCTGCCCGATTCGCCACGCCGCGCCTACGACGTGCACCTGCTGACCGACAAGCTGCTCGACGCGCCGGGCGTGGAGCTGCACCCGCGGTGGGCGCCCAACATCGTGACCATCCTGGGCCGCCTGGCCGGGCGCACGGTCGGCGTGGTGGCCAGCAACCCGATGCGGCTGGGCGGCTGCCTGGACGCCGCGTCAGCGGAGAAGGCCGCGCGGTTCGTGCGGATGTGCGACGCGTTCGGGGTGCCGCTGGTGGTGCTGGTGGACGTGCCCGGCTACCTGCCCGGCGTCGGCCAGGAGTGGGACGGCGTGGTGCGCCGCGGCGCCAAGCTGCTGCACGCCTTCGCCGAGGCCAGCGTGCCGCGAGTCACGCTGGTGACCCGCAAGGCGTTCGGCGGGGCCTACATCGCGATGAACTCCCGTGCCCTCGGCGCGACGCGCGTGTTCGCCTGGCCCGGCGCGGAGGTCGCGGTCATGGGCGCGGTGGCCGCGGTCCGCATCCTGCACCGCCGTACGCTGGCCTCGGTGCCGCCTGAGCAACTGCACGAGGCCGAGACGGAGCTGGCCGCCGAGCACGAGGCCACCGCCGGAGGCTTGCAGCGGGCCGTCGACCTGGGCGTCATCGACGCGGTCATCGAGCCGTCGCAGACGCGCCGGGAGCTGGTCCGGGCCATCGCGGAGGCGCCGCAGCTGCGCGGGGCGCACGCCAACATCCCGCTGTAGGCGGCCGCCGGGACGGCGTCCCGCGACCTGAGCCAGACCGGTTGGGCTCAGACCGGGTTGGGCTCAGACCGGGTTGGGCTCAGACCGGGTTGGGCTCAGACCGGGTTGGGCTCAGACCGGGTTGGGCGGGGTGCCGTCGCCGCTTCCCGTACCGCCCGTCCCGCTGCCGCGGTCCATGGTGCGCGCATCGGGACCGGTAGGCGGTCCGGTGGGCGGCTGCGGGGCGGCGGGAGCCTCGGGCGCTTGGCCCTCGCCTTCGGATCCGTCTCCATCTCCGCTTTCGCTTTCGCCTGATGCCTCGGCGGGCTCGGATCCGGCCGCCCGGGCCTGGCTGAGAAGCTCCTCGAGCCGGGCCGCCCTGATCCGGCGGAACGTGCGGTGGTCACGGGTCCGGTCCAGGATAGCCACCTCGAGCTGACCGTCCGTCACCTCGCTGCGCTCGCCGTTGCCGGAGGCGGACAGCGCGGCCAGCGCGGCGGCGAACGCCTCGGCCAGGGACATGCCCGCGGAGTACCGTTCCTTCAGCGCGGCGGAGACCTGGTCGGCCTGGCCGCCGAAGGCGACGTAGCCCGGCTCGTCGGTCACCGAGCCGTCGAAGGTGATCCGGTAGATCTGGTCGTCCTCGGCCCGCTGGCCCACCTCGGCCACCACGATCTCCACCTCGAACGGCTTGAGGTTCTCGGTGAAGATCGTGCCCAGGTTCTGGGCGTAGTAGTTGGCGATGCCGCGCGCCGTGACGTCATGCCGGTCGAACTGGTAGCCGGTGATGTCGGCGTAGGTGATCCCGGCCTTGCGCAGGTTCTCGTACTCGTTGTACCGGCCCACCGCCGCGAACGCGATGCGGTCGTAGATCTCGCTGATCTTGTGCAGCGCGCTGGACGGGTTGGGCGCCATCATCAAGATCCCGCCGTCGTACTGCAGCGTGACGCAACTGCGGCCGCGCGCGATTCCCTGCCGCGCATACTCGGCCTTGTCGCGCATGGCCTGCGCGGGTGAGACGTAACCGAACGGCATGGACACCGCGAACGCTTCCTTTACCTTGGCGGATGGACGGGAGGGGCGGGCAGTTGGTCAGGGCTAGCCGGGAGTGTTGAGCGGAGCGCGCGGGCCGTCCGGTGCACGCATCCGGCCCTGGACGACTTCCTCGGCGTACTGCTCGGACTCGGCGGCGGGCAGCTTGCGGAAGCCTTCGTCCGTCACCGTGGCGATGACCGGGAAGATGCGCCTCGGCAGGTCGGGCCCGCCGGTCGCCGAGTCGTCGTCTGCGGCGTCGTACAGCGCCTGCACGCACGCCAGAACGGCGTCGCGTACCGGCATGTCGTCGGCGTAGAGCTTCTTCAACGAGCCCCGGGCGAAGATCGACCCGGAGCCGATGGAGTGGAACCGCTGCTCCTCGTACGGGCCGCCGGCCACGTCGTAGCTGAAGATCCGCCCTTGCCCGGCGTCCTCGTCGTACCCGACGAACAGCGGCACGACCACCAGCCCCTGCATGGCCGCGGCCAGGTTGCCCCGGATCATCCAGGCCAGCCGGTTCGCCTTGCCCTCCAGCGACAGCGAGCGGCCTTCCATCTTCTCGTAGTGCTCGAGCTCCACCTGGAACAGCCGGACGAACTCGATCCCCACGCTGCCCGTGCCCGCGTACCCGATGGCCGAGTACTCGTCGCTGCGGAAGACCTTCTCCACGTCCCGCTTGGCGATCATGCTGCCCGCGGTGGCGCGGCGGTCGCCCGCCAGCACCACCCCGTGGTCGCAGGTCGCGGCGACGATCGTCGTCGCGTGCGGCAGGTCACGCAGGGCAGTGCCGACGGGGTGCGGGCCGGCAGGGTCCGGGCCGTGGCCGGGGGTCACAGGTGTCCGGCCGGGCAGCAGGGCCGGGGCGCGGGAGGCCAGGACGTCGGCGAATGATGAGGTCTGCAGGTCCAGGAAGTCCCCGGGCGGGTGACCCTCGGCTGCCCGCGTGCGGCCGGAACCGCCTTCTCCCGCGGCGAACGGGGCGGACTGGCTGCCGTCGAAGTAAGAGCCCAACGCGAACCTCCTCCGAGGTTGTCAGCTACCCGGGCAGATGCCCGGGTAGCTCCCCGGGCAGCACCGCCCTCCACAGACCCTACTGCCGCGCCGGAGCAAGACAGCCCCCGGAAGACGCCGGCGCGTCCGCCTTCGGCGAACCGGGGCCCGGCGGCGGCGAGCCGCCGGTAACCAGCCGTGCGGTGTTACTGGCCGCCCTTTTGCACGTACGACCTGACGAACTCCTCGGCGTTCTCCTCGAGCACCTCGTCGATCTCGTCGAGGATCGCGTCCACGTCGTCGGAGAGCTTTTCGTGCCGCTCCTTGACCTCCTCGGTGGCACCGGGCTCCGTCTGCTCGGTTTCCTCGGTGCGCCGGGTGGTCTGCCGCTGGCCGCCTGTGTCTTTGTTGGTTGCCATATCCCTACCTCCGTCTGTCCCAACGCTATCGTCACCCGTAGCAGTCCCGCGCAATCGTGCCGGAGGTAAATCGGTACGAACTCGCGACTAGCCGCCCGGGGCGTCCGGCTAATCCTGGCCGGTCAGTCTTGGCCAGTCAGGGCGGCGACCAGCTCGGCCGCGCTGCGGCAGCGGTCCAGCAAATCGCCGACGTGCGCCTTGGTGCCGCGCAGCGGCTCAAGGGTGGGGACACGCTGCAGCGACTCGCGGCCGGGGATGTCGAAGATCACCGAGTCCCAGGAGGCGGCGGCCACCGACTCGGGGTACTGACGCAGGCAGCGGCCGCGGAAGTAGGCACGGGTGTCCTCCGGCGGGTTCTCGATGGCCCGGTCGACGGTGGCGTCGTCGGTCAGCCGTACCATCCGGCCCCGGGCGGCCAGCCGGTTGTACAGGCCGCGGTCTGGCCGGACGTCGGAGTACTGCAGGTCGACAAGCTGCAGCCGCGGATGGTCCCAGGCCAGCGAGTCCCGCGACCGGTAGCCCTCGAGCAGCTCGAGCTTGGCCACCCAGTCCAGCTCCCTGGACAGCTGCATGGGGTCCTCGGCCAGCCGGTTCAGCACGGACTCCCACCGGTCCAGGACGTCGGCGGTGATGTCGTCGACGTCGTCCCCGTACCGGTCCTCGGTGTACTTGCGGGCCAGCTCGAGGTATTCCGCCTGCAGCTGAACGGCGGTCATCTTCCGGCCGTCCTTGAGCGTGACCAGGCGGCGGCAGGCCGGATCGTGGGAAATCGCGCGCAGCTCGGCCACCGGGGCCTCGACCGACAGGTCGGTGCCGAGGAACTTGTCCTCGATCATGGCGAGTACCAGCGAGGTGGTACCGACCTTGAGGTAGGTGGACACCTCGCTCATGTTGGCGTCGCCGATGATCACGTGCAGCCGCCGGTACTTCTCCGGGTCGGCGTGCGGCTCGTCGCGCGTGTTGATGATGGGCCGCTTGAGCGTGGTCTCCAGGCCCACCTCGACTTCGAAGAAGTCGGCGCGCTGGCTGACCTGGAAACCTGAGCCCCGGCCGTCGGCGCCGATGCCGACCCGGCCTGCCCCGCAGACGACCTGGCGGGACACGAAGAACGGGACGAGGAACTTGACGATGTCGGCGAACGGCGTGCCCCGCCGCATCAGGTAGTTCTCGTGCGAGCCGTAGGAGGCGCCCTTGTTGTCGGTGTTGTTCTTGTACAGCTGGATGGGCGCGCTGCCCGGTACGGTGGCGGCCTTGGCCGCGGCCTCGGCCATCACCCGCTCGCCGGCCTTGTCCCAGATCACTACGGACAGCGGGTTGGTGCACTCGGGCGCCGAGTACTCCGGATGGGCGTGGTCGACATACAGCCGCCCGCCGTTGGTGAGGATGACGTTGGCCAGGCCGAGATCCTCGTCAGTCAGCTGGGAGGAGTCCGCCGCCTCCCGGGTGAGGTCGAACCCGCGGGCGTCCCGCAGCGGGTTCTCCTCCTCGAAGTCCCAGCGCGCCCGCCTGGCCCGGGCGGCGGTGGCCGCCTGGTAGGCGTTGACGATCTGAGATGAGGTCACCATCGCGTTGGCACCGGGCTGGCCGGGCACCGAGATGCCGTATTCGGTCTCTGTGCCCATCACGCGAAGAACGCTCATGTCAAGCAGCCTAATGCCGTTACGGGCGGAGCCGGCATGCAGACACGGTTTCCTCGGCGCGAACGGGCATCAGAGGTACTGCCCGGTGTTGGCCACGGTGTCGATCGAACGGCCGGCCTCGGTGCCGGTCTTGCCGGACACCAGGGTCCTGATGTAAACGATGCGTTCGCCCTTCTTGCCGGAGATGCGGGCCCAGTCGTCCGGGTTGGTGGTGTTCGGCAGGTCCTCGTTCTCGCTGAACTCGTCCACGCAGGCGGCCAGCAGGTGGCTGACCCGCATGCCCTTCTGCCCGGTCTCCAGGAACTCCTTGATGGCCATCTTCTTGGCCCGGGCCACGATGTTCTCGATCATGGCGCCGGAGTTGAAGTCCTTGAAGTACAGCACTTCCTTGTCGCCGTTGGCGTAGGTGACCTCGAGGAACCTGTTCTCCTCGGACTCGGTGTACATCCGCTCGACCGTGCGCAGGATCATGGCATCGACGGTGGACTGCGCCGAGCCGCCGTGCTCGGCGACGTCGTCCGGGTGCAGCGGCAGTTCCTTCAGCACGTACTTAGAGAAGATGTCCTTGGCCGCCTCGGCGTCCGGCCGCTCGATCTTGATCTTGACGTCGAGCCGGCCCGGCCGCAGGATGGCCGGGTCGATCATGTCCTCGCGGTTGGAAGCCCCGATGACGATGACGTTCTCCAGGCCCTCCACGCCGTCGATCTCCGACAGCAGCTGCGGGACGATCGTGTTCTCCACGTCGGATGACACCCCGGACCCGCGAGTGCGGAAGATCGAGTCCATCTCGTCGAAGAACACGATGACCGGCATGCCCTCGCTGGCTTTCTCCCTGGCCCGCTGGAACACCAGCCGGATGTGCCGCTCGGTCTCGCCGACGTACTTGTTCAGCAGCTCGGGGCCCTTGATGTTGAGGAAGAAGCTCTTCCCCACCTTGGCCCCCTCGTCCGCGGTCTTGGCCGCGACCTGCTTGGCCAGCGAGTTCGCCACGGCCTTGGCGATCAGCGTCTTGCCGCAGCCGGGCGGGCCGTACAGCAGGACCCCCTTCGGCGGCTTGAGCTGGTGCTCCTTGAACAGGTCGGCGTGCAGGTAGGGCAGCTCGATCGCGTCCCTGATCTGCTCGATCTGGCCGGCCAGGCCGCCGATGTCGTGGTAGGAGATATCCGGCACTTCCTCCAGGATGAGCTCTTCCACCTCGGCCTTGGGGATCCGCTCGTACACATACCCGGACCTGGGCTCGAGCAGCAGCGAGTCGCCGGCCCGCACCGGCTGGTTCAGCAGCGGCTCGGCCAGCCGCACGACGCGCTCCTCGTCGGCCTGAGAGATGACCAGGGCGCGCTCGCCGTCGGCGAGCACCTCCTTGAGCATCACGACCTCGCCCACCTTCTCGTAGGCCTGGGCGATGACGACGTTGAGCGCCTCGTTGAGGACCACTTCCTGGCCCGGGCGCAGTTCAGAGAGCTCGACGTTCGGAGAGACGTTGACCCGCATCTTGCGGCCGCCGGTGAAGACATCGGCCGTGTCGTCCTCGCATGCGCTCAGGAAGATGCCGAACCCGGACGGCGGCTGGGCCAGCCGGTCCACTTCTTCCTTCAGCGCGACGATCTGGTCGCGCGCCTCGCGCAGCGTGGCGGCCATCCGCTCGTTCTGCGAGGTGACGCCGGACAGGCTGCCCTCGGTCTCACGCAGCCGCTCTTCGAGCAGTCTGACCTGCCGCGGCGAGTCCGCTAGCCTACGCCGGAGCACGGCGATCTCCTCGTCGAGGAAGGAGATCTGTGCGGTAAGGCTCTTCACCTCATCGTCGTGTCGCGAGACCCGCCCGCTTTCATCTCTGGTGGCCACGCCCTCACCTCCTCCTGAGCCGCTAATAAGACATTACCTATCCACGGGCATTCCCTAACCTCGCGAGGCCGTTTCGATGCCGTCTTGCCGCCCGTCCGGTCATCAATCCGTCACACCAGCATCGCTAGGTGTTACCAGACACGAGGGGTTGGCACACACCCTGGTCTGGATCAATGGTCTTCTTCGTGCGCGCCCTTGGCCGGCCGGCGCCTGCGGGGCGGCGGGACTACGCCGGGAGCGAACCGCCGCGCGGTGACCAGGAAACCGGTGTGGCCGACCATGCGGTGCTCGGGCCGGACGGCCAGGCCTTCAACGTGCCAGCCGCGCACCAGGGTCTCCCAGGCGGCGGGCTCATCGAAGCCGCCCTGCCCGCGCAGCGCCTCCACGGTCCGCGACAGCTGGGTCGTGGTGGCCACGTAACAGCAGATCAGGCCGCCGGGCACCAGCGCTTCGGCCGCGGCCTGCACGCAGTCCCAGGGCGCGAGCATGTCGAGGATGATCCGGTCGCAGTCGGCCGGGGCCAAGGGATCCAGGTCGCCCGCCGCCGCGGCCCCGCCGAACTCGCCGTTGACCAGCTGCCAGGCGGCCGGGAGGCCGCCGAAGAACTGCTCGACGTTGCGCCGGGCGACCTCGGCGAATTCGGGCCGGCGCTCGAAGGAGGTCACGGTGCCCGACTCCCCCACGGCCCGCAGCAGCCAGCAGCTGAGCGCGCCGGAGCCCGCCCCGGCCTCGAGCACCCGGGCGCCGGGGAACACGTCGGCGAAGGCCACGATCTGGGCCGCGTCCTTGGGATACACCACGGCCGCGCCGCGCTTCATGGCCAGCGTGTAGTCGGCCAGCAGCGGCCGGAAGACGACGTAAGGCGTGCCGCCGCCGGACACGACCACGTTCCCGTCCGGGCCGCCGATGATGTCGTCGTGGCTCAGCGCGCCCTGGTGGGTGTGGAAGGACGCGCCGGCCCGCAGCGTGATGAGGTGGCTGCGGCCCTTGGGATCGGTCAGCCGCACCGGCTCGCCGGCCGTCAGCGGTCCCTGCCGCGGTTTGGTCATGGCGTCAGAGTAGCGGTGCGCGGTCAGACGCCCGCGAAGGCGTGGTCGACGTCACGGGCGGCCAGCACTCCGTAGACCTGCCCGGACGGCTCCACCAGCAGGTACTCGGTGGCCGGGGCCCGGCGGATGGCGTCGAGCAGTGCCATGCCGGACAGGTCGGCGGGCAGCACCAGGCTCGGATCGAGCGTCCTGGCCAGCGAGCCTGCGTCGACCCAGGGCCGTCGCTGTGGCGGCGTGGCCATCACGGCCGTCTCGTTGAGGATGGCGATCGGCTTGTCCTCGTGGTCGACGACCACGATGGCCCGCGCCTGGCTCTCGTCCGCGCGCCTGATCGCCTCGGCCAGCGGGGTATCGGCGGCCACGGAGACCGCCTTGCGGGCCAGCTTGCGGGCCTGCAGCGCGGGCAGCCGCTCACGGAACCTGGTCGCCTTGATAGCCTGCCCCGCCCCGGTCCACATGAAGGCGGCGATGACCGCGAGCCACACCACGGTGTACAAGTCCCCGCCTATCCTGTTCTCCACCGGCGGAGCCAGCACCAGGACGAACAGGCAGACGGCCAGGACCCGGCCCGCCCAGGCAGCGGCGATGGTCGAGGTGCCGGGGCGGCCGGTGATCTTCCAGATCACGGCGCGCAGCATCCGGCCGCCGTCCAGCGGCAGGCCCGGCAGCAGGTTGAACAGCCCGACCACCAGGTTGGCCCACATCAGCTGGGTGACCAGGACGCCGATGATGGTGCCCGCGGTGACCACGTGCTCGAGGCCGTAGCCCACCGCGCTCAGCACCAGGGACAGCGCGGGACCGGCCGCCGAGACCAGGAACTCCCGGCCTGGGGTCTGCGGCTCCCGCTCGATCTCGGAGACCCCGCCGAGCGGATAGAGCACGATGCGGCGGACCGGCAGCCCGTACCCGCGGGCCACCACTGAGTGGCTCAGCTCGTGCACCAGGACGGACGCGAAGAGCAGCACGACGAAGGCGGCCGCCACCACGAACCTGGTGGAGCCGTGCAGCGTGGCGGCGAGATCGTTGGCGTAGACGAGGGTGAAGACGCCGGCGATCACGAACCAGTACGGGGAGATGTACACCGGTATGCCGAACGGGCGCGCGATGACGATCCCATGACCGGCTTCGCGCCGCTGCGGCGGCTTCTCCCGCGTCGTGCGTGCCACGATACCGATGCTACGTGCATAGCCGGTCGTTCGGGTTGATGGCGGGCCGGCGTCATCGGCGGCGGCGGCCGGGACGGGACGCGCGGAGGCACCGAGATGCCCCCGAATGTCGGTGCCTTGCCCTACGGTGGCTGCTGTGGATGAGATAGCGGCGACCCTGGACGTGCTGCCCCCGGCGCAGCGTTCCCCGGACGGGGACCTGGCCGGAGAAGAACAGGCGGAACAGGCTCCGCGGGGGCCCGCGCTGTCGCCGTCGCGGGCCGCGGACTTCATGACCTGCCCGCTGCTGTACCGGTTCCGGGTGATCGACAAGCTGCCCGAGCCGCCCACCACGGCGACGGCCCGCGGGACGCTGGTGCACGCGGCCCTTGAGCGGCTGTTCGACCTGCCCGCCGCGGAGCGGACCCCGGAGGCCGCGCGGGCCCTGGTGATCCCGGAGTGGGACCGGCTGGCGGCCGCCGAGCCCGACCTGGCCGCGCTGTTCCCCGACGAGGCCGAGCGGGACGCCTGGCTGCAGTCCGCGACCGCGGTCCTGGAGGCGTACTTCACCCTGGAGGACCCGCGCAGGCTCGAGCCTGCCGAGCGTGAGTGCTACGTGGAGACCACGCTGGAGTCCGGCCTGCGGCTGCGCGGTTACATCGACCGCCTCGACGTGGCGCCCGGCGGCGAGATCAGGATCGTGGACTACAAGACCGGCCGCGCCCCCATGCAGGCCTACGAGGGCAGCGCGCTGTTCCAGATGAAGTTCTACGCGCTGGTGATCTGGCGGCTGCGGGGCCAGGTCCCCAGGCTGCTCCAGCTCATGTACCTGGCCGAGGGCGAGGTCCTGCGGTACGCCCCCGACGAGTCCGACCTGCGCGCCACCGAGCGCAAGGTCGCCGCGCTGTGGCAGGCCATCGAGCGGGCCCGGGCCTCGGGTGACTGGCGGCCCCGGCCGAGCAGGCTGTGCGACTGGTGTAACCACAAGGCACTGTGCCCGGAGTTCGGCGGCACCCCTCCCCCGCTGCCGGCGGCGGACCAGGTGACTGCGCACGCGCCGGCCACTGGAGCCCCGGACGCGCCGGCCACTGGAGGCCCAGACGCGCCGGCCACTGGAGGCCCAGACGCGTCGGCCGCAGTCCCCGTGGCGGCTTCCGGCGCGGAGTGATACCCGGGTCTGGGATGTGCAGCTCAGCGGAGTGGAAACTGATGCAGTCCGCTCCCAGCCCACTTGTCCCGGCGATCCCTGTGCCCACAGCTGCCTCGCTGATGCTGGGGCTGACGTGGCTACTGATACGGCCTGCCGGAGGCTCCCATCATCGTGGATACTTACCTACCGTATAGGGGCAGCAAGTATCCACGATAATCCGAATGCCTGTACGAGAATGCCAATTCGGCAGCAGGCAGGCCCCGGCTCACTGCATATCCCGGGCCCGGGTTTCATCATCTATCGAGATAGGCGGACAGGGGCGTTCCGGCGAACCGCACGACTCGGGGAAGACGCGATATTACTTGACAGCGGGAACAGGGGCTTGGACACGGTGCCGCTGCTGCTGATGTCAGGGATCTTCCTGCCGCTGAGGCTGGGTCCCGGCTGGCTGCAGGGCATCGCCCGGGTCAGCCCGTTCCGGTACGTCATCAACGCCATGCGCCAGGCCTACGAGGGCCACTACTCCAACACGATCATGGTGGAGGGGATCGCCGTAGCCGTCGGCATGGCGGTTATTTTCTTGTGGCTCGGTTCACGGGTGTTCCTGCACGAGAACGCTTAGACCAGGACCGCGATGAGCAGGACGAGCGCGGGCACCAGGACGGCGACGAACGGGAACCAGGCCCAGCGGGAGGTCACCCGGCCACTAGCGGGCGGCGCGCCGGAATCGGATGGCGCTTGGCGGGCCGGCGCCTGCCTGGACCCGCGGCGCTCCTTGGTGGCCCGGGTGTCGAGGCGGACGGCGATGGCCTTGGCGTGCGGGAGCGAGGCGAGGTACTTGGCCTCGGCGGGCAGGCGCGTCGGCTCGGCGACCTGCTGCTGCTGAGCGCAGGCGTTGAAGGCACCGAAGCCGCCGGAGCGGGGCGGCGGCGCGCCGCGCGCGTCCCGCCGCTTGGCCCGGGCCGAGACGTACAGCGCCCAGCATTCGATGGCCTGGCCCGGCACCTCGACGGCGGTCACCGGCGAGCTGTCGCGGGTGTGGTGCACCCGCACCCAGTCACCGGCGTCGACCAGCTGGATCACCGGCCAGGGGACGTGATGGTCGCGGAACGGGTTCACGATGTCGAGGCCGTCCTGGTCGGCGACGACGCGGGGCCGCAGCGCCAGCGCGTAGGCGAAGCCGGTGATCAGCAGCAGGATGGCGCCGATCAGGAACGCGGAATGCGGCTTGGTTCCCTGGACGGCCAGGTCGACGAGGTTGGCCATGGCGAACGCCACCCAGACCCACCACAAGACCACGGGCGTGGTGAGCCGGAAGATCTCGCGGGAGGCGGCGGGGAGGCCGCGGTCCCGCACGGTGGCGGTACGGCCGGGCACGGTCAGCTGATCCGGACCCTCGGGTCGAGGAGGGCGTAGGCCAGGTCGACCACGATGTTGGCCACCACGACGAACGCGGCCGCGACGATGACGAACCCGATAATCACCGGCAGGTTGTCGGTTTCGATGGCCTGCACCGATACCTGACCGAGGCCGCCGAGGCCGAACACCTGCTCCACCACGATCACGCCGCCGAGCAGCTGGCCGACGTCCACGCCGAGCTGGGAGACGACCGGGGTGAGCGCGGAGCGGACGCCGTGCTTGAAGACCACGCGGCGCTCGGAGAGCCCCTTGGCCCGCGCGGTGCGGATGTAATCCTCGCCGAGAGTGGACAGCAGCTGGCCGCGCATCAGCCGGGTATAGACGGCGGCCTGGACGGCCGCCAGGGTGATCCAGGGCAGGATCATGTGCCCGATCCAGGTCCCGATGCCCTGCGACGGCCCGGAGTACTGGTCCTGGATCCAGTGGAAGCCGTGCTGGTTCAGCGGCACGAACACGATCAGCAGCAGGAACTCGCCGATGACGAACGTCGGCAGGGACAGGCCGATCAGGACGGCGACCGCGGAAACCCGGTCGAACAAGCTGCGGGCCCGGGTGGCGGACAGGATGCCGATGCCGAGCCCCACGATCAGCCACAAGATCACGCCGCCGATCACCACGGAGGCCGTGGGCGGCAGGTCTTGCTTGATCATGGTGTTGACCGATTCCTGCGTGAAGTATGAGTACCCGAGGTTGCCGTGCAGCAGGTTGTCGATGAAGTGCCAGTACTGCACGGCGATCGGGTCGTTCAGGCCGAGGCTCTTGGTCACCTGGGCAATGACCGCCGGGGTGGCTTCGCGGCCGGCCAGCTGGCGGGCGACGGTGGCGACCGGGCGCGCGAAGAACAGCAGGAAGGCGGCCGAGGCGACCAGCCACAGCACCACGATGCCGGTCAGGATGCGCCGGATGAGGAAACGGAACATGGACATGATGTGCTCCTCCCCGCTAAGCCGGCGCCGAGCCGGCGGTGTCGGCGGGGGCCTGATCCGGGCCGGCCACGTTCTTGCGCGACCGGGCCCGGGCCTTGCGGCCCCGGCGGGCGGCTAGCAGGCGCTCGGTGGTCGGGTCCATCGCGTCCCTGATGCCGTCGCCGAGCAGGTTGAACGCCAGCGTGGTGATCAGCAGGGCCAGGGCCGGGAACACCGTGTACCACCAGGCGACCTGGTAGAAGTTCTGCGCCGCGGCCAGGATGTTGCCCCAGCTGGCCGTGGGCGGCTGGATGCCGAGGCCGAGGTAGGACAGGGTCGCCTCGAACACCACCGCGGCCGGGATGTACAAGGTGGCCAGGACCAGGACCGGGGCCAGCAGGTTGGGCAGGATGTCGATGAACATGATGCGGAACGGCCCGGCGCCCAGCGACCTGGCCGCCTCGATGTACTCCTTCTCCTTCAGCGACAGCGTCTGGCCGCGGACGATCCGGGAGATGCCGGCCCAGGAGAAGAACGTGATCACGCCGATGATGACGGCCAGCGACGGCCCGAGGACGACGGCCAGCGCCAGGGCCAGCACCACGTAGGGGAAGGCCAGCACGGCGTCGATGAACCGGGCCAGGATGGTGTCCACGAAACCGCCGAAGTACCCCGCGATCAGGCCCACGGCCACGCCGGCGACGGTGGCGATGGCCGTGGTCACCAGCCCGACGAACAGCGAGATGCGCGCGCCGTAGAGGATCCGGACCAACAGGTCGCGGCCGGTGTCGTCGGTGCCGAGCCAGAAGCCGTTGGTGAACGGCCCGACCGGGTTGCCGACCGCGTTCTCCCCGGTGTTGGGGTAGGCGATGTTCGGCGGGTGGTGGACCAGCGCGGCGATCGCCGGGGCGGCGATGGCCAGCCCGACCATCACCACGATGGTGATCATGGCCGTGACCGCTACCTTGTCGGAGCGCAACCGCCGCCAGGTCAGCTGCCACTGGCTGCGGCCCTCGACCGCCTGTTCCGGCGCGCCCTCGACCGCGGCGGCCTGGAACTCTAGCTCGCTGATGCTCACGGGGCGTCCCTCCGGGCAGCGGTAGCGGCAGCGAGGTTCTCGCCTGCCTCCACCGGGAAGTGACAGGCGGTCAGGTGGGTGGGCCCATCGCCTGCCTTGACCTCTAGCGGCGGGTCTTCCTGGCCGCACAATTCCTGCGCCTTGGGGCACCGGGGGTGGAACCGGCAGCCGGACGGCGGGTCGATCGGCGAGGGGATGTCGCCAGTGAGGATGATCCGCTGGCGGCTGGCCGCCGCGTCCGGGTCGGCGGCGGGCGCCGCCGACAGCAGGGCCGCCGTATAGGGATGCCGCGGGGTGCGATACACCGCGTCCCTGGACCCTTCCTCGGCGACCCGCCCCAGGTACATGACCGTGACCGAATCGCTGACATGGCGCACGACCTCGAGGTCATGCGCGATGAACAGGTAGGTGAGCCCGTAATCCCGCTGCAGGTCGGCGAGCAGGTTGAGCACCTGCGCCTGGATCGACACGTCGAGCGCCGAGACCGGCTCGTCGCAGATGATCAGCTTGGGCCGCAGGGCCAGGGCCCGGGCCACGCCGATGCGCTGCCGCTGGCCGCCGGAGAACTCGGCCGGGAAGCGATTGTAGTGCTCCGGGTTGAGCCCGACCCGCTCCATCAGTTCCTGGACCCGCCGCTTGCGCTCGTTGCCGGCCACGGTCTTGTGGATGGCGAACGGGTCACCGATGATCGCGCCGACCCGGCGGCGCGGGTTCAGCGAGCCGTAGGGGTCCTGGAAGATCATCTGGATCTCCCGGCGGTAGGGGATCATCTTGCGCCGGGACAGGTTGGTGATGTCATTCCCGTCGAAGGTGACCTGGCCCGAGGTGATCGGGAGGAGCCCGGCGATGCAGCGGGCCAGCGTGGACTTCCCGGACCCGGTCTCGCCCACCAGGCCGAGCGTCTTGCCGCGGGGAATCGCCAGCGACACGCCGTCGACGGCCTGCACGTGGCCGACGGTGCGGCGGACGTATCCCCCGGTGCGCACCGGGAAGTACTTCACCAGGTTGTCCACCCGGACCAGGATGTCGTCCTGGCCGGACTGGGCGCTGGTCATGACGGCAGCAGCGGACTCGTCGGTCATTCCTGCACCTCCGGAGCGGCGGCGATGGCCTCGGCCACCTCGACCGCGGCTCCCATCCGGCTCTCGCGGACGGTCACCTCACGGATTTCCTCGGCTTCGCCGCCCAGCCCGGCCGCGCGGGCCGGCAGCCAGCAGGCCGACTGGTGAGCGGTGTCGGAGCTGATCTCGCGCAACCCGGGTTCTTCGGTCACGCACCGGTCGAGCACATAGGTGCAGCGGGGGTGGAACTTGCAGCCGGACGGCAGGTTGATCAGGCTGGGCGGCTGGCCGGGAATCGGGCGGAGCCGCTCGGCGGCCGCCGAGCTGTTCGGGATGGATTCCAGCAGGCCCTTGGTATAGGGGTGATGCGGCTGGTAGAAGATGTCGTGTTTGGGCCCCTTCTCGGCGGCCCGGCCGGCGTACATGACCATGACGTTGTCGGCGATGTCGGCGACCACGCCGAGGTCGTGGGTGATCATCAGCAGCGCAGTATGCGACTCCTGCTGCAGCTTGATCAGCAGGTCGAGGATCTGGGCCTGCACCGTGGCGTCCAGCGCGGTGGTGGGCTCGTCGGCGATGATCATCTGCGGCGACAAGGATATCGCCATGGCGATCATGGCTCGCTGGCGCATGCCGCCTGAGAACTGGTGCGGATAGTCGTTCACGCGCTGTGCCGGGTTCGGAATGCCGACCCGGCCCAGGAGCTCCACGGCTCGTTCGGCGGCCTGTTTCTTGGTTACCTCCTTTTCGTGGGCCCTGATCATCTCGGCGATCTGCCAGCCCACCCGGTACAGCGGATGCAGGCTGGTTAGCGGGTCCTGGAAGATGACCGAGATCCGCGAGCCGCGGACCTGGCGCATCTGATTTTCGCTCAGCTGCAGCAGGTCGGTCCCGCCGAAGATGGCCTTGCCGGTGATCTCGGCACCCGGGGTGAGCCCGAGCAGGGTCTGGGTCAGGACCGTCTTGCCGCTGCCTGACTCACCGACGATGCCGAGGGTCTGCCCAGCCTCGAGGGTGAACGACACGCCCCTGACCGCCCGCACCACGCCGTCCGCGCTGGGAAAGCTGACGGTCAGGTTCTCAACTTCAAGCAGGGTCAACGCTTTCCTCCGAACGCCACCCGCACATGACAACGCAAGCGTGACACACGATTGCACGTTACCGCTATATGCGGATCTGGCTGGGAATTCGTCCTGCCCAGCCAGATCCGCCTAGCGGTGATCAGGTCATCCGTTGGACAGCCAGAGGTTGGTGATGTCAACCTCGCCGATGTTCGGCGTGAACACCACGCCCTTGGTCCGGGCGCTCGCGAAGTTCGGGAAGCCCTGGTCCAGGATCGGGACGATCGCGGCGTCCTGCATGATCTGCATGTCGGCCTGATGCCAGTCGTTCCCCGCAGTGGTCAGCGAGCTTGCGGTTTCCGCCGAGCTGATCAGCGAGTTGACCGTGCTGTTGTCGTAGCAGCCGTAGTTGTTGGTGTTGACGGTGCACCGGGGCGCGAACAGCGCCTGGATCATGGTGCGGCCGTTGTTGCCGAACCAGTCCGGGATCCAGGCGGGCTGGCCCAGGTCCCACTGGTTGGCCTGGCTGTTGACCGGCGAGTTGCCCAGGTCGACGAAGAAGCTGGAGCCGGGCTCCGGCTTGCCCACCAGCTTGATCCCGCAGTTGGCCAGGGAGGCCTGGATGGCCTCGAAGCCCCGCGTATTGGTGGAGTCGTTCTGGTACGTGTAGATGAGGGACACGCCGTTCGGGTAACCGGCCTTGGTCAGGTCGGTCTTGCACATGGCGGTATTGCCGGCGCCGCTGTTATCCGGGTACAGGTTGTAGTTCACGTACCCGACATTGCCGGGCGGGATGATGGTGTTGAGCAGCGGGCCGACCGGCGGGCCGCCGTAGGCCTTCTGGACCGCGATCTTGTCCAGCCCGTACTCGATGGCCTGACGGACCAGCAGCTTGCCCGCCGCGCCGTTGGCGTCCGGGCTGCGCAGGTTGAACACGACGTAAGGCTGCGTGCTCGACCAGGGCCAGATCTTGAAGTTGGGGTTGCCCGACGTCTCCAGGGCCGGCAGTGACGCCGGGTTCAGCGGGGTGTCGTTGGTGACGTCCTCGGTGCCGGCCTGCATGTCCGACAGCTGCGTCTGCGCGGACGTGACGCCCTCGGTCAGCACGATCTTGTTCACGTAGGCCTTGCGGAGCGAGTCGGTGGAGGCGTTCCACGCGGGGTCGCGGATGAACGTGATCGACTTGCCCGGGATGTAGGAGCTGATCTGGTACGGGCCGTCGGAGATGGTGTGCTGGTCAAGCGCCAGGCTGTTCGGTATGTAGCTGTCGTACTCGACCGGGCGGGCCGAGGTGAACGGCATGGCCATCATGTACAGGAAGTCGCTGGCGGGCTGCATCAGGTTGATCTGCAGGGTCTGCGAGTTCGGCGCGGACAGGCCGGAGATGTTGTTGGTGTTCTGGAAGTTCGCGATGTTCGCCGCCGTGGCCGGGTGCGTCTTGGTGTTCGTGAAGTAGGCCTGCTCGGCGTTGCAGTAGCTGTTCATCCCGGCGATCGTGGCCGCGAAGTAGGTGATGTTGCCGACGAATCCGCCGGGGGCCGGGTTGCAGAACGCCTTGAACTCGCGGATGAAGTCGGCGGCGGTCACCTGGCGCGCCGGGGTGGTGTTCCAGTCCACGCCCTGCTTGATGTGGAAGGTGTAGGTCTTCCCGCCGTTGGTGATCCCGCCGTTGGCCACCGAGGGCACCACGGTCGCGATGTCCGGGGCCGGGGTGGTGTCCGTGGTCCAGCCTGCGTCACCCGCGGCGGTGTAGTCCTCCGACGGGTAGGACAGCATCTGGCGGGCGTAGCCGCGCTCGAGCTCGTAGTCTGCGGTGTAGTAGGCGGGCACGGTGTCGATGTGGTCCGGGCCGGAGGCGGCGACGATGTTCAGCGTCCCGCCACGCACGGGAGTTCCCGCGCTGGCGGACGACGACGCGCTGCCCGTCGAGGATCCCGACGAGCTGCACGCGGCCAGTCCGCACGCCGCCAGCACGGCCACCGCTAGCGCGAGCGGCCGTTTTTGTGCACTGATCATGAGCATGTTCCTTCGGTAACGAACTGCGACGATGTCCAGGCAGCCTTCGGCGCCCCGATCCAGCTGATCGCTGCCTATCTCTCAGGAGAGACTCTGCGCTTCGGCCGCCGAAATCCAGACCAATGCCGCTGTCGTAGCGCGATTGTGACTAAAAAAATCCTCACCTGATGCCTTGGCGTCGAAAGATGTCCGCGACGTTTCGGACAGGGTTGAATAGTGCCCGCGCCAGCGCCAGCCGTGCGAGCGGCTCAGGTGATGCCGTGACGGCGGAGGATGTCCTCGACGTCGCCGAGGTCGTCGTCATCGTCGGCGTTCTTGCCCCGGCGCGCCTTGGCCGGCACCCGAGCGGGTGCGGCGGCACCGGCCTGGGTCCCGGCGGCAGGCCGGGTGGTCAGCTGTTTCCCTGCTGCCGGGAGCGTCCCGGCGGCGCCGGACGCGGACGTCACGGCGGTACCGTCGCGGTCCTGCTTGACCCGGCGCCGGCGCAGCGGGCCGGACGCCACGAACAGCACCACGGCCAGGCCGGTCAGCGCGATACCCGACCACACCCGGGGCGAGAACGCGAAGCCGGTCGCGAAGTCCCCGATGGCGATCCCGATCTTCCAGAACATCTCGATCGCGCCGGTCAGGTAGGCGGCCAGCGGCAGCAGTGAAACGGCCGCCCAGCGCAGGCCCGAACCGAGGCCGCGGCGGCGCATGGCCAGGTAGCTCAGCACCAGGCCGACCCCGGTCAGACCCCCGCACAGCGGCAGCCAGGCGATCTTGTCATAGGTGGACATCCGCGCCTCCCCGCGTTGCTGCTATGAGTCTAAGCCGGGATCAGAGTGCCGTCGTTGGGGCTAACCCCCGGCTACCGAAATCCCGCTGGCGTCAGCCCGCAGATCCAGCAGCGAGCGGACCACGGTGCGGCCCGGGGCCGGGGGGATCGGGACCACGGACGGGACCGCGATGACCCGGCAGCCGGCCGCTTCGGCGGACGCCACGCCATTGGGCGAGTCCTCCAGGGCGAAGCAGTCCGCCGGGGGCACGCCGATCAGCTTGGCCGCGAGCAGGTAAGCCTCCGGGTCCGGCTTGGTCGCGGTCACGTCGTCGGCGCATACCAGCACGTCGAAGCGCAGGCCGGTGCTGGCCAGGACGGCATCCATGAACGTCCGCTCGGACGAGGTGACCAGGGCATGCGGCAGGCCGGCGCGGGTGACCGAGGCCAGCAGTTCGCGTGCGCCCGGCTGCAGCGGCACGTCGCGGCGGACGCGCTCAGTGATACCGGCCATCAGCCACGCGGCCAGCGTGTCCGGCGGCACCGGCCGCGCCGCCTTGGCCAGCATGTAGCTCACCGAGCGATCCAGGCTGCCGCCCAGCAGCTGCCGCTGGTCCGCCTCGGTCCACCGCACGCCGAGCCTGGCCATGACCGCGGCCTCGGCCTCCAGCCACAGCGGCTCGGAGTCGATCAGCAGCCCGTCCATGTCGAACAGCACCGCGACGTCGCTCATACCGAAAAATATTTCGCCTCGGGGTGGTGGACCACGATCGCGTCGGTGGACTGCTCCGGATGCAGCTGCATCTCCTCGGACAGCTCGACGCCGATGCGGGACGGCTCGAGCAGGCGCATGACCTTGGCCCGGTCGGCCAGATCCGGGCAGGCGGGGTAGCCGAACGAGTACCGCGCACCCCGGTAGTCAACCCGGAAGAAGCCGGCCAGGTCGCCGGGATCGGCGCCGCCGACGCCCAGCTCGCGCCGGACCCGGGTGTGCCAGTATTCGGCCAGCGCCTCGGCGAGCTGGACGGATAGCCCGTGCAGCTCCAGGTACTCGCGGTAGGCGTTCTTCGCGAACAGCTCGCCGGTGGCGGCCGAGACGCGGGGCCCCATGGTCGCGAGCTGGAAGGCCACCACGTCGGTCTGCCCCGAGTCCTGCGGCTTGAAGAAGTCGGCCAGGCACAGCCGCCGGTCGCGCCGCTGCCGGGGGAAGGTGAACCGCTCGAGCTCGGTCACCCCGTCGGCGGTCAGCACGATCAGGTCGTTCCCCGAGCTGACGCAGCGGAAGTACCCGTAGACCACGGCCGCCTCGAGCAGGCCCTCGGTCTGTGCTCGCTCCAGCCACATGCGCAGCCTCGGGCGGCCTTCGGTCTCCACTAGTTCCTCGTAGCTGAGCCCGCCGCCACGGGACGGCTTAAGGCCCCACTGGCCCATGAACAGCGCCCGCTGGTCCAGATAAGCCGCGTACTCAGCCAGCGGGATGCCCTTGATCACCTCGGTGCCGAGGAACGGGGCTTCCGGCACCGGCACATCGGTGGATACATCAGAACGGTCCGTGGCCGCTCGGTCTGGGATGTCGGGCGCGGCCGTGGCCGCGGCGCGGACGCGGCGGGTCCGCAGCTCGGGCAGCTTGGCCCCGTCCGCACCGCGCTTGACCGCCATCGCGGCGTCCATCAGGCGGAGCCCTTCGAAGGCGTCCCTGGCGTAGCGGACCTCGCCGTCGAACAGCGAGGCGAGATCCTGCTCCACGTAGGCGCGAGTGAGCGCGGCCCCGCCGAGCAGCACCGGCCAGCGGCTGGCCAGGCCCCGCGAGTTCAGCTCGGCGAGGTTGTCCCGCATCACCACGGTGGACTTGACCAGCAGCCCGGACATGCCGATGACGTCGGCGCCGTTATCCTCGGCCGCCGCCACGATGGACGATATGGGCTGCTTGATGCCGATGTTGATGACGTCGTAGCCGTTGTTGGACAAGATGATGTCGACTAGGTTCTTGCCGATGTCGTGCACGTCGCCCTTGACCGTGGCCAGCACGATCTTGCCCTTGCCTTCTTCGCCGCTGCGTTCCATGTGCGGCTCGAGGTAGGCCACGGACGCCTTCATGACCTCGGCGGAGGTCAGCACGAAGGGCAGCTGCATCTGCCCGGAGCCGAACAGCTCGCCGACCGTCTTCATGCCGTCCAGCAGCACGTCGTTGACGATTTCCAGGGCCGGCCGCTGCTCCAGCGCGGCCTCCAGGTCGGCTTCGAGCCCGGCCCGCTCGCCGTCGATGATCCGCCGCTTTAGCCGGTCCCACAGCGGCAGCGCGGCCAGTTCGGCGGCCCGGCTGGCCTTCAGCCCGGCCACGTCCACGCCCTCGAACAGGTCGAGCAACCGGGCCAGCGGGTCGTAGCCCTCCCGGCGCCGGTCGTATACCAGGTCCAGCGCGACCTGCCGCTGCTCGTCGGGTATCCGGGCGATCGGCACGATCCGCGCGGCGTGCACGATCGCCGAGTCCAGGCCCGCCCGCACGCACTCGGCCAGGAAGACGGAGTTCAGCACGGCGCGGGCGGCGGGCTTCAGGCCGAACGACACGTTCGACACGCCCAGCGTGGTCTGCACGGCCGGGTGACGGCGCTTCAGCTCGGCGATCGCCCCGATGGTCTCGATCGCGTCGCGCCTGGTCTCCTCCTGCCCGGTGGCGATGGGGAAGGTCAGGCAGTCCACGATGATGTCCTCGACCCGCATGCCCCAGTTCCCGGTCAGGTCGCCGATCAGCCGCTCGGCCACGGCGACCTTCCATTCGGCGGTGCGGGCCTGACCCTGCTCGTCAATGGCGAGCGCGATGACGGCGGCGCCGTGCTCCCGCACCAGCGGCATGACCCGCGCGATCCTGGAGTCGGGCCCGTCGCCGTCCTCGTAGTTCACCGAGTTGATGACCGCGCGGCCGCCGGTCAGCTCCAGTCCGGCCTCGATCACCGCGGGCTCGGTGGAGTCGAGGACCAGGGGCAGCGTGGCCGCGGTGGCGAGCCGGCCCACCACCTCGCGCATGTCCGCCACGCCGTCCCGGCCCACGTAGTCGATGCACACGTCGAGCAGGTGGGCGCCGTCCCTGGTCTGGCTCCGCGCGATCTGCACGCAGTCCTCGTACCGGCCCTCGAGCATGGCGTCGCGGAACGCCTTCGACCCGTTGGCGTTGGTCCGCTCCCCGATGGCCAGGAACGCGGTGTCCTGGCGGAACGGCACGTGCGCGTAGAGCGAGGCCACCCCGGGCTCGGGGCGAGGCCTGCGGCGCACGACGGCCCGGCTGGCCAGCCGGCTGGCCAGTGCCGCGATGTGCTCGGGCGTGGTGCCGCAGCAGCCGCCGACCAGGGACAGGCCGAATTCCCTGGTGAACCGGTCATGGGCGTCGGCCAGCTCGGCGGGGGTGAGCGGGTACCTGGCGCCGTCGGGGGTCAGCATGGGCAGGCCGGCGTTCGGCTCGCAGGAGATCGGGATCCTGGCGTGGGCGGCCAGGTAGCGCAGGTGCTCGCTCATCTCGCCGGGCCCGGTCGCGCAGTTCAGGCCGATCATGTCGATGCCGAGCGGCTCCATGGCGGTCAGGGCCGCGGCGATCTCGCTGCCGAGCAGCATCGCGCCGGTGGTCTCGATGGTGACCTGGGCGATGATCACCGTGCCCGACCCCAGGTGCGCCACGGCCCGTTTGGCGCCGATGATGGCCGCCTTGGCCTGCAGCAGGTCCTGGCAGGTCTCGATGATCAGCGCGTCGGCGCCGCCGCGCAGCAGGCCTGCCGCGTTGGCCTGGTAGCTGTCGCGCAGCTCGCGGAACGTGGTGTGCCCGAGCGTGGGCAGCTTGGTGCCGGGGCCGATCGAGCCGAGCACCCAGCGCGGGCGGTCCGGCGTGGCCCAGCGGTCGGCGGCGGCGCGGGCCAGCCGGGCCGACACCTCGGACAGCTCGCCGATCCGCTCGGTGATCCCGTATTCGCCGAGATTCCCCAGATTCGCCCCGAAGGAATTCGTGGTGACGCAGTCGGCGCCCGCCTCCAGGTAGGCGTCGTGGACCCCGGTGACGATGTCCGGCCTGGTCACGTTCAGGATCTCGTTGCAGCCCTCGTAGCCAGCGAAATCCTCTCCGGTGGCATCGCTCGCCTGGAGCATCGTGCCCATTGCCCCGTCTGCCACCACGACTCGCTCCGCCAGGGCGGCCCGTAGTGTGCTCATCAGCATCCATTCTAGGCTGGCGCGGGACACGCCAGCAGGTCACCCAACGAGTAGGGGCAACCACGTAGTCTGTAGCTGTGCCGGCTCGCGGGAACGACCCCGGGCCTGCTGGCCGCCGCGCGGCGGCCAGCGCGATGGTGGGAGGTGGAGAGTCATCGAGTTCAATGACATCGGTGAACTCACCTCTCCGGTTGCCATCGCTGGGTTCGAGGGCTGGAACGACGCCGGTGAGGCCGCCAGCGGGGTAGTCAACCACCTGGGCATCGCGTGGCAGGCGACCCCGATCGGCGCCATCGACCCAGAGGACTTCTACGATTTCCAGGTCAACCGGCCGGTGATCGAGGTCGAGGGCGGTCAGACCAAGCGCCTTATCTGGCCGACGACCAGGATCTCCCTGGCCCGGGCGCAACCCCAGGACCCGGCTGACGGGTCCGCGCCGCCGACCGGGCTGTCCCGGGACGTGGTCCTGGTGCACGGCATCGAGCCGAACATGCGGTGGCGGGCGTTCAGCGAAGAGCTCGTGCAGAGCCTGGAAAGCCTCGGCGTCGACCTGGTCATCCTGCTCGGCGCGCTGCTGGCCGACGCGCCGCACACCCGCCCGGTGCCGGTATCGGTCGGCTCGTCGAACGTGAAGCTGCCCAGCGATATCGCGGTGAGCGGCATCGGCCGGGTCGATTACAAGGGCCCGACCGGGATCATCGGCGTGCTCCAGCACACCTGCACCGCCGCGGGGATTCCCACCGTCTCGCTGTGGGCGCAGGTGCCGCACTACGTGGCGCAGCCGCCCAGCCCGAAGGCCACCCTGGCTCTGCTGCGGGGCGTCGAGGACATCCTGGACGCGCCGCTGCCGCTGGCGGATCTGCCGGAGGAGGCGCGCGCCTGGGAGCGCGGCGTCGATGAACTCGCCCAGCAGGACTCCGAGGTCGCCGACTACGTGCGGACCCTCGAGGAGGCCAAGGACGCGATGGACCTGCCCGAGGCGAGCGGCGACGCTATAGCCCGCGAATTCGAGCGCTACTTCAGGCGCCACGGCGACGCCGGGGAGTCCGGCGAGATCTGACCGGCGGCCGGGATAAGGCCAGGTCAGATCGGAGGCCAGGGGACGGCGGGCCAGTCGGCGGGCGGGTAGGGATGCACCCGGTGCTTGAGCAGGGTCTCGATCCTGATCCTGGTCGCGCTGATCTCGCTGTCGGCCAGCAGCGGGGATAGTTCCTCGGCCAGGCTGCCGTCGGTGAGCTGCGCGTTCAGGCGGCGCAGGGCCTCCACCGCGCGCCTGGGCAGGCTCTTGCCCCGCCACTGCCACAAGACGGTGCGCAGCTTGTAGTCCTCGGCGAAGCAGACCCCGTGGTCGCAGCCGTACAGATGCCCGTCGGGCACGGGCAGCAGGTGGCCGATCTTCCGGTCGGCGTTGTTCACCACGGCGTCGAATACGGCCATGTCGCGCAGGCCCGCGTGATCGGTGCGGCGGGACAGCGCGATCAGGTCCAGGTCGGTGTCGTGGTCGATCCACAGCTGGCACATGCCAGGGCCGAACGGCCCGTCCCGCATGACCGTGGGCGGGACCACGTCCCAGCCGGCCGCGCGGGACACGACGTAGGCGGCGACTTCCCGTCCAGCCAGCGTTCCCGCCGGGAAGTCCCACAGCGGGCGCTCCCCGGCGATCGGCTTGTAGACGCAGGCGATCTTGGTTTCCGCGGCCGCCGCGTTCTTGGCGTTCTTAGCGGGGCGGCCCGCATTCTTGCCGCTCCTCGGCGCAGGCCCGGCGACCGTGATCGTGCAGTACAGGGTGGCGTTCGACGCGTCTACCAGCCGACCTTCTACCTCTAGCGGCCCGCTGGTCAGCAGGTCGAGCGCGGCCTGCTCGCCTTGGCCGGCATCCGGCCCGGGCCGCAGCGGATAGTTCGGACCGGCATCATCAAGCATGACTGACGCGGTGCCCGTTCTGTCGCGGGCAGACATGTCCGTCGGAATCCAGCGGCAGACCGCACAACGGGCAGGGCGGCCGGCCCGCCGCGACGATCTTGGCCGCGCGCTGGGCGAAGGCCCGCGCGGCACCCGGCGTGATGCGCACCCTGAGCACTCCGGGCCCGTCGGCCGGGATGTCCTCCGCCAGCGGCTCTACCGGCTCGTCAGATTCTTCCTGCGCCTCGATCACGACCATGCCGCCGTCGCCATCCCAGGCCAGGGCGATCGCGCCGACCCGGAAATCCTCCAGCAGCGGCAGGTCGAGCGGGCCGTCGTCCTCCAGTCCCGCCGGGGCGGCCGCCGGTACCGCGGGCGATCCGCCGGTACGCCTGAGCACCTCGTCCAGGAGCTCATCGATGCGTTCGGCCAGCAAGCTGACCTGGAACTTCTCCAGGATGACACTGGTCACGCGACCCGTGGAGGTCGCCTGCAGGTAGAAGATCCGTTCTCCTGGCTGCCCGACCGCGCCGGCCACGAACCTGTCCGGCGGGTCATAGAAGTAGACCGGCATAGCCCTATCCTCGCGTGTCCGCCGACTCTTGACGACTGGCAGGGGTCGCAACCGCCCCGGCCAGGATTGCGGTCGCCCCGTTCACGGCCTCGGCCGGCCCGTTGGCCTGCTCTGCTCCGCCGGAGCCGCCGCCGACCGCGGCGTCGCTGGCCCGGGCGTGGTGCCCGTCAGGACGAGGCATGAGGTCATCGACTCCACCCCCTCTGTCGTTCATCCGGATCAGGAACGGTCGTAGCGGCGTATACCTGATCACGCTCAGCGAGCAGGGATCGGCCTGGATCCGCTGGCACTGATCGAGGTGCATGCCCAGGCTATCGGCGATGATGGCCTTGATGACATCACCGTGAGAGCAGATCAGGTAGGTGGCATCCTTACCGAGCCTGGCGTTCCAGTCCCTGACCGCGGCCACCGCCCGGTGCTGCATATCCGGCATCGATTCCCCGTCGGGCCCGGGAAACGTCACCGCGCTCGGATGCGCCTGCACCACGCGCCATAGCTTCTCGGCGGCCAGCTTCTTCAGCGGCTGGCCGGTCCAGTCGCCGTAGTGGCACTCCCCCACCCGGTCCTCGGTGATGACCGGCTGGCTGTCCCGCCCGGCCGCGATGGCCGCCGCCGTCTGCATACACCGTTCCAGCGGGCTGCTCACGATGGCATCAAGCCGCAGCGGCGCCAGCCTGGCCGCCAGCGCGGCCGCCTGGGCCCGGCCGCGGTCATCCAGCGGGATGCCAGGCGTCCATCCGGTCAGCACATGGCCGGTCGTCGCGGTCAGCCCATGTCGCACCAGCAGAACGGTCGTCACGGTGTTGACTGTACCGGGGGGTAGGACCCCCCGGACCCTCACTAACGGGGGGACTACCCGTCCCCCGTTCCCCCCTGGGCCCCCTTACAGAGGGCTTTCCGGGGCCTCGGTGGCCCTCGGCCCCGGGCCCTGCACGACGAACATGGCCGAACCGAACTGCACCATGTCACCGGCGCGCAGCGGCACCGGCTCCTTGACCCGCCAGCCGTTCACCCGGGTGCCGTTGTGGGAGCCCAGGTCGGACAGCAGCCAGCCGTCCTCGCCGCGCGACAGCTGAGCATGCAGCCTGGATACCGACAGGTCGGCGATGCGCAGGTCGCAGTCCTGGGTCCGCCCGATGGTAAATGCGGTGCCGGCACCCGGCGGGAAGTACAACGGCTGCGGCGGCCCTGAGGGGGCCGGGGCGGCCTCGGACGGCCGGGGCGGCGGGAATCCCGGCGGCCACGCGCCGGGGACAGGGATGACACCAGGCCCCGCCAGGCCGACCGGTACCTGGGGCCCGTGGCTGCCGCGGGTCCAGCTGGCCGCCGGATCGGCCCTCTCGTCGCGATCCCGCCAGCGGAAGGCGGCCCGCAGGCGGGCCAGCAGCTCCCGGGAGCGGGCCCGGCGGGGCGGAAGGTCGGTGAACAGGCCGGTCAGCTGGCCGCGATGCCGGGCGCTCAGGGCGTCCTGCATGCGGATCATGAAGGTCTCGTGCGACAGGCGCCCGTCGACGAATTCCTGCCGGAGCTCACTGATCGCATGGTCGCGCTCCGCGTCCGAGGCGCGGAGATACTCGGGCGTTGCGGGCGTGTCCGCCGCCGACCCTCCCATGAATGGAGTATCGGCATCATCGGCGTTCCGGGCAAGGGAAAGCCGCGGATATCTGCCTTCACCGGTCCCGCTCGGCCCTCCGGCACCAGGCGCAGCAGGCACGGGCTGTGCGCCGCCTACTGGGCCGGGTCGGCCGCGGAGGTCATAGCCGGAGCACCCACGGGGGCGCCATCCGGGGTCTGCAGCGGGAAGTGGCAGGCTGCCACGTGACCTGGGCCGAAGGAACGCAGCAGCGGTTCCTCGGCGGCACAGATCTCCTGCGCGAACTGGCACCTGGTCCGGAACCGGCACCCGGAGGGCGGGTTCACCGGACTGGGCAGCTCACCTCGGATGGCCGCGCCCTTCTTAGCCCGCTCCTGGGCCGGCTTGGGCACCGGGATGGTGGCGATCAGGCCCGCCGTGTAGGGATGCGCGGCGCGCTCGTAGATGTCGTCACCGGAGCCGAGCTCGACCAGCTTGCCCAGGTACATGACGCCGATCCGCTCGGCCATGTACTTGACCACCGCCAGGTCGTGCGAGATCACCACGTAGGTCAGGCCGTGCGAGGCCTGCAGGCGCTTCATCAGGTTCAGCACCTGCGCCCTGATCGACACGTCGAGCGCGCTGACCGGCTCGTCGGCCACGATGAGCCTCGGGTTCAGGGTGAGCGCCCGGGCCAGGCCGATGCGCTGCCGCTGGCCGCCGGAGAACTCGTGCGGGTAGCGCTCCACCGCGTTCCGCGGCAGGCCGACCTCGCTGAGCAGCTCGAACACGCGGTCCCGCTGGGCGCGCTTGCTGCCCATGTGCTGGATGGCCAGGGGCTCTCCGATGATCGCGCCGACCCGCATCCGCGGGTCCAGCGAGGAGTGCGGATCCTGGAACATGAGCTGCAGGTCGCGGCGCTTGCGCCGCAATTCGCCGCCGCTCAGCCTGGATACGTCCACGCCACCGAGCGTGACCGAGCCGGAGTTCGGCTTCTCCAGCGCCACGATCACCTTGCCGATCGTGGTCTTGCCGCACCCCGACTCGCCGACCAGGCCGAACGTCGTCCCGGCGGGCACGGAGAAGGATACGTCCGACACGGCGTGGACGGCTCCCACCTTGCGCTGCAGCACGCCGGCGGTGATGGGAAATTCCTTTACCAGGTGGCGCAGCTCGAGCAGCGGGACGGCACCGTCCCCGTTCGCCGCGGCCGCCTCGACCGTGCGCGCCGTTACCTCGAGCCGGCCGTCGGCCGTCACCTCGAGCCCGGCCGCCACCACGATGGCTTCGGCTTCCCGGGTTTCCCCGGGCGCGGCGTCCGCCAGCGGGGCGTCGGCGGCGAGGCCGACCCGGTCGCCGGCGGAGGCTTCCTTGATGCTCTCGGTGTCCGCGCCGGCCAGGCCGGTGCTCGCCGCGTCCGGCCCGCTCGCGCCGATCACCTCCAGGACCAGCGGTCCGTCCACGGGGTGCCAGCAGGAGAACCTGTGCTCGTAGGTCTTGCCGGACAGGGACGGCTCCTCGGAGCGGCACTTGTCGGTAGCCCGGGTGCACCGGGCCGCGAACCGGCAGCCGTCCGGCGGGTGCGACAGGTCGGGCGGCAGGCCGGCAATGGCGTGCAGCGCCTTGTTGGCATCCTGGTCGAGCTGCGGAATGGACGCGAGCAGGGCCTGAGTGTAGGGGTGGTGCATCTCGTTGAAGAGCTGGCGCACCTCGGCGGTTTCCACCACCCGGCCCGCGTACATGACGTTGACCCGGTCGGCGTGCCCGGCGATCACGCCCATGTCGTGCGTGATCAGCAGCATGGCCATGCCCAGGCGCTCCTTCAGGTCCCTGAGCAGGGCGAGGATCTGCGCCTGGATGGTGACGTCGAGGGCCGTGGTCGGCTCGTCGGCGATGAGCAGCTTCGGTTCGTTGGCCAGCGCCATGGCGATCATCACCCGCTGCCGCAGGCCGCCGGACAGCTGGTGCGGGTAGTCCTCGAGCCGCTCCTTGGGCTTGGGCAGCCCGACCAGGGACAGCACCTCCACCGCCCGGTCCGTAGCGGCGGACTTGGACACGCCCCGGTGCAGCCGGACCGGCTCGGCGACCTGGTAGCCGATGGTCTTGGTCGGGTCGAGCGAGGTGAGCGGATCCTGGAAGATCATCGCGATCTCGTTGCCCCGGACCTGCCGCATGTCCTCCTGCTTGAGGCCGACGAGCTCGCGGCCGTCGAGCTTGATGGAGCCGCCCACGATGGATCCGCCGGGCGGCAGCAGCCCCATGATCGACAGCCCGGTCATGGACTTGCCGCAGCCGGACTCCCCCACGATGCCGAGGGTTTCCCCGGCTTCGACGCGCATGTCGATGTTGCCGACCGCCTGCACCACGGAGCTGGTCAGCTTGATGTGCGTCGACAGGTTCTCGATGTCAAGGACGGGGGCCATGTGGCCGCTACCTCTCGTTCGTGATGGCTGGTCAAGCATGCTACCCAACCGATGTGGCTACTAACGCCGCCTCAACCGGACGTCGAAGGAGTCGCGGAGCGCGTCGCCGATGAAGTTGAGGGCCATCACGGTCAGCACGATGCAGATGCCGACCGGGTAGATCAGCCACCAGTAGCCGTCCTGCATGTACCCGACGCCGTCGGAGATCATGTCACCCCAGTCCAGGTTGGGGTAGTGCAGGCCGAAGCCGAGGAAGCCTATGTAGGCGACCGCGAGGATCGCGTCGGCCACCTGGAAGGTCACGTTGACGATCATCACGCCGATCGAGTTCGGCAGCAGGTGCCTGCGGATCAGCCGCCAGCGGCCGGAGCCCGCTGTCCGCGCGGCCAGGACGAAGTCGCGTTCCCTGATCGTGAGCACCTCGCCGCGCACCAGCCGGGCCGGCACCTGCCAGGAGAAACCGCCGATGACCAGCGACAGGGACAGCACCGACGCGCCGTACCTGGCCGCCAGGATGAGCACCACGAACAGGAACGGTATCGACAGGAATATGTCGACCACGCGCATCAGCACGGTGTCGACGATCCCGCCGGCCAGGCCGGCGACCGCGCCGACCAGCGCACCGATGGTAATCGCGACGAACGCGGCGAAGAAACCGATCTCCAGCGCGGCCTGGCCGCCCTTCATGAGCTCGCCGAGAACGTCGAAGCCGTTGACGTCCGCGCCGAGCGGATGACCGGCGCCCGGCGGGTCATGAGCGTTGATCAGGCTTACCGTCAGCAGGTCCGTGTGGTAGAAGTACGGCCCGAGGAAACAGAAAACCACGAAGAACAGCAGGATGCCGACGCCGACGACGGCCAGCCTGTTCCTCACGAACTCGTGCAGCGCCAGCCGCCACCCGCTCTGGACCGCGCCGAGCTCCCCCCCTCGGGGGCACGGGTCGTGTCGAGCGGCGGGAGCGACGCCTGTCCGGTTGCCATCACTATCTCCTTGCTGCCGACCGGTCAGGCCAGCCGGATTCGCGGGTCCGCGACGGTAAGCGCGATATCCGCGACGAAGTTGCCCAGGACTACGAAGACGGCACCGACCAGCGTGTAGGCCAGCAGCACGGGGTAGTCCTCCTTGCCGAGGCTGTCATAGAACAGGAGGCCGAGGCCCTCGTAGTTGAACAGGGTCTCGACGATCAGGTTCCCGGCCAGCAGGGCGGGGAGGAACAGCCCGATCAGGGTGACCATCGGCAAGGACGCGTTCCGCACCATGTGCCGCGACAGGACCAGGCGCTCGGGCAGGCCCTTGGCCCGCGCCACCTTGATGTAGTCCTGGGCCAGCACGTCGATCGACGAGGACCGCATGTACCTGGAGAAGTTGGCCACGGTGATCAGCACGAGAGTCAGGATCGGCAGGAGCATGTCGTGCCAGTCGCCGATCACGACCAAGATGTTGGTGGACTGGCTCGCCTCGAAGCCCAGGACGGGGAACGAGAGCGCGAAGACCTGGATGAGGATGAGGCCGAGGAAGAACGACGGCATCGAGTACAGGATGAACGCCGCGCTGGTGGCCACGTTGTCGCCGAGCGTGTTCCGCTTCACCGCCTGGAAGATGCCCAGCGGCAAGGCGATCAGGATCGCCAGCAGCAGCGAGATGCCGGACAGGTAGATGCTGCGGGCCAGGCGCTCCTGGAACAGGGCGGCCACGGTCTGGTTCTCCGCGTAGGAGTAGCCCAGGTTGCCGTGCAGCAGGCCGTTCATGTAACTCAGGTACTGCACGATTACGGGGCGGTCGTATCCGTTCTGCTGGTTCCAGGAGGCGATCTGCGCGCTGTTGGCCCGCAGGCCGAGCGCCACCCTGGCCGGCGACGGGAAGACCACGTGCAGCAGCAGGTACATGAAGATGGAGATGCCGATCAGGACGATGATGGACGTCCCGATCCGGCGCAGCAGGTAGGCGCTCACCGGTGGGATCCTTCCTTCCAGGCTGGTGGCCTGTCTCCCGGTTTATCACCGGAAGACAGGCCAGTCCAGCAGGTGACGCTCGCTACTACTACTACTACTACTTGGTTAGGTACCAGAATTCCGGCGTGGGGTCGTACTGCGTCAGGTTCTCGAACGCCTTCGGCGTGGTCGCCGAGACGCTCGTCTTCCAGACGTAGACGTGGTCACGCAACGGCTGCCACAGCACCGGCTCGCTCGTGTTCAGGTACGACAGTTCGTTCACGACGGCGGCCGGGTCGGTGCTGGTGATAGAGGCGTTGATCAGCGAGTCGGCCTTCGGGTCGCTGTAGTCGCCGATCTGACCGGACCCGCCGGTGTTGAAGAGCCCGAACGAGGTGGGATAGGTGGAGAAGGACTCGCCGCCGAAGTCCATCATGGCCCACTTGTTGTCGTTGGCCGGCGCCGCCGGGTCGATGTAGTTCTGGATCATGAAGTTGAAGTTGCTGGCCGACAGGTTGACCGTGACGCCGGCTAGCTTCGCGTTGGAGGCCAGGTCCTCGACTTCCTGGGTGATCGGCGAGGTGGCGTTGTAGATCAGGTTGAAGGACAGCTTGGTGCCGGCCGGGATGCCGGCCCCGCACTCACCGGCAGCCGTGCCCGGCTTCGCGCAGGTGTCGGTCCCGTTCGGGGTGACGGTCCAGCCGTTCGACTTCAGCAGGCTGGTCGCGGTGGAGATGCTGAACGGGTAGAGGGTCGTCTTGCCGTTGGGCGGCAGGAACGGGCTCTGCGGGTAGGCCCCGATCGGCCCGCCGAGCACGTCGCCGTCCCCGTTGAGGAAGGCCTTGATCTGGCCTGGCTGGTCTTCCAGGTGCTGCATCGCCTGCCGGAAGTAGAGCTGGTTGGCGATGTTGTTGAAGTCGCCGGTGGTGTCCTTGAAGTTGTAGGCCGCGAAGTAGTCGCCCCAGGCCGGCAGCCCGTAGTAGTTGTAGCCGGTGCTCTTGAGCGAGGGGATCTCCGGGTTGTCCTCCGGCGGGAGGGCGGCGACATCGACCGACCCGCTCTTGATGGCGTTGAATTGGGCCGCGTCCGAGGTGAACGGGACCCCGACGAAGGTGGACTGGGGGTTGGCGTGCGGACCGCTGTACTCGGTGTTGGGCACCATGGTGAAAGAGCCGGTGGTTGCGTTGTAGGCAGTCAGCTTGTACGGCCCGTAAACGACCTGCCAGAGCGGGTTGGTGGCGTAGGTGGACACCGACTTGGACTGGGCGTTGAGGAAGTCCCAGATCTTCTTCGCGTTCGCCGGGTTCGTGTAGTCCAGGGTCGGCCCGCTCGCGGAAGCCTTGGCCCACGCGTGGGCGGGCATCATCCCGGTGTCGATGATGTCTTCTTGCAACCAGGTCGGGTTGACCGGCTTGGACATGTTGAGCACCAGCGTGCTGGCGTTCGGCATCGACATGCTGGTGAGCGTGTCGGGGAAGTAGCCGGGCACGTAGTTAGCCCAGTTCGCCGGGGATTCCTTGATGGCGGCCTTGATCTCATCGAGCGTGAACGCCATGTCCGCGGCGCCGACTGGCTGGCCGTCCGACCACTTCCAGGGCTTGAACGTCATCGTAAACGTCTTGCCGCCGTTCGACGACACGGGCGCGTTGACCGGACTCAGCGAGTCATCGACCGCCGGGCTGGAACCGTTCCAGGTGAACCACGCCGGCCGCCACATCTGCCACGAGAAGACGAAGCTGTTGTAGACCGAGTTGTCAGCGGCGGGAATGATCGGCAGGATCCAGTTGGGCGCGTTAGACGCCAGGTACCCGTACGTGATCGAGCCGGCCTTACCGGAGGCAGCCCCCGCGGCGGGGATCCCCCCGATCGAGCCTGCCTGCGTTGTCACGCCCGGCGTGGTGGTCGTGGAACTGCTGCTGCTGCTATTGCTGCTGCAGGCGGCGAGGGCCGTGATGCTCGCTACCGCCAGGGCAAGCCCGGCGATGCTCTTCTTACCGAACGTAGTCATCGTCCCTCCCTCCTAACGCTGATCGCGCCGATGGTCCGTCCTGGGGTCATCAGAGTGTCGCCCTTCTTTCTCGCAGGTCGCCGGTGATCCGCTCCGCCACCGTCGCGGGGCACTGGGTCGCAGTACGCCGCAAAGCGGTACGGCCCGTCTCCCCGGCACATCCGGGCCGGCCCGTGGCGGGCCCGCCGGTCAGTTACCGGTGTTATGAGTTAGCGGAAGCGTAAGTTCCATATTGCATCGATCTCTCGGCAAAAAAGTCACAACTTGCCATCAATCCCGTGGGAGCAGCATTCCGCCAGGCCCGGACAGCATCCCGACATTTCCGGAACTGGACATATCTGTTAACACACGCACCAACGGGTACGCAGCGTCACAGTGACGTGAAGGCTTGCCGTGGAACGACCGCCTCGCCGCAGAATCTTCGCCTGCAGTCCCGGCTGCCGCCAAGAACCTCAGCGAGCCGACGCACCGTGATACCCGATGGAACCGCCGGCGTGATGCCCTCCGACGGCGACTACTAAGCGTAACTGTTTAACGATGAGTAGACAAATAATTACGCTAGGTATTACCTGGTCACCCGCGATCTCACGGGTTGTAAGGGTGACCCCCGCCGGGCCACGCGGTGGCCGTGAGATGAAACTGGCGGGACTCACCTGAACTGGCGGGACTCACCTGAAGATGACGGTGCGGCGGCCGTGCAGGAGGACGCGGTGCTCGGCGTGCCAGCGCACAGCGCGGGCCAGTGCGACCCGCTCGGCGTCGCGGCCGATGGCAGCGAGGTCTTCCGGGCTGCTGGTGTGATCGACCCGGGCGACCTCCTGCTCGATGATCGGGCCCTCGTCCAGGTCAGCGGTGACGTAGTGCGCGGTCGCGCCGATGAGCTTCACGCCGTGGGCGTGCGCCTGGTGATAGGGCCGCGCGCCCTTGAAGCTGGGCAGGAAGGAATGGTGGATGTTGATGATGCGGCCAGTCAGCTTGGCGCACAGCTCAGGCGACAGGATGCGCATGTACCGGGCCAGCACCACGAAGTCGATGTCCAGCTCGGCCACCAGGTCCAGCAGCCGGCCCTCGGCCCGGGGCGCGGACATCGGGTCGCCCGGGCCGGCCTGCACGTGCTCGAACGCGACGCCGTGCGCGGCTGCGAGCGGGGCCAGGTCCGGGTGGTTGCCGATGACCAGGGGGACGTCGATGCGCAGCGATTCGGCCGCGCGCCGGTAGAGCAGGTCATTGAGGCAGTGGCCGGCCTTGGACACCATGATCAGCACGCGGGGCTGAACGGCCACATCGTGCAGTTCCCACTCCATGCCGAACTCGGCTGCTACCGCCGTGAACCCCGCATGCAGGGAGCCATAGGTGGCGGACGCGCCCGGCACCGTTTCGACGTGCACCCGCATGAAGAACCGGCCCGACCCGTCGACGGTCCGGTCCCCGAACTGCTGGCTGTCCAGCACGTTGCAGCCCGCCCGCAGCAGGTAGCCCGCGACCGCGTGCACGATCCCGGTCCGGTCCGGGCAGGACAGGGTCAGGACGTACTCGGTGCTGGCCTGGCCGCCAGCGGCGGTGCTGGCCTGGCCGCCTGCGGCGGGGGGCATCAGGCCCCCATCGCGTGCACGCCGCCGTCGACGTGCACGATCTCGCCGGTGGTGGCGGGGAACCAGTCGGACAGCAGCGCCACGCAGGCCCGAGCGACCGGCTCGGGCTCGGTAATATCCCAGCCGAGCGGGGCCCGGTCGTCCCACACGCCCTCGAACCGGTCGAAGCCGGGGATCGACTTGGCCGCCATGGTGCGCAGCGGCCCGGCGGCCACCAGGTTGACCCGGACCCCCCGGGCGCCGAGGTCACGGGCGAGGTAGCGCGCGCACGACTCCAGGCCGGCCTTGGCCACGCCCATCCAGTCGTAGCCCGGCCAGGCCACGCTGGCGTCGAAGTCCAGTCCCACGACCGATCCGCCGCCGTCCATCAGGGGCAGCGCCGCCATCGTGACCGCCTTGAGCGAGTACGCGGAGACCTGCAGAGCGGTCGCGACGTCGGGCCACCTGGTATGCAGGAAGTTGCCGCCCAGCGCCTCCTCGGGGTTCGCGTAGGCGATCGCGTGCAGCACCCCGTCCAGGCCGTCGACGTGCTCGGACACCCGGCTGGCCAGCGAGGCCAGGTGATCCTCGCTGGTCACGTCCAGCTCCAGGACCGGCGGCGGCGACGGCAGCCGCTTGGCGATCCGCTCCACCAGGCTCAGCCGGCCGAATCCGGTGAGCACCACCGTCGCGCCCTCCTGCTGGGCCACCCGCGCGACGTGGAAGGCGATCGAGGCGTCCGTGATGACCCCGGTGATCAGGATCCGCTTTCCGGCCAGGATTCCCATGAGAGCCTCACTTCCGTGTTGTTCGGCACTTTTCCACCCTGCCCCGCCCGGCGCCGTCAATGAAAGGACCAGCGATACGAACGTTTCGCATGATGGCTTGTGGGATTCGGACAAATACCGGTCAGTGCCCCATGCCCAGGCCGCCGTCGACCGGGATCACGGCACCGGTGATGTAGGCCGCGTCGGGCCCGGCCAGGAACGCCACCAGGCCCGCCACCTCGTCGGCCGAGGCGAACCTGGCCAGCGGGACCGCGGCCAGGATGGCCGCCTTCCTGTCCTGCGCCAGGCCGGCCGTCATGTCGCTGTCCACGAAACCCGGCGCAATCACGTTCGAGGTGATGCCGCGGGACCCCAGCTCGCGGGCCAGGGACCGGGCCAGGCCGACCAGCCCGGCCTTGGAGGCGGCGTAGTTGGCCTGGCCCGCCGAGCCGTACAGGCCGACGACGGAGGAGATGAAGATCAGCCGCCCCCGGCGCATCCGCATCATGCCGCGCACCGCCCGCTTGGCCACCCGGTACGCGCCGGTCAGGTTGGTGTCGAGCACGGCGCTGAAGTCTTCCTCTTTCAGCAGCGCGAGCAGCTGGTCCCGGGTGATGCCCGCGTTGGCCACCAGCACCTCGACCGGGCCCTGCTGCTCCTCCACCGCCGCGAACGCCTCGTCGACACTGGCCGTGTCCTGAACGTCGCAGCGGACCACCTCGAGCCCGTCGACCGGGTCGCCGGAGCGCGAACCCACCGTGACGCTGTCCCCGCCCGCGGCCAGCCGCCGGGCGATGGCCAGCCCGATACCCCGGTTCCCGCCCGTCACCAGTACCGAACGCGCCACGCTTGCCCTCCAGGGGGGTCAAGGGGGATGGGTCCCCCGGCCAGAGAGTCCCGGGGGGCCGTCCCTCGGACTAGCACTGTACCGAGAGAGCAGCATGATCACACCGAGCGAGCTTTCTCCGCCGGAAACCGTGGCGCGCGCTGGCTAAAAAAGAAGGCCCCGGTGGGGCCTTCCTTCCAGGCTGATGGCCTGTCTCCCGGTTCACCACTGGCGGTTTACCGCCGGGAGACAGGCCCGTTCAGCGAGTGACGCTGGCTACTACTTGGTCAGGTACCAGAACTCCGGTGTGGGGTCGTACTGGGTCAGGTTCTCGAACGCCTGCGGCGTGGTCGCCGAGACGTTCGACTTCCAGACGTAGACATGGTCCCGCAACGGCTGCCACAGCACCGGCACCTGCGTGTCCAGGAACGACAGCTCGTTCATGACCGCGGCCGGGTTAGTGCTGCTGATGGAGTCGTTGATCAGCGAGTCCGCGGTCGGGTCGCTGTAGTCGCCGATCTGAGCGGTCCCGCCGGTGTTGAAGAGCCCGAAGGTGGTGGGGTAGGTGGAGCTGCTCTCCCCGCCGAAGTCCATCATGGCCCACTTGTCGACGTTGGCCGGGGATCCCGGGTCGGTGTAGTTGTTGATGAGGAAGTTGAAGTTGCTGGCCGACAGGTTGACCGTGACGCCGGCTGCCTTCGCGTTGGAGGCCAGGTCCTCGACTTCCTGGGTGATCGGCGAGGCGGCGTTGTAGATCAGGTTGAAGGACAGCTTGGTGCCCGCCGGGATGCCGGCCCCGCACTCACCGGCACCCGTGCCCGCCTTCGCGCAGGTGTCGGTGCCGTTCGGGGTGACGGTCCAGCCGTTCGACTTCAGCAGGCTGGTCGCGGTGGAGATGCTGAACGGGTAGAGGGTCGTCTTGCCGTTGGCCGGCAGGTACGGGCTCTGCGGGTAGGCCCCGATCGGCCCGCCGAGCGGGTCGCCGTCCCCGTTGAGGAAGGCCTTGATCTGGCCTGGCTGGTCTTCCAGGTGCTGCATCGCCTGCCGGAAGTAGAGCTGGTTGGCGATGTTGTTGAAGTCGCCGGTGGTGTCCTTGAAGTTGTAGGCCGCGAAGTAGTTGCCCCAGGCCGGCAGGCCGTAGTAGTCGTAGCCCTCGCCCTTGAGCGACGGGATCTCCGGGTTGTCCTCAGGCGGCAGGGCGGCCACATCGACCGATCCGCTCTTGATGCCGTTGAACGTGGCCGCGTCCGAGGTGAACGGCACCCCGACGAAGCTGGACTCGGGGTTCGCGTGCTGGCCGCTGTAGTCGGGGTTCGGCGCCATGGTGAACGAACCGGTGGTGGCGTTGAAGGCAGTCAGCTTGTACGGCCCGTCAACGACCTGCCACAGCGGGTTGGTGGCGTACGTGGACACCGACTTGGACTGCGCGGTGAGGAAGTCGAAGATCTTCTTCGCGTTCGCCGGGTTGGTGTAGTCCAGGGTCGGCCCGCTCGCGGAGTCCTTGGCCCACGCGGCCGCCGGCATGACCGGGACGTCGAGGATGTCTTCTTCCAGCCAGGTCGGGTTGACCGCCTTGGACATGTTGATCACTAGCGTCTGGGCGTTCGGCACCGACATGCTCGTGATCGTGTCCGGGAAGTAGCCGGGCACGTAGGAAGACCAGTTCGCCGGGGATTCCTTGACCGCGGCCTTGATCTCATCGATCGTGAACTCGAGGTCCTTGGCGCCGAGTGTCTGCCCGTTCGACCACTTCCAGGGCTTCAGGGTCACCGATACCGTCTTGTCGCCGTTCGACCACACGGGCGTGTTGGCCACGCTCAGCGCCGGGTCGACAGTCGGGGTGGAGCCTTCAGGCGTGAACCAGGTCGGCCGCCATAGCTGCCACTCGAACACGAAGACGTTGTACACCGAGCTGTCGGCACCGGGGACGATCGGCATGATCCAGTTGGGCGCATCACTGGCCAGGTACCCGAACGTGATGGAACCGGCCTTCCCTGAGGCGGCCCCCGCGGCCGGGATCGCGCCGACAGAGCCTGGCTGGGTCGTCTCTCCGGGAGTGGTTGAGGTCGGGTTGGGGCTGGCGCTGCCGCTGCTGCTGCAGGCGGCGAGGGCGGTCACGCTCGCTATCGCCAGGGCAAGCCCGCCGAGGCGCTTTTTGCTCAACGTCACCGCCCCCCACTTCTTGCGCCGTTCGCGCATGTGGGTCGGTTCTGAGGTCATCAGAGTGGCACCCTTCGTGTCGCAGGTTGCCGGTGATCCGCTCTGACACCATCACGAGGCATTGGGTCACAGACCCGGAAAGCGGCACGCCCCGTACCCCCGGCTCATCCGGCCCGGCCCATCGAGGGCGCCGGCCAGTTACCGGTGTTATCAGTTAGCCGTAGCGTAGGTTGCGCTTTGCATCGACTGTCTCGCTAAAAAGTCACAACTTGTCATCAATCCCTCGAGAGCGCCGTCCCGAGGGACGTCCGGGGGATGCGTCTCGGGTCGGGACCGGTGAGATAAGTTGTGATCTCGTGGATGATCACGAATCAAGAATCGATCCCGAGTTCACCGCGCTGCCGCTACGAGACCTGGCGGACGCGGCGCTCGCCCAAGCCAAGGCGCTCGGTGCCCAGCACGCCGACTTCCGGGCCGAGCGGATCAGGGGCCAGCACATCGGCCTGTCCGACGGCACCCCGCAGACCCAGTTCGACGCGGACGACACCGGCCTGGCCGTGCGGGTGATCGTGGACGGCACCTGGGGCTTCGCCGCGGCCGTGGACCTGACCGCGGACGCGGCGGCACTGGCGGCCCGGCAGGCCGTCGAGGTGGCCAAGGTGGCGGCGGCCATGAACACCGAGCCCATCGAGCTGGCCCCCGAGCCTGCCCACGGCGACGTGACCTGGGTGTCGGCCTACCAGACCGACCCGTTCACGATCAGCGCCGCGGACAAGGTGGCGCTGCTGACCGCCTGGAGCGAGACCCTGCTCGACCACGAGGCGGTCAGCCACGTGGACGCCTCGCTGCAGCAGGTGCGGGAGTGCAAGTTCTACTCCGACGGCGCGACCACCGCCACCCAGCAGCGGGTCCGCCTGTACCCGGCGATCACCGCGGTCGCGGTCACGGACGACGGGCGGTTCGACACCATGCGCACGCTCGCCCCGCCGGCCGGGCGCGGCTACGAGTACCTCACCGGGACCGGCTGGGACTTCGAGGCCGAGCTGGCCGAGCTGCCCGAGCTGCTGGCCGCCAAGCTGGCGGCGCCCACGGTCCAGGCCGGACGCTACGACCTGGTGATCGACCCCTCCAACCTGTGGCTCACCATCCACGAGTCGATCGGCCACGCCACCGAGCTGGACCGGGCGCTCGGCTATGAGGCCGCCTACGCCGGCACCTCGTTCGCCACCCCGGACAAGCTCGGCACCCTCAAGTACGGGTCGGAGGTCATGCACGTGACCGGCGACCGCACGACCGAGCACGGCCTGGCCACGATCGGCTACGACGACGAGGGCGTGGCCGGCCAGTCCTGGGACCTGATCAGCTACGGCGTGCTGTCCGGCTATCAGCTGGACCGGCGGATGGCGCTGAGCAACGGCTTCGGCCGCTCCAATGGGTGCGCGTTCTCCGACGGCCCGGGGCACATCCCGCTGCAGCGGATGGCCAACGTGTCGCTGCGCTCGGCCCCGGCCGGCGGCCCGTCCGCCGCCGATCTCATCGCCGGGGTGGAGGACGGCATCTACGTCATCGGCGACAAGAGCTGGTCCATCGACATGCAGCGGTACAACTTCCAGTTCACCGGCCAGCGGTTCTTCAAAATCGAGCACGGCAGGCTGGCCGGGCAGCTGCGGGACGTCGCCTACCAGGCGACCACCACGGACTTCTGGGGTTCCATGGAAGCCGTCGGCGGCCCGCAGACCTACGTGCTCGGCGGCGCGTTCAACTGCGGCAAGGGCCAGCCCGGCCAGGTCGCCCCGGTCAGCCACGGCTGCCCGGCCGTGCTCATGCGCGGGGTGCGGATACTCAATACGGCGGAGGAAGGTGCAGCATGAGCGAGTTCTCTCCGCAGGAAACGGTCGAGCGCGCGCTGGCCGCGGCCCGCAGTGACGACTGCGTGGTCATCGCCGAGGAGACCTCGAGCGCCAACCTGCGCTGGGCGGGTAACACGCTCACCACCAACGGGGTGTCCCGCTCGCGCCAGCTCACCGTCATCGCCATCGACCGGCGCGCCGAGGGCGCGGCAGCCGGGGTCATCTCCCGGGCCGGTGTGCGTCCCGACCAGGTCGAGGACGTGGTCCGGGCGGCCGAACGGGCCGCGGCCGAGGCCACGCCCGCCGAGGATGCGGCGGAGCTGGCCGGAGCGGCGAACCACGGACCGTTCGGCCCAAATGATCCTGACCACCCGTGGGACGTCCCGCCGGGCCGGACCGAGATCGGCGTGCTGCGCGAATTCGCGGCGGCGCTCGGCGACACGTTGCGCCAGGCCCAGGCCGCGGACCGCAAGCTGTACGGGTTCGCGGAACACGATCTGGTCAGCACGTTCCTGGGGAGTTCGGCCGGGCTGCGGCTGCGGTACGACCAGCCGACCGGCCGGGTCGAGCTGAACGCCAAGTCGGCGGACCTGGCGCGTTCGGCCTGGACCGGCGCGGCGACCCGGGACTTCACCGACGTGGACATCGCGGGCCTGGACGCCGGGCTCAGCGAACGCCTCGACTGGGCCAAGCGCAGCGTGTCGCTGCCCGCCGGGCGCTACGAGACCCTGCTGCCGCCCACGGCCACCGCCGACCTGATGATCTACCTGTACTGGTCGGCGGGCGCGAAGGACGCGTCGGACGGGCGGACGGTATTCAGCAAGGCGGGCGGCGGTACCCGGGTCGGCGAGCGCCTGTCCACGCAGCCCGTCACGCTGTCCAGTGACCCGCTGGCGGCCGGGCTGGGCTGCCCGCCGTTCGTGATCGCGCACGCCTCGGGCGCCGACTCCTCGGTATTCGACAACGGGCTCCCGCTGGCCCCGACCGCCTGGATCTCCGGCGGCACGCTCGCGGCCCTGCACTCCTCGCGGCACTCGGCCGCGCTGGCCGGGCTGCCACCCACGCCCGCCATCGACAACCTGACCTTCGCCACCTCCGCCGCCGGGGCGCCGTCGCTGGAGGAGATGATCGCCGCTACCGGCCGCGGGCTGCTGCTGACCTGCCTGTGGTATATCCGCGAGGTGGACCCGCAGACCCTGCTGCTGACCGGGCTGACCAGAGACGGCGTGTACCTGGTGGAGAACGGCGAGGTGACCGGCGCGGTGAACAACTTCAGGTTCAACGAGTCGCCGGTGGGCATGCTCGGACGGCTGCTCGAGGTCGGCGCGACCGTGCCGACCCTGCCGCGCGAATGGGGCGACTACTTCAACCGGGCCGCGATGCCGCCGGTGCGGGTAGAGGGATTCAACATGTCGTCGGTCAGCCAGGCCAGCTGAGGGCGGTGTCGCCAGGCCCTCGGCGGAGGCATACCGTGGAGGGGTGAGGACGAGTCAGGCCGGCGGCCGAGGGCGGCCGCAGGTGCACATGGTGACGGAGGCCAGGCGGTCGCTGTCCGACGACATCAGCTACCGGCAGCGCAGGTACCTGCTGATGATGGGCATCCGCGCGGCCTGCTTCGTAATCGCCGTGGTTATGTTCGTCAATCACCTCGGCTGGCTCACCGTGATACCCGCCGTCGGCGCTATCGTCATTCCCTATTTCGCCGTGGTGTTCGCCAACGGCGGCCGAGAGCCCGACAACACCCGCGGCTTCATGGAGTACCAGCCGAACCTGCCTGCTACCCGTGAGGCGACCGGGACATCAGAAGGAAACGGCCATCCCCCCGCTCGGCCCGGCGACGGCGACAACTGATTCGCCTGCTCAGGCTCGTCCCGAGATCCGGTTGTAATTGGGTCTTGACACACTAGGGGGTGTTTACGTGTAGCATTCATATCGGTGCTCTGGTCCCCCGTCGGGGCACCACTGCCGGCGTTCCGGGCCCCCGTCGGAACGCCGATGATCGCGACGCCGGGTGGTTTGCCCCCGTAGCCACCCGGCGTCGCCCTAACTTCGCCGCCTTTGAGGCGGCTTCGAGGGGCTCGCAGTGCGTTTCCGGGGGACGGCCGCCCGGGCTCCCCCGTGGCACTCTGCCTGGTAGAGGTTGGGGTCGGAGGCCTGGTTCCGGTCTGTTCTCCGCCTCTCGCTTGCCTTACTGTCTTCCGGCTGCCGCCCCCCGCTCATGCGAGCATGGGCCGGCGGAGCCTGCTCACGGGGCAGAGGGAGGCTTGAGGGTGGTTTTTGTATTCAATGGACGGGCAGGGGCGGGGAATGAGGGATACCTCTGGCGGCGCTAGGGGTTTCCTCTGAGAATTGGACGGTTTCTTTCGTTATTGGCTAACGCAAAACGGAGAACGATAGGCGAGGGCTTACCAATGGGCGAGGGGAATGCCACATGGTGAGCTTTGAATGCGGGGCGTTATTCGGTCTTGCGGAACTCGGCTATGCCTATGCCGAGCATCGCGGCGCCCATGATGGCGACCATGGTCAGAGATAGTCCCACTGGGACCACCCAGCCAAACCAGGTGATGCCGGGGCTCAATGCCGCGGTGGCCAGCGGGCTGACCGACAGGTGGCTGAACACCGCGTCCCGCATCGGGGAGACGATGTAGGTCAGCGGGTCGATGCGGGTCAGCACGGTGAGCCAGCCGGGCAGGCCGTTCAGCGGGTAGAGCGCACCGGACAAGAAGAACAATGGCATCACGGTCATCTGGGTGAGTGCCATAAACGCCTGTATCTGCTTGATCCGCGCCGCCATCATGACCCCGAAGGCGGTCAGCGTGAACGACAGCAGCAGCAGTTCGCCGACCAGGACCAGCAGCAGCGTCGGCGAGTAGGGGACGTGCGCCACGCCGGCCAGCGCCAGGAAGATAATGCCCTGGAAGGTGGCCACGGTCGCGCCGCCCAGGCACTTGCCGACCACGATGGCCCACCGCCGCACCGGCGCGACCAGCATCTCCCGCAGGAACCCGAACTCCCGGTCCCAGACGATCGAGGCGGCCGAGAAGATCGCGGTAAACAGGACCGACATGGCCAGCACGCCCGGGTAGATGAACGTCCTGAAGTCCACTCCGGCGGGCAGGCCGCGTGAGGCGAGCCGAGAAAGCCCGGTGCCCAGTATGAACAGGAATAGCACCGGCTGGATCAGGGCGGTGATGGCCCGCAGCCGGTCGCTGCGGAACCTGATCAGCTCGCGGCGCCAGACCATGCTGGCCGCGCGCAGGTCATGGCGCAGGCTGCGCTCGGGTACCGCCACCCTGATCGTCTCGGTGAGGGCCAGTTCCTCGGCCTCGAGGGTGTCCTGCGGCGCGATGTCCTCCAGCATGGCTACTTCACTACCTCCTGCCGAAGCGCGTGGCGAGCCTGCGGTTGCGGTCGCCGACCGAAGCCTCGGCATCCCGGATGGTTTTACCCGTGTACGACATGAACACGTCGTCGAGGGAGGGCCGGGATACGCTCACCGACCGGATGGCCACCGGCAGGCTAGCGAACAGCTGCGGCACGAAATGCTCGCCCGACTCTACCGAGAACGTCAGCAGGCCCTCGTGCAGGCCCGAGTCAATGCTGAACGTCTCGGCCAGCGCGCGGGCGGCCGCCTCGTCGTCGGCCGTGCTGATCTGCACCCGGTCCTTGCCGATGGAGGCCTTCAGCGCCTCCGGCGTGTCGATCGCGACGATCTTCCCGTGGTCGATGATGGCGATGCGGTCGCAGTTCTCCGCCTCGTCCATGTAGTGGGTGGTGAGGAAGATCGTGATGTCCTCGCGCTTCTTCAGCCCGTTGATGTACTCCCAGATGGAGGATCGGGTCTGCGGGTCCAGGCCCACGGTCGGCTCATCGAGGAACAGCACCCGTGGCGCGTGCAGCAGGCCGCGGGCGATTTCCAGCCGGCGCTGCATCCCGCCGGAGTAGGTGGACACCGCGCTGGCCCGCCGGTCCCACAGCCCGACCATCTCGAGCACCTGCCGCAGCCGGGGCGCGAACGCCGCCTTGGGCACCCCGTACAGGTCGGCGTGGAAGCGCAGGTTCTGCTCCCCGGTCAGGTAGTTGTCCAGGGTGGTCTCCTGGAACACCAGGCCGATATTGCGGCGCACGGTATCCCGGTCGGAGACGACATCGTGTCCGGCCACCCTGGCGGTGCCCGAGGTGGGCTCCGCCAGGGTGCACAGGATCTTGATGGTGGTGGACTTGCCTGCGCCATTCGGCCCGAGAAAGCCGAACGTCTCGCCGACCGCGACCTCGAAATCGATGCCGCGGACGGCCTCGATCTCGCCGTAGCTCTTGGTCAGCTTGCTGACCGAGATAGCAGGTGTCACCCTTATGCGTCCTGTTCCGCTGCCTCGTCGTCTGCCGCGAGGATACGGTACAGGGCCTTACGGGTGTCGGCCAGGATCTTGCTGGCCTGCTGGACCTGGGCGGGCGTGCCCGCCTGGGCGACCTGCATGGTGGCCATGCCGACCTGGCGGGCCAGGGCGTGCATCTGGAACGCGGCGTCGTCGACGCTGCCGGTCACGGCATCCCAGGACGCCTTGAGCTCGTCGGCGTGGGCCTGGACGTAGGCCCGGCCCTCGTCGGTCAGCGTGTAGTTCCGGCGCCGGTCCTCGTCGCTCGCTGCCGCGGCCGTGATCAGGCCCTCGTCCTCCAGTTGCTGCAGTGCCGGGTAAACCGACCCCGCGCTCGGCCGCCACACGCCCTGCGTGCGCTCGCCGATCCCCTGGATGAGCTGGTAGCCGTTCCACGCCTGGCCCTCGGCCAGCAGGTCGAGGATCGCGGCCCGGACGTCACCGCGCCGGACCCGCGGCCCGCGGCCGCCTGCCCGTCCCGGCCTCGGCGGCCCGAACGGCCCGCCGCGCATCTCGAACCCGAACGGGCCCGGACCGCCCCACGGACCGGGGCCGCCGCGCATCCGGGCGCGCCCTCGCACGTGACCACGGTGGCCGCCGCGGTCCTCTCGTTCCTCTCGGGGATCTCCCCATCCTTCGTTGTGCATTGTGATACTCCTTAAAGATCTCTAGATCGGTTTCCGATCCTTGTCGTTAGGTTAACGATATATCTATAACGATCGGCTGGCAAGATATTGTTCCCGCGGATTTTTCGGCCGAACGGGCCGTGGTGGCGGCAGCCGCCCTCCTGTTGCTCTACGGCGGCTGCGGGCGTGGTACCGGTGTGACGCTGGATGCCTTCCGGTGAAGACGGGATGTCGGGGTCACGGGCCGGGGACGGCCCGCCCGCGAAACGCGTCGTGGGGCCGTCCACGCCACTTCCATGATCACGGGCAGTTCGGGCTAAATAGCGACCACAACTGCCCGCGATCATGAAACCAGCCCATCTCGGGCGTGATCATGAAGGACCGCCGCCGCGGCGCGGCCTCCGACAGGCGCAGCCTCACACCACAAGGGCCGCACCCATAGACCATCGTCCCGGTAATAACCGGTGCAACGGTCCATCGTCCCGACTGGCGGCCCAGGCGTGTCCTGCGTATCGCCCAGGATGGCGCAGACGGGGTTAGGGGCGGATGGGGAGGGTGTACTCGCGGCGGAGGCTGTTGCCCAGGCGGGAGATGTCGGCGCCGTAGACGTGCATCGAGATGGCCACCCTGTCGCCAGTGTTGCGCACGCGGTGGATGTCGCCGGGCGGGGCGAAGCCGCTGACGGACCCGGTGGGGTTGACGTTGCGGGCGGCCAGAGTCAGCGCGCGGCCGCCGTCGGCGATCGCGAAGACCTCTTCGTACTCCTGGCCCTGCAGGACACCGGTGACGCACCAGGCCACGTGGTCGTGGATTACCGTTTCCTGCCCCGGCAGCCACACCATGGCCGCGATCGAGAACGAGCCGTCGGGCTCGGCGTGCAGCAGGTGGCTCTGGTAGCAGTCCGGATTCCCGGCCTGCAGAGAGGCGGGCAGGATGGCCGCCGGGTCGGGGAGGCGGCCGCGCAGCGCGCTCACCACGCGGTCGGCGGTCTGCTGCCAGTCCAGGCCGCGGCGGACTTCGGCGCGGATTGCGCGCACGAGGCTGTCCGGGCAAGTCCCCAGCTTGGCCATGATGCTCGGCATTGCTGTAACTGTGCTGGTCAGCGTCATGCCCCCAAGGCTAGCGACCGGTGGCCAGCCGGCACCAATGCCAATCGCTTCGCTAACACATAGGCAGGACTGATGAATGATGGCAAGTTCATCGTCCTGGTCTAGTGACCTGCGGGAAGCCTAGCTAGCCGAGCTAGTCGGCGACGGCGGAGTAGGCCACGACGCCGCGGCGCATACCGTCGATCGCGGCCCGGGCGGTCGCGGCCAGGCTGCGCGGCGCAGAAGCGGCCGGAGCGTCCGGCGACGCGAGAGCACCGGGTGAGGCGGGAGCATCGGGCAGCGCGGGAGCATCGGGTGAGGCGGGTGAGGCGGCGGGCTGGGCTGGCGGAGGGATGCTGGAGGCAGCGCCGGCGATCTGGTCGAGGAGGTCGATCAGCTGCTTGACCGAACGGACGAAATCACCGGGCGTGAGGTCGGGCGAGGATTCCAGCACGGATTCCAGCCGCGCTCCCCTGGCCCAGCGATAGGCGGCCCAGGCAAAGCCGAAGTCGGGCTCGCGCAGGAACGACAGCTGGTTGTCCTTCTCCAGCTGGTCGAGCTCTGCCCAGGTCCTGACCATGCCGGCCAGCGTGTCGGCCACGCGGCCCTTCGGCAGCCGGGGCGGATGGACGTCATCAGCCTGCCGTGACTCGAACGACAGGGCCGACACGCAGGCGGCGAGCTCGCCCGGCGACAGGCCGTCCCACAGGCCGCGGCGCAGGCATTCGGCGGCCAGCAGGTCCAGCTCGGTGTACAGGCCCGCCAGGCGGCGGCCGTCCGGCGTGACCGTGTCCCCGTCCAGGTAGCCCAGCCGCTCCAGGACGCGGCAGACCCGGTCGAACGTGCGCGCGATCACGTGCGAACGGCCCGCGACCCGGCGCTCGAGCGCCTCGGTCTCGCGGGTCAGCCGCAGGTAGCGCTCGGCGTACCGGGCATGATCCTCGCGGTCCGGGCAGTCGTGGCATGGATGGCGCCGCAGCCGCCGCCGCAGTTCGGCGATCTCGTCGGGCCCGTCGTCCCCGGCGGGAGGAGACGGGGAGGTGGCGACCCGCCGATCCCCGGAGGACCGTCCCGGGCCGGCCGCCAGCCGGTTGCGCATGGTCGCGGCGAGGTCCTTGCGGTGCTCGGGGGAACGCGGGCTGAACCAGCTGGGGATCTTGATCTTGTCGATGATCTCCGGCGGCACCGGGAAGTCGGCCACGGCCAGCCGCTTGACCTGCCGGCCCTCGGTAAGCACGAGCGGTCCCGGCCCGGCGGGCCGACCGTTGCCCTGGTCGGCGGCGGCCCGGTGCGTCCGGCTGTCGCGTCCGGTCGGCCCGTGACCGCCGTTGTTGCCGCGCCCCGGGTGCAGGCCGGTCTGCAGGACGACGGCCAGCCCGGCCCGCCTGCCGCCGGGCACGCGGATGATATCGCCGGGTCGCAACAGCGACAGCGACCGGGCCGCTTCTTCCCGCCGGGAACTGGCCCGGGCGCGGGACAGGTCGCCCTCCCGCACCGACAGGCTCCTCCTCAGCTGGGCGTACTCGGCGAAGTCACCCTTCTCGCAGCTCATCTTGACGGCCAGGTCGTCCATGACCTGGTGGTTCCTGCGGATCTGGCGGCCCACGCCGACCACGCCCCGGTCCGCCTGGAACTGGGCGAACGAGGATTCCAGCAGGGCCGCCGCCCGGGCCCGCCCGGCCCAGCCGGTCAGGTTGACGGCCATGTTGTAGGAAGGCCGGAAGCTGGAGTTCAGCGGGTAGGTACGGGTGCTGGCCAGGCCGGCCAGGGCGCCGGGATCCAGGCCCGGTTGCCACAGCACGACCGCGTGGCCCTCGACGTCGATGCCGCGACGCCCGGCGCGCCCGGTCAGCTGGGTGTACTCCCCCGGCGTCAGGTTGGCGTGGGTCTCGCCGTTCCACTTGTCGAGCTTCTCGATGACCACGGTCCTGGCAGGCATGTTGATGCCGAGCGCCAGCGTCTCAGTCGCGAACACCGCCCGGACCAGCCCGGCCGCGAACAGTTCCTCGACGACTTCCTTGAAGGCGGGCAGCATCCCGGCATGATGGGCCGCGATCCCGCGCCGCAGCCCGTCCAGCCATTCGCCGTAGCCCAGGACGATCAGGTCCTCGACGGGTATGTCGGCCGTGCGGCGCTCGGCGGTCTGCTGGATGAGGTCCGCCTCTTCCGGCCTGGTCAGCCGCAGGCCCGCGGCCAGGCACTGCTGCACCGCCGCGTTGCAGCCGGCCCGGCTGAAGATGAACGTGATCGCGGGCAGCAGCCCGGAGGAGTCCAGGCGGGAGATCACGTCAGGCCGGTAGACCGGCGAGAACCGGCGCGGACGGCGGCCGCCCCGGCCGGGCCGGGCCGGCGCCTTGCGCTCGATCCAGGTGTCGCGCTGGGCGACCCGCAGCAGTTCGGGATTGACCCGGGTGTGGTCGTCGTCGGTGAACAGGTCGTAGAGCCGGTTCCCGGCCAGCACGTACTGCCACAGCGGCACGGGCCGGTGCTCGTCCACGATCACCGTCGTCCCGCCGCGGACCTGATCAAGCCAGTCGCCGAACTCCTCGGCGTTGCTCACGGTCGCGGACAGGGCCACCACCCGGACCGACTCGGGCAGGTGGATGATCACTTCTTCCCAGACCGCGCCGCGCGAGGAGTCGGCCAGGTAGTGCACCTCGTCCAGGACGACGTAGCCCAGGCCCGCCAGCGTCGGCGATCCGGTATACAGCATGTTGCGCAGCACCTCGGTGGTCATCACCACCACCGGCGCGTCGCCGTTGATGCTGTTGTCCCCGGTGAGCAGGCCCACGGTCTTGTGGTCGTACCGGCGGACCAGGTCGGTGTACTTCTGGTTGGACAGGGCCTTGATCGGCGTGGTGTAGAAGCACTTGCGGCCCTGGCTCAGCGCCAGGTGCACGGCGAACTCGCCGACCACGGTCTTACCCGACCCGGTGGGCGCGGCGACCAGCACGCCGCTGCCCGTGCTCAGCGCGCGGCAGGCCGCGACCTGGAAGTCGTCGAAGTCGAAGTCGTAGAGCGCGCGGAACGACGCGAGTTCCGGGTCCGCCCCCCGTTCGCGGGACGCGGCATACCGTTCCGCCGGAGTGCTCATGGAGTCAAGGTTAGGTGGTAGGTCTCAGCCGAACTGTCAGTTGAGCCTGCTGCCGGTGTCTGTCTCGTCGAGGTCGATCGGCGCGAGCTGGTCATCGGCCAGGCCGGCGTAGGGGTCGGGGTGCAGCCGCGCGCGCCGGCGGTCGTTGGACCACACGATGAGCTCGGCCACCTCGACCAGGGCCGCGCAGCCCCCGCCCAGGATCAGCATGGTCAGCGGGTCCGGGCTGGGATTGGCCATCCCGGCGATCAGGAACACCCCGAAGATCATCACCCGGCGCCACTTCCTGAACCGCTGATGAGTCAAGATCCCGGCCAGGTTCAGCATGACGATCAGCAGCGGCAGCTCGAACGCGATCCCGAAGGCGAGCACCATAGCCATCACGAAGCTCATGTACTGGTCTACCGGGAGGATGTTCCCCACCCCGTTCGGGGTCAGCCCGAGCAGGTAGTGCATGGACCGGCCCAGCGACCAGTACGCCAGCGTCACCCCGGCCAGGAACAGCGGCACGGCCGTGCCCAGGAAGAGGTAGCCCCAGCGCTTCTCCCGGGCGTACAGGCCCGGCGCGACGAACGCCCAGACCTGGTACAGCCATACTGGCGAGGACAGGATCACCCCGACGATCACCGCGACCTTGACCCGCAGGTAGAACGGATCCAGCGGACCATCCAGGGTCGGCATGTTGACCCCGAGCGTCGAGCACCCGGAGTGTCCCCTGACTACCGTCGCGCACAGCGGGTGCTCGATGACACGCCAGACCGGACCGAAGAAGACGAAGCCCACGATCATGCCCGCGCCCACGGCCAGCGCCATCTTGACCACCCGGTTGCGCAGCTCCCGGATGTGGTCCATCAGGGGCATACGGCCCTCAGGGTTCTGCTGCCGCTGCGAGCGCACGAAGTGCTCGCCCACGATGCGGGCGCCCTGGATGGCACCGGGTAGTTTCGCCATGGCCCTTTCCCGCCGTCAGTCCCGGGGGACGGGGACTAGCTGGTCTGCTGAGACCGGGGAGCCTCGGCCGCCGACGGCACTGGGTCCATCGTCGCGGCCCGCTGCAGATCGCGGATCTGCTGCTGCAGCGCGTCGATCTGCAACTGCTGGTCCGGCTGCGGCGCCGCGGCGAGCTCGGCCGGCGGGAACGCGGTGGCCGTGCTGCTTGAGGCCTCAGCCTGAGCGGGGCCGCCCGGCACCGTCTCGTCCTCATGCAGGCCCTGCACTTCCCGCTTCAAGATGCGCATGGACTGACCAAGGGACCGCGCCGCGTGCGGCAGCTTCTTCGATCCGAACAGCACGATCAGCACGACAGCGACGATCAGGATCTTCCATGGGCTGTCGAACAGGTCACCAATCATGTCCGTCCTCTTAGAGCAGGAGACGTCTTTCTGTCTGTCTTTCTGGGCCAGAGTCTACACGGCAGCGCCTGACGGGGGCCCTTCTGGCTTCTGGTGGCGAGTGGCGGTATCACACCACGTAATTCGCAAGCGCAGCCGCAGCGGATTGGTGGACTTCGGAAACCAGCGCGAGCGGCGACAGGACCCGGCAGTCCTCGCCGAGCCGCAGCGCCAGCCGCCGGACCCAGCCGGTATCCGGGGTGCGCAGCATCACCCGCAGCCGTCCGTCGGGCAGGTCGGAGACCGATTCGCACGGGTAGTACTCCGCCACCCAGCGGCCCTCGGCGGACAGCTCGAGTTCCACGTGCACGTCATCGGGTGAGGGCCGGAACAGGCCCTGGTCCACGTCGACCGGGGTGGCCTCGGGGGGCGGCGAGGAGGCCTGGTCGAGCACGGTCAGCTGGAGCACCCGGTCCAGCCGGAACGTCCGCACGCCCTCGGCGCGCAGGCACCAGCCCTCCAGGTACGGCCGGCCGTCGACCACCAGCAGCCGCATCGGGTCGACATCCCGCTCGGTGGCCTCGTCCCGGCCCGGCACGTAGTACCTCAGGTGCACCCGACGCCCGGCCGACAAGGCGGCGCCGAGCTGGTCGGACAGCCCGTCCGGCCCGTCGCCCGGCGGCATGTCGACCTGCACGGCGACCTGGCTGCTGACCGAGGCGGCCTCGCCGGCCGCGTCCTCCAGCTTGGCGAGCAGCCGGGACAGGGCTGACCTGTCTTCCAGCCCCGGTACCTCGGCCAGCATCCGGAGCGCGACGAGCAGCGCGCAGGCCTCGTCGACCGCGAGCCGCAGCGGGCGGCCGATGGACTCGGCCTGGCTGACCACGATCTCGCCGCCCTCGTAGGACAGGTCGATCGGGCAGTACGGATCGGGCGCCCGCAGCTCGACGCACCACAGCAGGTTCAGGTCATCGACCAGCTCGCGCTCGCTGACCCCGAACGCCGCCGCCGTCTCGGCCAGCCCGACGACCTTCCTGCTGACCACGTACGGCACCAGGGCCAGCAGCCGCTGCAGCCGCTCGGTGGAGGTGACCAGCGCGCTCACGTGAGGACTCCCTTGAGCTTGCGGATCACGGCCTCGCGCAGGTCGGGAGGGTCGAGCACCACGACGTCCGGGCCGAACCAGGCGGCGTAGTCGGCGAATGACCCCACGTCGGCGAAGCGCGTCGTGACCAGGTCCCAGCGGTCCGGCTCTGTCGCGTCGGCGGTCACGGAGACGGCGTGCTGCCGCAGGCCGACGCCGGTCCCCGGCCGGACCCGCAGGACCGCGGTGTGATCGCGGGCGGGCGCGGAATCCCAGTCGCGGACCAGCTCACGCACGTCCGCGCCGTCCGGCACGGTCACGCTGCCTGCCGGGCCGCAGAACTTCACCGCCCCGGCGATCCGGCCGAGCCGGAACACCCGGATGGCGTCGCGGCCGCGGTCCCAGCCTGCCACGTACCAGCGGCCGTGCCTGTTCACCACGCCCCACGGCTCGAGCTCGCGCCGCTGCGGTTCGCTGCGGCCCGCGGCCCGGTAGCTGAACGTCACCGGCCGACGGTCCCTGACCGCCTCCCACAGCGGGCCGAAGGCGGGCTCGGGCGTGCCGAGCCGGGGCTCGATGCCGCGAGCCGCACGAGGCTCGTCGCCGGCTTCGATGCCGGCCGCCCGCAGTTTCAACAGCGCGCCGGCGGCCGCCCCGGCCAGCTCGGCCCGCTGCCAGACCCGCGCGGCCAGGCCGAGGACCGCGGCCTCGTCCGCCTCAAGCCGCAGCTCGGGCAGCTCGTAGGCCTGCTGCCTGATCCGGTAGCCGGGATCGTCGTCGAACGGATGGTTCAGGCCGGTCTCCAGCGGCACCCCGAGATCACGGAGGTCCTCCTTGTCCCGCTCGAACATCCGCTTGAAAAGATCGTCCTGCTCGGGATAGCCCGGCACCGCCTCGCGGACCTGCTCCGCGGTGAGATACCGTCCGGTGGACAGGAGACACACGACAAGGCCGAGCAGCCGCTCGGTCTTGCGCTTAGACATGGCCTCTCCAAACCCCCTGCGATTCCTCCAGGCTATTGTCTCGCACGCAGTGCCGCGCCGCCCCCTTATAGGCTCCCGGGGTGATCACATGGCGGAACGGCACGGTGCGCGGCGTGCGCCGGGAGTGGCCGGGCGCGGTCGAGCTTGACGTGACCGTGGACGGGCGGCCGGAACGGGCGCTGGCCTACCCCGCGCTGACCGGACGCCCGCAGGCCGGCGACCGGGTCCTGCTCAACACCACGGCGCTGGACCTCGGCCTGGGGACCGGCGGATACGCCCTGGTAGTCGCGGTCCCCGACCGCCTGCCGCCCGACCCGGAACTCGGCGGCCACCTGGTCAAGGCCCGCTACACGCCGCTGCAGGCGACCGTGGCCGGCGCCGACGAGCAGGGATCACCCCATCATGACGTGCTGCGCGACGCGGGTGACATCGGCGGAATGCCCGTCGTGGTGGCGGACCTGCATTCGGCGCTCCCGGCCGTCCTGGCCGGGGTCTTCGATGCTGCCGAACGGACCGGGGCGCACGCGACGAGGTCAGCTGATACGCCGGTCGTGGTCTACGTCATGCAGGACGGCGGCGCGCTGCCGGCCTGGTTCTCGCGGACCTGTGCGGCGCTCAAGGACGCGGGATGGCTGGCGGCGACGGTCACGACCGGGCAGTCGTTCGGCGGGGACCTGGAGACGGTGACGGTGCACACCGGGCTGCTGGCCGCGCGGCACGTGCTGGGCGCCGACCTCGCGGTCGTCGCGCAGGGGCCGGGCAACCTCGGCACCGGGACACGCTGGGGGTTTTCCGGGGTGGCGGCGGGCGAGGCGGTCAACGCCGTGGCGGCCCTGGGCGGGCGCCCGGTGGCCTCGCTCCGGGTGAGCGATGCCGACCCGCGTGAGCGCCACGGGGGCATCTCGCACCACAGCCTGACCGCCTACGGGCGGGTGGCGCTGGCCCGGGCGGACGTCGTGATCCCCGGGCTGCCCGGCGAACTCGGCGCCCGGGTCGCGGCCGAGGCGGCACCGCTGGCCGCGCGGCATGCGCTGGTCACCGTGCCTGTCGGCGGCCTTGCAGAAGCACTACGCCGGTGCCCGGCGCGGCTGTCCACCATGGGCCGGGGGCTCGAGGAGGATCCCGGGTACTTCCTCGCGGCCGCGGCGGCGGGCCGGCACGCCCGCCGCCTGCTGCGCCGCGAACCAGCGTCAGGCTCTGCTCTTCCCCCGAACCACCCTAGGACTGCTTGAGCGCGTCGATGATGTCGACCACGTACACCAGGGTGTCGCTACCGGTGATGCCAGCCTGGGACTGCCCGCTGCTGCCGTAGCCTTCCTTCGGCGGGACGACGAGCATGACCCGGCTGCCTATGGTCTGGCCGACCAGCCCGGCATCCCAGCCGGGGATGACCTGCTCGGGGTTGGCATCCATGACGAAGCCGAACGGCGAGCCGTCAGTCCAGGAGGAATCGAAGACCTTCTTGGTCCGCCAGATGTAGCCGGTGTACTGGGTGATGACGTACTGGCCCTTGGCCACCTTCGGCCCGGTCCCGCGGATCAGCGTCTTAGTCACCAGGCCGGACGGCGGCGATGAGGCCGGGATCGTGATCGTGGGGGCGCTGCCCGCGTGGGCAGTGACCTTCGGCAGACTGCCGCCGCCGTCCGAGACCGCCGCGCCGGTCGCGGTCGCGGTCTGCGGGTACGACTTGATCAGGTCGATGACGAACACCAGCGTGGTGGTGGCCGAGATGCCAAGCTGAGAGTCCCCGGCGGTGCCGTAGGCGTCGGCGGGCGGCAACACGGCCAGGACCCGGCTGCCGATCTTCTGGCCGATCAGCGCGGTCTGCAGGCCGGGCAGCATGGTGCCGCCGATCATCGTCGGGTTCTCGGTGAAGGTGTTCGCCTTCAGCGAGGAACTGGTCCCGTCCCAGAAGTACAGGACGAAGTTCGCGGCCATGGCGTCCGCCTTGGTCACCGTGGTGCCGGTGCCGCTTATCTCCGTCTTGACGAACAGCTTGCTGTCAGCGGCGAGCTTAGGGATGCTCACCTTGGGGGTGGTGCCGAACTTCCCGCTCACGGCGACGGAGCTGTTCGCCTTGGCGCTCGCGCTCGCGCTCGACGACGCGGCGGGCTTGGCTGAACTGCAGCCGGCGACGGCCAGGCCGGCCAGCAAGAACAAGACGATGATGGCGAGAAGGCGGCGCATGAAAACCTCAATGGTGGTGGACGTCAGTGTTGGCCCCGGGGGAAGGCTACCCGCCCCGCGGTACCCGCGCGTCACATGCCGGCGATGAGTTTCTCCACCCGCTCGTCCACAGAACGGAACGGGTCCTTGCACAGCACGGTCCGCTGGGCCTGGTCGTTCAGCTTCAAGTGGACCCAGTCGACGGTGAAGTCACGCCGCTTCTCCTGGGCCCGGCGGATGAACTCGCCGCGCAGTTTGGCCCGCGTGGTCTGGGGCGGGACCGACTTGGCCTCGAAGATATCGATGTCGCGCGCGGCCCGCTCGACCGCGCCGGCCCGCTGGAGCAGGTAGTACAGGCCCCGGCCGCGGTGCACGTCGTGGTAGGCCAGGTCGAGCTGGGCGACCCGCGGCGAGGAAAGCGGCAGGTCGTGCCGGGCCCGGTAGCGCTCGATGAGCTGGTACTTGGTGACCCAGTCGATCTCCCGGGCGATCATGTCGAGGTTGCCGGTCTCGATGGCGGCCAGGGCCCGTTCCCACATGTCGAGGACGCGCTTGCTGATCGGGTCGAGGCCGTTCTTGAGAGTGAAGTCCTTGGCCCGGTTCAGGTACTCGTACTGGATGTCCAGGGCGCCCATCTCGCGCCCGTTGGCCAGCCGGACCCGGCTGCGCCCGGTCATGTCGTGGCTGACTTCGCGGATGGCCCGGATCGCGTTGTCCAGGGTCAGGTCGCGCATCATCGCCCCGGCCTCGATCATCCGCAGCACCAGGTCGGTCGAGCCCACCTTGAGCAAGGTGGTCGTCTCGCTCATGTTGGAGTCGCCCACGATCACGTGCAGCCGCCGGAACCGCTCGGCGTCCGCGTGCGGCTCGTCCCTGGTGTTGATGATCGGGCGCGACCTGGTGGTCGCCGACGACACGCTCTCCCAGATGTGCTCGGCCCGCTGGCTGACGCAGTACACCGCACCCCGCGGCGTCTGCAGGACCTTGCCCGCGCCGCAGATGACCTGCCTGGTAACCAGGAACGGGATCAGGATGTCGGCCAGCCTGCCGAACTCGCCGTGCCTGCCGACCAGGTAGTTCTCGTGGCAGCCGTAGGAGTTGCCCGCCGAGTCAGTGTTGTTCTTGAACAGGTAGATGTCGCCGGCGATGCCCTCTTCACGCAACCTCCGGTCGGCGTCGACCAGCAGCCCCTCGAGGATCCGCTCGCCCGCCTTGTCGTGCGCCACCAGATCCATGACGTTGTCGCACTCAGGAGTGGCGTATTCGGGATGGCTGCCCACGTCGAGGTAGAGCCGCGCCCCGTTTCTGAGAAAGACGTTGCTGCTGCGGCCCCAGGACACCACCCGCCGGAACAGGTAGCGCGCTACCTCATCCGGTGACAGCCGTCGCTGCCCGCGGAAGGTACAGGTAACGCCGTACTCGTTTTCCAGCCCGAAGATTCGCCGATCCACACGCCAAGGCTACGTCCCGTCGTGCCGTGATGACAGCACCGCGGGGCCTTGCCATCCCTCAGCGCGTTCGCTACCCTCTCGCGCTACCCTCTGGCGCTGCCCACCTGAGGCAGCAGGTTCCTGTCCCAGACGTAGATCGTGTACGGGCCGTAATGGTAGATACGCGCCGGCTGGCCCAGGGCGGCCAGGGCCGACGCCTTGGGCTCCCAGTGGTTGAAGAACCCGGGCGCGCTGTCGGTGACGAGGAACGTCGCCCGCTGCGAAGCCGGGTCGTACCAGGAGCTCTTGGACTCCCACATGTTCGGCTCCAGCTTGTCCGGCCCTACCGACCTGATCGTGACCGCGCCGTCGCTCCCTACGGTGACCACGCTGGACAGCCAGTACCCGCCGATGCCCCTGGTCAGGTGGTGAGCGGCCAGGAACTGCGCCAGCTGCTGATTGGCCGCGGGGACCGAGGGCTGCGCTGCCGCGTAGCCCAGGCCGGCCGCGGACACGGCCAGCAGGCCGGCGGCCAGCCACTTCTGCCAGCCGGGCCAGCCCGGCCGCTCGCCCGCGCGCACGCGCAGGCCGCCGGCCAGGGTCCGGCCCGCCAGCACCGCGCCGAACGGCAGCACCACCGCGAACTCCCGCGCGTTCAGGTCGGTCGCGTCGGCCAGCGTGCTCGGCACGTAGAGCACCACGTTGACGACCATCGCGACGAGCAGGATCTGGCTGATCATGTCGGGCCAGCTCAGGAAGTGCCGCGCCACCCGCCACATGGCCCAGGCGACGAGCGCCACGCCGACCAGGTGGATCAGGGCGAAGATCAGGGACGGGGCGGGCCCTTCCGGCTTGGCGCCGAACAGCGCGAGCAGTCCCTTCGCGGTCACATAGGCGTGCTTGGGCCAGGTGTGCGCTGGCGCGAGCTGATAGCCCACCGGGTGCAGGATGAATCCGCCGCTGGCCCGGAGCAGCCGGCTGACCAGCGAGGCGAGTGCCTCGGCCAGGATCGCCGCGGCGGCCAGGGACAGCTCCCAGGCCTGCGCGGCCAGGCTGGCCTGCGCCCATCGGTGTTCCCGGCCCGCCTTCTGTCGCGCAGTGAACATGGCGCGGGCCACGCGCACCGCGCACACCGCCACCAGCGGGATGATGCCGACCACCAGCACCAGCGGGTCGGCGATCAGCGCCCAGGTCAACAGCAGCCCCACGATGACCGGGACCGCCCAGCGCAGCCTGGCCGAACGGGCCCCGCCGAGCCGGTCAAGCACCAGCCAGGTCAGCAGGAGCGGCACGGCGGTGCCGATATGCCCGACGGACAGCAGCAGGATGAACACCGCGACCCCGAGCTGCGGGGCGAACATGATGCCGCCGGTCAGCAGGATCCGCGGCAGGGTTCCGCCGGAGTCCGTCCGCTGGTCGGCCCGGCCCAGGGCCAGCAGCACGGCCAGCACCAGCACCAGCGTGTAGGTGATCGCCACCCCGATATGGGCGGTATCGGTGTGCAGCCCGAACAGGCGCTCGAGGAGCGCGTACTCCGGCAGCTCGGTGGTGTAGAACGACACGTCCGACATGGACCAGCCATGCAGCAAGAGGTTGCCGTGCAGCAGGTCCCAGGCCATGAGCAGCGTATTGGACTCGTCAGAGTTCTCCGGGTAGGTGCGCGACACCTGCAGGTAGGCGACGAACAACAGGGCCACGGCCAGGACCGCGGCGGCGGCGGCGAGCAGGCGGCGGCGGGCGGACGGGGCGGGCCGAGGGATCCTGGCCGGGGCGGGCGACTTGTCCGGGGTGCCGCTCGTCTGTACGGCAGCCACCACGTCTTTCACGCTCATGTCCCCTCGTCCGGGCCATCACACTGGTCTGGCCGGGTATTCGTTGCAGCCTGTCACAGCGTAGGGCCTCGCTCTGGTAGGCTGCGCGCGCCTGGCCAAGAATTTGCCCTTCACACCCAGACATCCCTGGTGGAGGCTCGCGCTTGCAGCTCACGTCGACCTCGGAGGAAGACAGGTCGGTCCGGCCAGCCGCACCGTCACTGTGGACGAGGATGGACCGGCCCGCGGTGCCGGGTGTGATCGCCTTCGTCGGCTGGCTCGGATTCGTCCTGGCCCGCCTGGAGATCTGGGCCAAAGGGCATATCAGCCTGTTCATCATGGCCGGGCACACCTATTCCAGCGGCGCCAAGGTGCCCCTGGTCCCCTATCAGGGCTATGACGGCCAGTTCTACTACCGGCTGGCACTGGAACCGTTCAACTGGGCCAAGACGGCGTTCGGCATCACGATGGACCAGTCTTACCGGTACAGCCGCATCGGGTACCCGCTGGTGGCCTGGGTGCTGTCGGCCGGCCAGCACCGGCTCGTGCCGACCGTCCTGGTGGTAGTGAACCTGCTCGGGGTGGCGGCCATGGCCTACCTCGGCGGCATGTTCGCCCGTGATTCCGGCCGCCACGCGCTGTGGGGGCTCGCCTTCGTCGCCTATTTCGGCCTGGTCATCAGCGTGGGCCGGGACACCGCCGAGCCGCTGGCCGAGGCCTGCATGCTGGGCGGCCTGCTCGCCTACCGCCGGGCGGGCGCGCCAGAGCACTCCGAACGGCTGATGTACATCCTGGCCGCGGCGCTGTTCACCTTCGGCGGCATCACCAGGGAGACCATCTTGCTGGCCCCGGCCGGCATCGCCGTCACCCGGATCATCGCCCTGGCCCGCCGCCAGGCGGGCCCCGGCCTGGCCGACCTGACCTGGGTCATCCCGGCCGCGGTGTACGGCGTGCTGGAAATCGCCGTGCATTTCGTGGTCAAGGGCAAGTTCCCGCTGCTGGCGAACACCGACCGGAACCTGACGCTGCCGTTCCAGGCCATGGTCCGCGCGCTTAAGTACGAGATCGAGCACATTAACACCAGCCAGCTGAGTCCCCCCGACACCTCCCTGCTCCTGTATGTCACCCTGGGGCTCGTCATTTTCGCCGGGCTCGCCGTGCTGTTCCTCACCACCGCGCCGGTGCACGAGCGCCTGGCCTTTGTCTTCTTCACGCTCCAGCTCGGCCTGCTGTCGAGCCAGATCTGGGACAGCACCTTCGGCGACGGGCGCTCGCTCATCGAGCCGTTCCTGATGGCGCTGGTCCTGCTGCTCGCCACGCCGCGGCAGTACCTATCCGGGCGGTACCTGGGCCTGCTGGTGGCCTGCACCGTCCCGGCGCTGCTGGTGATCGCGCGACTGCGCATCCTGAACATGTGAGCACTGAACATGTGAGCACTGCCGCGCGGGCGCGGGACGGCTCAGATGGTTCCGGCCCTGATGGCGGCGTCGATCCAGGGAATGACCTCATCTAGCGTCTCGTCGAGCGTGGTGGTGGCCTGGAAGCCGAGGATCTTCTTGGCTTTCTCTGTATCGGGCACGCGACGCTGGACGTCGTATTCGAACGGCTGGTCGTGGGCCAGCCGCAGCGGGACGCCGTCGCCTTTGACCTTTCGCCAGATGAGCCCGGCCAGCTGGCGCACGGTCGTGCTCTCCGCCGTGGACAGATTGAAGTCCTCGTTGCGGGCCTCCTCCCGCTCCATCGCGGTGACCAGGCCGATGGCCAGATCACCGCCGTAGGTGTAGTGGCGTACCTGGTCGCCGGAGCCGAGAACGTGCAGCGGATCCTGGCCCTTGAGCACCTTCTGGACTAGATCGGGAACCACGTGGCTCATCGCCAGTTTGACGTTGCCGGACAGGATCTGCTCGCCACCGATGGCCCGGCTCTCGCCGATGCCCACGCAGTTGAACGGCCGTACCAGCGTGAACGGGAGCCGGTACTGGTCCCAGGCGGCGCGGGCGAAGTACTCCACGGCCAGCTTCTGGAACCCGTAGGACGACATGGGCGGCGGTATCTGCCGCTGCTGTCCCTCGTACGACGGCCATTCGTCGGCGCTCTCGAACACCATCGACGAGGACACGTAGGTGACCTTGCGCAGCCGGCCCTGGCGGTGCGCGGCGATGGCCGCGTCGCAGGACGCCGCGATGATCCGCTCGTTCGTGGCCAGCAGGTCGTAGGGATAGGTGTGGAAGTAGGAGATGCCGCCGATCATCGCGGCGCCCGCGACGAAGTGATCGCAGCCGTCCAGCAGTTCCGACATCAGCTCCGTATCACGGACATCGCCCTCGACGAAGCGGTACCGCGGGTGGTCCGCGTACGACTTCCTGACCTGCCCGTATTTGGAGAAGTTATCGATGCCGACCACCTGGTAGCCGCGCTTGAGCAGCTCCGCCACGACGTACCCGCCGATGAAGCCCGCGGATCCGCTGACCAGCACCCGCTCCATCAAACCTCCTGCCTGCGGGCGGGGATCACCACCGGCACGCGAGGACGCTCGGTCATACTCTTACGCCGCTCCCCAATATGTCCCAGATGTCAGCGGCCGGCTTGTCGGTGACCAGGCCGCGGTACTCGGGATGCGGCGCCCCCACGACGAGCAGGTCAGACCGGTCCAGCACCTCCTCGAGCGGCAGCAGGTTGGGGTCGACGGTCACGTACGGGTCGGTGCACAGGACGTCGCCTGCCTTGAACGCCAGGATCCGCTTGAGCTTGTAGGAAAGGCTGGACCTGATGTCGTCCGAGCCCGCCTTGAACGCCATGCCCAGGATCCCGACCGTCATCGAGGCCAGGTCGAACCGTCCCTCCAGCCGGTGCACGACGTACAGCGGCAGGCCCTCGTTGACCGCCATCGCCGCGTGCCCGAGCGGGAAGTTGTTGTGGTTGAAGGCAGCCAGCTGCATGGTGTCCTTGAACAGGCAAGGCCCGGCCGCGAAGCCCGCGGCGGGCATGTCCGCGGCCCGCGGGTAGTCCTCGGCCAGCCCGCGACGGATCCGGTCGAAGTCCAGGCCCTGCTCGTTCGCCATCATGTAAAGCTGGTTGGCGGTGGCGAACTTGATGTAGCGCCAGACGTTGGTGAACAGCTTGGCCAGCTCGGCCTCCTCCGGCGACATCACCACCAGCTTGCCGGTCAGCCTGCCGAACAGCGCGGAGGCCCGTTTCGTCCCGCTCGGCGTGCGCGACGAGACGATCTGCGGCAGCTTGAAAAGCTCGGTCATCGCCTTGCCCTCGGCGATCCGCTCCGGGCAGAAGGCGACCTCTATCTGCAGCCCGAGCCGGGCAATCATCTTTTCCACCAACGCCGTCACCCCGGGGAACACGGTGCTGCGCAGGACGAGGATCTGGCCGTCGCGCAGGTAGTCCGAGCACCCGCTGAGCGCCCTGGTGATCGCCGCCTGTTTGGGGTTCAGGTGCTCGTCTACCGGCGTGCCGATGACCACCACTACATGCTCAGCCGTGGCCACGATGGCCGGATCGGCCGAGACGTGCAGGCGCCCGGACTGGAGCGCCCGGAGCAGTACCTCATCCGCGCCGGCCTCGGCGAAGGGCATCCGGCCCGCGTTCACAGCATCGACCGAGGCCTCGCTGGTGTCGTAGATGCCGACGGCGGCGCCGCGGTCAGCGAACGCGAGGGCCAGCGGCAGGCCGACATGCCCGCATCCCCCGATGACGACAACGTTGAGGTCGAATTGGTCAGGAAAGTTCGCCAACGCCCATACCTCCGGCTGATCATGGCAGGCCATCAAGCCGACGCCCCCATTAAGTCCCTGGCGCATCACCTTACCGCGCTGGGGTGAAGCGTCCCGCCACGCGAGCGCCTGCACGCTAGGATGAGCTCTCGCAGCGATGCAAGGGCGGCGGCGCGCCCGGGCCTGGGTCGCCCCTCACGAGGAATGACGATGCCTGGTCAAGAGCATGTGCCGACCCAGTCGCCGGCCACGGAGGCCGCTACGCCGGACGGCCCGGATGCCGGAGCGCTGGACCGCCCGGCCGGGCTCGCGAGGGGATCCGGTCCGCGGCCGGGCCGGTCGCTGCTGTCGCTGACGGACCGCCCCGCCGTGGCGGCCCTGATCGCCACGCTGGCCGCGGTGGCCTTCGTGCTGGCCCGCTGGCAGACCTGGGCGCACGGCAACATCAGCCGGTTCATCATGGTCGGACGCCATTTCGCGACGCCGGCTCAGCTGCCACCCGGTATCCCCCTATCGCCCATCTACGGCTACGACGGCCAGTTCTTCTACCGGCTGGCGCTGGATCCGGCGAACTTGTCCCGCACGGCATACGGCATCACCATGGACAGGTCCTACCGGTACATGCGGATCGGCTATCCGGCGCTGACCTGGCTGGTCTCGCTGGGCCAGCACTCCCTGGTCCCGGTAGCGCTCGTCGCCGTCAACATCGCCGGCGTCGGCGCCATCGCTTACTTCGGCGCCGTCTTCGCCCGGCAGAGCGGCCGGCCCGCGCTGGCCGGGCTGCTGCTGGCCGGGTATTTCGGCCTGATCACCAGCCTGTCCAGGGACACCGCCGAGCCGCTCGCCGCGGCCTGCCTGCTAGCCGGGCTGCTCGCGATCCGCGCCCGGCGCCAGGTGCTGGCCGCCGTGCTGCTGGCCTTCGGCGCGCTGACCAGGGAAACGGTCATGGTCGCCGTGGCCGCCTTGGCCATCGTCCGGGTCGTCGGCATGGTCCGGGGTCGGCGCGGACCCGGCCGCGACGACCTGCCCTGGGTCGTACCCTCGGCGGTCTTCGTAGCCTGGCAGGTGGTGGTGAAGGCGGCCACCGGGAGCATCCCGCTGCTGGCCGACGGCGGGCGCAACGCGGGCGCGCCGTTCATCGCGCCGCTGAGCGCGCTGAAGACGGCCCTGGCGCACCTCAACGTGCATCGGTTCGACCAGTACGACCTGTGGCTCCTGGAAGTAGCGATCCTCGCCCTGCTCAGCGTCACGGCACTGACCGCGCTGCGGTCGACGAGCGCGCCGGTCCACGAGCGGCTCGCCTTCGTCTTGTACCTGGTCGAGATCTGCGTCGTGACGCCCAGCACCTGGAGCAGCCTGGACGCCGATCTGCGCTCCTTCATAGAGGTTTACCTGCTGGCGCTGATCATCCTGCTTGGCACGCCGCGGCGCAGCATCTGGAACAGGCTGCTGCCCTGGCTCGGGGCAGTCATGGTGCCCGCCTTGATCGTGGTCACGCAGCGCAGGCTGACAGGGTCCTGAGGCGGTCTTATCGTTGTCCGGTCTTTGCTAAGGTCACCACGTGGTCGAGGGATTCGCCAACGCGGCAGACGAGATTCCCGCTGAGGACGCGCCAGAAAGCTCCCGGAGCGGCAGGCACGCGACGCGAGAGGCGAGGCGCGCGCCGTCGGCCCGGTGGGCGTGGCCCGCCGCCGTGGCGGGGGCAGCCGTCATCTTGTTCCTGCTCTACCTGAGGTTGTCAGGCACCGTCCCGGACAACTCCGATGCCTCGGACCAGGCGCTGCAGGCATGGGACATGCTGCACGGAAACTTGCTCCTGCACGGCTGGACCGTCGGGGACGTGTCGTACTACACCACCGAGATACCCGAGTACATGCTGGTCGAGCTCGTCAGGGGCCTCGGCGCCAGCGTGGTGCACGTGTCCGCCGCGGTGAGCTATACCCTCCTGGTGCTGCTGGCCGGCGTGGCGGCCAAGGGGCGGGCCACCGGGCGCGAGGGCGTGCTGCGCGCGCTGATAGCGTCCGGAATCCTGCTCGCCCCGCAGCTCGGCCACGGCATCCACCTGCTGATCCTGCAGCCGGACCACATCGGCACCCAGGTCCCGCTGCTGGTCATCTTCATCGTGATCGATCGCGCGCCGCGGCGCTGGTATGTCCCCGTCGCCGTCACGGCGATGCTGGCCTGGGTCATCCTCGCCGACCGGGTCGCCGTGCTCGACGCGGCCATCCCGCTGGTTATCGTGTGCGGCCTGCGCGCCTTCTGGGCCTACGTGCGCGACGGCAAGCCGCTGGCGTCGCAGCGCTTCGAGCTCTCCCTCGCCGCGGCGGGGATCGTCTCGTTCGGGGCGTCCGAGGTCGCCATCCGCGTGATCAAGCACCTGGGCGGGTACATCGGGCTCCCGCTGCCCGTGCAGCATGCGACCCTGGCCGTGCTCCCGGCCCACATCGGCCTGAGCCTGGACGGGATCGTCATCATCTACGGCGCCGACTTCCTCGGGCTGTCGTCTGGCCTTTCAGTCGCCATTGCCGTGGTGCACCTGGCCGGCCTGGCCCTGGCGCTGTGGGCCTTCTTGCGGGCGTTCCGGCGCTTCTTCTCCGCCGACCTGATCGTCCCGCTGCTGGCCACGGGCATCGTGATCAACGTGGCCGCCTACGTGGTCAGCGTCGAGCCCGCTACCTGGTTCGACACCAGGGAGATTCTGGCCGTGCTGCCCTTCGGCGCCGTCCTGGCGGGCCGCCTGCTGGCCGGATCCCTGGACCGGGCGTGGCTGCGGCCGGCGCTAGCGGGCGTGCTGGCCTGCTACGCGCTGTCCCTCGGGCACGGAGCCGCGCAGGCCCAGGTCAACGACAGCGAGTACCCGGTCGTCGCCTGGCTCGAGGCGCATCACCTCAGCTACGGGCTCGGCACCTACACCGAGTCGAACCTCATCACGCTGGACAGCGGAGGCCGGGTCGCGGTGGTGACGGCCTCGTGGACCTCCCACGGCGCCGTTGCCCGCGCCTACGAGTCGGAAGCGTCCTGGTATGACCCGCACTTGCACTATGCCAATTTCGTGGTCATGAACTACGCCGACAATCCGGGGCGCCCGGGCGTGTCGCTCGTCCCGCCGCGCGATTACCTCTCGCTGGCCGGGCCGCCGGCGCACACGTACCATTACGAGACGTTCACGATCCTGGTCTGGAACCACAACCTGCTGGCCGACCTGGGCTCCCGGCCGTCATCCTCGCCGGGCAACATCCCGTGACCTCATCATTGGCCGACATCCGCTGCCGAGGTTCCGTAGACTAACGCAATGATCAATGGCCACCGGATCGGCGTAGTGCTGCCCGCTTATAACGCGGCAGCCACGCTGGCGCGTACCGTAGCCGAGCTTGACGAATCGGTCATCGACGAGATCGTCCTCGTCGACGACGCGAGCACCGACCAGACGGTCAACGTGGCCCTTGAGCTCGGCCTGGAGCCGATCCGCCACGAACAGAACCTCGGTTACGGCGGAAACCAGAAGACCTGCTACCGGCGCGTGCTCGAACTCGGCGCGGACATCACCGTCATGGTGCACCCGGACTACCAGTACTCACCGCTGCTCGTCCCGGCGATGGCGTCCATGATCGCCTACGGCGAGTACGACCTGGTCCTCGGCTCGCGCATCCTGGCCCAGAACTCGGTCGCCCGCGGCATGCCCCGCTACAAGTACGTCGCCAACCGCTTCCTCACCTTGGTGGAGAACATATTCCTCCAGCAGAAGCTGTCGGAATACCACACCGGCCTGCGCGCCTTCAGCAGCACGCTGCTCGCCCAGCTGCCCTTCGAACGCAACTCCGACGACTTCGTCTTCGACAACCAGATCCTCGCGCAGGCCATCGCCGCCGGCGCGAGGATCGGCGAGGTGTCCTGCCCGACTCGGTACGCGACCGACTCGTCCTCGATCAACCTGCGCCGGAGCATTAAGTACGGCCTGGGCGTGCTGCGCACGTGCGGGCAGTACCGGCTGCACAAGCACGGGCTCCGCCGCTACCCGTATCTCGACTTCGATCCCGCCACGGCAGGTGGCCCGGCCAGCCCGGCCGACCAGATGGCCGAGCCGACGGCCACGGTCAGCGAGTCGGCTCGCGCCGACGGATAGCGCCGCCGTGATCCGGGCCTTCCCGAGCCGGGCCGGGCCACCGTCAGGGCGGACCGGGCGTAGACTTCGGCTGGCCTGTCATGGCCGCCGGGTAGTCGATCAAGGAACGGCGAATGTCGAAGACATCTGACGCGGATGCCCCGCTCCGCCGGGATGCGCGGCCGGCCGGCCGGGAGCAGGCACCGGAGGACCGCCTACCGGGCCGTCCTGAGGATGAAGGAGCATCAGGGAGGCATCACTTGACCGTTGCCAGCCTCGCGCTCGTGCTGTTCGCGGTCATCGCGGCCGCCACCGGGCAGGTAATGCTCAAACACGGCATGCAGATCGCCTCGGCCCGCGCTGCCGATTCCGGTGGCTCGCTGGTCCTGCGCGCGGCCACGTCTCCGTGGGTGCTGCTCGGGCTGGTCGTGTTCGGCGTTTCCGCGATCGCCTGGCTGGGCGCGCTGTCCAAGCTGCCGCTGAGCGTGGCTTATCCGTTCAACGCCGTCGGCTATCTCGTCATCCTGCTCGCGAGCATCCTGGTGCTGCACGAACGGGCCAACGTGCTGACCTGGGTGGGCTCGCTCATGGTGGTGTCAGGCCTGGTCCTCGTGGTGCTGACCAAGCCGTAGCGGGAGCCGCGATAAGCTTCCAGACCGTGAAAGCTATCGTTCTAGCCGGAGGATCGGGTACTCGGCTGCGGCCGATCACCCACACCTCGGCCAAGCAGCTGGTTCCCGTGGCGAACAAGCCGGTCCTGTTCTACGGCCTGGAGGCGATCCGCGAAGCCGGCATCACCGAGGTGGGGATCGTAGTCGGCGATACCGAGCCGGCGATCCGGGCGGCGGTCGGCTCGGGCGAGGCGTTCGGGCTGCGGGTGACCTACATCCGGCAGTCAGCGCCGCTGGGCCTGGCGCACGCGGTCCTGGTGGCCAGGGAGTTCCTCGGGGACGACGACTTCGTGATGTACCTGGGCGACAACTTCATCGTGGGCGGCATCACCGCGCTGGTGGAGGAGTTCCGGGCGTCCCGCCCCGATGCCCATATCATGCTGACCCCGGTGCCGGACCCTGGGCAGTTCGGGGTGGCCGAGCTCGACGGCGAGGGCCAGCTCATCGGGCTGGAGGAGAAGCCGGACCGGCCCAAGAGCGACCTGGCGCTGGTCGGGGTGTACCTGTTCACACCCGCGGTACACGAGGCAGTGGATCAGCTGGCCCCGTCACGGCGCGGTGAGCTTGAGATCACCGAGGCGATTCAATGGCTCGTGCAGAGCGGCCGCAAGGTCACCTCCACGGTCATCTCGGGGTACTGGAAGGACACCGGCAACGTCGCGGACATGCTCGAGGTCAACCGGATGGTGCTGGAGAGCGCCGAGCGGGCGGTGGCCGGCGAGGTGGACGAGGCGAGCGAGCTGATCGGCCGGGTGATCATCGAGGCCGGCGCCAAGGTGACCGGGTCACGGATCGTCGGGCCGGTCATCATCGGCACCGGCGCCGAGGTGACCGGTTCCTATATCGGCCCATTCACCTCGGTGGCGGCCGACTGCACGATCGCCGACAGCGAGATCGAGTACTCCATCATCCTGGAACGGACCTCGATCCAGGGCGTACGCCGGATCGAGGCCTCCCTGATCGGGCACGATGTCGAGGTAACCCCCGCCCCCCGGCTGTGCCAGGCGCACCGCCTGGTGCTCGGGGACCACAGCAAGGTCCAGATCAGCTCATGACCGCGGAGGACGCGTGAGAATCCTGGTGACAGGCGGGGCCGGATTCATTGGCTCGCACTACGTGCGCACGATGCTCTCGGGCGGTTACCCGGGCTATGCGGACGCCACGGTGACCGTCCTGGACAACCTGACCTACGCGGGCAACCTCGCCAACCTGGACCCGGTCTCCGCCAGCCCCCGGCTGCGGTTCGTGGAGGGCGACATCGCCGACGCCGCCCTGGTGAGCTCGCTCGTGCCGGGCCACGACGCCGTGGTCAACTTCGCCGCGGAGACGCACGTGGACCGTTCGATCCACGGCGCGGCGCCGTTCGTCGCTACCAACGTGGCCGGGGTGCAGGTGCTGCTGCAGGCGTGCCTGGAGGCGGGCGTCGGGCCGGTGGTGCAGGTCTCCACGGACGAGGTGTACGGGAGCGTGGCGTCGGGCTCGTGGACCGAGCAGGCGCCGCTGCAGCCGAACTCGCCGTACTCGGCCGCCAAGGCCGGTGGCGACCTGCTGGCCCGGGCCTACGCGCGCACCCACGGGCTGGACGTGCGGATCACGCGCTGCTGCAACAACTACGGCCCCTACCAGTACCCGGAGAAGGTCATCCCGCTGTTCGTGACCAACCTGCTCGACGGGCGCCAGGTGCCGTTGTACGGTGACGGCGGCAACGTCCGCGGCTGGATCCACGTCGATGACCACTGCCGGGGAATCCAGTTGGTCCTCGAGCGCGGTCAGCCGGGTCAGGCGTATCACATCAACGGCGACGCCGAGCTGACCAACCTGGAACTGACCGCCGCGCTGCTTGAGTGCTGTGGCGCGGGGTGGGAGATGGTCCGCCGCGTGCCTGACCGCAAAGGGCACGACCGGCGCTACTCCCTGGATGACAGCGCGCTGCGGGCTCTCGGGTACGCGCCGCAGGTCCCGTTCCGCGCGGGCCTGGAGGCCACCGTCCGCTGGTATGCCGATCACCGCGCCTGGTGGGAGCCGCTCAAGCGGCGCGACGCGGAACCCGCGCCCGCCGCGTCCGGGCCAGCCGCGTGACCCGGTGGCTGGTCACCGGGGCCGGCGGCATGCTCGGCACTGACCTGGTCGCTGCCCTGGCCGACCGCGGCGAGCCCGTAGCCGGGATGGACCGGGCTAGCCTGGACGTGACCGACGACGCCGCGGTGGCCGATGCGATCGCGTCGGCCCGGCCGGACGTGGTGGTCAACTGCGCGGCCTGGACCGCCGTCGACGACGCCGAGGCGTCCGAGGAGCAGGCACTGGCGGTCAACGCGGGCGGCGCGGCTGTCCTCGCCGCCGCCTGCGCGCGATCAGGCGGATCAGGGACCCGCCTGGTGCAGGTCTCCACCGACTACGTTTTCGCCGGGGACGCCGACCGGCCGTACGCCGAGGACGACGCCCCGGCGCCGCGCACCGCCTACGGGCGTACCAAGCTGGCCGGCGAGCGTGCGGTGCTCAGCCGCCTGCCCGAGTCGGGTTATGTGGTCAGGACCGCGTGGCTGTACGGGGCGCACGGGCCCAACTTCGTCAAGACGATGATCAGGCTGTCCGGTCAGCGGCCTGCGGTCGACGTGGTGGACGACCAGCGCGGCCAGCCCACCTGGACCGCCGACGTGGCCCGGCAGGTCATCGCGCTGATCGATTCGGCGGCCCGGCCCGGCATCTACCACGCCACCAGCGGCGGGCAGACGACGTGGTACGGGCTGGCCCGCGAGATCTTCGACCTGCTCGGTGCCGATCCGTCCCGGGTGCGGCCCGTGCCGAGCAGCGCCTTTCCCCGGCCGGCGCAACGGCCCGCGTACAGCGTGCTGGGTCACGGTGCCTGGTCCGGCTCGGGCATCGCGCCGATCGGCGACTGGCGGGCGGCGCTGCACGGCGCCTTCCCCGGTATCCTGGCCGCGCGGCAAGCCGCGGCGGCGGCTGGATAAGAGCGCTCAGATCGAGCCTTCCCGCTGCTTGCGCAGCCGGTCCAGGTAAGCCTCGCACTCCAGGTAATCGGGCAGCAGCCCGGCGGCCCGCGCCTCCGCCAGCGTGGGCGCGGCGGCGTCCTTGCCTGACAGCACGGGTTCGGCATCGGCCGGCCAGCGGATGCCGATGGCCGGGTCGAGCGGGTTCACGCCGTGTTCACGTCCCGGCGCGTACGGCGTGGAGCACAGGTAGATGACGGTCGCCTGATCGCTGAGGGCGGTGAAGGCGTGCCCCAGCCCTTCGGAGATGAACAGGGCCTGCCGGCTCTCGTCGTCCAGCCGCACCGCCTCCCAGCGCCCGTAGGTGGGCGAGCCGACCCTGATGTCCACCACCACGTCCAGGATCGCGCCCTGAACACAGCTGACGTACTTGGCCTGGCCCGGCGGGACGTCGGAGAAATGAATGCCGCGGATGACCCCCCGACGTGACACGGAGCAGTTGGCCTGGGCGGTCTCCGGCCAGTACCCGAGCGACTCAGACAGCTCCCCGGCCCGGAACCACTCCAGGAAGTAGCCCCGGTCGTCCCGGTGCACGGCGGGCGTGAACGTCCAGGCCCCGCCGATGCTGATCGGCTCCATGTCACTCCTTCTCCGCGTCGCGCCCGTGTTCTCCGGCGCGTTCTCTCGCCTGTTCTCTCCTGCGCCGGACCCTATCGCGGTACTGCCGCTATGCTTCACCTCGACCGTGCCGAACACGAGGAGGATGGGTCAGTTGTCGAATAACACCGTGGCGTATGCGCAGACCCAGGCGCCCCCTGCCGTCGAATGCGCCTGGTGCGGGCACCAGTTCGGCAACGAGGACGACCGCCTGACCGGCCGGGTGCGGTGTTCGGCCTGCGGGGTGGCCACCACGTCGCCCTGGCCGAGCGATGAGCAGCTCGGCGCGGCCTACGCCGACTGGTACCGGCCGAAGGCGGGCCGGTTCTCCGGCCTGGGCGACAAGGTGCTGAGCCGCACGCGCTCGGCACTGGCCGACCGGTTGCACAAGGTCCTGCCGCCGGGCCCGGTGCTTGACGTGGGCGCCGGCGACGGGACCCTGGTGCGCGCCTTCGTGCGGCACGGGCGCGAAGCGGTCGGTCTCGAGCCGCACGCATCCGGGCCGCACATTCGCAGCGCCGAGGTCGAGGAGGTGGACGGGAACTGGTCGGCGGTCATCTTCTGGCATTCGCTCGAGCACCTGCGCCGGCCGGGCCGGGCGCTGACCCATGCCGCCGGGCTGCTGGCTGACGGCGGGACGCTTGTCATCGCCGTGCCCAATGCGGCCAGCCTGCAGGCCCGCATCTTCGGCGACCGGTGGCTGGCCCTCGACCTGCCGCGCCATCTGGTTCACCTGAACCCCCAGGCCCTGCTGGCCAAGATCGAAGCCCTGGGGCTGCGGGTGGAGCGGGTCAGCTACCTGCGGGGCGGGCAGGTCGTCTTCGGATGGGTGCACGGCTTCGTGGGCAAGCTCCCCGGGCACCCGGATCTGTACGACGCCATCCGCCGCTCCGAGGCCCGCCAGGGCGGGCAGAGCCCGGCCGTGCGCCTGTACGCCCTGGCCGCCGCGGCGGCTGTCCTGCCGGCCGCCCTGGTGGCCACCGCGGTCGAGGTGGCGAAGCGATCGGGCGGCACCGTCTACATCGAGGCGCGGCGGGAACCGGACCCGAACCGGGCCCCCTGACCAGACCAGACCTGGCCAGGGTCGCCGCCGCGGCCCGTGAGCTTCAGCCCGGGAGATCCCACAGCAGGTTCTTGTCGAAGACCAGCACGGTGAAGGGCCCGAAGCGGTAGGTCTGGGCGGGAGTGCCGAAGTACTGGATGATGGGCGCGTTCGGCTCGAAGAAGGAGAAGTTGCCCGGCTCGCTGTCCAGGACGATGAAGTTCGCGTCATGCAGTCTCGGGTCGTACCAGCTGGGCTCGGACATCCACAGATCCGGGGACAGGTCATCAACTCGCAAGGCCCGGACCTGGACGTGGTTGCCGCTGTCGACCGTGACGCTGCTGCTCGTCCAGTAGCCGCTGAGTCCGTAGGTCAGATGGTGGGCCGCCAGCCACGACGCCACGATGGTGTCGGGCGGCGGCGCGGCGGACGGCTGGCTGATCTCGTAGCCAAGCCCGGCCGTGTAACCGGCCAGCACGGCGATCCCCGCCACCAGGCCGGCCAGCCCGATCCGGCGGCTCGCTCTTCCGGCCGCCGGACGCGCATGACTCGCGACGAATCTCCCGGCGCGATCCGCCTGCTCGGCGGCCGACGGCACCAGCACCCGCGCCGCCAGGGCCGCGCCGAAGGGCACGATGACGGCCACCTCGTGCGCGGCCAGGTCCGCGGCGTTGGTGAGCAGGTAGAGCACCACGTTCAGGACGATCGCCACCGCCAGCACCAGGTTCACCAGGTTGACGCGGGAGTACTTCCGCGCCACCCGTACCAGCGCCCAGCCCACCGTCACCACGCTGAGCAGATGCAGCAGCGCCAGCGCGAACCAGATGCCGCTGACGCCGTCGAAGTCCGCGCCGAAGATCTCCAGCACCTTCCACAGCGCCTGCACGTTGTTGCCCAGGTCCTGCCAGGGAGTGAAGTAGAACGGCAGGTCGTTCATCACGTAGCCGCCGAGCGCACCCACGATCTGTACCGCGGCCCAGGCCAGGCCGGCCGCGGCGGCCGCCGCCGCGAACAGCGACAGCTCATACCAGCGCACGGCCAGTCGTTCCAGCAACGGGCCGCCGTCCTTAGCCACTCCCCTGACGACCCTGACCGCGCAGGCCAGTCCTAGCGGCCCGATCCCGACGATGTACACGATGGAATCGGCGACCTGGACCCAGGCGAGCAGCACCGCGGTCAGCACCGGCACCCACCACGCCCGCGGTGCCTTGTCCAGCAGCAGCCAGGTCAGCAGCAGCGGAACCGCAGTGCCGATGTGGCCGACCGACAGGTCCAGCGCGAACACGCCGAGGCCGAACTGCGGCGCCAGCATGATGCCCGCCGCCACCAGCGTCCTGGCCAGCGCCGCGCGCCCGGATGAGCCGCCTCTGGCCAGCATGACCGCGAGCAGGAACACCAGCGTGTAGGTCATCGCGGCGGCGACGTGTGGCGCCTGCGTATGCAGGCCGAGAAAGCTTTCCAGCAGTGCGTACTGAAACAGCTCCGTCGGGTAGAACGAGACGTCCGACATGTACCAGTCGTGCAGCAGCAGGTTCCCGTGCAGCAGGTCCTGTCCCATCAGCAGGATGTTGGCGCTGTCGGAGTTCACCGCGTAGGTGTCGGACAGCCGCAGGTACACCACGAACAGGACAGCGCCGGCCAGCAGGTACGCTGCCACCGCGCGACCGCGGCGAGGTCTGCCCTGGTGTCCCGCGCTTTCCGCATGCCGGTCGGCTAGGACCGGACGGAGGATCTCCTGGGTCTGCTGATTCCCGGCGGTAATAACCCGAACCCCCACTAATTGGGAAGATTCCCGGTCCCGGTCCAGGTCACCGTCACCAGTCGGTAGCAATTGTACTGGTCTCCGGGACACCGCACCCGCGGTATCGGGTGCCTGGAATACCATGGCGTTGCTCTGCTGCCCGTGGCGACGGCGACGGAAGGCGATGCGACAGGAGCTGGTTAGGGGACCATGGCAGAGGTCGGGTTGACGGAGGGCGGCGAGCGGACGGCCGTCGAGCCGGGCGTGCCGTCGGCGTCGCGGTTCCCGGACCGGCTGTCGCGGTTGCCGGGCTGGCCCCGGCGCCACCCGAGGCTGGCGTGGGCGGCGGGGCTGGCCGTGGCTGCGCTGGTGCTGTATGCGGCGTACCTGCGGCAGGCCCAGACCCTCGAGCTCGACGCCGACCCGGCGGCGCAGGCGCTGCAGGCCTGGCAGATGCTGCATGGCAACCTGCTGCTGAGCGGCTGGTGGCTGGGCGACATCTCGTTCTACACCGTCGAGCTGCCGCTGAACATGCTCATCGAGCTGGTCTACGGGCTGCGGCCAGGCGAGGTGCACATCCTGGCGGCGTTGATCTACACCGCGGTGGTGCTGCTCGGCGCCATGCTGGCCAGGGGAAACGCCCGCGGCGGCGAGGGCATCGTGCGGGCCCTGCTCGCCGCGGGCATCATGCTGGCCCCCTCGCTGCAGTACGGCACGCGGATTCTGCTGCAGGGACCGAACCATACCGGCACCATCATCCCGATCCTGGTCATGCTGCTCATCCTGGACCGGGCCCCGGAAGAACGGTGGTGGGTGCCGGCCGCGGTGGGCGTGCTGCTGATCTGGGGGCAGGTCAACGACCCGCTCGCCACCTATGCCGCCGCGTTGCCGGTGGGGCTGGCCTGCGGCGTGCGGGCCTGCGCGGAGATCGCCCGGCGCCAGCGGCCGCCCCGGGCCCGGTGGTATGACGCTTCGCTGGCCGTGGCGGCGCTGCTGTCCATCGCGCTGGCGCACCTCATCTTGTCCAAGATCCACGCGGCCGGCGGCTTCTACATGCCCCCGCCGAGGTTCGGTACCGGGTTCGTCCCGGTCACGGCGCTGCCCGCCCAGTTCTGGGTGACCATCTACTGCGTGCTGATCTTGTTCGGCGCCGACTTCATCGGCCAGCAGATGGGCATCAACGCGATCCTCGCGATCTTGCACCTGATCTGGGGCGGCGCTGGGCTTCTGGGGGCTGTGGATCGGCCTGCGCGGCTTCTTCGGCCGGATCGACCGCGTCACCCAGGTCCTGGTCGCCGGCACCATCATCGTCCTGGCCGCCGGAGCCTTCGGACCCTACATGATCCCGGTTAACGGGGCGCATGAGATCGTCACCGTGCTGCCGTTCTGCGCGGTCCTGGCCGGGCGGCTGCTCGGCCCCCGGCTGGCCAAGGCCCGCCTCGAACCCGTGCTGGCCCTAGGGCTCGTCTGCTACCTCGGCGGACTGGCCCACAACGACCTCCAGCCCGTCCAGCCCGCCTGGCACCAGGACCTCGCCAACTGGCTCGAAACCCACCACCTCACCAACGGCCTCGCGGGATACTGGGAATCGAACATCACCACCCTGGACAGCGGCGACCGGGTCAGGCTCGCACCACTGGTCGATAACGGCGCCTCCGCCTATGCGTACGAGTCGGACTACGCGTGGTACAACCCTGCCGTGTCCCAGGCCAACTTCATCGTCACGGTCACCTGGCCGCTCATGGACAAGTCGCCCGTCAAGCCGAGCGTGATCGCCGCCCAGTTCGGTCCCCCGGCCCGGACCTACCATTTCAAGGAATACACGATCAGGGTCTACGACTACAACCTGCTCACCCGGCTCCACATACCAGCCGGGTTCAAGACCCATGGCTGAGGTCGGGTTGACCGAGGGCGGAGAGCGGACGACCGTCGAGCCCGGGGCGGCCGTCGAGCCGGACGTGCCGTCGGCGTCGCGGTTGCCGGGGTTGCCGGAATGGCCGCGGCGCCATCCCAGGCTGGTGTGGGCGGCGGGGCTGGCCGTTGCTGCGCTGGTGCTGTATGCGGCGTACCTGCGGCAGGCCCAGACCCTCGAGCTCGACGCCGACCCGGCGGCGCAGGCGCTGCAGGCCTGGCAGATGCTGCATGGCAACCTGCTGCTGAGCGGCTGGTGGCTGGGCGACATCTCGTTCTACACCGTCGAGCTGCCGCTGAACATGCTCATCGAGCTGGTCTACGGGCTGCGGCCAGGCGAGGTGCACATCCTGGCGGCGTTGATCTACACCGCGGTGGTGCTGCTCGGCGCCATGCTGGCCAGGGGAAACGCCCGCGGCGGCGAGGGCATCGTGCGGGCCCTGCTCGCCGCGGGCATCATGCTGGCCCCCTCGCTGCAGTACGGCACGGAAATCCTGCTGCAGGGACCGAACCACACCGGCACCATCATTCCCATCCTGGTCCTGCTGATGGTCCTTGACCGGGCACCGGAACGGTGGTGGGTGCCGGTGGCCGTGGGCGTGCTGCTGATCTGGGGGCAGGTCAACGACCCGCTCGCCACCTATGCCGCCGCGTTGCCGGTGGGGCTGGCCTGCGGGGTGCGGGCCTGCGCGGAGATCGCCCGGCGCCAGCGGCCGCCCCGGGCCCGGTGGTATGACGCTTCGCTGGCCGTGGCGGCGCTGCTGTCCATCGGGCTGGCGCACCTCATACTGTCGGAGATCCACAAGGTCGGCGGGTTCTACATGCCCCCGCCGAGGTTCGGTACCGGGTTCGTCCCGGTGACGGCGCTGCCCGCCCAGTTCTGGGTGACCATCTACTGCGTGCTGATCTTGTTCGGCGCCGACTTCATCGGGCAGCAGATGGGCATCAACGCGATACTCGCGATACTGCACCTGATCGGGGTGGCGCTGGGCTTCTGGGGGCTGTGGATCGGCCTGCGCGGCTTCTTCGGCCGGATCGACCGCGTCACCCAGGTCCTGGTCGCCGGCACCATCATCGTCCTGGCCGCCGGAGCCTTCGGCCCCTACATGACGCCGGTCGCCGGCGCGCATGAGATCGTCACCGTGCTGCCGTTCTGCGCGGTGCTGGCCGGCCGCTGCTCGGCCCCCGCCTGGCCAAGGCCCGGCTAGAGCCGGTACTCGCCATCGGGCTCGTCTGCTACCTCGGCGGACTCGCCCACAACGACCTCCAGCCCGTCCAGGCCCCCTGGCACCAAGACCTCGCCAACTGGCTGGAAACCCACCACCTCACGAGCGGCCTCGCGGGCGGCGGGGAGTCCAACATCACCACCCTCGACAGCGATGGCCGGGTCAGGCTGGCACCGCTCATAGATGGCGGCGCCTCCGCCCATGCCTATGAGTCCGACTACTCGTGGTACAACCCCGCCGTGTCGCAGGCCAACTTCATCGTCACGGTCACCTGGCCGCCCGGCGACGTGGCGGACATCAAGCCGGCCGTCATAGCCGCCCAGTTCGGGCCGCCCGCCCGCACCTACCAGTTCAAGGAATACACAATCAGGGTCTACGACTACAACCTGCTCACCCGGCTGCAGATACCGGCCATAGGCGGGTTCAAGTCCCCCTAACGGTCACCAGTTGGTAGCGATGTACTTCGTCTCGGTGAACTCCAGCAGTCCCTCGTGCGCGCCCTCGCGGCCGATGCCGGACTGCTTCACGCCGCCGAACGGAGCCGCCGGATCCGACACCAGGCCGCGGTTCAGGCCGACCATGCCGGCCTCCAGGGCCTCGCTGACCCGCAGGCCGCGGCTCAGGTCACGGGTGTAGACGTAGGAGACGAGCCCGAATTCGGTGTCGTTGGCCCAGGCCACGGCGTCTGCTTCGGAGGTGAACCTGACCACGGGCGCCACCGGGCCGAAGATCTCCGTGCCGAGGATGCCCGCGCCCGAAGGCACCTGGTCGATCACGGTGGGCTGGTAGAAGTAGCCGCGCCGGTCCGGAGCATGCCCGCCGGTGACCACCTTGCCGCCGTCGGCCGTGGCGGACTCGACGAGCTCGGCGACCTTGGACCGGGTCGACTCGTTGACCAGCGGGCCGACATCGGTGGCCTCGTCCATGCCTGGACCCACGACCATCCGGTCGAGCCGGGCCGCGAACGCCCGGCTGAACTCGTCGGCCACCGCCTCGTGGACGTAGAACCGGTTGGCCGCGGTGCAGGCCTCGCCGCCGTTGCGCATCTTGGCGATCAGGGCGCCCTCGACGGCAGCGTCAATGTCCGCGTCCTCAAAGATGATGAACGGCGCGTTGCCGCCGAGTTCCATCGAGCAGTTCACCACGGTTTCCGCGGCCTCGCGCAGCAGGACCCGGCCCACCTCGGTCGACCCGGTGAAGGACAGCTTGCGGACCCGCGGGTCGTTCAGCATGGCCGACACGACCGCACCGGACTTCCGCGAGGGCAGCACGTTGACCACCCCGTCAGGCACGCCTGCCTCGCCCAGGATGGAGGCGATGGCCAGCGCGGTCAGCGGGGTCTCCGAGGCCGGCTTGAGCACCACCGTGCAGCCGGCCGCCAGCGCCGGGCCGATCTTGCGGGTGGCCATCGCGGCCGGGAAGTTCCAGGGCGTGACCAGCACCGACACGCCGACCGGCTGGCGCATGACCAGGATCTTGTTCGCCCCGGACGGCGCCTGCATCAGCACGCCTTCCATCCGGACCGCCTCTTCGGCGTACCAGCGGAAGAACTCGGCCGAGTACGTGGCCTCGCCCCGCGCGTCGCGCAGCGCCTTGCCGTTCTCGGCCACCATCAGCCGGGCCAGCGACTCGGCGTTGGCGGTCATCAGCTCGAAGGCCCGGCGCAGGCACTCGGCCCGCTGACGGGGCGGCGTGGCGGCCCAGCCGGCCAGCGCGTCATGAGCCGCGCCGACCGCGTCCAGCGCGTCCTCGACGGTGCCGTCGGCCACGTCGGCCAGCGCGTCCTCAGTCGACGGGTCGATCACGGACAGCGTGCCGCCGCCCCGTCCGCCGGTCCACTCCCCGCCGATCAGCAGGCTCGTGGGTACGTCCATGCCGACCAGTTCGGCCAGGTTGCCGCTCACCATTCCTCCAAAGACTTGCGCACGGTCTCGGTGATCTTGTCCACCGAGGGCAGCACATGATCCTCGAGCTTATCCGCGGCCGGCAGCGGGATATGAGGGGTGGTGATGCGAACCGGGGGGCCGGTCAGCGTGCCGTACCCCTCCTCGGCCACGATCGAGACGATCTCCGCGCCCCAGCCGCACAGCCGCGGGTTCTCCTCCACCGTGAACAGCCGGCCGGTGTTGCTCACCTGGGCCAGGATGGTGTGCGTGTCCAGCGGGACCAGCGACCGCACGTCGACCACGGTGACCTCGATACCATGCTCGGCGGACAGGCCAGGCCGCGGCCAGCGCCCGCGGCACCATGGCGGCCAGCGCCAGGACGGTCGCGGCGCCGCCTTCCCGCAGCACGCGGGCCCGGCCCAGCTCGTCGAGGACCTCGCCGTCGGGCACCTCGCCCTTGCTCGCCATCAGGCCCTTGTGCTCGAAGAAGATGACCGGATCGGGGTCGCGGATGGCCGCGGCGAGCAGGCCGATCACGTCGCGCGGGGTGGCCGGGGCGACGACCTTCAGGCCGGGCACGGCCATGGCCCAGTTCTCCACCGACTGGGAGTGCTGGGCCCCGAACCGCACGCCGGCCCCGTTGGCGCACCGGACGACCAGCGGCAGCGTCAGCTGCCCGTCGGACATGTACCTGATCTTGGCCATCTCGTTGGCGATCAGGTCCCAGCAGACGGCGAAGAAATCGCTGAACATGATCTCCGCGATCGGGCGCAGGCCGGTCATCGCGGCGCCCACCGCGGCACCGAGGATGGCCTGCTCGCTGATCGGGGTATCCCGGACCCGCTCGGGCCCGAACTCCTCGAGCAGCCCGACCGTGGTCTTGAACACTCCGCCGGCCGCCGCCACGTCCTCGCCGAGCAACACCACGTTGGGGTCGCGGCGCATCTCCTGGGCGATACCCCAGGCCACTGCCTCGCGGTAGGTGATAACTGCCACGATGCTCCGTTCGGTATATAAAAAGATTTTCAGGTTATAACGGCGATGACCGTGGCCACCGGTACGGTCTCGCCCTGCTGGACGCGGATCTCGGACAGGACGCCGGTGACGGGGGCGGGTATCTCGGTGTCCACCTTGTCGGTGCCGATCTCGAGCAGCGGCTCGCCCTCGGTCACCGCGTCGCCGACCTGCTTGAACCACTCGTTGACGGTGCCCTCGTCGACCGTCTCCCCCATCCGGGGCATGACCACGTTGGCCATCAGTTCCTCCAGGAGTTCCCGCCGTCGGCCCACACGTTGGTGCCGGCCAGTTCCAGGCGCGGCTCGGGCCCGGCCTTGGCCTCCTCGGTGGCGCGGTCGACCGCGGCCTTGGCCTCGGAGTCGATCGCGTCCAGGACCGCCTCGTCGACGCCGCGGCCGATGAGGACCTGCCGGTAGGCGGGCAGCGGATCGCGGGCCAGCCACTGTTCGACCTCTGCCTCCGGCCGGTACTTGCCGGGATCGGCGCGGGAGTGACCGCCGTGCCGGTAGGTGAGCGCCTCGATCAGGGCCGGGCCGCCGCCGTCCCTGGCGCGGCCGATCGCGGCCTGGGCCACCTCGTAGACCGCCTCCACGTCGTTGCCGTCCACCACCACCGCGTCGAGCCCGTAGGAGGCGGCCCGGTCGGCGGCCGGCCGTGGCACGGCGGTGACCGTCCCGATCGCGGTGTACTCCATGTACTGGTTGTTCTCGCAGATGAAGATCACCGGCAGCTGCCAGACCGCGGCCAGGTTGAGCGCCTCGTGGAAGGCACCGATGTTGGTCGCGCCGTCACCGAGGAAGCAGACCGTGACCTGCTTGGTGCCCCGGTACAGGGCCGACCAGGCCGAGCCGTTCGCGATGACCAGCTGCGCGCCGATGATGGCGTAGGCGCCGAGGATGCCGTGGGAGACGTCGAGCAGGTGCATCGAGCCGCCCTTGCCGTGCATGAGGCCGTTCTCCCGGCCCAGCAGTTCGGCCATCACCGGGGTCATCGGGGTGCCGCGGGCCAGCACGTGGTTGTGGCCGCGGTAGGTGGTGAACGTGTAGTCGTCGGCGTTCATGGCCTGCGACACGCCCGCCGCGACCGCCTCCTGGCCGGTGCCCAGGTGCGTCGTCCCCTTAACCAGGTTCTGCAGGAACAGGTCGTAGGCGCGCTTCTCGAACAGCCGGAGCTTGATCATCTTCCGGTACATCTCGAGCGCGGTGCTCTCGTCTATTTCCGGCACGTGATCGCCCTACTCTCTATTTCGGCGTCAGTAGGGGTTGGTGACGTAGAGGTCCTGGGCCGGGAACTTGGTCAGGATGTCGACCCCGTTCGGGCCGACCACCACCTCTTCCTCGATCCGGGCCGCCGACCGCCCGTCGGTCGCCGGACAGTACGTCTCCAGCGCGAACACCATGCCTTCCTTGATCTCCAGCGGGGCGTCGAGTGAGGTGAGCCGGGAGATGATGGGGCGTTCGTGCAGGGCCAGCCCGAGTCCGTGGCCGAACTCCAGGCCGAAGGCGGTCTTCTCGTCGGCCAGGCCGATCTCTTGCGCGGTCGGCCACAGCCGGGCCACCTGGTCGGTGGACACTCCGGGCTTGATCATGTCGATGGCGACGTCGATCCACTCCCGGGCCCGCTTGTACGCGTCCTTCTGCGGCTCGGTGGCCCAGCCGACCGCGAAGCAGCGGTAGTAGCAGGTCCGGTAGCCGTTGTAGGAGTGCATGATGTCGAAGAAGGCCTGCTCGCCGGGCCGGATCATGCGGTCGGAGAAGTTGTGCGGGTGCGGGTTGCACCGCTCGCCGGACACCGCGTTGATGCTTTCCACGTCGTCGGAGCCCATCTCGTACAGGCGCTTGTTGGCCAGGGCGACGATCTCGTTTTCCCGTACGCCGGGCTTGAGCGCGGCGGCGATGTCCTGGTATGTGCCGTCCACCAGGGCAGCGGCCGTGGATAGCAGGCTGATCTCGTCCCGGGACTTGATCTCCCGGGCATCCAGCATGACCTGCTGGCCGTCCCTTATGTCGAGGCCTTGTTTCTGCAGCTCGAAGAACGTCGGGACCTCGGCCCAGTCGACACCGACGGGCTCGTTTCCTACGCCGGCCTGCTCGAGCCGGTCCTTGATCTCCGCGACCTGCTTCTGGGTGAGCCCGGAGGCAGGCGGGGAAGCGCCGCGCATGGTGGTGTAGGAGGCGATGCAGTTCTCCGGCTTGAGCCACGGGCAGTACATCCGGTGGTGCACGGCGGCCGAGCCGAAGTCCCACAGCACGAGCTCGCCGGTGCGGGTGTACAGCGCGTAGCGGCACATCTTGTCCCGGGTCCACTCGCCGATGGCCACGCCGGTCAGGTACCTGATGTTGTTGTTGTCGAAGACCAGCAGCGCGCCCAGGCCGGCGTGCTCCATGGCTTGCCTGGCGCGGTCCAGGCGGTACTGCCGGAGCCGGCCGAAGTCGATTCGCTCCTCGAAGTCGACATTCATCCGGCCTGGTGCGGGGGCAAGCGGAAGTGAAGGTACGGCCATGGCAGCTCCCTGTCTCGTCGCATCACAATCCAATGCCGCGTGCAGTGTGACTGTCAAGGTTTGGCCCGAGAACGTGCAGTGTACATTTACGTCATGGTGGGACGGCATGCCCGGTGACTTCAATCCGGGCACCGGGCTCGGTCCGCGGCTGCGCCTGGCCCGGGAGGAACGGCAGCTGTCCGTGCGCGAGCTGGCGCGCCGGATCGGGTGTTCGGCCAGCCTGATCTCGCAGATCGAGCGGGGCGTCTCGGTGCCGTCGGTGGGCGTGCTGTACTCGCTGGCTAACGAGCTGGGCAGCTCGCTTGACCACCTGCTGTTCGGCGCGGAGCAGGCGTCGCGGTCGGGGGCGGCCGGATCGGGTTCCGTTGCGTCGCCCGCTGCCTTGGCCTCGGTCGATACGCCGCCGGCGGATGTGGCTGACGGGGCTGCCTCGGGCGGGCCGCGGCGGCAGGCGCCGGCCATCGTGCAGCGGGCCGACGGCCGGAAGATCATCGACCTGGCCAGCGGGGTGCGCTGGGAACGGCTGACCCCGGGGGCCGACGCCATGACCGATTTCCTCGAGGTGGTCTACTCCCCCGGCGGCCACTCCACCGACGAGCGCCGCCCGCTGCGCCATGACGGGCGCGAGTACGGCCTGGTCATCAGTGGCACGCTGCAGGCCAACGTGGGCTTCGAGAGCTATGAGCTCGGCCCGGGCGACTCGATCGCGTTCGATTCCTCGACGCCGCACGAATACCTGAACAAGACGGGCGAGCCCGTGCAGGCCATCTGGGTCGTCGTGCACACCGAGCCCGGCCGGGCCTGAATCCGTCATCGTGTGCCGCTACCCCGTGGTGGACGGGGTAGCGGCACACGATCTGGCGGTCAGGGATAGCTGACCAGGTTGACGGGGTTGCCGGTGCCGGGGTTGTCGGCCGAGGTCACCGGGCCGCCTACGCCGTTGATGATCGACTGGTCACCGCCGGAGCCGCCCAGGTACACACCGAGCAGGTCGTGGAACTGCACGCCCGGCGTCTTGGGCGCCTGGAACGCCTCGGCGTCGTACAGCGTCGCCGTGGTGTCGATGAACACCACGTAGCTGCCCATCCCGTAGCCCTGGAAGCTCTTGACGTTGCCGGTGACCAGGAACGACGGGTAACCGTCCTGGGTCGGGCTCGCCATCCAGGCGGACTGGCTGGGCGGATCGTAGGGCAGTTCGTTCTGGAAGAAGATGTCCGTGCCGCCCTGGCCGCTCCAGATCACCTCGTTCTTCTGGTAGTGCTCCACGGCCAGGCCGTAGGCGGTGACGTTGTTTCCGGTGACGGCCAGGCCAGTGTCGGCCTGGTTGACCGTCCAGCCGACGTCGTTGCCGTGGTCGGCGCGCCAGGCCCACAGGTCGTCGATGATCGAGTTGCTGGCGTTGTCCAGCAGGCTGACCGTGGCCGACACGGGGGTGGTCTCGGCGCCGCCGATGCGGAAGAAGACGTCCTGGATCAGGTCCGGGTCGGTGGCGCTGCCCGATCCGGGCGTGCCGACCGACACCAGAACCGGCGAGTTGACCGGGCCCGCGTCGATGATCAGGCCGGACAGCTTCACCCCGGTGTCCGGGGTCGCGATGATGGCGGCGTTGCCGTGCTGCGGGACCAGGGTGGCCATGCCCAGGCCGAGTACCACGGTGTCGGGCCGGGTGACCAGGATGGGCTGGTCCAGGTCATAGACGCCGGGGGTGAGGATCAGGTCCTTGCCGGCCGCCAGGGCGATGTCGATGGCCAGGACCGAGGTGCTCGGGCTGGCCACGAAGAACCCCGACAGCGGGATGGAGGCGCCGGCTTCGGTGCCGCTGGCCCAGGCCGGCCCGGACGAGTCGCGCTGGACCGCGGGCACGAAGACGCGGTCGTTGCCCTGGCCGTCGGTATAGAGGAACGGCTCTTCCTCGGTCACCGGGCAGGTGGCCAGCGTGGTGTACGGGTTCGGGCCGCCAGGGTCGCCCGCGTTCGAAGCGAAGCTCTGCGCGGGAGCGCCGGGGTCGCCGCAGAAGACCTGGTTCCACACGCCGTTGCTCCACCCGTCCAGGTCGCTGTTCCTGGTCACCCACTGCTGCTGCGAGCCGTTGGTGACCGAAGCGCCGGTGAACTGGGAGTCGGCGATGAAGCCGCCGCTGGCGTAGTCAGGGGAGCCGTCGCAGTAATCCATCAGCGACACCAGGCCGTTGATGTGAACCCGGCGCATCGGCGCGGCCTGCGATACGGCCCAGAAGTCCGTATTCGCGGAGCAACTGGTCCCGCCGGGCTTATTGCCGGTCACGTTGATCGTGAGGTTCGACAGCGAGCGCCAGAAATTGTCGAGCGCGATGCAGTCCGTCGTGCCGGTGCCGAAGCACTGGTTGTAGACGTTGATCTGGCCGTTAATGGTGACATCGCCGGGAACCAGGCCCAGGCCTGCGACGGTGGTATAATAGCCGACCTGGAAGATGAGCGGGTCGGCGGTCGATCCGTAGGTGCCTGGCTCGAAGAGCACGGCGTAGCGCTGAGAGCCGAACTGGTTGGACACCTGCTGGCTGGCGATCGAGTCGAGCGTGCTCTGGATCGAGGCCTGCGACGTGGCGGGGCTGAAGACGTAGACGTTCGGACCGAACGCCCCGCCCGTGGTCGACGGCGCCACGGCCCCCGCGGCCGGTGCCGCCGGCGCGGCGACCGCAGCCGGCGCTAGTGGCCCGACAGCAAGCCAGGCGCCTGCGAGGAGGGCCGTCACTGCGGGCAGGAACCGACGCCGCGGGCGCGCCAGCCCGCTGGTGACCGGCTTCATGACCCCGCCGCCGCGGCCGCCGCCGTCCCAGCGGTCCCCGCGATCCCCGCGCGATCAGGAGGCTGGCTGTTTTCTGGCATGATGACTTCCTTCCTGTCCGCCCCCCTTCAGCTGTCCGACGCGATCGCCATTCCCAGGTGAATCACTGCGCCCGCGAAATGTAGGTAAGAATGCATTCGCGCAGTTCAACGGCTGCGCGTCGATGCCGCTCTCCTTCATGATCATTTGGCCAGGATTACCCGGAGAATGGAACCGGGGCTTAACCTAGCGGCGGCGCTGTTAACGCGCCATAAACATCATTGCGCCGCCGTCAAAAATCCGTTAACGGGCATGTCGACAATTGTTCATCGCTTACATTGCGCTGGCCCTAAGCAGGCGCGATGACATAGTGGACTCGCAGCACGCGTGCCACTCTGGGCGCATTCACCTAAGCGGCGGCGGTGGGGGCGTCGGGGCCGGACCCGGCATCGGGTGTTTCCGCCGCAGCCGGGTAGCTGGTGGTCCCGGAGCGGGCGATGGCCTGGTCGATCCAGCGGGCGATGCGGTCGACCAGTTCCTGGCTGGCGGCGGCCTCGGCGTGGCCCATGCCGGGCAGGAGCCAGAGTTCCTTGGGCTCCCGGGCCGCCATGTAGAGCTGCCGGGCGTGCTCGGGCGGGAAGTACGCGTCCTGGTCGCCGTGCACGATCAGCAGCGGGACGGGCGAGATCTTGGCCGCCGCCTCGGCGGGCGGGACCGGGATCATCTTCCAGCCGACCGGGCTGATCCTGGTCTTCAGCCAGCGCCTGGTCACGTACCGCCCGGTCCGGTGCTCGACGGCGCGGTGCACCCAGCGCATCCGTTCGGTGCCGCGGTAGTACCAGCGGCCGGGGCCGCTGACCGAGACCACCGCGTCCAGGCCGCCGATCAGGCCGGCGTGCCGCAGCACGATAGACGCGCCCATCGAGAAACCGACCGCGGCGACCCGCTGGTAGCCGAGTTCGCGCGCGTAGGCGACCGCCACGTCCAGGTCCTTGATCTCACGGTCGCCGAGCGTGGACAGCCCGCCGGAACGGCCGTGGCCGCGGAAGTCGAAGGTCACCACGCCGGCGTTCTGGCTGAACCGGTTGGCGATGCGCCAGACGTTCGGGCGCTGCCAGGACAGCGTGAAGCCGTGCGCGACGACAATCGCGAGGTCCTTCGGGCCGGGCAGGTGGATGGCGTCGATCGGGACGCCGTCCTGCGTGACCAGGGTTGTCGCCGTGACAACATGCTTCGTCATGTCTCACCCCGCAAGCCAGGTTACCGCCGGGCCGGTTCGGGGCGTGACCAGCGGGCGGGACCAGCGGGCGGGACCAGCGGGCGGGACCAGCGGGCGGGACCAGCGGGCGGGACCAGCGGGCGGGACCAGCGGGCGGGACCAGCGGGCGGGACCAGCGGGCGGGACTAGCGGGCGAGGCCGCCGATGGTGAAAGCTACCGGGTAGCCCCCCTCGGCTAGCCCCCAGCTAGCATCTGATGCGAAGGAGCAGCATGTCCGTGCTGAAGGCCCTGACCGATGCCGTCCGCGACGGCTCGGTCGAGGTGGTCGACCTCACCGCGCCGCTGTCGGCGAGCACCCCGATCATCCAGCTGCCTGCGCCGTTCGGTAACTCGGCCAGGTTCGCGCTGACCGAGATCAGCCGCTACGACGAGCGCGGGCCCGCCTGGTACTGGAACGACATCGTGACCGGCGAGCACACCGGCACCCACTTCGACGCCCCGGTGCACTGGGTGACAGGCAAGGACCGCGGGGACGTGGCCCAGGTTCCGGTGCCGCGGCTGATCGCCCCGGCAGTGGTGCTCGACTTCAGCGCCGAGGCGGCCGCCGACCCGGACTTCCTGCTGGAGATCGATCACGTCAAGCAGTGGGAGGCCGACCACGGCCCGCTGCCCGAGGGCGGCTGGCTGCTGTACCGGACCGGCTGGGACGCCCGCTCCAACGACCAGGCCGACTTCCTCAACGCCAACGAGACGGGTCCGCACACGCCGGGAATCAGCGTGTCCTGCGCCTCCTGGCTGGCCGAGGAGGCGCCGATCATCGGGCTCGGGACCGAGACCGTGGGCACCGACGCCGGGGCCGCGCACTCCTTCGACCCGCCCTTCCCCTGCCATTCGGCGCTGCTCGGGGCGGGCAAGTACGGCCTGACCCAGCTGCAGAACCTGGCCCGGCTGCCCGCCACCGGCGCGGTCGTGCTGACCGGCCCGCTGCCCATCGTCGGGGGTTCCGGATCCCCGTGCCGCGCGCTGGCCCTAGTCGAGCGCGCCGGGTCCTAGGACGAGGGGCATGCGTGTCGCGGACGCCGTCGGGCAAGGGCTGGCCAAGCTCGGCGCCGAGGTCGTGTTCGGCGTGGTCGGCAGCGGTAACTTCCATTTCACCAACGCCCTGATCGCGGGCGGGTCGCGGTTCGTGGCGGCCCGCCATGAGGGTGGCGCGACCGTCATGGCTGACGCCTGGGCCAGGACCACCGGCCGGCCGGGCCTGGTGTCGGTGCATCAGGGCCCGGGCCTGACCAACGCGATGACCGGCATCGCGGAGGCGGCCAAGAGCCGCACGCCGCTGGTGGTGCTGGCCGCGGAGGCGCCGGAGCCCAGGTCCAACTTCCACGTGGACGTGGCCGGGCTGGCGGCCGCGGTCGGCGCGGTGCCGGTGCGGCTGCACTCCCCCGCGTCGGCGCTGGCCGACGCGCAGCGGGCGTACCAGACCGCGCTCGGCCGCCGGACCGTGATCCTGGCCCTGCCGCTTGACGTGCAGGCCGCGGAGTGGGAACCGGGACCGGTCCAGGCGGCACCGCGGACTTATCCGCCCGCTCCGGCCGCCGACGCGGTGACCGCGGTGGCGGCCGTGCTGCACGGGGCCAGCCGGCCGGTGTTCGTCGCGGGCCGAGGGGCGCGCGGGACGGGCGCGCGGCCTTCGGCGCGGGCGGAGCTCGAGCGGCTGGCCGATGCCTGCGGCGCGCTGCTGGCCACCTCGGCCGTGGCCAAGGGGCTGTTCCGGGGGAACCCCTGGGACCTGGACGTGAGCGGCGGGTTCGCCTCGCCGCTGGCGGCCGAGCTGATCTCCGGTGCCGACGTGATCGTCGGCTGGGGCAGCTCGCTCAACATGTGGACGATGCGGCACGGCAAGCTGATCGGGACCGGGACCACCCTGATCCAGGTCGACGACGACGCCAGTGCCCTGGGCGCGCACCGCGCGGTGCACCTCGGCGTGGTCGGTGACGTGGCGGAAACCGCGCGGGCCGTCGCGGACGCGCTCGGTGCCGCCGCGGCGGACGGCTACCGGTCGCCGGAGCTGCGGGCGCGGATCGCCCGGGAGGTGCGCTGGCGGGACGTCCCGTTCGCGGACGAGAGCGACGGGCAGCGGATCGATCCGCGCGCGCTGTCCGCGGCGCTTGATGACCTGTTGCCCGCGGAACGGACCGTGGCAGTCGACTCAGGCAACTTCATGGGTTACCCGAGCATGTACCTGTCCGTGCCTGATGAGGCGGGCTTCTGCTTCACCCAGGCGTTCCAGTCAATCGGGCTCGGCCTGGCCACCGCCATCGGGGCGGCCGTGGCGCGGCCGGACCGGCTGACCGTCGCCGCGCTCGGCGACGGCGGCGCGCTGATGGGGGCCAGCGAGCTGGAGACCGTGGTGCGGCTGCGGATCCCGATGGTCGTGGTGGTCTACGACGACGAGGCGTACGGCGCGGAAGTGCACCACTTCGGACCGGACGGCGACTCGCTGCAGACGGTCAGGTTCCCGCCCGCCGACATCGCCGCTATCGGCCGCGGATACGGCTTCGAGGGCCTGACCGTGCGGACGGCCGGGGACCTCGCCGGGGTCAGGGTCTGGCTGGCCGGACCGCGGGAGCGTCCGCTGCTCATCGACGCCAAGGTCACCTCGGCCCGCGGGTCCTGGTGGCTGGAGGAGGCGTTCCGCGGTCACTGACCGGCGCGGGCTGGCCGGGCGGTTACCGTGGCTGGGGGAAGCAGCCTGACCCGGACCGAGGGGAAACCGCGCCGATGAGCGACTATCCGGCAGTACTGACCGCGAAGAATCACGTCGAGCCCGTGCCGCGCCGCATCCGGGCCTATGCCGGGGGCGAGAAGGTGCTGGACACGACCCGGGCCCTGTACGTCTGGGAATGGCCGAACTACCCGCAGTACTACATCCCGCTGGCCGACGTGCGCGCCGACCTGCTCGACCCGGAAGGGCACAGCCAGCAGACGGCCCGCGGCGTGGTAGAGGTGCGTGCGCTGCGGGCCGGCCAGGTACACCGGCCGCGGGCGGCCAGGGTGCTGGCCGAATCCAGCGTGGCCGGACTGAGCGGCACGGTCCGTTTCGACTGGGGCGCGATGGACGCGTGGTTCGAGGAGGACGAGCAGGTGTTCGTCCATCCGCGCAGCCCGTACACCCGGGTCGACGCGCTGCGCTCGAACCGGCCGGTGCGCGTCGAGCTGGAGGGCGTGCTGCTGGCCGACGCGGGCGCCTCGGTGATGGTGTTCGAGACCGGCCTGCCGACCCGCTACTACCTGAGCCGGACCGATGTCGGCTTTGAGCACCTGATCCCGTCCGGCACCGTGACCGCGTGCCCGTACAAGGGCGTCACCAGCGGCTACTGGTCGGTCCGGGCGGGCGACGCGGTGCACGCCGACCTGGCCTGGGCCTACGACTTCCCGACCAGGCAGCTGCTGCCCATCGCCGGGATGATCGCGTTCTACAACGAGAAGGTCGACATCGTCCTGGACGGGCAGCGGCTGGCCCGGCCGAAGACGCACTTCTCATAGTGCGGCAATGCCCGGGGGCGCATCCGGGGCACCACAGCGGGTGCCCGGATGCGCCCCCGGTTACGCTACGGCCGCACGTAGCGCAGGCTCGGAGAGCGCTAGGAATCGTCCGTCGGTGCGGTAGACGCCCTCTCGGGCAGCTTGCCCTTCCCGTCGGCGGCCGCCCGCTCGTCGGCGGCCGAGCGGGCGCTCACGCTGACCAGCTCGTCGGACGGATACGCCTCTTCGCCGTGCACGGCCACGTCGCCGATCTCCAGCACGTCATCGGGCAGGCGGAGCTTCATCCTGAGCACATGCTTGATGAACATGAGGATGACGAACGTGACGGCGGCGTCCCAGACGATGATGGTGAGCGCCGCGCCAGCCTGCACGAGCAGCTGGTGCGGCTTGCCGTAGAACAGGCCCTCACCCGAGATCGAGGGGTTCTTGCCTAGGCCGAGATACACGATCATCTTCGGGTCGGCGAGCAGGCCGACCAGCAGGCCGCCGAACAGCCCGGCGATGCCGTGGGTGTACACCACACCGAGCGCGTCGTCGACCTTGTTGAACGGCCAGACGTACTTCGGCAGGTAGTACCAGGCCACCCAGACGATCGAGGAGCAGACCAGGCCGATGACGATCGCGCCGAAGCCGTTCACGTAGCCGGCCGCCGGGGTGATGCCGACCAGGCCGCAGATCATGCCGTTCAGGCCGCCGAGGAACGTCGGCTTCTTTTCCGAGCTGAACGCCATGTCCATGAAGATCCAGGTCATCATAGCCACCGCGGTCGCCAGGTTGGTGTTGACGACCGCAGCGGCGGCGTCCGCGCCGGCGAAGTACGGGTCACCGCCGTTGAAGCCATTCCAGCCGAGCCACAGGATGCCGGCGCCGACCGCGACGAACATGAGGTTGTTCGGGATCGCGCGCTCGCGGTCGCGCTTGAGCCTCGGGCCGATCACGGCCGCGGCGACGAAGCCGGACACGCCGGCGGCCAGGTGGATGACGTAACCGCCGGAGAAGTCCAGCGCGCCCTTTCCGGCCCAGTAGCCGCCGCCCCACAGCAGGAAGGCGTTCACCGCGTAGGCGAACGTGATCCACAGCGGCACGAAGATCATCCACACCTTGAAGCTGATCCGGCCGAGCACGCTGCCGATGAACAGGATCGGGGTGATCGCCGCGAACACGAACTGGAAGTAGATCACCGACGCCTGCGGCAGGTGCCAGCTCGGTACCCCGGCGTTCACCAGCGGGATGCTCGTCTGGCCCTGCAGGGCATTGTGCCCGAGCACCGCCCGCGGGTCACCGAGGAAGGTGTGTACCAGCGGCGTGCCGAAGCCCATCTTGTACGCCCATAGGACCCAGGTGATCAGGACCAGGCAGAAGGTGGTGAACACCATCATGATGGTGTTTATCGCCCACTTCTTCTGGACCAGGCCGCCGTAGAGCACCGCCAGGGCCGGGATCGACATCAACCCGACGAAGGTGGCTGCTGTCATCTGCCAGGAGTTATCCCCGGCATTCAGCCAGCTAGGATATGGAACCACTACGCCTCCAGGGGCTATCGAGGCCTTCTGGGGGCCAACCTGTGCGCTGGCTCTACCCCGGCCGCTCCGTATTCCTGCAAGGCATGTGTCCCATGCGAGCGTTTCCGACGTATTACTCGGTTGTTACGCGGCCGGTAACGAGTGCGGCCGACGTTACTTTGTTGTGTCGTAGCCGATCGCCTGGTCGGGCGGCTGGCCCGGGGCCGGCGCCCGGCAGGGCCCGCCGACTTGGGCCTCCGGCCGTGTCACGTTCGCGTAACACTCGCCGCGAAGGCACTTGAGATAAATCGCCCGATAGACGTACTCTGCTGGCATACGACTCCGGTAAGCGCTTACCGGACGCGGAGATCGGGTGCCGTCAGTGGCGGCGCCTTTCTTCGGGCGACACCGGTAAGCGCTTACCGCGCAGATGAGGAGATGTGGTGGCGGCTGACGAGGACCCGGCGGGCTACGTGGCCAGCACGAGCGGTGCGCTGGGCTATCCGGCCAGCACGGGCGGTGCGCTGGGCTATCCGGCCAGCGCGGGCGAGGTGGCCGAGCTGGGCGTGGCCGCGGATCCGACGGCGCCGCCGACGATTTACGACGTGGCGCGGGCGGCGGGGGTGTCCATCGCCTCCGTGTCGCGCGTGCTGAACGGGCAGCGTAACCCGCGGCAGGACACTAAGGAGCGGGTGCTGGCGGCGGTAGCCGAGCTCGGCTTCGTCCCGGACGGGGCGGCGCGGGCGCTGAGCGCCCGGCTGAAGGAAGTCGTCGGCGTGATCGTGCGCAGGCCCGGGGGGCTGGACATGGACGAGGACATGTTCGCCGACGCGGCCGACAGCCTGCAGTACCCGGACCTGATCAACCGGGGCATCGAGGCGGCCGCCCAGCGCCGCGGCTTCGACCTGCTGATCAGGTCGGTCGGCATCACCGAGCACGACCCGGGCGGGCGGACGCTGGCGCTAGCGCGCAAGAGCGACGGGCTGATCCTGCACGACCGGGTGCTCGAGCCGGACCAGATGGACCGGCTGTCCCGGCAGCTGCCCATCGTCACGCTGGCCGGATACGCCACGCCGACCACGGCCAACGTGCACGGGGACAACCGGTCCGGCATGCGGGCGCTGGCCCGGCACCTGGTGCGTGACCACGGCTACCTGACACTCGCCTACCTGGGCGGTTACGCGGACAGCCCGGACAACATCGAACGCTGCGAGGTCCTGGCGGCCGAGGCGGCGGCGGGCGGGGCGACGCTGGCCACCGGCCGCGAATGGCAGGGGTACTACTTCGCCTCCGGCGGCGCCAAGGTGATCAACCAGCTGATCGCCGCGGGCCGCGAGCCGCCGCGCGCGATCGTGTGCGCCAACGACCAGACCGCGCTGGGCGTCATGTCCGCGCTGCGCGAGCACGGCATCGACGTTCCCGGCCGGGTGGCGGTGACCGGCTTCGACGACCTGCCGATGGCCCGCCACCTGCGGACCAGCCTGACCACGGTCCGCCAGCCGATCCGGGAGCTCGGCGCCACCGCCTTCGACGTGCTGTATTCGATGCTCAACCGAGAAGTGCCGCCGGCCAGGGACATCGTGCTGCCCACCGAGCTGGTCCGCCGGGAGAGCTGCGGCTGCACGGGACCGGCCGCCGAGGCCAGCGCTCTCCGGTACCGGGACATGTGAGGGGCCGGCCATGCGCATGATCGCCCGCCGGATCGCGTTCTACATCGTCACCGCGATCGTGGCCATCACGGTGACCTTCTTCATCCCGCGGCTGATGCCGGGCAACCCGGTGCTGGCCGTGCTGGGCCGGGTCCAGGCGCAGGAGTCCAAGCAGGCCATCGCCGCGCTTGAGGTGCAGTACGGGGTACAGACCAAGACCGGCCTATGGGGGCAGTACGTGCAGTACTGGGCCCACCTGCTGCACGGGAACCTGGGCACCTCGCTGAACTTCTACCCGGCCTCGGTCGGCGGGCTGATCCGGGCCGCGCTGCCCTGGACCATCGGGCTGGTCGGCGTGGCCACGGTGATCAGCTTCCTGCTTGGCACGCTGCTGGGCGTGGCCGCCGCCTGGCGGCGCGGCAGCTGGCTGGACGGGCTGCTACCGGCCATGACCTTCTTCCAGGCCGCGCCCTACTTCTTCGTCGCCATCCTGGCCGTCGCCCTGTTCGCGACCAAGCTGGGCTGGTTCCCGCCGAACTCGGGCTACGACACCACCACGTTGAACCCGGGCCTGGACTGGCCGTTCCTGTCCAACCTGCTCGATCATGCCGTGCTGCCCGCGATGACCATCGTGCTGGCGTCTATCGCCGGCTGGATCATCGGGATGCGCAACATGATGATCACCACGATGGACGAGGACTACGTCCTGCTGGCCCAGGCCAAGGGGCTGCCCTCGCGCCGGGTGATCGGCTACGCGGCCCGGAACGCGCTGCTGCCGAGCGTGGCCGGCTTCTCGCTGGCCATCGGGTTCATCGTGTCCGGCGCGCTGCTGACCGAGATCGTCTTCTCCTACCCGGGGGTGGGCTACCTGCTGTTCACCGCGATCGGCAGCGACGACTACCCGTTGCTGCAGGGGATCTTCCTGATCATCACGCTGGCGGTGCTGCTGGCCAACCTGGCCGCCGACTTCGTGTACGTGTTCCTCGACCCGCGGACCCGGCAGGAGGCCTGACATGACCCGGTTGCTGCGGTCCAAGAAGATCCTGGTCGGGCTGAGCCTGTCGGTGGCGTTCGGGATCGTCGCCATCGCGGGCCCGCTGCTGGCCCCGTACAACCCCAGCACCAGCGTGTCGACCACGCTCAGCACGCCGATGCCGCCCTCGGCCGCGCACTGGCTCGGCACCACCCAGGTGCAGCAGGACGTCTTGTCCCAGCTGCTGGTGGGCGGGCGCAGCACGATCCTGGTCTCGCTCATCGCCGGCCTGGCGGCGACCGCGCTGGCCGTCCTGTTCGGCGTGAGCGCGGGTTACTTCGGCGGCTGGGCCGACGACCTGCTGTCCATGCTGGCCAACATCTTCCTGGTGCTGCCCGCGCTGCCGCTGCTCATCGTGATCTTCGGGTTCCTGGGCCGGGGCGCGGACCCGAACGATGTCGTGATCGGCGTCATCATCAGCGTCAGCGGCTGGGCGTACGGCGCCAGGCAACTGAGGGCCCAGACCCTGTCCATGCGCAGCAGGGACTTCGTCGACTCGGCCCGGATCATCGGGGAGAAGAGCTGGCGGATCATGACGTTCGAGATCCTGCCCAACCTGGTCCCCATCGTGGCCACCTCGTTCCTGTTCACTGTGATCTACGGGGTCGGGACCTACACGGCGCTGTCCTTCCTGGGCGTCATCAGCACCTCCCACTGGAGCTGGGGCACGATGCTGTACTGGGCGCAGAGCGCCCAGGCGGCCCAGCAGGTGCACCTGGAGTGGTGGTGGTTCCTGCCGCCGGGGCTGGCCGTGGGGTTGTTCGGCACCGGGCTGGCGCTGCTCAACTTCGGCATCGACGAGTTCGTCAACCCGCGGCTGCGGAGCGGCACGGGCGGGGTCTCCGGCCGCCGGGCGCGCCGGGCCGGGCTGCCGCGGCGGCCTCAGCTGGGCCTGACGCCGGTGCTGCCTGCCTCCGCGAGGAGGGCGTCATGAGCGGGGACGTCATGAGCGAGGCCACTGACGTCCTCATCGAGGTCCGGGGCCTGTGCGTGGACTACGGGCTCGGCGACGGCGCGGTCCGCGCCGTGGTGGACGCTGACCTGGAACTGCGCCGCGGCGAGGTGCTAGGCCTGGCCGGGGAGAGCGGCAGCGGCAAGTCCACCCTGGCCTACGCGATCACCAGGCTGCTGCGACCCCCGGGCGTGATCACCGCGGGCTCGGCCCGCTTCGGCGCGTCGGTCAACCTGCTCACCGCGGGCCAGCGTGAACTGCGGGGCCTGCGCTGGAACGAGATCGCGGTGGTGCTGCAGAGCTCGATGAACGCCCTCAACCCGGTGCTGTCGATCGGCACCCAGTTCGCTGACGTGCTGCGCGCGCACCGGCCCGACATGAGCCGCGCCGACCGGCGGACCCGATCCGGGGAACTGCTGGAGATGGTGGGCATCCCGGCCGACCGGCTGGGCAGCTACCCGCACGAGCTATCCGGCGGCATGCGGCAGCGGGTCATGATCGCCACCGCGCTCGCGCTCGACCCGTCAGTGGTGATCATGGACGAGCCGACCACCGCGCTGGACGTGGTCACCCAGCGCGAGATCCTCGAGGAGCTCATGGCGTTGCGCGACCGGCTGGGGTTCGCCGTGCTGTTCATCTCGCACGACCTGTCGCTGCTGGCCGAGATCGCCGATTCGATCGCGGTCATGTACGCGGGCCGGCTGGTGGAACGGGCGGCCGCCGCCGCGATCTTCCGCGCACCGCGGCACCCGTACTCGCTCGGGCTGCTGAGCTCCTTCCCCGCGCTGCACGGACCGCGCGTGGCCCTGGAAGGCATCCCCGGGTCGCCCCCTGACCTGCGGAACATGCCCTCCGGGTGCACATTCCACCCGCGCTGCGGGTACGCCTTCGGCCGGTGCCGCAGCGACTCGCCGTCACTGCTCGACCTGGACGGCGGCACCCGGGCGGCGGCGTGCTGGCTGCAGGACGGCCGCAAGGCCGTGCCCGCCGAGCTGGGCCGCCCGGAGCCCGTCATCACCGAGGCCGTGACCGCCGAGGCCGGGCCGATGGGAGGCCGGTCATGACCACCATTCCCCTGGACCGGGCGCGCGCAGCTGACGGAGCCGGCGGCGGCCAGCCGGTGCTGGAGGCGCGCGGTCTGACCAAGCACTTCCCGGTGCACTCGCAGCGGGGCGCCCGCCGGGCCGTGGTGCACGCGGTCGAGGACGTGTCGCTCGCGCTGCCGCAGGGGGGGATCACGGCGGTGGTCGGGGAAAGCGGCTCGGGCAAGTCGACGCTGGCCCGGCTGCTGGCCCGGCTGATCAAGCCGACCGCCGGGTCCGTGCTGCTCGACGGCGCGGCGGCTCAGGGACGGCAGCGCTACACCCGCCAGGTGCAGCTCGTGCTGCAGGACCCGTACTCCTCGCTCAACCCGGTCCACGATGTCCGGTATCACCTGGCCAGGCCGTTGCGAGTGCACGGCCTAGCCAGCAGCGGGAGTCTGGACGCCCAGATCGCCGAGCTGCTCGGGCGGGTGGCGCTGACCCCGGCGGAGGTGTTCGCGGCCAAGTACCCGCACGAGCTGTCCGGCGGACAGCGGCAGCGGGTGGCGATCGCGCGGGCCCTGGCCGTCCAGCCCCGGGTGCTGCTGGCCGACGAGCCGGTCTCGATGCTGGACGTCTCCATCCGGCTCGGCGTGCTCAACCTGCTGGCGGGCCTGCGCGAACGCGAGGGACTGGCCATCCTGTACGTGACCCACGACATCGCGTCCGCACGCTACCTGGCCGACGTGATCACGGTCATGTACGCGGGTCAGCTCATCGAGTCCGGGCCCGCCGCGCAGGTCACCGACGCGCCGGCGCACCCGTACACCAAGCTGCTGCTGTCCGCCGCCCCCGACCCGGACCGGACGCAGACGGCGTTGCTGCGCGGCCGCGGCGCGCCACCCAACCTGATCCGGCCGCCCGGCGGTTGCCGCTTCCATCCGCGCTGCCCGTTCGCCATGGCGGTCTGCGCCGATGAGCGGCCGGAGCCCATCGAGGTCGCCCCGGCGCAGTCCAGCGCGTGCTGGCTGCACGCGACGGGGCTGACGGCGGCCCAGTCCCGGCCGCTCAGGCCGGCCCACGGACCTGTTGGACCTAGAGAGGAGAAGCGATGATCCGGCACGTCACGTAGCGGTCCTGGCCCGGGAAGGCCGGGCAGGACCCGCGCCGCACAGCCGCAAGCGCGGCAGGCCGCCGGCATCGCGCCCGGCCGGCCCGCACGCACCAGTTATGACGGACCCCGACACGGTCACCATGACAGGCCGGAAAAGCCGGCCGGGCAATGGGAGTTTAGACAATGAATCACAGGACTGTAAAAGCCCTGGCTGCGGCGACCATCCTGGCGATGGGCGTGGCGGCCTGCAGTAGCGCAGGCTCATCATCCGGCTCGACCTCGACGTCCACGTCCACGTCCAAGCAGGGCCCGCCCCTGGTCATCGTGGACAACACCGGCCAGGTGTTCGCGCAGACGTTCAACCCGTACGTCTCGACCTCGCTGGGCGTCGAGGACAACATGCAGTCGATGACCTACGAGCCGCTGCTCGAGTTCGACATCATGCAGCCGACGGCCGCGCCGATCCCGTGGCTGGCCACCAAGTACGCCTGGTCCGACGGCGGCAAGACGCTGACGTTCACCATCCGGCCGGGCGTGAAGTTCAGCGACGGCACGCCGATGACCGCTAGCGACGTGGCGTTCACCTTCAACCTGCTGATGAAGAACAGCACCCTCGCCTCGCAGGCCCCTGGACCGACGCCGCTGCCGGTCAGCGCCACGGCGCCGAACGCGACGACGGCCGTGCTGACGTTCAGTCAGCCCGAGTACGCCAACCTGTTCCTGATCGGTTCGACCTACGTCCTGCCCGAGCACATCTGGCAGAGCGAGTCCAACCCGGCCACCTACGGGGACGCCAACCCGGTGGGCACCGGCCCGTACGAGCTGTCCTCGTTCTCCTCGCAGAAGGTCACGTTCAAGCAGAACCCGTATTACTGGCAGAAGTCCAAGGTGACCGTGCCCGAGGTGATCTTCCCCAACTACGTGAGCAACACCACCGCCAACCCGTCGCTGGACAGCGGCCAGATCGGCTACGCCGGCAACGACGTGGCCAACGTCCAGTCCGACTACCTGTCCGCGAACCCGGACAACCACACCTGGATGGCCAACCAGCCCTGGTTCGCCAGCAACAACGTGGTGACGCTGTGGCCGAACGTCACCAAGGCGCCGCTGAACGACCCGAAGGTCCGCCTGGCGCTCAGCGCGGGGATCGACCGGACCCAGCTGTCGGACCAGGGCGAGACCAGCTACGAGCCACCGGCCTCATCATCGAGCGGGCTGCTGCTGCCGACCCAGAACGCCCTGCTCGACCCTTCCTACAACAATGACATCTCCCCCACCAGCAACAATGCCAAGGTCACCCAGATCCTGACCAGCGACGGCTACACCAAGACCGGCGGCAAGTGGATGAAGAACGGGCAGCCGATCAAGTTCTCGATCGAGGATCCGTCGTCCTACACCGACTACGCCACCGACGCGCAGCTGATCGCCAACCAGCTGGACGCCGAGGGCTTCGAGGTCTCGTTCAACGGCGTCCAGGCCACCCAGTGGTACACCGACCTCGCCGCCGGGAACTTCGACGCGATCATCCACTGGAGCAACCAGGGACCCACTCCGTGGGACTACTTCGACTACTGGATGGACAACACCCTGACCGCACCGATCGGCAAGCCCGCTGGCGCCGACTTCGGCCGGTATAGTAACCCGCAGGTCCAGACGCTGCTGGGGCAGTACGCCGGCACCGACAGCGCCTCGGCGCAGCAGCAGGCGCTGAACGCACTGGAGACCATCGTCTCCACCCAGGCACCGGTGATCCCGCTGCTGTACGGAGCGGCCTGGTACGAGTACTCCACCAAGGACTACACCGGCTGGCCGACCGCCGCCAACCAGTACATCGACCCGGTGCCGAACTCGCCCTACATCGAGTACACGCTCCTGCATCTCACCCCGGCGTCCTGAGCCGTTAATGAATGACGCCTTCGAGGCGCCCGGCCGCGTCAGCGGCCGGGCGCCCGCCCACCCTGCTCTCAACCACGGGGCCCGTACCGGCGACGATCGCGACCTGCTGGCCGCGCTCGGCCTGGAGGACAAGGTGCGCCTGCTGACCGGCGCCGACAACTGGCGCACCTGCCCGCTGCCTGCCATCGGGCTCGGCTCGATGGTCATGAGCGACGGCCCGGCCGGGGTCCGCGGCATCACCATGGACGAACGCAACCCGTCGGCCAGCCTGCCGTGCCCGTCGGCGCTGGGCGCGACCTGGAATCCCGAGCTGGTCAGGACGCTCGCCCTCGCCCTCGGCACCGAGGCCAAGAGCAAGGGCGTCGATGTGCTGCTGGCGCCCACGATCAACGTCATGCGGACTCCGCTGGGCGGACGCGGCTTCGAGTCGTTCGGCGAGGACCCGGTGCTCATCGCCCGGCTGGCGGTCGCCTACGTGAACGGCCTGCGGCAGGCCGGCGTGGCCGCCGCGGCCAAGCACTACGTGGGCAACGACTCCGAGACGCAGCGCTGGACGTATGACGCGCGCATCGCCGAGCACGTGCTGCGCGAGCTGTACCTGGTCCCGTTCGAGGCCTGCGTCCGCGAAGCCGACCTGGACCTGGTGATGACCGGGTACAACAGGGTCAACGGCACCACGATGACCGAGCACGCCGGGCTGCTGTCCGGCATCCTCAAGGACGAGTGGGGCTTCCGGGGAGTCGCCCTGTCCGACTGGCACGCGGCGCGCACCACGGTGGCGACCGCGCTGGCTGGACTTGACCTGGCCATGCCGGGCCCGGAAGGACCGTGGGGCGGCCAGCTCGCCGCGGCGGTCCGGGACGGCCGGGTCAGCGAGGACCAGGTCGACGCCAAGGTCCTGCGCATCTTGCGGCTGGCCCGGCGAGTGGGCGCGTTCGGCCGTAACGGCGCCTCGCTCGACGGCCCGGCCGGGAATCCCGGGAACGGCCACCGGGCGGCGGGCACGCCGGTCCTGGCCGACCCGTCGCTGCTGCGCCGTTGCGCAGCGGCCGCGTTCACGCTGCTGCGCAACGACCGCGGCGCGCTCCCGCTGGATCTGGGCACGATCCGGAGCCTGGCGGTGATCGGGCCGAACGCGATCCGGCCCGTCACGCAGGGCGGCGGCAGCGCGACCGTGCCCCCGGTCAGCGTGTCCACCCCGGCCGGGGCACTGACCGAGGCCCTGGCGGGCCTGGCCGGCGTGACCGTCTGGCCGGGCTGCGTGAACTGGAGCATCGTGCCCGAGCCGGAACCCGCCATGCTGCGGGATCCGGAAGGCGGCGAGCCGGGCGTCAGGCTGGAATTCCGCACCGGGACGGGCGAACTGGCCGCCACCGAGTGCCGCACCGCCACCATGTTCACCTGGTGGGACGGGCTGCCGGGCGGCATCAGCCGGGGCGGCGCAGGCACCATCGTGCTGCGCGCCCGCTACCGGGCCGGGACCAGCGGCCCGCACATGATCGGGCCGGCGGGGTGGGGTACCTCACGGTCGCCGTCGACGGCACCGAAGTGGCCGCGGGTCACACCGACCCGCCGGCCGACCCGGTGGAGGCCATGGTCCGGCCGGGCGAGATCCGGGCGGCCGTGGACCTGACGGCGGGCCGGGAAGCGGAGATCGCGATCACCTTGCGGCCGGATGACTGGCCGCAGGGCCCGGTGGCCATCCGGCTCGGCGTGGTGCCCGCCCCTGATGCGGACGCGATGCTGGCCGAGGCGGTCGAGGCCGCCCGGACCGCCGACGCCGCCGTGGTGGTGGTGGGGTCGGGCCCGGCCACCGAGAGCGAGGGGTTCGACCGGGCCGGGCTGGCCCTGCCCGGCCGCCAGGACGAGCTGGTGCGGCGGGTCGCGGAGGTGAACAGCCGCACGGTGGTGGTGGTCAATGCCGGGATGCCGGTGCTCATGCCCTGGGCGGACCAGGTCGCCGCGGTCGGCTACTGCTGGCTGCCCGGCCAGGCCATGGGCGACGCACTGGCGGACGTCCTGCTCGGGCGGGCCGAGCCAGGCGGCCGGCTGCCGGTCACCATCCCGGCCGCCGAGGCCGACTGCCCGGTCCTGCATTCGGTGCCCGAACAAGGCAAGCTGGTGTACCGGGAGGGGCTGCTCATCGGGTACCGGGGCTACGACCAGGCGGGCATACGGCCGCGCTTCCCGTTCGGCCACGGCCTGGGCTACACCACGTGGGAATACGAGTCGGTCGTGACGGACCCGCAGGCCGCGGGCCCGGCCGGCGATATCGGCCTGACCGTGGTGATCCGTAACACCGGCCCGCGGACGGGACGGGAGGTGGTCCAGGCCTACGTGGAACCGCTGCGGCCCGAAGCCGGGCGCCCGGTGCGCACGCTGGCCGCCTTTGCCGCCGCGACGGCCGGACCCGGCCAGAGCGCCGAGGTCAGGCTGGCCGTGCCGGGCCGGGCCTTCGCCCGCTACGACGAGGAGGCCGGGGCCTGGGTCTGGCCGCCCGGCGAGTTCTCCGTCCGCGTCGGCCGCTCATCGGCCGACCTGCGGCTGTCGGTCCCGGTGAGGTCGTTATCGAGCCGAACGGGCCGGGTGTCACGCGGCCGGAAAGGCCCGTCGCGTCCGGTGGGATGACGGCGCGGCGTAGCATGCGGACATGCGCGGGCGCGCTGCGGTGGCCTGGGCCGCCGCCTGGGCGGTCATCGGATGCGCGGGGTGCACGGCCAGCCCGGCGCACCCGGCCGCGGCGAGCCAGTCTCCCAGCCGGGCCGCGGCCAGCCCGACCGCGGCGTCCGTCGCGCTGAAGCTGCCCGGCCGCGGGCTGCCGTCGCCGGGGTGCAGTACCGCGACCGCCACGTCGGCCCTGCTCGGCAACGTACGCACGGCCATGGTGCCGACCGGTGCCGGCTCGTTCGGCGTAGCGGTGGCGCCAGACGGGCGGTGGGTCTTCGTCGCGCTGCCCGGCTCCATCGAGGTGCTGCGTATCGGGCCCTCGCTGGCCCCGGTCACGGTCACCACCATTCCCGTCGCCACGCAAGCCGGCATCCTCGGCGAGACGCTCAGCCCGGACGGCCGGTACCTGCTGGCCGCGGACGGCAGCGGGGCGGTAGTGGTCAGCGTGACCCGCGCCGAGCGGGGCCGCCCGGACGCGGTGCTCGGCATGCTGACCGATCCGGCCGCGGGCAATGGCGCCATCGAGGTCGCGGTCTCCCCTGGCGACGGCTACGCGTTCGTGACCGAGGAGGACAGCCAGCGGGTGGCCGTGTTCAACCTGCACCGGGCACTGGCCCAGGGTTTCTCCGCGGCGGATTTCGTGGGCACGATCCCGCTCGGGATCGCCCCGGTCGGCCTGGCCGTCTCCCCCGACGGCCGCTGGCTGTACGTGACCAGCGAGGCGGCCCCGTCGCAGCATCCCAGCCGGTTGGGGACGCAGGGCACGCTGACCGTGGTCAGCCTGCCGCGGGCTGAGACCGACCCGGCGAAAGCCGTGGTCGCCACCGTCGCGGCGGGCTGCAGCCCGGTGCGGGTGATCACATCCGCCGACGGCCGCGAGGTGTGGGTGACCGCCCGGGAGAGCGACGACCTGCTCTGCTTCTCGGCGGCCCGGCTGCTTGACGACCCGGCCCGGGCGCTGGTGGCGATCGTCCGGGTAGGTGCGGCGCCGGTCGGCCTGATGCTGGTCAGGAACGGCTCGCTGATCGTGGTGGCCGACTCGGACCGGTTCCTGCGGCCCGGCGCGAAGGCCGACCTCAGCGTGGTCAGCGTGGTCGCGGCCGTGGCCGGCAAGCCGGCCGTGCTCGGCCGGATATCGGCCGGCCAGTTCCCGCGGGAGATGGCGCTCGTCCCGGGCGGTCAGACCCTGCTGGTCGGCAACTACGCCTCCGGCCAGCTCGAAGCGGTCAGCATCCCCAGCCTTCCGTAGCGCACGTGGCCGGGCCTGAACGCCAGGCGCAATACCCCTCCTTCCAGTGGAGGCATGGCGCGTTGACATCGGCGGCAGGTTGACATCGGCGCCGTAGCCCCTAGCCTGCTACAGACTCATGCCATGGGCCGAGTGCCCAGGGGTCATGGCCGACCGGCAGGCCCGGCATACCCTGTACCACAGGTCAGATCTCGAGATAGGTACATGAACGTGGAAGCTGCGGCCGCCGCGGTTGACCAGACGGTACGGCGGGCGGCCGTGCTCGGGTCCCCGATCCAGCATTCGCTCTCCCCCGTGCTGCATGGTGCGGCTTACCAGGCGCTTGACCTGCGCGGCTGGCACTACGACAAGATCGAGTGCGACGAGGCGGGCCTGCCGCGCCTGGTCGAAGGCATGGGACCCGAGTGGGCGGGCCTGTCGCTGACGATGCCGCTGAAACAGGTGGGACTGAGCATCGCCGATGAAGTATCGCCGCTGGCCCAGGCCGTCGGGGCCGCGAACACGCTGGTGTTCCCCTCAGGGGGCCCGGCCGCGGGAAGGCATGCGCACAACACTGACGTGGCTGGCCTGGTCGCGCCGCTGAAGGAAGCCGGGCTGACGCGGATCGAGCAGGCGGTCATCCTTGGTGCGGGCGGCACCGCGCAAAGTGCCCTCGCCGCGGTACGCGAACTTGGTGATCAGTCGCCGATCGTCCTGGTGCGCAACCTGGCCCGTACCGGCGAGCTGCGCGAGACCGCCGAGCGACTCGGGATGCGGCCGACGATCTCCGACGGCCTGTTCACCGAACCGTTGCCCGCCGCCGACCTGGTTATCTCCACGTTGCCTGGCGGCGCAGCGGATCCGCTGAGCGCTACCCGCTGGAAACCAGAGACCATGGTGCTTGATGTCGTGTACGCGCCGTGGCCGACCTCCTTCGCCGGGTCAGCCCTGGCCGCCGGCTGCCCGGTGGTCAGCGGTCTCACCGTGCTGCTGTACCAGGCGGTTGCGCAGGTGGAACTGATGACTGGTCATCCCGGCCCAGTGGAGGCGATGCGGACCGCCCTGGTCGCCGCGGTGGCGGCCCGCCAGGGCTGAACCCGCAGTCGTTGAAACTGGTGCGCGGCCAGGACCATAATCCCAAGGTGAAGATGCAGCGCGGGCGGACGGCGTTCGACGTGACCTGGGAGCCGATCAAAGTACAGCTCGAGACGTTCCTGGACGACCACCGGGCCGCGCTGCGCGCGTGCCTGGACGGGCTGGCCGAAGAGCAGGCCCGGCGCCGCCTGGTGCCGTCCCAGACCACGCTGCTCGGCCTGGTCAAGCACGCGACCTACGCGGAGCGGGTGTGGTTCGAGGAGGCCCTCACCGGACGCTCGCGGCAGGAGATGGGCCTGCCGCCCAACGCCGCCGACGCCTTCGTCCTGGTTGACACTGACACCATCGAGTCCGTTCAGCGCGCCCATGACCAGGCCTGCCAGGCCTCCCGCAGTGCGACCGCGGGCCTCGGCCTGGACGAGGTGCTCCGCGGGCACCGGTTCGGGCCGCTGCCGCTGCGCTGGGTCTACCTGCACGCCCTGCGGGAGTTCGCCCAGCACTGCGGGCACGCGGACATCCTCCGCGAGCAGATCCTGGCCGGTGAGGCCCGGTGAGTTTCGAGGTCAGCGCGGATGATTACCTGCGGTTCATCGGGGCGTACTCGCAGCCGCTCGCGACCCGGTTCGCCGACCTGGCCGGGGTAGGCGCCGGGCAGCGGGTGCTTGACGTCGGCTGCGGGCCGGGCACGCTGACGGCCGAGCTGGTCAGCCGGACCGGAGCGGCCGCGGTCAGCGCGGTGGAGCCGTCAGCGTCGTTTGCCGCCGCGGCGCGACAGCGGTGGCCGGAGGTGGACATCCGGCGGTCCGGCGCCGAGCAGCTGCCGTTCCCCGACGGCGTCTTCGACGTCACGCTGGCGCAGCTGGTGGTGCATTTCATGGCCGATCCGGTGGCGGGCCTGCGGGAGATGGGCCGGGTGACCCGGCCCGGCGGGGTGGTCGCGGCCTGCGTCTGGGACCACGCGGGCGGCCGCGGGCCGCTATCCGCCTTCTGGGCCGCCGTGCGCGAACTTGATCCGGCCGCCGATGACGAATCGGGCCTAGCCGGGGTGCGCGAAGGTCACCTGGCCGTGCTGTTCGCCCAGGCCGGGCTGGAGCAGGTCCAGCCGGGCGCCCTGACCGTCAGCGTCCGGCACCCCAGCTTCGAGCAATGGTGGGAGCGGTTCACGCTCGGGGTCGGCCCGGCCGGCGACTACGTCGCGACCCTGACCCAGGAGCACCGGGACGAGCTGCGCGAGCGGTGCCGGCGCCTGCTGCCCGACGGCCCGATCGAGATCAGCGCGACCGCGTGGACGGCGACCGGGCGACCGGCTCCGGACGGGGCGTCATAGAGCGAGTCCACAGATCTCGCCGACCTGATCCTGGGCTTACTCCGCGGGTCCCTGCTATGCAGTCGAGCGGGGAGACTTGAGTGGCTGCTGATGTGGCCTGCCCGGAAGCTCCCATCATCGTGGATGCTTACCTACCGCATAGGGGCAGCAAGTATCCACAATAATTCGAATACCCGCACGGAAGCCTGGATTGGCCCTTTTTTGGCACCGTCACCGGCCTGCTCCGGCTAACTGCATACCCAGACCCGGGTTCATGACTCGACCACCGTGTCAGCCATCGGGATCAATCGTACAAAAGGCGCATATTGGGTTGCCGCAGGCACGCGGGCTGTTTGCCGGTTAACCCGGCAACTGCGGGTTAACCGGACGCTCTTAGCCCAGGCGGATCTCGGCGGCCAGCGGCACGGACTCGGACGAGGGACCGGCCAGGAGGGTGAACGGGCCGGGTTCGGTGGCCCAGCCCTCGCCGTCCCAGTGCTGGAAGGCTCGCTGCGGGATCACGATGCCGACCTCGACGGTTTCGCCCGGGTCGGCGTCGACGGCGGCGAAGCCGGCCAGCCATTTGAGGGGGCGCGACACGGCAGAACCGGGCCGGGAAGCGTAGACCTGGACGACTTCCCGGCCGCGGCGCGCGCCGGTGTTGCGCACCTGCACGCAGGCCGCCACCCCGGCCCGGTCATGATCAACGGCCAGGGACTCGTAGGACCAGGTGGTGTAGCCGGCGCCGTGACCGAACGGGAACAGCGGGATCCGGCCGTCACGTTCGTAGGCCCGGTAGCCGATGAACAGGCCCTCGCGGTAGGTCAGCACGCCGTCGTCGGGCTGGGTGGACGGCAGGCCCGTCTCGGATGCAGGCCAGGTCGTCGGCAGCCGCCCGCCCGGCTCGGCCTCCCCGAGCAGCACGTCGGCCAGCGCGTGGCCGAACTCCTGGCCGCCGAACCAGGTCAGCAGCACCGCCGCCGCGTCCTGGGCCCAGGGCAGCAGGACCGGGGCCCCGGAGTTGACCACCACCACGGTCCGCGGGTTGGCCGCGATGACCCGGCGGACCAGTTCATCCTGGCGCCCGGGCAGGGCCAGCGACGTGCGGTCGAAACCCTCGCTCTCCACCTCGGCGGTAGTGCCGACCACGACCACGGCCACATCGCTGGCGGCGGCCAGGGCGGCGGCCGCCGCGATCTCCTCGTCGTCGGTACCGTGCGGCGGCTCCAGGATGACCTGGACGGACGTGCCGATCCCGGCAAATCGTGAGGTGTCCAGGTAGTGCTCGATGACGACGCTGACCGACTGGCCCGCCGCTAGCCGGACCTGGGCGACGCGCTGCGGCGGCGTCATCAGGGCCTCGACCACGTCCGCGTCATCCGGCAGGGTCAGGGTGACGTCGAAGGCCTCGGCACCGTCCACGAGCAGGCGGGACCGGCCGAGCCCGGAGACGCCGAGCTGGTACAGGCCGCCGGCCGTGGCCCGGATCACGCAGCGGATCTCCAGCCGGGCCACCGGAGCGGTGACGCCCGAGGAGCCGAAGCCGCTCACCCAGCGGAACGTCGCCCCGTCACGCTGTTCGGATCCGGCCAGCTCGCCGGCCTCGGAGTAGAACCGGACCTCGGCGCCGGTCCCGGAACCGTCCGGCCGCAGCAGCCAGGGAGCCCGCGCCGCCGGGGCCCGCAGGTGCTCGGATACCCCCAGGGCGTGGGCCACGTCGAGCCCGGCCGCGCGCAGGCCGTCTAGCGGTGAGACCGTGTACGGCGGGAAGACGGTGGCGCTGCCGCCGCCGAGGGTCCGGGCGAGCTCGGCGTTGGGCCCGATGACGGCGACCTGGCCCGCCAGGTGGGTCCGGTCCAGCGGGAGCAGGCCGTTGTTGCGGGCCAGGACGAAGCCCGCCACCGCGGCGGCCCGCAGCTCGTGCGCCACCGCTGGCGAGTCCGGGGCGTCCAGCGGCAGCTCGGGGGCCGCAGGACCGCCGGCCAGGGCGCCGACCCGGGCGGCCAGGCGCAGGATCCGCCGTACCTTGTCGTCGATCAGCGCCTCATCGACCTGGCCCGCCCTGACCGCCTCGACCAGCTCGTCGCCCCACGGGCCGTAGCGGCTCGCAGGCCCCGGCATGGCCAGGTCGAGGGCAGCACGGGCGGCGCCCTCGACGGACCGGGTCGCGGTCCAGTCCGACATCACCAGGCCGTCGTAGCCCCACTCGTCGTGCAGGATGCCGCGCAGCAGCGGGCTCTCGGTCATGGTCGTCCCGTTGACCCCGTTATACCCGGCCATCACGGCCCACGGGTCCGTCTCGCGGACGATCTCCTCGAACGGGGCCAGGTACAGTTCCCGCAGCGTGCGGTCGTCGATGCGGACGTCGACGGTCATCCGCTGCGTCTCTGAGTCGTTGCCGACGAAATGCTTGACCGTGGCCGCGACGCCGCAGCGCTGCAGCCCCCGCACGTAGGCGGCGCCGATCCGGGCGGTCAGCAGCGGGTCCTCGGAGAAGCACTCGAAGTGGCGGCCGCCGTACGGGGTCCGGTGCAGGTTGACGGTGGGGGCCAGCAGCACGTCGACGCCCTTGCGCCGGGCCTCGCGGGCCAGCAGCGCGCCGATCGCCGCCACGCGGCCGGTATCCCAGGTCGCGGCCAGCGCCGTGGCGGAAGGGATGTTCGCGGAGGCGTCGCGCTCGTCCCAGGATTCGCCGCGGACCCCGGCCGGACCGTCGGAGGTCACCAGGCGACGCAGCCCGGCCTCCGGCTCGGCGTACAGCGCCCAGAAGTCCGCGCCGGTCAGCAGGCGGACCTTCTGCTCGAGGGAGAGAAGTCCGACCCGGCGGGTCAACTCGGCGTCGTCCGGCGGGCCGGCGCCGGTCACGAGGCCGGCAGGTTAACCAGGGCCGCCAGCGCCGCGCGGTGCGCGTCGGGGGTGCCGAAGCCGATCGAGTCGGCCTTGGCGCGCTTCAGGTACAGGTGCGCGGGGTGCTCCCAGGTGAAGCCGATGCCGCCGTGCAGCTGCACGCATTCCTGGGCGGCCAGCACGGCGGCCTCCGAGCAGTAAGCCTTGGCCATCGCCACCGCCACCTTGACGTCGGGGTCCCCGGTGGCCAGGCAGGCGGCCGCATACCTGGACGCCGCGCGGGCCTGGCTGATCGCGACCCAGACGTCGGCCATCCGGTGCTTGAGGGCCTGGAAGGATCCGACCGGCCGGGCGAACTGGCGCCGTTCCTTGGTATACGCGACCGTCATGTCCAGGCAGCGCTGGGCCACCCCGACCTGCTCGGCGGCCAGGATGCCCGCGCCCGCGGTCAGCGCCGCCTCCAGCGCCGCCGATGCCGTCGCGCCGGACGCGAGCAGCGTGCCAGGCGCGTCGTCGAACGACAGGTCGCACAGCTGCCTGGTCATGTCCAGCGACACCACGGGGGCCTTGGCCACGCCCGGTGCCGACACCTCCACCAGGTACAGGGCATGCGGCACGCCGTCGGCGGGTACCAGCAGCACGCCGGCGGGCAGCGCGTCGGCCACCCCGCTGACCAGGCCGCGCATCCGGGCCACCCCGGCCTCGCTGTCCCCCGGCCGGCGCCCGGCGACCCGGACCGAGACCGGGAACCCCCGGCCCGGCGGGGTCGCGAACGGCGTGGCCAGGGCCGACGTCACGCCGCCGTCGGCCATCCGGCGGAGCAGGTCGTCCGCCACCCGGGTCGAGGCACTAGCGGCCACGCTGAGCAGCGCGGCGGTGGCCACGACGGAACTGCCGAGGAAGGGCACGGGCGCGACGGCCGCGCCCAGCGCCTCCGCGACCGAGGCCGCCTCGCGGTAAGAGGCGCCCGCGCCGCCGTCCCGCTCGGGAATGAGCAGCCCGGCGCAGCCCAGCTCGGCGGCCACCGCGTGCCACAGGGCATCGTCGTACGTCTCGACCGACTCGGTGCGAGCCAGGGTCTTGTCCAGTCCGCCCCGGTCGGCGAGCAGGGAACCCAGGCTGTCAGCCAGGGCCCGTTCGGCCTCTGAATAGAGCAGGTCGGGCAGGCCCTCTCCTCGCGCGCTCATCGGGGCAGGTCCTTCCATGGCACGTCCTTGTCGACGCGGGGCTCGGGCGGCAGGCCGAGCACGCGCTCGGCGATGATGTTACGCAGGATCTCCGAGGTGCCGCCCTCGATGGAGTTGCCGCGGGCCCGCAGGTAGCGGTACCCGGGACCGCGGCCGAAGAAGTTGGGGTGCTCCGGACGGTGCATGGTCCAGTCGTCGTAGCGCAGGCCGTCCGTCCCGGCGAGTTCCACCTCGAAGCCGGAAATGTCCTGGTTCAGCCGGGCGAAGACCAGCTTGGCGGCCGAGCCTTCCGGTCCGGGCTTGCCCGCGGCCAGCTGCTGGCGCATCCGCTCCGCGGCCAGCCGGGCTATCTCGGCCTCGGTCCACAGCCGCAGCAGCCGGTCGTGCAGGCCGGGCGTGCGCAGCTCGGGCCGCGCGCGCCAGGTGGCGGCGGACGGGCCGATCATGCCGCCTTCCCTGGGCGCCGCACGCGAGGAGCCGATGTTTACCCGCTCGCTCATCAGCGTGGCGTTGGCCACCTTCCAGCCCTCGCCGACCGGGCCGATCCGGTCGGCGTCGGGGATCCGCACGTCGGTCAGGAACACCTCGTTGAACTCGGCTTCGCCGGTGATCTGCCGCAGCGGGCGGACCTCGACGCCGGGGTCCGTCATGTCCGCCGAGAAGTAGGTGAGCCCCTGGTGCTTCGGCACATCCGGATCGGTGCGGGCGACCAGCAGGGCACGCCGGGCCTGATGGGCCTGCGAGGTCCACACCTTCTGGCCGTTGACCACCCAGCCCCCACCCACCTCCCCTTCCCCCTTCTCTCGGACCGCCCGGGTGGCCAGCGCGGCCAGGTCGCTGCCCGCGCCCGGCTCGCTGAACAGCTGGCACCAGATCTCCTGGCCGGTCCAGAGCTTGCGCAGCCAGCGCTGCTGCTGCTCGTCGCTGCCGTAGGCCAGGATGGTGGGCGCGGCCATGCCCAGGCCGATCGCGTTGCGGTCGGCGTCGTTGCCCGGGGAGCCGGCGGCCGCGAACGCGGCGTCGACGACCTGCTGCAGCGAGCGCGACAGGCCCAGCCCGCCGAGGCCTTCCGGATAGTGCACCCAGGCCAGGCCCGCGTCGAACCGGGCGTCGAGGAACTCCTGCTTCGGGATCTCCCGCGGGTCATGCGCCGCCAGGAACGCATCTACCCGCTCGCGGAGGCCTTCCGGTGTCAGCACGATGTCGTCCTTCAGTCGAGGGGGCCGCCGGCCACGTAGATGACCTGGCCGGACACGAAACCCGCGCCCTCGCTGGCCAGGAAGGAGATGGTGTTGGCCACGTCCTCGGGCTGACCGACCCGCCGCACCGGGATCAGCTCGGCGCGGTTCTGCTGGAAGGCCTCGAACGGTACGCCGATCCGGGCGGCCGTGGCGGCGGTCATGTCGGTGACGATGAACCCCGGGGCGACCGCGTTGGCGGTGATGCCGAACGGTCCCAGCTCGATGGCCAGCGTCTTGGTCAGACCCTGCAGGCCGGCCTTGGCCGCGGAGTAGTTGACCTGCCCGCGGTTACCCAGCGCCGAGGACGAGGACAGGTTGACGATCCGCCCGTACCGCTGCTCCACCATGTACTTCTGCGCGGCCCGCGTCATCAGGAAGGCGCCGCGCAGGTGCACGCCGAGCACCGTGTCCCAGTCGCTGTCGCTCATCTTGAACAGCAGGTTGTCACGCAGCACGCCCGCGTTGTTGACCAGCACGGCAGGCCCGCCGAGCTCGGCGGCGACCCGCTCGACCGCGGCCAGGACCTGCTCGGTCTGGCTGACGTCCGCGCCCACCGCCAGCGCCCGGCCGCCCGCGTCCTCGATCTCCTTGACGGTGCCCGCGCACGCGGCCTCGTCCAGGTCCAGCACCGCCACGGCCATCCCGTCCGCGGCCAGCCGACGGGCCGTCGCGGCGCCGATGCCCCGGGCCGAGCCCGTCACGATCGCGACCTTCTGTGTCACTGGGTTCTCTCCATCTCCCGGGTGTGGTCCCCGCGGGCTAGCACCTTTACTCCGAACGGGCCGTGGCGGCTGGGGCCGCCAGCTTCCTCAGCTCGCGGCGGGCCAGTGATCTCTTGTGTACCTCGTCCGGGCCGTCGGCGAACCTGAGGGTGCGCGCGCTGGCCCACAGGTGGGCCAGCGGGAAGTCCTGGCTGACCCCGCCGCCACCGTGCGCCTGGATGGCCTTGTCGAGTACCCACTCGGCCATGGCCGGAGTCACGATCTTGATGGCCTGGATCTCGCTGTGCGCGCCCCGGTTGCCGACCGTGTCCATCAGCCAGGCGGTCTTGAGCACCAGCAGCCTGGCCTGCTCGATCCTGACCCTGGATTCGGCGATCCATTCCTGGACCACGCCCTGCTCGGCCAGCGGCTTGCCGAAGGCGGTCCGGCTCAGCGCCCGGGTGCACATCAGCTGAAGCGCGCGCTCGGCCGCGCCGATCAGCCGCATGCAGTGGTGGATGCGGCCGGGGCCGAGGCGGGCCTGGGCGATGGCGAAGCCCTCCCCCTCGCCGGCGATCAGGTTCTCCTCGGGTACCCGCACGTCGGTGAACTCGACCTCGGCGTGACCGCCGTGCGTTCCGTCGGTGTAGCCGAACACGTGCATGCCGCGCTTGATGTGGACCCCGGGCGTATCACGGGGCACCAGGATCATCGAGTGCCTGCGGTGGCTGCCGGCGGCCGCTTCGCCGGTGACCCCCATGACGATGAGGATCTTGCAGTCCGAGCTCATCGCGCCCGAAGACCACCACTTGCGGCCGTTGATCACGTAGCCGCCGCGGTCCCTGGTGATGGTGGTGGCGATGTTCGAGGCGTCGCTGGAGGCCACGGCGGGCTCGGTCATGCAGAACGCCGACCGGATCGTCGCGTCCAGCAGCGGCCGGAGCCACAGGTCCTGCTGGGCCGGCGAGCCGAACTCGGCCAGCAGTTCCATGTTGCCGGTGTCCGGGGCGGCGCAGTTCAGCGCCTCGGGCGCGAGCGCCGGGCTCCACCCGGTGATCTCGGCCAGCGGGGCGTACTGCAGGTTCGTCAGCGGCGGGTCGGGCAGGCTGGATCCGGCTCCGATGGCGGCTTCCCACTTGCGGACCGCCTCGGCTGACTTGCCGGTCAGGAACAGGTTCCACAGCCCCTGGCGGCGGGCTTCGGCCTTCAGGTCCGCGGTGACCGGCAGCCGCTCCCAGCCGCGGCCGTCCCCGACCGCGGCCTCCTGCTGCTCACTAAAGACCGGCTCGGCCGGGTAGACGTGCTCCTGCATGAAGGCCAGCAGCTGCTCACGGAGCTCGCGCGTCCGGCCGTCGTATTCGAAATCCATGGAGCTGGGCCTCCCGTCGGGTCGCGCACCAGCCTATCTACTGGCCAGTACGCCGACTTCCGCGGCCCCGCGGCCGCCGGATCAGTCGGTATGGCGGATCAGCCGGTGTGGCGGAAGACGTAGAACGCCGTCGGCGGCGAAGATCTCGGTGTAGGTGTGGGGCGGGTACAGCCCGGCGATGAAGGCCGGGACGTCCTTGATGGCCGGGGAGTAGCCGCTGTTGGGGCCGTCGAACACGATGTACTGGGTCTGCGGGTTGCCGCTGTTGCCGATCCAGTAGGTGTCGGCCCGGGCGGCCAGCGGCGCCAGCAGGCCCAGGGTGGTCAGCACGCTGGCGCCGTCGGGGACCCGGGCCATGGCCGCCTGGTCGGCCGCGACGTGAGGGCTGACCTGGTAGGTCTGGGCGTGCCACAGGTCGCTGAGCGGGAACTGGAAGGCCACCGGGACGGCGATCACGACCATCAGGGCGGCGGCATAGCGCCGGACGGCGCCCAGCACCTTACCGCGCAGGTCCGGCAACTGGTCTCCTCCGGCGCCGATCCTGGCCAGGCCGTCGACGGCCGCGACGAAGATGATCGGCATCACGGTCGCGTTGTAGTGCCAGTAGGTGCCCCAGAAGGCGCTGTCGGTGGACACGAAGCGCAGCAGCAGGCTCGGGATGGCGATCAGCGCCAGCGGGGAGCGGAGCGCGAGGAACGCCGTCGGCAGCAGGAGCATGGCGACGGTCTCGAGCTTGGCGGGCCAGGCGTGGCCCAGCTGGCTGACCAGGCCGGCCAGGGACAGGTGCGCGCCGGGCGAGAAGACCCCGCCGTCGCTCCAGTAGTCGTAGTGGTGAGCCGGATTGAAGTGCGGGATGATCACGCCGATGGCCAGGAACGACCAGGCGAAGCCCCAGATCAGCAGGAACTGCCCGGCCGCGGCCCGGCGGATGTCGAGGTTGCCGCGCAGGCTGGTCAGGACCAGGTAGATCCCGATGGCGGCCACCGTGAAGCCCTGGTCTTCCTTGACGAAGACCAGCGGCAGCGCCCAGCACACGGTGGCCCTGATCCGGCCCCGGGCCAGCGCGGACAGCGAGAAGGCCAGCAGCGGCACCGCGAACGCGATCTCGTGGAAGTCGAAGTCGGCCAGCTGCTGCAGGCCCCAGGAGAAGCCGTAGGCGACCGCGACGGCCCGGCTGGAACCGAGGCCGAGCTTGTCCCGGGCCAGCTGGGCGACCGGGAACACCGAGACCGCGGCCAGCAGCGCCTGCGCCACCAGCAGCGTGGCTGAGGAGGGGAAGACGCGGAAGAACGGGCCCAGCACCGCCAGGATGGGCGTGAAGTGATCACCGAGCAGGTTGAAGCCGGGCGCCCTGATGTCCACCACGGGCGCCCGGAAGTAGGCGTACCGCTTGACGTACTCGGTGTAGATGCCCAGGTCCCACGAGGACGGGTTGAGCTGCAGCAGCCGGGACAGCGAGATGATGCAGTAGGCGCTGGCGGTGGCCAGCGCGGTGGCCCAGATGAGGGGATCACGGTAGGCGCCCGGCTGGGAACACGGCTGGGAACATGGCTGGGCACGCGGTGCGGGCGGCGCCGCGGTGTCCGGCGCCGCTTCCCGTGTCGGTTGCTCTTCCAGCACCCCCTGCCCCTCCAGCACTGGCAGCCTACCTGCTCCGACCGAGGCGGGAAATAAGGCACAGCCCAGCCTCACACGAGCAGGAGTTTCCCGATCCGGCGGCCGGAGGCGTACAGGCCGGCCAGCCCGCAGACGGCCAGGTAGGCCGCCCGCCACAGCAGGTCAGGGCCGACCACGCCGACGGTCAGGTCACGCAGCAGCACTACCCCCTGGTACAGAGGCGTGTACTCGATGACCACCTGGGCGGCCCGCGGGTAGACGCTGAGCGGGTAGAACGTCGCGGAGAACAAGAACAGCGGCATGCTGGCCAGGATCACGTAGTCGAAGTCCTGCCAGCTCTTCATGTAGGTGGTCCCGGTCATGCCGATGGCGGCGAACGCGAAACCGATCAGCACCGCCACCGGGACGTCGAGCACCGCCCACGCCGAGTGGACCAGGCCCAGGGACAGCATGACCCCGATGAACGCGATCGCGTAGATCGTGCCGCGGATCAGCGCCCAGCCGATCTCGCCCAGCGCGACCTGGGCCGGCCGCATCGGGGTGGCCAGCACGGCGTCGTAGAGCTTGTCGTACTTGAGCCGGAAGAAGACGTTGAACGTCGAGTCGTACATGGCGCCGTTCATCGAGGACACCGCGAGCAGGCCGGGCGCGACGAACTCCCGGTACGGGATGAGCTGTCCGCCGGGACCCGGCACCTTCCCGACCAGCACGCCCAGCCCGAGGCCCACGGACAGCAGGTAGAACAGCGGCTCGAAGACCCCGGAGACGAACACCACCCAGGCGCGCCGGTAGGCGCGGGCGTGCCGCTCGATCAGGCGCAGGCTGCCCGTGTCGTTGCCCGCGCGGCGCAGGCGGGCCAGCAGCCCGGCCGGCGGGAGCATGCGGAGCGCGGCGCTTTCAGACATAGAGGCGCCTGCGGTAGGTACGGGCCCCGGCCCAGATCCCGACGGCGGCCAGCACCGTCAGGTATGCGGCGTGGCCGAGCATGCCGGCCGGGTCGCTGGCCGCGGTACCGAGGCTGAACGCCCGGCACAGCGCCACGCCGTGCCACAGCGGCGTGGCGTTGGCCACGGCCTGCAGCCAGCCGGGCAGCTGGGACAGCGGGAAGAACGTGCCCGAGAACAGCATCAGCGGCATCATGACGAAGCGGAAGATGTAGTTGAACGAGGTCTCGACCTTCACCGTGACCGCCCAGGCCGCGATCGGGGCGGCGAAGGCCAGCCCGGTCAGCACCGCGGCCGGGTAGGCCAGCACCACCCAGGCCGACCTGATCGCGCCGAACGCCCACATGACCAGCATGACGACCGCGCTGTTCATGGCGAGCCGCATGGTCATGAACATCAGGTGGCCGCGGAAGATGTCGGCGGGCCGCAGCGGGGAGGCCTGGGCGCCGATGTAGACCCGGTTCCACTTGATCGAGCCGAACACCGGATAGCTGGCCTCGCCCATCCCGGTGTTCATCGCCCCCGAGGCCAGAATGGCCGGCGCGACGAAGGCCAGGTAGCTAACGCCGCCGAGGGTGGCCGTGCTGTGCTTGTCGACCAGCGTGCCCAGGCCGTAGCCCAGCGCGCCGATGTAGCAGATGGGACCGAGCACGCTGGACCAGATGCTCGAGCGCCAGATCCGCCGGTACCGGAGCAGCCAGCACTGGAACGCCCGGAACGACAGCGATGAGAACGGCCAGCCGGGCCGGGCCGCGCCGGCAGCCAGCAGAGTGGGCGCCATGGTCAGTCCTCTAGCCGGCGGCCGGTCAGGTGCAGGAAGACGTCCTCGAGCGTGCCCCGGCGGACCAGCGAGGTGAGCGGCTCCAGGCCGCTGGCCCGCACCGCGGCCAGGGCGGCGTCGCCGTCGGCCACGTAGAGGAGGATGCGGTCGGCAAGTACCTCGGACCGTTCGGCGGGAAAGTCCTTGAGCTTGTCGGCGGCCACGTGGTGCAGGTCGGGGTCGAAGCGCAGCTCGAGGACCTCAGGCGAGCAGTAGCGGGCGATCAGGTCCCGGGGCGAGCCCTCGGCGGCGAACCGGCCGTGGTCCATCACTACCAGCCGGTCGCACAGCTGCTCGGCCTCGTCCATGTAGTGCGTGGTCAGGATCAGCGTCACGCCGCGCTGCTTGAGCCGGAACAGCCGGTCCCATACCACGTGCCTGGCCTGCGGGTCCAGGCCGGTGGTGGGCTCATCCAGGATCAGGATCTCCGGCTCGTTGATGAGCGAGCGGGCGATGGTCAGGCGGCGCTTCAGCCCTCCGGACAGCGGGTCGACCTTGCTGGCCGCGCGGTCCGCGAGCTGCACGAACTCGAGCAGGGCGGCGGTCCGCTCCCGGATCACGCGCCGGGGCAGGCCGAAGTACCTGCCGTAGACGAGCAGGTTCTCACGGACGGTCAGCTCGACGTCGAGGGTGTCCTCCTGGGGCACCACGCCGAGCCTGGCCCGGATCGCGGGCCCGTTCCGGACCGGGTTGGCGCCGAGAATGGCCAGTTCCCCGCTGGTCGGCGGCGACACGCATCCGATCATCCGCATGGTGGAGGATTTGCCCGCGCCATTCGGCCCGAGGAAACCGAACGCCTCGCCCCGGTAGAGGTCGAAGTCGATGCCGTCCACCGCGGTGAAGCTGCCGAACTTCTTGGTCAGGCCGCGGGCCCGGACGAGTACCTCGCTTCCCGAAGTTTCCAGCACCTGATCCAGGCTAGCCGGGGGGTGTGACATTCTCCGAACGCTTTTACCCGCCTGCGCATCGCGTCATGAGGGACGCGATAGGGTCGGGTTTAACCGGGGACGACAGCTAAGGACGCAGCCACGGTGAAGCCTATCCGCGATCATTACGCGCGTTTCAAGGTGCTGATCCACGAGGTCGCCAAGTTCGGCGTCGTGGGCGGGCTCGCGTTCGTGCTCACCGTCGTCCTGTTTAATGCGTTCCACTCCGGCGCGGGGATGGACGCGATCCTCGCGACGACGCTGGCCAATGCCGTGGCCACGGTGTTCGCGTTCGTAGGCAACAAGTTCTGGGCTTTCCGGCACCGCAAGGGCAGCCATCTGCGGCGCGAGACCCTCTTGTTCTTCTTCTTCAACGGTATCGGGATCCTGATCACCGACGGGGTCGTGGCCGCGGTGCAGCATGGGCTCGGGCGCACCGACAACCTCTCCCTCAACGTCGCGAATATCGTCGGCGTCGGCCTGGCCACGCTGTTCCGGTTGTACTGCTACCGCCGCTGGGTGTTCCTTTACGCCGACGAGTCCGGGCCGCCGGCCGCCGAGCGGCTGGAGCCGGAGACCTCGGATCGGTAACGCGTCGCGGCCGCTCAGCCAGACCGAGACGTGGGCGGGTTCCAGGGCCTGCTGGACCACGCCGGCCAGGTCGTCCCTGATCACGTTCAGGTCTACCGCGTCCTTGAGCCGGCCCGCGAAGGCGGCTACGGTCTGCTCGGCGTCGTACCTGGCCCGGTTGAAGCGGCGGTCCACGGTGCGCTGGACCCGGCGGCGCAGGGGGTTGAACAGCGCCGCCGCGGCCAGGGTGGCGGCGGCCACGGCCACCGGGGTATGGACCCGCAGCACCTCGGTGGCCAGCAGGACCAGGCCCGTGTACACCCCGACCAGCAGCCCGGTGACGATCGCGTAGGCCAGCGTCCGGGAGATGATCCGGTCGATCTCGTACAGCCGGTACTTCATGATCCCCACGCCGATGCCGGCCGGCAGGGCGACCACGCCCACCTCGAGCAGATTCGACACGGCGGTCGAGCCGACCACGCTGCCCAGCGGGCCCACGCACAAGGTGACCGCGGCGCCGCAGGCCAGCCACTTCAGCTGCTGGCGCCGCTCCCCCGTGGCGCGGCGCCAGCTGAGCACTTGGTGGCCCGCGAACGACAGCCAGATCGCCCCGATGGCCAGGTACACAATGGGGGTCAGGCGGGTCACCCAGCCGCTCAGCCGGTAGGCGACATCGCCGGATGAGTTGACGCTGATGGCGTGATGGGCGTCGGCGGCCAGCGGCTGGGCGATGTTGACTACTACGAGGTAGGCCACCAGAACGGCGTAGGCGCACAGGACCCACCGCCAGCGCCGCGCCGTGAGCCTGCCGTCCGGGAACAGCAAGAGCACCAGCGCGAACAGTGCGAACGCCAGGGCCCAGGTCGATACCAGCACCACGGCGGCCGGGCCGAACGGGAGCTGGTGATAGCCGAGGCGGTAGCGGAGCACGGCGTAGTGGCCGGCGTCGACGGGGATCAGGAACAGCACGACGAAACCGATCAGCAGCCAGCCGACCGGGTTGCGCGGCTGGTGGCGGGCGACGATGACGCCCACCCCGCCGTAGACCAGCGGGATGGGTACCCCGGTGACTACCGACTGAACGGTCAGCTGATGGGTCAGGCCGGTGAGCGTGGCGGTCAGGGCGGTCAGCACGAGCGCCACGACGCCGAGGACGGTCGCGGTGGCCGGCGTGGCCAGCCGGAACCGCGTCCGGGCGGGGGCGGCTGGCCGGTGCGGTTGCTGCACGGGGATCACGCTACGCCCGGAGCGTTCCGGGAACGTTACCGCTCGGCCGCTACTGGCAGCCGCGGACGGCGGACAGGTCCAGCGGCGCCTTCAGCGCGGCAGCATGCTGCGCCGGGGTGAGGTAACCCACCGCGGCCATCCGGCCGAGGACGTGGACTAGCCGGGCGCGGGCCTGGGCCGGGAAGGTCAGCGGGTCGTCGTAGGTCGGCGCGTTCACCACGCCGGCCAGCATGGCCGCCTGGACCAGGGTGAGCTGGCCGGGCGGCCGCCCGAAGTAACCGCAGCTGGCCGCGTTCAGGCCGTAGTAGCCGTGCCCGTAGTAGGCGATCTCGGCGTACAGGCGCAGGATCTCCGGCCTGCTGTAGGCCCGGTTGAGCTTGACCGCCAGCACCACCTGCTCGACGATCTGCGGGAAGCTGCTATTCCCGGAGGTATAGAGGTTCTTCGCCAGTTGCTGGTCGATGGTGCTGCCGCCCCCGTCGGTGTGCCCGATGATCCAGGACGCCGTCACCCGGAACAGCGCGAGCGGATCCACCCCCGGATCGCTGTAGAACCGGTGGTCCTCGGTGGCCACCAGAGCCTCGTCGAAGTAGGCCGGCGTGGGCGGTCCCGGGTAGGCGATGTGGTGCTCGGTGGCCTGGGCCTGGGCCAGGGCGGTGGCCTGACCGGCCGAGGGAGTGACCAGGTACAGCAGGCCAAGGCCGAGCGCGAGGACGACGATGACGGAGGTGACCACCTTGGCGATCAGCAGGAGCAGCCGGAACCGCAGACTGCGCCGCGGCAGCGGGCGCGTCGGCCCGGAGCCATCGTCGCCCTGGCCGGCGGCCGGGCGGCGAACGCCAAGTACTCTCAACGGCCCAGCCCCTCCGTCTGTGTGCGACACGGCTCCTCTGGCTACAACGACCGGGCTCCCTCCGCGATGCCCGGCACATCGTAACTTTCCACCCGGCGGGAATCATGCACGCCCGGCGGCGTGGCGGAGCCAGCACAGCGCTTCGTTTCTGGCAGCGGCGCGGTTGCGCTAAGCTGACTCCGCCAGCCGGAAGCGGCGGGCATGTGCCACGGAGCGTGAGCGTGGCACGGCGGGACGTGGCCCAGCTTGGTTAAGGCGCTTGACTGGGGGTCAAGAGAGCAGGAGTTCAAATCTCCTCGTCCCGACTAGTTATAGTTCGAATGTAGCGTCAGAAATGTCAGTACAAGTCAAGACGACGGCATGCTCCGGCAAGGACGGCTGGACAGTTGCGGTCGGCCGCCGACCCTACTCGGCGGGCAACCGGGAACGACGAGTTCCCTACGACCCGGAATTGATCGACTGGTTTTTCATCCTTGATGGCGACCTCACGATCTACCTGATTCCGACCCGGGTCATCGCGGGACGCGTTGGCATTCTGCTACACACCTACACCCGATACATCGTCGGGAACGCGGCCGGATTCTTTGCGCCTTCGCATCGGGCCGCCTGACTCGCTCAGGACCCGGCCGGGCGATGGCCATGACCGCACCGGTGCCGGGTGAACGCCGTCCGACGGCGGCACCCTGGGATGCGGGGCGGCGGGGCGCTGGTGTTGACTGTCGCTATGCCTGTTGAAGGAGAATACGAGCCGAGCGCGCAGGCCTGGGTGCGCGATCAGGTCGAGCTGTACGAGGGTTCGGGCGGCATGCAGGGGACGACGCTGCGCGACACCGGCCTGCCGGTGGTGATCGTGACCAACCGCGGCGCCAGCAGCGGCAAGGTGCGCAAGACGCCGGTGATGCGGGTGGAGCACGACGGCCGTTACGCGATGGTGGCGTCGAAGGGCGGCGCCCCGCAGCATCCGGTGTGGTACTACAACATCCGCAAGAATCCCCTGGTGGAGCTGCAGGACGGCGCGCAGAAGCAGGACATGATCGCCCGCGAGGTCAGCGGCGACGAGCGGGCCGCGTGGTGGGAGCGGGCGGTCGCCGCCTACCCGCCCTACGCGGACTACCAGAAGAACACCACCCGGCAGATTCCGGTGTTCGTGCTGGAACGGGTCGACGAAAGCTAGCTGCCACTTAGCCGTTGACCGTCCCCACGCCGGGGATGATGGGCTCGGCAGGTGTTCGGCTAAAACCATTTACGCCGAACGGGCCGTGGTGCTCGCCACCACGGCCCGTTCTTCGCAGCTAGTCGGTTAGGCCTATATCAGGCAGGATCTGGACAACGTCGGGTTGGGCTGCGGCGCGCTGATGATCGTGCCGCCGTAGCGGGCGACATCCGGCGTGCCGTACTGCTCGTCCTTGCCGAAGTCGTTCAGGGTGTTGGGCTGGTCGTTGCCAAAGTTCCATACGCACCCGGCGGTGTGACCGCCGAGGCTGAACAGCGAGCTGAGCGACCAGAACGGGTAGAACTTGGCGCTGATCGGCGGGACGGTGCAGCCAGCGCCGGTTGCGGTGTTGCACAGGGCGGACGAGCCACCGATGTCGGACTCGAACTGGACCGTCGGGTAGCTCTTACCGCCGAACGTGAACGGCCCGATGTACTGGAAGGCAGTCGGGTAGTTCTTGCTGCCGTTCGGCCAGTCCGGCAGGTAGGACAGGCCATCGAAGTCCAGGTCGCCGTTCTGGTACCGGTCGGCGAAACATTGGTTGGCCCGTGATGTCTCCGTGGCCGGCGCGCCATTGATGTCTACGGTCCTGGTGCCCTTCTGGAAGCAGAACCCGTCGGCGTACTCGCACAGCGCGCCGCTTTGGTCGTTGTCGTTGGGGCAGGCGACCGGGCCTGTCGGTCCTTGCGTGGTGGAGTTCTGGCAGATGCCTGTGGCGGGGTTGCACGGGCCCTCACCGACGGCTTTGGGGCCCTCAGAGCCGCCCATGCAGGTGTCGTAGGTGTTCGGGTCGCTGTAGGACTGCCCGCCCGGGTAGCTGGCGCTGAAGGGGTCCTTGTTGGTCACGGAGTTGCAGACCTCGGAGTGGCCGATCTCCTGCTCCATCAGCACGCCGCCCTCGGCCGCGGCCCACGGCACCTGGTTCTGCTGCTTGGCGGTGCTGTACTCGGCGTGGAAGGTGAACGGGGTGCCAGAGCAGTCGGCGATGTTGGTGTTCATGAAGCCGTTCCCCGCGCTAGCGGTCATGTACCCGGTCTGCCCGGTACTGAGATCTCTGACTGTCGTGGTGAATCCTTGCCGGGGGTCAGTGATCGAGACGACGAGGGAATCGCCCGGGTTGATCATCAGCGTGTGGGAGTTCGGCAGGAACGAGCTCACGTCGGTCAGCTGCGGGCTGGGCGGCCCGGTCGGCACGCCGTTGGTCTGCAGGTAGGCGAAGTTGACCGGCTCCTCGCAGTTGGCGTTGCAGGTCGCGAAGCCGAAGGTGCACTCCAGGCTGTCGATGGTCAGCGCCGCGCACCACTTGGTCGCACTGCAGCTCTCGCTGTCGACGAACGGGGTGAAGCCCGGCGGGTAGAACTGCAGCTCCATGAACGCCGAGCCGGCCGCGTTGGGGTCGCTGATCAAGCCGCTGTTGGTGTCGCTGTCCGGAGTGCACGAGTTCTGCGGGTAGGACTTCGGGTCGCACATCGGCAGGCCGAACCAGGGTGCGACAGACAGCTGCCCGTAGTCGACGACACTTCCGTTAGCGGTGGGTGCCCTCTTGGGGTCAGTGGCCACCTTCATGACGTAGGTCATCGTGTTGCCCGAGCCGGGCTGGCTGGAGATGAACTTCACGCTCGGCTCGTCGTGCCCGACGTACCAGCCGTTGTCGATGAGGCGCTGGCCCTTGCCGTCGGTCACCTTGATCGGGTCGGTGCACAGGTCGCCGGCCAGCGCGCGCACCGTCTTGTATCCTGCGCTCCAGCCGTTGCAGTCGAGCTCGTTGACCGGGTTGGGCGCGACCGCTCCGGTGGCCACGCTCGTCCCGGCGTTCGCGGTGGTGGCGATGGTAGCCGAGGCGGCCGAGCCGGTCAGGCTCAGCTGGCAGATGACCGCGACACCCATGGCGGGCACCAGCAGCAGCCGCCATCTCTTCCGCCCTGATGACGGTGATCGTCTTGCTGCGCTGGCTGACCAACCCGGCGAGAACCGAGTGCGCATGCGCATCCCCTTTCCTGCTCACGCGCGCGGCCGTCCCAACGCCTGCCAGGCCTGACAGCCACGCCACTGTGACCGTCTCGCAGAACGAGACCCAATTCCAACGAAATGTAACAATTCCAGAAAAAACCCGGTTATAGGTAGCTATCTCATAACGTTTGCCGACTCGAAATCCTAGTAATTTGGTTGACAATGTGCGGTCTATGGCAGCAACTGCCCGACGGCGGCGCAGGCAAATCGGTATTAATTGACATTTCCGCACAGAGCCGAACCCGGGGATCGGTCGTGATCAGCGTGGTGGCGTGCCCCAAACTGGTGCGATGACAGCACGGGAAGAACTCATCCGCCGAGCCGAGGCGCATGGTGTGGCCGTCTCCTACCGGGACTGGCGGGGCCGCACCGCCGAGGTACCCGACCAGACGCTGGCCGCGGTCCTCGACGCGCTGGGAGAGGACACTGCCGCGGCAGCCCGCGGCGACGTGGCGGCCGGGGCACGCGGGGCAGGTGGGATTGGTTCCGGGGCCGCGGCGGTCGCGCCTTATCCGGGCCGGCGGTCATGGGGGTTCGCGGTGCAGCTGTACTCGCTGCGCTCCCGCGCGTCCTGGGGGCATGGCGACCTGCGCGACCTGGCCGACCTCGCTACCTGGAGCTGCCGCGGGCACGGCGCGGACTTCGTGCTGGTCAACCCGCTGCACGCGGCCGAGCCGGTGGCCCCGATCAGCCCGTCCCCCTATCTGGCCATGTCCCGGCACTTCATCAGCCCGCTCTACCTGCGCGTCGAGGACATCCCCGAGCACGCCGGGCTCGGCGCGGGCGACCGGGCCCGGGTCGACGCGCTGGGCGCCCCGCTGCGCGCCGCGAGCACCACCGCCGCCCTGATCGACCGGGACGCGGTCTGGGCGGCCAAGCGAGCGGCGCTGGAGATCATCGCGACCGTGCCGCTGTCCGCCGGCCGGCGCGCCGAGCTGGAGGCATTCCGGGCTCGGGACCGGCAGGCGGTGGACGACTGGGCGGCCTGGTGCGCGATCGCCGAGGTACACGGCCCGGACTGGCGGGCCTGGCCCTCGGAGCTCACCGATCCCCGGTCAGCGCAGGTTTCTGATCTGCGCCGGACGCTAGCCGATCGGATCGTCTTCCACACCTGGGTGCAGTGGCTGGCGGCCGGGCAGGCCGCGGCCGCGCAGCGCGCCGCCCGGCAGGCCGGGATGGCCATCGGCGTCATCAACGACCTCGCCGTCGGCACCCACCCCGGCGGCGCCGACGCCTGGGCCCGGCAGGACGTGATCGTGCCCGGCTTCAGCGTCGGGGCGCCGCCGGATGAGTTCAACCAGCGCGGCCAGAACTGGACGCTGCCGCCCTGGCATCCGGGCCGGCTCGCCGCGCAGGCGGGCCTGCCGCTGGCCGAGCTGGTCGCAGCCACTACCCGCCACGCGGGCGGCATGCGCGTCGACCACGTAATGGGGCTGGCGCGGCTGTGGTGGATCCCGGCCGGGATGCCGCCCGGTCAGGGCACCTACGTGCGGTACGACCATGAGCTGATCGCCGGCGTGGTGTGCGCCGAGGCGGCGCGGGCGGACGCGCTGGCTATCGGGGAGGACCTGGGCACGGTCGAACCCTGGCTGCGGGAGTTCCTGGCCGCGCGCCGGTTGCTCGGGACGTCGATGCTGTGGTTCGAGCGCCGTGCGGACGGCACGCCGCGCCGGCCGGGCGGCTGGCGGCGCGGCTGCCTGGCCACGGTCGGCACGCACGACATGCCGCCGGCCGCGGCGTTCCTGACCGGCGAGCAGGTCACGATCCGGGCCGAACTGGGCCTGCTGACCGAGCCGGAGGCCGACGAGCGGGCCGCGGCCCGGACCGAAGCACGCCGGTGGCTGGCTACGCTGGCCCGCGAGGGCCTGCTGCCCGACCGTCCCGGAGGTTCCGCGCGGGCGGGGCGGGCCGTGGTCCGGGGTCACGCCGGAGGAGTTCACCACGGCGCTGTACGGCTTCTTGACCCGGACGCCGGCCATGCTGGTCGGCGTGTCGCTGGCCGATGCGGCGGGCGAACGCAGGCCCCAGAACATGCCGGGCACGGTGGAGGAGTACCCGAACTGGCGGATCCCGCTCACCGGCGCAGACGGCGAGCCGGTGCTGCTGGAGGACCTGCCATCGCACCCGGGCGTCGCGGCCGTGGCCGGGGCGGTAGCCGGGGGCCTGCTGACGGGCCGGTCAGGGTAGAGTCCACGCGTGACCACCCGCGATGAACTGGACGCCCTTTCCTCCCGCGAACTGCACGACCGGGCCGTGCACCGCGCGCTGCTCCACGCCGACGTGGAGTTTCTCTGGGACCTGCTGCGGGCCATCCCGGCGGCCGAGGCCTCCGAGGGCCACGACGACGAGGCCGGGAGGGACATCACCAAGGTGACGGCGCTGATCGCGGACGCCATCGACTCCGGTGAAGGCGATCTGGCCGAGGCGCTGCGCCCGCTCTACCTCGACTACCTGGTCAAGCACCACGCCGGCAGCTGAGGCCGCAGGCGGTGCCGGCCAGCGCGGGCGGGCGGCCTGACCGGTGCGGATAGCACGGCCCGTTCGGCAGAAAATAAACCCGGCCGCGCCCGGGTGAGCTGGGCGCGGCCGGTGAGCCTGCACGGGCGGTCGGGTCCGCCAGGCCGGAGTGGCGGCCGGGTAAGCCCCGGCGCCTGAGGTGCTGCCTACTTGTCGAGGACGCCCTCGATCTCGAGGTTGATCGCGACCTTCTCGCTGACGGCCACGCCGCCGCCGGGGATCGGGCCGTTGTAGCTGACGCCGAAGTCGTTCCTGTTGATCTCGCCGGTGGCGGAGAAGCCCACCCGGGTGCCGCCGTACGCGTCCGGGCCGAAGCCGTTGACCTCGAGGTTGAGGGTGACGGGCTTGGTGGTGCCGCGGATGGTGAGGTCGCCGTCGAGCAGGAAGTCATCGCCATCGCGGCGGACGCCGGTGGAGACGAACGTCATCGTGGGGTGGGACTCGACCTCGAAGAAGTCCGCGCTGCGGATGTGGTCGTCGCGCTGCGGGGCTCCGGTGTTCACGGTGGACAGGTCGACGGTGGCCGTGACGCTGGACTGCAGCGGGTCGGCGCCGGTGACGATGTGCCCCTCGAACTTGTCGAAGCGGCCGCGGACCTTGCTCACCATCATGTGCCGGACGACGAACGACACCTCCGAGTGCACCGGGTCGATGGTCCACGTTCCCGTTACGTAGCCGGGGATCTCCACGGCAGTCTCGGTCATCATTCCTCCTAAGTATCAGATACTCTCTTGTATGTAGCTTTACTCGCGTGCCTTACTTCCTTATAGTAACCATAAGAGCTTGAACCGTCAAGTACTTTGATCTCGCCTGGTCCTGCCGGTGGCGATGGTTCGGGACATAACGGTTTCCGGGAAGTAACCTGGTAAGCGAGGGAGGGGATTTTCGGTGGATTCCGGGCTGGCCGACCCGCTGCGCGAGTCGGCCGAAGGGTCTTGCGAGCCGGCTGGGCTGGCTGGCGAGCCGTCGGCGTGCCGTGCCCGTGAGGTTCTGCAGCGGGTGGGCGACAAGTGGTCGATGTACGCGATCGACCTGCTCGGCCAGGGCACCATGCGGTTCAGCGAACTGCACCGCTCGATCGACGGCATCACCGCCCGGATGCTCACCGTGACGCTGCGCGGGCTGGAGCGCGACGGCATCGTGACCCGCACCATCCATCCCGTCATCCCGCCCCGGGTCGAGTACAACCTGACCCCGATGGGCCGGACCCTGCTCGACACCATCGGCCGCCTGGTTACCTGGGCGGACAGCCACCTGCCCGAGATCGACGCGGCGCGGGCCGCCTACGACGCCAAGCACCTGCCGCAATAAGGTAACCGGAGTGGATGACCTCACCGGTACAGAGAGCCAGGAAGAACGAGACGACAGGCTGCGGCACGGGTCGTCGTTCGGTGCCGCCGCCGCGGCCTACGCCGAGCACCGCCCCGGCTATGCCGAGGCCGCCGTCCGCTGGGCCCTCGAGCCGGTCAGCGCCCGCCTGCCGCTGCGGGTCCTCGACCTGGCCGCGGGAACCGGCAAGCTGACCGAGACCCTGGTCAGCCTGGGCGCCGACGTCACTGCGGTGGAACCCGATCCGGGCATGCTGGCCGAACTGCGCCGCCGGCTCGGCTCGGTGCGGTCGATGCCGGGCCGCGCCGAGGAGATCCCGCTGCCCGACGGTGCCGTGGACGCCGTCCTGGCCGGCCAGGCCATGCACTGGTTCGACCTGGACCGGGCCTTGCCCGATCTGGCCCGGGTACTCGCCCCGGGCGGGGTGCTGGCCGGGCTGTGGAACGTGGACGACGACCGGGTGGGCTGGGTCGCCGAGCTGGCCGCCATGAGCAGGCGACGGGCCAGCGTCACGCTGCTGCGCTGGCGGAACCGCGAAACCCGGTCCCGCCAGGAACTCTTGCTCAAGGCCGGGTCAGAGCTGTTCGAGGCGGCCGAGAGCCGGGAGTTCGGGCACGGGCAGCTGCGCACGGCCGACTCGCTGCTGGCCACCATGGCCACCCACTCCCACCTGCTGGTGATGGAACCGGCCGAACGCGACAGCCTGCTGGCCGACGTCAGCGAGTTCCTGCGCTCCCGGCCCGAGACCGCCTCGGGTGAGTTCGTGCTGCCCATGGTCACGGTCGTGCTGCGGGCGCGGCGGAGGTAGCCGCCTCCGGGAAGTAGCTGGAAGTGGAGATGAACGCGGATGCGTGACCTGGCCGCCGTCAAGGCCGCCCTGAGACAGCAAGAGATCGAACTGCCCTCGTGGGCGTTCGGCAATACCGGGACGCGGTTCAAGGTCTTCGGCCAGCCCGGGGTGCCGCGCGACCCGTGGGAGAAGGCCGAGGACGCGGCCCAGGTCCACCGGCTTACCGGCGCCGCCCCGAGCATGGCCGTGCACATTCCCTGGGACAAGGTGGACGACTACGCGGCGCTGACCCGGCACGCCGCCGGTCTCGGGATCAGGATCGGGACCGTCAACGCCAACGTATTCCAGGACGACGACTACAAGCTGGGCAGCATCTGCCATCCCGATCCCAGGGTCCGCCGCAAGGCGCTGGCCCACCTGCTTGAGTGCGTCGACATCATGGACGCCACCGGGTCGCGTGACCTCAAGTGCTGGTTCGCCGACGGCACCAACTACCCCGGTCAGGACGACATCACGGCCCGGCAGGACCGGCTGGCCGAGGCGCTGGCCGCGGTCTACGAACGGCTTGGCGGGCAGCAGCGGATGCTGCTCGAGTACAAGCTGTTCGAGCCGTCGTTCTACACCACGGACGTCCCCGACTGGGGCACCAGCCTGCTGCACTGCCAGGCCCTGGGGCCGAAGGCCCAGGTGGTGGTGGACACCGGCCACCACGCGCCGGGCACCAACATCGAGTTCATCGTGGCCCTGCTGCTGCGGGCCGGGCGGCTGGGCGGCTTCGACTTCAACAGCCGGTTCTACGCCGACGACGACCTCATGGTGGGCGCCGCCGATCCGTTCCAGCTGTTCCGGATCATGCACGAGGTGGTGAAGGCGGACGCACTGAAACCCGCGGCGGGCGTGGCGTTCATGCTCGACCAGTGCCACAACATCGAGCCCAAGGTGCAGGCGCAGATCAGGTCGGTGATGAACGTCCAGGAGGCCACGGCCAAGGCGCTGCTGGTCGACGCGGCGGAACTTAGCACGGCCCAGCAGGCCGGCGACGTGCTGGGCGCGAACGCCGCCCTGATGGACGCCTACAACACCGACGTGCGCCCGCTGCTGGCCGGGCTGCGCGAGGAGGCGGGCCTGGACCCGGATCCCATCGCCGCCTACCGCGCGTCCGGCTACCAGGAGAAGATCGTGGCCGGGCGGGTCGGCGGGACCGCGGCCAGCTGGTGATCCTGAGCCAGCCATGACGAGCCCGGTCGCGGTGGCCGCGGTTGACCTGGGCGCCTCCGGCGGCCGGGTGATGGCCGGGCGGGTCGGCGACGCGGGGATCTCGCTGCACGAGGTACACAGGTTCGGCAACCACCCGGTCGCCGCGGGCAGCACCCTGTACTGGGACATCCTGCGGCTGTACGCCGACATGCGGCACGGCCTGGAGGCAGCCGCGCGGGAGCTCCCGCTGGCCAGCGCCGGCATCGACTCCTGGGGCGTGGATTACGGCCTGCTCGATTCCGCGGGCGCGCTGCTCGGCAACCCGGTGCACTACCGCGACCACCGCACCGACGGGGCGGCCGCGCGGGTGCTGGCCGCGGTGCCCGCCGCCGAGCTGTACGCCGCCACCGGCATCGCGCACCTGCCGTTCAACACCATCTACCAGCTCGCGGTCACGCCGATGCTGCCGCACGCGGCCACCCTGCTGCTGATCCCCGACCTGCTGGCCTACTGGCTGACCGGGGCGGCCGGCGCGGAGATCACCAACGCGTCGACCACATCGCTGCTCGACGTGCGGACCCGGATCTGGGCCGCGGAGGTGATCGGGAAGGCCGGCCTCCCGCCGCGCATCTTCCCGCCGCTGCGCCAGCCAGGCGAGGTGATCGGCTCATTTCAGCTGCCGAACGATCCGTGCTCATCGGTGCCGCTCATCGCGGTTTGCTCACACGACACGGCGTCCGCGGTGGCGGCCGTGCCCGCGGACGGACCGCACTTCGCCTACATCTCCTCCGGCACCTGGTCGCTGGCCGGGATGGAACTGCCGGCGCCGGTGCTGACCGAGGCCAGCCGTCTGGCCAACTTCACCAACGAGGCCGGCGCGGACGGCACGATCAGGTACCTGCGTAACGTGATGGGCCTGTGGCTGCTGCAGGAGAGCCTGCGGCACTGGCCCGGCGCCGGGCTCGAAGCCCTGCTCGAGGCGGCGGCCCGGGTGCCCGCGCTGAGGTTCGTGATCGACCCCGACGACCCGGTGTTCCTGCCGCCCGGAGACATGCCCGCCCGGATCGCGTCCTGGCTGGCCGAACGGGGCGAGGCGGCCCCGGTCGAGGCCGCCGAGACCGTCCGCTGCGTCCTGGACAGCCTAGCCCTGGCCTACCGGCGCTCGATCGAGGCCGCGCAGGCGTTGTGCGGGCGGCACGCCGACGTGGTGCACATCGTCGGCGGCGGGACCCGCAACGGGCTGCTGTGCCAGCTCACCGCGGACGCGACCGGCCTGCCGGTCATCGCGGGCCCGGCCGAGGCCACGGCGTTCGGCAACGTCCTGGTTCAGGCCCGGGCGCTGGGCGCGGCGCCGGGCGACCTGGCCGGGATGCGGGCCCTGCTGCGTTCGGCTGTGCCGCTGCGGTCCTATGCGCCGTCCGGCGACGCCGCGGCCTGGGCCGCCGCCGAGGCGCGGATCAGGGACCTGACCGCCTAGGCCAGAGGATGGCCGCCTAGGCCAGAGGGTGGCCGCCTAGGCCAGAGGGTGGCCGGCCAGCCAGGCGGCGCCGCGCTGGTACAGGCGCTCAACTTCCGGTCCGCGCAGGCCCGGCATGTCGGGCTTGACCGGGTACCCGGCCTGGACCTGCAGGTAGGCCAGGAAGCGGTAGCCCTCGGGGTAACGGGCCAGCAGGTCGGGATCCAGGGCGAGCGCGGCGCCCGGCTGGACCGGGTCGATCCGGTCCTTCTCGTAGATGGGCTGGCGCAGCACGATCGCCCACCGGCCGTCCCGCTTCTCGAAGAAGTCGTAGAACCGCCCGATGCAGGTCACATCGCACAGCACGCCGTGCACCTCGCCGCGCTGCATGATCGTCATCCGGGTCTGGGCGATGGCCCGCGGCGGTGTTACCGAAGTCAGGGCCAGCGTGATCCGGCAGCCGCCGGTGTAGTGCAGGATGTTGACGCCCCGGGCCGCGCCTTCCTGGCTGACCCTGATGAAGTCCTCCTTCGGGCCCTGGAACCAGGTGGCCATCATGTAGCCGTCCTCGTGCCAGCAGGCCCGGAACGCGTCCCAGTCGCCGGAATCCCTGGCGCTGACCCAGGTCTCGACGACATCCCTGATGGCCAGGCGATCGGCAAGCGCGGAGTCCATGCTGGGCACGCTAGGGCATGACCGGCGGCACGCGCCACGGCCCGTTCGGCCAAAATGGCTTGATCGACGAGGCGGCTGTTCCTGACGGTGGCGGGCCATAGAATCGCCGCGTGGACGAGCCCGGCAGCGGAATCAGCAGCGAGGCGGCCGAGGTGCTGCACCGCCGGTTCGGCTACGAGTCGTTCCGCGGGCAGCAGCAGGAGATCATCGAGCACGTCTGCGGCGGCGGGGACGCGGTGGCGCTGATGCCGACCGGCAGCGGCAAGTCGCTGTGCTACCAGATCCCGGCCATGGTTCGGCCGGGCACCGGGGTGGTCATCTCGCCGCTGATCGCGCTGATGCAGGACCAGGTCGACGCGCTGCGGCTGCTCGGCGTGCGGGCGGATTTCCTGAATTCGACCCAGGATCCGGATACCCGGCGGGGCGTGGAGTACGCGTTCGGTGACGGCAAGCTCGACCTGCTCTACCTGGCGCCGGAGCGGCTGCGGGCCGAATCGGCCCAGCGGCTGCTCGACCGGGGCAAGGTGGCACTGTTCGCCATCGACGAGGCGCACTGCGTGGCCCAGTGGGGGCACGATTTCCGGCCCGACTACCTGGCCCTGTCGGTGCTGCACGAGCGGTGGCCGCAGGTGCCGCGGATCGCGCTGACGGCCACCGCGACCAGGCAGACGCTGACCGAGATCACCTCGCGGCTCGCGCTGACGGGGGCCAGGCACTTCGTAGCCAGCTTCGACCGGCCCAACATCAGCTACCGGATCGAGCCGAAGAACGAGCCGCGCCGCCAGCTGCTGCGGCTGCTGCGGACCGAGCATCCGGGCCAGGCCGGGATCGTCTACTGCCTGTCGCGGGCTTCGGTGGAGAAGACGGCGGATTTCCTGTGCGCCGAGGGCCTGGAGGCGCTGCCGTACCACGCGGGTCTTGACGCACGGACCCGGGCCGCCAACCAGTCCCGGTTCCTGCGCGAGGACGGGCTGATCATGGTGGCCACGATCGCGTTCGGGATGGGTATCGACAAGCCGGACGTCCGGTTCGTGGCCCACCTGGACCTGCCGCGTTCGGTAGAGGGGTACTACCAGGAAACCGGGCGGGCGGGACGCGACGGGGCGCCGGCCACCGCGTGGCTGGCCTACGGGCTGGCCGACGTGGTGCAGCAGCGGCGGATGATCGACGAGTCCGACGGCGACCTCGCGCACCGCCGGCGGCTGGTCGCGCACCTGGACGCGATGCTGGCGCTGTGCGAGACGGCGGGCTGCCGGCGGGCGCAGATGCTGGCCTACTTCGGCGAGACGCTAGACGGCGCGTGCGGGAACTGCGACACCTGCCTGTCGCCGCCGCAGGTGTGGGACGGGACGGTGGCGGCGCAGAAGCTGCTGTCGACCGTGGTGCGCCTGGGACGGCTGGGCGGTCCCTCCTTCGGTGCCGGGCAGCCGATCGACATCCTGCTCGGGAAGAAGACGCCGCGGGTGCTGTCGTACGGGCACGATCGGCTGTCGACGTTCGGCGTGGGCGGGGAGCTGCGTGAGCCGGAATGGCGGAGCGTGGTACGGCAGCTGCTGGCCGGCCGACTGCTGGAGGTCCAGGGCGACCACGGGACGCTGGCACTGACCGAGGCGAGCGGCGAGGTGCTGCGCGGCGAGCGGCAGGTCATGTTCCGACGCGACGCACCCCGGCCGGCGCTGGCTCCGGCGGCCGGGCGCGGCGGCCGGGGCGGTAGCCGGGCCGCCGGTGCGGCGGGATCGGGATCGTCCGGACGGCCGGAGCCGGCCGAGCTTCCGGCGTCGGCGGAGCCGGTTTTCGAGCGGCTGCGGGCCTGGCGGACGGCGGTGGCCAAGGAGCAGGGCATGCCGCCGTACGTGATCTTCCACGATGCGACCTTGCGCGAGATCGCGGCCGCTCCGCCCTCGACGCTGGCCGAGCTGGCCACGGTGAACGGGGTGGGCGAGACCAAGCTGACCCGGTACGGCCAGCAGATCCTGGACCTGCTGGCCGATACCGGCGGTGCGGCTCAGTTATGTCCAATTATGCCTGAACTTCATATTTAGACATTTCAGGCATCAATCATGATCGCGGGCAGTTTTGGTCGCTATACGGTCCGAAGTGCCCGCGATCATGAACTGGGCGGTCAGCTGCCGTCGGGGTAGCCGCCGCGGTGCAGGACCATGGGGTAGTACGGCAGCAGGCTGGGCGGCCGGATCTGGGCCCGCCAGTTGTCGGGATGAGTCTGCAGGGCGTCAAACAGGGACGGCGGGCGGCCGTCGGCCGGGAGGGCCAGCGTCTCGAGGGGCTGGCGGATGGCGTCGATGACGGCCGGGGTGAAGCGATCGCGCCAGCGCTGCTCGATGGCGGCGAGCAGTTCCCAGTGCGTATGCTGCGCCTCCAGACCGCGGGGGGTGAGGCGGGCCACCTTCCCGCGGCGGGCGGCCGGGTCGGGATCCTCGACGGCGCGGCGGGACCGGGTCAACACGCCCAGGGCCCAGCTGACAGCCTCCTTGGATATGCCGGTCAGGGCGGGCAGGTCGCGTAGGCGGATGCCTTCCGGCCCGAGGACGCGGAGCAGGTTGGCGCTGACGGCCAGGGACAGCTCCGCTTCTTGCTCGTACTCCAGCGCGAACGACAGGAGGACCCGCGACAGCAGGGCCGGCAGGGGCAGCGCGGCGGCATCGACCGGTCCGGGCCGCGGCGGCAGGGCGGGATCCGGCCCGCGGCTGCGCAGCTCCTGGCTCAGGATCGGCAGACAGTCGGGCAGGCCTGGGTCAAGCTGGCTGGTCACGGTGGCTAGCGCCTCCCGGAGCCGGCCGGTCAGGCCGGTGCCGAATCGGTCCCGCCAGCGCTGCTCGATCAGGCCTGCCAGCGGCAGCCAGATCTCGCGGGCCCGCAGCCCGCGGGCGGTGGCGCGCAGGACGGCATTGGGGCCGGGATGGCCTTGGTGGGTCTTCCTGGCCGTACCGTCGATGGTGATGTAGCCCCAGCGGCGCATGCCGTCGAAGTTGGTTGCAGCGCGAGCCTGGGTCAGGAGTTCCGCGACCGTGATCGGCTCATCGGTGACGAACCGCATGCAGTTCTCCCACATCACCATGGACACCAGCCAGGCGCCGTCACCGTGGCTGGAGGGGCCGTAGTTGGTGGTGTGATGCGGGGCCTGGTGCTCGCCCTCGTTGTCGAACTCGATCGTGAACGCGACCAGCGCCTGTGACAGGAGGGTTGACAGGCACAGAGGGGACGAAGGCAGTGCTGCGGAGTTGTGAGGTGCTGGGGTGCGGGCCGGGCGGGAGCTGGAGGGGAGGGAGCTGTCGGCGCGGGGGGCGGTGGGCGACGCGGCGGCGCGTGGGGTGGTGGCGCGAGCGGTGAGGAGGCCGGCGGAACGCAGCCGCTCGTGCCGGGCGGCGGCTTCCGGGCGGCCGGGGTCGCCGGCGGCCACGACCAGCCAGCCGGTGCGGGCCATCAGTTGCTCGGCCTCGTCGGCTTCAAGCGTGGACCTGGCCGGCTCGCCCAGGGACGCCACCGCGTCACGGAACCGCGACCTGGCCTGGCCCGGACTGGACAGCGACACGCTGATGGCCAGGCGGCTGTCCGCCTGCGCGACCTGGCAGAACTGGCCGAGGACCGACTCCAGCACGGCCAGTTCCAGGTAGACGGCCACCCCTTCGAGGAGGAACAGGCTGGGCGGGCCGGGTCCAGCCCGGCCTCGAGCAGCCGCTCGGCGACCGGGTCACGGGTGAAGTCGGCCTCGACGAACCGCACCTCGCCGACCGCGATGCCGAGGCGCTCGAGCCGTTCCCGCTTGTCCCGCTGGGTTGCGGGATGGTCGACCTCGAACCAGCGGACACCGCGCTTGGCGTAGCGGAAGGCCCGGCCGTCATAGCCGGCGGCACCGACCACGATCTGGCGCAGGCCCTGGCCGATGGCCCTGGTCACCACGGTGTCGAAGAACCTGGTACGAGCCTCCAGGTACTCGCGCATCCGGTCCGCGGACGGCTCCTGGCCGGCCGCGACGTCGGCGGCCAGCGCCTCGTCGGCGGCGGGATCGCCGTAGGCGGCAGGGACCCGGGTGAAGCCGAGGCGGTACGCCGCCACCCGCCGGGCGGTGGCCGAGGGGGCGCCGTCGTCCATGTCAGCCCAGCCCCGCCCGTCCTGCTGTCACCAGGTCATTCTGCCACGCGGGCGGCCGGCCACCCGGTGACCGGGTACCCGGCCTGTGGCAGTGTTGGCCGCATGACGACTGATTCCACCCACCGCGGCGTACGGATCGAGCGCACCGGGCCGACCACCTACGTGGCCATCAATGACCGCGGCGGCCGGATGACGATAAGCCAGGGCCAGGGCACCGACTTCACCCCGGTCGATCTGCTGCTCGCCGCGATCGGCGGCTGCACGGCGATCGACGTCGACCTGGTGACCTCACGCCGGGCCGAGCCTGACCGCTTCGAGGTCCTGGTCGACGCGGAGAAGGTGCGCGGCGGGGCAGGCCCCCACGAGGCAGGCAGCCACCTGACCGACCTGCAGGTTACCTTCCGCGTCTCGTTCCCGGAGGGGGAAGCGGGAGACAAGGCCCGGGCGATACTGCCGGACATCGTCAAGAAGTCACATGACCGGCTGTGCACGGTGAGCCGGACCATCGAGCTCGGCACGCCCATCGCGACCAGGATCGAGTAACGCCCGGATCCGCCCTCAGGTGTGCCAGCGGAAGCGCCAGGCCACGAAGCAGGCGCCGGCTACGGTCCACAGGCCGAGGTTGGCCAGGTCCAAGGCCGGGAAGGGCCGGACCGTGTAGCCGCCCTGCAGCACCTGGGCCAGCGCCTTGACCGGGAACGCGTCCACCATGCGCTCCATCCAGTGCGGCAGGCCGCCGAAGGTGGGATCGAAGACGCCGGAGATGATCGCGATGGGCAGGAAGCTGGCGTACGCCAGCGGCCCGGCGGATTCCGCGGTGGTGATGACCGCGCTGATGGCCAGGCCCAGCGTGGCGAAGCACACGATGCCCAGGACCAGCCCGGCGGCCAAGGCCAGCAGCCCGTCCGGGCGGGGGCTGGCGCCGAAGGCGAGCCAGCCGATCACCCCGGTGCAGGCGGAAATGAGGATGGCGGTGAGCACCGTGCTGGCCAGCAGGCCACCCAGGTAGGCGGCGGACGGCAGCGGCGTGGTCTTGATCCGCTTGAGCACGCCGTCGTGGCGCAGCACCGCGACCTTGGATCCGAGGTTCACGTAGGCGGCCACGATCACCCCGAAGGCCAGGATGCCGGGGACGAATACCGTGGTGTTCTTGACGTGGGTGCCCGGCAGGTAAGAGCCGACGTTGGCCGCCCCGATCAGCAGCAGGATCATCAGCGGGAAGACGAACGTGAACAGCGCGTACTCCGCGCTGCGCCAGAAGCTGCGCTGCTCGAGCAGGGCCTGCCGGGCGGCCAGCCGGACCGCCCTGGTCACGGCCCGCCTGCGTCGGTCGCTCCGGTGAGCTGCATGTAACTGTCCTCCAGGCTGGGCGCGGTGACGGCCAGGCCATCCAGGTCGCCAAGCCGGTTCTCCAGCGCCCAGTCCAGCAGCTGCCGCAGCGTCACGGCGACGTTGGCGGTGTGGCAGACCGACAGCTGCCCGCGGACGGCCAGGCCGATCCCGTCGGGGAGCGCGACCTGGCCCCGGCGCAGCGCGGCCGGGGTGTTAAACGAGATCCGGGTGGCCAGCCCGGCCCGGGCGGCGACCTCCCGCGGGGTGCCGACCAGCTCGATCCGGCCCTCCCGCAAGATGGCGATGCGGTCGGCCAGCCGTTCCGCCTCGTCCAGGTAGTGGGTGGTAAGCAGGATGGTCTTGCCCAGGCCGCGCAGGTTCTCGATCGCGGCCCAGCAGCGGCGGCGCGCCTCCGGGTCGAAGCCGGTGGTCGGCTCGTCCAGGAAGACCAGATCCGGGTCGCCCGCCAGGGCCAGGGCGAAGTCCAGGCGGCGCCGCTGGCCCCCCGACAGCTTGCGGACCTGGGTGTTCCTGGTCTCGGCGAGTTCCACCACGTCGAGCAGGTCGGCCAGCGGGCGCGGGTTCGGGTAGTACGAGCGCCAGATGTCGATGAGCTCGGCCACGCGGGCCTGCCGGGGAAAGCCGCACTCCTGCAGGACCATCCCGGCCCGCTCGCGCAGCCGCGCCGGCTGGGCGGCCGGGTCCAGGCCGAGGACGCGGGCGATGCCGCCGGTCGGTGGCCGGAACCCCTCCAGGATCTCCATGGTGGTGGTCTTGCCCGCGCCGTTCGGGCCGAGCAGGCAGAACACCTCGCCGTAGCAGACCTCGAAGTCGACGCCGCGCAGCACCTGGAGCGGGCCGTAGCTCATCCGCAGGTCCCGGACCTGGACCGCGAAACCGTCCGTCACCGCAGGCCGGGCCTCATCTATGACGCGCGTGTCAGTCATTACCGGGATTATATGAGCTAACAGCGATTGCTAACGGCACGAGACAGGCCAAACGGAAGTTCCGACCCGGCGAGACGAGGACGATGAAGCCAGCGGACATCAGCTCGCTGCGCATGCTGCGCCGGGCCAGGGACCGGATCGACCGCGACTACGCCGAGCAGATCGGCATACCGGCCCTGGCCGCCGGGGCAGGTTACTCGCGGGAGCACTTCATCCGCGCCTTCCGGGCCGCCTACGGCGAGACCCCGGGCCGGTACCGGACCAGGCGCCGGATCGAGCGCGCCTGCGAGCTGCTCCGGTCGGCCAACCTGACCGTGACCGAGATCTGCTACCTGGTCGGCTTCACCAGCCTCGGCACGTTCAGCGCGCGCTTCGCCGAGCTCACCGGCATGTCCCCCACCGCCTACCGGCGGCAGGCGGCCGAACGAGGCGGCCCCGCGCCCATCCCCGGCTGCTTCGTGCTGATGTGGCGGACCGGCCTGCCGGCGAAGAACACATCACTTCCCGAGAAGCCCGGGCCCGCGGCCGGACCGTAGAGTCGCCGCATGATCAAAGGCATCTCCATCGTGTCGGTCTGGGTGCTCGACCAGGACTCGGCCAAGGAGTTCTACGCGGACAAGCTCGGCTTCACCGTCACCAACGACCTCAAGCTGGACAACGGCATGCGCTGGCTGACGGTCCGGCCGCCCGGCAGCGAGAACCAGGAACTGCTGCTGATGGACCCGCTGCACTCCATGCTCGACGAGGAGACGGCACAGCAGGTGCGGGCCCTGGTCGCCAAGGGGGCGCTGTCGCCGGGGGTGATGGCCACGTCGGACTGCAAGGGCGATCACGACACGCTGGCCGGGCGCGGCGTCGAGTTCACCCAGGAGCCGGCCGAGCGGCCCTACGGCGTCGAGGCGATCATGCGCGACGACTCGGGCAACTGGTACAGCTTTACCCAGCACAAATTCCTGGGGGACTAGGCCTGGGCCCACCCGGTGGCGGCCGACGGGACGTGGTGCGGGACAGGGCGCCGGCTCTAGAGTCTTCTCATGGCGGATTCCGAACCCAGCAGCGAGGTGGCCCGCAACGAGCTGCGCGCCTCGCATGACGACCGGGACCGGGTGGTCGAGCTGCTGCGCGTGTCGGCGGGAGACGGGCGGCTGACCGCGGACGAGCTCGACGAGCGGCTGGAGCTGGCCATGACGGCCCGCACCTACGGCGAGCTGGCCAAGCTGGTCGCCGACCTGCCCGCGGCCGGATCGGTGGTACCTGCCCCGGCGGTGCGGGCCAAGGACGTGGTGCGGATCGACACCCACAGCGGGCACACCAAGCGGGACGGCCCGTGGGTCGTGCCGCAGCGGATCGAGGCGCGGATCCGCAGCGGCGAGCTGAGGCTGGACTTCACCCAGGCGGTCATCACGCAGCCGTCGCTGCAGATCGACGCCGACGTGCGCAGCGGCCGGGTCATCCTGATCACCAAGCCGGGCATCGCGGTGGACACCGATGAGATAGTGGTGCGCAGCGGCCACGTGCAGGTCCGCGCCCCGTGGGGTTCCGGCGTGCCCGAGGTACTGCGGATCGAGGTCACGGGCAAGGTCGGCAGCGGGCATTTCATCGCGCGGCCGCCGCACCGGACGTTCTGGCAGTGGCTGACCAGGCAGCCGAAGCCGTACGAGATCGCCGCGCTGAGGCCTTGACCCTGGTCGTGGTCTCCGGCGCGCCGGGCACGGGCAAGTCGACGATCGCCCGCGCGGTCGGCGACGGCCTGCGGTTCGGTGTGCTGTCGCTGGACCCCATCAAGGAGGCGCTGGCCGACGTGCTGGGGCTGGGCGACGAGGACTGGTCGAACCGGGTGGGCGACGCGGCGGCCGAGGTGGTGTTCCGGCTGGCGGCGCAGTTCCCGGACGCGATCGCGGAAGGCTGGTGGCGGGGCCCGCGGCGGGACCGGGCGGTGGCCGAATTCGCGGGCGCGGCCGAGGTGTTCTGCCATTGTGATCCGGCCCTGGCCGCTTCGCGGGTGGCGGCCCGGCTCGGCGCGGGGCGGCACCCGATTCACCGGGATGTGATCAATCCGGCCGGGGTCGGTTCGGCCGCGCACATCGCCGAGCTGGCCGCCACGGTGACCCCGCTGCGGCTGGGCGGCCCGCTGGTCGAGGTGGACACCGGCCGGCCCGCGGCCAGCGCCGAGGCCGTGGCGGCGGTCCGGGTCGCGATCGGCTGACCCGCCGTGCTGGCCCGGCCCGTTTGCGGCGTTATTTGCCGGCGGGTGGCGCGGGTGGCAGGCTGTCCGGGTGCCTACCCGCCTCGTGCACCTGGTCATCGACGCGGCCGACCCGCCCCGGCTGGCCCGGTTCTGGGCGGCCGCCCTGGGCTGGGTGACAGGGCGGGAGAACGACGGCGAGATCGACGTGTGGCCGCCCGGGTACCGCTATCCCGACCCGGTCGCGCTGCCGCTGAGGTTCGTGCCCGTGCCCGAGGCCAAGGCCGGCCAGAACCGGATCCACCTGGACCTGGCCACCGAATCGGCCGCGCATCAGGCGGCCGAGGTACAGCGGCTGCTCGGCCTGGGCGCGGTGCCCGCCGACATCGGCCAGGGGGACGTGCCCTGGGTGGTGCTGGCCGACACGGAGGGCAACGAGTTCTGCGTGCTGGACCCGCGGCCCGTCTACCGCGGGACCGGCCCGGTCGCCGCCGTGGTGGCCGACTGCCGTGACCCGGCGGCCGTGGCCGGGTTCTGGCGGCTGGCCACGGGCTGGGTGCCCGCCGATTCGGTCCAGGACGGGTGGTCGATGCGGTCGCCGGCCGGGGCGGGGCCGTTCCTCGAGCTGATGCCGTCCGCCGAGGTGAAGACGGCCAAGAACCGGGTGCACCTGGACGTGGCCCCGGAGCCGGGCGAGGATCAGGCGGCCGCGGTGGCGGCGCTGCGGGCGGCCGGCGCGGTAGCCGCCGACGTCGGCCAGGGCACCCAGGCGTCGTGGGTCGTGCTGGCCGACCCGGAGGGCAGCGAGTTCTGCGTGGTGATGCCCCGGTGATGCCCCGGTGACGCCCGCCGAGTCCCGGCACCTGGCCCGCATCCAGGCCGAGCTGAGCCGGCTCGTCCGCTACGACGACGAGTCGGTCGTGCACGAGCGGTGGATCAGGCAGCGCTACGACCTGGGCGCTGCGGCGAGCTACGCGCCGGCCCGGACGGCGGCGGTGCTGACCGCCTGGCACGAGGCCGGGCACGTGGTGGCGGCGCTGACGGCCGGGGCGCGGTTCAGCTCGGCCAGCATCAGGCACGGCTCGGCCAGCCAGGGCCGGGTGCACGGTATCGCTGGCGGCGGCGAGCAGGCGTTCGTCATCGACGCGGCGGGCCAGGTGGCCGAGCGGCTGCGGGACTGGTCGCTACCGGACTCCGAGGAAGCGCTGCGCGGCTGGCTGGCGAGCTGGCGGGACGACGGGGGTGACGCCCGGCGGTTCCGGCGCGGGATGCCCGGGCGGTTCGGCGGCGACGAGGTGGCGGCCTGGCGGTACTGCGAGCAGGCGCTGACCCCGCTGCGGCCGCGGATCCGGCAGGTGGCGCGGGCGCTGCTGGTGCACCCGCAGCCGCTACCCTACCGGGTGGCGGCGGCCATCGCCTCGGCTGGATGGGTGGAGGCCCGGCCAGGAGGGGTGGCTGGCTAGGCGGGGTGCCTGGCGGCCTGGTACCAGGCCGGGAAGTCGGTGAGCGAGTCGAGCACCACGTCGGCGCCCGCGCGTTCCAGGTCGCCGGCGCCGAACGAGCCGGTCGCGACGCCGACCGCCCGCACCCCGGCCGTCAGTGCGGCGGCCATGTCGGGCGGGCTGTCGCCCACGTAGGCGGCCGCGTTCAGCTTGCGCAGCACCGCCGCCTTCTCCGGCCCGTGCACGTGAGTGAACACCTCGTCGGCGGCCAGCCCGACGGCGCGCAGGCTCGGCTCGACGGAGACCGGGTGCTTGGCCGTGATGATCACCGCCCGCTCCCCCGCCGCGCGCACCGCGGCCAGCGCCTCACGCGCGCCGGGCAGCAGGGTGGTCAGCTGGGGCGCCAGCCGCACGTAGTGGCGCCGGTAGCACTCCACCGCCGCGGCCTGCTGGTCGGGCGGGAACCAGTACGTCACTTCTTCTTCCAGCTTGATCCCGAGGCGGCCGTCCACGGCGGCCGGGTCGATGGGGGTCGCGGTTTCCCTGGCTAGTTCGGCGAAGGAGGCCATGATGGCGGGCCGGGAGTCGATCAGCGTCATGTCCAGGTCAAAGCCGACCGGGCTCATTGGCCCCCCGTGGTGCGTTCCGTCGCGTGCCGATGCCGGCTCACCTCAGCATTCTAGAATCGTGGTTTGTGAGCGATCGCGTCGAGGAGCATTTCCTGTTGTTCAACGCGGCGGTGCGTAACCACGACTGGACGGCCTTCCTGGCCACGTTCGCTCCGGACGCGGTGATGCGGTTCGAAGGGATCCCGGTCGGGCCGTACGCGGGACGGGACCAGATCGCCCGGGCCTACGCCGAGCGCCCGCCGTCGGACACGATGACCTGCCGGTCGGCGGCGCGGGTCGGCGACCACGACACGATCCGCTTCACCTGGGACGCCGGCGGGGGCGGCACCATGGAATTGTCCTGGCGCGAGGACCGGATAGCAGTCCTGGTTGTCACGTTCGACTCATGATCGCGGTGCGCTACTGTGGCCTTTTGACCGCGTGGAGCGCCGCCATGACATGGGAAGACCTGCTCGCCTACTGCCTGGCCAAGCCGGGCGCCTGGCAGGACGAGCCCTGGGAAGGCGACGTGGTGGCCAAGGTCGGGACCAAGATCTTCGCCTTCCTCGGGTCGGGCCAGAACTCGTCGGTGGGCGTCAAGTGCGGCGCGTCCAGGGACCTGGCGGATGAATGGCTGCTGCGGTACCCGGACGACGCCTCGGTGATGCCCTACATCGGCCGGTCCGGGTGGAACTCGCTGCGGATCGACGGTGCCATCGGAGACGATGAGCTGACCGAGGCCATCGACGCCTCGTACGCGGCGGTAGTCAGCAAGCTGCCGAAGAAGGACCGCCCAGCTTATGACCGGTGATGCTGAGGCGGGACCGGATCCGGGCGAAGAGCCGCTCCTGGCGCTCCCGGCGTTCCCGGCGCTCCCGGAGCCGCTCCCGGCGATCCCGGTATCGGCGGGGGCGCTCATCTTCGACCGGGCGGGCCTGCTGCTGATCCTCAAGCCGACCTACAAGACGGGCTGGACGATCCCGGGTGGCGTCATGGAGGCCGACGGCGAGACGCCCTGGGAGGCGTGCCGGCGCGAGGTCCGCGAGGAATGCGGCCTGGACGTGCACCGCGGGCGGCTGGCGGCGATGGATTTCCGTCGGCCGCGCCCGGGCCGGGCGGGCGGCATCCGGTTCCTGTTCGACTGCGGGCCGGTCGGTGACAAGGCCCTGGCTGGGATCGTGCTGCAGCCCGAGGAGATCTCCGAGTACCGGCTGGCCGGCCTGCCCGAGGCGTTCGGCCTGCTGCGCGGCCCGATCAGGCGCCGGGTCCGCGCGGCCGTAGGCGGCAAGCATCTGGTCTACCTGGAGGACGGGCGTCCGGTCCCCGAGGTCAGCCGGCCTGCTTAACCCTGCTTCGTTCCCTAAGCGGGTTAGCGGACGACCAGGCAAAACGGGTGCCCGGCCGGGTCACGATAGACCCGCCACGGGACCGGCTCGCCGGCCGGGCCGGGCCGCGGCGAGACGTGCTCGGCGATCTGCATGGCGCCCGCGTCGAGGACCTGACCGTGGGCTGCGGCCAGGTCATCGACCAGGATGTCGAAGTGCACCCGGGATACGTCCTCGTCCCTCGGCGAGCTGGTGGCCTGGAAGGAGAGCCGCTGGCCGTGCGGCGGCGGCTCGAGGGTGACCCAGCCCGGATACCATTCCACCGGCGTGCCCCCGAGCAGGCCGGCCCAGAACCGGGCCAGGGCCCACGGCTCGGCGCAGTCGAGCACGATTTCCCTGATCCAGCCGATGGCGGCTTCGCCGCTGGTCATGATCCCGTGCTTCTCACTGACCGGCAGGCTCGTAGGTCAGGTGCACCACGCCGGTGCTGAACGCCTCGGAGTGGGCGAGGGTGAAGGGCAGCTGCACGTCCGGCTCGTCGAACAGGCGCTTGCCGCTGCCCAGCACGACGGGGAAGACGAGCAGGTCCAGGCGGTCCAGCAGGTCGTGCTTGAGCAGCCAGGCGACCAGGGCGGAGCTGCCGCTCATGCCGATGCCACCGCCCGGACGCTGCTTCAGTTCGGTGATCTGGCCGGCCACGTCGCCACTGATCAGCGTGGAGTTCTGCCAGTCGGCCGAGGTGAGCGTGCCGGATACGACGAACTTGGGCGTGCTGTTCATCTGATCGGCCATCCCGCCGGACTGGCCGCCGAAGGCCGCGGCGAACCCCTCGTAGGTCACCCGGCCCAGCAGCATGGCGTCGTTCTGCGCCATCAGCCCGCCCACGGCCTGCCCGACCTGGTCGTTGAAATACGGCCCGGTCCACTTCTCCGGCGCCTCCACCACGCCGTCAAGCGAGATGAACAGGCCAGCGTTGATCTTCCTCATGGTCGCGCTCCCTTCTAGCGGTCGTCAGTTCTAGCGGTCGTCGCGCTAGTGGTCGTCGGTGAAGAACTCGGTGAGCACGGGCGCGATGGCCTGGGCCTTGACCATGTGGTTCTGGCCCGGCAGGGTGCGGTACGTTGCGTCCGGCAAGGCGTCGGCCAGCGCGCGCGTCCCGTTGGCCATCCAGGCCGGGCTCTTGCCGCCCGCGGCCACCAGGACCGGCGCCTTGACCGCGGCCCACTCCCCCGGAGTGAACGGCGTCCCCTGCTGGTGGTCGTGCAGGATGGTGATGTCGTAGGGCAGGGTGGGCGCGACCGCCTTGAGCTTGCCCCACACGGGGGTGACCGGCATGACCGCGGTGAAGACGGCCGGCGTGCCGACGAACTGCATGAACATCTTGACCGCATCGCCGCGGCGCCCCTCCGCGACCAGCGCCTTCAGCTGGGGCAGCCAGTCCGGCGGCATCGGCGGCCTGCTGCCGTCGACGATGAACGGCGGCTCGTAAGCGGACAGCTTCCTGATCGAGCGGATGTGCTTGGCCGCCGCCAGGACCAGGGCGGCTCCGGACGACGTGCCGTGCACGTACACGGAGTCGCCGGCCACCGCGACCAGCGCCTCGAGGTCCTCGACCTCGCGATCGGGCTCGTAAGGCGCGGTGTCTGCGCTGTCGCCGCGGCCGCGGCGGTCGTAGGTATACACGGTGAAGTGCGGGGTCAGCTGCTCGGCGAGCTTGGGCATCGGCCCGAACGACCGGCTGCACAGCGCGCCGTCCACCAGGATCAGCGGCGGCCCCTGGCCGGCCCGGGTATACGCGATGGTCGTGCCGTCGGCTGAGCGGACGGTGGTCATGAGAGTCCTCCCGTTGGTGGTGATTGAGCCCGGACGCTCAGGCGAGCGTCCGGGTGAGCCAGGCTTCCCAGTACGGCTGAGCCTGGCCTGGTTCGGCGTGGGCGGCGAACAGCTCGTGGGCCGCGATCACCGGCCTGCCCCACCCGCGCATGAACCGGTACAGCGCATCGCCGGTGCGGACGCCGATGGTGTACGCGTTCGCGAAGTAGACGACGCCCTCGGCGGGCCCGGCCTCGCCGGTGAAGCGCACCCGGTCGCCGCGGCCTACCGGCTCGGTCAGGCCCAGCGCCTGGTAGAGCCGCGCCCGGTCGCGGGGCCAGTCCGGGTCCGGCGGGCCGTACGCCGTGACCGGCGCCGCGAACCGCCCGGGGAAGTGCGTGAGGTACTCGACCAGGCTGGCGAAGTACAGCGCGCCGCCCAGCTTCATCGCCTCGAACTCATCTGCCCAGTCGTCGCCGGGAATGAAGCCGCTGGTGACGGCGCGCAGGACGGTACTGCCGCCGGCCCGCCCCTCGATCAGGTACTCGAAGGCGATGAACCGGCCGTCCGGGGCCTGGCCGCTGCGGTAGCCGAACCGGCGAGCCGGATCCCACTCGGTAATCGGCGACTCGGGCGCGTAGTCGCCGAACACGGTACGGACGATGCCGTCGGCGCCGGGCTTGACCTCGTTGCGGCCCATGAACCAGGAATCGATGCCCGGCCCGGTGGCTATCGCAGCCCAGACCTCCTCCGGGCTGGCCGGAACCTCGGCGGCATCGTGCTCCGTGAACTGATGACCCATCATGCTCCCCCTTTCCTCTGCGTGACCTCGTCGTTGACCTCGGCGGCGTCGGGCCCGGCCGTGACCTCCGGCCCGGCCGTGACGCTCGGGTGGACGGCCACGACGAGATGGTGCTCGCGGCCGCCCTCGGCCTGCTCGTCGTGGTACTTCGCTACCAGGGAGGTCACCGCCTGCATCAGCTCGGCGGTGAATGCCGCTCGCTCGGCGGCCGAGGCGAACCGGACCGTGCCGTCCATGGCGAAGGTGGCCAGCTTCTTCTGAGCTCGGGTGGCCCCGGTGATCAGGTCACCCACATCCCGGACCAGCTGGGCGGCCAGGGCCAGCAGCCAGCGGGCGGACAGCCGGTCCGGCGCCCGGGCCGGGTCGGGCGCCACGGCGGCCAGCGCGGACGGGGAGATCACGTAAGAGGCCGCAGCCGCCCGCAGCAGCCGCTCGATCATGTTGCCCTTGCGCCGCTCTTCCACCAGCTCCACCAGCCCGTGCTGCTCCAGCATCCGCAGGTGATAGTTGACCTTCTGCCGGGGTAGGCCCACGGCGGCGGCCAGCATAGCCGCCGACTGGGGCTCGGTCAGCCGTGCCAGCAGCCGCGCCCGCGCCGGTTCCAGCGCGGCCTCCGCCGCAGCCGCGTTGTCGATCACTGCCACATCGATCATGACCACATCGTCCCATCCGACAATAAAACTTGTCAAGAAAAATTTTCTTGTCGGTCACGTTTTACGCAGGAGAGCCGGATGGTGAAGTCCGAGACAGGAGTGAACAGAGGTGCGGCGAGGCTGCGGGCCATGGGCGGTTTGACCACGCCGGGCGAGACCAGAGGTGCTGAGGCGGGCACCACGGACCGTTCGGCCCGATGAAAGACGGGAGGCGGCTACGGGCCTGACGCCGGTCAGCCTTGGCCGAGGTTGTGCTCGAGCTCGGCCCGGTACTGCTGGAACTGAGCCTCGCTCGAGGTGAACAGGGTCTCGTGAGTCTTCGGGTTCACGGTCACGAAGTACACCCAGTTGCCTGCCGCCGGGCTCAGCACGGCCTGGATGGCCGCGTTGCCCGGGCTGTCGATCGGGCCGGGGGGCAAGCCCTTGTGCTTGTAGGTGTTGTACGGCGACGGGCTGGCCAGCTGTGCGTCGGAAGCGATGATGCCGTAGGTGTTCAGGCCGTACAGCACCGTGCTGTCCAGCTGCAGCGGCATGCCCTGGGCCAGCCGGTTGTAGATCACCCGGGCGATCTTCGGGTAGTCCGACAGCCGGCCGCCCTCGGCCTGCACCAGGCTGGCCATGACGATCACCTGGCTCTCGGTCAGGTGCACGCGGCTGGCGGCCGCGGGCAGGTTGATCGCCGCTGCTTCCTGGTCGAACCGCTGCACCATGGCGGTCAGCACGCCGAGCGCGGTCTCGTGCGGCAGCACGTCATAGGTCGCGGGGAACAGGTAGCCCTCGGGCTTGCCGTTCGCATAGGACGGCAGGTGCAGCGACGCCGGGTCCTTGAGCACCTTGTTGTAGTCGCTGGCCGGAATGCGGGACTTGGCGGCGAGCCCGACCACGATCTGGCTGAGCCGCCAGCCCTCGGGGATGGTGACCGGGATCTCGACCAGGTCCTTCGGGTCGAGCAGCAGCGCGTAGGCCAGCGACGCCTGCATGTGCCTGTGCATGCCGTAGAAGCCGGGTAGCAGGCCGACCGAGCTCGTGCTGTGCTCGGCGGCCAGGACGAACGCGCGGGCGCTGGCCACCACGCCGAGCTGCTGCAGCTTCGGCCCGAGGCTGGTCGGCGTGTCACCCGAGGTGACCTGGACCAGGAGGTAGCCCGTGCCCTGCCCTGAGTAGTCGGCCGGGTGGTACTTGTTCTTGTAGAAGTTGTAGCCGTAGGCACCGCCGACGACGACCGGGACGAGGATGACCAGCAGGGCGACCAGGGGCGCGATCCAGCGGCTCCGGCGGCGCCGCGGCCGGCTGTCTCGCCGGCTCCTGCTCCGAGGGGCGGGCCGGGACCTGGCCTGGCCGCGCCCGCCGCGCCGCTGGCTGGGGTCCTCGTCCTCGTCCTCGTCGTCGTAGCCGCCGAAACCGGGGACGAACGTGCCTGCGGGCTCATCCTCGTACTGGTCGTCAGGCTCCTGGTCTCCGGGCCGGCCGGGCGAGTAGCCGCCGGGAGGCCCGTCGTAGCTGGCCTGCGCGGGCGCGCCCGGATGCCATCCGGCCGTCTCGGGATCGGGTACCCGCTGGGTCCGCCGCCACGGCGAGTCCTCGGTGCGCGGCTCGTCCGCGACCCGGGGGTCGCGATGCCGGGGCTCGTGGTGCACCGGTTCGTAGCCGGACGGCAGCGACCGCGGGGGCGGCGGAGGCCACTCCTGTCCCTCGGGGCGCCGGTGGCCACGGGGACGCTGCGGTGGCGAGGCGGTGCCCTGAGGGCCTTGCAGGTCCCTGGGATCCCTGGGGTCCCTGGGATCCCTGGGGTCTCTCGGGTCAAGCCAGCCCGGAGCGGAAGGACCGCTCTGGCGTGCGCGGGGATCAGGGAACTGCTGAGGGCCGCGCGAGCCATGGGGCGGGGGCCAGGTGTTTCCGTTCTCGCTCACGCGCCGGCACTCCCGTTCACGGTCACTGGCTGGCCCGGGGGGCGCCCGGTCGCGCGTTCGGCATCCAGGGCGGCTTGCAGCAGCACGGCGGCCGCGGCGGCGTCGACGATCTCGCGGCGGGCACGGGTGTCCTTCCCGCCGCGGCGCAGGGCCTCATGGGCCTGCGTGGTGGTGAACCGCTCGTCGACCAGCCGCACCGGGACCGGCCTGATCCGGCCGGCCAGATCCGCGGCGAAGCTGCGCGCGGTAGCCGCGGCGGCGCCGTCGCGACCGGACAGGGAGGTCGGCAAGCCGACGATGACCTCGATCGCGTCCGCGCCCGCGGCCAGCCGGGCCAGTTCGTCCAGCGCACCCGGGCCGGACCTGACTACGGCCAACGGGCTGGCCAGGATGCCGTCCGGGTCGCTGCGCGCTACCCCGATCCGTACCGATCCCGCGTCGACCGCCAGGCGTACGCCCTGCCTCATGACCTGCCTCACCGGAAGGCGGACGCCCGGAACGGCGAGCGGTCGGCCCGCAGGCCGGTTCGCAGCAGGCCAGGCCCGGGCAGGGCGCGACCCGGCCCCGCTAGGGCGCAGAAGCATGGCAATACGTTACCTACCGGACCCGTGTATGTCCCGCAAAGCACCACGAACGGCATCAAACGCCTCATCGATCGCGTCCCGGCCGCCGGACGAGGGCGTGGTGATCGGGGCTCCGCCGCCCTGAGCGACATCCGGCTTCCCGCCGCCGCCGCCGCCCAGCGCCCGCGCGGCCACCCCCACCAGGGTGCCGGCCGACAGTCCGAAGCCTCGGCCCGCCTCGTTGACCGCGACCACCACGACCGGCCGGTCGGCGGGCACGCCGACGATCATGACCACCGCCGGCCGGCCGCGCGGCACCCGGCCGCGCACGTCCAGGGCCAGCTTGCGGATGTCATCGGGTTCGGTCCCGTCAGGCACGCGGTGCGCGACCAGGGCCATCCCGCTGATGTCTTCGGCGCCGGCGGCGATCTCACCGGCCGACTCGAGCAGCCGGGCGGCGCGCAGCTTCTGCAGTTCCCGCTCGGCGTCGCGCAGCCTGGTCATCACGGTGGAGATCCGCTCCGGCAGCTGCTCACGCGGCGCCTTGAGCTGCTCGCTGAGCTGGCTGACCAGCACGCTCTCCCGGGCCAGGAAGCGGAACGCGTCCAGGCCGACCAGCGCCTCGATGCGGCGCACGCCCGAGCCGATGGACGCCTCACCCAGCACCTTGACCAGGCCGAGCTGGCCGGACCTGGCCACGTGCGTTCCGCCGCACAGCTCACGTGAGTAGTCGCCGACCTCGACCACCCGGACCCGGTCGCCGTACTTCTCCCCGAACAGGGCCAGCGCGCCCATCTCGCGGGCCTCTTCCTGGGTGGTGTAGAAGGCACGCACGTCCAGGTCGTTGACCAGCACCGCGTTGACCTCGTCCTCGCTGTCCCGCAGCACCGACAGCGGGACCGCACCCTGGGCGGTGAAGTCGAACCGCAGCCGGCCGGGCGAGTTCTCCGAGCCGGCCTGCGCCGCCGACTCCCCCAGCGCACTGCGCAGGGCCCGGTGCACGAGGTGGGTAGCGGTGTGCGACCGGGACAGGGCCCGGCGGCGCTCGATGTCGATCTCCGCGTGCGCGGGCGCGCCGGTGATGACCTCGCCTGAGGTGACCCGGCCGCGGTGCACGACGAGCCCGGTGAGCGGGGTCTGCACGTCGAACACCTCGACCACCCCGCCGTCCAGCGTGATCGTGCCCGCGTCGGCGAGCTGGCCGCCGCCCTCGGCGTAGAAGGGGGTACGGTCGAGAACCACGTCGAGTTCGGTGCCCGTGCAAGCGCTCGGGACCGGGATGCCGTCGACCAGCAGACCGAGGACCATGGCCTCGCCGGAGACCTGGTCGTAGCCGGTGAAGGTGACCGAACCGGACCGTTCGAGCATGTCGGCGAAGACCGAGATGTCGACGTTGCCGGTCTTCTTCTCGGCCGCATCGCGGCGGGCGCGCTCCTTCTGCTCGCTCATCAGGCGGCGGAAGCCTTCTTCGTCTACCGCCAGGCCCTGCTCGGCGGCCATCTCCAGGGTCAGGTCGATCGGGAAGCCGTAGGTGTCGTGCAGCTGGAAGGCCTGCGGGCCTGAGATGGTGGCCAGGTTCTTGCGCCGGTTCTCCTCCACCGCGGCCTCGAAGATGGCCGTGCCGGTCCGCAGCGTGCTGCCGAACGCGGCCTCTTCGGCATCGATGACCGTGTGGATGTTGGCCGCGTCACGGCGCAGTTCAGGGTACAGCGGCGCCATGGCCTCGATGGCGGCCGAGGTCAGGTCGTGCATGAAGCGCTCGCCGGTGGCCGATCCCCCGCCGCCGCGCTGGCCGCCGGCCAGCAGCCGAAGGTTCCTGATGCTGCGCCGCACGATGCGCCGCAGCACGTAGCCACGGCCCTCGTTGCCGGGCAGCACCCCATCATCGATCAGCATGACCGCGCTGCGCACGTGGTCGGCGATCACCCGCAGGGCCACATCGGCCTTCAGCTCCCGGCCGTAGCTCTGCTCGGTCATCTCGGCCGCCCGGTCCAGGATCTTCCAGGTGGTGTCGATCTCGTACAGGTTGTCGACGCCCTGCAGGATGGAGGCCATCCGCTCCAGGCCCATCCCGGTGTCGACGTTCTTAGACGGCAGCAGCCCCTCGATGTCGAAGTCGTCCTTGGCCCGGAACTTGCTGATGCTGTCCTGCATGAAGACCAGGTTCCAGACCTCGAGGAACCGGTCCTCGTCGGCCTCGGGACCGCCGTCGCGGCCGTATTCGGGCCCGCGGTCGTAGTAGATCTCCGAGCACGGTCCGCCGGGGCCCGGCACGCCCATGCTCCAGTAGTTGTCAGCCAGGCCGCGCTCCTGGATCCGCTCCGCGGGCAGGCCGATCTGGTCCCGCCAGATGGCGGCCGCCTCGTCGTCGCCGTGCAGGATCGTGGCCCACAGCTTGCTTTCCGGGAACCCGAAGCCGCCGTCGGCCTCGGACCTGGTGAGCAGCTCCCAGGCGAAGGTGATCGCGCCTTCCTTGAAGTAGTCGCCGAACGACCAGTTGCCCAGCATCTGGAAGAACGTGGCGTGCCGGGTGGTCTTGCCTACCTCTTCGATATCCAGCGTCCGCACGCACTTCTGCACGTCGGCCACCCGCCGGTACGGCGGGGTCTGCTGGCCGAGCAGGTAGGGCTTGAACGGCTGCATGCCGGCGATGACGAACAGCACCGTGGGATCATCGGCGACCAGGGAGGCCGAAGGCACGATAGCGTGCCCTTGCTGCTTGAAATAGGCAAGGAAGCGGCGGGCGATCTCTGCCGACTCCATCAGCGGCCATCCTTGGGTCGTAGGTCGTGGTTGGTCCTGAGCCGTTCGAGCTCCGGCGGCTCGTGGTCTCGTGCTCCGAGGGTAGTAGAGCCCGCGGGCTCGGAGTGCCGGGCCGTGTACAGCTCCATACCCTCCCGCACGTCCCGCGCGAACCGGAAGGTCTCCGCGGCCAGGCCGACCGCTCCCCGGCCGGTCAGCCGTCCCCCGCGGGCCAGCGCGCTCCCGGAGATGAGCGCGGCCCTGGCCGCGGTGCCGCTCCCGATCCGGCTGCTCCCGGTTCCGGTTCCGGTTCCGGCTCCGGCTCCGGCTCCGGCTCCGGGGTTAAGGCTGGCAGACAGCCGGCGGCCGACGGCGGAGACACGCCGGTATCCCATGATCCCCGTCACCGCTCCGGCGGTCAGCCAGAAACCCCTGCGTATCATCGGGAGGCCTCCCCCCGGGCGAGTTCGCTGCGTTCCATCACGCTGCCGGGCAGCGTGCGCCGCGAGCCGCGCCGCGCCCGGCTCAGGCCGACGGCCCGGCGCACGCCGTAGGCCACCGCGGCGGTCCGGCCCACCGGGCCGGCGGCGATCGCGCGGCCCATCCCGGCCAGCGCGTTCACCTGGCCGGCCAGCTCGGCCATGCCGTCGCCCAGCTCGTCCATGCTGGCCGTGACCGACTCGGCCCGGTCCAGCTGCTGACCGGCCCGGTCGACGGCGGCCTGGGCCCCGTCCACTGCGGCCTGCGCCCGCTGCATCAGCACGTCACTGCGCTCACGTACCTCGGCGACCAGGCGGCTCGACTCCGACAGCAGCCGGCCCAGCCGGAACAGGACGAACACCCCGACACAGACCAGCAGCGCCCAGAAGACGGCGGCGATCAGGGCGGCCAGTTCCGCCGCGTTCACGAGCGTGCCCCGGTCATGACCGTGCCGCCCTCATGGCTGTGCTGCCTTCATGACTGTGCTGCCTTCATGACTGGCCCGTCCGCGGTCATGGCTGCTCCTTGTTCGTCTTGCGGAGGATGGCCCGGATCCGCCCGGCGCGCTCGGCGACGCGGGCCTCCAGGCCATGCCCAGACGGCTCGTAGTAGGTGCGATCCGCCACCGAATCCGGGGCGTAGCGCTGCGCGACGATGCCGTCATCGAAGTCGTGCGGGTAGAGGTAGCCCTCACCATGGCCGACCTTGCCCGCCCCAGAATAGTGCGCGTCGCGCAGATGCGCTGGCACAGCGCCCACCAGGCCCGCGCGGACGTCGGAGTCGGCCGCGGTGATGGCCTTGATAACCGCGTTGGACTTGGGCGCCATCGAGATGTGGATCACGGCCTGGGCCAGGTTGATCCGGGCTTCGGGCAGCCCAACGAACTCCACAGCCTGCGCCGCGGCGACCGCAGTCTGCAGCGCGGTGGGGTCGGCCATGCCGACGTCCTCGCTGGCGTGCACGATGAGCCGCCTGGCGATGAACCGCGGGTCCTCCCCCGCGGCGATCATCCGGGCCAGGTAGTGCAGCGCCGCGTCCACGTCGCTGCCCCGCATCGACTTGATGAACGCGCTGATCACGTCGTAATGCTGGTCCCCGTCGCGGTCATAGCGGACCGCGGCCCGGTCGATCGCGCGCTCGAGGGCCTCCACGTCGATCCGGCCGCCCTTGGGCAGCCCGAGGGCGGCCGACTCGAGATAGGTGAGCGTGCGCCGGGCGTCCCCGCCCGCCAGCCGGATCAGGTGGTCGGCGGCCGCGTCGTCGAGCGTGACGGCGCCGGCCAGCCCGCGCGGATCGGCCAGCGCCCGGCTGATGACCTCGCGCACGTCGTCGTCGGACAGCGGTTGCAGGGTCAGCAGCAGCGAGCGGGACAGCAGCGGGGACACGACCGAGAAGAACGGGTTCTCTGTAGTCGCGCCGATGAACGAGACCCAGCGGTTCTCCACCGCCGGGAGCAGCGCGTCCTGCTGGGTCTTGGAGAACCGGTGCACCTCGTCGATGAACAGCACGGTCTGCTTGCCGCTCATGCCCAGGGTGCGGCGGGCCGCGTCGACCGCCGCCCGCACGTCCTTGACCCCGGCGCTGACCGCCGATAGCTCCACGAACCGGCGCTTGGTCACCTGGCTGACCACGTAGGCCATCGTGGTCTTCCCGGTGCCGGGCGGGCCCCACAGCAGCAGCGACATCGGCGCGTCGTTGTCGATCAGCTTGCGGAACGGCGTGCCCGCGCCGGTCAGGTGCCGCTGCCCGATGACCTCGTCCAAGCTGCGCGGCCGCATCCGGACAGCAAGGGGCGCAGCCGCCTGGGCGGCCGTGGATTCCGCTTCATCGAACAGGCTCTCGGACTGGCCCGTGTCTGCTCCGGCCATCCTCCGACCTTATCCCGACCGGCGTTATACCACGTCCGCCATGACCAGGCCCGAGTTATCCACAGGATGATACTGCTGAGCTCGAGTTATCCACAGGCCTTCGGTGTGTAGCCTCGATGCATCGGAAACCGGCCAGCCTGGGCTTTCGTGTCAACGAAACTACCTCCGCCTTCCCGCGAACTACTGGCGGCCCAGGGTAATGCCATAGCCCGCCGACAGAGCGCAAGTTCCGGCATCGAACCGTGCGCGATGCGCAACAGGGTGGGCAGCGGCAGGTGGCAGCGACTCCAGCGAGGCGTTTATGCTGCCTACTCCGGCGAGCCCGCCCGGGAGACGGTGCTCTGGGCCGCCCTGCTTCGGGCTGGGCCTGATGCCGTATTGAGTCACTTGACGGCGGCCGAGCGCCACGGCCTGATCGACGAACCTAGCTCGCTCATCACTATCAGCGTCCCGGCCTCGAAGCGGCCGGCACGGGCGGTGATCCCGGGTCTCGTCATCCACCGGTCTGACGCCATCCTGCGGACCAGGCACCCCGCCATGCTCCCGCCCTGCACTCGGGTGGAGGACACGGTGCTCGACCTCATCGAGGCCGCGCGGACCTTGGACGACGCGTACGCGTGGATCTGCCGGGCCATCGGGCGCAGGCGCACCACCGCGGACCGGATCCGTCTGGCGATGGCTGCGCGCAAGAAGATGCGCTGGCGCCGTGAGATCGAGATGGCGCTCGGCGATGCCGAAGGCGGCGCGTTGTCGGTGCTGGAATACCGCTACGTGCACCGGGTCGAGCGCCCGCATGGGCTCCCCGTCGCCCGCCGCCAGGCGCGAATCAGGCACGGCGCGGGCAACCGATATCTCGACAACCTCTACGAGGAGTACGGGGTGTGCGCGGAACTCGACGGGACTCCTGCACATCCTGCCGACGAACAGTGGCGCGACAAGCGCCGTGACAACGTCAACGCGGTCAACGGCATCGTCACGCTCAGGTTCGGGTTCCTCGACCTGGGCGATCGCCGGTGCGAGACGGCAGCGGCCGTGGCCACGTTGCTGCGCCGACGCGGCTGGACGGGAACCGCTCGTGCCTGCCCCAGCCCATCCTGCGCTGCCAGGGCGATTTCATGATCGCGGGCAGTTCGGGCTAAATAGCGACCAGAACTGCCCGTGATCATGAAGCTGAGGGCGTGGGAGGGGCGCGGCTGGAGGGCGGGGGCCGGCTGGGGCTGGGGGCGGCTAGGGGCGGGGGCGGCTAGGGGCGGGGGCGGCTAGGGGCTGGGGGGTGTGGCTGAGGGGGGTGGGGTGGGCTGGGCGTCGATGCCGGCTTCGCGGCGCTGGGCGGGGGTGATGGGGGTGGGCGCGCCGGTGAGGGGGTCGAGGCCGGAGGCGGCCTTGGGGAACGCGATCACGTCGCGGATCGTCTCGGCGCCGGCCAGCAGCATGCACACCCGGTCCCAGCCGAACGCGATGCCGCCGTGCGGCGGCGGACCGTACTTGAACGCGTCGAGCAGGAACCCGAACTGCGACTGCGCCTCGGCGGGCGACAGGCCGATCAGGTCGAACACGGCCTGCTGCATTGAGGACTTGTGGATACGGATCGACCCGCCGCCGATCTCGTACCCGTTGCACACGATGTCGTAGGCGTCGGCCAGCGCGCCGCCCGGCTCGGCGACGAACTTATCCGCCCATTCGGGCAGCGGCGCGGTGAACGGGTGGTGCACCGAGGTCCAGCCACCGGATGCGTCCTCCTCGAACATCGGCGCGTCGACCACCCACAGGAACGACCAGGCCGACTCGTCGATCAGGCCGCATCGGCGGCCGATCTCCAGCCGGGCCGCCCCCAGCAGCTCCCGGGACGCCGACGCGGGTCCGGCCGCGAAGAACACGCAGTCGCCGCGCGCGGCGCCGGTCGCGGCGGCCAGCCCGGAGCGTTCGGCCTCGGACAGGTTCCTGGCCACCGGGCCGCCGATCTCGCCATCCGGGTTGATCTGCGCGTAGGCCAGGCCGCGGGCGCCGCGCGACCGGGCCCACTCCTGCCAGCCGTCCAGTTCGCGCCGCGACTGCGACGCGCCGCCCGGCATGACCACGGCTCCGACGTACGGCGCCTGGAACACCCGGAACCCGGTGGCCGCGAAATACTCGGTCAGGTCGGTCAGCTCGCAGGAGAACCGCAGGTCCGGCTTGTCCGAGCCGAATCGCGCCATGGCCTCGGCGTACGTCATCCGCGGCAGCGGCCTGGGGACCAGGTACCCGGTCAGCTCGGACCACAGCCGGGCCACCACGTCCTCGGCCACCCGGATGACGTCCTCGCGGGTGACGAACGACATCTCCATGTCGATCTGGGTGAACTCCGGCTGCCGGTCCTTGCGGAAGTCCTCGTCCCTGAAGCACCTGGCCAGCTGGTAGTAGCGCTCCAGGCCGCCCACCATGAGCAGCTGCTTGAACAGCTGCGGCGACTGCGGCAGCGCGTACCAGTTGCCCGGCCGCAGCCGCACCGGGACCAGGAAGTCGCGAGCGCCCTCGGGAGTGGACCGGGTCAGGTACGGGGTCTCCACGTTCACGAACCGGTGCGCGCGCATCACGTCGGACAGCAGGTAGGCGGCCTGCGACCGGATCCGCAAGGCCCGTGCGGTGTCCTCGCGCCTGATGTCCAGGTAGCGGTACCTGAGCCGGATGTCCTCGCTGATCTCGGCCGACCCCTCGACGGGGAACGGCAGCGGCTCCGCCTCGCTGAGCACCTCGACCTCGTCCGCGATCACCTCGATCTGGCCGGTGGGCAGCTCCGGGTTCTCGTTCCCGGCCGGCCTGGCCCGCACCTCCCCCGTCACCAGCACGCAGAACTCCGCCCGAAGGTCGTGGGCTCCGCCATCCTGGGATGGGGCCTCCTCGCCGCGCCACACGACCTGGACGACGCCGCTGGCGTCCCGCAGGTCGATGAAGACCACCCCGCCGTGGTCCCGGCGCCGCGCGACCCAGCCGGCCAGCACCACGTGCTCTCCCGCGTGCGACGCCCGCAGCGTCCCCGCCTCATGGGTGCGGATCATCGAGCTCTGCCCCTTTCACCGGCCGCACCGCCGCCGGTGCCGCTCATTCTCATAGTCAAAGTTCTTTTTATCCGAACGGGCCTGGCTGTTCGCCCCGGTCACCTGCCCGCTATCCGGGGTCATAGCCCCCGGTGCGGGCCATCGCCCGGCAACGCACCCGGCTCATCGGCGCCAGGGCGTTCCTGGGGTTCCAGGCCCGCCAGGAACGGATTGGTCCGCCGCTCCCGGCCGATGGTCGTCTGCGGGCCGTGCCCGGACAGCACGACGGTCTCGTCGGGCAGGGTCAGGCAGACCCGGGCCAGGCTGCGCAGGATCGTGTCATAGTCGCCGCCGGGCAGGTCCGTCCGGCCGATCGACCCGGCGAACAGCAGGTCGCCGGAGAACAATACGTCGTCCGGCTCGTCTGTTTTGCTTTTGCCTTGTGCCGTAATGGGCCTATCGGCCCCGGCAGCCCCGAGCGGCAGCCGGAATGCCACCGAGCCTTCGGTATGGCCGGGTGCGTGATTCACGATGATCTCGAGACCCACCAGGCTCAGCACCATGCCGTCGGTCAGATCTTTCACGTCATCCGGCTCGGTGAATTTCATCCCGCCGAACAGTTCCTGCCCGGTCCCGAGCGAGAACCCCTTTGTCGGGTCGCTGAGCAATGCCCGGTCGGCCGGATGAATATAGGCGGGGATGCCCTTTGCCCCGCAGACCGGGGCGACCGACCATACATGGTCGATATGCCCGTGGGTGAGCAGGACCGCGGCCGGGCTGAGCCGGTGGGCGGCCAGGATTTCCTCGATCCCCGGCTCGGCGTCCTGGCCGGGATCGACGATCACGCACTGTTCGCCCGGTGCGGTCGCAATGATGTAACAGTTGGCGGCAAACGCGCCTGCTGGGAACCCGGCGACGAGCACAACCGTCCTTTCTCACGGTACGGTGTCTCAGGTTACCGAGGGGGACCGCATGGCGGCGAACCGATAACGAAAGGTACCAGTCCCGGCATCCGGAAGGTACGATTCGCGAACGATCGCGAATTATGCTCCGGTTCAGAGGGGTCACCCACGGAACCAGCACCGCCCGATGATCCGAGACCGGGGGGTACACGGGTACGTTGGCCTGCCTCCCGTGGAGACCCAGCATACCGAAGCAGCACACAGGCCGAGGAGGACACGACCGGTGGCGGGTAAGAACGAACGCCAGCGCAGGCAGGCCAGGGAGAAGTACCGCCGTCAGCAGCAGGAGCGCTGGACCAGACAGCGGCAGGTCCGCAAGCGCTGGCTCACCGGGCTCAGCGCGGTGATCGCGGCCGGCCTCATCGCCGGCCTGCTAGTGGTGTTCCTGCCTGGCGGAGGCGCCAAGCCAGCGGCTGCGCCCAGCAAGTCGCCGAAGGCCTCGGCGTCCGCGTCCGCGTCGGCGTCCACCGTGGCCGAGCCGGCCCACCACTGCACCTATACCGCCGCCACGCCGGTGGCGAAGAAGGTGAGCTTCCCGCCCGCCACGCCGGATTTCGCGGCCAGCTATACGGCGACGCTCAAGACCAACCAGGGACCGATCACCTTCACCCTGCTCAACAGCAAGGCGACCTGCACGGTCAACTCCTTCATCCACCTGGCCGAGGCAGGGTACTTCAACAACACCCAGTGCCACCGGCTGGTGACGACCGGCATCTACGTGCTGCAGTGCGGCGACCCGTACGCGACCGCCGGCACCAAGCTCACCTGCAGCACGACCGGCAAGATAGGCACCGGGACGCCGGGCTACGATTTCGCCAGCGAAAATCTCACCGGCGCCAAATACGGGGCCGGGACGGTCGCGATGGCCAATGAAGGCACCGCAACCAGCAACGGCAGCCAGTTCTTCATCGTGTACCAGGACACTGCGGAGCTAACCGCCTCCTATACACCGTTCGGCACGGTTTCTTCCGGGCTGAATATCGTAAAGAATGTGGCGAAGGCCGGTTACTCGTGCCAGTACGTCGTGTCGGGCCAGGCTGAGGGCGGTGCCCCGAAGGAGAAGGTCATCATTGACAGTGTGACGATCAAGAAAACCTGAACGAGGCACGAGAACGCAGGAGGTTCGCCGTGACGACCGCCTATCATCCGTGGGGCCGGGTAGACGCCGACGGGACGGTCTATGTCCGTACCGCCGACGGCGAGCGGGTGATCGGCTCATGGCAGGCGGGCAGCCCGGAGGAGGCGATCGCCTTCTACCAGCGTAAGTACGAGGCCCTCGAGACCGAGGTGGTCCTGCTCGAGCAGCGGATCAGCGCCACCGACATGGCTCCCGCCCAGGCCGCGGCCACCGTGCAGCGGCTGATCGCCAGCATCAGCGACGCCAACGCGCTCGGCGACCTGGATGGCCTGCGGGTCAGGCTGGAGCGGCTGACCGAGGACGTCGGTCATCGCCGCGAGGAGGCCAAGGCGGCCCGGGAGCAGGCCCGGGTGCAGGCCAAGCAGGTCAAGGAGCGGATCGTGACCGAGGCGGAGCAGATCGCCGCCGAGGCCACGCACTGGAAGAGCAGCGGCGAGCGGATGCGCGAGCTGCTGGATGAGTGGAAGGCGGCGCCGCACGCCGACCGGGCCGCCGAGGCGGTGCTGTGGAAGCGGCTGTCGGCGGCCAGGAACGCGTTCACCAAGCGGCGCAAGGCGTACTTCGCCACGCTGGAGGCCGAGCGGGAGGATGTCAAGGCCCGCAAGGAGACGCTGTGCGCCGAGGCCGAGGAGCTGTCCGCCTCCACCGAGTGGGGTCCTACCACCAGCGCGTTCCGCGAGCTGATGCGCAGGTGGAAGGCGGCAGGGCGGGCGGACCGGGAGGCCGAGGCCGAGCTGTGGAAGCGGTTCCGGACCGCTCAGGATAAGTTCTTCACCGCGCGGGCCGAGGTGTTCTCGGCCAAGGACGCCGCGTTGCGCGAGCATGCCGAGGGCAAGGAGCAGCTGCTGGAGCAGGCTGCGGCCCTGCTGCCGGTGACGGATTTCCGCGCGGCCCGGTCGGCGCTGCGCGGCATCCAGGAACGCTGGGAGCAGATCGGCGCCGTGCCGCGGGATTCACGCGAGCACCTGGAGTCGGGCCTGCGGCGGGTCGAAGAAGCGGTGCGCAAGGCCGAAGAGGCCCAGTGGCGACGGTCCAACCCCGAGGCGCTGGCCCGGGCCGAAGGCACTGTGGCTCAGCTGCGCGCCACCATCGCCCAGCTGGAAGAGCAGCTGGCCAGCGCGCGGGACCGGGACGACGCCCGGGCGATAAGCAACGCCGAGGAAGCCCTGACCGCCCGCCGCGCCTGGCTCGAGGAAGCCGAGCACACCCTGGCTGAGTTTTCCAGCTAGCTGTGTTGGCCCAGGGGGGACGACCCCCCTGGAACCCCCCGCATGCCCGCTGAGGTGCTGACCGTAGTATCGCGCCGCCGGGGGGCCGTCGGCCCCCGCGGGCGGCGCGATCGGCCCCCGCGACTGCGCGATTAGCTGGTGACCCGCTGGACGTCGTATACGCCGTCGATGGCGCGCACGGCGCGCAGTACGTGGCCGAGATGCTTGGGGTCGCCCATCTCGAACGTGAAACGGCTCACCGCTACCCGGTCCCGGCTGGTGGTGACCGTGGCGGACAGGATGTTGACGTGCTGGTCGGACAGCACCCTGGTCACGTCGGACAGCAGCCGGGTCCGGTCGAGCGCCTCCACCTGGATGGCGACCAGGAACACCGCGCCGTCGGTGGGCGCCCAGTGGACCTCGACCATCCGGTCCCGCTGCGTGCCGGACAGGTGAGTGAGGTTCGTGCAGTCCTTCCGGTGCACGGACACGCCGTGGCCGTGCGTCACGAATCCGCTGATCTGGTCCCCCGGCACCGGGGTGCAGCAGCGGGACAGGCGGACCCACACGTCAGGCGCGCCGGTGACCTGAACGCCGGACTCGGCCAGCGCCCGGGGCTGCGGCGCCTTGGTCGGCAGGGTGGTCTCGGCCAGGTCGTCCTGGGCGCCTGCCACGCCACCGACCGACTTGACCAGCTTCTCGACGATCGACTGGGCGCTGACCCGGCCCTCGCCGACCGCCGCGTACAGCCCCGAGACGTCCGGGTAGCGCAGGTCGCGAGCCAGCGTGATCAGCGTGTCGGCGGCCGCGAGCCGCTGCAACGGGAGCCCCTGCTTGCGCATGGCCCGGGCGATCTGGTCCTTGCCCGCCTCCACCGCGGCTTCCCGGCGCTCCTTGGAGAACCACTGCCTGATCTTGTTCCGGGCGCGGGGGCTCTGCACGAACTTCAGCCAGTCCCGGCTCGGCCCGGCCTCGGCGGTCTTGGAGGTGAAGATCTCGACTGTGTCGCCGTTGTCCAGGCTGGACTCCAGCGCCACCAGGCGGCCGTTCACCCGGGCACCGATCGTCCGGTGGCCGACCTCGGTGTGGATGGCGTAGGCGAAGTCCACCGGGGTGGAGCCTTGCGGCAGCGGTATCACGTCGCCGCGCGGGGTGAACACGTAGACCTCGGCCGCAGCCAGGTCGAAGCGGAGCGACTCGAGGAACTCGGCCGGGTCCTCGGTCTCGCGCTGCCAGTCGACCAGCTGGCGGAGCCAGGCCATTTCCTGGGCGTCGTCGTCCTTGGCGTCCTTGGACCGGCCGAACACCGTTTCTTCCTTGTACTTCCAGTGCGCCGCGACCCCGTACTCGGCGCGCTGGTGCATGCGCCAGGTCCGGATCTGCAGCTCCACCGGCTTGCCGCCCGGGCCGATGACCGTGGTGTGCAGCGACTGGTACATGTTGAACTTCGGCATGGCGATGTAGTCCTTGAACCGTCCGGGGACGGGGTTCCATCGCGCGTGGATGGTGCCGAGCGCCGCGTAGCAGTCGCGGACGGAGTCGACCAGGACCCGGATGCCCACCAGGTCGTGGATCTCGTCGAAGCCGACGTCCTTGGCGATCATCTTCTGGTAGACCGAGTAGTAGTGCTTGGGGCGTCCGGTCACCGAGGACTTGATCTTCGCCTCGTGCAGGTCCGCGCGGACGTCCTGGATCACTTCCTGCAGGAAGGTCTCGCGTCGCGGCGCCCGGCTTGACACCAGGCGGGCGATCTCATCGAAGCGTTTCGGATAGAGCGTCTGGAAGGCGAGATCCTCCAGCTCCCACTTCACCTTGTTCATGCCCAGCCGGTGCGCGAGCGGGGCGTAGATCTCCAGGACCTCCCGCGACTTGCGCTCCTGCTTCTCCCGCTTCAGGTAGCGCAGCGTGCGCATGTTGTGCAGCCGGTCCGCAAGCTTGATGACCAGCACGCGGATGTCGCGGGACATCGCGACCACCATCTTGCGGACGGTCTCAGCCTCGGCGGACTCGCCGTACTTGACCTTGTCCAGCTTGGTGACGCCATCGACCAGCGCGGTGATGTCCTCGCCGAACTCGCCGCGCAGCTCGGTCAGCGAGTACGGGGTGTCTTCCACCGTGTCGTGCAGCAGGGCCGCGCAGATGGTCTCGGTATTCATGCCGAGCTCGGCGAGGATGGTCGCCACCGCCAGCGGGTGGGTGATGTACGGGTCGCCGCTCAGCCGTTTCTGGTCCCGGTGCCAGTAGGCGGCCGTTTCGTAGGCTCGCTCGATCAGCCGGATATCGGCCTTCGGATGGGTGGACCGCACGGTCTTGACCAGCGGATCGAGGACCGGACTGACGCCCCCGGAGCGCTGCGCCCCCAGCCGCGCGAGGCGGCGCCGGACCCCGACGCCCGAGGCCGCGACGTCTGCGGCCTGGCCCTGCACTGCCGCGACCGCTGCCCGGGCCCGTCCGGGCCGGGCCTGGCTGGGCCGGGCGGTCTTGTTCGGCAGATCTTGGGCGCCCGCGGCCTCGGAGCCTGCAGACGCCCCCGGATCGCTGGCCGGGTCAGACGCGTCGGGCGGGGCGTCCTCGGCCGCGCGCCGACCTGGCACGCCCGCCGCTGTCGCCTCGGTCTGTTCCGCGTCAGCTACGGGATCGGTCCCCCGCGGCGCGTCTACCGGGGCAGGGTCAGCAGCTCTCGTGCCGGTCGTGACAACGTCACCGGCCACTCGCGCTCCTCGCATCTGCCAAGCCACCATTGTACTTAGATGGTTAGAACACCAGATGGCATGCGTGCGATTCCCGCTGGGATTTCACCGCTGCGATGCCGGAATGGCATCGCAGGCGGGGGCTAGACGGTGAGGAGGGCGCTGACCGGGAGGTCAGGGAGCTTGGCGCGGCCGTTGAGGAAGGAGAGCTCAAGGAGGACAGAGATGCCTGCCACCTGAGCGCCGGCGCGGTGCACCAGGTCGGCGGTGGCGCGGGCGGTGCCGCCGGTGGCCAGGACGTCGTTCGATGACCAGGACGCGCTCGCCGAGGGCGAAGGCGTCGGTCAGCACCTCGATGGTGGCGGTGCCGTACTCGAGCTGGTAATCCTCGGCCAGCGTGACGCCGGGAAGCTTGCCCTTCTTCCTGATCGGCACGAACCCGGCGCCCAGGCAGCAGGCCACCGGGGCGGCCAGGATGAAACCGCGGGCTTCGATGCCCGCCACCTTGTCGACCGGGCCGTACGTTGCGGCCAGGGCCTGCACCACGGCGCCGAACGCCCGCGCGTCGGCCAGCAGCGGGGTGATGTCCTTGAACACCACCCCGGGCTGCGGATAGTCGGGCACGTCCCTGATCCGGCTGGCGATCAGGGCGGTCAGCTCGGCGGACAGCCGGGCGGCATGCTGATCCGGGCCCGGCTCGTGCTGGCTGGCGGGCGCCTCAGCCGGGTCGGGCATCGCTCAGCGCCGCTTCTTCTTGCCGGTCGGCCGATGCCGGGCCGAGCTGCCGGTCCGGCGTGGCTGCTGCCGCGGACCGGGCCGCACCGTGCCCGGCGTGGTCCTGGCCGCCGCGACGCGGGACGCGGTGGTGGTCAGCTCGTCCGCAGCCGGCGCGGCGTCGTCCTCGTACCGGGCGTCGTCCGTCTCGTCCTCGGGCCCCGATGGCACGGCCCTGGCGGGACCGCCAGCCGGGGTCTTGGCGGCGGCGCGCTTGGCCGCCCGGCCGCCGGAGGCGCGGACGCTCACCCGCTTGGCCAGCGCCTGGTACTGCGGCTCGCGCTCCTTCAGGTCACACAGGACCGGGGTCGCGATGAAGATCGAGGAGTAGGTGCCGGACAGCATGCCGATGAACAGGACCAGGGCCAGTTCCTCGAGCTCGTTGTTGGCGCCGAGCAGGGCGGTCGCCACGACCAGGATCGCGGCGACCGGCAGCAGGGCGATTATGGAGGTGTTGATGGACCTGACCAGGGTCTGGTTCAGGGCCAGGTTCGCCGCCTGGCTGTAGGTGCTCCGAGCGCCGCCGAGCAGGCCGGCCGTGTTCTCCCGGACCTTGTCGAAGACCACCACGGTGTCATACAGCGAGTAGCCGAGGATGGTCAGCAGCCCGATGACGCTCGCCGGGCTGACCTGGAACCCGGCCAGCGCGTACACCCCGATGGTGATCACGATGTCGTGGATCAGGGCGACGAACGCCGCGATCGCCATCTTCCACTCGAAGGCGATGGACAGGTAGATCACGATCACGATCAGGAACGCGATCAGCGCCTGCAGCGCCTTGCTGGAGATCTGGCTGCCCCAGCTGGCGCCCACGGTGGTGGTGGTGATGTCGTTCGGGTTGACGCCGAGCTTGCTGGAAATCGAGCCCTCGAGCGTGGTGGTCTGGTCGCCGGTCAGGGCCTTGGTCTGCACCTGCCAGCCCTTTTGCGCGCCGCTGAGTTGCTGCACCACGGCGCCGCTGACGCCGCCGTCCTCGACCGCGTTCTGGACCTGGCTGACGCTTGCGGTGGGCGCGGAGAACTGGAAGATCGCGCCGCCCTTGAACTCGACGCTGAAGTTCAGCCGCAGGACGAGCAGCGCCACGACGCTGACGACCAGGATGGCCGCGGAAATCGAGTACCACAGCCGCTTGCGGCCGACGAAGTTGATGGATACCTCGCCGCGGTAGAGCCTGCCGCCGATCTGCCCCAGCCGCGACATCACGCCTCCCCCGAGGTGCGGGACCCAGTGGTGCGGGACTCAGTGGTGCGGGACTCAGTGGTGCGCGCCACCGTATCCGGCCTGCGCCGGACCTGGGTGCGCCGGACCGAGGACCGCCATCCGGTCCGGGCGCCGAGCCGAGCCGGGTCAAGGCCGGAGAGCGGGTGGCCGTTGCCGTAGAACCTCGTCCGGGCCAGCAGCGTCACCATGGGCTTGGTAAACAGGAACACCACGATCACGTCGATGAGCGTGGTCAGGCCGAGGGTGTAGGCAAAGCCCTTGACCTCGCCGATGGCGAAGTAGTACAGCAGGACGGCGGCCAGGAACGACACCGTGTCCGAGACCAGGATCGTGCGCCGGGCCCGCTTCCAGCCTGCCTCCACGGCCGGGCGCAGCTGTTTACCCTCGCGCACTTCGTCACGCAATCGCTCGAAGAACACGACGAACGAGTCGGCGGTGATGCCGATGGCCACGATCAGGCCGGCAATGCCGGACAGCTCGAGATGGAAGCTCTGGTACTTGGTCAGCAGGACCACGGACAGGTAGGTGAGGGTAGCGGAGATGATCAGGCTGGACACCGACACCAGGCCGAGGCCGCGGTAGTAGAGGAAGGAGTAAAGGACCACCAGCGCCAGCCCGATCGCGGCGGCGATCAGGCCGCCGTGGAGCTGGGCCTTGCCTACCGTCGGCGAGACCGACGACTCGTACTGGACGCTGAAGCTGAGCGGCAGGGACCCGTACTTGAGCACGTTCTGCAGCTGGGTGGCCTGGGCCTGGGTGAAGCTGCCGGTGATCTGGACGTTGCCGCCCGGGATCGCGCTTTGTGTCTCCGCCGAGGTGACGACGGTCCCGTCCAGGACGATGGCGATCTGGTTCAGCGCTCCGTCAGTCGGGTTGGTCGTGTAATCGGAGCCGTACTTGCTGAACTGAGCGGAGGTCAGCGCGCTGAACGCCGCCGCGCCCTTGCTGTTCAGCGTGAGGTTGACCTGCCACTCGTTGTTGGTCGTGGACACCGCGGCCTGCGCGTTGGTCACGTCCTCGCCGAGCACCTTGGCCACGTCGAGGGCGTACTTGTTGCCGCTGGCGTCGCACGAGACGATCTGCTGGTCCGGATCGTCGTAGTCGGCGGACTTCGTGTAGCCGACCTGGGCCTTCCACACGCTGTCGCTCTCGCCGGGCTTGCAGGTGAGCTTATTGAACAGCGCGAGCGTGCTCTTGTTCACCAGGCTCGCGTCGCCGTTGGCCGCGCTGCTCACGGACGCGGTGGGGCTAGCGCTCGGGCTGGGCGAAGCGGTCGCGGTGGGCGAGGCGGTACCGGTGGCCTTGGGGCTGGCGGTGGCCGTCGGGCTGGCGCTGGCGCCGACGTCAGGGACGAGCTTGGCCGAGGTGCTGGCCGTGCTGGTCGCGCTGGCCGAGGCCGAGACCTTCGGCGTGGCCGAGGTGCTGGCACTCGCGCTCGGCGAGGCGGTTGACGAGGGCGTGGCGGAGGGCGTGGTAGTGGGGGTGGCGGTGGCGCCGTACTCCTGGAGCAGCAGGACCTGGCGGAACCTGAGCAGGGCGGTCGTGCTGACCAGGGCGATGGTCTGCTGGGAGCTCTTGCCTGGCACGGAGACGACCAGCAGGTCGTTGCCCTCCGGCGACACCGAGGCGCCGGAGTTACCTGTGCCGTTGACCCGGGCCAGGATGATATTGGCGGCCTCGGTCAGCTCGCCGGGCTGCGGGGCAGCCCCGGACAGCGTCTGGGCCTTCATGGTGACCTGGGTGCCGCTGGACAGGTCTAGCCCGAGGCCGACCTGGAAGTTCTTGTGCCACTGACCCGGGCTGAACAGGCTCCCGCCCAGGATGCTCAGCAGCATGATCAAGAGGAGCACCACGAGCGCTAGGAGCGCCCGTCCCGGATGCGGGACAGTCTTCGTCGGGGGTGCCACTTCTCCGCCTGTCTTATGTAATCTGTCGTTCCTCGGCCGGCCGACGACTCAGTCCTTGTCGGACTTGGCCAGCTCCTCGTCGTGTGATGCGGCCAGGCCGTCCTCGGCCGACGTGGCGTCCTCGTGCTCGTCGGACGGGTCCGCTTCGGAATCGTGGAGGTCATCCTCGTCGTAGCCTTCGGCCTCGTCGTCGACGGGCTCCGGCTCATCCCCCTCGCTGACGACCTCCATGATGGCGCGCCGGATGTAGCGGACGTCCACGCCCGGTGCCACCTCGAGGATGACGTCGTCGCCGTCGACCGCGGACACGGTGGCGTACATCCCGGCCGTGGTCCGGACCCGGGCACCGACGCCAACGGTGCGCTGCTGCTGCTGGGCCTGCTGCTGACGGCGGCGCTGCGGCCGGATCATCAGGAAGTAGAAACCGGCAAAGACCAGAACGATCAAGAGCAGGAACGTATACGAGCTGCTACCTGACGACTTGGCGGCCGCCGCAGCGGCTCCTGCAATAGTCCCCATGACCCGGGGCATCCTTCCAGTTGGTTACGCATGCGCGGTCGCGGCTAAGGCCAACGACCAACTGCCGAAGTTTAGCCGCGCTTTGACCCGGCACCAACAGGCTACGAGGTTTTACCTGTGATCGTGACCTCGGCGCGATCTTGCTGTACTAATCAAACAGCGTGGGCAACTCGCTGATCGAGGGCGGCGGGGTCAGGCCGAGGTGGGCCCAGCCAGCCGCGGTGGCCACCCGGCCGCGCGGGGTCCTGGCCAGCAGCCCGCACCGGACCAGGAACGGCTCGGCCACCACCTCGACGGTCTCCGCCTCCTCCCCCAGCGCCACCGCGAGCGTGGACAGGCCGACCGGGCCGCCGCCGAACCGGCGCACCAGCGCGTCGAGCACCCCGCGGTCGAGCCGGTCCAGGCCCTGCTCGTCCACCTCGTACAGCTCAAGCGCGGTCCGGGCGATGTCCCTGGTGACCACGCCGTCGGCCCGGACCTCGGCGTAGTCGCGGACCCGGCGCAGCAGCCGGTTGGCGATCCGCGGAGTGCCCCGCGACCGAGTGGACAGCTCGGCCGCGCCCTCGTCGGTGAGTGTCACGCCGAGTAGCCCGGCGGACCTGCGGATGATGTGCTCGAGCTCATCGGGCGCGTAGAAGTCGAGGTGCGCGGTGAACCCGAACCTGTCCCGCAGCGGGGCGGGCAGCAGCCCGGCCCGGGTGGTGGCCCCGACCAGGGTGAACGGGGCAATCTCCAGCGGGATGGCGGTCGCGCCCGGTCCCTTGCCGATCACCACGTCGACCCGGAAGTCCTCCATGGCCAGGTAGAGCATTTCCTCGGCGGGCCGGGCCAGGCGGTGGATCTCGTCGATGAAGAGCACCTCGCCCTCGCTGAGCGTGGACAGCACCGCGGCCAGGTCACCGGAACGCTCGATGGCCGGGCCGCTGGTGATGCGCAGCGGCGCGCCGAGCTCGGCGGCCACGATCATCGCGATCGTGGTCTTGCCCAGGCCAGGCGGGCCGGCCAGCAGCACGTGATCCGGGGGCCGACCGCGCCGCAGGGCGCTGGTCAGGATCAGCGACAGCTGCTCGCGGACCCGGGCCTGGCCGGTGAACTCGGTCAGCCGCTTGGGCCGCAGGGCGCTTTCAATGACGCGCTCGTCCGCGTCCGCCAGCGCGGATACCACGCCGTGACTGCCGTCGGCGGCCTGCTCCAGGCGCTGCTGGCGGGCGGCCAGCTCGGCTTCCTCAGCGCGGGCCAGTGGATCGTGTTCCTCGGTCATCGCTTACTTAGCTTTCGCAGCGCGGCGCGCAGGACGGTGGCCACGTCGACCGGCCCCTGGCCGACGTCGAGGAGGCCCTCGTCTTCCAGGGCGGCGATGGCCGCGTCGGCGTCCCTGACCGGCCAGCCCAGGTTGACCAGGCCGGACTGAACCTGGTCGCGCCACTGCGGAGCCCGCTGCGGGCCGCGGCCGGACGGCAGGCCGTCGCCGCTGTCGCCGGGCGGCCCCAGCCGGTCGCGCAGTTCGAGCACGATCCGCTCCGCCCCCTTCTTACCGATGCCCGGCACCATGGTCAGCGCGCCCAGGTCCTCGGTGGCCACGGCGCGGCGCAAAGCGTCGGGTGAGTGCACGGCCAGCATGGCCAGGGCCAGCCGCGGGCCGACGCCGCTGGCCGTCTGCAGGAGCTCGAAGACGTTCCGCTCGTCATCGGAGCCGAAGCCGTACAGGGTGAGCGAGTCTTCCCTGACCACCAGGGAGGTCGCCACCTGCGCGTGCTCTCCCGGCTTGAGCGTGGCCAGGGTGCCCGGGGTGCACTGTACCCGCATCCCGACGCCGCCGACCTCGATGACGGCGCCGTCGGGAGCGATCCCGGCGACTGTGCCGCGCAGATGGGCGATCATGCGCTACCTCCTCGCGCGGCTGCCGCCGCGAGCCGCGATCCGGTGCCCAGGGGGGAGGCGCCGCGCCACAGATGGCAGATGGCCAGCGCCAGCGCGTCGGCCGCATCGGCAGGACGGGGCGGATCGGTGATCCGCAGCAGTTTGGTCACCATGAGCGTGACCTGGTCCTTGCCGGCCCGCCCGCTGCCGGTCACGGCGGCCTTGACCTCGCTGGGGGTGTGCGTGGCGACCGGCAGCCCGCGGCGGGCGGCGCAGACGATCGCGATCCCGGCCGCCTGGGCGGTGCCCATGACGGTCCGGACGTTCTGCTGGCTGAAGACCCGTTCCACGGCCACCGCGTCCGGCTGGCAGGCGTCCAGCCAGGCCTCGAGCTCGGTCTCGATGGCCAGCAGCCGGGCCGCGATGTCGTCGGTGGCCGAAGTCCTGATGACCCCGACCCGGACCAGCTTCAGCGCCCGGCCCGGCGCCCCCTCCACTACGCCCACGCCGCACCTGGTCAGGCCCGGGTCGACGCCGAGCACCCGGATCGGGTGCCGCGCATAGGTCAGGCCCGCCAAGGTGAGCTCCATCCGGGTCCGTCTGCCACGAACATCTGTTCGCTACGAACCTACCGGCCCGGCGGCGTCCGGGTCGCGTATCGCGGGCGGCGTGTTGCGCTGATCGCCGTCTAGAAGTCGTCGAGCATGTAGGGCGCAGCGGCGAACGCGCCGTCCAGGGCGGCGTCGGCGGCCGGGGTGCCGCCGGAGGCCAGGCCCGCCCGGCGCAACGTGGCGACCGGCGCACCTGCGTACAGTGCGGCCAGGCCGCGCGGTCCGAGGGAAAGCGGAGGCGTGTCACCATGCTCCGTTCGGCGCGATGAAAGATCACCTGTGCCGTCGCGGACGGTCAGCTGCCACCGGCCCGAGTTGGCCGGGCACTGTTCGTCGGTGATGCGCAGCGGTACGGCGAGATCGGTCGCGGGGAAGCCGCGGGCGGCGATGGCGGCCGGCGCGTCGAGCAGCCGGAGCATCCAGCTCCGATGGCCGGCGATGCTCGCCTCCTGCTCGCGCAGCAGCCACCAGAACGGATCCGACGGTCCGACGTGCGCGCGCACCGTGTCGGCGACCGAGGAGTGGGAGGCCACCATGCCCCACAGCGCCCGGGTGGCGGCGGCCGAGGCCGCGGTCAGGTGCTCGACCACGATCTCGTCGTGGCCGCTCAGCCAGCCGTAGCCCAGGAAGCCGTCCGCGGCCAGGTAGGCGTACCGGTCGGGCCCGGCGTACCGGCCGGGGCGGGTCAGCCAGCGGCGGACGGTGGCCTCGTCGTAGGTCACCGGGCCGCAGTCCCGGGCCAGCGCGTGCGAGCGGCCGATGATCTCGATCACCTCGGCGGCGTCTGCGGGCCCGGGACGGCGCAGGCCCGCGGGCGGCTGGCCGTCCGGGCTGAAGTCCGGCCGGGCCAGCGCGAACAGCGAACGGGCGGGCAGCCGGACCTGAAGCTGCTGGCCGCCCACCTCCCAGCCGAGCGACCGGTAGATCGTCATCGTGGCCGGGAACAGCGCCGCCAGCGGGTAGCCGCGCTCGATCATGAGCTCGGTCAGCGCCGTCATCACGGCGCGGCCGACGCCCCGGCCCCGGTCCTCGGGCGCGATCTTGACCCCGGCCACGCCGGCCATCGGGACGGCCCGCCCGTACCACCACTGGCGCATGTCCAGGAACAGGGCGGACCCGACCATCCGGTTACCTGAGAAGGCACCCAGGCACCGGCCGTCGGCCACGACCGGCGCGAGGTTCGCGCGCACGCGCGAGGAGTCGACCGGGCCGAACGCCCGCATGGTCAGGTCGAGGAACTCATCCCAGTCGAGGTCGGGACCGAGCAGGCGGATGGTCAGGTCAGCGGTCAGTCGAGCTTCTCCATGATCTCGTCGGAGACCGAGTAGTTCGCGTACACGTCCTGCACGTCGTCGGAGTCCTCCAGCGCCTCGATCAGGCGGAACACCCGCTTGGCGTGCTCCTCGTCGAGGTCCACCTCGACGCTGGGCAGGAAGGCGACGTCGGCGGAGTCGTAGTCGATCCCCGCGTCCTGCAGTGCCGTGCGGGCCGTGACCAGGTCGGCGGGCTCGGACACCACCTCGAACGACTCGCCCAGGTCATTGACCTCCTCGGCGCCCGCTTCCAGCACCGCGGTCAGCACGTCGTCCTCGGTCACCCCACCCACCTCCCCTCCCCCCTCTTCTCCACCACGATGACGCCCTTGCGGTGGAACAGGTAGGACACCGAGCCGGGGTCGGCCAGCGAGCCGCCGTTGCGGCTGAACGCGGTGCGCACGTCGGAGGCGGCCCGATTCCTGTTGTCGGTCAGGCATTCCACCAGGACCGCGACCCCGCCGGGAGCGTAGCCCTCGTAGGTGATGTTCTCGTACTGCGCGCCGCCGGCCTCGGCACCGCTGCCGCGGCGCAGGGCGCGGTCGATGTTGTCGTTCGGAACCGAGCTCTTCTTGGCCTTCTGGATGGCGTCATACAACGTCGGGTTCCCCGCCGGGTCGGCCCCGCCGGTGCGCGCGGCGACTTCGACGTTCTTGATCAGCTTGGCGAACAGCTTGCCGCGCTTGGCGTCCACCACCGCCTTCTTGTGCTTAGTGGTGGCCCACTTGGAGTGGCCGCTCATGTGTTGTCCTTCACGATGTCTACGAATAGCTCATGGATGCGCCGGTCCGGCGTCAGCTCGGGGTGGAAGGCCGTAGCAAGCAGCTGGCCCTGCCGCACGGCGACGATCCTACCGGTGCGCTGCTCGGTGCCCAGGATGTTGACGTTCTCGCCATTCTGCTCCACCCAGGGCGCCCGGATAAAGACCGCGTGCATCGGGCCCGCTGAGTCTGCGCCGGGCAGCCCGGTCAGCGTGATGTCGGTCTCGAAGGAGTCGACCTGCCGCCCGAACGCGTTGCGGCGCACGGTCATGTTGATGCCGCCGAACGTCTGCTGGCCGGCCACGCCGTCGGCGAGCCGGTCCGCCAGCATGATCATGCCGGCGCAGGACCCGAACGCGGGCAGCCCGGAGGCGATCAGCTTGCGCAGCGGCTCGAGCACTTCGAAGGCGACCGACAGCCGCCACAGGGTGGTCGACTCACCGCCCGGGATGACCAGGCCGTCCAGGCGGTGGAATTCCTCCGGGCGGCGGACCGGGACCGCGGCCGCGCCGGCGGCTTCGAGCGCGCGCAGATGCTCGGGGACATCCCCCTGCAGGGCGAGCACCCCGATTACCGGCACCGCGTTCATCTTTCCTCCGGGCAGCGTGACGCCGAGGCCTGCGCAGCCTGAGAGCATTTAGGGGTTAACAACAGTAAAACGCCACGGCGCCGGCCTATCTTCCCAGCATCAGGGCTACCAGCCGCGGCCGGCGTAGTGCTGGTCGGCGGGCAGGGTGTCCAGGTTGATGCCCACCATGGCCTCGCCCAGGCCGCGGGAGACCTTGGCCACCACGTCCGGGTCGTCGTGGAAGGTGGTGGCCTTCACGATGGCGGCGGCGCGCTTGGCCGGGTCGCCGGACTTGAAGATGCCCGAGCCGACGAACACGCCCTCGGCGCCGAGCTGCATCATCAGCGCGGCATCGGCCGGGGTGGCGATGCCGCCCGCGGTGAACAGGACGACGGGCAGCCGGCCCGCCCTGGCCACCTCGGCGACCAGTTCGTAAGAAGCGCCGAGCTCCTTGGCCGAGGTGAACAGCTCCTCCTCGGGCAGCCCGCGCAGGCGCGCGATCTGCGACCTGATCGACCGCATGTGCCTGGTGGCCTCGACCACGTTGCCGGTTCCGGCCTCACCCTTGGAGCGGATCATGGCCGCGCCCTCGGCGATGCGCCGCAGCGCCTCGCCCAGGTTGGTGGCGCCGCACACGAACGGGACGGTGAACTTCCACTTGTCCACGTGGTGGGCCTCGTCGGCCGGGGTGAGCACCTCGGACTCGTCGATGTAGTCGACCCCGATGGCCTGCAGGACCTGCGCCTCGGCGAAGTGGCCGATCCGGCACTTGGCCATGACCGGGATCGATACCGCCGCGATGATGCCGTCGATCATGTCGGGGTCGCTCATCCGGGCCACGCCGCCCTGGGCCCGGATGTCGGCTGGCACCCGTTCCAGCGCCATGACCGCGACCGCGCCGGCATCCTCGGCGATCTTGGCCTGATCAGGCGTGACCACATCCATGATCACGCCGCCCTTGAGCATCTCCGCCATGCCGCGCTTCACCTGCGCGGTACCCGTGGCCGCTCCAGTGGTCACATCAGCGTTGACAGTAGACACCGGGAACCTCGCTTGATCAATCGTGACTGGTTACCACCATCGTATGGCCAGCGGGCCGGAAGGTCGCCAGGCCGGGGTTCAGGCCAGGGCAGCGCCCGCCTTGTCGGCGATCAGGGAGTCATCCATCTCGAAGAAGACAGGGGCGGGCGCCTTGCCGGACAGGTGCAGCACCCGGGCCAGGGGCCGGCTCCTGGCGTCCCTGGTCGCCGCGACCATGTCGTTGTAGAACTTGCGGGCCAGGAACACCTGGTACGCGGTCTCCTCGACCTCGGCGAGCAGCTCATCGGCGCCTTCCTTGCCGCTCAGCGAGGCGCGGAAGTCGGGCTGGCTGAAGGCGGCCCGCAGCGCCCGGGTCAGGTCGCTCTCGGCCAGGTCCCGCGGCCGGTCACCGTCGCGGGTCCGCGTGCCGTGGACCGCACTGGCCAGCAGCAGGCTGGTGGCCGGGTCGAGCAGCCCGGAGGTGGCCAGCTCCAGGGCCGCCGAGCTGCGCCGCAGCAGGGTCGCGTCCAGCGCGATCCTGGCTATCTCCACCCGGGCGTGCAGCCGGTCGATCCGCCCGGCCCGCCAGGAGACGTACACGCCCGCCAGCAGCGCGGCCGCGATGATGATGACGATGTAGGTGATGGTCATGACGGCCAGTCCCGGGCCGCGTAGCCGTCGGTATCGGAGGTCACGACGACCCCGGTGCGGCCGAGGATCACCGTCTCGTAGACGCGGAGCACGTCGCGGGCAACGATCGACCAGTCGTACTGGGCCACGGCGGCCAGCGCGGCGGCCGACAGGCTGGCGCGCCGGGCCGGGTCGTCGAGCAGCCGCCCGGCCGCGCGGGCCAGGTCGGCGGGGTCCCCGGTGGCAAACAGCTCGCCGGCCTCGCCGCCCTGGAGCACCTGACGGAACGCCTCGATGTCGCTGGCCACGATCGGCACCCCGGCGGCCATGGCCTCGGCGGTCACGATGCCGAACGACTCCCCGCCCGTGTTCGGCGAGCAGAACACGTCCACCGAGTGCAGCACGCGGATCTTGTCTTCCTCGCTGACCTGCCCGAGCATCACCACCCGGTCCCGCAGGTCGGCGGGCACCCGGTACAGTACCTCCTCGGCGTCCGCGGCCCGCCCGGCTACCAGCAGCCGCAGCCCGGGACGCTGCGGGCCGAGGATCTCGAACGCCTTGAGCAGCACGTGCAGGCCCTTGCGCGGCTCGTCGAGCCGGCCCAGGAAGCCGATGGCGCCGCCGGGTCCCGGCCAGCCGGGCAGCGGCTCGGCCTTGCGGTAGTGGTGGGTGGCCACGCCGTTGGGGATGACGACGGCGTTGCCGCCGATGTGCTCGACCAGCGTGGTGCGGGCCGCCTCGGAGACCGCGATCCGGCCGTTGATCTTCTCCATCCCGGTCCGGACGACCGGGTAGGTGACCAGCAGGATGCGCGAGCGCGGGATCGCGGTGTGCACGGTGGCCACGATCGGCCCGGTGGCCACCCAGCAGGCCAGCAGCGAGAGGCTGGGGATCTCCGGCTCGTGCACGTGCAGCACATCGAAGCCGCCCTCCCTGATCCAGCGCCGCACCCGGCTCACCGACAGGAAGCCGAACGACAGCCGGGCCACCGACCCGTTGTACGGCACGGGGACCGCCCGGCCGGCCCCCACCACGTAGGGCGGCAGCGGCGTATCGTCGTCCGCCGGGGAGATCACCGAGACCTCGTGCCTGGCGTCGATGAGCGCCTCGGCCAGGTCCCTGATGTGCTGCTGCACGCCGCCCGGGACGTCCCAGGAGTACGGGCAGACGATGCCGATCTTCATGACTCGCTGTCCCGGGGCGCAGGCACCCGGACCGGGCTCAGCCGCGCCGGGTCCAGGTCAGCGGTGAAGACCCGCTGCAGCATGTGCCAGTCCTGCGGATGCTCCGCGATGGCCTGCTCGAACACGCGGGCCATCTGCTGGCTCATCTCGGCGACCTTCTCGGCCCTGGTGCCCGAGGCCGGCACCGGGATCTCCGCGTAGATGTGCGCTCCCCAGTCATCGCCCTCGAACCAGGTCCCGACCGGCATCAGCGCCGCGCCGGTGTGCAAGGCGAGGGCGGCGGTGGCGGCGATCCGCGCCTGTTCCCCGAACATCTCGACCTCGACGCCGGTCTCCTTCAGGTCACGGTCGCTGACCAGGCAGACCAGGCCGCCGGCGCGCAGCCGCTGAGCCAGGGTCCCGAACGGGCTGTGGCCGCCGGTCAGCGGCAGCACCTCCATGCCCAGGCTCTGGCGGAAGCTGACGAACGCCTCGTAGACCGATTCCGGCCGCAGCCGTTCCGCGACGGTGGTGAACGTGCCGGCCCCGCGGGCGACGACCCAGGCTCCGGCCTGCTCGAAGTTGCCCATGTGCGGCAGGGCGACGACCACGCCGCGGCCGGCCTTGAGGTTGGCGAACAGCTCTGCCTCCCCCGCGGGATCGATATGCATCCCGGAGACGATCCGCTCGACCGGGATGGCCGGCAGCCGGAACACCTCGAGCCAGTACCTGGCGTAGGAATGCAGCGCAGCGCGGGACAGGGCGCGCAGTTCCTTACCGTCCACCTCGGGGCCACCCACCACGGGGCGACCCTGGGAGTAGCTCAGCACCCGGCGCAGGTTGGCCTCGAGCACCTGGACCTTCGGTCCCTGCCGCCGCCAGGCGATGTCGGCCACCTCGCTGAACGCCCACCGTGCCCACGATTCGGGCAGGCGGCAGATCAGCTTCCAGCCGAGCTGGTAGGCATACCCGGTCAGCCGCTCGCTGAGCCGGCGGCCGAAGCCTGCGGACCCGGCCCTCCCCGATGAACCCGTCACGCCAACCTTCCTAACCCGCCCGGCTCCACGGGAACCTTCGCGGACTGGTAGACCGCACGCACGCGCTGGCCGAGAGTGAAGGCGCTGCCCGCCGCGAGCGCCCACAGCCCCACGTTCAGAATGTACGGCACGCCGAGCCCGGAAACGCCGACGGCGACGAGCGAGATGACCATGCGCTCGGGCCGTTCGATCAGGCCCACGTCGCAGCGCAGCCCGAGGCCTTCGGCCCGCGCCTTGGTGTAGGACACCAGCTGGCCCACGACCAGGCAGAACAACGACACCCCGGCCAGCAGGGGGTTGTGCCCGCCGAGCATGAACCACACCACCAGGCCGCAGAAGATGGAGGCGTCGGCGATCCGGTCCATGGTCGAGTCGAGGAACGCGCCCCACTGGCCCGTGGTCCCCTTCATCCGGGCCAGCACGCCGTCCAGCATGTCGAGGAGCACGAAGATCGTGCAGGTGAAGGCGCCGGGGAACAGCTCGCCGATGGGGAATAGGCCGAGCGCCCCGCCGGCCACCCCGACCGTTCCAGCGATGGTGATGGCGTTCGGCGTGACCGGGGTCCGCGCCAGGAGGGCGCCGACCGGGGTGAACAGGCGCGTCATGGCGGGCCGCAGCACGTTCAGCATGGCCGTCCGATACTACTTGGCCAACCGGCGACCGCCCTAATGGGCTGAGCTTGACTTTCTGCGGCCATTGGAGAGTGTTACTGTCCGCGCTGACTGAGCTTCACTTTCTGGCAACCGGGCAGATTCTTCGCGTGGGGGTTGTGGTCACGGTGCTCGCGGGTTAAGGCTGGTCGTGCGCACCAGCAAATCGCAAGGAGGCGAAGGCAATTGGCAACTTCACCGAGTGGACCGGGAGGAGCCGCGGGCAGGGCACCGGCGGCCGACCAGGTACGGAACGTGGTGCTGGTCGGCCATTCTGGTTCCGGCAAGACCAGTCTGATCGAGGCACTGCTCGCCGCGACGGGGACCATCCAGCGGCAGGGCAGCATCGAAGAGGGCACCACGGTCAGCGACTTCGATGAGGTCGAGATCAGGCAGCAGCGTTCGGTCAACCTGACGCTCGCGCCGCTCGTGCACAACGGCATCAAGGTCAACCTGCTCGACACGCCTGGCTATGCAGACTTCACGGGGGACCTCCGGGCCGGGCTGCGGGCGGCGGACTCGGCGCTGTTCGCCATCTCCGCCACTGACGGGATCGACGGCCTGACCAGGATGCTGTGGGAGGAGTGCGCCGCGGTCGGCATGCCGCGCGCGGTCGTCATCACCAAGATCGACCACCAGCGCGCCGAGTTCGAAGCCACTCTGGCCGCCTGCCGCGACGCCTTCGGCGACGCGGTCGCGCCCCTGTACCTGCCGGTCGGCGCCCCGGTGGACGGGCTCATCGGGCTGCTGTCGCAGAAGCTGTTCACCTACTCGGGCGAGGACCGGACCGAGGGCGCGCCTTCGGACGCGGACGCGGACCGGATGGAGGAGCTGCGCGGCGAGCTGATCGAGGGCATCATCCAGGAGAGCGAAGACGAGGGCCTGATGGACAGGTACCTGTCCGGGGAGGAAATCGACCCCAAGGTGCTCATCGAAGACCTGGAGAAGGCCGTCGCGCGCGGCAGCTTCTACCCGGTGCTGGCGGTCTCCTCGCCGCAGCGCATCGGCATGCTCGAGCTGCTCGAGATCATGAGCGAAGCCTTCCCCTCGCCCGCCGAGCACCCGCTGCCCGCGGTCACCACGCCCGACGGCAAGCCCGTCACCGGCCTGACCTCCGACCCCAAGGGCCCGCTGCTGGCCGAGGTGATCAAGACCACCTCCGACCCCTACGTCGGCCGGATCAGCCTGGTCCGGGTGTTCTCCGGCACGCTGCGCCCCGACGCCTCCGTGCACGTGTCCGGGCACGGGCGTTCGGCCCGCGGGCACGACGACCACGACAATGACGAGCGGATCGGCGCGCTGACCTCGCCGCTGGGCAAGCAGCAGCGGGCCGTCACCCAGTGCGCGGCCGGCGACATCTGCGCCGTGGCCAAGCTCAGCACGGCCGAGACCGGCGACACGCTGTCGGAGAAGGACCACCCGCTGCTGATGGAGCCGTGGTCGATACCGGAGCCGCTGCTGCCGGTGGCGATCGTGGCCAAGTCCAAGGCGGACGAGGACAAGCTGTCCCAGGGCCTGAGCCTGCTGGTGGCCGAGGACCCGACGCTGCGCCTGGAGAACAACCCGGAGACCCACCAGCTGGTGCTGTGGTGCATGGGCGAGGCCCACACCGACCTGCTGCTCGACCGGCTCACGCACCGGCAGGGCGTCGCGGTAGAGACCACCGACCTGCGCGTCCCGCTGCGCGAGACCATCGGAGGCAAGGGCCAGGGCCTCGGCCGCAACGTGAAGCAGAGCGGCGGTCACGGGGAGTACGGCATCTGCCACATCGAGGTGGAGCCGCTGGAAGACTCGGCCGGCTTCGAGTTCGTCGACAAGATCGTCGGCGGCGTGGTGCCGCGCCAGTTCATCCCCTCGGTGGAGAAGGGCGTCCGCTGGCAGATGGAGCAGGGCGTGACGGCCGGCTACCCGATGACCGGAGTCCGGGTCACCCTGTACGACGGCAAGGCGCACTCGGTGGACTCCTCCGACATGGCCTTCCAGAAGGCCGGGCGGCTGGCCCTGAAGGACGCGGTGGACAAGGCCCAGCCGTTGCTGCTCGAGCCGGTCGACGAGGTCAGCGTGCTGGTGCCCGACGACTACGTCGGCGCGGTGATGTCCGACCTGTCCTCGCGGCGCGGCCGGGTGCTCGGCACCGAGCCGGTCGGGGTGGGCCGCACCCTGGTCAAGGCGGAGATCCCGGAACTCGAGATCATCAGGTACTCCATCGACCTGCGGTCGCTGTCGCACGGCACGGGCTCGTTCACCCGGCAGTACGCCAGGCACGAGCCGCTGCCGTCGCACCTGGCAGCCAAGGTCGCCGCCGACTCCAAAGACTAACCTGCACTACGGCGAGTAGCGAGGAGCGACGCTCCGAGATCGCGTGGCCTGCGGAGGGCCTCCGGCCCTCCCAGCCACGTGATACTACGGCGAGCACCGCAGCGGGGCGCGAAGCGCACCGGGGGGCTCCGGGGGGTCGTCCCCCGGGGCTAACACCGCCCAGGCTTCGGCCAGCAGCTTCCTGGTATCTGCCAGCAGCTGAGGCAGGACGCGGGTACGGCCGACGACCGGCATGAAGTTGGTATCGCCGCCCCACCTGGGCACCACGTGCTGGTGCAGGTGGGCGGCGATGCCGGCGCTGGCGACCGAGCCGAGGTTCATGCCGATGTTGAAGCCGTGCGGGCCCGAGGCCTGGCGCAGGGCGCGGATGGCGCGCTTGGTGAACTCGCCGAACTCGGCGGTCTCGGGCCCGGTCAGGTCGGTGTAGTCGGCTACGTGCCGGTACGGGACGACCAGCAGGTGGCCTGCGTTGTACGGGTACAGGTTGAGCACGGCGTAGACCAGGGCGCCGCGGGCCACGATCAGGCCGTCCTCGTCGCTAAGCTTCGGCGCGCGGTCGAACGGGCAGCCGTCGTCCTCCCCCGGGCCCGACGGCCGGTTCTCCCCCTTGATGTAGGCCATCCGGTGCGGCGTCCACAGCCGCCCGAACGAGTCAGGCACGCCCGCGAAGGCCTCATCCGGCTCCGGCTCGGGCTCGGTGTCGGGCACCGGGCTACACCTGGATACGGTCGCGCACGGCGGTGACGATCTCCGCGACGGCCTCGTCGACGGGGACGCCGTTCTTCTGCGACCCGTCGCGGTAGCGGAACGACACGCCGCCCGCGGCCACGTCGTCGTCCCCGGCGATCAGCATGTACGGCACCTTCTGCCGCTGCGCGGTCCTGATCTTCTTCTGCATCCGGTCGTCACTGGCATCGACCTCGACCCGGATGCCCTGCTCGCGCAGCTGGGCCGCCACCTTGGCCAGGTACGGCACGTGCGCGTCGGCGATCGGGATGCCGACCACCTGGACCGGCGCCAGCCAGGGCGGGAACGCGCCCGCGTAGTGCTCGACCAGGATGCCGAAGAACCGCTCGATCGAGCCGAACAGGGCCCGGTGGATCATGTACGGGCGCTGCCGCGAGCCGTCGGCGGCCTGGTACTCGATGCCGAACCGGTGCGGCTCCTGCAGGTCCACCTGCAGGGTGGACAGCTGCCAGCGGCGGCCGATGGCGTCCTTGACGTGCACGTCGATCTTGGGCGCGTAGAAGGCACCGTCGCCCTCGGCGACCACGTACGGCAGCCCGGACATATCCAGCGCGTGCTTCAGCGCCGCCTCGGCCAGCGCCCACTCCTCCAGCGCGCCGACGTACTTCTCCGGCCGGGTGGAAAGCTCCGCCTCGAACTCGGTGAGCCCGAAGTCGCGCAGCAGCCCGACTACGAAGGCCAGCAGCGAGGCCAGCTCGTCCTGCAGCTGATCCGGGGCGCAGAAGATGTGGGAGTCGTCCTGGGTGAAGCCGCGGGCCCGGGTCAGGCCGTGCACCACGCCCGACTTCTCGTATCGGTAGACGGTGCCGAACTCGAACAGCCGCAGCGGCAGCTCGCGGTAGGACCGCCCGCGCGAGGCGTAGATCAGGATGTGCATCGGGCAGTTCATCGGCTTGTTGTAGTACGTGACCCCGTCCAGCTCCATGGGCGGGAACATGCCGTCCTTGTACCACTCCAGGTGCCCGGAGGTGATGAACAGGTCTTCCTTGGTCACGTGCGGGGTGTTGACGAACTCGTACCCGGCCTCATCGTGGCGCCGCCGCGAGTAGTCCTCCATCACCCGGCGGATGATGCCGCCCTTGGGGTGGAAGACGGGCAGGCCGCTGCCGATCTCGACCGGGAAGGAGAACAGGTCGAGCTCCGCGCCGAGCTTGCGGTGGTCGCGCTTCTCCGCTTCGGAGAGCATCTTGACGTAGGCGTCCTGCTGGTCCCGCGACTCCCAGGCGGTGCCGTAGATGCGCTGCAGCTGCGGGTTCTTCTCGCTCCCCCGCCAGTAGGCCCCGCCGCTGCGCATCAGCTTGAAGGCCGGGATGGCCCTGGTGTCCGGCAGGTGCGGGCCGCGGCACAGGTCCTTCCAGCACAGCTCGCCGGTGCCCGCGGCCAGGTTGTCGTAGATGGTCAGCACGTTCCCGCCGACCTCCACCGACTCCTCGGACTCGAAACTGGCCGAGCCCGAGGCGTGGCCCTTGAGGCCGATCAGCTCCAGCTTGTACGGTTCGGCGGCGAGCTCGGCCGCGGCCTGCTCGTCGGTCACCACCCGCCGGGAGAACCGCTGGCCCTGCTTGACGATCTGGCGCATCTTGCCCTCGATGGCCTTGAGGTCCTCGGGGGTGAACGGCCGGTCGACGTCGAAGTCGTAGTAGAAGCCGTTCTCCACCGGCGGGCCGATGCCCAGCTTGGCCTGGGGGAACAGGTCCTGCACGGCCTGGGCCATGACGTGCGCGGTGGAATGCCGCAAGATGTAGCGGCCGTCGTCGCTGCCGATGGCGACCGGCTCGACCACGTCGCCGTCGGCCAGGGCGCAGGCCAGGTCGCGCAGCTCGCCGTTGACCCGGGCGGCGATCACGGGGCCTGCGACCACGGGGCCGCCGGAGCCGGGCTGGCCGTCGAGCGCGGCGCCCGCCGTGGTGCCAGCCTCGACCACATGCTCGCTTCCGGCGAGGGTGATGCGAAGCTGCTGGCTGGGCACGGCGGACTCCTTCACGTCGAACAGAACTGGCTACCCGATGCTACCGGTGTCCGGGCGCCCTGGGGTCTGGCGAGCCCTTCGGTGTCTTGGGCACCAGCCCAGCCCGGCGCAGCGCGTCGGCCAGCGCGCCCTCTCCAGTACCAGCGGACGCGCCGCCGCCGGGCCCGCGTCCGGCGGAGCGGCCGGGGGCACCAGGGCCCGTTCGGCCTGATGGGCCTGAAGGCCGGGCCGGGCGGTCCTGCGCCCGCTCGCGGCCGCCGGCCGGGTTCGGCGTCTCGTCGTCCAGGCGGAGGGTCAGCGAGATCCGGCGCCTGGGCACGTCGACGGACAGCACCTTGACCCGCACCACGTCGCCGGACTTGACCACCGTGCGCGGGTCGGAGACGAAGTTCTTCGACATGGCCGACACGTGCACCAGGCCGTCCTGGTGCACGCCGACGTCGACGAACGCGCCGAACGCGGCGACGTTGGTGACCACGCCCTCGAGCACCAGGCCGGGCTGCAGGTCCGCCAGGGTCTCGATCCCCTCGGCGAACGTGGCGGTGGCGAAGGCCGGGCGCGGGTCGCGGCCCGGCTTCTCCAGCTCGCGCAGGATGTCGGTGACGGTCGGCAGGCCGAACCGGTCGTCGGTGAACTGCTCGGGCTTGAGCGCGCGGAGCGTGGCGGTGCTGCCGATCAGCTGGGCCGCGGCCGTGCCGGCGGCGGCCAGCATCCGGCGGACCACCGGGTAGGCCTCGGGGTGCACGCCGGAGGCGTCGAGCGGGTCGTCGCCGCCGCGGATGCGCAGGAACCCGGCGCACTGCTCGAAGGCCTTCGGTCCCAGCCGGGGCACCTGCATCAGCTGCTGCCTGGTCTTGAACGGCCCCTCCGAGTCGCGGCGGGCCACGATGGCGGCGGCCAGGCCCGAGGTGACGCCCGAGACCCGGGCCAGCAGCGGCTGCGAGGCGGTGTTCAGGTCGACGCCGACCGCGTTCACGCAGTCCTCGACCACGGCGTCCAGCGAGCGGGACAGCTTGCCCTCGGTGACGTCGTGCTGGTACTGGCCGACGCCGATCGACTTCGGGTCGATCTTGACCAGCTCGGCCAGCGGGTCCTGCAGCCGCCGGGCGATCGAGACCGCGCCGCGCAGCGAGACGTCGAGCTCGGGCAGTTCGGCGGAGGCGTACGCGGAGGCGGAGTAGACGCTGGCGCCCGCCTCGGAGACGACCACCTTGGTCAGCTTGAGGTCCGGGTGCCGCTTGATCAGGTCGGCGGCCAGCCGGTCGGTCTCCCGCGAGGCGGTGCCGTTGCCGATGGCGACGAGCTCGGCGTGGTGGGTTTTCGCGAGCCTGGCCAGCACGTCCAGGGACTCGTCCCAGCGCCGGTGCGGCTCGTGCGGGTAGATCGTCGCGGTCCCGGTCACCTTGCCGGTGGCGTCGGTGACCGCCACCTTCACGCCGGTCCGGAAGCCGGGATCCAGGCCGATCGTGGCCCGTTCCCCCGCCGGGGCGGCCAGCAGCAGGTCACGCACGTTGGCGGCGAACACCCGGACCGCCTCGTCCTCGGCCGCCTGCCACAGCCGGACCCGCATGTCGACGCTCAGGTGGGTCAGGATGCGGGTCCGCCAGGCCCAGTGCACGGTGGCGCCCAGCCACGGGTCGGCCGGACGGCCCGCGTCAGACAGGCCGAAGCGCTCGGCGATGCGGGCCTCGTTCTCGGCGTCGTCGGCGCCAGGGGAGAAGGTGAGGTCGAGGACCTCCTCCTTCTCGCCGCGGAACAGCGCCAGGATCCGGTGCGCGGGCAGCCGGGCGAACGGCTCGCCGAAGTCGAAGTAGTCGGCGAACTTAGCGCCTTTTTCCTCCTGGCCTTCGCGGACCTTGGAGACCAGCGAGCCGCGGGCGGCCATCGCCTCGCGCAGTTCCCCGATCAGGTCGGCGTCCTCGGCGAACCGCTCGACCAGGATGGCGCGGGCGCCGTCCAGGGCAGCAGCGGCGTCCGGGACGCCGCGCTCGGCGTCGACGAAGTTCGCCGCCTCGGCCTGCGGGTCCCGGCCGGGATCGCCAAGCAGCAGGTCGGCCAGCGGCTCCAGGCCCGCCTCCCGGGCGATCTGGGCCTTGGTCCGCCGCTTCGGCTTGTAGGGCAGGTACAGGTCCTCCAGCCGCGCCTTGGCGTCGGCCGCGCGGATCTGGGCTTCCAGCTCGCTGGTCAGCTTGCCCTGCGCGGTGATCTCCTTGAGGATCGCCTCGCGGCGCTCGTCGAGCTCGCGCAGGTAGCGCAACCGCTCCTCAAGCGTGCGCAGCTGCGCGTCGTCGAGCGTGCCGGTGGCTTCCTTGCGGTACCTGGCGATGAACGGGACGGTCGCACCGCCGTCGAGCAGTTCGACCGCCGCGCTGACCTGCCGGACGGCCACGCTGAGCTCGGCCGCGATCCGCTCCTGCACCGACGGTGCCTGGTTCTGCGTCACCAGAGCAATTGTGCCAGTGAGCGGCGCTTCAGGCTGCGCTATATCACCCGCGGCGGGCGAGGCGCCGGGAGCCGTCCGCAGGTCACCATGACGCCATGGCGCCCGACAAGCGCCGTTCCCACTTATGGAGCCCCTATGCCGCTCGCCAGTTCCTACTCCTACCCGTTGCTCGGAGCGTTCTGGACGGTCCTCGAGATCTTCCTTTGGATCCTGTGGATCTGGGTCCTGATCTACGTCTTCATCGACATCTTCCGCAGCCGCGACCTGTCGGGCTGGGCGAAAGCGCTGTGGTTCGTGTTCGTCCTGTTCATTCCGCTGATCGGCGTCCTGGTCTACCTGATCGCCCGGGGCGGCGAGATGCACGAGCGGGCCGCGCAGCAGGCACAGCAGCAGGACCAGGAGGTCCGCCGCTACATCCAGCAGACCGCGAATGAGCCGAACGCGGCCGACCAGCTGGCCAAGCTGGCCGACCTGCGCGACCGGGGCGTTATCACGGCCGCCGAGTTCGAACAACAGAAGGCCAAGGTCCTGGCCGCCTGAATGGAGGCGGGGCTGGCATGACCGAGAACCTCGCCGCGAGGGAGAGCATCGCCGCGGAGCCAAATCTTCTGCGTGACTGGCGCTCGGTCATCTTCGCCCCGGTGGGCAGCGGCCAGCGCCGCCGGCGCGGAAGCGACGGCGCGCGCCTGGCCGTCGCCGCTGTCGCCCTGGCGTGCTGCCTGCTCATCATCCGGTACGACTCCCGGATCGACCGGGCCATCACCCAGGTGATCCATCCGCCGCCGTGGAGCATCACCTGGCTGGTGACCGTGGTGTACCAGGCGGGCTCGTTCGGCGTCGTGGCCGTCCTGGTGGTGCTGGCCCTGATCGCGCGTCGGTGGGAAATCGCGCGCGACATCGGGCTGAGCGCGGCCGGGACGGCGGCGGCGTGCGGGATCCTGATCGTCCTGCTCGGCAGCCGCGGCGGGCGGCCGGCCGGGATCGTGATCGGCGACTCCTATATGCGCTTCCCCGTCA
>CAWBNK010000028.1:0-169778 GCA_963790065.1 uncultured Actinomycetes bacterium | reverse complement strand
TTAGCGGCGGTGTGACCGCAGGCTGAGGCCTGGGCGCGGTACTGCGCGACGGCGGCCTCGCAGACGGCTCGCACCGGCCAGCCCAGGGCCCGGGCGGCGTCTTCTGCCTCGGCCAGCTCCGCCGTGGCCGTTGCGAAGCCCGCTAGGCCATCTGTGGTGTCGGCCACCTTGACCGTAACCACCTGGCTGCTGCCCGGCGGTCCCACTTGCACCTGCACCGATGTCCGGGAGGCGGTAACCCGGTTCATCCGGGACCAGCGGACGCCGAGCGTCCCGGTGTGGGCGAAAATCGCGGCGGCCACGGCGCGTCGGACCGGTTCGGCGCACAGGGCGGTGAGGACCTGCCCCGGGCGGCCGTGCCGGCCGACGATCGGGGTACACCAGCAGTCCCAGGCGCCGGCCGCTCGAACCGCCTGCAGGACCGAAGGCCACAGCCGGGGGTCGAGGTCGTCGACCGTGCTCTCGACGACGGTCACGTCGCCCACGTGCAGGTCCCGCTCCGCGCCGGACACCCCGATGACCACCCGGGTGATGTTGGGCCGGTCCGGGGTGTCCCGGCCACCGCCGCCGGTTCCCACCGCGCGTACCGTCATGGCCGGGAAGCCGCCCGGTACGGCCGCCGCGGCGAGCAGGGCCGCCCCGGTCGGAGTGGTGCGCTCACCGGCCAGGTCTCCGCTGGCCAAGTTCAGGCCGGCCGCGGCGGCGATGCGGAGGACCGCGGGAGCGGGCACCGGAAGGCGGCCGTGTCGGCTGGTGACCCATCCGCTTCCGGCGGCCAGGGCCGAGCAGCAAACCACCGCGCCGGGCCGCAGTAGTCCGAGATCGTCCAGTGCGGCTGCCGATCCCACCACGTCGGCCAGTGAGTCGAACGCACCCACCTCGTGGAAGTGCACGTCTTCGGGTGGCTCGCCGTGCACCGCACCCTCCGCCTCGGCCAGCAGCCGGAAGACCCGGGTCGCGAGATGCTTCCCGGCCGGGCCGAGGTCACTGGCGCCGACGTGCCCGAGCACGTCGGCGAGGTGCCGCTGGCGGTCGGCAGCCGCCGGCGTGGTGATCACGGCCCGCAGGCAAGCGAGGCCGCCCCGGCGGGCGGCCTCGGTCCGCAGCCCGAGACCGGGCACGCGAAGTGAGGCAATGGCTCCGCGTACCCGCTCCACGTCGGCGCCCGCATCGAGCAGGGCGGCGAGCAGCATGTCGCCGGCCACGCCCGCGGTCGCGTCGATGTAGGCGGCACCCGGCCTGTCCGTCATCGGTGCACCGCGCGGATGATCTTGGCCGCGTGCGCGGCCGCCCCGAACCCGTTGTCGATGTTGACCACGACCAGGCCCGGGCTGCACGAGGCGAGCATGCTGGCCGCTGCGGCCAGGCCGCCCGCCGCGACGCCGTAGCCGACACTGGTCGGCACGCCGACGACCGGCGCGCTGACCAGCCCGGCGACCACGCTCGGCAGGGCACCGTCCATCCCGGCCACGACCACCACGCACTCGGCGGCGCGTAGGTCCTCCAGCCGGGACAGCAGCCGCCCGAGCCCGGCCACGCCCACGTCGGCCAGGACATCCGCGCGGACGCCCAGCACGGCCAGCGTCGCCGCACATTCCCGGGCCACTTTCAGGTCCGTGGTGCCGGCCGTCACGACCAGCACGTTGCCGCGCGCGGGCGGCAAGGCCCCGACGGCGACCGTTCCGGCTACTTGATCGGCGTGCACGGCATCGCCAGGGAACCGGGCGGCCGCCCCGTTCAGCACGTCGGCGGGGCAGCGCGTCGCCAGGGCCGGTGCCTGCGGATCACGGGCCCGCAACTCGGCCAGCAGCGCGAAGATCTGCTCGGATGTCTTGCCTTCGCCGAACACCACTTCAGGGACGCCGGTCCGCCGCCGCCGATCCACGTCCAGCACGGCGAAGTCGCCCAGCGGGACGCCCGCCGCCCCGGTTTCCGTTCCGGGGGGCACACCGGGACCCTCAGCCGACATGCCTGACCGGCGTGATGTCGAGGTTCAGCGAACCGGACCGCAGCGGCCGCTCGTCGATCTCCGCGCGCTGATATCCAGCCGCCCGGACGCAGGCCAGCACCGCCGCATGTTCCTCCGGATCCGCCGCCCGCGGCAGGTCCGCCGCGCCGAGCTGCACCCGGCCGAGATCGCCGAAATGCCGTACCCGCAGTTCGCGGTAGCCGCGCTGCTTCAGGCTCAGCTCGGCCCGGTCCACCTGCGACAGCACATCGGCGCTGACCGGGGTGCCGTAAGGCAGCCGCGAGGCCAGGCAGGGCGACGCGGGCTTGTCCGCGCTCGGCACCCCCAGGTGCTGCGCCAGCGCCCGCACCTGGTCCTTTCCCACAGACGCCTCCAGCAGGGGATGCCGGACACCATGCTCGGCGGCCGCGCGCAGCCCGGGCCGCCAGTCACCCGTGTCGTCGGCGTTGGCGCCAGACAGCACGGCAGCGAACCCGCGGCGCCGGGCCAGCGCGGCCAGCCGGTCGTACAACTCGGATTTGCAGTAGTAGCAGCGGAAGCGGTCGTTGCGCCGGTAGTCCTCGCGCTCCAGCTCGGCCGTGCTGATCAGCTCGTGCCGAACGCCTACGGCCCGGGCCACCGACCGGGCGCCATCCAGCTCGCCGGACGCGAGGGCCGGCGAGACGGCGGTGACGGCGAGGGCATGTTCCCCGAGCGCCCGCGCGGCCAGCGCGGCGACCAGAGAGGAGTCCACCCCGCCCGAGAACGCGATCAGGGCGCTGCGCAATCCGGCCAGACGCTCGGTCAGCTGGCCGGCCAGCGCGTCAAGCTCGTCAGGCACGCCGTTCCCTTCCCGTCCCTGGCCGATCGCTCGTGCTACCGCAGCTGATCCTATGATTCGGACTATACGCTCGGCGCGGTTGCGCTGACCTGCCGCCGCGATCGACTGTACTGAGATTCAGCTTTCGGCACCTCGGGAGGTCTCGTGCCCATCGAACAGGCAGAGTTCGGCCGCACCGGCCACCAGAGCAGCCGGGTGATCTTCGGCGGGGCGGCTCTGGCGGAGGTCTCCCAGCGGGTCGCGGACGAGACCCTGGACCTCCTGCTCGCCCACGGGGTGAACCATCTGGACGTGGCCTCGGACTACGGCGAGGCGGAGGTGCGCATCCGGCCGTGGCTGCAGCGCGAACCGGGCCGGTTCTTCCTGGCCACCAAGGGCGACGAGCGCACCGCAGCCGAGGCCCGCGAGGAGATACACCGGTCCCTGGACCGGTTGGGCGTCGACCACGTCGACCTCTGGCAGCTGCACTCCCTGGCCGATCCGATCGAGTGGGACATCGCCCTGAGCCCGGGCGGGGCGCTCGAGGCCGCCATCGAGGCCCGCGAGCAGGGCCTTATCCGCTGGATCGGGGTGACCGGCCACGGCAGCCAGATCGCTGCCACGCACCGGCGCAGCCTCGAGCGGTTCGACTTCGACTCGGTGCTGCTCCCGTACAACTTCGTCACCATGCAGAACTCGTACTACGCCGGCAACTTCAACACCCTGTATGAGACCTGCCGCGAGCGGCACGTCGCGGTGCAGACGATCAAGTCGATCGCGCTGCGCCCCTGGGCAGGCCGGCCGCACACCCGGGCGACCTGGTATGAGCCGCTTGAGCAGCAGGACGACATCGATCTCGCCGTGTGGTGGGCACTGGGCCGGCCCGGGACCTTCCTGTGCAGCGCGGGGGACGTGGACTTGCTGCCGAAAGTGCTCGACGCGGCCAGCCGGTTCACCAGTGCGCCGGACGACGCGGCGATGAGCGCGCTGGCCGCCCGGACCGAGGCCGATCCGCTGTTCGTCTGACCGGGGTGCACCACGTGGCGGACGCCGCGTCATCGGCCCGGGGTCCCTCATCGTCATGAAGCGATACGGACGTTCCCGGCATCGGCGTACCTCATCTGCCCCTCCTGCGCACCGAGGACAAGTATTCAGCTGCTGCGCGTGTCCTCGTGACTGGCCTGGTCCGGTGGGCTGCCCTGCTCGTCAGCCAGGCCTGCCCCGCGGTCCTCCAGCGGGGCGCCGATATCCCAGGCCGAACCCTCGACGGCGGGCAGGCCCCCGATGATCGGTACGACCGAGCCATCATCGCCGGCCGCCTCGCCTGTTTGCGTGAGGCACCCGGGATCGTCGGCGGGCTGGGAACTGCCCGGCTCTTGCTGGCGCGACAAGGCCAGCACTTCTTCAGGCGGCGTTGATCCGGTCGGATCGTGGTCGGTCATGTTGGCCATCTCCTCGGGGCGAGCGAGCACTATTACGGTCCGGCGCACAAGCATTGACCAAGCCTGCCCCCGCAGGGACAGGACAACACCCCGGTCCCGCCGGCCTGACGCCAACTCGGGCTACCCCCGGGCGCGGCTCCTAACCCGAGCCCTGGGCGGGCGCTCCAGCCCGCGGCCTGCATCTATAAATCCCGGAACAAACTGTCGGCAGCCGTTTGGTCTCGGCGGACCCGGGCATGGGGCCGGTTCGGATCGAACCACATCCAAATCCCGGGAGAATGCCATGACCAGTCCTGACCAGACTCATCACGTTGAGGTCAAGGAGGATGGGCAGACGGTCGCCGCGGCCGAGGTGACGACGTTGGATGATGCCGAGGGCACCGTCCGGGCATCGCTGCTGCCCTCATCCGGGCCTGCGCCGCCGGGTAGCCGGGCTGGTCTGGTCGATGCCGTGATGGATCTGCCCGAGGTGCAAGCCAGCTCCCGGCTGGAGGCTACCGTTCCGCTCGGCGACGCCGGCTCGCTGCAGCGGCTGCGGGAGCGGACCGAGGACACGGTCACCCGCCCGGCCGGCTCGACCGCTCTGGTAGATGCGGACATACCGGCCGGCCGCCCGGCGGACCCCGGCCAGGAGCCCGGCGGCCAGGAGCCTGACGGTCAGGCGTCCGCCTCGTGACCGATACATGATTAGAGGCTCCGGTGGTCATCAGGATCGGCACGTCGGGATGGAGTTACGATCACTGGCACCCCGAGCTGTACCCGCCGGGGCTTCCCGCCAGGGACCGGCTCGCCCGCTACGCGGCCGTCTTTCCCACCGCCGAGCTCAACAGCAGCTTCTACCGCTGGCCCCGGCCCGCGGCGTTCAGCAGCTGGCGGGATAGGTTGCCGGACGGCTTCCGGCTGTCGGTCAAGGCACCTCGCGGCCTGACCCACGCCCGCAAGCTGTACGCGCCGGAGACATGGCTGCAGCGCATCGAGGCGGGCTGGCACGAGCTGGGTGATAAGCGGGCGGTGCTGCTGGTCCAGCTGCCGCCCTCGCTGCCGCGTGACGATGCCCGGCTGGCGTATTTCCTTGGGCAGGTCCCGGGCTGGATGCGGGTGGCGGTGGAGTTCCGGCACCGGAGCTGGCATGGCCAGGAGATCTTCGCGCTGCTGGAAGCGCACCAGGCCGCGTACTGCGTGATGAGCGGGGCGGACCTGCCGTGCACGCTGCGCGCCACCACCGATTTCGTCTACCTGCGGATGCACGGCCCGGATCATCATCACCTGTACTCCGGTTCCTACCCCGACCCCGACCTGACCTGGTGGGCTGACCGGATCCGGGAATGGGACCTGGCCGGCCGTGACGTGTTCGTCTACTTCAACAACGACGGCGACGCCCACGCGGTACGCAACGCGCGGACCCTCCGGGCGCTGCTCGTGCCCGGCAGGGTCAGCCATCCGGCTGGGTCCGCGGTCAGTTTCAGCTGGGCTGGCCGTTTCCGGTGACGGCGACCGCGCGGCGGATCACCTCGGGCAGGCTGCCGGACCGGCGGTACACGGTCCGCTGGAAGGCCGCGCCGTTGCCCCGCGCTAGCAGCGCGGCCAGCAGCTCCGTCACGATGTCCACCTCTTCCGCGTCCGCTAGCGCGTCGCGGCAGTGGTCCAGCAGCAGGCCGGCCACCGCAGCTGCCTGCTCGGGCAGGCCGGTGACGGGGCTGAGCAGGACGTCGTCCAGGCTGGACCGGCTGGCCCGCCAGGCGGCCAGGCGCAGCAGCTCGGTCCGCAGCGGGGAAGCCGCCTTCCCCGCCCGCGCGGCCCGCGCTTCGGTCTCCACTAGTGCGCGGGCCAGCGCGGCTATCAGCACCGTATCGTCGGCCCGCAAGCACACGTCGGCGACCCGGATCTCGATGGTCTGATAATGCCCGGACAAGCGGGCGTCGAAGTACACCATGCCCTCGTCCAGCAGCGTGCCCGTCTGCACCATCTGCCGCACCGTCTCGTGGTAGGACTGCGCGGTCCCGAACGGCCCGGTAGGTCCCGAGGTCGGCCACCGGCCCCAGGCCTGGTAGCGGAAGCTCGCGTAGGAGCTGTCCTGACCCTGCCAGAACGGCGAGTTCGCGCTCAGGGCCAGCAAGACGGACAGCCACGGGCCGATGCGGTCCAGGACCGCCACCCCCTCCTCGTCAGAGGAGATCCCGACGTGGACGTGGCAGCCGCAGGTGAGCTGCTCCTGCGCGGTCAGCCCGAATACGTCGGCCATGCGCCGGTAACGGCTCGTGCCGACGACCTTCGGTTCGACCGGAACCGGCGAGGTGGCCAGCGCCGCGACCCTGACCCCGGCCCGCTCCGCGGCGGCCGCGGCGGCCGCCCGGCCCCGGCGGATCTCCCGATGCAGTTCGCCCAACGTGCGGCACGGCTCTGAGTTGGTTTCCAGCTGCTGTTGCTTCAGCTCGAGCTCCAGGGCCGCGCCGTCTCCGTCGCGGCCATCCGCGCCCGCCGCCGGCGCGGCCGCCTGCCGAGCCGCAGCCAGGACGGTTTCCGCTACCGCCCGCGGCTGGCCCGTCTCGGGCTCGACGAGCAGGAGTTCCTCTTCGACGCCGACGCTGCGAGAACTCACCTGTCAGCTGGCCAGGAGCTTCGCCGGAGTGATGGGCAGGTCCCTGATGCGGCGGCCGGTGGCGTGGAAGACGGCGTTGCCGATCGCGGCGGCGGTCCCGGTGATGCCGATCTCGCCGATGCCCTTGGCACCCATCGGGTTCAGGTGCGGGTCCTGCTCGTCGATCCATACCGCGTCGATGTCCTGTACGTCGGCGCAGGTAGCGATGTGGTACTGCGCCAGGTCCTTGCCCACGAAGGTGCCCTGCGCGGCGTCCAGGCCGGTCCGTTCCATCAGGGCCATGCCCAGCCCCATGGTCATGCCGCCGATGAACTGCGACCTGGCCAGCGTCGGGTCGATGATCCGTCCGGCGGCGAAGACCCCCAGCAGGCGCGGCACCCGCACCTCACCGGTGACCGCGTCCACATGCACCTCGGCGAACTGGGCGCCGAACGAGTGGCGGGCGAAAGCCGAATCGGCGGCCACGTCGTCCGAGGTGTCCGCGCGGCCCGCGGTGCCCCCGCTCTTGAGCAGGTCTCGGCAGGCCATGACCACCGCCGAACCCCACGAGGCGGTCCCCATGGACCCGCCGGCCAGGAAGGCCCGCGGCAGGTCGCTGTCGCCGAGCTCGACCCGCACCCGGTGCGGGCCGGTGCCCAGTGCGTCCGCGGCGATCTGGGTCAGGGCGGTGCGCGCGCCGGTGCCGATGTCGGCGGCGGCGATCTCGACCACGAACTCTCCGTCGCGGGCGGTCACGGTCGCCTGCGACGGCTGGCGCCGGGCCGGGTAGGTCGACGCGGCCACGCCGGTGCCGGTCAGCCAGCGTCCGTCGCGGCGGGCACCGGGCCGCGGGTCCCGGTCCGCCCAGCCGAACCGGCGGGCCCCGGCACGCAGGCAGGCGACCAGGTTCCGGGAGCTGAACGGCAGGCCGCTGTCCGGTTCGGCCTCCGGCTCGTTCCTGATTCGCAGCTCGACCGGGTCCAGGCCGGCCGCGTAGGCCAGCTCGTCCACGGCCGACTCCAGCGCGTACATGCCGGGGCATTCGCCCGGGGCGCGCATCCACGACGGGGCCGGCACGTTGAGCCGGGCCAGCCGATGGCTGGTGCGCATGGCCGGTGTGGCGTACATGACGCGGGTGCAGACGGCGGTCTGCTCGGCGAACTCGGTGCGGATCGCGGTCTGCTCGATGACGTCGTGCGCCACGGCGACCAGCCGGCCCGAGGCGTCTGCGCCCAGCGCGACGCGCTGGATGGTCGGCGTCCGGTAGCCGGTGAGCTCGAACATCTGCTGGCGGGTCAGCGCCACCTTGACCGGGCGGCCCGCCGCGCGGGCGGCTAGCGCGGCCAGGATGGCGTGCGGCCGGGTGGTGCCCTTGGACCCGAACCCGCCGCCGACGTGCATCGAGATGACGCGCACCAGGCTGGGCGGCAGGCCGAGGACCGCGGCGATCGTATCCCGGTCGGTGGAAGGTCCCTGGGTGGAGTCGAAGACGATCAGGCCGCCGCGCTCGTCCCAGAGGGCCAGGGCGGCGTGCGGTTCCATCGGGTTGTTGTGCTGCACCGGGGTGGTGTAGGTGACGTCCACCCGGGCCGCCGCGCCGGCCAGCCCGGCCTCGACGTCGCCGTAGCAGGTCACCGCGGGGAAGCCCGGGTTGACCTGGTCCGGCGTGTACAGGCCGGGATGTCCGGGCCGCAGGCGCACGTCATGCGGCTCGGGGTCGCACCTGACCCGGACCGCCTCCGCCGCCGCGCGGGCCTCCTCCAGCGTGTCGGCCACCACCGCGGCGACCAGCTGCCCGCGGTAGCAGATCTCGCGGGTGGCGAACAGGGCCAGCTCGGCGTCCCGGGCCGACCCGAGCTCCGGCGGGTCGGTGCAGGACAGCACCGCGAGCACGCCGGGCATGGCGAGCGCGGTGACCGCGTCGACGGCCCGGACGCGACCGCGGGCGACCGGTGCCTGCACCGGGTAGGCGTAGGCCGGGCGGGCGATCCAGGCGCGGTTCAGCCCGGCGTATTCGTAGGCGTACTTGGCGCGGCCGGTCACCTTGTCCCGAGCTTCGACGCGGTTCACTGCGACAGTTCCTCCAGGGTGGCGGCGATCAGGTTGCGGGCCAGCGTCACCTTGTAGGCGTTGCGCTCCAGCGGCACCGCCTGACCCAGCTCCGCGTCGGCCGCCCGGGCGAACGTCTCGGCGGTGGCCGGAGCTCCCAGCACAGCCCGTTCGGCCATAAAAGCCCGCCAGGGGACGTGCGCTACCCCGCCCAGGGCCAGCTGGCAGCCGACCACGGTCCCGTCGTCCGCCATGTCGATCAGCGCGGCCACCGAGACCAGCGCGAACGCGAACGACGCGCGCTCGCGGACCTTGCGGTAGGCGGACCGGCCCGCGGGCGGCGGCGGCAGCTCGACCGCGGTGATCAGCTCGCCGGGCTCGAGCACGGTGTCACGGTCCGGCTCGTCGCCGGGCAGGCGGTGCAGGCCGGGCAAGCCGACGACGCGGGCCCCGCCCGGGCCGACCACGTGCACCTGGGCGGCCAGCGCGGTCAGCGCGACGGCCAGGTCCGACGGGTGGGTGGCGACGCACCCGCCGGCCGATCCGGCCGAGTGGCCCAGGATAGCCAGGTTTTCGTGCTCCCCGCCGACCGCCGGGCAGCCGGACCCCGGCCGGCGCTTGTTGCACGGCATGGTGATGTCCTGGAAGTACGGGCAGCGGGTGCGCTGCAGCAAGTTGCCGCCCACGGTGGCCATGTTGCGGATCTGCCCGGACGCGCCGCTGAGCACGGCCCGGGCCAGCATCGGGTACCGCCGGCGGACCAGCGGGTGCGCGCCCAGGTCGCTGTTGCGGACCGCCGCGCCGATCCGCAGCCCGCCGCTGGTATCGGTGATGTCCTCCAGCGGCAGCCGGCTGACGTCGACCAGGTGGTCGGGGGCGGCCACGCCCAGCCGCATCAGGTCGACCAGGTTGGTCCCGCCGCCCAGGTAGGCGGCACCGGGCCGGAACTTCGCGACCGCGTCCCACGGGTCGACCGCCCGCTCGTAGCTGAACGCCTTCACTGTTCCGCCCCCGCGGGGTCGATCGCGGCGATGGCCCGGACGATGTTCACGTAGGCGCCGCACCGGCACAGGTTGCCGCTCATCCGCTCGCGGATCTCGCCCGGCGTCAGCGGCGGGTCGCCGGCCAGGTCTTCGGTGATCGCGCTGGGGCCCGGCTCGATGAGCATCCCGGCGGCCGAGCACAGCTGGCCGGGCGTGCAGTAGCCGCACTGGAACGCGTCATGGCGGATGAAGGCCTCCTGCAGCGGGTCCAGCTCGCCTGCCGGGCCGGCCGCCAGGCCCTCCACCGTCGTGACCGCGGCGCCGTCGTGCGCTACCGCCAGGGCCAGGCAGGCATTGGCCCGCCGCCCGTCGATCAGCACGGTGCACGCGCCGCACTGGCCGTGATCGCACCCCTTCTTGGACCCGGTCAGGCCCAGCCGCTCGCGGAGCAGGTCGAGCAGCGACATCCGCGGATCGACAGTCAGGGTGCGGCTGATGCCGTTGACGTGCAGGGAGAGCTCGGTCACCGGCATCAGCCCCGCAGCTCACGCAGCCGGGGCAGCACCTGGGCCGCGTAGAACTCGAAGAAGCCCTCGAGCTGGCCGCCGACCTGGCCGATGTAGACCTCGTCGAACCCGGCCTCGGTGTAGGCGCGCACGGCGCCGAGGTGAGCGTCCGGGTCGGGCCCGCAGGGCGCGGAGATCATGTCTTCGGAGACGAGCTCCGCGACCTGGCTGAAGTGCCGCGGCAGGGGCAGCAGCTGGAGTGCCTCGCCGGGGATCTCGTCGGTCGGCCACAGCCGGTGCATCGTCTTGCGTGCCTGCGCGGCGTCCTGGCCCCAGCAGACCTTCAGCCCGCCCTGGACCGGCCGCCCGCCGCCGCCCGCCTCGCGGTACAGGCGGACAGAGTCCGCGTCCGGCTGCACGCTCATGAAGCCGTCGGCGATCCGCGCGGCCAGCCGGATGGCCTTGTCGCCGAAACCGGACATGAAGATGGGCGGCGGCTGGTCCGGCACCGAGTACAGCCGCGCCGTCTCCACCGTGTAATGGCTTCCGGTATGGGTGATGAGGCTGCCGCCCAGCAGCTCCCTGATCACGTGCACCGCTTCCTCGAGCATCTCGAGGCGCTCCTCGGCCGAGGGCCACTTGCCGCCCAGGACATGCTCGTTCAGCGCTTCCCCGGTACCGACGCCGAGCGTGAACCGGCCGCCGGTCAGCAGCGCCGAGGTGGCGGCGGCCTGGGCCACCATGGCCGGGTGCTGCCGGAGCAGCGGGCAGGTCACCGCCGTCGTGACCGGCAGGGACGTGACCTGCGATATCGCCCCGATCACCGACCACACGTAGCCGGCCTGCCCCTGCTCGTCGAGCCAGGGATGGAAATGATCAGAGATCCACAGGGCGTCGAAGCCAGCCTCTTCCGCGAGCCGGGCCTGGCGGACCAGGTCACTCGGGCCGTACTCCTCGCAGGACAGGAAATAGCCGTAACGGGTCATGAATCAGCGGTCCTTCCGCGACGCGGCGATCTGAACAGGCGTGCCCGCTACCCGGCGGGCGACCTGTTACACGACCCCAAGCCTCGGAAGTTTCGCCGGGCCTGTCCCGGGCAGTCGACGGCGGTGAGTTTGCCGGCCAGCCAGCAACGGGTGCTGGCGAGGATAGAGAGCGACCTGCAAGGCTGCGAGCCGCGGCTGGCGTCGATGTTTTCGATCTTCACCAGGCTGACCAGGAATGAAGGAGCGCCGCGAACCGAATCGCTGCCGCCCGGGACCAGCCTGCAGGGGGCCGGGCGGATCGCCCGCATGCGGGCCCTCGTCGCCGTCCCGCTCCTGCTCGTACTGATGGCGATGCTCATCTTCGTGACCGTCAGCAGCTCCACCGCGCACGCCTGCCGGCCCGGCACCGCGCCGCACATCACTAGCTGCCAGTCGGGATCTACGTTGCAGGATCACTCGCAGGCAGCTCCTACCGCCGGCAGCCGGTTAGCGGCGGCCTGACCTTGCTGGACGGGCCCTCTGAGGGTTTAACCCGCTGCCCGTCGGGCAGTCGGCGTCACGAATCAACGGGCGATCAGGGGCCCGGATCGGAGGGCAGCATGGGCGGCGTTCAGACGGGAACGGTAACGACCAAGGTCCCGGCGCGCCTGGACCGGCTGCCCTGGTCGCGGTGGCACTGGATGATCGTGATCGGCCTGGGGACGGTCTGGATCCTCGACGGCCTGGAAGTGACCATCGTCGGGAACCTATCCGGGCAGATCTCCAAGCCGGGCAGCGGCCTGGACATCACGCAGTCTCAGATATCCGGGTTCGGCGCCGCCATATACGTGCTGGGCGCCTGCCTGGGCGCGCTGTTCTTCGGCTGGCTCACCGACCGGTTCGGCCGCAAGAAGCTGTTCATGATCACCCTGGGCACCTACCTGGTGGCCACGGCAATGACCGCGCTGTCGTTCGCGCCATGGTGGTTCTTCCTGTTCCGGTTCCTGACCGGGTTCGGGATCGGCGGGGAGTACGCCGCGATCAACTCCGCCATCGACGAGCTGATCCCCAGCCGGCACCGCGGCATGATCGACATCGTCATCAACGGCACCTACTGGGCCGGGGCGGCGGCCGGCGCACTGCTGACCGTCCCCGCAACCAACGACCTGCCGGTGAATGTCGGCTGGCGGCTGTGCTTCGGGCTCGGTGTCGTCCTCGGCGTGGTGGTGCTGCTGGTCAGGCGCAACGTCCCGGAGAGCCCGCGCTGGCTGTTCATCCACGGCCGGGAACGGGACGCCGAGAAACTGGTCGACGGGATCGAGCAGCGGGTGGAGCAGGAAACCGGGACTGACCTGGCTGAACCGGAGCAGTCCATCACCATCAGGCAGCGTAAGACGATCGGGTTCATCACCATCGCCAAGACCATGTTCAAGCAGTACCCGCGGCGCACCATCCTCGGGTTCTCGCTGTTCATCGGGCAGGCGTTCCTGTATAACGCGATCACGTTCGGGTACGCGCAGATCCTGGCCACGTTCTTCCACGTCAAGACCAACCCCGGCTACTACTTCGCGGTGATCGCCGTCGGCAACCTGCTGGGCCCGCTGCTGCTCGCCCGGTTGTTCGACACGATCGGCAGAAAGCCCATGATCGCGGGCACCTACCTGATCTCCGGGCTGCTCCTGCTGGGCACCGCGTACCTGTTCGACCGGGGCTCGCTGAACGCGACCACGATGACCGCGTGCTGGTGCGCCGTGCTGTTCTTCGCGTCGGCGGGCGCCAGTTCCGCCTACCTCACCGTCAGCGAGGTCTTTCCGATGGAGACCCGGGCCCTGGCCATCGCGTTCTTCTACGCGATCGGGACCGGCGCGGGCGGGATCGCCGGGCCGCTGCTGTTCTCCTCCCTGGTGAGTACGGGCAAGGTCGCGGACACGGTGGTGGCCTTCTCGGTCGGCGCCGCCCTGATGATCGCGGCCGGGATCGTGGAGATCTTCCTCGGCGTGAAGGCCGAACGGCAGAGCCTGGAGGACATCGCCCAGCCGCTCACCGCCGTCGACGCCGATGGCCAATCAGCGCATCAGGTACGCACTGCCACCTAATCGGCCGCTGCCTCCTCGGCGCTGCCGTACAGCGCGATGAGCTGGTCGGTGCCGGTGAGTTTCACTATGTGGGCCAGGTCCGGGTCTGACGATGCCAGCGCCAGTCCCACGCCAGGTGCTGGTTGACGTGGCCGGGACGAGTTCATACAACGCGTGCCCGTCCAGGTGTTCCAGCCCGGGTGGATCAGTGGTCTCGCAGGGCCTTGATCAGCTGTGGTTTGCTCATCGTCGACCGGCCCTTGATGCCGATCTCCTTGGCCCGCTCGGGCCAGGGCAAACCTGCGGAGGCCGCAGGGTCAAGGGCGTCGCGCCAGTAGCTTCACGACGGCGCTTTCGGCCCGGCCTCTGGTGGCGAGGTCACCGAAGTGGCCGTCGCGGCCCAGCTCGCCCAGCGCGGAAACAATGGTGTGGCCGGCCTCGTAGAGCTCGATGACGCGAGGGTCGATGTAGGAGGCCCGGGCCACGGCGGGGGTGTTGCCCAGGTAGTCGGCTACCTCCCGGACCACCCGGACGATGGCGTGCCTGCGGCTCGTCTCGCCGCCGGCGGCAGATTCGGACACGGCCAGGCCCACCGCGGCCAGGACGGTCGCGTGCCAGGTACGGAAGTCCTTGGCCGTGTAGTCTCCGCCGGAGACCTCGCGGAGGTAGTCATTCATGTCCGCGGCGGTGACATCGTGCCAGCGCGAGCCGGACCGGTAGACCAGCAGCTGATCCCCGCCGCCGCGTCGCCGCAGCAGGCTCCGCACGACCGCGCATACCTGCTCTTCCGCCACCCCCTGTTCATGCTGCTGGGACCCCTTGGCCAGGTACTCGAACACCAGCTGGCCCTTGGTCAGGGTGACGTGATCCTTCGTGATGGTAGCCAGGCCGAAGGTACCGTTCTGCTCGGCGTACTCTTCGCCGCCGGACCGGAAGAAGCCGAGGTCGACTAGGCGTATCGCGCCCGCCAGGACTCGCTCGCGGCCCAGGCCGCGCGCATCTAGATGCTGCCCGAGGGTCTCGCGTATGGTCGGCAGCGCGGCCCCGAATTGCCGGACGCGGTCATGCTTGTCCAGGTCACGTTGCTCCCGCCACAGATCGTGGTACCGGTACTGGCGGCGTCCCGCCACGTCGGTGCCCATGGCCTGGATGTGGCCCTGCGGATCAGCGCAGATCCACACGTCCTGCCAGGCGGGCGGGATCACCAGGGACTTGATGCGGGCTAGCAGCTGCGGGTCCTTGATGACCGCGGCATCCGGCCCGAGATAACTGAAGCCGCGTCCGCAGCGCCTGCGCCGGATCCCTGGCGCGCCGCCGCTGACCCGTACCAAGGCGACGGCCGGGCGAAGCCGGCCGTCGTCGCCGGTTACCAGCGGTACCAGCGCCTCCTCCGGGAGCCGCCGCCCTCACCCACCCGGACCACGAAGCCGATCAGCCAGATGACCAGGACCACGAGCGCGATCCACCACAGGATGTGGATAGCGAATCCCAGCCCGCCGAGTATGAGGGCGAGCAGCAGAACCAGCAGGATGACCATGACCTAATTCCTTTGTGAGGGCGTTGCGAGCTGAAGTCAGCTACCCGGCGATCGGCGGTTCACACCGGAGGTACTGCTCAATTCGTCGCGGGTAGCGGACCGCGGCCAGACCCGATGATTCAGACCAGATGATTAAGGCCGTCAGCGTGCGGGCGATGAGCCGCTCTGCAGTTCCTCGGCGCTGGCTTGCGCGCCCCGGTGGCCGGCTTGGGCGGCGGCCTGGCGTTCGGATTCGGCGTTTATCTCGGCGCCGAGCATGATGGCGATGCCGGTCAGGTAGAGCCAGAAAATGAGGATGACGACCCCGGCGAACGCGCCGTAGGTCTTGCCGTAGGAGCCGAACTTGGCCACGTAGAAGGAGAAGCCGAGCGAGGCCAGCAGGAAGATCGCCGTGCCCGCCAGGCCGCCCGGGCTGACCCACTGCCAGCGCGGCGTCTGCCGGTTCGGCCCGAAGAAGTAATAAGCCGAGAACAGCAGCGTGATCAAGATGACGGTCACCGCCCAGCGCACGATGGTCCACACGATGGTGAAGGAGGTCCCGGTGATGAGCACGTGACCCTCGATCCCCTTCCCGATCGAGGGGCCCAGCACGATCAGCGCCGAGGCGACACCGCCGATGACCACCGTGGCCAGCATGAGCGGGAACGCGTAGAGCCGCTTGGCCACGAACTTACGGTCCACCGGGACCTCATAGGCGATATCAAGCCCGGTCTCCAGCGCCGCCATGCCGCCCGAAGCGGCCCACACCGCGACGGCCACGCCGATAATCACGGCCGTCAGCGAACCGGACGCCGAGCGCTGCGTGGCCGACTGGACGGCCTGGCTGAACACCGTCGACGCCCCGGGCGGCAGGGCCGTGTCCAGGCCGGTGACCACCCGGTGCACCCCGCTAGTTCCGATGTTCACCAGCTTCACCACCCCGAGCAGGGCGATCAGCGCCGGGAACAGGGCCAGGAACCAGTGATAGGCCAGGCTGCCCGCGGTCATGCTGCACCGGTCCCGGGTGAACTTCTTCCCGGTGCGCTTGAGCGTGTTCTTCCACCCGGTCCCGCCCAGCTCCAGCGGCGTCTCCGGACCTCCGGAGACCTTCTTCTGCGGCGGGATCGACTCCTGGGTCTCCCGGGCGGCACGGTCATCGGTACCGTCGCCCGGCGACCGGCCGGCCCGCGGGTTCACCGCGGTCATGCCTGCCGCCGCGGCCAGACGGCCAGCCCGGTCGGGCGGTGCTGATCACGGGAAAGTTGGGTAGTGCTTGAACGTTCCATGCGGCCCGCCCTTTCATCCGGTCGGATCCGGTTTTAGTTCCGGCCGCTACCCGGCTGCGGCGGGTCTAACCTGACCGGCCCAGGCAAGAACTCCAGATTTCGCGGTGTGACACCGGGCTACCTTGGGTAGCGGCGTGGGACACCGAGCTCAGCAAACCAATGGGATTACGGCGGTCACTACGCTCGGGACCGCCCTGCCCCGCGGCCAGCGCGGGGCTCGCCCGTTGGGTAGCGAATGCAGTGGGGGAGAGTTGATGCCAAGGTCCAGCCGATACGGGCAGGCCGGCGGACTGCCGGATACGGTGCGGCGCTCATGCCAGGAAGCGCAGAAGCTGTTCACCGAGGCGCACGCCGACGCGGTACGGATTCACGGCGACGGAGATCGGGCCTACCGGGTCGCCTTCACCGTGCTCAAGCAGAAGTTCGAGAAACGTGGCGACCACTGGATCGCCAGGCGCGATCCCTTGGCCTAGCCAGGCACGTGTCGTTCCAGATCGAAGGAGCCGTGCGTGGCCGCTAGCTGACTGGCGCGGCCGGTGAGGCCAGCGTCCGCAGCAGCTGGCTGAACCCGTGCGGTGCCCGGCCCTGGCGGCGGGCGGACGTCTGCACCGTGATGTCGCTGGCCCGCAGGACCGAACCTCCGGCCCGGGCCGCGGCGGCGACCAGCGCATGGTCTTCGGCGGTGCGCAACGGCGTGAACCCCCCGGCGGCCAGGTAGGCCGAGGCCCGGATGCCGAGATTCGCGCCGTGCACGTGCGGGTGCGGGTGGCCGCCGGATTCGTAGCGGGCCGCGAATGCGATCGGCACGTGCGGCGGGTGCTCGCTCCAGTCCACGACGGTCACCGTGCCGAGGACGACATCCCAGCCCTGGCCGGCGTAGCCGAGCTGACGACCCAGCCAGCCGGGCGGTACCACGGTGTCCGCGTCGGTAGTGGCCAGCCAGACGGCCGCCGGGTCCGTGGCGGCCGTCAGCCGGAGCAGTTCGGTCATGCCGACGGCCCGGGCCGCGCCGACGCTGCGGGCCCGGATGCTGATCACCCCGGCCCCGCCCGCCCGGGCCGCCGCGGCGGTGCCGTCGGCGCACGAGTCGGCGACCACCAGCACGTGCACCGGCAGGCCGGCCGAACGGACGGCCTGCTGCAGCGCGCTCAGGCACGAGGGCAGCAGCGTTTCCTCGTTGTGGGCCGGCACCACGATCCCGGCGGCCTCGATCACGCCAGGCCCGTCGCCTGGGCGACCGATACCGGCGTGGCGTCGGTGCGGATGTAGACCTCGGCCAGGAAGTCAGGTTCCTGGTGGCGGACGAGCCGGGCCAGCCCGGGCCGCGCGGCCAGCGCCCGGTGGACGCCGTCGCCGGACCTGGGGTAGTCGGCCACCGGGTGCCGCCAGTGCACGGCGAGCAGGGTCCCGCCCGGCTGGAGCGCCCGGACCGCATGCTGGATGACCTGGTCCAGGTCGCCGTCCCCGAAGTAGTACAAGATTTCGGAGAACACGATGAGGTCGAAACGCCCGGCCGGCCACTGCCGGGGGAGCTGGCGCCGCTCGACGCGGACCTGCGGCAGGTCCCGGGTGCGGCGGGCGGCGGCCCGGACCGCCGCCGGGGCGACGTCGCACGACAGCAGGCGGTCGCAGCGCCCGGCGAGCATCGCGGTGAGCACGCCGATGGAGCAGCCCGGCTCGAAGGCGTTCCGGTACCGGCGTTCGGGGAGCTGCGCGAGGCTGATCGCGTACTTGCGCTGCTCGTACCAGCGGTCCTCGAATCCCCACGGGTCGCTGGCCGCCTCGTACATGGCGTCGAAGTAGTCCGCTGGCAGGGTGACGGGCGCGGTCAACTCAGCAGTACCTCCTGCGGGCGGGTGAAATGCGCGACGATGCCGGCCGGCAGCACCGGGCCCGCCCCGCCGCCGCGGTCCGTGAGCTGGCTGCGGAAGGCGCCGATGGCCGACCGCTTCCTGGCCGTGACCGCGGCCGGCAGCGGTATCTGGCGGGCCCGGTGCCAGGGCACCCGCACGTCGGCTGGTACCGCCCAGTGCCACATCCAGATCGGGTAGCTCAGCACGGGCAGGCCCGCGCGCCGCGCCGCGCGGCCCGCTGCCTCGTGATCGGCGTGCGCATCCCCGTCCCACGGCGCCAGGCACACCTCGAATCCGGCGCACTGCTCGCGCAGGACGGCGGCCAGCTCATCCTCGCGGGCGGCCAGTCCGGTATCGGGGAACCGCAGCCTGATCACTTCGGCGCCGCTCGCACCCAGCGCTGACAGGGCGGCGGCTGTCTCCCCGGTCCGCACCCGCCCGAGCACGGCGGGGTCGGCGCCCGGGTGCGACGCCTCCCCGTCGGTGGCCGCGATCAGCCGGAGCCGGGTCCCGGCGGCGGCCAGCAGCGCCATCGTCCCGCCGGCGCCGAGCACCTCATCGTCGGGGTGAGCGGCGATCACCGCCACGCTCGGCCAGGCCAGCGGGTCGGCGGCCGGCAGCTGCCACAGCTCCGGCCACGATTCCCAGGCTTGCTCGGCGGTGCCGGGCCGGTCGATGCGGTTCCGCCGGAGCCCGCTTACCACGAGGCGCCGCTGCCGGCCACGAGCGCGCCGAGCTCGGCCAGGTTGCGCTCGGCGTGATGCTGGCGCAGGTACACGGTCAGGTCCGCGACCCGGCGCGCATGCGCCTCATCGTGGCACAGCGGCCCCGCGCCCAGCGCCCGGCCCACCCGCTGCATGACCTCGGTCGCGGCGGCTTCGGTGAAGGCGCGGACCCGCAGCGCGCGCAGCCGGCCGCGGCCGGAGCCGTCGTCGGGATCCGCGTCGATGCCGGCGGCGGCCGCGTCGAGCACCGTGCTGGCGGTGTGCAGCGCGATGTCGACCGCGCCGAGATGGGCCAGGGCGTGCGGGCCGACGTCACGCGCGGCCGCGGCGGCCAGCAGGGTCCGGCCGACCCCGCGCGCCCCGCCGTACCAGCACGCCGCCACCCCCGCGCCGCCGTGCGCGAAGCCCGGCCGGTCGATATAGCGGCCCGGGCCGCCCACCGGCTCGGCCGGGATGCCGGCGAAGCGGACGTCGAGCGTGTCGCTGGCCGCCATGCCGACCGCCGGCCAGGTGCCGGGGACAGGAACCAGGTCGCGGGTGCTGACCGCGAACAGCCGGCTGCCGTCCGGCGCCGCCGCGGTCACCAGCGCATCGGTACAGGAATGCGCGCCCGAGCAGTACTGCTTGATCCCGTCCAGGCGCCAGCCGCCGTGGGCCCGGCTGGCGGTCAGGCCTGGGCCGGGCGGCTGCGCGGCCCAGACCCCCCAGCGGGTCCCGGGCGGCGGGGCCGGCTCGCCGAGCTCGGCCAGGATGGCCAGCGCGTCGGCGTGGCCTTCGGCTAGCCGCGCCAGCGAAAGATCCTCCTCGGCCAGGTCCGCCAGCACGGCCCAGCGTTCCCGGGTCCGTCCCGCGCCAGGCAGCGGCAGGCTCAGCCGCCCCGACTCGACCGCGTCCGCGAACGCCGCGGCGGCCGTCGAGCCGGGCCAGCGGGCGGTCCCGCCGGCCGCGGCGTGCGGCTCGTTCGCGGTCAGGTCAACGGCTCCGTGCATAGGTACCCCCTCATGACTGACCCCCGCTGCCCAGGGCCGCGACGGGCAAACACGGACGGCCCGGACCGTAGCGCCACGATCCGTTCGGCCCCATGAAATATTGGCCGAACGGCCACCGTGCGTGCGGCCGGCCAGTGCGAGCCGGTCTGCCTCCCCGGCGCCGGCTGACCGGGCCCTGGTTACCCGCCGGATGCCTCGGCTGCAGATCCGGGCGCCGCTGGGCGGGCAGGGGCTCAGGCCTGGCAGGTTTTGTGGCTGCGGCGTAGGGTGAAAGCACGGATCTGTGAAATTGAGCCGTCGGGTCCAGACCCCGCCCCGGCCACTGTGCCAGAGGGCCGCGCCATGCTGGGTGTCGAGCAAGAAACCGCCGTGCGGAACGGTCATGCTGTCGTGGCCCTGCGCGGGGAGCTGGACGTTACCGGCGCGGCGGACGCCGAGGCGGCGATCACGGCCGCGCGGCAGCCGCAGCTACGGCGGCTGCTGGCCCTGAACGGCATGGATGACGCGTTCTGCGTTCAGGCCAGCGAGGCGGCCGCCGTCGCGGGTACCGCCAGCTGCCCGAAGCGGTACTCTTGGCGGCGGCTTGCGGTGAGTGCTGCACGCCCTGGGAGGGCAGCGCCATCGCGTACTGGTACCGGCTGATCGCTGCCGGAGCAGCGACGGCCCTGGCGAGTTGGTTGCGCGGCCGGGCGCATAGATGACGGATCGCCGGGCCGTGGTCCTGTGGGGGCAGGTGGCTGCGCATGCCGCTGCACATGGCCGCCGCGTATCGGTCGCTGACGTGTGCGCGGTCGCGGTCAGCTCGGCTCAGCTGAGCGGGGCGTGGCTGGTTGCCGCGCGCGGCGGCGACCCGGATTTCGTGATGTGCGTGACGGACCCGGTCGGCGAGCAGCTGGCCGAGCTCCAGCTGATGCTGGGCGAGGGGCCGTGCCATGACGTGCTGGCCTCGGCCGCGCCGGTCCTGACCGCAGACCTGGATGATGCGGAGCCCGGCCGCCGGTGGCCCGTGTTCATCCCGGCCGCCCGCGAGCTCGGCGCCGGGGCGGTCTTCGCGTTCCCGCTGATCGTCGGGGCGATCCGGGCCGGGGTGCTGGGCCTGTACCGCGGCTCGCCGGGCCTGCTGCTGGACCGGCAGCTGGGTGACCTGCTCATCCTCGCTGATGCGGCGACCGTGATGCTGCTCGGCAGCGCGAACGGCGACAACCAGGACGGTGACGGTGCCTGGCTGGACGGGCAGGCCCGGGACCTGGCGGTGCACCGTGCCGAGGTCGACCAGGCCACCGGGATGCTGACGGTCCAGCTCGGCGTCCCGGCCGCTGCGGCGTTCGCCCGGCTCCGGGCTTACGCTTATTCTCAGGACCGGCGTCTGGCCGATGTGGCCGGCGACATCGTCGCCCGGCGCCTGCGGCTGCACCGGGACCAGGGTCAAGATGGCGGCCCGTGACCTATCAGAATGCGTTAGCCGTGTTTCCCCGGCAGCGCTACCGCGACTTCCCTGCTATTGGCGAAAGGTGACCCAGATGGACACCGAGCTGCTCTCCGACACTTTCGTCGATCTGGCCGACACGATGGTCGCCGACTTCGACATCATCGACTTCCTGCACCTGCTCACCGACCGCAGCGTCGCTCTGCTGGCCGCGTCGGCGGCCGGGGTGGTGCTGGCCGACCCGCGTGGTGAGCTGCGTGTCGCAGCGGCCTCCAGCGAGGAAGTCGGCCTGCTGGAGCTGTTCCAGCTGCAGAATGACCAGGGCCCCTGCCTGGAGTGCTTCCGCACCGGCCGGCCCGTTACGGCCGGTGACCTCACCGGCCCGGCCTCGCAGTGGCCCCGGTTCGCGGAAGCCGCCGTGAGGTCGGGGTTCCGGACGGTGGAGGCACTGCCGATGCGGCTGCGGGATCAGGTCATCGGCGCGCTGAACCTGTTCCGCGCCGAGCCAGGCCCGCTCGAGGCGGCGGACCTGCGCATCGCCCAGGCGCTGGCCGACGTGGCCACCATCGGCCTGCTGCACGAACGCAACGTACGCCACCGCGAGACCGTCGCCGAGCAGCTCCAGGCCGCCCTGAACAGCCGGGTCATCATCGAGCAGGCCAAGGGCAAGCTCGCCGAGCGGCGCAGCGTCGACATGGACCGCGCCTTCACGATGCTGCGCGAGTACGCCAGGAACACCAACCAGCGTCTGACCGACGTCGCCCGCGACTTCGTTAACGGCGCTACCGCGGAATTCCCGCCCTCGGCGCGGCGTCAGCCGCAGCGCTAGCAGCCGCGCCGTATTCATGTACGTCTTTTTTTGCTGCCGAACGATCCGTGGTCTGCGCGCTCCGCAACCCTTCCTGCCCCGCGGCCGAACTTTCCCCTGCGGTTGTCGTACCGGACCTCGGCCGGCCTGTCGGGCGCTCCCGGGGATTACTATCTGTACCACGCGACCCGCGCCGAACTCCTGCGTGAGCTCGGCCACCCCGACCAGGCCCGCACCGCGGACCAGCGTGCCCTCGAGCTGACCGCCAACCGTTTCCGGCACAGTGTCCCGGATCCGGGTCACCCGGCCAGCCCGGCGCGGCTGCGACCAGACAAATGGTCCGATTCTGAAACAGCCAGCCCCCTGCCGCCCCGGTTACGTTCGACGCTGAGGGCCGCCACCGGGCCGCCCCGACAGCAGCAGCACCACCGGAGGTCGCGATGAAGGCGCTGGTCTACCACGGACCTGGGAAGAAGGCCTGGGAAGAGGTTCCCGACGCCGCGATCCAGGAGCCGACCGACGTGGTGGTCCAAGTGGACACCACCACGATCTGCGGCACCGACCTGCACATTCTCCAGGGCGACGTCGCCGCGGTGACCGAGGGGCGCATTCTCGGCCACGAGGCGGTCGGCACCGTCACCGAGGTGGGCGAGGCGGTCACGGGCTTCGCGGCCGGTGACCGGGTGCTGGTGCCGGCCATCACCAAGTGCGGCCGCTGCGCGTACTGCCAGCGGGGCATGCCGTCGCACTGCCAGACGGTGGGCGGGATCGGCTGGATCTTCGGCCACCTGATCGACGGCACCCAGGCCGAGACGGTCCGGGTGCCCTACGCCGACACCTCGCTGTACGCGGTACCCGACGGCGTGACCAACGAGCAGGCCATCTTCCTGGCCGACTCGCTGCCGACCGGCTACGAGGTCGGCGTGCTGGCCGGGCAGGTCCGGCCGGGTGACACGGTCGCGGTGGTGGGCGCGGGCGCGGTCGGCCTGTCCGCCATCCTGACCACCGGGCTATGGGGCGCGTCCAAGGTCATCGCGGTCGACACCAACAAGTTCCGGCTGACCAAGGCGCTGGAGTTCGGCGCCACCGACGTGGTGGAGGTCGGCCCGGCCACGGTCGCCGAGGTGATCGCGCTGACCGACGGCCTGGGCGTGGACGTGTCGATCGAGGCGGTCGGCTACCCGGAAACGCTGCTCACCGCGGCCTCGCTGGTCCGGCCGGGCGGCTCGATCGCCAACATCGGCGTGCACGGCACGCCGGTCGAGCTGCCGATGCAGGACATGTGGATCCAGAACGTGCGGCTGACCATGGGCCTGGTCGATACGGTGTCCATCCCCACGCTGCTGAAGATGGTGGCCAGCGGCCGGATCCCGGCCGAGAAGATGGGCACGCACTCGTTCACGTTCGAGCAGATGGACGAGGCCTACGACGTGTTCAAGAACGCGGCCGCGAACTCGGCGCTGAAGGTCGTCATCACCCCGGCCTGAGCCAGCAAGGATCGAATCCGCGGGTCGGCCCGAAGCCGCAGCCGGCCCGCGGATCAGGCAATGTAACTGATGCCGAACGCGTCGATCTTGCGGTACAGCGACGAACGGGCGATACCGAGCATGGCCGCCGCCTTGTACCGGTTCCCCCGGGACTCGTACAGCGCGTGAATGATCGCGTCGCACTGCGCGGCCTCCAGCATGGACATCTTGCGCGGCTCCCGCTGGAAGCACAGCCGCGGCAGGTCGGGCGGCTGGATCTCGCCCACCGGCTTGCGGGCCACGACGTACCTGAGCACGTCCTGCAGCTCGCTGATGTTGCCCGGCCACGCGTAGCCCTCCAGGACCCGGATGACCTGGAGGCTGAGCCGCAGCGACCGGCGGCCGGCCAGCTCGCGCAGGATCGACAGCGCGATGTCGCCGATCTCGTCGTTGCGGTACCGCAGCGCGGGCACCCGGGTGATCTGGTGGAAGTGCCGCAGCAGCAGCCCGTACGGCCGGGTCGCGTCCATCGCCGGGGTGTCCACGCACGCGATCACCAGCGGCGGCGCGGGCAGCGCGACCAGCGGCCGCAGCGACTCATCCAGGCGGCGCGCGCCCAGCGGGGTCAGCCCGTCGATGCCGCGCAGCAGCAGCAGCCGGGGCTGGTCGTGCCGGCTGTGCAGCAGGCTGGCCACCGGATCCTCGCGGGCCGCGCCCGAGCCGACCTCGAACTGGGCGCCACTCACCGCGACCACCCGGCCCTGCGCGTAGGCCTGCCGGAACTGGGCCTGGGCCAGGGTCCGCTTGCCCACGCCAGGCTCCCCGATCAGCAGGTGGTTGCGGCCCTGCCTGATGCTGGCCGCTACCTCCTGCCTGGCCCGCAGCACCGGCGTCAGCAGCTCCTGGTTGGCCCGGATCCGCGCCTCCGCGTGGATCTTCCGCATGCTGGCCGGGCGCCGCAGGTCCTCGGCGTAGTCGCGCCGGGCGGTCGGCGCGACGTGCGAGCCCTGCCGCCGGACGGCCTCGGGCAGCCCGGCGGGCCGCCGGGCGCTGGCCGGGCCGCCGAACAGCACGCAGCCGATCAGCTCTCCGGACAGGTACACGCCCTCGGTCGCGATCTCGGCGCAGCCGCCGGACGGCAGGTCCGCATGCTTGCTGGCGAAGTCGGGCAGGCTCAGGCCGGCCAGGGCCAGGTCGCTGAGCGAGCGCAGGTCGGCCGGCTCCAGGCGGCGGGCGGCGGCATTGCTGAGGATCCAGTCGCCGTCGGTGGCCAGCACCCACTCCCCGTCCCGCTCTGCATTCTGCTGGCCGCACCGGCTGAACCGGTCCAGGATCACCCGCGACCGGCGGTGCGGCTCGTCGACCATCCGGTCGGCGACCTGCCGGGCCAGCAGGCGCGCCAGCGGCAGCTGCCACCCCGGCTCGCCCGGCTGATAACCCGCGACCATGACCACCCCGCAGAAACTCTCCAGCCCCGGGTCGGCCACCAGCGCCGCCGCGCCACCCAGGAACATCAGCTGGGCCTGGTAGTGCTCGGGCCCGGCGATTACGGAGTCGGCCCGCTCGTGCAGCGCGACCGAGGCCGCGGTGGTGCCGACGGCCCGCTCGCCGTAGTCGTACCCGGGCACCAGCAGCACGCCGTCCAGCAGCGCGGCCAGCAGGCCCTCGCCGTCCCGCCGCACCCGGACCACGCCCGCCGTGTCGAACAGGATCAGCGACGCCTCGGTCTCGCCGTTCAGCTTGAAGAAGTCGTCGAACACCTCCTCGGCGCAGGCCGTGGTCAGCGACGGGGCCGCCGGATGGCCCGCGAACCGGGCCGTGGTCCGGTCCGGATCCACCCCGTGCCGCCGCGACCGCTGCCAGGAGGCCAGCACCTCGGCGCGGACGCCGCCCTCCGCCGCCAGGCAGTGCCCGGAGGCCAGGAACGACCGCCGCGCCGCCTCGATGGCAACGACACCAGCCACCCTTGCGACGCTAACCGCGCCACCGCCCGCGCGGTGTCCAACCATGAGGCACCCACCGCTGGGCCGGCGGCAAATAGCCGGTGCACGTCCTCACACGGTCTGGACCCGCGCCGGAACACCGCGAGCGCGCAGGAGGGCGCGGATATCGCCGGGATCGCTGGTCAGGACGAGATCGCCGGGCGCTGTCATCAGGGCTACGTGTCCGCCGACCACATCGGCGGAACCGGCCAGCGCCAGCAATTCGCCGATCCGCTTGCCGTCGCCCGGCCCGAGCGGTTCGATGCCGACGCCCGCCAGGACTCGAGCGAGGTTGGCCTGCTTACGCCCGTCTCGCCAGGCTTGCCCGACGACGGCAGAGCTGACCCGGATCGGCGTTCCCTGCTGCTGGAGCACCCGCAGCTGAGCACCGATCATCCGGTCCCGGCGATCGACCGCCACCAGTGCGCCTGCGTCGAGGACTGCCTTCACGCCGCGTCCGTGCGCGGCGCCTGTCCGAGACGGGACGCCGCCTCATCCAGCTCCGCCTGGGTGAACGGGCCCTCCTCCGCCTCCCACTGGTCGAGAGCGGCAGCGAGGAGTTCATTGCGCAGCTTGTCGGCTGCCGCCTCGCTGAGCCACGTCGATACGCTCGTGCCCTGCCGGGCCGCGGCCTGCCTGACGTTCGCGCCGAGCTCCGGCGGCATCGTCACAGAAAACCTATCCACCTGCGCCATAATACGATCGTAACACCTACGAGCGTATGCGCGAGCACTAGGCGCGGGCCCTAGAGCCCTAGCTGCCGGGCGATGAGCATGCGCTGGACTTCGCTGGTGCCCTCGCCGATCTCCAGGATCTTCGCGTCGCGGTAGAACCGGCCGACCGGGGACTCGTTCATGAACCCGTACCCGCCGAACACCTGCGTGGCCGCCCGCGCGTTGTCCATGGCCGCGTTCGACGACACCAGCTTGGCGATGGCCGCCTCCTTCTTGAACGGCTCGCCGCGCAGCATCTTCGACGCCGCCGCGTAATAGGCCAGCCGAGCCGTGTGCGCCCGCGCCTCCATGTCCGCGATCATGAACTGGACGGCCTGGTAATGCCCGATCGGATGGCCGAACGCCTCCCGCTCGCGCGCGTACCGCAGCGACTCGTCCACGCAGCCCTGGGCCAGCCCGGTGCCCAGCGCCGCGATGGCAATGCGGCCCTCGTCCAGGATGGACAGGAACTGCGCGTAGCCGCGGCCGCGTTCGCCGACCAGGTTCGCCGCGGGCACCCGCACGTCGTCGAAGAACAGCTCGCGGGTGTCGGAGGCGCTCCAGCCGACCTTGGAGTACTTCGGCGCGACCCGGAAGCCCGGCGTGCCCGCCGGGACGATGATCGCGGAAATCTGCCGCTCGCCGGTCAGCGCGGTGACGGTGACCAGCGCGGTGATGTCGGTGCCCGAGTTGGTGATGAACGCCTTGGACCCGTTGATCACCCATTCCTCGCCGTCCAGGGTGGCGGTGGTCCGGGTGGCGCCGGCGTCCGAGCCGCCGCCCGGCTCGGTCAGGCCGAACGCCCCCAGTTTCTCGCCCGCCGCCAGCGCCGGCAGCCACTCCTGCTTCTGCTCCTCGGTGCCGAACCGGTAGATCGGCATGGCGCCCAGCGAGACCCCGGCCTCCAGCGTGATGGCCACCGAGGAGTCGACCCGGGCCAGTTCCTCCAGGGCCAGGCACAGCGCAAAGTAGTCGCCGCCCATGCCGCCGTACTCCTCGGCGATCGGCAGGCCGAACAGGCCCATCGCGCCCATCTTGGCCACGATCTCGTAGGGGAACTCGCCGCGCTCGTACAGATCGCCAATGACCGGGGCGACCTGTTTGCGGGCGAACTCCTCGACCGAGGCGCGCAGCGCCTCGTGCTCCTCGGACAGCGTGAGGTCCATTACTCTTGCTCCTCCCGATCGACGGGTTCGACCACCAGCAGCACGGCGTCCTTGGCCACGGTCCCGCCCGGCTTCGCGCGCAGGTCGCGCACGGTGCCGTCGACCGGGGCGGCCAGGACGTGCTCCATCTTCATCGCCTCGACCACGACCAGGCGCTGGCCGGCCGTGACGGCCTGGCCTTCGGCCACCTCGACCAGGGTCACCGTGCCCGGCATGGGCGAGACCACCGGACCGCCAGACCCGGCGGCGGCCTGCGCGGCGGCCGCGTCAAGCGGCGCCTGCTCGCGGACGGCCCAGGCCTGGCCGTCCCGGCCCAGCCACAGCGTGTCCCCGGCCAGCGCGACGGCATACGAGCGCGTCACCCCGTCCACAGTCACCGGCACCCGCGCGCCGACCCCCGCCGTCACCGGCCGCGTTGCATCTGCCCCATCCAGCCGCAGCTGACCCGGCCGGGCCACGGTCCGCGCGGCCACCGGCTCCGCTCCGTCCACCGCGACGACCGCGTCGGCGGCACGCCCGCGGGCCCGGACCTCGACCGGCTCAGTGCTAGTGACACTGCTGCCGTCGACCGTCATCCGCCAGGCCGTCCAGGCCGGCTCGCCGACCCGCCAGCCGCCCGGCACGTCGAACGGGTCGACCACGGCCCCGGCGGGCTCCAGCGCGGCCAGCGCCAGCACCGCCGCGGCGGGCAGCACGTCGGCGGGCGGCGCCGCCGCCACCAGCGCGTCCAGCCGCCGTCCGACCAGCCCGGTGTCCAGCCGCCCGGCCTGCACGTCGGGATCGGCCAGCAGCGCCCGCAGGAATCCCACGTTCGTGCCCAGCCCGAGCACCACCGTGGCGCCCAGGGCGGCGTCCAGCTTGGCTAGCGCCTCGGCCCGGTCGGCGCCGTGGGCGATCACCTTGGCCAGCATCGGGTCGTAGTCGCTGCCCACCACGCTGCCCGCGGCGATCCCGGCGTCCACCCGCGCCCCTTCCGGCCAGCTCAGCGACAAGACGCGGCCGCCGGTGGGCAGGAAGCCTGCCGCCGGGTCCTCGGCGTAGATCCGGGCCTCGATCGCGTGGCCGCGGGCCCGGCACTGGGCCGGCCACGGCTCCGGCTCCCCGGCCGCCACCCGCAGCTGCAGCTCCACCAGGTCCAGGCCGAAGATCTCCTCGGTGACCGGGTGCTCCACCTGCAGCCGGGTGTTCATCTCCATGAAGAAGAACTCGTCAGGGCGGTCGCCGCCCACGATGAACTCCACCGTCCCGGCCCCGACGTAGCCGACCGCGCGGGCCGCCTCGACCGCGGCGGCGCCCATGGCCCCGCGCTGCGTCTCATCCAGCAGCGGCGACGGCGCCTCCTCGATGATCTTCTGGTGCCGCCGCTGCAGCGAGCACTCGCGCTCGCCCAGGTGGATGGCGTTGCCGTGGGCGTCGGCCAGGACCTGGATCTCGATGTGCCTGGGGTCGGTCACCAGCCGCTCGACCAGCAGTGTGTCGTCCCCGAAGCTGCTCCGGGCCTCGCGCCGGGCCGAGCTGATCGCGTCGGCCAGGTCCTCGGCCCGGTGCACCTCGCGCATGCCCTTGCCGCCGCCGCCCGCGCTCGGCTTGAGCAGCACCGGGTAGCCGATCTCGGCCGCGGCCCGGGCCAGCGCCTCGTCGTCCAGGCCGGACCCGTCCGAGCCGGGCACCACGGGTACGCCCGCCTTGGCCACGGTCTGCTTGGCCCGGATCTTGTCGCCCATGGCCTCGATGGCCGCCGACGGCGGGCCGATGAACGCGATCCCGGCCGCCTCGCAGGCCGCGGCGAACGCCGTGTTCTCCGACAGGAACCCGTAACCGGGATGGACAGCCCGCGCGCCGGCCCGCCGGGCCGCATCGACCACGGCGTCCACGGACAGGTAGGCCGGCGCCGGGCCCAGGTGCACGGCCAGGTCGGCCAGCCGCACGTGCGGCGCGCCCGCGTCCGGGTCGGTATACACCGCCACGGACCGGATGCCGAGCCGCCGCAGGGTCCTGATCACCCGGCAGGCGATCTCGCCCCGGTTGGCCACCAGCACGGTGTCGAACATGCGCTCTCTCATATCCGGGCTCATATCCGGCCCTCACATCCGGAAGACGCCGAAGGCCGGGTCGCCCAGCGGGGCGTTGGCCGCCGCGGACAGGGCCAGGCCCAGCACCGTCCGGGTGTCCTTCGGGTCGATCACGCCGTCGTCCCACAGCCGGGCGGTGGAGTAGTAGGGGTGGCCCTGGGTCTCGTACTGGGCCCGGATCGCGTCCGGGTCGGCGCCGGAGCCGACCGCGCCCAGCACGGTGGCGGCCTGGTCGCCGCCCATGACCGAGATCCGGGCGTTCGGCCACATGAACAGGAACCGGGGGGAGTAGGCCCGCCCGCACATCGAGTAGTTCCCGGCGCCGAACGATCCGCCGATGATCACGGTCAGCTTCGGCACCCGGGTGGAGGCCACCGCGGTGACCATCTTGGCCCCGTGCTTGGCGATGCCGCCCGCCTCGTACTCCCGGCCGACCATGAAGCCGGAGATGTTCTGCAGGAACACCAGCGGGATGCCGCGCTGGTCGCACAGCTCGATGAAGTGCGCGCCCTTGAGCGCGGACTCGGAGAACAGGATCCCGTTGTTGGCGATGATCCCGACCGGGTGGCCGCAGATGCGGGCGAACCCGGTGACCAGCGTGGTGCCGTACTCCGCCTTGAACTCGTGCAGCCGCGACCCGTCGACGATCCGGCTGATGACCTCGCGCACGTCGTAGGGGATCCGCGAGTCGGTCGGCACCACGTCGTACAGTTCGTCCGGGTCGGCCACCGGCTCCTCGGTGGGCACTACCTCCCACGGCCGGGGGGCGCGGGGGCCGAGAGTCGAGATGATGGACCGAACGATCCGGAGTGCGTGCGCATCGTTTTCAGCCAGGTGGTCCGTGACGCCCGAGATCCGGGCGTGCAGGTCGCCGCCGCCGAGTTCCTCGGCCGTGACGATCTCGCCGGTGGCCGCCTTGACCAGCGGCGGGCCGCCCAGGAAGATCGTGCCTTGGTTGCGGACGATCACCGCCTCGTCGCTCATGGCGGGTACGTAGGCGCCGCCCGCGGTGCACGAGCCCAGGACCGCGGCGATCTGCGGGATACCCAGCCCGGACATGGTGGCCTGGTTGTAGAAGATGCGGCCGAAGTGATCGCGGTCGGGGAACACCTCGTCCTGGGCGGGCAGGTAGGCGCCGCCCGAGTCAACCAGGTACACGCAGGGCAGCCGGTTGTGCCGGGCCACTTCCTGGGCCCGCAGGTGCTTCTTGACCGTCATCGGGTAGTAGGTGCCGCCCTTGACCGTGGCGTCGTTGGCCACGATCACGCACTCACGCCCGGAGATCCGGCCGACGCCGGTGATGATCCCGGCGCCAGGCGCCTCGCCGCCGTACAGGCCGTGCGCGGCCAGCGGCGACAGCTCCAGGAACGGCGAGGACGGGTCGACCAGCGAGTCCACCCGGTCCCGGGGCAGCAGCTTGCCCCGCGCCACGTGCCGGGCGCGGGACCGTTCGGGGCCGCCCAGCCGCGCCTGGGCCAGCTCGGCCTTCAGGTCCGCGACCAGGGCCCGGTGCGAATCGGCGTTGCGGGCCCGCTGATCGCCGGTCCGTTCGGCCCCTTCTTCCCGCCGGTCCGCCTCGGTCACCGTCATGGGGGTCCTCCCTCCGCAGTGCCGCCCTCTGCAGTGCCGCCCTCTGCAGTGCCGCCCTCTGCAGTGCCGCCCTCTGCAGTGCCGCCCTCTGCAGTGCCGCCCTCTGCAGTGTCTCCCCCTGCAGTGCTGCCCTCTATTGGCCCGGCCAGGGCGGTGACCGTGCGGGACGGGCTGGGGCGGCCGAGCTGCCTGGCCATCCACACGCTGGTCTCGACCATCTTGGCCAGGTCGATGCCGGTGGCGATGCCGAGCCCCTCGAGCTGCCAGAGCAGGTCCTCGGTGGCCAGGTTGCCGGTGGCGCTGCGGGCGTAGGGGCAGCCGCCCAGGCCGCCGGCGCTGGCGTCGACGGTGGTGACGCCGCGGCGCAGCGCGGCCAGGGTGTTGGCCAGCGCCTGGCCGTAGGTGTCGTGGAAGTGCACCGCGATCCGGCCGGTCCCGATCCCGGCGGCGGCCAGCGCGTCAAGCAGCGCCACCACCCGGCCGGGCGTGGCCACGCCGATGGTGTCGCCCAGGCTCAGCTCGGTGCAGCCCAGCGCCATCATCCGGGCCGCGACCCGCGCCACCTGGGCCACCGGGACCTCGCCCTCCCAGGGGTCGCCGAAGCACATCGACAGGTAGCCGCGCACCGACATCCCCGCCTCCCGGGCCCGGGCCGCGACGGGGGCGAACATCTCCAGCGAGGCGTCGACGCTCCGGTTGAGGTTGCGCTGGGCGAACGTCTCGGTCGCGCTGCCGAATACCGCGATGTCACGCACGCCCGCCGCCAGCGCCCGGTCCAGGCCCCGCTCGTTCGGCACCAGCACCGGGTACCGCACCCCGGGCGCGGGCGTGATCGCGGCCAGCAGGGCCTCGGCGTCGGCCAGCTGCGGCACCCACTTGGGGTGCACGAAGCTGGTCGTCTCGATGACCGTGTGGCCGGCGTCGACCAGCCGGGCGATGAACTCCGCCTTGACCTCGACCGGCAGCACGGCGGACTCGTTCTGCAGCCCGTCCCGCGGTCCGACCTCGCAGATCGTGACCCGGTCCGGGAGGCCCTCCAGCGAGGTCTGGCCGTAGCGCATCAGGCGTTCCTGATCGCGGCGGCGTCTTCCAGGCCGAGCAGGCCCACGGACTTCTCTCGCATCTCGACCTTGCGGATCTTGCCCGTGACGGTCATCGGGAACTCCTCGACGATCAGCACGTAGCGCGGGATCTTGAAGTGCGCCAGCTTGCCCGCGGCGAACTCCCGCAGGCGTTCGGCGGTCAGCTCAGGCGCGCCGTCGCGCAGCGTGACCCAGACGCACAGCTCCTCGCCGTAGCGCTCGTCGGGCACCCCGATGACCTGCGCGTCGAGGATGTCGGGGTGGGTGTAGAGGAACTCCTCGATCTCGCGCGGGTAGACGTTCTCCCCGCCGCGGATGACCATGTCCTTGATCCGGCCGGTGATGTTGACGTACCCGTCTTCGTCCATGACGCCCAGGTCGCCGGTGTGCATCCAGCGGGCGGCGTCGATCGCCTCGGCGGTCTTGCCCGGCTCGTTCCAGTAGCCCAGCATGACCGAGTAGCCGCGGGTGCACAGCTCGCCCGGCTGGCCGCGGGGCACGGTCAGCCCGGTGTCCGGGTCGATCAGCTTGACCTCCAGGTGCGGGTGCACCCGCCCGACCGTGGACACCCGCCGCTCCAGCGAGTCGTCCGCGCGGGTCTGGGTCGACACCGGGCTGGTCTCGGTCATGCCGTAGCAGATCGTCACCTCGTCCATGCCCATCCGCGCCACCACCTGCTTCATCACCTCGACCGGGCACGGCGAGCCCGCCATGATGCCGGTCCGCAGGCTGGACAGGTCATAGGAGCCGAAGTCGGGGTGGCTGAGCTCGGCGATGAACATGGTCGGCACCCCGTACAGCGAGGTGCACCGCTCCCGGGCCACCGCCTCCAGGGTGGCCTTGGGATCGAATCCCTGGGCCGGGATGACCATCGTGCAGCCGTTCGTGGTAGCGCCCAGGTTGCCCATCACCATGCCGAAGCAGTGGTAGAACGGCACCGGGATGCACACCCGGTCGGCCGGCGTGTAACCGCAGATCCGGCCCACGAAGTAGCCGTTGTTGAGGATGTTGTGGTGGGACAGGGTCGCGCCCTTAGGGAACCCGGTGGTCCCCGAGGTGTACTGGATGTTGATCGGCTCGTCCGGCGACAGCGCCGCCTGCCGGACCGCCAGCAGTGCGGCCAGCTGGGCTGCCTGCTGGCCCGCCTGCTCAGCCGTCTGCTCAGCCGTCTGCTCAGCCGTCTGCTCAGCCGTCTGCTCAGCCGTCTGCTGGCCCGCCTGCTCAGCCGTCTGCTGGGCCGCCCGCTGGGCCGGGTCGCCGCCACGGCCGGCCGTCAGCAGCCCGTCCCACTCGGCCGACCCGATCAGCACCACCGCGCGCAGGTCGGGGCAGTTCCCCCGGACCTGCTCGATCATCGCCGCGTAGTTCGAGGTCTTGAACTCCCGGGCCGCGACCAGCAGCGAGATGCCGGCCTGCTTCAGCACGTACTCCAGCTCGTGCGTGCGGTAGCTGGGGTTGATGTTGACCAGGATCGCGCCGATCTTGGCCGTGGCGTACTGCAGCAGCGTCCACTCGGCCATGTTCGGCGCCCAGATGCCTACCCGGTCGCCCTTGGCCACGCCGTCCCCGAGCAGGCCCAGCGCCAGCGCGTCGACGTCGGCCCGCAGCTGCGCGTAGGTCCACCGCCGCCCGGTCGGCACCTCGACCAGCGCCTCCCGGTCCGGATCCGCCGCCACCGTCCGGTCGAAGTTGTCGCCGATCGTCTCCCCGAGCAGCGGCACGTCGGACGTACCGGACGCATAGGAAGGCAGCAGGGGGGCGGCAGGACTCATGTCAGCTCCTCGTCAACATCCGCGGCTCGGATCAACATCCGCGGCTCGGGTCAGCCACTAGCGGCTCGGGTCAGCCTCTAGCGGCTCGGGTCAGCCTCCAGTAGCTTGTGTCGGCCTCTAGCCGCTCGGGTCAGCTTCTCTTACATCCGTGCCCGCGATCCCTTGACTATAACTGACCGCTCGTACGGTCAGCAAGAGCGTATGATGGGCCGATGCGAGCAATCCGGCCGCGGGCCAGTTCCCGCGATGCCATCCTGCGCGTCTTCGCCGAGCAGGTCGCCGACCGCGGCTACGCGGACACCAGCCTGGGCGACATCGCCGCCGAGCTGAACCTGAGCAAGGGCACCATCGTGCACCACTTCGGCACCAAGGAAACCCTGCTGCGCGAGGTGCACGTGGCTTATTTCTCCCGCCGCTTCGCCGAGGCCGACTACGTCCACGCCCAGCTGAACGACCCGGTGCGCCGCCTGGCCGCCATGATCTACGCGCTGCTGGCCGCGCACCGGGACGACCGCGCCGCCAGCCTGGCCTGCCTGCGGGAACTCGTCCGCTACTTCGACGGCGACCTTACCGACTACGTACGCAAGCAGCGGGCTCGCTACACGGCGATCGTGGGCGACATCCTGCGGGACGGGGTGGACGACGGCGTGTTCCGCACCGCCGACCCGAAGATGTCGGCGCTGCAGATCTTCGGCATGTGCAACTACGCCTGGACCTGGTACCAGCCGGATGGCTCCCAGTCCGTCGAGGACATCGCCCGCCTGTTCGCCCGCAACATCCTCGACGGCCTAGCCGGCCACGCCAACGGCAACGGCGGCGACGCCGAACTCGACCGGTTGATCACCCAGGCCATCGACACCGTCCGGCACGCTCCCGGCCGGCTCCCGCTGGACGCCTAGACCGCCAGTCAGATCGCAGCTGACGTACCGACGTGTGACCAGCGGGACAGCTGCGCCGTCCCAAGATGGATAAGTATCAACGTGGATGGTTACTACCCTCAGAGGGGAGGTAGCCATCCACGTTAAGTGGATCATGAAAGGGCTTTGCTGTCGGCAGGGACGCGAGGGGCCGGTGTGCCGGACCGGCCGCGTCCTGCGTGACTCTCGGGGCGGCTATGCCGTCGGAGGGCGGCTTCCGCATCAACGTGTGACACTACCTCCGTCAGAAGGAGGTGGGGTCACACAATAAGTTGATCTTGAACCTGCGCGTGACGGCAGGGAGGCGCGGGACAGGTGTGCAAGGCCGCGGCGCGGGCCGAAGTGCAGCGGCGCGGGCCGAAGTGCCGCGGCGCGGGCCGAAGTGCCGCGCTACGCGTGGAACCCGAGGCGCGATACCCAAGGCGCGAAAACCGCGGCACAGGAACCCGCCCCGACTCCCACGTAACGCACCTACGTCGCGGCGAGCTCGGCGATCTGCCCGGCCAGGAAGGCCCGCTCCGCCTCGTTGGCCGCCAGGCCGAACGCCTCCCGGTAACACCCAGCCGCCTCCCGCCCGCGGCCCAGCCGGCTGAGCAGCTCAGCCTTGATCGCCGGCAGGTAGTGATACCCCGCCAGCCGCCCGTCGGCTTCCAGCCGCTCCACTTCGGCCAGCGCGCTCTCCGGCCCGGACACCATGGCCAGCGGCACGGTCCGGTTCAGCGCCACCACCGGTGACGGCCAGACCTCGAGCAGCACGTCGTACAGCGCGACGATCTGCGCCCAGTCGGTCTGGTCGTAGGACGGTGCCTCGGCGTACAGCGAGGCGATCGCGGCCTGCAGCACGTAACGCCCGGGTGGCCCGGCCCGCAGGCCGCCCATGATCAGGTCGTGGGCCTCGGCCAGCGCGGACTGGTCCCACCGCGACCGGTCCTGGTCCTTGAGCTGGAGCAGCCGGCCGCCGGCGTCGGTGCGGGTGGCCCGGCGCGCGTCGGTGACCAGCAGCAGCGCGTGCAGCCCGCGCACCTCGGCGTCGTCGGGCATCAGCTCGCGCAGCATCCGGGCCAGGTGCAGGGCCCGGTCCACCAGGTCGGCGCGGACCAGCGAGGCGCCCGACGGCGCCGTGTGGCCGGCCGTGAACAGCAGATGGATCACGGCCAGCACGGCCCGCAGCCGCTCGGGCAGCTCGGCGGGCCGGGGGACCCGGTACGGGATCCGGGCCACGGAGATCTTCCGCTTGGCCCGGGTGATCCGGGCTGCCATGGTCGGCTCGGACACCAGGAACGCCCGGGCGATGTCCGCGGTCGGGATCCCGCACAGCAGCCGCAGCGTGAGGGCCACCTGGCCGTCCTGAGCCAGCGCCGGGTGGCAGCAGGTGAAGATCAGCCGCAGCCGCTCGTCCGGTATGGCCTCGCCCGGCTCTTCGATGATGACGTCATCCATGGCCACCTCGTCTTCGGGTGCCACCAGCAGGGGCAGCTTGGACCGCAGCGTGGCGTCCCGCCGGATGGCGTCGATGGCCCGGCGCCTGGCCGTGGTGGTGAGCCAGGCGGCCGGGTTGCCCGGGATGCCGGCGCTGACCCAGCTCTGCAGCGCCGCGGCGTACGCCTCCTGCACGCACTCCTCGGCCAGGTCCAGGTCCCGGGCCACGCGCGCCGTGGCGGCGAGGACCCGGGCCCACTCGCGGCAGTGCGCGTCGGCGATCGCCGCCTCGACGGCGGCCCGGTCACTCACGCAGTCGCCGGCTCCTGTTCCGGCGCCCAGCTGCTGTGCACCGGCCGGATCTCGATCCCGCCGCCCATCCGGAGGACCGGGTTGAGCCGGGCGATGGCTAGGGCCGCGTCGAGGTCGGGCGCCTCGAGCACGTAGAAGCCGGCCACGACCTCCTTGGCGTCCACGAACGGGCCGTCGGTGATGGTGTCGCCACGGACCGAGGTGGCCATGTCCCTGGGCGTCAGGGCATACGCCGTGATCATCGAACCGCTCCGGGCCAGTTCGTCGGCGTGCCGGTTGTGCGGCTCGAGGTCGGCGGGCGTGGCCTCCGGGGCGTGCGCCGAGTCGTCGGCGTAGAGCAGGATCGCGTACTGAGCCATGAAGTCCCCTCCCGGGATCGCTTCGTTCCTACACCACGTCGGGCCGACCCCGCGAAATCGACAGGCCCGCGCCGAGATAACCGACGCCGCCTAGCTAAGGAAGTACGTGGCCAGCCCGCAGCCCGCGAACGCGGCCGGGATGGCGGCCCAGGCCGCGATCCGTGACCTGCGGGCCAGCAGCGCCGCGGCCAGGATCAGCACCCCGGTGCACCACCAGGCCACGTCGTGGTAACCGAAAGGCTGCGCCAGCAAGTAACAGATGCGGCTGCCGGCGCACGGCACCGGCCCGGCGCCGGCCAGCGCCTTCGGGACGTCCGGCCACAGCAGCCAGGTCAGTGCCGCGGCCGCCACCCCGCCCAGGTGCCACCAGCTCACCGGCTGGCCGCCACACGAGCGGACCTGCCACCACTGCGTGAATGCGAAGCCGAACACCACCAGGACCGGCCAGATCAGCACCGGCACCACGACCGCGGCGGATGCCTGATTGGCTACCACGGCACCCCCGGCCACCTCGGCGACCAGCGCGCCGAACACCACCACCCACCCCGTCACCCCGCCCGCGAAGGGCTGCGTGAGCAGCGGCGCGGGCCGCGGCGGCCGGTCATCGAGCGGAAGGTTCCGCAAGCCGGGCGGCGATCCGTGGATCCGGGACCAGAGCATGCCGATCCGCCTCCTGGCAGGCGGTGATAATGGGGCCTGATCGGCACTATCGTAACAGCGCGGCTACCGCCTGGCAGACCTGTTTTAGGCCGAACGGGCCGTGGTGGATCACTTCCGTATCACCGCGTCGATCCCGGCCAGTAGATCCCGGTCAGTCGACCCCGGTCAGTCGATCCCGGTCAGGGGCGTCCCTGCGATGTGCTCGAAGATCAGGTTGGTCTCCGTGGCCGCCACGTTGCGCGAGGCGCTCAGGTTCTTGACCACGAAGTCCCGCAGGTCGTCGGCTGACCTGGCGGCCAGGTGGATCTGGAAGTCGTTGACACCGGCCAGGAAGAACACGTTCAGCACGCCGGGCAGCGCCGCGAACCGCTGCGCGAACGAGCCGATGCCCGGGCGGGCGTTGGGCTGCAGCCGTACCGACACGATGGCCTGCAGGGGCCGGCCCAGCGCCTCTGGGGCCAGGTCGGCGTGAAAGCCCCTGATCACCCCGGTGTCCTGCAGTCGGCGCACGCGCATCAGGCAGGTGGACGGGGCCAGGCCCACGTGCGCGGCCAGCACGTTGTTCGGGGTGCGGGCGTCGGCGGCCAGGATGCGCAGGATCTCGTGGTCCACCTCGTCCAGCTCGACGGCCCGGCGAACCTTCTTCGCCGCCGCTGTCCTGATCCCGGCCATGAAACTAATTATGTCACCAGTTTCCAGAGTCTGCCCGAATAGGATTCGGTGGCTGCGGACAACAACCGAATCGATGCGGCAAACTCCTGCGTAACGCAACGTTGGAGGAACCATGCGGATCGGAATCCCTGCCGAGGTCAAGAACCACGAGTACCGGGTGGCCATCACGCCCGCCGGGGTGCACGAGCTCGTGCTGAACGGGCACGAGGTCTTCGTCCAGGCCGGGGCGGGCACCGGCTCGTCGATCACCGACGCCGAATACCAGGCGGCCGGGGCGCTGACCCTGCCCACCGCGGACGACGTGTGGAGCACCGGTGACCTGATCCTGAAGGTCAAGGAGCCCATCGCCGAGGAGTACGACCGGATGCGCGCGGGCCAGGTCCTGTTCACCTACCTGCACCTGGCCGCCGACAAGCGGCTCACCGAGGAGCTCATGGCCCGCCAGGTCACCGGCATCGCCTATGAGACCGTGCAGACGCCGAACGGCGCGCTGCCCCTGCTGGCCCCGATGTCCGAGGTGGCCGGGCGGCTCGCCCCGCAGGTCGGCGCGGCCACCATGATGAAGGCCGCGGGCGGCCGCGGCGTCCTGATGGGCGGAGTCCCCGGGGTCCACGCGGCCAAGGTCGTCGTGATCGGCGCCGGCGTCTCCGGCCTGAACGCCGCCGCCATCGCGGTCGGCATGCAGGCCGAGGTGCTCCTGCTCGACCTCAACATCGACCGGCTCCGCGCCGTCGACCAGATCTACCGCGGCCAGCTCCAGACCATCGCCAGCAACGCCTTCGAGATCGAGCGCGCGGTGCTGGCCGCCGACCTGGTCATCGGGGCCGTGCTGATCCCCGGGGCCAAGGCCCCCACGCTGGTCACCAACGAGCTGGTGTCCCGGATGAAGCCGGGCTCGGTCCTCGTCGACATCTCCATCGACCAGGGCGGCTGCTTCGAGGACTCGCACCCGACCACCCACGCCAACCCGACCTACGCCGTGCACAACTCGGTCTTCTACTGCGTGGCCAACATGCCCGGCGCCGTGCCGAACACCTCGACCCACGCGCTGACCAACGTCACCCTGCCCTACGCGGTCGCGCTGGCCAACAAGGGCTGGCAGCAGGCCTGCGCCGACGACGCCAGCCTGGCCCTGGGCGTCAACACCCACGCCGGCCACCTGGTCAACGCCGCCGTGGGCGAGGCTACCGGCTTTGACGCGGTAACCCTCGAGGACGTGCTCGCCTAGCGGCTGGGCCGCCCCCTGATCACCGGGTTGACCAGCGCGCCGATGCCGTCAATGGCGATGGCGACCACGTTGCCGCCAGCCAGGGTAAACGGCAGCTCGGGCACCAGCGACGTCCCGGTGGCCAGGACCACGCCGTCCGGGAATATGTCCGCCCGGTACAAGAACTCGGTCAGCTCGCCGAACTTGCGGTGCAGCCCGGCCGTGGAGGCGGACCCGGTCCAGATGTCAGCGCCGTCCCGGCTGATGGTCAGCCGGATGGTGAGGCGGTACGGATCGGGCACCTCCCAGGCCGGGCGGATCGACGGGCCGAGCGCGCAGCTGCCCAGGTAGATCTTGGCCTGGGGCAGGTAGAGCGGGTTCTCGCCCTCGATGGTGCGCGAGCTGACGTCGTTGCACACCGTGTAGCCGCAGATCTCGCCCTGCGCGTTCAGCACCAGGGCGAGTTCCGGTTCTGGCACGTCGATGGCCGAGTCGGCGCGTACCGCGATGGGCTGGCCCGGCCCGGATACCCGCCAGGCGGCCGACTTGAAGAACAGCTCGGGCCGTTCGGCCTCGTAGACCAGAGAATAGAGCCGGGCCGCGCCCTGGCTCTCCTTCATCCGCTCCTGCTGCGACCGCTCGTAGGTGACCCCGGCCGCCCACACCTCGGTCCGCCCGTCGATGGGCGCCAGCAGCGCGACCTCGGCCAGCCGGTGGCGGGCCCCGCCGCCGCCCTCGCCGACGCCTTCGCACCGGCGCCGCACCTCCGCCGCAGGCTCCCTGAGCAACTCCGCGACCGAGCCCACGCCCAGCTCAGTGACCCACTCGCCGTCTGAGACCCCAGCCCGCGCCTGTTCAGCGTCGCCGGTCGTGAAGCGGACGATATTCATGGCGCTCTTCCCACGCGAGATGAAACCCGGGACTGACTACCTCCCAGTGTGCTGGACGCCCAGTCCCATTCCGCGGCCAGTCCCTCGACCCGGAGGCCGATGGCCATGCCCTCGAGGCCAGCCGCCACCCGGGTAAGCCGATGACCCACGCGAAGATTCCACCGAGGCAGGCCAGGCCGATGACGGCCCAGGTCACGTAGTCGTTCACGACGCCGCTCTGGAAGCGGCGGGCGGCGGCGGCGAGGGAGGCGTTCGGCTGGTAGCCGCGCAGCAGCGGCAGCCGCTGCCAGTAAAGGGCCAGCCCGGCCAGGATCAGCGCTCCGGCGACCGAGCCGAGGCCGGCCAGCACATCGGTGGCGGTCACGCTGGTGGGCCCGGCAGCGAACAGGGAAACCGGGTGGGTGATGTGCGCGCCGTTGAGCACGGTGGCGTTGTATCCGGCCTGGTCCTCAAACCGGACCGCAGCTGCCTGGACGACACGCCCGAGCGGCCCGATGACGCCGACCACGATGGCGGCGGCGACGAGAACCGCGGGCGGGATGATCATCGTGAGGGGGGTGCGGTCCTTGCCGTCGGCTGTTTCGCTGGTTTCCTCGGCGGCCTCCTTGGCCATCTGCGGATCCTCGAGGGGCGGGTCGCCCAGGCCGTAGAACACGCCCCCGGCCACCCGCAGCACGGCCCCGCCGGCCAGGCTTGAGCAGACGATCAGGACGGGGATGAGCCACGGGCCCGCGCTGGCCTCGATCCAGCCCTTGCCCAGGAACGTGGCGAACGGCGGCAGGTCGGCCAGGCCGAGTCCGGCCAGGGTGAAGACCACGCCGGTGACTCGCAGCGGCCGGCCGCGGCCGTGCAGCCAGGGTTCGTTGACCGAGCCGAGCCGGTGCAGCACGATCCCGGTGCACAGGAACAGCGCGGCCTTGACCAGCCCGTGGCCGATGACGTAGACGGCGGCGCCGGCCAGGCCGAGCGGCGTCAGCAGTGCGATGCCGATGAGGAACATGCCGGCGTGGCTGATGGTGGAGAACGCGAGCATGCGTTTGATGTGCCGCTCGCGGAAGCAGAACACCGCTCCGGTCACAGCGGTCAGCAGGCCGAGGGCCAGGAAGACGTGGCTGATGGCCGTCCGGTGGCCGAGCGCCTGACCGAAAACCGACCAGTAGACCCGCGCGATGCCGTACAGCCCCAGTTCCACCATGACGCCGGAGAACAGCACGCAGACCGGCGTCGGCGCCACCGCGTGCGCGTCCGCGAGCCAGAAGTGAAACGGCACGATCGCGCTCTTGATCAGCAGCCCGGCGATGACCAGGACAAAGGCCACGACGACCAGCCGGTTCGCCGGGTGCCTAGCGATGGAGGTCCCGATCTGCGCCATGTTCAGCGCTCCGGTCTGCCCGTAGATCAGCGCGATGCCCGACAGCGACAGGTACGCGCCCACGCTGTTGGTGATGGCGAAGTTGAGCGCGCCCTGGATCGGCGCGCGTTCCTCCGGCCGGTAGGCAGTCAGCGCGTAAGCGGACACGCCCATCAGCTCGAACCACACGAACAGGTCGAACAGGTCCCCGGTGAGGCAGAAGCCGACGATGCCCGCCAGGAAGGTCAGCATCAGGGCCTGGAAGTAGGTGGCGACCCGCTCGAAGTAGCGCCAGGAAAACGTCATCGCCGCGGTCACCAGCACCGCCGCCAGGCAGGCCAGCCCGGCGCTGATCGGCTGCACCTCGAAGTCGATGCCGATCGACACCCCGTGCGCGGGCCGGAACCCGGCGAACCAGTAGACCTGGTCGCCGGAGCCGGTCCGGATCATGATGACGCTCAGCATGACGGCCACCGAGGCCGCGGCCAGGATCGCCGTGAAGTCGAGCAGCCGGCGCCTGTTCCGCAGCACTGGGCCGAACGCCGTCACCGCGGCGGCCGTGAGCAGCGGCACCACGACGACGAGGGCGAGCAGCTGATCCACGGCGGACCGTTATCCCTTCAGCGCTGCCAGTTCCTGCGGATCGAGCGTGCCGAACCGCTTGTAGGCCTGGATCGCGAACGACAGCAGTAGCGCGGTGACGGCCGCCTCGACCACCACGTCGGTCAGCGCGCACGCCTGCACCACCGGATCGACCGCGGGCGTGTGGTTCGGCACGTCGAAGAAGTAGGGTGCGACGGCCCCGGTCACGTACCCGACTCCGAGTAGCAGCACGTAGGTCGACGACTGGACCACGATCAGGCAGATGATCTGGTGCACCAGGTGCCGGCTGGTGACGACGCCGTACAGGCCGACCCCCAGGATCCAGGCCACGACGACGAACGGGAAAATCTGCATCTGGTTAGCCCCCCTGCCTGACCAGCAGCGTCTGGTCCAGCAGCTCGCCGACGATGAGGATGAACGCCGCGGCCACCTCGATCCCCACGAAGAAGCTGATCAGCGCGATCGTCCCGGACGAGCTGACCGCACCGGGCACCTGGCCGAGCGGCAGGAAGTTCTTCAGGTAGGGCAGGCCCATCGCGACCGCGCTGACCCCTATCGCGGCGAAGCCGGCCGCGCCCACCGCCTCCACCACATCGGTGAGATCGATCGGGCTGAACCGCTTGAAGACCAGGAACTCCCCGGACAGGTAGATCAGCACGAACGCGGTGGCGAGCATGACCCCGCCCTGGAATCCGCCCGACGGGTCGGTCTGCGCATGCGAGGCGAGCCACCAGCCGGCCAGCACGACCGGACCGGTGAACAGCAGCGCCACCATGCGCACTGCGCTGCTGGTGTCAGGCACATCCCGGCCGGCGGCCTCGTCCACGGCAGGCCGGTCCCGCTCGCCGCGCAGGAGGCGCAGCACGGTTGCGACGCCCGCCGCGGCGACGAACAAGATGAACTCCTCGCCCACCGTGTCGAAGCCGCGGTACTCGAAGTTGATCGCTGACACCACGCCGGTGGCGTTGGTCTGCGCGACGACGACACGCAAGATCGCGAACCCGTACGGCCCCGGATAGCGGCCGAACCCCGGCAGGCCGGACAGCCCCCACAGGTAGAACGCCACCAGGCCGGTGCCGGCCACCAGGAAGATCCAGCGCCGCTGCCGCGGCGTCACTGCTCCTTCTTCCTGACCTTGGCCAGCGTCAGCAGCAGCACCGCGGGCAGCAGCACCGCGCCCACGGTCAGCTCGGACAGCGTCACATCCGGCGCCTGGAAGGCCAGGAACAGCACCGCCAGCAGCACGCCGTAGACGCTCAGCATCAGCACCTGGCGGGCCGGGACCCTGATCAGCACCACCGCCGTGGCCGCGACGGCCACCAGGACCAGCAGCGTGACCTGCAGGGCGTCCATCATGGCGACGGGCACCGTGTACGGGGTATGGACGGCCAGGGTGTTCACCGCCCTGGCTCCTTCCCCGCGGCTCCGGCGCCCTTCCCGGGACGCCAGTCTCCATTTTCCCTGACCCGGATGGCCCGCATGGTCGCGTGCGACAGGTACGGCCCGGCGATCACCATGAAGAGCAGCGCCAGGCAGGTTTCCCCGGTGTTCTCATACAGCCCCATCTGCACCAGCACGGCCAGCGCGACCAGCACCGGCGCGACGAGCGCGGCGGGCGTCACGAAGTGCAGCTTCTGATAGGCGTCCCGCATCAGCAGCACGCCCAGCGAAGCGCCGAATACGACCGCCACCGCCAGGCCGAGCAGGACATCCGCGCAGACGTCCCGGACCATCACAGCCAGCGCTCCACGGCCCGGACGAACACCAGCCCGCCGCCGAACATCAGCAAGGCGAGCAGCACCGGCAGCTCGAACAGGCTGGACCGCTGGAACGCCTGGGCCAGCAGCGCGAGCACCATGACCACCACCGCGGTGATGAACTCGTAGGCCACGACCGCATCGGCCAGCTCGCCGCGGGCCACGACCAGCCCGGCCGGGATGAGGCAGACCAGCATCGCGATCGCCGCCACCGTGAACCCCAGGACCATGTCAGTCGCCCCCTCCGACTAGCTGATGCAGGATCATCGTCTCTGTGTCGCGGTCGATACCGAGCGCGAACGCGTTCGGCGCGAGGCTCCGCCCGCCGATCAGCAGGACCCGGCGGGTCACGCCGGCCGGGGTGTCATCGCCGAACCGGACCCGCTCGGTCACGAACGAGCTGTCCGGCTGCTCACCGCGGGCCAGCCTGCGCCACAGCGCGGCGTACACGATCACCATGTCGCCCGCCACCTGCCCCGGCAGACGCAGGGCAGGTACCAGCCACCCGATCCGCATCCGGAACCGCGTCGCGGCCTGATAGCTGGCTACCTCCGCGACCAATGCCGCCAGCGCGGCCGCTCCCGCCCCGGCCAGCAGCTCGTCGGTGGCCAGGGAATCATCGAGCATGACCCACAACGACATCAGCAGCACCCACCAGACCAGCCAGGCCCCCATCCGGGCGGCGAGCGGCTGGCGGTATCCCCGCTGCCTCGGCTCCCCGGCGAGCGGGTCCAGGTCTGGCATGCCAGCCCGACTACCCTGTCCCGTTCCGGCAAACCTGACCAGGCAAAATCAGCCACAACCGCGGCCAGGGGCACCGGCCGCGCCGCGTTAACCCAGCTGTCCCGGTCCGGCAGGAGCGCTCGACAGCCGGGCGGCGCACTCCAGCATCCCGGCGTGCACGAAGGCCTGCGGCAGGTTGCCCCGCAGCTGGCGCTGGTGCACGTCGTACTCCTCGGTGAACAGCGCCGCCGGGCCGCACGCCGCGCGGTTGCGCTCGAACCAGCGCGCCGCCGCGGCGGCGTCCCCGCATACCTGCGCGACCTGCGCCATCCAGAACCCGCAGAGCAGGAACGCGCCCTCGCTCTCGTGCAGCGGCCGGGCGTCATGGCGGAACCGGTACACGTACCCGTCCTCGGTGAGCTCGTCCTGCACCGCGCGGACGGTGGCGCGGCTGCGCGGGTCGTCCTCAGGCAGCGTGCCGCGGATCACCGGCAGCAGCAGGGCGGCATCAACGCGCGGGTCCTCGGGTGAGCGCTGCCAGCGGCCCGTCGGATGGACCGCATCGCCGAGGCTGGCCAGCACCGCGTCGGCCAGCGTGCTCCAGCGGGCCGCCTGCCGGTGCCCGGGGCCGCCCGGCGGCCCGCCCGCCGCGGCGGCCAGCGAGCGCAGCCCGGACACGCAGGCCAGGCGGGAATGCGTCCAATGCTGGTCGCCGAGCTCCCAGATGCCCGCGTCGGGCTTGTGCCAGCGCTGCTCGATCGCGTCGGCCGCAGTCGCCGCCGCCTGCCAGTTCTCCTCCGCGAGCATGTCCAGCCGGGCGGCCGCAGCGAACAGCTCCAGTGCTTCGCCCAGCCCGTCGAGCTGGAACTGGCTGCTCACGCGGTTCCCGGCCCTGGGTGTGCCGCCCGGATAGCCGCGCAACCGCACGGCGCGCTCACCGGGAATGCGCTGGCCGTCGACGGTGTAGGCGGGCATGAGGTCGGGACCGTCGGCCAGGATCCGTTCGGTGAGGAACCGGATAGTGCCCTGCAGCAGCGGGTGCGGGCCGTGGGCGGCGACCGCCAGGCCCGCGTAGCACTGGTCCCGGATCCAGGCGTACCGGTAGTCGTAGTTGCGGCCGCCTTCCAGCCGTTCGGGAATCGACGTGGTGGCGGCGGCCACCATCGCGCCCGAGCTCGAGGTCAGCCCGCGCAGCACGGCGTAGGCGTGGCGAGCGTCCCGCGCGGCAATCAGGTCGTCGCAGCTGGGCACGACCGCGGACCAGGTGTTCTCGGTCGCCTCCCAGGCCTCGTCCGGGTCAGGCGGCCGGCCCTCCAGCGGCTGGTCGGAGATCTCCAGGACGAGATCGTGGTGACCGCCTTCCGGCAGGGTCACGGTCAGGGTGAGCCCGTCCGCGCCGGGCCGCGCCCCGGCCGCGCCCGACCAGCGGAACCTCAGACGGCCGCTGCGGCCGGTCCAGCACCCGCCGGCCCGGGACAGCCCGGTCATCTTGCTGCGCCCGAACCCGGCCCGGACGTCGAGCAGCACGTTCACCCGGGCCGGCCCGTCGACCGCCTCGATGCGCCGCAGGATCACCACGCGATGCGGGTCCGCCGGCATGGCCAGCGCCTCCCGGCACTCGGTCCGCGATGAGCCGACCCAGCGGCTGCGCCAGATCAGGGTCTGGCTCTCGTAGTAGCCGCCCCAGACGTGCCACGGATCGGTCGGCGTGACCGCGTACGCGCCCTGGCCGCCGAGCAGCCCGCCGAACACCGCCGGGCTGTCCCAGCGCGGCGCGCACAGCCACGAGATGGCCCCGTCCGGGGCGATCAGCGCCCCGCGCTCCCCGTCGGCGATCAGCGCGAACTCGCGCAGCACGTGCGGACGCAACGATCCGGTCATGAGACTGCAACTGTCCGGCAGGACCCGTACGAAACACCGGGACCCGCCGGGTTTAGCCACCTGAACGCCGGGCAGCCGGACGCCTTTAACGAAAGGCGGATCTCCATGCAGAACCAGACCGTTGTCATCACCGGCGCCAGCGCGGGCATCGGGCGGGCCACCGCGCGCCTGTTCGGCGAGCGCGGCGCTCGGGTCGGCCTGATCGCGCGCGGCCAGGCCGGGCTGGACGGCGCGGCCCGCGACGTAGAGCAGGCCGGCGGAACGGCCCTGGCTATCAGCGCCGACGTGTCCGACTACGACCAGGTCACCGCGGCCGCCGACAAGGTCGAGCAGGAACTAGGACCGATCGACGTGTGGGTCAACGTGGCGTTCACCTCGATCTTCGCGCCCTTCGAGGAGATCACCGCGGCGGAGTTCCGGCGGGTCACCGAGGTGAGCTACCTCGGCTTCGTGCACGGCACGATGGCGGCCCTAGCCCTGATGCGTCCCCGCGGCCAGGGCACGATCGTGCAGGTCGGGTCGGCGCTCGGCGAGCGCAGCATCCCCCTCCAGTCGGCCTACTGCGGGGCCAAGCACGCCATCAACGGGTTCACGTCCTCGCTGCGCTGCGAACTGCGGCACGAGAACTCCGGCGTGCACGTGACCGTGGTCCAGATGCCCGCCGTCAACACGCCCCAGTTCTCCTGGGTGCGGTCCCGGCTGCCCCGGCATCCCCAGCCCGTGCCGCCGATCTACCAGCCCGAAGTCGCCGCCCGCGGGGTGCTGTACGCCGCGGACCATCCGCACCGCAGACAGTACTGGGTGGGCGCGAGCACCGCGGCCACGATCGTGGCCAACCGGCTGGCCCCGGCCGTACTTGACCGGTACCTGGCCCGGACCGGCTACGACTCCCAGCAGACCTCGCAGCCCGTCGAACCCGGCCGTCCCGACAACCTGCTCCAGCCCGTCGACCGGGACCAGGGGCAGGACCACGGCCCGCACGGCATCTTCGACGACAAGTCGCACGACCGCAGCCCGCAGCTCTGGCTGGCCGAGCACGCCCGCGCGTCCGCCGGGATCCTGGCCGGGGCCGTGGTGGCCGGAGCGCTCCTGGCCCGGCAGCTCGGACGCCGCCGGTGACCACCCCGCCTCGCCGCATGCCCGTCGTGACGACCGGGGGACGGGCGCTGCAGGTGATCCGGGCCGGCTACGGCGCCACCCTGATCCTGATGCCCGGCCCGGCGATCCGCCTGACGACCGGCCGCCCGCCCAGCCGCCGGGCCTGCCGGACGGCGCGGCTGCTCGGTGCCAGGCACCTGGTCCAGACCGCGCTGACCGCGGCCGCGCCGTGGCCCGGGACCTTCGCGATCGGCGGCCAGGTCGACACGCTGCACGCCGCGTCCATGGTGCTGCTCGCCGCCGTCAGCCGGCCCGGCCGCCGTCCCGCCCTGACCGACGCGCTGGCCGAGGCCGCCTTCGCCGCCGCCGGTTTCTCCGCCTCGATCCAGCCCTGGTAGACCCGTCCGCCGGACGATTTCTCAGCAAACCGGACATCCTTGATCTACCTATGTAGAGTCATGTCTGTGAGCGGGCTGAGCCGGGTGGGCGCCGCGGTGTGGCGCGCCGTGGCGCGGCTGGTGCCGGCCGGGCGGCGTGACTGGGTGGCGGCGGTCTGGGCCGAAGCGCCCGAGGTGCCGCCGGGTCTGCGGCGGCTGGCCTGGCGGGCGGGCGGCGTGCGGCTTCTGGCGAGGGAGGCTGTCATGGTGCGCAGGATCGGCGGCCTGCTGCTGTTCGCGGTGGCCGCGGGGATAGCGGTCCGGGTGACCTGGCCGGGCTCATCGGCCAGCGTTGACACCCCGCTCGACCGGGTCTACGCGATCACCATGGTGCTGCTGCTGGCCGGGCTGCCGCTGCTGGCCCGCTGGTTCCTCGGGCCGCCGGACAACCGGCCGGCCCGCCGCCTCCGGGTCGGCTGTTACGCCGCGCTCCTGGCCCTGATACCGGCCACGGTCGCGGTCGATCAGTTCGCCACCACCCCGCCGCGCGGGGGTGCTGATCTGCGGGTCTACCTGCTTATCGCCAGCCGGCCCAACGGCACTCCGTGGGCAGGCGGGATCGTCCTGCTGGTCATCATGGCGCTGTACGTGGCCGCCATCCTCTGGATGACCTCACGGCGGTCCCGGGTGGCCCCGGCCACGCTGGCCGTCGGCACCGGTGCGGGCCTCGCTCTCGGCCTGGTCATGTACGCGGTAGCGCCGCTCGGACTCAGCAAAGATGCCACCAATCCGTGGCTGCCGGGATCCGACGTCGATCCGCTCATGCTGCTCGCGTGGCTACTGGTGCTCGGCGCCCCGGTGGCGGCGGCGGTCATCGCCGACCGGCACTACACCGCATCGAGCAGCTCAGCCCCGTCGGTCGGCGCCAGGATCCGCCAGGTCATGGCGGCGGGGCTCCTGGTCAGCCTGACCGGCGCGCTGGTCGTCGACGTTCTGGGCACCGGCACGACCGCGGTCATGCTCAGGGAGGCCTGGCTGCGGAACTGGCTGTACCACGGTCAGCACCTGCTGTACGGCGTCCAGAACCTGTCCGCCGATCTCCGGACGGTGCCCGCCATCGCGTACAGCCATCAGCTCACCGGCTCCGTGGACGCGAGCGCGTTCAACTTCATCTGCGTGGCCTTCCCGTTGATCGCGCTCGTGCTGAGTGCATTCGCGGCCCTGATCCTGTGGGGCGACGCCACGGCGGGCCAGGGCCACCCGCGGCCAGGTGGCGGCGGCCCGCCCGGCCCCGAGCCGGCGCCGGACGGTCAGCTCGCCGGAACGCGTTAACGGCCAGCGCTCGCGGCCTCAGCTGCGCCGGTAGCGTTCGGCATCGGCGTCCCGCAGCGTCAGGCCGAGCCCCGGCTCGTCCGGGCCGGGCGTCAGCATCCCGCCAGTCGGGTCCAGGGCGCCGTCGAACAACATCCCCTCGATCCGCTGGTGGTCGTGGAAGTACTCGACGTGCCGCAGGTTCGGCACCGCGACGCCCACCCGCGCGTGCTGGTTGGGCGCGCAGTGCGCGGAGACCTGCAGGTGGTGTGCCGCGGCCAGGGCCGACCCGCGCAGGAACTCGGTGATGCCGCCGCAGCGGGTCACGTCCAGCTGCAGGCAGTCCACGGCGCCGGCGTCGATGAGCCGGGCCGAGTCGGCCAGCGACCAGCTGTACTCCCCGGCCGCCACGTCCGGCTCGATCTGGCGGCGCACCGCGGCCAGCCCGGCCAGGTCCTGTGAGGAAACCGGCTCCTCGAACCAGGTCACCCCGTACTCGGCCATCCGCTGGGCGACCCGCACCGCCTGCCCGGCCGTGTAGCCGCCGTTGGCGTCCACGAACAGCTCAGCGTCCGGCCCGATGACCTCCCGGGCCAGGGCCACCCGGTCCAGGTCCCGGTGCTCGCGGGTGCCCCAGCTTTCCCCGATCTTGATCTTCACCCGCGGGATGCGGTCCTTCTCCACCCAGCCGGCCAGCTGCTCACGGGTCTGGTGCTCGTCGTAGCTGGTGAAGCCGCCGCTTCCGTAGATGGGGACCCCGTCCTGCGCCTGGCCGAGCAGCCGCGGCAGCGGGATGCCGAGCAGCCGGGCTTTGAGATCCCATAGCGCGATGTCGACCGCGGAGATGGCGGTCGCCGCGACCCCGGGGCGGCCGATGTTCCGGACCGCCCGCGCCATGGCTTCGGCCGCTCCGGGCACGTCCATGGCACTGCGGCCGGTGACGGCACCGGCCAGCATGTCGGCGATTACGCCCGCCGCTGCGGCGGCGGCGTAAGTCCAGCCGATGCCGCGGGCTGTCCCGGCCCGGGCGGAAGCCAGCACCAGCGTGGTCTTGTCCCAGGCCAGCGTCCCGTCTGCCTCGGGTGCGTCCGTCGGGATCTCATACACGGCGGCCGTGATGTCACGCACGATCGGCCCGTCATCGCGCACGGCTGAACCTCCTCGCGGTCGGTCATCCCCGGCTGACTGCTACCTGCGCAGGCCGGGGCCAAACGCCGCCGGTGGCACGTGGCCGGCCAGCGTCGTCGTTTAACCGCCCGGATCCCCGGTAGATGCGTGCGATGGGAACGGCGGGATCCCCTAATCCCCGGGATGAGTCCGAGGCCGAGCGGGATGACCGTAATCTCGCCGAGCTGCTCCAGGAGCTGCGGGTGGCCGGCCTGGGGGTGCAGGTGCTGTTCGGGTTCCTGCTCTCGCTGCCGTTCACCAACCGGTTCGACACGATCAGCCGGGGCCAGCGTGACCTGTACCTGGCCTGCCTGGTGCTGTCCGCGGTCGCGACCGCCCTGCTGCTGGGACCGGTGGCCTACCACCGGCTGGTGTTCCGCCGCGGCCAGAAGGAGGGCCTGGTGCGAGCGGCCAACGTCATGGCCATCGCCGGCCTGGCCGCGGTCGGCCTGGCCGTCTCGGCCGCCGTCCTGCTGGTGACCAGCTACGTGACCAGCGGGCTGGCCGCCGGGCTGATCACCGCGTTCGTCGCTGGCCTGTTCGCCGTGGTGTGGTTCGCGTTCCCGCTTACCCGCCGGCGCTGAGCGGAGCAGGCCCGGGCCGGTAGATGCGGCCGAGCCCGGTGACCTGGCGCGCGCGGCTGGGCTTCGGTCAGTCGCTGCTACCGGGCAGGATCTCGCGGGCCTTGGTCATCAGGCCTTCCTTGAGCACGCCCCACCGGTCCGGGTCGCCCTTCAGCAGCGCCATGGCGGCGTCCTTGGCCTGCTCGAAGGTGGCGTGCGGCGGGATCGGCGGAACGTCCGGGTCGGTCCGCACGTCCAGCACGGTGGGCCGGTCGGCGGCCAGGGCCTGATCCCAGGCGGCACCAATCTGGTCGGGCTTGTCCACCGCGATCCCGTACAGGCCCAGGCTGCGGGCGAAGCCCTCGTAGGAGATGTCGGGCAGCCGCTGGGACTCGGTGAACTTCGGTGCGCCCTCCATGGCGCGCATCTCCCAGGTGACCTGGTTGAGGTCGTTGTTGTGCAGCACCGCGACGATCAGCCGCGGATCGGCCCACTGCTCCCAGTAGTGCTTGATCGTGATCAGCTCGGCCAGGCCGTTCATCTGCATCGCCCCGTCCCCGGCGAACACGATGACGGGCCGGTCCGGGTGGCCGAACTTCGCGCCGATGCCGTACGGCACGCCGGGGCCCATGGTGGCCAGGTTCCCCGACAGCGAACCGCGCATGTCGCCGCGGAACCGCAGTTGCCGGGCGTACCAGTTCGCCGAGGAGCCGGAGTCCGCGGTGACAATGGCGTTGACCGGCAGCCGGGCTGACAGCTCCCGGAACAGCAGCATCGGGTTGACCGGGTCGGCCTCGACCTCGGCCTCGGCCGCCATCGACCGCCACCACTTGGCCACGTCGTCCTCGATGCCTGCGCGCCAGGACCGGTCCTCCTTGCGCCGCAGGTGCGGGATCAGGGCCCGCAGCGTCGCAGCCGCGTCCCCGACCAGATTGATCTCATAGGGATAGCGCATCCCGATGAACTTGCCGTCGATGTCGATCTGGACGGCCCGGGCCTGGTCGAAGGCCGGCAGGAACTGGGTGTAAGGGAAGCTCGAGCCGACCGTGAGCAGCGTGTCGCAGTGCTTCATCATCTCGTAGCTCGGCCGGGTGCCCAGCAGCCCGATCGACCCCGTCACGTACGGCAGCTCGTCGGACAGCACGTCCTTGCCCAGCAATGGCTTGGCCACCCCGGCGCCGAGCAGCTCGGCGAGCTCCTCGACTTCCCGGCGAGCCCCGCGGGCGCCCTGCCCGGCCAGGATGGCGACCTTGGACCCGGAGTTCAGCACTTCGGCGGCGGCCATGACCGCCTCGTCGTCCGGCACGACGGTCGGCCAGCTCACCCCCAGCGACGAGGGCACCATCTTGAACGCGTGCGTGGGCGCGGAGTACTCCAGTTCCTGCACGTCGGCCGGGATGATGATCGCGGTGGGCGCCCGCTCGGCCAGTGCGGTGCGGATGGCCCGGTCCAGCACGTTGGGCAGCTGCTCGGGCACCGTCACCATCTGCACGTACTCGCTGGCGACGTCCTTGAACAGCGACAGCAGGTCGACTTCCTGCTGGTAGGAGCCGCCCATGGCGCTGCGGTTGGTCTGGCCCACGATCGCCACCACGGGCACGTGGTCAAGCTTGGCGTCGTACAGGCCGTTGAGCAGGTGGATGGCCCCCGGGCCTGAGGTGGCCATGCAGACGCCGAGGCGGCCGGTGAACTTGGCGTACCCGACCGCCTCGAAGGCGGCCATCTCCTCGTGCCTGGCCTGGACGAACTGGGGCTTGTTCTCGGCCCGGCCCCAGGCGGCCAGGATCCCGTTGATCCCGTCGCCCGCGTAGGCGAACACGTGCTGCACGTCCCAGGAGCGCAGCCGCTCGAGCAGGTAATCGGCAACTGTCGGTGCCATGTCTATCCTTCCGTGGCCCGCCGAAGGGCCTCGTTGGTGGTCATGTCGTGCCGCCGGACAGGATTCCCTGCTGGCCGGCCGCCAGGTGATCGGCCGCGCGAGCGGCCACCGCCATGATCGTCAGCGCCGGGTTGGCGCTGCCCTGCGTGGGCAGCACGCTGCCGTCGGTGATGTACAGGTTGGGTACCGCGAAGCTGCGGCAGTTGCTGTCCACGACGCCGTGCCGTTCGTCGCGGGCCATCCGGGCCCCGCCGACCAGGTGGGCGTAGCGCTGGATGGTGATGACCTCGTCCGCGCCGGCCGCGTGCAGGATGTCCTCCATGACCGACTGGGCGGCCCGGGCCAGGGCCCGGTCGTTGTCGCACTGGGAGTAGGAGAAGCGGGCCACCGGCAGGCCGTAAGAATCCTTCTCGTCGGCCAGCGTCACCCGGTTCTCCGGACGGGCCAGGAACTCGCACAGGGATCCCAGGCACGACCAGTGCACGTAGTCGCTCATGTACTCGCGCAGCGCGCTGCCCCAGTGCCCTTGGGCGGCGACGTGCTCGGCCCAGGTGATCGGCAGCGGCGAGACGGTCTGGATGGAGAAGCCGCGCTTGGCCCCGCGGGCGGGATCGGTCTCGTAGAACTCCTCGGTGCTCACCTCGGGCGGCGGCGCCTTGTACATCCGCACCTCGGCGTCGAAGCGGCCCGCCGTCTGCGGCGCGCCCTGGACCATCAGATACCGGCCGACCTGGTCGAAGTCGTTGCCCAGGCCGTCCGGGAAGCGCTCGCAGGAGGAGTTGAGCAGCAGCCGGGGCGTCTCGATCGAGTACCCGGCCACGGCCACCATCGCGGCGCGCTGGAAGCGCTCCCGGCCGTCGCGGACGTAACGCACCCCGGCGGCGCGCCCGGTCCGCTCATCGACGGTGATCCCGGTGACCATGGCGTCGGGGCGGACCTCCGCGCCATGCGCCAGGGCGTCGGGAATGTGCGTGATCAGCGGCGACGCCTTGGCGTTGACCTTGCAGCCCTGCAGGCAGAAGCCGCGGTAGATGCAGTGCGGCCGGTTGCCGAACCGGCCGTTGGTGATGGCCACCGGGCCTACCTTGGCGGTGATCCCGAGCTTGTCCGCGCCGCGCAGGAAGATCTCGCCGTTCCCGCCGACCGGATGCGGCCGGTGCGGGTAGCCGTGCGGGTCGCCCCACGGCCAGCGCTCGCCGGCCACCGGCAGTTCCTGCTCGATCTGCTCGTAGTACGGGCGGAGCTGGGCGTAGCTCAGGGGCCAGTCGGCGCCCACGCCGTCGAGCGTCGCGGTCATGAAGTCGCTCGGGTGGAAGCGCGGCGTGTACCCGGCGTAGTGGACCATCGAGCCGCCCACGCCCCGCCCGGAGTTGTTCGAGCCCATCGGCACCGGGTCGGTGCCCGCGATCACCCGCGGGTCGGTCCAGTACAGCTGATGCGATCCCGCCTCGTCGCTGACCCAGTCCGCGTCCGGGTCCCAGAACGGGCCCGCGTCCAGGGCCGCGACCTTCCAGCCGGCCCGGGCCAGCCGCTGCAGCAGGACCGAGCCGCCCGCACCGCAGCCCACGATGACCAGGTTGATCTCTTCGTCGTCGGCGAACCGCCGCATGTCGCGGCGCAGCCGGTGGTTGGTCCTGGTGCCGTCATTGGGCAGCAGCCAGGCGGACTCGTTACGCGCACGGACGCCGTCCCCCATCAGGCGCCCTCCTTGACCGGGTCTTCGGCGGGCCGCGCGTCCCGGACCTCGAACGGCTCGAGCTTGCCGACCCCGGCGTTCTTGTAGCCGCGCGGGTAGGCCGGGCCGGGGAAGCCGATCTCGGTCCAGGCGGACGGATGTGCGTAGAAGGCCGTGCAGGCGTACCTGGTCCACAGGCTCCAGACGTGCGCGGCCGGAAGTCCGTGCCAGTCGGCCGACTTCAGGTCCTGCACGGCCTGGACCAGCGCGAGCTGGTCAAGCTCGGAAGCATCGGCGAACGACATGCCGCAGCGCTGCCCGGCGTCGGCGTCCAGATGGGCCAGCGTGTCCCGCCAGGCCTGGCCGTCCTCGGGCATGTCGTCGTACCGCCAGCCGTCGGTCTCGCCCGCCTGCAGCCGGGAGTCGACCATCTCCAGGACCGGCACCGCCAGCTCGCCATCCGGCTCGTCCTGGCCGGTGAGCAGGTTGAGCAGGGTCCGGGCGCAGGCCGCCTCGGGCCCGGTGAAGAACCTCGGCTCCGCGGGCGGCCTGATCCGGGCCATGACCGCATCGGCGGTTACCTGATCCCAGTGCCGGGCCTGGCTCAGCACGTCGAATCCGGGGAACCGGCCGGCCCAGTCGCGGGTCCCCTCGGGGCCCGCGCTCATTTCTCCCGCCGCAAGATCGCGGCCAGCAGGCCCATCCCGCCCACCATGGTGACCAGCAGCGGAGCCAGCAGCGGCGGCCCCATCTCCATGTTGTAGCGAGCGTTCCGCCAGCCTCCCGGCTTCTGGGCGATGCCGCGTGCGTGCAGGTACAGGCCCTGCACGCCGTTGGCCACGATCGCCGCCGAGGTAATGGGCAGCGCCGTCTTGGCCATCCGGCGGCTGCAGAACCCGGCCACCCCCGCCACCGCGCCGACCGGTCCGAGGGCGACCGGCAGCCACATCATCTTGTTGCCGAAGCTGGCGCTGTCGTGCTCGAAATAGATCTCCGCCGCCGTCACCAGCGCTCCGGCCGCGGTCAGGGCCGACAGGCTGCGCTCGAAGCGCCCGGTCTCCACGTTGCGCACCATCCGGTCGATGCCAACGGCGGCCTGGCTGGTTGCGCTGCGGCGAGCGCGCCAGAATGTCATGAGTTCCTCCTGATGGCCGGCGAAGCGCTGGGCTTGGGTCATACGTCTTTTGTCCTTGCCCCGACGGCCGGCTCCGGACCGCACTACCCCGACAGCCCGCGCCAAACCCCTCGGCGGCGGGCGCCCGGCTGATCTCGGCCCTCGTCACAGGTCCGGCGGGCTGCCGGAGCGCCGCACTGGCCGCCGCCGTCGCCGGGCCGCCGCACCGAGACCGGTACCCAAGCCGGCCACGGCCGCCGCGGCCGCGGCGAGCCGGGCGTAGTCGGCGGCATCCGGTGCCGCGGGGCGGGACGGCCGGACGGGCTGGCCCTTCAGCCCGGCGGCCAGTATCTCGGCCAGGTGGACCGGCGTGCGGCCGGTGCCGCCCTGCTCGATCTGGGTGCGGCAGCTGAACCCGTCGGCCAGCACCAGGGTGTCCGGGGCCGCGTCGCGGACGGCCGGGAGCAGGACGCGCTCGCCGCAGGCCCGCGACACGTCGTAGTGCCCGGCCTCGAAGCCGAAGTTGCCGGCCAGCCCGCAGCAGCCCGCATCCAGCACGTCCAGGTCCACGCCGGCGTCACGCAGCAGGGCCTGGTCCGCGTCGTAGCCCATGATGGCGTGCTGATGGCAGTGGGTCTGCGCGATGACCTTGCCGTCCAGGTGCGGCGGCTGCCAGCCGGCGGTGTGATCGGTGAGCAGTTCTGCCAGCGTGACGGTCTGCTGCCGCAGTCGCTGGACATCGCGGTTGCCTGGCATCAGCTCGCGCGCGTCGGACCGGAACACCGCGGTGCAGCTCGGCTCCAGCCCGACCACCAGGGCGCCGCGCTGGAGATACGGAGCCAGGGCGTCCACGGTGCGCTGCAGCACCCGGCGGGCCGTGGCCAGCTGGCCGGTGGAGATCCAGGTCAGGCCGCAGCAAAGCGGCCGGCTGGGCACGATGACCCGCCAGCCCGCCGCCTCGAGCACCTCGACCGCCGCCTGCCCGATCGAGGGGGCCAGGTGGTTGGTGAAGGTATCCGGCCACAGGACCACCTCGCCGCGCAGCCCGGCAACCCCAGGGTCGCGGCCGGCCGCCCAGGCCTGCAGCGTCTGGCCGGCGAACAGCGGGATCCGGCGGCGCCGGTCGATCCCGCCCGCGGCGGTCAGCACGTCGCGCAGGACGGGAGCCTGGGTGAGCGCGTTGACCATGCGCGGGGCCCGGGAGGCGAGCTGGGCCGCGGCGGGCAGCCAGCCCATCGAGTAGTGCGACCGCGGCCGGATCCGGCCGGCGTAGTGGTGGGCCAGGAACTCGGCCTTCATGGTGGCCATGTCGACCCCGGCGGGGCAGTCCTTCTTGCAGCCCTTGCAGGCGAGGCACAGGTCCAGCGCGTCGCGGACCTCGGTGGAGCGCCAGCCCGCGGTGACCGGGGAGTCGGCGTGTCCCTCCAGCATCTCGAACAGCAGCCGGCTCCGGCCGCGGGTGGAATCCTCTTCCTCCCGGGTGACCATGTAGGACGGGCACATCACCCCCCCGCCCACCTCCCCTCCCCCCTTCACTCGGCGGCACTTGCCGACGCCCACGCAGCGCATCACCGCGCGCTCGAACCGGCCGTCGTCGTCCGGGTAGTCGAAGTACGTGTCGTAGTCCCGCGGCGTCCAGGAAGTCCCGAGCCGCAGGTTCTCGTCGATCCGGTACGGCGCGACCACCTTGCCCGGGTTCATCAGGTTGCCCGGGTCGAAGACCGCCTTGAACTGCCCGAAGGCCCGGACCAGGTCCTCGCCGAACATCCTGGGCAGCAGCTCGCCGCGGGCCTGGCCGTCGCCGTGCTCGCCGGAGCACGAGCCGCCGTAGGAAACCACCAGGTCCGCGGCCCGCTCGATGAACCGGCGGAAGGTGGCGATGCCATCGGCGGTGACCAGGTCGAAGGGAATCCTGGTGTGCACGCAGCCCTGCCCGAAGTGCCCGTACAGGGCGGAGCCTGAATAGCCGAACTCGTCGTAGAGCTTGATCAGGTCCCGCAGGTAGTCACCCAGCCGGTCCGGCGGGACCGCCGAGTCCTCCCAGCCTTCCCAGGTGTCGGGCATGTCCGGCACCCGGGCCGTAGCCCCCAGGGCCACCTCGCGCACGTCGGCGAGTTCCTTCTCGTGTTCCGGGTCGTCGTAGAACCTGACCGTCGGCTCGTGCTCGGTGCCGCGCAGGTCGTCGATCAGGGCCCGGGCCTTGGCGTCCGCCTCGTCCTGGGCATCCCCGGAGAAGATGACCATGAGCCAGCCGCCGCCCTCCGGCAGCAGGCGCAGGGCCTCGGGATTCATCCGCCGTTCCCGCTCGAAGGTGATCAGCCGGTCGTCGAGGCCCTCCAGCTGCTCGGGCCGATGCGGAGCGATGCGCGGCGCGGCGTCGGCCGCGCTGGCGATGTCCGGGTAGCCGAGTACGACCAGCGCCTGGGCGGCGGGCTTGGGGACTAGCCGGAGCTCGGCGTGCAGGATCGTGACCAGCGTGCTCTCGCTGCCGGTCAGGGCCCGGGCGACGTCGAAACCCTGCTCGGGCAGCAGCGAGTCCAGGTTGTAACCGGACACCCGGCGCGGGATCCGCGGGTAGCGTTCCCGGACCTGATCGGCGTAAGACTGCGACAGGTCCCGCAGGGTCCGGTAGATCTCCGCCCGCCGCCCGCCGGCCGCAATGATGGCGGCGTACTCCTCGTCGCTGGTCGGCCCGGCCCAGAACCGCTCGCCGTCGTAGGTCAGGACCTCCAGCCGCAGCACGTTGTCCGCCGTCTTGCCGTAGGCCTGCGCGGTCGCCCCGCACGAGTTGTTCCCGATCATGCCGCCCAGCGTGCAGTGATCATGGGTGGCCGGCTTCGGGCCGAACATCAGCCGGTGCGGCGCCAGCTGGGCGTTGAGCTCGTCCAGCACAATGCCCGGCTCAACCACGCAGGTGCTCGCGTCCGGATCGACCGAGACCAGGCCGTGGCAGTACTTGGACCAGTCGATGACCACCGCCACGTTGCACGTCTGCCCGGCCAGGCTGGTGCCCCCGCCGCGGGATACCACCGGCGCACCGTGCTCCCGGCACACGGCGATGGCCGCCGCGGCGTCGTCCACGGTGCGGGGGACCACGACTCCGATCGGCACCTGACGGTAGTTCGAGGCATCTGTGCTGTAGGCGCCGCGGCTACCCGCGTCGAACCGGACCTCGCCACCGACCCGCTCCCGCAGGGCGCGCTCGAGCGCCGCGGCGTCGACCCCCGGCCCCGGGCGGCGGATGACCGGATCCGGCAGGGACACGCTGGTCATGAACGCCTCGCCCCCCAGCCAGCCAGCCGTTCGATCAGCGATTCCGACGCGATCTGCGCCATGAGATCTCCTCCATTGCGGCCAAGGTCGGTGTCCGGAGAGCGGCCGTCGCTCTTCCCCCGCTGCCGGACCGCAAACCGAGGTCGGCGCCGTTTGGGACGCCTAGCGAGGGTAGGACGGCCACGGTGGCTGAGTGAGGGAGGATGCGGTGTCATGAGCCGACCGGTAAGAGCGGCACTGTTCGATGTGGACGGCACCCTGGTCGACACCAACTACCTGCACGCGGTGACCTGGTGGCAGGCGTTCGGCCAGGCCGGCTACCACGTGTCCATGACGGACATCCACCGGGCGATCGGGATGGGTTCGGACCAGATGCTCGGCAAGCTGCTGCCGTCTGACCGGGACACCGGCGCCGATGTGGATCTGCGTGCCGCGCACAGCGCCCTGTACGCCACGTACTGGTCCCGGCTGCGGCCGCTGCCGGGCGCCGCCGGCCTGCTGCGGGCGTGCAAGGAGCGCGGGCTGGCCGTGGTGCTGGCCAGCTCGGCCGATGAGCCCGAGTTCAATGCGCTGCGTGCCGCCTTGGACGCCGAGGACGCGATCGATGCGGCCACCTTCGCCGGGGATGTCGAGTCGAGCAAGCCCGCTCCGGATCTGGTTGAGGCGGCGCTGGACCGCGTCGGCGTGCCGGCGCAGGAGGCGGTATTTACCGGTGACACGGTGTGGGATGTCCAGGCCTGCCGGAAGGCCGGGGTTCCGTGCATCGGCCTGCTGAGCGGCGGCATCAGCCGCGGCGAGCTCACCGAGGCCGGGGCGGCCGAGGTCTACTCCGGGCCTGCTGACCTGCTCGCGGCTCTAAGTGGCAGCCTGCTGAGCGGCGCCACCGCGCGGGGCTGACAAGGCCGCAGGACCGAACGTGCCCGGTACATGCCTCGGCCACGAGCACCATCACTCAGGAGAGATCATGACCAGGACAGCAGTCGTCAAGAACAACAGGCCGTCCCGGCACGACCTGCTCGGCGTCTACCTCAACGACCACCTGGCGGGGGCGACGGCAGGCAGCGAGCTGGCCGGGAGAAGCCCGGACGGCTGAAGTTCAACAGCCGTCTCCTCAGCCGGTCCCCGCTCAGCGCCCTCGTGTCATCAGCCAGCCTTGACCGCCGCTGGGCCAGTGGTAGCGGCGGCGCCCTGCAACGACACCGTGCCGACGCGTTAGATGCACGGTCGGCCGGGTAGGCAGGCGGCTCGCCTAGCCCGAGGGGGCAAGATCATGGATCAAATTTCCGCTGTCGGCCAGCGATCCGACGTGCCAGAACCATCCACCGGCGATCTGCTCAAGCTGCTGTCTGAACAGGTATCGACGCTGATAAGGGACGAGCTGAAGCTCGCCCAGCTAGAGATGACCCGTAAGGGCAAGCAGGCCGGAATCGGCGCCGGGATGCTGGGCGGAGGCGGCGTGCTCGCCCTGTACGGCATCGGATGCCTGATCGCCTGCGCCATCATCGGCATCAGCCGGGTGCTGGCCCCGTGGCTGTCAGCGCTGGTCGTGGGCGTCGCCCTGCTGGCCGTGGCCGGGATCGCCGCCCTGGTGGGCAAGAGCAGGCTGCAGCAGGCGACGCCGCCCGTCCCGCAGGAAGCGGTCCAGAGCGTCAAGGCCGACGTTGACGAAATCAAGGAAAGGACACATCGATGACCAGCGGACCGCCAGCCGAACCAGGGTCGGCGCCAGGCGCCGACACGGGCGCCTCCTCCCCGGACGACGCTGAGGAACTGGAAGCGAAGATCGAACAGACCCGGGAGCAACTCGGCAGGACGGCCGAGCAGTTGGCTGCGAAAGCGGACGTCAAGGCGAGAGCGCAGGGCAAGGTGACCGACCTGACGCAGCGCGCGAAAGACACGACATGTCAGCTCCGGCGCCAGGCCGCTGTCCGGGCGGACAGCGCGCGCAGCCAGCTTGCCGACAAGAGCGCCAGCGTGCGCCAGTCGGCCGCCTCCGTCGGCGGGGCCGGCCGGGATCGGCTGCCATCTCAGGTGTCCGTTTCGCTGCAGCAGGCCGTGACCAGGGGAACCGCAGGCGCCAGGAAACATCGCACCCAGCTGATCATCGCCGCCGGCGTGCTCGTGGTCGGCGCCATCGTGGTCAGGAGCTGGACTCGGCGATGAGCAAAGTACTGTATAAGCTGGTCAGCCTCCTGATCAGCGTGCTGGGCGGAGTACTGGCCGGGGCCATCTTCAAGCGGATCTGGAAGCTCGCCGCGGGCGAAGACGAGGCGCCGAAGGCGACCGACGAGGACCGCGGCTGGCGCGAGATCCTGCTGGCCGCCACCCTGCAGGGCGCCATCTTCGCCGTGGTCAAGGCGACCGTGGACCGTGGCGCCGCCGAGGGCATCCGCAGGTTCACCGGCGTCTGGCCGGGCCGCGGGGGCGAGCAGCCGGCCGACGATTAGCTACCCCGCTCGCACAGCCTGACCAGGCTCTCGGCCCTCAGGTGACCCGCGGCCGCTTCCGCACCGGTAGCTTGCTGCACGGTGCAGGCGTGAAAAGTGGCCAGTCGGGTAATCGTGGGCCGTGACCACCTGGCAGGAGCTAGCGGACAGTGCGGCCGCGTGCACGCGCTGCGAGCTGTATAAGCGCGCGACGGCGACGGTGTTCGGGGAGGGCAAGAAGACCGCGGCGATGGTGCTAGTGGGTGAGCAGCCTGGTGATCAAGAGGACAAGCAGGGACGCCCGTTCGTCGGGCCGGCCGGGCGCGTCCTCGACCGGGCTCTGGACGAAGCCGGCATCGACCGTGCGGACGTCTACCTGACCAACGCCGTCAAGCACTTCAGGTGGACCGAGCGCGGCAAGCGCCGGATCCACCAGCGCCCGAACAGTACCCAGATCAAGGCGTGCGGATTCTGGCTGGACGCGGAACTCAAGCTCGTCCGGCCCCGGTTGCTCGTGCTGCTCGGCGCGGTGGCGGGTGAGGCCGTCTTCGGCTCACGGTTCCGGGTCGGCGAGCACCAAGGCCAGGTGGAAGAAGCATCCTTCGGCGCATGGCGGGGCCTGGTCGTGAGCACCATCCATCCGTCCGCCGTGCTGCGCGGGAACGACCCGGAGACCCGGGACCGCTCCTACGCCGGGCTGGTCGGCGATCTGGTCACCGCGCGGGAGGCCGCCGTTGGCGCCGGCTAGGGCTGCAGGACGACCTTGATGCAGCCGTCGGCCTTGTTCCTGAAGATGTCGTATCCGTGCGGGGCCTGCTCCAGCGGCAGGTGGTGAGTGGCGAAGCCGACGACGCCCAGCGGATCGTCGGTGTCGGTGACCATAGGCATCAGCTTGTCGATCCAGCGCTTGACGTGAGCTTGGCCCATGCGCAGCTGGACCCCGCGGTCGAACATCTCCATCATCGGCATGGGGTCGATCTCGCCCCCGTAGACACCGCTGACCGAGACGGTGCCGCCGCGGCGTACCGCCTTGACCGCGGTGTGCAGCGCGTCGAGCCGGTCGACCGCGGCCACGTCGGTGATCTTGGCGGCCAGCCGGTCCGGCAGCAGGCCTGCCGCGCGCTGCGCGAGCTCGGCCACCTTGCTGACCGCGCCTTCATCGTGGCCGTGCGCTTCCATGCCGACCGCGTCGATGACGGAGTCGGGCCCGCGCCCGCCGGTCATCTCGATCAGCATGCTCGCGGTGTCCGCCGTCTCGCCCGGGTCCACGGCCTCCACGCCGAACAAGGCCGCGGCGGCCCGGCGCTCAGGCACGGGGTCCACACCGATCACCCGCTCGACGCCAAGGTGCCTGGCGATCCGCGTCGCGAACTGCCCGACGGGCCCAAGGCCGAGCACGGCCAGCGTGCCGTCCTTGGGCGGGTCGGCGTAGACGTAAGCCTGGTAGGCAGTGGGGAGCACATCGGATAGGAACAGGTACTGCTCGTCCGGGCCGTGCGCCGGGACCTTGATCGGGCCGAACTGCGCCTGCGGGACCCGCAGGAGCTGCGCCTGGCCGCCCGGGACCGAACCGTACAGCGACGTGTAGCCGAACAGCGCCGCACCCTTACCCTGCTCACGGACCTGCGTGGTCTCGCACTGCGCGTACAGCCCCCGGTCGCACATCCAGCAGTTCCCGCACGAGATGTTGAACGGGATGACCACCCGGTCTCCGTGCGCCAGGTTCGTGATGGCCCAGCCGACGTCGGTAACCACGCCCATGGCCTCATGGCCGAGCACGTCACCCGGAGACAGGTACGGGCCCAGCACGCCATACAGGTGCAGGTCGGACCCGCAGATCGCGGTGGAGGTGACGGCGATGATCGCGTCGTTCGGCTCCTGGATCCGGGGATCGGGCACATCCGTGACCCGCACGTCCAGGTTGCCCTGCCACGTCAATGCCTTCATGAGTCGCTCCCGTCCGTCTCTAGTGCCGCCTGCCTGCCCGCCCGGCCCGGGAATCCACCTCAGCGCGACACGAACTTTCCGTTTCCCGGCGCGCCGCGCGGGCAGCGTGCCCGAGGGTTTCTCAGGTCATGGAGGCAAGCACATGAAAGCAGCGGCTGCGCTCGTCACCGCGGGCGTCCTCGCGGGAACGGTCAGGGCTGCCCGCCGTGCCCCGGACGATATCCGCGGCGAGGTAGCGGTGATCACGGGCGCATCTCGCGGCCTTGGCCTGCTGCTGGCCCGCGAGCTCGCCCGCCACTCGTGCCCGCTCGTCATCTGCGCCCGCGACCAAGCCGAACTGGAGTGCGCGGTCGGCCAGCTGCGCGCGGAGGGGACCGAGGTCACCGCGGTCGTCTGCGACCTGACCGATGAGGCGTCGGCGCAGTTGCTCGTCGACACCGCGCTCGAGCGCTACGGCCGGCTCGACATCGTGATCAGCAATGCCGGGATCATCCAGGTCGGCCCGGTGCAGGCCGCGGACGTAACGCACTATGACACCGCGATGCAGACGATGGCGCTCGCGCCCGTCCGCCTGGCGCTGGCAGCGTTGCCCGTGATGCGGAGTCAGGGTCACGGCCGGATCGTCACGATCGCCTCGATCGGCGGCAAGATGAGCGTCCCGCACCTGCTGCCGTACAGCACGGCTAAGTTCGCCGCCGTCGGGTTCTCCGAAGGACTCCGCGCCGAACTCGGCCGCGGACCCGTCACGGTCACCACCGTCGTGCCCGGGCTGATGCGGACCGGATCCCATGTGCAGGCCCGCTTCACCGGGCAAGCCGCGAAGGAGTTCACCTGGTTCGCGCTCGGCGCCAGCCTGCCGCTGGTCTCGATGGATGCGGAGCGGGCCGCCCGTCAGATTATCGGGGCGGTCCGCCGGCGCCGCCCGGAAATCATCCTGACCCCGGCGGGTCAGCTCGTAGCCCGCCTGGCCGGCCTTGCACCCGGGCTGACCTCCCAGGCCCTCCATCTGACCCAGCAGCTCGCACTTCCGGCGTCCAGTGGCCGTTCCGGAACCACGTCGGCCGGGGCGGGCGACGGGGGCACCCCGGGACATGAACTGAACCCGGCGCTGCCAAGAAGACCTTCGATCGCCTGACCACCCTGGGCCGGGCCGCCGCGAGCCGCTTCAACGAGCGCCGTTAGTCAGATCGCGGATCGACCCCGGCCGCCGAGCGGCCGCCATCGCCGTCAGGCAGGTGCTGCCGGTAAGAGCAGCGCTGAACGTGCTGCCTTGCTCAGGAAGTCTCGTTCCGCCGTGCTCCAGGAAAGATGCACCATCGCGAGGAACTCATACAGTACCTGGGACGGCTGGCCGGCGCACACCGCGCATCGGCGGAATCGATAGCAACGCCGAGCGGAATGGACGGGCTGGGGACGGTCGCGGAAAGGGCCCATTCGTATCGTTGTCCTTCGTCGGCGCGCTGGTGATCTTGCTTCACGACTGGCTGCTGTGGATTGCCTCACTACCCGCGCGAACAGGGATAATCCTCACCAGGACCGCAAGCGCTAGGCCGAGTTCGGCGGCGGCGGGTGTTGATCGGCTTATCGCGGGTAGAGGCAGCCGTCCCGCTACCGAAGTCAAGGAGAGATCATCATGGCTAAGTACGACATCGACCCGGTCCTACAGCAGCTGGCCCATGCCATCAACGAGTCAGACCAGGCCGCGGCCCCGATCGCGGTCTCGGTGCACGGCACGGTGATCAACGGCGCTCTGATCTCCGAGCGGCGGTACTTCAGCGAACTCGTGGCGGGAAACCCGCTGATGAGTGCGCTCGAGCCGTCCTCTGGCCTGCTGGGCAAGGAGTACGCCAAAGACGCAGAGGCCGCATCCGGGCTGCACCTGCACCTACGGGCGACGGGTGCCCGGGGCGACGCCGAGGGCACCGAGGGCCTATGGCGCATCGGCCTGTCCGCCGTCGACGGATGGACCCTTCGGGCCGGCGCCGAAGACGACCGGGGGCCGTTTGCCCGCCTGCTCAGCAATCCCTGACCGCCCGCATGACCGCCGGTCATGACGGTGTACGGTCCGGGCGGAACCGGTGTGAGGAAGACACATGCGATCCGGTCTGAGCTGCCTGGCGTCCACGAGTCGGCCTGCCCATGGCTGACGGCAGTCGCCGAGGCAAGACGGGCAGATCAGACCAGGCCATGCGGTCATTCAGCAGCGCACTGGCCGACGCGAGGCCGATCCTGGACCTAGCCTTCGACTCCGGTACGCTGCACGAGGTGCGAGCGACGGTGTGGACCCAGACCCGCCAAGTCGGGCTGCCCCACGACCGCGCCGTGGACGTGGTCCTGGCCGTTCACGAACTGGCCGCCAATGCGGTGCGCCACGGTGCGGGAGCAGCACGGCTGCGGTTGTGGAACCTGGCCGGAGCGCTGCACTGCCAGGTGGACGACGGCAGCCCGCCAGCACCCGGTAATGACGCCGGACCAGCTGGCCGCCATCAAGCTGACGGGGCAGACGCAACGTCCTTTTCCGGCGTGATAGCCGCATGGCGGGCCGCACCCGGCCACGGCCTACGGGTCGTGCAGCAGGTCGCCGACCGGATGCAGGTCCTACCAGGTCCTCAAGGCTCACGTGTCACAGTCGCATTCGACCTGCCGGCGGGCCAGCATTGATTTTTCAGCCCAGGACCCTGCCTGTGCTCTAGCGATCCGTCCTACCCTGTGGTATCGATCCCCTTTATGTTCTTGTGGCAGCGGCCATCGACCAGTCGGGGTGTACCTGGCCTGCGGATCTGCGTTGCGTGGTCAGGGTCTCCCGGCGGGAGGAGTCGAGGTGACAGCGCAGGCTGAGCCGGAACCGGTGGAAGCCAGGCTCCAGGCCATTCAGTCGATCACCGATGCCGCGTTGTCCGGCCTTGACGACCGCGAGCTGCTGGCCGCGCTGCTGGACCGGCTCAGGGACATCCTGCGGGTCGATACGGCCGCGGCGCTGCTGCTGGACTTCTCCTCCGGTCAGCTGATCGCGACCGCGGCCGCGGGTCTCGAGGAAGAGGTGCGGCAGGGCGTGCGGATCCCGGTGGGCCGGGGGTTCGCCGGCCGGATCGCCGCCGAGCACCACCCGGTGATCCTGGACCATGTCGACCACACCACCGTGCTGAACCCGATCCTGTGGGCCAAAGGCATCCGGTCCATGATGGGCGTGCCGATGATGGCGGGCGGCCGCGTCATCGGAGTGATGCACGTCGGCTCCCTGACCCCCCGCCGGTTCACCGCCGACGACATCCAGCTGCTGCAGCTGGCCGCGGACCGGGCCGCCGCCGTGGTGCAGTCCATGGACGCTCAGGCTGACCGCCTGGCCGCGGCCGCGCTGCAGCGCAGCCTGGTGCCCACCGCGCTGCCCGCCGTGGCCGGGGCGGAGCTGGCCGCCCGGTACATCCCCGGCGAGGGCCGGGTGGGCGGCGACTGGTACGACGTGTTCACGCTGCCGTCAGGCGAGCTATGCGTAGTGATGGGCGATGTGGCGGGCTCGGGCCTGAAGGCCGCGGTGATCATGGGCCGGATGCGCAGCGCACTGCGGGCCTATGCGCTGGAGACCACCGATCCGGGTGAGGTCCTGGACCGGCTGGACCGCAAGATGCAGCACTTCGAAGGCGACGTCATGGCGACTGTGCTGTACGCGGTCATCGACCCGTCGCTGGAGGAGATGCGGGTCTGCCTGGCCGGGCACTTCCCGCCGGTCATCGCCTGCCCGGGGCAGCCCGCCGAACTGGCCGAGGTGACGCCGGGCCTGGTGATCGGCGTTTCTCCCGGGGTTCGGCGGCCGGTGACCACCGTGCCGATCCCGCCAGGCGCCGTGGCCTGCTTTTACACTGATGGCCTGATCGAGCGGGTGGGCGAGCCGATTGATGACGGGCTGGCCCGGCTGTGCCGGGCGGTCAGGGTCGAGCCCGCCGAGGCGGCCTGCGCCGCGGTGATGCAGGCCCTGGTGGGCGCCGACGCGCCCCGCGACGACATAGCCTTGCTCATCCTCCGGCGTCAGGCCGGCCCGCCCATCATCCGCATCGCCGCAGGAGGCTGACCATGACGCCCGAGACCGGGTTCCCGGTGCACATGATCGAGGGCGTGCCCGTGGTGGCGGCCCCGGAAGAGATCGACATCACGAACGCCGACGGCCTGCGGACGGCTCTGGCCGAAGCAGCTACCCACGGGCCGGGGAAGTTCGTGGTCGACATGACCAGGACCAAGTTCTGCGACACGGCCGGCCTGCACGCGCTGGTGGCCGCGAACAAGCGGACCCGGGCCGAGGGCGGCCAGGTGGTGCTGGTCATCCCGGACCCTGGCGTGCTGCGCATCTTCGCCATCACCGGCCTGGACAGCGTGATCCCGAATGTCGCCAGCCTGGAAGAGGCCCTCACCCGGACGCGCTGAGACCGCCTCCCGCGGCCAGGCCCGGCTACCCGGTGATCGCGGCGATGATGGCGTAGATGCCGAAGCCGAGCAGGATGGTCGCGGTGGCCCGGCGGATCCAGGGCAGCGGGAGCAGCTTCAGGCTCTTGGCGGCCACGCTGACGGCGACCGCGGCGATCGCCCACAGGCCCAGGGCGGCCCCGGCGAACACGGGCAGCGGCCCGTACCTGGCGGCCAGGTTGGCCGCGGTGATCTGGGTGATGTCGCCGAACTCGGCCAGGAAGATCAGGCCGAAGCTGGTCGCGGCCACCCGCCAGAACGAGTCGGGACCACCTCCCTGGCGGGCCGCGTCGGCGCCTTCGGTTTCCTGCGGCCGGAAACTGGTCACCCACAGGTAGGCCGATCCGGCCACGAACAGCGCGGCCGTCACGGCCTCCACCGTCCGGCCGGGCAGCAGGTGAAGCAGCTGCCCGGCCGTCACGGCGAGGCCGATCTGCACGGTGAATGCGGCCGCGGCCCCGGCCCAGACCCAGGCGGGCCGGTACCGGGTGGCGAGGATCAGCGAGGCGAACATCGACTTGTCCGGCAGTTCGGCCAGGAACGTGATCACGAACGCGGTGCCGATGACGGCGAGAAAAGGCATCAGGGTCCCTCGGTCCGGTCTCACCGGCCAGGATTCCGCAGGGGACTCCGGCCGGATGTACTCAACAGCCGAAGGTCTCGTCCACCACTGCCCAGTGGCCCGGCGGCCGGGCGCGTTCGCGCCGGTATGTCGGCCAGCCGACGAAGGACTACTCCCCTTCCCCTTCAGTGTACCCGCGTCTCGCCGGTGCGACCGGAATTAACCGCCGGCCGCACCCGTTTGAAACGCGGTTGTGCCGCCGGGCGGGGGTATGGCACCTTGGTTGGGGTCGAGAGGCGCTGCGACGGACCCTGATCTGCCACGCTCGACACCCGCTGCATCGGCAAGGGCGCCTTCGAGCCGATGGAGGCGGTCATGACCGTGGTGGGTCGCGTTGCTGCGCTATTCCGGTATCCGGTGAAGTCGATGGCGGCCGAGGAACTGGACACCGTCGAGGTCTCCTGGAACGGCCTGGCGGGCGATCGCCGGTGGGCGTTCATCCGGGCCGGGCAGGTGCGCAGCGGCTTCCCGTGGCTGACGATCAGGCAACGGCCCGAGCTGGCCCGCTACCGGCCGCGCTTGGCCGAACCAGCCCGCCCCGACGCCTCCCGGACGCTGGTGCAGACGCCCTCTGGCGGCGAGCTCGACGTGGCTGACCCCGCGCTGGCCGCCGAGTTCGGACCTGGCGTCCGGGTCCTCAAGCAGGACCGCGGGATCTTCGACACCATGCCGCTGTCGCTGCTGTCCACGCAGACCCTGGCCGGCCTGGGCCGGATGGTCGGGGCCGACCTGACGGCCCAGCGGTTCCGGCCCAACCTCCTGGTCGACGCGCCCGGATGCGATTTTCCCGAGGACGCCTGGATCGGCCGGGTGCTGCGCGTCGGCCGGATGCGGATGCGGGTGGACAAGCCCGACCAGCGGTGCGTGGTGACCACGATCGATCCCGTGACGCTGCACCGGAACCGGGCCGTCCTGCGCGTCATCGCCAGGGAACGCGACGCCCGGCTCGGCGTCTACGGGTCGACCGTGGAACCGGGCCCGGTCGCGGTGGGCGACCCGGTGGAACTCGAACCCTCAGCCGGCCGCAATCCAGCCGGTCCGGAATTCGTATCATCGGTCGACTAGCAGCCTGGCAGGTCGGTTCGTCTACGTTGAATAAGTCGGAGACGACACAGGAGACCTGCGAACGGGCCGCGACCGACCGGAGGAGCCACGGTGAGCCTCGACGACTACAAGCAGCTGACGTTCTCGCGCCTGGATCACGGCGTGCTGCTCATCACGATCAACCGGCCGGAGAAGTACAACGCCGCCGACGAGGAACTGCACGGCGAGCTGGCCCGGGTCTGGAACGACGTCGCCGCCGACCCGGAGACCAGGGTGGCCGTGATCACCGGAGCGGGCAAGGCCTTCTCCGCGGGCGGCGACCTGGCCATGGTCAAGCGGATGGCCGGCGACTACGACCGGGTCTCGCACATGCTCAAGGAGATGAGCCAGCTCGTCTACAACATGATCAACTGCGACAAGCCGATCGTGTCGGCTATCAACGGGGTTGCCGTGGGCGCGGGCACGGTCGCCGCGCTGCTGGCCGACGTGGCCATCGTGGCCGAGGACGCCAGGATCGGCGACGGGCACGTCAAGCTCGGCGTGGCGGCCGGCGATCACGCGGCCATCATCTGGCCGCTGCTGGCGGGCATGGCCAAGGCCCGCTACTACCTGCTCACCGGCGAGATGATCACCGGCGCCGAGGCCGAGCGGATCGGGATGGTGGCCAAGGCCCTGCCGAAGGACCAGGTCCTTGACGAGGCGCTGCGGGTCGCCGACCAGCTGGCCACCGGCTCCCAGCCGGCCATCCGGCTGACCAAGCGGGTGCTGAACAACTGGCTGCGCGCCGCCGGGCCCACCTTCGACCAGTCCGCCGCCTACGAGATGCTCACCTTCATGGGCCCCGACGTCACCGAAGGCGTCGCCGCGCTGCGCGAGAAGCGCGCGCCCGCCTTCCCCTCCGCGCAAGACTGACCACAGGGAAGGGCATCATGCGCCGCACACTCTTCCAGACCGAGCACGACGACTTCCGGGCCGCCGTGCGGCAGTTCGTCGAGAAGGAGATCGTCCCGTACACCGGGCAGTGGGCCGAGGCAGGCATCGTGCCCCGCGAGCTGTTCACCACGGCCGGCGCCGCGGGCCTGCTGTCCACGGCCATCCCCGAGGAATACGGCGGCGGCGGAGTTCCGGACTTCCGGTTCAACCTGGTACTCAGCGAGGAATCGGCCCGGGTCGGCGCCGCGGCCGCCGGGCTCGGCCTCACGCTGCACACCGACATCTGCACCCCCTATCTCCTCCGCCTCACCAACGAGGAGCAGAAGCGGCGCTGGCTGCCCGGCGTGGCCTCCGGCGAGCTGATCACGGCCATCGCCATGACCGAGCCCGGCATCGGCTCCGACCTGGCCTCGATGAGCACCACGGCCCGGCGCGACGGTGATGAGTACGTCGTCAACGGGGCCAAGACGTTCATCACCAACGGCATCAACGCGGACCTGGTCATCACGGCGGTCAAGACCGACCCCGCCCAGAAGCACCGCGGCATGAGCCTGCTGGTCATCGAGCGCGGCACCGCGGGCTTCGAGCGCGGCCGCAACCTGGCCAAGCTGGGCCAGCACGCGCAGGACACCGCCGAGCTGTTCTTCGACGACGCCCGGGTCCCCGCGGCCAACCTGCTGGGCGCGGAGGGGGAGGGATTCGGCCAGCTGACCAGCAACCTGCCCCAGGAACGCCTTTCGATAGCAGGCTACGGCGTCGCGGCCGCCCGGGCCGCGCTGGACTGGACCCTGAAGTACGTGCAGCAGCGGACGGCGTTCGGCCGGCCGCTCGGCTCGTTCCAGAACACCCGGTTCCGGCTGGCCGAGCTGGCCACCGAGGTCGACATCGCCCAGGCCTTCGTGGACCAGTGCGTGCTGGCCCTCAACGAGGGCGAGCTGTCACCCGCCGACGCGGCCAAGGCCAAGTGGTGGTGCACCGAGCTGCAGGGCCGCGCCGTGGACCTCGGCGTGCAGCTGCACGGCGGCTACGGCTACATGGCCGAGTTCCCGATCGCGCAAGCCTGGGCCGACGCCCGCATTACCCGCATCTACGGCGGCACCACCGAGATCATGAAAGAGATCGTCGGCCGCGACCTCGGCCTGCGCGAAAAGTGACGGCCGCCGACCACGGCGAAGGGAGGGCTCATGCAGATCGGGCTGGTCGTCATGGACGAGAACCCGGCCGAGGCCCTGAAGATCGTCCGGGCTGCCGAACGGGCCGGGGTGCACTCGGTCTGGTCGATCGACTACTACAACCGGAGCAGCCTGACCCGCGCCTCGGCGTTCGCCGCGATCACCGAGCACGCGATCGTCGGCACCAGCGTCACCCCGCTGTTCGCCCGCGCGCCGCTGGCCCTGGCCGCGGCGGCCGCCGACATCCAGGCCATCGCGGGCGGCCGGTTCGTGCTCGGCGTGGGCAGCAGCACGCGCCGGATGAACCAGGACTGGTACGGCACCGCGCTGCAGCATCCGGCCCCGCAGGTCCGCGAGCGGATCGAGCTGATCAGGCGGCTGATCGCGCATCGCACCGGCCCGTTCGGCTACGAGGGCAGGTTCGACCGCGTCTCGATGGCCCACTACGACCGCACCGCGCTGCCGGACCGCATGCCGATCCTGGCCGCGGGCGTGGGGGAGTACATGGTCGACGCCGTCGGCCAGTGCGCCGACGGGTTCGTCGGGCACACCATCGCCTCGGCCGCCTACCTGCGCGAGGTCGCCCGGCCGCTGCTGGCCAAGGGCGCGGCCAAGGCGGGCCGCGACCCGGCGCAGCTGCTGATGACCACGCAGATCGTCGCCGCGGCCGCCCCCGACCCGGACGCCGCCCGCCGGGACGCCGCGACCCAGGTGGGGTTCTACGCCACGCCGAAGGGCTACGACGCGCTGTTCCCCGGCGGCCAGTTCACCGCCGAGCGCGCCGCGGCCCGCGCGGCCCTGACCCGCGGCGACCTGGCCGGCCTGACCGCCGCGGGCCAGGCGATGGTCGAGGAACGGGCCGTGTTCGGCACCCCGGAAGACGTCGCCGCCCAGCTGCGCCGGTACGAGGGCGCGGTGGACTGGGCGCTGCTGTACCCGCCGCACTACGGCGTCGACCCCGAGCGCATCCACGCCAATGAGCTCAGCCTGATCGAGGTCGCCGCCGGCTGGACCTCCTGACCCGGCCGCCGGCCGGCGACTGACCGGCCGGGTTCACGGCACCTGGGATAGCATGCTGGCCAGCGGCCCCAGGACGGCGGGAGAGTGCGGCGGCGGCAGGGAGATGATGGCCAGCCTGGCACCTGCCGCGGCGAAATCTGCGGCGATTGCGGCGGTCTGCGCGGGGTCCCCGGTGTAGCGGACCCGGCTGGAGAGCAGGATGCTGGCCGGGTCGCGGCCGATGGCCGCGCAGTGCTCATGCAGTACGTCCCTGGCCTGGCTGAACTCCTGCAGGGAGCCACCGTCGAAGTTCCAGTGCTGAGCGAACCGGGCGGCGGTGCGCAAGGTGCGCTGGCGGCCGCTGCCGCCGATGCAGACCGGCGGGTGCGGCCGCTGGACCGGCTTGGGATCGCACCGGGCCTCGACCAGCTGGTAATAGCGGCCGGTGAAAGTGGTGGTTTCCTGCGGGGATAGCAGTCCGGTCAGGACCTGGCAGGCTTCCTCGAACCGGTCACTGCGCTGGCGGGGCGTGCCCAGCTCGATGCCGTAGGCACCCGATTCCTCCTCGTTCCACCCGGTCCCGATGCCGAGCTCCACCCGGCCGCCGGAAATGACATCCAGCGTGGCGGCCATGTTGGCCAGCACCGCCGGGTGCCGGTAATGGATGCCGGTGACCAGGGTGCCCAGCCGCAGCCGCCGGGTCGCCTGGGCCAGCGCGGCCAGGGTGATCCACCCCTCGAGCCGCCCGGCGCCGGGCGCCAGCCCGTGCATCGGGTAGAAGTGGTCAGAGACCCACCCGGACTCGAACACACCGATGTCATCGGCTTCCCGCCACACCGCCAGGATGGCGTCCCACGTGGTGTCCTGCGGCGAGGTCTTGACGGCAAAGCGCACCGCTCCACGCTAGACGCCAGTGCTGTCACGCCGCGGATCAGGCCTGGTGGCCAGAGACACCGGCGTGGCGCCGCTACGGCGCAGCCGAGGAGACATCGGCGTGGCGCCGCTAGGGCGCAGCCGAGGAGACACCGGCGTGGCGCCGCTAGGGCGCAGCCGGCCGGTGTGGCCCGCGAGCCCGGCAGTGCGGCCTGCTTCCCGGCCGCTGCGCCGCACCCGGCGAGTGCTCGCGCTGCGGCCGGGCCGGGTGAATGACGGGCCTGGGCCCGGCCCGGTCGTATCGCCGGGTGGTGCGCGGGTCGACGTGCCCCATGGCGCCCTGCAGGCCGCGGAGCGATCCGCCGGCCTCGAGGTACAGGGCCGCGAACGAGCGCCGGATCAGCCGCGGTCCCAGCCGGCGGATCAGGTCGGCGGGCAGCCTGGCTCGCTCGGCCAGGCGGCGTACGGATCGTCCCACGTCGGCAGCGAACAGCCGACCCCCGGTCCGTGAGGCGAACAACACCGACCCGTCGGCCAGGTCGGCTCGCTCAGCGAGGTAGGCGTCGATCCGTGAAGCGGCCGCGCCGGGGAGCATGAGGCCCTCGCGCTGGCCGTCAGAGCGCGTGACCCACAGCACCCGGTGCCCTCGGTCGGTGCCGAGGTCGGCGACGTCCGCGCCGATCACCTCGCCGACCCGGACGCCGGTGAAGACCAGGACCGCGATCACGGCTGCGGTGCGGGCCCGCTGCGAACCGGGCGCGGTGTCGGCCGCGTAGACCAGGGCGAGGGCCTGCTCCCGGGTCAGGGCTGGCCCAGGCCGGGCACCCGGGTCGGGCCTGGGCCGGGCCAGGCCGGTGGCGGGGCTCGCACTGATATGCCCACGTAGGGTCAACCAGTCGTACCAGCTCGAGATGGCGGCCAGCTTGCGGGCCGCACTCGCCGAGGACAATCCCGTGGCTTCCAACTTCATGGTGTACCGCGTCACGTGCCATCCGGTCACGCCGGTGACCGGATGCACCCCCTGTTCCCGGCACCACGCCAGCCACTCCGGCGCGCGGCTGGCCCGGCGGGTCGGCGCGATGCCGAGATCACGAGCGTAAGCGGCACGGGTGTTCGCTGACCGCTTCGTCGCGAGCCAGCCGAGCACCAGGAGAGTCACCGGATCAGCATCGGCCGCTGCCGTCACGAGAGCCGGCCCCGCGAAGGGACGCCTGTCCATGATTCAACAGTGCCCCGGACCTATCCTAAATAATCGTCATTATCGAGGAATTATTAACCAGTAAATCGGTCGGGTTAACAGGTGATTTTCCGGCAATTCCCGACAGGTGATAACTGCGGCTAGATCGACCGGAAAAAGTCCGCTCGGTAGTGGTTTGGGTCCATGATGGTGGGGCAGTAGAGGCCGGGTCTGGCCTGTCCCGGCCAATTCGGGAGCCGCTATGCCGCAGCCGATCGTGCGACGCATCGCCCTCCGGGTGGTGCAAGTCGTGATCGCTGCTGCCGGGATTCTGGTCCTCCTCCTACTGTCCTCGCGGCAGGCGCAAGCAGCCACCTTGCCCACGTCAAAGCTCACTTCGGCCATTGCGTCTGCCACTTCGAAGGCCACCTCCGCGCCGTCCGTCCCCGGCTCCGGCACGAGCAGCGCGACCGCCGCGGCCGTCCCGGCCGTTCCCGGCCTGACCACCGGCTCCGGCTCGGTCACGTCGACTGTCACCTCGACCGTCGCGACCGCAACCGCGCCGGTCACGTCGGCCGTCGCCCCGGCTACCTCGGCGTCAGTCACCAGCACCTCCGCCACCAGCGCCGCGACTTCCACCGCCGCATCGACGCCCACGCCGACCACATCAGCGACCACGCCAGCCACGTCGGCGACCGCGACCGTCACGTCGGCCGTCGCCCCCGCCACGGCGCCGGTCACCTCGGCCACGACGTCCTCGTCGCCGACCGGTTCCGCTACGGTCACCACCGCTTCCAGCCCGGTGACCTCGGCCGCAGCACCGGTCACGTCGACGGTCACCTCGGCAGCGGCACCGGTCACGTCAGCGGTCACCTCGGTCGCCCCGGTCACCTCGAGCATCGGTCGCCCCGGTCACCTCGGCGGTCGCCCCGGTCACGTCGACGGTCACCCCGGTCACCTCGGCGGTCGCCCCGGTCACCTCGGCGGTCGCCCCGGTCACGTCGGCGGTCACCTCGGTCACCTCGACGGCCGCCGCAGCCATGGCGCCGGTCACGACCACTGCCACAGCGCCCGCTGCCACCGCCACCAGCGCGCTCGCCGCGCCTGCTGAGACGCTGGCCCCGGTCACCTCGGCCGTCACGCTCTCGCCCATCTCGAACGTCGCCGCCACCGCCAGCAGTCTGGGTCCGGTCTCCACCGTCACCAGCACGCTGACCCCGGTGGTCTCCGCCGCCGCCGCTCCGGTCGCCAGCGCACTGAGCCCGGTCACCGGCGCGGTAGCCCCAGTCACCGCCGCCGTGGCTCCGGTCGTGTCCACCGTGGTGGCCCCGGTCGCCGGCGCGCTGGCCCCAGTCACCGCCGCCGTGGCTCCGGTCGTCTCCACCGTGGTGGCCCCGGTCGTGTCGACCGTAGTAGCCCCTGTCGCCGGCGTGCTGGCCCCTGTCACCGCCGCCGTGGCTCTGGTCGTGTCCACCGTGGTGGCCCCGGTCGCCGGCGCGCTGGCCCCAGTCACCGCCGCCGTGGCTCCGGTCGTGTCCACCGTGGTGGCCCCGGTCGCCGGCGCGCTGGCCCCCATCACGGGCGCGCTGGCTCCGGTCACCGATGTGCTGGCTCCCGTCACGGATGCCCTGGCTCCGGTCACCGGTGCACTGGCCCCCGTCACCGGCGCGCTGGCCCCCGTCACGGGCGCACTGGCCCCGGTCACCGATGTGCTGGCCCCGGTCACGGGCGCGCTGGCCCCGGTGCTGTCCGCGCTCCTCGGGACCGCCGGTCCGCAGGACCCGTCCGGTCCCAGCCTGACGGGTCTGAGTGCGGTGCTCTCAGCCGGAAGCGTACCCGCCACCTCCGGCGGCACCTCGGCCGCTTCCACCGCTCCGGCCGGTTCCAGCACCGCTTCGGCCGCGCCTGGCTCTGGCGGTTCCTCGCTGCCGGCCTGGTCGCCGGGATCGGGCAGCGGCGAAGCGCCGGCCTCGCCTGCCCCCGGGCTTCCCCAACTGCCCGCCGCCGCTGGTGGTGGCGCTGGCGGCGCGAACGGCGTCGGCGGTTCGGGCAGCAGCGGCGGCAACAACGGCGGCGGAGTGCAGGGTGGCCTCGCGGTCGCCCTGTTCGCGCTGATGAGTCTGCTCTTGCTGCGGCTGGCGCGTCGCGCCGCCGCTCGTCCTATCTGGCGTGCCTACCTCCCTGAGGTACCGCCCGCGTAAGTCCTTTCCTTCCCCCCTGGTTCGTGCCTTCGGCGTCCGGGCCAGCAGCGTCCCGGCGCTGATCCCCCTCGGAAGGAAAGTGACAGCACTGTGCGTATGTGGACCAAGTCCGCATGCGTGGTGCTCGCCTGGAGCGTTCTGATCATCCTGGCGGCGGTCGGTCTGAGAGGATCCGTCCGCCCCGCCCAAGCGAGCACCCGCATGGCGGGTAGTACTAGCGAGGTCATCTTGACCAGCGCGCTGAGCGTCGTCCCGGCAGCAGCCGCGGCGCCCAGTCCCAGCACGAGATACGTCGTGCAAGACGGCGACACGCTGTCCAGCATCGCCGCGCGGTTTTCCGTGCGCGGCGGCTGGCCGGCGCTGTATGCCGCCAACCGGCCGGTTATCGGCCCCGATCCGGACACGATCCGCCCTGGCACCATCCTGGTACTGCCCGGCGTGAAGATGCCGGCCCGCTACACGGTGGTGGCCGGGGATACGTTGTCGGGCATCGCCGCGCGGTTCGCCGTGCGCGGCGGCTGGCCCGCGCTGTACGCGGCTAACCGGCGGGTCATCGGTCCCGATCCGAACACGATCCGTCCCGGCATCGTGCTCGTGATCTCTCGGCCGGTGGCATCGCCGCCGGTGTCAACTCCTAGCCCGCCCCAGCCGTCACGGGCTTCGCCGCCGCCCGGTAGCCAGCACCGTCCGTCGCCGGCGCCCATACCGGCTCCGGCCGCCACTGGCATGCCGCAGTGGCTGAAGACGGTCTTGCTGGTGGCCGGCTTGATCATCGGCCTGGCCTTCCTGGTCGAGCCGGTGCTCATGGTCAGGCGCCGCCATCGGCACGCCGCCCAGGCCGCCGACACAGCCCAGGCGCCCGACACAGCCCAGGCGCCCGACACGGCTCAAGCGGCCGACACGGCTCAGGCGACCGACGCAGCCCAGGCGACCGACGCAGCCCAGGCGGCGGAAGCAGCCCAGGCAACGCGCGCAGCTCAGGCCGCCAAAGCCGCCGAAGCAGCCGAAGCAGTCGAGGCCGCGGCGGCCACCCGGCTCAGCACGGCTGATCCCGGCCGGGAACCGGCCTCCGCGCCGCCCGCCGCGGAGCAGGCCAACGTGGTCCTGGCCGATTACGACCGGCTCGTCGTCACCTACAGCCAGTCAGACGACACGGTGTACGTGCTACGGCCGCCTGACGCCGAACCCCGGGCCATCTTGCGGGTCGCCCGCCTGGTGCTGCCCGAAGGTCCCTACCGGGCGCTGGCCGAGCAGCTGGGGCTGCCCGCCAGCTGGCCGATCGTGCTGGCCGACCACGACCGGCTGGTCGTGACCTGCAACAAGCGCGACGACACGGTCTACGTGCTGCGGCCACCAGGTGAGGACCCCAGGAATGTCCTGCGCGCCGCCCGCCTGGTCCTGCCGGAGGGCTCCTACGGAGAACTGGCCGAACAGCTGGGGGTGCCCCCCAGCTGGCCGATGGAATAGAGGTACCTGCGGTAATGACTCGCGATGTCGCACCCGACCAAGGTGGTGAAACCCGGCTATCAGCCCGCTCCACGGCGGTGAAACCCGGGTTTCACCACGGAAGGCCGGCCACGGCCGCCGCGTCGGCGGGCGTGCTAGCGATCGGCTGGGCCCGGCGTGGACCGGTTGCGCAGCGATTCGACCAGCGCGGCCACGTGCTTCCGGTCCTCGGGTGTCAGCTCGTCGATGCTGGCGATCAGGAGTTCCCGCTCCTGATCGGCCGGGCCTTTCCGCTCGGACGGACCGTCGTCGTAGTAGTGCAGGCCGGTGGACTCGGCGGCGGCGGCGCGGACCGCCGAGACCGGTACGTCGAGGCCCTTGGCCAGCGCGTCGATGGTGGCCGGACGGGGCGGCCGGGCCAGGTTCCGGGTCGTGGCCAGGGTGTAGACGGTCGACCGGGGCAGTCCGCCCCGCCGGGCGACCTCACCGTAGGACCAGGCCCGCTCGCTCAGCCGCTGCTGGATCAGGCGCTGCAGCGGGTTCATGATCTGCTCCGGCGCTGCTGCTGCGGCGGCCGGCGGACGCTCATCAGGGCGGTCTCGCCTGTCTCCCGTCGCGTGCGCCGTCATAGCCACCAACCTAACCCGTCTTCCTGGGACGAGCTCAGTCACGGTTCCTCAACGTTGACTGAATCCCGGTTTTGTTGTACGGTGGTGACCGTACAAGATGTACGTCAATTAGCGTACATCAGAACCGTGGCCTGGCGCCACAGCGATGCCGGGCGGTACCGAAGGCCCGAACGGCCCCCGAACCGCAGGCAGACCCGGGATGCCTGGCCAGGAGGCAGACCGTCCCTGAAGGAGGCACCATGTCCACCGCTACCGCCGTGACGATGCAAGACCTCGACCTCGAGAGCGCCGAACTGCTCCCCAGCCGGGAAACGCTCTGCGTCTCCCCGTGCCAGCCGTGCCACCCGTGCTGCCCGCCGCCGTGCTTCGACGTCAGCGTGTGCATCAACGTCAACATCGGCATCTGCCTGTAAGACCACGGACCCGGTCCGCCATGACTGTCATCGGCCACGGCATCGGATAGTTCGCACAGCCGGTCCGCTGCGCATTTTCAACCCGAGGGGGACGTGCAGCGGGCAAGGAGGGGCCGCCCACCCTGACGGGCGGCCCCTCCGTTTGCTGCCCGGCCCGGAACCCCCACCCGGGCCGGGCCGCTTTCCCAGAGCACACGCGCGATGAGGAGCAGACCGCGATGACCCTGACCGTGCAGGCCCAAGCCGGCGGGCTCCCGGCCGCCGCGGACACGTCTGCTGCTGTGGAGCTGCCCCGGCTGGCCGACGGGGTCGAGCTGCTCGGCGAGTACCAGGATTCCGGCTACAGCCAGCCGCCCTCCCTGGTCCGCCGGGCCGACGGCCAGGTCATCCAGATGTCCGCGCTGCTGTACCAGGTCACCTGCCGGATCGACGGCACCCGCGGCCCGGTCGCCATCGCCCAGCAGGTCAGCGCCGACCTCGGCCGGCTGCTGAACGCCGACCAGGTCCGCTACCTCATCACCACCAAGCTGCTGCCGCTGGGCGTCGTGGCCGGGCCGGATGTCCCGGCCGGCCTGCCGGAGCCCGGCCTGCCGACGGCCAACCCGCTGCTCGCGCTGCGGGCCCGGGGCACGCTCCTCACGGAGCGGGCGTCCAACGCGGTCGGGACGCTGCTGCGGCCGCTGTTCCGGTGGCCGGTCATCGTGGCCGTGGTGGCCAGCGTCCTGGCCGTCGACTACTGGCTGTTCGCCGTGCATGGGCTGGGCGGGGGGATCCGGCAGGTCCTGCACAACCCGGTGGACTTTCTCGTCGTGATCGGCCTGTCCCTGGCCTCCGCTGCGTTCCACGAGTGCGGCCACGCGGCCGGCTGCCGCTACGGCGGCGCGCGGCCCGGCGTGATCGGCGTCGGCATCTACGTGATGTGGCCGGCGTTCTTCACCAACGTCACCGACTCCTACCGGCTCAGCCGGGCTGGCCGGCTGCGCACCGACCTCGGCGGCCTGTACTTCAACCTGATCTTCATGCTGGCCCTGGCGGCCGTCTACTCGGCCACCTCGTCCGAGATCCTGCTCCTGGTCATCGCCGTCACGCACCTGGAGATGCTGGAACAGCTGCTGCCGTTCGTCCGCTTCGACGGGTACTTCATCCTCAGCGACCTGGTCGGCGTGCCGGACCTGTTCGCCCGCATCGTGCCGATCCTGCGCAGTGCCGCAGACTGGGCCGCAAACCGGGCCACCCGCCGGGGGCGCCCGGACCCGCGCGTGGCCGGCCTGCGGCGGCACGCCCGGATCGTGGTGACCGGCTGGGTGATGTGCGTCCTCCCGCTGCTGCTGGCCGGCTTCGGATACATGTTGCTGCGCCTGCCCGCGATCGACCGCTCCCTGTGGCGCGCGGCCAGCGTGCAGGCCCACCTCATGACCGCCGCCGTTGGCGGCCACCGCTACGCAACCGCCGCGGTCGCCGCCGTGGGCGCCGCCCTGCTGGGCGTGTCCCTGGCCGGCTCGGCCTATGTCATCACCGGGCTGGTCCGGCGGGCGGTCACCGCCGGCCTGCACTGGTCCGGAGGCCGGGCCGCCCGCCGGCTGCAGGCCGCTGCGGCCTTGCTGGCCGTCGTGATCGCCCTCGCCGCCTTCTGGACCGCCAATGGCCAGTTCCGAGGCTGGTAAACCACGGGTGCGGCTCTTGTGGCGTGAGGCTGAGCCTGCCCGGAGGGCGCGCCGCGGCGGCGGTCCTTCATGATCACGCCCGGAAGGGGCTGGCTTCATGATCGCGGGCAGTTTTGGTCGGTATTTAGCTCAAACTGCCCGTGATCATGCAAGCGGCACAGGCCCCGGGGCTGAGAGCGCGGCGGCTGGGGCGGGAGCAACGACTGAGGTTCCAGGGGCCTGGCCGCCGGGCAGTCACTCCGCAAGAGCCGCACCCGTAAGCCACCCGTCCTGTCCTGGGGCTTAAGGCCGCGGAGCGCTCGCCGCGCATCCTCGTGATCCCGCGGCTGCCCGCCCCCGCCGGATAGCATCCGGGATCATGACGGCACAACCGGCGGAGGCTGCACAGCAAAAGGCCGCTCAGAAGAGGCCGCTCAGAAAGAGGCAGCGCGGCAAGAGGCCGCCCAGAACGCGGTGCCGCCGCGGGAGCTGGCCGCCGCGCTGCGCGCCGCCGGTCTGACCAGTGCCGACGACTCGGCGCGGCGGCGGGCGGAGTACGCCACCGACGCCTCCAACTACCGGGTCGTGCCCGCCGTGGTGGCCTTCCCCCGGCATGCCGAGGAGGCCGCCGCCGCGCTGGCCGTGGCGCGACAGTACCAAGTGCCGGTCACCAGCCGGGGCGGCGGCACCTCCATCGCGGGCAACTCGGTCGGCCCCGGCATCGTGCTGGACTTCTCCCGCCACCTCAACCGGGTGCTGGCCGTCGACGCCGAGGCTCGCACCGCGACCGCCGAACCGGGCGCGATCCTGGATGACATCACCGCGGCCGCCACGAAGTACGGGCTGCGGTTCGGCCCCGACCCCTCCTCGCACGCCCGGGCCAGCATCGGCGGCTCGATCGGCAACAACGCCTGCGGCTCGCGGGCGCTGCGCTACGGCCGCACCGCCGACAACGTAGTCAGCCTGGACCTGCTGACCGCCGCCGGTGAGCAGCTGCCAGCGAGCCGCAAAGACACAGCCAAAGACACAGTCAAAGACACATCCAAAGACACAGCAGGGCCGATCGGCACCGCCCTGGCCAGCCTGGTCAACGACAGGCTGGCCCTGATCCGCACCGAGTTCGGCCGGTTCACCCGGCAGGTGTCCGGCTACAGCCTGGAGCACCTGCTGCCGGAGAACGGCGCCGACCTGGCCCGGTTCCTGGCCGGCAGCGAAGGCACCCTGGGCATCGTCACCGCCGCCACCGTGCGCCTGGTCCGGTCGCCGAACGCCGTGGCCCTCGCCGTCCTCGGCTACCCCGGCATGCCGGAGGCCGCGGACGCCGTGCCCGGCCTGCTGCCGCACCGGCCGGTGGCGCTGGAGGGGATGGACGCCCGGCTGGTCGACGTGGTACGCAACCGCCGCGGCGCCGCCGCCGTCCCGGACCTGCCGCGCGGCCAGGCCTGGATCTTCGCCGAGACGGCGGGCGACACCGAGGCCGAGGCCCGGGCCGGCCGCCGAACGGCTCATCAAGGACTCCGGCGCCCTCGACGCCAGCGTCGTCACCGGCGCCCCGGCCCGGGCCCTGTGGCGCATCCGCGAGGACGGCGCCGGCCTGGGCGGCCGCACCCCGGCGGGCGCGCCGGCCTGGCCCGGCTGGGAGGACTCCGCCGTCCTGCCCGCCCACCTGGGCTCATACCTAAGAGAATTCACCGCGCTGCTGGCCGGCCACGACCTGGACGGCCTGCTGTACGGGCACTTCGGCGACGGCTGCGTGCACGTCCGCATCGACTTCCCGCTGGCCACCGCGCCCGGCCGGTACCGGGAGTTCGCCCTGGCCGCGGCGCAGCTGGCCGGCCAGTACGGCGGCTCGATGTCCGGCGAGCACGGCGACGGCCGGGCCCGCGGCGAGCTGCTGCCCTACATGTACTCACCCGAGGCTATCGAGGTCATGGCCGCGGTCAAGGCCATCTTCGACCCGGGCAACCTGCTCAACCCCGGCGTGCTGGTCGACCCGGCCCCCATCGACGCCGACCTGCGACTGCCGCTGGCCCGGCCGATCACCAAGGGCCTCGGGTTCGCCTACCCGCAGGACCGCGGCGACCTGTCCGTCGCGGTGCACCGCTGCACCGGCGTGGGCAAGTGCCGGGCCGATACCACGGCCGCCGGCGGCGTCATGTGCCCGTCCTACCTGGCCACCAGGGACGAGAAGGATTCCACCCGCGGCCGCGCCCGCGTCCTGCAGGAGCTGGCCAACGGCACCCTGGTCGGCAGCTTCCGCGCCCCAGAACTGGACGAGTCGCTGGACCTGTGCCTGTCCTGCAAGGGCTGCTCGTCTGACTGCCCGGCCGGGGTGGACCTGGCTACCTACAAGGCCGAGGTGCTCTACCAGCGGTACCGGCGCCGCCTCCGCCCGCCCGCCCACTACTCGCTGGGCTGGCTGCCCCGCTGGGCCCGGCTCGCCGCCCGCGCGCCGAAACTGGCCAACGCCGCGCTGCGCCAGCAAACCCTGGCCGGCCTGGCCAAACGACTCGGCGGCATCGACCCCCGCCGCCCGCTCCCCGAGTTCGCCCCCCAGACGTTCCGCGACTGGTTCGCCCAGCACCAGCACCAGAAAGGCCAGGGCCAGACCCCCGTGCTGCTGTGGGTCGACACCTTCACCGACCACTTCACCCCCGAAACCGGCCGGGCCGCCGTCCAGGTCCTCGAGGCGGCCGGCTATGCCGTCGAGGTCACCGGACAACCCACCTGCTGCGGCCTGACCTGGATCTCCACCGGCCAGCTGGACGGCGCCCGCCGCCAGCTGCGGCGCAGCCTGAACGCCCTGGCTCCCGCGCTGGACGCTGGCACCCCGATCGTCGGGCTGGAACCCTCCTGTACCGCCGTGCTGCGCGCCGACGCCGCCGAGCTGCTGCCTGACGACCCGCGGGCCTGGCAGGTCCGTTCGGCCATCAAGACCCTGGCCGAGCTCCTCACGGCGACCGAGCGATGGTCGGCGCCCGACCTGTCCGGCCTGTCCGCGGTGGCCCAGCCGCACTGCCACCACCACGCGGTCATGGGCTGGCAGGCCGACGCCGCGCTGCTGGCCGGGGCCGGGGCCCAGGTCACCGCGGTGGGCGGCTGCTGCGGGCTGGCGGGCAACTTCGGCGTCGAGCGCGGCCACTACGACGTGTCCCGGGCCGTGGCCGAGACCGCCCTGCTGCCCGCCGTCCGCGCCGCGCCGCCTGGCGCCACCGTGCTGGCCGACGGGTTCTCCTGCCGCACCCAGCTCGACCAGCTGGCTCAGGTCCGCGCCACCCACCTGGCCGAGCTGCTGGCCGCCCGCCTGGAAGACAACCTGGAAAACAGCCTGGAAGACAGGTCGTAACAGCGCTCGTAAAACACCCGCCGGAACAGGAGCCATGCCATGACCCCGCCCGTGCTGCCCGGCTTCGGCTACCGCCACGTTGACGTGGACGGCATCGCCATCAACTGCGCCATCGCGGGATCGGGCCCGCCGCTGCTGCTCCTGCACGGCTACCCGCAGAACCACCTGATGTGGCGGCAGGTCGCCCCCGCGCTGGCCCGGGACCACACGGTGGTGGCCGCCGACCTGCGCGGCTACGGCGACTCGGCCAAGCCCGTCCCGGACGCCGAAGGCCGCGTGTACTCCAAGCGCCTCATGGCCCGCGACCAGGTCGGCCTGATGCGTGAGCTCGGCTTCGCGCGGTTCGCCCTGGCCGGCCACGACCGCGGGGCCCGGGTCGCGCACCGGCTGGCGCTGGACCACCCGGAGGCGGTCGAGCGGCTGGCCGTGCTGGACATCGTGCCCACCCGGCATGTCTTCCGTAACGTGAGCCGGGAGATGGGCCTGGCCTACTACCACTGGTTCTTCCTGGCCGCGCCCAACGGCATCCCCGAGCAGATGATCGGCGCCGACCCCGCCTTCTGGCTCAATTCGCTGATCGGCCCGCTGCTCGGCGCGGGCGCCAGCATCGAGCCCGACGTGCTGGCCGACTACATCCGCTGCTTCAGCGACCCGGGTACGATCGCGGCCTCCTGTGCCGACTACCGCGCCGCGGCCAGCACCGACCTGGCCGACGACGACGAGAGCTTCGCCGCCGGGCAGCGGATCGGCTGCCCGGTCCTGGTGCTGTGGGGCACGCAGGGATTCGTCGGCCGCGGCTACCAGCCGCTGGCCGTCTGGCAGGAGTACGCCGCCGCCGCCCGCGGCACCGCGCTGCCCACCGGTCACTTCCTGCCCGAGGAAGCACCGGACCTGGTCATCGAAGCCCTTCGGGACTTCCTCGACTAGCCGAGTACCTGGCAGAACGCCAGTCCGAGGAGGACGCGATCGAGGCGGCCCCGTCCTGGATCTTCGCCGAAGCCACCAGCAACGGCGCGCCGGCAGGCGCGCCGGCGGCTAACCGGGGCTGGCCGGCCTTCGCGGTTGATGTCCGCCGCCGTGATCATCCCGTTCCTTGGCGCGGCGGCGGGCTGGCGGGCTGCTGTACGTCGGGGCCGCTATCGGGCAGGGCGGGCAAGAACACCCAGAGCACCTGAGCACGGCCAGCTGGCGGGGCCACGCGGAAGGTGTGCTGGGTGCTGGCCGGGAAGGTGAAGGCGTCGCCCTGTTCGAGGGTGATCTGCTCTCCGGCGACGGCGATCTGGAGCTGGCCGGCCAGGACGAAGACGAACTCCACGTCGGCCGGCAGCGAGTAGGGCTCGTCCCCGCTGCCGCCGCCCGGCTCGATGTCGCTGAGGATGGCTTGCACTCGTTTCTCGCCAGACGGCGTAAGCAGGTACTCCGCCATCTTCCGGCCGCCGAAATTGATCGGCGAGCGGTCACCGCGCCGGACTACCTCCCCGATCGAGGCCTCGAACAGGGAGCCGACGGAGATGTCCAGTGCCTCGCAGAGCCGGATGAGCGAGGCCACCGAGACGTTCGCGAGATCCCGCTCAAGCTTGGACACGAATCCCTTGGTCAGCCCGGCCTGATCGGCCACCTCGGCCATGCTCTTGCGGGCGGCGAGCCTGGCCGTCTTCAGCTGCGCGCCGATCCGCGTGCCGTCAGGTACCGCATCCGGACTGCTGTTCCCCCTGCTGGAGCTGGGCATCAGTCCTCCTCCCTGATCCTGGGCGCGGGGCCCGCGGCCCGCTGCCAATCATGAAACTACAGGATTTTTTATGAAACAAAGGTTGACTATCAGGAAACACTTAGAGAGTATAGCTCGTGAGGCAGGTCACATCTACCAGGGAGGCGGCCATGGCCACACAGGCCCGGGAACCTACGGTCAACGAAGAACAAGAGCGCGGGCTGCTCGGCCAGATCGAGGTGCACTCGATCGACTGGATCCCGGACACCGAACGGCACGGCAAGACCTGGCAGCAGGCCATGTTGTGGTTCCTGGGGAACTTCCAGTACTTCACGATCCCCATCGGCTTCGTCGGCCCGGCGCTGGGTTTGTCGCTGGGCTGGTCGATCCTGGGCGGCGCGCTGGGCATCTGGTTCGGCACGCTGTTCATGGCCTTCCACGCCACCCAGGGCCCGGTGTTCGGGCTGCCGCAGATGATCCAGACCCGGGCCCAGATGGGCTATCGCGGCGTGGTGGTGGCGCTGTTCGCGGTGCTGTTCACCTACATGGCCTTCAACGTCGCCGACCAGGTGCTGATGAGCACCGGGCTGCACGGCGCGTTCGGCTGGAACGCCCACCTGGTGGCGGCCGGCACCGCGGTGCTCGCGGCGCTGCTGGCCATCTTCGGCTACGACTGGGTGCACCGGGTCTTCCGGTTCCTGCTGGTCATCTCCTTCCCGTGCTACGCGATCATCTCGGTTGCCATCCTCATCGGGCACGCCGGCGGGCACGCACCCCATCACTCCGGCTTCCTGTTCGCGGCGTTCATGGCTCAGTTCTCGGTGGCCGCCGCCTACAACATCACCTACGCGCCGTACGTCTCTGACTACTCCCGTTACATGCCGCGCAAGACGCCGGCCCGCGGGATTATCACCGCGGTGTTCTTCGGCGCGTCAACGTCGGCGATCTGGCTGATCGCGCTGGGCGCCTGGCTGGCCACCCGGCTGAACATCAGCGACGGCCTGGTCGGCCTGCAGGTCGTCGGCGATAACGTGGTCGCGCCGCTCGGCTCGATCACGGCGGTCCTGTCGGCGACGGCGCTGCTGGCCACGATGGGCATGAACGCCTACGGGGGAATGCTGACCGTGCTGACCGGGATCGACTGCTTCAAGACGATCAAGACCAGCCGGATGTTGCGCGTCGTGACGGTCATCGCGCTGGCCATCGTGTGGTACGTGATCGGGGCCAGCCTCTCCTCGAGCACCAGCGCCGTGTCCGCCGTCCTCAACTCGCTGACGCTGATGCTGTACCTGCTGGTGCCGTGGACCGCGCTGAACCTGGTGGACTTCTTCTTCGTCCGCCGCGGGCACTACGCGATCACCGACATCTTCCGCCCGGACGGGGTCTACGGCGCCTGGGGCTGGCGCGGCCTAACCGCTTATTTCGTCGGCTTCGCCGCCGAGATCCCGTTCATGGTGCTGCCGCCGATCGCTGGCCTGTCCTACACCGGCTATTTCCCGGCCCACGTGACTAACGGCGTCGACTACTCCTGGCTGGTCGGCCTGGCGGTCTCCGGCCTGGTGTACCTGCTGCTTTCACGCTCCCTCAACCTGGCCGCCGAGCGGTCCGCCATCGACGCCAGCGAGCGGGAGCTGCAGGCGATCGACGTGGTCGCCGAGGCCGCGGCCGTCGCCGAGGACGGCCATCCCGACGGGCAGGCACCCGAGCCCGCGTTATCGCGTGGCCGGGGCGCAGGTCAGCAGCTGGCGCGCGGCGCGGCCGGACGCCAGATCGCTCAGCGCCCCGGCCGCCTAGCCAGGAGACTGCAGCGAGACCATCGACTCCAGGTCAGGCCCGCCGGTAACACTGACGCCACAGGCCGGCCTGGCGCACGCAAGACGAGAAACTAAGAGGTGGAATGACATGACCGAGCCTGTTCCGCGGATCATCGCCGGCGAGACCGTCGGGCCGGTGGACGCCACCGTGGTACCCCGCTACGCCGGGGAGGCCACATTTGCCCGCCTGCCGCGGATCGATGAAGTGCCGCAGGCCGATGTCGCCGTGCTGGGCGTGCCCTTTGACAGCGGGGTCAGCTACCGGCCAGGCGCCCGCTTCGGCCCCTCCCACATCCGGGAATCATCCCGCCTGCTCCGCCCCTACAACCCGGCCCTGCAGGTATCGCCGTTCGCCGTCCAGCAGGTGGCCGACGCGGGGGATCTCGCGGTGAACCCGTTCAGCATCGACGATGCGATCGCCACCATCGAGCGGGGAGCGCGTGCCCTGCTGGAACGCGCGCGGTTCGTGCTGATGCTGGGCGGCGATCACACGGTGGCGCTGCCGATGCTCCGGGCCCTGTCGGCGGTGCACGGCCCGGTGGCGGTCGTCCATTTCGATGCGCACCTGGACACCTGGGACACCTACTTCGGCGCCCCCTACACCCACGGCACCCCGTTCCGCCGCGCGTCCGAGGAAGGCCTCCTGGACCGGACCGGCTGCCTGCACGCCGGGATCCGCGGCCCCCTGTACACCGATGCCGACCTCACCGAAGACACCGATCTGGGTTTCCAGGTGATATCGGCGCCCGACGTGGACCAGCTCGGCGTGGCCGGCATGGTGGAACGCATACAGCAGCGGGTCGGTGACCGGCCGGTGTACGTCTCGGTCGACATCGACGTGCTCGACCCGGCGCACGCTCCCGGCACCGGCACTCCGGAGGCGGGCGGCCTGTCCAGCCGGGAACTGCTGGCCACGCTGCGATCCTTCGCCCGCCTGAACCTCATCGGCGCCGACATCGTAGAGGTCGCGCCTGCCTACGACCACGCCCAGATCACCGGCATCGCCGCCGCCCACGTCGGCTACGAGCTCCTGTCCGCCCTCGCCGCCAGGAAGGCCGCCCCATGAGCACGACCGACGAGGTCCTTGCCGCTGCGCGGCACCTAGTTCAGGCGTTCGGGCGGCACGACACCGCCGCCTACTTCGACTGCTTCGCCCCCGACGCGACCTTCATCTTCTACACCAGCGCCGCCAGGCTGGCATCCCGGGACGAATACCAGCGGCTATGGAGGCAGTGGGAACACCAAGATGACTTCCGCGTCCAGTCCTGCACCTCCGCGCAGCCCGTCGTCCAGGACCTCGGCGATGCCGCCGTCTTCAGCCACGACGTCACGACCGTGATCCGCACCCGCGCTGGTGAACAGGCCGTCAGCGAGCGAGAGACCATCGTGTTCCAGCGCGACGGTGACCGCTGGGTCGCCGTGCACGAACACCTGTCACCGCATCCGGAACCGGCAGCATGATCCGCGAGCACCGGCCAGCCCCGGCGCCGTAGCGACCCGATCGTGACCGCGCCGTTACCGCATTCCGGTCTCCCGGATGCTAATCAGGAAGCGTGCCGATAGCCAGGAAGCGCATGGCCTGGGCCATCCTGCTGCTCCCGCTGCTGCTGCTCACCGCGTGCAGCCAGGCCGCCAAGCCGGTCCCGAAGCCGGTCCCCAAACCCCCTCCGCCGTCGGTCACGCTGGGCTTCTGCGGCAGTAACCTGCAGGTCAAGCCGGATGTCGTGCTGGTCGTCTGCGGCACCGACGACATCACGGCCAGGAACCTGGTCTGGTCCGGCTGGGGCACGGCGGACACTACCGCCAAGGGCTCGGCCACGGTCGACCTGTGCGCCTACAACGACTGCGCCGCCGCCGACCTGGTCTCGGTCCCGATCCGGGTGACCGCCTCCAAGATCGTGGCCTGCAGCAAGAACACCAAGGCGTACTCTTCGCTGCACTACGCGTTCCCGGACGGCTCGCCGTTCCAGGGCGTGCCCGCGGCCGGCACTAACCAGGGCTTGTTCCAGGACGAAGGCATGCCGCCCGTGAACCAGACCGTCAGCCTGACCTGCTGACCGCCCGGCCGGCTCTGGACGGGCGGTAATCTGCGATTTAGCGTCATAAGCGTGGGCATGACGCAGGCCCCGCTGCCCGGGGCGGAAGCCGCGCTGATCGGGCTGGTCGCGTTCGGCCTGCTCCTGCTGGACGCGGGCTGGCGGATCATCCATCACCTGACCGTGATGGCCCACGAGGGCGCGCACGCGCTGGTCGCGGCGCTGCTGCTGCGCGACTTCGACGGCATCGAACTGGACGCGAAGGCCCAGGGCGGCACCTACGTGCCGACCAACGGCCTGGGCGGCGTCTTCATCCACCTGGCGGGCTACGTGGGCCCGAGCCTGTTCGGCCTCGGCGCGGCCAAGCTCATCGTGCTCGGGTACAGCGCCACGGTCTTGTGGATCGTGTTCTTCCTGCTGGCGTTCCTGCTGGTCGGGCTGCGCCTGTCGTTCGGCCTGATCACCGTCATCCTGACCGGGGCCCTGGTGTTCGGCCTGGTCCGCTTCACCCCGATGGGAGTCCAGGTCACCGCCGCCTACGCCATCACCTGGCTGCTCCTGCTGTCCGCGGTCCGCCGGGTGCTGGAGGTCGGCACCGGTTCCGACGACGGCGACAAGCTGCGCGGCAAGACCGGCGTCCCGGGCTTGATCTGGTTCCTGATCTGGCTGGCCGCCACCCTGGCTGCGGTGGCCGTCGGCGGCCGGATGCTGATCCTGCAGGCCTAACCCGCCCGAGCGGTGCTGGCCTAACCTGCCCGGGCGGTGCAGGCCTAACCGGCCCGGGCGGCCAGCGTCTGCTCAGGCTCGGCGCAGTGCCGGACGACCTGTTCCAGGTCCAGGCCGAGCGCGGCGGCCAGCGCGGCGACGGTGAAGAACGCCGGCGTGGCGATGCGGCCGGTCTCGATCTTGCGCAGCGTTTCCGCGGGAACGCCGGACAACGCGGCGACCTCGGCCATGCTGAGCGGCCCGCGGGCCTCCCGCAGCAGCAGGCCGAGCCGCTCCCCGCGTGCGTGCTCGAGACGGCTCAGTGGCGGTCGGACCATAGCGTGATAATAATACCGGTATAGTTATACCGCAACGAGAGGGGCACGCCGTGGTCGAGATGAAGACGCCGGGGGAGATCCAGGCCATGCGCGCCTCGGGCCGGGTGGTCGCGCAGATCCTGGCCGCGGTCCGGGACCAGGCCAAGGCCAGGACGCGGCTGACCGAGCTGGATCAGGTGGCCCGCGACGTGCTCGCGTCAGCCGGGGCCACCTCGCCGTTCCTGGGCTACCGGCCGTCCTTCGCCTCGGTTCCGTTCCCCGCGGTCATCTGCACGTCGGTCAACGACGCCGCGCTGCACGGCATCCCGGACCGGTACCGGCTCGCCGACGGCGACCTGCTCAGCGTGGACTGCGGGGCGGTGCTGGACGGCTGGGCCGCCGACGCCGCGATCTCGTTCACCATCGGCCCGCCGCGCCCGGCCGACGCCAAGCTGATCGCGGTCACCGAGGCCGCCCTGCGGGCGGGCATCGCGGCGGCCGTGCCCGGCGCCCGGATCGGGGACATCTCGGCCGCGATCGGCGCCGAGGGCCGGGCCGGCGGCTACGGCATCTGCACCGATTTCGGCGGCCACGGCGTGGGCCGGGCCATGCACGAGGACCCGCACATCCCCAACGAGGGCGCGCCGGGCCGCGGCCGCCGCCTGGCCCCCGGGCTGGTCATCGCCATCGAGCCCTGGTTCCTGGCCGGCGGCAAGGACAGCTACTTCATCGACGACGACGGCTGGACCATCCGCAGCGGCGACGGCAGCCGCGCCGCCCACGCCGAGCACACCGTGGCCATCACCGCCGGCGGCCCGCAGGTCCTGACCATCCCCTGACCGCCCGCCCCGGCCGGGCTCCTTACTTATTGGGCCGAACGGTCCGTGGTATCTGTCTCCCCGCGCTGCCCTTTCCCTGCCTCGCTCTTGACAAGAATACCGATGGTATTTAAATATCATCGGTATGAGCCCTCGCCTGTCCCGGGCCGAACAGAACGACCGCAACCGCGCGCTCCTGTTCGCCGCCGCCCGCCGGGTCTTCCTGGCCCGGGGCTATTACGCCGCCACCCTGGAGCAGATCGCCGACGAGGCCGGGTTCTCCAAGGGCGTGGTGTACTCGCGGTTCGCCAGCAAGGCCGACATGTTCCTGGCCCTGCTCGAGGACCGGATCACCGAGCGGGCCGCGCAGAACGCGCAAGCCGCCCGCGACCTGGCGGGCACGGGGAACTTCGCCGCCCTGGTCGACCTGGTGCAGCAGGCCGAGGGGGCCGCGCCCGGCTGGCGGCTGCTGCTGACCGAGTTCCGGATCCACGCCGCCCGGGATCCCGAGCTCAACCGCCGGTACGCGGCCGTGCACGGCCGGACGGTCGAGGGCATCGCCAGGTCGCTGATCATGATCAGCGAGGGGGGCGAGCAGGGCCTCCCGCTCCCGCCGCGTCAGCTGGCCGAGCTCCTGCTGGCGGTCGAAAACGGCCTCGCGCTGGAGCAGCAGGCCAACCCGGACGCCCTGGGCGGTCCGGACCTGCCCGTGATCCGCTGGCTGGCCACCCGGCTCGCCCTGGCACCCGTCCTCACCCGGGAGGAAACATGACCGCTGCCACGGTTACCAAACTTGACCTGCTCCGGGGCCGCGTGTCCGGGGCCATCGGCGGGCGGCTGCCCGGCCATCTCCAGCGCGCCGGCTGGAGTTCCGCGCAGCTGGCCGCCTTCCAGCGTGGCCGGCTGCGGGAGTTGCTGGCCCGCGCCATCGAGTGTTCGCCCTTCCACGCTGCCCGCCTGCGCGGTGTCGACCCGGCGCGGTTCGAGCTGGCCGACCTGGCCCGCCTGCCGGTCATGACCAAGGCCGAAATGATGGAGAACTTCGACTCGGCCCTCACCGACCCGCGGCTGAGCCGCGACCTGGTCGAGCGGCACCTGGCCGGATCGGTGGCCGAGCCGTCGCTGCTGCTCGGCGAGTACGTCTGCCTGGTATCGGGCGGAAGCTCCGGGCTGCGCGGGATCTTCGTCCAGGCCCTCGGCGAGTACGCGGACTTCGTCGGCACGATCATCCGCAGGCTCATGGCCGGCGGTGCGCCGCCGGAAGGCCTGGTCATCGGCATCGTGGGCGCGGGCTCGCCGGTTCACTCCAGCGGCCTGGCCGCGGCGACGGCGACCGCGCCCCCGCTCCGGATGGTCTCCGCGCCGGCCGGCTTGCCCACCGCCGAGATCGTCCGCCGCCTGAACGCCGCCCAGCCGCCCATCCTGATGGGCTACGCGGCCAAGCTGGCCGAACTGGCCCGCGTTCACTTTCGCCAGCGATACCTGTATCGCCGAGTGCGTGGACGACCAGGGCCATCCCGTCCCGGCCGGTACCGCCTCGTCCAAGGTGCTGGTCACGAACCTGCATAACCTGACCCAGCCGCTCATCAGGTACGAGCTGACTGACCGGTTCACGCCCGCCCGGCCCACCGGCGGCGGCCTGCTACGGGCCCGAGTCGACGGCCGCGCCGACGACCTGTTCCGTTACGCCACCGTGAGCGTGCACCCCTTCGTGATCGGCGCGGTCCTGGCCCGGGCCCCCGCCATCCGCGAGTTCCAGGTCCGGCAGACCGAGGCCGGTGCCGAGGTCACCGCCGTGGCCGATCGTGACTTCGACGACACCGCGGTGACCGCCGCCGTCGAGGACGCCCTGCGCCAGGCCGGAGTGCCAGGCCCGCAGGTCAGCCTGCGCCGGGTCGAGGCGCTCGACCGCGACCGGCTGACCGGCAAGGCCAGGCGCTTCATCCCGCTGCGCCCGGCGGGCTGAGCCCGCGCCCGCCCCGGGCAGTCGCGCGGCCGCATACGCTGAGTTAATGCAGCTGGGGACCCGGCACCGCGTTCCGCCGCGTGAGCCCGTGCCGCGGCTTCTGCTGCCGGGGCACCTGCGGCGGCGGGTCGCCGTGCTGCTGGCGGCGTGCGTGGTAGTCCCGTGCGGCCTGGCCCTCTACCTGGCCGGGCGGCCCAAGCCAGCCTGGCCGGACTCGGCGCTCGACCCGCGGATCGCCTCCGCCCTGAGCCGGTTTCCGTTGCTGCTGAACTGGCTGCCCGACCTGGGCACCAAGGTCCCGGTGACCCTGATGACCCTGGCCCTGGTCTTCGCGTTCCTGGCCGCCCGCCGCTGGACCGGCGCCGTGCTGGCCGCCCTGGCCCCGCTCGTGGCAATCGGCCTGACCGAGTACGTGCTCAAGCCCACCGTCGGCAACGCCCTCGGCCAGGGCTTCCCCAGCGGCCACGCCACCAGCTCGTTCGCGCTGGCCGCGCTCTGCGCGCTGCTGCTGGCCGGCCCGGCGGGCCGGGTGCCGGGATCCGTCCGCCTGGTCGCGGTCCTGGCCGCGCTGCTGCTGGCGGCGGCGGTGTCCGCCGCGATGGTGGCCAACGGCGCGCACTACGTCACCGATATCGTGGCGGGCGCGGCGGTCGGCACCGCGGTGGTGCTGGCCGGCGCGTTCAGCCTGGACCTGGTGGCCAACCGAGTCCGGCCAGCACCATCGGCGCGATCTCAACCTGGCGGGTGACCGGCGCCGGACCGCCCGGGTCGATGCCCGGCCCGGCCGCGGCGGCCCAGGCCATCGTCACCTCGGGCTCGCGGCCGCCGTGCCCGCCGCCGTCGAGGTGACCGTGGTCGGTCACGATCACGACCGTCCAGGCCTCCTCGGCCGGGCGGGACCGGACCGCGGCCAGCAGCCGCCCGATTCGCTCGTCGGCGACCTGGGCCGCCGCCCGGTAGGCCGCCCCGGCCCCGGTGACGTGCCCGGTGATGTCGACCGCGCTTAGGTACACGAAGGACAGCCGGGGCACCCCGGGTCCGGCCAGCACCCCTGTGGCCAGCGCGGTGGCCGTCTCGTCGGCGGCGTCCCAGCCCGCCACGCTGCGCTCGGTCACGGGCACGAACTCACGCCGGGTGGCCTCGGCGAACAGCGGGCCGCCGTCCTCGGCCAGGGCCAGCGGCGGCCAGCCGCCGATGGCCAGCAGCGTGGGCAGCCCGGCCCGGGTGGCCAGCGTGACGAAGTCCGGGTACTCGGCCAGCCGGTGGCCGGTCAGGTCGTTGCCGGTGACGCCGTGCTCGGCCACGCTGCGGCCGGTCACGATCGTGGCCCAGCACGGCCCCGACCAGGTGGGCGTGTCCTCGTCGATGGGCACCGGGACCAGGAAGCCGGCCCGGCCGAACGCCCAGATCCACGGGGTGGCCTCCGGCCCGAGCACGTCGAACCGCACGCCGTCGACCCCGATCACCAGTACATGGCCGCCCCGGCATAGGGTCGGCCCAGAAGGGAGCACGAATGTCATCCTCGCCGGAATCACAGCACCTTGACAACCGTCACCGGAACACGCTGCACCAGATCTTCGCCCATCCCGCGAGCCACAACATCGAATGGCACGCGGTGATCTCGCTGCTCGAGGCGGTGGGCACGGTCGACGCGCGGCACGACGGCAAGGTATCCGTCCGGGTCGGGTCCGAGGCCGCGTTCCTCGAGCCGCCGGCCGGCAAGGACATCGACGCCCAGATGGTCGTCGACCTGCGCCGCATGCTGAGCCAGGCGGGGTACGGCACGTCATGAGCCGGGTCCTCGTCATCCGGCACCACGACATCGACTCGGCCGGTTTCGTGGCGGACGCGCTGGCCGCCCGGGGCGCCGAACTGGACGTCCACCTGTACCCCGACGGCGCCGCGCCGCTGCCCGCCCTGGACGGCGCCGACTACGTGGTGGTGCTCGGCGCGGTCAGCTCGGTCAACGACCCGGACCCCTGGATCGCCCGCGAGCTGGACTGGCTGCGCGCGGCCGACCAGGCCGGGGTGCCCCTGCTGGGCATCTGCTTCGGCGCCCAGGCCATCTGCGCCGCCTTCGGCGGCCGGGTCGAGGCCATGGCACGCAAGGAGATCGGCTGGTACACCGTCGAGCCGGCCGGCCCCGAGACGATCCCGTCCGGCCCCGAAGCGATCCCGGCCAGCTCCGAGGGGATCCCGGCCGGCCCCTGGCTGGAGTTCCACGGTGACCGCTGCCTCCCGCCGCCGCACGCCACCGTGCTGGCCCGCAACCCGGTCGGGGTGCAGGCCTTCGGCATCGGCAGGCACCTGGCCGTCCAGTTCCACCCGGAGGTCGACGGGGCCCGGGTCAAGCGCTGGCTGGACGCGGGCAGCAGCCGCGACGCCGAACGCGCCGGGGTGGATCCCGACCAGCTCGTGGCCGAGACCATCCGCCAGGAGCCGGCCGCCCGCGAGCGGGCCGACCGCCTGGTCGCCGCCGCCCTGCGCTGGTCCGCCCCGGCTCTGGCAAACCGCTCCGCCCCGACTCTGGCCGACCGCTCCGCCCCGACTCTGGCCGACCGCGGCGCCTAGCCGCTGAGGCCGGGCCGGTCGTACAGCGCCATCATGGTGGCCTGCATGACCGCGAACGGGGCCGCGGCGCCCTCGGCGAACGCCTCCCCGCGGCAGACCACCAGGGTCCGGCCCGCCCGGATGACCTGGCCGGTGATCGCGAACCTGTCCCCGGCGGCGGGCGCCAGCAGGTTGATGGTGTACGTCGCGGTCAGCACCTCGGCCCCGGGCCGCATCGTGCTGTAGGCCGCGTAGCCGCAGGCGCTGTCGAGCACCGCGGCGACCGCCCCGGCGTGCAGGAACCCGTGCTGCTGGGTGAACCGCTCGTCATGCCGCAGGGCCAGCTCCACCCGGCCGCGCTGGACGGCGATCAGCTCCACGCCCAGCGTCTTCATCATCCCCTGGCGTTCGATGCTGGCCTGTACCCGGGCCCGCATCGCCTCGTCGGGCTCGGGCGGGGTCTGGGCGTCAGGGCGCTCCGCTCCGGTCACCAGCCGATTGTGTCATTGCGGGCCGCGGGCCACGCGCGAAGGCCGGGCCCGGCTTGCGCGCAGCGCGCGCACCGGCCGGGTGACCCGCCGCCACCGGCTCGACACCCGCGCCGCCATCAGGCCGAGCTCGAGGTCGGCCTGCCGCCGCTCGGCCTCGGTCGGGCGCCGTTCGACTTGATACAGCAGGTTCAGTGAGTAAGACCTCACGTTGATCACGTCCCGCGTTCTCGCCGGTATCTGTCACCAAGACGTCGGACGGGAATCCCCCTAATGGACCTCCGCGGGCTCATGGACCTCAGCGGGCCACTGTTGATGATCCACTTAACGCGGGCCGTTGCTTACCTCATACGGGCAGTAAGTGCCCACGATCCTTGGGCTAGTGCTGCCGCAGGTGACGTTTGCCCCGCCGCCGGGCCCCGTCCGGCCGCTATCCGGCCCGCGGCACCGCCTCGCGGACCGGGACGATGGACCATGGGGTGCGGCTCTGGTGGAGTGAGGCTGCGCCTGCCGACGGCCGCGCCGCAGCGGCGGTCCATCATGATCACGCCCGAAATGGGCTGGCCTCATTATCTCGGGCAGTTTCGGTCGGTATTTAGCTCAAACTGCCCGCGATCATGGACATGGCACGGGCCCCGAGGCCGGGGGCGCGGCGGCTGGGGCGGGAGCAACGACCGAGGTTCCAGGCCTGGCCGCCGGGCTGTCACCTCACAAGACCCGCACCCATGGTCCATCGGGCCGGCGAGTTGCGGGCCGGACCCGCTGCCTGTGAGGCGGATGATGCTGAGGCGTGGCCTGGGTTCGACGGCAACGACGTGGTTGTGACAACGATGTCGTTGGGTGCGCGTCGTTGTGACAACGACGTCGTTGAGCGCCCCTTCCGCGCCTGTTGCTGGCGGTGACAGAACAGCCCGACGGGGCGAGAGCGCCAGAAACGGACGATGCCGGTATCCGCTACTTGCTCGAGCTAGCCGGTCCGGTGGTCCATCGCACCGGTAATAGGCAACTGGCTCCGCGGCTCGATTTCCGGGGCGAACGTTGTCCGCTGGGCACTTGCTAGTCCCAGGGGGCGGACCAGAACGGCCGCACCTCGACGCTGGCCGTCCGGGCCAGCGGATGCCCGGCGGCGACCTGGATCGCCGTGTCCAGGTCGGGGCACTCGATCACGTCGTAGCCGCCGATCTGCTCCTTGGTCTCGGCGAAGGGGCCGTCCGACACGAGCAGCTCGTCGTCCCTGATCCGGACGATCCGGCCCTCGGCGACTGACCGAAGCGGGCCGCCGGTCAGCCGGACGCCCTGCTCGGTCAGCTTCTCCACCCAGGACTTGACCGCGATCAGCATCGCCGCGTCCTCGTCCGCGGTCGACTCGCCCGTCTCGTCGACCCAGATCATCAGCATGTACTTCATGGCTTGCGCGCGACGCCGCCCCACAGCGACGTCGGTCCCGCGGCCTCTATATCCGATGCGGGGCGCCACTGCGTGACCTTCACCACCCCCGGGTCGACCAGGTCCAGGCCGGTGAAGAACCGGGCCACTACCTCGCGCGGCCGTCCGACGTGGTTGCCCTCGGCTAGGTGCTCGTTCATCCGCCGGATCATCTCGGCCATCTCATCGGGGGAGATGTCGCTGGCCGCGTGCGAGATGGCCAGGAAGCTGCCCGCGGGCACCGCGCTGGTCAGCCGGGCCACGATCTGCTCGGCCTCGTCCAGGTCCGGGATGTAGTGCAGGATGGCCAGCAGCATGATCGCGACCGGCTGGCCGAAGTCCAGGGTCTCGGCCGCCTCGGCCAGGATGGCGTCCGTATCCCGCAGGTCGGCGTCGAGGTAGGCGGTCACGCCCTCGGGGGTGCTGGTGAGCAGCGCGCGGGCGTGCGACAGGACCAGCGGGTCGTTGTCGACATAGACGATCCGGCTGTCCGCCGCCACGTCCTGGGCCACCTGGTGGGTATTGCTGACGGTCGGCAGCCCGGTGCCGATGTCCAGGAACTGGCGGATGCCCTGGTCGGCGGCCAGGTACCGGACGGTGCGGGCCAGGAAGGCCCGGTTCGCCCGTGCCGACGCACGGATGGCCGGATAGGCCGCGATGGTCGCCTCGCCCGCGATCCGGTCCGCCTCGAAGTTGTCCTTGCCGCCCAGCCAGTAGTCGTAGACCCGGGCCGGATGGGCCATGCTGGCGTCGAAGCGGGCCGGGACACGGGCCGCCGCGGACCGGATCCCGGATGGCTCGCCGCTGGTCATCGCCGTACCTCCTCTTGCTGTCCGCACATCGTACGACCGCCGGGAAAGGTCCCGTACACAGGGCCGACGCGCCTGGCTTCGCACCAGTGGCCCGCACGCGCCTGGCCGAGTCGACGGCGGAAACGGTCCGTTCGGGCTACCGGGGTCCGGACGGCCGGGCGTAGGCTCTGGCTCCGTGCCGCCCGCGCAGCCTGCCCTGACTGAGCCCGCCCCCGCGGCATCGGCATGGGCGCCGTTCCGGCACCGCCAGTTCGCGGCCATGTGGGGCGCCCAGTTCGTGTCCAACATCGGCGGCTGGATGCAGACCGTGGCCGCCCAGTGGCTGATGCTGACCCTGACCGGCTCGGCGGCCTACGTCGCGCTGGTGCAGACCGCCGCGGGGCTGCCCGTGGTGCTGTTCGCCATCCTGGCCGGAACCATCGGCGACCTGGTGGACCGGCGGCATTTCCTGCTCATCACCCAGACGTTCATGCTGGTCGCGGCAGCCGCGCTGGGCGCGCTGGCCATCGCCGGCCTGGTCACGCCCTGGGTGCTGCTCGCGCTGATCTTCGCGGTCGGTACCGGGCAGGCGCTGACCTCGCCCACCTGGCAGACCCTGCAGCCGGAACTGGTTACCCCGGCCGAACGGACCCAGGCCATCTCGCTCGGCTCGGTGAACCAGAACCTGGCCCGGGCCGTGGGCCCGGCCATCGGCGGCGTCATCCTGGCCGCCAGCAGCGCCGGCGCTGTCTTCCTGATCAATGCGGCCAGCTTCGCCGCCGTGATCGGGGTGCTCATCATGTGGCACTCCAGCCGCACCCCGGACGCGCTGCCGCGGGAGCACGTCGGCGAGGCCGTCCGGGCCGGCGGCCGGTTCGTCGCCGCCAGCCCGGTGCTGCGGGTGATCCTGGCCCGGGCCGGGTTGTTCATCTTCTTCGCCAGCGCCATCTGGGCGCTGCTGCCGCTGACCGCCCAGTCCGCGCTGCATCTGGGCTCGGGCGGCTACGGGCTGCTGCTGGGCAGCGTCGGGATCGGCGCCGTGGCCGGCGCCGCCCTGCTGCCCCGGCTGCGGGACCGGCTGTCCCCGGACGTCCTGCTCACGGTCGGGTCGCTCGGCATGGCGGTGGTGGACCTGCTGCTGGCCTACATCCGCCCTCCGCTGGCGCTTCAAGTCCATACCACCCGCGGAGCTGCTCCCGGCGGGCGACTGGCCCGCACCGCAGCTGACCACCGATCAGGCCCCGGAGGGCCCGGTGCTGGTCACCGTCGAGTACTGGGCCCGCCCCGGCGGCCAGGACGAGCTGATGGCCGCCCTGCGACGCACGAGAAACGGCCGACGGCGCACCGGCGCGACCTCCTGGCGGGCCTGGCGGGACGCCAGCGACAGCAGCCGGATCCTGGAGCAGTTCGTCGTCGCGTCCTGGGACGAGCACCTCCGCCAGCACGAGCGGGTAACCAAGCGGGACCAGGACAACCTGGACCACGTCCGTACCCTGACCGACCCGGCCCGCCCGGTGACGGTCACCCACTGGCTCGCCGTCACCCCGCCCAAGACCACCCCAGCAGCCGACCCCCGCAGGCCCGGCTAGCCGACCGCCCCGGAAGCCCCGCCCGCCCCGACCGCCCCGACCGCCCCGGCCGCGCCGGCCGCGCGCAGCGCCTCCCAGACGCGCTGCGGCGTGGCGGGCATGTCGATGTGCCTGACGCCGAGGTGGGCCAGCGCGTCGATGATCGCGTTCTGCACGGCCGGGGTGGACCCGATCGTGCCGGCCTCGCCGATGCCCTTGGCCCCGAGCGGGTTGTAAGAGGTCGGCGTGGCCATCTCGGCCAGCTCGAAGCTGGGCACCTCGGTCGCGGTCAGGAACGCGTAGTCGGCGAAGCTCGAGGTCAGCGGGTTGCCGTCCGCATCGTAGACGACTTCCTCCAGGAAGGCCTGCGCCGCGCCCTGGGCGATGCCGCCGTGCCGCTGGCCCTCGGCCAGCAGCGGGTTGATCACCGTGCCCGCGTCGTCGACGGCCACGATCCGGCGCAGCACCGTCTTGCCGGTCTCGGTGTCCACCTCGGTCACGGCCACGTGCGCCCCGAACGGGAACGTGGCGCCAGGCGCGCCGAACACCGCGCGCACCAGCAGCTGCTCCGAGGAGGCCAGCTGCGCCAGCGACACCGAGATGTCCGGGTCGCCGGCCACCGCGAACCCGGCCAGCGCGGTGTCGTAGACCAGGTCGGCCGGGCTGACCTCGAGCGAGGCAGCCGCGCGCTCGCGAGCCACGTCGATCAGCTCCTGGGACGCCTGCTGCACGGCCGCGCCGCCCAGCTGCAGGCTGCGGGACCCGCCGGTGCCGCCGCCCTCGGGGATCAGGTCGGTGTCACCCCACTTCACGGTGATCTTGTCGATCGGGATGCCCAGCTCGTCGCTGGCCAGCATGGCCCACACCGTGGAATGGCCCTGGCCGTGCGGCGAGGTCCCGGTCAAGATGGTGGCGCTGCCGTCCGGGTGCACCTCGACGGTGGCGTTCTCCTGGGGACCGCCCGCCTCCCCGCCGGCGCCGGTGATCTCCACGTAGCAGGACAGGCCGATGCCTAGCTGGACCACGTCCCCGCTGGCCCGCCGCTTGGCCTGCTCCTCGCGCAGATCCGCGTAGCCGGCCGCGTCCAGCACCGCTGAAAGCGCGGTGGCGTAGTCGCCGCTGTCGTACACCGCGCCGAACGCCGTGGTGTGCGGGTCGGTGAACTTGGGCAGCAGGTTCTTGCGCCGCACCTCGGCCGGGTCCACCCCGGTCTCGGCCGCGAACAGGTCCAGGGCGCGCTCCACCGCGGCGGTGGCCTCGGGCCGCCCCGCGCCCCGGTAGGCGCCCACCGGCGTGGTGTTCGTCACCACCGACGTGGCCACCGCCTCGGCCCGGCCGATCGCGTACGGTCCGGGGCACATCAAGATGGTCAGCGCGGGCAGGAACGCGCCGATCCTCGGGTACGCCCCGCAATCCTGCAGCACCTCCAGCCGGTAGGCCTCCACCGTGCCGTCCCGGCGGCCGCCGATGGTGACCGTCTGCCGCTGCGCCCGGCCGTGCGTCATCCCGAGCAGGTTCTCGTTCCTGGTCTCGGACCAGCGGGCGGGCCGGCCCAGCCGCCTGGCCACCCAGCACACCAGGGCGTGCTCCGGGTCGGCCCCGAACTTGGCCCCGAACGCGCCGCCGACATCGGGGGTGATGATCCGCAGCTGATCCCGGTCGATGCCGAGCATCTTGGCCAGGCTGGCCCGGGTGCCCTGCGCGCCCTGGTTGGGGATCCACGCGGTCAGCCTGCCGCCCGGGCCCCACTGCGCCTGCGCGGCCCGGGTCTCCATCGGCGCGGGGGCGACCCGCTGGTTAAGAATGGTGCGGGACACGACCACCTCGCACCCGTCGAACAGGTCGGCCTTCAGCGCCGCGCGGTCGCCGAACGTAGCCGCCACGTTGCTGCCCGCGGCCGGGAATAGCACCGTCGAACCATCGGCGGCCGCGTCGGTCATCTCGACCACCGGCGGCAGCAGGTCGTAGTCGACGTCGACCAGATCGACGGCGTCCTCGCCCTGGTAGCGGGCCTCGGTCACCACCACGGCCACCGGTTCGCCCACGAACCGCACCACGTCCCGGGCCAGCGGCTGCTGGATCATCTGCGCGTTGATCATGCCCCCCATGGACGGGGCCAGGTCGTCCAGGTCGGCCAGGTCCGCGCCGGTGAACGCGGCGATCACGCCGGGGGCCTCGAGCGCGGCGCTGACGTCGACCGCGGTGATCCGCGCGTGCGCCACCGCCGAACGCACGAAGTGCACGTAACACGCGCCCGGCAGAGCCAGGTCGTCGGTGTATACGCCGCCGGTGGTCAGGAAGCGGGGGTCTTCGGTCCGTATGACCCTGGTACCGAGAATGCTCACGGTCACGATCTTGCCCGGCCCGGCCGAGGCCGGTCAAAACGGCCGGCCTGACGTTTTCCGTTGAGCTCAGCGCCCGAAGATCGGGTAACCTTTCTGGGTTAGCAATGGCGGAGTAGCTCAGACAGGCAGAGCAAGCGGCTCATAATCGCTGTGTCGCCGGTTCAAGTCCGGCCTCCGCTACACTTTGTCAGTCCCCTTGAAGATGAGAAAGGCGCTGCACCGTGGCTGCCACCGACGTCCGGCCGAAGATCACGCTGGCTTGCCAGGAATGCAAGCGCCGGAACTACATCACCAGGAAGAACCGGCGTAACGACCCGGACCGGCTCGAGCTGAAGAAGTACTGCCCGTGGTGCCGCTGCCACCGGGCCCACCGCGAGACCCGATAGCCCACGTGGCGATCAACACCGACTACATCGGGCGGACCTTCGAGCCGTCTGAGCCGTACGAGGTCAGCCGGGTCAAGATCGCCGAGTTCGCCGACGCGATCGGCGAGCCCAGCCCGCTGTGCCGGGACCAGGCGGCGGCCCAGGTGGCCGGCTACCCGGACGTGATCGCCCCGCCCACCTTCGCCATCGTGGTCAGCGCGGCCAACAGCGCCCGGGTCACGCACGACCCGGACCTGGGCGTGAACTACGCCATGATCGTGCACGGCGAGCAGAGCTTCAGCCACGCCCGCCCGCTGCACGCCGGCGACGTCGTGACCTCGCAGTCCACCATCGAGTCCATCAGGTCGATCGGCAGCATGACCACGCTGACCACCGTCACCCAGATCAGCACCACCGGCGGCGAGCACGTGTGCACCGCCCGGTCGGTGCTCGTCGAACGCGGCGCCTAGGGCCAGGAAGAGGGCACGGCGATGGGCAGCCCCAGCTACGACGACATCCAGGCCGGGACCGAGATCGCGCCCCGGCAGTACCAGGTGACCCGGCGTGACCTGGTGCGCTACGCCGGGGCCTCCGGCGACTTCAACGTCATCCACTGGAACGAGCGCATCGCCAAGTCGGTCGGCCTGCCCGACGTGATCGCGCACGGCATGCTCACCATGGCCCTCGCGGGCCGGTTCCTCACCGAGTGGGCCGGCGACCCGGGAGCGGTGGCCGAGTACGGCGTCCGGTTCTCCGCCCCGGTCGTGGTCCACGACGACGACAAGGGCGCCACGGTCGAGGTCACCGGCACGGTGACCGAGAAGCTCGACGGCCGCCGGGTGGCGGTCGACGTCACCGCCCGGTCCGAGGGGACCAAGGTGCTGACCCGGGCCCGCGCCGTCATCCAGCTGTGAACCTGTCCGACCTCACCACTATCGGCCTGGGCGGCCCGGCCCGCGCCTTCATCCGGGCCGGCACCGACGATGAGCTGATCGACGCCGTGGCCACCGCCGACGCCAGCGGCGAGCCGGTGCTGATCCTGGGCGGCGGCAGCAACCTGGTCATCGCCGACGCCGGCTTCGACGGCACCGTCGTCCAGGTGGCGACCCGGGGCCTGGCCCGCGACGGCGAGCCGGGCACGGTCACCGTCGCGGCCGGCGAGGACTGGGACGAGGTGGTGGCCAGGACCCTGGCCGAGGGCCTGGCCGGCCTGGAGTGTCTGTCCGGCATCCCCGGCCGCGCCGGCGCGACCCCGATCCAGAACGTCGGCGCCTACGGCCAGGAGGTCTCCCGGGTCATCACCGGAGTGCGGGTCTACGACCGGCTGACCAAGGAGACCCTTTATCTACCGAACGAATCGTGCGGCTTCGGGTACCGCACCAGCATGTTCAAACGGGATGAGACGCACCGCCTGATCGTGCTGGGCGTGACGTTCCGGCTCGCCGTGGGGCCGCTGTCGGCGCCGGTCCGCTACCCCGAGCTAGCCGACGCGCTCGGCGTCGAGGTCGGGGACCGGGTGCCCGGCACCGAGGCCCGTTCGGCCGTGATCCAGCTCAGGCAGCGCAAGGGCATGGTCATCGACCCGGCCGACCCGGACAGCCGCAGCGTGGGCTCGTTCTTCGTCAACCCGGTGCTTGACGCAGCCGCGCTGGCCGCCGTCGAGACCGCGGCGCGGGCCAGGTACGGCCCGGAGGTCCGGGTGCCCCGGTTCGACGCCGGGGACGGGCTGGTGAAGGTCCCGGCCGCCTGGCTGATCGAGCGGGCCGGCTACGGCAAGGGCTACGGGCCCAGCGACGGCCCGAGCGACGGCGCCCGCATCTCGGCCAAGCACACCCTGGCCCTGGTCAACTCCGGCTCGGCCAGCACCGCCGGGCTGATCGCGCTGGCCAGGGAGATCAGGGACGGGGTGAGCCACACGTTCGGCGTGTCGCTCACCCCGGAACCCGTCCTGATCGGTGTCGCGCTCTAGCTAGTGGTGCAGCAGGTTGAGCGTGTTGGTGGCGTCGTCGACGTAGTAGACGGCATCGTGGCCGGGCTTAACGGCCAGGCCGAACAGCGCACCGGACCCAGGCGGGGAACCTGAGCTGTCCAGCTGGCGGACGGCGATCTGAGCCCCGAACGGGGTGACCTCGACCAGGTTCCCGTCGCCGGCGTTGACGGTCAGGATGTCACCGCCGGGCGCGATGACCAGGCCGAGCGGGTTGTTCAGGTGGCCGCCCCGGGTGACGGTGAAGCCGGTCCCGGCACTGAACGAGCGGAATAGCGCGTCCGGGATGGCGGCGATCCTGTTGGTCAGCGTGTCGGCCACGTACAGGACGCCGTTACGGCCCAGGCCGACCCCGGTGGGTCCGACGACCAGGGCAGCGGAGTTCAGCGCCTCGGGGAAGCCGGAACCGATCGTGGTGTTGAACCAGATGAACGGCAGCCCGAAGTGCGGGATCTTGATGACGAGCCGCAGCACCGTGCCCCCGAAGACGGTCTTGCCGTTGGCCTTGACCGTGCCGTTCAGGACGTTGGTGACGAACAGCACGGCCTGGTTGCCCAGGTCCAGGCTGCCCATGTCCCAGGGCCCGTTGATGCCGTGGCCGTGGAAGGTCTCCCGGACGTGGCCCCACTGGTCAAGCACGATCAGGCAGCCAGCGCCGGAGACGTTGCCGTTCCTGGTGGGCAGCGAGCCGACGATCACCCAGCCGCTGCGCAGCACGGTCAGCGCGGTGGTCAGGCCGACGCCGCCCGGGCAGCCGCGCAGGTTGCGGTTGATGCTGGCGAACACCCACTGGTGACCGGACGGGGTGACCTCGACGATCGTGGTCCCCGTGCCCTGCACGTTCGCCTTGTTGTTGAAGTTGCTGACCAGGACGTTGCCCTGGAACAGGTCGCCGGTGCTGCGCGGGACGACGAACACGCCGTACGGGTTGACGTCGCCGTTGCCCGGCACCGTGGACGCGATCACGCTCGTCTTGTGCAGCGGGCCGACAAACGCCGGGAATCCTCCCGCGCTGGCGCTGCCCGCCATCAGGGTGGTGCCGGCCAGCAACCCGGCGGTGGTGGTGATGACCGCGGCCAGGCCAGCCGCGAACCGTCTTGTTGGTTTCATTGCGGTGCCGCTTCCTTCCGTGAAGAAATGTCTCCACTGGGAAGCACGTGCCGGAGAGCGGATCGGTTCGGGGCATGGCTGAAGACCAGTGCCGCGGGTGCGGGAAGGACACGGCTCACCAGATCCGCAACCCTCACGGGCCACGGCCTGATGATCTTCCTGACGCCCGCGGACACCGGCCGTCACCTTGGTCTACGCATGGCGGCGTCCTCCGGCTCAACGCCCGGGACGCGCGTAAGACAGTCGTAATAACTTTTAGGAAACGCCGTCATTCGCGAACCTTTCCGCCGCCGGGTGCAATAGAGGGGCGATGGACGATGACGAGCTGATCGCTCGCCTGGCCGGTGGCGACGACCGGGCCCTGCGTGAGCTGTTCAGACGGCACGCGCCGATCCTGGCCGCCCGGCTGCGGACCGTGCTGCCGCCGTCCGACGTCGAGGACGTGCTCCAGGAGACCTTCCTCGCGGCCTGGCGGGGCGCGGCCTCCTACCAGCCGCACGGCCCGGCCGGCGCCTCGAAGGCGGGCGGCTGGCTGTGGGGGATCGCCCGCCGCCAGGCCGCGCTGCTGCTGCGCCGCCGCGGGCCCGCCCTGGCGTCCCTGCCCGACGTGCTCACGCTGGCTGGCGACCCCGCGGCGGCGGTGGTCAACCAGGTTCAGCTGGCCTCGGCGGTGCGCACGCTCAGCCCGGCTGAGCATCAGGTGTGGCAGCTCATGTACGTCGAGGATCGCCCGCTCGCCGAGGTGGCGGAGCTGACCGGCGTTCCCGAGGGCACGGTGAAGAGCCGCGCGCACCGTGCCCGCCGTCTCCTGCGCGCCGCCCTGGGAGGTGGCTCCTGATGACCGAGCGCGAGAACAGTGCCTACGACAACAGTGCCTACGACGGTGAGCTTGACCTGCGTGGTATTGACCTCGGCCGGGTCTGGACCGGCGTCGCCGCCGAGGTCTGGCGGCGTCACCCCGGCCCGGTCGAGCGGATCGCCGCGCGGCTGCTGCGCTCGCCCGGCCTGGCCCGCGCCCTGCTGACCTCGCCGTCGCTGACGCTCCCGTGGCTGATCTCGACGCTGGTGGTCTTCGTCGCGGGCGGCGTCATCAACTTCGCCGGCGGGCAGCCGCTGGTCTGGCTGCTCGCCCCGGCCATCGCCGCGATCGGCATCGCCTACGCCTACGGCCCCGGCATCGACCCGACCTGGGAGCTGTCCTGCAGCATGGCGGTCAGCGAGCGCATGGTCCTGCTCGTCCGCGCGGTCTCCGTGTTCGCCGTCAACGCGTTCCTCGGCCTGGTGGTCAGCGCCATCACCTACGCCGCGGGCACGCTGGGCGCCCGCCCGGCCAACGCGCACGCCGTCGCGATCACCGTGGCCTGGCTGCTGCCGATGACCGCGGTCTGCGCCCTCACCCTGGCCGTCGCGGTCGTGGCCAGGTCAGCCACCGCCGGCGCGTTCGCCGGGGTCTTCGCCTGGACGGCCACGGTGCTGGCCAACAGCTCGGCCAGCGGCCAGTTCACCGCCGCCGTCACCGATAGCTCTACCTACCTGGCGTACCTGGCCGTCGCGGCCTGCGCGATCGTCGCCATCGGCTTCGCCATCCATCCGCAACGAGGGACCCAATGAATATTGAGCTGACGAACGTTACCCGGTCGTTCGGGAGAAACAAGGCCGTCGACGGCGTGAGCCTGGAGGTGGGTCCCGGCGTGCTCGGCCTGCTGGGACCGAACGGCGCGGGCAAGACCTCGCTGCTGCGCATGATCGGCACCGTCCTGCCGCCGTCATCAGGCCATATCCGGCTGCTGGACCGGGATCCGAACAGCGCCGCCCAGCGCCGCGAGATCCGCCGCCGCCTCGGCTACCTCCCGCAGAACCTCGGCTACTACCCGGCGTTCACCGTCGTGGAGTACATCGAGTACTTCGCGCTGCTGAAGGAGGTGCCGCCGGCGCGCGTGCCGCAGGCCGTGGCGACCGCGGTCGAGCGCGTCGACCTCGGCGCCAGGGCCAGGGCGCGGCTGCGCACCCTGTCCGGCGGCATGCTGCGCCGGGTCGGCATCGCGCAGGCCATCGTGAACGACCCGGACCTGCTGCTGCTCGACGAGCCGACCGCGGGCCTGGACCCCGAGCAGCGGGTCGGCTTCCGCGTGCTGCTGCGTGACCTCGGCCAGGCCGCGACCGTCGTGGTGTCCACGCACCTGGTCGAGGACGTTGGCGCGGCCTGCTCGGAGGTGGCGCTGATGGACACCGGGCACATCGTGTTCCGCGGCACCCCGGCGGACCTCGTCGAGCGCGGCCAGGGCCATGACGTGGGCGACGCCCCGCTGGAGCGCGGCTACAGCGCCGTCCTGCAGGCCGCTCGCCAGGGCGGCGTGGCCGCATGACCGCCGTCGTCGCCCGGGACGCACCGCCGGTCAGGCGCCGCCCGTCGCCGCTGCTGGCCCGCATCCTGCGGATGGAGATCAGGCACAGCGCCTTCGTCTGGGCCATCCCGCTGCTGGCGGTGCTGTTCATCTATGACCCGTTCCGGACGGCCGCCGGCTACCCCGGCCTGTGGACCGTGCGCACGTCCGTGGTCCTCAACAAGTTCTGGCCGGACTGCGTGCCCTTCGCCGCTGGCTTTTCCGCCTGGGCCGGGTCGCGCGAGGGTCGCCGCCACATCGGTGACCTGCTGGGGACCACCGCCAGGCCTGCATGGACCCGGCAGCTGTGCTCGCTCGCGGGCACCCTGGCCTGGGTGCTGGCCGCGTTCCTGGCCGGAACGGCCGCGGTGTACATCAAGACCGCGACGGTGGCGACCTGGGGCGGCCCGCCGCTCTGGCCGGTCGTGGTCGGCGTGGTGGCGCTGACCGCGGTCTGCGCGTTCGCGTTCACCCTGGGGGCGCTGTTCCCCGGCCGGTTCATCGCCCCGATCGTCGCGGTGGGCCTGCTCGTGGTCACCCTGGTCGCGTTCCGCCAGGCGGTCTCCGGAAGCGGCGGCCCGGTCGGCATACTGTCGCCGGACGGCGCCGTGCCGCCCAACGACGCGGGCGTTTTCTACCCGGTGGCATCCGGCGTGTCGATCGTCCAGGTCATGTTCTTCGCCGGGGCGGCCCTCGGGGCGATCGGCCTGCTCGGGCTGTCCCCGCGCACCGGGGGGGTCGGATGGCGCGGTGCCCTCGACGCCGCGAGCGGGGGCGGGGCGCGGCTGCGCACGGTGGCCACCGCCGTCTTCGCGGTCGGCGTCGCCCTGGCCGTGGCCGGGTTCACGCTGGCCGGGACCGCGACGGGGTCCACGTTCACGGGTCTGAAGATCCCGCTCCTGGACGACTCCGCCTCCGGCCAGCCGCTCCCGTACACCCCGGTCTGCGGCGGCAGCGCGTCGTTCCCTGTGTGCCTGCACCCCGCCTACCAGAGCTACCTGAGCCAGGTCGTGACGTCGCTTGACCTGGTCATGCCTGAGGTCGCCGGGCTGCCGGGCGCGCCAGTCCGGGCCGCCGAGGTCCCGGACCAGGCGCTGCCCGCGATCGTGGCCGCCGGGACCGGCAACGGCGTCGTAGCGGGCACGCCGCCGGTGTACGAGTTCACCATGGACAACGTCGGCCTGCAGCCGGACCCGACCCAGCTCCGGGACGGCTTCGAGCAGGACATCGTGCACGCGGTCATCGTCGGACCGATCGGAACGGTGGTCCCGATGCAGGGCGGCGGCGACACGTTCCAGCCGGACACCGGCACCCCCGCGCAGCAGGCCGTCGTGAACGGGCTGCTCAAGGCGATCGGCTCGCAGCCCTACCCCACCGGGCAGGTCAGCGGTCCTTCCGCTCAGCAGGCCGAGCAGCAGCAGGCCCGGATCACCGCCGCCGCGGCCCGGTTCGCGGCGCTGCCGGCCGCGACGCGGCACGCCTGGCTGGCCGCGAACCTGGCGGCACTCAAGGCTGGCCGCCTCACCCTGGCGCAGATCCCGTGACCGCCGCCGACCCCGTGCGCGCCGCCGACCCCGTGCGCGCCGCCGGAGCCCGCCACGTGGCCCCGCCCGCGACCGGCGCGGCCGTCCTGGCCGCCGCCCAGCTGGCCTGGCTGCACCTGCGCAGCCGCCAGGTCCCGGCCGCCCTGGTGGCGCTGGCCGGCTGCGGCGTGGTCCTGTGGGCGGCGCTGAACTACCACTGGTGGCTGGGCACCGGTCCCGCCGCCGCGGAGCTGCCGATGCTCATCGAGGGCTGCGCGGCGGCCATCATCGCGGTGACCACGCACAGCCCGTTCGGCGAGCCGGAGCGGGCCACCGGCCGCTGGCTGCCGTTCCTGCGCCTGTCGATGGCGCTGGCGCTGTGCGGGGCCGCCATCGGCCTGCTGGCCCTCGGCGCGGCGGCCGCCTACCACCCGCAGACCGGCGTCTACCTGGCCGGCGGCATCCTCGGAGTGGCCGAGAACGTCATGGGCTTCGCCGGCGTCGGCCTGATCTTCTCGCTCGTCACCGGCGGCCTCCTCGCCTGGACCGGACCGCTCGGCTTCATGGCCATCTGCCAGTTCGCGCTGATCGCGAACTACTCCGAGCCGCTGACCTGGGCGGCCCGCCCGGCGACCGACCGGGGCGGCTGGATCGCGGCCCTGATCGTCTTCGCGGTCGGCCTGGCCGCTTTCACCCTCCGCGGCCCCCGCGTGCGCCCGTCCGGCGAGTAAGCCCAGGTCAGGCCAGTTTGTCGTAACCCCGGCGTAGCATCCCGGCATGACCGACGCTGACTATAAAGCCGACCTGTGCCACTACCTGCAGCGAGGCCGTGATGCCCTGCTGTGGAAGCTCGACGGCCTGTCCGAATACGACATCCGCCGCCCCCTCGTGCCGACCGGCACCAACCTGCTCGGCCTGGTCAAGCACGTGGCCTGCGGCGAGATGGGGTACTTCGGCGACGTCTTCGGCCGCCCCTGCCCGGATCAGCTGGCCTGGGACGAATCCGACCCGCTGTCGGATATGTACGCCGCCCCGGACGAGACGCGCGAATTCATCACCGGCCTGTACCGGCAGGCCTGTGCCCACGCCGACGCCACCATCGACGCGCTGCCGCTCGACGCGATCGGCCACGTGCCCTGGTGGCCGGCCGAGGCGAACCAGCTGACGCTGCACTGCGCCCTGGTCCGCATGGCCACCGAGACCCACCGGCACGCCGGCCACGCCGACATCGTCCGGGAGCTCATCGACGGTCAGACCGGCCTGGCCCCCGGGTCCTCCAACCTGCCCCCCGGCGATCAGGCCTGGTGGGCGGCCCACCGGGACCGCGTGGAACACGCCGCCCGCCAGGCCGCAGCCCCCAGCTGACCGTCAGGCCGCTCGGGGCGCAGCTGGCGGTCAGGCCGCCGGGCGCAGCCGAACCGGGCTGCTCCCGCCAGGGCCGCCCGGGTGCAGCTGCCGGTCAGGCGGTCTTCTTGGTCAGGGCCACCTTGACTAGGCCGTCGCCGGCCGGCTGCGGGTCGCCCTCCAGCTCGGCGGCCGGGCGCACGTCCAGGGTCACGGCCAGGGTCTCGGCGGCCACGAACCCGGCGTGCGCTCGGATCGCGTCGGCCACCGCGCCGTCGGCGCCGATGGCCAGGTGGATGCGGTCCGACACCAGCAGGCCCGCGTCCCGGCGCGCCTGCTGCACGATCCGCACCACGTCCCGGGCCGCGCCCTCGGCGGCCAGTTCCGGCGTGACCCGCGTGTCCAGCGCGACCAGGCCGGCGTGGCCGGCCAGCGCCGAGGTCGAGTCCGGGTCGGCGGCGGCCAGCCGCAGCTCGTACTCGCCGGGCTCCAGCTCCACCCCGGCGGCGGTGATGCCGTGGCCGGACTGTACCCAGTCACCCGCCTTGACCGCGCGGATGACCTCCTGCACCTGCCCGCCCAGCCGGGGCCCGAGCACCCGCGGGTTCACCGCCAGCTCGAAGGTGCCTAGGCTGGCCAGGTCGGCGGATAGCTCGACGGTCTTCACGTTGACCTCGTCCGCGATCAGGTCGGTGAACGGGGCCAGCAATTCGGCCTCGGGGTGGGCGAAGCTCAGCGAGGCCAGCGGCAGCCGCACCCGCAGCTGGCGGGCCTTGCGGATGCCCAGCGCGGTGCTGCACACCGCCCGGACCAGGTCCATGGCCCCGGCCAGGTCCTCCTCGCCCGGCCAGCCGGTCACGTCGGGCCACGCGGTCAGGTGCACGCTGGGCTCGCCGGTCAGCCCGCGCCAGATCGCCTCGGTGGTCAGCGGCAGCAGCGGGGCCGCGGCCCGGCACACGGTCTCGAGCACGGTCCACAGGGTGTCGAGCGCGTCCGTGTCGCCGGCCCAGAACCGGCTGCGCGACCGGCGGATGTACCAGTTGGTCAGCACCTCGAGGTGGTCGCGCAGCGCCTGGCAGGCGCCGCCCACGTCGCACTCGTCCAGCAGCCCGGCCATCTCGGTGACCACGGCCCGGGTCTTGGCCAGGATGTACCGGTCCAGCACGTGCTGGCTCCCGGTCGACTGCTTGGCCTGGTAGGACTCGGCGTTGGCGTACAGGGCGAAGAAGTAATAGCTGTTCCACAGGGGCAGGATGGCCTGGCGGACCGCTTCCCTGATGCCCTGCTCGGTGACGACCAGGTTGCCGCCGCGCAGGATCGGGCTGGCCATCAGGAACCAGCGCATGGCGTCCGAGCCGTAGCGGTCGAAGACCTCGTTCACGTCCGGGTAGTTGCGCAGGCTCTTGGACATCTTCGCCCCGTCGTTGCCCAGCACGATGCCGTGGCTGACGCAGGTGCGGAAGGCCGGCCGGTCGAACAACGCGGTGGCCAGCACGTGCAGGGTGTAGAACCAGCCGCGGGTCTGGCCGATGTACTCGACGATGAAGTCGCCCGGGTAGTGCGAGTCGAACCACTCGCGGTTCTCGAACGGGTAGTGCACCTGCGCGTACGGCATCGACCCGGACTCGAACCAGCAGTCAAGCACCTCGGGCACCCGGCGCATGACGGACTGGCCGGTCGGGTCGTCCGGGTTCGGCCGGGTCAGCTCGTCGATGGCCGGCCGGTGCAGGTCGTCCGGGCGCACGCCGAAGTCCCGCTCGAGCTCGTCCAGTGACCCGTACACGTCGGTGCGCGGGTAGTCGGGATTGTCGCTCTGCCACACCGGGATGGGGGAGCCCCAGAACCGGTTCCGGCTGATCGACCAGTCCCGCGCCCCGGCCAGCCACTTGCCGAACTGGCCGTCCTTGACGTGCCCGGGCACCCAGGTGATCTCCTGGTTCAGCTCGACCATCCGGTCCCGGAACGTGCTCACGGCCACGAACCAGCTCGACACCGCCTTGTAGATGAGCGGGTTCCGGCAGCGCCAGCAGTGCGGGTAGGAGTGGGTGTAAGTCTCCTGCCGGACCAGGCTGCCCTGCTCGCGCAGCTTGGCCGCGATCGGCGCGTTGGCGTCGAAGACGTGCTGGCCCGCGAAGTCGGGCACCAGGTTGGTGAACACGCCCCGCTCGTCCACGGTCAGCACGGTCGGGATGCCCGCCTCGGTGCAGGCCAGGTTGTCCGCCTCGCCGTAGGCGGGTGCCATGTGCACCACGCCGGTGCCGTCCTCGGTGGTCACGTCGTCGGACAGGATGACCCGGAACGCGTCGCCGGTGCCGAACCGCTCCGCGTCGGCCAGGTAACCGAACAGCGGCTCATACCGCAGGCCGGCCAGCTCGGCCCCGGTCAGCGTGCCGACCGTGGCGGCCTCCTCGAGCTCCCGCTCGTAGGCGGCCTGCCGGTCCCGAGCCAGGATGTACCGCTCGCCGTCCTTCTCGACCACGACGTAGCTGATGTCCGCGCCGACCGCGCACGCCAGGTTGGACGGCAGCGTCCACGGCGTGGTGGTCCAGGCCAGCAGCCATTCCCCGGTCTCCAGCTTGAACCGGACGGTGACCGAGAGGTCGTGGCGTTCGGCGTAGGTGTCGTCGTCCATCCGCAGCTCGTGGTTGGACAGCGGCGTCTCGCATCGCCAGCAGTAGGGCAGCACCTTGAAGCCCTCGTAGACCAGGCCCTTGTCCCACAGCTGCTTGAAGGCCCACATGACGCTCTCCATGTAGGGCAGGTCGAGCGTCTTGTAGTCGTGATCGAAGTCGACCCAGCGGGCCTGGCGGGTGACGTAGTCCTGCCATTCGTGGGTGTAGCGCAGCACCGACTCGCGGCAGGCCTGGTTGAACTTCTCGATGCCCATGGCCACGATGTCGGCCTTGCCGGAGATGCCGAGCAGCCGTTCGGCCTCGACCTCGGCGGGCAGGCCGTGGCAGTCCCAGCCGAACCGGCGCTCCACCCGGTCGCCTCGCATGGTGCGGTACCGGGGCACCAGGTCCTTGACGTAGCCGGTGAGCAGGTGGCCGTAGTGCGGTAGCCCGTTCGCGAACGGCGGCCCGTCGTAGAACACGTACTCGCGGCCCGCGGAGCGCTGCTCGACCGAGGCGCGGAACGTATCGTGCGCCTGCCAGTACGCGAGCACGTCCTGCTCGAGAGCGGGGAAATCCGGCTGGGCGGGTACGTCGGCGGTCGCGGAACGCGGGTAAACGGCCATGGGGTGTGTCCTTGCGGTGCGGCGGGGCGGCAAAGTCGGCTGGGCCGCGAGGACGACGCGCCCGCTCCCGCGCGGGCCCACCGCGGTACCACCTCGCTTGCCGCCGGGCCCGGGTCTGCACCCAGGTCCAGGCGACCGCTCGTCAGCCGGCTGTGACGGGCCAGTCCCGCCCGGTTCTACTCAGGCCGCGCGGCCCTTTCTTCCGGGGGCTCCCCGGTGATAGCCGGATCAACGCCATGTGCCTCTAAGGCTAGCCGGTCCCGCGTTGTTCCCGCGACGCGATAACCGTTACACCCCGCACGCACCCCGCTGCGTTCGGCCCAATAGAGGGACCTAGGCGGGGGCGGCGAGCCAGGCGTCGATGCCGGCCAGCAGCAGGGTCCGGCGCGGCTCGGGTGCGACCGAGGCCAGCACCGACGTGCGGGCCAGGTCGGCCAGCTCGGCGTCGGTGCAGCCGTGCGCGTGCCGGGCGATCTCGTACTGGGCGGCCAGCCGCGGGCCGAACAGCAGCGGGTCGTCGGCGCCCAGCGCGACCGGCACGCCCGCCTCGAACAGCAGCCGGAGCGGGACCTGGGCCGGGCCCGGCGCCACGCCCAGGGCCACGTTGGAAGACGGGCACACCTCGCAGGTAACCGCCTCGGCGGCCAGCCGCTTGACCAGGGCCGGGTCTTCGGCGGCGCGGACGCCGTGGCCGATCCGGTCGGCGTGCAGGTCATCCAGGCAGGCGGCCACGCTGGCCGGGCCGACCAGCTCGCCGCCGTGCGGCACCAGCAGCAGCCCGGCCTGCTCGGCGATGCGGAACGCCCGGGTGAACTCGTGCGGGGGACCGCGGCGCTCGTCGTTGGACAGGCCGAACCCGGTCACGCCGCGGCCCGCGTACTGCGCGGCCAGCCGGGCCAGGGTCCTGGCCTCCAGCGGATGCTTGGTCCGGTTGGCCGCCACGATGATGCCCATCCCGACGCCGGTGGCCGCCGAGGCGGCCGCGGCCGCGTCGAGCACGAGCTCCAGGACGGCCGTGACTCCGCCGAACCGCGCGGCGTAGCCGTCCGGGTCCAGCTGGATCTCCAGCCAGCCCGAGCCCTCGGCCCGTTCGTCCTCGGCGATCTCCTGCAGCAGCCGCCGCAGGTCGGCCGGGGTGCGCAGCACCGAGCGGGCCATGTCGTACAGCCGCTGGAACCGGAACCAGCCGCGCTCGTCGGTCCCGCTCAGGTGCGGCGGCCAGTCCTCGGTCAGCGCGGGCGGCAGCCGGATGCCGTGGTAGGCGGCCAGCTCGACCAGCGTCGCGTGCCGCATGGCCCCGGTCAGGTGCAGGTGCAGGTGCGCCTTCGGGAGTGCGGCCAGCGAGCGCGACATCCGCTCAGTGTGCCCGAAAAAAATGGCAGGGCCCTAGCGGGCGCCCGCGAGCAGCTTGGCCATCCGGGCCACGCCCTCTTCGAGGTCGGCGTCGCCGAGCGCGTAGGAAAGCCGGAAATATCCGGGCGTGCCGAACGCCTCGCCCGGGACCACGGCCACCTCGGCCTCGTCCAGGATGAGCCCGGCTAGTTCGGCCGAGGTCTGCGGTCGGCGCCCGGCGATCTCCTTGCCCAGCAGGCCCTTGACGCTCGGGTAGCAGTAGAAGGCGCCCTGCGGCTCGGGGCACAGCACGCCGTCGATGTCGTTCAGCATCCGGGTCATCGTCTGCCGGCGCCGGTCGAAGGCCGCGCGCATGGTCGCCACCGCGGACAGGTCACCGGACACGGCGGCCAGCGCCGCGGCCTGGGCCACGTTGTTCACGTTGGAGGTGGCATGGCTCTGCAGGTTCGCGGCCGCGCCGATAACGTCCTTGGGGCCGATCATCCAGCCCACCCGCCAGCCGGTCATGGCGTAGGTCTTGGCCACGCCGTTGACCACCACGCAGGTGCCGGCCACGGCCGGGGCCTGCACCGGGATGGAGGAGAACACCGCGTCGCCGTAGACCAGATGCTCGTAGATCTCGTCGGTGACCACCCACAGGCCATGGGAGGCGGCCCACTCGCCGATCGCGGCCACCTGGTCCGGCGGGTAGACCGCCCCGGTCGGGTTGGACGGCGACACGAACAGCACGACCTTGGTCCGGTCGGTGCGGGCGGCCTCCAGGGCCTCGATGCTGGCCAGGTAGCCGGTGCGCTCGTCGGTCGGCACCGGCCGCATGACGCCGCCGGCCAGGCCGATGGCCTCGGGGTAGGTGGTCCAGTAGGGCGCGGGCACGATGACCTCGTCGCCGGGATCGAGCAGGGTGGCGAAGGTCTGGTACACGGCCTGCTTCCCGCCGTTGGTGACCAGCACCTGGCCCGGCTCGACCTGGTAGCCCGAGTCTCTCGCGGTCTTGTCCGCGATCGCCTGCCGCAGTTCGGGCAGGCCGGCCGCGGGGGTGTACTTGTGGAAACGCGGCTGCGCGCATGCGGCCTGGGCGGCCTCGACGATGTAGCCGGGCGTGGGGAAGTCGGGTTCGCCCGCGCCGAAGCCGATGACCGGTCGGCCGGCCGCCTTGAGCGCCTTGGCCTTGGCGTCCACGGCCAGCGTGGCGGATTCTGAGATGGCGGAAACCCGCGCGGAGACTCTGGTTGGCATGAACTCCATTGTCCCAGACGACGGCCGTGCCGGCGCATTAATTACCTCCGGTGCTGGTCACCGGGTGGTCGCCGGGCCCGGCTAGCCTTGGCGACCGGACGGTTCGACGCGGCGGCCGAACAGACGTACACTTCATGGACCGGCAGCCAGGCTGTCGCTGCGGCAGCGTGCCCGTAGGCTCGATGGGGCGTAGGCTGGAAGCAGTGGTTTGCTGACTAGCAGTGTTGCCAAGCAGGTGTGCCAACGCAGTATTGCAAAGCGCAAAGGGCAGTAGCTCAATTGGCCAGAGTCCCGGTCTCCAAAACCGGTGGTTGGGGGTTCGAGTCCCTCCTGCCCTGCGAGTGCGGTCCGGCGAAAGCCGTGAAGCCGGCGAACGTATAGGTGAGGTTATGGCGACTCAGACACGCGGTGAGGCCCCGGAGAAACGGAGCGGAGGCGACCGGACTGCCAAGCGCAGCAACCGGACCACCCCCGCCGTGTTCTTCCGGCAAATCGTTGCGGAGCTGCGCAAGGTCATCTGGCCGACCCGTAACGTGCTCATCACCTACACGATCGTCTGCCTGGTCTTCGTGATCTTCATGGTGATCTTCGTGACGAGCCTGGACTACGGGTTCACCAAGCTGGTCTTCGAGTTGTTCGGCTAGGCACCTGCGGGGTCGCCGGGGTAGCGCCGCGCGCCGAGCGCGGCAGCCATGATCACCAGATGGTCGTGGCCTGAGATAGAAGAGAGAGCATTCGTGTCTGAGACCCAGCTCGATGCTGTGGCGTTGGGCACGACAGGACCCGACGCGGAAACCGGGGAGGCCGATGAGGTGAGCGAGTACAGCGAAGAAGCCGACGTGCAGGACGCCGCCGGACCGGCTGACGACGCGCCCATCCCGGCCGACGCCGAGCTGGCCGAGGTTGAGCCGGCCGAGGCTGAGTCCGCCGAGGATGACTCGGCCGAGGTTGAGCTGGCCGAGGCTGAGCTGGCCGAGGCTGAGCCGGCCGAGGCTGAGCTGGCTGATCCTGAGCTGGCTGATCCTGAGCTGGCCGATCCTGAGCTGGCTGACACTGAGCTGGCCGACACGGAAGCGGCCGAGGCTGCCGAGGAGTCCCCGGACGGAGTCCTGGAGGAGTTCACGCGCGAGCTGCGGATGCTGCCCGGCGACTGGTACGTGGTGCACTCCTACGCCGGCTACGAGAACCGGGTGAAGACCAACCTGGAAAGCCGCATCCAGTCCCTCAACATGGAGGACTACATCTACCAGATCGAGGTGCCTGTCCATCAGGTGACCGAGATCAAGGGCGGCAAGCGGCAGCAGGTCCAGGAGAAGGTGCTGCCGGGCTACATCCTGGTCCGGATGGACCTGACCGACGAGTCCTGGGCCGTGGTGCGGAACACGCCGGGCGTGACCGGCTTCGTCGGGCTGTCCAGTCGGCCGTCGCCGCTGCAGATCGGCGAGGTGGCCAGCCTCCTCGCGCCGGAGCCCGAGCCTGGTACCAAGCAGGCCGAGGCGGCCCGGACGTCCACGCCTGACTTCGAGGTCGGCGAGTCGGTGACCGTCATGGACGGGCCGTTTGCCACCCTGCCCGCCACCGTGAACGAGATCAACCCCGAATCCCAGAAGCTCAAGGTGCTGGTGTCGATCTTCGGCCGGGAGACGCCGGTAGAGCTGTCATTCGACCAGGTAACCAAGATCTAGAACCATTTCGTGCAAGTGAGGAAATAGGCATGCCGCCAAGAAGGAAGAAGCTCGCCGCCATCGTCAAGGTGCAGCTGCCCGCCGGGCAGGCCACCCCGGCGCCGCCGGTGGGTACCGCGCTCGGCCCGCACGGCGTGAACATCATGGATTTCGTCAAGCAGTACAACGCCGCGACGGACAGCCAGCGGGGCAACATCATCCCGGTCGAGATCTCCATTTACGAGGACCGGACCTTCACCTTCATCACCAAGACGCCGCCCGCTCCCGAGCTGATCAAGAAGGCCGCCGGGGTGGACAAGGGCAGCGCCGAGCCGCACAAGACCAAGGTCGGCTCGATCAGCAAGGCGCAGGTCCGCGACATCGCGCAGACCAAGATGCCGGACCTGAACGCCACCACGATCGAGGCGGCCGAGAAGATCATCGCCGGCACCGCCCGCTCGATGGGCATCAAGGTCGAGGGCTAGTCGCCGGCAGGCCGCGGTCCCTGGCAGGCCGCGGCCGGAACAACCCGCCGCCGCGGCTGGTTATACAGAACAGGATTTCCAACCTGTGGCAGGGCCTCGCGCGGCCCGCTGACCACGAACTCCAGACCATGGGAGAAAGCTAATGAAGCGCAGCAAGTCCTACCGCGAGGCCAGTGAGCAGGTCGACCGGGCCCGGCTGTACACCCCGGCCGAGGCCGTCGCGATCGCCAAGGCCAATCAGGTGACCAAGTTCGACCCCACCGTCGAGGTGGCCCTGCGGCTCGGCGTCGACCCGCGCAAGCAGGACCAGATGGTCCGCGGCACGGTCAACCTGCCGAACGGCACCGGCAAGACGGCCCGGGTGCTCGTGTTCGCCACCGGCGATCGGGCCGAGGAGGCCCGCGCGGCCGGGGCGGACTTCGTCGGCTCCGACGACCTGATCGAGCGCATCCAGGGCGGGTTCCTCGACTTCGACGCGGTAGTGGCCACGCCGGACCTGATGGGCAAGGTCGGCCGGCTCGGCCGGGTGCTCGGCCCGCGCGGCCTGATGCCGAACCCGAAGACCGGCACCGTGACCCCGGACGTGGCCAAGGCCGTGACCGAGATCAAGGGCGGCAAGATCGAGTTCCGGGTGGACCGGCACGGCAACCTGCACTTCATCATCGGCAAGGCCTCGTTCGCGCCGAACGCGCTGCTGGAGAACTACGCCGCCGCCATCGACGAAGTGATCAGGCTCAAGCCCGCCGCGGCCAAGGGCCGGTACCTGAGGAAGGTCACCTTCACCACCACCATGGGCCCCGGCATCCCGGTCGACCCCAGCAAGACCCGCAACCTGGCCGACGAGCTCGAGGAAGCCACCGCGTAACCCCGCGCCTGTCCAAGATCGTGGCCAGATTGCGGCGCATATCGCCCAATTCCGGCCACGATCTTTGCTGTTCCCTGCTTCCTCAGCCCCTCGAGCCATGATCGCGGGCAGTTCGGACCGCATAGCGACCAGAACTGCCCGCGATCATGAAGCCGCCATCGTTTTGCCCGCAGGTGGCGCACCAAGTAAGCTGACTTACGCCGAAGACCGCTGGATGCTGTCGCGCTCGCGCGGCGGCCGAAGGCTCCGGGCCCGGGTCGCAAGATCCGGACCGGACATCCCGCGCAGGTGAACTGAGCTGTACCGGCTCGCCTTCTTGAGAAGGCTGGCTGGCAGAGCCCCGTGCGCCTCGCGCCGGGGCTGTTTTTGTGTCTCCGGCAGGTATGCAATCGCTACGCAAACCGAGAGGAGGCACATGCCTAACGCCGAGAAGGTAGCCGCGGTCGCCGAGCTCACCGGGCGGTTCAGGGACTCGTCCGGCGCGGTGCTCACCGAGTACCGCGGACTCACCGTGGCCCAGCTCGCCGAGCTGCGCAGGTCACTCGGGGACAACGCCACGTTCGCCGTGGTGAAGAACACGCTGACCAAGATCGCGGTCACCGAGGCGGGACTGTCCGACCAGCTGGCGGCGATGCTGACCGGCCCGTCGGCCGTCGCGTTCGTCGACGGCGACGTGGTCGAGGCGGCCAAGGGCCTGCGCGACTTCGCGAAGGCCCACCCGCTGCTGGTCATCAAGGGCGGCGTGCTCGACGGCCAGGCGATCTCCCCCGCGGAGATCATCAGGCTGGCCGACCTGGAGCCGCGTGACGTCCTGCTGGCCAAGCTGGCTGGCGCCATGAAGGCGTCGCTGGCCGGCGCGGCCGCCACGTTCAACGCGCTGCCCGTGCAGATGGCGCAGCTCGCCGAGGCACTGCGCGCCAAGCGCGAGGCCGAGGCCGGGGCCGGGGCGGCTCCCGCCGCCGAGACCGCGCCGCAAGCCGTGGCCGAAGCGGACAACGCGCCCGCGGCCGAAGCGGACGACGCGCCCGCGGCCGAAGCGGACGACGCGCCCGCTGCCGATGACACGCCCGCCGAGGGCTGACCAGACCCACTTTCAAGGAACGAGGAATACACCACCATGGCGAAGATGAGTAGCGCCGACCTGCTTGACGCCTTCAAGGAGATGACCCTCCTGGAGCTGTCCGAGTTCGTCAAGCAGTTCGAGGAGACGTTCGATGTCAAGGCGGCTGCCCCGGTAGCCGTGGCCGCTCCGGCGGCCGGCGGGGCCGGCGGCGGGGAGGCCGAGCAGGCCGAGGAGCAGGATGAGTTCGACGTCATCCTGAACGCCGCGGGCGACAAGAAGATCCAGGTCATCAAGGAGGTGCGCAGCCTGACCAGCCTGGGCCTGAAGGAGGCCAAGGACCTGGTCGACGGTGCGCCCAAGACGGTGCTGGAGAAGGTCAACAAGGAGAGCGCGGACAAGGCGCGGGCGGCCCTGGAGGGCGCTGGCGCCACCGTCACCGTCAAGTAGCCGCAGGCTGCGCTAGGCGGGCCCCGGTCCCCGGTCCCCGGCTCTCAGGCCGGGGCCGCGCGACGAGAGACCCGGGCTTCAGGTCACCTCAGTGGCTTGAAGGCCGGGTCTCAGTCGTTCACGGAGCCAGCTTGACGGAGCAAGCTTCGCCGCGACACGCAGGGCAAGCCCTGCCGCGACACGCAGGACAAGCCCTGCCGCGACACGCAGGGCCAGCCCTGCCGCGACACGCAAAGCAAGCTCTGCGGTGACACGCGGAGAAAAGTGAAAAACCGGGACGGGGCGGCGCGAGCCGCCCACGATGATCGCGCGGAAGCGCGAAATAAAGTCCTACCCCGCGGTGTTACAACCTACACTTGACACCGCATGTGGTCTCTGTCACGCCAGCAATCTGCCCTGAGTGTCCGGTTTGGACTTGACGTTTGGCCGCCGAAGAGCGATGCTGCGGAGCAACCGTGAATCTCATAGTAGCGTATAGTTGACAAGCAGTGTGCCTTACGGCTATGCTGCTAGTTTGCGCTGCACTCTGACGTCCTCGGTTTCCGACCTCGCGCTACGGGGCATTTGCCGCGGGGCGTTTGGCGTGCGTGCGGTGATATTTCCGCGACAAGTTCGGAAGGACCCCTGTTGGCAGCATCGCGCAGCGCCTCAGTAACGACGACCTCCGCACCGAATTCTCGTTCCCGCCGCGTATCCTTCGCGCGCATCCAGGAGCCGCTAAAGGTACCAGACCTGCTCGCCCTGCAGACCGAGTCGTTCGACTGGCTGCTAGGCAACGAGCGGTGGCAGGACCGCATCGCTGTAGCGATGGAAGCCGGGCGCAAGGACGTGCCCGAGCAGTCCGGCCTGGAAGAGATCTTCGAGGAGATCAGTCCGATCGAGGACTTCTCCGGCACCATGTCCCTGTCGTTCCGTGATCACCGGTTCGAGCCGCCCAAGTACTCCTCCGAGGAGTGCAAGGACAAGGACATGACGTTCTCCGCCCCCATGTTCGTGACGGCGGAGTTCATCAACAACACCACCGGTGAGATCAAGAGCCAGACCGTGTTCATGGGCGATTTCCCGCTCATGTCGGCCAAGGGCACCTTCATCATCAACGGCACCGAGCGTGTGGTCGTCTCCCAGCTGGTTCGCTCGCCAGGCGTCTACTTCGACCGCCAGGTCGACAAGACCAGTGACAAGGACATCTACAGCTGCAAGGTCATCCCGTCCCGGGGGGCCTGGCTGGAGTTCGAGATCGACAAGCGGGACAGCGTAGGCGTCCGCATCGACCGCAAGCGCAAGCAGAGCGTCACCGTCCTGCTGAAGGCGCTGGGCTGGGACGACGCCAAGATCCTGGACAAGTTCGGCGGCTACGAGTCGATGCGCGCCACCCTGGAGAAGGACCACACCAACGGCCAGGACGAGGCGCTGCTCGACATCTACCGCAAGCTGCGGCCGGGCGAGCCGCCGACGCGCGAGTCGGCTCAGGCGCTGCTCGAGAACCTGTACTTCAACCCGAAGCGGTACGACCTGGCCAAGGTGGGCCGGTACAAGGTCAACCGGAAGCTCGGCCTTGAGCTGCCGATCCGGCAGGGCACGCTGAGCGAGGCCGACATCGTCGGCACCATCGAGTACCTGGTCCGGCTGCACGCCGGCGAGGAGGAGATGATCGTCGGCGAGCAGATCCTGCCGCTGGAGACCGACGACATCGACCACTTCGGCAACCGCCGGCTGCGCACCGTCGGCGAGCTGATCCAGAACCAGGTCCGGCTGGGCCTGGCCCGGATGGAGCGCGTGGTCCGGGAGCGGATGACGACCCAGGACGTCGAGGCGATCACGCCGCAGACCCTGATCAACATCCGGCCGGTGGTCGCCTCGATCAAGGAGTTCTTCGGCACTAGCCAGCTGTCCCAGTTCATGGACCAGACCAACCCGCTGGCCGGCCTGACCCACAAGCGGCGCCTGTCCGCGCTCGGCCCGGGCGGCCTGAGCCGCGAGCGGGCCGGCTTCGAGGTCCGCGACGTGCACCCCAGCCACTACGGCCGGATGTGCCCGATCGAGACGCCTGAAGGCCCGAACATCGGCCTGATCGGCAGCCTGTCCAGCTACGCCCGGGTAAACGCGTTCGGGTTCGTCGAGACGCCGTACCGCAAGGTAGTCGACGGCGTGGTGACGGACCAGATCGACTACCTGACCGCCGACGAGGAGGACAGGCACGTCATCGCCCAGGCCAACACGCCGCTGGAGGCCGATGGGACCATCGCCGACAACCGCGTCCTGGTCCGCCGCAAGGGCGGCGAGGTGGACTCCATCCCGCCGGACGAGGTGGACTACATGGACGTGTCCGCGCGGCAGATGGTGTCCGTGGCCACCGCCATGATCCCGTTCCTCGAGCACGACGACGCCAACCGGGCGCTGATGGGCTCGAACATGCAGCGCCAGTCGGTGCCTCTGCTGAGGTCCGACGCGCCGCTGGTCGGCACCGGCATGGAGTACCGCGCCGCGACCGACGCGGGCGACGTGATCCTGGCCGACAAGCCCGGCGTGGTCGAGGAGTCCTGCGCGGACTACGTGACCGTGATGAACGACGACGGCACCCGCAGCACCTACCTGGTGTCCAAGTTCAAGCGGTCCAACCAGGGCACCTGCTTCAACCAGAAGCCCACCGTCGAGGAGGGCGACCGGGTGGAGCGCGGCCAGGTGCTGGCCGACGGCCCGTGTACCGACCAGGGCGAGATGGCGCTGGGCAAGAACCTGCTGGCGGCGTTCATGCCCTGGGAGGGTCACAACTACGAGGACGCCATCATCCTGTCCCAGCGGCTGGTCCAGGACGACGTGCTGAGCAGCATCCACATCGAGGAGCACGAGGTCGACGCCCGGGACACCAAGCTGGGCCCGGAGGAGATCACCAGGGACATCCCGAATGTCTCCGACGAGGTGCTGGCCGACCTGGACGAGCGCGGCATCATCAGGATCGGCGCCGAGGTCGTCAACGGCGACATCCTGGTCGGCAAGGTCACGCCCAAGGGCGAGACCGAGCTGACCCCGGAGGAGCGCCTGCTGCGCGCGATCTTCGGCGAGAAGGCCCGCGAGGTCCGTGACACCTCCCTCAAGGTCCCCCACGGGGAAGAGGGCAAGGTCATCGGCGTCCGGGTGTTCACCCGCGAGGACGGCGACGAGCTGCCCCCGGGCGTGAACGAGCTGGTCCGGGTGTACGTGGCCCAGAAGCGCAAGATCACCGACGGCGACAAGCTGGCCGGGCGGCACGGGAACAAGGGCGTGATCGCGAAGATCCTGCCGGTGGAGGACATGCCGTTCCTCGAGGACGGCACCCCGGTGGACATCGTGCTCAACCCGCTCGGCGTCCCGGGCCGGATGAACGTCGGCCAGGTCCTGGAGACCCACCTGGGGTGGGTGGCCAAGACCGGCTGGCAGGTCGATGGCGCGGACGATGAGTGGAAGGCGCGGCTGCGCAGCGTGGGTGCCGACGCGGCCCCCGCGGGCACGCCCGTGGCCACCCCGGTCTTCGACGGCGCGAAGGAAGAGGAGATCACCGGCCTGCTCGGCAGCACGCTGCCGAACCGGGACGGGCAGCGCATGGTCGGTTCCAACGGGAAGGCCCGGCTGTTCGATGGCCGGACCGGCGAGCCGTTCAAGGACCCGATCGCGGTCGGCTACATCTACATCCTCAAGCTGCTGCACCTGGTCGACGACAAGATCCACGCCCGGTCCACCGGACCGTACTCGATGATCACCCAGCAGCCGCTGGGCGGCAAGGCGCAGTTCGGCGGCCAGCGCTTCGGCGAGATGGAGGTCTGGGCCCTGGAGGCGTACGGCGCCGCCTACGCCCTGCAGGAACTGCTGACCATCAAGTCCGACGACGTGCTCGGCCGGGTCAAGGTGTACGAGGCCATCGTCAAGGGCGAGAACGTGCCCGAACCGGGCATTCCAGAGAGTTTCAAGGTGCTGATCAAGGAAATGCAGTCGCTCTGCCTCAACGTAGAGGTGCTGTCCAGCGACGGAGCCGCGATCGAGATGCGAGACACCGACGAGGATGTCTTCCGCGCGGCCGAGGAGCTCGGCATCGACCTGTCCCGGCGCGAGCCGAGCAGTGTCGAAGAGGTCTGATCGAGAAGGGGGAAATACCACAGTGCTTGATGTCAACTTCTTCGACGACCTTCGCATCGGCCTCGCCACCGCCGAGGACATAAGGCAGTGGTCGCACGGTGAGGTAAAGAAGCCGGAGACCATTAACTACCGCACCCTCAAGCCGGAGAAGGACGGGCTCTTCTGCGAGAAGATCTTCGGTCCGACCCGGGACTGGGAGTGCTACTGCGGCAAGTACAAGCGGGTCAGGTTCAAGGGCATCATCTGCGAGCGCTGCGGCGTGGAAGTCACCCGCGCCAAGGTGCGGCGCGAGCGGATGGGTCACATCGAGCTGGCCGCGCCGGTCACGCACATCTGGTACTTCAAGGGTGTGCCGAGCCGGCTGGGCTACCTGCTCGACCTGGCGCCGAAGGACCTGGAGAAGGTCATCTACTTCGCCGCCTACATGATCACCCATGTGGACGACGACGCGCGGGCGCGTGACCTGCCGTCCCTCGAGGCGAAGATCAGCGTCGAGCGCGGTCAGCTCGAGCAGCGCCGCGACGCCGACGTGGAGGCCCGCCAGGCCAAGCTGGAGGCGGACCTGGCCGAGCTCGAGGCCCAGGGGGCCAAGAGCGACGCCAAGCGCAAGCTGCGCGAGTCCTCCGACCGTGAGTGCAAGCAGATCAGGGACCGGGCGGGCAAGGAGATCGACCGCCTGGAGGAGGTCTGGAGCCGGTTCAAGAACCTCAAGGTCCAGGACCTGGAGGGCGACGAGCTGCTCTACCGCGACATGCGGGACCGGTTCGGCCGGTACTTCCGCGGCGGCATGGGCGCCCAGGCCATCCAGGACCGGCTGGCCAGCTTCGACCTGGACGCCGAGGCGCAGAACCTGCGGGAGATCATCCGCACCGGCAAGGGCCAGAAGAAGGCCCGCGCCCTCAAGCGGCTCAAGGTCGTCTCCGCGTTCCTGAACACCCGCAACAGCCCGATGGGCATGGTCCTGGACTGCATCCCGGTGATCCCGCCGGACCTGCGGCCCATGGTCCAGCTGGACGGCGGCCGCTTCGCCACGAGCGACCTCAACGACCTGTACCGACGGGTCATCAACCGGAACAACCGGCTCAAGAGGCTGCTCGACCTCGGCGCGCCCGAGATCATCGTGAACAACGAGAAGCGGATGCTCCAGGAGGCCGTGGACAGCCTGTTCGACAACGGCCGCCGCGGCCGCCCGGTCACCGGACCAGGCAACCGGCCCCTGAAGTCCCTCAGCGACATGCTGAAGGGCAAGCAGGGCAGGTTCCGCCAGAACCTGCTGGGCAAGCGCGTCGACTACTCCGGCCGCAGCGTCATCGTGGTCGGCCCGCAGCTCAAGCTGCACCAGTGCGGCCTGCCCAAGCAGATGGCGCTGGAGCTGTTCAAGCCGTTCGTGATGAAGCGCCTGGTTGACCTCAACCACGCGCAGAACATCAAGTCGGCCAAGCGGATGGTCGAGCGGGCCCGCCCGGTGGTGTGGGACGTGCTCGAGGAGGTCATCACCGAGCACCCGGTGCTGCTCAACCGGGCGCCGACCCTGCACCGCCTCGGCATCCAGGCCTTCGAGCCGCAGCTGGTCGAGGGCAAGGCGATCCAGATCCACCCGCTGGTCTGCACCGCGTTCAACGCGGACTTCGACGGCGACCAGATGGCGGTGCACCTGCCGCTGTCCGCCGAGGCGCAGGCCGAGGCGCGGATCCTGATGCTGTCCACCAACAACATCCTCAAGCCGGCCGACGGCAAGCCGGTGACCATGCCTACCCAGGACATGATCATCGGGCTGTTCTGCCTGACCCGGCAGGCCGAGGGGGCGATCGGCGAAGGCCGGGCGTTCTCCTCGCTGGCCGAGGCGCTGATGGCCTACGACCAGGGCGAGCTCGACCTGCAGGCCAAGATCCAGATCCGGCTGCCCGGTATCGTCCCGCCGGAGGGTACCGAGCTGCCCGAGGGGTACGAGCCCGGTGAACCGATCCGGCTGGGCACCACGCTGGGCCGGTGCATCTTCAACGAGACGCTGCCCGCCGACTTCCCGTTCGTGAACTACGAAGTGGGCAAGAAGCAGCTGACCGTGATCGTCAACTCGCTCGCCGAGACCTACCCCAAGGTGGAGGTGGCCGCGGCCCTGGACAACCTCAAGGACGCGGGCTTCCACTGGGCCACCCGGGCGGGCGTGACGATCGCCATCGAAGATGTCGTGGCGCCGCCGAACAAGGCGGCGATCCTGGAGGGCTACGAGCGGCGCGCCGACAAGGTGCAGCGCGAGTACGACCGGGGCCTGATCACCGACGACGAGCGCCGTCAGGAGCTCATCGAGATCTGGACCCACGCCACCGCCGACGTGGCCAAGGACATGGAGGCGGCCTTCCCCGAGACCAACTCGGTCTGGATGATGGTCAACTCCGGCGCCCGAGGCAACCCGATGCAGGTCCGGCAGATCGCCGGCATGCGGGGCCTGGTCTCCAACCCCAAGGGCGAGACCATCCCGCGGCCGATCAAGTCCAGCTTCCGCGAGGGGCTGACCGTGGTCGAGTACTTCATCTCGACCCACGGCGCCCGCAAGGGCCTGGCCGACACCGCGCTGCGTACCGCGGACTCCGGGTACCTCACCCGGCGACTGGTGGACGTGGCGCAGGACGTGATCGTCCGCGAGGAGGACTGCGGCACCGACCGCTCGCTCCCGATGCGGATCGCGGAGAAGGACTCCGAGGGCCGCCTGCGCAAGCTGCCGAACATCGAGAACACGGGCACCGGTCGCACCGTGGCCGAGGACATCGAGGTCGACGGCGTGATCCTGGCCAAGGTCGGGGAGGACACCACCGAGCTGATGATCGACCGGCTGACTGAGGCCGGGGTCGAGGCCATCCGCACGTCCAGCGTGCTGGTCTGCGAGGCCAAGATCGGCGTCTGCGCCAAGTGCTACGGCCGCTCGCTGGCCACCGGCAAGCGGGTGGATGTCGGCGAGGCCGTCGGCATCGTCGCCGCCCAGTCGATCGGCGAGCCGGGTACCCAGCTGACCATGCGGACCTTCCACACCGGTGGTGTGGCGGGCCAGGACATTACCCACGGCCTGCCGCGTATCCAGGAGCTGTTCGAGGCCCGCATCCCCAAGGGCCTGGCCCCCATCAGCGAGTACGAGGGCCGGGTCAAGATCGAGGAGACCGAGAAGACCCGCAAGATCATCGTGGTGCCTGACGACGGCTCGGAAGAGGCCGCCTACCAGGTGCCGATGCGGTCCCGGCTGCTGGTCGCCGACGGCGGCCACGTGGCGGTGGGGCAGCAGCTGATCGCCGGCGCGGTCAACCCGCACGAGGTGCTGCGCATCCTCGGCGGGCGGGCGGTGCAGCTGCACCTCGTGCACGAGGTGCAGGAGGTGTACCGGTCGCAGGGTGTCTCGATCCACGACAAGCACATCGAGATCATCATCAGGCAGATGCTCAAGCGGGTGAACGTGCTCGAATCAGGCGACACCGACCTGTTGCCCGGCGAGCTGGTCGAGCGTCCTCGGTTCGAGCTGGTCAACCGGGCCATCGTGAACGATGGCGGCACCTCGGCCTCCGGCCGGGCCGTGCTGATGGGCATCACCAAGGCGTCGCTGGCCACCGACTCGTGGCTGTCGGCGGCCTCCTTCCAGGAGACCACCCGGGTGCTGACCGACGCGGCCATCCACGCCAAGTCGGACTCGCTGCTCGGCCTGAAGGAGAACGTCATCATCGGCAAGCTCATCCCGGCCGGCACCGGCATGCCGGTGTACCGGAACATCCGGGTCGAGCCCACCGACGACGCCCGCTCGTCGGCCTTCCCGCCCGGCACCTACGCCGAGCCGGAGAACTACGCCTTCGGGCAGGGTTCCGGCGAGGCCGTGCCGCTGGAGGAGTACGACTTCGGCTCCTACAACCGGTAGTTAGCAAGGCCAGTCACGGGCTGGCGGCCGCTCCAAGCGTGCCGCCAGCCCGTGCTCTATTTATTGGGCCGAACGATCCGTGCTGCCCGCCTCCCGCCCCGGACTGCCTCTGGGCCTCCCGTCTCCTGTTTCACTCCGCTAGGCCGCCCTGCTTCACCGGGACGGGATTAAAAGGAGGGGGAACGGTGTTGGACAGATACGAGCAATGCTGTACGAGCAGCCACGGCCGGCTCCGGGAGGGGCCGGGTCAGTGGAGGCTCGATTTTGCTTGAGAGATGTGTCATGGTAGGTTCTTCATTCGTGTCCGTGTTCGCATGGGCACGTACGCATGCCAGCTGATGGCCAGGTCAGGGGCTGACGGTCTGCGGACCGGCTCCGGGCGGCCGACCGGCGGGCAGCATGGGTTTTCTCCCTCCTAGTAGTCGGCTCATCACGAGCCGCTGACTCCCGGTCACGGCGACACGCCCGACCTCGGGGGTCGGCGGAGGACAAGAAAGCCCAGGCTGAGCGGATTCGGGGGCCCCATTTCGGGGCTCCTAGCCGCTCAGGGATCTCTGAAGACAGAGGTCTTGGAAGACAGAGACCTCGGAAAAGCTAGCTAGCACAGAACGTGACGGGGCTCGCGTGTGAGCGCGGGCCGCAGCGACGGGAAAGACGGAGACGCGGTTGCCCACGATCCAGCAGCTGGTCCGCAAGGGCCGCCAGGACAAGGTAGCGAAGAACAACACGCCGGCGCTCAAGGAGAGCCCGCAGCGCCGCGGCGTGTGCACGCGTGTCTACACGACCACGCCGAAGAAGCCGAACTCGGCCCTGCGCAAGGTGGCCCGGGTCCGGCTGACCAGCCAGATCGAGGTCACCGCCTACATCCCGGGCGTCGGGCACAACCTGCAGGAGCACTCGATCGTGCTGGTGCGCGGCGGGCGCGTGCGTGACCTGCCCGGGGTGCGCTACAAGATCATCCGCGGCGCCCTCGACACCCAGGGCGTCCGCAACCGCAAGCAGGCGCGCAGCCGCTACGGAGCGAAGAAGGAGAAGAGCTGAGATGCCTCGCAAGGGTCCCGCTACGAAGCGGCAGCTAGTCACCGATCCGGTCTACGGCTCGCCGCTCGTCACCGCGCTGGCCAACAAGGTCCTCAAGGCCGGCAAGCGCTCGGTGGCTGAGCACATCGTCTACGGAGCGCTCGAGGGGTGCCGGGACAAGACGGGCAACGACCCGGTCATCACCCTGAAGCGCGCCCTGGACAACGTCAAGCCGACCCTGGAGGTCAAGAGCCGCCGCGTCGGCGGTGCCACCTACCAGGTCCCGGTCGAGGTCCGCGCGTCCCGCAGCACCACGCTGGCGCTGCGCTGGATCGTGGCCTACGCCAGGAACCGCCGGGAGAAGACCATGACCGAGCGGCTCATGAACGAGCTGCTCGACGCGAGCAACGGCCTCGGCGCCAGCGTGAAGCGGCGCGAGGACACCCACAAGATGGCCGAGTCCAACAAGGCGTTCGCCCACTACCGCTGGTGAGCGCGGGACCGGTCAGCCAGAACTGCTAACAACGAGAACGAGGAATTGTGGCCAGCCAGACCGCTGTAGACCTCGCCAAGGTCCGCAACATTGGGATCATGGCGCATATCGACGCGGGCAAGACGACGACAACCGAGCGGATCCTGTTCTACACCGGCATCAACTACAAGCTCGGTGAGGTCCATGAGGGCGCAGCCACCATGGACTGGATGGAGCAGGAGCAGGAACGCGGCATCACGATCACGTCTGCCGCGACCACCACGAGCTGGCTCGGCCACACCATCAACATCATCGACACGCCCGGCCACGTGGACTTCACCGTGGAGGTCGAGCGATCGCTGCGCGTCCTTGATGGTGCGGTCGCGGTCTTCGACGCCGTCGCCGGCGTCGAGCCGCAGTCCGAGACCGTCTGGCGGCAGGCCAACCGGTACGGCGTGCCCCGCATCTGCTTCGTCAACAAGATGGACCGCGTCGGCGCCGAGTTCCACCGCTGCGTGGACATGATCACCGACCGGCTCGGGGCGACGCCGCTCGTCGTGCAGCTGCCCTGGGGCGTGGAGTCCGACTTCCGCGGCGTCATCGACCTGGTCAAGATGCGCGCGCTGCTGTGGCAGACCGAGGGCAAGGGCGACAAGTACGACGTCGTCGGGATCCCCGGCGACCACGAGGAGGCCGCGCGCGAATGGCGTGACCGGCTGCTCGAGACCATCGCCGAGAACGACGACGAGATGATGGAGCTGTACCTGGAGGGCACCGAGCCGTCCGAGGAGCAGCTGATCGCGGCCATCCGCCGCGCCACCGTCGCCGGCTCGCTGACCCCGGTGCTGTGCGGGACCGCGTTCAAGAACAAGGGCGTCCAGCCCATGCTCGACGCGATCGTGGACTACCTGCCCAGCCCGGCCGACATCCCGTCGGTCAAGGGCCACGCGGTGGGCGACGAGGACAAGGTCGTGGAGCGTGACCCCAACCCGGAGGCTCCGTTCGCCGCGCTCGCGTTCAAGATCATGTCCGACCAGCATCTCGGCAAGCTCACCTACATCCGCGTCTACTCCGGCACCCTGGAGTCGGGCAGCAACGTGCTGAACTCGATCAAGGGCCGCAAGGAGCGGATCGGCAAGATCTACCAGATGCACGCGAACAAGCGCGAGGAGCGCCCGTCCGCGGTGGCTGGGCAGATCGTGGCCGTGATGGGCCTGAAGGACACCACCACGGGCGACACGCTGTGCGCGCAGGACAAGCCGGTCATCCTGGAGTCGATGACGTTCCCGGCCCCGGTCATCAACGTGGCCATCGAGCCGAGGACCAAGGGCGACCAGGAGAAGCTGGGCACCGCGATCCAGCGGCTGGCCGAGGAGGACCCGACCTTCCAGGTCAGGACCGACGAGGAAACCGGCCAGACGATCATCGCCGGCATGGGCGAGCTGCACCTGGAGGTGCTGGTCGACCGGATGCGCCGCGAGTTCAAGGTCGAGGCGAACATCGGCCGCCCGCAGGTCGCCTACCGCGAGACCGTCACCCGCAAGGTGGAGAAGGTCGAGTACACGCACAAGAAGCAGACCGGTGGCTCGGGCCAGTACGGCCGGGTGCTCATCAACCTGGAGCCCACCGGCGGCGACGGCGGCGGGTACGAGTTCGAGAACAAGGTCCACGGTGGCCGGATCCCGCGCGAGTACATCCCGTCGGTGGACGCAGGCTGCCAGGAGGCCGCCGAGTTCGGCGTGCTGGCCGGCTACCCGATGGTCGACGTCAAGGTGACGCTGACCGACGGCGCCTACCACGAGGTCGACTCGTCCGAGCTCGCCTTCAAGATCGCCGGCTCGATGGCGTTCAAGAAGGCCGCCGCCCAGGCGAACCCCGTGCTGCTCGAGCCGGTCATGGCCGTCGAGGTCCGGACGCCGGAGGACTACATGGGCGACGTGATCGGCGACCTGAACAGCCGCCGCGGCCAGATCCAGGCCATGGAGGAACGATCCGGGGCCAGGGCGGTCAAGGCGCTTGTCCCGCTGTCGGAGATGTTCGGCTACGTGGGGGATCTGCGCAGCCGGACGCAGGGCAGGGCGGACTACAGCATGCAGTTCGATTCGTATGCCGAGGTCCCGCCGAATATTGCCAAGGAGATCATCGCCAAGGCGCGAGGCGAGTAAGCAGCAACCAGTTCGGCCCCAACCCATAAGGACCCCGGTTCACCCCGGGTGGGTTGATCGAAAACAACGAGGAGAATCCAGTGGCGAAGGCCAAGTTCCAGCGGACTAAGCCGCACGTCAACATCGGCACCATCGGGCACATCGACCACGGCAAGACCACGCTGACCGCGGCGATCACCAAGGTGCTCCACGACAAGATGCCGGACGTCAATCCGTTCACCCCCTTCGATCAGATCGACAACGCGAAGGAGGAGAAGGAGCGCGGTATCACGATCTCGATCTCGCACGTCGAGTACCAGACCGAGAAGCGTCACTACGCGCACGTGGACTGCCCGGGTCACGCGGACTACATCAAGAACATGATCACGGGTGCCGCGCAGATGGACGGCGCCATCCTGGTGGTCGCGGCCACCGACGGCCCCATGCCGCAGACCCGCGAGCACGTGCTGCTCGCCCGCCAGGTCGGCGTGCCCTACATCGTGGTGGCGCTGAACAAGGCGGACATGGTCGACGACGAGGAGATCCTCGAGCTGGTCGAGCTCGAGGTGCGTGAGCTGCTCACCGAGTACGAGTTCCCGGGCGACGACGTGCCCGTGATCCGGGTGTCGGCGCTCAGGGCCCTCGAGGGCGACGCCGAGTGGGGCGAGAAGGTTCTCGAGCTCATGACCGCCTGCGACGACTCCATCCCGCAGCCGGTGCGTGAGGTCGACAAGCCGTTCCTGATGCCGGTCGAGGACGTGTTCTCGATCACCGGCCGCGGCACCGTGGTGACCGGCCGGATCGAGCGCGGCACCATCCACACCGGCGAGACCGTGGACATCGTCGGCATCAAGGACAAGGCGCAGTCCACCACCGTCACCGGTGTGGAGATGTTCCGCAAGATCCTCGACGACGGCCAGGCCGGCGACAACGTGGGCCTGCTGCTGCGCGGCATCAAGCGCGAGGAGGTGGAGCGCGGCCAGGTCGTGATCAAGCCGGGCACCAGCACTCCGCACACCGAGTTCGAGGGCCAGGTCTACATCCTGGGCAAGGACGAGGGCGGGCGGCACACGCCGTTCTTCAACAACTACCGTCCGCAGTTCTACTTCCGGACCACCGACGTGACCGGCGTGGTGAACCTGCCTGAAGGCACCGAGATGGTCATGCCGGGGGACCGGACCGACATGCACATCGACCTGATCCAGCCGATCGCCATGGAGGAAGGCCTCCGGTTCGCGATCCGCGAGGGCGGCCGGACCGTAGGCTCCGGGATCGTCACCAAGATCATCAAGTAGAAGGTCGTTACGCGGCGGCCGGGCTCACCGGCCCGGCCGCCGCGGCACGAGCAGAGAACGTAGCGGCTGACTAAAGCGAAGGACACCGAGGCCAACATGGCGGGACAGAAGATCCGCATCCGGCTCAAGGCATATGACCATGAGGTCATCGACAGCTCGGCGCGGAAGATCGTCGACACCGTGACGCGTACCGGCGCGCGGGTGGCCGGCCCGGTGCCGCTGCCGACCGAGAAGAACGTGTACTGCGTCATCCGCTCTCCGCACAAGTACAAGGACTCGCGCGAGCACTTCGAGATGCGCACGCACAAGCGGCTGATCGACATCCTCGACCCCACCCCGAAGACGGTGGACTCGCTGATGCGCCTCGACCTGCCGGCGGGCGTCGACATCGAGATCAAGCTCTGAGGAACTCACCGACATGGGCAAGCAGATCAAAGGGATCCTGGGCACCAAGCTGGGCATGACCCAGGTCTTCAACGAGGCCGGGCAGATCGTGCCGGTCACGGTCGTGCAGGCCGGGCCGTGCGTGGTGACTGCCGTACGCACCCCCGACAGCGACGGATACTCGGCCGTGCAGCTCGCCTTCGGCGAGATCGATCCGCGCAAGGTGAACAAGCCGGTCAGCGGGGTGTTCGAGAAGGCCGGCGTGACCCCCCGCCGGTACCTGACCGAGCTGCGCACCGACGACGCGTCGGAGTACACGCTCGGGCAGGAGGTCACCGCCGAGGTGTTCGCCAGCGGGCAGCACGTCGACGTGACCGGTAAGAGCAAGGGCAAGGGCTTCGCGGGCGTCATGAAGCGGCACGGATTCAAGGGCCTCAGCTCCTCGCACGGCACCCAGCGCAAGCACCGCTCGCCCGGGTCCATCGGCGCCTGTGCCACCCCGGGCCACGTGTTCAAGGGCGTGCGGATGGCGGGCCGGATGGGCGGCGCGCGCACCACCGTGCAGTCGCTGACCGTGCACGCCGTCGACGCCGAGCGCGGGCTGCTGCTGATCAAGGGAGCCGTGCCAGGCCCGCGCGGCCGGGTCGTCCTGGTGCGCAGCGCGGCCAGGCACCTAGATGAGCTGGAAGGTGAAGCCCGATGACCGCAGTCGCCGTCATAGGCGCGAAGGACAAGACGGTCGAGCTGCCCGAGGACATCTTCGCCGCCAAGGTGAACGTGCCGCTGATCCACCAGGTCGTGGTGGCCCAGCAGGCGGCGGCCCGGCAGGGCACGCACGCGACCAAGACCCGCGGCCAGGTCCGCGGCGGCGGCAAGAAGCCGTACCGGCAGAAGGGCACCGGCCGCGCCCGCCAGGGCTCGCTCCGCGCGCCCCAGTACAACGGCGGCGGCGTCGTGCACGGCCCGGTGCCGCGCTCGTACGTGCAGCGGACGCCCAAGAAGATGAAGGCTGCGGCGCTGCGCGGCGCGCTGTCCGACCGGCTCAGCCACGGCCGGGTCCAGGTGGTCAGCGGTTTCGTCGACGGCGACGCGCCCAGGACCAAGGACGCCGTGGCCGTGCTGACCCAGGCGGTCGGCGGGCTGGGCCGTCCGGTCCTGGTGGTCATGCACCGCGACGACGAGCTGACCTGGCGGTCGCTGCGGAACGTGCCGCGTGTGCACGTCCTGACCGAGGACCAGCTCAATACCTATGACGTGCTGGCCAGCGACCACGTGGTCTTCACCGAGCAGGCCCTGACCGCGTTCGTCTCCAGGGCCAGGGCGTCGAAGGACAGTGCTGGTAAGGGTAGGGAGACCGCCAAGTGAGCAGGGACGACAACCCCCGGGACATCCTGCTGCGGCCGGTGGTCTCGGAGAAGAGCTACGGGCTGCTCGACGAGGGCAAGTACACCTTCGTCGTGACCCCTGACGCCAACAAGACCCAGATCAGGCTGGCCGTCGAGGCCGTGTTCGGGGTCAAGGTGACCGGCGTCAACACCGTCAACCGGGTCGGTAAGCGCCGGCGCACCCGGTACGGCTGGGGCAAGCGGCCGGACACCAAGCGAGCGATCGTGACCCTCGCCGAGGGCGACAGGATCGACATTTTCGGGGCCTAAGGGAGACCGACGAGACATGGCTATCCGTAAGTACAAGCCGACCACCCCAGGCCGGCGCGGCGCGAGCGGCTCCGACTTCGCCGAGGTCACCCGGACCGAGCCGGAGAAGTCGCTGGTGCGGCCGCTGCACTCGCAGGGCGGCCGGAACGTGCACGGCCGCGTCACCGCCCGGCATCAGGGCGGCGGCCACAAGCGGGCCTACCGGCTGATCGACTTCCGCCGGGCGGACAAGGACGGCGTGCCGGCCAAGGTCGCGCACATCGAGTACGACCCGAACCGCACCGCGCGGATCGCGCTGCTGCACTTCGCGGACGGCGAGAAGCGCTACATCATCTGCCCGACCGGCCTGTCTCAGGGCGACCGGGTGGAAAGCGGCCCGGGCGCGGACATCAAGCCTGGCAACTCGCTGCCGCTGCGCAGCATCCCGACCGGCACCGTGGTGCACGCCATCGAGCTGCGGCCCGGCGGCGGCGCCAAGATCGCGCGCTCGGCCGGCGCGGGCGTCCAGCTGCTGGCCAAGGAGGGCGGCTACGCCCAGCTGCGCATGCCGTCCGGTGAGATCCGCCGGGTCGACGCGACCTGCCGGGCCACCATCGGTGAGGTGGGCAACGCCGAGCAGGGCAACGTGAAGCTCGGCAAGGCCGGCCGCAGCCGGTGGAAGGGCCGCCGCCCCACGGTCCGCGGCGTGGCCATGAACCCGGTCGACCACCCGCTGGGCGGCGGCGAGGGCAAGAGCTCAGGCGGACGCCACCCGGTCAGCCCGTGGGGCCAGCCCGAGGGCCGGACCCGTCGGGCGCACAAGCCGAGTGACCGGCTGATCAGCCGTCGCCGCGGCCGGAACAAGCGGTAGGAGCAGTACGCAATGCCTCGTAGCCTTAAGAAGGGCCCCTTCGTGGACGACCACCTGATGAAGAAGGTGGACGTCCAGAACGACAGGGGGACGAAGACCGTCATCAGGACCTGGTCCCGGCGTTCGATGATCGTGCCGGCCATGCTGGGCCACACGATCGCCGTGCATGACGGCAGGAAGCACATCCCAGTGTTCATCACCGAGTCGATGGTGGGCCACAAGCTCGGCGAGTTCGCGCCCACGCGGACCTTCCGATCTCACGTCAAGGACGACCGGCGCAGCCGTCGCTAGCAGGAGGAATGATGGAAGCCAGGGCCATGGCGCGGTACGTCCGCGTCACGCCGCGGAAGGCCCGTCGGGTGACGGACCTGATCCGTGGGCTGCCCGCTGACAAGGCGCAGGCGGTTCTCGCCTTCGCGCCCCAGTCAGCCAGCGACCCCGTCGGCAAGGTGCTCGCCAGCGCGATCGCCAACGCCGACGCCCGGGGCGGGCGCGGGGACCGCGGCATGCTATGGGTGCGCCGGGCCTGGGTCGACGAGGGACCGACGCTGAAGCGCTTCCGGCCGCGGGCCCAGGGCCGCGGCTACCGGATCTTGAAGCGCACCAGCCACATCACGGTCATCGTCTCCGACGACGCCGAGGGAGGGACCCGCTAGTGGGCCAGAAGGTGAACCCGCACGGGTTCCGGCTCGGCATCACCACCGACTTCAAGAGCCGCTGGTACGCCGACAAGCTGTACAAGGAGTACGTGGCCGAGGACGTGGCCATCCGCCGCATGCTGCAGCGCGGCATGGAGCGGGCCGGCATCTCCAAGGTCGAGATCGAGCGGACCAGGGACCGGGTGCGGGTGGATATCCACACCGCCCGGCCGGGCATCGTCATCGGGCGCCGCGGCGCCGAGGCGGACCGCATCCGCGGTGACCTGGAGAAGCTGACCGCCAAGCAGATCCAGCTGAACATCCTCGAGGTCAAGAACCCCGAGACCGACGCCCAGCTAGTCGCGCAGGGCGTCGCCGAGCAGCTGTCCAGCCGGGTGTCGTTCCGGCGGGCCATGCGCAAGGCGATCCAGAGCGCGATGAAGGGCGGCGCCAAGGGGATCCGGGTCCAGTGCTCGGGCCGCCTCGGCGGCGCGGAGATGTCCCGGTCGGAGTTCTACCGCGAGGGCCGCGTCCCGCTGCACACGCTGCGGGCCGACATCGACTATGGCTTCTACGAGGCCCGCACTACCTTCGGCCGGATCGGCGTGAAGGTCTGGATCTACAAGGGCGAGGCGCCGACCAGCCGGGCCGGCCGCGAGGCGCAGCAGGCCGCGTTGCGGGCTGCGGCCCAGCAGCGGCCCCAGCGGCCACGGGACGCGCAGCGTCCGCGGCGTCGTGCCCCTGAGGGCGCGTCCGCCGGCGAGGAAGGCTGAGGACATGCTCATTCCGCGCAGGGTTAAGCACCGTAAGCAGCACCGGCCGCACCGGACCGGTAACGCTACCGGCGGCACCCACGTGTCGTTCGGCGAGTACGGGATCCAGGCCCTGGAGCACGCGTACGTGACCAACCGGCAGATCGAGGCGGCCCGTATCGCGATGACCCGGCACATCCGCCGTGGCGGGAAGGTCTGGATCAACATCTACCCGGACCGGCCGCTGACCAAGAAGCCGGCCGAGACCCGGATGGGATCAGGCAAGGGCTCGCCGGAGTGGTGGATCGCCAACGTGAAGCCGGGCCGCGTCATGTTCGAGATGGCCGGGGTGTCCGAGCCGGTGGCCAAGGAGGCGCTGCGCCGCGCGATCCACAAGCTCCCGATGAAGTGCCGTGTGGTCAAGCGAGAGGTCGGGGAGGGCTGATGTCAAAGAGCAAGCTCCCGATGCTCTGCCTGCTGGCATTGCCGAAGTGGCCAAGCGTGAAGTGGGTGAGGGCTGATGGCTAGCGGCCTGACCGCGCAGCTGCGCGTGTCCACAGAAGAGGAACTGCACCACAAGCTGGCCGAGGCGAAGGAAGAGCTGTTCAACCTGCGCTTCCAGGGCGCCACCGGGCAGCTGGAGAGCCATGGCAGGCTGCGTGCGGTCCGCAAGGAGATCGCCCGCATCTACACGGTGATGCGCGAGCGTGAGCTCGGGATCATCACCCTGATCGAGGAGTCCGGCGAGCCGGAGGACCTCCAGGCGCAGGCCCCCGCGGCAGGCGCGGGCTCCGATGACGCAGCCGAGGAGGCGGGCGAGTGAGCAAGGAAGCCACGAGCACTACCAACGAGGGTGGGGCCGTGACCCGCGGCTACCGCAAGGGCCGAGAAGGCCTGGTGGTCAGCGACAAGATGGACAAGACCGTCGTCGTCGAGGTCGAGGACCACGTCAAGCACCCCAAGTACGGCAAGGTTCTGCGCCGTACCAAGAAGTACCAGGCGCACGACGCCACCAACGCCTGCGGCGTGGGTGACCGTGTGCTGCTGATGGAGACCCGGCCGCTGTCCGCGACCAAGCGCTGGCGGGTAGCCGAGATCCTCGAGAAGGCCAAGTAACAAGTAAGAAGTCCGCCTGGCTCCGATGCCCGGCGTAAGACAGCAGGAGTTGACGTGATCCAGCAGGAGTCGCGGCTTAAGGTCGCCGACAACACGGGTGCCAAGGAGATCCTCTGCATCCGTGTGCTCGGCGGCAGCGGCCGACGATACGCGGGCATCGGTGACGTCATCGTGGCGACGGTGAAGGATGCCCTTCCCGGCGCCGGCGTGAAGAAGGGCGATGTCGTCAAGGCGGTCGTGGTGCGCACCCGCAAGGAGCGCCGCCGCGGCGACGGCTCCTACATCCGGTTCGACGAGAACGCGGCGGTGCTGATCAGAGACGGCGGTGATCCCCGCGGGACCCGCATCTTCGGCCCCGTCGGCCGTGAGCTGCGCGAGAAGCGGTTCATGCGGATCATCTCGCTGGCACCGGAGGTGCTCTAGATGAAGATCAAGAAGAACGATCAGGTGATCGTGGTCGCGGGCCGCGACAAGGGCCGCACCGGCTTGGTCATCGCCGCCTACCCGGAGCGGGGCAAGGTCCTGGTCCAGGGCGTCAACGTGGTCAAGAAGAACAAGAAGGTCACCTACCAGGGCCAGCGCGGTGCCAAGGAAGGCGGCATCACGCACGAGGAAGCGCCGATCGACGTGAGCAACGTCCAGCTGGCCGATCCGGACAGCAAGCGCCCGGCCCGGGTCGGCTACGAGATCAACGAGGACGGCCAGAAGATCCGCGTGGCCAGGCCGAGCGGGAAGGAAGTCTGATGGCGACCGAGGCCCCTGCCGTGCCGCGGCTCAAGCAGCGGTACCGGGAAGAAATCGCGCCCGCGCTGCGGGAAGAGTTCAGCTACGGCAACGTGATGCAGATCCCGGGGCTGGTCAAGATCGTCGTGAACATGGGCGTCGGCGAGGCGGCCCGCGACGCGAAGCTGATCGACGGCGCGGTCCGCGACCTGACCACCATCACCGGCCAGAAGCCGGCCGTGGCCAAGGCCAAGAAGTCCGTGGCCCAGTTCAAGCTGCGCGAGGGCATGCCCATCGGCGCGCACACCACGCTGCGCGGTGACCGGATGTGGGAGTTCCTCGACCGGCTGCTCGCGATCGCGCTGCCCCGGATCCGCGACTTCCGCGGCCTGTCTGACCGGCAGTTCGACGGTCACGGGAACTACACGTTCGGCCTAGTCGAGCAGGTCATGTTCCACGAGATCGACCCGGACAAGGTGGACCGGCAGCGCGGGATGGACATCACCGTGGTCACCACGGCCACCAACGATGCCGAGGGCCGCTCACTGCTGCGGCGGCTCGGCTTCCCCTTCAAGGAGTCGGAGACGGCGGCAGCGGAGGTACGGCGCTAAGCCGTCCAGAGAGGCATCTGAGAAATGGCAAAAAAAGGGCTGATCGCCAAGCAGAAGCGAACGCCGAAGTTCCAGGTCCGCGGTTACACGCGGTGCACCCGCTGCGGACGGCCGCGTGCCGTCTACCGCAGGTTCAGCCTGTGCCGGATCTGCTTCCGCACCATGGCGCACCGCGGCGAACTGCCCGGCATCACCAAGTCCAGCTGGTAACGAGACAACAAACGAGCACACCGAAGGTCCCGGCTCTGCCGTAAAGACCGGGCGGGAAACCGCGGTGAGGAAGGCCTGTTGGCCATGACGATGACTGACCCGATCGCAGACATGCTGACGCGTCTGCGGAACGCGAACTCGGCGTACCACGACACGGTGGGCATGCCGTACTCCAAGATCAAGTCCCACATCGCGGAGATCCTCCAGCAGGAGGGCTACATCGCCTCCTGGCGCGTGGAAGACGCCGAAGTCGGCAAGAACCTGGTGGTCACGCTCAAGTTCGGCAACGCGCGCGAGCGCTCGATCGCCGGCATCAAGCGGGTCTCCAAGCCCGGGCTGCGCGTCTACGCGAAGAAGGACAACCTGCCCCGGGTGCTGGGCGGTCTCGGCGTGGCGATCATCTCGACCTCCGGCGGCCTGATGACCGATAAGCAAGCCAAGAAGAGCGGCGTGGGCGGGGAAGTCCTCGCCTACGTCTGGTAAGGGAGGAGCTGCAATGTCAAGGATCGGGCGGCTCCCCGTGACCATCCCCAGCGGCGTGCAGGTCACCGTCGACGGGCAGGATGTCACGGTGCAGGGGCCGAAAGGGGAACTGCACCAGACCATCGCCGTCCCCATCGACGTGGTACGCGAAGACGGCGTGATCAGGGTGACCAGGCCGAACGATGAGGGCTCGGTGCGTGCGCTGCACGGGCTGTCCCGCACGCTGATCGCCAACATGGTGACCGGCGTCACCGACGGCTACCGCAAGACCCTGGAGATCGTCGGCGTCGGCTACCGGGTCCAGGCCAAGGGCCAGGACCTGGAGTTCTCGCTCGGCTTCAGCCACCCGGTGGTGATCACTCCGCCGGACGGCATCAGCTTCCGGGTGGAGGCGCCCACCAGGTTTGTCGTGGAAGGCATCGACAAGCAGAAGGTGGGCGAGATAGCCGCGCAAATCCGCAAGCTCCGCAAGCCGGACCCGTATAAGGGCAAGGGCGTGCGGTACCAGGGCGAGCAGGTCCGCCGCAAGGTCGGGAAGGCTGGTAAGTAAGTCATGGCTGGCACCAAGACCAGGTCACACGCCCTCGCCACCGGGCGGGTGCGGTCGCGTACCCAGAAGTCCACGGCCGCCCGCACACGCCGCCATCTGCGCGTGCGCAAGAAGGTCACCGGCAGCGCGAACCGGCCGCGACTGGTCGTCAATCGGTCGGCGCGGCACATGTTCGCGCAGATCGTAGACGACAGCGCGGGCCGCACGCTGGCCGCCGCGTCCACGCTGGACGCGGCCATCCGGTCGGCGGACGGCGACAAGACGGCCAAGGCGCGCCAGGTCGGCGAGCTGCTCGCGCAGCGCGCGGCCGCGGCCGGCATCGCGGCCGTGGTGTTCGACCGGGGCGGCTACCGCTACCACGGTCGCATCGCGGCACTCGCGGACGGCGCCAGGGAAGGCGGACTGAAGCTGTGAGCACGGTACGCAGGCAGCAGCCTGCTGAGCGTTATAAAGAAATGAGGAAGGGCTAATGCCACCTTCAGGTCCGCGGCGCGGCGGCGGCGGCGGCGAGCGGCGCGAGCGCCGTGAGGACCGGCGCGGCAGCGCGGCCGATAAGCAAGCTGCCTACCTTGAGCACGTGGTCACCATCAACCGCGTGGCCAAGGTGGTCAAGGGCGGCCGTCGCTTCAGCTTCACCGCGCTGGTGGTAGTGGGCGACGGCAACGGGATGGTCGGCGTCGGGTACGGCAAGGCCAAGGAAGTCCCGGCCGCCATCGCCAAGGGCGTCGAAGAGGCCAAGAAGCACTTCTTCCGGGTGCCGCGGATCGGCGGCACGATCCCGCACACGGTCCAGGGCGAGGAAGCGGCGGGCGTGGTGCTGCTCAAGCCGGCCAGCCCGGGTACCGGCGTCATCGCCGGCGGCCCGGTCCGGGCCGTGCTCGAGTGCGCCGGGATCCACGACGTGCTGTCCCGCTCGCTGGGCTCGTCGAACCCGATCAACGTCGTGCACGCGACGGTCGCGGCCCTGAAGAGCCTGAGCCGGCCCGAGGAGATCGCGGCCAAGCGCGGCCTGCCGATCGAGGACGTAGCGCCCGCGGCTATGCTGCGGGCTCGCGCGGCCGCGGGCTCGTCCTAGAGAGAGTGGACAAATGGCACAGCTGAAGGTGACACAGGTCAAGTCGAAGATCGGCGGGACCAGTGCGCAGCGGAACTCGCTGCGGTCGCTCGGGCTGCGGCGGATCGGCCAGGTCGTGGTCAAGCCGGATCGCCCTGAGTTCCGCGGCATGATCAAGACCGTGCGCCACCTGGTGACGGTGGAGGAAGTGGCCGGAAATGACTAACCCTGAGTCGGCTAACACTGAGTCGACTAACACTGAGCCCATTAACACGGGCACGACGGACGACCAGCAGGCGTCCGGGCGCGGGCTCAAGCTGCATCACCTGCGGCCGGCCCCCGGCGCCCACAAGGCCAAGACGCGGCTCGGCCGCGGCGAGGCGTCCAAGGGCAAGACCGCGGGCCGCGGCACCAAGGGTACCAAGGCGCGCACCCAGGTGCACCTCGGCTTCGAGGGCGGCCAGATGCCGCTGACCCGGCGGATCCCGAAGCTGAAGGGCTTCTCCAACTCCGGTTTCCGCACCACCTACCAGGTGGTGAACACCCGCAAGCTGGCTGAGCTGTACCCGGAAGGCGGCGACGTGACGCCGGAGAGCATGGTGGCCAAGGGGGCGGCCCGCAAGGGCGAGCTGATCAAGGTGCTCGGCACCGGCGACGTCTCGGTGGCCCTGCGGGTGACCGCGCACGCGTTCTCAGCCACCGCCGTGGCCAAGATCGAGCAGGCCGGCGGGACCGTCACCGAGCTCTCCTAACCAGTCACCGAGCTCTCCTGACCAAGGGAGACAACGTATGACGTGCCGGGTAAGATACGTGGACTGCCCGATCAACCGAACCGAGGACTGCGCATGCTGACGGCCTTCGTGCGGGCGTTCCAGACGCCGGACCTTCGCAAGAAGATGCTGATCACGCTCGGTCTCATCGCGTTGTTCCGGTTTGGCGCCTCGCTGCCGACGCCAGGCATCGATGAGAAGAACGTCACCATCTGCTCGAACTACGCCACGAGCACTGGCAGCCCCACGGCGGGCGTTCTGGCCATCGTCAACCTGCTGTCCGGCCAGGCGCTGCTGCACCTGTCGGTGTTCGCGCTCGGCATCATGCCCTACATCACCTCCAGCATCATCCTGCAGCTGCTGACCGTGGTCATCCCGCGGCTGGAGACGCTGAAGCAGGAGGGCCAGGCAGGTCAGGCGAGGATCACCCAGTACACCAGGTACCTCACCGTGGGCCTGGCCGTCCTGCAGTCCACCGGTTACATCGAGCTCGCCCGCTCCGGCACGCTGTTCAACGGCTGCGGCACTGCCGCCAACAACCCGCTGATCCCGAACGACGGGATCTTCAACATCGCCACCATGGTGATCACGATGGTCGCGGGCACCACGGTCATCATGTGGATGGGGGAGCTGATCACCGACCGCGGGGTCGGCAACGGCATGTCGGTGCTGATCTTCACCACCGTCATCTCGGTCATCCCCGGCGAGATCCTGGCCATCTACCGGGACAAGAACGCGTTCTACGCCCTGATGGCCATCGTGGTGATCATCGCCATCGTGGCCTTCATCGTGTTCATGGAACAGGCCCAGCGCCGGGTCCGGGTGCAGTACGCCAAACGCATGGTGGGCCGGCGCATGTACGGCGGCACCTCGACCTATATCCCGCTGAAGGTCAACCAGGCGGGCGTGATCCCGGTCATCTTCGCCTCCTCGCTGCTGTACATCCCGACGTTGGCGGCCCAGCTGTTCGGCAGCACAACCAAGCCGCAGGGCTGGGTTGCCTGGGTGGACCGCTACGTCGAGCAGAGCAGCTCGGTGTTCTACATGGCCGCGTTCTTCGTGCTGATCGTCGGGTTCACCTACTTCTACGTGTCGATCACCTTCAACCCCACTGAGGTGGCCGACAACATGAAGAAGTACGGCGGGTTCATCCCCGGCATCAGACCCGGGCGGCCCACCGCCGAGTACCTGAGTTACGTGCTCAGCAGGCTCACCGCGCCCGGCTCGGCCTACCTGGGCGTGATCGCGCTGTTCCCACTGGTCGCGCTGGCCTCCATCGGGGTCGCCAACGAGTTCCCGTTCAGCGGGGTCAGCCTGCTGATCATGGTGGGCGTCGGCCTGGACACGGTGAAACAGATCGAGAGCCAGCTGCAGCAGCGCAACTATGAGGGTTTCTTGCGATAGTGCGCATCGTCCTCGTCGGGCCCCCCGGTGCGGGCAAGGGGACACAGGCCCAGTTCATAGCTTCACACCTGGCGATCCCGAGGATCTCGACAGGTGACATCTTCCGGTACAACGTGACCAGCCATACCGAGCTGGGCCGCCAGGCCCGGGAGTACATGGAGCGCGGGGACCTGGTCCCGGACGAGGTCACCGTGGCCATGGTCAGGGACCGGCTGGGCGAAGACGACGCGCAGGAGGGGTTCCTGCTCGACGGCTTCCCCAGGAACGTGCCCCAGGCCGAGACGCTGAAGAAGCTGCTCCTGGAATGGGACGCGAAGCTCAGCGTGGTCCTTGAGCTCGTGGTGGATGAGGACGAGGTGGTCAGGCGGCTGTCCGGCCGGCGGACCTGCCGCCGGTGCGAGCGGGTCTGGCACGTGCTGTACGACCCGCCCGCCCGCGACGGCATCTGCGACGACTGCGGCGGCGAGCTGTTCCAGCGGGACGACGACTCCGAGCTGACCATCAGGCACCGCCTGGAGGTCTACGCCGAGCAGACCTCACCGCTCATCGCGTTCTACGCCGACGAGAACGTCCTGATCGGCATCGACGCGACCGGGCCGGTGGAGGAGATCACCAGCCGGGCGCTGGCCGCGCTCCGTCCATTCGTGCGCTGAGGGGCTGCCAATGACGTCACGGCGCCGTACGGCTATCCAGATCAAGACGCCCGAGCAGTTCTCGCTGATGCGCGAGGCCGGGCTGGTCGTCGCGCGCACCCTGGCGGCGGTCGCGGCCGAGGTCAGGCCCGGGGTCAGCACCGCCGAGCTCGACGCGCTGGCCGCCCGCCAGATCCGCGCCGCCGGCGCCACCCCGTCGTTCCTGGGCTACCACGGTTACCCGGCTACGATCTGCACCTCGGTGAACGACGAGATCGTGCACGGCATCCCGAGCCCGCAGCGGGTGCTGCGGGACGGGGACATCATCTCCATCGACTGCGGCGCCATCGTCAGCGGCTGGCACGGGGACGCGGCGCTGACCGTGGGCGTGGGCACCATCTCCGCCGAGCACGTCCGGCTGCTGCAGGTGTGCGAGGCCTCGCTGTGGGATGGGCTGGCCCGGGCGGTGGACGGTGCCCGGCTGACCGACATCTCGCACGCGGTGGAGACCAGCATCAGGCAGGCCGGTCCCTACGGCATCGTCGAGGAATACACCGGCCACGGCATCGGCACCGCCATGCACATGGACCCGCCGGTGCCGAACTACGGCCGCCCGGGCCGCGGGCCGCGGCTGGAGACCGGCATGGCCCTGGCCATCGAGCCGATGGTCACGCTGGGCGATGCGGAGACGGTCCAGCTCGACGACGGCTGGACCGTGATCACCGCCGACGGGAGCTGGGCCGCGCACTTCGAGCACACCGTCGCCATCACCGCCGACGGGCCCTGGGTGCTGACCGCCGAGGACGGCGGCCGGGACCGGCTCGCCGCGTCAGCCGGCCAGACGAGCGATACTAGGAGGAGAGACCCGGCGAGCGTTCCGCCGGCCTAGGCCGGCGTAGGCTGGTCGGGAAGAAAGGGTGACCGGTGCCTGGTGACCCCCGGATCCGCGCCTCGGATGCGGATCGCGACCGCACGACGGCGCTGCTGCGTGAGCACCATGCCGCGGGTCGGCTGACCGCCGAGGAATTCGGTGAGCGGATGGAGCAGGCCCTCGACGCCAAGACCCTGGGTGAGCTTGATGAGCTGCTGACCGACCTGCCGGCCATCGACCTGTACAAGCTGCCCGACGCCTCGCTGCGGCGGACTCCGCCGCGCCCCGGGCAGTCGCTGCTCCCGGCCGACTTCGCCGGGCCGGCCAGCCCGCTGCGGTTCACGCCCGGCACCGTGGCCATGGGCGCCTGGGCCACGGTCTCCGCGGCGCTGGTGGCCATCTGGGCCGTCGCCGCCGTGATCGGCAACGGCACCTGGTATCCGTGGTGGGCGCTGGTCGTGGTCCCGTGGCTGTGGTACATGATCCGCCACCACCGGCCCCGGGAATAGCCGCGGGCCCGGCGGTGTCTTAACACTGGGTCTTAAACCTAGGCGGTTCGCGTCGGGGCGGTGAGTCGAGTACACTCGTCTCCGGCCCATCTGCTGGGTTCCCACCTGGCCGGCGCCCGGGGGCTCGCGTTAGCGAGCACGGTACCGGTCCTCCCGGTTTCGGCGTCAAATCGGCGAAAGTGCTGACGTAAGCCAGCACTGACCTGAGCTAGCACTGACCCTGAGCTAGCACTGACGTGAGCCAGGCAGGACAGGCGTGCCGCTCAGGCGGCAAGGCCAGGCAGGCCGCGCTCAGGCGCGGGACATCAACCAGACCGAAAGCTACACAGAACGAAACGCGGAGGACATGCCCAAAAAAGACGGCGCCATCGAGATTGAGGGCACGGTTGTCGAGTCGCTCCCGAATGCCTTCTTCCGAGTGGAGCTGGACAACGGGCACAAGGTTCTCGCTCATATCAGCGGGAAGATGCGGATGCACTACATCCGCATCCTGCCTGACGACCGGGTTGTCGTGGAGCTGAGCCCCTACGACCTCAGTCGCGGGCGGATCGTGTACCGGTACAAGTAAGCCAGTAAGCAAGACGACAGACACGCAAGCACCAGCGAATCAGATCAGTACCGACTTTAGATCAGTGGAGACAGCACCGTGAAGGTCAAGCCGAGCGTCAAGAAGATCTGCAGCAAGTGCCGGATCATCCGCCGGCACGGCCGCGTCATGGTTATCTGCACCGACCCGCGGCACAAGCAGCGCCAGGGCTGACGCCGCACACGCGCACCGCAGGCAGCTAGCCAACGCTGCGACCCCCGGACGGAGGCCGGGGCCATGTCCGGGCAGGGCATGGAGGCGGTGCGAAACACCTCCGTGAGAAAAGGAGAACTGCCCGCATATGGCCAGACTTTCCGGCGTCGACCTGCCCCGCGACAAGCGGGTCGAGATCGCGCTCACCTACATCTACGGCATCGGCCACACCCGAGCCCTGCAGACCCTCGACGCCACCGGGGTCAGCCCGGACACCAGGGTCAGCAGCCTGACCGACGAGGAGCTGATCAAGCTCCGTGACTGGATCGACGCCACCTACCAGGTCGAAGGTGACCTGCGCCGCGAGGTCCAGGCCGACATCAGGCGCAAGATCGAGATCGGCTGCTACCAGGGCATCCGCCACCGCCGGGGGCTCCCGGTGCACGGGCAGCGGACGCAGACCAACGCGCGCACCCGCAAGGGCAAGAAGAAGACCGTGGCCGGCAAGAAGAAGGCCGGCAAGAAGTAATGAGTAGTCCGCAGGGACCGACCACCTCGAAGGAAGCAGATGCCGCCTAGGAGCCGTCAGCAGGCCGCCGCCAAGAAGGTGCGCCGCAAGGAGCGGAAGAACGTCGCTCACGGGCACGCCCACATCAGGAGCACGTTCAACAACACGATCGTCTCGATTACCGACCCGACGGGCAACGTCATCTCGTGGGCGTCAGCGGGCCAGGTCGGGTTCAAGGGATCGCGCAAGTCCACGCCGTACGCCGCCCAGATGGCGGCCGAGGCCGCCGCGCGCCGGGCCATGGAGCACGGCATGCGCAAGGTCGACGTCTTCGTCAAGGGCCCGGGTTCGGGCCGGGAGACCGCCATCCGGTCGCTGCAGGCCACCGGGCTGGAGGTCGGCTCGATCCAGGACATGACCCCCGTCCCGCACAATGGCTGCCGGCCGCCGAAGCGGCGCCGGGTCTGATGGCCCCTTCCGGTAGACGCTGACAGGAGATAGCGACAGATGGCTCGATACACAGGCGCGGACTGCAAGCTCTGCCGCCGGGAGAAGACCAAGCTCTTCCTCAAGGGCGCCAAGTGCGACTCGCCCAAGTGCCCGATCGAGATCCGGCCCTACCCGCCGGGCGAGCACGGCCGTAACCGGCCCAAGGAAGGCGACTTCCTGCAGCAGATCAGGGAGAAGCAGAAGGCGCGCCGGATCTACGGCATCCTCGAGCGGCAGTTCCACGGCTACTACGAGGAAGCGGCCCGCAAGCACGGCCGGACCGGCGAGACCATGCTCCAGCTGCTCGAGCGCCGCCTGGACAACGTGGTGTTCCGCGCGGGCTTCGCCAAGAGCCGCGACATGGCCCGCCAGCTGGTCACGCACGGCCACTTCACGGTGAACGGCAGGAAGGTCGACATCCCGTCCTACCGGGTGAGCGAGAACGACATTATCGAGGTGGCCGCCAAGTCGCTCGAGATGACCCCGTTCGTGATCGCCCGGGCCGAGGTCGGCGAGCGCATCGTGCCGGCCTGGCTCGAGGTGGTCCCCGACCACATGCGCGTGCTGGTGCACGCGCTCCCGGTCCGTGCCCAGATCGACACCCAGGTCCAGGAACAGCTCATCGTCGAGTTCTATTCGAAGTAAGTAATACCGGCGGCTCCTCCCGGAGCCGCCGGCGGAAACCCCGACTGTCATATAGCGGGCGTCGGAAAGGAACACATTTCATGCTCATCGCTCAGCGCCCCTCGCTCGCCGAGGAGCAGGTAGACGAGTTCAGGTCCCGGTTCGTCATCGAGCCGCTGGAGCCTGGCTTCGGTTACACCATCGGCAACTCGCTCCGGCGTACGCTGCTGTCCTCCATCCCCGGTGCGGCTGTGACCAGCATCAGGATCGAAGGCGTCCTGCACGAGTTCTCTACGGTCCCCGGGGTCAAGGAAGATGTCACCGACATCATCCTGAACCTCAAGGAACTCGTGGTGTCCTCCGAGCACGACGAGCCGGTCGTGATGTACCTGCGCAAGCAGGGCCCGGGCGAGGTGACCGCGGCCGACATCGCGCCGCCGGCCGGCGTCGAGGTGCACAACCCCGAGCTGCACATCGCCACCCTGAACGCCAAGGGCAAGCTCGAGATGGAGCTGACCGTCGAGCGCGGCCGCGGCTACGTCTCGGCCACCCAGAACAAGCAGCCGGGCCAGGAGATCGGCCGGGTGCCGATCGACTCCATCTACTCGCCCGTGCTGCGGGTGACCTACAAGGTGGAAGCCACCCGCGTCGAGCAGCGCACCGACTTCGACCGGCTCATCCTGGACGTGGAGACCAAGCCGTGCCTGCGGCCGCGGGATGCCGTGGCCAGCGCGGGCAAGACCCTGGTCGAGCTGTTCGGGCTGGCCCGCGAGCTCAATGTAGACGCCGAGGGCATCGACATCGGCCCGTCGCCGACGGACGCCGCGCTGGCGGCTGACCTGGCGCTGCCGATCGAGGACCTCAACCTCACCGTCCGCTCCTATAACTGCCTCAAGCGCGAGGGCATTCACACGGTCGGCGAACTGGTCGGCCGCAGCGAGCAGGACCTGCTGGACATCAGGAACTTCGGCGCCAAGTCGATCGAGGAAGTCAAGCAGAAGCTCATCGACATGGGTCTGTCGCTCAAGGACTCGCCGCCCGGGTTCGACCCGAGCAGCGCGGTGGGCGCCTACGGCGATGACGACGAGAGCTACGTGGAGACCGAGCAGTACTGACGTGGCGTCCGCCACGTAGACCAAGGAGAGATCCGTATGCCCACGCCCACCAAGGGGCACCGCCTCGGCGGCAGTGCTGCCCACCAGCGGCACATCCTGGCGAACCTGGCCACCGCGCTGTTCCAGCACGGCCGGATCACCACCACCGAGGCCAAGGCCAAGCGGCTGCGGCCGGTCGCCGAGCGGCTGATCACCTTCGCCAAGCGCGGTGACATGCACGCTCGGCGGCACGTGCTGACCGTGGTCACCGACAAGGGCGTGGTGCACCAGCTGTTCACCGAGATCGCTCCTGAGTTCTCCGAGCGTGACGGCGGCTACACCCGCATCACCAAGATCGGCCCGCGCAAGGGCGACAACGCGGCCATGGCGGTCATCGAGCTGGTCCGGGGCGAGCCCGTCGCGTCCAAGCCGCGCCGCCGGACCCGCCGCGCCGCGGCCCCGGCCGGCGGCACTGCCACCACAAGCACGGGCGCCGCCAGCACGGCCACCGCGACCGCGGTCGCCGAGCCCGAGGCCGAAGCCGAAGTAGACGACGCGCCCGAGGCGACCGCGACAGACGAGACTGACGCGGTCGCCGACGGCGACGTCACCGACGAGGCCGAGGACGTCACGGACGAGGCTGACCAGGACGAGGCCGAAGACGACGAGGCCGAAGACGACGGCGAGGACCACGAGGACGCCTAGGCCGTGATCGGCTGACGTGGGCGGCCAGGAAGCACCACGGCCCGTTCGGCTCAGAATTGACCTGTCCTACGACGGGTCGGGGTTTTCCGGGTGGGCCGCCCAGCCCGGCAGGCGCTGCGTCGAGGATGTGCTGGCCGGGGCGCTGGGCCGGGTGCTCGGTCTGCCTCGGCTGGGGCTGCCCCGGCCGCCCGCGCTGACCGTAGCCGGCCGCACCGATGCCGGCGTGCATGCCCGCGGCCAGGTCGTGCACGCCGACGTGCCGGAGGCGGCCTGGGCCCAGGCCAGCCGGGTGCTGGACCGGCTAGCCGGGCTGCTGCCCGCCGACATCAGGGTGTACGCCGTGGTGCCCGCCCCCGACGGGTTCGACGCCCGGTTCTCGGCGCTGTGGCGCCGCTACTCCTACCGGGTCTGCGACGACGTGGCCCGCGCCGATCCGCTGCGCCGGGCCGAGACGCTCTGGTCGTTCCGGCCGCTGGACCTGGCCGCCATGAACACCGCCGCGCTCGGGCTGACCGGCGAGCACGACTTCGCCGCCTTCTGCCGCCGCCGGGAGGGCGCCACCACCATCCGCGCGCTGCGCCGTCTGGACTGGCGCCGCGACGAGTGCGGCGTCGCCATCGCCACCGTGGTGGCCGACGCGTTCTGTCACAACATGGTGCGCGCGCTGATCGGCGCGCTGCTGGCCGTGGGCGAGGGCCGCCAGCCGCCCGGCTGGCCCGCTGCGGTCCTGGCCGCCGCGGTCCGCGATCCCGCGGTCCGGGTGCTGCCGCCGCACGGGCTGTGCCTGGACGAGGTCGGCTACCCGCCCCCCGCCGAACTGGCCGCCCGGGCCGCCAGCACCCGCCGCCTGCGGACCGCCGCGCCGGCCCAGCCGGATCGATGTCTACCTGAGCCGGTCATTACCGGCTCTCCGCCACATCGAGCCGGTCAGGGTCCGGCGCCTGGCTGACTTCTCAGTGCTTGCCGGACAGTGCTTGCCGGTCAGTGCTTGCCGGTCAGTGCTTGCCGGCCAGTGCTTACCGGTCAGTGCTTGCCGGCCAGTGCTTGCCGGCCAGTGCTTACCGGCCAGTGCTTACCGGTCAGGGCTTACCGGACAGCATCCGGGTGCTCAGGTCGATGTTGGCGCTGCCGGTCACCAGGTTGGCCGCGAACGTCTCGAGCTGCTGGCGCTGGGCCGCCGTCGACGGAGACTTCCCGCTGGTGAACTCGACCCACATCAAGATCAGGTAATGGCCCTTGATCTCGGCCTGCACGACCCCGGTCCCGCTGCCCAGCTTGGCGGTCGGGCCCTTCTGGCCGGCCAGCGGCGCGATGATGTTCTGCGGCCCGGTGGCCTGCCCGGCCTTCTGCGCGGCGCTGGAGCTGTCCAGGTTGGCCACGCCGACCGTGCCCATCATCGTGCCGTTACCCAGCAGGTAGCTGGCCCGCAGGATCGCGGTGCACTTGCCGTCCTGCAACGCCGCCTGCAGGTCCGAGCCGAACACGGCCAGCGAGCAGTTCTTGGTCACGGTGGCCGCGGTGCGCTGGTAGGAGCTGCCGTTCAGCACAAACTGGGGCGGGTACAGCTGCGCCAGGGTCAGCGGGGCCGGATCCTGGTTCTTGTTCCCGATGTGCTGCCACTTGCCCAGGGCCGGGTCGAAGTTCGGTCCGCCCGGAGCATCCGTCGGCAGCTTCAGGCCCGCGGACACCGGTGCGTTGACGCGCGGCTCGTACAGGTACTTGTACCCGCCGAACCCGGCCGCGGCCAGCACTACGACCAAGCCCAGCCAGGCCACCACCCGGGCCGGATGGCGCCTGGTCCGGCCGCTGCGCCCGCTGCGGGCACCGCGCCGCGACCCGGGGTCCGGGCCACCGCCATCCGGGTCACCGCCATCCAGGTAACCGGGGCCCGGGTCACGGAGGGCCGGGGCCATCGAGGCCGGCGGGACCGGTCCGCCGTCCCAGTCATGGCCGATGCCGATGCCGTCGTAGTAGCCATCGCCGTCGCCCGCCTGCGGCGCACCGGGCGACGGCCACGGACGGAACGTCACCGTAGACGACTGCTCGGGCTGCTCCCAGCCCATCGGCCCCGTCGGCGCGGGGGCACCGGGGGACACCGGGGGAAAGCCGCGCGCCGGAGTACGGCCTACCGTCCGCTGCGGTCCGGTGGCCGAGCCGATGGTCCGCTGCGGTCCGGTGGGCGAGCCGGGGCTCCGCTGGGGTCCGGTGGGCGAGCCGATGGTCCGCTGCGGTCCGGTGGGCGAGCCGGGGCTCCGCTGCGGTCCGGTGGGCGAGCCGATGGTCCGCTGCGGTCCGCTGGCCGCGCCCAGGACCGGCTGCGGCTGCGTGCCCGGAGGCCGGCCGCTGCCCGGCCCCACCGGGACCGGCGGGCCTGGCGCGCCGTGGTCGGGCTCTTCGGCCGCGAGCCAGGGAGCCTGGTCGGCGGGCCAAGGCGACTGGCCCGGGCCCGCGCCGTGGCGGCCGCGCCTGGCGCCCTGGTAGTCCATAGGATGAGGGTAGCGTCCTGCCCCTGGCCCAAGACGTCGCTTTGGCATCACTGGGCGGGACGGAGTATGCTGCATGGGCGTCATGCGCCACGGGCATGCCCGCTGCGCGCCACCTGCGCGCGTTCTCTGCGGCGCGGTGCGCGGGCGAAGCACCCCAAGGCGGCCGTCACCAGCAGGTGCAGGCCGCGAAGACCACGAATACATACGCGAAGGCTCAGGACTGTGCGCACTTTCAGCCCGAAGGACAGTGATATCACGCGCCGATGGCACGTCATCGACGCCTCCGACGTTGTGCTCGGCCGCCTGGCCAGCCACGTGGCGGTGCTGCTGCGCGGCAAGCACAAGCCGATCTTCGCGCCGCACGTGGATACCGGCGACTTCGTGATCGTGGTCAACGCGGCCAAGGTCGCGCTGTCCGGCAGCAAGCTGGAGCAGAAGCACGCCTACCGGCACTCCGGTTACCCGGGCGGGCTGCGCTCGGTCTCCTACGCGAACCTGATGGCCAGCAACCCCGAGCGCGCGGTCGAGAAGGCCGTCCGGGGCATGCTGCCCAAGAACACGCTCGGCCGCAAGACGCTGAGCAAGCTCAAGGTGTACGCGGGACCCGACCACCCGCACCAGGCGCAGCAGCCGCAGCCTTACGAGATCACGCAGATCGAGCAATAGCCAAACAGGAAGCATGAGGACAGACCGTGGCTGAGCCCACTGGCGCAAGCACCACCGTCGACGAGGACGAGAAGGAACTAGGCGCCGCCGCCGACGACGAGTTCGGCGCGGATGTTCCGTCGGAGTACACGACCGAGACGTCCCAGGACGCCCCGGGGCGGGCCGTCGCGCGGCGCCCGGTGGTGACCGGCAATGCGGCGGGCACCGGCCGCCGCAAGGAGGCCATCGCCCGGGTCCGCATCATGCCCGGCACGGGCCAGTGGCTGATCAACGGCCGCACGCTCGAGGCGTACTTCCCGAACAAGGTGCACCAGCAGCTGGTCAACGAGCCGTTCGTGACCCTGGGCGCGGAGAGCAGCTTCGACGTGGTGGCCCGGATCTCCGGCGGCGGCGTCACCGGGCAGGCGGGCGCGCTGCGCCTCGGCGTGACCCGGTCGCTGATCCTGGTCGACCCGGAGAACCGCCCGGCGCTGAAGAAGGCCGGGTTCCTCACCAGGGACGCCCGGGTCAAGGAGCGGAAGAAGTACGGCCTGAAGAAGGCCCGCAAGGCGCCTCAGTACTCCAAGCGTTAAGCCGCCTGGCCTCGGACCCGGTGGGCCCCCGTGGGCCTGCCGGGTCCGAGTCCCACGCCAGTGCCCACGAGCCCGGGCCCTCGGGCCCAGCAACGAGCGGGAGTGACATGGGTGAACCTGGTGTACGCGGTCGCCTGTTCGGTACCGACGGCGTCCGGGGCGTAGCCGGGCAGGACCTTACCGCACGGCTGGCCATGGACCTGAGCGTGGCCGCCGCCGCCGTGCTGAGCCCCGGCGGGGCCAGCACCGGCGGGGCCCGCCCGGGTCACGCCGTGGCGGTCGTGGGCCGGGATCCGCGCGCCTCGGGTGAGTTCCTCGAGGCGGCCGTGGTGGCCGGCCTGGCCAGCGCCGGCCTCGACGTGCTGCGGCTCGGCGTGCTGCCCACCCCGGGCGTGGCCTACCTGACCGGCGCGCTGAACGCGGACTTCGGCGTGGTCATATCGGCCAGCCACAACCCGGCCCGGGACAACGGGATCAAGTTCTTCGGCCGCGGCGGCGTCAAGCTGCCCGACGCCGTCGAGGACGAGATCGAGGCCCAGCTGGGACAGGCGAGCCGCGACACGGGCTTCGGCCGGGTCTCGGACGCCAGCGCCACCCACGAGCTGTACCTGGAGCACCTGCTGTCCACCCTGCCCGGCGAGCCGGGCCAGGCCCTGGCGGGCCTGCGGGTGGTGGCCGACTGCGCGCACGGGGCGGCCTACCGGGTCGCCCCGGAGGCGTTGCGCCGCGCGGGCGCGGAGGTCATCACCATCGGTGCCGAGCCGGACGGGCAGAACATCAACGCCGGCTGCGGCTCGACCCACCTAGGCCCGCTGGCCGAGGCGGTCTTGGCCCACGGCGCGGACGCCGGCGTGGCCTATGACGGTGACGCCGACCGGTGCCTGGCCGTCGACGCGGACGGGCAGATCCTCGACGGCGACCAGATCCTGGCCCTGCTGGCCACCGAGCTCAAGGACGCCGGCAAGCTGGCCGGCGACGCCGTGGTGGTCACGGTCATGTCCAACCAGGGCTTCCACGTGGCCATGCGCGAGGCCGGCATCCGGGTCATCGAGACCCCGGTCGGCGACCGGTACGTGTCGCAGGCCATGCGCGACGGCGGCTACGTCCTGGGCGGCGAGCAGTCCGGCCACATCATCGCGGGCGAGCACGCCGCCACCGGCGACGGCATCCTGACCAGCCTGCAGCTGCTGGCCGCGGTCAACCACCGCGGGCTGCCGGTGGCGGCGGCGGCCAAGCTGATGCGCAAGTACCCCCAGGTCCTCCTCAACGTGCCCGGCGACGCCTCGCAGCTCGGGCCCGAGGTCACCGCGGCCGTCACCCGGGCCGAGGTAACGCTCGGCGGCAACGGCCGGGTCCTGGTCCGGCCGAGCGGCACCGAGCCCACCATCCGGCTCATGGTCCAGGCCTCCGACGCGGTGCTGGCCGAGCAGGTCATCGGTCGGCTGGCCGCCGAGGTCCGGCTGGCCCTCGCCGGCGGGTAGGCCCGGCATGCGTCGCGCCTACCAGGTGGCCGCGGTCCGCGCCGCCGAACGTACCCTGATGGACCGCCTGCCCCCAGGCGTCCTCATGCAGCGGGCCGCCGCGGGCCTGGCCGCGGCCTGCGCCTCGCTGCTGGCCCGCCAGCCCGGCTACGTCTACGGCGCCCGGGTCGTGGTGCTGGCCGGCAGCGGAGACAACGGCGGCGACGCCCTGTACGCCGGCGCCCGGCTGGCCCGGCGCGGCGCGGCCGTCACCGCCGTCACCGCCGCCCCGAAGGTCCACGCAGGCGGCCTGGCCGACCTGCGCGCTGCGGGCGGCCGCGGCACCGCCGACCTCGGCCAGGCGGCCGCCGCGCTGGCCGCCGCCGACCTGATCATCGACGGCCTGCTCGGCATCGGCGGCCGCGGCGGGCTCCGCGAGCCGTTCGCCGCCCTGGCCCGGCAGGCCGCCGACGCGGCCCAGGCCGGCGCCACGGTGGTCGCCGTGGACCTGCCCAGCGGCATCGACGCCGACACCGGCACCGTCGACGGGCCCGCGGTCCGCGCCGACGTCACCGTGACGTTCGGCGCGCTCAAGCCCGGCCTGCTGATCGACCCGGGTGCCGGGTACGCGGGCACCGTGGAGCTGGTCGACATCGGCCTGGGCCCCTACCTGGACGGCGAGCCCGCGGCCCTGGCCGCCCAGCACGGCGACGTGCGCGAGCTGCTGCCCCGTCCCGGCCCCGAATCCGACAAGTACCGCCGCGGCGTGGTCGGCCTGCTCGCGGGCAGCGACCGGTTCGCCGGCGCGGCCGTGCTGTCCGCCGGCGGCGCGGTGCACGGCGGCGCGGGCATGGTCCGGGTGGTGACCGCCCCGGTCCCGGCCGCCGTGGTCCGCCAGGCCTGGCCCGAGGCCGTGCTCACCGTGCACCCCGAGGCTGGCCACTGGGACCTGCTCGGAAACGTAGGCCGGGTCCAGGCCTGGGTGGCCGGCCCCGGCATGGGCACCGACGAAGACGCCGCCGCGCGGCTGGCCGCCATCCTCGGCACCGACCTGCCCGTCCTGGTCGACGCGGACGGCCTGACCATCCTCAGCCAGCACGAGGACTTGCTGCCCCGGCAGGCGCCCACCCTGATCACCCCGCACGCCGGGGAACTCGGCCGGCTGCTGCGCACCGACCCGGCCCAGATCGAGGCCGCCCGGCTCGAGCACGCCCACCGCGCCGCCGAACAGCTCGGCGTCACCGTCCTGCTCAAGGGCTCCACCACGGTGGTGGCCTCGCCTGACCGCCCGACCGTCCTGGTCAACCCGACCGGCACGCCCTGGCTGGCCACCGCGGGCTCCGGCGACGTGCTGTCCGGGCTGGCCGGCGCGCTGCTGGCCCAGGGCCTCGACCCGGCCTGGGCCGGCGCGGTCGCCGCCTACCTGCACGGCCTGTCCGCCCGGCTGGCCGCCGCGCCCCGGGCCTGCCGCCGCCGCGAGGGCGGCCGCGAGCTGGCCGAGGCCCCGATCAGCGCCTCGGATGTGGTCCGCTCGCTGCCCGCCGCGTTCCGCAGCCTGGGCGCCTGAGCGACCGGGTACCTTTGGGCGTCATGGACAGGCAGGCTCTGGTCGACCTCGGCGCGATCACCGGCAACGTCGCGGCCCTGTGCGACCGGGTCCGCGGCAGCCAGGTCATGGCCGTGGTCAAGGCCGACGGCTACGGCCACGGCATGGTGCCCGCGGCCCGGGCCGCGCTGGCCGGCGGGGCCAGCTGGCTGGGCACCGCCGACCTGGCCGAGGCGGTCGCGCTGCGCCGCGCCGGGCTCACCGCGCCGGTGCTGTGCCTGATGGCCGTGGGCGACCCGGCCGAGGCCATCGCCGCGGACATCGACGTCACGGCCGGCTCGGCCGCCTTCGTGATGCAGGTGGCCGCCGCGGCCCGGCACGCCGGGGTGACCGCCCGGCTGCACCTGGAGGCCGACACCGGGCTTACCCGCGGCGGCGCCACCCGCGCCGACTGGCGCGGCCTGGTCGAGGCCGCCCTGGCCGCCCAGGCCCGCGGCACGGTCCGCGTCGTCGGCCTGTGGTCCCACTTCGCCTGCGCCGACCTGCCCGGGCACCCGTCGATCGCCGCCCAGCTGACCGCATTCTCCGACGCGGTGGCCCAGGCCGAGCAGGCGGGCGTCACGCCCGAGGTCAGGCACATCGCCAACACCGCGGCCGCGATCACCGTGCCCAAGTCCCGGCTCGACCTGGTCCGGTTCGGCGGCGCCGTCTACGGCCTGTCCACCCTGCCCGGCGGCGCGCCGTCATGGCTGCGCCCGGCCATGACCCTGTCCGCCCGGCTGGCCCTGGTCAAGCGGGTCCCGCCCGGCTCGGGCGTGTCCTACGGCCACCGCTACGTGACCGAGCGGGAGACCACGCTCGGCCTGGTCCCGCTCGGCTACGCCGACGGCGTGCCCCGCGGCGCGGCCGGCCAGCACCTGGTCAGCGCGCGCGGCCGCCGCTGGCCGATCGCCGGGACCGTGTGCATGGACCAGTTCGTGGTCGACTTCGGCGACGAGCCGGTGGCCGCCGGGGAGCAGGTCGTGCTGTTCGGCCCGGGTGACGACGGCGAGGCCACCGCCCAGGAGTGGGGTGAGCGGCTCGGCACCATCTCCTACGACATCGCCACCGGGATCGGGGCCCGGGTCCCGCGTCAGTATCCGGACGGATCTTGATGATTATTCAGAACGAGGCGTGGTGCTTGCCTGCCGAACGGCTCATCGCCACCGATGTGGCCATGCGGGAGCTGGGCCGCGAGCTCGCCACCCGGCTGCGGGCCGGGGATCTCGTCATCCTGACCGGTCCGCTGGGGGCGGGCAAGACCACCCTGGTCCAGGGCATCGGCGCGGGGCTCGGGGTGCGCGGCCCGGTCACCTCGCCGACCTTCGTCATTGCCCGGGTGCACCCGGTCCTGGCCGGTTCCGGGCCTGCCCTGGTGCACGCCGACGCCTACCGGCTGGGCAGCTTCAGCGAGGTGGACGACCTGGACCTGGATGCCGACATGGCCCGCGCCGTCACCGTCGTAGAGTGGGGCGAGGGGCTGGCCGAGGGCCTGGCCGAGGACCGCCTGGAGGTCTCCATCGAGCCGGACCCCGACACCGAGGTGCGGACCGTCAGGCTCGCCGGTCGCGGTCCACGGTGGAATCGGGCACCTGAATCTGGATAACGCAAACTTTTGCCCTGAGCACCGTTTATAGTTCCGCTGTACTTTGATCATCGTTCCGCCTACAGCGCCGTTACGTACGGTATCCCTACCCGGAGGCGTGCGTGCCTGAGCAGGAATTCCTGCCTCCTCGCCCGGACGAGGACCCGCCGCCCTGGGCCAACATGCCATCGGTCCGCCCGACCCGTCCCCGCGCCCCCGGCCCGCCCGCCCGTGGCGGTCCCGTCGGCCCCCCCGCTCCCGGCGGGTTCAGCGGTCCCGGCGGCCCTGGCGGGTTCAGCGGTCAGGCTGGCCCGGGCGGGTTTAGCGGCCCCGGCGGCCCTCCTGGCCCGGGCGGGTATAGCGGTCCGGGCGGCCCTCCTGGCCCCGGCATCCCCCCACCCTCGCGTGGCGGCGGGCGGCACGGCGGCCGGATGAGCGACGACTATCCGCTGGGCTCCTGGCAGGCCGCAGGCCAGACCGGCCCCAACCCCATGGCCCCCATGGGCTCCTCCAGCCCCGCGGGCCCGCCAGGCGCCGCGTTCCTGGCCGAACCGCCGGCAGGCGAGCCGTACGACGATCAGGACCAGCCGGGGCAGGCCCCGCCCTGGGCCGGCCCGGACGCGGAGCAGCCGGACGACCCCCGGGGCCCGTCGCGCTCCTCCGGCCGGGCCGAGCGGGCGGCGGCGCGGCGGCGGCGCCGGTGGCTGTACCTACTGGCGGCCCTGGTCGTGGTGGCCGGGGCGGTTACCTCATCGGTCCTGCTGCTGACCGGCGGGCCAGGTCCGGCCTCGGTCATTCCCGGCGGCCTGATCACCACGTTCCAGCCCGGCGAGCTGCAGCAGGTGCCGAACGCCTGCGCCGTGGTCCCCGCCGCCATCGTCCAGCAGTACCTGCCCGGCAAGCCCAAGGTAGCCGCCCCGCTCCCGATCGACGGCGCGGCCGAGTCGGCCTGTGACTGGACCATCGACAAGGCCCCGGTCTTCCGGCTGCTCCAGCTGAACCTGCTGGCCTACGCGCCCAGCGGCCTGGCCAGCGGCAACGGCAGCGCCACGTCGGCCGCGATCGACGCCTACCAGACCACGCTGCAGGACACCAAGAGCCCGCCGCCGAAATCGCCGAGCCCGCCCGCCGCGGTCACCCTGCTGCCCGGCCTCGGCAACCAGGCCTTCAGCGCGGTACAGGTGTTCCGCAGCGGCGGATCGGTCACCGACGTGGCTACCGTGATCGTGCGGTTCCGCAACGTCATCGTGACGGTCACGCTGAACGGCCTTGATCACTCCAACCGCGGCAGTTACGGACCGGTCTCCTCCTCGGCGCTGTCGGCCGCCGCCCTGGCCTTCGCCCAGGCGACCGAGGCGTCCTTGCATTAGCTCGCGGCCACTAGGCTGGTCGGCGTGCTGGTGCTCGGTTTCGATACGGCGACGCCCGCGGTGAGCGCGGCCCTGCATGACGGGGAGCGGGTGGTCGCCGAGGCGTTCGCCGTCGACGCCCGGCGGCACGGCGAGCTCCTCGCGCCCATGATCGCCAGTGTCCTGGCCGACGCGGGCGCGGGCCGCGAGGACCTGACCGCGATCGCGGTCGGCGTGGGTCCCGGGCCGTACACCGGGCTGCGCGTCGGGGTGGTCACGGCCCGGGTGCTCGGGTCCGTGCTCGGCCTGCCCGTGCACGGCGTGTGCTCGCTGGACGTGATCGCCGCCGCCGCACGGGAGGGTCTGGAGGGATCGTCACCCCGGTCCGGCACCGTGCCGCCCGGACGGGAATTCCTGGTGGCCACCGATGCCCGGCGCAAGGAGGTCTACTGGGCGCGCTACGACGCGGCCGGCCGGCGTACCGGGGGCCCCCAGGTGGGCCTGGCCAGCGCCATCGTCGGCGCCGCGGACCTGGACGTGGCTGGGGCCGGCGGCCAGCTGTACCCGGAGGCGTTCGGCGCGGTGATCGCGCCCGCCTACCCGGACGCCCGCACGCTGTGCGGCCTGGTCGCCAGGCCATCACAGGCCGAGCTGCTGCCGGCCGAGCCGCTGTACCTGCGCCGGCCCGATGCCCGGGTGCCGGGACCGCCCAAGCAGGTGACGCCCGCATGAAGTCGCGCCCGGCCGATGCCCGCCCGGACGGGACGCCCCGGGGCCGGCTCCGGGAGATGACCAAGACCGACATGCCGCTGATCATGGCGCTGGAGCAGGAGCTGTTCCCCGAGGACGCCTGGACGCCGCAGATGTTCGCGGCCGAGTTCGCCCAGCCGGCCTCGCGCCGGCTCTACCTGGTGGCCGAGGAGGGGGACACGCTGATCGGGTACGCGGGGATGATGTTCACCGGCGGGCCCCAGGCCGACGTGGTGACGCTGGCCGTGGATCCGGCCCACTGGGGCCGGGGCACCGGCACCGCGCTGCTGCTGGCCCTGGTCGGCGAGGCAGGCCGCCGCGGCTGCCGGGAGGTGCTGCTCGAGGTGCGCAAGGACAACCCCCGGGCCCGGCAGCTCTACCTGCGGCACGGCTTCACCGAGATCGGTGCCCGCCGCGGCTACTACCAGCCCTCCGGCGTCGACGCCGTGGTCATGCGGAAGGTGCTGCCCTGATGGCCGCCCCTCTGGTACTGGGCATCGAGACCTCCTGCGACGAGACCGGCGTCGGCCTGGTCCGCGGCCACGAACTGCTCGCCGACGCGGTCGCCTCCAGCGTGGACCAGCACGCCAGGTTCGGCGGCGTGGTGCCCGAGGTAGCCAGCCGGGCCCACCTGGAGGCGATGGTCCCGACCTTCGACCGCGCGCTGGAGACGGCCGGCGTCCGGGCCAGCCAGGTCGACGCCATCGCCGTCACCGCGGGCCCCGGCCTGGCCGGCGCCCTGCTGGTCGGGGTGGCGGCGGCCAAGGCCTACGCGCTCGCGCTGGGCAAGCCGCTGTACGGGGTGAACCACCTGGCCGCGCACATCGCCGTCGATCAGCTCGAGCACGGCCCGCTGCCCTCGCCCGCGGTGGCCCTGCTGGTCTCCGGCGGGCATTCCTCGCTGCTGCTGGTCAGCGACGTGACTCAGGAGGTCGAGCCGCTGGGCGCGACCATCGATGACGCGGCCGGCGAGGCCTACGACAAGGTGGCCCGGGTCCTCGGCCTGCCGTTCCCCGGCGGCCCGCCCATCGACAAGGCGGCCCGGGACGGCGACCCGGCCGCGATCGGCTTCCCCCGCGGCAAGTACCACGACGGCACGCTCGACTTCTCCTTCGCGGGCCTGAAGACGGCCGTGGCCCGCTGGGTGGAGGCGCGGCGGGCCGCCGGGGACCCGGTCGACGTGGCCGACGTGGCGGCCAGCTTCCAGGAAGCCGTGGCTGACGTGCTCACCCGCAAGGCGGTGCAAGCCTGCCAGAAGCACGACGTCGCCGACCTGATCATCGGCGGCGGCGTCGCGGCCAACTCCCGGCTGCGGTCCCTGGCCGCCGAGCGCTGCGCCGACGCCGGCATCCGGCTGCGCGTACCCCGGCCCGGCCTGTGCACCGACAACGGCGCCATGGTCGCCGCCCTGGGCTCGGAACTGGTGTCCCGCGCCGTCGAGCCCTCCCCCCTCGACCTCCCCGCCGACTCCTCTCTCCCCGTCACCGACATCGTCGTCCGCTAACCAGCCCCCCGCCCGGTCCGCCTCTGCCCGCGAGTCCTCCCCGTCCCGCCAGCCCCAGGCCAAATTCGATGAGAGTGGCACTCTGCGGTAAGGAATGGGCGAGAGTGCCACTCTGACCCGAATGCTGCGCGCGGAGCGGGCCTACCAACGGCCGTAGTGGACGACGTCGGGGGCCGGACGGCGGCGGGAGCGCAGGTCGCGCGGCGCGGCCTCGGCGTTGTGCCCGATGGCGATGGCGCCGATCGGCTCATGGTCGTCCGGCACGCCGAACGCCTCGCGGAACGGCTGCACGGCCTCGGGCACGATCCCGAAGTACAGCGCCCCCAGGCCCTCGTCCGTCACGGTGAGCAGGATCAGCAACGCCGCCATGCCGGTGTCGATGTGCCAGAACGGTACCGGCCAGCGCTTCTCGTCCCGGTCGGTCCAGCCCTTGTCGGGCAGGGCGTAACGGTCCAGGTAGACCCGCTTGGACGACATCGGCACGATGACCAGCGGCGCCGACGCTACCGACTCGGCCGCCGCCACGCCGGCCACCGTCCAGAAGCGCTTCAGGTCTTCGGGGTCGGTCAGCACCAGGAACGCCTGGCCCTGGGAGAACCCGGCCGACGGCCCGCGCACGGCGTTGTCCAGGATCCGCTCCAGGCTCTGCGCTGACACTGGCTCGCCGGTGAACTGACGCACCATGTGCCGGTGCCGGACGACCTCTTGGAACTCCACGCCTCAGTCCTGCTTGCCCTGGTGCATCAGACGCCAGATGAGCCTGCCCAGCAGCGTCAGGCTCGCCGCGGCCAGGAGCGCAGGCACGGCACGCTTGAGGATCGCCGGGCCGACCAGCTTGACCAGGTTGATCGAGTCATCGCTGGCGGCAGCGGTCGCGGTCGTGGTCGCGGCGGCCGCGGGCGAGGGAGCGGTCGTGGTCGCGGCGGCCGCGGGCGAGGGAGCGGTCGTGGTCGCGGAGGCAGCAGGCGCCGCATGGCTGACGGTGCCGTTGACCGCGCCCGGCGCGACTACGCTCGCGCCGTCGGCGCTGCCTCCGGAAGAAGCAGGGCTGGCATCAGCCGCCGGTGCCGCATCGGCCGCGGCGTCCGAACCCGCGCCAGCCGGGTCCGAGTCGTCCGAGCCCGAGCCATCCGAGCCCCCCGCGATCAGCTTGCTCAGGTTCTGCGCGAACTGCTCCACCAGCTTGCCGCCCACCTCGACCATGACACCGCGGCCGAACTGGGCTGGCCGTCCGGTCACGTTCATCGTGGTGTGCATGGTGACCTCGGTGCCCGACCCCGACGCGTCCGGAACCATCGAGGCCCGGACGTTGGCCGATGCGGTGCCCGCGCCGCGGGTCTCCTTGCCTGAGGCCTCCAGCACGACCACGTGGGCCTCCGAGTCGCGCTCGGTGAACTTGGCGGTCCCTTTATAGGTCAGCGAGACCGGGCCGACCTTGACCTTGATCCGCCCGTTGACCACGTCGCCGTCGACGTCGTCGACGGTGGCGCCGGGCATGCAGGGCGCGATCCGTTCTACGTCAAGCAGCACATCCCAAGCTTGATCGGGGGGAACGGGCACGGTGAAGGAATGATCCATCTCCATTGCCATCGGTACGTCACTCTCTCTGGATCGATTCGATCTGTGAATTATGCCCGGTTCTGTCATCAACGCCGAATGAAACTGGGCTTCCACCACACTAGAACGCGGCGGAAGCCCAGTTTCATCACCCTCTGCGGGTTACCTCACCCGGCTAGCTGACCCCGGCGGCCCCGGCGAGCGCCCGGCCGGTCAGCACCCGGGCCAGGTGCCTGCGGTAGTCGGCCGCCGCCCGCAGGTCCTCCGGCGGCTCGGTGCCCTCGTCGGCGTGCCGGGCAGCCGCGGCCAGCGCGGCACGGGAGGCCGCGACCCCGGCCGCCGCGGCCTCGGTGGCGCGGGCCCGCACCGGGACCGTGCCCATGTTGGTCAGCCCGATCCTGGCCTCGGCCACGTGCCCGTTGTCCCGCCTGGTCAGGGCGGCGACGCCAACGATGGCCCAGGCTTGCGCGGTCGGCTGGAACTTCTCGTACCTGAACCCCCAGCCCGGGCCGAGCTTAGGCACCCGGATCGCGGTCAGGATCTCGCCCGGCGCCAGCGACGTGGTCAGGTAGTCCACGAAGAAGTCAGCCGCGGCGATCTCCCGCTCCCCGCCTGGCCCGGTGGCGATCAGGGTGGCGTCGAGCGCGGCGATCACGGCCGGCAGGTCGCCCGCCGGGTCGGCATGCGCCAGCGAGCCGCCGATCGTGCCCCGGTGCCGGACGGCCGGGTCGGCCACGGTGGCCGCCGTGGCCGCGATCAGCCCGCAGTGCTCCCGGATGAGCGGATCCCTGATCAGCGCGTAGTGCGTGGTCAGCGCGCCGATCATCAGCGCGTCGCCGGCGTCACTGACCCCGGCCAGCGAGTCCAGGTCGCCCACGTCCACCAGCAGCGAAGGATAGGCCAGCCGCAGCCGCAGCAGCGGCAGCAGGCTCTGCCCGCCCGCGATCACCTTGGCGTCCTCGCCGCCGCCGGCCAGCGCCCCCACCGCAGAAGCCAGCGATGACGGCCGCACGTAGTCGAACTTCGCGGGGATCATCGCGCGTCTCCCTTGGCCTCGTTGATGGCCCGCCACACTCGCTGAGCCGTGCACGGCATCTGCACGTCCGTGACGCCGAACGGCCGCAGGGCATCGACGACCGCGTTCACCACGGCGGGCGTGGAGGCGATCGTCCCGGCCTCGCCGACGCCCTTGACCCCGAGCGGGTTGGTTGTCGACGGGGTCTGCGTCCGCTCGGTCACGAACGTCGGCAGGTCGGCGGCGGACGGTATCAGGTAATCCGCCAGCGTGGTGGTCAGCAGGTTGCCGTCGGCGTCGTAGGCGGCCTCCTCGTACAGCGCCTGCGCGATGCCCTGCGCCAGGCCGCCGTGTACCTGGCCCTCCACGATGAGCGGGTTCACCACCACGCCCACGTCGTCTACCGCCACGTACGAGCGGATCGTCACCTGCCCGGTCTCGGTGTCCACTTCCACCGCGCACAGGTGCGTGCCGTGCGGGAAGGAGAAGTTGTTCGGGTCGTAGGTGGACTCGGAGTCCAGCGACGGCTCGACCCCGTCCGGCAGGTTGTGCGCCGCGAACGTGGCCAGCGAGATCTCGGCGATCGAGCGGCCCTGTTCCGGGTCGCCGCGCACCGACCACCGGCCCGGCGTCCACTCCAGGTCGTCGGATGAGACCTCGAGCAGCCCGGCCGCGATCACGCGCGCCTTGTCGATCACCTTGTCGCAGGCGCCGACCACGGCAATACCGCCCACCGTCAGCGAGCGGGAGCCGTAGGTGTCCATGCCCTTCGGCGAGACCTGCGTGTCGCCGTGCAGGACCCGGATGTCCTCGAACGGGACACCCAGCCGGTCGGCCACGATCTGGCTCCAGGCCGTCTCGTGCCCCTGGCCGTGCGCGCTGGACCCGGTGACCACCTCGACCTTGCCGGTGGGCAGCATCCGGACCGCGGCGTGCTCCCAGCCGCCCGCGCCGTAGGCCAGCGACCCGAGGACCCGGGACGGCGCCAGCCCGCACATCTCGGTAAAGGTCGAGATGCCGATGCCGAGCTGGACCGGGTCGCCGGATTCGCGCCGGGCGGCCTGCTCCTTGCGCAGGTCGTCGTAGCCGAACAGCTCGACCGCCTTGGCCGTGGCCGCCTCGTAGTTGCCGCTGTCGTAGGTGAGCGTGGCGATCGTGGTGAAGGGGAACTCCTCGTGCGCGATCCAGTTCCGCTTGCGCAGCTCCAGCGGGTCCATGCCCAGCTCGGCGGCCAGGTCGTCCATGATGTGCTCGATGGCGTAGGTCGCCTCAGGCCGTCCCGCGCCCCGGTAGGCGTCGGTGGGTACCTTGGTGGTGAACACGCCGGTGCACTTGAACGAGTAGGCGTCCATCTTGTAAATCGCCGGGTACATGAACGCGCCGAGCAGCGGCACGCCGGGCGTGACCAGCATCAGGTAGGCGCCCATGTCGGCCAGCAGGTCCACGTCCAGGCCTCGGATCCGGCCGTCGCGGTCCGCCGCGATCTTGATCCGCTGGAGCTGGTCGCGGCCGTGGTGCACGGCCAGGTTGCCCTCGCTGCGCGACTCGGTCCACTTGACCGGCCGGCCGAGCTTGCGGGCGAGCAGCACGGCCAGGAACTCCTCGGCCGTGACCTGGAGCTTGGAGCCGAACCCGCCGCCCACGTCGGGCGCGATCACGCGGATGTTCTGCTCGGGGATGCCGAGTACCGCGGCGATCAGGAACCGGAGCACGTGCGGGATCTGGGTAGAGGTCCACAGCGTGATCTCATCGCCCACCATCGCGGCGACGGTGGCCCGGGGTTCCATGGCGCACGGAATCAGTCGTTGCTGGCGGTAGGTCCGCTCGACTACCACCTCCGCGTCGCGGAATGCCGCCTCGACGTCGCCCTGGGCGAACGGCCACACGAAGGACTTGTTGCCCGCCTCGTGCACCTTCGGCGAGCCCTCGGCCAGCGCCGCCTCCATGTCCAGTACGGCCGGCAGCGGCTCGTACTCGACGTCGATCAGCTCCAGCGCGTCCGCCGCGGCGTACCGGTCCCGCGCCACCACGCAGGCCACGATCTCGCCCACGTAGCGGACCTCGTCGGTGGCCATCGGCGGGTGGGCCGGGATGACGATGTCCGGGGTCACCGGCCAGGCGCAGGGCAGGCTGCCCTGCTCGGCGGCGAAGTCCGCGCCGGAGAACGCGGCGATGACGCCGGGAGCGCCGCGGGCGGCGGAGACATCCACCGACGTGATCCGCGCGTGCGCCATCGGGCTGCGCAGGTACGCCACCTGGACCAGGCCGGGCAGCTGGATGTTGTCGGTCCAGTTGGTCTGCCCGGTGACCAGCCGGGCGTCTTCCTTCCGGGCTCGCGCCTTGCCGATCTCGGGGCTGACCGTCGTGCTGGTGCTAGTCATTCTGCCGCTCCCTGGCTAACCGACGCCGCGCGCATGACGGCGCGGACGATGTTCTGATAGCCGGTGCAGCGGCACAGGTTACCTTCCAGGCCCTCGCGGACCTCGTGCTCGGTCGGGTTCGGGTTGTCCCGCAGCAGGTCGACCGCGGCCATGATCATGCCCGGCGTGCAGTACCCGCACTGCAGCGCGTGCGTTTCGTGGAAGGCCTGCTGCAGCGGATGCCATTCGCCGTTCGCCATGCCCTGGATCGTGGTGATCTCCGCGCCATCGGCCTGTACCGCGAGCACCGAGCAGCTCTTCGCGGACAGCCCGTTCAGCAGCACCGTGCAGGCGCCGCAGTTCGAGGTGTCACATCCGATGGGCGTGCCTATCCGCCCCGCCACCTCGCGCAGATAATGAACGAGCAGCATGCGGGGTTCGACATCATCGTCGTACCGCACGCCGTCGATAGTCATGCTGACCTTGGTCATCCGGCCTCCTCGCCGACCTACCTGGGCAGATGCTCTTTGTTCCCCCAGGCCCACCTACGAGCCAAACCTAGGACGCACCTGCGGTCGGCACCAGTCCCCGCCAGGCCCGCGCGTCGCGGTACGCCGCTGGTGCCCGTCGTGATCCGAATG
>CAWBNK010000027.1:0-49181 GCA_963790065.1 uncultured Actinomycetes bacterium | reverse complement strand
GGGGGATGCCGTCCAGCGCGTGCGCGCACAGGTCGTCGTCACGCTCGGCCGGGAGGCCGGCGATGATCTGGGCCACCAGGTCGCGCAGCAGGCTGATGTTGGCCGCGAAGACCTCGAACACCTCGGCCTGGGTGACGCCCTCGCCCTCCTCCACCCCGGCGTCGGTGTCGGTGACCAGGGCCAGCGGGGCGTAGCACAGGGCCAGCTCGCGGGCCAGCACGGCCTCGGGGTGGCCGGTCATGCCGACCAGGGTCCAGCCCTGGGCGGCGAACCACTGCGATTCGGCGCGGGTGGAGAACCGGGGGCCTTCGATGACGACCAGCGTGCCGGATCCGGCCGGGATCCAGCCGGAGCCGCGGGCGGTCGCGATCGCGGCCGAGCGCAGCGCGGGGCAGTACGGGTCGGCGAACGGGACGTGGCAGGCGCCCTCGTCGTAGTAGGTCTGCTCCCGAGTCCTGGTCCGGTCGACCAGCTGGTCCGGGATGACCAGCGTGCCCGGGCCGTAGGACACAGTCAGCGAGCCCACCGCGGTCGGCGCCAGCACGCGCCGCACGCCCAGCGAGCGCAGCGCCCACATGTTCGCGCGGTAGGGGATCTTATGCGGCGGGAACCGGTGGTCCCGGCCGTGCCGGGGCAGGAACGCGACCCGCCGGCCGGCCACCTCGCCCACCGCGATCGGGTCGCTGGGCGCGCCGAACGGCGTGTCGATCTTGACCTCTTCGGCGCCCTCGAGGAACTGGTAGAAGCCCGAGCCGCCGACCACCGCGATACTGGCCAGGTCCGGCATCGCGGGTCAGGCGACCTTCTCGCCGGAGGACGACTTGGCCGCGGTGCTCGCGGCATCGCCGGACTTGGCGGCCGGCTTGTCCGCGGACCCGTTGCTGGCAGAGGAGTCGCTGCCGGTGGTCGAGGACGACGTCGACGACGACTCGCTGGCGGACTTCTCCTTCTTGCCCTCGGCCCGCGCGCCCGAGCTGTTACGGCTGTCCGTGCGGTAGAAGCCGGAACCCTTGAACACGATCCCGACCGGGGAGAACACCTTCCGCAGCCTGCCCCCGCAGGCGGCGCACACGGTCAGCGGCGGGTCGGAGAACTTCTGCAAGGCCTCGACCGGCTCGCCGCAATCGGTGCAGGTGTACTGGTATGTGGGCACGGACCCTCCTTCACGCAGGCCCCGCGGGCCCGCGCGGGCACAGCTTGGGTGGTTCAGGTTAGCACTCGCGGTATCCGACTGCTAAGTATATCCAACCGCGCAGGCAGGCCCGGGATTCCTTCTTTTTAGGCCGAACGATCCGGGTGCCACGCCGACACGGACGTCACCCCGGGCCCCGGGCGGACCGCGGCCCGGACCGGGGTGTCGTGCGGCTCGGTCGGCACCCGGTCCAGCAGTTCGCCGTCGTACAGCAGCGCGATGACCGGGATCAGCGGGCCGACCCGGGCCAGCGCCCGGTCGTAGCTGCCGCCGCCGCGGCCCAGCCGGTGCCCGGCCGCATCCACGGCCAGGGCCGGGACCAGCACCACGTCGGCCCGGGTCACCGCGTCGGTGCCGCGCGGCGGTTCGGCCGGTTCCAGCAGCCCGCGCGGCCCGGGCCGCAGCGAGTCCGGTCCCTCGTAGGAGGCCCAGTCCAGGTCGCCGTCCGGCCGCAGCAACGGCAGCAGCACGTAGGTGCCGCGTTTCCACAGCGCGTAGACCAGCCGCCGCGTGTCCGGCTCGCTGCCGACCGAGTAATAGGCGGCGATAGTCCCCGCCATCTGCACCTCGGCCAGCCCCAGCAGCGCATCCCTGATCCGCCGCCCTGCCTCGCCCCGCTCCCCCTCGGACATCCCCGCCCGGGCCGCCAGCACCCGCGACCGCACCGCCGCCTTCTCCTGCCGAATCCCCGACACGCCGCCACCGTACCGCTCCCCGCGAGCCAAAGGGCGCCGCCGCCGCCTGGACTGAGGAGCGACGAAGGAGCGACGAAGGAAGGAGGCGGGTCAAGAGGCGCCCGGAGGCGAGCGGGACAAGCAGAGCGGGAAGGCGGGGCGTCAAGAGCGCCCGGAGGCGAGCGGGGGAAACACAGCGAGCGGGGCCAGCAGAGCATGCCGGGGAGTTCGCTAGTGTTCAGGACATGGCTGATTACGCCGTGACCAAGGCCGTCATCCCCGCCGCGGGCCTGGGCACCAGGTTCTTGCCGGCGACCAAGGCGACGCCCAAGGAAATGCTGCCGGTGGTCGACAAGCCCGCGATCCAGTACGTCGTGGAGGAGGCCGTCGCGGCTGGGCTGGACGACGTGCTGCTCATCACCGGCCGCAGCAAGCGCTCCATCGAGGACCACTTCGACCGTAACTACGAGCTCGAGGAGGCGCTGGCCGCCAAGGAAGAGACCGAACGGCTGGCCCTGGTCCGCGAGTCCAGCGAACTGGCCACCGTGCACTACGTCCGGCAGGGCGACCCGAAGGGCCTGGGCCACGCCGTGCTGTGCGCCGCCCAGCACGTGGGCGACGAGCCGTTCGCGGTGCTGCTGGGCGACGACATCATCGACAGCCGCGACCCGCTGCTGCTGCGCATGATCGAGGTGCGCAAGCAGTACGGCGGCAGCGTGGTGGCGTTGATGGAGGTCGACCCCGAGCAGGTCTCCCAGTACGGCTGCGCGGCGATCACGCCGACCGCCGAGGAGGACGTGGTCGGGGTCACCGACCTGGTCGAGAAGCCGGTGCCCGGTTCGGCCCCGAGCAACTGGATCCTGATCGGGCGGTACGTGTGCGACCCGGCCGTGTTCGGCGTGCTGCGCGAGACCCCGCCCGGGCGGGGCGGCGAGATCCAGCTGACCGACGCGCTCATGACCCTGGCCGGCCGCAGCGGCGACGAGGGCGGCGGCGTGCGCGGCGTGCTGTTCCACGGCCGCCGCTACGACACCGGCAACAAGCTCGACTACCTGCGCACGCTGGTGCAGTTCGCCTGCGAGCGGTCCGACCTGGCCGAGGAGATCGTGCCCTGGCTGCGCAAGTACCTGGACAGCCTGCCATGAGCGAGACGGAGGGGCGCGGCGGCGACTGGACTGAGGAGCGAGGGACGAGCGACGAGGGAAGGAGCCGCCTCGAAGCGCCCCGGAGGCGAGCAGAAGAAACAGAGCTGACGCCGGTCGAGGAGCACCTGGCCGGGATCCTGGACACCATCCACGCGCTGGCGCCGACCGAGCTCAGCCTGACCGACGCGCACGGCCTGGTGCTGGCCGAGGACGTGATGGCGGCCAGCGCGCTGCCGTCGTTCGATAACTCGGCCATGGACGGCTACGCGGTCCGGGTCGAGGACGTGGCCCGCGCGACCGAGGCGAACCCGGTCGTGCTGCCGGTGGTGGCCGAGGTCGCGGCGGGTGACACCGGGGCCTACGCGCTGCCGCCGGAGACCGCGATCCGGATCATGACCGGCGCCATGCTGCCGCACGGCACCGAGGCCGTGGTGCCGGTGGAGCTGACCGACGGGGGCGCGGCGCGGGTGGCCATCAGGCACCCGGTGGAGTTCGGCGCGTCGGTACGCCTGGCCGGCGGGGACGCCAAGGCCGGGGACGTGCTGGTCAGCGCGGGTACCAGGCTCCGCCCCATGCACATCGCGGTCATCGCGTCGGCCGGCCGCGGCGCCGTGCTGGTCCGGCCCCGGCCGCGCGTGGTCGTGCTGTCCACCGGCGATGAGCTGGCCGAGCCGGGCACGCCGATCATCCCCGGCCGGATCTGGGACTCCAACAGCTTCATGATCGCCGCCGCGGCCCGGGAGGCGGGCGCCCTGGCCTACCGGCAGGCCATCGTGCCCGACCATCCGGAGCAGGTGCTGCCCGCCATCGAGGACCAGCTGGTGCGGGCCGACCTGGTCATCACCACCGGCGGGGTCAGCATGGGCGGCGAGCACGACGTGGTCAAGGCCGCGCTGGCCCAGCTCGGCACGATCACGTTCCGCAAGGTCGCGATGCAGCCGGGCATGCCGCAGGGGTTCGGCACCATCGCCGTCACCCCGTCCGCCGCCCCGGAGGGCAAGGGCCGCCGCGGCATCATCAGCCGGCTGGCCGACCGCGGCGAGGTAGCGGAAACGCCGGTCGAACCGGGGCTCGGCCGCGGCCAGGTGCCGATCTTCACGCTGCCCGGCAACCCGGTCAGCGCCTACGTGTCGTTCCAGATCTTCGTCCGGCCCGCCCTGGGCGCGCTGCAGGCCGACGGCGGCCTGGGCCTGGAGATGATCAGGGCCGAGGTGACCGGGCCGCTGCGCTCGCCGCCCGGCCGGCGCTCGTTCCTGCGCGGCGTGCTGGACCGTCCGGCCGGGCGGGTCGAGCCTCTGACCGGGCAGGGCTCGCACCAGGTGGCCACGCTGGGCAAGGCCAACGCGCTGATCATCGTGCCCGAGTGGGTGGTGCAGATGAACGCGGGCGAGACCGCCGACGTCCTGGTCCTGCCCGGATAGCTGGCGGCGGGGGGAGTGGGAGACCACGGCCCGTTCGGCAGAAAAAGTACAGTGGCGGGGTGAGCGAGATAGCGTCCGCGGGGCGCCTGACCCATGTCGACAGCGCCGGCCATGCGCGGATGGTCGACGTGTCCGGCAAGGAGGTGACGGCGCGTTCGGCCTGCGCGACCGGGCGGGTGCTGCTGTCGGCCGAGGCCGTGGCGGCGCTGCGGGCCGGGGCGGTGCCCAAGGGGGACGCGCTGGCCGTGGCCCGGATCGCCGGGATCGCCGGGGCCAAGCGGACGCCGGACCTGATCCCGCTGTGCCACCCGATCGGCCTGCACGGGGTGAGCGTCGAGGCGACCGTGACCGACGAGGGCGTGGCGCTGTCGGCGGTGGCGCGGACCGCGGACCGGACCGGGGTGGAGATGGAGGCGCTGACCGCGGTGGCGGTGGCCGGGCTGGCGCTGATCGACATGGTGAAGGCCATCGACCCGGCGGCGGTGATCACCGACGTGCGGGTGGAGTGGAAAGAAGGCGGGAAGAACGGGCCATGGCGCCGATGAGCGAGCCGAAGGGCGCGGCGTCGCCTGGACTGAGGAGCGAAGCGACGAGGGAAGGCGACGTCATGAAGGCGCCCGAAGGCGAGCGGGAGACACTGCCCGTGATCAGGGCGCTGGCGGTGACGGTGTCGAACCGGGCGTCGGCGGGGGTGTACGAGGACCGGTCGGGTCCGGTGCTGGTCGAGCTGCTGCGCGCGGCGGGCTGCTCGGCGGTGGACGGGCCGGTAGTGGTGGCGGACGGCGAGCCGGTCGAGGCGGTGCTGCGTTCGGCGATCGGCGAAGGGTACGACGTAGTCGTGACCACCGGCGGGACCGGGCTGACGCCGGGCGACCTGACGCCGGAGATGACCCGGCGGGTGCTGGAGCGGGAGATTCCGGGGATCGCCGAGGCGCTGCGTTCGGCGGGGGCGGCGGCGGGGGTGCCGAGCGCGATCTTGTCCCGCGGGCTGGCCGGGACGGCCGGGCACACGCTGATCGTCAACCTGCCCGGGTCGACCGGCGGGGTGCGGGACGGCGTGGCCGTGCTGGCGTCGGTACTGGGGCACGCGATATCGCAAATCAACGGCGGTGATCACGTCCGGGCGAACTCCGGTGCGAAACCGGCCGGGTCTGCGTAGCGTGGGCGGCTCAACAGGGGAATGATGGGAACGTGGGACGGATGCGCGGCTGGCCAGTCACTATTACCGAGCCTCACCTGCTCGGGGAGGCGGTGGCGCTGCGTCCGGTCCGAGTCAGCGACGCGCGCATGTGGCGCGAGATCCGGGTGCGGAACGCGCCGTGGCTGCGGCCCTGGGAGCCGACCAACCCGGAGACCCCGCTGTACCGGTCCAGTCTCGGCCCGTACATCACGATGGTGCGCGCCATGCGCCGTGAGGCCAGGATGGGGCAGGCCGTCCCGTGGGTGGTGACCTACGGCAACGTGTTCGTGGGCCAGCTGACGATCGGCTCGATCACCTGGGGCTCGGCCCGGTCTGGGCAGGTCGGGTACTGGATCGACGAGGCCTACGCGGGTCGCGGCATCACCCCCACGGTGCTGGCCATGGCCGTGGACCACTGCTTCAGCGTCATCGGCCTGCACCGGCTCGAGGCGTCCATCCGGCCGGAGAACCACGCGTCGCGCCGGGTGGTGGAGAAGCTCGGGTTCCGCGAAGAGGGCATCCGCGTCCGGCAGCTGCACATCAACGGGGCCTGGCGGGACCACGTGTGTTACGCGCTGACCGCGGAGGAGGTGCCGCAGGGGCTGATGCCCCGGTGGCGCAGCGTCCTGACCGCGTTGAGGTCCGGGACGGCGTAAACCCGCTGAGGCCCGGGCCGGGACGGCGGGCACTTCCACCGGATCGATGCGACGCTTAGCCGCATAGACGGGCTGTTGCAGAATCGGATCGTCCCGAAAATGATCTCCACAGAGCATCCGGATCGACGCTTTTCAAGCTGGGCGCTCCCCACTTCTGTGGTGAGAAGTGGTCCTCGGCCGTCGATTGCCTCCACCGGGACTCACAGCCGGGCATGCTGCAACAGCCCGTAGAACCGGCTCAGATGCGCATCGATCCGGTTGAGCGGCGGGCTGGCGCGTTTGCGGTGGGGCCCGAGCGGCTCGTGTTTCAGGTGGTGCGATCAGGTCGGGGATTTCGGGGTGGATCCGGGCTTCGGGGTTGATTCGGTGCGTCCCAGGCCCCCGGATCCACCCACGAACCTGGATCCACCCAGGAAATGTGTCGGGATGGGTTGAGGGGACTGGCGGGATGGCTGACGGGGCTGGCGGGATGGTTCGGGGCGGGGGTGCGATCCGGCGGCATGGCAGGTAAATGCGCGACACACCGGGGCGGGTGCTCGTCTCGGTCCGGTTCAGCTATTACGTTGCGTCACGTGGGCCTGCCGCTGGTAGGAGAGGCATGCCCTCGACCAAGGGCCCTGGCCAGCCCGCCGCCGGGGTGCCGGGGCACCGGGCCGCCCGGTGCCTGCCACGCCGAGGGGAGGATGGTTGAGCAGCGCGATCCTGTACGTCGCGATCGTCGCCATCTGGGCTGGCGTGCTCATCCCCCGCTGGCTGCGGCGGGACTCTTCGGCTTCCTCCTCGGTACCTGAGCCACAGGCTGATGAGGAGACCTCGGTGACCGCAGACGCCGAGGAAGAGCCGGCGCCCCCTGGCCGGCGTCGGCTCCGGAGAGAGTTCCGCGAGGAGCTGCGGGAAGAGCTTCCTGAAGAAAGCTCGAAGACGAAGCAGCGGACGAGGAGGACCGGCCGGAGCTGGCCGGGCTGGTCGACCGGCAGGTGCTGGCGGCTCGCCGCCGCCTGCTGATCATGCTGCTGCTGCTCACCCTGGGCGCCGGCGTGCTGGCCGGCACCAAGCTGGCGGCCTGGTGGGTGATCATCCCGCCGTCGGTCATGCTGCTCGGCTACCTGCTTCTGCTCCGCGAGGCCGCGAAGACCGACGCGGAACGGCGCGACCTGATCCTCACCCGGGTCGCGCACGCGGCCCGGGCGGAAGCGCGACGCCAGGATCAGCCGCCGGTCACCCAGTCCGAGGCGGAGGTCATCACGCTGGCGGTGGCTCCGGAGCCCGAGCCCGAGCCCGAGGAAGAACTCTACGACCAGTACGCCGACATCAAGCGCCGCGCGGTGGGCGACTGATCTTACCCGGCTTGCCCGGTGCGGACCAGCAGGGACTGCGGGCCGCGGAACGAGATGTTCGGGTGGAAGGTCAGCACCTGATCCGGGGCGAGCTTCAGGCCCGGGTAGCGGCGGGCGAGTTCGGCGATGGCGATCTGCGTCTCGAGCTTGCCGAGGTTCGCGCCCAGGCAGAAGTGGAGGCCCTTACCGAAGGCCAGGTGCCGGTCGGCGTCGGGCCGGTGCAGGTCGAACCGGTCCGGCGTACCGAACGCGGCCTCGTCCCGGCCCGCGGCGGCCAGCCACAGGAACAGCCGGGCTCCGGCTGGCAGGTCGGTGCCGCCCAGGGTGACCGGCCGGGTGGTGACCCGCCGCCAGACGGGCACGGACGGGTCGTAGCGGAGGCTTTCCTCGACCGCGGCGGGGATCAGGCCGGGCTGAGCGGCGATCTCGGCCCAGCGGGCCGGTTCCTCGAGCAGGCGGCGGATCGTGTTGCCGATCAGGCCGGTGGTGGTCTCGTGGCCGGCGAACGACAGCGAGAACAGGATCGAGGAGATCTCGGCCAGCTCGAGCCGGTCCGGGGCCTCGCGGTGGATGGCGATCAGGTCGCTGGTCAGGTCGTCGCCGGGAGTTTCGGCTTTGGCCGTGACCAGGTTGCGCATGTAGGCGCGGTACGCGGCCATGGAGGTGGCGATCTCCACCTGGTCCTGAGGTTCCGGACGTCCCCAGCTGAGAGCCGCGCGGTAGCCGCACCAGTCCTTGAGCCTGGCGAAGTCCTGCGCGGGCACGCCCATCAGGGAGAACACGATGTTGGCGGGCAGCGGGAAGGCCAGGGCGGCGACCAGGTCGAACTCGGTTTCCGCGGCTACCGCGTCGAGCAGGCGGGCGGTGGTGGCCTCGATGGCCGGGATCATGGCGGTGACGCGCTTCATGCTGAAGGCCCGGGCGGCCGGCTTGCGGAGCCGGGCGTGTGCGGGCTCGTCGAGGCTGACCATGCTGGGCTGGGGCTTATGGCCGCCCGCGAGGAGGATCTGCTGGGCCTCGGGCGCCAGCGGGACCAGCGGCGCCTGGGCCACGGCGGCGGAGTAGCTGGCCGGGTCCTTGAACACGGCCTCGATGTCGTGGTACCTGGTGACGACGTAGTAACCGATGGACGGCGCGTAGAAGACGGGGGCGCCGTCGCCGGGGAGTTTGGCCAGGACCGCGTAGGGGTCGGCGAGGTACTCGGGCGAGAGCGGGTCGAAGGACTCATCGACGGGACAGCCCGGGACGGCTTGGGCCGTGGTCATCGCGCGCCTCCGTTCGGAGATTCGGGTGCCGCATGCTCATGATGTCGCCGGGCGGGTGGTGCTGTCACCTGGTGCGGGGCAGGCGGGCGGCGGCGGCCGGGTGAGCGGCGGAATGCGCGGACAGGGCGGCGGGTTTGCTAGGCTGTCACAGGTTCTCGGGGCTGTAGCGCAGTCCGGTAGCGCACCTCGTTCGCATCGAGGGGGTCAGGGGTTCAAATCCCCTCAGCTCCACCGAGTTCTTGCAGGTGAATGATCTGTTCTATTTTCCGGCTTCCGGGCTGGGAGCCATTGTGGGAGCCAAGTTGTAGACGTCCTGTATGGCTGGGGCTTCACGCCGTGGCTACGGCGAAGACGGCATCTACTTCGTTCCCCGGGCGGACTGCCGGGACAGCGCCCATCACAAGACCTGTTCCGGGCGCTGGCGCGGGGTGGTCTCGCTCGGTTTCGGCGCGGACGGCAAGCGGATCCGGCGGAAAGTCAGCGGCCAGACGCAGGACCGAGGTCAAGGACAAGCTCAAGTCGCTGCACTCTGAGCTGGATGCTGGCCTGCGGACTGCCCAGGGCTACACGGTCGAGAAGGCCGTGGCCGACTGGCTGGACGAAGGGCTGCCTGGGCGCACTGCCAAGACAATCGAGGCGAACCGGGACTCACTGCGGCCGCTGCTAGCGGCCATCGGAAGGATCCCGCTGAAGGACCTGACTGTGCAGGACGTCCGGGCGGCGCTGAAGAAGGTGGCGGTCACGCACGCGACCAGGACGCTACAGAAGGCGCACAATTGCCTGACCCGGGCGGGTACGGCACGCGGAGGGGCAGAATCTGGTCCGGCGGAACGTGTCGGCGCTGGTGGATACTCCGCGCGGGCTTGAGGGGCGGCCGTCGCAGTCGCTGACCCTGGCTGAGGCGACCGCGCTGCTGGAGGCGGCGGAGGCGTCGCGGCTGCACGCGTTCATCGTGCTATGCCTGCTGACCGGTGTCGGTCGGAGGAGGCGCGGGCGCTGACGTGGGAGCACGTGGACCTGGAGGCTGGGACGATCTCGGTGTGGCGATCTGTGCGGGCGCACGGTGACACGAAGACGAACCGGTCGCGGCGGACGCTGAAGCTGCCCGAGATCGCCGTAGAGGCGCTGCGGGGGCAGAAGCAGCGGCAGGCTCGGGAGCGGGCGGATGCGGAGAAGCTGTGGCAGGAGCACGGGCTGGTGTTCACCACGTCGGTGGGGACTGGGTACGAGTCGCATAACCTGCGGCGGGATTTCCGCCGGGTCACCGCGGCAGCCGGGCTCGGGGCCCGGTGGGTGCCGAAGGAGCTGCGGACCTCGTTCGTCAGCATGATGAGCTATCAGGGTGTGCCGGTCGAGGAGATCGCGCGGCTGGCCGGGCACGCTAGCTCGCGGACTACCGAGGTCATCTACCGACGGGAGCTGCGTCCGGTGATCACGACCGGCGCCGAGGTCATGGACCAGATCTTCCGGCCTAAGCAGCGGCAAGGAACTGCTGCAAGTGCCGCCAAATGACGAGCTAGCACCTGCTCTCCACCACGACCGGGAGCGGGAGGTCGTTTCGCGTCTTGTCTTCAGCCTGCGGGTTATGCTGACACTGGTACGTCTCTCATCGTAAGGAGGCGGGATGACCACCAATAGCGCTGGCTATGCGGAAGAGTCGCCGGACGCTCGTCCTGAGTCCATCGATGAGCAGGTTGCCCGCAAGGGCATCCGGCCAGTCGAGTCTGTCGAGGATATGGCGCAGGACGGGGTTTTCGAGTCGGATGAGGAACTGGAGCAGTTCCTCGCGCACGTCTACGCCGCCCGTCACGCTGACCTGGCCTGAACGGGCCGATGCGCTACGTCGTCCTTGACACGGATGTAGCGTCACGGGCGATCAAGGGCACGCTCGGTCATCCGCCGGCTGCGAGGCTGACGGGCATGACATGGTGCGTGACGTTCGTGACCGTGGGCGAGCTGTGGCAGTGGGCGACCACACGGAGCTGGGGACCGCGGACGCGTGAGGACCTGGAGCTGTGGCTTGGCCGCGTGGTGGTACTGAACTCAGATGATGCAACCTCGCGGACATGGGGCAGGATCTCGGCGGAGGCCAGACGGCGTGGACGTCCGCGGCCAGCCAACGACAGCTGGATCGCGGCATGCTGCCTAGCGCACGGGTTCCCGCTGGCCACCTTCAACGTCAAGGATTTCGAGGACTTCGCTGAACACGACGGCCTGCAGCTCGTCTATACGTAATCCAACATGCCGCTCAGGTCGTAGCCTTGCTCAGCATCGCGACGATCGCCACCGGCTAATCTCCGCCAGCCGGAACGGCGAGACTGACCACGATCGTCAGGTGGTGCATGGGTGTGACGCTCGTGAACTTGACCATGCCTCAAGGGTCGCACAACTGGCGATCAAGATCAGAAACGAAAGCGAGCGCGCTAACAGGAAAGGGGCTCGTTATCTGAGCCAGGGACAGACGGGATTCAGCTGTCCTGTGCCAGCGAATCTGAGCTATTGCCATCGCTTCTGAGCCATCTGCGGGTTTCTGCCATCGAATCTGAGCCACCACCAGGGCCCCCGGCCGGTCCCGCCCGGGCGCGGCAACCTCTCCAGTAACCTCGTCATCGAGATCGCGATCCACCCGGAAATCGTCCAGCTCGCCGCGCACAACCTCCAGCCGCACGAGATCAGTTACCGCGAGGCATCGTGAAGCAGCCTTGACGCCGGAGGGGCGGCCCCGTACCCACGCGCGGCGCGTCACCCGGCCTGGAGCGCGGCAGCCTCCTGGAGGTGAGCGGCGAAGCCGCCTCCTTCCTTATCTTGCTTGTCCGGAGCCGCGCCGGCCTCGCTCACGCGGCCTCCCGCCGCGCGGCCAGCTCCCAGGCCACCGGGGGGCATCATGCCGCAGGCCGAGTGCCGGCGGTTGTGGTTGTAGTCCTCGATCCAGACGGCGACCCCGGCCCGGGCGGCCGCCCTGGTCGCGAAGTGCTCGATGCGGCGCAGCTGGCGTCAGCGGGGCCGGCGTGCGCGGACTGCCGGATCGTTCACATCCGGATGTGGCCCCGATCGCGCAGGCCGGTGCGACGCAGGCGGGGGCGCGGGCAAGCTGGCGTGAGCTGGTCGAAGCTACGCTCGCTTGCTGAACGTGCTCCGCGACCACAGGTACCCGACGAGGGCGATCCCGGCGCACCAGGCGAGAGCGGCGGCCGCGTAGCCGCCCGACGGGGTGCCGGCGAGCAATCCACGCAGCGATTCGATGATCGGCGTGAAGGGCTGATACTGCGCAAATTGCCGGATGCCCTCTCCCATCTTGGCGGCCGGCACGACCGCGCTGCTCACGAAGGGCAGCAGGAGCAGCGGCACGACGGTCATGCCCGCGGACTCCGGAGTTTTCGCCACCATTCCCAGCGCGACCGTGAGCCAGGTGGCCGCGAAAGCCGCCGCCGCGGCGATACCGATCGCGCCGAGCCAGTCGAGGGGGGTCGCGGGCGACCGGAACCCCAGTGCGAAGGCCATTCCGATGATGACCGCGATGGCGATCGAACTGATCAGCATCGTCGCCACGACGTGACCGGTCAGGACGGCACCGCGGGAGACATTCATGACCTTGAACCGGTTGATGATGCCCTTGGTCATGTCGGTGCTCACGGATACCGCGGTACCCGCCAGCCCGTAGCAGATGGCCAGCACGATCAGGCCTGGTGTTGCGTATTCGACGTAGTGTTCGCCGACATTGAATGCGTTGCCGAACACGTATACCAGCAGCAACATGAGCACGACCGGCATCACAGCCGCGTTGAATATCATGACCGGATTCCGAAGGATGTGCTTGAGGTTGCGACGCATCATGATCCGCGAATCGGTCAGCGGCGCTGAAATGGTGCTCATTGTGCGATTTCCTCCATGCTTGCGTGACCGGTAAGGGCCAGGAAAACGTCGTCGAGATCCGGTGTGTGCACGGAGAACTCCTCAACGTCGATCGAATGCTCGTCGAGCCGATCCAGCAGAGCCCGCACCGATTTCACCCCGCCATCGGTGGGAACCCGCAGGGTCAGAGCCGTGTCATCCACGGTGGAGCCGTTCAGGAGTCGCGCCGCGTCGTGCAGCATCACGCCATCGGAAAACCGGAGCTGGACGTGGCTGCCGGGAACCTGGCGCTTGAGTTCGCCGGGAGTGCCCTCGGCCACCAGGTGGCCCTGGTCCAGCACCGCGATCCGGTCGGCGAGCCGATCGGCTTCTTCGAGATACTGGGTGGTGAGGAAAACGGTCACGCCGTCGGTCACCAACTCGCGGACGATGTCCCACATCATGCGACGGCTCCGCGGATCCAGTCCCGTCGTCGGCTCGTCAAGGAAAATGATCTGCGGCCTGGTGACCAGCGTCATCGCCAGGTCCAGCTTCCGGCGCATACCGCCGGAATAGGTCGACGCCATCTTCTGCGCCGACTCCACCAGGTCGAACCGTTCCAGCAACGAGCTGGTCACCCGCTTGCCCTCGCCGGCCCGCAGGTGGTGCAGATCCGCCATCAACTGCAGGTTCTCTTCCCCCGTCAGCAGATCGTCCACCGCCGCGAACTGACCGGTGACCCCGATGACCGCGCGCACCGCCTTGGCCTCGGTCGCAACGTCATGCCCGGCAACCCGTACCGTGCCACCGTCGGCCTTCGTCAACGTGGTCAGCACGTTCACCGTTGTCGTCTTACCCGCCCCGTTCGGGCCGAGCAGGGAAAAGACCGTGCCCGCAGGAACATCTAGATCGATGCCATCGAGCACGACCTTGTCCCCGAACGTCTTCCGCAGCCCTGAGACTGCAATCGCTGAACTTCTCATGGTGTCGATCTCGTACCGCCCTGGCTGAGGTGCCGCCTGGGCCCCAGGCGAGGTGCCCATGGCTCCGGCGGCACCGGTCTCGAGCTGGTCGACCTTGTTAGCAGTCATTCCTTCCTCCTGCCAGGATGCGTTTCTGTCCTTGGCACGCTAAGAGGGCTCAGCGGGCCAGGCGTCACCCGAAAGTGGACATGACAGGTGGAATCTTCCGCAGCCGCGCCGAGCACGAAAGTGCCGCTCCGTCTCGCGGTCGGCTGGCGTCGGGCCGCTGATCTGCGTCGTGGACAGAGCGTTCTGGGTCGACCGCGGCGGCATGCGCGTCGGTTCGAAGACTCGTGAACGGCAACGACGAAATGGAGTTCCCGAGATTGCAACTAAAGCACAATTAACTTGCCTCACTGCCTGACCGGCTCATGCCCGAGCCGATGATCAGCCGCGCCTGCCGAATAGGCGCGATCGGCCGACGTGTCAATGACTGCCGTGAGCGTACGCAGGTTATCCGGTCATGTGCGTGGTGGCTTCATGCCGCTGGTCGTCGGAATGGTCGGCGCTTGCACCGCAAGATAGCAACTGTGAGGGTTTTGCCAGTTTTCGCGTCCTGTTGGGTCGCATCGAGGAGGTCAGGGTTCAAATCCCCTCAGCTCCACCGACAGGTCTTCACGTTTCAGTGAGGGACCATCTTCACGTTCTGAGTCTGACATTCTGTGCGTGGCCTGGCGCGGGCGTGGCCTCTGCCGTTCTGGTTATTTCGTGTGGTTGCTGGTGGCTTTGCGTGTGCGCGGGGTGGGTTCCGGACACACTGCCGCCGCCTGGCCGTGATCAGTGCTGGTGAAGAGGGCGGGCCGAGGTGTGCGCGGCCGGGCGCTAGGGCCGCCCGGTGGTGGCGACCGTGGCGAGGGTCTTGCGGCAGCGGCCGGGTTTTCGGGACAGGCCGTTGGCCGCGAGGTGCTGGTTTTCTCCTGCCTGGCGTTCCAGGCTGCCAGGATGCGCTGGTTGCGGACGATCAGCTGTGTGGTGGCGAGCAGCATGAGCGGGCCGGGCACATCAGGCGGCACCAGTCGCGGCTGATGTTGTTGGCGACCTGGTCAGCGGGGCCGGTTCAGCTGTCGGTGTCCTGCCGGTGCAGCTCGGTTTCGAGGAGGTCCATGGCCTTGAGGAAGGCTTCCTGCTCGCCGGGGGTGAGCTTGTCCAGGACGCGGGCCAGCGGTGTGGCGGCGCCATCGAGCCAGTGGCCGATCAGGGTGGCCTGGTCAGGGATGATCTGGACGATCGTGCGCCGCCGGTCGGCCGGGTCAGGGCGCCGCTCGACCAAGCCTGCGCGGTCAAGGTCGGCGAGCACGCCGCTGACCGTGGGGAGAGTCAGGTCCAGCCGGGAGGCCAGTTCACCCACAATGAGCGGGCCGCCGCGGATCTGCTCGAGCGCGGCGACGTGCCGCGGGCTCAGCGGAGAAGGCACGGGCGCGGGCGCGGCGCGCTCCTGCCAGCGCCGCATTCCCCTGGTCACGCGGGGAAACAGCTGCATCAGGCGCAGGCACAACGCGGAGTGCTCGGAGCTGCCCGCCTGGTCCGCCATGGCCCTGCTTCCGTGATGCGCCGTCCCGCCTTGACTGTCTGCCCGCCAAGTCTATATGCTTTTACTATCAAAACTATTCTGATTCAGGAACAAAATTTACGGAGAGTGACATGACACCGCAGGAACAGCCGGCCACCTCAGCGCTGCAGGCGCAGGCCGGGGACGGCACGCTCACCGGCTCCTGGATCCTGGACCCAGCCAGGTCCGAGGTCCGGCTGGAGAGCAGGCACACCTGGGGGCTCCGTCCGGTCCACGGCGTCTTCCGCCAAGTCACGGGCAACGGCACGGTGACCGCAGCCGGCGAGGTCACCGGCACCCTCACCGTCACTGCCGGGTCGATCGACACGAAGAACAAGATGCGCGACAAGGACCTGCGCTCGGCCAAGCTCTTCGACATCGCCAACCACCCGGACATCACCTACACCGTCGAGGGCACGCAGCCTGCCAGCGGGGGCGTCCGGGTGACCGGCAGCCTGACCGTCCGCGGCAGCACCCGCCCGCTCTCCTTCGACGCGAAGGTCTCCGCCGCTGCAGGCGAGGTCCAGCTGGACGCTGAGGTCCCGGTCAACCGGGCGGACTTCGGCCTGACATACAGCCCGCTGCGCATGGCATCGCTGAACAACACCATCACTGTCCACGCCGTGTTCACCCGCCAATAGACCCACGGCGCTGCACACGATCGCCCTGCGCCGACCGGGGAACGTAACGTGCTCAACGTTGACGCAAAGAGCCTGAGACAGCGCCGCCGTCCGGGCGCTGTTCTAGTTTTTGGCCCCACCGAGCGGCATGAATTTCGGCCCCGGGTGAGCGGTATCGGGGTTTAGCTGGGTTTCCTGGTGCGGCTAGCGGTCTTGCTGGTGCGGAGCCGGTAGGACTGGGTGCCGGTCTCGAGGATGTGGGCGTTGAAGGTGACCCGGTCGACGATGGCGGCGACGAGGCGGGGGTCGGGGAAGACGGTGCCCCATTCGCTGAACGGGAGGTTCGTCCCGATCGCGACGGCGGCTCGTTCCTCCCTTCTCGGTGATGATCTGGAAGAGCAGCTCGGCCCCGCGGGGGTCGACCTGGACGTAGCCGAGCTCATCGAGCAGCAGGAGGTCCAGGCGGCCGTAGCGGCCGACCAGCCGGGACAGCGCTCGCTGGTCGGCGGCTTCGACGAGCTCGTTGACCAGGGCGGCGGTGGTGACGTAGCGGACCCGGCGGCCCTGCTCGCAGGCGGCCAGGCCCAGCCCGATCAGCAGGTGGGTCTTGCCGGTGCCGCTGTCGCCGAGCAGCACGACCGGCTCGCCTTTGTCCAGGTAGGCGCCAGATGACCAGGCGGGCGAGCTGGCCGGGGGCCAGGGGAGGGAACCGCGTCGGCGTTGAAGTCGGCCAGCCGTTTGAGGCGCGGGAAGCGGGCTTCGGCGATGCGGCGGGCGCGGCGCCGGGCGGAGCGGTCGTCGAGCTCGGCGGACAGGACTTCGGCGAGGTAGGCCAGGTAGGTGGAGTGTTCCCGGGCGGCGATCTCGGCCAGCCGGGTGGCCTGGTCGCGGACGGTGGGCAGCTTGAGCTCGCGGGCCGCGGCGCCGATCGCGGCCTGCGCGGCGGCATCGGAGGTGGCGGTCACGGGATGGTCCTGGTCAGCAGCTGGTCATAGGCGTCCAGGGCCGGGGCCGGGCGGTCGTAGCGGGCCAGCGCGCCGAGCGGGATGACCGGCGCGACCTGCCGGCCGGCCTGGCGGCGGGCGTCGATGAGCACCGCCTGGGCATCTAGCACGCCCGAGGCGGTCGCCCTGGCCATCGCGGCTTCCACGGCCGCAGCGGGCAGGGTGCGGTGCGCGAGCAGCACCTCGATCAGGGCGCGGGTCCCGGCGGCGTCGCCGTGCTGCCGGCGGGCGGCGTCCCAGTATCCCTGATGGGCGGCGGTGAAGGTGCCGGCCGCGCGCGCCTGGGCCAGCGCGGTGGCCCCGGGCAGCGCGCCGGGCTTGCGCCGCAGGGCCTCCAGGTAGTGGTCCAGGACCAGGATCTCGGCGTACTTCCCGGCGGCGCGCTCGTGCCGGGCCACCACCTGCGGCCCGTCGAGCACCTCCACGGCGGTGGCCGACAGGCGCACCGGCAGGCGGCGGCCGGCATAGCGGGCCGGGACGGAGTAGTAGTTCTGCCGCACGCACACCCGGGCCCGGCCATCCGCCCGGGCCTGGAGCAGCCGCGCCGGGTCGAACGGCTCGGCCGGGAGCGGTGCCATGGCGAGCTGCTCCTCGGCGAACGCCGCGGCGACCGTGACCGGCCGGCCGGTGATCACCCGCCCGTCATCGACCATGTCACCGGCGGCTGATCAGCTGGTTCAGCGCCGCCAGCGACGCCACGGCGGGGACGGGGACCAGGTGGCGGCGGCGGAACCGGCCGATCTCGCCTTCCACCCCGCCCTTCTCGTGCGCGCCGTCCTTGCCCGGGATGCAGAAGAATGAGTCGTACCCGTAGTGGCTGCGCAGCGCGATAAACCGCTCGGACTCGGCCCGGTCCCGGCCGCGCAGCACCCGGACGACGGCGGGCTTGAGGTTGTCATACCGGACCCGGCCGGGCACCGCGCCGAAGTACTCGAACGCCAGCACGTGGCCCTCCAGGAACGCCTCCTGCGCCTGCGTGGCGAACGCGACGTGGAACGCCCGGCCCGAGCACGACAGCCGCAGCACGAACATCCACAGCTTGATCAGCACCCCGGCGACCTGCGTCGTGGAACTCGCCGAAGTCCACCTCGGCCTCGGCGCCCGGCGCATGCGCCTGCGGCACCATGACCTGCACCTTGTCCAGGCCCAGCTCGGCGCGGCGGCGGGCCACATACCGCGACACCGTCACCTCGGCCACGCTCGCGCCGTGCTCGGCGACCAGCCGCTGCCAGACCCGCCGGGCCGTATGCCGCTGCTTACGGGGCACGTCCCGGTCCGCCAGCAGCCACTCATCGATCATCGCCGCATACGGGCCGATCGCCGGGCGGGGCCGCGGCGGGTACGCCTTCCGCGGCGGCGGCACCGCGCTGGCCAGCGCCTGCCGCACCGTCCGCCGGTGCACATGATGCCGGACCGCCAGCTCCCGGACCGATGACCCTCCGGCCCGCCAGTCCCGCCTGATCTGCTCGAACAGCTCCACACGCGACCTCGCCATCCCCGACCTCCACGCCGACAGCAACGACGTGACGATCAGATCCAGGGTGGGGCCAGAATTCGCGACGACACGCCGGCCCACCCACCCAGGCGTAGATCACCACCCAGGCGCGGCCGAAATCCGCGACGATAGAAGGCCAGACCGGGGCCAGTTCAGGTGATCACACTCAGGGCGCTTTCATCGCCGCCAGGCAAGCCCCGCTCATCATCCAGGTCAGCACAGCAGGCCCCATCAACGAAACCCTGCTGAAAGTCTCCGGCCTAGACCAGATCGCCACCATCGTCACGCTCGACTAGCCGCACGGCCCCTTACGATGCGGGGGTTCGCCGGGGAGATGGCCGGCCGGGACGCCTTGGTGAAGTAGTCGAGGGTTCGCTCGATGAGCCCAGTGCCGATCCGGGCCGCCGTGCGGACCACCTGCGGGTCAACGGACCACAGCACCTCGAAGATCCGGTCGGCGTCACGGCACCCGTCCTGTCCCGGGTGCCTGCCGAGCGCCGTGGGCGGGGCAGGCCGTAACGCTGCTCCCAGTTCCGCAGCCCCGAGACGGGAATCCCGGTCCGCAGTAACGTGGAGATCGGACAATGCCTGGGCTTAGTCGCGCTCATGCATGACAGGGGGTCGGACCACTGATGTCCAGACGTTTTGCCTACGCTATTGACAAGCGATATTTGCCGGTGCTGGTGCCCTTCGGGCTGCGAGGTTCAGAAGACGGCGTCACGCTCACCGACGACGGCTCCCTCTTGGCGACTTTCGGTTTCTTCAAGATCAAGACGCCGCTGGCAAATGTCACTGAGGCGCACATCACCCGGAACTACCGCTGGTGGACCGCGTTCGGTGTTCGCGGATCCATGGTCGACGATGGCTTGAGCTTCGGAACGAACCACGACGCGGGGGTGTGCATCCATTTCGCGGAGAAGGTGCCATCACCGCTTCGCCGAAGTGGCCACTCGGCGCTCACTGTGACCGTGGCGGACCTCGAAGGGTTGACCAACGCCTTGGCGGCCGGGGACGGCGAAGCATCCAGTGCCTCCCCGACCTGAGCCGCCGATGCCAGGCCACGCTGAGCATAATCCAGCGTTGGACTTATCAATCTAGCCCAAGCCCACGGCAAGGAACTGCTGCAAGTGCCGGCGGATGACGGGCTAACACCTGCTGCACCACGACCCGGAGCGGGAGCTCTTTCCTGGTCTTGCTATTCGATGCCGAGCAGGGTGCTGGCGTTGTGGTCGAGGATGGCCTGGGCGGCGTCCGGGTTGATCTGGGGGTCGTTGATGTAGTCGATCGCGCGTATGAAGATGTCTCCGTTTTCGTAGGGGAAGTCGGTGCCGAGCAGGAGCCGGTCCGCGCCGAACGAGTCGACCGCGCACCGCAGCGCGGGGACGTGCCCGTGGCCGACGGTGTCGTACCACATCCGGCGCGCGGCCACGCTGGGCTGCTCTGGCGTGTCCGGTGCCTCCCAGCAGTACTGGTCATCGGCGCGCTGCAGCAGCATCGACAGCGCCCCGCCGAGGTGCGAATTGATGATCTTGACGTCCGGATAGGCTGACCGCCGTGGCTGTGACTCTCGGCGAGATCACCGACCGGAACCGGGAGGCGGTCCTTGCGCTGCGCGTAACCCCCAGGCAGGAGCGGTTCGTCGGGTCCGTGCGAAACGCGCTGGCACAGGCAGCCAGGTACCCGCACGCCAACCCGTGGTACCGGGCGGTCTGCGCGGGCGGCGAACCGGTCGGGTTCGTGATGGTGAGCTGGGACGTAGAGCCGCAGCCGCCGGAGATCATCGGGCCGTGGTTCTTGTGGAAGCTGCTCATAGACCAGCGGCACCAGGGGCGCGGCTACGGCGCGGAGGTCGTCCGGCTTGTTGCCGGACTCGTCCGGGCAGAGGGCGCTACCGAGCTGCTGACCAGCTACGTGCCCGAGGACGGCGGTCCAGCCGGGTTCTACGAACGGCTCGGGTTCGTGCCCACCGGCCAGCTCGACATGAACGGCGAGGTCATCGTCCGCCTCGTGCTGTCCTGAGAGCACCCCGCTCACAGGATCAGAAGAGCGTGTCCGAACGTGCGCGCAGGTGTGATTCCGGGGAACTGGTAGCTTGACTTTAAATGAAGACTTCATTTAAATGAAGTCAGCATGAAACGCCTGAGCCGTGCCGAGCAGAACGAGCGGAACCGGACGCTGGTCCTGGCCGCCGCCCGGCGGGTGTTCCTGGCCCGCGGCTATCACGCCGCCACGCTGGATGAGATCGCCGATGAGGCGGCGTTCTCCCGGGGGGTGGTGCAGTCCCGGTTCGGCAACAAGGCCGACTTGTTCCTGGCCTTGCTCGAGGAACGGATCGCCGAGCGCGCCGCCCAGAACGCGCGACTGGCCGGGGGGCTGAGCGGCGCGCAGGGGATGCGGGTGCTGCGCGAGCACGCGGCCCGGCGCAACCGCGCCGAGCTGGACTGGGGGCTGCTGCTGATCGAGTTCCGCGTGCACGCGGCACGCGACCCGGAGCTGAGCCGGCGGTACGCCGCGGCGCATGCCCGCACCCGGCAGGCGCTGGCCGGGGTGATCGCCGGCGTGTACGAGCGGGCGAGCCAGCGGCCGCCGTTCCCGCCGGAGGAGATGGCGCAGATGATCCTCACCGTCGAGGCCGGCGTGCGCCTGGAACAGGCGGCAGAGCCCGGCGGACCCGAGTCGACGGCCGCGTTCGAGCGGCTGCGGGACTTCATCCAATCGCCGTTGCCATCTAGTGATGGGGCGGGTCAGGCAAGGAGACCGACATGATTGCCACCACAGGTACTGGCCTGGACGCGCTTCGCATGCGCTACGGCGAGGCGTTCGGCGCCCGGCTGCCAGAACACATCCGGCGCCTGCCCTGGGACGCCGAGCAGCTCGCCGCCCACCAGCGGGAGCGGCTGCGTGTCCTGCTGGCCTGCGCGATCGAGCGCTCCCCGTTTCATGCCCGGCGGCTGGGCGGCATCGACCCCGGGCGTTTCGAGCTCGCCGACCTGGCCCGCCTTCCGGTGATGAGCAAGGAGCAGATGATGGCCGGCTGGGATGAGCTGGCGACCGACCGGCGGTTGACCCGCGCGCGAGCCGAGGCTCACCTGGCGGCCTGCGCGGATCAGCCGAGCCTGCTGGACGGACGGTACGTGTGCCTGGCCTCGGGCGGCAGCTCCGGGCTGCGTGGCCTGTTCGTGCAGACCATCGAGGAGTTCGCCGAGTTCTCCGCGTCGATCCTGCGGCGCCTGGTGGCCCGGCTGGCTGCCGCCGGGCCGCCGCCGGACGGGGTCCCGGTAGCTCTGGTCGGCGCGGCCTCGCCGGTCCACGCCAGCGGCTTCGCCGCCGCCGCTGTTGCGGCTGGCTATCCGGTGCGGACGATCTCCGCGCCGGCCACGCTCCCGCTGGCCGAGCTCGTGCAGCGGCTCAACCAGGCACGGCCGCTGGTCGTCATGGCGCACACTTCCAAGCTGGCGCTGCTGGCCGCCGAACGGCGTGCCGGGCGGCTGGAGATCGCGCCGGTCTCGGTGACCGCGATGGGCGAACAGCTGGCCGGCCAGAACCGGGCGGTGATCAGCGAGGCCTTCGGGGTGCCGCTGGTCAACCAGTTCACCTCCACCGAAGGGCTAATCGGGCACAGCGAGCCGGGCGGGGCAGTGATCAGTTTCGCCAGCGACATGTGCATCGCCGAACTCGTCGACGGCGGCAACCGGCCCGTGCCGGACGGCACGCCGTCGGCGAAGGTTCTCCTCACCAACCTGTACAACCACACCCAGCCGCTGATCCGCTACGAGCTGACCGACCGGTTCACCCGCTACCCGGCCGACCCGGGCCACGGCCAGCTGCGCGCCACCGTCGAGGGCCGCGCCGACGACACCTTCCGCTACGGGACCATCACGGTCGACCCGCTCGCCGTCCGCACCGTGATGGTCCGCACCCCGGCCGCGCTGGAATACCAGGTCCGCCAGACCAGCGACGGCATCGACGTCGCGGTCGTGGCCAGCGGACCGCTCGACCAGGCGGCGCTGGCCGCCGCACTCGCCGACAGCCTGCGCGCAGCGGGCCTGCCCGGCCCGCAGGTGCACCTCCGGCAGGTCCCCGACATCACCCGCCATCCCCAAACCGGCAAAGCCCGCCGGTTCATCCCGCTGTGACCGCCGCCCTCGGCCGCCGCGGCACGGCGCCCCGGATTCCCTGGAGTACGCAATGCTCGGATTCGTGACCGGAGCCTCATCCGGAATAGGGGAAGCGTTCGCCTGCCGGCTGGCTGCGGACGGCTGGGACCTGCACATCACCGCCCGCCGCGGCGACCGGCTGCACGCCCTGGCCGGGCGGCTGGCCAGCGAGCACCGCGTGCGCGTGCAGACCCATGCCGCTGACCTGACCGATCCCGGCGACCTGGCCGAGCTGGAGCGCGTCATCGCCGCAGCCGGGCCCGACCTGCTGGTCAACAACGCCGGATTCGCGGGATACCGCGAGTTCCAGGCTGATCCGGCCGTGGTGTCCGGCCTGGTCGCCGTGCACGTCACGGCCGTCATCCGGCTGGCCAGGGCTGCCGTACCCGCCATGGTGGCGCGCGGATCAGGAGCCATCATCAACGTCGCATCGCTGCTGGCGTTCAGCGGCTCCCTGCCTCCGCAGCCGCTGCCGCACCGAGCAGTGTATGCCGCCGCCAAGGCGTTCCAGCTGACCTTCACCCAGGCACTAGCCGGCGAGCTGGCCGGGACCGGCGTACAGGTCCAGGCCTGCTGCCCGGGCCTGGTCGGCACCGAGTTCCACGCGCTGGCCGGCCGGGAGCTATCCGCGGCCCCGTTCCCCGTCATGCGGCCCGAGGAAGTGGCCGCCGCTGCCCTGGCCGGGCTGCGCCTCGGCGAGGTCATCTGCGTCCCCGGCCTGAACGACCCGTCTCTGACCGACGCCGTCAGCCACGCCCAGCAGGCACTGCTCATGACCGCGGTGAGCTCGCCGCTCGCCGGGCGCTACCAGAACAACCCGGGACATGACCGCACCGGCGGCGCGGGACCGGTACTGGCTGGGTGACAGCCCCCCGAGATCGGCCACCTGCTGGCCCAGGCCGAGTTCCTCCGACCCGACGCCACCGAACTGGACATCGAGCCGCAGCTGCTGGCCGTCGCCAGCCAGCTGTCTGCCCGGCATGGCCTGGCCGTCGAGACCGTGCAGGCCGACGCGGCCAGCACCGGCTTGCCGTTCCGCCCTCGCTGAGCACTGCGACGGATCGGCGCGTGGGCCGCTCACGACGGTTTCGCTCGGGTGTCTCGTCGCCAGCGAGCCGGTGGCGTGCCGTAGCGGTTCTTGAACGCGCGGCTGAATGCCGCCTCCGACGTGTAGCCGACGTTCTCCGCGATGAGGGCGACCTGATGGGAGGTGTCGCGGAGCAGGCCGGTGGCGGCGTCCAGGCGTACGTGCACGAGATAGGTGGCTGGCGGCTTCCCGACGCGAGCGACGAACCGCGCAGCGAACGCCGACCGGGAAAGGTTGCACGCCCGGGCCAGCTCCTCGACTGTCCAGTCGTGGCCAGGGTCTCGGTGGATTGCGCTCAGGGCCGGGCCGATCTGCGGGTCGAGCGCACCGGCCAGCCAGTTCGGTTCGGCATTCGTGCCAGCGGCCCAGGCGCGCAGGATCTGGATGAAGACCAGATCGAGGATGCGGGCGACCATCACCGCCGATCCTTGAGAGGGCGATTGCATCTCGTATACGAGCATCCTGCGGGCCACTTCGAGCCCTTCGAGCGCTGGGCCGCGGGCGCCGCGCAGGATGATCACGGCCGGGAGGCTCGCGAGCAGGTGGCTCGCCTGCGGGTCGCCGATCGTGAATGTTCCGCAGAGCCAGCGCGCCGGCTCGGGTGCGCCGTTCTCGGCTGTGCCGTTGTCTGCTGGGCCGGCCCGCACGATCGCGTGCGCGCGCTGGCCTGGGTCGCTGATGTGGTGCGGGTCGCCGCGCGGGAGCAAGACGACATCGCCGCGACTTACGTGCTCGACGTGCGGGTTTCCGTCGATCCGGAGCACGAGTTCGCCCGCTTCGACGATGTGCAGGCTGCCGACATCGGCGAAGCCGATCGAGAAAGTCCGCAGCGGAGCGTACGCCACGATCCGTTCTCCGCTCAACCGCACGCTCCGGAGCAGCTCCGAGAGCAAGTCGTGCGCCTGACTATCAGCGTCGAGGCCGAGCGCGGCTTCCTCAAGCGCTGGCGGATCGGCAAACTCGTGCGGCGATTGGAGCAAATCCACTGGCGTCGCTGGACGATCGGCAAGATATCCCGGCGAATCGGTCATGGTCGCTGCCCATTCCTCTGACTACAGTCGACAGACAGTGAGTGGAACCAACAACCGAGACTAACAACCGTGAGGTCAGCCATGACTGAGCAGGGCAAGCCGACCAAGATCAGCTTCGTCTATTCCAACCCGGCCGACCCGGACGCCTTCGAGAAGGCTTACGCCGACCAGGTCGCGCTAGCGCGCAAGCTCCCCGGCCTGACCCGGCTGCAGACGTCGAAGGTCTGGCCCAAGGAAGACGGCAGCCCGACCCCGGCGTACCGGCTGCTGGACCTGTACTTCGCCGACTACGCGGCGGCCAGCGCCGCCGCCGCACAGGCGGGCCCCCTGGTCGCCGCTACGGTTGAGCACGCCACCGGAGGCGTAGTGATCGCATTCGCGGAAGTCCTCGAGGACGCCTAACGGTAGGCCGAACAAGACCGATTCCAGTCCCGTCGTCGCTGCAGCAGCCAATTCCCCCGGAGGGGACAGGTCACCTCCGGGCAGGACTGTAACCGCCACGAATGCCGCTTAGCCTGGGAGGTCCTCCGGGCGCTTCTTGGCGAGATGGCCGTGCAGCACGCCCGTGGCCTGGCCGACTTCGATCAGGTAGCCGTCCGGGTCTCGCATGTAGCAGCGGATCTCCGCCTCGCGATCGATGGGCGGCGTGACGAACTCCGCGCCTTTCGACTTCCATTCCTCGTAGCAGGCCTGGATGTCGGCGACCCGCAAGTTCAGGAAGATCGAGGTGGTGTCGCCTGGCTCGTAGTTGACCACTGAGATGCCGGGCTTGTCAGGGGTGGGCGGCCCGCCGGGATTCATCAGGATCCACGAATTGGACAGCTTGACGATGCACGGGTTCTCCTCAAGGACCACGGTGCCGCCCAGGACGCGCGAGTAGAAGTCCCGGGACCGCGCCACGCTGCGGACGGTGATGAACATGGTCACGACGATGCCCTCGGCGGGCGCCGGCAGGTTGGCGACATCAATGTGGGGCGAAGGCTCGGTCATGTGCTAACCGTTCCCCGGGCCGGGACGGCGCACACGCGCCGCGGCTCGGCCCGCCCGCATGATCTGCCGCGTGGCGGTTACGAGCGACTTGACGGCCAGTTGATCACCCGCACACCAGGCTGGCCAGGAATCCACTGGCCGTCAAGTCCGTGCGGCTAGGTTGATCAAGCGTCCGTGCACACTCAGGGAAAAGCGAGGTAACGCAGGCATGGCTGAGTTCACGACCAGGGACGGTACGGAGATCTTCTTCAAGGACTGGGGCTCCGGGCAACCGATCGTCTTCAGCCACGGGTGGCCGCTCTCGTCCGACGACTGGGACGCCCAGATGCTCTTCTTCCTGCACCACGGCTACCGGGTGATCGCCCATGACCGCCGCGGGCACGGCCGCTCGGCGCAGGTCAGCGAGGGCAACGACTTTGACCACTACGCCGACGACCTGGCCGACCTGACCGCACACCTCGACCTGCACGACGCCGTCCACGTCGGGCATTCGGCCGGCGGCGGCGAGGTGGCCCGCTACATCGGCCGTCACGGCGAGGGCCGGGTGGCGAAGGCCGTGCTGATCAGCGCGGTCACACCGTCGGTGCTGCAGACCGAGGCCAACCCGGCCGGCGTGCCGCAGGCTGCCTTCGAAGGCCTGCAGGCTCAGACGGTGGCGAATCGCTCGGAGTTCTACCGGGCGGTGCCGTCCGGGCCGTTCTACAACTACGACCAGCCTGGCGTCGAGCCGTCCGAGGCGGTCATCGCGAACTGGTGGCGCCAGGGCATGATGGGCGGCGCGAAGGGACAGTACGACACCGTCTCCGGGTTCATCCGCGAGGACTGGACCGAAGACGTTAAGAAGATCACCGTGCCGGTCCTGGCGATGCACGGCGAAGCCGATCAGATCGTTCCCATCGCCACATCGGCGCCGCGTGCGGTCCAGCTGGTAAAGAACGGCACGCTGAAGACGTACCCGGGCTTCCCGCACGGGATGCCGACCACCCACACCGACACGATCAACGCCGACCTGCTCGCCTTCATCCAGTCCTGACCGTCCCGTTCCTGCCCGCGACCGCGGGCAGGAACGGCCATTTTTGCCCGGTAGAGCACACCCGAGCCTGCAACGCAACCATGCGCGGTGGCCGTGAGTAGTAGACTCATGTGATATGTCACGTAATGGCGAGGCGGGCGCGGCGCCGGTCGGCGGATGGCTCGACGGGGACCAGCAGCGGGCATGGCTCGCCTATATCCGGGTCCAGCTGCGCCTGGCGTACGAGATGAATCGCCAGCTCCTCGCCGATAGCGGCATGTCGCTGCCGGATTACGATGTGCTGACCGCGCTGAGCGTGGCCGACGGGGGGCGGATGCCGATCACGGTGCTGGCCGCCCAGATCGGCTGGGAGCGCAGTCGGGTGTCCCATCACGTGCGGCGGATGAGCGCCCGGGGCCTGGTGACGTGCGGGCTGTCGGCGGCGGACCGGCGGGTTACCGAGGTGGCCCTGACCGGCCAGGGGCGGCAGGCTCAGGAGGACGCAGCGCCCGGGCACGTGGACCTGGTCCGGCGCCTGTTCTTCGGGGGGCTGCCGGAGGGCCTGGTGGGCCCGCTCAGCGGGGCGCTGGAAAGCGTGTACGCGAACATCATCGAAAAGGGCTCGCTCCCGCCGCCGGTCGACTGGCACCCGGCGAAAGGCTGACGAGGCGCCTGCCCGCCCGCCAGGCGGTCTCGCCCGGCGCGCCAGGCAGGACCCGCCGGTCCCGGGAAGCCCGGAGAACCGTCTGACGCAACCGCAGCAGCCTTCCCCCTGGCATTACGTGACATATCACGTCTTCCTCTTGCCAATTACGTGACACATCACGTATGTTGCCAGGGACAGTCGGCAACACCGGCGCGACGCCACCGGCGGAACAGGAAACATCGCGCCACGACCACGCTGACAGTGCCGTTCGCGGCCATGCCGGCCGTTGCCGGGCCATAACCGCAGATGCCAACGACCCAGGAAGGAACTGCCATGCCCAACGCGGTGGTCATGACCGGATACGGACCGCCTGAGGTGCTGAGGTGGGCCCAGGTCCGGCTGCCCGAGCCGGGCGATGGACAGATCAGGATCAAGGTGAAAGCCGCCGGTATCAGCCCGACGGATCTGGCCCTCCGGGCCGGTTACCTGAAGGACATCCCGCTGCCCCCGGACGCCGTGCTCGGCTTCGAGGCCGCAGGCACCGTCGACGCGGTCGGGCCCGGCGTGACCGGCACGTCCGCCGGGGACGACGTGGCGGCTCTGCTGTTCAGCCTGGGCGGGTACGCCGAGTACGCGGTGGCGTCGATCTGGACCCGCAAGCCAGAGTCCGTATCGTGGCTCGATGCCGCCGCGCTGCCCAGCTCGGCCGAAGCAGCGGTCGGTGTCCTGCGGCAGCTGAACGTCACCAGCGGGGAGACGCTGCTGCTCTTCGGCGGCGGCGGATCTGTCGGGATCATCGCCACGCAGCTCGCGGTCGCCCGGGGGATAAAGGTGATCAGCGCGGTCGGCGAGCACGACGAGGCGCCCGCGCGCCAGCTGGGCGCCACGCCGGTACGGTACGGCGCGGGCGTGGCCGGCCGGGTCCGCGCGCTGGGCGCGGTCGACGCCGTGTTCGACGCGGCCGGCACGGGCGTCCTGGCCGACGCGATCACCCTGGCCGGCGGACCCGCGCGGGTCATCACCTTGTCCGACCCGGCCGCCGCTGACTTCGGCGTCACGCTGTCCCAGCCCGCGCCCGGCCGTGCTCCCGGTGCGCTGGATGAGACGATCGCCCTGCTGGCTGATGGCCGGCTCCGGCTGCGCGCGCACCAGTCCAGGCCCATGCAGCAGGCCGCCGAGGCCCACCGCCAGCTCGAAAGCGGCACCATCCATGAGCGCATCATCCTCACCCTGCCCTAGCGTGGGAGGCGCAGCGGCGGCCGGGCCGCCCGCTGGTGAAATGTCGTCTGGACCGGCATGGAGGTCCGGCTCGTGACAGCGGATGCGGGGGCTCAGCCAGGCGAACAGAGCCCGGCTGACAGCTCTGGCCCGCGTGAACTGCTCGCCTACCCCTCCGCGCGAGGCCGCTGGGTGGTCGCGGCGATGATCTTGGGGTCGTCGGTAGCGGGGATCGACTCCACGGTGGTCGCCGTCGCGCTGCCCGCGATCGGACGGAACCTGCACGCCAGCTTCCAGGCCCTGCAATGGACCGTCACGAGCTACACGCTGACCCTGGCCGCGCTGATCCTGCTGGCCGGCTCGCTCAGCGACCGCTGGGGGCGGCGGCGGGTATTCCTCGTCGGCCTGGGCTGGTTCACCCTGGCCTCGGTACTGTGCGCGGCCGCGCCGGGCATCGGATGGCTTATCGCCGCGCGGGCCGGGCAGGGCGTCGGAGGCGCGCTGATGACACCGGCCAGCCTGGCGATCATCGAGGCGGCCTTCCGGCCCGGCGACCGCACCCGCGCGATCGCGATCTGGGCCGGATTCAGCGGGGTGTCCGCCGCGATCGCGCCCTTCCTGGGCGGGTGGCTGCTGGAAGCCGGCAGCTGGCGGGCGATCTTCCTGATCAACGTCCCGGTCGCCGCGGTGACCGCGTGGACGACCCTGCGGCACGTTCCCGAATCCCGCGACACCTCGGCCTCCGGCAGAGCCGACTGGCCCGGCGCGCTGGCCGGCGCCGGCGCCCTGGCCACCATCACTTACGCGATCATCGTCCTGCCCGGCGCAGGCGCCACCTCGCCGCAGTTCGCCGCCGCCGCGGTGCTCGGCGTGATGTCCTCGGCCGCCTTCGTCGTCATCGAACGGCGCGGAAGCCATCCCATGCTCCCGCCGGCGATCTTCGCCCCGGCGCAATTCCGCGCCGCCAACGCCGTCACCTTCGTCGTCAACGGCGCCCTCGGCGGCTTCGCGTTCGTCTTCATCCCCGCCCTGGAGATCATCGCCGGCTACAGCCCGGTGGTGGCGGGCTCGGCACTGGTGCCGGTCACCGTCGTGACCCTGCTGCTGTCAGGAGCCAGCGGCCGGCTGGCCCAGCGGATCGGCCCCCGGCTGCCAATAATGGCGGGCTGCCTGTTGTGCGCGGTCGCGTCCCTGCTGGCCGTGCGCATCGGCGCCCACGCCGGCTACTGGACGGCCGTATTCCCGCCGGCCGTGCTGTTCGGCCTGGGCCTGGCGTCCCTCATCCCGCCCCTGACCGCCAGCGCGATGAACTCTGCCCCCGATTCCCTGGCCGGATTGGCCTCCGGGGTGAACAACGCCGTCTCGCGGGTGGCGGGCCTGCTCTGGATCGCCGCGCTACCGCCCATCACCGGCCTGACCGGTGCGGCCTACACCGACCCGGCGCAGTTCCGGTCCAGCTTCGCCCAGATCAGCTGGATCTGCGCGGCCGCGTTCGCCTGCGCCGCGGCGCTCGCCGCCGCGTTCATCACCGGGCCTGGCCGCTCCGCCCCGGCACCACGGACAGCGCTCATCCAGACCCCGGTGCCTCACCTCGCCTGCCCGGTCACCCTCGGCCGCGCAGGCGCGAGTAGTGCGGCAGGATCATCGGGTCGCGAACGCCGCTGGCGGCTGGTCGTCCGGCCTTACCAGCATGCCACCCGGGATCTACCCTGGCGGCAACGGTATTTTGCGGGATGAGTGCCAGTGCAGGAGGTCAGGATGCGCGCATTCGCGGTGCGGAGTTTCGGCGAGCCTGCGTCGGTCCAGGATCTGCCCGTTCCCGCCGTCGATGGCGCGCTGCTTGTCCGGGTGCGGTTCGCGGGAGTCAACCCGCTGGACAGCAACCTCCTGGGCCGCCTGACCGCGGCCTCGTCGTTCCCGTTTATCGTGGGCATTGACTTTGCCGGGGTGGCCGAACGCGTCCCGGCCGGGGACCACGGCCTGCGGCCCGGCGACCGTGTCTTCGGCATGGCGCGGACGCACGGCTCCTATGCCGAGTACACCGCGGTCGCCCCGGCGGCCGCGATGGAGCCGGTGGCCCGTATCCCCGAAGGCGTGACCGACGACCAGGCCGCCGCGCTGCCCATTCCGGCGGTCACTGCGCTGCGCACTGTTGACCTGCTCGAGGTCACCGCAGGCCAGCACGTCGTGGTGATGGGCGCGACCGGCGGGGTCGGCGGCTACGCGGTGCAGATGGTGCGCTCCCGCGGCGCGCACGTGATCGCGACCGTCCGCGGCGACGCCGACGAGGCTCGCCGCCTGGGCGCCGAGGAGGTCTACGACAGCCAGGCCGTGGACGTGATCAATGCGCTGCGCGCCGCTCACCCCGACGGCACCGACGCCGTCCTCGATCTGGTCAACGGCCCGGGCACTATCCGCCGCGACGCCGAGGTCATCCGGCCCGGAGGACGCCTGGTCTCGACCATCTTCGCGGCGGACGAAAGCTGGTTTGCTGACCGGCAGATCACCGCGCTCAACCATGCCTCCAGCGCGAATCCCCTGATCTCGCCCGAAGGGCTGACCACGGTCGCGCAGATGCTCGCGGACGGCACGATCACCACGCGTATCCGTTCCACCGCCGACCTGGACGCCGCCGGGCAGGTGCTGGAACAGCTCCGCCGTGGCGGCCTGCGCGGCAAGGCCGTGATCCGCCTGTAGCATCCGGGCCTACCGGCCCCGGACGACTAACGCCGCGGGCCCGGTCAGGCAGCCTGCCACTCCCCTGCGGCGCGGAATTCGATGTTCAGCGCGCCCAGGTCCTGCCGCCCGAAATCGTCCAGCGGCGCGAGCTCGTTGCGGCCACTCGGGTCATACAGTCGCCCGATGGCCAGTTCGCGGCCCTTCCCGTCGGCCAACCTGAAGAAGCGCCCGGCGGTCAGGGCCTCGGTGACGTCCTCGGCGACGGCCTGACCGGGCCCGGACTTACCGACTGCGGACGGCTCCGCCCCGTCATAGCCGGCGACAGCATCTTCGATGATCACCCAGCAGTACGGCGTGGTCAGTGAGGAGAAGTCCGAGACCATTGAATCGGGGACCGCGTTGGTTTCGAGCTCGTCCAGCGGGGCCAGGCCCGCCGCGACCGGTCCGGACTGCGGTTCCAGGGGATTCTCGCTCTGACTATCCATACCGGGTCTCGTATCCATACCTGGCTGGATTATGCCTCCAGGCTGGCCGTACGCAGCTCACAGTAAAACCAGAACTGTCCTGCCCCTGGGGTGCGGCGTCGCAGATCGGCCCGTCATGCGCGCCTGGGCAGGCGCATACTCGACGGCACTGGCGAACGCCTAACGGCGGCTACTTGGGTACTGGCGGCGGATTAGCCGTACTCGCTCAGGTGATCGGAATGCTGGCTCGCCAAGTTGCCGATTACGGTCTGCGCCGCAGGGTAGGCGACCCGGACTTGCCGTTTCCATCAGGCAAGCCGACATGGAAGGGGGGCCACGATGTCTTCACAGGACGCCCTGCAGGTCTATCTCGAAGACCACATGGCAGGATCGGTCGCCGCCAGCGATCTGGCCCGGCGCGGCGCGGACAACAACCAGGGCCCGCTGGCTACGTTTTTCGCCGAGCTGTCGCGCGAGATCGAGGCCGACCGGCGGACCCTGGACCAGATCGCCACCAGCATCGGCACCCAGCCCAGCGTGCTGAAGCAGGCAGCCGCGGTCGCGGCGGAGCGGCTCAGCAGGTTCAAGATCGACCACCGGATCACCGGGAATCCGGACCTCAGCTTGCTGCTGGAGCTCGAACTGCTGTACCTCGGCATCGAGGGAAAGCACAGCCTGTGGCGCAGCCTTGACGTGCTGCACGACTCCCGGCTCGCCGAGTTTGACTTCGGCAAGCTTGCTGCTCGCGCCCGGGAACAACTGGCCGCAGTCGAGGAGCAGCGTCTGCGAGCCGTAGCCAGCGCCCTGTCCGCCTGACCACGCGGCTGGGCGCTCAGCCGCGTGGTGGCACACGAGCCGAGGTCATCAGCCAGGCCGCCGGGGTGCGCCGGAACGTGCAACTAGTTCGCACCGGTCATGATTAGCTCACGCGGATGAGGAAAACTGATGGCGATGTCGGGCTTCAAGAACTTCATCATGCGTGGCAACCTGGTGGAGCTTGCCGTCGCGGTCGTGATCGGCACCCAGTTCAGCAACCTGGTCAAGCAATTTGTGTCCTCGTTCGTCAACCCGCTGCTCTCGCTGCTCGGCGGTACGCCGGACTTCGGGAACCTGGCCTTCAAGGCCGGCAAGGCGACCTTTACCTACGGCGCGTTCCTGACCGAGGTCCTCACGTTCCTGATCTCGGCGCTGGTGGTCTACTACGTCCTGGTGATGCCGGTCAGCCATCTGCTGCACCTGCTGGACCGGAACAAGGCCGCGGCTACCAGGGACTGCCCAGAGTGCACGTTGAGCATTCCGATCGCCGCGCAGCGCTGCCCGGAGTGCACCGCGCCCATCACCCCCAGCACCCACCAGCCGCAGCCGGTCAGCTCCGTCGGGTCCTAGCGCAGGTACGGCAGATCATGCTGGCCGGTGCCGGCCATTTCCTCGCCAGCCGGCATTGGTCATTAGTTGAAGGGCGCCGCTCATGGTGGCCTGTGTTCCCGGTATCCCTGCTGCGGAAGGTGCCGCCACGGGTAGCTGGCGACTATGGCGTGGCCGGTGATCCGCCGGGCATTGTTAGGGGATGGACAAGCGTCTGCGCTTCATGGCCGACCTGATCGAACCGCTGCGGGTGGCGCCGGGGAGCTCGGTCAGGCTGAGCCGCGACCACGATCCGGGGTACGCCGGCACGGTGGCCCGGGCCCAGGCCGACGCCCGGCTCGCCGACGGCGTGGAGCTGCTGGCCGAATACCAGGACCGGCTCGCCGCCCAGGACCGGTTCGGCGTGCTGCTGGTGCTCCAGGGGCTGGACGCCTCGGGTAAGGACGGCACCATTACGCACGTGATGAGCGGCGTCAACCCGCAGGCGGTAACCGTGCACGCCTTCAAGCAGCCCTCTGCGGAAGAGCTGAACCACGACTTCCTGTGGCGCTGCCAGCGCGCCCTGCCCGGCCGGGGCGAGATCGGCATCTTCAACCGGTCGCACTACGAGGAGGTACTCGTCGTCCGGGTGCATCCGGACCTGCTCGCGGCGGAACACCTGCCCGCGCAGAAAGGGAAGCACGACATCTGGGCCCGCCGCTACCGGGAGATCAACGACTGGGAACGCTACCTGACCGGCAACGGCATCCACGTCGTCAAGATCATGCTCAACCTGTCCCGGGAGGAGCAGGCCAGGCGGTTCCTCAAGCGGATCGATCATCCGGACAAGAACTGGAAGTTCTCGCCCAGCGATGTCAGGGAGCGGCGCCACTGGGACGAATACCAGCAGGCCTTCGACGGCATGCTGACCCACACCAGCACGCGGTGGGCGCCCTGGTACGTCGTGCCCGCCGATCACAAGTGGTTCAGCCGCCTGGCCGCCGCCGCGGTCCTGGTGACGGCCCTGCGCGCGATCAACCCCGCATACCCGGCCGCTGACCCCGCGGTGAGAGAGGAAATGACCAAGGTCAGGGCCGAGCTTGTGGCCGAACCCGGCCTCGCGCAGGGTTAGCTCGCCGGGGTTAGCTGGCAGGGGGTTAGCTGGCAGGGAGCGCCAGGGTCAGGCCGTGCGAGGACGCGACCGACAGCAAGACGCGGCCACTCGGCGACCGGCTGAGCGAGCCGGCCCGCCAGCGGCTCAGGTGCGCGCTCGCGCTCATCCTCGGCACCCATGCCGTCATCGCGATGAAAGACTCCGCCGGCCTCGATGACGACGAAGAAATCGTCGCGACCCTGGAATGGGCGGCCGGCGCGCTCCTGCGCACGGCGCTGCACGACTACGAACCGCCGCAGTAACAATCCCATGCTGGCCGGAGCCCTGCTCAGGTACTGTCGTCGTCGTGCTGGTGTGGATCAACGGCCCGTTCGGAGGGGGCAAGACCTGGTCGCACGCAACCACGAAGGCCCGGCCATCGTCCCCATGACCTTGATCGACTCCCGCTACTTCACGCAGATCATCGGCAGGCTTCGCGACGACGGGCACGACGTGCGCCACTTCGCGCTGCTGGCCGAGCGCGCCACGGTGCTGCGGCGGCTCAACCGGCGCGCGTTCGGCACCGGGCTCAAACGAGAGCGCTGGGCGGTGGACCGGCTCGATGAGTGCCTGACCCGGCTGCATGAGCCCGAGTTCGCCCACCACATCCCTACCGACCGGCAGACCGTGCCCCAGGTCGCCGACACCATCGCCAGGATCGCGGCCCTGCCCATCGTTCCGGACACCGACGGACGGGTACGGGGATCGCTGCGCCGTTACGTGACGACCCTTCGGCACATCCGCTTCGGCTGACCTCGCCGATCAAGGGCAACGTCATGATCGCGGGCAGTTTCGGTCGCTATACGGTCCGGACTGCCCGCGATCATGAAATGGGTGCCGAGACACTGATGGCGGGCAGCGATCCGGGGTCCCATAATCGAGCCATGACTGGCCCGTGCGGGTTTCATATCGCAGTTGCGCCCCGAACACCGGAGGACATGCCATGACCTCGCTGGCCCCCCTGCCCGGCGTGGTGCTGGTGCACGGCGCCTACGCCGACGGCTCGTCCTGGTCGGAGGTGATCGAGCGGCTGCAGCGCGCCGGGCTGGCCGCTGACGCCGTGCAGAACCCGCTGACCTCGCTGGCCGACGACGTGGCGCACACGCGCCGCATCCTGGCGTTGCACGACGGGCCGGTGATCCTGGCCGGCCATTCCTTCGCGGGCACCGTGATCACCGAAGCCGGGGTCGACCCGCGCGTGGCAGGCCTGGTCTACATCGCGGCTCGCGCCCCCGACGCGGGCGAGGACTACGCTGCGCTCGCCCAGAAGTTCCCGGCGCCGCCTGCTAACGCCGGGCTGGTCTACACCGGCGGCTTCGGGGGGCTCACCGAGGATGCGTTCCTGAACGACTTCGCCAACGGCGTCGACCCGGTCCGGGCGCGCGTGCTCTACGCGGTGCAAGGACGCGTCTCGGAGTCACTCTTCCACGAGAGGACCACCGCGGCGGCCTGGCGGTCGAAACCATCCTGGTATGCCATCTCGCGGCAGGACCGCACGCTCTCGCCGGAGCTTCAGCGCTTCCTGGCCAACCGGATGAACGCCACCACGGTCGAGATCGACGCCGGCCACCTGTCGCTGATTAGCCATCCGCAGGAGGTGACCCGGCTGATCCTGGACGCCGCCCAGGCGGCCGGCCAGCATCACGCCTGAGGGATGCGAACGACCGCAGTCCGTGCTCGATGACCTGGGCGGCGCGGTTGACCTCAGCGCTCACGGCCTGGTGGACCTGCGCGGGGGTGCGGGTGCCGTCCAGATATCTCGACAGCGCCTGGAACTGGATGCGCCACAGGCCGAGCAGGGCGGTGGCCGCGATCTGAGGCTCTGGGTCGTCCGGGCTCAGGCCGGCCTGCCGGGCCAGGATCTCGGCGGCCACCGCGGTGAACTGGTCCATCATGTCGCTTTGATGGGCCCGCAGCGACGGTGACGCCTGGATCAGGGTGCCGAAGCGCCGGATGGCGGCGCTGGCCTGGGCCAGGTCGTCCTGGGCGGTGAGCCAGGACGTCATGGCGGTCAGTTCGTCGTCCAGGATCCGCAGCGCCGCCGCGCGGCCGGCTCGGCTCCGGGCTGGGCCAGGCCGCTCTTCAGCGAGGCCATCGTGGCCTCCAGGCGGTCCAGGATCAGCGATTCCTTGGTGGGGAAGTAGTTGAAGACCGTCTTCTCCGATACCCCGCACGCCTCGGCGATCTCCGTCACGCGGACCGCGTTGAAGCCCCGGTCCATGAACATCTGCGTCGCCGTGTCGGACAGCTGCTGGCGCATCAGCCGCTTCTTGCGCTCCCGCAGCCCCTCGTCCTGCGCCGCGGCGGTCCCCGGGGTGCGCGGTGCCGTCCAGTCCACCGTCCGCATGGTCATGTTCCCAGCATAGTCCAGTGCCAGAACTTTTTCTGCTACAGTAAATTTTTAGTAGCTGAAAGATATTTCTGGCTGCCGCCGCGCCTACCCGAGGAGCTCCCGTGAGTGAGATCCACATCGTCCGCGACTACCCCCATCCCCCCGCGAAGGTCTGGCGGGCCGTGACCGACCCGGCGCTCGTGCCGCTGTGGACCGCGACCGGCGCCGGCGGCCGGCCTGAAGGGTTCGCCCCCGTGGTCGGCACGAAGTTCCGGCTCGTCGCCGAGCCCAAGCCCGGCTGGAGCGGCGTCGTCGACTGCGAGGTACTGGAGGTGAACGAGCCATCGCTGCTGCGCTACTCGTGGACCGGCGATGAGGGCGGCGACGTCACAGAGGTCACCTACCGGCTCGAACCCCGCGCCGGCGGCACCCGCTTCACCTACGACCACACCGGTTTCACCGGCCTCGGCGGCGTCTTTATGGCCGCGCTGCTGGGCCACGTGCGCAGGAAGATGCTCCGCGTAGGCCTGCCGCCCGTGCTCGAGGACCTCGACGAGGACGGCACTCTCCGCCCTGACAGCATCCTGCGGCCTAAATCCCTGGGGTGAGCAGTCCCAGACCTGGTCCTCAAGCCCCTGGCCGACTTCCTCGGCGAGAGTTGGCGTCCCGATCGTAGTCGCCCCGGACCCCGCCAGCGGCAAGCCGCCGGCTCGTTCCACACCGGACTGGCGGCTCGCCGCGGTCATATGCTGGCGGACATGGCCATTCAGAGGATGGACAACGTCGCCATCGTCGTCGACGACCTGGACGCCGCCGTCGCCTTCTTCACCGAGCTCGGCATGGAGCTGGAAGGCAAGGGGCAGATCGAAGGCCTGTTCGCGGACCGGACCGTGGGGCTGAACGGCGTCCGGAGCGAGATCGCGATGATGCGGACCCCGGACGGTCACGGCAAGCTGGAGCTGACCAAGTACCTCACCCCCGCTGCGGTCGGCGCCGAGCCGGAGAACCCGCCGCCCAACACCCTGGGCCTGCACCGGGTCATGTTCGCGGTCGACGACATCCATCACACCGTCGCCCGCCTGCGCGCCCGCGGCGCCGAACTCCTCGGCGAGGTCGCACGGTACGAGGACAGCTTCCTGCTCTGCTACCTCCGCGGCCCCGCGGGCATCATCGTCGCCCTGGCCGAACAGATCGGCTGACGCGAGCACCTGCGGAAGGTGTTCGCCACGCTCGGCATCACCTCCCGCAGCCAGCTCGCCAGCGCGCCCCGCGGAACGAGACTGAACCCCGCCCCGGTCAGCCGATCACTGCGGGTCCGCTCCCGGACTCCCGAATGCTGAAGCATCTAGGAATGAACGATGTTCTTTGAATGAGCATCGTTCAGCTATTGAACAGTGTTCATATTGGTGTTACCGTCGAGTCATGGCTAAAAGGAACGCTTCGCGCGGCATCGCTTCCCGTGATCAGTGGGCGGCGCAGATCGCAGCGCTGGACGAGACGCGGGGTGCGTCTCGGCCTCGCCGGGCACCCATCACGGTCGGCCGGATCGTGGACGCCGCTCTTGGTGTCGTCGAGGCCGAAGGGTTCGACGCTTTGACGATGCGCCGGGTCGCCGCTGCGCTGCAGGCCAGTCCGGGGGCACTCTACGTGCACGTGCGCGACAAGGCGGAGCTCGACGATCTGATGATCGGGGAGCTGTGCTCGAGAGTCACGCTGCCCGTGCCGGATCCCGCGCAGTGGAAGGCGCAGGCTATCGATGTCTGCCGGCAGTTGCGCGACCAGTACCTGCGGTACCCGGAAATCTGGCGCGCCACATTGGCGGCCGCACCGCTCAGCCTGGAGACGCTCCGGATCAACGAGGGCCTGCTCGCGATCCTCCTGGCCGGGAAGGTGCCGCTGCAGACCGCCGTGTGGGCGATCGATGCAGCGTTCCTCTACGTCGGCGCGTACAGCGTCATGTCGCTGAGGCGGCAGACCGACCAGGACACCGACGGACGAGTCGTCGACCGGGCTGAACTCATCGAGCGTTTCAGGATGCTGCCCCCGGACCGCTTCCCGAACATGGTCGCGTATGCGCAGGAGCTGACCTCCGGCGAGAGGCACGACCGGTTCGACTTCACGCTGGGGCTGCTTCTCGGAGGACTCACCCCGGCTACGTCGTAGACGGGCAGCGAAATAAGAGACTGACGGGGCGCAGGTACCACGGCCCGTTCGGCCAAAAAGATCTTCAAGTAGGACAGCCCAGCACGTGACCTCGGCACCGCGCCGGTCACGGCGTTAGTCCGGCACGCCTCAATCCAGGGAGATTGCCTTGTCCACCACACCACCAGACACCGGGCACTTGCCTCGGCAGGTCAGCAACGCGGCCGCGCCGGCCGCCGTGACGCCAAGCTCAGGCGCTCCGCAGCGACGGCTGGGCCTGGCGCTGGCCGTCATCGCGACGGCACAGCTCATGGTCGTGCTCGACGCGACCATCGTGAACGTGGCCCTGCCGCACATCCAGACCGCACTCGGCTTTTCCGGCACCAACCTGGAATGGGTCGTCAACGCGTACGCGCTGGCGTTCGGCGGGTTGCTGCTGCTCGGCGGGCGGTCCGGCGACCTGCTGGGGCGCCGCCGGGTCTTCATCGCCGGCATCTTGCTGTTCTCGCTGGCCTCGCTGCTCGGCGGGTTCGCCACCGACCAGGCCTGGCTCCTGACGGCGCGCGTGGTGCAGGGCATCGGCGGCGCGTTCGCCGCGCCCACGGCGCTGTCGCTGATCGCCGTCACCTTCCCCGAAGGCAAGCCGCGCAACCGCGCGATGGGCGTGTACGCCGCGATGAGCGTCTCCGGCGCGGCGGTCGGCCTGATCGCGGGCGGGCTGCTCGTCCAGTACGCCGACTGGCGCTGGGTGCTGTTCGTGAACGTGCCGATCGGCCTGGTGGTCGCGGCCCTCGCGACCCGGGCGCTGCCGGAGTCCGGGAGGCGGCGCGGCCGCTTCGACCTGCCGGGCGCCATAACCGGAAGCCTCGGCCTCGGGCTGCTCGTCTACGGGCTGTCCAACGCCGCCACCAGCGAGAACGGTGTCTCGCACTGGGGTGACACCAAGGTGGTCGTGTCGCTGGTGGCCGCGGTGGTGCTGCTGGTGGCGTTCGGGATCATCGAGGTACGGAGCAAGCACGCGCTGGTGCCGATGCGGGTGCTGCGCAGCCGGGACCGGACGGGCGCCTACCTGATCAGCTTGTGCGTGGGGACCGCGCTGTTCGGCCTGTTCTTCTTCCTCACCGTCTTCCTGCAGGAGGTGTGGGGGTACAGCCCGCTGCGGACCGGTGTCGCCTACCTGCCGATGGTCCTGACGATCATGGTGGCGTCAGGGATCGCCTCGCAGCTGGTGGCCAGGATCGGCGCCCGGCCGCTGATGCTGGCGGGCAGCGTGATCGCGACCGGCGGGCTGTTCTGGCTGTCGCGGCTGAACGAGCAGAGTCACTACGTCTCCGGGCTGATGGGGCCGATGATGGTCACCGCGCTCGGGCTGGGGCTGATCTTCGTGCCGCTGTCGCTGGTCGCGCTGGCCAAGGTGGCCGACAGCGACGCTGGGGTGGCCTCGTCGCTGCTGAACACGGGCCAGCAGGTCGGCGGCTCGATCGGGCTGGCGATCCTGGGCACCGTGGCCTGGAGCGCGGTGGCGAACAACATCCGGGCGCAGGCCGCCGCGGCGGCCGCGGCGGCGAAGCACCACGCCGCGGCGCACTTGTCGGCGGCCAAGGCCGCCGCATTGCAGCAGGCGGTGACCGACCACGCCGTGTCGATCGGCTTCGCCAAGGGATACGAGGTCTCGGCCGGGATCGCGCTGCTCGCGCTGATCATCACCGTGATCGCGATCCGGGTCAGGCGGTCGGACCTGGCCGGGATCAGCCCGATGGCGGCGCCAGCCGACTGACGCTCTTCGCGGGGCCCGGCTTCGAGAGAGCCGATGGAGCGTGCCGACCGCCGCGACGTCTACAGGCAAATCTGAACACGAAACCGAAATGAACGGCGCACGGTTCGCGTCGAAAGTGAGGAACATGATGAAAGCAGCGCAATTCAGCCGGTTCGGAGGTCCCGAGGTCCTCGAGATCGTGGATCTTCCCGACCCGCATCCGGGTCCCGGACAGATCCGGATCGCCGTGCACGCGGCCGGCATCAATGCGACCGAGTGGAAGCTGCGCAAGGGCCTGCTGAGCTTCGGCGCAGGGCTGCCGCAGACGACGGGTCGCGACGTGGCGGGCGTCGTCGACGAGGTCGGAGAAGGTGTAACGGATGCCGCTGTCGGCGACCGGGTATTCGGTGTCTCCGACGATGGCGCCGGAGCGGCCGAACTGGCGCTGCTGACCTATCGGGCGCAGATCCCGCCGTCCCTCGGTTTCGTCGACGCCGCCGCCCTCCCCGTCGCGCTCGAAACGGCCACCCGCAGCCTGGACGAACTCAGCGTCGGCCGTGGCATCAGCCTGCTCATCAACGGCGCCGCAGGCGGGATCGGCAGCACCGCCGTCCAGCTCGCCCTCGCCCGCGGCGCGCGCGTGATCGGCACCGCCAGTACCGCCAACCACGACTACCTCCGGCTCCTCGGCGCAGAGCCCGTGACGTACGGCGAAGGCATAGCCGAACGAGTCCGCGCCCTCGCGCCCGATGGCGTCGACGCCGCCCTCGACGTCGCCGGAAGTGGCGTGCTACCCGAGTTGATCGATCTCGCCGGCGGCCCGAAGAACGTGGTGACACTCGCCGACTTCGACGGGGCGAAACAGTACGAGGTGCGCTTCAGCAACGGCTTTGGCGGCCACGCCTTTCACGCGCTTACTGAAATAGGAGCGCTCATCGAAGCCGGGCGCTTCTGGCTTCCCGTCGAGCGGACCTACCCACTCGGCGAGATCTCGGAAGCGCACCGCGTCAGTGAGCACGGCCACGTTCGGGGCAGGCTGGTGCTGGTAATCGGCTAAGGCCGGGCTGGCGGAGCTGGCTGCGGGCTGCGGGCAGCGCCCGAAGAGGTTCGCCTGGCCGATCCGGCCCGGCTGGCGCCCACGCCAGCTCGGCAGGTGCCTCGCGGAACCGGCAGATGCCCTCGCGGGACCGGCTTGATGTGCGTCTGAGCCGGATACAACCGGACCAGATGCGCATTGATCCGGTTGCCCGGCTGGCTTCGCGGCTGGAATTCCGGGGCGAACGTGGTCGCCACGTATTCCTTGACATTGAGGATGAGGTACGTCATCCTGACCAAACGAAGATGATGTACATCAGCCAGAACCTGATGGGCGCCCCGGGCTGGAGATCGCGCACGCCTTAGGAGAAGCAGCGACGGTCGTTGCCGGCTCTCGAAGCGCCTCCACCGTAGAGGCGGGGTCCACATCCTGGTCGATAACGCCAGCATCGGCTGGATCGCTCCAGCCGAAGACCGCCTCCGGCGCACGCCCGGGACACGCTCATGAACCAGAGCGCACAGGGCTACTTCGTCCGCACCCGAAAGGGTGGCCAAGCGGCCGGTGATCCCCGGACGTCCAGGGGCCCGATCGTCAACGCCTCGCCCGGACGACATTGGAGATCGCCATGAACTATGACCCCGCGACTACCGCGATCCTGCTGGTCGACCCCTATAACGACTTCATCAGCGAGGGCGGCAAGCTGTGGCCTCGGGTAAAGGCGATCGCCGAGGAAGTGCGGCTGCTAGATCACTTGCGCAAGGTGATATCGGCCGCACGGGCCCAGGGATTCAAGATCATCTTTGTGCCCCATCATCGGTGGCAGGCCGGCGACTACGTCTCCTTCGACAACCCCTCGCCCTATCAGCTCGGTTCGGCTAAGGCGCAGGTCTTCGCCAAGGGCAGCTGGGGCGGAACGTTCCACGACGACTTCCAGCCCCAGGCGGGCGACGTCGTTGCCCTGGAGCATTGGGGATCGAGCGGCTTTGCCAACACCGATCTCGATCTGCAACTCAAGCAGCACGGAATCCGCCGGATCGTCCTGACCGGCATGATCGCCAATACCTGCCTCGAGTCGACCGGCCGCTTCGGCATGGAACTCGGGTACCACGTCACCCTGGTCAAGGACGCCACCGCCGCCTTCAGCCAGGAGGCAATGCACGCCGCCCATGCCATCAACGGGCCGACCTACGCTCATGCCATCGTCACGACCGAAGAGCTGATCCCGCAGCTTTCGGCCTGAACCGCGCTCGCGGGAAGCGCAGCCGTTCACCGTCATAGGAACCGAGGAAAGCAGATTATGGCCACCGATAACCCAGGCACAGGCCGAGAGCTGCGCTCCCTGGTCACCGCGGAAGGCACGCTCGAGCTCTCGCTCGCGGACGTCCCCGTCCCCGAGCCTGAACCCGATGAGGTGATCGTCCGCGTCGAGGCCGCTCCGATAAACCCATCCGACCTCGGTCTGCTGTTCGCCGGCGCGGACATGACCGCGGCGACACGATCGGGCCCCCCGGATCGGCCCGTCGTCACCGCCCCTATCGCGGCCGCCGCGATGCGCGCCCTGGCCGCCCGGGTGGGCATCTCCCTCCCGGCGGGCAACGAGGGAGCCGGAACGGTGATCGCCGCCGGGTCCTCACCGGCTGCCCGGGCGCTCCTGGACCGGGTCGTGGCGCTCGCACCCGGCGGCATGTACACCGAGTACCGGTGCGTGGACGCCGGCCAGTGTCTCGAGCTCCCGCCCGGCGTGCCGGCGGTGGCCGGCGCCTCGTCGTTCGTCAACCCCCTTACCGCGCTGGGGATGATCGAGACCATGCGGAACGAAGGACACTCGGCTCTGGTCCATACCGCGGCGGCCTCCAACCTGGGTCAGATGCTGAACCGGCTCTGCATCGAGGAACAGGTGCCCCTCGTGAACATCGTCCGCAAGGACGAACAAGAAGAGATCCTCAGGGCCATCGGCGCCACGTACGTCTGCAACTCGTCATCACCCGTCTTCATGGCCGCACTCACCCAAGCGCTGGCCGACACCTCGGCCACGGTGGCCTTCGACGCCATCGGCGGCGGCGACCTGGCCGGACGGATCCTCACCTGCATGGAGGCCGCCGCGGTGAAGAACTCCACCGGATACAGCACCTACGGCTCCGCCACGCACAAGCAGGTCTACATCTACGGGGGGCTTGACCGCGGGCCGACCGTGCTGCGCCGGAACTTCGGCATGGCGTGGGGCATCGGAGGGTGGCTGCTGACCCCGTTCCTTCGCACCATCGGGCCATCCAGGCTCGAAGCGCTCCGGCAGCGGGTGAGAGCGGGCCTGGAAACCACCTTCGCCAGCACGTACACCAGGGAAGTCTCACTCCTGGAGGTGCTGGAACCCGAGGCCTACTCCGCCTACGCGCGGCATGCCACCGGGGAGAAGTACCTGATCGCTCCCCAGCGCTGACCACAGCAAGCCGTCCCGGGAATCGACAGCATGGCGGGGCCGGCACTCGGCAGTCGTCATCCGCCTTCCAGGATGACGCCTATAATCTTCGCTGGGAACGGCGGTGCCGGCGGGCTGGAGGTCCGATCGTGGGTAGTTCGCAGGCGGACAAGGCGGCGAGTCATGACCGGATCGTCAACGTGGCCGCGGCACGTATGCGCCGCGACGGCGTCAACGGGGTCGGCGTGGCCGAGTTGATGCAGGAGGCGGGCCTGACCCACGGCGGCTTCTACCGCCATTTCAGCTCACGAGACGATCTCGTCGGCGAGGCGGTGGAATGCGCGCTGGCGCAGGGCAGCGAGCGGGCCATCAGCGCCGCGGCCCGGGGCGGAAAGCGAGCCTTCACCGCAATCGTGGACGGCTACCTCAGCGTCGCCCATCGCGACGGGCCGGAGTCCGGCTGCGCCGTCGCCGGGCTCGCCGAAGACGTCTCCCGGGCGGACGCCCGCACGCGAGCGGCGTACGGCCGCCAGGTCGAGAAGTACCTCGACGTGCTGGCGGGCCTGACCCCGAGCGCCGACCCCGCAGCCGATCGCCGCCAGGCCTACCTGGTCCTCAGCGCCCTCGTCGGGGCGGTCGCCATGGCTCGAGCCGTCGGCGACAGCGACCTGTCGGAGGAGATTCTCTCCGAGACGGCGTCGGCCCTGAAACAGCTGTAAGGCCCGGCAGCGCGGGTCCTCCCCTGCGGACCGCGCGGCATCTGAGCAAGCCACCGTTTTGTCCCGACCGCGAGCAGCGGCTGGCGGTCGGCCGCTTGACAAAGAGGATGACGAACATCATCCTGAATGAGGCGGACGTCCCGGGTACCGCACCTCACGCAGGCGGCAACATCGCAACGATGGCGAGCCGCGAGGCGGCAGCAGATGACGTCGGGGCGGGCGGACCTAAAACGGAAAAGAGCGTTCTTAATGGCGAATGCGCTGACCCAGTTCACCATCACCGAAGTCATCCCCGGCTATTGGCGGGTGACGTTCAGTAATCCGCCGGTCAACCTGGAGGACCCGGACACGATCCGTGAGTTGCAGGAGCTGGTCGGGCGGATCGAAGCCGACGACACACTACGGGTTGTCGTGCTGGACAGCGCGCATCCGGACTTCTTCGTCAACCACTATGACGTCTCGCGGGCGGCGGAGACACCCGTCAAACCGGGACCGACCGGCCTGCCCGCCTTCATCGACACCACGACCCGGCTGACCAACTCTCCCGTCGTGACCATCGCGTCCATCCGGGGTCGCACCCGGGGCGGGGGCGCCGAGCTGGCCGCGGCCTGCGACATGCGGTTCGCCAGCTTGGAGCGGGCCATCTTCGGCCAGCCGGAGGTGGGAGCAGGGCTGCTCCCCGGCGGGGGCGGGATCGAACGGCTCCCGTTGCTGGTCGGCCGGGCCAGGGCGCTCGAGATCATTCTGGGCAGCGACGACTTTGACGCCGCGACCGCGGCCGCCTACGGCTGGATCAACCGGGCGCTGCCCGACGCAGAACTGGACGGCTTCGTCGACACCCTGGCGCGGCGGATCGCGTCATTCGACAAGCCCGCGCTCAGTGAGGCGAAGCGGCTCATCAACCGGCAGAGCCTGCCCTCCGCAGCCGACCTGATCGAAACCCAGGACGTCTTCCTCCACGCGTTCACGTGGCCGTCCGTCCGCGAGCGCGGCGCCCGGCTCCGCAGGCGAGCGGCCGAAGTCGGGCCCGAGTTCGAGTTGCGCTTCGGCCACTACCTGGCCGACCTGGGCGACGACGGCCAATAACAGGCTCAGTCCCGTGATCGGACGACAGCGCGCGTAGCCCGCCTGGGCCGGGTACACGCGGTCCCGTACCCGCGCGTCACCCTTCGTCACCTCGTGCGGTGCTCCGGCCGGAAGCATCCGCGCCGTCCGGCTTGCGGCCCCAGGCCAGGACCAGGAGGTGCGGCAGCATCAGCGTGCCGGGATCGCTGAGGTGCTCTCGCACCGCGTGGTCCACCTCATCCAGTTCCCGTTCGCTGGCGATGCCGGCCGCCAGGATCTTGGGCCGCATGCTGCGGACCAGGTCGGCCCGGATGGTACGGCGAGAGTCGGTCGTCACCAGCGGCAGCGGGCAGGTGAGCTCTTGCTCTACTCCGTCGCGCGTAGTAGACAGAGACCGTGGGAAGGAAGGCAGCCGTCGCGCTTTACGTGCTCGCGATGGTGGCCGTCGTGGTCGGCGCGGACGTCCTGTTCTTCAGGCACCAGGTCTGGGAGCGGCTGATAGCGAACGTCGGGATTGTCCTGGTGTTCGTCGCGTTCTACTTCAGGTTCCTGAAGCGTCCATGAGCGCAGCCGACCGTGGCACCGCCTCACGGACCGGGCCGGGCGTGGTCTGCGTGGACTGTGTGACGGACGTGGCCGGCGGGACTGGCCGCAGCATGCGCGCTCCGGTGCGGCCGGAAACGCGAAACGCCTCCGCATCGCCATGGCGGTGATGCGGGGGCGTAGCACGATGCGGGCCAGAGGACCTGGTCATGAGCCGGCCGAGGTGCCGGTGCCCGAGGCGGGGCTGGCCGGGACGGCCGGGTTGCCGGTCGGCGCGGTCGGGTGGCTCGGCACGGCCGGGTTGGCCGCGGGGATACCGGTTGAGGTGGACGTGGACGCCGGGGCCGCCGGGGCGGCCGGGGTGGTGCCGGACGACATGAACATCAGGGCCACGGCCGCAGCGCCGCCGGCCACGACCACTGCCGCACCGGTGCCAAGCAGCCAGCGGCGACGGCGCGCCGAACGCTCCTGGTGGTCGTAGTAACGCTCGATCTCCTCGGTGGTGTGGCCGACGACTTCGTAGTCCAGGGTGGAGGACTTGGTGCTCATCTGGGGGTCTCCCTTTTCTCGTTGTGTTGACAGATCCACTGTCGTCCAGATCCCGCGCCAGGTCCCTGGGAGAACTCCCTAGTTCTCCTCCCTAGGGTGCGTGCCGCCCGCCCGGTTCATCTCGACTCGCCTCCCCTGGAGAACCGGACTAGGGAGTTTCTCTAGGGATTTTGCTCTCGACCGGACCGAAAATTGATCTATCCGAAGAGGACAAGCTGAGAAGAGGAGACCCCATATGAGCACTCAGTTCCGCACCCCAGATGAGCAGGCCACCATCCGACCGGTCAGCGACTGGACGGCGAACACCACGCCGATCAGGTCATCGATCACCCCGACCCCCCGCCGACGCGTTGGCGTCGGCGCCGATGCGCGCAAGCTGTGGGCGGGCGGGACGGCGAGCGCCCTGATCACCGGGCTGGTGGCGCTGGTCGGCATACTGGTCAGCCGCTGGCTGTTCAACCTGCCGGTGCTGGCCCCGCGCCAGGACGGCGCCTACGGCGACGTGCGCACGACCGCCCTGATCCTGGTCGCCGTCGCGGCGGCCATCGTCGCCACCGGAGTGGTGCACCTGCTGATGCTGGGCACGTTGCGGCCGCTGATGTTCTTCGGCTGGATCGTGGCCCTGGTGACGACGATCGCGGCCATCTTCCCGTTCAGCACCGCGGCCGGACTCGACGCCAAGATCGCCACGTCGCTGGTCTACCTGGCCATCGGCATCGCGGTCGGCACCCTGGTCGGCGGGGTCGCGGCGCGATCCATCCCGTAAGTACGCTCATCCCCGGCCGAGCCCCGTCCGCAGGGCCCGGCCGGGTCAGTCGCCGCCCACGAAGCGCCACCCGCCGCGCGAGCCACGCCTGGAGCACGGCCCGCTGTTCCGCGACTAACCCGCGCGCGACTACTACGTTGACTGATATATTGGTCACCGTAATAGAAGGGCGGGTGGCCGTGAGCGGACGAGACGGCCGGGCCGGGCAGGACGTGCTGCGCCGGGTCGGCGAGGCATCGGTGCTGATCCTGATCAGCCTGGCCGACGGGCCCAAGCACGGCTACGCGCTGATCCACGACATCAAGGAACTCGCCGGTGTCGAGCTCGGGCCCGGCACGCTGTACGGCGCGCTGGACCGGCTCGAGCGGCTCAGCTTGATCGAGCCGCTGCCCGCCGACGACCGGCGCCATCCCTACCGGATTACCGCGCCGGGGGCGGCGGCGCTTCGCGTGCACCTCGATTCGCTCGAGCGGGTCAGCGCGGCCGGGCGGCTGCGGCTGCGGCTGGGCGGCATCTGATGGACGAGACCCGGGCGACCCGGCTGGTCGAGGCCGTGCTGCGGTGCTACCCGGCCCGCTGGCGGCGGCGGCACGGGGAGGAGGCCGCCGAGCTCGCCGCCCTGCTCATCAGGGACGGGACCCAGGCAGGCTCGATCGCCTGGAGTTACCTGGCCGGCGCGGCACGCGAGTGGCTGACGCCCCGCCCCGGCCGGCGTCTGAGCACGCTGGCCTGCGCGCTGCTGGTCGCGGCCGGTTCGCTGGGCGTCTCGGCGGGGCTGCTGGCCTCGACGGTGCCGGCCAAGGCCGCGGTCACCAGTCCCGCACTGCGACCCGCGCACTGCCTGCCCGGCCCGCCTGAGCCCGCGGCGGGCGTAATCCCGGCCATGGGCCGCCCGCGGGTGATCAGCCAGGAAGCCGGACATGGCCGATCCTGCTGACGACGGCCCGGCCGGGCCCGAACCAGCCAGCGCCGAACCAGCCAGCGCCGAACCAGCCAGCGCCGAACCAGCCGAGGAAAAGCCGACCGAGGCGGGGCCGAGACGGCGGCGTCATCGGCTGAGACGGGCGCTGGCTGAGACCGGCGTCATCCTCCTGGTGGCGGTACTGCTGGCCGGCCTGGTGCGGGCGTTCGCGTTCCAGACCTTCTGGATCCCCTCGGCGTCCATGGTGCCGACGCTCGGCGTGTACGACCGGGTCCTGGCGCAGAAGGCGTTCTTCAGCTGGCACGACGTGCACGAGGGCGACATCGTCGTGTTCACCCACCCGCCGCTCGACCACTGCCCAGGGCCGCCTGAAGGCGACCTGGTCAAGCGCGTCATCGCGCTGCCGGGTCAGACGATCTACTCGTCCGGTAACGGCGTCTACGTAAACGGGCGGCTGCTGGCCGAACCCTACCTGCCCAAAAACGATCCGCTCGGGCTACCGATAGCGAGCCGCCAGCACCCCTACCGGGTGCCGCCAGGCGAGTTCTACATGCTGGGTGACAACCGGGGGATCTCGTGCGACAGCCGGTACTGGGGGCCGATCAAGGGCTCGAGCATGATCGGCAAGGTGGTGCTGGTGTGGTGGCACGACGACCACCCCGTCTTCCGCCGGTTCTGATCCTGGCCGTAGTCATCGCAGCTCCCAGCAAGTACGGCACCGGCGCCGCGGACTCGCCGTGCGAACGCGACCGGCTCCCGGGGC
>CAWBNK010000026.1:0-77026 GCA_963790065.1 uncultured Actinomycetes bacterium | reverse complement strand
ATTGCCTTGGTTCATCCCCCGATCACCGCCTTGGCTAGCCGGTCGCGGGCGATCATCTGGCCCACGCGGCGCAGCAGCGGGCCTGCCTCGGCGCGGCACCGCTCCGGATCAGGTTCTAGACCGCTCAGCGGGTAGACCGCGGCGATCCCGGCCGCGGCCAGCTCGGCCGCGGTCAGCGTGCTGCGCCCGGCCACCGCGACGACCGGGATGCCCAGCCGGGCGGCCGCCCGTGCCACTCCGACCGGTGCCTTACCCGCCAGGCTCTGCCTATCGAGCGAACCCTCGCCGGTGATCACCAGGTCCGCGCCGGCCAGCGCCGCGTCGAAGCCGGCCAGCTCGAGCACCAGTCCGATGCCCGGCCGCGACTGCGCGGCCAGCACGGCCCGGGCCGCGAAGCCGACGCCGCCGGCCGCGCCGGAACCGGGAGCCTGCGACCAGTCGGCGCCGGTCGCCGCGGCCACCACCGCCGCCCAGCGCCGCAGCCCATCGGCGAGCACCGCAACCTCGGCCGGCGCGGCGCCCTTCTGCGGCCCGTACACCTCGGCCGCGCCGTCCGGGCCGGTCAGCGGGTTGTCCACGTCGGCTGCGAGGATGATCACCGCGGCGCGCAGCGCCGGGTGCAGCCCGGCCAGGTCGAGCGAGGCGACATCGCGCAGCGCCGCTCCGACCCCAAGACCCAGGCCGATCTGCTCGCCCTGGGCGTCGAGTACCCGCGCGCCGAGCGCCTGGAGCAGGCCGGCGCCGCCGTCGGTGCTGGCGCTGCCGCCGACGCCGAGGATGATCCGGCGCGCGCCCGCCTCCAGCGCGGTCCGCAGCACCTCACCCGCGCCGAAACTGGACGCGGTGAGCGGCTCGCGCCGTCCACCGGGCAGCCGGGCCAGCCCGCAGACGCAGGCCAGCTCGACCACCGCGACCTCGCCGCGCCGGGCGTAGCTCGCCTGTACCGGGTCGCCGGTCGGCCCGGCTGCCGTCACCGGCACCCGCTCGAAGCCGGCCGCCACGGCCGCGTCCACCGTCCCTTCGCCGCCGTCGGCCACCGGGATGGTGACCAGCTCGGCCCCGGGGCACACGGCCCGCAGCCCGGCGGTGATCGCGGCGGCCACCTGAGCAGCGGGCAGCGATCCCTTGAACTTGTCCGGCGCGATGACGATCCGCATCGTCAGTCCAGCATGGCGACGACCGCGGTCGGCGCGTCCTCGTGACCCGCCGCCAGGTCCTCGAATTCGACCACGTTATCCAGTTCGGTCCCCATGGAGATGTTGGTGACCCGCTCCAGGATGATCTCGACCACGACCGGCACCCGGTACTCGGCCATCAGCTTCTTGGCCTCTTCGAGCGCGGGACCGATCTCGGTCGGCTCGGTCACCCGCAGTGCCTTGCAGCCGAGCCCTTCGGCCACCTTGACGTGGTCGACGCCGTAGCCGTTGACCTCGGGCGCGTTGACGTTGTCGAAGGACAGTTGCACGCAGTAGTCCATGTCGAAGCCGCGCTGCGACTGCCTGATCAGGCCCAGGTAGGCGTTGTTCACCAGCACGTGGATGTACGGCAGGTTGAACTGCGCGCCGACCGCCAGCTCCTCGATCATGAACTGGAAGTCGTAGTCGCCGGACAGGGCCACCACGGGCGTATCGGGGTCCGCGACACAGACGCCGAGCGCGGCCGGCGTGGTCCAGCCCAGCGGGCCCGCCTGGCCGGCGTTGATCCAGTGCCGCGGCCGGTAGACGTGCAGGAACTGCGCCGCGGCGATCTGCGACAGGCCGATCGTGCTGACGTACCGCGTTTCCGGGCCGAACGCGCGGTTCATCTCCTCGTACACCCGCTGCGGCTTGATCGGCACGTTGTCGAAGTGGGTGCGCCGTTGCATGGTCGCACGCCGCTGACGGCACTCGGCGACCCACGCGGCGCGGTCGGCGATCCGCCCGGCGGCCTTGCGTTCGGCGGCGACGTCGACGAACAGCCGCAGCGCGGCCCCGGCGTCGGAGACGATCCCGTAGTCGGGGGCGAAGACCCGCCCGATCTGGGTCGGCTCGATGTCCACGTGCACGAACGTCCGGCCCGCGGTGTACGTGGCCAGGCCGCCGGTGTGCCGGTTCGCCCACCGGTTGCCGATGCCGAGCACGAAGTCCGAGGCCAGCACGGTGGCGTTGCCGTACCGGTGCGCGGTCTGCAGGCCGGCCATCCCCGCCATCAGCGGGTGGTCGTCGGGCAGCGCGCCCCAGCCCATCAGCGTGGGCACCACCGGCGTGTCGACCAGTTCGGCGAACTCCGTGAGCAGGCTGGCCGCGTCGGCGTTGATGATGCCACCGCCGGCCACGATAATCGGCCGCTCCGCGACGGCCAGCATGTCCAGCGCCTTCTCGATCTGGGCCCGGGTGGCCGCCGGCTTGTACACCGGCAGCGGCTGGTAGGTGTCCGGATCGAAGTCGATCTCGGCTAGTTGCACGTCGAAGGGGAGGTCGATCAGCACCGGGCCGGGCCGCCCCGAGCGCATCAGGTGGAACGCCTGCGCCAACGCGCCGGGCACCTGGGCCGGCTCGAGCACGGTCATCGCCATCTTGGTCAGCGGGCCGGCGATGGCGGCGATGTCGACCGCCTGGAAATCCTCCTTGTGCAGCCGGGCCACCGGCGCCTGGCCGGTGATGCACAGGATCGGGATCGAGTCAGCCGAGGCCGAGTACAGCCCGGTCAGCATGTCGGTGCCGGCCGGCCCCGAGGTGCCGACGCACACGCCGATATTGCCCGAACGGGCCCGCGTATAGCCCTCGGCCATGTGCGACGCTCCCTCGACATGGCGGGCCAGCGTGTGCGTGATCCCCCCGTCCCGGCGCATCGCGGCGTAGAAGGGGTTGATGGCCGCCCCGGGCAACCCGAACACGTTCGTCACCCCCTCCTGGCGCAAGATCGCGACCGCGGCGTCCGCGGCTTTCATCCGTGGCATGTTCCTACTCCTGTCGTTCCTGGCGCCCAGAGAGCTGCATGACCAGCTTCAGCAGCGCCGAATGGTCTAGGCCGCCGTCGCCCTGCGCCTTCAGCGAGGCGACGAGCTGCGCGGCGACCGCGCCGAGTGGGATCACCACGCCGGCCTCGCGTGCGGCGGCGGTGACGATACCCATGTCCTTGTCGTGCAGTGCGATGCGGAAGCCGGGCCTGAAGTCGCGGGCCAGCATCGTGGCGCCCTTGCGCTGCAGCACCGTGCTGCCGGCCAGGCCGCCGCCCAGCACGCGCAGCGCCGCCTCGGTGTCGACCCCGTAGGCCTCGAGGAACACGATGGCCTCGGCCAGCAGCTCGAGGTGGCCGGCCACCATGAGCTGGTTCGCGGCCTTGACCGTCTGGCCGGACCCGGCGGGCCCGACGTGCACGATGGTCTTGCCCACCGCGTCGAACACCGGCGCCGCGGCCTCGAAGTCCTCGGCGGCGCCGCCGACCATGATCGACAGGACGCCCTCGATCGCGCCCTGCTCGCCGCCGGATACCGGCGCGTCGAGCACCCGGAATCCGCGCTTGGCGCCCTCAGCGGCCAGCGCGGCGGCAATGTCCGGCCGGATGCTGGAGAAGTCGATGATCAGCGCACCGGCCCGCGCGTGGCCGAACACACCGTCCTCGCCCGCCAGGACCTCCTGCACGTCGGGGGAGTCGGGCACCATCGTGGCCACCACGTCGGCGTCCCGCACGGCCTCGGCGATGCTGGCGGCGCCGCGGCCGCCTGCCGCCGCCAGCTGCTCCACCCGGGCCGGGCTGCGGTTGTACCCGGTGACCTCGAAGCCCGCCTTGACCAGGTTGGCGGCCATCGGCGCGCCCATGATGCCCAGCCCGATGAATGCGATCCGCGTGCTCATGATTGCTCCTTCTCCACGGGCCCGGCCCGGCGGTCCCTGGGCAGCCAGGCCAGGCTCGCCTCGGTCGTCCCGGTGGGCTTGTACTCCAGGCTTACCCAGCCGCGGTAGCCGCGGTCCGCCAGGGCGGCCAGATACCTATCCAGGTCGAGCTGGCCGCTGCCCGGCTCGCCCCGGCCGGGTGCGTCGGCGATCTGCACGTGCGCGACGACCCCGGCGTGCGCGGCGATCGCGGCGTCGATGTCGTCGCCGTTGCTGGCCAGGTGATACAGGTCGCACAGGAAGCCGACGTTGGCGGCGCCCGCCGCGCGGGCGCGCTGGACGACGGCCACCGCGTCATCGGCCGTGCGCAGCGGATAGGGCTTGGGCCCGCTCACCGGCTCGATCAGCACCGTGCCGCCGAACCCGGCCACGGCCTTGGCCGCCAGCCCGATGCTCTCCGCCGCCAGCTCGTCCTGGGCGTCCGGGTTCACCCCGTCGATCCGGTTCCCGTACAGCGCGTTGAACCCGCGCACGCGCAGCCGCTCGCCGATGCCGGCCACCACGTCGACGTTGTCCCGGAACTGCCCGGCGCGGCCGGGAATCGACAGCACGCCGCAGTCCGGGCCGGCCAGGTCGCCGGCGAAGAAGTTCAGCCCGACCAGCGCCACGCCGGCCTCCTCGATCGCCGTGACGAACGCGTCGACCTCGTGGTCGGCGGGCACCGGCGTCGCGAACGGCCACCAGAACTCGACCGCCCCGAACCCCGCGGCGCGGGCCGCGGCCGGGCGCCGGAGCAGCGGCTCCTCGGTGAACAGCAGCGAGCAGTTGGCCAGGTAAGGAAGCAAGTGATCTGACATTTTCCGCATCCTGAAAGTTTTTTTCCGTTTCTTGGATTAAGCGTAGACCTATGCCCGACGGCTCGTCAACCACGCCTGTCTGGGTGAACGGACCGTGAGTGGCGCGTGAACAACCTGCGGGCGGCCCGCACGCGGTCCGCATACGGTCCGCAGACGGCCCGTCAGGCACTGTGGAAGCGAGCCGCCTCCCCTCCCCGATAGCCTCGTCATGCGAATTGTGTTTTCTGTATCATGGAAGACGTGAACGATCCGACCCAGGAGGCCGGCCCGGCGGCGGCCGACTACCACGACGGCGCCAGCCGCCACGAAGAAGGCCGCAACGGCGAGAGCCGCAACGGAACGGGCCGCGCCGCCGCCGGCGGCGTGCAGTCCATCGAGCGGGCCTTCGACCTGCTCGAGATGCTGGCCGACGCCGGCGGGGCGCTCGGCCTGTCCGAGCTCTCCACCGTTTCGGGGCTTCCCCTGCCCACAGTTCACCGGCTGATGCGCACGCTGGTCAATAGGGGCTACGTCCGGCAGGAGGCCTCCCGGCGGTACACGCTGGGCTCGCGACTGATCCGGCTCGGCGAGATCTCCAGCCGCACGCTCGGCATCTGGCTGCGGCCGTTCCTGGCCCAGTTGGTCCGGCTCACCGGCGAGACGGCCAACCTGGCCATGCTCGACGGCGACGAGGTCGTCTACATCGCGCAGGTGCCCAGCCCGCACTCGATGCGCATGTTCACCGAACCAGGCCGCCGGGTCCTCCCGCACTGCACCGCGGTGGGCAAGGCCCTGCTCGCCCAGATCCCGGCCAGGGAGGCGCGTGCGCTGCTCGAGCGGGACGGCATGCCCGCCTACACCCCAGCCACGATCACCGACCCGGACCTGCTGCTCGCGCACCTCGAGGTGATCCGCAAGCAGGGCTACGCCGTCGACGAGGGCGAGCAGGAGGTCGGCGTGCGCTGCTTCGCGGTCGCCGTGCCGGACGCGCCGGGCCTGCTGGCCATCTCCACGTCCGGACCGCAGGCGCGGATGACAGACGACGCCGCGGCTCGCATCGTGCCCGCGCTCAAGCGCATCGCGCGCGAAATCTCCGAGACCATCGCCGCGGAGGGCGCGGGCTGAGCCGTCTCCGTTCATCGCCCACGCCCTCCCGCGCTCGGTCTCTCGCGTCAGTATCGGTGATCCCCGCTGCGGGCGCCGTCATCGGGGACGTTCACCGCGACCGCGCCTTCGCGCACCGCGAGTCCCACCGCCGACTCGGTGCCGTTACGCCGCCAGACCAGTGGTTGAACACGATGTTCAGGGTGAAGACCACGATCACCGTGGAGGTGATGCTGGACCCGAAGATGACCTGGAAGTTGCTGGGGAAGTGCTCGTAGAAGCTCGGCGCCACGGCCGGGAGCAGGCCCGCCGCCAGCGACACCGCCACGATCAGCAGGTTGTTGTTGCCCTCGAAATTCACCTTGTGCAGGGTCTGGATGCCGACCGCCGTGACCATCGCGAACATCACGGTCGCGGCGCCGCCGATGACCGGTCCCGGCACGCTGGCGACCACCTGGCCGATCTTCGGCAGCAGCCCGAGCAGGATCAGCATGACACCGCAGGTGGTGACCACCCACCGGCTGCGCACCCGGGTCAGCCCGACCAGGCCGACGTTCTCCGCGAAGGCGGTGTCGGGGAAGGAGTTCAGGAAGCCGGCCAGCACCGCCGACAGGCCGTCGGTGGCCAGGCCGCGGGCCAGGTCGGAGGGGGAGAGCTTCTTGTCGACCATCTCGGAGACCGCCAGCATGTCGGCGGTTGACTCGGTGTAGGTCACCAGCATGACGATGCACATCGAGATGATCGCCGCCGCCTCGAACCTCGGGTGGCCGAACCGGAAGAACCCGCTGAAGCCGACCCACTTGGCGGCGCTCGCGCTGGAGAAGTTCAGCAGGTGCATCGGCCAGGCCACCAGCGTCCCGATCGCGATGGAAAGCAGCACGGCGATCTGGCTGATGAACCCGCGGAAACACCGGGTGATCACCACGATGAGCAGCATCACCAGGCCGGCCAGCGCGATGTGGGAGACCTGCCCGTAGTTCTTGGCCGCAGGGTCGTCCCCGGCGATGAGGCTGACGTCGGCGCCGATCAGCGACAGGCCGATGACGCAGATGACGGTGCCGGCCACCAGGGGCGGGAAGAACCGGATCAGCATCGAGAACGGCTTCGCGATGAGCAGGCCGAACACCCCGGAGCAGAGCATCGCCCCGTACACCGCGGGCAGCCCGTACTTCTGCGCGATGATGATCATCGGGCTGAGCACGGTGAACGTCGCGCCGGCCACCACGGGCAACCGGACCCCGAAGACCTTGCCGATGCCGACGCTCTGGATCACCGTCGCGATGCCGGACACGAACAGGTCGGCGTTGACCAGCAGTCCGATCGTGGATATCGGCAGCCCCAGCGCCCCGCCCACGATGAGCGGCACGGCCACGGCGCCCGCGTACATGATGAACAGGTGCTGCAGGCCCAGGATGAACAGCCTGGGCGCGGGCAGCACCTCGTCCACGGGATGGACGGCCGACCTTTCTCTGGCATCGGGTGCGTTGGTCAGTGTCATCACGGCTCCAGGTGAGCTATCGGCCAGTTGCGCCTTTCCGCAGTCGGCCATATTTCCGTATCATGGAATTTTATTTCCGAATACCAGATAAGTTAACTCCGTCACGCCGGCCGGTCAAGGGGGCGCAAGCGATCAGCGACGTCCGGGATTTTGATGAACTAGCGCGACTGGCGGGCCCACAGTGAGACCGAGAGGCAGTTGCGACGAGGTGCGTCGGAAGAAGCGCTGCTTCGGGGGATCAACCCGACGGCCGCCCGGCCTCGCCGCGACACGTGGACGGAATCGTAATTTCCTGCGCTCTTGCCGGCGGCCAGCCCTGAAGTCTAGACTGAACGTTCAGTCAAGGCTGGGAGTCATCGTGACCACCGATACCAAGCTCAAGGAGATCATCGCGGCGCAGGAGGAGATCTTCGTCCGCCGCCAGCCGCGCTCTAAACGCCTGGCCGAGCAGGCCAAGAGCTACCTCGCCGGCGGCGTCACCTCGAGCTGGCAGATCACCGCGCCGCAGCCGGTCTGGCTGAGCCACGGCCGCGGCTCGAAGGTCTGGGACGTCGACGGCAACGAGTACGTCGACCTGCACGGCGGCTACGGCGCCGCCCTGGCCGGCCACGCCCACCCGGCCATCGCAAAAGTAATAGCAAGCCAGGCCAGCCAGGGCACCCACTTCGCCCAGCCCACCCCCGACGCCATCGCGGTCGCCGAAGAACTCGCCCGCCGATTCGGCCTGCCACGATGGCGCTTCGCCAACTCCGGCACCGAAGCCACCATGGACGCCGTTCACCTCATGCGCTCGATCACCGGCCGGGACCTGATCATCAAGATCGAGGGCTGTTACCACGGTCATCACGACTCGGTGCAGGTCTCCGTCGCCCCGGAGCCGGAACGAGCAGGCCCGAAAAACAAGCCCAACAGCGTCCCGGCCTCCACCGGCATCCCCAGGGCCATCACCGACCTGACGCTGATCGCCGCTTTCAACGACCTCGACAGCGTCGCCCGCCTCCTGGACGAGCACAAGGACCAGGTCGCCGGGATGATCATCGAGCCGGTCATGATGAACGCCGGGATCATCAAGCCCGAGCCTGGTTACCTCGAAGCTCTCAAGGCCCTGCTGCACGAGCACGAAGCCCTGCTCACCTTCGACGAGGTCAAGACCGGCCTGACCGTCGGTCCGGGCGGCGTGACGCAACAAGAAGACGTCCAGCCCGACCTCATCACCTTGGCCAAGTCGCTGGGCGGCGGCGTGGCTGTCGCGGCCATCGGCGGCACCGCCGAAGTCATGGACCACGTGGCCAGCGGCGGCTATGAGATGGTGGGCACCTTCAACGGGAACCCGCTGGCCATGGCCGCGACCCGGGCTATGCTCACCGAGGTGGCCACGTCCGAGGCGTACGAGAAGATCGAGAAGCTCCGCCAGCGCGCCGCCAGCGGCATACAAAAAGCCATCGACGACAACGGGCTGACCGCGCACGTGGTCACCGCGGGTGCCAAGGGTTGCGTCGTGTTCTCAACCGAGCCGGTAAGAAACTACCGGGGCTTCCTCTGCGTGGACGACAGGTACAGCCACGCGCACTGGCTCTACCAGCACAACGGCGGGGTCTTCCTGCCGCCCTGGGGCAAGATCGAGCAGTGGCTCATCTCGGTGCAGCACGACGAGGCGGACATCGACCGCCTGGTCGAGAACTTCGCCGTCTTCGCCCAGGCCGTAAACAACGGAACCAACAGAACCACAAGAACCGGGGACTAAACCAATGGCGCACCCGAGAGAAGGCTGGCAAGGCCACGGCGTCCCCAGGAAGCTGACCCGCAGGTCCTTCCTGGGCGGCAGCGCCGGGGCGGCCCTGGCGGCGCTCGGATCCGCCCCCCTGCTCAGCGCCTGCGCCTCCGCCCTGGCCGGCACCGGCACCGTCCCGCTGCCCCGCCCGGACAACCCGGTCAAATGGCCCGTTTTCCCAGGAAACGCCGCCATCGCCTCGAACCTGCCCCCCGAGCCGGGCGCCACCCTGCAGATCTACACCTGGGTCGCCTACATCAACCAGGCCTGTGTCAACGCCTTCGCCAAGAAGCACAAGGTCAAGGTGCAGGTCACCACGTTCAACACCATGAACGAGGCGCTGTCCAAGCTGCGCAGCGGCCTGAGTTACGACCTGCTGATCGGTGCCACCGTCGACACGCTCGGCCAGCTCATCGAGTCCAAGCTGGTCCAGCCGCTCAACCACTCCTATATCCCGAACATCACCCAGGCCTGGCCCGACTTCACCAACCCCTTCTACGACCAGGGCTGGCAGTACACGGTGCCGTACACGATCTACACGACCGGGATCTCCTGGCGCAAGGACCTGGTGGACGAGAACCCGTACGCGATGAGCAACCCGTGGGCGATGCCCTGGCAGGCCAAGTACAAGGGCCGGGTCGCCATCCTGGACGACTACCGGGAGTCGATCAGCCTGGGCCTGATGAAGAACGGCATCTTCGACCTCAACACCACCGACTACAGGCAGATCAACACGTCGCGCCAGGCGCTCGAGGACCTCACCAGCCTGGTCAACGTCCGGATCGACAACAACGACTACACCGAGGTCCCCGACGGGGACACCTGGATCCACCACGCCTGGTCCGGCGACATGGCCGCGGCCGAGTCCTACATGCCGAAGGGCGTCCCGGTCACCGACGTCGGCTACTGGTTCCCCCCGGACGGCAAGGGACCGGTCGCGAACGACACCAACCTGTGCTCCTGCAGTCGGCCACCAACCCGGTGCTCGCCCACATGTTCCTCAACTACATGCAGGACCTGCCGAACGTCCTGGAGAACATCAGCTTCAACGGCTACATGCAGCCATCGAACGGCGTGACCCCGCAGGTCCTGGTCAAGGAGCAGATCCTGCCGCCGTCGCTGCTCTCCACGGTGGTGCTCCCGTCGTACTTCCGCCGCGGCGTGGCCCAACTGCAGCTGCCCGTCGACGCCGATGCCCTGTGGCAGCAGGCCTGGCTCGTCGTGAGCAACGGAATCTGAAGGACAACCGATGAGACGCAAGAACGCGTTCTGGATCGCCCTGGCCGCGCCGGGGATCATCTGGCTGGTGCTGCTGTTCATCGTGCCGTTCTACGCGGTGCTCGCGATCGCGATGGGCAAGCTCGACCAGCTCTTCGAGTCCCCGGTCGCGGTGTGGAACCCGTTCGCGTGGAGCTCGGAGAACGTCATCGACGTCTCCCGCGACCTGGTGGGCAGCGCGGCGTTCGCCGGCCCGATCGTGGTCAGGACGGTGGTCTACGTGGCCATCGCCAGCCTGCTCTGCCTGCTCATCGGCTATCCGGCCGCGTACTTCGTGGCCCGTTTCTCCGGCCGCAGGAAGGGGCTGTTCCTGATCCTGCTCATCGCGCCGTTCTGGATCAGCTACATGATGCGCATGCTGGCCTGGATCAGCCTGCTGCAGACCAACGGCATCGTGAACAAGGCGCTGTCGTGGTTTGGCATCTCCCCGGTCAACTGGCTGGGCGGCCACCCGGGCACGGTGATCCTCGGCCTGGTCTACGGCTACATCCCGTACCTGATCCTGGTGCTGTACGCGGGTCTGGACCGGATCGACCCGGCCCTGATCGAGGCCGGCCGGGACCTCGGCCTCGGCCGGGCCCGCACGTTCGTCAGGATCACGCTGCCGCTGTCCAAACAGCCCATCCTCACCGCGCTGCTGATCACCGTGCTGCCCATGATCGGCGACTACTACACCAACCAGCTGCTGTCCGGCGCCGCGTCCACCTCGATGATCGGCAACCTGATCCAGGGCCAGCTCGGCACGCCCGGCCTCGAGGGCCAGGGCGCGGTGCTGTCCCTGCTGCTCCTGCTGGTCCTGCTCATCCCGATGATCTACTACGTCATCGCGACGAACCGGTCCTCGAAGGTGGCGGCATGACCGCCCCGAGCGTTTCCGCGGAAACGCCGCCCCAGCAAAGCCAGCCCCAGGCCCGGACCCAGAGCCGCTGGAACCCCAGGAACCCGTGGCGCCACCCGTGGTTCCTCGAGGGCTTCACCTGGCTGTACCTGATCTGGTCGCTGGTGCCGATCGGCATCGCGGTGCTGTTCTCGTTCAACAAGGGCAAGTCGCAGAGCGTCTGGCAGGGCTTCTCCTGGCGCTGGTACTTCAAGGACCCGGTCAACTCGGTCCTGCACAACCCGCAGCTGCACGCGGCGGTCATCCAGACCGTGCGGCTATCCGTGCTGACCACGGTGATCGCGGTCCCGCTCGGGGTGGCGTTCGCGCTCGGCATCAACCGCTGGCGCGGCCCCATCCCGTCGACGTTCAACTTCCTGATGATCCTGTCCTTCGTCGTCCCCGAGCTGATCTTCGGCGTGGCGATGTTCTTCGTGTTCACGGAGCTGTTCACGTCCGTGCATCTGGGGACGACGGCCGAGGTCCTCGCCCTGGTCACCTGGAACGTGAGCTGGCCCGCGATCATCGTCCAGGCCCGGCTGGTCGGCCTCGGCCGCCAGTACGAGGAGGCCGCCGCCGACCTGGGCGCCAACCGGTTCCAGGCCATGCGCCGGGTCATGCTGCCGCTGCTCGGCCCGGCCATCTTCGCCAGCGCGGTGCTGGTCTTCTCCGGCGTGATCGACGACTTCGTCATCGTCGACCTGCTCTCCTCCAACTCCGGGAACACCCCGATGTCGGTGATCATCTACTCCACCCAGCACGGCGGCAACGGCGGCCCCGCGCTGAACGCGCTCGGCACGATCATGCTGGTCATGTCGTTCGTCGCCGCGATCATCGGCTACATCGGCTACCGCTTCATGACCCGCGGCGAGCGCGGCAGCCGGATCGAGGCCCTCACCACGATCGCGGGCAGCGAAGGCTGACCGTCCAGATTTCTCATTTTTATCCCGAACGGCCTGACTGCGTGCCCCAGGATGGCACTAAGAGCCCACCGGAGGGAGGCGCGTGCTCCAGGACCTAGAGTTCGACGACAGTGACTCGCCCGCGATCGGCCTGGTGCCGCCCGGCGTCTCGTGGGACGAGGTACGCGATCACATCAAGATCGCACATCACTGCCTCCTGGTACCGCCGGCCGACGGCGGCGAGTACGCCGGGGCCTACTGGACAGGCACCGACATGGTGGTGATTCCCGACCTGGGGACGGATCAGGATCAGGCGGTCGAGGAATTCCGCGCATTCCTGCAGGAGCACGACGAAACCTGACCTGGCTTAAAATGCAGACATGCTCGCGGGGCGGGAGACCGAGCAACGGCAGATCGACCAACTGCTTCAGCAGGCCGCGGCCGGCAGCAGCGGGGTGCTTGTGCTGCGGGGCGATCCCGGTATCGGGAAGACGGCGCTGGCCGATTATGCCGCCGGCCGGGCCGGGCCCATGCGGATCCTGCGGGCGACCGGGATAGAGGCCGAAACCGAGCTTGGCTTCGCAGGCCTGTACTCGCTGCTGCACCCGGTCGCTGATTACCTGACCGCGCTGCCCGAACGGCAGGCCGCAGCCCTGCGGCGCGCGCTCGGTATCGGTCACGACGGCCCCGGTCAGGACGGGGCCTCCGACCGCCTCGCGGTGGCGACGGGAACTCACGGCCTGCTAACCACGGCCGCGGAGGACCGCGCACTGCTGGTCCTGGTCGATGATCTGCACTGGCTGGACGCGGCGAGCCAGGACGCCCTGACGTTCGCGCTGCGCCGCCTAGGCAGCGATTCGATCGCCTGTCTCATGACCTTGCGCTCCGGCACGGCCGTCCCGGCCGGCCTGCCGTGCCGGGAAGTGGCGGGGCTAAGCCGCGCTGCGACGGAACACCTCGTCGGGGCCGTCGCCGGGATCAGGCCAAGTCACGACGTGGCCAGCCGCCTGCACGCCGAGACCGGCGGTAACCCGCTCGCGCTGGTGGAGTTGTCGACCGTCCTGACCGCGGGGCAACTGGGCGGTGCGGACCTTCCCGAAGCGCCGCTGGAGCCAGGCGCGGCGATCCGGCAGCGCTTCGCCGCCCGCCTGGATCAGCTCGACTCGGCGGCCAGGACCACGCTGCTCGTCGCGGCCGCGGCGGGGCGGTGCCAGGTAGCGGAGGTGAATGCCGCGGCCGCTCGCCTGGGCCGTGATGGCAGCGACGCCCTCGGCGAGGCCGAAGCAGCCGGGCTCATCCGCCTCACTAGCGACGGGATCGAGTTCTCTCACCCGCTGATGCGGTCGGTGGCCTACCACGCCGCGGCTCCGGCGCAGCGGCGGGACGCGCACCGTGCGCTGGCGGAAGGCCTGGCCGCCCGCGATGCCGAGCGCGCGGCCTGGCACCTGGCCGCGGCCGCGACCGGACCAGATGATGTGGCCGCCGCCGCTCTGGCTGCCGCCGCCGGGCTGGCCGCCGGCAAGGGCGCACCGCTGGAGGCCGCGGCCGCCTGGGAGCGGGCGGCTGAATTGTCCGGGACGGCGCAAGCCAGGTCCGTGCGGCTGGCCGAGGCCGCCGAGGCCGCGCTCAACGGTGGTGACCTGGACCGGGCCCGGCGGCTGACCCAGACGGTACCCGCTGCGGAGCAGCGCCTCACCCGGGCCAGGATCCTCGCGGTCCGGGGGCGCCTCGCCCTGCTGACCGGCCAGATGGTGCTAGCCCAGCGTGAACTTGCCGAATCGGCGGACCTCGCCGGGGAGGCCGAGCCGCTGCTGGCCGTCGAACTGTTCGACCAGGCCGTCAGCGCGGCCCTGGAGGCCGGGCTGTACGACGAAGCGAGCCGGGCGGCCGAGCGCATGGCCCGCCTGGCCGAACGATCGGATGAGACGGCCCGGTTCCTGGCCGATCTCGCCTACGGCGGCCTGGCCTGGCTGCGGGGAGAGGCCGAGCATGGCATGTCCCTTATCCGCCGGGCGGTGTCCAGGCTCGAGGCCAACCCGGTCCTGGCCGCAAGGCCCGAGCGCCAGCTCGATCTCGCTTCCGCCTGGTGTGATGCCGGACGTCCCGATCGCGCCTGGCTGTGCTCCAACCGGGCCGTGGAACTGGCGCGCAGCGAAGGAGCGGCCGGCCGGCTTCCCCGCGCGCTGGCGTGGGCGGCGTGGCTGGACGGGGAGGGAGGCCGGTGGTCGAGAGCGCTGGCCTACGGGAGCCAGGCGCTCGACCTCGCGCAGGCCACTGGACAGGCCTACCTAGCCTGCTACGCCCAGGCCACCTTGGCTACGGTCGAAGCCGCACAAGGCCGCGAAGATGATTGCCTGCGACATGCGCATGACGCGGAAAAGCTGGCCGGCGAGCTCGGCCTGCGCAAGCTGGAGGTGCAGGCCCGCCGCGCCCTGGCCCTGCTTGACCTCGGCCGGGGCAGGCTCGAGGAGGCGATCACTCGCTACGAAGGGGTGCGTCGGCTGGCGGCGGACTCGGGGATCGCGCACCCGTACTACTCACCCATTCCCGAGCTGATAGAGGCGTACGCCCGGGTCGGCGCCATGGATCAGGCCCGCGCGTTGCTCCCGGAATTCCTGGCGCACGTGCCGGGGCACGCCAACCCGCAGTCGGCGGCCCGCGCGGCGCGGTGCCGGGGCATTGCCGCCGCCGATGATTTCGACGCGTACTTCCTGGAGGCGATCGCCCTGCACGAGCGCGGCGATGTCGTGTTTCAGCATGCGCGCACCCACTTGGCCTATGGGGAGCGGCTGCGCCGGGCGCAGCGGCGCCGCGATGCGCGCGTCCAGCTCCGGGCCGCGGCGGAGATCTTCGACCGGCTGGATGCCCGCCCGTGGGCCGAGCGGGCCCGGGCCGAGCTGCGCGCCAGCGGCGAGACCATGGCCAGCCCAGGCCAAGGGGGCAAGCAGCTGACGCCACAGGAACTGCAGATCGCCCTGCTGGTCAGCGAGGGACGAACCAACGCCGAGGTCGGCCGGGCGGTGTTCCTGAGCACCCGGACGGTCGAGTTCCACCTGTCCAGGACCTACCGCAAGCTCGGCGTGGCCTCCCGGACCGAGCTCGCGCGCCGACTCGCCTCCGCCGGAACGATCCCCGGCTGATCCCCGCGGCCAGCCCGCGGTTCACCTCCGTATTGCGGGATTCACCTGACCGGCATTGCGGGGTTCACGGAAGAGCGGGCCGGGCCGCGCGGCCGATGGTGGTGGTGACAGCGCGAAACCACCCAGGAGGATCCGATGCGCAAGCTCATCGTCTCAATGTCCGCCGCCGCGACGATCGCGGTCAGCGCCCTCGCCGCCATGCCAACCGGCGCCAGCGCGAGCACCACCATGCTCCCTCTCCCCAGCGGCGCAGTCGTCCAGACGGCCGCCGGTACCGACCCCATTCTGTCCTTCACTACCACGATGATTTCCTATACGCCGGTCAACGTGGTCCCGGGCCCGCTGGCGGCGGGAGACGGCTACGTGCTCGCCGGCCAGGTCACCCGCTTCGGCGACCCGGATGGGCTGTCCACCGCGCAGTGCACCTACACCGACACCGCAGGCCCGGTGCTGCGGGTCTGCACCGTCGACTACGCACTGAACAACGGCCTGATCGTCACCAGCGGGTACATCCACGGCCCCGGCAAGGGCGCCCCGGTCACCCTGGTCGTCGACGGCGGGACCGGCGCCTTCGCAGGCGAGCGCGGGTATGGCACGCTGCAGCCCACCGCGGCAGGCAGCCACGTGACCCTGCACCTGTCCAGCTGACCAGACCCAGCACTAGCGGCGGCGGGCACGCACACCACGTGCCCGCCGCCGTCGGCTGTCCTCTCGTCGGCTGCGCCGCGCCGGCCCGCTAGACCCGGCTGTCGGCCTGGGTCTGCGCATAGTGGCGACGCGCCTTGGCCCGGTTGCCGCACGAGCGCATCTCGCACCAGCGCCGGCTGGCGTTCTTGCTGAGGTCGAGGAACAGCCAGCCGCAGTTCCCGTCACCCGGGCATTCCCGGATCCGCTCAAGCGGTCCGCGGACCAGCAGGTCGGCGGCCGACCAGGCCACCGGCCACAGGACCCGGTCGAGACCGGGCCGACCGACATGGTGATCGGCGTCATCCCGGTGGCGGTCACCGTGGCCGGCAACGTGCTCACGCCCGCCTTCAGGTGGCGGCGGCTCGCGCTACCGCTCACCCTGGTCATGCTGGGACTGGCCCTGGTCAGCGCACTCGAGATCTCGGGTGTCCACGCGTACCTGGTCGCTCCGGCGGCCGAGAAGGCGGCGGGGCTGATCGCCGCCGGCGGTGCCGTCGCCCTGTGGACCTGGTACGCCCTGGCCAACGCCCGGTTCCTGGCCGGGCATCACGACATGGCCCCGGCCAGTTGGTCCACGATCGTGGGCGTCGCCACGGAGCGGTGGCACTGGCCGGCTGTCGTCCGCCCTCGCCGGGTTGCTGGTCAACCTGGAGACGGTGACTGGCTTCAGCTACGTCTACGCGGCCAGGCACCAATGGCCTCCCGCCGGGCAGCTGGCCGGGCTGATCCTCGTCATGGCCGGCGTCACCCTCACCTTGATCCCAGGTGCGCGATTTCCCGGCTCCCAGTGAACAAGGCCCACTTACCACTGTAGCGCGACCGACCTTTGACCGCATGGCCATTCGCCAGCATCGCAGTGACAAATGCCTCCCACCGCGAATCATCCTGACCGCCGCTCGCATCTGTCATCTAAGAAAGATCACGAGTGGACCCTCCGAATGCATACATGCTAATGAAGTCGTCAAGAACCGGAAGCTGGTGACCTCGGCGGCAGTAAGCTTTTCCAAGAGGCTGGTGCGGCGGCGACCAGGGGTCTCGCCAGCGTATTAACGCAGAGCCAAGGGGGCGGAAATGCCGGGCAGCAGCGAGGAAATTGAGGAGACAAGGCCGAGAGGCCCGGAACGGCGGACGGCAATAGTCGTTGTTGTGCTGGCCGTGGCGTTGGTGGGCGCAGGCATCTTGGTCTACGCGGCTCTTCTGCCGTCGGGTACTAATCCGGTGAAGCTGCAATGGTCGACGGTCTTGACCGGCCAGGCGATCGGCGGGATTCGCCAGCATTCCGCCATGTTCCGGACGGCCCTGGACTGGGATCTGGAGGCCCTGATCCCGGGCTACGTGATAGGCCTGCTGCTGGCCTGCGGCCTGGGCCGTCGGGTCTTCTGGACTCCCCGGTCCCGGACGTGGGCCACGCTGGGCGTGGTGGCGGCGGGCGTGGCCGGTGCTTGCAATATCGTGCAGGACCTGCTGCTCCGGCAGGCACTGGGCGACGGGCTGCCGTCAGGAGCGCTTCTCGACTGGGCCGAGGTGCTGTCGTTCATCAAGTTCACGGCTTTGCTGGTCGCGGCACCTGTCGGGATCGTGGCGATCACCGTCTCGGTCGGGCGGCTCACGATGAGCAAGAAGACCAGAGAACGCTGGGAAAACGCGCGACCGGTCGACGGGACCGCTCCGGGGTCGCGGGTGATTCCCCCGCCTGTGATCGAGCGCGCCGCCCGCGATAGCGGCCCGGCCTCCGGTCGCCCTGTCGCCGGACAGGACTGGTGGGACGGTCTCTCGAAAGGGCCGCGTACGCGATGGGCGCAAGGTTTCGCTTCACCGTCAGAGCGGTCCAAGGACAGCATCGGCATATGCGTGTCGGGCGGCGGTATCCGCTCCGCGTCGGTCGCCCTCGGCGCACTGCAGGCTTTGCGTGAGGAAGAGGTGCTGGATCGGGCGAACTACCTGGTGTCAGTCTCCGGGGGCGGTTACACGGCGGGCGGCCTTCAGCTGGCCATAACCAAGGCCACGGATGGCATTCAGTCCGGACCGGCGCCCGTCACCAGGGCCACTCCCGGTGACGCGTTCGATCCTGGGTCGCCGGAGGAAGACCACCTGCGGCGGCACAGCAGCTACATCGCCGATGGCCTGGGTCAGTGGCTAGTCGCACTCGGGGTCCTGCTCCGCGGCGTGCTCAGCTCCCTCGTCATCATCGGCCTGACCATTACCACGCTGGGACTGGCCATCGGCGAGTTCTACACAGCTGTCCCGATAGCAGACGGCGGAGACCTGGCCACACTGCGACCCAGATTCGCCGTCACCGGATCCAGTACGAAGGCACCTGCGTACCCCGGCATCCCGTTCGGCGTCTGGTGCGCGATCGCGGTGGCCGGCGGGCTAACCCTGATCGCCTATCTCGCCTGGCAGCTGACGGTCAAGAGGAATCTCGTGCACCGCACCTCCCGGATCGCGGTGGCGCTGCTGGCGGTCACGATGCTGCTGGCCGTGCTTGGCGTGGCGCTGCCCGCGCTGCTGTGGGCTGGTGCCTGGCTGACCTGGCCGCTGGGATTTAGCCCGCTGCGCGCGGCTACGGTCAGCTCGCTGAGCCTCGTCGTGACCTACCTGGGCGCGATTGTGGCCACGTTCTGGCGGAACCGCACCACGATCGCGAAGAGCGCGGGCACTGTGACCGGCTTCGCCAACAAGAGTCCGGTCAACCAGGTCCTGCCGAACAGCATGATCCAGTTGGTTCTGCTGTGGATCTGTCTCGCCTTCCTGATCCTGGTCGCCCTGCTGCTGTGCGGTTGGGCGGCCACCAGCGTGCTCGTCAATTCCGTGTGGGCGCTGATCCCGGTAGGCGTGTTCGTCGTCCTGGTGCTGGTCATCGATCAGACGTCGCTCAGCATGCATCCCTTCTACCGGCGGGCGCTGGCCCGGACCTTCGCCGTCCGCCGGGTCAAACGCGGCCGCGTTGACGTGGCCGAGCCGTACGACGACGCCGAGATGACCCCGCTGAGCATGTACGCCGAACCTCAGGGCGGGTTTCCGGCCGTCACGTTCGCGGCTACGGCCAACATCACCGGACAAGACCGGACCCCGCCGGGCAGGCCCGGGGTGCCGTTCATGCTCGCGCATGACTACATCGGCGGTCCGGCGACCGGCTGGGTGCGCACGGATTTCCTGCAAAAGCTCGCCGGGAAGTCCGTGAGCGGCGACCTGACGGTGCAGGCGGCCGTGGCCATATCGGGCGCGGCGTTCGCGTCGGCCATGGGCAGCCAGACCCGCTTCTATGAGGTGTTCCTAGCCATAGCGAACGCCAGGCTGGGCGCCTGGCTGCCCAATCCTTTCTTCGTGGCGCTCAAGGACGCGAACCTCGATGACTGGACCATCCCGGGGTTGCCGGCCAGGCGCAGGCTCAGCTATTTCGCCCGCGAGATCTTCGCTATTCACCCGAGTACAGGCCGCATGCTCCTGTGCACCGATGGCGGTCACTACGAAAACCTCGGGCTCGTGGAACTGTTGCGCCGCCGGTGCAAGGTCATTTACTGCATTGACGCCAGCGGCGCCTCAGTGCCGCTCGCCGACGCGCTGGCCGGCGCGGTCACGCTCGCCCGCGAGGAACTGGGTGTAGAGATCAGCCTCCCAGACGAGACGCTCGAACTCATTACCGGCGGCTGGGACCAGCTAGAGCCCTCGGATTCCCTGACCGATCTGAACGCGCGTCTGTCAAAAGACCAGCTGACTATCGGCGATATTGCCTATCCCGAAGTTGCCTGCCGTCCTGAGGACAACGGCGGCGCAGATCACTACGAAAAGACGCAGGGCAAGATATTCTTCGCCCAGGCTGTCCTGACGCCGGGCGTGCCGTATCAGCTACTCGACTTCCCCCAGGATGATCCAGGCTTCCCGCACGACTCAACCGGGGACCAGTTTTTCAACGCCGGCCAGTTCGACTCCTACCAGACGCTCGGCCATTTCATCGGGCGGATAGCCGCACGGCGGTCGAAGCCCCTAGATGACGGAATCGGCGCGGCTAAGCCGCCGGTTCCGGATGTCCAGGCGGCACCATCCGTGCCAGGGTGACCATAGGCGGCTAGCCGGCTACCTCGCGGTCGTCGCCGTCGACGGCCATCGCCCCTTCGGCCGCCGGTACCTCGACCGCCTCGCCGCCGCGGTCCGGGTCTACCGCTAGCCCGGCGTGAACGAGCTCCCGAATGAGTTCCGGCCGGGGTGACGGCGGCCGGTCCGCAAGCTCGGCGGCGACGCGGTTGATCAGGCTCCAGACGCGGGGGTCGGCCCAGTAGCCGGAATGGCCTTGGGACGAGGGCGGTGGCTGCCCGTAGACGTAATAGCACTCGGCCGGGTCGAGAAACTCCTCGTCCACCGGGTCGCCGCTCGCCGCGGACAGGTCGGGGGCCACCGATCCGCCGATGGGGTCGGTCGGGTAGAAGAAGTTACGCCAGTCGGTCAGCCGCCCCGCCCCGCCTGGCTCTAGGGGCTCGAGCAGCTCGTGGTCGATGTACGCAGGGAAGCCCCAGCTGTAGAGCTTGCACACCGGGGAGCCGAACGTGATCAGGGCCGGGTGGTCACCGTCCGGACGGCAGCCGGGCTGGACGAGCGCCGCGGTGGCCAGCACCGCGCCCTGGCTGTGCGCGACCAGCATGACCCGGCCGCCGTTGTCGTGCAGCCACCACATCCGGCGCTGCAGCTCAGGCACCGCCCGCTCGGTATAACACGGGGGCGACAGCGGGTGGTAGGACCGCGGCCAGAAGGTGCCGACGTCCCATAGGACGCCGATCGTGCGCCGCTTGGTGGGGTCGCTCCAGGCCGCGTACAGGAAAGCCATCAGCGCCGGGAGCACCAGCCCGGCGATGAAGACTCCGAGGTTGCGGATGACCACCGGCGGCTGGACGTGCAGCTGCCAGACGCACACGGCCATGACCAGCTGCCCGCCGATGATGCCCCACAGCAGCCAGGTGGCGTCGTGCGGGGCGCGGGCGAGGAACTGCGCCCGGGCGATCGTCCGCTCCCAGTTCTTGCCCTGGCCCTCATCCCGGGACTTATCCCCGGGCGGGGGGAACGGGCTGAGCCCGGACCAGTACCAGCGATTGCGCGGCTCGGTCAGCGGATCCCTGAAGGCCGCGGCTTGGTCTCGGTACTCCGTTTCGCCGCCCAGCTGACGAGTCAGCAGCAACCGGACGCCCTCGATCAGCCCGAACGCCAGGACGGCGAGCACGGCCGCCCATATCACCAGCGGAACCCCCGACGTGATCACGTACGGGAGGTAGATCTGGCCTGCGGCCGCTGCGATGGCGTCGGCCGCGCTGCTGGTTACCGGGCCCACCAGGTGCGCCACCCAGATCTCCGCACTGAGCATGAGGGTGTTCAGCATGCTGAACGCCAGCATCAGCGTGACCCACGGACCGCCGATCAGGGTTCCCCGGCTGCCGGGCAGGCCGAGCAGCATGGAGATCAGCGCGACGGCCACGACCACGGCGATCGCCAGCGCCGTCCAGCCGATCACGCCGGCCATCCCCGGCAGTTCGGCTGCCTGGGTGTTGGTCCGCCGGGCTGCAGCCAGGCGAAGACGCCGGCCGCGATCAGGGCCAGGGCCGCGGGCGCGAGCAAGAACGGCAGCCGGCCGCGCAGCTCATCGGTCACTGCGTCGAAAGCGTCCAGGCAGACGTAGGCGACCCCGAGGGCGACCGTGCCTCCGCCCAGGCCGATCGCGATCCACCCGAGGCCGATGACATGCGGTGAGCCGGTGATGGTGAGCGCCTTGGTGGTGACACCGAGCACGATCGCCAGGAATCCCGCGACCACGGCGAGATGCAGCCAGGTGACAAGCTTGACGCTGCCCTCGCCGTCCCAGAATTCGTTGTCGGCCAGGCCGGCCTTGAGCGCGGCCGCCGTGATCAGGCGGGGCTTTTCCTTGCGCTCGGCGGTTACCTGGTACGGCGGCCGCACGGCTTCGTAACGCCATGTTTTCCTGGCCAGCCCGAGGAGCGCCAGCACGAACAGCACCGGCACCAGGACCCCGAGCATGACCTGGCGGGCCGGGTGCCCGGCGACGAAATGCCAGCCCAGCGGCGCGAGCCACCACTGATGGCGGGCGAGCCCGGCCCGGACCGTCTGGTAGGCGTTGACGTCGGCGCTGATCATCGCCGCGATCAGGGCCGCGTTCACCGTCAGCGCGAGCGCGCCCAGCCCGGCGGCCAGCCGGTGCAGCCGGAACCGCCAGGTCGACTCGCGGGTCTTGGCCGAGCACATCCAGCCCGCCAGGTTGGCGAACAGGAACGGCAGCAGCGCCAGCCACAGGACCCGGACCTTGCTCTGTGAGGTCAGGCCGCCCCACGAATAGACCTCCACGTGCCGGTCCACGTCCAGGTGCGCGTCCCGGTCCCCGTCGCCGGCGCGGTGGTCCGAGCTCCGGTAAAAACCGGCGATCGCATCGCCGCTGACCTGCTCGGGAGCCAGGTCGCCGAGGATCGCGTCCGGCGGCGTCCCGCCGACCCCGTGCACGCGGAGTTCGGTAACGCCGTCGCACTCGGCCACCACCGGGAGCTGGACACTCGACAACGCCACGGAATGTCGGGGAAGGGGCATATCGGACCTCCGCTTGCCTGGCCGCCACATTGATCAGGTACTAACTCAGAGGACCGATAGTCCTTGTTGATACAGTCACGCCCCGCAGGATAGGTGTTGATACAGCCACGCCCCGCAGGCCTAGGCGCCGGGGTCGATGTGGATCTTGGTGCCCGCGCCGGGCTGATCTTCCCGGCCAGCGCCTCGGCCGCCTGTTCCAGGCCGACGGTCACCTGGACGATGCCAGCCGGATCCACCCGGCCGTCGGCATAGTGCTCGATCGCGGGGGCCAGCCCGGCCGATGCGCCGAGGATGCCCACTGCGGTCAGGTCGCCGAGGACGAGGTTGCGGCTGTCGATCGGGCTCGGCACGCCCGCGATGCCGATGTAGACCAGCCGCCCGGCCGGCTCGGCCCGGGCCAGGGCGGCCGCGGGCATCTGGTGGTCATCGGTGCAGTCGATGACCGCGTCGTACGTCACTGGCGGCGGGTCATCAGCCGTCCAGTAGCCGGTGGCGCCGAAGCTCGCGGCTAGTTCCTCGCGGTCGCGCCCCAGGGCCCAGACGTGCACCTCGGCGCCCATCGCCCGGGCGAACGCCGCCGTCAGCAGCCCGATGGTGCCCGGCCCGCAGACCAGGATCCGCTTCCCCGGGCCGGCCTGGGCCGCGGCGGCGGCCCGCCAGCCGTTTCCCCCCGGTTCGACCAGGGCGCCGGCCCGGTCGTCGATGGCGGCGGGCAGCCGGTGCAGGCTGGACGCGCGGACCAGCACCTTCTCGGCCAGCGCGCCCGGCCAGCCCATGATGCCGACCTCGCGGCGGTCCGCGCAGACGTGCCCGCGCCCGGCCAGGCACCGCGGGCAGCGCCCGCAGCCGAGCATGGTGTCCCCGGTCACCCGGGCGCCCAGCCATCCGGAGTCCACGTCGGCGCCGAGCGCGGACACCACGCCGCACCACTCGTGCCCCGGCCGCAGCGGGAATGCCGTCTTGCCCTGGGCGAAATACGCCAGCTGCCCGGTGAGCAGCTCCACGTCCGTCCCGCAGATCCCGGCCCGGCGGACATCGACGACGACTTGGCCCGCCGCGGGCACCGGAACCTCGACATCCTCCACCCGCGCCGACCCGGGCCCGGTGATCACCAGTGCGCGCATGCAGCCAGGTTCCCACCGCGCCCCCGCTGCTGCACACCGCGGCTGGCCGTCGGGTCACCCGTTGCGGGCGGTTTCCCGAGCAGTCCGGGAACGCCGCCGCGGTGGTGGCGCAACTAATCGCCTCCATCCGGTTCTCACCTTCAGGAATCACCCTCTACCAGGGTGATGACACACCCGGACGACTGGAAAAGAATCGGCCCAAGCCGCCGGGCAGTCCCGCCGAAGGTTGCGGCGATTCTGGCATGGGAGGCCAGCATGACATCGGCAACGACCAACACATCCAGGGCAGCGGGGCACCGCGGGGCCCGCCAGGGCGGCGGGCTGATCTTCTTCGCGGCCGTCCTGCTGCTCGTCGTCGGCTTCTTCAACATCATCGAGGGCATCTCCGCGATCGCCAAGTCGCACGTCTTCGTGGCCAACGCGCACTACGTGTTCGCCAACCTGCGCACCTGGGGCTGGATCACCCTCATCATCGGCGTCCTGCTGCTGGTCGCGGCGGCCGGCATCGTGACGGGCAACCAGCTGGCCCGCTGGTTCGCGGTGGCGGTGGTCGGGCTCAACGCCATCGACATGATGTTCTTCATCCCGGCCTACCCGTTCTGGGCGCTGGTCATCATCGCCGTGGACGTGGTCGCGCTCTACGCCCTGTGCACCTACGGCAGCCGCGAGAACCTAGCCGTCTGACCCGCGTACGCATACCGCCGCCTGGCCGGGCCTCACATGCCCGGCCAGGCAACCCCGAACCTAGTGCCGTAGCTGCCTACGTTGGCCCTGTCTCCGGCGGGCCAGGCCGGGCGTCGCGGATTCCCTGTCGTGGTTGAGCGGGTCATATTGACGGGTGGAGGAACCGATGGAGTCCGTAGTCAAGACGGTCAACGGGAAGGTACGCGGTCTGGTGTCCGACGGGATCGCCTCGTACAAGGGCATCTCCTACGCGGCTCCGCCGTTCGGTCCGAACCGGATGCGCCCTCCGGCCCGTCCGCAGGACTGGGATGGCGTCCGGGACGTCCTGGCGTACGGACCGACGGTCCCCAAGCCGCCCTACCCGAAACCGTACGACGAGCTTCTGCCCGAGCCGGTGATAGCCGGCGACGATTGCCTGAACCTGAACGTCTGGACCCCGGATCCAGGCCAGGCCGGCCTCCCCGTCATGGTGTGGATACACGGAGGCGCGTTCGTGAACGGCTCCGGGGCCGTCGCCGACTACGCCGGTGACCGCTTCGCACGGGACGGCGTCGTCTGCGTGACGATCAACTACCGCCTCGGCTGCGACGGCTTCCTGTTCCTGGACGACACCAGCCCGAACCGCGGATTGCTGGACCAGATAGCGGCTCTGCAATGGGTGCAGGAGAACATCGCCGCCTTCGGCGGTGATCCGGGCAACGTCACGATATTCGGCGAGTCAGCCGGCGGGATGAGCGTAGCGACGCTGTTGTCGATGCCGGCGGCAGAGGGCTTGTTCCGCAAGGCGGTCGCCCAGAGCGGAGCCGGGCACCACGTCCTGTCGGCCGACACGGCTCGCCTGGTGACGGCCGAGCTGGCCCGGCGGCTGGGCGTGGCGGCGACCCGGGAGGGTTTCGGGGCCGTCCCGGTGGACGGCCTTATCGCCGCGCAGAGACAGCTTTCTGAAGACATCGCCCTGAACCCCGACCCGGGCCGCTGGCGCGAGATCGCCGCCAACATGATGGCCTTCGAACCGGTGGTGGACGGGCAGCTCCTACCCGTCAGGCCCATCGACGGCATCGCCGGCGGGAACGGCCGTCATGTCGACCTTCTCGTCGGCACGAACCAGGATGAGCACCGCCTCTTCCTCGTGCCGACGGGCCTGGCGGATGCCACGGACGACGCCACTGTGCAGATGGTCGGGGGCGCACTCGGGCTCGATGCGTCGGGGCTGGCGATCTACCGGACGGGCGCACCGAGCGCCGGGGACGCCCTGGCGGCCATGCTCACCGACTGGTTCTTCAGGATCCCGGCTATCCGGCTGGCCGAGGCCCACCAGGGCGACTCCTACATGTACGAGTTCGCCTGGAAATCGCCGATGTTCGGTGGCCGGCTCGGCGCGTGTCACGCCCTGGAGGTCGGCTTCGTGTTCGACACCCTGGACGCCGAGATGGGCGAGGCGATGTACGGCTCGTCGCCGCCGGCCGAGGTAGCGGCCACCATGCACCGGGCCTGGATCGATTTCGCGCGCTCGGGTCGGCCCGGCTGGGCGGCCTACGACCTCGGTACCCGCGCCACCATGACCTTCGACCTGGACAGCAGGCTGGTCTACGACCCCCGGTCCGAGCAGCGCGCCCTCTGGGAGGGCGTCCGGTAGCTGCCGCGTCCCGGTTAGCTGGCCACCAGCGGCTCGTCCGCGGGCACCGGAACCTCCCCGGGGGATCCGGCTAGCACCCGCAGCGCGTCCGGCGGCAGGTAGCAATGCACCGGGGTGCCCTGCGTCAGCTCGGGGCGCTCGCCGTCGTTCTGCATCAGCGCCTGCAGCGAAATGCCCGCCGCCAGCCGCAGCATCACCTGGGTGGAGGCGCCGAGGAACACCACGCGCTCCACCATGGCCGGCACCCGGTTCTCCCCGGCCGAACCATGCGCCTCGATCCGCACCCGCTCCGGCCTGATCACCGCGTGCGCGGGGCCCGTCGCGGTCACCTCGCACCGCTGCGAGGTCAGCGCCCAGTCCCCGAGCCGGAGCGCACCCGCGGCGCCCGCGGTGACGACGTCGATCTCCATCAGGTTGGCGGCGCCGAGGAAGTCGGCCACGTAGGTGTCCGCGGGCTCGTCGTAGACCTGGCGCGGGGTGCCGATCTGCACGATCCGGCCCGCGTTCATCACGGCCAGCCGGTCGGACATGGTCAGCGCTTCCTCCTGGTCGTGGGTGACGTACAGGAAGGTGATGCCGACGCGTTCCTGCAGCGCCTTCAGTTCGACCTTGAGCGAGCGGCGCAGCTTCGCGTCGAGCGCGCCGAGCGGCTCGTCGAGCAGCAGCACGGCCGGGTTGAGGACGAGCGCGCGGGCCAGCGCGACCCGCTGCTGCTGGCCGCCGGACAGCTGACCCGGCCGCCGCTTCGCGAACGAGGTCATCTTGACCAGGTCGAGAGCCTCGTCCACGCGGCGTTTGAGGTCGGGCTTGGCGAGCTTGCGGTGCCGAAGGCCGAACGCCACGTTGTCGAACACGTTGAGGAACGGGAACAGCGCGTAGCTCTGGAACACCGTGTTGACGTTGCGCCGGTGCGGCGGCACGTCGGAGACATCGGCGCCGTCGAGCAAGATCTTGCCCGAGGTCGGCTGCTCGAAGCCCGCGATTAGCCGCAGGGTGGTGGTCTTGCCGCAGCCCGAAGGGCCGAGCAGGGAGAAGAACTCGCCGCTGGCCACGGTCAGGTCGATGTTGTCGACCGCGATCTCGCCGAACCTCTTGGTCAGCCCGGATAGCTCGATGCTTCCTCCGGCCACGGAGCCACCTCCAGTTACCTGCCGCGTGTGCGCGCCCGCTTGGGTGCGGGTGCGAGCTTGGTGTCAAACCCTAGCTGGCCGGCCGCGAATCGCATCGCCAGTTCGTACGCGCGCTGCGGCGGCACCACCGGGTCCTCGAGCGCGATCTGCACCGCCAGCCCGTCGAGCAGGCCGGACAGCGTGATCGTGAAATCGTCCGCGTCCACGGACGCGAACTCGCCGGCCTCCTGGCCGGCCAGCACGATGGAGCGGATGGTCTCCCGCCACCGCTCGTCGGACTTCTGCCGGACCGCGGCCACCCCCGGGCTCCGCGGCGACTGCGCCCAAAAGTCCAGCCACAGCAGCCAGTAGCTGCGCGGCTCGGGATTGCCCGGCAGGCAGATCATGGCCACGAGCTCGGTCAGCCGACCGGCCGCGGTGGGGATCTCCTCCATCCGCCGAACGTTCTCGGCGTACCAGGTGTCCTCGGAATACCTGATCGCCTCGGTCAGCAGCTGGTCGCGGGTCTTGAAGTAGTAGATGACCAGCGCCGGGCTGGTGCCGGTGCGCTCGGCGACGTCGGCGATCCTGGTGTCGGCGTAGCCGCGCTCGACGATGACGTCCAGTGCGGCCCGCAGCATCTGCTCTCTGCGTTCCACCTCTCGCTCGCTTCCCGGGCGCTTCGAGGTTCCGTTTCCCGCTCGCTTCGGGGGCGCTTTGAGGCGTCGCTTTGCTGGCATGGCCGCCTGCGGCGGCGGGCCCTCGTCGCTCGTTCCTCGCTCCTCAGTCCGTAGTCAAGACGGTCAACGGGAAGGTACGCGGTCTGGTGTCCGACGGGATCGCCTCGTTCAAGGGCATCTCCTACGCGGCTCCGCCGTTCGGTCCGAACCGGATGCGCCCTCCGGCCCGTCCGCAGGACTGGGATGGCGTCCGGGACGTCCTGGCGTACGGACCGACGGTCCCCAAGCCGCCCTACCCGAAACCGTACGACGAGCTTCTGCCCGAGCCGGTGATAGCCGGCGACGATTGCCTGAACCTGAACGTCTGGACCCCGGATCCAGGCCAGGCCGGCCTCCCCGTCATGGTGTGGATACACGGAGGCGCGTTCGTGAACGGCTCCGGGGCCGTCGCCGACTACGCCGGTGACCGCTTCGCGCGGGACGGCGTCGTCTGCGTGACGATCAACTACCGCCTCGGCTGCGACGGCTTCCTGTTCCTGGACGACACCAGCCCGAACCGCGGATTGCTGGACCAGATAGCGGCTCTGCGATGGGTGCAGGAGAACATCGCCGCCTTCGGCGGTGATCCGGGCAACGTCACGATATTCGGCGAGTCAGCCGGCGGGATGAGCGTAGCGACGCTGTTGTCGATGCCGGCGGCAGAGGGCTTGTTCCGCAAGGCGATCGCCCAGAGCGGAGCCGGGCACCACGTCCTATCGGCCGACACGGCTCGCCTGGTGACGGCCGAGCTGGCCCGGCGGCTGGGCGTGGCGGCGACCCGGGAGGGTTTCGGGGCCGTCCCGGTGGACGGCCTTATCGCCGCGCAGAGACAGCTTTCTGAAGACATCGCCCTGAACCCCGACCCGGGCCGGTGGCGCGAGATCGCCGCCAACATGATGGCCTTCGAACCGGTGGTGGACGGGCAGCTCCTACCCGCCAGGCCCATCGACGGCATCGCCGGCGGGAACGGCCGTCATGTCGACCTTCTCGTCGGCACGAACCAGGATGAGCACCGCCTCTTCCTCGTGCCGACGGGCCTGGCGGATGCCACGGACGACGCCACTGTGCAGATGGTCGGGGGCGCACTCGGGCTCGATGCGTCGGGGCTGGCGATCTACCGGACGGGCGCACCGAGCGCCGGGGACGCCCTGGCGGCCGTGCTCACCGACTGGTTCTTCAGGATCCCGGCCATCCGGCTGGCCGAGGCCCACCAGGGCGACTCCTACATGTACGAGTTCGCCTGGAAATCGCCGATGTTCGGTGGCCGGCTCGGCGCGTGTCACGGCCTGGAGATCGGTTTCGTGTTCGACACCCTGGACGCCGAGATGGGCGAGGCGATGTACGGCTCGTCGCCGCCGGCCGAGGTGGCGGCCGCCATGCACCGAGCCTGGATCGATTTCGCGCGGTCGGGTCGGCCCGGCTGGGCGGCCTACGACCTCGGTACCCGCGCCACCATGACCTTCGACCTGGACAGCAGGCTGGTCTACGACCCCCGGTCCGAGCAGCGCGCCCTCTGGGAGGGTGTCCGGTAGCTGCTGCGCTCGGTACTAGCTTGCCACCAGCGGCTCGTCCGCGGGCACCGGAACCTCCCCGGGCGACCCGGCTAGCACCCGCAGCGCGTCCGGCGGCAGGTAGCAATGCACCGGGGTGCCCTGCGTCAGCTCGGGCCGCTCGCCGTCGTTCTGCATCAGCGCCTGCAGCGAAATGCCCGCCGCCAGCCGCAGCATCACCTGGGTGGAGGCGCCGAGGAACACCACGCGCTCCACCATGGCCGGCACCCGGTTCTCCCCGGCCGAACCATGCGTCTCGATCCGCACCCGCTCCGGCCTGATCACCGCGTACGCGCGGCCCGTCTCGGTCGCCTCGCACCGCTGCGAGGTCAGCGCCCAGTCCCCGAGCCGGAGCGCACCAGCGGCGCCGGCGGCGACGACGTTGATCTCCATCAGGTTGGCGGCGCCGAGGAAGTCGGCCACGTAGGTGTCCGCGGGCTCGTCGTAGACCTGGCGCGGAGTGCCGATCTGCACGATCCGGCCCGCGTTCATCACGGCCAGCCGGTCGGACATGGTCAGCGCTTCCTCCTGGTCGTGGGTGACGTACAGGAAGGTGATGCCGACGCGTTCCTGCAGCGCCTTCAGTTCGACCTTGAGCGAGCGGCGCAGCTTCGCGTCGAGCGCGCCGAGCGGCTCGTCGAGCAGCAGCACGGCCGGGTTGAGGACGAGCGCGCGGGCCAGCGCGACCCGCTGCTGCTGGCCGCCGGACAGCTGACCCGGCCGCCGCTTCGCGAACGAGGTCATCTTGACCAGGTCGAGAGCCTCGTCCACGCGGCGTTTGACATCGGCCTTGGCGAGCTTGCGGTGCCGCAGGCCGAACGCCACGTTGTCTCTCACGTTAAGGAACGGGAACAGCGCGTAGCTCTGGAACACCGTGTTGACGTTGCGCCGGTGCGGCGGCACGTCGGAGACATCGGCGCCGTCGAGCAAGATCTTGCCCGAGGTCGGCTGCTCGAAGCCCGCGATCAGCCGCAGGGTGGTGGTCTTGCCGCAGCCAGAAGGGCCGAGCAGGGAGAAGAACTCGCCGCTGGCCACGGTCAGGTCGATGTTGTCGACCGCGATCTCGCCGAACCTCTTGGTCAGCCCGGATAGCTCGATGCTTCCTCCGGCCACGGCGCCACCTCCAGTTACCTGCCGCGTTTGCGCGCCCGCTTGGGTGCGGGTGCGAGCTTGGTGTCAAACCCTAGCTGCCCGGCCGCGAACCGCATCGCCAGTTCGTACGCGCGCCGCGGCGGCACCGCCGGATCCTCGAGCGCGATCTGCACCGCCAGCCCGTCGAGCAGGCCGGACAGCGTGATCGTGAAGTCGTCCGCGTCCACGGGCGCGAACTCGCCGGCCTCCTGGCCGGCCAGCACGACGGAGCGGATGGTCTCCCGCCACCGCTCGTCGGACTTCTGCCGCACCGCGGCCACCCCCGGGCTCCGCGGTGACTGCGCCCAAAAGTCCAGCCACAGCAGCCAGTAACTGCGCGGTTCGGGATTGCCGGGCAGGCAGATCATGGCGATGAGCTCGGCCAGCCGCCCGGCCGCGGTGGGGATCTCCTCCATCCGCCGCAGGTTCTCGGCGTACCAGGTGTCCTCGGAGTACCTGATCGCCTCGGTCAGCAGCTGATCGCGGGTCTTGAAGTAGTAGATGACCAGCGCCGGGCTGGTGCCGGTGCGCTCGGCGACGTCGGCGATCCTGGTGTCGGCGTAGCCGCGCTCGACGATGACGTCCACTGCGGCCCGCAGCATCTGCTCGCGCCGCTCGCCGGAATCCCGCGAAGCCCCGGCATCCCGCGAAACCTTCGCCGGCCGGCCCGTGCCGCCCGCACGTTCCTTCATGTCCCGATCTCCGTCTCGTGCTTCCCGCTCCAGGCCGTTCCCTCGTCTCCAGCCTTGTGGGTAATCGTAGCAGCTTCTAGACTGAATGTTCAGTCAATCTTTCGGAGGGTCCGGTTCATGGCAACGAAGGCAACCAACTACGACGCGATCATCGTCGGCGGCGGGCACAACGGGCTGGTCGCTGCGGCGTACCTGGCCCGCTCCGGCGCCCGGACGCTGGTGCTCGAGGCGCGGCAGAAGACCGGCGGCGCCGCGACCACCGAAGCCCCCTGGCCGGACGCCCCGGACTTCCGCGTCACCCGCCTGTCCTACGTGATGTCGCTGCTGCCGCCGACCATCATCCGCGACCTTCAGCTGGAAAAGCACGGCTACAAGATCTTCCCGATGGGCCCGTACTACCAGGCCTTCCCCGAAGGCGGGTCGATCAAGCTCTACGCCGACGACGCCAAGCGCAACTACGAAGAGATCTCCCGCTGGTCGAAGAAGGACGCCGACGCGATGCCGCGCTGGGACGCCTGGCTGGCCGGCCTGGCCGATGTGCTCGGCCCGCTGCTGCTCACCGTGCCGCCGAACCTCGGCTCGCACAAGCCCCGCGACCTGGCCGAGACGCTGCGGCTGGCCTGGCGGCAGCGCGGCCTTTCGGTGCGCACGATCGCCGACGTGACCCGGCTGATGACGATGTTGATCGCCGACCTGCTCGACGACTGGTTTGAGTCCCCGCAGGTCAAGGGCGCGCTGGCGGTCAACGGCGTGATCGGCACCTGGGCCGGGCCCTACGAGCCGGGCACCGCCTACGTGATGGCGCACCACTCCATCGGCGACGTCGGCGACGGTCACCTGGGCAACTGGGGCTTCCAGGAGGGCGGCATGGGCGCGGTCGCCGACGCGATCGCCAGCGCGGCCCGCGAGAACGGCGCCGAGATCCGCACCGGCGCCCCGGTAAACCAGCTCCTGCTCCAAGACGGCCGGGCCGCGGGGGTCATCCTCGACACCGGGCAGCAGATCACGGCCAAGGTCGTGGTCACCTCGCTGCACCCGCGCACCGCGTTCCTGGACCACGTGGGCAGGCAGAACCTGCCGGACAGCTTCGTCGAGGACATCGAGCACTGGAAGACCCGCAGCGGCGTGGTCAAGATCAACCTGGCGCTGGCCGAACTTCCCGACTTCACCGCCGATCCCGGCACGAACCTGGCCGAGCACCACACGGGTTCGGTGGAGATGGCGCCGACCATGCCGTACATCGAGCGCGCGTTTACCGAGGCTCGCGAGGGCAGGCCCGCCACCAGGCCGTTCAGCGACGGAGTCATCCCGACCGCCTTCGACAAGACGCTGTGCCCCGACGGCTACCACATCATGTCGCTGTTCACCCAGTGGGTCCCGTCCGACTGGAACGAACAGCCGCACGCCGAGGAGCTCCAGGCCTACGCCGACCGCATGATCGACTGCTACAACGAGGTGGCGCCGAACTTCAAGAGCTCGATCCTGCACACCGACATCGTGGGCCCGTATGAGATGGAGCACGACTACGGCCTGGTCGGCGGCAACATCTTCCACGGCGAGCTGTCCCTGGAGCAGCTGTTCCACATGCGCCCCGCGCCCGGTTTCGCCGACTACCGTACCCCGGTGCCCGGCCTGTACTACGCGAGCTCCGCCACCCACGGCGGCGGCGGGGTCTGCGGCATCCCGGGCATGCAGGCGGCCCAGGCCGCGATCGCCGACCGCCGCGCCGCCCTCCGCGGTCCCGTCCAGGCCGTTCGGCGCGCCCGCCAGCGGTGACCGCCCCGTCGCAAACAGCAGTTACCGCGGCCGCGACCCAAAGCCCCCAAGGATCCCGACCAGCCGTCACCGCGATGCTCGAGGCCCGCAGCGTGGCGCTGGTCGGGGCCAGCGCGCGTCCGGGCAGCCTCGGCGCGCGCATGATCGCGGAGGTAGCCAGGAGCCCGTCGCGCCCGCGCACCTACCTGGTCAACCCGCGCTACCCCGACATCGGCGGCACGCCCTGCCTGCCCAGCCTGGCCGAGCTGCCCGAACCGGTGGACCTAGTGCTGCTCGCCGTCCCTGACGCCGCCCTCGAGGCGCAGTTGGAGGCCGCGGCACGCACCCGGGCCCGTTCGGCCATAATTTTCGGTTCTGCCTTTGACCTTCCTGGTACCTCCGGGCTGAGGAGCCGGCTGGCCGCGATCGCCGGCCAGGCGGGCATGGCGGTGTGCGGCGCGGGGTGCATGGGCTTCGTGAACGTCGCCCGCGGGCTGCGCGCCGTCGGCTATCTCGAGCCCGACCCGCTGCCCGCCGGGCCGGTCGCGCTGGTCACCCACTCGGGTTCGGTGTTCTCCGCGCTGCTGCGCGCGCGCCGCGGCTTCGGCTTCAGCCTGGCCGTCTCGTCCGGCCAGGAGCTGGTCACCACCGCCGCGGCCTACGCCAGGTACGCGCTGAGCCTGCCGGAGACCCGGGTGCTGGCGCTGGTCCTCGAGGCGATCAGGGACGCGGCGGACCTGCGCGCGGTCCTGGCCGAAGCGCTGGCCGCGGACGTGCCGGCCGTGCTGCTCAGCGTGGGCGCGTCTGCGGCCGGGAGAGCGCTGGTGTCGGCGCACTCCGGCGCGCTGGCCGCGGCCGACGGCGCGTGGGAGGCGCTGGCCGGCGCCTACGGGCTGCACCGCGTCCGCGACCTGGCCGAGCTGGCCGACACCCTTGAGCTGTTCTCTGTTGGTCGAGGCGGGGCTGGCCGAGGCGGGGCTGGCCGCCGCTGCCCGCCAGGAACGGCGGGCATCGCCACCGTGCACGATTCCGGCCTGGAACGTGCGCACGTCGCTGACCTGGCCGCCGAACTCGGCGTGCCATTCGCCCCCCTCGGCCCGGCGACCCGGGACCGGCTGGCGGCGGCGCTCGACCCCGGCCTGGCGCCGGACAACCCGCTCGACGTGTGGGGGACCGGCCGCGACACCGAGCCGCTGTTCGCCGAGTGCCTGTCCGCGCTGGCCGCCGACCCGGCCGTGGCCGCGGTCGCGCTGGCCGTCGACCTGGTGCCCGAGTTCGACGGCGACGAGTCCTACCCGCGGGCGGTGCTGACCACCGCCGCGCGCACCCCCAAGCCGGTCGCGGTGCTCGCCGGGCTGCCCGCCGCCGTCGACCCGGCCGCCGCCGCCGCGCTGCGCGCGGCCGGCGTCCCGGTCCTGGAAGGCACCCGCAGCGGCCTGCTCGCCCTGCGCCACCTGCTCGACCACGCTGAGCCCAAAGACCCGCCGCCCGACCCAGATCCGCCCGGCGACACCGGCAGGCGCTGGCGGGAAACGCTGGCTCGCCACCCCGGCGGCTTGAGCGGCGCCGTGCTCTTCGACCTGCTACGCGACTACGGCCTCCCGGTGGTGCGGGCCCGCGCAGGCCGCGACCCGCGCCGCGGCGCTGACGGCGGCGGCCGCGATCGGTTACCCGGTGGTCCTCAAGACCGACGAGCCGGGCATCGCGCACAAGTCGGACGTCGGCGGGGTGCGGCTCGGCCTCGGCGACCCCGCCGCGGTCGGCGCCGCCTACGACGACCTGGCCGCCCGCCTGAGCCCGCGGGTCCTGGTGTGCGAGACGGCCGCGCCGGGCACCGAACTGGCGCTGGGCCTCGTCCGCGACGCCGCCCTCGGGCCGCTCCTGGTCATCAGCGCCGGAGGGGTCCTGATCGAGATTTTTGCCGAACGGGCCGTGCTGCTCGCCCCGGTTACCCGTTCCGCCGCGGTGGCGGCCCTGGGCCGGCTCCGGCTGGCCGCCGTGCTGGCCGGGACCCGCGGGCAGCCCCCGGCCGACCTCGGCGCGATCGCCGACGCGATCACCGGCCTGTCCCGCCTGGCCTGCGACCTCGGCGACGCCCTGGACGCCCTCGACATCAACCCGCTCATCTGCGGTCCGTCCGGCGCGGTCGCCGCCGACGTCCTCCTACTACCCCGCGCCCACCCTCCTCCTGGCTTTCATGATCGTGAACAGTTTCGGGCTTTATCGGCCGCGAGGTCACCGGCGAGTTCATCGACACCGTGGTGACCCAGTGGCTGGCCGCCCTCGGACCCCGCTACGATCACTGCGAATAACGCGGGTGGCGGGAAAGGCGGATCTCTATGGGCCTGGTGGAGTTTATGAGACGTGGGTGGCGCGCGAATAGCGCCGTGCTGGCGCGGGCCGTGGTGCTCACCGCCCTGGCCGCCCTGCTGGCCGCCTGCAGTTCCTCCGGGTCGGCGAGCAGCGCGGCCACCTCGGCCAGCCCGGGCGCCACCGGGACGGGCGGCACGGCCACCGCCTCCGCGGCGGCCGCTTCGTTCGTCAACATCGTCGAGCCGTTCGATCCCGGTCATCCGGCCAGGTTCGAGACCGCCCCGGCCAGCTGCGGCAGCCAGGCCACCACGATCGCCATCGAGCAGTGCTACCAGACCAAGACCGAGAACGTCGACGTCCAGATCGACGTCGCGCAGTCGGCCAGGTACGCCAGCGCGACGGCGGCCGGACGCGCCACCATCCTGGCCCAGGACAGCGCGTGGCTGGCCGCGCGCGGCCCGGTGTGCGCCGCCGCCTTCAACACCGGCGGGACCATCGACGGCATCAACCTCGCGGCCTGCCTGCTCGACGAGAGCAACGCCCGGCTCGAGGCGGTGAAGGGGATCACCCCGCCGGAGGCCACGCTCAAGGGCACCGACAGCACCGACCCGAACCAGCTGTCCTGGTTCACCACGCCGGAAGGGTCCCGTATCGCCGAGATCAACACCCAGGGCGACCAGACCGGCGGCGCGATCGTCGGCTGGGTCATCGTGGGCGGGGCCGACGGGTTCGTGGTCAACCCTAAGCAGTTCTACTTCCAGGACGGTTCGTTCACCGACGCCGGCATCGTCGAGCCGCCGAACCCCACCTATCACCGCGTCCCGCCGGGCAAGGAGTACCAGTTCTCCATCGACTACTCCACCTTGTCCAAGGACCCCAACGCGAACAAGAGCGCCGCGGGCTACTTCTACGCGCCCGGCACGCCGGTCGCCGTCTGGCGCTGACGCCGGTCGCGGCCGCCGGGGTCAGATAGCCCAGCGGCCGCGGCGCTCGATCAGCTGCCGTGCGTTGCGCATGGCCAGCGCGATGACCGTCTCCATCGGGTTGATGCCGATCGGGCCGGGAAAGACGCTGGCGTCGGTGACGAACAGCCCGGGCACGCCGTGGAACTCCCCGAAGCTGCCGACCACGCCGCGCCGGGGGTCTTCGCTCATCCGCGCGGTGCCCATCAGGTGGATCGAGAACAGCTGGAGGGACCGTTTGGGTACCGGCCGGGCCAGCAGCCGGCGCAGTTCGTCCGGGTCGCGGACCTCGGGGGCCCCGTCGAAGGGGAGCAGCACGCGCCGGGCCCCGGCGGTGAACAGCGCTTCGGCGGTCAGCTCCACGCCGCGCTGCACGCGGGCGGCGTCGCGCTCGGTGAGCTGGTAGAAGACCAGCGGCCCGAGGCCGGGGACGTTCCGAATCCGGCCCGTCCCGGTGTCGGAGACCAGCGGCCCCGCGGTGACGATGTGGTTGTAGTCCGCCATCTGCTCGCCGAGTTCCCGGCCGTAGCCCGGCAAGATCCCGGCCAGCATCGGGGGAGTGAGGTTGGTCGCGGTCAGCAGCAGCCCTTCGTCGAGGAACTCGCGCACCTGGAAGGCCTGGTGAACGCCCTGCCAGCCGGTGACGTCCTGGTCGAAGAACGCGGTCACCACTGCGTTCGGGTGCACCGACAGGTTCCGGCCGAGCTGCCCCGAGGCCGACCGCAGGCCCGACCGCATGAGCAGGGCCGGCGTCTGCAGCGCGCCGCCGGCCGCGATCACCACCCGGGCCCGGACGGTCAGGCTCGGGCCCCGGCGGCCGCCCGGCCGGACGAAGTGGCCGGTCACGCCGGTCACCGCGGGCCCGGACCGGGTGATCCGGTCCACCCGGCAGTCGGCGAGCAGCCGGGCGCCTAGCGCCAGCGCCCGGGGCACGCTGGTCACCAGCATTGACTGTTTCGCGCCGGTCGGGCAGCCGCTGCTGCAGCTGTTGGTGCCCGCGCAGTGCAGCTGGTTCCTTCGGTTCGGGACCACGGTCCAGCCCCTGGCCTCGGCGCCGCCCTTGAACAGCTCGGAATCCCGCCCGATCGTCTCCGGATCCTGCAGCCCGACGGAAAGCCGGGACTCGATGGCGGCGAAGTAGGGGTCCAGGTCCTGCTCGCTGATCGCCCGCAGGCCCTCCTGTTCGGCCCACCGCCGGAGCACGCGGGCCGGCGTCCGCCACGACATGCCCCCGTTGACCACGGTGGACCCGCCGACGCAGCGGCCCTCGGCGTACAGCACGGACGGGTGCCCGATCGCCATCCCGCCCCCGCCGTCCCGGTACAGCGTGCGCAGCGCCCGCCCGGTCCCGGCGGTGAACGACTCGGTCGGGTGGTATCCGCCCTCCTCGAGCACGATCACGTCCACCCCCGCCTCGGCCAGCTCCGCGGCCACGGTCGCCCCGCCCGCCCCCGACCCGACGATCACCACCCCGCACTCCAGGGTGAGATCGCCGGTAACCCCGTCCTGCCCGGTCAGCCCGCTCGGAACGGTCACGGCTGGCCTGTCCCAGAGTCCCCAGCTCGGCCTGGCCCGCGAGTCTGCTTGGGCCGCGCGGATCTGCGGGCCGTAGGACTCCAGGCGGCGCCGGGAGACGGCCGCGATGTAAGGCGCCGGCTCGTAGCCGATCTCCCGCTGCACCTCGGGCAGCTCGTAGTAGCACATGGTGACCACGCTCTTGAGCCGCCGGATCATCTCGCCCGCGACGTCGTGCCGCGCCAGCAGAGCCCGGATGTAGGCGCCGGCCACCCGGTCGTCCAGCCGGGCGAACCGCCTGCCCCGGGACGGCGGGTACAGCCGGGCTCCCTGGTCGAGGAGGACCAGGGCGGCGGCCAGCGCCTTCCTGGCCGCGGACGGCAGCGAGCCGAGCATCAGCCCGAACTCGCGCAGGACCCGGTCCGTCCGCTGATCCAGGCGGACCTCGGGCGGGCAGACGACCTCGGCGAACCGCCTGGCCGCCTGCCGCGCGGGAACCTCAGGCGCGGGTTGCCCGGGCAGTGGTTGTCCGGGCCCTGCCGTCGGCGCGGAAGATGGGCCAGCCAATCTCGGTCCTCCATTCCGCCTCGTCCGGCGTATCGCTGGCGCCGCGCAGGTAGTACTCGCGCAACGGCCCGTCGATGCTGATCTCATGCCTGGTGGCGTAGGAACCGAGCGTGGCGTAGCTGAGGTCGGCGTCGTGGAGTGAGCCCTGATGGGTGATGACGGCTAGTTCGGCCGCCGGGATCGCGACCGGCGTGACCCGCCCGATGGCGCGCACGCTGCCTTCCACCGGGATGAACACGGTCGCCTCGCCGCGGTCGTGCTGGAACAGCTCACTCGCGTACACTCCACCGCTCGGACCGGTGACGTGCAGGCCCTGAGCGCGGACGGTGGCGTGCAGTTCGCCCAGGGCGCCCTGCCACCAGGGCAGAGCGTCCGCGCGGTCGACGAGCGCGGCTATGCCGGCCGCCCGGGTGACCGGGACGCTCCGGCGTTCGATCGCGGGCGCGTCCTCCGGCGGCCGCAGCAGGTTGCGCAGCGAGTCGACCGCGGCCCTGGTCTGCGCGAGCTCGGCTTCCAGCCGGCCGAGATGCGCGGCGATGAGGGCGTTGCGGGCCGGGGCGTCCGGCGCGTCGAGCACCGCCTTGACCTCGCCGACCGGCATCTCGAGATCCCGCAGGCGGCGGATGACCTGCGCGGTGGGGATCTGCTCGCCGGAGTAGTAGCGGTAGCCCGTGCTGGGGTTCACCGTGGCGGGCTCGAGCAGCCCGACCTCGTGGTAATGCCGCAGCGTCTTGACGCTGAGGTGGGTGATGCGCGAAAAGTCGCCGACTGTGAGCCCTGCTGTCACCAGGCCATTGTCAACCCTCCCCTTACCGGACAGTCAATTCCAGAACTCAGTCTTGACCCTCCGGCGACGAGAGCGCCGAGGCTGGAGTCATCGGCAAGAAAGCAAGCACGAGCCAAGGAGCGCACATCATGACCGGCACCACCGCCCTCGGGACCGTCGTGGCCGAGCACATCGCCGCTGTCAACGCCTTCGACGAAGACGCCATCGTGGCTACCTTCGCCGACGACGCCCTGGTCAACGACGCCCACCGGGAGTTCTGGGGTACCGAGGCCATCCGCCGCTGGGTCGCCAGGGAAATGGTCGGCGACCACGTGACCATCGAGGTCACCGAGGTCATCGACCACTACGGCGACACCATCGTCCGCGGCCGCTACGACGGTACCTATGACAAGACGAACCTGCCGGACGAGATCATCCTGACCAACTACTTCACCGTCCGCGACGGCAAGATCGTCAGCCTGATCGTCATCCGCAACACTCCCGCCAGCTACTGACCGCCAGGACGGCCGCCGTCTCCCGCTAAAGGCGGGAGACGGCGGCCGGGTCTATGTCCCTTCCGCTAGGGTCGGCGGGAGGCAGAGGTCTGGCGTGCGGAGGATGTGTGGACACCGATTTTGACACCATGCAACGGCCGGACGCTCCCGATGCCGTCGCACCTGATGGTTCGGACGTACGGGTTCTGCTGCGGCTCGGCCGCGGCTCGATGGCCCACTTCGAGCTGGGAGCGGGCCGGATCTCGCGGGCGGTGGCCCACCGCGCGGTGGATGAGATCTGGTACATCCTGGCCGGACAGGGCCAGATGTGGCGGCGCCAGGCGGAGCGGCAGGAGACCGTCCCGCTGCGCCCCGGTACCTGCGTGTCCATTCCCGCGGGCACGCATTTCCAGTTCCGGTCCGACGGTGACGGCCCGCTGGCGGCGGTCGGCGTGACGATGCCGCCCTGGCCGGGCGACGACGAGGCGTATGACGTCCCTGGTGAATGGCCCGCCGATGCCCCCGGCGTTCCACGATGACCGACGCAGGGCACCCCGCCCGGACGCCGACCTCTCGGGCAGAATAGCCTTCGCTGCGAAGAGGTGGTGGGCATGCAACCAGGGCAAGAGCCTCAATGGCGGCCGCTGAAACGCCACGACAGCCATGTGGCGGAACAGATGGTGCATCGGGCGGCGGAACTGGCCAGGGATTCCCATGCGCAGACGCGGTATGCGGCGGTCCTGGTGAAGGACGGCAGTCTGCTGGCCTGGGGAACTAACGGCGTGCCGTTCCCCGGGGAAGATCATTGCTACTGCAAGTTCGGCGAGTCCGCCCACCATGACCGCTGCCGGACCCATGCGGAGCAGCGCGCGATCACGCTGGCCCGTGAGGGTGACGGCTGGCGGATGCTGCAGGGATCGAAGCTGATATACGTGCGGCTCGAGGCTGATGACTCGGTCCGGCTGGACAAGCCGCACTTCTGTGCCCGCTGCAGTCGCCTCGCGTTGTCGCTGGGTGTGGCGGAGTGGATCTTCGCCCTGTCAGACGGGCTGGTCGGATACTCCTCGGCTGACTACGACCAGATCGCTCAGCTCAGATGGTAGAAGTCATGGACCGGGCCGGCCCCTGGCCACGCCCCCCGCGGCCGCGGGGCGGACACTGAATTCATGCGTTATCTGAGCACCGCCACCGACCCTGCTACCACCAAGATTTCCCGGATCGGGCTGGGCACCTGGCAGTTCGGCTCCCGGGAGTGGGGATACGGCCAGTCGTATGCCGGGCAGGAGGCGCACGCCATCGTCCGCCGGGCGGTCGAGCTGGGAGTCACCTTGTTCGACACCGCCGAGATCTACGGTTTCGGGCGCAGCGAGCGGATCCTCGGCCAGGCGATCGGCGAAGACCGGGAGTCGGTCTTCCTGGCGACGAAGATCTTCCCGCTCCTGCCGGTCGCCCCGGTCGTCGAGCAGCGCGCGGTGGCCAGCGCGAACCGGCTCGGCACCCGCCGGCTCGACCTGTACCAGGTGCACCAGGCCAATCCGCTGGTCAAGGACGGGACGATCATGCGCGGCATGCGCGCGCTGCAGCGGGTTGGCTTGGTGAGCGAGGTCGGCGTCAGCAATTACTCCCTGGATCGCTGGCGTGCCGCCGAGCACGCGCTGGGCAGCCGGGTGCTGAGCAACCAGGTCCGCTACAACCTCGTCGACCGGTCCCCAGAGCGTGACCTGCTGCCGTTCGCCGAATCGACCGGTCACCTCGTGATCGCCTACAGCCCGCTCGCCCAGGGGCTCCTATCCGGCAAGTACCACCGGGACAGCCGGCCGGCGAACCGCCTCCGGGCCACCAACCCGCTCTTCCTGCCCGAGAACCTTGACCGGGCCGGCGACCTGATCGCTACCCTGCGCCAGGTGGCGGACGCGCATTCCGCCACGCCGGCCCAGATCGCCCTGGCCTGGGTTATCCACTCGCCCGCCGTAGTCGCCATACCGGGCGCATCGAGCGTGCAGCAGCTCGAGAGCAACGTCGCCGCCGCCAGCATCGATCTCACCGAGGATGAGTACCAGGCCCTGCACGCGGCGGCCACCCGGTTCCGTCCCATCACCGGACCGGCGGTTCTTCCCCGCCTGATCCGGGCACGCTTCAGCTAGTGCACCCTAGACGGCATCTCCCCTAGTCATTCCAATTTGCAGGGCGGCCTTCGTGACAGATGATGAGCGGGATCCGGCGGCGTATGCGGCGGATATTGACGCGGCCAGGGAACGGATGATCGGCTTCGTGAGCGGCTGCAGCGACGAGGAATGGGGCGCGGCGCCCTGAACGCAGACCCCCGGCCGGTGGCGGTGGTCGTGGATCACGTCGCGCACGCGTATGAGTACATGGCCGGCTGGATCAGCCAGTTCGTCGCGGGGCAGTCGGTCGAGGTGAACGGCAGCGTGGTGGACGCTCTCAACGCCCAGCATGCCCGCGACGCCACGGCGGTGAGCAAAACCGAGGCTACAGAGCACTTGCGCCGCAGCGGAGAGGCCATCAGCGTGCTGGTTGCGGGGCTCAGCCCCGCCGACCTAGCCGCCGGGGATGGCCGGGTGCGGCGCCTGGCGCAGATCGCCGCCCGGCATGCAGATGAGCACCGTGCCGACATCGAAACCGCCCTGGCCGCGAGCGGCGCTGGCTGAGCGCCCGCCGGTTACGGTGACCTGGCGAAGCGCCCGCCGGTTACGGTGACCTGGTGACCGGTACAGACGAGCGCCAAGCGTGCGTTCAGCGCGGTCGCAGATGACCAGCGGGATGTCACGATGGTGCGGTGCTGGTAGCTGCCGTAGCCCTGGTAGGCCGCCACGACCCGGGGCCACAGCTCCGCCTTTTCCTCCGGCGACGGGGGGGCCCGCATCGGCCGGCGCGGCCGGTATCGTCAGCTCGATGTCCGGGTGGACGAGCAGGTTGCGGTACCAGTCAGGGTCACGGTCATCGCACCCTTGGAAGCCACCAAGACAACCCGGTCACCGTCGATGACCGGGCGGTGAGCATGGTGGAGCGCGGTCGGCCCGAGTTGCGCCCCACCGTGTGCAATTCGACGACCGGCATCCCGAAGGCCGAGCCGAGTATCTTGCCGCCGCTGAGCTGAACGATGGCCCGATGCACCCGGCTCATGGTTTCAGGCTGATGTCGGCCAGATAATGCTGCACGTCCATGACGTAACCCTAGATGCAGCGTCCCAGGCCTTGAGACCGGCCGGGCGGCGGCACTACCGCGTCTAGCCGAGGCCAACGGCGGCCAGAATTGCGAACAAGATGGTCGCCATGGCGAACACGCCATGCGCCACCACGATCAGGGTGGGCGGGTGCCGGGCTGGCGGTGGGTCATCCATTACAGGACCGGGTGCCGCGTCGGCTGGAGTGGCTTGCGCGGCCGGGATTGCCCCCAGGGAGCGCTCGGGGAGCGAGAGAATCAGCATGGCCATGCCGAGACCGATCACCGGCAGCAGGAGCCCGCTGGCGGTCCAGGCCACGCTAGTCAAGCCAGTCACCAGGTAGGCGATCCAGGCCAGGAGGCCAGTCACGGCCAGCCCGAAGTGCGCGACGATCATCGTTGGCGGGACCTGAGCGTGGCCGGCGCGGGCCCGCCGGAGGCCGCCGTGGGCGATCCACCGGACCGTCATCGCCGAGCCCAGCCCAGCCGTGATAAGCCAGGTAACCAGGGCCACCAGGCCGAGTGTGGTCCGGCTAGCCGGCTGAGCCGGCTGGGCTGCCGGTGCGGATACGGGCGGCTGGCTGCGCTGTTCGGGGACCGAGGCGGCCAGGTGGGCCAGGAAAGGGCTGAACTTCGCCACGCGTTTACGCTGGCCCACCTTTCCGCCCGGGCCGATAGCCATCACGTGCAATGCGCTGCCGACCGCGAAGTTGACCTGAGCTCTGGTCAGGCCCTGGCATGCGGCCGGTACCGAGGTGACGGTGACGTGATGCTTGATGGCGCTGATGCCGAATTGGATGCACGATTCCACCGAAGCTCGCTGCGGGCCCGCGGACTGATGAGAGCACCCGGCGGCCAGCCCGGCCAGCATGACGGCCGCCACGGCGGAGGCCCAGATGCCACACCTCCGCCGCGCGGTCGGCCGCACGCTCATAGGCCAAGCTCATAACATCAACAGCCTGACTCAGCAAGCCCACCGGAATCGGCAAGATCGCCGACCATCGCGAGGGGGAGATTTCGACCAGTTCACGCGGACGAGCAGCAGAAGTTCTATCTCGCGCTCGGCTGCCTCGTCGAGGTCATGCACGGGCGGGTCATGCTGAGGCAGCCGCCGACCGGCGTTGACGTCTCCACGCCGAACGTGGCCCGCATGTATGACTACTACCTGGGCGGATGCTTCCCCTAAACACAGACCACACGTGCGGGCTGGAGTCGTCTTGCCGGCGCCGTAGGCATTCTCTTCTGGCGTGAGTAGCGGATCTTGATGCTGCGATGAACGGCGAGTATACTCAGTATTATACTCTGAATATTTAGCAGGCGGCATCAGGAGGACGAGTATGGTCGGGTTCGGTCCGGGCATCGCGCGGTGCCGTCGGCTGCCGGGCCGTGTGTCCAGCCTGGCCATGGCGATAGGGCTGCTCGTCGCGGCCTGCGGCCCGGCGCAAACGGCCGTCACCGGGGCTGCCGCGGCTCACGGAACGGCCAAGCCGTCGTCGTCCGCGAGCCCGCCCCCCAGCTCAACGGCAGACTGCAACTCCGTCGCGACCTGTTATACGCCGCAGCAGCTTGAGGTCGCCTACGGCGTCCAGTCGCTCCTCCAGCGCGGGATCGACGGCAGCGGCGAGACCGTGGTGCTGCCGGAACTCGCCGAAACGCAGCTGAACCCGCCCCTGGTTACTGACCTGCGCCAGGACTTCGCTGCCTTCGACCGCCTGTTCCACCTGCCGGCGCCGCGCCTTAAGGTGGTGAGCACTTTCCCCGGCCCGGCGCACCCCTGGCTCGCCTTCGGGGAGGAGGTCCTGGACGCCGAGGTGGTCCACGCGATCGCTCCTCGCGCCGCGCTCACCATCGTCTTGGTCAAAGGGACCTCCCTGGACAGTGCCGGCCAGGCAGTGGCGGCCTCGGTCGCCGCCTTGCGGCTGGGCGCCTCGGAGGGCGGCATCATCTCCCTCAGCCCGGCCGGCCAGATCGGCGGGGAGCACTGTGTCGACGATGCCCAGCTCACCCAGCTGAACGCCGCGCTCCAAGCCGATGCCGACCACCACGTGACCGTCGTCGCGGCCACGGGCGACACCGGCGCGGCGGGGGAGCCGTGCGCCCTCATCGACGCCCTCGGCGGCAGCATGAGCGGCTTCACCCCGAGAAAGGAAGTCACCCTCGTCGCCTCCGACCCGCTCGTCCTCAGCGCCGGAGGCACCACCCTCGACGCGAGCCACACGACCGGCGCCCGGATCAGCGAGACCGCCTGGGGGCTGCCCGATGGCAGCCCCGGCAGTGCCTTCCAGGCATCCGGCGGAGGGTTCAGCCATCTCTTCCGCCGACCCTCCTATCAGAACGGCGTCCAGGGCATTGGCTCAATGCGCGGCGTCCCCGACGTCGCCGCCGACGGCGACCCTGTCACCGGCATAGCGGTCATCACGAGCAATGGCGGCGGGGGCTACATGATCAGCGGGCACGCCGGCACGAGCGCGAGCGCGCCCCTGTGGGCAGGGATCATCGCCCTCGCCGACCAGTACGCTCAGCGCCACCTCGGCTTCGTCAACCCGGCCATCTACCAGATCGCCCGCAGCTCGCGGTACCACCAGGCCTTCCACGACGTCACCGCCGGTAACAGCAACACGGCCGAGTTCCCCCCCACGACGATCACCGGCTACCGGGCAGGCCCGGGCTGGGACCCGGTCACCGGCTGGGGCAGCCCCGACGCCCAGGTTCTCATCCCGCTGCTCGCCCGGTACGCCACCCCATGACAGCCCCGGCCAGCGGTCTCCGCCACGCCCCTGCGGCATGCGGGAGGTCTTCCGGGGTGGAGCACCCACTGGCTGAAAGCATGTCCTGGGGACTGATCCGTCAAGAATCAGGTGCGAGCCGGGCCTGGTGCCCGCGCACGAGTGGAGACCCGTCGTAGGTAAGGCCGCCAACGGCACGCCAAACATTCAGTGGGGTGGCCTGGCCCGCAAGACGTGGCGTTCTTTGAAAATCGGCGTCCCTAGAGCTGGCCGACGTCGGTGATCCGCAGCACGGCCGAGCCTGCCTCGTCCGAGGCAGCCAGGTCGACGATGGCGCTGATGCCCCAGTCGTGATCGCCCGCGGGATCGTCGAAGATCTGCCGGAGGACCCAGTGGCCCGGCTGCTGGTCGATGATCAGCAAACCCGGGCCGCGCGCGTCCGGGCCGGTGCCGATCTCGTCGTGCACCTCGAAGTAGCCCTCCAGCGCGTCGGCCCATGCGTCCTGATCCCATCCGCAGGACGCGTCCAGGTCGCCGAGCTCGGCGTAGTGGCCGAGCGCGGCCAGCCTGACCCGCTGGAACAGGGCATTGCGCACCAGCACCCGGAAGGCGCGGACGTTGGTGGTAACCGTGGCGGGCCGCGTCTCCGCCACGGTAGCCGGGTCGGCCAGCGGGTTGCGCAGCCGTTCCCACTCGTCGATCAAGCTGGAGTCGACCTGGCGGACGATCTCGCCCAGCCATTCGATCAGGTCGCTCAGCTCTTCGGTCTTGGCCTCGTCGGGCACGGTCTGGCGCAGGGCCTTGTAGGCGTCGGCCAGGTAGCGCAGCACCAGGCCCTCGGAGCGGGACAGCCCGTAGAAACCGACGTACTCGGTGAAGGTCAGCGCCCGCTCGTACATGTCGCGGACCACCGACTTCGGCGATACCTCGTAGTCGGCCACCCAGGGGTGGCCGCGCCGGTAGATGTTGTACGCGCCCTCGAGCAGGTCCGCCAGCGGCTTGGGGTAGGTGACCGAGTCCAGCAGGTCCAGCCGCGTCTCGTAGTCGACGCCGTCCGCCTTCATCTGGGCCACGGCCTCCCCGCGCGCCTTGAACTGCTGGGCGGACAGCACCTGACGCGGGTTGTCCAGCGTTGACTCGATGACCGACAGCACGTCCAGCGGGTAGGACGGCGACTCGCGATCGAGAATCTCGATGGCGGCCAGCGCGAACGGCGATAGCGGCTGGTTGAGCGCGAAGTCGAACTGCAGGTCAACGGTGAGCCGGACCATGCGGCCATCCGCGTCCGGCTCGTCCAGGCGTTCCACCACACCGCCGGCCAGCAGCGCGCGGTAGATCGCGATCGCCTGGTGGATGTGCTTGCGCTGGGCCGCGCGGTCCTCGTGGTTGTCGGTCAGCAGGTGGCGCATGGCGGCGAACGCGTCGCCCGGACGGTCGATGACGTTGAGCACCATCGCGTGCGTGACCTTGAAGCTCGACGTCAGCGGTTCTGGATCGGCGGCGACGAGGCGTTCGAAGGTCGGCTTGCCCCAGGAGACCATTCCCTCGGGCGGCTTCTTCCGCACCACCTTGCGCCGCGCCTTCGGGTCGTCCCCTGCCTTGGCCAGGGCGCGCTCGTTCTCGACCACATGCTCAGGCGCCTGGACCACCACCCGGCCGGACGTGTCGTACCCGGCCCGGCCGGCCCGGCCGGCGATCTGGTGGAACTCGCGCGCCTGCAGCAGCCGGGTCTTGTTCCCGTCGTACTTGGAAAGCGCGGTGAACAGGACGGTGCGGATCGGGACGTTGATGCCCACGCCCAGGGTGTCGGTGCCGCAGATGACCTTCAGCAGCCCGGCTTGGGTCAGGGTCTCCACCAGCCGGCGGTACTTGGGCAGCATGCCGGCGTGATGGACGCCGAGGCCGTGCCGCACCAGCCGGGACAGGGTCTTGCCGAAGCCGGCCGCGAACCGGAAGTCGCCGATCAGGTCGGCGATGGCGTCCTTCTCCGCGCGGGTGCAGACGTTGATGCTCATCAGCGCCTGCGCCTGCTCCAAGGCGGCCGCCTGGGTGAAGTGCACCACGTAAATAGGCGCCTGACCCGTGCTGAGCAGCTCCTTCAGCGTCTCGTGCAGCGGCTCGGTGACGAAGGAGAAGACCAGCGGCACCGGGCGCTCGGCGGAGTGGATGACGGCGGTTGGTCGGCCGGTGCGCCTGGTCAGGTCCTCCTCGAACCTGCTGACGTCTCCCAGCGTCGCGGACATCAGCACGAACTGCACGCGGGGGAGTTCGAGCAGAGGTACCTGCCACGCCCAGCCGCGATCGGGGTCGGCGTAGAAATGGAACTCGTCCATCACCACCTGGCCGACGTCGGCCTCGGCGCCGTCCCGCAGCGCGATGCTGGCCAGCACCTCCGCGGTGCAGCAGATGATCGGGGCCTGCGGGTTCACGCTGCCGTCCCCGGTCATCATGCCGACCTGGGCCGGGCCGAACGCGTCGCACAGGTCGAAGAACTTCTCCGATACCAGCGCCTTGATGGGCGCGGTGTAGAAGGTGCGCCTGCCGTCTGCCAGCGCGGCGAAGTGGGCGCCCGCGGCGACCAGGCTCTTGCCCGACCCGGTGGGGGTGGACAAGATGACGTTCGCCCCCGACACGATCTCGATGAGCGCTTCCTCCTGGTGCGGGTACAGCGCCAGCCCGCGCCGCTTGGACCACCCGGCGAAGGCGTCGAAGACGGCGTCCGGGTCGGGCGTCGCAGGCAGCAAGTCAGTAAGCGTCATAGCGTTCCAATGGTGCCCTGTTCCGGCGACCACCTAGGTCATCTCGGGTCTAGGGCGAGCCGTCCACGGCGAAAGGCAGCAAGAAAAAGGGGATACCGAAAATAACAGCAGCAGGAAGAGCTGCGGTATTCCGGCGAGCATGTCATCGTCCCCGGCGGTCCCGGCCCGCAGCCGCCTGCCCGCGGACCGACTACCGAACTCGGGCCGCGGCGGCGTGTCAACGCAAACCGCCAGTACGAACAGTAGTCATCGAGCAATCGGTTGCATGCGAGATTGCACCAGAAATTTGCATCTGCACTTGCATCTGCTTGTGCAGAGTGGTTAAGTTACGTGCACGGGGCCATCCGACAGAAACCGGGTATCGGCACCTACATTGGCTTTAGTTCTTTCGCCTCCGCCTGGCGGCCGCGCTCGCGGCGAAGGCCTGCTTTACCGGGCTGGCGCCGACTACCAGTTGGTAGTCGGCGCCAGCGCGACAACAGTTAAGCCCTGAAAGCCGGAGGACCGCCTCCGGTCCGTGGCTCACCGATAGGACAGGACGTCACGGGGCGACGGGCGGCATTCCCCTTTCTTTACCTTCGGGGAAGGAGGCGCAACGTGAATGACACCACTGTCTCCGGCCGGTCCGGCGCGAGGGATTCAGCTGCGGACGCGCAGTGAGCCGCCTGGCCGCGAGAACGCCCGCCCCTCCGACTGACGGCCAGCTCTGTACCCTGTTCGCGGTCGACATCGCCGGATTCACCAGCCCGGACCGCGATGACGACATCCGCCTGTATTTGCACAAGGAACTTTACGAGATGCTCAAGAGGGCGTTCGACGGCTCTGGCATCCCGTGGGCCCGGTGCTTCCACGAGGACCGCGGCGATGGTGCACTGATCGTGGTGCCGCCCGACATCGCCTGCAAGGGCATCATCGACCCGTTGCCCGAGCGGCTCCGTGGTCTCATCCGCCGGCACAACCACGTCTCCTGTAAGGCCGCCGGGATCCAGCTCCGGGCAGCGGCCCATATCGGGCCGGTTGAGCACGACGACCACGGCTTCGTCGGCAGCGACCTCAACCTGTTGTTCCGCATGCTGGAGGCGCGGCCGCTCAAGCGCGCGCTCGCGGGATCCGGCGCCGAGCTAGCGCTGATCGTCTCGGACGACGTATACCGCAGTCTCGTCTGCCGGTACCCCAGCCTGGTCAGTCCGGACGCGTTCCAGCGGGTCAAGTTCCAGGTCAAGTACACCAGGGCCGCGGCGTGGACTTATCTTCCCGGCGCTCCGCCGCAGTCATAGCCTGCGTGCGATGGCTGCCGCGGAGTACGCGTGGACGCCAGGGGTCGAACCATGAACCAAAAGGGTTTAAAAGCGCACCGCAGGCCCGGGCGGCCCGGTCAAAGCCGACCGCGGCGGCCGCCCATCGCGGGATCGCTGTTCCTGCCGCGCGGCGAGCAGCACGCTCACGGTGAAGAGCAAGACCCCGGTCATGGTGATCGCCCAGAGGATCAAGGCGGAACCGCCGATGAGCACCGCGCCGCCGAGCGCGGCGGCGGCGATGATCGCACCGGTGCCCCAGGCGACCACCCGGTCCGGCATCCGGGCGGGCTGGGCCGCGACCGGGCCGGCCGGGATGTCGGCGGTGATCGCGGCCAGGTCCGCGTGGGTGCGCGCGGCGAACGCCTGGCCGACCCGCGCCTCGAACTCGTCTTCGGTCAGCCGCTCGGCCACGTATGCGGCCTTGAGCGCGTCGATCACGCCCTCGCGGTCGGCTTGGGACGCCCTGAGCTGACCACCGCGCGCCGCCGCTGCTGTCCTGCGGTCTTCCGGTCCTGTCGTCACCGGCGCCTCCCGCGAACCCGAACCTACCCAGATAAAGCGTAACGCGGCTGCTGCCCCGGTAAATGATTCGCACCGGACCGCCCGCCGGGTCGACCCGGGCCAGCCAGGCGGCGCGGAGGTGCACCGGCCGCTCCGGCACCAGCCGGGTCACGCGTGACCGAGCCAGCAGGCGCCCATCCTGCCGGACCTCAAGCCGGGCCAGTCGGCGGAACTCCTGGCTGCGCAGCACGAACCGGCCCAGCGGGGGAGGGACCAAAGATGCATCGGACGCGATCGCGTTCGGCGAGATCCACCGCAGCGGCGGCTCGACCCGGACCGGCACGCGCCCCGCTCCCGTCCCCGCGCCCGGCCTCCCGGCACCCGGTCCGGCGGCGTCCGGTCCTTCGGCACCGAGCGCGGCGGCGATCTGCCGGGCGGCGTGCCGGCCGGACAGCGCGGCGATATCCGCGGTCTCGGCCGCGTGCACCAGGTTGCCCGCGGCGAACACGCCCGGCGCCGACGTCTCCAGCCTCGTGTCGACCACCGGTCCGCGGGTACCGGGATCCATGGCCAGCCCGGCCCGCCGGGCCAGTTCGTGATCGGGGATCCAGTCGCCGGTGAAGACCACGACCTCGCACGGCACGAACCGCGCCGCGCCGGTGCGGACGTCCGCGACCTCCACCCCGGATAGCCGTCCTCGGCCGGCGACGCGGCCGATCGCGGACCCGGTCCACACCGGCACCCGCCAGCGCAGCGCCGCGCCGAGCCGGAACGCGGCGTAGCTCTGCTGCCGCTCATACTCGGTGACCAGCGCGACCACGCGGGCGCCGGCGTGCGCGAGCGTCACCGCGGCGGAGAAGGAAACGTGCTCGGCCCCGACGACCAGGGCCCGGCCGGCCAGCCGCTCGTGCCCCAGGTACACCCGCTGCTGCAACTCGCCGGTGGTCATCACTCCCGGCGGGGCGGTCGCCGGGGACCAGCCGGGCCGCCCGCGGGCGTTCCCGGCAGCCGGTGGCCAGCAGCACGGCCGCCGCGCGCACCGTCTCGACCCCGCGGCCGCTGGTCAGCGTGACCGCGTGCGCCGCGTCGAAGCCGGTCACGGTGGTGCCCAGCCGGAGCTCGGCCCCCGCTCGCACCGCCGCGGCGGCCAGCGCCCGTGCGTACGCCGGGCCGGTCATCACCCGGTGCCGGTCGCGCAGGCCGAACCCGGTGTGAAAGCAGTGCCGGGGGACGCCGCCGGCCTCGGTCTCCCGGTCCGCCACGAGCACCGGACCGACGCCGAGGCGCCGCAGCTCGATGGCCGCCGACAGCCCGGCCGGCCCGGCGCCGACCACCACGACGGTCACGCCGGAACGTCCGCGGCCAGCAGCCGCGACACCGCGGCCGCGCAGTAGAAGCCCTGGCAGCGCCCGTTCATGGCCCGGGTCCTGCGGCGCAGCCCGCCGAGGTCGGCGGGCGGCACCGGGCTGGCCATGGCGTCCCTGATCTCGCCCCGGGTGACCCGCTCGCAGTGGCACACGATCTGGCCGTACGCCGGGTCGGCCGCGATCCGCCCGGCGTCCTGGTATGGCCGCACGCCCGCCTCCCCGATGTACGGCATCACCGGCACCGGCTGGCCAGCGCGCGGCCGCAGCGCGAGCCCGGCCTCGCCCAGCTGCCCGACGACGTGCTCCGCGATGCCGAGCGAGGCGGACAGGCCGGTGGAGCGGATGCCGCCCGCGCACGCGTACCGCCGCTCCGCGTCCACCCGGATCTGGTAGTCCGGGTGCTCGGTCGCGGCCCGCAGCCCCGCGTAGGTCGAGGTGATCTCCTCCTCCGCCAGCCCGGGCAGGATCCGCCGCCCGGCCGTGAGCAGCGAGCCGAGCCCGGCGGCGGTCGTGGCGGTGTCGCAGCGGTCAGCAACGTCCTCGGCGGTGGGACCGAGCAGCACGTTCCCGTAGACCGTGGGCGCGATCAGCACCCCCTTGGTCCGCTCCGTCGGCACCGGCAGCAGGATCGAGCGGATCAGCGTCCGGGCCAGCTTGTCGAACACGATGAGCTCGCCCCGCCGCGGCCGGATGGTGAACCCGTCGCCGCCGAACATCCGGTCGACCTCGTCGCTGCCCAGCCCGGCCGCGTTGACCACCCACCGGCACCGCAGCGGCCCGCGCGTCGTGGTGAGCTGATAGAAACCGTCGGCCAGAGCCACGCCCGTCACGGCCGCCCTGAGCACGAGCCGGACGCCCGCGCCGGCCGCCTCGGTCGCGAAGGCGAGCGGCGTGGTCCAGGGACAGATGATGCTCTCGTCCGGGATTTCAAGCGCCCCGAGCGCGCCCGGTCCCAGCCGCGGTTCCCGGGCGTAAAGCTCGTCGGCCCGCAGCGGCCGCACGGCCAGGTACCCGTTCCGCCGGGCGTTCTCCGAGATGGCCGGCAGGGCCGCCGCCTGTTCTGGTGTCCAGGCGACGAGCAGCGCGCCGGTGCGCTCCACCGGGATGCCGGCCGCCTCGGCGTACGAACGCAGCAGGGCGCTGCCCCGGCTGAGCAGCCGGCTCTCCAGGGTGCCGGGCTTGGCGTCGAACCCGGTGTGCAGGATCGCGGTGTTCGCCTTGGACGTGCCGGTGCCGACATCGGGCGCCGCGTCGACCAGCACGAGATCCAGCGAGTACCGGGCCAGCGTCCGGGCGATCGCGGTGCCGACCACGCCGGCCCCGATGACCACCACGTCGGCCCGGGCTTGCGTCATCGCCGGGCCAGCGTGAGGTCGAGGGCGGAACGGAAAACCGAGATACGTTCGGCCGCCTGATCCGCGGTGATCGACGGCTCCACGATCGCTTCCACCTCAGCCGCCCCCAGGGCCTCGCCGACGGAGGCCGCGTCGCCGGTGCCCAGCCGCGCCAGCGCGGCCACGCCCAGCGCCGTGGCGTCCGGCGTACGGCAGATGACCACCGGCCGCTGCAGCAGGTCGGCCTGGGCCTGCATGAGCAGCCGGGACCTGGTCAGGCCGCCGTCCACCCGCAGCGAGGCCAGCGGTCGGCCCAGGTCCTCGCAGGCGGCGGACACCAGCAGCGCGACCGATGCGGCGATGCCCTCGGCCACGGCGCGGGCCAGGTGCCCCCGCTCGGTGCCCAGGTGCAGACCGGATAGCTGCCCGCGCGCGTCCGGTGCCCAGTACGGCGCGCCGAGCCCGGCCAGCGCGGGCACGAAGGTCACGCCGCCCGCGTCCGGCACGGTCCCGCCCACCGCGTCAAGCTCGGACGGCGCGCCGAGCACCCCGATGCCGGTGAGCCACCGCAGCGCCGAGCCCGCCGTGTAGACCTGGCCGTCCAGGCAGTACGTCGCCGCGCCGCCGAGCCGCCAGGCCACCGAGCAGGACAGCCCCGAGCCGGACCGCACCGCCGAAGAACCGGTCGTGACCAGGAGGAACGCGCCCGTGCCGTAGGTGCACTTGGCGTCACCCGCGGCCAGGCAGCCCTCGGCCAGCAGCGCGGCCTGCTGGTCGACGGCGATCCCGGCGACCGGCAGGGACGGCCCGAACAACGATGTCTCGCCCACGATCCCGGCGCAGTCCGCCACCGCCGGCAGCCCCGCCGGGTCCAGGCCGAACGCCGCGCAGGCCGCCGCGGACCAGGTCACGGAATCCAGGTCGAGCAGCATGGTGCGGGACGCGGTGGCGGCGTCGGTCACGTACCCCGCGCCCAGCCGGCCCAGCAGCCAGGTGTCGGTGGTGGTGACCGTGCCGTCGCCGGTCAGGTTCTCGCGCAGCCAGGTCATCTTCGGCGCGGCGAAGTACGGGTCGAGCGGCAGGCCGGTGATCGCGGCCAGTTCGGCCGCGCGGTCCGCGAGCCGCGCGCAGACGCCCCCCGACCGGCGGTCCTGCCAGACGATCGCGGGGGACAGCGGCGTGCCGGTGCTCCGGTCCCAGGCCAGCACGGTCTCGCCCTGGTTGGCCAGCGCCACCGCGTGCGCCGGCGCACCCGCCGCGGCCAGCGCCCGGCGGCCCGCCGCGAGGACCGAATCGAACAGCTCCTCCGGATCGGCCTCCACCCCGTCCGCGCCCACGCTGCGGGTGCGGACGGGGACCTCGCCCCGGCCGAGGACCTCGGCGCCCGGCCCGACGAGCAGCGCCTTGGTCGCCGACGTGCCCTGGTCGATGGCGAGGATGTTCACCCGTTATCGAGCTCCTGGCCCGGTTCTGTGCGCATCGCCTCCCGCTCGGTCACCAGCTGCACCACGTAGAACACCAGGCCCAGGCCGAGGGCGCCGAGCACGTAGTACTGCGCGTCGCGGAACTCGGCCGGTGCGATCAGGATGATCAGCTCATAGGCCAGCCAGATGACCGCCCCGGCGACAATCGGAAGTTCGAATTTGCCGAACGGATGCAGTGGCGTGCCCTGGCTTTCCCGCGGGCCTCGCCGCCGGGATGTGAGTATGAACAGCAGCACCGTGCCCGCGTACAGCAGCGCCGGCATGATCGTGGACGCGGTGAACAGCGTGGCCAGCGCGGCGGTGTGGGTGCGCAGCACCAGCGTGATCACGCCGCCGAGCACCGCGGCGAGGATGGTCGCCCACGGCGGGCCGCCGGTCGCCCTCGGCACATGGTGCAGGAACTGGTGACCGGGCAGCCGCCGGTCCCGCGCCATGGAGTAGATCAGCCGCCCGTTGGTCACCATGATGATCAGGCCGCAGGCGAAGATCGAGACGCAGACGAAGACCAGGAAGATCTTCTGCACCACGCCGCCGAGCACGTCGCGCACGATGGACGCCACCGGCGCGGTGCTGGCGTACGCCGCCTTGTTGGTCGTGTAGGCCAGCGCGACCAGGAACGCGAACCCCACCACGCCGGAGACGAGCACGGCGCGGAGCATGGCCCTGGGGATGACCTTGTGCGGCTCGTGGGTCTCCTCGGCCAGGTTGCTGGCCGACTCGAAGCCCACGATCGTGTACGCGCCGAGCAGCGTGGCCAGCATGAACGGGCCGAGCCAGGCAAAGTAGCCGGCCTGCGGCACCGGGCCGGTGGAAGTGAGGTTCGACCAGTGCCCCAGCGACCTGACCGCGGCCACGATCAGCAGCAGCACGGTCAGGCCCACGATGCCGATGATCTCGGTGGCCACCGCGGTGTTGTTCACCCGGGTGGTGATCCTGGTCGAGGTGATGATCAGCGCCGCCTGCAGGGCCAGCACGACCAGCGTCTCCAGCGCCGCGCTGGTCGGCGTGTACGTCTCGCCGATCAGCGGCTGGAAGGCCACCTGGACCAGGCCGTAGTCGACCGAGACGGTGACGATGGTCAGGAACGCGAACGACATCCAGCCGAACCACCAGCCCACGTGCACGTTGGCCAGCCGCGACGCCCACTGGTAGGAGTAGCCGGACAACGGGACCCGGACCGAGAGCGCGCCGTACACCAGCGCCACCAGCGCCTGGCCCACGATCACGATGGGCCAGGTCCAGATGGACCGCGTCCCGCCGGTGGCCAGCGCGAAGGCGTAGGTGGTGAAGATCCCGGTGGTGATCGAGATGAACGAGAACGCCACCGCGAACGACTCGAAATGGCGCAGCGAGCGGACGAACTGCTGACGGTAGCCGAACCTCTCCAGGTCCTCGTCCTCGGGAGCGGCGCCCGTCGTGACCTGATCCATGTCCATCACTTCCTTGACAGCTAAGGCGGGGGGCCCAGTGGGGGGCAGAGCACGGTGCAGCCTGCACTGACGAGGGCGTCGGTGGCCTCGGCACTGGCTTGGTGGTCGGTGAGGACCGCGGTGACGCGGCTCAGCGGGCAGACCCGGTGCACGGCGATCGCGCCGAGCTTGCTCGAGTCGGCCAGGACGTAGGAGGCGGCCGCGTGCGCGATGATCGTGCGCCGGGTGGTCACCTCGGGCGGGTGGTAGTCGGTCAGCCCGGCCTGGGCGTGCACGCCCCCGGAGCCGAGGAACGCCTTGTCGGCGTAGAAGTCGGCGAAGAAGGCCTCCGCCTGCGCGCCGAAGCAGGCCGCGTCGCCATGCCGCACCTGCCCGCCGCACAGCAGCAGCTCGATCTCCTCCCGGTCGGCGAGCGCCATCGCGGCGGGCACCGAGTTCGTCAGCACCCGGCCGCGGAAGGATTCGGGCAGCGCCCGGGCCACCTCGAGCGCGGTGGTGCCGATGTCGATGACGAGGGTGTCCTCGGGCTCGACCAGCGTCGCGGCCAGCTGGGCGATGGCCTGCTTGCACGCGGCGTGCAGGGTGCTCCGGGTGGCGAAGTCACCCTCGGTGGACCGGACCGACAGCGCGCCGCCGTAGACGCGCTCGAGCAGCCCCCTGTCCCGCAGTCCGCGCAGGTCGCGGCGGATCGTCTCCAGCGACACGCCGTACCTCCGCGCGAGGTCCTCCGCGGAGACCGCCCTGGCCTGGCGGACCTCGGCGAGGATGGCCTGGCGGCGCTGAGTGGGCAGCATACGGCTCCCTTATGACCGTTGTTTACCGATCTTGATGCAGTCCTGTGTCAGCTGTCAATCCCCGCGATGCGGGAAGGGGGACTGCCGGGGGAGCGATGAATGGGCACCAGCGCCAAAGTCAACGACCAGACGAACACAATACCGCGAGAACAGTCGCTCTCGTATTTCGCGTCTTGAAGAGATCGAGCTGCCAGGACATGCTGAGCCACCCGGCGGTGCTCCTACCCAGGAATGATCGCAGCCGGTCAGATCATGAAATCGCGCTACAGGCGGCGGCCGCGCTGCTCCACGCCGAGCTCGCCGTAGGGGTAGTCGACCGGGTGCGGGTCGCTGGCGGCGTCGAGCGCGGCGGTCTCGGCGGCGGTCAGGTGCAGGTCCGCCGCGCGCAGGTTGGTCTCGAGCTGGCTGAGCGTGCGCGCGCCGAGGATGGTCGAAGTGACGGCGGGCCGGGCGGTCACCCAGGCCAGCGCGACCTCGGCCATGGACACGCCGCGGTCCTCGGCCACCTTCTGCACCGCGTCGATGACGTTCCAGGTGCGCTCCGTGCCGCGCCGGTCGTAGGCCTCCATGCCGCGGTTCGGGTCGTCGCCCAGGCGGGTGGCGCCGGTCGGGCGCTGGTCACGCTGGTACTTGCCGGACAGCCAGCCTCCGCCGAGCGGGCTCCACGGCAGCAGGCCCAGGCCGGCGTCCAGCACGGCGGGCACGATCTCCCACTCGATCTCCCGGGCCAGCAGGCTGTACTGCGGCTGGAGCGTCACCGGTTCGGCCACGTTCAGGGCGCGGGCCAGGTGCACCGCCTTGGTCAGCTGCCAGCCGGTGAAGTTGGACAGCCCGTAGTAGCGGATCTTGCCGGCCCGCATGAACGCCTCGAGCGTGCGCAGCGTCTCCTCGAGCGGCGTCAGCGGGTCGTAGGCGTGCACCTGGTACAGGTCAACCGATTCGAGCCCCAGCCGCCGCAGCGAGGCGTCGAGCGCCCGGGTCAGGTGACGCGCGGAGAGCCCGGCACCGTTCGGCGAGTCGTCGTGATCGCGTGCGAAGCGCCCCTTGGTGGCCAGCACCACCGGCTCGGTAACGTCGGCTGGGCGGCGGGCGAACCAGTGGCCGATGATCTCCTCCGACCGCCCGTCGCCGTACACGTCGGCCGTGTCCACCAGGTTCCCGCCCGCTTCGATGAAGCGGTCGAGCTGCTGGTGCGCGCCCTGCTCATCCGTCTCGACGCCGAACGTCATCGTGCCCAGGCACAGGCTCGATACCGCGCAGCCACTGCCTCCTAGCGTGCGATGTTCCATCCTGCTAGGCTACCGACTGGCGCTGCTCCGGCATGATCCGGCTGCCCGCGGGGGCTACCTTCGGCCGTCCGCGCCCTCGGCGCCGTCAAGCTCGTTGAGACTGACCAGGTGCAGCGCGAGGTCCTGGATTCGGTCGAGCAGACCGTAGAGCCCGGAGTCATCGCGGACTGCGGCGATGATGCAGGTGCGGCCGTGGCTGGACTCGATCGCGACATCGCCGAATAGGCCTGCGACCAGCGGGCCGCACTCGCCACGCAGGATGATCTGGTACCGGTAGTCGTCGTCGGTGAACACGGTGTCGATAGGCCATCCCTCAGTCCAGACGGTCCGGACTGGTATGTCTGTCCGGACACGGCGCCACCATCCTCAAGAGCAAGGCCGGGTGCTCTACCTTTCTCGCCGGCGAAGGGGTGATCCGTCGTCACCCGGCACGCTTGTTCACCTTGGTGAAATCTTCCAATCACCTGACGTAGCACTACACGATGTCTATGTCCCGGCTCCGGACGATGGCTTCGAGCTGGGGGGCCTTAGAACAGGACGTAGAGCTTGCGGATCGTCTCGTGGATCTGCCACGTCCCGGCCCAGCCGCGGGGGAAGACGGCTGTGTCGCCCGGCCCGATCTCGGTCGGCTCGCCGCCGTCCGGCGTGACCGTCATGCGGCCGGACAGGATGTGCACGAACTCGTTGTCCGCCAGGCTCCACCGGGACGGCCCGGGCGTGCACTCCCAGACCCCGGCCTCCTGGGTGCCTTCGCCGGACCACAAGGTGGTGCCGGAGGTGTGCATCGGCTCGCCGGTGGCCTCCTCCAGCGGCCCCCAGTCCTCGAGCTTCGCGTCGGCCGCGGCGGCCAGGAACGGGGTAGCGGTGATCATGATGAGGCGATCCTCTCCGGGAAGGGCAGGGCGATGGGGTCGGTCGCGAGGCGGCTGTGGCCGGCCTCGTCGAAGCGGTCGAGGCCGAGCGGGGACACGTCGAGCACCTCGGAGGAGCCGGTCAGCGCGACGTCGGCCGCGGCCCGGGCCACGCCCGGGCCCCACATCATGCCGGCCCCGGCCGCGCTGGCCACCGTGACGCCGTCAAGCCCGGGCGCGCGGCCGATGATAGGCAGGTGATCCGGCGTGTAGTCGATGGTCGCGGCCCAGATCCGGCGCAGCCCGAGGCCCGCGGTGACCGGGACCAGCGCGGCCAGCCGGGCCCGCATCTTGGCCAGGTACTCCTCGTCCACCTCGCGGTTCTCGCCGGGCGGCTCGTCCGGGTTGCTCATGCCGAACAGCAGGCCGCCCTCTTCCGGCCGCCAGTAAAGCCCCGCGGCCAGGTCGAACACCATCGGCACCCGGGCCGGATCCAGGTCCGGGTGGCGCTCGGTCACCGCGACCTGGTGCCTGGCCCCGCCGGCCGGGATGCGCAGGCCGGCCAGCCGGCCGACCGCGGCGAGCTTCGGCCCGCCGGTCGAGCACCACCAGCCCCGCGTCGATCGGCCCCTGGCTGGTCTCGACCACGACGCCCCGGTCGCCGGCCGCCAGGCCGCGGAATGCGACGTGCTCGCGCACCTCGACGCCGCTGCGGATCAGCGCCACCGTGTAGGCGGCCACGTTGCGCGGCGGCGTGATGAACCCGTCCTGGGCGCAGAAGGTGCCGCCGAACGTCTGCCCCGGCGCGAGCGTCGGGTTGGCCGCGTCCACTTCGCCGGGATCGAGCCAGCGCACCGGGACGCCCAGCGCGGACTGCATCTCCATCCGCGCGTGCGCCACCGCGACCTCCGCCTCGGTGAAGCAAGGCAGCAGGTACCCCTGCTCGGTGAACCCCGAGTCGGTGCCGATCTCGTCCCGCTGGCTCAGGTAGAACTGGCGGGACCACTGGCCCAGGCGCACTGCCTCGGGCGTCCCGCCCTGCATCCGGACCACGCCGGCGGCCCGGCTGCTCGCGCCCTGGCCGAGGAAGCCCTTTTCGATCAGGACGACCCGCGCCAGCCCGGCCTGACGCAGGAAGTACGCGCACCAGGCGCCCACCGTCCCGCCGCCTACCACCACGGCGTCCGCTGTATCACTCATTGGCACACGATCGATGCTGGCATAGACTGAACATTCAGTCAATATAGTGCTGCCGATACTGGGCTGGCGCCTGGAGGTACCGCCGGATGTACGGGTTGTCGGAAGAAGATCGCCAGATCCAGGCGCGGGCCTGCGGGTTCGCGGACGAGCTGATCCCGTTCGAGGAAGCGGCCGAACGGTCCGGCGGGGAGCTACCCGCCGACGTGACCGCCGCGCACGCCAAGCGCGCCCGCGAGCTCGGTCTGTACGCAACGAACATGCCGCGCTGAACTCGGCGGTGGCGGCTGCACCACGCTGCAGCAGGTGCTCGTCCAGGAGCAGATGGGCCGGGTCACCAACGCGCTGGGCTGGGTGGCGGCTACGCCGCCGTCCTGGCTGCCCGTCGTGGCCACCCGCCGACCAGATCGACAGGTACGTCAGGCCCGCGATCGCCGGCCAGCGCGAGGAGTGCTACGCGATCACCGAGGAGAACGCGGGTTCCGACGTCGACGCGATCGAGGCGACCGCGCAGGCAGCTGGCGACGAATACGTGCTCAACGGCGTCAAGTGGCACGTCACCTCGTTCAACACGGCCGACTTCGCCTTCTTCCAGGCCCGGCTGACGGGCGGGCCGCACCACGGCGAGCACGCGATGTTCCTGGTGGACCTGCCGAGCCCGGGGGTCCAGGTGGTCAGGACGCCGGCCTACTCGCACACGATCAGCCACCACCATCCGATCGTCGCGTTCACCGACGTCCGCGTCCCGGCGGCCAACCTGGTCGGCGCGGAGGGCGACGGGATGGCCTTCGCGTACGAGTGGTTCAGGTTCGAGCGGCTGATGGTGGCCGCCCGCTGCCTCGGCGCGGCCGGCCGGCTCACCGAGGAGATGACCGCGTTCGCAGCCGCGCGCCGGGTCGGCGGCCAGCCGATCAGCGAGCGCGGGCTCGTGGCCGGGATGCTGGCGGACAGCCTCACCGAGCTGTTCGCGGCCCGGGCGATGACCTACGAGACGGCCCGCGCCATCGACCGCGGCGCCGACGTGAAGGTGTCCCACGCGCAGTGCTCGATGGCCAAGCTCTACTGCTCGGAGATGGCGGGCCGCGTCGCCGACCGCGCCGTCCAGGTGTTCGGCGGCCGTGGCTACATGCGGGAGAACGTGGCCGAGCGCTTCTTCCGCGAGCTGCGCGTCGAGCGGATCTGGGAAGGCACCAGCGAGATCCAGCGCATGATCATCGCCCGCCAGATGACCAAGCGCAACCCCGCCACCCTCGCCTGACCCCAGTCAGAACCATGATCGTGAGCAGTTCGGAACAGCATTTGTCCCTAACTACTCACGATCATGAAACGCGGGCCGCTCAGCCGAGGTAGTAGCCGGCTGGGCAGGTTCGCCTCGATGGCCGCGATCACCTCGGGATCGTCGGGCGTGGTCCGCGGGCGGAACCGCGCCGCCACCGTGCCGTCGGGTCGCAACAGGAACTTCTCGAAGTTCCACTGGATGTCGCCGGCCTCGCCGTTCTCGTCCGGCACCGCGGTGAGCTCGGTATAGATGGCGTGCCGCCCCGGGCCGTTCACCTCGATCTTCTCGAACATCGGGAAGGTGACCCCGTAGGTAGCCGAACAGAACTCGGCGATCTCGTCGGCCGTGCCGGGCTCCTGCCCGCCGAACTGGTTGCACGGGAAGCCGACGACCGACAGGCCACGCGAGGCGAACTGCTCGTGCAGCTTTTCCAGGGCGGTGTACTGGGGCGTCAGCCCGCACTTGGAGGCCACGTTCACCACGAGCATGGCCGAGCCGGGCGCAACGACCGAGCCAAGCGAGGAGTCCTGCCCGGCCAGGGTCTTCACCGGAATGTCAAGTATGGTCACGCTGCCTACGGTACCGGGCTCCAGACGGACTGGCCCAGGTAGCCCCGGGCAATGGTGGTGACGAACGCGTACACCGCGTCCTCGGCGGGCGACAGCGGCCCGGGGGAGGCATGCGGCGAGGCCAGCCCCCGCTGCACGGACTCGCACGCGGACCAGTCCTGCTGGTTGGTGATGTCCCAGAACTCCACCGCGTAGCCCGGGTCGAAGTCCGGCTGGGCGACGGCCTCGGGCGCGAACGCCCAGGTGCACTCGATCGTGGTCCGGTTGGCGGCGACCGGGATCAGCCGGTGCGTCATCACGTAGTCCGGGTGCAGGCTGAGCAGGACGTTCGGGAAGATGTTGACGTAGATGACGGTCCGCAGGCCCTGCGCGTCGAGGCCGCGGAGCGGCACGCCGCCGCTGCTGCCGTCCAGGGACATCGTCGCCACGCCGTCGCGCAGGTCCATCCAGCCGCCGATCCAGGCGCCGTCGGAGGCGTAGTTCTCGCCGCTCTTGGGCGGGCTGACCCGGCACAGTTCGGGGTGGATGGACGGGCAGTGGTAGCACTCGTGGTAGTTCTCGGTCAGGGTCTTCCAGTTCGCCGCGGCGTCGTAGCGGTGCCGCCCGGCGGTCACCAGGCGCTCCGGCTCGTACGGCGCGACCAGTTCGTCCAGCTTGGCCAGGGCCTCCTCCAGCGAGCCTGACCCGGAGACCTGGCCACCCGAACCGTCCACGAACACCAGCCCGTGCCACTCGGTCACCGGCAGCGGGGCCAGGCCCCACTCGCCGAAGTCGAAGTCGCGCCGGTTCCTGAAGCCCGCGGCGCCCCGGAGCTCGCCGCTCAGCGAGTACGTCCAGGCGTGGTACGGGCAGATGATCGCCTTCCCCTGGGCGCCCTGACCGCACGGCAGCAGCTCATGACCGCGATGGCGGCAGCTGTTCGCGAACGCCCGCAGCTCGCCGTCCTCGCCGCGGACCAGCAGCACGCCGCCCTCGCCGGTGGCCTCGGCGCGCTGGTCGCCCGGCTCGGGCAACTGGTCGCTGCGCGCCACGCACATCCACCCGCCGCCCAAGAAGTGCCGCTGCTCCCAGTCGAACACCGCGGGGTCGACGTACGCCGCCCGCGGCAGCATCCGGCTTTCCCCGAACGGCCGCAGGGCCAGCTCTAGCTCACCGCGATCAAGCGGAGCTGGGACACCACCTGAAGCAGGGACATCACCCGGAACTGGAGCACGACGGGACCTCAAGTCTTGACTGACCATACAGTCAAGACTAAGCGGCCCGCTCGCGCCTGTCCAGACGGCCCGGTCAGACGGCCCGGTCAGACAACGCTGTCCAGACGGACTCTAATCAGCGGCCTCCAGAGCCGGGCGAGCTTGCGGACCGACGGGCGCGGTACGGATACTGCATGCATGGGTGACCGTAATGTGCTCGGCGGCGAGCTTGAGCCGTGTGGAACCGATCCGCTTACCGGCTTCTACCGGGACGGATGCTGCACGACCGGCCCCGAGGACCTGGGCAGCCACACCATCTGCGCGGTGGTGACCACCGAATTCCTCGAGCATCAGCGCCAGATCGGCAATGACCTGTCCACGCCGATGCCCCAGTTCAGGTTCCCCGGGCTGGTGCCGGGGGACCGGTGGTGCGTGACCGCGGCCAACTGGCTGCAGGCGCACCGGGACGGTGCCGCCGCCCCGGTGGTGCTGGCCTCGACCCATCAGCGCGCGCTCGAGATCGTCCCGCTGGAGATCCTCAAGCCCTACTCCGTCGACGTCCCCGCCGACGCCGGCGCCCTCGAGGAATAGCTCAGCGCCACCGCGGCGCAACCGATCGCGCCGCCAGCACCGAACGCAGGATGGCCGCCTGCTCGAGCAGCACCAGCCGCAGCCCGTGGCTGAGCGGGTGGCCGCGCTCCAGCGCGGCCGCGGTCGCCGTCAGCGTCGCCGGCTCGGCGAGCGTGGCCGGGTAAAGCGCCCGCGCCAGGTACCGCATCACGTTCACCTCCCGGCGGTCGAGCGCGGGCAGGGCCTCGGTAAAGTACCGGTCGCGGTACTCGGCCAGCCACGACCGGCCCAGCAGCTCTTCCTGGCCAGGCACCCAGATCCCGCAGGCGGACGCCAGCGCCATCCGCCAGTCCTGGCCGTCCGCCAGCGCCGCTGCCCAGGCCTGCTGTTTGGCCGCGGCGTCCGGCCGCAGGGCACGGCAGGTGGCCCGGTTCTGCTCCCCGGCAACCGGGTCCGCGGCGACCAGGGCATCCAGGTCGTCGTCGGCGGCGAGCCCGCGGGCCGCCAGCGTCCGCAGCAGGCTCCCGCGCAGGTCACCGTCGACCGCCAGGCCATCCGGCCGCGACCCGCCGTCCAGCCACAAACGCACCAGCGCAAGCTGCTCAGCGGAATGAGCGCTCGCCGCGAACCCCGCCGCCAGCGCACGCTGCCGCGGGCTCGCCGCCGCCGCGGCCGACACGCCGTCGAGGCACGCGGACGCGATCGCCGCACGCAACCCAGCCCGTTCGGCACCTGCCGTGTACAGGTCGGCGGCGGTCACCGCCCGACCGAGCAGCACCTCGACCCCCGCCACCGGCAGCGACACCGAACCGGCGAGCCGCCGGATCACCAGACCCGCGAAATCCGCCGCCGCCAGCGCGCCCGTGGCCGGCGAGCCCGCCGTCACCATCCGCCAGGCCGCGTTCCAGCACACCGCCTCGGTCAGCGGGTCGCCCACGTCCATCGCCACCCGGGCCAGCGCCTCCAGGGTTCCGGGGTCGAACGAGATCTCCGCGTAGGACAGGTCACCGTCGTTGAGCACCAGCGCGTCGGGCACCGCCTCCCCGGCAGGCACCGCCACCTCGCTGACCGCCCCGCTGATCTCCGCGCTGATCACCCGCCGCCGCCGTAGCACCGACCCGGAGACCCCGGAACGGTCGTAGAGCCCGATGCCGATCCGGTGCGTCCGCGGCTCGTCCTGCTGCACGCTCAGCGACCCGATGGTGCCGTCCGGAGCGGCTACCACCACGCCCCGCAGCGTGCTCGCGCCCTCGGTCCGCAGCCACTCATCCGCCCAGCCGCGCAGGTCGCGGCCGGACGAGCGCGACCAGCAGGCGATCAGGTCGTCCAGCCCCGCGCCGCCGCCGCCGAACCGCCGCATGAAGTCGGCCAGCCCGGCCCGCAGGGCGTCGTCGCCGATCAGCGCGGCCAGCTGCCTGATCACGGCGGCGCCCTTGGAGTAGGTCAGGGCGGGCAGCCGGAGCAGTGCGTCGTCCGCGCTGGCCACCGGCGAGGACACCGGCTGCCGGCCCGGCAGCGCGTCGGCCTGGTAGGCGCGCGGCTTCTCCCGGTAGCAGAACGCGGCCCACGCGTCGCCCAGGGCCGTGTAGCTCATGTAGGTGGCCATCGCCTCGTCCTGCCACAGGTCCTCCCACCAGCGCATGCTCACATGGCAGCCGAACCACAGATGTGACACCTCATGCGCGCATACCATCGCCACGAAGTCGTCGTCCGGATCCGCCATCCGCGCGAGCAGGCTCTCGTTGACCAGCATCAGGCCCGGAATCGATATCGCCAACGCGCTCAGCCGGGGCACGAAGCCGATGTCGTACTTGGGGTACGGGCAGGGCACGCCCAGCGTCCGCTCGTAGTACTCCAGGGCCCGCTGGGCCGTCTCGGCGAACCGGGTCATGCCCGCCACCCCGTCCGCGCCGGCCAGCGACGGCCTGCGCCAGATGCTCATGCGCACCGAGCCCCCGGCCCCGCCGGCGCCGCGCCAGTCCTCGACGTAGGGCCCGGCGGCGATGGTCAGGTCGTAGGTCCGCGTGCCGCGCACCGGCCCGAACCGCCACATCCCCGGCTGCCCGGCCGGCGGCCGCTCGGTCACCGGCCCGTTGCTCAGGACGTCCCAGCCGGCCGGCAGCGCCAGGCTCAAGGTGGTGGTGGCGGTCAGGTCCGGCTGGTCAAAGCAGGCCCAGAAGCTCGGTGCCTCGGTCGGGTAGCCCGTGTACAGCAGGTAGCCGGCGCCGTCGGCCGGATCGGTGAACCAGGTCAGCCCGGGCCCGGCGCCAGGGTCGGCCACCTCGGCCTCGACCACCAGCAGGTTCTCCGCAGCCAGCCCCGGCAGCCCGAGCCGCCCGTCGGCCGCCGGACCCACCGCTCGCCCGTTGAGAACCGCGCTGGTCACCGCCGCCGTCAGCTCGGCGAACGTGGCCGCCCCGGGCTCGCGGCACCCGAACCGGATCTCGGTCCGCGACCGGATCGGACCGGCCGCCCCCGCGGTCAGGTCGAGGAACACGTCGTAGGACCGGACGTCGAGCAGTGCGGCCCGGACCCTGGCTTCGGTTTCAGTCAACGCTGGCATCCGACCATCATGATGCCGAACGGCCGTGGCGCGTGCCCTGGCCCAGCTTCAGGCGCCCGGCGGGACCGGGCCAACCGCGGCGCCCGCCTGCCTGAGCTCTTCCCAGGCCGCCGGGGTGAGTGAGTACGCCCCGATGCCGCTGCGGGTGAAGGACCGCCACGCCGCGGGCCGGGCCAGCGTGGCCAGGGCGGTGAGCGTGACCGGGACCCCGGCGAGCAGGTCGCCGCCGCCCGGCGTCAGCTCCTCGCGGCTGCCCAGGTAGTCCCCGCGGTGCAGCAGCGCGTCCCGCAGCTCGCGTGCGACGCCGCGCCGCCCGCCATGCTGGGCCGCGCCCAGGATCGCCAGCAGCAGCTGATGCGTCCGCACGCCGGGCTGGCCTGGCGGCTGCGGCCGCGACGTGCCCGAGCGGGCCACCTCGACCAGGGCCCGCGTCAGGTCGACGCCGGAGACCAGCGCGTTGACCGGCTCGACCAGCCGCGGGTTGATGTCGATGAACACCAGGCCGGCCGGGCCGCCGATCACGTCGGCCGACAGTGCGCCGTGCCAGTCCAGCGCCGCGCCCAGCCGGGCCAGGTGCTCGCGCGCCCCGGGCAGGTCCAGGCCGAGTTTGTGGCTGGCTCCGCCTGAGCTGCCTTCGCGGACCCGCTGGCAGGCGTGGCACGCAACCAGCTCACCGCGGGCGAACACCGCCTGGACCATGATCAGCGGCCCGGTCACGGCCTGCTGTACCAGGACACCGCCGCCCCGGCCGAAGATGCCGCGGCCTTCGCAGGTCGCCGCCAGCCGCCGCAGCGCGTCGGTCGAGGTGACCCGCCAGACCCCCGCCGATGCCGTCCCGATCGGCGTCTTCACGAAGACCGGCAGCCCGAGTTCCGCCGCGTCCTCCAGCTCGGCCGCGGTCGCCGCCAGCACCGCGTCCGGCTGCGGCAGGCCGACCCGGGTCAACGTGCCGAACGCTGACAGCTTGTCCTGCACCTGGGCCAGCGCGCCGAATTCGGGCACCGCGGTCGCCAGCCCCGCCGCCTCGATCCGTTCCCGCGCCAGCGACATCACGGCGACCTGCTCTTGCACGGGGAGCAGCAGATCCGCCCGGCGCCGCGCGGCGATGCCCAGGGCGGCATCCAGCCACCCGAACGGATCACGGCCCACCGCCGGAACCGGATGCACCCGGCGGACGTGCCGGGTCACCCGGGCCAGGCAGAGCCCGCTCGGGGATAGCGCCTCCACCTGGTGGCCCGCCCGGGCCAGCACGGTCGCGCACTGCCGGGAGGTCAGCCCGGCGCCGTCGCTCAGCAGTATCTGCACGATGCCCTCCAAAGCCCACCCGCGCCTGTCTCCACGCGGTTTGCGTTTCCGGCGCGCCTTAGCTCCCCGCGCACCGTTTAGTATATAATGTAAGCATACAGCATATACTTTGCTCGGCAAGAGCGACGGGCAGGAGGCCATCCGTGGGACGTGCGCCGCAGATCAGCCGAGACGCCGTGCTGGCCGCCGCGCTGCGGCTGGCCGACGAGCAGGGCCTGGCGGCGGTCACCATGCACGCCGTCGCGAGGAGCCTCCGGGTCACGCCGATGGCGCTGTACCGGCACGTGGATGACAAGAACGCCCTGCTGGACGGGCTGGTCGAACTGCTGCTCACCGAGTACCCGCTGCCACCGGGCGGGGGTCGCTGGGACGAGCGCCTGGCCGCGCTGGCCGCCGGGATCAGGGACACCGCGCGCAGGCACCCCGCGGTCTTCCCGCTGCTGCTGACCAGGCCGGCCGTCACCCCGGCGGCGCGAGTGGTCCGCGACACGGTGCAGTCCGCGCTGCGCGAAGGCGGCCTGCCCGAGACCGAGGTGGCCCGGGCCGAACGCCTGATCAGTACCGCGGTCCTCGGCTTCGCTGCCAGCGAGGCGGCCGGCCGCTTCCGCCAGCACGACCAGTCCGTCATCGACGCCGACTTCGCCGAACTCTTCCGCTGGCTTCGCCTATCCCTGGCGGTACCGGCCCCAGCGACCGACGATGCAGATGCCGGACCGCACCCAGCCCCGGCGGAACTCCGCCCGGAGCTAGGTCTCCCCGGGCCAGACGGCCGATACTGATCATGTGCCGCAGGTACTGTGTCCGGTGCTGGTCGGGCGGGATGAGGAGGCCCGTCAGCTGCGGGCTGCCCTGACGGCGGCCGAAGCGGGCCGCGGCGGCGCCGTATTCCTCACCGGGGAAGCCGGGATCGGGAAGTCGCGGCTGGTCCGTGAGACCGTACGCGCGGCGGCCGAACTTGGCCTGACCGTCCTGGTCGGCCGGGCCGTGCCGGGGGGCGTGCCGACGCCGTTCCGGCCGTTCGCTGAGGCGCTGACCTCCGCCGCGCGCGGCAGCCGCCTGCCGGCCAGCGCGGAGCTTGACCCGTTCCGGCCCGTGCTCGGCCGGCTGGTTCCCGAGTGGCGGCCACCGCAGGGGACGCCGGGGGAGGAGTCCCTTGTCTTCCTGGGCGAGGCGGTGCTGCGGCTGCTGCGCGTGCTGTCCCCGCAGGCCGGCGGCGTGCTCGTCCTGGAGGACCTGCACTGGGCCGACCGGGAGACGCTGGCGCTGCTCGAGTACCTGGCCGACAACCTGGCGGCCGAACGGGTCCTGTGCGTCGCCACCCTCCGGGACGAAGGCGGTGACGCCGCGGCCCTGGCCAGCGCGCTGGCCGCGCGCGGGTCCGCCGCCGTGCTGCCGCTGGGCCGGCTGGATCCGGCGGCGATGGCGCGGATGGCCCGGGCCTGCCTGGACGCCGCCGACCTGCCGGACACGGTGCAGGCCGTCGTCGCCGAGCGCGCCGAGGGCATCCCGTTCCTGGTCGAGGAGGTCCTGGCCGGCCTGGTCGGGGAGGGGGCGCTGACCGAGCGGGACGGGCGCTGGCGCGCGGCCAACCTGATCGCTCCCGGAGTCCCGGCCACGTTCGCGGACGCGGTCCGGCGGCGGCTGGACACCGTAGGCGCGGATTCCCGGCACGTCATCGGCGCCGCCGCGGTGCTGGGCCGCCGTTTCGACTGGGCGCTGCTCAGCCCGGTCACCGGCCTGGCCGGCCCGGATGTGGTGGCGGCGCTGCGGGACGGTGTGGGCCTGCAGCTGATCGTGGCGGAGCGGGAGAGCTTCCGGTTCCGGCACGCGCTGACACATGAGGCGGTGCTTGCCGGGCTGCTGCCACCTGAGCGGAGCCTGCTGGCCGGCCGGGCCCTGGCCGCGGTGGAGGCGGCGCACCCGGGACTGCCGGGCGCCTGGTGCACGCTGGCCGCCGACCTGGCCGGGCGGGCCGGTGACGCGGCCCGGGCCGGCGAGCTGCTGCTCGAGGCCGGGCGGCGTGACCTGGCCGTCGGTGCCCTGGCCAGCGCCGAGCACACGCTGACCCGGGCCCGGGCGGCGATCGACCCGGCCCTGCGGGCCAGCGTCGATGAGGCGCTGATCGAGGTCTTCGCCATGTCCGGGCAGGTCGACCGGGCGATGGAGACGGGCAAGATGCTGCTCGCCCGGCTGGGCCCCCCGTCGCCGCGGGCGGCAAACCTGCACCTGGGGATCGCCCGGGCGGCGATCGCCGGGGCCCGGTGGGCAGAGGCCGCGGCGAGCATCGAGGTCGCCCGCGAGTCGCCGGGTGCCGAGGCCGCCCAGATAGACGCGTGCGCGGCGCAGGTCGCGGCGGGACAGGGCCGCCTGGCCGAGGCGGACCGGCTGGCCCGGGCCGCGCTGCGGGCGGCGGAGGACGGCGGCCTGCCCGAGGTGGCGTGCGAGGCCCTCGAGGTGATCGGCCGGGTGGCCAGGCAGCGTGACCTGGAGGCGGCCGAGCGCGCGTTCGCCCGGGCGGCGGACCTAGCCGCCGCGCATGGCCTGCAGCTGTGGCGGCTGCGGGCGCTGCATGAACTCGGCACCATCGACCAGCTCAGGACCGAGAGCGTAGACCGGCTCGAGCAGGCGCGTGAGCTGGCCGTGGCCCAGGGCGCGCTGGCCCTGACCGCGACGCTTGACCTGCAGATCGCCGCCGGGCTGAACAAGCAGTTCCGGGCCGGGGAGGCCATGCGGGCGGCCTGCCGGTCGGCTGACGCGTCCCGTCGCTTCCACCTGGCCACGCTGCCGATGGCCCTGATCTTCCAGGCCACCGCGCACGCGATCCGCGGCGAGGAACGGGACATGGAGGCCAGGATCGCCGAGGCGATCGCGCTCGCCCCCGCCGACCAGGACGTGCTCGGCTGCGCCTGGGGGCACTGCCGGGCCACGTTCTGCTTGCTGGCTAATGATCTCGGCGAGGCCCACGCGCGGATGGCGACCGGGGCGGCGCTGCTGCTGAGTTCGCTGGCGGCGATCGCGCCGCCGTTCCTCGGGCTCTGGCCGCTGCTCGGGGCGCTGCTCGACCGGGACGCCGACGAGGCCGCGGCCCGGGTCCGGGCCGCCCACGGCACCCGGCACCTGGTGGTCGCGGCCCTGCTCGGTTACGCCGACGCCATCCTGGCCGGCCGCCGGGGCCGGCCCGGTGACGCCGAGGCGGGGTTCGCCGCCGCGGACCGGCAGATGGGGCCGCTGGTGGCCTGGTACCGGCAGTACGCGCGCCGCCTGGCCGCCGAGGCGGCCCTGGCCGACGGCTGGGGTGAGCCGGTCGGGTGGCTGCGGGAAGCGGCCGGTTACTTCGCCGCGCGCGGCGACGACCGGGTGGCGGCCTCCTGCCGCGCCCTGCTGCGCCAGGCCGGGGAGCCAGTGCCGCGGCACCGGGCTGGCTACGGAGAACTGCCGGGTCGGCTGCGTGCGCTGGGCGTGACCGAACGCGAGGCCGATGTCCTCAGGCTGGTCGCGCAGGGCCTGGGCAACCGTGAGATCGCCGAGCGGATGTTCCTGTCGCCGCGCACCGTGGAGAAGCACGTGGCGAGCCTGCTCGCCAAGACCGGCCTGCGCCGGGCTCAGCTGAGTGGGTATTCCGCCGGGCTAGATGGGTAGCCGCCGCCCTTAACTAGCCGCTCAGGTTGGGTACGCGTACCGATGCTGCGGTGAGCGGCCGCGCGCCACGATGCGGACATGCAAAGACATCAGGGGGCAGGCGTGCCCGCGATGACAAGATCGGCCGACCGCATCACCGCCGTGCTGGAACGCCCGGGCGCACGCCTGGCGTACGAGGTGACGGGCCAAGGCCCGGCCGTGGTGCTCATCCACGGGTTCGGGCTGGACATGCGCATGTGGGATCCGCAGGCCGGGCCGCTGGCGGCCCGGTTCCGGGTGGTGCGCTACGACTGCCGCGGGTTCGGCGCCTCCGGGCCGTTCGACCCCGCCGTCCCCTACACCCACGCCGGTGACCTCATCGCGCTGCTCGATCACCTGGACATCGGCGACGCCGTGCTGATCGGCCTGTCGTTCGGCGGGCGGGTGGCGCTGCAGACCGCGCTGGCCGACCCGGCCCGGGTCCGCGGCCTGGGTCTACTGGACGCGGTGCTCGACGGCGTTCCCTGGGACCCGGAGTCGGCTCGGGCGCTCGACGAGGTCGCCCGGCGGGTCCAGGCGGGCGGAATGCTGGCAGGCCGGGAGGCCTGGCTGGCCCATCCGCTGTTCGCCACCGCCCGTGAACGGCCCGACCTAGCTGGCCCGCTGGCCGCCATGGTGGCGGGCTACCCCGGTCAGCACTGGCTCGGCCAGGACCCCCACCGCCCGACCCGGCCGCCCATCAACGTGCTGGCGGGCGTGGCCGGGCCGGTCCTGGTCGCCGTAGGCGAGCGTGACGTGCCCGGTTTCCGCGAGATGTCCGCCGTGCTCGCCCGGCGCACTCCCGGCGCCACCCACCACGTCGTCGCGGACGCCGGCCACATGATCAACATGGAACAGCCCGCGGCCGTCAATCAGCTGCTGATCCGGTTGGCCATGGACGCGTCATGGACCCAGTGAATAACCAACGAACCATCAGGAGGTCCCCGATGAAGACCCGATCAGCCATGGACGGAACCGCGCGTCAGCCCGCCGCTGGTGACGGCGTTCTCGTGAACGCCCGGTGGCTGGAAACGCACCTGCACGACCCCGAGGTACGGGTGGTCGAGGTCGACGTGAGCCGCCGCGCCTACGACGAGTGGCACATCGACGGAGCCGTGCTGTGGAACGTCTACCAGGACCTGAAGGATGCCGATTACCGGCTCCTCGACACCGCCGCGGCCGAACGGCTGCTGGCCCGTTCCGGCATCAGCCCGGGTTCCGCAGTCGTGTTCTACGGCTACGCGCCCGCCCTGGGCTTCTGGCTCATGAAGCTCTACGGCCACCGCGACGTGCGCATCCTCGATTGCTCGCGAGACGCCTGGCGGGACGAGGGCCACCCGGTGAGCAGCCAGCCGACTGAGCCTGCGGCCGTCGGCTACGTCCTGCCCGAACCAGACGGACAGCTGCGTGCCGGGTCCGCGGCCGTGCGGGACGCGATCGGCCGCCACGGCAGCACCCTGGTGGACGTGCGCACCTGGGACGAGTACCGGGGGGAGCGATTCTGGCCGTCCGGGGGTCAAGAGCCTGACGGCCGGGCCGGCCACGTCCCCTCGGCGGTCCACCAGCCCATCGACGGCCTGTACGACGAGCGCGGAACGTTCCGGGCCGTCGCCGACCTGCGCGGCGTCTTCTCCGCTGTTGACCTGGACGGCGACGGTGAGCTGATCTCGTACTGCACGATCGGCGGGCGTGCCTGCACCGCCTGGTTCGTCCTCACCTACCTGCTCGGCCGCGATCACGTCCGCGTCTACGACGGATCGTGGGCTGAGTGGGGCCGGATGGCCGACACCCCGGTGGAGCAGTCGTAACCCGCTCCATCCGGGCGGTCAGCGCGCCGAGGATCGCTTCCTGATGACGGCGGCCCGCCAAGCTGGCACAGTCATGTCTAGAGTGGCAAGTTCATGCCAATTTCGGCGCGGCAGGCCAGGATGCAAGGGAACAGCCTTGGTGGTGGACAGGGAGGGAACCTGGTGGGTAGTGGAAAGGTCAGCACGGGCACGCCGACGCGGCTCCGGTCCTTCGATCCCGTTCGGATCGCCGACCTTGAGTACCGGGCCTGGGTGGGGTACTACCTGCGCCGCTGGCCTCAGGTCCTGCGGGCCTTGATCGGGCTGGTCAGGGCGGGCTTCGGCCTGAACTGGTACCGGACCATGCACGGCGCCTGGCTGATGCTGCGCGCCAGTCAGCTGTGGGCGCCCTACCCCAACAACCACCCCAAGCGCGCCCGGGCCTGCATGCGGCGGTTCTACGCGCTGATCAGGCTCGCTTACGGCGAGCCGTCCAACCCGGCCAAGGCCGCCGAGCTCGAGGTCGAGTGGTGGCGCGTGCATCGCGAGATCCAGCACCAGCCCGGTTCCGCCCCGGACGAGCTGGTCGACGCGCTGACCCGGCTCTACTGCTACCTCTACGGCGAGCCCGAACAAGCGATCCGGCCAGCCGCGGTGCACCGGGCCGCGGCCATGGACCTGTCCGACCAGTGGGTCGTGCAGGGCTGCCATCCCGACAGCCCGCTGCTCCCGCTAGAGCACGCGGCCCTGGTCCGCTCCTACTCCGCCCTTCTCGCCGCCGTCCACCACTGACCCCGCCGGGCCCGGCGTCGCGGTCAAGCGGTAACGTCCGGGCCGTCCGAAGAACTATGCGAGGAGACACCGATGGCGTTCACCGAAGACGAGGTCGCCTATCTGAAGTCGCAGCCGCTGGCCCGGCTGGCCACCGTCGACGCGGACGGGCAGCCGGACGTGGTCCCGGTGGGGTTCGAGTTCGACGGGACCTACCTCTACGTCGGCGGCCGGGCGCCCGAGCGGACCAGGAAGTTCCTCAACGTCAAGGCGGGCCAGGTCAAGGTCGCGCTGGTCGTCGACGACCTGGTGTCCACCGACCCGTGGACGCCGCGGTTCCTGCGGGTCTACGGCACGGCCGAGCTGACCGAGCGGCCCGGCCAGTTCGGGGCCAGGCCCGTACCTGCGGATCACCCCGGAGATCTCGTGGAGCTGGAACCTGGGCGGCCGCCCGTACGGCGATGACGCCGTTCAGTCAGGTCCGCGCCGGACCGTGCACCGGCCCTACTTCCGCCCTCCGAAGGCAGCCGGTACCTGGGCAGCGGCGTGGGCAGCAGCAGGGCGAACCCGGTCATGCCGCCGAGGGTCGCGACCCACAGCGCGGGCCGCAGCCCGATCACCGACCCGAGCAGCCCGCCGAGCAGCGCGCCGAGCGGCCGGGTGCCGTAGTTGACGGCCTGGAACGCGCCGGTCACCCGGGACCGCAGCGTGTCCGGGATCACCGCGGCGAAGATCGCCCCGATGCTGATGTCGAGCACCATCACCCCGAACCCGGAGCCGAACTCCGCCGCCAACAGCATGGCCAGGACCATCGAGCGGCTGCCGTGCGCGAGCGGCCACAGCACCAGCGGCGCGGTGAACAGCAGGCAGCCGGCCGTATATGCCCAGCCGACCCCGATCCGCGCCGCGATGCGCTTGGTGACCACCGAACCGAGCAGCGCGCCGACCGCGGCCACCCCGATCAGCACGCCCACCGTGCCGGCCTTGATGTGCAGCACCCGCACCGCGTAGAGCAGGTAGAGCGCCGCGAACATGAGGTTGAAGAAGTTGACCGTGGCCACCGCGATCAGCGACGCGCGGACCAGGGGCGAGCCCGCGATGAACCGCGCCCCCGCCAGAACCGAGCCCGGGCCGTCATCGGTGGGCGGCTCGGCCGGCCGGATCCGGCCGAGGAAGAACGCCGAGCCGAGGAAGGACAGCGCGTCCACCGCGACCGCGACCGGGGCGGACAGCGCCTGCACGAGCACCCCGCCGATGCTCGGCCCGCCGACGAACGACAGCGCCCGGCTGCCGTAGATCAGCGACTGCCCGTCCACGTACCGCTCCGGCGCCACGATGGACACGAACAGCGTCGCGTCCGAGACGTTGAAGAAGATGCTCAGCGTCCCCGCGCCGAAGGTGACCGCATAAAGCTGCGGCAGCGTCAGCAGGTGCAGCGCGTAGCAGGCCGGGATGCTGGCGAACAGCGCGGCCCGGCCCAGGTCGGCGGCGATCATCGTCCGCCGGCGCCGCCCGCGCCGGTCCACCCAGGCCCCGGCGTGCAGCCCGAACAGCAGGCTCGGCAGCCACTCAAGCGCGGTCAGGTAGCCCATCTGGGCGGCGCCGGCGTGCAGCACGAGCACGGCCGCGAGCGGCAGCGCGATGCCGGAGATCTGGTCGCCGAACATCGAGACCGTCGACGCGCTCCAGTACCGCCGGAACACCCGGTCGCGCAACAGCGCCGGGACCACGTCAGCGCTTCCCTGCCCGGAAGTCGTTGGGGAAGGCCAGATGCAGCCAGGTGACCAGGCGCGCTCCGGCTGGCCGTAGTTCGGGCTTGACCTGCCGCTCGAAGTACTCATCGACTAGCTCAAGCACCCGGCGGCTGAGATCGCCGAACTCGTCCGCGGTGACCCAGAGGATCCGGTCGCCGAGGGGGGCCGCCTCCCGCCACTCGGCCGGCTCGTCCGGGCTGGCCTCCAGCCAGCGCATCAGCTGCTGGAAGTACTGCTCGGCAATCACCGTGTTGAGCAGGCCGGTCGCCGCGGCGGTCTCCGGCGTGCCGCCCCCGGTCGCGTCCCACGCGGTGGACGTCGCGGTCGCCCGCCACGGCTTCTGCCGCCCGGTCCCGCCGCCGGCCTCCTCGACCAGCCCGTACTTGGCCAGCTGGCGCAGGTGGAACGAGCAGGTCCCGGACGACTCGCCGAGCAACTCGGCGGCCCGCGTCGCGGTCAGCGGCCCCTCCGTGCGCAGCAGCCCCATCAGCACCATCCGCACCGGATGCGCGTAGGCCCGCAGCGCCCGCGGGTCCGTCAGCTTGGTGACCGTACGGCCCTTGGCCGTCAGCTCTTCTTCCTCAGCGCCCATAATGCGAAGATAGCTTTGCGAACACTACTTTGCAAAGATTCCTTCGGAAAAAAGATCATTATCCCGAACGACCCCGGCTCCGTGCCCCCCGCCGCCTCGCCCGCCCTCGCCGCTTGGCGAACCTCCCTCGTCCTCGCGATCACTTCAGCCCCTTCAGCCCCGTCGGCGGAAGAATGAGCCGCTTCGCGCTGTTCGGACCAGTCGTGAACAACGTGGCTTTGACCTTCGGCCCGCGGGCCGTGCCCCTGTCGGTGCTCGACCTGGCGCCGGTGCCGGACGGCGGGACGGCGGGCGGTGCCCTGCGCGCCACGATCGACCTGGCCCGGCAGGCCGAACGCCTCGGGTTCCGGCGGTTCTGGGTCGCCGAGCACCACAACATGCCCGGCATCGCCAGCTCCGCGCCCCCCGTGCTGATCGGCCATATCGCCGACGCGACCGAATCGATCCGGGTCGGCTCCGGCGGTGTCATGCTGCCCAACCATGTGTCGCTGGTGGTCGCCGAGCAGTTCGGCATGCTGGAGGCGCTGCATCCGGGCCGGATCGACCTCGGCATCGGGCGCGCGCCGGGCACGGACCAGGTCACGGCGACGGCGCTGCGCCGCTCGCCGGAGGGGCTGTCCGCGGACGACTTCCCCGAACAGCTGATGGACCTGCTCGGCTTCTTCACCGGCCGCTGGCCGGAGGGCCACCCGTTCGCGCAGATCACCGCGGTGCCGGGCCGGGGCAACCAGCCGGACATGTGGCTGCTCGGCTCGAGTGGCTACAGCGCCCAGGTGGCCGGCCTGCTCGGCCTGCCGTTCGCCTTCGCGCACCACTTCAGCGCGGTCAACACGCTGCCTGCGCTGGCCCTGTACCGCCAGCACTTCCGCCCGTCGGAGGTCCTCGAGCGCCCGTACGCCATGGTCGCCGCCGCGGTGGTGTGCGCCGAGACCGACGAGCGCGCCCGCTGGCTGGCCGGCTCCGGCGCGCTGTCGTTCCTGCGGCTGCGCTCCGGCCACCCGGGACCGCTGCCCTCACCCGAGGAGGCGGCCGCCTATCCTTACACCGACCTCGAACGCGCGTTCGTCGAGGACCGCCGGGCCTCCAGCATCACCGGCTCGCCGGAGACCGTCCAGCGCGGGATCACCGAACTGCTCGAGGCGACCGCCGCCGACGAGCTGATGATCACCACCATGGTCTTCGACCCCGCCGACCGCCTGAACTCCTTCGAGCGGGTCGCCACCCTCGCCCGCGCCTCCCAGACTTCCGCCCACCAGACTTCCGCCT
>CAWBNK010000025.1:0-72669 GCA_963790065.1 uncultured Actinomycetes bacterium | reverse complement strand
CGCCGGGGTGGTAATTGCGACCCGTGATGGCCATCCCGTGGAGTTCATGGGCACCGTCACCACGCTGAACGGTACGCCCTTGCACGCCTTCGCTGACAAGGCGAAGCGCACGCCGATCTCGCCCCAAGCTCAGACATCAGAGCCAAGGCGCCTCTAAATGAACTTGGCGAGTTCATCAATGGACTGCGTAAGGACGCCGCTTCCGACACTGCCGAGACGCGGATCCTGGGCTGCGGCATCTCCGTCGGCGGTCATGTAGATGGCGAGAACGGCATCATCCCGGAGTCTTTCAACACCGGATGGGACGACGATTTCCATCTTGAGAACCTGGCCGAGTTGTTGAGGACGATGGCCAGCCGCTCGATGTGGTAGTGGAACGACTCACCAGCTACGCGCTGCACAAGAATCTCACGTCCCGGCCGGCGCGAAGCTACGTGGTTATCGCCATCTTCCGGGATGGTATTGGCGGCGGCATTGTGCCAGGGGGAGAACGAGGCGCGGGCATGACGGGCTGGCTGGTGAGCTCGGGCACATATATGTCGGCAGCCGGGGCGGCAAAGGACCGCTGGCTCGCGGCAAGGAACCGGTCTGCCGTTGCGGCCAGGTGGGCTGTATTGAGGCATGGGCAACCCCTCTGGACCTCTTCCGTGGGGCGCATCCCGACCGCCGCGAAGCTCGCCCCAGGAGGCTGGCCTTCGAGGACTTGTTCTATGAGCTGGCCTCCCGGCCTCGACGGATACGAACCTACCTGAGATCTCCAGAAGGCCGGCACCGCTCTCGGCCGCGCGTTGGCAGATGTCGTGCTGTGGGTCAACCCGGCAAAGATCTTCCTCTATCTGCCCCCTGCGCTGGCCATCCGTAGCAATTCCTTGCCGGGAAGAGTTACCTGGATGTGGTTTATGCAGAACTTCGCCATGTCTTTTCGATCGGCGACAGTACCCCAGTCGAACTTATCCGATGCCAGAGCTGGAGCTAGAAGAACTTGGCGCTAAGGCGGCCGCCTCCACGTCCTCAGGAAGCTAATTAATACACTCCAAGACTTCAAGTTAATTCAGGCTACGGACGGCCTGGACCTACGCTCATAGCACCCTGCGGCCAGTGTCTTGCGGGGAAGCCCGCGCGCCTGAAGTCCGGGCCCTCAGCTCGGCCCTCTCGCCCGTCCGGGAAGTGACTCACCCCGGTGACTGGAAACCGCGCAAGTGCGGAACCGCGGCTCGATACCAGTCGCGCCCAGCACACGGACTAATCGCTCATGCCGGGGTGCGCTGTGCGCAGAACCCGGATACCACGGGGGACCAAAAACGTGGCGAACAGGCGGCACCGGGAACGGGGCCCGTCCAGTCGTGTCACATTCCGGCAGCACACCCATGTCCCCCTGGTTGCTCGCCCTCGTTGAGTAGAACTGCCAGGCAAGCGAGTCGTGACCGGCAAAACATGTCGGACAGAAAGCGAGTAATTTTCGTCTGTGAAAAGAGAGAATCTTGTTTAACTCTAATTCTTGCTCACCGACTGCTCTTACGTGATAACAGTCACAGATTAGTTAGTTGGGTAATTTCCAGTTGCTGGCGTATCTTGATGACTCATAGCGAGCCTGGTAACGGAGGAGGGAGCCCGCCGTACAAGCTCAATGAGGAGACCCGCGGTCTCACCCCGCCCGTCCCGCCGAAGCCGCCGGCTCGGACCCGGACCCGCGGGCGCTACGAGTCGGCGCGCCGCGGCCGGACCAGCACCCGCCGGACCAGCACCCGCCGGACCAGCGCCCGCCGGACCAGCACCCGCCGCGAATCCGTACAGGCCGCGCCGAGCACCGCGCTTGAAACCGGCAGTCGTTGAAGACGGCCATCGCGGCCGGCGCGGCGGCGGTGGTCATCGCCGGCCTCGTCGCTGTTCTCGCAGGCGGCGGCGTCCGGGCGTTCGCGCGGACCTCGCGGGCCACACAAGCCCCGGCCCCGTCGTAAACCCTCCGAGTTCTTTCCCGGCTTGGTTATCTACACCGCCCGCACGGCGAACGATGCGGCGATCAGCCTTCCTGCCGTGGCGCAGCAAAACCTGTTCAGGACGGGATGGCTCACCAGTCCATCCAGCTTATCGGGGTGGGTTACACAGGCGCCGTATCCCCGTCCTACATCGATATGACCCCGCGCACGGGTAACTCCAGCACGGATCCCCCGCTTATAGTCGCCGGACGGAAAGGCCCGCCATCGAGGCGAAGATCTTCGGCATCCAGGCAGCCGTCACTCCGCGACGGGCACCACCGGCGGCAGCCGCGCCCTGTTCGCCGGCGTCACGAGGATCACCTTCCTGATGCTCCCGTGAGCATCATCAGCTTCCGGTCTTGACCTGGCCAATCCCGACAACTTCCGGATCCTGAACTGGTCCGTCTCCCCGGGTAGTGGTGGCGGACGTGGAGAAGGCCGGTGACCTGCCGGCTCTGCACGGCCCGGTCACGTTCGTGCTGGTGCCGGCCGCTGGACAGCAGCAGCAGCTGAGGCAGTCCCAGAAGAACTACATCGAGGCCGTCTGGACCGCCCTGCTGAAGGCTGCGGGCGCGACCTCGGTCACGTTTGTCGACACCATCGGCACAACGGCCAGTTCCGCAGCCCCCAGCGCGCCAACGGTACCGGTCCCGGCCCTGATCACACCCCTATCCCGCAGGTGCACGTGGGGAACAACAAGGTGACGTGCACGGTGCCTGATAGCTACTTCATCTTCGGCAAAGCCGGACTGATCGACCCCGCGCAGACCGTACTGAACCTGACCCCGTGCATCGACGCTGCCCTCGCTGCCCACGCCACCTTCACGCTCGACGGGTATGCGTCATACGAAGGCCCGCTCGGCGCCGACGGACAGCCTGAATACAACTACGGCTACAACATCACGCTCAGTGACGGGAGGGTCCAGACCATCGCGAACCTGCTGGTCAACGACCTCGACGTGCCCTGGTCCTCCATCACTCACCTGACCTGGCACGGCAACATGAACCAGCCCGACCCCGGCGACCCGAGCAGCTCCAATAACAGGGTTGTGATCATCACCTACACCGTCAAGTGACCAATCAAGCGAAAGAGGCGAGCGCCATGGCCACGCCGAATGTCACTACCGGGCAGACCGGACCGGAAGAGTACTGGGAGCCAGCGCTCACTCCGAAGGAGGCCCGCACCATCGATATCCCTCCGGATCAGTATGGGCAGGCCGTCCTCTTCGCCCGCACGGCCGTCGAAGAGCACCAGCGTCACGGCACGCCCCGCGAGCAGTGGGAGCCCACGCCCGTCGTGAACGATAAGCTGGCCGCCCCCTTCGTCGCGGAGGGCGAGCAGGAACTCGACAAGCCGGCTCGAGCAAGAGGCCAACCCTTCCCTCGACAAGTCCCAGAGCCTCGTGGAAAGCGTCAAGACCAACCTGGACGAAATCGCCGAAAACACCCGGCCGATCTCCACGCCGGAGTCCGGGGCCAACTACTCCGTCGCCGAGGCAGTGGAACTCGTCGGGCAGCACGACGAGACGATCAAGCGGGACGGGGACGCCGGCCACCACCACCACCAGCGCGTCCCCGTGCTGTTCCTGCTCCTCGCGACCTGGGCTCCGTGGCTCGAGGCGGTGGGGTTCCTGACCTTCGTCACCTACTACCTCAACGTGCCCCTGTTCGAACCGTGGCAGGACTGGCTGGGCTGGTCCTTCGCCGCGGTGGTCGTCGTGGTCATCATCCTGGGCCAGACCTGGCTGGTGCGGCATCCCGGCAAGAGCCACAACTACGCCCGGGAGATCTACGTCAACGGCCACCGCATCGACGCAGAAAAGGGATTCACGAAGCGCAACCGGTATCTGGCGGAAACGTCCGTGACCGCCGTCGCCGTTACCGGCGGCATGATCTGGCGCGGTATCGCTGCCCTCGGCAGCGCCAGCGCCACCACCACGGCAGTAATGGTCTTCGCCGCGGCCGTCACCGGCCTGCTCCTGCCGACCCTCGCCTACCTGGGAATCGCCCTCGACGGCTCCACGGTCTCCCGCGAGCGCAACGCCGTCGCAGCCGAACTAGACGATGACCTCGACGACTACCTCCAAACCATCAGCGACAGCCGCCGGTTGCTAGCCGATGTCGCCGAGATCGGCGACACGCTGCAGAACAAGCGTTTCCCGACATCTGCCACACGATCCAAGAGACAGTCGACGACGTTTACGGGTTCTACAGCACGATCCGCCTTCTCATCGGCGGCTTGAAGGCCGACCCGCCAGTCAGGACAACCAAGACGATCGATTACGACGCGGCAGGCGACATCACCGGATATATCGGGACCAGCATTCCAGGTACCGGCACCGTCAACCTCGACCCGCTCTTCGACCGCAAGCACCGCCTAGAAAAAATCGACGCCGAGCGGGCCAAGCTCCTCGAGAAAATCAACGATCTCCCGCAGCACCCATGGGGCAAATCCCGCACGAGCTGAACTCACGATCCTGTCAGTCCTTGCGCCCGTCCTGGTGGTGAGCCGTTGCTTTACCACAGGACGGGCACCCCTCTCGGGATTATGACTCGTCAGCTATCCAGCCAAAAGGAGACGTGCGCATGGCCGCCTACGTTGGACTTGCGGTCACCCCAGCGGAACCGTACGCCATCGGGGTCGACATCGGAGGAACCAAGATCGCCGCCGGGGTCGTAACGCCCGACGGCACAGTCCATCACGCGACGGCACTACCCACCCCTCAGCGCCAGGACCACCTCATCCAGCACATCCTGGCAGTCATCAAGGACCTTCAGGTCCTTTACCCAGGGGTAGCAGCCGTAGGCGTCGGCGCCGCCGGGATGGTCGACTGGCCCAGCGGACGCATCCGGTGGGCCCCCAACAACTCTTACAGCGACCTGCCCCTGCAGCAGCTGCTGACCGAAGGAAGCGGGCTGCCCACCATCGTCGAAAACGACGCCAACGCCGCCGCCTGGGCGGAGGCAACAGCAGGCGCAGGCGCAGGCCTCCGGAACGTCCTCGCGCTGACCATCGGCACCGGCATCGGAGCCGGGATCATCCTGAACGGCGAACTGCAGCGCGGCGGAACCGGCATCGCCGGCGAGGCCGGGCACATCATCATCAACCCCGGCGGCGGCGAACCATGCGGATGCGGCGCGACCGGCTGCCTGGAAGCAATGGCATCCGGCACCGCGCTCGGCCGGTCCGGGCGTCGCGCCGCCAGCGCCGACCCTGCCGGGCGGCTCGTCCAGCTCGCCGGCACAGCCACCAAGGTAACCGGCGAAACGGTCTACCAAGCCGCCACCGAGGGTGACCCCATCGCCCGGAAGCTATTCGACGAGCTGGGTTACTGGCTCGGCGTAGGGATCGCCTCCCTCGTGAACGTCTTCGACCCACAGGTCGTAATACTCGGCGGAGGCCTGGTCACCACAGGAGACTTGCTCCTGGTCCCCGCAAGGCAGAGCTTCGAACGCTTCGTATTGGGCCGGGCACATCGCACCCTGCCAGCCCTTGCCCTCGCCCGGATGGAGACCAACGCCGGCCTGATCGGCGCGGCACTCCTCGCGCTTCACCGGCACCGCGGCACACATGACCCTGACCCCATCCCGGAAGCAGCGGTGCTCGACGGGGTTTGAACGACAACGGAACTACCATTGGCGTTGAGCCGTGGAGCGCCCGGCCCGGAGCACGGGCCGGCGCAAGTGCGGCCGGGTCCGCATCGGCGGAGACGGGCAGTTCTTGGTCGCTAGGCGGGGACTAGAGCGAGGACGAGGGAATGGGTTATCTCGTCGCTCAGGCTGCCGTCGGTGCCGATCGAGATCTCCCCTTCCGCTGTCACGGCAAACGACAGCCTGATTTTCGCGTCGTTCAAGATAAACGGGTCATCGCCCTCAGCGGCAGTTGCCACGACAGCGCGGATGGTCTCGATACTGTCCACGAGCGCCAGATCCAGGGAAGCCTCTCGGATCTCTACACCGGTCTCCTGCGCGGGCGGGCCGAGGTTGATCTCGATCTCGTGGGTGTCGCTCCTGGTGACCTTGGCGCCGAACCTGATCGGCATGCCGATGAACGGTACGGTGAAGCTCAGGCTGCCGCCGACGCTCCGGATCGCGAGCGCGTGGAGGACAATCTTGACCGAGCTGACCCGCAGGTCGCGGTCTTCATCCGTCGCAGAGACGTTCGCCTCCCTGATGGCGAGCTTGACCGCCGCGATGACGTCCTGCACGGGAACGCCGTCCGCTGTCACTTTCACATGCTTTCCCTAAGAGCCAGGGATCCGGCTAGAGCAGGGGATCCGGCTTATTCTCGAATGATGCCGATGGGTTCCCGTAAACGGTGTAGGCCAGCCATGTCGGGTCGCCCTCATCCGCCGCGATTGCCTGTCTGGCCTGCAGCGACGCGGCACCCAGAGGCTTCCGACCGAGGATTAGCGCGCGGTAGAACTCCTCGGCGAACGTGCGCGCCGAGCTCGACCGGACCGCCCACAGCGAGCCGACGAACGCAGCCGCGCCTGCCCCCATGAACTCCTGGGCCCAGCCGTTCATCTGAGTGAATCCAGGGATCTCCCCGGCTGTCCGGCAGCCGTTGAGGAACACTAGCGGGCTGACGGCCTCGAAGGCTCGCTTCTGCCTGGCATACGAGAGGTCTCCCGGCCGCAGCGGGCCGCCGTCCAGGCTGATCAGCGACCCAGTATCATCCGTGAACGCGTTGTGGCCAGCGAAGTGAAGCACGCTCGGCACGGCGTCGAGCAGCTTAAGGACCTGGGCGAGTCCGGCCTCTGTGCCCCGTTGGACCACGCCCGTCGGGAGGATGTCGCGCACGGCGGCCACCTCATCCATCGCGTTGGCCGGGGACTTAGGGGGGACGATGAAGCCGACCCCCTCGTCCAGTCGCAGGGCGCGTGCCCGGCCCTGACCGTAGACACGGCGGACGACGGGGAACTGCTCGACGAGGAAGCCGTTCTCGTTGTCCAGGTCCACAGGGTAGAGGAGCTCCCACGGCACGGTGTCTATGTCGCTGGCGATCGTGAACAGTCTGATCCTGTCGCGCTGCGCCCAGAACTGCTCGCGGATCACCCCGGGCACCACGTCGGCCCATAGAGTGGTGCCGAGGCTCCTTAGCCTCTTGCGGACAAGCGCCGGGTCCCCGAACGCCGACTGACCTTTTGACATCGCGCGCAGTTCGGCGACCATCTGCCCGACCACCGTAGCCGGATCCCCGGCCAGCCGGGCGATCAGCGTCATCGGGTAGAGCGCCTCGCTGAGCAGTTGGAAGCTGTACCCACCCTCGGCCGTACGGCTGACCTGCAAGGTCACCTCACCTGGCTCGGCAGCGAGCCCGGCTATGAGCGCGCCCCGCGGGTGGCCTTCCTCCAGGGCGGACCCAGGCTCGACGGAGATCTGAAGCGCCAGCTCGCCGAGGCACGTGCCGCCGATGAATGCCCGGACCTCCACTACGTGCAACCCCGCCGGGCCGGCGATGAACCCGAACCTGACCGGCCGGGAGTCCGTGCTGGGCGGCACGGTGAGATCCTGCTCCAGGTCTCCCACGGGGATAAGGCCGGGCGCCGACACGGTAATCGTCACGGTGGTCCCGGGCGGGCTGACGGGAAATGCCTCCATTGCGGCCGAAGGCCGCCGTGGAGCTGTCAGGGTGATCTGCGCGAGCAGGGCAATCCGCGCGCCGACAGGGGCACGCTCCGGCAAGAGACCCGTCAGGTATCGCGGCCGGAACTCCCGGTCAGCAATCTCCTGCGGCGAGACGTCAGGGCGGGTAGGTGACGCCGACCAGACAGCCTGCCGCCTTTCTCTTTCTGCCGCCGCTGCCGCTGGGCCCGCCAGCCCGGGCCTCCCTGGAGGCCTCGCTCGGGCCGCCCGCCTCGGACTCGCTTGGAGCGCCCACCCCGCCCACGCCCCCAATATCGTCAGTACCACCGCAAACGACACCGCGGCGATACCAATCTCCGTTGCGGTGCCGAGTACATGCCCGGCAGCGAGTCCACCCCAGCAGCCGAAGAACGCGGCCAACGCGCCCAACACCGCCGCCAGCCACCGCGTCCTAACCCGCATCACGCAATCCCTCCGGGCAGCCGTGACTTACACCAGGCATAGATTCCACTACCCGTCCGGTCGTTACGCCAGTTCGTACGGTTACGGGTTCGTGCTGTCGATCTCCTCAGAGCCTGGGCTGCTAGCGCCGTACCAGCCTCCTCAGGCTCGTGAGGGAGAGCACGATTACGGCGGCGAGAATCGCGCCGATCATGGATGCGCGGTACGGCTGCAGGATCGCCCACACCACGAAGGCTGCCACCATCCCCCTGACGCAGCCAGTATGACGACACAGATACCAACTGGCTAGGTAAGTGGCATCTGCAATGGTGCCAGGTAGGCGGCGACGGTATAGGCCGCGTTGCGGTCCAGGCTATTGCGGGAATGCGTACCGGCGGGTCGTGCGGGGGTCTTTGTGGCCGGCGTAATCCTGCACGTCGCGCAAGGAGGCGCCCGCATCCAAGGCGAAGGGATCGCCGAGTGGCGCAGGCAGTGCGGCGAGAGCTGCTCCCACGCGCCAATCCCCGCTGTGCGGGCGAGGCGGCGCACCAGTTCCCACAGGTGGCCCTGGCGGAGGCGGCCGCCGGTGGCGGTGGCCAGCAGCGACCCGGCCAACTGCCGCCAGTCGGCCACTCCGGCGCGCCGGGCCCGGTTGGTTAGGTAGGCCTCCACGACGGCCACAGTGGCAGGGGTGAGCGGAATCTTCGCCTTCCGGGCACCCTTGCGGACCACGCGCAGCACCCGGTGGCCGGAGTCCTCGCCGAGGTCGGCAATATCGGCGGCGCAGGCCTCATCAACGCGCACGGCGGCCGGCTCTCCAGGAGGGCCGGGACGCGGATGTCCCACCACTGCTGGTCCTCGGCCGACACGCCCAGCCACACGTTCGGCAAAGGCCAGGATGCCCAGTGAGCGAGGTTGTCCCGGAACGACGGCCGCGATAACAGCGACCTCATCCGCCCGTGGCGCTTGCTCAGCAGCTGGAACGTGTGCCAGTGCGCGCGGGCCATCACCGCGAACACCTCCGCGATGAAATCGTCCGGAACGGACTCGTGGAACAAATCCGACATGCTGTTCACGAAAATGCGCTTCGGGCGCTTCCACCGCAGCGGCTGATCGACACGCTCCGGCCGCAGCGTCACGTCGAACCCGTTCTCGAAGTGGTGACCCGGGAGGCCCCGCCACCGCTCAGCGAACGTCTCCGCATAGCAGTGATCGCACCCTGCGGACACCTTCGTGCACCCGGTCACCAGTTCCAGGTCGCCCCGGCCGTCCCGTCATAGGACTGCGTCCACTCGATCTTGGTCGAGGTGCTCACCGGTTCGCTCCTTGCACCTGGGCAGCGAGCGCCTTACCGGCACTACGGCTGCGGATCCGGCATGATTGGCGGATGGCCGGTCGCCGGAGACCCAGCTCTTGCACGCTGACATCGAGGTCGAGTGCCCCGATGCGAGTACCTTCTCTGGGTCACCGGAGCTGAGATCGTCGCGCAGACCGCAGTCACCTGCCCGTGCTGCCGGGTCCGTGTCTGGCTGGTCGATGCGGACGGGAGCTTCCAGAACGCTCGCCGGGACATCAAACAGCAGATTGAAGACGCGCTCAAGGAGCTGTGGTGAGATACCAGCAGGATCTGCAGGTAAGCCTCCGCGCCCGGCTGCGGCGCCTCCTGGCCGCCGACAGTGAGGACGCCAGCCACGAGGTCTTCCTCGTGACCGACTGGATCGACAAGCAGCCGGCCCTGCGCGCCATCCTCTCCGGGGCCGAGCAGGCCGAGCCGGACCTTGATCCCGAGGCCCTTGCGTCCGCGCTCATTGGCGGCGCCTACGCGTTCCGCTGGCCGAGCCAGACCGAGGCCGGCCGCGCGTTCCTCATCTGGCAGCTCATGCGCCGCATCGCCGCCGAGGACAGCGACCCCGCCGCCGCCGACCGGATGGTCATCAACTACACGTCGGCCCTCAGCGCGACCGGGCAGATTAATGACATGTGGCGTGACCTGGCTGGACGCATCCTGCGGCCCTTGTTCGACTACCTCAGCGAGCGCGTCGGCGAGGAAAGCAGCATCCTTTATGTCCTGCAGCGCTACGTCCACCTCGTGGAGTGGTTCGACCGCAAGGACCTCCACGACCAGGCCATGCGAGATCCCCGGAAGGCCGAGGAGGTCTACGACACCCACCTGCGCCGCTTCCTGTTCGCCGATGGCATCAACATGCCCTTCTCCAGGCCAAGTCGGCGTCCGGCGAGTCCGACGTGCTCACCGACCTCGACACCGACGACCCGCTCGTCTGCGAGGTCAAGCTCTTCGACTCCAGCCGAGGCAAGCGTCACCTGGCTTCCGGAATCCACCAGGCGATCTCCTACGCCGGCGACTACGGCAAGCAAGTCGCCTACCTGGTAATCATCAACCTCTCCGGCAAGCCGCTCAACCTGCCCAGCGACGACGACACGAAGCTCTGGCCGCCCCGCATCACCGTTGCAGGCACCCGCGTCTACCTCATCGCCGTCCGCGCGCTGCCGCCCGTCGCGAGCGCCAGCAAGCTCGGCAAGCCGGCCCCTGTCACCATCACACACGACAACCTGGTCGATCCCGACGCGGCCGACGACGAGTCCGACTGACGCCAGGTCCCGCTGCAACCTCGACACGAAACGGGTGAACTCGGCACTCGCGCGCACCCCGCGACAGTCACGGAAAGTAATCACGGAAAGTTCATGGAAGGCCTTGCGCGGGCCGGTGAAAGTGCAGAGAAGATCGGTCCACTCGATCGAGGTAATGTCGCTGACGACATCTCCCGCCGTATCCGGACGCTTACCTGCGCTCTGGTCGGCCTGGAAGACTGGCTCACATGGAGGCACTGTCGGACCCGGTACTTGGTGTCCTGATCGAGGCGGCAGCGGGCGGCCTCCGACGGCGGGAACTCATCCCCCTGCTGATGAGCGCTAACCTGTATCGCTGGAGAGCTGAGGAGGAGTACGAGGACAGCAAGCCGGGCTTGCTTCGGAGCCACCTCATTGCCGCACAGGAAAGAGCCGCGAACGGCAACACCGCAGCCCAACGGGATCTTCTGACGTTCACATGCTTGTGGTCGACAATCGTCCCTGATCAGAGAGAGCACGGCCTGGTTCGGGGATCTTCGCGAGGCCCTCCGCGCCGACGGCTACGAGCTGACGTGGGAACTTGAGGAAAGTGATGATCCATTTGGCATGCCCAGGGCTAGCTACCAGATCCTGCCATCCGATCCCACCCAGGTCCCGCTGCCGTCGCAGATCACCGCGCTCAGGCCGAGCTCGCGGCGCGCGGCTATACAACGACGCTGAACCACTACAAGAAGGCCGTCCATGGGCTCCTGAACCAGAAGTACGAGTCGGCCAACGGCGACTCCGCACCGCGCTCGAGGATCTTGTCACGCGTCTGGCCGTCGACTACGCCGACTACCAGCGCGTTGCCAGGCCGAGCCCAGGGCAGCCGCGAGCCAGCCAGGGCGGACGGGCGATCAATCATCTCGTGCGAGCTGGTCGTCTTCCCGAGAGTGAGGGCGGGAGCTCCTTGAAGGACTCTGGGACATGATCCACACTACGGGCCGCACCCGGCCAGTCCGACGCCGGTGAAGCCCGCTTCCGCATGCAGATCGGTCACTGCCACCGCGCGCTTCCTGCTCAAGCACTTCCCTGCCGCGAGCTGACAGCCGGCACTTCCGCCGAGCGCACCACTCCAGCCGCGGCAAAGTTAAATACGCATGCCCGCGTCCTGGCCCGGCGGAACACTGGACGGCATGCGCACGCTGTCGCTCCCGACCCTGGGCCTGCTGGTGGACTCCCGACGAGCTGTTCGGCAACCGGACCAGCTCGGGACCTCGACGATGCGCTGCGATTTCCTGAAGACCGGTCATGGCGACGAAATCGTCCGGGCCCTGCAGAACATTCTCCTGGGCACACGGACCGCAGCCGAGCCGGAGTTCCGAAGGCGCACAGCAACCTGCTGCGCTTCGCCCGGCTCATCGCGGAGAAACGCGCCTACCGTATGTCGCGGAGGAGAGAAGCGACTGCGCGGCCCGCTGCTGCGGCTACGAGGTCACCTCCGGCCTCGATCCCACCGGGCGACAACACCGCCGCTCCACTCCTGCCGCTGCGGCGGCCGAGTTCCGTGGCCGCCGAGATCAGCGCCCTGGAGCACGAGCTCACGTCGCGTGGCTACGACGTCGCGGTCAACCCCCACCGGCAGGCCGTTGAGACCTTCGAATGCACAACGAGTCCGCCAACGGCCAGCTCAGGAGCGCGCTGGAAGAGAAGTGATGCGTCTCGCCGAAGACCACACCAGTTACGTCAGGCCTGCTAAAGCAGGCGACGGCACGAACGCCATCAGCTATCTCCGAACAAACACACACCTGGCCGGTGGCGACGGCGAGAGATGCTCAAGGGCCTGTGGGCGATGACTCACACAAAGGGCTCGCACCGGAAGGTCGAACGCCGAGGAGACTCGCTTCCGGTTGCATGTCATCACAGCGACGGCACGACTGTTGCTCCACCGCTTTCCCGCCAGCCCGTGACCGGGGAGGTTTATCCACAGAACTGGGCCAGCCCCCATGCGGCATCCTGCGTGCGCGACACCTGTCGCACACGCCAACACCGTGACACATGCCATCTGACGAGGAAAACGAGCGTTGCAAGACGTTACCCGTCAGAAAGGTCGCTCATCGAGTTCACGAACACCACACGGGGCTCCCGCCAGCCGTAGGGACTCCGCAGCTCGGGGTGGATGGTGACCCCGAACCCCGGGCCCGACGTGCGTGGGTCGCCATCGTTCTGGTACTTCGGTGCACCCATTGCCTTGAGCCGCTTCGCCAAGGTGAGCGCGTAGCAGTGATCGCAACCCTGCCGAGAGGCGGTCGCACCCGGTGGTCGGGTTCCAGGTCGCTCGGTCCACTCGATCGCACTGCCGTCCGCCATCGATCACCTCCTCGGCCACGAACACGTCATCGATCTCCGAGCGCACTCCCTACGTCGCAGCCGTGCCAGGTTCGTTGTCTTCCCCTTGTCTTGGCGCCCTACGCCCGCGGTGTGCAGTTTCTGTGCACGGGGCGCGAGTCGTGGAGTACGACGCACCACAGTTACGCGAGCGTCGCCGACGAGACGACTCGTAGTAGGTTCCTCAAGAGCCCGCGGGGGCACGAGGCGACGCCGCTCGCGCTGCACAATGGCCTCCGACGCGGGCCGTCGCCTTCTCCGCCCTGAGATCCCGAAGCCTGCTCGGCGCCGCGGAAGATGGTGAGGTAAGCTAGCGGCCGGCCAACTGTGACGTCACCGGCGGCCGGAGCGAGGCGCCGGGCTGTTTCCATGGGAGGTCCGTGGTCGGTGTTTCACTGCTCAGCGCACGCGCTCGCTGCTTCCGTGGGTTAAATTCCGCTAACACCGCGATGTCAAGTTGCGGAACGCCGTGACCTGCGGCGATCTCCAGCTATGCTGAACATCAACCTAGCGGTCCGATAGCGAGGCCCAGTACCTGACCGCGATCCTTAACGGCGACGTCCTCCCCGGTACGCCAGGGCCGTGCGTTAGTCGAATCGAGGCGGAGCTGGGCCAGAAGATCCTGGGGTCGGCCTAGCTGCGGAACGAGCCGAGGCTGATGGCCAAGGCCGCACCCCGAGCAAGCCGACGGCCGGTTTCGGCCGCGCCTCGGCCTGCTGCCTCTGCGCCGCGAATTGCAGTCCCTCGATTAGCAGGTCGATGTCCTGTTTGAACGGCGCCGCGGTCAAGGCCATGACCGCGGCCGCTACGCACCCTCCCCGGCGCGGAGCGGGGTGTTCGAGCCAGGTGCCGAGCCTAAGTGCTCGAAACTCGGCGTCGGCAGGAGCGCGTCCGCGACCTGCCCGGCCTGTAGACGCTGGCCGTGGCCTGCCCCAGAAGTCCCCCCAGAAGGGCTCGCAGGAAAGCCGATCTCCCAGATTCCTCCCAATACGGCAACAGCTCCCATCCGCAGCGTAGGATGAGAGCTGTCCAGAGAGCTTCTGACCTGGCCTTGCAGGTAGTTCCTTGTGGAGCCCCGTTACGGAATCGAACCGTAGACCTTCTCCTTACCATGGAGACGCTCTGCCGACTGAGCTAACGGGGCGAGTCTTCACTTGTCCGGCCTGGGATCTTGCACCTATTGCAGGTCCTCAGGTCAAGCACCATGCTGATCGAGTCACACAACCTGACGGGCGCGCCGACCAGCGTAGGAGAGCTTAGCGTATTTCTGGCGTGCTGGTGGCACGGCCCTGGGGGTCTAGGTCACTCACGGCACAGTGGCACCAGCTCGGGCACATGCAGGGTGCCACGCAGACCCCGCCCGGCCCATCCGCAGCACCAGCATCGCCGTCGGGTCGGCAAGCCAGGCTTCCAGGCATGAAACCCGGGTTTGATGCCCCTGGGGTGTGCTGGAACCGGAGTTTCATGTCATAACACCGCGGCGGCTGAGGCCTGGGCGGGGGCGAAGGCCGGAATGGAGGGCTGCTTGCCGGATCGGTGCCGCGGGACGCCGACGCGGCGGGGTCACATCTGGCCGGTGACGGCGATCGGCGGCGCAATTCTGGGGCGTCTCGCGGATTCAGGCATTTGCTTCTAATTCAGAAGAAAACCCTGTGGCTGGAGGCGGTTTAGGGCAGCATGGTGAGGCACAATCCCGGAGCGCACTTGCGCGGCGCGGCGGCGGCGGTTAACCGGGGGGACGGCCCTTGGTGCTGTCATGTTCTGGGTTGTGAGCGCGCACAGGCTTTGGGGAGGCGGCGATGGGGCAGCACACCGTCAAGGGAAAGAGCCCGGCGGTCTGGGGCACCGTCACCGCGCTGCTGGCCATCGCGATCGCGGGCACGTTGTGGGTCCCGCTGTATGCGCGTTCGCTGCCGAAGCTGGGGCCCTTTCCATTCTTTTACTGGTACCAGCTTATCTGGGTACCGCTGACGGCCGTCTTGTGCTGGATCTGCTACCTGCTGCTGCGCAAGACGCCGGTCCCTGAGGCCCATTCCGGACCTGGCGGGGGTTTGCGCCGGTGAACCATTTCAACGCGGTCTCGTTTGCCATCCTGCTCGCCTCGTTCCTGATCGTCACCTGCATCGGCTTCGCCGCGGCGCGCTGGCGCCCCGCGGAGGATCCGATGCAGCTGAACGAGTGGGGGCTGGGCGGCCGGGGGTTCGGCACGTTTGTCAGCTGGTTCCTGCTGGGCGGCGATATCTACACCGCCTATACCTTCATCGCCGTGCCGGCGCTGGTCTACGTCGCGGGCGCGTCGGGGTTCTACGCACTGTCGTACACGATCATGGTCTTCCCGATCGTGTTCATCTTCGCGCCGCGGCTGTGGTCGGTGGCGCGGGCGCGAGGGTACGTCTCGCCCGGCGAGTTCGTCCGGGGCCGGCACGGCTCGCAGGGCCTCGGACTGGCGGTCGCGGTGACCGGGATCCTGGCCACCATGCCCTACATCGCGCTGCAACTGGTGGGCATCGAGTCCGTACTAACCGTCATGGGGATCGGCCGGACCTCGGGGAACGCGTTCCTGCGGGACCTGCCGCTGCTCATCGCCTTCGCCGTGGTGGCCGCCTACACCTACCTGGCCGGGCTGCGCGCGCCGGCCCTGATCGCGTTCGTCAAGGACATCCTCATCTACGTGACGGTCATCGTCGCGATCCTGTATATCCCGGGACGGCTGGGAGGCTGGGGGCACATCTTCAGCGTTTCCTCGGCCCACCTGAAGACGGTCAACCCGGCGACCGGCAAGCCCTACGGCAGCATCGTGGTCATGCCGGCCGGCGAATGGGCCTACGCCACCCTGGCCCTCGGCTCCGCGCTGGCCCTGTTCGTGTACCCGCACGCCACCACCGGGGTGTTCGCCGCCAAGCGGCGCGACGTGATCAGGCGCAATGCCGCCATGCTGCCCGCCTACACCCTGGTCCTCGGGCTGATCGCGCTGTTCGGGTACCTGGCCCGGGCCGACCCCGCGGTGAACGCGGGCGTCAAGGCGGACGGCGGCAACCCGCAGCTGTCGGTGCCGCTGCTGTTCGCGCACATGTTCCCCAGCTGGTTCGCGGGCATCGGCTACTCCGCCATTGTCATCGGCGCGCTCGTCCCGGCGGCGGTCATGTCGATCGCCGCGGCGAACCTGTTCACCCGGACCATCTACAAGGAGCTGTTCAGGCCCTACGCCACGCCCGCCCAGGAGACCCGGGTGGCCCGGCTGGCCTCGCTGCTGATGAAGGTCGGCGCGGTGGGCTTCGCCCTGGAGCTGAACCGGACGTTCTCGATCAACCTGCAGCTGCTCGGCGGGATCTGGATCCTGCAGACCTTCCCCGCCATCGTGGTCGGCCTGTACACGCGCTGGTTCCACCGCTTCGCGCTGATCATCGGCTGGGCCGCGGGCATGGCCTACGGCACGATTCAGGCGTACCGGACCTCCGGCGGCGGCCAGGCCCACTTCGGCGGCTCCTCCGCGCCGGTGCTCGGGCACACCACCTACATCGCAATCACCGCGCTGATCCTCAACCTGATCGTGTCGGCCCTGCTCACCGTCGTCTTCCGCTGGATCAAGATGCAGGACGGGTACGACGAGACCCGGCCCGCCGACTACACCACGGACCCCGTCGGACCGCCGGCCGTCAGGACCAAGGCGAAGGCGGCGGCCGGGTCTACCACGGCAGGACTGAACGGTCACCGCCGGCCGCCTGCGCCAGCAAGCCCGCAGGCCGGCCCGGCGAGCCACCGGCCCACCCCACGTCAGTAGCGGAAATCCCGGGAATCCCGGGGTAGCGGAAGGCCGCGTCTCAGTGGCGCGTGACCGTGACGGTGCGGCGGGAGCGGCGCAGTCCGATGATGCCGAAGGCGATCAGCAGCAGCCCGCCGGCCAGGGTGGCCGGCCACGGCTGGGTCTGCCCGGCGATGAAGTGCGGGGCCATGCCGCCGAAGCCGGTGGCGGCGCCGCCGGAAGGCGCGGCCGTGCTGCTGGCCGCGTCGGTCAGGGTGTCGACCTCCAGGCCCGAAGAACCGTCCAGGACCACGATGGTGTGGACCGATCCGGCGGCCAGCGTGACCGACATCGAGGTCTGGTCGCCCGACGCGCTGAACTTGATGGTCTGCGTCCCCGGCTTGACGGTCATGTAGGGGGTGGCCGAGCCGAAGGCCAGCTGGGAGGCCAGGGTGCCACTTTCGTCGCTGACCGTGACCAGGTGCTGCTTCAGCGACGCCTGGAAGACCCGGACCAGGGCGCTGCCCTTAGGGGCGCTCATCTGGTCCTGCAGGACCTCCACCCGCCGGGCGCTGGACGAGCCGATGCTGGCCAAGGTGTAATTGGTCCCGGCCGCCACCATGAAGTTGGCCGACACCACCGGGGGGCTCGAGGCCGGGGCGCCCGCCGCGCGGATCGCCACCGTGTACTGGCCGGGGCTGACCGGCATGTAGCTGTAGACCTCGCCGTAGTCGACATGCCGCAGCACCGTCTGCTGGCTGGAATTGTCGAAGGGGATCAGGTAGATGTCCGCCTCCGGCGAGCCCGGGGACAGGTTGGCGCAGCGCACGAAGCCGTCACCGGACTCGGGGGCCATGGCCGCCCGGGCCGCGGACGCCGTGAGGGAGCCGAGGCCCCCGAGCAGCGCCATGATCACGGCCAGGAAGACGAAGCGCCTACCAAGCCTCATGCGCAGGCCCCTTTCCGTGCTGTTTTTTCCATGCGGTCCGATCCCGGAAGCCGTCAACACCACGTCCCAAGCCTGCCCCGGACAGCCCGCAAACTGGCGGATTAACGCGCGTGTCGGACCGTTCGGTGCAAAATTGCCCGGCATGACTACGGGCGGGCGGCCGCGGCGGGCGGTATCGCTCATACCGTGCCCCGTCGCCGTGGCTGTGCAGAACAGCAGAGCACACGGGCCCCGGCCGTATCAACCCAAATCGTTAGTTGCGACCCAACCGAAATATCAGCCGCATTCGGTGCGCCGCGGTCCGTTGCGGCAGCGAATCGGCGGCGGCCGGGACGGCCCGCGCGGGACCGCATCACGCGGTCAGCCGGGCGAACACCACGACGTTGCTGAGGTAGCTGCCGACGGACTGGTCGAAGAGGCCGCCGCAGGTGATCACGCGGAGTTCGGCGTCGGGTGCGGGGCCGTAGACCGCGGCCGTGGGGAACTGGTCCTTGGGATAGGTCCGGACGCCGGTGACGGTGAAGACCGCCAGCGTGCCGTCGGCGCGTTTGACGTAGATGCGCTCGCCCGGGCGCATGGTCCGCAGCCAGAAGAAGATGCCGGGCCCGTAGCGGGAGTCGACGTGGCCGGCGATGACCGCGGACCCGGCCGCGCCGGGCCGCGGGCTGCCGGTGTACCAGCCGGCCACCGTGGTGGAGCCCGGCACCTGGAGCGTGCCGTTCGCCTGCAGGCCGAGCCGCACGAGCGAGGTCTTGACCCCGATGGCCGGGATGGTCAGCGACACCGGCGCGGCGGGCAGCGCGGTGGTCTGCAGCCCGACCGGGTTCACCGTCGGGCCCGACGGGGTGGCGATGGGGGTCGGCGGGGCCGGCCGAGGCGCGGACGTGACCGACGGCCCCCCGGCTACGGCCAGCCCGGCGGCGCCGGCCGCCACGGCCAGCACCCCGGCGCCCAGCATCGAGGCCGCCAGCAGCCGCCCGCGCGAGGTTCCGGACCGGCGTCGCGAGGTCCACAGGCTGATCGTGGTGATCAGGACCCGGGCCCAGGAGGGCTCGGCCGGGGGCGTCTTGACCGCGGGCGTGGCGCCGGGCGGACCGGCCGGCGCAGGGCCGGCTGATGCAGGGCCGGCTGGCCCGGGGCCAGCCGAGACGGAGCGGGCCGCCGCCGGGGGCGGCAGGGCGGCGGGCGGGGCGCTGGCCGGCGGGGCGGCGGGCGGGGCGCTGGCCGGCGGTCCTGCTTCCGGGGTGCGCGGCTTGACGACCAGGTCGCTGAGGCCGGGCGTCACCGTGTCCCAGCGGGGTCCCCACCAGTCGGCGTCCCAGGCCGGATCCCACCAGTCATCGCCCGGCCGGCCCTTGATGACGGGGATGGGCTCGGGCGGCGGGTCGCCCAGGAGCATGCCGCCAGACGGCCTGCCGCCACGTCTGCCGTCGCCCATGCTGTTCCCCGCGTCGCCATGGCTGTCTGGAACAGCGAACAGCAGAGCACATGCGGGCGCCCGTATCAACCGATATCCGCGGTTGCATGCTCCTCTACTACGGTGCGCAGCGACCGGGCCCGCGAGATCCCCCAAAAAAACGTGAACCGATCCGGCCCGCCGAACGTCCCATCAAGGGTGCTGACCGCCGGGCGGGTCATCCTAGCGGCTGGGCCGTGACGAGGAGGACGTGTGATGCATATGTAACCTGTTTGAGGATATGACTACAGAGACCCATCCGCCCCGACAGCATCTCCGAATCCCTAGAAGAGACGACAAATAACCCTGACGAGCAGCGGAGACAGGCCACTTATGCGTTTCGCGCAGGTGCGAGTAGCGGCAGTGACCGTACTGAGCGGGAGTTTCCTCACCCTGAGCATGCTGGGGACCGCGCAGGCGGCGGCGGCCAGTCCCGGCGCCGGGCCGGCATCCGATTCTGACATCGTGTGCCAGGCCCTGCCCGCCTCGGCTTCCCCGTCCCCCACGCCCTCACCGTCCCACTCGCCCCCACCGTCGCCGTCCCCCTCGCCGTCACCGTCTCCCTCGCCCTCTCCGAGCAGCAGTTCTCCCAGCGACCCGCCGAGCAGCGATCCGCCGGCCTCTACCTCGCCCGCGGCCAGCGACACTCCCGCTCAGCCCAGCTCGCCGTCCGCATCGGAGAACGTGACACCCTCGCCGTCCGGGTCCGGCTCGTCCTCGTCCGGGTCGGGGTCTTCGTCCTCGTCGCCGTCCGGGTCCGCGTCGTCCAGCACGCTCTCGGCTTCGCAGGACGCCTTCATCGCGGCCACTCCCAGTCCCAGTGCCAGCTCCCCCAGTGCCAGTTCCACCAGTGCCAGCTCCACGGGCCAGCCGCAGCTGTGCGTGACCGTCCAGCGCCTCCAGTCCAGCATCAAGCGCGGGCAGTCGGCCACCTACGACGTGAACGTCTCCACCATCAACGACTCGGCGTCGGGCGTGACCGTCGCGCTCACCTCGCAGCCGACCAGCCAGAAGCCCGAGTTCACCAGCGGCTGCAGCAAGAACGGCACGGCGTCATGCACGCTGGCTTCGGTCACCGACAAGCAGGCTACCGACCTCAAGGCGCAGATCGCGGTGGCCTCGAACGCGTCCTCGGTCAGCTCGGTGAAGCTGACCGCCACGGCCAGCGTGACCACCACGGCCAAGTGGACGGCGCCCGCGGCGGACGAGACCACCACGGTCACCGCGGCCGCGGCCGCGGCCGCGGCGGGCGCCAAGCCGGATATCGTGATGCCGATCGGGCCCATCCCGAACCTGAACGTGCCGGACCTGAACGCCGAGGCCAGCCTGCTCATCGGGGCCGGCAACGCCGCGGGCCTGTTCCCGGACATCACCCCGTCGGACACGCCGAGCGCGAGCGCCGCGGGTGCGTCGCCGTCGGCCAGCCGGGACACCGGGCCGGTCGCTGAGGCCTCGCCGGTCGCGCTCGGCTCGCCGGTCGCGGCCGCTCAGGTCGCGGGCCTGATCGCGCTGGGGCTGGCCATCATGCTCACGGTGACCCGCCTGTCGGTGCGCAAGCGGCCACGGCCGGGCAAGCCAGGCCGCTAGAACCAGCGGCCGGTCCTGGCTGAGCCGGCGACGGGACCAGCGCTACTTCCTGACCACCAGCTCGAACGACGGGCGGACGGTCCGCATCACCGTGGACAGCGCGTTGGCGTTCATGGTCGGCGAGACGATCTCGCCGAAGCTGTCGTTGTCGAACCACACGCACATCGACACCGGGTTCGAGGTGCCGGTGCCGTTCTCCACGCACGCCGCCTGGCCGCCCAGCGACCCCGCGGGTACGACCACGGCGGCCGGGAACTTCTGGACGAAGCTGGCGATCGAGCTGCTGGGCGCGGCGTTGGCCAGGTGGCCGCCGATGAACATGATGATCTGCTCGGTGGCGCCAGCCGCGGAGTTACCTGACTCGTAAGCCGCCGACACCACGCTGCTGGCGTGGCCGGAGCTCATCGTGATGACCTCGGCGCGCAGCTGGGCCAGGTGCGTCTGCTTCTCCAGGTTCACCGTGCGGACGTAGCCGCCGATCCGGGCCGGGGTGACCATGCTGTGCACCGGGCCGCCGTGGGACGGGAACTCGAACTTGATGATCCCGAAGATCGCTGCTCCCGCCGCCAGGATCACGCCGAGCAGGGCCAGCCAGAGCCGGTGGTCGTTGCTGCGGCCGCGGCGGCGGCCGGTGCCGCGCTTGGCCCTCGGACCCGTGTCGCGGGCGCCGTCCTCGTCGGGGAACAGGCCGCGATACTCATCGTCATCGTCTTCCCGCCAGAAGTCCTCGTAGGACTCCACCTCGTCGGCCTGCGGCTGGGCGGGCCAGGACGAGGTGATCGACGGTCCGTCCAGGCCGTGCCCGGGACGGACCACCGGGAACTGGCGCGTGTCGGGCGCGTCCCGGACATCCGGGGCAGCAAGCACGTTCGACCCGGTCTGCAGCGGCGCGGCCTCAGCGGGAGCCTCGAGCGGCCGGACGGCGGGCGAGGTGAGCAGGCCGACCGGAGCCGCCGGGGCGCCCAGGAAGCCCTGCCCGGACAGGTCGCGAGGGAACGACGGACGGGCGTCGCCGGTCTCCGGCCTGGCGCTCATCCGCGGGCCGCTCCGGTCATCCCGGGGCGACCCGAAGCCGGGCGGCTGCTCGCGGCCGGGGGCGCGCTGGAAGCCGGGCTGCGGGCCGGAACCGGGGTGCGGGCCGGAACCGGGCTGCGGGCCGTAGCTGGGCGGCTGGCTGGAGCCGGGCGGCTGGCCGATGCCGGATACGCGCGGCGGGTCGGCGCGGCGCGGCGACGGGTCGGACGGGCCGGCCGAGGTCTGAGGGTAGGCGGGGGCGCTGCGGCGCAGTTCCTGCACCCACGCGTCGTCGTCGAGCGGCTCGTCGTACCCGGCGGGCGGGTCCTCGTAGTGCAGCTCGTCGTAGCGCATGCCGGCCAGCCGCGGATCGGGCGCGGGCGCGGGCGGCGGGTCCAGGCGCGGGTGCTCGTACCACTGCTCGGGATACGACGGGGCGGCCGGCTGGTCGGGCCGGCCCCAGAAGCTGGGTCCCGGCTGCGGGCCGGTCTCGGGCAGGGCCTCCTGCGCGCCGGTCACCGGGTAGATCTCCGGCGGTGCGCTCAGCGGCGGCACATAACCCTGCTGGTAGCCGAACTCGGGGCGGACCGGCTCGCGGTAGTCCGGTACCTGGTACCCGGGCTGCTGGTCGTAGCCGCCGGAAGCCCGGCCGCCGCGGCCGCCGCCGGGCGGCAGGGAGGCGCCGGGCACGCTGCGCGGGCCTTCGTAGGACGGGTCTGAGTAGCCCGGATCGCCGTAGCCGGTGTCGTCCATGGCGGGCGGCCAGTACCCGGAGTCGGCGGCGCGGCCCGGGGAGCGGCGGCCGTAACCGGGGTCTACCTGGTCGTACTGGCCCGGGCCGGGGCCGGGGGTGCGGTAGCCGCCGGACGGGTAGCCGCCTGAGCCGTAACCGGACTCGAGCACGCGCCGGGAGCCGGTGTCCAGCTGCCGGAAGCCGTTGGGCCAGGAGATGTCCGGGCCGAACGGCACCTCGCCGGATCCGCCCCGTCCCTGCTGCGGTTCGCCGTGTCGCCCCGGCCCGTCGGGGCCCGGTCGGCCGGTGGGCCCATCCCCGTAGGGATGCTGCGCAGATGGCCATCCACCGTCGTCAGCCGGCGAACCGCTTCTCATATACCGGGTCACTCCCCTGTCTGTCGTACAGCAGGTCAATGATCACTAGCATCATCGCGACAAAAGAGACACTCTGCGACCCACTTGGATAATTCCGACGCCGAGGTCTCGATTTGATGACTCACGCTACTGGCCGGCGACCGTCCTTATGGTGCATTCGCGCCTTTACGGCAAGTCGCCCGCCCCCGATCTCACCAACGGAGAGTATACAGTTACTCTCCGCAACGAAAGCATCTTGCCGCGGAGGGTCGCACCAGGCCGTTTCATGATCGCGGGCAGTTTGTACCAAATAGCGACCAAAAGTGCCCGTGATCATGGAAGACCAGCAGGGGCGGGGCGGGCGGCGAGGGGGCGATCCGGTCAGCGGGGTCCCGTTAACGGGGTCCCGTTAACGGGGTCCGGTTTCCCTGGGGTCGTGGTAGGCCTGGCGGGTTCGTTCGGTGTGGCGGCGGGCCAGCGACTGGGCCTGGTCGGCGTCGGCCGCCTCGAGCGCCTCGATCATCTCGGCGTGCTCGGCCCACGAACCGTGCCCGCGGGTGGGCGCCACCATCCGGTAGTACCACTGGGCCCGGCGGCCTACTATGTCGGCCAGTTCGGCCAGTACCGCGTTGCCGCCGATGGCCGCGATCTCGGCGTGGAAGGAATTGTTGGCCGCCACCGCGGTGCCGAAGTCGCCGGCGTCGAAGGCCGCCTGCCCCTCACGGCAGATCTCACGCAGCCGGGCCAGCTGGTCCGGGCCGGGCGCGGACGCCGCGGCCAGCCGGGCCGTCTCGGCCTCGAGCAGGGAGCGCACGTTCAGCAGCTCGTCCACTTCCTGCTCGGTCGGCACGTGCACGAAGGCGCCCTGGCTGGGCCGCAGGTCCACCCAGCCCTCGGCTTCCATCCGGTGCAGCGCCTCGCGGATCGGCTGCCTGCTCACCCCCAGCTGGCGGGCCAGGTCGGTCTCCACCATGTGCTGGCCCGACGGCAGCTCACCGCCGACGATCAGGTCGATCAGCGCGTCGTACACCGACTGGCGCAACGGCACCGGCCGCTGCAGGGGACGGATCGTCGCCATCGTCACCCCCTGCGCCATCTCGCACCTCCGGTCCAGCTCGACCTGGACACATCCGGAGTTTATCGGCGACTGTATGCAAAGTGCGATCCCCGAATTCAGGGTTTGCGGCCCGCATCGCACCAGGCCATCGTCGGCGCCTGGGCCGCCATGTCGCTGTCCGGCCGCCATCGCGGGGCCGGGACGACGCCGGGCGGCACCAGTTCCAGGCCGTCGAGGACGGCCGGTCAGCCGATGTCGCGGTGGCGCAGGCCGGCCAGGCCGGCCGCCGAGCAGGCGAGCGCGATCAGGCCCAGCCAGAGCAGCGGCCCGGCCGACACGGTGCCGCCCGGCAGCCGGGGGGCGTGGGTGAACGGCGAGATGTCCAGCACCCAGTGCGGCAGCTGGAGCACCTGGCCGAACAGGTCGATGACCACGACCAGGCCCAGCGCGGTCCAGGCGCCGGCCACGCAGGCCCGCGGCAGCAGGCCGAAAAGGCCGATCGCCACCGCGGCCAGCACCAGCGCCGACGGCAGCTGGCTCAGCGCCGCGCCGGTCATCCGGGCCACCTCGGGGCCGGCCGACCCGGTGCGCAGCCCGTAGCCCAGGCCGGCCGCCACGCCCGCCACGGCCAGCAGCAGCGCGGCACCCCCGACGGCCACGGCGATGTGGCTGAGCGCCCAGCGGACCCGGCCGGTCGCCGTGGCCAGCACCGGCTCGGCCGCGGCGCCGATTTCCTCGGCCCGCAGCCGCAGGATCACCGATATCGCGTACGCGGCGGCGACCAGGCCGGCCAGCAGCATGAGCGCGGCCAGGTAGGCGTTGGTGATCGCGGACTGGCCGCCGAGCCGGGTGAACTCATGCTCCAGCGCGGTGCTGGTGCCGAACAGCTGGCCGATGCCCTTCGCCGCCGCCCCCGAGGCGGCGAAGGTGAACGCGTAGCCGAGGGCCCAGCCGAGCAGCGCGCTCCGCTGCAGCCGCCAGGCCAGGCCGAACGGGCCGTGCAGGAAGACCGACGCCGTCGCCGGGCCCGGCCGTCCGGGCAGCAGCCCGGCGCCCTGGTCCCGCCGCGCGGCCAGCGCGAACGCCGCCGCGGTGCCGGCTGCGGTCACCGCCAGCGGCAGGGCCAGCACCCACCAGCGCGGCGCGGCGAACGGACGGGCCAGCTGGATCCAGGCCAGCGGCGAGGCCCAGGACAGCCAGGACGGCCCGCTCGCCCCGGCCGAATCGCCCACGCCGCGCAGCACGAAGGCGACGCCCAGCACGGCCAGCGCGATCCCCCGCGCGGCCCGGGCGCTCGCGGTCAGCTGGGCCGCCACCGCGGCGATCGCGGTGAAGGCCAGCCCGCAGCCGCCGATGCCTAGCGCGAGCGCGGCCGCGCCGACGGCCGGCAGGCCGGCCAGCGGCAGCACGGCGCAGAGCAGCGCCGTCACCGCGAGGACGCCCGCGGCCGCGGTCACCAGCCCGGCCACCAGCGCCGCCTGCCGCCCCACGACGGTGGAGCCGACCAGCTCCAGCCGCCCGGCCTCCTCATCGGACCTGGTGTGCCTGATCACCACGAAGATGGCCAGCAGGGCGGCGAAGATGCCGGCCCAGACGCCGTACCGCCAGGCGGTGAGCGAGCCGAGGGAGGAACCGTCCAGCCTGCCGTACAGGAACCGCAGGGCCGGGTTGCTGCCCCCGGTGGCGGCCAGCGCGGCCCGCCCGGCCTCGGTCGGGTACAGCTTCCTGAACGTGTAGGCCGTGCCGGCCACCCCGGCGGTGATCACGTAGACGCCCGCCGCCAGCCCGATCCGGTCCCGCCGGACGGCGAGCCGGGCCAGTTCGCCGGTCCCGGTCAGGCCGGCCGGCGACCGCCCCGGATGGGCCAGAACGGTCACGGCTGAGCTCCGGCCACGGACCGTTCGGCCGAATAATGCCGCAGGAACAGTTCCTCGAGCGTCGGCGGCCGGCAGGTCAGGGCGCGGACGCCGGCCTGGTGCAGGCGGCCCAGCACCTCGTCCAGGGCGGCGTGGTCGACCTGGCAGCGGACGTGCAGGCCGCCGGTGGTCAGGTCGCCCGTGGTCAGGTCGCCCGTGGTCAGGTCCTCCGTGATCAGGTCGTGCACGCCGTCCACGCCGTCCAGGCTGACCGGGGCGGCCAGCTCGGCGTCGACGAGGTCCCGGGTCAGGTGGCGCAGCTCGGCCAGGGTGCCGGTCTCGGCGGTGCGGCCGGCCCGGATGATCGTGACCCGGTCGGCCAGGGCCTCGGCTTCGGCCAGGATGTGGCTGGACAGCAGGACGGTGCGGCCGTGGCGGCGTTCGGAGGTGATGCAGTCGCGGAAGGCGGCTTCCATGAGCGGGTCCAGCCCGGCGGTGGGCTCGTCGAGCAGGAGCAGTTCGGCGTCGCTGGCCAGGGCGGCGATCAGGGCGACCTTCTGCCGGTTGCCCTTGGAGTAGGCCCGGGCCTTCTTGGTCGGGTCAAGGTCGAACTTTTCCATCAGGGCCTGGCGGCGTTCCGGGTCCAGGCGGGCTTGCGGGCCGCGGAGCCGGCCGAGCAGGTCGATGATCTGGCCGCCGGTCAGGCCCGGCCACAGGGTGACGTCGCCGGGCACGTAGGCCAGCCGGGCGTGCAGCGCCACCGCGTCCCGCCAGGGGTCGCCGCCGAGCAGGCTCGCCTGGCCGCCGTCCTTGCGCAGCAGGCCGAGCAGGATGCGGATGGTGGTGGTCTTGCCTGCGCCGTTCGGCCCAAGGAAGGCGTGCACCTCGCCGGTGCGGACGGTGAGGTCCAGGCCGTCCAGGGCCGTGGTCCGGCCGTACGACTTGGTCAGGCCCCGGATCTCGATCGCGTTCGGGCTGGCGTTCGGCATGAGGCCAGCTTACATAACTTTCACTATATTCTGAAAGTTCGGAATGCGGTATCTTAGGGCGGTGGGCGAACAGACCAGCGGGCCGGACGGTCCGGGCGCCGCGGACCCGATGTTCGACTACGTCGAGCGGTTCGCCGCCGTGCTGGTGGCGGCCGGCTTCCGCCGATGCCGGCCCGGGTCTTCGTCGCGCTGCTGATCGCCGACTCCGGGCGGCTGACCGCCGCCGAGCTGGCCGGGACGCTGCGGATCAGCCCGGCCGCGGTGTCCGGCGCGGTGCGCTACCTGATCCAGGTCGGGCTGGTGCACAAGGAGCGGGTGCCCGGCTCGCGCCGGGACTACTACCGGATGCCCGGCAACATGTGGGACGACCTGCTGCGGATGCGGGATCAGATCATGAGCCGCTGGGGCGCGCTGGTCCGCGAGGGCATCGACCTGGTCGGCGCGGACACGGCAGCCGGCGCGCGGATGGCCGAGCAGGCCGCGTTCCTGGAGTTCGCCACCCGGGAGATGGGCGAGTTGCTGGCCCGCTGGGAGAAGTACCGGGCCGAACGGGCCTGATGCCTTATAGCCCTCGGCGGTCGAAGAGCGCGACCGCTAGGCCTGCGGGACCTCGGCGTCGGACAGGGTGAACGCGCCGCCCAGGTAACGCAGCACCGGGTCGGCGGCCGGGTCGTCGTCGCGGGCGGCAGCCAGGATCTCGGCGGCGTATTCCTCCGCGTCGTCCTGCGGCTGGTAGCCCAGGGCCTCGGCCTCGGCCAGCGAGACCCAGCCGCCGCGGGTGTTGGCCGAGACGCCGAAGATGACCCGGAACCCGGGCCGCTCGGCGGTCAGGCAGGCCTCGAACAGCCGGCCCGCGTCGTCCGGGGACAGCCAGGTGGACAGCGTCCGCACGTCGGCCGGGCGCGGGACGCAGGTCAGGATGCGCACGCAGATCGCGTCCAGGCCGTACCGGTAGTGGTACATCGCGGCCAGCGCCTCGGTGGCCACCTTGGACACCCCGTAGTAGGTGTCCGGCGCGGGGAAGGCATAGTCGGGCACCGGGAAGGACGCGCGCGGGCTGAAGCCGACCGCGTGGTTGGAGGAGGCGAAGATCACCCGCGGCACCCCGGCCTGGCGGGCCGCCTCGAACGCCACGTAGCCGCCGTTGATGTTGGTCTCCAGGATGCGCGGCCAGGACGCCTCGCCGGATATCCCGCCCAGGTGGATGACGGCGTCCGCGCCGCGGCAGGCGCCGGTCATGGCGGCCAGGTCGGTGACCGAGACCTGGACCGCCTCCTCGCCGGGCCCGGCCTGCAGCGGGGCGATGTCCAGCAGGCGCAGCGTGCGATCCGGCCGGGCCAGCCGGGGCCGCAGCATGGACCCGACCAGGCCGGCCGCCCCGGTGATCACGATGACGGGCACCCGTCAGCCTCCTGTCCTCCGGTCGCGGTGACGGTGCCTGGTATCAAAGCCCGGTCACAGACGCATACCAGGTCGCGCACGCACCCTTTTTATCAGCCATTTCCCGTCTTAGGCTCGAAAACCTGATGGGCTTTACACGGGGTTCGCTGACACGGGGTTCGCTGACACTGCCGCGGATGAACGCGCACCGGCTGGTGATCATCGCGGCGGCCCTGACCACCTTGGTGGCCGCGGCCCTGGCCACGGCGCTGGCCACCTTCAGCGGTCAGGCGCTGCCCCGCGCCGTGCGCCACGACCTCGGCCAGGCGGCCGGGACGTCGCTGGTCATGACCGGGACCGTCACGGCCGGCCAGGCCGCGCAGTACAACACGGCGTTGCCGGCCATGATCAGGCCGGCCCTGGGCGGCGCCCCGTTCTCCTTCTACTCCTCCGTCTGGTCCGATCCGCTGGACTTCGTGCCCGGCTCGCTGCCGGCCACGCCGGGCAGCGCGGGCGCGGGCAACCGGCCCATCGCCGAGGCCGCGGCGCTCGGCGACGTCGCCGCCCAGGCGGCGCTGGTCTCCGGGAGCTGGCCCGGCGCGGCCGCCGCCGGGCAGCCCATTCCCGCGGCGCTGCCCGCCTCGGCCGCGGCGCTGCTGCACGTGGCCGACGGCGACGTGCTGCGGATGAAAGACGGGATCTCGAACGGCTACGTGCGGTTCGTGATCACCGGCCTGTACCGGCCCCGGCAGGTGTCCTCGGCCTACTGGGACCTGGATGACGTCGCGCTGGGCGGCTCCAGCACGGCCAGCAGCTTCACCACGTACGGCCCGCTGACCGTCTCGGCCGCGGCGTTCGGCGCGGCGCTCCCGGTGTACAGCGGCACCTGGCTGGCCCAGCCGCAGACGGCCAGCATCCCGGCCGACCAGCTGACCACGGTAGCCGCCAACGTGGACGGGCTGCGCCAGGCGCTGCAGAACGCCCAGCAGCTGCCGACGCTGACCGTCGGCACCAGCCTGCCGGCGGTACTCAACGGCACGGCCAACGACCTGGACGTGGCCCGCTCGCTGCTGGCCATCTGCGCCGTTCTGCTGTTCCTGCTGGCCGGCGCGGCGCTGCTGGCCTCGGCCCGGCTGCTGGCGGGCCAGCGGGAGGGCGAGTCGGCCATGCTGACCGCGCGGGGCGCGACCCGCTGGCAGCTGCTCAAGCTGACCGCGGCCGAGGCGGTGCCGCTGTGCCTGATCTCGGCCGCGTCCGGCGGCGTGCTCGGCGTGCTGCTGGCCGGCGCGCTGGCGACGGGGAGCGGCACCGGGTCATCCCCGTGGACCGGGACCGCGTGGCCGGACACGATCGCGGCGGCCGCCGGGGTGGCGGCCGGGGGGATCGTGATCATGCTGCTGCCCGCGCTGACCACGGTGAGCCCGGGTACGGCCCGGGCCCGGCGGGGACGGCAGGCCGCCATCTCCGGGGTGACCCGGGCCGGCGTGGACCTGGCCCTGATCCTGCTGGCCGTGCTGGCGGGCTGGCAGCTGCGGCACTACTCGGCGGTATCGGCCGGGGCCAACGGCAACTTCGGCGTCGACCCGGTGGTCGTGATCGCGCCCGCGCTGGCCCTGGCGGGCGGCACCGTGCTCGCGCTGCGCCTGCTGCCGGCCGGCGGCAAGGCCGGCGACCGGCTGGCCGCCCGGGGCCGGCGGCTGACCGCGGCCCTGGCCAGCTGGCAGATCAGCAGGCAGCCGATCCGGCAGGGCGGCGCGGCGCTGCTGATCGTGCTGTCGGTGGCCACCTGCACGCTGGCCCTGGCCCAGCGGCAGAGCTGGACGCATTCCGAGCACGACCAGGCCTCATTCAGCTCGGGCGCGGATGTGCGCGTGGACACCAGCCAGCCGCTGTCGGCCGCCCAGTCCGCCACGCTGGTCAAGCTGCCCGGGGTCCAGCGGGCCATGGCGGTCGCGGTGTTCCCGCAGGAGACCAGCAACAGCGAGGTGCTGGCGGTCAACTCCAGCCAGGCCGCGGCCGTGACCCTGCTGCGGCCGGACCAGTCCGCGCTGCCCGAGACCCGGCTGTTCGGCACGATCGCGCCCACCGGCCCGCCGCCCGGCGTGACGCTGCCCGGCCACTCGGCCGAGGTTCAGCTGACCGCGCGGCTCGGCCCGGCCTCGCTGGGGCTGGCCCCGGTCACGGTGAACCTTTCCGTCGCGGACGCCGCCGGTGACGTCTACGAGCTCGACGCGGGCACGCTGCCGGCCGACGGGCGGGAGCACACGCTGGCCGTCACCCTGGCCAACCAGGCCGGCGGTTCCGGCGGTGCTTCCGGCGGCGCTTCCGGCGGGGCGGGTGCGGTCTACCCGCTGAAGCTGACGTCGCTCGACCTGAACTACACACTGCCCGCCCACCAGCCGCGCTCGCCGGCCACCTTCACCCTGTCCGGCTTCTCCGCCGGGCCGGGGACGGCCGCCCAGCCCGGCACCATGCTGGGCAGCTGGCCCGCCGTCGCCTCCTCGGTCGAGCTGACCAGCGTCAAGCAGACCTCCGGCACCGTCGGGCCGTCGGGATCGCCCGCCGTCACGGCCAAGGCCGCGGCGGGCGGCGCGCTGACGGCGACGTTCGACCCGGGCTTCGGCCTGGCCGTCAACGGGTTCCCCGGCCAGCCGCCCAGCCCGGTCAGCGGTGACCTGACCCTGACCGGGACGCCGCCCGTCGCGCCGCTGCCCGGCATCGCCACGCAGCGCTTCCTGACCGCCACTAACTCCAGCGTCGGCTCCGTGGTGCAGACCGACGTCAACGGCGCGATCATCAGCGTGAAGATCGTGGCCGCGGTGACCACGTTCCCCACCGCATCGTCCGCCGGCGGCGCCCTCATCGTGGACCTGGGCCGCCTGCAGGACGCGCTGACCAGCAGCTCGCTGGCCGCCGCCCAGGTTACGCAGTGGTGGCTGGCCACCTCATCGGGGACGGGCGGTCCCGGCGGGGTGCCGCCCGGGCTGGCCGCCGACCTGCCGGCCGGATCAGCCATCGCCAGCGCGACGGGGGTAGCGGCCAGCCTGCTGTCCGACCCGCTGTCGACCGTGCCGCAGCAGGCCCTGCTGGCCGTGGCCATCGCGGCCGCGGTCCTGGCCATCACCGGCTTCTGCGTGAGCATCGCGGCCGGGGTACACCAGCGGCGGGCCGAGAACGCGCTGCTGGCGGCGCTGGGCGTGCCGCCCCGCGCGGCCGCGGGCCAGCTGTGCCTGGAGAAGCTCATGCTGAGCCTGCCGTCCGCGGTGGCCGGGCTGGTGCTCGGCGTGGTGCTAGCCGAACTGCTGGTCCCCGCCATCACCTTGACCTCGTCCGCGACCGAGCCGGTGCCGCCGGTCATCATCCAGTTCGGCTGGTCGCAGATCCTGGCCCTGGCCCTGGCCGTCGCGGTGCTGCCGGTGCTGGCCGCCGCACTGACCATCGCCCGGCGCCCGGACGCCGCCGCCGAACTGCGCGCCGCCGAGGCAGCATGAAGCCCGCGGGGAGCACTCCATGAGACCGGCGGCGGGGCTGGGCCGCGTGGCGGGCTCCGCGGCCGGCAGCACGCTGGCGCTGGCCCTGCTGGTCTGCGGCTGCGTGTTCACGGCCATGTCCGGGCCCGCGCTCAGCCTGCACGTTCGGTCCGAGGCCTTCCACCAGACCATGGCCTCCCTCGCGTCCACGGTCAAGACGGCCCAGGTGACCGCGAGCTGGAGCGACTTCACCACCTTGCTGGCCGGCGCGGCCGGGCCCATCCTGACCGCACACCAGCCGATCCTGACCGCAGGCCAGCTGAGCCAGGCCACGCAGGACATCAGGTCCAGCCTGGCGCGCCTGCCGCTGCCGCTAGGCCCGGGCGCCTGGTACGGCCTGAGCACGAACACGTCCACGGTCACCTCGGGCGCGGCGGCCAGCGCGAACCTCGACGGACAGCCGCCCAGGCTCGAGGTGCTCTACCGCAACCCGCTGACCAGCAACGCCACCCTCGTGGCGGGCAGCTTCACGGCCAGGGCTGAGCCGGCCGGGACGGTGGCGGTGGCGGTCAGCACGCAGATCGCCGCGCGGTTCGGGCTGCACCCGGGCAGCCGGCTGACGCTGAGCATCGCGACCGGTACGGTCACCCTGGTCGTCACCGGCATCATGCGGCCGCAGGGCGCCGCCTCGACGTTCTGGATGCAGGACCCGCTGGCCGGCCAGCCCTCGCAGGTCACCCCGACGACCGGCATGCCGTACTGGGCGGCCGGCGTCATCGCCGACCCTGACCAGCTGGCCGCCATGCAGAGGGCGTTCAGCGGCCCGGGCATGGAGCTGGGGTGGGAGTTCCCGCTCGCGGTCGGCGGGCTGAGCGCGGACCAGGTCCAGGGGCTGTACAACGCCCTCAACCGTTCCGGCACGGTGACGCCCGCGCTGACCGGGCCGCTGGCGCCCGCCGCGAACGCGCTGAGCGTCACCCAGCCGCTGACCGCCGACGTGTCGCTGTTCCTCAGCACCCAGGCCGGCGTCGAGACGGTGCTGCTGATGCTGTCGGTCAGCCTGCTCGTGATCGCCGCCGCGGTGATCCTGCTCGCGGCCCGGATGATCGTCGTGCGCCGGGGCGAGGAGCTGACCATGCTGCGGGCCCGGGGCGGGTCGCTGCGGCAGGTCGCGGCCCTGCTGGCCCGCGGCACGGTGGTCACGGCGGTGCCCGCCGCGGTGATCGGCGCCCTGCTGGCCATCGTCGCGATCCCCGGTGACGCGGCGTCCTCGGGGCTGGGCTGGCTGCTGGCCGGGATCACGCTGGCCATCGCGCTGGCCGGGCCCTCGCTGATCGCCGCGTGGCAGTACCGCAAGCCCGCCCCGGCCACCAACCCGGCCCGGATCATGACGGCCGAGACCGGCCGCCGCCGGATGGCCTGGCGCCGCCCGGTGGCCGAGGTGACGGCCTGCGCGGCCTGCGTGGCCGGCCTGATCGTGCTGCACGACCAGGGGGTGCCCGCCGGCGGCCAGGTCAACCTGCTGCTGACCGTGGCGCCGGTGCTGGTGGCGGTCCCGGTGGTGCTGATCATGCTGCGGCTGTACCCGCTGGCCGTGCGCGGCCTGCTCCGGCTGTCGGCCCGCGGCCCGGGCGCCACCGGCTTCGTGGCCCTGTCCGCGGCGGCCCGGTCCGCGCTGACCGGGGTGCTGCCCGCGTTCGCGCTGGTGCTCGCGCTCAGCCTGGCCACCTTCGCCGGGATGGTCAGCAGCGGCATCACCAGCGGCGAAATCACCACGTCCTGGCACACCACCGGGGCCGACGTGGCGATCCAGCCCGGCCCGACCACCGGTCCGGTCACGCCCGCCGTGGTCAAGGCCATCAGCGCGGTGCGCGGCGTGACCCACGCCACCGCGGTCTGGAACACCAGCTGGGTCACGCCGTTCGGCCAGCCGTTGTCCGTGTCCGCGGTGGACCCGGCCAGCTACGCCGCCGTGACCGGGACCACGCCGTACCCGTCCTTCCCGGCGGCCAAGGTCGGCCCGGCCTCGGGCACCGCGCCGGCCGTGGTGCCGGTGCTCGCCTCGCCGTCCGCCGCCGGCGTCCTCGGCCGCGGAGCGACGCAGCTGACCTCGCTGTCCCCGGTGGGGCCGTTCAGCGTCCGGGTGGTGGGCATCCTGGCCAGCACCCCGGCCCAGCCCGGGGGCGGCACGTTCATCGTGATGCCGCAGGTGACGCTGCCCGGCCCGGGCGGCCAGCCCGCCCCGAACCTGATCCTGGTCAGCGGGGCCGGCATCGACCAGGGTCAGCTGTCCGCGCTGGTCAAACGGACGCTCGCCGGCAGTACGATCAGCTACCGGTCGGCGGTGCTCGCTTCGCTGACCGGCTCGCCGCTGCCGCACGGCGCCGTGCTCATCGTCGCGGTCACCCTGGCCGAGGCGGGCGTGCTCGGCCTGCTGATCGTGATCCTGGGTCTGGCCCTGGGGTCGGCGGAACGCGAGCTGACCCTGGCCCGGCTCACCGTGATGGGCTACTCCAGCGACACCGGGCTGGTCATGGCCGAGGCCCTGCCCGCCGTGCTCGCCGCCGTGGTGGCCGGCGCCGTGTGCGCCGTGGTGCTGCCCCATCTGATCGGCTCGTCCATCGACCTGTCCGCGTTCACCGGAACGGGCACGGCGGTCGCGTTCCAGCCCGACGTGACCGCGCTCGGCCTGCCCGCCCTCGGCGCGGTGGCGCTGGCCGCGGCGGCCCTGGCCGCCGAGGCCAGGTTGCTGCGGCGGCGCGGGATCAGCGGCATCCTGCGGGCTAACTAGGGGCACACTAGAGGGCAAAGGGAGACATTAATGGCCAGCAGCATCGAGGACCTGGGCGCGGAGTCGGCGCGGCAGCACCGGGACTTCGGCGCGGGCTCGCTGATCGTCTGCGACCGGCTGGTCCGCATCTACGTCGCCGCCGGGATCGAGGTCCAGGCCCTGCAGGGGCTCGACCTGCTGGTCGAGGAGAGCGAGATCGTGGCCCTGGTCGGCGCGTCCGGCAGCGGCAAGTCGACCCTGATGAACATCCTGGCCGGGCTCGACACGCCCACCGCGGGTTCGGTCCGGGTAGGGGGCAGCGACCTGGCCGCGATGAACGCGCGGCAGCGGCTGGCCTACCGGCGCCGGGTGGTGGGCTTCATCTGGCAGCAGACCTCACGCAACCTGCTCCCCTACCTGACCGCGCAGCAGAACGTGGAGCTGCCGATGCGGCTGGCCGGCGTCCGGGCCCGGACCCGCCGCGAGCGGGCCGGCGAGCTGCTCGAGCTGATGGGCGTGGGCGACTGCCTGTACCGCAAGCCGGAGCAGATGTCCGGCGGTGAGCAGCAGCGGGCCGCCATCGCGGTGGCGCTCACCAACGAGCCCAAGGTGCTGCTGGCCGACGAGCCGACCGGTGAGCTGGACTCGGCGACCGCCGCCGAGGTGTTCAGCGCGCTGCAGAAGGCCAACGCCGAGCTCGGCGTGACCGTGCTGATCGTGACCCACGACCCGGCCGTGTCTACGGTGGTCCGCCGGGTGGTCGCGATCAGGGACGGCCGGACCAGCACCGAGATCCACCGCGACACCATGGACGGCGACGACGGCCAGGTGACCCCGCACGCCACCGAGTACGCGGTGCTCGACCGGGCCGGCCGGCTGCAGCTGCCCCGCGAGATGACCGAGCCGCTCGGCATGCGCGGCCTGGTCCGCCTGGAATCCGAGCCGGACCATATCGGCGTCTGGCCAGACCAGCGCAGGCGCAAGGACCGCGACGAGAACACGGAGGAGCGACGGTGACCGCCCCGACCATTACCGACATGGTGGCCGTCGACGGCGTGCGGCGCACCTACGGCAGCGGGCGCACCGCTACGCACGCCCTGCGCGGGGTGTCCTTCACCGTCCAGGCCGGCCAGCTGGTGGCCCTGCGGGGCCGGTCCGGTTCGGGCAAGACCACGCTGCTCAACATCGTCGGCGGCCTGGACCTGCCGGACGAGGGCACGGTACGGGTCGGGGACAGCGAGGTGACCGCCCTGTCCGACCACGAGCGGATGCGGCTGAGGCGCACCTCGGTGGCGTTCATCTTCCAGTCGTTCGGCCTGATCCCGATCCTGTCGGCCGCGGAGAACGTCGGTGTGCCGCTGCGGATCGCCGGCGTGCCGGCCAAGGAGCGCGAGGAGCGGGTCCGGCTGATGCTGGACATCGTGGGCCTGGGCGAGCACACCAAGCAGCGGCCCGGTGAGCTGTCCGGCGGCCAGCAGCAGCGGGTGGCCATCGCCCGGGCGCTGGCGGGCAGCCCCGAGGTGCTGCTGGCCGACGAGCCGACCGGCCAGCTCGACTCCGAGACGGCCAAGCAGATCATGCGCCTGCTGCGCACCGTGGTCCAGTCCGAGGGCGTGACCGTCCTGGTCGCCACCCACGACCCGAACCTGATCAGCATCGCCGACTCCGTCCTCGAACTCGAAGACGGCCAGATCAAGGCCCACTGACGCGTTCCGGGCGGGGTGGTGCGGGTGGCCGGGGTAGGACCAACCACCGGGCCAGGAAAGGCGATCCTGGCTCTCGCACGGGCATTCGGATTATCGTGGCTACTTGCTACCCCTATGAGGTAGGTGAATATCCACGATCACGGGAAGCACCCGGCGGAGCGCATCAGCAGCCGCGCCAGCCCCAGGGGGAACGAGACAGCCGGGGCACACGATGCCATCGGGACAAGCGGGTCAGTCAGTGGTCTACTTCAGACTCCACTTCAGCTAACTGCATACCCCAGACCTGGATTCACTCCGCTGGAGGCGCGCTGCGGCCCGGGGCGGACGGTTGGGGTGGTGCGGACGGGCGGGGTGGTGCGGGTGGTGCTTAATGCGTGGTGTAGCTCGCGCCGTCGCCGGAGATGACGGCCGTCTCGGAGGCGGTCTGGCCGTTGGAGAACTTGTCGACGCAGGAGTCGGTGTTGGTGCCGGACGGCGTGCAGACCACCGAGGTGACGGTCACGCCTTTTTCGTAGTACTGGCTGGACGGGTCGGATATGCGCTGCTGGATCTGGGTCTTGATCGAGGTCGCGACCGCCGCCGGGTTGTTGAAGCTCGTCGGCGAGCCCGACTGGCTGAGCAGGACGATGAACAGGACCAGCCCCAGTGCGTCGAGCACGGTCGAGGCGATCAGCCAGCTCCGGGCTTTCCGTGACGAGGTGGCGGCCGCCTGCACGTCACCGGCGGCCCACTGCTGCGCGACCTTCCGGCCGTGCCTGCCGCCGATGAGGGCAGCCGGGAGGCCGAGGATCAGGTTGAACAGCACGCCGCAGACGGCGGCGGTAATCGCCCAGGCCTTGTAATTGGGTGGCGGCGGCCCCGGCGGGACGTATCCGTAGCCGGGCTGAGCGTAACCCGGCTGGCCGTAACCAGGCTGCCCGTAGTTGGGCTGGCCGGGCCCGGGCTGCCCGTAACCCGGCTGCCCGTAGCCGGGCTGGCCGTAGCCGGGCTGCCCATAGTTGGGCTGGTCGGGCCCCGGCTGGCCGTAACCAGGCTGCCCATAGTTGGGTTGGCCGTAACCAGGCTGGCCGGGCCCAGGCTGCTGCCCGTAACCCGGCGGCCCGGGCTGGCCGTAGCCGGGCTGCTGCTGGTCCTGGTCCCAGCCGGGCGAGCCGGGGGACTCGGGCTGGCCCGGGTAGGGCGGTGGTGCCCCGTACCCTGGTCCCGGTCCGGCCGGATTTTCCTGGTCTCCGCCGGGAGTTTGTCCGTAGCTCATGCTGGCGATCCCCCTCGCCGTAGCGGGCGTGTCGGTAGGCGCCGCGTGAATGTGCCAATCGTAGCGAGCGACCCGATCGGCAGAAAGCCTCCGATCACAACCCAAGGCGGCCAAACGGTCCCTGGCCGGTCAGCCGTCCACGGCGGACAGGTCGAGCCCGCGGAGGCGCTCGGGGTCGGCGACCACGTCGATCTCCACGATCTTGCCGCGCGAGACGGTGAACCCCGCGACCGCGACCGGCTGCCCGGCCAGGGTCACGACCACTCCCGCGGCCCCGTTGACCAGGGCCGGGCGCACCAGCGCGGCGGGATGGTTGACCCGCAGCGCCTGGCCGGCCACGGCGGCCGCGCCGTGCAGCACCACGGAAGCGGCCGGACCCGCCGTCCCCGCGTCGAAGCGCGCCACGACATCGGGATCAAGCATGGCGACGAGAGCCTCGAAGTCGCCGCGGCGTGCCGCGGCGTAGAAGGCGTCGACGACCTTCCGCTGGCGCCCGAGATCGGGGTCGGGGGCCTGGACCTCGGCGCCCCGGACCCGGCGCCGCGCCCGGCTGGCCAGCTGCCGCGCGGTGGCCGGGGAACGCCCCACGAGGGGGGCGATCTCGTCGAAGGGCAGGTCGAACAGGTCGTGCAGGACGAACGCCAGCCGTTCGGCCGGGGTCAGCGTCTCGAGCACGACCTGCAGCGCGAGCCCGACCGAGTTGGCCAGCAGCGCCTCATCCTCGGGGTTCGGCCCGTCCGCGGGGCCGATGACCGGGTCAGGTACGTCCGCGCCCATGAGCTCCTCGCGCCGGGCGTTCCGCGCGCGCAGCACGTTCAGGCACACCCGGGCCACGATCGTGGTCAGCCAGCCGCCGAGGTTATCGACGCCACTGGCGTCCGACCGGCTCAGCCGCAGCCAGGCCTCCTGGACGGCGTTGTCGGCCTCGGCCAGCGAGCCGAGCATCCGGTAGGCCACCGCCCGCAGGCGGGCCCGGTTCTGCTCGAAGCCGTCAGTGAGCCAGTCGGACTCGGTCATGGGTCACACTCCCCGGGTGCGGCGTGTCGTATAGGTGACACCTCAAATCCGTTCGACGTGACAAGGAAACAATCATGCACGCACCGTCGGGACCGATGACCGCGCCGCCGCTGCAGGCCCTGCTGGCGAACGGGACCCTGGCCGGGGACTGGGTCCTGGATCCGCGCGCGTCCAGCGTCCGGCTGAAGAGCATCAGCATGGCGGGCCTGGCCCGGGTGAACGGCGTCTTCCGCGAGGTCAGCGGGACCGGCACCGTCGGCCAGGACGGCGCGGTCAGCGGCACCGTCACGGTGGCCGCCGCGTCCGTCGACACCCGGAACACCCGGCGCGACACGCACCTGCGCTCGGCTGACTTCTTCGACAGCGCCAGCCATCCGGACATCACCTTCACCGCGGACGGCATCCGGCCCGCTGGCCAGGGGGTCGCGGTAACCGGCGTGCTGACCGTGCGCGGCCGGACCCGGCCGCTGTCCTTCGAGGCCGCGGCGTCGGTCGCGGGCGACGGCGAGATCTGGCTCGACGCCGAAGTCCACGTCAACAGGGGCGACTTCGGCCTCACCTGGAACCTGCTGGGCCTGGTCTCGATGCACAGCACCCTCACCGTCCACGCGGTGTTCATCCGGCGGTGAGCGCCCCGCGCGGCCGGGGACGCCCGGGTCAGGGGACGACCGGGTCAGGGACGACCGGGTCAGGGGACTAGCGTGCCGGTGGCGGCGGTGAGGTCGGCGAACAGCGCGGCCAGCTGGCCGGTCACCGGGCCGGGCTTGCCGTCGCCGATGACGCGGCCGTCAACGGCCAGCACCGGGACCAGGCCGCCCATGGTCCCGGTCACGAAGGCCTCGTCGGCCACATAGAGCTGAGGCAGCGTGTAGTCCCCGACCCGGCAGGCCAGGCCGGCGACGGCGGCCAGCTCGAGCACCACGGCCCGGGTGATGCCCTCGGGGCAGGACACGGTGGTCGGCGTGGCCAGCAGCCCGCCGGTGACCATGAAGATGTGGGTGGCGTTGGTCTCGGCGATGAAGCCGCGGTGGTCCAGCATGACCGCGTCGTCGGCGCCCGCCACGTTGGCCTCGATCTTGGCCAGGATCGAGGGCAGCAGGTTGTTGTGGTGGATCTTGGGGTCGAGGCAGTCCGGGGCGGGGCGCCGCACGCTCGCGGTGACCAGGGTAATGCCCGAGGCGTCGTAGACGGGATCCTTGTACTCGGGCAGCACGATCAGCGTCGGCCCGGCCTGGTTGAGCCGAGGATCCATGCCGGAGGTGACCTTCACGCCCCGGGTCAGGGTGAGCCTGATGTGCACCCCGTCGCGCATGCCGTTCGCGGCGACCGTGCGCCTGATCTGCTCGGTGATGTCCTCGGCCGAGGGGATCTGGGTGAACGCCAGCGCCTTGGCCGAGTCCCGCAGCCGGGCCAGGTGCTCCGCCAGCCGGAAGATCTTGCCGCGGTAGAGCCGCAGGCCCTCCCAGACCGCGTCCCCGCCCTGGACGGCCGAGTCGAACGGGCTGATCGCGGCCCGGTCGCGGTGGGTCAGCTTGCCGCCCACGTTGACGATCAGGTCGCGGTTCCGCTCGTCGTAACTTTGCTGCACCATTACCTCCTGGACTGGTACCTCCAGGGCTGGCGATCCGGTACTGGTGCAGCCGCTGGTAGTAGGGCAGGCAGCGGGCGGCCAGGGGCTCGAGGCGGGCAGGCAGCGGCTCGGCCGGGGGCCGGTAGGGGGCGAACCCGGTCGAGGCGTGCACGCTGGCGTACCAGTACGGAGCCCACACGCCGTCGCTGTCCCGCGGGCCGGGCGGCCAGGACAGCATGCCGGCGTCGAACGGCACGTCCAGGGCCTGGCACAGGGCGTGCAGGATGCCCTCGGGGTCGGCGAGCAGGTCACGGGAATCCACGACCGGCCCGCCGAACGCCTCGAAGATCTCCGCCTGCTGCCGCAGGCCCAGGTCGTCCAGGTCCGGCTCGTCGCGCACCCTGGCGTAGGAGGCGAGCAGCTCGCGCGGGTCCCTGATCAGGTGGGCGTGCCGCAGGCCGGCCAGCGCGGCCCGGTCCACCTCGGGCAGCAGGTGATGCGTCATCTGCTTGGCGTAGCCGATCGTCACCCCCGGCGGCAGCGGGCCGCTGGTCAGCCCGGCGAGTACCACCCGCCAGTCCGTGGGCTGGCTGGCGATCACGTCGGGGCGGCCGGGATGAGCCAGGCCCGTTCGGTCCAGATAAAAAGCGTAGAGCGGCTCGTCGGTGACCGCCGTGTCCGGCCGGTTCTCCCAGGCCCGCATGAGTGCGGTGGACACCGTGCGCGGGCCCGACCACATCGCGATGCGAGCAGTGTCGGTCACAGGGTCACGACGCTGCGCAGCACCTCGCCCCGGCCCATCTTGGCGAAGGCCTCTTCCACGTCGCCGAGCGAGATGGTCTCGGACACGAACTTGTCCAGCGGCAGGCGGCCGGACAGGTGCAGGTCGATCAGCATGGGGAAGTCGCGGCTGGGCAGGCAGTCGCCGTACCAGGACGACTTGAGCGCCCCGCCGCGGCCGAACACGTCCAGCAGCGGCAGCTCCAGCCGCATCTCCGGGGTGGGCACGCCGACCAGCACCACCGTGCCGGCCAGGTCGCGGGCGTAGAAGGCCTGCTGGTAGGTCTCCGGCCGGCCGATGGCCTCGATCACCACGTCCGCGCCGAACCCGCCGGTCAGCTCCCGGATCGCCTCGACCGGGTCGGTGTTCCGCGAGTTGACCACGTCGGTGGCGCCGAACCCGCGGGCCCACTCCAGCTTCCTGTCGTCCACGTCGACCGCGATGATCCTCCGCGCGCCGGCCAGCTGGGCGCCCAGGATGGCGCCGTCGCCGACGCCGCCGCAGCCGATCACGGCCACGCTGTCGCCCCGGGTCACGCCGCCGGTATTGATCGCGGCGCCCAGGCCGGCCATCACGCCGCAGCCGAGCAGGCCGGCGGTGGCGGCCGGGACGGCCGGGTCGACCTTGGTGCACTGGCCGGAGGCGACCAGGGTCTTCTCCGCGAACGCGCCGATGCCCAGGGCCGGGGACAGCACGGTGCCGTCCTCCAGCGTCATCTTCTGGCTGGCGTTGTGGGTGTTGAAGCAGTACCAGGGCTTGCCGCGGCTGCAGGCCCGGCAGCGGCCGCAGACGGCGCGCCAGTTGAGGATGACGAAGTCGCCCGGCGCCACATCGGTCACGTCCGGGCCCACGGCCTCGACCACACCTGCTGCCTCGTGCCCGAGCAGGTAGGGGAAGTCGTCGCCGATGCCGCCCTCCTTGTAGTGCAGGTCGGTGTGGCACACCCCGCACGCCTGGACCTGAACCAGCGCCTCCCCCGGCCCGGGCTCAGGCACGAGGACCGTCGTGAGCTCCACCGGCTCGCCCTTACCGCGGGCCACCACGCCCTGAACGCTGATCGTCATCCAAGAACTCCTTCGTTTCTCGCGGGACCGTGTATGCCACGCCCCATCATTCCTGCTGGCCCAGGCGCGCGGAAGATCACCCAAGCGTAACCGGGCCTGGTCGGTCCGTCCCTTCCACACCGCACCGCGGCCCGCGTAGTGCCGCCGGGCCGAGTCGACCGTCATCGCCGCGTACAGCAGGGCGATCAGCGGCAAGGTGAGCGCGCGCAGCGGCGAGAGCCGGTACAGCCGCAGCATGGGCAGGTAGCTCAGGGTCATCAGGGCCCAGCCCGCCAGGCCCGCCCCCAGGGCCAGCGCCGCAGATCCGGTGACGCCCGCGGCGGCGCCGACGGCCAGCCCGGCGATGGCCCCGGCCGGGGGCAGCACGTAGATGAACAGCAGCCCGGCGATGGTCCCGGCCAGCAGCCAGGGGGAATAGCCGAGCTGGATGTAGGCGGACCGGGCCACCATCTGCCACAGATCGTTCAGCGCCGGGTACGGCCGCACGCTGATTACGCGGGTGGTCAATCCGAGCCAGGTGCGGCTCGGCTGGCGCTGGCTCTGCTGGCGCTTGAGCAGGCGGCCTAGCGCTACGTCGTCGATGCGGGCGCCGCTGATCGGGGCCAGCCCGCCGGCCCGCTGCAGCGCCTCGCGGCGCACCAGCATGCAGCCGCCGGCCGCGGCCGCGGTGCGCGAGCCGGGCCGGTTCACCCGCCGGAACGGGTACAGCTGGGCGAAGAAGTACACGAAGGCGGGGACGATGACCCGCTCCCAGCGGGTCGCGGTGCGCAGCAGCGCCATCTGCGAGACCAGGACGCGGTCATCGGCCACGGCGGCGGTCACCAGGTCACGCAGCGCGCCCTGCTCCCAGGCGATGTCGGCGTCGGTGAACAGCACGTACCCCGGCTCGCCGGCCGCGGCCAGGCCCTGGGCCATGGCCCACACCTTGCCCGCCCAGGTCCCGGCCGGACCCGGCGCGGGCGCGCCCGGGATCACCCGCAGCGGCCGGGCCGCCTCGAGCCCGATCTTGGCCGCCACCTCGCCGGTGCCGTCGGTGCTGCAGTCGTCGACCAGGACGACGCTCAGCGCGCCCGGGTAGTCCTGGCCGAGCAGGGTGGGCAGCGTGGCGGGCAGCATCGCGGCCTCGTTCCTGGCCGGGACGACGGCCACCACGTCCGGCCACCGGCCCGGCTCGGCCCGGCGCGGCGGCAGCCACTCGCCCGTCCGCCAGAACCGGCCGTGCCCGAGGACCAGGTAGGCCCACACGACCGCCGCCGCCAGGCACGCGATGCTCAACGCCAGCATCCCGGCAGCCTCTCACGTCCCGGCCCGCGGCCAGGCAGCGGGCACGGGCAGCGGGCACGGGCCGGATCAGCTGGCCTTAGGCGACCCGGCGGTAGCCGTCGTCCTGCTGGTAGCGCAGCGCCGGAAGGGTCTTGACGGCGGGCGCCGCGGCCAGGGTCGGCTTGCGGTCGGGGTGCCTGCGCACCAGCCAGACCGGGATCCCCACCCACAGGGCGAAGAACAGGACCATCAGCGGGATGTTCAGCAGCAGCCAGGTCATCGTTAACTCCTCTACGTCCTTATCGGGATGCACTGACCAGGCTGCCCGACGCGGCTCTAGGTAACTGCCGGCCCGCCTCTGCTGCCGTTATGAATCTGAGATAAAGCTATGAATCGTCTCAGATGGTCCCGGCCCGGGGAATACGGCCAAGTGCTACGTGACGTGCTACCTGCGCCAGGCCAGGACGTCGCCCGCCACCACCGTGGGCGGCCCGAGCAGGCCGGCGAGGTAACGGCCGAGGACCGTGTTCCGCTGCACGACCGCGACCACGGCCGCCACCCGCCAGGCCCGGAGCTGGGCCAGCATCTGCGCGCGGGAGACGGCGGCCGGCTTGCCCGACGCGGCGACCGAGGCGCGCGGCACCTCGCCGGTGATCGAGGCGGGCAGCCCGGCCGGGGACTGCGCCCACAGGTAGTTCAGGTAGCGGCCCGCGGGCGGGTTGCCGCTGCCGTCGATGAACGCCTGCCCGTTGGCTTGCGGGCCCATGAAGTAGCCGCCGACCAGCGCGCCGGGCTGGCCGGTGTCGGCCTGCCAGCGCAGCGGCTCGGTGAAGGTCGACGCCGCGATCGGCACCACGAGCACGGGGGCCGAGGCGGGCAGCCGCAGCGCGCCGAAGACCGCCGACCAGCCTGGCGGCGGCGGGACGGCGGCGGCGGCCGGCAGCGGCTTGGGCACGATGGGCAGAACGGCCAGCACGGCGCAGCCCAGCACGACGACGGCCGGACGGCCGCCGGCGGCCAGGAGCGGCAGCCGGCGGGCGGCCCAGGCGGCGAAGGCTGGTACGGCCGCGTCGGCGGCGAAGGCCAGCAGCGCGGCGGCCGCGCCGTCGGCCAGCAAACAGAACCGGTCGGGCAGCGCCGCGCTGAGTACAGGCAGGCTCTGCAGCCAGTACCAGGGAAGCTTGATCCAGGCGTGTTCGTGGCCGCTGGCCAGCAGGGTGCCGCCCAGCGAGAACACGCTGAGCACGGCCCAGGTCACGGCGGCGGCCCGGGCCGGGAGCAGCCGCCAGAACCGGATCGCGGCCGCGGCCAGCAACGCGAGCAGCGGCCAGCCCAGGTAGCCGAGGTACTCGGGCAGCAGGCCCTGGAACCTGGCCGCTTCTGCCGCGCTGCCCGCGGTGTGGAACAGCAGGTAGGACGAGGGGACCACGAAGCCGGACAGGTCGTTCTTGAAGTAGTCGGTGGTGAACGGGCTGCCGTGCTGCGGCAGCGGGCCGAAGAACTGCACCCACAGCGGGTACCCGGCGATCAGCACGGTCACGGCGGCCGCGACGGCCAGCCCGGCGGCCAGCGGCCCGATCCGGCCTGGCACCTGGCGGGGCCTGCTGGCGGCCAGGACCGCGGCCAGCAGGGTCCCGGCCAAGACCGTGTTGAGCAGGATCTCCTCGCTGATCAGCAGCTGGGCCACCGCCAGCAGGCCCAGCCACAGGCCGCCGCGCAGGGCACGAGAGCGGCCGGTGGCCAGCCGCAGGCCCGCGTCGATGATCAGCGGCGGGAGCACGACGAACTGCAGGTCGTAATGGCCGATGGCCGAGTGCAGCACGGCCGGGGAGAAGGCGTAGACGGCTCCGCCGAGGGCCGCGCCGGGCACGCTGACCCCCCAGCGGCGCAGCACGGCGAACATGGCCGTGCCCGATCCGGCGAAGCCGGCCGTCATCAGCAGCGTCAGGCTGGCCTGCGGGCCGGCCAGCAGCGTCAGCGGCGACAGCAGCACCCCGGGCAGCAGCATGAACGTGTTCCACATGACGTTCACGCCGTGCGGGGCGTTGATGGCCACCGTCATCAGGGCGGGCAGCCTGCCGTGGGCGATGGCGGTGGCGTCGTAGCGGAAGAACCAGGCGGACTGGTCGGCGTCGTAGGGATTGCCGGCCACCGTCCTGGTGGCCGGATCCCGCCACAGCCACAGCGTCACGGCCAGCGCGGCCAGCGTGTAGTACACGCTGGCCAGCGCCACCGTCCGGCGGCCGCTGACCGGCCGCGCGGGCTGGTCAGCGGCCAGGATCCGAACGGCCGTGGGCGCTGCTGTCACGGCTGCGAGCCTAACCGCGGGGGCCCGGGCGAGGCTGGCGAGTCGAGCGCTACGTCAGGAAATCGCTATTTTTACCGCGCGGCGCTACCCGGCGGCCTGGCCGTCCGGGGGGACCGGGGCGTCGATGCCGCGGGGGCTGGTCCCGGTGTCGCGGTACTGGCTCGGCATGCCCTTGCGCACCGAGTCCAGGATGGTCAGGCCCTGGCTGACCAGCCCGGCGGCGATCTCACTCAGGCCGTCGGCGCCGTTGAGCACGCTGACGTTGGCGCCGGCCAGCCCGGCCGCGGCCTCCTTGACGATCAGCGGCAGCTGGTTGATGAGCAGCTGGTCTAGGGCCACGCGGTTGTTGGAGGCGGCCGCCTCGGCCTGGATGCGGGTCCGCTCGGCGTCCGCCTTGGCCAGGATCCTGACCCGCTCGGCCTCCGCCTCGGCGGGCTTGATCACCTCGGAGACCAGCTGCTGCTGGCGCAGCTGGGCCTGCTGCTGAGCCAGCTCGGCCTGGGCGTTGATCACCGCGAGCTGGGCGTTCGCTTGCGCCAGCGGGCCCGCCTGGGCCGCCTCCGCCTGCGCCCGTTCCACCTCACCTTTGTACTGGGCCTGTACGACGGAGGTTTCCCTGGCGAACTCGGCCTGCTTGCGGGCCGACGCCTGCTGGGCCTCCGCCGCGGCCTGGTCGGCCTGGGCCTGCGCGATCTTGGCCTGCCGCTGGATGGCGGCGTTGTTCGGCGCGGCCATGGCGGCGATGTAGCCGGCGCCCATGTCGTCGATCGACTGGATCTGCAGCGAGTCCACGATCAGTCCGATCTTGGCCATCTCGCCCTTGGATCCGTCGAGGACCTCGGTGGCCAGCTTCTGCCGCTCGGTGACGATCTCCTCGACCGTCATCGAGCCGATGATCGAGCGCAGGTGGCCGGCGAAGATCCGCCCGGTCAGTAGCGACATCTGGTCCTGGTCGGAGAGGAACCGCTGCCCGGCGTTGATGATGGATTCCTCGTCGTTGCCGACCTTGAACGCGATCACCGCGCGCACGTTCAGCGTGATGCCCTGGTGGGTCACGCACTGCTCCGCGACCTCAGCCTCCTGCATGGACAGCGTGAGATACCGGACCTTGCGGAACACGGGTGTGACGAAGGCGCCGTGGCCGATCACCACCTTGAACGGCTGGCCCTCGTGGCCGCCACCTCGTCCGGAAATCAGCATGGCCTCGTCGGGCGCCGGAACACGGTAACCGAACATCGTTCATCTCCTAAGCAGAGGTAAGCCGGGAATGCGCGGACTCTCGCCGAGTACGTCTTCCCACTCGATAACGTCGACCGCCCGCTCGCCGCGTGACTCGATGACCAGGACGGTCGCACCTTTGGGCAGCGGCTTCTCCGACCAGGCCAGGAACACCTCGGAACCGCCGCGGATCTTGATGAACACTTCGCCGGGGCCGTCGTCGCCCCGGGTGCCGACGGTGAGGACGCCGACGCGGCCGATCGAGGACTCATCCCTCGCCACTTGAAAGCCCCTTTTTACCCGGCTCCCTAAACAACGGAAGCACCGTGATTAAGCGTAGTCCTGGTGGACTAAGCCTGATGACCAGTGCGGGTTAAGCTGGCCGAGTGCCCGTCCCCCGAGTAGAGCCGCCGGCCGGCCAGTAGCCTGCCGTGGCCAGCATCGAGGATGTGCGCGGCATCGCGATGTCGCTGCCGCGCACGACCGAGCACCTGATCCGCGGCAGCATCAAGTTCCGGGTCGGCTCGCTGGTGTACGCCGCGGTCTCGGCCGACGAGGAGCGGCTAGGGTTCGGCTTCCCCAAGGATGAGCGGGCTGCGCTGGTGGCCAGCGAGCCGGACAAGTTCATGATGCCGCTGCGCAGCGACGAGCGGTATCAGTGGGTCCGGGCTGCGCTGCCGGTGCTGGACCCTGAGGAACTGCGCGAACTGCTCATCGACGCCTGGTGCATGGTGGTGCCCAAGACGGTCGCGGCTCGCTACCTGGAGAGCCAGGGCATCGACCCGGGCTGACGGACCGCGGCGGCCGGCCGGCGATTAGGGTAGGTCGGGTGTCATGGCGTGCGATTGACTTTCATGTGCATCTGCCCACCCCGGACTGGCTGGACGGCAGCATGGCGGGCTACGTCGAGGCGGCCGAGGCGTACTTCCGGTCGCCCGCGCACCGGCAGTCGCTGCCGGAGCTGGCCGATCAGTACCGCCGGATGCAGGTCAAGGCGGTCCTGCTGGCCTGGGACGCCGAGACCGCGACCGGCCGGCCGCGGGTGCCGAACGAGACCGTGGCCGCCGCGTGCCGCGACTATCCCGACGTGTTCGCGGGCCTGGGCTCGGTGGACCCCCACAAGGGCGAGCAGGCCGTGGCCGAGGTGGCCGAGGTCGCCGCGCTCGGCCTGCGCGGGGTGAAGTTCCACCCGTCGCTGCAAGCCTTCGCGCCCGACGACCCGCAGTACTGGCCGATCTTCGCGGCCTGCCAGCGGCACGGCCTGCTGGCCCTGTTCCACACCGGCACCAGCGGGATCGGCGCCCGCCAGCCCGGCGGCCAGGGCATCAGGATCGACCTCGCACACCCGCTCAAGCTCGACCCGGTGGCCGCGGCGCATCCGGACCTGACCGTGGTGGCCGCGCATTTCGGCTGGCCGTGGCACATGGACCTGATCGCGATGGCGCTGCACAAGACCAACGTGTACATCGACATCTCCGGCTGGGCACCGCGGCGCGTCCCGCCGGAAGTGATCCGCGAGCTGCGCGGGCGGCTGTCCGGGCAGTTCCTGTGGGGCAGCGACTACCCGTTTATCTCTCCCGAGCGCTGCCTGGCCGAGTTCGAGGAACTGGACGTGCCGGATGAGGCCAGGACCGCGGTGCTGCACGACAACGCCGCGCGCATCCTGCGCCTCAGCTGAGGTCCACCACCACCGGGGCGTGATCGGACGGGCCGTGGCCCTTGCGGGCCTCGCGGTCGACGTAGGCGCCGGTCACCCGGTCGGCGACGGCCTGGGTGGCGTACACCAGGTCGATGCGCATGCCCTGGTCTTTGGGAAAGGCGCCAGCCCGGTAGTCCCAGTAGGTGAACGGATGCGGGCCCTTCATCGGCTTGGGCACGATGTCATGCAGCCCGAGGGCTCGCAGATCGGCCAGGGCCTGCCGTTCCGGCGGCGTGACGTGAGTGGAGTGGGCGAAGGAGGCGGGGTCCCACACGTCGTCATCGGTGGGGGCCACGTTGAAGTCGCCGTAGGCCACCAGCTGGGGCCAGTCCTTGAGCTCATCGGCCAGCGCGGTGCGCAGCGCCGCGTACCAGTCCAGCTTGTAGGCGTAGTGGGCCGAATCGGGTGTACGGCCGTTGGGCGCGTACAGGGACCAGACCCGCACGCCGCCGCAGTCGGCGCCGACCGCGCGGGCCTCGGGCCGGCGCAGGCCGGGCTCGTCGAGCAGCAGCGCCTCCTCCGGCTCGCCCTCGTACCCGGGCTCGCCGGGAAAGCCCAGGCTGACCCGCTCCAGGCCGACCCGCGATAGCAGCGCGACGCCGTTCCACCGGCCCTCGCCGTGCGCGGCGACCTCGTAGCCGAGTCCCTCGACCTCGGCCGCGGGGAACGCGGCGGAGGCGACCTTGATCTCCTGCAGGCCGACCACGTCCGGCTCGGTCTCGGCCAGCCACTCCAGCAGCCGCGGCAGCCGGGCCTTGACCGAGTTGACGTTCCAGGTGGCCAGGCGCACGGGACTACTCGGGCTCTTCGCGGAAGCCGCCGAGGAACCGGCGGAACAGCCCGCCCTCGTGGGGCAGCGACGGACCGGGCGCCGGCGCCTCGGAGCGTTCCCGGCCGACCGGCTCTGTGTAGTCGGCCCGGGCGATGGCGTCCACGATCTGGGCCTCGTCGAAGTCCTGGGAACCGGGGATCTGCGGTACGAAGCCGACCAGGTCGCCGTCCAGCAGGACCTCGGCCTCCAGGCCCGTGGTGCCCTCGGCCCCCCAGACCGCCTCACGGCCGCCGCCGGCCGGCACCTGCACCGAGTAGGCGTCGATGCCCGACGTGCGCAGGTGCGCGTTGATGCCGCGATCCCGCAGTGCGTCAGTGATCCGGCGGGCCTGGTTCTCGTCCATGCGCGCCAGGCTACCGGCCGCGGCCGGCTCGTTCGCCGGCTCGTCGCCGTATTGTGGCGAACCCGGCGCAATTGCCCGCCGGACCGAGGAGGCGCTGGAACTGGTGTCCCGGGTGTGCCTCACGTCCCGCCTGTCCGCGGCCCGGAAGCCCGCCTAAGCCTGAATCCGCCGGATGGCCGATGTCTCGGTCCTCTGCGGGAGCCGACGATGGGACGGACGCGGACCACTTGGCGGCCCGCAGCTGACCCCGGCTCATTAGGAGCAAACCAGCCATGAAACCACTAGGGCTTATCCTCGCCTTCACCCCCCTGATCGCCTTCTCGCTACTGTCCAGGTTCCTATCGCACGACCTGATCGGCGTGGCCGGGCTGGTCGCGGCGGTATGCGCATTGATCGTCATCCTTACCGGCCGTCCGATCTGGCCGCCGAAGGTCCTCAACACCATCCAGGTCGTGATATTCGGCGTGATCGCCGTGCTCGGCTTCGCGGTGAGCAAGGGCGACGACCGGTGGCTGGCCACCTGGGGCGGCGCCGGCGTCGGCCTCGTGCTGGGGCTGGTCATCCTGGCGCTGGTCCCGGTCGTGCCGTTCACCGAGGAGTTCGCCAAGGAATCCACCCCGCAGGCCTACTGGTCGTCGCCGACGTTCATCAAGATCAACCGGGTGCTCAGCGCGGCCTGGGGGGTGGCCATCTTCCTCATCGGCGTCTCCCGGGTCGTTGCCGCGGCCATCAACGGGCACACCACCCGCCGCCTGCCCGAGCTCATCCTGGGCCTGGCCGTGCCAGCCATCATCATCATCTACATGCTGAGGTTCTCCAAGAGCTACCCCGAGCGCGTGACGCACGAGCCTGCTCACGCCGCCGGCTCGCAGGGTGGCTGAGCGGGACACCGCGACGACAGCCCCCGGCGACGGCACGCAGCGCCGGGGGACCTGGGCCCGGCTATGGACCCGCCTGTGGGCCTGACGGCGACTCAGACAACATCACGGATCGGCAGGGCACCGACCCGCGGCTTTTCTCGGGCTCGGGACACCGGCAGTTCGTGTGAGGATGATCGGGTGTCATATGGCGCGCGTGACGTCGATCCTGGCCGCCTTGCTCACTGGTGCGCCGAGCATCTCGGCAGTCCGCCAGCCGATGAGATCTTCAGGTCCGGGTACCTCTCCGCGGTGATCGGGCTCCGGCTGGCTGATGACCGGGCGGTGGTGGTCAAGGTGCGTCCCGGTTCGCCACGGGTGGCCGCGTGCGTGGAAGTCCAGCGTCGGCTCTTCGAGTCCGGCTATCCGTGCCCTGAACCGCTTACCGGCGCCGCCCCTTTCGGTGACGACGTGGCTACTGCCGAGACCTACGTTCCCGGCGGGGACATGCTGCCGAGCGCGGACCGAGCGGCGTGGGCGTTCGCTGAGGCATTCGCGCGGCTGGTCAAGCTTGCTCCGCGGCCTGCCGAGGTGTCCACTCTGGACCCGGCACCGTCGTGGGCGGCCTGGGATCACGCCGAGGCCGGGCTGTGGCCGCGTGCCGAGGACTCTGACGTCAACCTCAACGAGGTGGCGGGTCCCGGGTGGATCGACGGCGCCGGGCGCCGGGCCCGTGACCGGCTGCAAGCAGGCGCGTCCGAAGCCGTGATCGGCCACTGCGACTGGCTCGTCGGCAACCTGCGCTGGAGCGGCGACAACCTGCTGGTGGTTCACGACTGGGACAGCGTGGCCGCCGACAGCGAAGCTGTCCTGGCCGGCTTCGCTGCCGCGCTGTATTCGACCGTCGCCGCGGATAAGTCGGCCACCGTCGAGGAAACTGAGCAGTTCCTCGCGGCCTACGGCGACGCCCGAGGCAGGCAGTTCAGCGCGGACGAAATCCAGCGCTCATGGGCGGCCGGTGTCTGGACGCGGGCCTACGACGCCAAGCACCAGCACGCGGTCAGGCAACGGGTCGTCTCGCTCTCCGAGCATGAGGCCCGCGAGCGCCTCCGTCGTGCCGGGACCGGCTAACCGGGACCGCAGCGGTCTGCTTCGGGCGTGTCAACGGGCTCCGATGACCGATCCGTAGACCTCGAAGCGGGCCACCGAGGTGGACGCGGGCCGGCGGCGGTCAGGGTCCTTGGCCGAGCCGAGGCCGGCCAGGAGCCCCGGCTTTGGCATAATTTCGGCTGTGACGGAGGAAGCAGGCAGCGCCTTCGAACTGGGTACCGACGGGCCGATGGTCATCCTGGTCGGGATCGACGGTTCCGTCACGTCGCTGCGGGCCGGGGCGTACGCTGCCGGGCTGGCCCGGCGGCAGGGGGCCCGCCTGGTCTGCGTCTACGTGGCCCAGCTGTCCACCCTGTACGGCGCGTCGGCGGGCGCGGGGGCCGATGCGATCGCCGCGCAGGAACAGGCCCACGACGAGACCGCGGCCGACCTGCGGCGGCAGGCCGCGGAGGCGGCCGGGAACCTGGGCGTGCACCTCACCTTCATCACCGCGGCCGGCGATCCGTACCGCGAGCTGCGCCGGGTCGCCGACGAGGTCAAGGCCGACGCCGTGATCGTCGGCGCGTCGGCCCAGGCCGGGCACCGGTGGGTGGGGTCACTGGCCGTGCGGATGGTCAAGGCCGGCCGGTGGCCGGTCACCGTGGTGCCCTAGGGGCGGAAAGGCGGACCGATGAGCGTGGCGGTGGTCACCGGCGCGGGATCCGGACTGGGCCGGGGCATCGCCGGGGCGCTGCTCGGCGCGGGCTGGCAGGTCGCGCTGGCCGGGCGGCGGGCCGAGGCGCTGCGCGAGACCGCGGCGGCGGCCGACGGCCCGGCCGGGAACGCGCTGCCCGTGCCGGCCGACGTGACCTCCCCGGAGTCGGTGGCCGCCCTGTTCGACGCGGTCCGCCAGCGCTGGGGCCGCCTGGACCTGCTGGTGAATAACGCGGGCACGTTCGGCCCGGCCGGGACGGCGGACGAGATCGACCTCGCCGACTGGCAGCGGGTGGTCGACACCAACCTGACCGGCGCCTTCCTGTGCGCCCAGCATGCGGTGCGGATGATGAAGGGACAGGATCCGCGGGGCGGCCGGATCATCAACAACGGCTCGATCTCGGCGCACACGCCGCGGCCGGGCAGCATCTGCTACACCGCGACCAAGCACGCGATGACCGGGCTGACCAAGTCCCTGTCGCTGGACGGGCGGGCCTTCGACATCGCCTGCGGGCAGATCGACATCGGCAACGCGGCCACCGAGATGACCGAGCGGTTCGGCCGCGGCGTGCCCCAGGCGAACGGCACGGTGGCCGCCGAGCCGGTCTTCGACGCCCGGCACGTGGCCGACGCGGTGCTGTACATGGCCTCGCTGCCGCTGGACGCGAATGTCCAGTTCCTGACCATCACCGCGACCAAGATGCCGTTCATCGGCCGGGGCTGAGGCTTGGCACCGGCCCCGCCGCCGGTGGATGCTGGCACAGTGAGGCCGTAACGGCGCGATGAGGAGAATGCGATGACGAATCTCAGTTCCCTGCTCGAGCGGGCAGCAGCGGAGCACCCGGATCAGCCGGCGCTCCGGCTTGACGAGCTGGTGCTGACCTACGCCGACCTGCGCGCCGCGGCCGGGCGGATGGGCGCGCTGCTGGCCTCGATCGGCATCGAGCCCGGCGACCGGGTGGGCCTGATGCTGCCGAACGTCCCGGCCTTCCCCATCGCCTTCTACGGCGCGCTGGCCGCCGGGGCGGTCGTGGTCCCGATGAACCCGCTGCTCAAGAGCCGGGAAGTGGCGTACTACCTGGGTGACTCCGGGGCCAAGGCCGTGGTGGCCTGGCACGCGATGGCCGGGGAGGCGGCGAAGGGCGCCGCCGACGCGGGGGCGCAGATGATCGCGGCGGAATCCCCGGACCTGGCCGGGCTGATCGGCGGGCTCACCGCCGAGGCCGGCGATCCGGGGCGGGGCGACGACGACGACGCGGTGATCCTGTACACCTCGGGCACTACCGGGCGGCCCAAGGGCGCCGAGCTTACCCACGCCGGGCTGGTCAGCAACGCGGAGGTTTCCGCGCGGACCCTGTTCGGCCCCCACCCGGGCGACGTGATCATGGGCTGCCTGCCGCTGTTCCACGTGTTCGGGCTGACCTGCGGGCTGAACGTGTCGGTCACCGCGGCGGCCACCCTGACCCTGCTGCCCAGGTTCGACCCGGCCAAGGCGCTGGACATCATCGAGCGCGATCACGTGACCGTCTTCGAGGGCGTGCCGACCATGTACGCCGCGATGCTGCATCTCCCTGAAGCGGATCCGGCCAAGGCCGCGACGCTGCGGTTGTGCGCCTCCGGCGGCGCCGCGCTGCCGGTGGAGATCCTGCGCGGCTTCGAGGAGAAGTTCGGCTGCGTCATCCTGGAGGGATACGGGCTGTCCGAGACCTCCCCGGTGGCCTCGTTCAACCACCCGGACCAGGCCCGCAAGCCGGGCTCGATCGGCACCCCGATCGAGGGCGTGCAGATGCGGCTCATCGACGACAACTGGAATACCGTCCCGGCCGGGGAGATCGGCGAGATCGCGATCCGCGGCCACAACGTGATGAAGGGCTACTGGAACAAGCCGGAGGCCACGGCGGAGTCGGTCAAGGACGGCTGGTTCCGTACCGGGGACATGGCCCGGGTGGACGAGGACGGCTACTACTACATCGTCGACCGCAAGAAGGACCTGATCATCCGGGGCGGCTACAACGTCTACCCGCGGGAGATCGAGGAGGTCCTGCACGAGCACCCGGCCGTAGCCGAGGTGGCCGTGATCGGCATCCCGCATCCGGATCTGGGCGAGGAGGTGGGCGCCGCGGTGGCGCTCAAGCCGGGCGCCAGCGCGACGCCGGAGGACCTGCGCGCGTTCGCCAGGGACCGGGTGGCCGCGTACAAGTACCCACGGCGCGTATGGCTGGTCGACTCGCTGCCCAAGGGCCCGACCGGGAAGATCCTGCGCCGCGAGGTGCAGCCCCCCGAGGCGGCGAGTTGACCGAGCCGAATGGGCGCGGCCCGCGGCCGCAGGACGCCGGCGGGTCCGGCCCATCCGGGACCGGCCCATCCTGGACCGACGACGCGGTGGACGCGGCGGGTGGCCTGGACCTGCTGCTCACCGACGCGGCGCTCGGGATGCTGCGGCGCCTGCGGCCGGACGGCTCGCTGCTGCGGCTGGCCGCCGGGCTGGCCCGGCGCCCGGAGCTGGTCGGCCGCCAGGCCGCCTGGCTCGGCGCCGAGCTGGGCCGGATCGCGGCCGGCCGGTCCGAGCTGTCCGCCGACCCGCGGGACCGCCGGTTCTCCGACCCGGCCTGGAAGGACAACCCGCTGCTGCGCCGCAGCGTGCAGGCCTACCTGGCCGCGGCCAGGTCGGCCGGGGAGCTGCTGGACGGCGCGGAACTGTCCTGGCGGGACGACACCCGGCTGCGGTTCCTGCTCACCAACCTGGTCGCCGCGGCCGCGCCCAGTAACAACCCGGCGCTCAGCCCGGTGGCCTGGAAGGCCTTCATCGACTCCGGCGGGACCAGCGCGGTCCGCGGCCTGCGTGCCCTGGCCTCGGATATGGCCGCGCCGCCCCGGGTGCCGTCGATGGTGGCCGCCGACGCGTTCGCGGTCGGCCGCGACCTGGCCGTCACGCCGGGTGCCGTGGTGCACGCCAGCCAGCAGTTCGAGCTGATCCAGTACCAGCCGGTCACGCCCACCGTGCACCGCTACCCGCTGCTCATCGTGCCGCCGATGATCAACAAGTACTACATCGTCGACCTGGCCCCCGGGCGCAGCATGGTCGAGTTCCTGGTCGCGCAGGGCCACCAGGTGTTCGTGATGTCGTGGCGCAACCCGGACGCGCGGCACCGGGACTGGGGCCTGGACGCCTACGGCGCGGCGCTGACCGAGGCGCTGACCGCGGTGCGGACCATCAGCGGTGCGGCCAAGGCCCACGTGTGCGCGCTGTGCTCGGGCGGCATCATGAGCGCCATGGTGGCCGCTCATCTGGCTGCGACCGGACGGCTTGATCAGCTGGCCAGCCTGTGCCTGGGCGTGGCCGTGCTGGACCAGGAGCAGGCCGGCACGGCCGGGGCGATCATCGACGAGACCACCGCCAACGCGGCCATGGCCACCTCCGGCGCCCGCGGTTACCTGGACGGGCGGGCGCTGGCCGAGGTGTTCGCCTGGCTGCGGCCCGACGACCTGATCTGGAACTACTGGATTAACAACTACCTGGCCGGCCGTACCCCGCCGGCCTTCGACATCCTGTACTGGAACGCCGACACCACCCGGCTGCCCGCCGCGCTGCACCGCGACTTCATCAAGCTGGCCCTGGCCAACGGGCTGACCAAGCCCGACGTGGCGACCATGCTCGGCTCGCCGGTCGACCTGTCCCGGGTCGACATCGACGCCTACGTGGTGGCGGGCATCTCCGATCACCTGTGCCCGTGGCAGTCCTGCTACCGGACCACCCAGCTGCTCGGCGGCCCGGTCAGGTTCGTGCTGTCCACCAGCGGGCACATCGCCGCCATGGTCAACCCGCCGGGCAATGCCAAGGCCGCCTTCCGCACTGTGCCAGCCAACCCGGGGCCAGCCAACCCGCGGCCAGCCAACCCGGCTGACCCGGGTGAGTTCCTGGCCGCCGCCAGCATGGTGCCGGGCAGCTGGTGGACCGACTACGCCGCCTGGCTGGCCAGCCGGGGCGGCGGCCAGAAAGACAGCCCGTCCGCGCTGGGCGGCCCGGACCACCCGGTGCGCGGCGCCGCGCCAGGAACCTATGTTCACGACCGCTGAAGTGCGCAGCGTGGCCGTGCGCGGCCGGCAGCTGCGGGTCGCGGTGCGCCCGGGTCGCCGCGGGCGCGGGCTGCGGCCCGGGCCGGCCGGCCGGGTGCCGCTGCTGCTCATCAACGGCATCGGCGCCAGCCTGGAGCTGCTCGAGCCGTTCGTGGCCGAGCTTGACCCGGCCCTGGACGTGATCAGGTTCGACCCGCCAGGGGTGGGCGGCTCGGCCCAGTCGCCGGGCCCGTACCGGTTCACCGGGCTGTGCGGCCTGATTGCGGACCTGCTCACCGAGCTCGGCTACGGCCAGGTCGACGTGCTGGGCATCTCCTGGGGCGGCGCGGTCGCGCAGCACTTCGCCACGTTCCAGCGGGACCGGTGCCGCCGCCTGGTGCTGGTGTCCACCGCGACCGGGTCGGTGATGGTGCCGGCCCGGCCCTCGGTGCTCGTGCACATGGTCACGCCCCGGCGCTACCTGGATCGCGGGTACCTGGAGCGGGTGGCGGGCCGCATCTACGGCGGGTCGGCCCGCGCCGATCCCGCCGGGGCGGCCGGGACGATGAATCACGGCAACCGGGTCGGGCCGTCCCGCGGGTACCTGTACCAGCTCACCGCGGGCGCGGGCTGGACCAGCCTGCCGTTCCTGCCGCTGCTGCGGCAGCCCACGCTGATCGTGGCCGGCGACGACGACCCGCTCATCCCGCTGGTCAACGCCCGGCTGATGAAGCGGCTTATCCCCCGGTCGCGGCTGTACGTCTACCACGGCGGCCACCTGGGCCTGGTGACCGAGGCGGCCGAGCTGGCCCCGGTAGTGGACGGCTTCCTGACCGCACCGTTAGCAAGGGAGAACGGGCATGCCCGCGAGCTGCTCGGCGGGACGGCATCCTGTCGGAGAACCAGGTAGGCCGGTTAGTGGCCGACTCCGTGGCCATCTACTCCTACGAGGGCACCCGGGAGATCAACACGCTGATCGTGGGCCGCGCCATCACCTGCCTGTCCGCCTTCGTCTGACCGCATGGCATGATCGTGGCCACTTTCGGTCGAGAGGGCGTCGCGGCGCTTCAGCTCGACCGGTGATCCCACTGGCGAAGCTGAGTCCAGCCCGGCGTGCGGGACTCGGCAGCTTGCCGCTATGGCCGATATATGTAGGATAAGGGTTTATGAGGATGACCGCGCCGCTGGAACGGGTGTTCCGGGTCTTCCTGGATGATCCCGCTGCCCTGCGGTATGGCTATGACCTGATGAAGGCGGCCGGGCTGCCCAGCGGCACGTTGTACCCGCTGCTGGCCCGGCTGCAGGCACGCGGGCTGGTGGTCTCCGCGTGGGAAACCCCGCAGCATGACGGTGAGCGGCCACGGCGGTACTACCACCTGACCGGCGAAGGTATCGAGGTGGCCCGGCTGGAGCTCGCCCAGCTCTCGGCCCGGCGCAGGCGCGGGCCAGGCCGGCGGGTGCGGCCCGCCCCGGCAGATGCGCGATGAGAGGCGAACGGTACGCGCTGCGGGCCGGAGACTTCCTGGTCTCCCGGGCCTGCCGGCGGCTGCCGGCCAGGATCCGGCAGGAGCAGTACCAGGAGTGGCTGGCCGAACTGCCGGTGATCCTGCGCGACCGCGACACCGGGCCCGCGCCGTGGCGTGTGGTCCACATGCTGGCCTTCGCCGCGGACACGCTGCGCGGGACGGCTCTGTCCTCAGGCGCCTATCGCGGGGCTCACCGCGGCGCGGGCGCCAGGAATTCGGCCGCCAAGAGCATCCGCTGGCTGGGCACCGGCCTGCTGCTGCTCGGCGCCCTGCTGGCCGGCTTGCTGTTCCTGCTGGCCTATGAAGGCCGCATCATCTACCAGCTCGCCGTCGGCCCGAACCTGGCCTTCAGCGTGACGCTCGTGCTAGCCAACCTCGGGATTTTCGCCGCCAGCTTCATCCCGTGGTGGGTCAGCCCAGTGTGGCGCTGGTACAGCATGAGCAAGATCGTGGCGGGAGCGGGCCTGTCCATCCGGGCGATCGCCGGCCCGGCCGGCTGGGGTCATCCGCTGCTGTTCGCGATCATCAGCTACTGCGGATACGCGATCTCGGTTGTCTGCCTCGCCATGGCCGTAATCCAGGCCAGGAGATACCTCTCCGGCTCCGGCACCCCGGCCAGGAACCGGGACGGCAGCCCGACCGGGCCATGAGCTGAGGGGAACCTGGGTGTCCGACCCTGATCGTGGCCAGTTTTGGGTGCATTTCGTCCCCCTTTCTGGCCACGATCATGGAAGATGTCTCTTTCTGGCCAGGGATCCGGGGTAGGGGGACCGCGGAGGCGGGCTAGCGGGCGGACCAGCCGCCGTCGAGGACGAACGACGAGCCGTTGGCGAACGAGGCCGGGGCGGAGCACAGGAACGCGACCAGCTCGGCGACCTCGTCCGGCTCGATCAGGCGCTTGATGGCGGGCTCGGTAAGCATGATGTCGGTGATCACGGATTCTTCCGGGATGCCGTGGATCCGGGCCTGGTCGGCGATCTGCTTCTCCACCAGCGAGGTCCGGACGTAGGCCGGGCAGACCGTGTTGGAGGTGACGCCGCGCGGGCCGCCCTCCAGCGCGATCACCTTGGACAGGCCCTCCAGGCCGTGCTTGGCCGTCACGTAGGCGGCCTTGTAAGGCGAGGCGCGCAGGCCGTGCACGGAGGAGATGTTGACGATCCGGCCGAACCCCTCGGCGTACATGTGCGGCAGGGCCGCCTGGGCCAGCCGGAACGGCGCCTCCAGCATCACGGCCAGCAGCAGCCGGAACTTCTCCAGCGGGAACTCCTCGACCGCCGCGACGTGCTGCAGGCCCGCGCAGTTGACCAGGATGTCAGCCTGCCCCGCCACCGAGGGGGCGTCGAAGTCGCCCGCCAGGTCGACGCCGACGGCCCGGCCGCCGATCCGGGCGGCCAGTTCGCCGCCCGCGGCGGCGTCCAGGTCGGCGATCAGGACGTCGGCGCCGCCGTCGGCCAGCCGCTGCGCGCAGGCCGCGCCGATCCCGCTGGCGCCGCCGGTGACCACGGCCAGCCGCCCGGCCAGATCAGAAGTCATGCCTGAAGGTTAACGGGGCAACTCGACCCAGACGGACTTGCCCGCGTGCCCGAGCGGCTCGACGCCCCAGCGGCTGGCCAGCACGTCCACCGCGCCCAGGCCGTGCAGCGGCTCGGGCGGCAGCGCGGCCGCGGCCGGGCCGGCGGGCAGCGGCCGGGTGTCCCGCACCGAGATGAGCAGCACCTTCGGCTGGCAGCTCAGGGTCAGGGTGAACCCGGAGCCGGCGTGCCGGACGGCGTTGGCGGCCAGTTCGGTCACGACCAGGGCGGCGTCGTCGGACAGGTCCGCGGCGCCGAGCCGGCGCAGCGCGGCCACCGCGAAGTGGCGGGCCGCCGCGGGCGCGTCACGGGACAAGGCGAAGGCGCGGGCCGCGCCGGGCGCCTCGGCCGCGCCGGGCGCAGCGGAGGCCGCACCGGGCGGCTGCGCACCGGCGGCCGCACCCGGCGGCCGCGCCGCGGCGGCCGCACCGGGCGGCTGCGCAGTGGGGGCCGGGCCGCCACCGGCCACCTCGTCGTGCAGCCGGCACATCTCGGCGAACGCCTCCAGGTGGCCGTCTCCGGCCAGCGTGTCGGCCGGGTAGCTGCACAGCAGCGAGAAGGACTGCTTGCGGCCGAGCTCGTTCCACAGCTGCTCGAGCCGGACCGCGTCGTCGACCAGGCCGTCCTGCCAGAGCAGGGCCACCATCTCGCCGTAGACCCGGACCGGGCGTCCGCCCCGGCCGGCCGACGTGATCACCCCGCCGATGACCCGCTCGAAGGCCGTCCGGTCGATCCGGCCCGCGGTGGTGCCCGCGGTGGTGCCGGTGGTGGTGCCCGTGGTGGTGAGGGCCGCCATGGTGCCTTCGGCGTCCAGGGCCACGTAGTCGCCCCGCCCGGCCGCGGCGGTCAGGTCGGCGCCGCCTTCGCTCAGCCGATCCTGGATGGCCTGCCGGTGGGCCGCGGTGGCGATGACGATGGCCGCCCCGCGGCCGTCAAGCACGTCCCGCAGGTAGCTCGCCACCCGGTCGGCAAGTTCCTCGTCGTGCTCGTAGAACTGGACGACGTGGCTGCTGCCCAGGTCATCCACCCCTGATACCACCGTTTCTCCACCATGCTGCACGACGTCTGAACTCGCTGGCTATCTGCCCCGCAATCGGCGCCCCATGCGTCCCGGCGGCAGATAACCGGTCAGCTGCCGAGCGTCTCGCGGTGCTGCCAGGCCAGCCGCAGCACGGCGGCGCCGGCTGCCTGCACCGGCTCGCGGGTCAGGGTGCGGTCGATCACGTGGGCCGCGAACTCGCGGGCGGCCAGCACGGTGCCCTCGGCGTTGTGCCGCGGATTCACGCTGAACCAGGAGTCGAACACGTCGCTGTCGATCACCGCCACGGTGAGCAGGTCGGTGGCGTAGGTCAGCGGGTCGGTGCCCAGGCCCAGGCACCAGACCCGGATCCGGCCGGCCTCCAGCGCCCCGGTCAGCTGCCGGGCGAACGGCCACGCCTCGTAGTCGGCCGCGCCGCCGTACTCTTCCGGCTGCCCGGCCAGTTCCTCCGCGAACTCGCGGACCAGGCAGCGCCACAGCGAGAAGTCGGGGCCCGCGGGCCTGGCCGCCGGGCCGGACGGCTGGAACACGCCCACCGGGACGACCTGGTACAGGCCGCCCGCGTGGCCGACCCGGGCCGGGTCCCGCCAGTGCAGCAGGAACGACGCCCGGCCCGCGGCCCGGTCCAGGCGCAGGGTGAGCGTGCTTATGGCCAGGTTCGCCGGGCGCCGGCGCAGGTCACACGGGTCATCGAGGCGGACCCGCGGGCCGCGCGGCGGCCGCCCCAGGCCAGTGGCGGCGAATTCGTGCGCGGCGGCCTCGCCGGTGTCGATGCCGTCGAAGTACCGGCCGCCGGCGAAGGTCAGCCGGGGCGCGCCGGACGCGAGGTCGGCCGCGGTCAGCCGGTAGGTGGCGCGGTTCTCGAACACCGCGGGGGCAGCCAGTTCGGCCAGGGCTTGCGAGTAACTCAGGTAGCGGGTCCCGTCGGCCCGCTCCGGTAGCGCCGCCGCGTCCCCGGGGGGCCAGGGGGTCGCGGCCGCGCCGTCCGCCGCGGCGGTCAGCTCCAGGCTGATGTCCGGCAGCGGAACGGGGACGGCGGGCTGCCAGCCGGGCGCGGCCAGCAGCGGCGTGCCAGCGATCCTGGCCGACGCCGGGAACTCCTCGGCGGCGCGGACGGCCAGGTCGTGCCGATGTTCCTGCAGATAAGACCGGACCTCGAGCCACTCGCGCTCGCTGGCCGTCAGCTCACGCACTGCTCCTGGCCCCAGGGGCTGACCGGTCCCGTCGGCGGGACACATCTGTCTGCTCACCGCGCCTGGTCAGTTCCGATTTCTGGCCCGGTACCGATTTCTGGCCCGATCCGGTGGATCGTGGCGGCCACGGTGGTCATCTGGTCGTCGGCCCAGAACGTGATCAGCTCGTCCGCGCTGTGCGACTGCGGCGGGACTCCGGCCCGCAGCGTGCGCCCGGTAGCCAATGTCCAGCTGGTAACCAGTACCCGGGCCAGCAATTCATCCTCGTCACCCCGGTCCGCCCTGCGACGAGAAATATTACATCGCGGAATTGCGCCGGAATCGCTCGCGCGAACGAGGATTGAGACAGTAGTGTCTTGCACAACGCGCCTCCTTCCGGGAGGTAGACAGAGAAGTGCGTTCCCCGGTCCCGTGGCCAGCCTGATCCCACACCAGTCGCCACGGCGCCTGGAGCGGCCTTCGGTCAAAAGGGGCATATCGAAACCCGCTGACTGGACTCGGTCGCCACCGTCAGGGGCGACCGAGTGAAGCGACGATGAAGACTTTACAGCGAATGCACGTGCGCGCGCTGTAAAATCCGGGTCTGGCCTGCGGTAGTTTCACCACTTGCCTACCGTACGGGCGTTAACGCCCATCACAATCCCAGCTCGCTGCGCTTTGTTTCGCATTCGCGCGGCATACCCGGGAATGACCGGTGCGGAAATATGTGTATAGGTCGCTATAGATCCGGCCTACCCGGCTTAAAACGGATAATGCGCTACGTTTTTGGCTGCTACAAACCCAGTCGCCGGGACAGGTCGGAGGCGAGCAGCCCGGCCGGGTCGATTTCGGCGCGCAGCTTGGTGAACTCGGCCAGCCGCGGGTACATGCCGGCCAGCACGTCGGCCGGCACCCGGGAATCCTTGGCCAGGTAGACCCGGCCGCCCGCGCCGGCCACCAGCTCGTCGAGCCGGCCGAGCAGCCGGGCCAGGCCCGGCGTGCGGGCCGGGAAGTCCAGGGCCAGCGTCCAGCCCGCCATCGGGAACGACAGCAGGCCGGGGTCGCCCGGGCCGAAGCGCTTGAGCACGGTCACGAAGGACGGTGCCCGGGCCTGGCTGACCAGCTCGAACGACCGGCGCACCACGTCCTCGGCACCGAACGGCACCACGTACTGGTACTGCCGGAACCCGCCCGGGCCGTACACCCGGTTCCAGTTCCTGATCCCGTCCAGCGGGTGGAAGAACGGGCCGATGCGCTGCAGTTCGCCGCGGCGCGAGCGGGGCGCCTTGCGGTACCACGCCTGGTTGGCCAGGCCCACGGTGTACCGGTTGATCAGCCCGGGCGGGAAGGTGGCCGGCACCCCGAGCCGGGCGGCGGGCCGGAACGCGAACGGGTCGGCCCGCTGCCCGGGCGGCAGGTCACCCGGCTCGGCGAAGTCGCCGCTGGTGATCACCGAACGGCCCAGGCTGGCGCCCCGGGCCAGGCTGTCCGACCAGGCCACCGTGTAGCCGTAGTCGCGGTCATGGTCGGCCAGGGTGACCATGGTCGCCTCGATGTCGGCCGTGCGCACGGTATCGACCAGCAGCCGGGCCGTGGCGACGCGCTTGAGCTGCACCGTGGCCGCCACGATGAGCCCGGTCAGGCCCATACCGCCCGCCGTGGCCCAGAACAGCGCCGGATCGGACTGCTCGGTCACCGTGCGCCGTTCGCCGCCCGGCAGCACCAGGTCGAAGGACCGCACGTGCCGGGCGAAGCTGCCCGCCACGTGGTGGTTCTTGCCGTGCACGTCGGCGGCGATGGCGCCGCCCACGGTGACCTGCCTGGTGCCGGGCGAGACCGGCACGAACCACCCGGACCGCAGCCCGGCCACCATGAGCTGTTCCAGGCTGACGCCAGCCTCGCAGGTGACCAGACCGGTGTCGGGGTCGAGCGCGGTGATCCGGTTAAGCCGCACGGTGGAGATGACCAGGCCGCCGTCGCACTGGGCGGCGTTGTTGTAGCTGCGGCCCAGGCCCCGGGGGATCACGCCGCGGGCGGCGGGGCCGTCGCGCAGCAGGCGGGCCGCGCCGGCGGCCGTGGCCGGCTCGGCCAGTTCGGCGCATGACGGCGCGATCCGGCCCCAGCCGGTGAGCCTGACGGTGCGGCCCGGCATGGTCAGCGATCCTACCCGGCCGCCCGGGGCGGGCCGGACTGTAGCAGCACGGACCGTTCGGCCCAAGAATGAATATCGGACCGAACGGGCCGTGGCGGGAGCACCGGAGCAACGGCAGGCCCACCATCAAGGGCGCAGGCCGGGGACCTGGTGGCCAATTTTGCAACAAGACGGATGTGCCTTCAGTGGCGGTTGTGCTGCGGTGCGCTGCGCCCCGGGCCGATACTTGACCGGTGATCGGTGCCGCCTTCCGATCCGTGCTGGCGGGCGCCCAGCGCGGCGATGAGACGGCGTTCGTCTGCCTGTTCCGTGACGTGCAGCCGGCCCTGCTGCGCTACCTGCGGGTGATCACCCCGGACGCCGAGGACGTGGCCGGCGAGACCTGGGCGGCGGTGGTGCCGGGCCTGCGCAGCTTCCGCGGCGACGAGGAGGCCTTCCGGGCCTGGCTGTTCACCATCGCCAGGCACCGGGCGGCCGACGCGGGCCGGTCCAGGAACCGCCGTCCCGCCATCCCGGTCGACCCGGGCGAGACGATCCTGACCGAGGCGGCCGGACGGCCCGCGGCCCCGGACGCCGCCGAGGTGGCGCTGGAGGCCATCGCCACCCGCGCGGCGCTGGCCCTGGTCGCCGAACTGCCCCCGGACCAGGCCGAGATCATCATGCTCCGGGTGGTGGCGGGCCTGGACCCGGCCGACGTGGGGCAGATCGTCGGCAAGTCGGCCGGCGCGGTCCGGGTCACCTCGCACCGGGCCCTGCGCCGCCTGGCTGACCTAGCCCAGCGGGCAGGTGTAACGCGATGAGCCCGCCGGACGCTTCGCCTAGTGAGATGCCTGGGATCCCCTTCCCCGGCCGGCCCGGCGGCGAGCACGACGAGCCGCTGCTGGACATGCTCTTCGGCGCGCGCGTCCTCCCCCCCGACGCGCCGCCGGAGCTGCATGACCTGGCTCGTATGCTCGCCGCCCTGGCCGGCCCGGCCGACCCCAGTGAGCTGGCCGGGGAGGCGGCAGCGGTAGCTGAATTCAGCCACCTCGCCCCCCCGGCCGGCCTCTCCCTCGGCCCTGTATCGCTGGGGCCGGCCAGGCATCGGCTGTCCCGTCGCCCGGCCCATCACCGCCTCTCCCGGCGGCGGGCGACGGGCCTGGCCTCCCGGCGGCGCGTCCGCCGGACCACGGCGGTTAAGGCCCTGCTCGGCGCGGTGGTCATGGTGGGCGCTGTCGCCGCGGCCTACACCGGTGCGCTGCCCGGCCCGATCCAGAAGGTGGCGCACATCACGATCAACGCCCCGGCGCCGCAGTCCGGCACCCGGCACCCGGCCGCGAACCCAGGCCACCACGGCCACGCCCGCCCCACGCCGGTCCCGCATAGCCAGCCGGCGTCGCCGAAGCGGGCGGCGGCCAGCAGCGCACCGCAGCACTCGTGGCCGGGCCGCACGCCCGCCCTGCCCCGCGCATCCGCCGGCCCCAGCTGCGGGCCCGGCCCGTGGCAGCCGCAGGACCTGCCGGTCCACTTCCCCAGCGCGCCGTCCGGGTCGGTCGAGGCGCGCTGCCCGGCACCGGCCACGCCCACCCCGAGCCCGAAGGCGACCGTGGCGCCGCCCTGGCCGACCGAGCCGGCCACCAAGGCCGCCCAGGCCCCGGGCGCGTCAGCGCGGATTCGTTAAGGCGGATTCGTCAGGGCGGATTCGTCAGGGCGGATTCGTCAGGGCGGATTCGTCAGGGCAGATTCGTCAGGGTTCGTTAGGGCGGACCGGTTAGGGCTCGTACCCGATGCCCTCGAGCAACTTGGCGCGGGCGGCCCGGCTGGTGGCCCGCAGCCGCCGGGTCAGCCGCCAGAGCAGCACGGGCAGGGCCAGCGTGAGCAGGGCGCCGGAAATGAGGTTGCCCAGCGGGGCGCCGCCCCAGGGCGAGCCCTGCAGCTGGCTGGCCACGGCGGCCGTCCGCGGCTGGGCCGGGTCGTAGATCACGGTCACGAACTCGTCGCTGATCGGCCAGACCCGGCCGCCGATGACCGGATCGGGGGTCAGCACCTGCTGCGCGCCGGCCAGGAACTCCAGGCTGGCCCGGTAGGTGAGCTCGGTGTTGTTGCCGCCGATGCCGGTGGTGTACTGCGGGACGCCGGTCACGACACCCAGGGCGGGCCTGCCGACGGTCCGCAGGTACGTCACCAGGGCCTGGTCGGAGAAGCCGTGCACCAGCGTGACCCCTCCCACCACCGGCCCCCAGCCGACCAGGGCGGGCACCGCGAGCAGCATCGCCACCGTGAGCAGCTGCGGCCGGCTGACCCGCCTGGTGCCGTGGGGGTAGAACCGCGACCAGGGCGCGGGCGAGCGCATGGCGCGGGAAGCCGCGGACCAGCGGACGGTGGCAATGGCCGAGCGCACGGCCACGATGAACAGCCAGCCGGCCACCCAGGCCCCGGCCAGGCCGCCCGCGATGCCGAGGAGGTCGCGGACTGACCCGACGCTGCCCGGCAGGGCCACGGCGGGCTGGACTCCGGCGAAGGCGCCCAGGCCGATCAGCGCCAGGCCGGCCAGGCCCGTCGCGAGCATGGCCGGGACGAAGCCGCGCGGCCGGGTGCGCAGCCTGCGGTAGCCGCCGGCCCGCAGCCTGCGGTAGCGGCGGGCCCGCGGCCAGCGGGGCGGCCGGCCGTTCGGCCGCCACTGGCTCGCGGTCCTGGCGGGGTTGCCGAACCGGCTGATCCGGGTCGGCTGGTGCAGGCCGACGCTGGCCAGCACCGCGCCGAGCGCCTCGGAGTCCCAGTCACCGGCCTACTCGCGGCGTCCGGGCGAGACAACCGCGTTCGCCGGCTTACCAGCGGCCGCGGTGCACGACCTCGCTGAACGGCCGCCGCTGCGGGTTCCTGACCGGAGCCAGCGGCCGGTCCGCCGGGTAGCCGAGCGAGATGAGCAGGGCCCAGTCGCGGTCTTCGGGGAAGCCGAGCAGCTCGCGGGCCAGCGGCAGGTCGGCCACTCCGGCGTGGCAGCTGCCGACGCCCAGGTCGGCCGCGGCCAGCAGCATGGCCATGGTGGCCTGGCCCAGGTCGAGCTGGGCCCGGTGGAACTCGTTGTCGGCGGCCGGGCCGATGACCACGATCGTGGCCGCCGACTCCGCCACGTGGGCCGCGCCCCGCCAGACGGCGGCCAGCGCCCGCAGCTGCTCGCGGTCGGTGACCAGGATGAAGTCCCACGGCTGCCAGTTCTGCGAGGACGGCGAGCGGCGGCCGGCCTCGAGGATCTGGTCCAGGTCGGCGTCCGGGATCGGGCGGTCGGCGAACGACCGGACGTTCCGCCGGGATGTGATGGCCTGCCAGGTCTGCATGCCGGTCTCAACGCCTGCGCCGCCGCGTTCGTTGCCATGGTGGCCGAGAATGGGGGCGTGGGGCGGGCGAGAGCGGGGTGACGGGTGACCGGCTGGGACGGCTCCGGCTGGCCGCGCAGGGCCTGACCCCGGCCACCGCCGCCGCGGGCCCGGTCGACGCGGCCCGGGCCGTGGTGGGGATCCAGGCCCAGGACGTGCGGGCGGCCGCACTGGCGTTGCGCTCCCGGGTCCCGGGGCTGCGCCGGGCCGGCGTGGACGGTTCCCGGCTGGTGCGGACCTGGACCCTGCGGGGCACCGTGCACCTGCACGACCCGGCTGACCTGCCCTGGCTGGACGCGGTGCTCGGCCCGCGCAACCGGGCCCGCTTCGAGGAGGCGATGCGGCGCCGGGGTGATTACGAGGTCGCGTCCGGGCTGCTCGGCGACCTGGTGGAGCTGCTGGCCGGGCGTCCGCTGGACCGGGCCACCCTGCTGGCGGAGCTGGCCGGGCGCGGGCACCCGGCCCTCGGCCAGCCGTCGGTCAACGTGCTGATGCCGTGGGCGGCCGCCCGGGGCCTGGTGGCCGGCCTGCCCGATGGGCGGTACCGGGCGGCGCAGCCGCCACCCGCGGTGGACGCCGAGGCGGCCCTGGCCACCCTGGCCCGCCGCTACCTGGCCGGGTACGGGCCGGCTTCGGCGGCCGACCTGGCCTGGTGGTCCGGCCTGCCGCTGGCCACGGCCCGGCGGGCGCTGGCCGCGGCGGCGCCCACCGAGACCGCCGGCGAGCTGTTCGCCCTGCCCGGCACGTTCGACGCGGCGCCGCCGGCGGCCCCGCCGGCCCTGCTGCTGGCCGCCTTCGACACCACCATGCTCGGCTACCGCCGCCGCGAGCCGCTGGTCGCGGCCGGCCACGACCGCCGGGTCCTGCCCGGCGGCGGGATGCTGCGGCCGGTCGTGCTGGTCGACGGGCGGGCCGCGGGAACCTGGGGGGTGCCGGTCCGGGCGGGCCTGCCGGCGGTCACCATCGAGTGGTTCGGCGACCCGGCACCGTCCGCGGCGCTGGACGCCGAGCTGCACCGCGTCGAGGCCTTCCTGGCGCCGGTTCACTAGGGCGCCGCAGGGAACGTTTGCCCCGCCGCCGGGGCCCGTCCGGGCACTATCCGGCCCCGGCACCGCCTCGCGGAACGGAACGATGGACCATGGGTCGGCTCTTGTGGAGTAACTGCCGGACGGCCAGGCCCTGGAACCTCAGTCGTTGCTCCCGCCCCAGCCGCCGGGGCCTGTGCCGCTTCCATGATCACGGGCAGTTTGAGCCATATAGTGACCAAAACTGCCCGCGATCATGTTATGACTCATTATGACCGGGTCGATGTTCCATCGTCCCGGTTGGCGGCGCGGGTCGGGCGTGGCCTGCGTGGACTGTGTGATAGACGTGGCCGACGGGACCGGCCGCAGCACGCGCGCGGGACTGATGCCGCATCCGGAGACGTCCGCCCGGCCTGGCCCGCTCGCCCGGACCAGCGTTAGCATCCGGCCGAGCCGACTTTAACCGGGACCTTGATCCCAGCTGGCTCCGCGGCTGGAATCCCGGGGCGAACGCTGTCTGCTGAGGCACTACGGCGCCGGAGCGTGGTGAAACCGGGATTCCAGCACACTCGGGATGAGGGTGCTGCCAGGCTGTTACCGCGATAATCCTTACTACCTGTTCCGCTGTCCGCCTGGGAGGCGCATTGAAGCTGCTGTTGCTCGCCGCTCCGGGCGGCGGCAAGGGAACGCAAGGCGAGCGGCTGGCCGAGCTGTACGGCGTGCAGCACATCTCATCCGGGGACGTGCTGCGCGCGGAGGTGGCCGCGGGCACGCCGGCCGGCCGCGAGGTAGCCGGCTACCAGCAACGCGGCGACCTGGTCCCGGACCAGATCGTCTTCGACCTGATGATCCCGGCCGCGGCCGACGCGGTGGCCCAGGGCGGCTACATCCTGGACGGCTTCCCCCGCACCGTGCCCCAGGCCAGGCAGGCCGCCGACGTGGCCCGGCGGCTCGACCTGACGCTGGACGCGGCCATCCACCTTGAGGTGCCCGAGGAGGTGCTAGTGCAGCGGCTGATGGGCCGGTCGCGTGCGGACGACACGGCCGGGGTGATCAGGCACCGGCTCGAGGTGTTCGCCGAGATGACCAGGCCGCTGATCGCCTACTACCAGAGCCGGGGCATCCTGATCGAGATAGACGGGGACCAGGACCCCGACCTCATCACCGCCGCGATCAAGGGCGCGCTGGACCGCCGCTGAGCGGCTACCGGCCGGGCCCGCATGGTCACCCACCTGGCCTGATGCTCAAGTAGGTTTAGGGCATCGGCCGTGGACAGTGGCGCGTGACCTCACCTGGAGGAGGACGACTTGGGCATGCAGGAACGGGGCTCGCTGGCGCATGTTCCTGCGGCCCGGCCGGAGCCCAAGACGCCGAAGGGGGCCGCCACCCGGCAGCGGATCATCAGGGCCGCGCGCGCGGAACTGGTGGAGCGCGACGGCATGCTCGAGGTTGATTCGGTGGCGACCCGGGCGCAGGTGTCGGTCGGCGCACTGTACCGTCATTTCGGCTCGCGGGCCGCCCTGGTCGGTGCCGTGGTCGACGACTTCTACCAGCGTTACCGGGGGGAGGCGCTGGAGATCAACCCGGCGCCGGGCCAGAGCTTCGCCGTCCGCGAGCGGCGCCGCACCGAGCTGACGGTGGCCTTCCACTTTAGCGACCCGCTGGCCCGGGTGATCCTGTCCCACCTGCACCTGGACGCTGAGGTGGCGGCCGAGGAGGTCAGCCACATCGACGCGATGATCGACCTGGCCGCCTGCGTCATGGCCCTGGGCCAGAAGCGGGGCGAGATCCCGGCCGACCGCGACCCGCGCTTCATCGGCGCGATGATCATCGGCGGCATGCGGCACGTGCTGGCTACCGCGCTGACCAGTACTCCGCCCATCCCGCAGCAGACGACCGCGGAACGGCTCTGGGTCTTCAACGCGGCGATCATGGGCCTGGACCTGGCCGGCCGCTAGAGCGGCCCGCCGAGGATTGGCCGGATCACTGGACCGCGTCCTGCGCCGAGCACGGCGCCACCACCGCCTCGACCTGGGGCGGCGGGTAATTCCGCAGACGGCCCGACTTGTCGGCATCTCACAGCATAGGATCGCGTAAATACCCTGCGTGCTCAGGTACTTACGGAGGAGTACAGCAGAGGAGCGAGATGGGAGACCACGACGATGCCCTTCCGCGATCAGTCGGGTAAGTTCGCCGGCTGCACACGGACTCAGCTGAAGGCCGACGCCGAGGCCCGGCGGGTCGCGGAGTGACCGCCACGGAAGCTGAGCGGAATCGGCGCAGAGGATTAATACCCTGGTGGCGGGGGCGCACGTGGGGCAAGGACCTGGAGACGCTGACCCGCCTGCACCGGAGCCTGCAGGCCCTGGATGCCGAGGCCGACGCCAAGCAGGAGCCGCTGTCCGCACCAGTGCTGCTGGCGCCGCCGGACGAGCGGCCGGCGGCGGGGGAGCCGGTGGCGGAAGAGTCAGTGGCGGAACAGTCGGTGGCACCGCAGGAGCTGACCACGCCGCCGCCGGATCTGACCGCGACGACGCCGGACGAGGTGGCGCAGGAGCCCGACGAGCCGGAACTCACACCGATGGCCGACCGGCCCTCCGCCTCGCCCTCCCCCGCGGCCGTGGCGGAGGCCTCGTCCGCTCCGGATCCGGCGATCGCGGCCATCAAGGAGACCTTCCGCTACGTCGCCGAGGCGGGCGACAAGGCGGTGGGCTTCTTCTACGGCCAGCTGTTCCTGCGTCAGCCGCAGCTGCGCCTGCTGTTCCCGCCCGCCATGGACGAGCTGCGGGACCGGCTGTTCCGGGCCCTGGGCCGGATCGTGGAGAGCCTGTCCACGCCGGATGAGATGGCGGCCTACCTGTCCCAGCTGGGCCGGGACCATCGCAAGTACCGGGTCGAGCCGGAGATGTACGAGGCCGTGGGCGTGGCGCTGCTGGCCACGCTGCGTTCCTTCGCCAGGGACGCCTTCACCAGCGAGGCCGAAGAGGCCTGGACCGCCGTCTACCAGGCCGGCTCGTCGCTGATGATCAAGGCGGCCGAGGAGGACGCCGCCCGCAGTCCCGCCTCATGGACCGCCGAGGTCGTCATGATCCAGCACCGGGCGGACGACATCGCCGTGCTGATCATCGCCCCGGACCAGCCGCTGCCGTTCACGGCGGGCCAGCACCTCACCGTGCAGCACCCGCGCTGGCCGCAGGTGTGGCGGCCGTACTCGATCGCGCGCATGCCCCGCGACGATGGCCTGTTAGCGCTGCACGTGAAGGCGATTCCTGGCGGCTGGGTCAGCAACGCCCTGGTGCATCACACGGCCCCCGGCTCCGAGCTGGTACTGGGCCCGCCGCTGGGCACGATGACGCTGGCGGGAGCCGGTGACCGCGACCTGCTGTGCGTGGCCGGCGGCACCGGGCTGTCGCCGATCAAGGCGATCATCGAGCAGGCGGTGCGCGAGTCGTCCGTGACCCCGCGGCGGATCTGCCTCTACTACGGGGCGAGGCGGCGGCACGAGCTCTACGACCTGCCGGATCTGTGGCGGCTGCAGGACGCCTACAGCGGGTTCGAGCTGGTCCCGGTCACCTCGGACGACCCCGCCTTCGAGGGGATGCAGGGTAACGTGGGCCGCGTCGCCGCCCGGTACATGCCGCACACCGACTGCGACGCGTACGTCGCGGGCCCGCCGGAGATGGTGCGCGAGACCATCCGGGTGCTGGCCCGGAGCGGCCTGGAGCGCGATCGCATCCACTTCGACGACGCCCTGCTCGCGGACAAGCCCCGGGCCGGCACCGGCACCTGAAGCCGGCGCCGGCCCCTGAACCCGAAACGGGCGCTGAACCCGGAGCGAGCCGCCTGCTAACCGGCGTGCCGGTGGAAGTTCGGGGACGCGTCGAAATCCTCGTAGGTGCGGTGGAATACGGGGGTGGTCGAGCCGGCCGTCGGCGGCACGATCCAGGACCACTCGGCCGGGCACCGCCTGCCGTGCTGCTGCTCTTTGCCGACGTGGGTCAGGAAGCGCTCGGACTCGGTGTGATGGTCGGCGATCTTCACCCCGGACAGTTCGTAGGAGTGCAGCACGGCGGCGTTCAGCTCGGTGACCGCGCGGTCCTTCCACAGCGTCCGGAGGCTGTCGGTGCGCAGGCCCATCCGGGCGGCGATCTCCGGCAGCTGGTCGTACCGGTCCTCGTCGCCGAGGTCGCGAGAGCCGATCTCGGTGCACATGTACCAGCCGTTGAACGGCGCGGCCGGATAGCGGATGCCGCCCGCCTCCAGGTACATGTCGCTGATTACCGGGACCGCGTACCAGCGCAGCCGCAGCTCGCGAAACCAGGCCAGCTCGGGATGGCGCAACGGGACCTCGAGCACGGCGTCTGCGGGCAGCTCGAACCAGGCCGGCGGTAAACCGGGCGAGGCGATGATCAGCGGTAGCAGGTCGAACCGGCCGGGCGGATCGCCGGGCCGCCAGCCGAGCTCGTGCGCCAGGCGGGTGATCTCCAGGTGCGCCGGGTCCCCGACCAGGGCCCCGCCGGGCTCATGTCCGGCGTAGCCAATCAGCTGCGAATTGAGGATGCGCGGGCCTGGCCGCCCCGGAGCATCGGGCGCGAAGACGGTGATCATCGGCCGGATCCGCCCGGCATTAGTGGCCTGCCGCAGATGAGTGACGCATTCGGCCGCGATCTGGTCCGCGTCGGTCACCTGCCGCCGGTCCCTGACGCGCAGCGTGCGCCAGTAGAGCCGGCCGATGC
>CAWBNK010000024.1:0-149233 GCA_963790065.1 uncultured Actinomycetes bacterium | reverse complement strand
CTCGAGCAGGACCTTGACGGCGCCGGTGCGGCGGGAGTTCTTCAGCGCTAGCACGGCCTCGTCCCAGCGGTCCAGGGGGAAGCGGTGGGTGATGACCGGGGTTAGGTCGAAGCCGCCGGCGATGAAGTCGAAGTAGTGCTCCATGGCGTGCTTGGCCACCCCGCCGACCTCCTCGATGCCGAAGCCGTTGGAGCCGATGACGTGGAGTTCCTTGAAGTACAGCGGGGTCCACTCGAAGCGCTTGGGCGGCTCGACGCCGGAGACGACCAGCGTGCCGCCGGTGGCCAGCAGCCGCAGCGAGGTCTCGACGGTCTCGGTCGAGCCGATCGTGTCGTAGACCACGACCGGGCCGTCCTGCAGCCAGTCGTGCTTGCTCCACGGCTCCAGCGGGGTGGTGCCGACCCGGCGGGCCACCTGGGCGACGAGTTGGTCGGGCACGGAGGACAGCACGGCGTGCGCGCCGAAGCGGGAGGCGAGTTCGGCCCGGGCGCCGGGCCGGGTGGCGGCCCAGACCCTGGCCGCCGGGTACAGGTGACGCAGCAGGGCGATCACCGCGAACGCGAGCGTGCCCGAGCCGTACACCAGCACGGCCTGGTCGCCGATGGGCGGCGCGAGCAGGACCGAGCGCAGCGACACGCTGACCGGGTCGGCCAGCACGGCCGCCTCGTCGGAGACCGCGTGCGGAATCGAGAACAGCTGGGCGGGGTGCGCGGCGAAGCGCTCGGCGTGCGCGCCGCCGGCCGCCACGCAGTTGCCCAGGTGGATCGAGACGGGCAGGTCGCCGGAGCGGAAGTTTCGGCACCAGGGGTAGCGTCCGACCTGGCAGGCCACACAGGGCGGGTCGATGCCCCGCGGGCCGCAGGACAGCCAGGGGTTGAGCACCACCCGATGGCCGGTGTCGAGGCGATGGCCGACTACCTCGTGGCCGAGCACGTGCGGGAAGGACACCAGCGCGGTCAGCGGGTTATCGCGGGCGCCGTTCAGCAGGATCTGCTTCACGTCGGACCCGCACAGGCCGGAGAACGTCGTCTGCACCCGCACCCAGTCGGCGGCAGGCAGCGGCAGCTCGTCGACCTCTTCCAGGCGCACTGGCGCGATGCGGGAGACGAAGGCGTGCCGGTCGACCCGCCCGCCGATGGTCGTGGCCGCCTCGCGGGCCAGGCTGTGCCGGAACACCAGCGCCTTCACGTCGGCCCCGGGTCAGCCAGCGGCCCGCGCGCGCAGCGTGGCCACCTCGTACAGGGCGATGCCCGCGGCCACGCCGGCGTTCAGCGACTCGGTGCGGGCCGCGATCGGGATACGGACCAGCACGTCGCAGGCCTGCGACACGATCCGGGACAGGCCCCGGCCCTCCGATCCGATGACCAGGGCCAGTGGCGCGGTGGCCAGGTCCAGGTCCCGGATGTCGGTGTCCCCGGCGCCGTCCAGGCCGGCCAGGAACACCCCGGCGTCCCGGTAGGACTGCAGCGTGCGGGCCAGGTTGGCGGCCCGGGCCACGGGCAGCCGGGCCAGCGCGCCCGCTGAGGCCTTCCAGGCGCCCGCGGTCACCCCGGCGCCGCGGCGGGAGGGCACGACCACGCCGTGCGCGCCGAAGGCGGCGGCCGAACGGACCACCGCGCCCAGGTTCCGCGGGTCGGTGATGCCGTCCAGGGCGGCGATGAGCGGCAGCTGCCCGGCGTCGGCGGCCCGGGCCAGCAGGTCGTCGGGATGTGCGTAGGCGTAGGCGCGTACGCGCAGGGCCAGGCCCTGGTGCAGCGCGCCCGCGGTGAGCCGGTCGAGTTCGGCGGCGCCGGCCTCGAGCACCGTCATGCCGCGGTCGGCGGCCAGCTGGATGGCCTCCGCGACCCGCTCGTCGTGCTGGATGCGGGCCCCGACGTACAGCACCGACGCGGGCACGCTAGCCCGCAGCGACTCGACCACCGCGTTGCGGCCGGCCACGAACTCGGCCGCATCCCCGGCCCCCCGCGGCGTGCGTCCGGGCGCGTCGTCGGGGCGGCGGGTCCTGCTCCGGTCACTGCTGGCCGGGGACGAGGAAGACCGGGCGGACGAAGATGACGCCGCGGCGGTCCGGCGCTGGGCCGGATGGCCGGGGCGCATGGCGGCGGGCGGGGTGGGCCCCTTGCCTTCCAGCGCACGGCGGCCGTACCCGCCGGTGCCCGGGCGCGGCTTGCCGGTCTTGGTCTTCCCGGCCCCCTTGAGCGCCTTGGACCCCCTGGCGCCCTTGGACGCACCCGAGCCGCGGCCAGAGCGGGAGCCGCCGGTTCCGGTCAACGCTTCAGCTCCCAGCGCGGGCCTTCTGCGGTGTCCTCGACCACGATGCCGATCTCCTCCAAGCCGTCCCTGATCGCGTCAGAGGTGGCGTAGTCCCGCCGGGTCCGGGCCGCGTCCCGCTGGGCCAGGGTCAGCTTGACCAGCGACCCGACCACCTGGCGGAGCCGCTCGCCGGAGCCCGCGCCGGGCCCGGCGCCCGCGGCGCCCGACCAGTGCGGCGCGAGCGGGTCCAGGCCGAGCACATCCAGCATGGCCCGCAGCCTGACCAGGCTGGCCCGGGCGCCGGCCTTGTCCGAGCTGGCCAGCGCCTGGTTGCCGTCCCGGACGCAGGCGTGCACGGCGGCCAGCGCCGCGGGCACACTCAGATCCTCGTCCATGGCCGAACGGAACGACGTCGGCAGCCCCTCCGCCTCCTCGTCGTGCGCCGGTGGCGCCACCTCGTCCAGGCCGGGGCTGCCCGCCAGCTCGCTGGCGCGCAGTACGAATCGCTCGATCCGCTGGTAGGCGGCGGCCGCCTCGTCCAGCGCGTCCTCGGAGTACTCAAGCAGCGACCGGTAGTGCGCCTGGACCAGGTAGTAGCGCAGCTCGGCCGGCCTGATCCGGGTCAGCAGGTCGGTGACCAGCAGCGAGTTGCCCAGCGACTTGCTCATCTTCTCGCCCGCCAGGCCGAGCAGGCCGTTGTGCATCCAGTACCTGGCGAAGCCGTCCCCGGCCGCCTTGGACTGCGCGATCTCGTTCTCGTGGTGCGGGAAGATGAGGTCCATCCCGCCGCAGTGGATGTCGAAGGTGGGACCCAGGTACTTGGTGGACATGGCCGAGCATTCCAGGTGCCAGCCGGGCCGGCCGTTGCCCCAGGGCGTCTCCCAGTACGGCTCGCCGGGCTTGGCCGACTTCCACAGCGTGAAGTCGCGCGGATCGCGCTTGGCCGCCACGTCGTCGGCGTCCTCGGCCGGGCGCATCTGGTCCAGCCGCTGCCCGGACAGCGCGCCGTAGGCCGGGTAGGAGCGCACGTCGAAGTAGACGTCCCCAGCGGCCGGATAGGCGTGATCGCCGTCGATCAGCCGGCGCATCAGCACGATCATCTCCGGGATGTGCCCGGTGGCCCGCGGCTCGATGTCCGGCGGACGGCAGCCGACCGCGTCGTAAGCCCAGGTGAACGCCCGCTGGTTGCGCTCGGCCACGATCGGTGGGGCGACGCCCTCGGCGCTGGCCGTGCGCAGGATCTTGTCGTCGATGTCGGTGACGTTCCGGCAGAACGTCACCCGGTATCCGCTGGCCGCCAGCCACCGGTTGAGCACGTCGAAGCACACGGCCGACCTGAGGTGGCCGATATGCGGCGGCGCCTGCACCGTGGCGCCGCACAGGTAGACCGACACTTCCCCCGGCACGAGGGGCGCGAACTCGCGCACCGTGCGGGTCGCGGTGTCGTGCAGGTGCAATGTCACGGTGTAAGGCTAAGGGATACCGTCAGTGCCCGGGGGTGGCTGGCTTAACTAGACGGGCGCAACCAGGGCGGTAGCGATCGCGGCGATGCCCTCGCCGCGGCCGGTCAGGCCGAGGCCGTCGGTGGTCGTCGCGGACAGGCTGACCGGGGCCCCGGCCAGTGCCTCGGCCATGACCTTCTCGGCCTCGGCCCGGCGGGGCCCGATCTTGGGCCGGTTGCCTACGACCTGCACCGCGACGTTGCCGATGACGAACCCGGCCTCGCTGACCAGCCGGAACGTCTCGGCCAGCAGCGCCAGCCCGGAGGCCCCGGCCCACTGCGGCCGGGACGTACCGAAGTTCCCGCCGAGATCGCCGAGCCCGGCCGCGGACAGCAGCGCGTCGCAGACCGCATGCGCGGCCACGTCACCATCGGAATGACCGGCCAGGCCGGTCTCACCGGGCCAGAACAGCCCGGCCAGGTGCAGCTCGCGCCCGCTGGCCAGCGGGTGGACGTCAACGCCCAGACCGACCCTAGGCAGCACCATCTTGGGCTGGACCATCTCGGGCTAGGCGGCGGGACCGGTCACGGCTCAGTGAGCCCCGCCCTAGGTGGCGAGAACCTCGTCGAGCAGCGCCTCGGCCTTATCCTCGTTGGTCTTCTCGGCCAGCGCGAGCTCGCTGACCAGGATCTGCCGGGCCTTGGCCAGCATCCGCTTCTCGCCCGCGGACAGGCCGCGCTCCCGGTCGCGCCGCCACAGGTCCCTGACGACCTCGGCCACCTTGTTCACGTCACCGGAAGCGAGCTTCTCCAGGTTGGCCTTGTACCGCCTGGACCAGTTCGTGGGCTCTTCAGTGTGCGGCGCGCGGAGCACTTCGAAAACCCGCTCGAGACCCTCGGCGCCTACGACGTCCCTGACGCCGACCAACTCGGCATTGTCCGCGGGGACACGTACGGTCAGGTCACCTTTATCGACCTTGAGGACCAGATAGGTCTTATCCTCGCCCTTTATGGTGCGAGTCTCGACCGCTTCGATGCGAGCAGCCCCGTGATGGGGATAGACGACGGTATCGCCGACCTTGAAAGACATGTGGCAAGTACCCCTTCCGCTGACGACCATCTTACCACGCCAGAACGGTGTCGATAAAACGCCCTTGGCGGTGAATATGCAGGTCAGTACGCCAATAGCTGACCTTCGGCCACGTCGTTCAACTGGCCGTGCCTGACCCGGCACCGCCACTGGAGGGCTTAGGAGCGACTTTCATTCTACCCGAGCAAACCGCCAAAGCCCCGCATCTTCATGATCGTCGGGGTGGAGGGTGGCCGCTCGTCGGGTGGGGTTGTGGCTGATCGGCCGGGGTGGGGCATAGCTGATCGTCGGGGTCGGATGATGGCTGACCGTCCGTCGGATGATGGCTGACCGGCTGGGGGCGATAACTCCGCATTGATGGCTCATACTGGAGAGCGAGGGTCCAAGTCGCGCCGGAGGTGACGGTGAATCCTGGCGGCGGGTCAGGTTGGGACGAGCCTCCGCTCGACATCCAGGTTCCGGATGACGCGCGTGAGCTCGAGCGTGACGTGCTGGCCTACCACCGCGAGCTGCGGGCCCAGCGGCGCAGGAAGCGGCTGCGGCGGCTGAGCGCGCCGTTCGGGCAGGGCACCGTGCTGCCCTTGCTGGCCAGCATCCTGGCCGTGTGCCTGGTCGCGGGGGCCATGCTCTCGGTGGCCACGTTCAGCCCGGCGACCACGCCCGCGAACCGCTCCCACACCAATCCGCCGACCGCGACGGCCTCGAGCACCCGGCCGGTCAGCTCGGCCGCCAGCCCCGCCGCCGCCGCCAACGCCGGGCCCTCGGGCCATACGGCTACCCCCAGCCCCTCCGGTTCGGCCAGCCCGTCGCTGTCCACGGCGCAGGCCACCCGGTCCGGCCCGGTGCACGCCTCCATCCCCGGCGGCCCTTAACCGCCCGCGCGACCCCGCGTCACCTGACGGCGGCCTGGCCGCTACGATTTACTCCCGTCCCGTCGGAATGAGCCTTGGAGGCTTAAGGTGACGCGCTGGACCCGCCGCCTGCTTTTCGGCGCCGTAGCCGTGCTGGTCCCGGCCCTGGCCGGCTGCGAGGCCGGCTTCAACGCGCCGACACTGCAGTATCACCCGGCCTCCACCGGGCAGAGCACCATCATCGACGGCATCGCGATCGACAACGCCTTCGTGCTCGGGCCGCAGCTCAACACGGTGCTGCCGGCCGGCGGGCAGGCCGGGCTGTTCATGTCGCTGTCGGCACCGAGCGGCGAGCAGCTGACCTCGGTCAGCGCGCCGGGCACGGCCACCTCGGTGCGGCTGATCAACGGACCGGTCAACCTGGGCCCCGACGCGCTGGTGAACCTGGACGGCCCGGCGCCGGAGATCGTGCTCAACGGCCTGACCAGCGCGCTGTCCGGCGGGGAAACGGTCCGGCTGGTGCTCAACTTCGCCAGCGCCGGAGCGGTGACCATCCTGGTCCCGGTGGAGCCGAACGCATACGACTTCGCCACCTACTCACCGCCGCCGCCCAGCCCCACGCCGACCCCCAACCCCAAGCACAAGGCGTCGCCGACCGCCACGCCCTCAGGTTCGGTCAGTGCTTCGGCCACCGCGACGCCCACCGCCTCGGCCAGCCCGTCGGTCTCGCCGTAGGCTGCGGCAGGCACGAGCCACGCTCCGTTCGGCCAAAAATAGACCTTTTATGCCGAACGGGCCGTGGTGCCAGTAATCAGCCTCAGTAATCAGCCTGCTGATTCGAACTTGTAGCCGAGGCCGCGCACGGTCACGATGTGCTGCGGGTGAGCCGGGTCGACCTCGATCTTGGCCCGCAGCCGCTTGATGTGCACGTCCAGCGTCTTGGTGTCGCCCACGTAGTCGGCGCCCCACACCCGGTCGATGAGCTGCATCCGGGTCAGGACCCGGTCGGCGTTGCGCAGCAGCACCTGGAGCAGCTCGAACTCCTTCAGCGGCAGCTGCACCGTGCCGCCGCGGACGGTGACCACGTGCCGGTCCACGTCCATCCGGACCGGCCCGGACTCCAGCGCCGACTCGGCCACGTCGTCGGGCTCGCCCCGGCGGCGCAGCACCGCGCGCATCCGGGCGACCAGCTCGCGGGAGGAGAACGGCTTGGTCACGTAGTCGTCGGCGCCGAGTTCCAGCCCGACCACCTTGTCGATCTCGCTGTCCTTGGCGGTCAGCATGATCACCGGCACGTTGGACTTCTCCCGCAGCGACCGGCACACCTCGCTGCCGGGCAGGCCGGGCAGCATCAGGTCGAGCAGGACCAGGTCGGCGCCGGTCCGGTCGAACGTGTCCAGCGCGTCGGGACCGGTCGAGCAGACCGCCACCTCGAAGCCCTCCTTGCGCAGCAGGTACGAGATGGCGTCGCTGAATGAGTCCTCGTCCTCAACTACCAGCACACGTGTCATGAGAATCGCTCCCGGTCTCTAAGCCGCGCCCGTGCTGGCATGATCGCTTCGCAGCGGAATGAACAGGGTGAACGTCGAGCCGGCCCCTTCGGTGCTGCGCACCGTGACCCGGCCGTTGTGCGCGGCCATCACGTGCTTGACGATGGCCAGGCCCAGGCCGGTGCCGCCGGTGGCCCGCGAGCGCGCCGGGTCGACCCGGTAGAACCGCTCGAAGATCCGCTCCAGGTCGCGTTCGGGGATGCCGATGCCCTGGTCGGCCACGCTCAGCTCGGCGTTGCCGTCGCTGGACCGCTTGAGGCAGATGACCACCCGGGTGCGTTCGGGGCTGTAGGCCACCGCGTTCTCAAGCAGGTTGCGCAGCGCGGTGATGAGCAGGTCCTCGTCCCCCAGCACGGACAGGCCGCGGGTGCCGGTCGAGGCGAGCGTGATGCCGCGCGCGTTGGCCTTCATCCGGCAGCGGTCCAGCGCCTCGGCCACCACCAGGTCCAGGTCGACCGGGCGCGGGTCGGGGACCGGCTCGACGGCCTGGATCCGGGACAGCGTGATCAGGTCCTGCACCAGGTTGGTCAGCCGCTGGGCCTCCTGGCGCATCTTGCCCGCGAACCGGCGGACCGCCTCGGCGTCGTCGGCGGCGTCCTCGATGGTCTCGGCCAGCAGGGCCAGGGCGCCCACCGGGGTCTTGAGCTCGTGGCTGGTGTTGGCCACGAAGTCCCGCTTGACCTCGTCGACCCGGCGGCTCTCGGTCTGGTCTTCGGCCAGGACCAGCACCAGCCCGCCGCCGCCCACGGCCGCGCCGAGCGGCGCTACCCGGACCGCGAAGCTGGTCGTCCGGCCGCCGAACCTGGGCACCGGGACCTCGAACTCGCCCTCCCTGATCTCCCCGTCCCGGCGGACCTGGCGGGCCAGCGCGGCCAGTTCGCTGACCATCAGCCGGTCCCCCTTGACCAGCCCGAAGGCGCGAGCCGCGGCACTGGCGCGCAGCACCCGGTCGTTGCTGTCCACGACCACGGCCGAGGAGGAAAGCACGGACAGGACGGATGCGATGCCGGGAGGCAGCCGGGCCGGCTGGCGGGCCGTGCGCAGACGTGCGTTGCGCGGCCGTACGGCGGACCCGCTCCTGGCTCTTATCGCCATGCAATCTCAGCTGTTCGCGCAGGCCAGGGACGTGACCAGTGAAGACTCACGATTCAATGGTATGCGGTAAGACCGGTGGGAAAACAGCGGGCCTCGACCTCGCCGAGCGATATTCGAGGCATATTCACTTGGCGGCTAACCGCCGGTAACGTCCGGTTTGCCGCTGCCGCGCCGTGGGGGCGCCTTACCGGCCCTGGTTCTTCACCGCTTCGGCGGCTTCGGCGGCGGCTTCGGGGTCGAGGTAGCGGCCGCCGGGCCGGCTGGGCCTGAAGGCGTCGTCGAGCTCGTAGACCAGCGGGATGCCGGTCGGGATGTTCAGCTCGGCGATGGCCTCGTCGCTGATGCCGTCCAGGTGCTTGACCAGCGCACGCAGCGAGTTGCCGTGCGCTACGACCAGCACCGTCTCGCCGCGGACCAGGTCCGGCACCACCGCGTCGTACCAGTACGGCAGCATGCGGGCCACCACGTCCTGCAGGCACTCGGTGCGCGGCCTGATCTCCGGGGGCAGGGCGGCGTACCTGGCGTCGCCCGATTGGGACATCGGGTCGTCGTCCTCGATCGGCGGCGGCGGCACGTCGTAGGAGCGGCGCCACAGCATGAACTGCTCGTCGCCGAACTCCTGCCTGGTCCGCGCCTTGTCCTTGCCCTGCAGCGCGCCGTAGTGGCGTTCGTTCAGCCGCCAGGAACGCTGCACCGGCAGCCAGAGCAGGCCCGCCTCGTCCAGCGCGAAGTTGGCGGTCTGGATGGCGCGGGTCAGCACCGAGGTGTGCACCGTGCTCGGGATGACGCCGGACTCGACCAGCAGCCGGCCGCCGCGGCGCGCCTCCTGCGCGCCGACCTCGGACAGGCCGACGTCCACCCACCCGGTGAACAGGCCCTTCGAGTTCCACTCGCTCTCGCCGTGCCGGAGCAGCACCAGGGTCTTCATGCCGGACAGCCTAGTGGCTCATCCGGCGGGCCTGGGAACAGGCGGCGGCACCGCGCGGTTGGTTAGAGCGTGCCTCAAGTGCCGCGAATCAGCCCGCAACGGCGCAGGTCCGACGTACCCAGGCGGATCGCGACCATCAGCTTGCACACCTCCCCGCTCGACCAGCCGGGCACCGGCGACGCGGGCGGGCTCAACGTCTACGTGGTCGAGGTGTCCAAGCGGCTGGCCGAGCGCGGCACCGAGGTCGAGATCTTCACCCGCGCGGTGTGCCCGGACACGCCGCCCACCGTCGAGCTGGCGCCCGGCGTGCTGGTCCGCAACGTGGTGGCCGGGCCGTTCGAGGAGCTGGACAAGAACGCGCTGCCCGGGCAGATCTGCCCGTTCACGTTCGGGGTGCTGCGCACCGAGGCGGCCTACGAGCCCGGCCGGTACGACCTGCTGCATGCGCACTACTGGCTGTCCGGCCAGGTGGCCGCGGTGGCGGCGGAGCGCTGGGGGGTGCCGCTGATCCAGTCCATGCACACCCTGGGCAAGGTCAAGAACCTGGCCCTGGCCAGCGGCGACTGCGCCGAGCCCGCGGCCCGGATCCGCGGCGAGGGCGAGGTCATCGCGGCCGCCGACCGGCTGGTGGCCAACACCGCCGAGGAGGCGCGCCAGCTGATCGAGCTGTACGGCGCCGACCCGTGGCGGGTCGAGACGGTGAACCCGGGCGTGGACCTGTCGGTGTTCCGGCCGGGCTCGCCGGCGGCGGTACGGGCCCGGCTCGGGCTGCCCGCCGACGCGGTGGTGCTGGTGTTCGCCGGGCGGATCCAGCCGCTGAAGGGGCCCGACATCGTGCTGCACGCCGCGGCCTCGCTGCTGCGGGCCTGCCCGTCGCTGGCGGACCGGCTGGTCGTGGTCTTCGTGGGCGGGCCCAGCGGGTCCGAGGTGGGCGCGCCGGGGCGGCTTTCCGGCCTGGCCGAGGGGCTGGGCATCGCGTCTTGCGTGCGGCTGGAGCCGCCCTGCCCGCAGCGGGAGCTGGCCGACTGGTACCGGGCCGCTGACATCGTGCTGGTGCCGTCGCACTCGGAGTCGTTCGGCCTGGTGGCGCTGGAGGCTCAGGCGTGCGGCACGCCGGTGGTGGCGGCCGCCGTGGGAGGCTTGCGCACCGTGGTGCGGGACGGGTACTCCGGCGTGCTGGTCGACGGGCACGACCCGATGGCGTACGCGCGGGTGCTGGCCGAGCTGTGCGCGGCGCCGGACCGGCTGGCGGAGCTGTCGCGGGGGGCGGTGGCGCACGCGTCGGCGTTCGACTGGCCCGCCACCGCGGACCGGCTCATCGACGTGTATACCGGAGCCATGAACGAGGCGGCAGCGACAGCTGTAGGCGCATGAGCGGCGATCCGGGGTCGGCGGCGGCTGTCGCGGCCGCGCTGGATGAGCTGGGGCTGAGCTACGAGAACCCGCAGCCGGGGGCGTTCCTGGTGCGGCTGGAGGGCCAGCACAAGCTGGCCACGATGACCTGGCTGATCGCCGGGTCGCACAGCCTGAGCGTGGAGGCGTTCTTCTGCCGCCAGCCGGACGAGAACCACGAGGCGTTCTACCGGTTCCTGCTGGAGCGCAACGGCCGCATGTACGGGGTCCACTTCAGCCTGGACCCGGTGGGCGACGTGTACCTGACCGGCCGGCTGCCGCTGAGCGGGATCGGCGCGGCCGACATCGACCAGCTGCTCGGCTGCGTGCTCAGCTACGCCGACGACAACTTCGACACCGCGCTCGAGCTCGGCTTCGCCAACGCGATCCGCCGGGAATGGGCCTGGCGGGCCAAGCGCGGCGAGAGCCTGGCCAACCTGCGCGCCTTCGCCCGCTTCGCCGACCCCGACCGCTGAGATTTCCGGGACTGCTGGGGCTCCTGGGGCTGGGGGGCAGCCAGAGGTTAGGTGCCGGTTTGGGGGGCGAGGGGGCGGGATCGTTCGGCAGGATTATGGGCGGCGAGCCCGGTGCGGCGGGGAGGGGCAAGCGGGACGGATGTGGCGGCCCGCATTCGCGTGGCCTATTAAAGGGCGCCGCCTATTCGATAGCCCGCATAACGGGTACATTGACGACCGTGAACCGGTTGGGTGAACTTGAACGTGCCATCATGGACGTGCTCTGGGAAACCGACGAACCTCTCACGGTGCGAGAGGTCAGTGCTAGGCTGACCGAACGTAATCTAGCTCACACCACCGTGATGACGGTGCTCGACAGGCTCGCCAAGAAGGGTTTCGCCAGAAGGCAGCGGGACGGGCGTGCCTGGCGCTATTGTCCTGCCGCAACCCGCGAAACTTACGTCACCGAACTCATGCTGACCGCGCTGGATCAGACCGGTGACCGCACGGCCGCCTTGACGCGGTTCGCCCAGTCCGTCTCCGGCGTCGAGGCAGACGTGCTGCGCGACGCCCTGGAACTGATCGAAGGTGGCAGCGAAGGAGATGAACGGTCCGGCTGACGCGGCGCTGCTCGCCGCGGTCGCCATCGGGAGCGTGCTCGGAGCTTCGGCGCTGGCGCAGGCCAGCTGGCCGCGCCGCTCGCCGGCCGCGGCCATCTTGCTCTGGCAGTCTCTCGGGCTGGCCGCGGGACTGGCCGCCGTCGGCACGCTGGTCAGCCTGAGCCTGCCGGGCGACAGCCTGGGCGTGGCCCGTTCCATCCTGCACCTGGGCAGCGTCTTCCCCGCCGACGCGTTCAGGATCCCCGTGGCCTTCGGCCCGGTCAGCATCCTGCCTGCCATGCTGCTCCTGGTCCGGATGGCCTGCCTGGCCGCGGGCCTGGCCCTGCTGGCCTCGCTGTGCTGGGTGCTCATCGCCGCCTCGGCGGCGGCGCGGCAGGCCCGGCGGCGGCAGCGGGCGCTGCTGGCCCTGCTGGCCCACGGCGACCCGAAGGCGCCAGGCGCGCTGGTCGTCGACTACCCCACCGCGGCGGCCTACTGCCTGCCCGGGCTGCGCTCCCAGATCGTGGTGCTCAGCGTGGGCACGCTGGAACTGCTCGGCCGGCGTGAGCTGGCCGCGGTGCTGGCGCACGAGCACGCGCACCTGCGCGAGCGGCACGACCTGGTGCTGCTGCCGTTCAGCGCGCTGCGCCGGGCGTTCCCGCGCTCGGCGATCTGCGGCGAGTCGCACCGCGCGGTGGCGCTGCTGGTCGAGATGCTGGCCGACGACCATTCGCTGCGCGGGCGTCCGGCCCGTGAGCTGGTGTCGGCCCTGGTGCGGTTCGGCACGGCCGGGACCTGCCCGGCGCCGGCCGGAGCGCTGGCCGCCGGCGAGGGCGAGGTGGCGGCCCGGGTGGCCCGGCTGCTGCAGCCCGTGCGGCCGCTGTCCGTGGCGGCGAGCGCGGGCGTGTGCGGCGCCGCGGCGCTGCTGGTCGCGGCGACGGTCGCGCTGCTCGTCATCTGAGCAGCGCCGCTGTCACCAGGGGCCGTACGGGTGTTACCAGGGGCCGTACGGGCCCGAGCTGCTGCCCCCGCCGCCGTTGCGGAAGTCCTTCACCTTGGGCCGGACGTCGGCCAGGTAGATGGCCGCCGCCACGAACGCCGCGACGGTCAGGATGGACGTCGGGCCGATCTTGTACACCACGCCGGCCAGCCCGACCACGGCGGCCACGCCCAGGATGATCAGCCACAGCTGCTTGGTCTGCTTGCCTGTCGCCACGAAGGCCGGGCCTGGCCGGCGGATGGCGTCGATGAAGGCCCAGGCCTCGACGATGAACGCGGCGGCACCGAGGGCGAGGAAGAAGTCGTTAAGCGGGGTATAGGCACCGAACACGGAACTCACGCTACCCAATCGGAGGTACGTTCTGGCCGGAAATCACATCCGGGTCAGCTGAGAGATCGGCCGCCGGGTTCGGGGCGCCCGGATCCGATGAGTGCTCCTGGCCGGAGCCTGCTGTTTCTTCAGGGTCTGCTGCGGTGTCTGCCGGCTGCGCCGCCAGGGCGGCCTGCGCGGCCTGTTCGGCCAGGGCGGCCTGTTCGGCGGCCGCCTGGGCCGCGGCCTCGGCGGCGGCCGCGTTCTCCTTGCGGAACGACTCGTAGATCTCGATCAGGACCTGCTTCTGCCGCTCCGACAGCTCGGCGTCGGCCAGCAGGGCCGAACGGACTCCCGTATCGGCCGGCCGGTCTTCCAGGATCCCGGCCTGCACGTAGAGCGCCTCGGCGGAGATGCGCAGCCCCTTGGCGATCTGCTGCAGGATGTCCGCGCTCGGCTTGCGCAGGCCGCGCTCGATCTGGCTCAGGTACGGGTTGGACACCCCGGCCGCCTGCGCCAGCTGGCGCATGGAGATCCTGGCCTGCTCCCGCTGCTCCCTGATGTAATCGCCGATCGATTTCACGGTCTCGTTACGCATGCCTTCATCATGCCACCGGGTGCTTGCAATTGCGAACCATCAGCAAGCACCCGTGCGGTCCGGGATGCCGAGGAAGGCGCGGGCGTCGGCGGGGGGCATGGGCGGACGCTGGGCCAGCCGGGCCGCGGCCGCGGCCCGCTCGACCAGTTCGGCGTTGCGGGCCACCGGGCGGCCCCGGGCGTAGGTCAGCGTGTCCTCCATGCCCACCCGCAGGTGGCCGCCCGCCCCGAGCGCGCCGAACAGCACGGGCAGCGTGGTCCGGCCGATGCCGGTGGCCGACCAGGTGGCGCCGGGCGGCAGCGCGGCCGCCGCGGCGGCCAGCGTGGCCACGTCCCCCGGCATGCCGCCGGGCACGCCCATGACCAGGTTGCAGTGCACGTGGCCGCCGGCCGGCGGCCCGCAGGAGGCGAGCAGCCGGTGCAGGGTCGCGACGTGGCCCAGGTCGAACAGCTCGAACTCCGGGACCACCTGCCGCTCCTGGGTCAGCTGGTACAGGTCCTTGATGAACGGCCAGGGGTTGGCGAACACGTCGTCCCCGAAGTTGACCGTGCCGCAGGTCAGCGAGCACGCGTCCGGGGCGGCGTCCAGCACGGCCAGCCGGTGAGCGAAGCTGTCGGTCACGGCGCCGCCGGTGGACAGCTGGACGATGAGGCCGGTGCCCTCCCGCAGCGCCGCCACGGTGTCGGTGAGCCGGCCAAGGTCCAGCGTGGGCCGGGCCGCGTCGTCCCTGATGTGCACGTGGATGACCGCGGCGCCCGCGGCCTCGCACTCCTTGGCCGTGACCACCAGCTCGTCCAGGGTCACCGGGAGGGCGGGGGCCGCCGACTTCTCGGCTTCGGCGCCGGTCGGCGCCACGGTGATGAGCGTTGCTGGGGCGCTGCCTGCCATGGCAAGAAGATTACCCGCGGGTGGCCTGGCCCGCCGCGAGGGCCAGGTGCTGCCGGGCGAAGGCCAGCGACTCGGCCAGGTCGGCCAGCCGGTCCTCCCGGGTCGGCGCCTTGTTCGTGTTCACCTCGACCACCACCACGCCGTCGAAGCCGGTGGCCGGGAGCAGGGTGAGCAGCTCGGCGCAGGGCTGGCCGCCGCGGCCGGGGACCAGGTGCTCGTCGGGAAACGGCCCGGTGGGCGAGCCGGTGCCGTCGGCTAGGTGCACGTGGGCCAGGCGCCCGCCGAGCTCGGCGGCCATGGCCAGCGCGTCGGACCCCGAGGCGGCGGTGTGCGACAGGTCCAGCGTGACGTGCGGGACGTCCAGGGCCGTCGGGTCCCAGTGCGGGGCGTACCCCGCTACCTCGCTGCCGCCCACCTTGAGCGGGTACATGTTCTCGACCGCGAAGATGATGTCGCCCTCGGCGGCCAGGGCGGCCAGGCCCTCCTCGAAGCCGCGGGCGTACTCCTGCTGCCAGCGGAACGGCGGGTGCACGACCACCACCCGGGCCCCGACCCGCTCGGCCAGGTCCTTGGCGCGGCGCAGCTTCTCCCACGGCTCGCGGCCCCACACCCGCTGGGTGAGCAGCAGGCTGGGCGCGTGCACGGCCATGATGGGCAGCTGGTGGTAGGCGGACAGGCCCCGCAGCGCGTCCGCGGTCTGGCTCACCGGGTCGGTGTAGACCATGACCTCGATGCCGTCGTAGCCGAGGCGGGCGGCGATCTCGAAGGCCTCCGGCGTGCGTTCCGGGTAGACCGATGAGGTGGACAGGGCGACCGGCAGTCCCGGTGCCTTCGCCGCGCCGCTCACTGCTGCACTCCCTCCGTAGGCCTGGCCAGGCCTCGTGGGCCGGCCGGGCGTCGGTTCCAGCTTACTGAGATTGTCAGAGGCGACCGTTATCGTGCGGGCATGGCAAAGTCATCGGCCGGGACGGCCGGCTACCGGTGCACCGAGTGCGGCTGGCAGGCGGCCCGGTGGGCCGGGCGCTGCGGTGAGTGCCAGGCCTGGGGCACGGTCGAGCAGGCGGGCGCCGCCCGCCCGGCCCGGATCGGGCAGCGGGCGGCCATCTTGCGCGCCCCGATCGTGGCCACCACCCCGGCGGTGCCCATCGGCCAGGTGGACGCGACCGACGCCCGGGCCCGGCCGACCGGGCTTGATGAGCTGGACCGGGTGCTCGGCGGCGGCCTGGTGCCTGGCGCCGTGGTGCTGCTGGCGGGCGAGCCCGGGGTGGGCAAGTCCACGCTGCTGCTCGAGGCGGCCGCGCTGGCCGCGGAGACCGGGCCGGTGCTGTACGTCACCGGCGAGGAGTCGGCGGCTCAGGTGCGATCACGCGCGGACCGGATCGGCGCGATCAGCGACCGGCTGTTCCTGGCGGCCGAGACCGACCTGGACGTCGTGCTGGGGCACGTTGACGCGGTGGAGCCCCGGCTGCTGATCATCGACTCGGTGCAGACCATCGCGGCGGGTGACATCGACGGGGCCGCGGGCGGCGTGACCCAGATCCGGGCCGTGGCCAGCGCGCTGACCGCCGTGGCCAAGGAACGCTCGCTGGCCACCATCCTGGTCGGGCACGTCACCAAGGACGGCTCGGTGGCCGGCCCCCGGGCCCTGGAGCACCTGGTCGACGTGGTGCTGCACTTCGACGGCGACCGGCATTCCCAGCTGCGCATGGTGCGGGCGGTCAAGAACCGGTACGGGCCGACCGACGAGGTGGGCTGTTTCGATCTGGGCGAGTACGGCCTGATCGGGCTGCCCGACCCGAGCGGGCTGTTCATCTCCCAGCATCGCGAGCCGGTGCCTGGCACGTGCGTGACGGTGACGCTGGAGGGACGCAGGCCGCTGCCGGCCGAGGTCCAGGCGCTGGTGGGGCATTCGGCGCTGGAGATGCCCCGGCGGGCCACCTCAGGTCTCGACCCCGCGCGGGTGGGCATGGTGCTGGCCGTCCTGCAGCGCCGGGCCGGGCTGAAGCTCGGAAAACAGGACGTGTACGCGGCCACGGTGGGCGGAGTGCGCCTGACCGAGCCTTCCGTGGACTTGGCGGTGGCCGTGGCGCTGGCCAGCTCTACGGCCGATCTGAGCGTGCCGCGGGGCGTGGTGGCCATCGGCGAGGTCGGCCTGGCCGGCGAGGTCCGGCGGGTGGCCGGCCTGGCCCGGCGGCTGGCCGAGGCCGAGCGGATGGGGTTCCGGCGGGCGATCGTCCCGTCGGGTTCGGCCGGTCTCGAGGTGGTCGAGACCGAGCTCGCCCGCGGCGGCCCGCAGTCCGGCAGCGGCGTGCCGAAGCTTCAGGTCGTCCCGGTGGACGACATCCGCCAGGCGCTGGCCGCGGTGCTCGGGCCGGAACAGTAACCGGTCAGCCGACCAGTTTGAAGGTGCTTACCTCGCTGGCTACGGCGGCCGTCCTGACCTGTGCCTGGTAGGTGCCGGGCCGGGCCGAGGAAGCGAGCGTGACGCAGCCGGGCAGGGTGATCGCGCGGTTCCAGGTGATCAAGGTCTGCACCGGGACGCCGCGGCTGAGCTGGTCGTCCTGGTTGGCCCGGCCTTGGTTGGCACCGCCGCGGGAGCAGTCGGCCGAGTCCCAGATGACCCGGCCCGCTGACATCACGGTCAGGTGCAGCTGGCCGGGGCCCAGGTTGACCGTGCAGGTGCCGGCGGCCGTGGAGACCGCGTAGACGTCGAACTCGGGGAACTCGCGAGTTGAGTAGCTCGGCCGGGTGCTGAACAGGCTGAGCACCACGGAGCTCGGCGAGCAGTCGCCGCCGGACTGCGCGGCGACCGGCGCGCTGGGAGCCGGGTCGGCGCCGGCTTTGGCGGTCGCGGTCGCGGTTGCGCTCGAGGCGGTGGCCGTGGGCAGCCCGGAGGTACCCGCGCTGGGCAGGCCGGGCACGGCGGCGTCGGCCCCGTCCGAGGCGGAGGCGTCCGGCGACGGCTCCGGCGGCACGCTTTGATATTGCGCGGCCGGGGTCGTGGCCGCCGGTGAGCCCGCCGCCGCCGGGTGGCCCGGTTTCCCGCCGCCGCCGGAGAAGGCCCAGGCGAGCAGGCCGAGCAGGGTCAGCCCCGCGGCCAGGGTGATCGCCCGGCGGCGCCAGTAGGTTTCGGGCTGGTCCGCGTCATTATCGTCACGGTAAGAACCACCGTCCATACGGAGAGTATGCAAGCTCGGACTTAACTGAGCGTGAAGACCCGCCGGCTGCGGCGCACGCTCCGTGACATCGGGACGGGCGGCCTGGCCGGCGTGCCACGGGCGGCCTGGCCGGCGTGCCACGGGCGGCCTGGCCGGCGTGCCACGGGCGGCCTGGCCGGCGTGCCACGATAGGCAGCATCATGACCACGCGCTACACGGACCAGGTGCTGGACTGGTACGCACGTAACCAGCGCGACCTGCCCTGGCGTTCGGCCGCCGCGACGCCGTGGTCGGTGCTGGTCAGCGAGATCATGCTGCAGCAGACGCCGGTCTCCCGCGTGCTGCCCGCGCATGCGGCGTGGCTGGCCCGGTGGCCCACGCCGGCCGCGCTGGCGGCCGAGCCGGCCGGCGAGGCGATCAGGCAGTGGGGCAGGCTCGGCTACCCGCGGCGGGCGCTGCGGCTGCACGAGACGGCCACCATCTTGACCACGCGGCACGGCGGGCAGGTGCCGGCCGACCTCGATGCCCTGCTGGCGCTGCCGGGGATCGGCAGCTACACCGCCGCGGCCGTGGCCAGCTTCGCCTTCGGCCAGCGGCACGCGGTGCTCGACACCAACGTCCGCCGGGTGCTGGCCAGGCTGGTGGCCGGCCAGCCGCGGCCGGCCATCGCCACGTCGGTGGCTGAGCGGCGGCTGGCCGCCTCGCTGCTGCCGGCCGAGCCCGCGGTAGCGGCGCGCTGGTCGGTGGCGGTGATGGAACTGGGCGCGCTGGTCTGCTCGGCGGCCAGCCCGCGCTGCGCCGCCTGCCCGGTGGCGCGGGAGTGCGCCTGGCTGGCCGCGGGCCGTCCGCAGCAGGCGGGGCCGGCGCCGCGCCGGGGGCAGCGGTACGACGGCACCGACCGGCAGTGCCGGGGGCGGCTGCTGGCCGTGCTGCGGGATTCCGGCTCGCCGGTGCCGTTCGCCGCCCTGAGCGCGGCCTGGGCCGACGGGGTGCAGCTGGCCCGGGCGCTGGACGGGCTGGTCGCCGACGGGCTGGCCGATCCGCTGCCCGACGGCCGCTACGCGCTGCCCGGGCACGCACCGGCCGCTGAGCTGGCGCTGACAGCAGGAAACCCGGGCCGCACGGAGCCTTAGCGCCGTGCGGCCCGGGTTCCGGCCGTCGCCGTCGGTTAGCCGTGGGCGGAGGCGGTGCCGCCGCCGCCGTCCTGGCTGCCCGTGGTGCCCGTCGAGCTGGTGACGCTGCTGCCCTTGGTGCTCACCGGCTCGCTGACGATCTCCGGCGCGGGCGTGTCGAGGACCACTTCGGGCTTGGCCACGCCGGTGAAGGTGAACTTGGCGGTCTCGCCGCTGCCCTCCACGTCCACGATGACGATCTGCCCCGGCCGCAGCTCACCGAACAGGATCTTCTCGGACAGGCTGTCCTCGATCTCCCGCTGGATCGTGCGGCGCAGCGGCCGCGCGCCCAGCACCGGGTCGTAGCCGCGCTGGGACAGCAGGTCCTTGGCGTCCGGCCGCAGCTCGATGGCCATGTCCCGGTCCTTGAGCCGGTCGTCCACCTTGGCGATCATCAGGTCGACGATCCTGAAGATCTCCTCCCGGAGGAGCTGGTGGAAGACGATGATGTCGTCCACGCGGTTGAGGAACTCCGGCCGGAAGTGCTGCTTCAGCTCCTCGCCCACCTTGGACTTCATCCGGTCGTAGGAACCGGTGGACTCACCCTGCCTGGCGAAGCCCACGGTCACGCCCTTGGAGATGTCGCGGGTGCCCAGGTTGGTGGTCATGATGATCACGGTGTTCTTGAAGTCGACCATCCGGCCCTGGGCGTCGGTCAGCCGGCCGTCCTCCAGGATCTGCAGCAGCGAGTTGAAGATGTCCGGGTGGGCCTTCTCGATCTCGTCGAACAGGACCACGGAGAACGGGCGCCGGCGCACCTTCTCGGTGAGCTGGCCGCCTTCCTCGTACCCGACGTAGCCGGGCGGGGAGCCGAACAGCCGCGAGACGGTGTGCTTCTCCATGTACTCGCTCATGTCCAGCTGGATGAGCGAGTCCTCGTCGCCGAACAGGAACTCGGCCAGGGTCTTGGACAGCTCCGTCTTGCCCACGCCGGACGGGCCCGCGAAGATGAACGACCCGCCGGGGCGCTTGGGATCCTTCAGGCCGGCCCGGGTGCGCCTGATCGCCTGGGACAGCGCCTTGATGGCGTCGTTCTGGCCGATCACCCGGCGGTGCAGCTCGTCCTCCATGCGGAGCAGGCGCTGCGACTCCTCCTCGGTGAGCTTGAACACCGGGATGCCGGTGGCGGTGGCGAGCACCTCGGCGATGAGCTCCTCGTTCACCTCGGCGACGACATCCATGTCGCCGGCCTTCCACTCCTTCTCCCGGGACGCCTTCTTGGCCAGCAGCTGCTTCTCGTTGTCCCGCAGCGCGGCGGCCTTCTCGAAGTCCTGGGAGTCGATGGCCGATTCCTTCTCCCGGCGCACCTGGGCGATCTTCTCGTCGTACTCGCGCAGGTCCGGCGGCGCGGTCATGCGGCGGATCCGCATCCGGGAGCCGGCCTCGTCGATCAGGTCGATGGCCTTGTCCGGCAGGAAGCGGTCGCTGATGTAGCGGTCGGCCAGCTGGGCCGCGGCCACCAGCGCGCTGTCGGTGATCGACACGCGGTGGTGCGCCTCGTACCGGTCGCGCAGGCCCTTGAGGATCTCGATGGTGTGCGAGATCGTCGGCTCGGCCACCTGGATGGGCTGGAACCGGCGCTCGAGCGCGGCGTCCTTCTCCAGGTACTTGCGGTACTCATCCAGCGTGGTGGCGCCGATGGTCTGCAGCTCGCCGCGAGCCAGCATCGGCTTGAGGATCGACGCGGCGTCGATAGCGCCCTCGGCGGCACCGGCTCCGACCAGCGTGTGGATCTCGTCGATGAACAAGATGATGTCGCCGCGGGTGCGGATCTCCTTGAGCACCTTCTTCAGGCGCTCTTCGAAGTCGCCGCGGTACCGCGACCCGGCCACCAGGGCACCCAGGTCGAGCGTGTAGAGCTGCTTGTCCTTGATGGTCTCGGGCACCTCGCCCTTGACGATCTTCTGGGCCAGGCCCTCGACGACCGCGGTCTTGCCCACGCCGGGCGCCCCCACCAGCACCGGGTTGTTCTTGGTGCGGCGGGACAGCACCTGCATGACGCGCTCGATTTCCTTCTCCCGGCCGATGACCGGGTCGAGCTTGCCCTCGCGGGCGCCCTGGGTCAGGTTCCGGCCGAACTGGTCGAGGACCAGGGAGGTCGAAGGCGCGGACTCCGCGGCGGTGCCCGATGTGGCCGGCTCCTTGCCCTGGTAGCCGTGCAGCAGCTGGATCACCTGCTGGCGGACCCGGTTTAGGTCGGCGCCCAGCTTGACCAGCACCTGCGCGGCGACGCCGTTGCCCTCGCGGATCAGGCCGAGCAGGATGTGCTCGGTGCCGATGTAGTTGTGGCCGAGCTGCAGCGCCTCGCGCAGCGACAGCTCGAGCACCTTCTTGGCCCGCGGCGTGAACGGGATGTGCCCGGACGGCGCCTGCTGGCCCTGGCCGATGATCTCCTCGACCTGCTGGCGGACCGCGTCCAGGCTGATCCCCAGCGACTCGAGCGCCTTGGCCGCTACCCCCTCGCCCTCATGGATGAGGCCGAGCAGGATGTGCTCGGTGCCGATGTAGTTGTGATTGAGCATCCTGGCTTCTTCTTGGGCCAGGACAACCACCCGCCGCGCTCTGTCGGTAAACCTCTCGAACATCTCTCGTCGCTCTCCCTCACAGCACGGGGGTATGGGGTCGAACCCACCTTGCCTACTCCGCATAGTAGCCGTGCGCCCACGGACTCACTCTTATTGCGAGTATGCGCTACGCATAACTAAACGTTCCCCGGGACATGGCCGTTCATCCTTATAGAACCGGCTGGACCTGGGCAGTGTTCCCGGTACGCCGCAAGCGAACGCCCCTCCCGACCTGCTTCCCCGGCCCCGGCCAGGCCGCCGACCCGAGCCAGAGCCTGGCCGGCGGCCACCGGAGCCCTCGGCGTCCCACGCTACCGGCCGACCGTCCCCGGACAAGCAAACGCACCGCCGGCCCCCGCGGGGGCCGGCGGTGCGTCTCGGCCGGCCGGGCCTGGCGGCCCGGGAGCGGTCCTGCCTGACACCACGGCCAAGGAGTCGCTCGCCTCAGGGCGAAGATCCCGGGAGAACGCCGAAGGACTCGCGAACTCCGGTGGGTGCGTGCTAGTGCGCGGCCTCGTACTCCGCGACGATGTTCGCCGGAATGCGCCCGCGCTCATTGACCTTGTAACCGCGCTGCTTCGCCCACGACCTGATTTGAGCACTCCGCTCACGGCCCGGGCCAGTACGCGTCCTGCGACGCCGAGCCTGAGCGCTCGCTTTGCGCGCGTGCTCAACATAGTGGGCGAGCTCTTTACGAAGCTTGCCGGCGTTACCAGTACTCAGATCGATCTCATACGTGGCGCCATCGAGTCCAAACGCTACGGTCTCGGTGGCCTCGCTTCCATCGAGATCGTCGACGAGAAGCACCTGCACCTTCTGTGCCATCGAATCGGCCCTTCTGACGGAGCAACCTATTTCGGATGCTAAAGATATACCCAATCCGAAGGAGTTGACAATTCCGTAAGTAGCGATTCTGTGGTTTTTTGAGCGGGCCGCGACCATGAAGCCGGCACCGGGACAGCACTCTGCGTAATACATAGTTCGCAGCGCGGTGGGGCAGATGAAGATGGGCGGCCAGTGGCGCAGTTCAGTTGGCCAGTTCGGATATGCCCGCCGTTACCTGAAATATCAAGACCGATCCTCGCGCGATCGGCGCTTGGCGTTCCTGGCCTCGCGGCGCTTGGGAGTCATCTGCCGGCGCAGGAAGATGACCACGCCGATGATGAACGCCACGCAAACTACCAGCGGCGGAGTCAGCGCCGCGAGGTCCTGCCACATAGCAGAGTCCTTCCCGTTGCGTCCTTCCCGCGGCCCGCGCCCGGCGATGCTCCCCGGTGGGCTCGTATCGTCTCCTGCGCAACGCTGATGCTCATTTTTCCCGGCCAGGTAAGAGGCGCAACAGCATGCGGCTGTTGCCCAGAGTGTTAGGCTTTACGCGCTCTAGGTCGAGAAACTCCGCCACGCCCTCGTCGTAGGAACGCAATAGTTCCGAGTACACCTCTGCGGCCACCGGAGTGCCGCTGATGAGCTGGAATCCATGGCGGGCGAAGAAGTCAACCGCGAAAGTCAAGCAGAACACGCGGTCCACGCCAAGCGCGCGGGCCCGCTGAAGCAACGTATCGACGATCGCGTGACCGATACCCAGCCCTTGGCATCCGGCCGGAACGGCAACCGTCCTGATCTCGGCGAGATCCTCCCACATCACGTGCAATGCGCCACAACCCGCCAGCGCAGCGTCATCATCGAGTTCGGCTATGCAGAACTCCTGGATGTCTTCATACAGCGTGACCGTGGCCTTACTCAGCAAACGTCCAGACTCCACATTGGAATCGATCAGCTTCCGGATCATAGGCACGTCACGAGTGCGCGCGGACCGGATCGTGTAAGACATAGCGCCGTCCACGATAGTCGCTGCCCAGACGGCCGGGACGGCCCGGACTGGTGTGACCCAAGGTAAAACTTCTCCCGAGTTGGTCGCCAACCGACCCCGATTCCAATATCGTGCATCGCTGTGCGCAAAGTGAGTGGAGCCGCTGCCGCCGTGGCCGTGGCTGCCCTCGCTCTGCTGGTGCCCGCGGCGGGCAGCCGGGCGCAGACGACCGACCCGAGGCCCGACCTGACCGCCCTGGTCGCGCAGGCCAAGCAGCTCGAGTTCCAGATCAACGCCCTGAGCGAACAGTACGACAGCCTGCGCATCCAGCTCACCAGGGCCCAGGCCGACGCGCTCATCGCCGAGCGGGCCGCCACCAGGACCCAGTCCGCCCTGGCCCTGGGCCAGCAGGCCATCGCGCAGCTGGCCGCGGAGAACTACATGAACGCCGGGCTCGACCCGACGCTGCAGGCCCTGGTCGCGAGCAACCCGGAGCAGTTCCTGTCCCAGGCCGCCACCATGACCGAGATCGACCAGGCCAGCGGGGATCGGGTCAGCACGCTGAGCAACGTGGCCGCCCAGGCGCTCAGGGAACAGCAGACCGCCGAGCAGCAGGTCACCGCGGTCAATGCCCTGCAAGCCCAGCTGGGCACCAAGAAGCAGGCCATCGAGGCCAAGATCGACGTGGTTAACAGCGCGGCGATGAAGCAGGCGATGGCGATCTTCACCCAGACCGGCCAGTATCCCGACATCACCATCCCGACCGCGAACACCGTCGGGGCCCAGGCGCTGCAGGCGGCGCTGACCAAGCGGGGCGACCCGTACGTGTGGGGCGCGGCCGGCCCCAGCGCCTTCGACTGCTCCGGGCTGGTCGTCTGGGCCTACGCGCAGGAAGGCATCACGCTCCCGCACTTCACCGGCGACCAGTGGAACTCCGGCATGCACGTCTCGCGCAGCGACCTGGAACCTGGCGATCTGGTCTTCTTCTATCCCGATATCAGCCATGTGGGGATCTACCTGGGCGACGGGCTGATGGTCGACGCGCCCGATTTCGGCGAGACGGTCCAGGTCCAGCCGGTTTTCTGGGCCGACTACGTGGGCGCGGTCCGGATCGCCTGAACAGCCGGCGCTCAGCCCCAGGTCCCGCCCGCCACTTGCCTGGTGGTGACGTTGAGCCGGTTGAAGAGGTTGGTCGTGGCGATTGTGAGGATGAGGGCGGCCAGTCCCTTCTCGTCGTAGTACCGGGCGGCCTCGTCCCAGATCTGGTCGGGGACGGGATCGGCTCGGTCGCTGAGCCGGGTGACGGCTTCGGTCAGGGCGAGTGCGGCGCGCTCGGCATCGGTGAAGTACGGCGCGTCCCGCCAGGCGGCCACGGTGAACAGCCGCTCGTCGGCCGCTCCGGCCTGCTTGGCTTGCTGCGAGCCCGCGTTGACGCACGAGCTGCAGCCGTTGATCTGGCTGGCCCGCAGGTGGACCAGGTCCAGGGTCGCCGCCGGGACGCCGCCCTTCCCGGTGGCCGCGTGCAGGGCCTGGACGGCCTGCCAGGCGCCGGGCAGGACCGCGGCCGGGTTCTTCATCCGGGGCCGCAACGTGGCGGCCGTGATTGCCGTATGCATGATCTTGTCCTCCAGGTGCTTGGTCCGGTCACACTGATTCGGTCACACTGGCTGGCTTTCGCCGGTCTATTCGGGTAGACCGGCGCCGGCGCAGGAATGTGACAGCGCAAGAGGACGGCAATAGCAGAAGGAGCAGACCATGAAGTTCCGGGCCCACGTCGAGCCACCGGAGCCCATGCGGGGGCTGGAAGTTCCCCAGCAGGTGGTGGCGGCGCTCGGTGGCGGCCAGCGGCCGAGGGTGACTATCACGATCAACGGGCATTCCTGGCCGAGCAGGGTCGCCATCATGCGGGGCCGCTACCTGCTCGGCCTGAGCAACGCCAACCGGCAGGCCGCCGGTGTCGTGACCGGCGAGGAGGTCGAGGTCGAGGTGGAATTCGACGCCGAGCCTCCGGTCGTGGTCGAGCCCGCAGACTTCGCCCGCGCCCTGGACTCCGATCCGGCCGCCCGCGCCGCCTACGACCGCCTGGCCTACAGTCACCGCCGGGAGCACGTGCGCGCTATCGAGAGCGCGGTCGAGCCAGAGACGCGCGCACGAAGGATCGAGCAGGCCCTGGCTATGCTGCGGGACCAGGAGCCTGCCGGGGGCCGCAGCCAGGCGCGCGCCTGATGAGCTGCTGGGGGATTTAGCTGCCGGGGGATTCGGCGAAGCCGGCATTTCTTTCGTAGACCAGGCGCAGGCCGATCAGGGTGAGCCAGGGCTCGTAGGCGTCGATGACGCTGACCTCGTCGATGACCAGCGGGGCCAGGCCGCCGGTGGCGATGATGGTCACGGCTTCGGGGTCTTCCGGGTAAAGCTCACGTGCCATCCGGGTGGCTATCCCCTCCACCTGCGCGGCGAACCCGAAGATAATGCCTGATTGCAATGCTTCCACGGTGTTCTTGCCGACGACCCGGGGTGGCCTGGTCAGTTCGACCTTGAGCAATTGCGCGGCCCGCCGGGACAGGGCGTCGACGGATATCTCGATGCCCGGGGCGAGCGCGCCGCCGACGAACTCGCCGCGGGCGCTGACCGCGTTGAAATTCGTCGAGGTGCCGAAGTCGACCACCACCGCCGGCCCGCCGTACAGGTGCACCGCGGCCAGCGAGTTCATGATCCGGTCGCTGCCCACTTCTTTCGGGTTGTCCATTCGGACCGGCACGCCGGTCTTTACTCCCGGTTCCACGATGACCGTTTCCAGCTGCCCGTAATAGCGCTCGCACATCTCTCTCATCTCGTGCAGCACGGAAGGCACGGTGGAGCACAGCGAAATGCCGTGGATCTCGTTTTCGCTTACGGTGCTGCTGCGCTGGAGCAGGCCGTGCAGCACCAGGGCCAGCTCGTCCGCGGTGCGATCCGGGACCGTCGCCACCCGCCAGTGCTCGACGACCCGGTCCTTATCGAATACGCCGAGCACCGTGTTGGTGTTGCCGATGTCAATGGTCAGCAGCATCGACGGCCCGCCCTTCCAGTTCCTGGCCTGCGGTGAGCACGACAGGCGCGTTGTCGATCAGCCGGGTGGTGCCCGCGGTGGCGGCGGCCACGATCAGGGCCGGCCCGGCCTGGCCGGGCCGGGCGGGCGTGAACGTGTCCGGGCCGACCACCGCCACGTAGTCGACGGCCAGCGCGGGCGCGGCGCGCAGGACCTGCTGCGCGGCGTGCAGCACCGCGGCGGCGCCCTCGGCCGCCCGGGCCTGGCCCGCCCGCAGCGCACGAGAGATGACCAGGGCCAGTTCCCGGTCCGCCGCGGACAGGTACCTGTTCCGGCTCGAGGTGGCCAGCCCGTCGGCATCACGCACGATGGGCACGGCGGAGATGGTGATATCCAGGTCGGTGTCGCGGACCATCCGGCGGACCAGCGCCAGCTGCTGGGCGTCCTTGGCGCCGAACACCGCCACGTCCGGCCGGGTCAGGTGGAACAGCTTGAGCACCACGGTCAGCACGCCGTCGAAGAAGCCGGGCCGGAACTCGCCCTCGAAGACCCGCCCCACCGGACCGGGATCGACGGTCACGGCCGGCGGGCCGCCGGGATAGATCTCGGCGGCAGACGGGGCGAAGACCGCCGTCACTCCCTCACGCGCGCACAGGGCCAGGTCGTCCTGCCAGGTCCGCGGGTAACGGTCCAGGTCCTCGCCGGGCCGGAACTGGAGCGGGTTGACGAAGATGGACACGATCACGCTGCCGGCGGGCCCGGCCTGCGTGCGCGCCGCGCGCAGCAGGGCGGCGTGCCCGGCGTGCAGGGCGCCCATGGTCGGGACCAGCACGACGGGGGCGGCCAGCGCCGGGCGGGCGGCCGCGAGGTCGGCCTTGGTGGCCAGCACGACCGGCCCGTTAGGCGGGCTCCCGGGCGGCCCCTCAGACAGGCTCGCGGGCGCCCCGGCTGGCTGGCTTGCGGGCGCCCCGGCTGGCTGGCTGGCGGGCGCCCCGGCCGGCTGGCTCACGGACGGCCGCCCAGCACGCCGAGCAGGCGCTCGGCGTCGCCCGGCTTCAGCAGCCCGGCGGCCAGCGCGCGGTCCGCGGTCAGCCGGGCCATGGCCGTGTAGGCCGCGATCGCGGCGGGCGAGGCCGCGGGCGCGGCGGCCAGGGCGGCCAGGTGCGCAGCCACGGTGTCGGCGTCGCCGCGAGCCACCGGGCCGGTCAGGCCCGCGTCGCCGAACCGCAGCGCGTTGTCCAGGGACGCGGACAGCAATGGCCCGAGCAGCCGGGCCGGGTCGGTCACCCCCGCCGTCCTGAGCAGGTCCGCGGCCTGGGTCACCAGCGTGATCAGGTGGTTGGCCGCGCCGGCCAGCGCCGCGTGGTACAGGTCCCGGTGCTCCTCGGGCACGAAGACCGGCTCGCCGCCCATCTCGATGACCAGCGCCTCGGCGGCCGCCCGCAGCACATCGGGCGCGGTGACCCCGAAGCAGGTGCCCGCCAGCCGGTCGGTGTCGTCGCTGCGCCCGGTGAACGTCATGACCGGATGCAGGGCCAGCGGCAGGGCGCCGCGCCGGACGGCGGGCTCGAGCACGGCCAGGCCGTGCCGGCCGCTGGCGTGCGCCAGCATGCGGCCCTCCAGCGGCGCCTCGGTGGCCGCCAGCCCCTCGACCAGGCCGGGCAGCACATCGTCGGGCACGGTGAGCAGGGCCAGGTCGGCCTGGCGCAGGACCTGGCCCGGCTCGGCGATGACCGCGCCGGGAAAGGCGGCGCGGGCCCGGCGCACCGAGGCGTCGGACACCGCGGACGCGGCCACCACGGTATGCCCGGCCCTGGCCAGGGCCACGCCGAGCGCGGTGCCGGCCCGGCCCGCGCCGATGACGCCGACCGCCAGCCGCGCGGGCCGCTGCCCGGGCGGGCCCGGCTCAGCCGGGACGGGGAAATCAGGGTTCATCTCGTTCCAGTCCTCGCGGGTACCGGACGGTAGTGCGGTGACCAGAATAAAGGGCGCCGGATACCTCGTGGGTATCCGGCGCCCTTAATTCGCCGAGCTAGTGCCGGTTGCTGATCCAGGTAGAGGAGGCCGCCCCGCCGTGGCAGCCGGCGTGGGCGACACCGAGTACCGATATCCGGGGGCATTTATGTTCAAAAGGGCATCAGGCCGAACGGTCCGTGGCCGGTCTATCCGGCCGCCGCCTGCCGGACCCGCCGGTACGCCCCGCGACGGCCAGCACGACGGGCAGCACGGCGGCGGTCAGCGCGAACGCGGCCGGGTACCCTGTGCCGGTCACCAGCAGACCGAACCCCGCGGCGCCCAGCCCCATGCCGCCGTCGTAGGCCAGATTCCACACGGCGCTGACCGCGCCGTACCCCGACTCGGGTACGCGGTCGTACATGACCGTCTGGCTGGCGTTCTGGGTGACGCCGAACCCCAGGCCGAACAGCGCGGCGCCCGCGATCACCGCGGCCGGGACACCGGTCAGGCTCAGCGTCAGCAGGCCCGCCGCGGCCAGCAGCACGCCCGGCCGCAGCAGGGCGGCAGGCCCGCGCCGGTCACCGTGCCGGCCGGCCAGCCAGCGGCCGCCGATGGCCGCGGCGGGCTCGGCCAGCAGGGCCAGCGCGGCCACGTCGGCCCGGGTTCCCGTGATGGCCAGCGGCAGGAAGGTGACGATGATCCCGACCGCCATGGTGGTGGCCGAGAAGATGACCGCGGGCCGGATCAAGGCGGGCGCGCGCAGCACGGCGACCACCCCGGCCGACGGGTCCGCGGCCGGGCGCGATCCCGGCAGCCACGGCACCGAGGCCAGCCCGGCCAGCGCGGCCAGCGCGCCGGCCAGGAACACCGGCCGGTAGCCCAGGTGCCCGGCCAGCCAGACGCCCAGCGGCAGGGCCGCCACCGCCGGCACCCCGCTGGCCACCCCGATCAGGGCCAGGCCCTCGCCCCGGCGCTGTGGCGGGATGAGCGAGACGGTCAGCGCGCCGCCCGCCACGCAGACGATGGCGAAGCCGACACCCCGGATCACGCACGTGGCCATGATGACCGCGATATTGGCCGACGCGGCCAGCGCCAGGGCGGGCAGGCCGAGCGCGGCCAGGCCGACCGCGAGCATCGGCCGGTAGCCGTAGCGGACCATCAGCCGCGGCGTGAACAGGTAGGCGGCCACGCTGGACAGGGTCAGCGCGGTGGTGGTCAGGCCCGCGGTGCCCGGGCTCGCCCCGGCGGACCTCGCGTACTCGGGGACGGCGGAAAGCAGCAGGTAGAAGCTGACCGCCGTGCCGACGATGGACACGAACCTGACCAGCAGGGGCCGGGTCACGAGCCGGGGCGGCTGGCCGCCGCCGGACTCCCGGCCGGCCGCGGCCTGGCGCGTGCTGGTCCTCATGACAGCACCCTAGGCGGGGAAGCGGGCTACCGATAAGGCCCAGTTCGGCCCCGGTCCAGTGGGCCGGTGCTAGGGCAGTGCGCTAGGACTGGGCGGCTCGCTCGTCGGTTTCGTCGCGGTCCGGGGTGTTCGGCACGCGGCAGCAGTACTCGAGGTAGAGCGCGGCGCAGGCCAGCACCACGGCAGCGGCGAAGGTCAGGGCGCCGGTCAGCGCATCCTGCTTCGGGATCGCCGCGGTCAGGGAGCCGCTCAGGTAGATGACGAAGCCGGCCGACAGGCCCGCGATCGCCGCGGCGGCCAGCGAGCTGGCCTTGGCCAGCGCCACCATCCGGGACACGAACAGCGGCGCGGCGGGCTTCAGGCCGCGCCCCCCGGTGATCCGGGCCTTCAGGTCACGGCCCGTCCAGGCCTCGGCCACGGCGGCTATGAGCAGGGCGGGCACGCCGGTCCAGGGCAGCGGGGGGAGCCGGTCGTAGACCGACCGCAGCAGCAGCCAGGCGGCCAGCGCGCAGACGACGGCCACGACGGCCAGCGTGGAGGTACGGGTTGGCCTCATGGCAGCTGGGAGGCTGACCGGGACGGCGTCAGGACCGCGTCCGGCAGCCGGTGCACGCCGCTGCGGTCGAGGCCGGCCAGCAGGTCGGTGACGGGTCCGGACCCGGGCAGTTCGGCCTGGGGGTCGATGTCGTGCCAGGGCGCGAGCACGAACGCGCGCTCGTGCGCCCGGGGATGCGGCAGGGTGAGCACCGGGTCGTCGCTGCGGCGGCCGGCGTACCTGATGATGTCCACGTCGAGCGTGCGGGGCCCGAACCGTTCGGCCCGGACCCGGCCGAAGTCGGCCTCGATGCGGTTGACGGCGGCCAGCAGTTCCCTGGGCGGCAGCGCCGTCGCCGCGATCAGCACCGCGTTCAGGTAGTCCGGCTGGGCCGGGCCGCCGACCGGGGCGGTCTGGTAGACGGGCGAGATGGCCAGCACGTCAGTGTCCGGGAGCTGCCCGATGGCATGCACGCATCCCTGAAGGGTACCCAGCCGGTCCCCCTGGTTGCTGCCCAGCGCGAGCACCGCGCGCTGCCGCCCGGTCATGGCCGGGCGGCGGCGGCGCGCCACGCGGCCGCCACCCGGACCGCATCGGAGCTGGCCGGGACCTGGTGCACGCGCACGCACCAGGCACCGCAGGCCGCGGCCAGCGCGGTGATCGCCACCGTGGCCTCCTCGCGGCCGCCGATGGGCCGCGGCGTGCCGTCCGGGCCGGCCAGCAGCCCGCCCAGGAATCCCTTCCTGGACGCCGCGACCAGCACCGGGAAGGTACGCCCGCCGAGCGTGGCCACCTCGGGCAGGCGGGCCAGCAGCGGCCAGTTGTGCTCGGGACGCTTGCCGAAGCCGAGGCCGGGATCGATCACGATGCGGCCCGGGTCGACCCCGGCGGCCACCACCGCGTCCACCCGGCGGGTGAGCTCCTCGCGGACCTCGCCCACCACGTCGGCGTAGGCCGCGCGGGCGTACATGTCGTGACTGTGGCCGCGCCAGTGCATGACGACGTAGCTGGCCCCCGCCGCGGCGACCAGGCGCGGCATGTCCGGATCGGCCAGCCCGCCGCTCACGTCGTTGACCAGGCGGGCCCCGGCGTCCAGCGCGAAGGAGGCCACCCGGGCCCGCATGGTGTCGATGGACACCGGCACGCCCGCCTTGACCAGCTCGGTCACCACCGGCCCCACGCGCCGCAGTTCCTCTTCCGCTTCGATGCGCTGCGCGCCGGGCCTGGTGGACTCGCCGCCCACGTCCACGATGTCCGCGCCCTGCTCGACCAGCTCCAGGCCGTGCCCGATGGCCGCCTCGGCGCCGTACCACTGGCCGCCGTCGGAGAACGAGTCAGGTGTCACGTTCACCACGCCCATGACCAGGCAGCGGTCAGAACTCGGCAGGCCGGGGAGGATACCGGCGGTCACCGTTGCGGCACCGGCTCCCGGCGCACCAGGTGCCTGATCCGGGCCAGCCCGAGCTTGCGCGCGATCCGGCGCAGCTCGATCCGCGGCCAGACCAGGAACGCCTCCGCCTCGAGCGCGGCCACCGCGATCCGCGGCGCGTCCTTGGTGCTCGGGAACACGAAGAACCGCGGCTGCCAGACCGGCGAGAACTTGGCGTTGAACTTGTACAGCGACTCGATCTGGAACCACCGGGACATGAAGATCAGCAGGGACCGCCAGGCCTTCAGCACCGGGCCGGCGCCGATCCGCTCACCGCGCTCGAGGGCGGCCCGGAAGACCGCGAAGTTCAGCGAGATCCGCTTGACGCCGAGGCACGGGGCGGCCTTGATTGTCTCGGTGATGAGGAAATCGTTCAGCCCGGGCTGGGCGGCCTTGTCCCGCCGCATCAGGTCGAGCGACAGGCCGTCCGCGCCCCACGGGACCAGTTGCAGCACCGCCTTGACCGCGCCGTCTTCGGTGGCCGTGGCCAGCACGCAGTTCTCGTCGCCCGGTGCGCCGATCCGGCCCAGGGCCATGGAGAAGCCGCGCTCGGTCTGGCTGCCGCGCCAGCTGTCGGCGACCCTGACGATGGCGTCGAGTTCCTTGCGCGGTATGTCCGCCACCCGGCGGACCTCGGCCACGTAACCGTGCTTGGCCACCCGGTTGACCATCTGCCTGACGTTCCGCATGGACCGGCCGGCCAGGCTGAAGTCGGCCACGTTCACGATGGCCTCGTCGCCGAGTTCCAGGGCGGTCAGGTTGCCCTCGCGGCACCACACCTCGGCGCCGAGCTCGCTGCAGCCCATCACGGCCGGCACCCACGCGTGCCGGGCCGCCTCGTCCAGGAACGGGCCGATGGCGCCGGGCCAGGCCTCGGGGTCGCCGATCGGGTCGCCGCTGGCCAGCATGACCCCGGACACCACCCGGTAGCAGACGCACGCCTTGCCGGTCGCAGACCAGATCACGCTCTTGTCGGTGCGCAGCGCGAAGTAGCCCAGCGAGTCCCGGTCGCCGTACTTGGCCAGCAGGTCCCTGACCCGGCCGGCGTCCGCGCGGCCGAGCCTGGCCTGCTGCCGGGCGGGCTTCAGGAACAGGAACACGGTGACGATCAGGGTGAAGATGCCGAGCCCGCTGGTCATGAAGGCGAACAGGTCACCGCGGGCCTCGGGGTACCACTGCACGGGGCCGGACACGCCGACCAGGCCGTAGATGACCTCCTGCACCCGCTGGCTGAACGAGTAGTCCGTGACCAGCCCGTGGGCCACGATGATGTAGCTGAGACCGATGGCCAGGTCCGCCACCACGAGCCCGACGAACACCCAGGCGGCCCGCCATCTGGTGCGCGGATCGCCTTCGGCGTAGAACTCCTCGCGGAAGTACAGCAACGCGATCAGCAGGACCAGCGCGGCGACCGCGGTCACGATCCGGCTCGAGTGGACGAAATGAATACCGATATCGACGGCCAGCAGCACGGCTACCGCCTGGAACGCCCGCCGCTTCCTGCGGCGCAGGCCGTGCGCCAGCATCAGCAGCATCAGCCCGATGATGACGTCGGCGGTGTGACCCAGGGTGGCCAGGGTGCCCGGCACCAGGTAGTTGATGTTGTGGAACTTGGTGGCCAGGTCCGGCTTGAAGATGCCGACAATGTCCGACAGGCCGATCAGCGCGGTGAGCAGCGCCGCGGTGCCAGGCACCCAGGCGTGCTGACGCCTGCGGTCAACGGGATCCCCCCCGTTTGCCGCCTGCGCGCCCGCGCCCTTCACCCCGGGCGAAGTCGCGTGTCCAGCGTCGTCGCTGTCGCTCATCTCGGCAGCTCTCTTGTCAGGCCCCGGATCACGGTGCGTCAGCGTAGTCATCGCCTCGCCTCGCGTGCTGCTTTCACGGTACCCCCAAAGCGTAGGCAAGGTCCCGACGTGCGGGACAAGAGTTGGCGTCACCACATAGACGCCTCAAGAAGCGTTTCAGTTCGGCGTTGAGACGAAGTTAATTCCCGGCTCAGCGGTGGCCGTAGCCCAGGCTCATGGTCTCGGCCCGGTGCACCGTGTCGGGGAGGGCGCCGCGCACCGCGGAGGTCACGGTCCTGGCGCCGGGCTGGCGCACGCCGCGCCTGGTCAGGCACTGGTGCTCCGCCTCGATGACCACGTCCGCGCCGTGCGTCCCAGGGACGCTGCCGCAGGCCGGCGAACTGCCCCGGGTAAGCCCGCGCCACCCGGGCCGGCCTGGCTGGCCGGCCCGTCCGTGCCGCCGGCCAGCGAGGTGCCCTGCGTCATGCGGTGTCGCTGGGCTCGCCTCGGCCCGGCTCGTCGCCGTTGGCGTTGCTGTCCGATGCCGTCGGGTTGAAGCCGAGCGCCTGGCCGTTGGCGGGCACGGACAGCCCGGTACTGCCGTCGGCGGCCGCCAGCGCCAGTTCCTTGGGCGACAGGATCGGCGGGCGGTCGGAGGGCAGCCGCTTGCCGTAGCCGGTGTACGAACCCCGGGACGGCCGCTTGACCACCGTCGCGAAGAGCTCCAGGACCTCGGCCCGGGCCACGGTCTCCTTCTCGAGCAGCCGCAGCACCAGGGCGTCGAGCACGTCCCGGTACTCGACCAGGACCTCCCAGGCCTCGTCGTGCGCGGACTCGATGAGGCGGCGGATCTCCTCGTCGATCGAGGAGGCGATCTCCTCGGAGTAGTCCCGGTTATGCGACATATCCCGGCCCAGGAACGGCTCGCCGTCGCCGTGGCCGAACTTGCGCGCGCCGAGCCGCTCGCTCATGCCGTACTCGGTGATCATGCCGCGGGCGATCTGGGTGGCCTTCTCGATGTCGTTGGCCGCGCCCGTGGTCGGCTCGTGGAAGATGAGCTCCTCGGCGGTCCGCCCGCCCAGCAGCATGGCCAGCTGGTCGAGCATCTCGGCCCGGGAGACCAGGAACTTGTCCTCGGTCGGCAGCGCGCTGGTGTAGCCCAGCGCCCGGCCGCGCGGGATGATCGTCACCTTGTGCACCGGGTCGGCGTGCGGCATGGCGTGGCCGACCAGTGCGTGGCCGCCCTCGTGGTAGGCGATGACCTTCCGCTCCCGCTCCGACAGCAGCACGCTCTTGCGCTCCGGGCCGGCCATGACCCGGTCGATGGCCTCCTCCAGGGCCGCCATCGTGATCTGCTTGCCGTTGCCCCGCGCGGTCAGCAGCGCGCCCTCGTTGATCACGTTGGCCAGGTCGGCGCCGGTGAAGCCGGGGGTACGGCGGGCGATGATGTCGAGGTCGGCGTCCGGCGCGATGGGCTTGCCGCGGGCGTGCACCTTCAGGATGCCCTTGCGCCCGTTCAGGTCCGGCTGAGCCACTACGATCTGGCGGTCGAACCGGCCCGGGCGCAGCAGCGCCGGGTCGAGGATGTCGGGCCGGTTGGTGGCCGCGATGACGATGACGCCGCCCTTGGTGTCGAACCCGTCCAGCTCCACCAGCATCTGGTTCAGGGTCTGCTCACGCTCGTCGTGGCCGCCGCCGAGGCCCGCGCCGCGGTGCCGACCCACGGCGTCGATCTCGTCCACGAACACGATCGCGGGCGCATTCGCCTTGGCCTGCTCGAACAGGTCGCGCACCCGGGAGGCGCCGACACCGACGAACATCTCCACGAAGTCGGACCCGGAGATCGAGTAGAACGGCACGCCGGCCTCGCCGGCCACGGCCCGGGCCAGCAGCGTCTTACCGGTTCCTGGCGGGCCGTAGAGCAGCACGCCCTTGGGGATCTTGGCCCCGATGGCCTGGAACTTGGCCGGACTCTGCAGGAACTCCTTGATTTCCTGGAGTTCCTCGATCGCCTCGTCCACCCCGGCCACGTCGGCGAAGGTGGTCTTGGGCGTGTCCTTGGTGATCAGCTTCGCGCGGGACTTGCCGAAGTTCATCACCCGCGAGCCGCCGCCTTGCATCTGCGACAGCATGAAGAAGAACAGCAGGAAGATCACGATGTAGATGAAGGCCGTGGGCAGCAGGTCAAGCAGCGCGTTGCTCTTGGGGATGCTGACGTTGTAGCCCTGCGGCAGGTTGCCCTTGGCGTACTGCTGCTGAAGCATCTCCTGGAGCTGCAGGCCCTGGCCGGAGACCCACGAAGCCTCCCACTCCGTACCGCTCTCGGTCCCGATCTTGATCGTCTTCTTGGTCGTGATCTGGATCGTCTGGTTCTTGTCGGTGATTACCGCGCTCTTGACCTGGCCCTGGTTGATGAGGCTGACGATCTCGGAGGTGTCTGCCTGCTGGTAGGTGCTGCCGGAATTGGCGTAGTCGAGCACGAAAAGCAACAACAGCACCGCCACCGCGATCAGCAGCAGCGGGGCCCGCAAAAAGCGCCTTAGCTCCATCGATGAGCGGCCCCGTCGGCCCGGGACCGTTCCCTCCTGACCAGCCTCACAGTCCCGTCGACCTCCGGCGGGATGGCCGTGCTTTCGTCCTCGCAGCACGTTTCCGCGCGTGCCTGCGACCGCATCTGAAAGGTGAACGCTTCCCGAAGCGGAATGTGTTCCCCCGCCAGCCCTGCCTAGCTGCCCCGGTAGACCTCGGGGGCCAGCGTGCCTACGAACGGCAGGTTGCGGTACCGCTGAGCGTAGTCGAGTCCGTAACCCACTACGAACTCATCTCCGATGTCGAACCCGGTGTAGGCCACATTGACGTGCATCTGCGCCGACCCCGGCTTGCGGAGCATGGCGCACACCGCCAGCGAGGCCGGGCCGCGCGAGCGCAGGTTGCCGGCTAGCCAGGACAGGGTCAGGCCCGAGTCCACGATGTCCTCCACGATGAGCACGTGCCGGTCGGTGATGTCGGTGTCGAGGTCCTTCAGGATCCGCACCACGCCGGAGGACCTGGTCCCCGAGCCGTAGGAGGAGATGGCCATCCAGTCCATCTGCACCGGCAGGTGCATGGCGCGGGCCAGGTCGGCCATGACCATGATGGCGCCCTTCAGCACGCCCACCAGCAGCAGGTCGCGACCGGCGTAGTCGGCGTCGATCTGCGCCGCGAGCTCGCCGATGCGGGCCTGCAGCTGCTCGGCGGTGATCAGGACCTGCTTCAGGTCGGGCCCCATGTCAGTCGCGTCCAACAGACTCCCCGCTCGTGAGCTCGGCTGATTCGGTGCTGCTGAACCACACCTGGCCGTGCAGGCGCCGGGCCCGCACGCCGCCCGGCAGGTCCACCCAGCGCTGCCCCCGCCAGCCGGTGACCAGCGCGTCGATCCGCTCGACGTGGCCGGCGGTGAGGGAACCGTGCGGGCAGCCGGCCATGATGGCCGCGTCCCGCAGCACCCGGGTCCTGATCGCGGCGGGCAGCGCCCGCAGCCAGGCGGCCTCAAGCCCGGCAGGATCGGAGCAGGCCGCACGCAGGTGTCCGCTTTCGGCGAACGCCAGGTCATCGAGGCATTCGGCGTCGGCGCGCAGCTGGCCGGCGGTGCGGGCCAGGGCCTCGGCGACGCCGGGGCCCAGGGCCTCCTCCAGGGCAGGCAGCGCCTGGTGCCGGACGCGGGCCCGGGCGAAACGGAAGTCGCTGTTGTGCGGATCCTGCCAGGATTGCAGGCCCAGCTCGGCGCAGGCGGCGCCGGTGGCGGCCCGGCGCACGGCCAGCAGCGGCCGGCGGTAGCGGCCGCGCCGGGCGGGCATCCCGGCCAGGGCCCGGCCGCCGGATCCGCGGGCCAGCCCGAGCAGCACCGTCTCGGCCTGGTCGTCCAGGGTGTGGCCGAGCAGGACCGCGGCCGCGCCGGTCTGCTCGGCGACCGCATCGAGCGCCTGGTACCTGGCCGCCCGGGCCGCGGCCTCGGGTCCGCCGCCAGACGGCGGCACGGTGACCGTGACGGCCCGGACCGGATCCAGCCCGAGCCGGCCGAGCACGACGGCCACGTCGGCCGCGCGTTCGGCCGAACCCGGCTGCAGGCCGTGGTCGACGGTAACGCCGCCGGCCCGCAGGCCAGCCCGGGCCGCCACGAAGGCCAGGGCCGCGGCGACCGCCAGCGAGTCCGCGCCGCCCGAGCACGCGGCCAGCACCAGATCGCCAGGGGCCAGATCGGAAAGACAGGCCCGCACCGCGTTGCGGACAGCCGCGACGGCGACGCCAGGGCCCACGACGGTCAGGAGGCGGAACCGACCCGGTCCAGCCATTCCTGCGGGTGGGCGAACTCATCCTTGGTCGGCAGCGTCTCCGGGGAGGTCCAGACCTTGTTGAAGGTGGTCATGCCCGCCTCGTCGACCACGGCCTTGACGAACCGGGAGCCCTCGGCGTACTGCTTCATCTTCAGGTCGATGCCGAGGATGCGCCGCAGGGTCTGCTCGATCCGGCCGCTCGAGCCGCGCCGGGAGTTGAACCGTTCCCTGATCAGGGTCACGGTGGGCACGACCTGCGGGCCGACGGCGTCCATCACGAAGTCGCCGTGCCCCTCGACCAGGGTCATGACCGCGGTCAGCCGGTCCATGATCTCCCGCTGGCCCGGGGTGACGACCGCCTCGATGAGGCTGCCGCCGTCGCCGCCGCGGACCGCGCCCACGGCCGCGTCGGCGGCGGCCCGCAGCCGCTGCAGGATCGCGGCCGGGTCCAGCTCGGAGGCCAGCAGGAACTCGGTCATCTGGCTCTGCACGTAATCCCGCAGCCAGGGCACGGCGGTGAACTGCAGCCGGTGGGTCTCTTCGTGCAGGCAGACCCAGCGCCGGAAGTCGTGCGGGTCGACGTCGAGTTCGCGCTCGATCATGACGATGTTCGGCGCGACCAGCGTGAGCCGGCCCGGGTGCTCGCCGTCCACCGGGGACGTCTCCGGCGGCAGGAACAGCTCGTACTGGCCGAGGACCCGGCCGGACAGGTAGGCCAGGATCAGCCCGGCCTGGATCCCCGTCACCCGCGATCCCACCGCGTTGATCATCGCGGCGGGCCGTGATCCGTTCCCCTGGCCCGGGGCCTTCTCCCGCAGCTGGTCGACCAGCGGCTCGAGGACGATACGGAAGCCGTCCACGTTCGCCCTGATCCAGCCCGGCCGGTCGACCACCGCGACCCGGCCCAGCGAGCCGTCCCCGGCGGCGGACAGCCCGGTGACCTCGTGCACCGGCTGCTGGACGGCACCGGCCAGTTCGCGTAGCTCGGTAACGGTGCGCCGGGCCTCAGCCAGGCTCACCTGCGGCCCGGGGCGGGCCCACCGGGTACCGGTGGAGATGGCCAGGTCCCAGTCGATCATCTGCTGCGTGGTGCTCACGGCGCTCCATTCAAGGCTCGTGTTACTCGCTCTGCGCTGCGATCTGCCCCGGCTGACGCCGTCCAACCGCATGCGCCGATGTGACCGGCCAGTGCTGCCTGGCCCGTTCCGAATAACACTCACTCACCATCCAACCGTACGTGGTCCGGGTGGCAGCCGTAACCGGCAGCCGCATCCCGCCAGCGCGCCCGCGGCCGCGTCGATGGCCGCCGCCGCCTGGTCCAGCATCCCGGCCGACGGGATCTGGTCGGCCATGAGGGCGAAGACCAGCACCCGGCCGCTGGCGTCGAAGGCCAGCCCGGCCAGGGCGGTTACCGTGCTCAGGTTGCCGGTCTTGGCCCGGACCGACCCGACGGCCGGGCCGGTGATGCCGCTGAACACGCTCTCGCCGCCGGACAGCGTGCCGGAGAAGCCGGCCACCGGCAGGCCGGCCAGCAGCGAGCGCAGGCCCGGGCGGGCCACGGCCAGTTCCAGGATCTTCACCAGCGTGCCCGGCGCGATCGCGTCCTGCGGCGACAGGCCGCTGCCGTCGACCATGCTGATGCCGCCGCTGACCCCGAGCCGCCGCAGCGTCTTGATGACCGCCTGGGCCCCGCCGCTGAACGAGGCCGGCGCGCCGGTGGCCAGCGCGACCTGGCGGGCCAGGTTCTCGGCGATCACGTTGTTGCTCTCCTGCAGCATCTGCTCGACCATGGCCGACAGCGGCGGCGAGGTCACGCTGGCCAGGACGGCGGCGCGGGCCGGGGCAGTCTGCGCAGCCGGAGATCCGGTGACGTCGATGCCGTCGGAGGTCAGCAGGCTGGCGAACGACTCAGCGGCCTGGCCGGCCGGATCGGTGCTGCGGGGCCGCAGGTTGTACGGGTCGTCGGAATCCTCGGGCAGGCCCGCCGGGGTCAGCCGGCCCTGGTCCACCTCGAGCGGGACGATCGAGGTGGCGTCGCCGCCGCTGACGTAGGAGGCCGACCAGCCGGGCGCGAGCAGCGGCCCGGTGTACAGCGAGGTGTCGTAGGACAGGCTTACCGTCCGGCGCCCCCGGGCCTTCAGGGCCCGCGCAGTAGCGGCAGCCAGGCTGGCCAGGGTGGCCGGCCGGGGATAGTCCTGAGCCGGGAACTGGTTGACGGCCAGCGTCGGGTCACCGCCGCCGACCAGGATAATGCTGTCCGCCGTGGCCCCGCGGACCACCCGGGTGGTGAACCTGGCCCCGGCACCGAGCGTCGCCAGGGCGGCGGCGGCGGTGGCCAGCTTGGCGGTGGAGGCGGGCGTGGCGAGCCGGCTGCCGCCTTCGGACAGCAGCACGCGCCCGGTGGCCGGGTCCGCGATCATCACCGACACCCGCGGGCCGAGCGCGGCCGCGGACAGCGGCCCGGCCAGCGCCGACCGCAGGCCGCTGGCGGTGGGCAGCGCTCCGCCGCTGGTGCCGGCGGTCAGGACGGCACCGCCGTCCACGACCGGGCTGTCGGCCACCGAGGCCACCTTCAGCGCCGCCAGCCGGGGCGGCAGCATGCGGACCACAGCCAGGCCGGCCACCAGCGTGAACGCGTTGATCACGGCGAGCGTCAGCAGGGCCGCGACCCGGGTGCGGCGCACCATGACCTACCACCTCGCGTGCTGCTCGCCGGTGATTGCGGAGACAATGGAGTTAATCACCCGGATCGGGCTGGAGCGAACCATGGACGTCGAGGTTGTCATCGAGATCCCCAAGGGGCAGCGCAACAAGTACGAGATGGACCATGCCGCCGGGCGCATCCGGCTGGACCGCATGCTGTTCACCTCGACCAGGTACCCGCACGACTACGGGTACATCGAGGACACCCTGGCCGACGACGGGGACCCGCTCGACGTGCTCGTGCTGCTCGAGGAGCCGACCTTCCCCGGCTGCCTGATCACCTGCCGGGTCATCGGGATGTTCCGGATGCGGGACGAGAAGGGCCTGGACGACAAGGTCCTGGCCGTGCCGGCCACCGACCCGCGGCAGGAGCACCTGCGCGACATCCATCACGTGCCGGAGTTCGACCGGCTGGAGATCCAGCACTTCTTCGAGGTGTACAAGGAACTCGAGCCAGGCAAGTCGGTCCAGGGCGCCTCGTGGGCGGACCGGGCCGCGGCCGAGGCCGAGGTCGAGGAGAGCCGGAAGCGGCTGATCGCCTTGGGCGAGCACTTACGGATCGCGGCCGGGCGTTACCGGGGCAGTGTTACCAGGGCAGGGGGCGGCCGTCGCGGAAGAAGCCGCCGGTCGGTCCGGAATCCGGCAGCAGCGCGGCCCACACCACGCTGGCCGCGCCTTCGGCCACGGGGCGGCCGCCTGCGCCGCCCATGTCGGTGGCCACCCAGCCCGGGCAGACCGCGTTGACCAGGATTTTCTGCGGGCGCAGTTCGGCGGCCAGCATCCTGGTCAGCGCGTTGAGCGCGGTCTTGGACGCGGTGTAGGCCGGGGTCCCGCCGCCCATGCTGGCCAGCGAGGCGGCCTCGCTGGACACGTTGACGATCCGGGGATGATCACCGGCCCGCAGCAGCGGCAGGAAGGCCTGGACCATGAGCCAGGGCCCGTACAGGTTGGTCTCCGCCGCCTCGCGGACCACCGCCAGGTCGGCGGTGCTGGCCCGCTGCCAGGTGTCGTAGGTGATGGCCGCGTTGTTGACCAGGACGTCGAGCTTGCCGTACCGCTCGCTGACGTGGCGCGCGGCGGCGGCCACGCTGGCCTGGTCGGTGACGTCAAGCTGCAGCGGCTCGGCCGTGACGGCTGGTGCTGCTGCGGTGGCGGCGCGGGCCGCGTGGCCGAGGGCACGGGCCGCGTGGACGGCCGCGTCGGCGTCGCGGGCGGTCAGGATCACCGTGTGGCCGCGCTGGGCCAGCTGGCGGCAGACTTCCCGGCCAATGCCCCGATTGCCGCCGGTAACCAGGCAGATCGTGATCATCGCCCCCGTATCGCGCCTGTCGTAGTGCCACGAACACCATAAGACCAGGTATGGGCATGGGGTACCGTGGGGCGGGGTCGCCGAACCGGCGGACAGGATGGGGGTTCCTGACGGTGCCGCGCTACGGGAGAGTCGTCGTCAAGCTCAGCGGCGAGGCGCTGGCCGGAACAGCCAGCACGGGGGTTGATCCAGCTAGCCTGTACCGGGTCGCGGAGGAGGTTCTGTCCGTACGCGATCTGGGCGTCCAGGTGGCGGTGGTCGTCGGCGGCGGGAACTACTTCCGCGGCCGGATGGCCGACGGCTGGGGCATCAGCCGGGCCGAGGCCGACAACATCGGGATGCTCGGCACGATCATGAACGCGCTGATGCTCCGCGGTGCGCTCACGGCCAGGACTGACATCGACATCCGGGTCATGACCGCGGTGCCGATCCACAGCGTGGCCGAGCCGTTCATCAGGCTCCGCGCCGCGCACCACCTGGAACGCGGCCTGATCGTGCTGCTGGCCGGCGGCATCGGCCAGCCCTACGTGACCACCGACTACCCGGCGGTGCAGCGCGCCCTGGAGCTGGATGCCGACGCCCTGCTGGTGGCCAAGCGCGGGGTCGACGGGGTCTACGACAGCGACCCGAACGTCAATCCCGACGCCGTGCGCTACAGCAGGCTCACCTATGACGAGGCACTGGCCGCGGGCGTCCGGATCATGGATACCAGTGCCTTCGTGCTGGCCAACGAGCAGGCCCTGACCATGCACGTCTTCGACGTGGCCGCCGCGGGCGTGATGCGCAAGATCTGCGAGGGCGCCGAGCTGGGCACGCGGATCAGCGTCAAGCCGAGCTGAGCCGCGGGTTCCTGGCGCGGCCCGGACCTCCTGGCGCCCGCCGGGCCACTTCTCGGCGGTGCCGTCGGGCTGCGGGCCGAGTGCACGCCGGTTTCCGTTCGCCTGCTGGTGCCGGCCAGAGCCGCTGCTGGCTTGCGCGCGCCGCACTATTCTTCAGTAGATGACCGGGACGGACGTACCCGAGTGGGGCCTGCTGGCCGGCAGCGAGGCCCGATTCTTGGCCACGGTCCAGGCGCTGCCCGACGACAGCCTGCGCGGAGCTTCGGCGCTGCCGGGCTGGACGCGGGCGCACGTGCTCACCCACGTCGGGCAGGCCGCCGACTCGCGCGCCGGGCTGCTGCGAGCCGCCCGGGCAGGCCAGGTCGGCCGGCAATACCCCTCTGAGCAGGCCCGCGACGAAGCCATCAACGCCGGCGTGCTCCGCGCTGCGGCGGTTATCCGCGCCGACACGCACCGCGCCGTCACCGGATGCCTGACCGCGATCCGGGAGCACCCCGGTCAGCTCTGGGACGCGCCCGGGATCTGGCTGAGCCTGGGACGACGCCCGGTGCGCGGTGTCGTTCCGAGCCTGCGGCGGGAGCTGGAATACCATCACGTCGACCTGGCCGCGGGCTATCAGCCGGCTGACTGGCCGGACGATTTCGTGGCTACTGAGTTGTCGCGGGTGATCGTCGCGATGGACCGCCGCGCCGATGCGCCGTCTATGGCCCTGACCGGGCCCGGGGCGCTGCACATCGGCACCAGCCCACCGGTCGATGTCACCGGCGCTCCGGCCGTGGTGCTGGCCTGGCTGTCCGGTCGCAGCGACGGCACCGGCCTGGACCCGGACGGCGCGGCCCTGCCGGCCATCCCGCCGCTGGGGTAGCTTGCCTGCGAGCGCGCAGCCCGACTCCGGGGCAGAAGCCTCGCGGAGCAGCGAACCGCGATCCCGCCTTCGCGGTCAGCACGGTGCAGTCAGCACGGTCCGGTCAGTACGGTCCGGTCAGCACGGTGCGCCTGGCTCGTCTCGTTCTTCGGCGACGATCTGGTGGCAGAGCTCGATGCACTCATCGCAGATATACGCGCCGGGACCGGTATGCACGCCGGAAGCGGCCACGAGCTTCTTGACCTGCTGCTGGCTCTTTCCGCAAAACGAGCAGGCGGGATCGACCTTGTCTCGCCTGCGGCGGCGCTGTTTACCGGGGCCGACGTAACCCTCGAGCTCTTTCTTCACGGCAGCGATGCTCACCCCGAGGTGACTGAGCACCCGCCGGGCACGCGAACCAGGATCAAGCGCCAGCGCGGCCAGGAGGTGCTCGGTGTCCACCTCGCCCCGCCCGGCCTGCTGTGCCATCGCGGCGGCCCGCCGTATCACCTCACGAGCCGTGGCCGACTCCTGTGGCGGCCGACCGCCGGGCAGGCCCGGTCCTCCTGCTGGGAACAGCTCTCGCGCGGCGGCCCGTACCGCGGCGGCCCGCAGTCCCAGCTCCTGCAGAACGGAGGCGGCTACCCCCGCACGGAACAGCCCGATCAGCTGGTGCTGGGTGCCCGCCTCTGCAGCCCCGTCAGCGGCGGCCTCCCGCCTGGCTGCCTCCAGGCAGTCCCCGGCCGCTGCGCTCAACGTGAAAGTCTCAGGTACGCGCGGCCGCGTTTCCCCGAAGCGCTGCCTGGCCGCCTGTTTGGATACCCCTATCCGCTGGCCGATCTCGGTCCAGGAACATCCCGCCCGGCGCGCCTCCGCCACGAACTGGCCGATCAGCTCGTCCGCGCACGAGGCCAGCTCTTCGCTGACCGTCAGGGCCGCCTCGACCCGGTCGAGCGGCGCGCCCGGCGCTTGCCCGCGTACCGAGTCCATCAGCTCCGCGAAACTCACCGCCTCCACGTCGACAACGTAACGTTGTCCAAATAGGCCGTCAAGCTAAGGTTGTCACCCCGTGGCGCGCCGCTTCGTCACGTGCGTCAGGTGAGCGTGGCCAGGACGGGGTAGCGGCTGGTCTCGGTGATGTCCGTTACGGTCTGCATGGCGTCCAGGTCAGCCGGCCCGGCGGTAGGTGAGGTCGAAGTCGTGCTCCCAGCCTGCGCCGCCGACACGCTTCTCCCAGGCGCCGCTGATGGTGTTCCCGTCCGGACTGAAGGTGCCGGTGAAGCGCTGCCGGAAGTCCAGGGGCGAGAAGTCCGGTGATTCTCGCGTGAGCGTCCACACTCCGTCGGTGAAGGTCATCGCGTACAGGCGCACCACGCCGCGGGAGTCGTAGTAATGCTGCGTGTAGGCGCCGGTCGCCAGATCGACGCTGACGATCGCCAGGCTGTCGGGTGCCTCGGGGACCGGAGCTTCGGTGCGCTGCAGCAGGAACTTTCCATCCAGGGCCCATTCGAACCGGCTGCGCGCCTGCGGGCCCTCCTGGCTAGCGATGGACGGTGCCAGCTCGCCGTCGGGGAAGCGGGCCGCCAGGACCCACTCGCCGACGAAGACACCCAGGCGCTCCAGCGCCTCCGGTCCGTTCCCGGTCACGATGATCACTTCCGCTCTCATGGACGGTCATAGGTCACTCTCACCGATTGAAACGACAATGAGGCCGCCGACTCATCGCGCTCTCAGCTGGCCTGGAGCGCGGGCTGCCCAGCCAGGACGTGGCGTATTCCGCCGCATGCCCAGGTCGCCACAGTCATGTCTGCCGGGCAACGCGAGCCTGGTGAATGCCGTCGAGGGCGGCCACCGCACGGCGAGGACATGCCTGGCCGCTGGCTTCCCGGGAATCAATGATCGTCACGCGTGCTGGCTGTTATCGCTGTCCGATATCGCCTCGTGGGTGCTGCCGCCGGGGCGCCGTGCTCATAGGCGTGAGCCTGCTGATACTGGAGCTATGACTGAGACCGAGTCCCTGATCGCCGAGGTCCGCCAATTGCGCGCCGACGTCGCCCGGCTGCACGCCGCGCACACGGCGGTGCATATCCGGCACGGCTGGATGGGCATGCTCCTCAAAGACCTGTCCACCAACCCGTACACCCAGTACAAGGTCCACATGTGGGGCGCGATCTACTGGCTGATCAACTTCCCGCTGATCTGCGCCCTGTTCTTCTTCACACCCACGCTATGGATCAAGCTCGGCATCTTCATCACGCTGATCTACTCGATCTACGCCAACCTTGCGACCGACTACGGCGCCATGTCAGCGGCCGAGGCAGCGTTCGGGGAGCCGCAGCCGCCGCCGATCCCACTTGAGCCGCCGCAGGTATGAGCGGTGGAAGCCTCCGGGCGCTACTGTATGGGCCACGCCGGCATCCGGGCCGCTCTGGTCTGCCTGCACCCACGGCCGGCGGGGCGAGTCGGTGTTCGGTGTCGTGGCTGTCACGTCTGCTCAGCCCCGCGCTAGGGTCTGTCGCGTGGATCCGGTTGTTGGGTGGACCGCTGTCGGTGCCCTGGCCACGGTCGGCTCAGTCATCGCGGCAGCGGGCGAACTGGAAGCGGGGCGCATCCGCGGCCTGAAGAACCGGATTTCTGAACGCAGGTATGAGGTGTCCACGCCGATGGGAGCGCGATGTCTGCCCGATTCCAGCTCGTCATCGACTGCCGGGATCCCGAGCTGCTGGCCCGCTTCTGGGCGGCTGCGCTGGGATACGTGCTCGAACCACCCCCCGAAGGCTTCGCGACCTGGGACGACTGGCGGCGCGACATCGGGCTTCCCGACAGCGAGCTGGGAATCGGCGCGGACAGCATCATCGATCCCGACGGTGACGGCCCTCGCATCTGGTTCCATGTGATGCCAGAGGCCAAGGTGGTCAAGAACCGCCTCCACCTCGACATCCACGTCAGCGGCAGCCGTTCGGACCCGTTCGCCACCCGCATGCAGCGAGTCGACGCCGAGGCCAGGCGGCTGACCGATCTCGCGGCTACGTCCACCGGAGCCCTGAGCAGGGACGGCCTCGATCACTACGCGGTTGGCATGAAGGACCCCGAGGGCAACGAGTTCGACATCAACTGACGCCTTAGCCGTGATCAGGAGAGCGGGCGGCCGATGGCTTGCGCGGCAGGTCGAGGTCCATAGTGACAGACCTCGCGGCGAAGCCATGGTGAGCGTAGAAGCGCCGGGCGCCGTCATTGGCGGCATACGCCGTTACCGTGGCCCGCTGCGCGCCTTTCTCGGCGGCCCACGCGAGAAATGCCGTCATGAGCTGCTCGCCGACGCCGCGGTTGCGGTGGGCGGGATATACGTGGACGCTTTCCAGGTCGGCCACCCGGATGGGATGCACGCTGCCGGGACCCTTGATGCGTCCGATCAGATGGCCCGCTACCTCGTTGTCGTCACGCGCGAGCATGACCAGGTTGTCGGTGTCCGCGAGGAGCGACGTGTAGTACGCGATTCCGTTCTCGGAGGCCCAGCGCAGATTGGTGGCAGCGGCGTTATGCGCTCCGGCATCTGTTGCGAAGAGTGCATCGACCGAGGCGACGATCTCAGGGAGATCATCGGTCGTAGCCGTGCTGATCCGGATCGTCACTCGGCAACACTATCGAGGGGTGGGTAGCGACGCAGCTCGCCAGCCCGTTCTCAAGTCTGGGCGGCCTGCTTCTCGCGGCTCCAGCCGGACCCCCGACCATTGCTTAGAGGGTCGGTTTGCGCAGCAGCGCCGCTAGGCCCTTGGTCCGTCAGCCTGAATCATCTACGATTCGATCGGTGCCGTTCCGTTAGGGGAACATGATGAGCAACAAGCCACACCTACACCCTCATCAAGAGGAACGGCATGTGAGCCGGATTACCAGGCTATTCGTGGCGATTCTCATCCTCGCGATCTTCGCCCTCCTGATCGCCCTAGAGGTGACCGGTCACGTCATATTCCGCGGGAGGTTAGTCCTGTCACGCGGGCCGGCACTGTCAGCTGGAACGGATGATGGTGGCGTCGGAAGCGGACCATACGGGCATTGATGGCGTCTGACAGATCCCGCCGACTCGGCCTGCCCACATCACGGTTAAGGCTCTGACCGGCATCCTTACCCCTGGAGCGGTGACGCCCGCTAATGGCCCGGCGTTCCGGGTCGCTGATCTCTCCGGGCCTGCAATTTATTCCACTTCAGAGTGGCGCCCGGCGACGTGCTCTTGAGGAACACGATGATCACCAGGACGACCGCAACCGCCGCGGCGTCCAGGATCTTGCCTGCCAAGACCAGATACACGGCACCGGCGATGGCCACCACCGCCACCGCGTGGCCCTCGGGCGAGGCGGGAGAGCGGCTGTACTCCCCGCGCGCCGGGCCGTACCATACTTTGCTTCCTATCAACGGCCTTGGCCGCATGGTCATCGGCTCCGGCGATCGCTTCCGCAGACGTTGCGCGAGCAGGTAAACGAGGCCCCCGATGGGGCTGGCACCCACTATGAGGACGGCCCAGACGAACCTGGGCACGACATGCGCAGTGCCGGATGTCCCGAGGCGCAGTAGGCAGAAGACGTCGAAGGCAACCACGAGCAGGACGCCGAGCAAGATCGCAATCAGCAGGACCGATGCCGAAAGCCCTTCCACGTCCCGAACGTTACACCACGCTCCCTGCCGGGCCTAGGTATGGTCCACCGTCGCCCACGAGAGCCATGTTCCCAGCGGAGCGTCAGCCGGTCCACATCCGCTGAACTGCGGTTTTACCGTGGAGCGGGTGACGGGAATCGAACCCGCACTGTCAGATTGGGAATCTGTGCCATCCGGGCTCTCACGGCGTCTGACCTGCGGGACGGGCTATCCATGAGTGACCGTGAGAGACCCTTCGGTACCCCGGGTTAATGGCACGCTAATGGCACGACGACCTCGGCACGCACCAGCGGTTGGTCGCGCAGACGGTTGGGCCTGTGGTCGAATACTGGCATGTTCGTGCGCCTGTGGGAGTACGAGGTGCCTGGTGATCGGGCGGCGGCGTTCACCACGGCCTACGCGCTTGATGCTGGAGGGGCGGACACGTACACTCAGCGGGCCATCCCCGGATCTAAGCCTGACCTTGGCTCTTGCACCTTCCGCCCTTTGCGGCCCCATCCGAATCTCGCTAGGCGGCACTACCAGCTTGGGAATCGGACCGGCCGTGCCCGCTGGTATCGAAGCGCATGGCGCCCCAGAACCTGTCTCGGCTATCCGGGAAAACGACCTCGTCAAAGTGCAGCGTGATCGCGGGATCAGGCGGAAGCGCGAGCCTGCGGCGCAGTCGTGGACTCTCGGCCGGAGTCACATCGAGCCGATAGCCAACGATGATGCGGGTTTGCGGGTCTGCACGACGAAGATGTTCCAGTGACACCGGCACTTCGGGAAGCTCGGCGATCCTGAGCAGCTGGTCATCGGACGTGAGTTCGGCTATCTCGCGAAGGTCCTCGCGGAACTTCGGCGTCAGCCGGGTCGTGGTTTGATAGGCGCCACCGGTCCGCTGGAGTACGTCGCCAAGAACAACACCCGGTCCACCCCGCATGTCCTGCTCGATGTCGGCGGGCCGGTATCTGCTAGGGCGCCACGTGGTCGCAGCCTTGCGGATCTTCATCATCGGATGGTCGGGCCTAAGAACCTCGGCGTATGTCCTGAAGGTCGCCATCGGGCATCACCTGGACTATCTTCTCCCGGGAAGTAACAGGCGCCGTGAGTGCGCAGCCTGCACCTGCTGCATTCCCAGTCTGTCACGCACCTGGCGGCGATGGAACCCTGGCCGATCTCAGATGAGGGCGAGGCTCCCGCAGGCCCGTCCCCGCCGTGGCCAGGTGAGTTAGCGGCCGGGAGGGCTGGTCGCAATGCGACGACGGCGCCAGATGCGCGGTAAATGAGCGGATTGATCGGGTCTGCCTGCTGCATGTGCGGCCCGGCGTGCGCCGCGCGGGCTTCCCAAGGCCAAGCGGCGGCGCTGACGCCGGGCGCGCCGCCGCGCAGCGGCGGCGCCTTGACAAGATGTCGGGCTGGCCGCATGCGGTGGAATCGATCGGGGCCGCTGGCCTGCATGTTCACGACTTGCGGCACACGGGTAACCAGTTCGCGGCGAACAGCGGCGCAGCCCTCAAGGACCTGATGACGCGGATGGGGCACGACAGCGAACGCGCTGCGCTGATCTACCAGCATGAGGCGCGCGGCGCTGACCAGAGGATCACAGATGCGATCGACTCTCACGTCCAGGCCGAGAGCGACCAGGGCGAGGATGACGACGATGGCCCGGCCGGGGCGCTCGTCCCCGCTGGCTAATTGCACGTTAATTGCACGGAAGGCGGCAACGACCGTGAACCAACAAGGCCCAGGCTCGGGGAGTGTCGTCCTGACCTGGTCCTTTACCGTGGAGCGGGTGACGGGAATCGAACCCGCACTGTCAGCTTGGGAAGCTGATGTTCTACCATTGAACTACACCCGCGTGCACGTGCGGCGGCTCGTCGGACCTGCGGAGGAGCCGAGCTGCGCTGTGTTCGCCCAGACATCGTACCGGAACCGGTAGGTTGCCAGGGTGCTCCTCTCTGATCGTGACATCAGGACCGAGATCGAGTCGGGGCGGGTCAAGCTCGATCCGTACGCACCCGAACTCATCCAGCCGTCCAGCATCGACGTCCGGCTGGACCGGTACTTCCGGGTCTTCGAGAACCATCGCTACCCGCACATCGACCCCGCGGTGGAACAGCCCGACCTCACCAGGCTGGTCGAGACCGATGACGAAGAACCGTTCGTGCTGCATCCCGGCGAGTTCGTACTGGCCTCAACCTACGAGGTGGTAACGCTACCCGACGACATAGCAGGGCGCTTGGAGGGAAAGTCGAGTCTCGGACGGCTAGGGCTGCTGACGCACTCGACGGCGGGCTGGATCGACCCTGGCTTCTCCGGTCACGTGACGCTCGAGCTTTCCAACGTAGCGACGTTGCCGATCAAGTTGTGGCCGGGAATGAAGATAGGGCAGCTGTGCCTATTCCGCACTAGTTCCCCGGCCGAGCACCCGTACGGCTCGCCGGTTTACGGTTCCAGATATCAAGATCAGCGAGGGCCGACGCCATCTCGCTCTTATCTGAACTTCTACCGGGCCAAGGTCTGAGCGGCAAGCGAATTGCTGCCAATGCGGCAAACGTACTTTACGCGGCTTTCCCAAGGAATGTTACGTGCGGAAGGCCCCATAGGCAACCGCAAAGGTATTTGCGCCGCCGACAGCGGGGGCCCGAGCCCAATGCCAGCGGCTTTAAGGCGAAACGGTTGAGAGCTGGTTCCGTTTCTAGTCGCGCTGTGTGATCGTTCCTGGCCACAGGCCTGTTGTTCAGGTTTCCTGCGAAACGGGTGAGGCTCCCGCTAGAAGGGTGATTGCCTAGATCCCACTTCTTCGCCGGAGCCTCACGTGCCTTCTTCTTACCCTGTCCCGTCGTGCGCAGTGTCCGTTCCGGGCGGGATGGTGGTCGCTGTGCCGCTGGAGCTGCTGGCGTCGCCGCTGAAGAACGGCAGGCCGCTGGGCGACGGGGACCGGTCCGCGCTGGTCATCGGGGGGACGCAGAAGATCCGCACCGGCGGCGCGGTGGTGTTCTGCAAGGTGGTGGCGGTCGCGGAGGCGCAGGTCAAGCGGGACGGGCAGGTCCGTGCGAAGGGCAGCCCGGTGCATCACGCGACGCTGGGGCCGCTGGAGGAACGGCTGGAATCGGAGGCCGGGCCGGGCGTCATCGGCCGGGTCGCGGGGAATGCGCGGCTGGACGGGCGGTTCGCGAAGGGCGAGCGGGAGCGGCTGCTGGCGGCGTCGTTCATGATCCGGGTGATCGTGCTGATGACGCTGATGCCCGGGGCGCGGATCGAGGACGTGATCATCGCGCTGGCCGGGGACCTCGCGCTGGTCCCGTGGGCGCGGCCGTGGCGGCCGGCGTCGGCGCGGGCGGCCGGGGACTGGCGGAACGCGCTCGGGGCGGCGCCTCTGGAGGAGCTGCGGGACCTCGTGCTGGGCTCGGCCTGGCGGGAGCACCGGGACCGGGGCTGCCCCGGTGCGGTGACCATCGGCAGGAGCAGGCCGCTGAAGGCGGGATCGCTGGACGGGACGCTGGTCAGGATGCCGGACACGCCCGCGAACAGGGCCGTCTTCGGCACCGTCGGGACGGGAGACGATTCCGGGCCGTGGCCGTGCGCCCGGGCCCTTCCGCTGACCTGCTCCTCGTGCCGGTCGCTGCTCGCGATGCCGCACGGGCCCGCGGGTGGGGACAAGGCCGCCGCCGAGCAGGCGCTGCTGGACCAGGCCATGGACCGGTTCCCCGCCCTGTTCACGCCGGGCTGGATCTGGCTGATGGACCGCAACTACCACGGCGCGCCCCGGATCGCCCGGATGATCCAGGCCACGCACGTGCTGATCCGGCTCAAGAGCGACATCCCGCTGCGCAGGACATCGCCGATCCTGCCCGACGGGTCCTACCGGGCGGAACTGTCCGGCGACGGCGTCACCGTGCGCGTCCGTGTCATCGAGTACTTCATCGACGTGGAAGGACAGGAGATCCCGGAGATGTTCTGCCTGGTCACCGATCTGATGGACTACCAGGAGTACCCCGCCTCCGAGCTCGCCGCGCTCTATAAATGGCGGTGGGACGGGTCGGAGACCGCGCTGCGGGAGGCCAAGGCGCCGCTGCGCGGCGCCGGTCCCGGCACGGGGCCGATGCTGCGCTCCGGCTCCCCGGACCTGGTGGCGCAGGAGATCGCGGCCTGGGCCGCCGCCACCGGGCTAACCCGCGGGGTCGCCCGCGACGCCGCGCTCGCCGCGGCTCCCGCGGGGAAAGGCCGCCGCGCCGGGCTCGCGGTCCGGCCCCGGGACCTGTCCCATGCCCGCGCCATCCGCGTGGTCCTGTCCGCGATCCGCCTCGGGAACGCCTGCTACCAGGCCGTGACCGGCGAGATCGGGCGATACCGGAACATCGTTGACCGCGACCGGCACCGCGCCCGCAAGTCCAAGTCCCCGTCCTCCTTCGCGCACGCCACCGCGAAGGACACCGCCACCCGCATCGCCCCCGCCGTCATTACCATGGCTAACACCCCGGCCTGACCAGCGACAACACCGTAAACCCGCCCGAAAGAAGACCCCGCCGGACCGTGGACCCGGCCGCCCCGGCGCGACACGCCGGCCTCTGGTATGCCCGCCAGAAGGAAACTACCCGCAGTAATCAAAAACAGGAGCTACTCACAACCGGTCAAACATCTAAAGCCCACGGCATTGGGCCCGAGCCGGTGTGTATTATGAGTGATGGTTAATTAACACCTCGTACGGCAATATTTCGGTAGCGTGGCGATTCGGTTACATGATCGCAAAGCTGGCCGGATCACAGGCCTAGTTGCGGTACGAGTTCCCCTGGATACCTTCGGATTTAGCCCTCTGCGAGGGTCCGGAGCGGCGAGGCTGGCCAGTCTCCATGTTTCTCCCCTGCCAAGGCGAACATGGAACCCGCAGTCTCGTCCGTCCATCTTATTCGAAAATAATTTCGCCCTTTAGCCGGGCCGCAAAAAACTGCCATGACCGTGCCGGGTACTGCAGCAAGACGCCGCCGGGGTTCATCGAATCCCGTACGGCTATGCGTCCATTTACGGACGCCACCTCCACGCAAGCCCCGTTACCCACGCTTCGCTTGGCTTTGCGCCACTCGAGGTCATCGGCTGTCGCATTGTCCACTAGAGATCCTGCTCCCCTCTTTTGATATTGGCAATCATTTACCCTGAATAGGTACCTTGCAGGTTTTTGCAAAAGATACCGGCTCGCTAGACTTCGGGCTTTAATAGAGCAATAGGCTTTGCGTCATCCGAATAAATATGGTAGAGACTTGCAATCAGATCGCCCGTATCTTGTGGATTCAGGGCCATTGATTGCAATTTCTGGAAAACTGCGTGATACCGGTCCAGATCGTATTCGCGGTCCAGGTAGACCGACCCTATCAGTCCCTCCACGAACACGACGTCAGAAGTCGGGGCAGGCAACTCGAGGATGACGAAGTTGCTCTCCATCGCCGGGTGCGCGCCGAGATCGTACGGGAGGACCTGGATCGCGATGTTGGGCCGGGCTGACATGTCGAGCAACTTGTTCAACTGCTCCGCCATGGCCCGCCGGCCACCGACTGCCCGATGCAGCACCGCTTCATCGAGAACCACGGTGAGACGGGACGGATGGTCCTGGGTCAGGCGGCGCTGGCGGGTCATGCGGACCTGGACCAGTTCCTCGATCCGGTCCGGGTCGAGGGCTGGGATTAGCGCCTCGTGAACGGCACGCGCGTAGTCGGGAGTCTGCAGCACCCCGGGGATGATCGTGGAGTGGTAGTACCTGGTCGACACGGCGCCCTCCTCGAGGCCGACATAGGTGTCGAAGTCCAGGTCGTGGGAGTGCCACCAGCCCTGCTGCTTGCTCTCGTGCGCGAGCCGCATCATGCGCTCTCGTTCGGCTTCGTCCGTCACGTCATAGAGGTCGCACAGGTCACGGACGTCCCGTGGGGTGACGAGGCTGTTGCCGGTTTCCATGCGGCTCACCTTGCTTGGCGAGCACAGCAGCCGCTCGGCCACCTGTTCCACCGTGATGCCCGTTTTCGTTGCGGAGTGCGCGCAGCAGAGTACCGAGTTCGCGGCGGTGAACCGTGGGGTTCCTTGCCTCTGGCACCGAAGATCGCTTCCTTCCTCAGGATCCTCACGATCATAGAGCTACAGGATCCCAGCCACTCGGATTTTGCCGATAAGACATGCGGCATGCACTTGATATTGGCACTTGCCAGGAACCATTGCTAGAGGCACTATGAAATCAGTAAGCAGGATGCATCCTCAAACGACCCGCCGACAATGGGGTCGAGCGGTGACCAAGCCGGTTACCGAACGAGATCGCGTGCCATATGAGGGCCGCGACGGGCGGCCAGACCGCTCGCGCGACGCCTCGGCCGCGAGGGGAGGAGGCGACTGCCGTGCTGATGAGTCCGCGAAGACCCTCTTCGCTTCCCCAGGTGTGCAAGCGCGAGCCGCGGCCGAACATCCGCGACCCCTACCGCCACGATCTGGGATCCGGCCGCTAACAGCGGCGGGACACCCCAGACACGCCGCTGGACCGGTGTTGCAGCACCGGTCCAGCGAAACACTACCCAGGCTCCAGGAAAGAGCATGAAGGGCTAGCGATGTGAACAACATTATCAATTTCACCAGCAAAGACAACCCCTCGTGGTCGCCGCAGGCTGAGCCACCCCGGCCGGAAGGCACGGCCCGGGTCCAAGACGGCCCCGGCCGGGGTCCGGGCCGGGGCCGGATATGGACCGCTCTGGTCGCCGCACTGGGCGACTGCCTGGGCGGCTACTCGCGGCGCTGGGGCGACCGCTGGTACACCCCGAACGACGAGGAGGCCTGCTGGCGGGGCTGGCAGACGACCCGGACCCACGGCGGGCTGGGGCGGCGGTACCGCGACCCGGCCTTTGACTCGCTGGCCGAGTGCGCGCGGTGCCGGGGAGCTGGCCTTCGGGCCGATGTCCGCTGCGCTGGCTGCCAGGGCACGGGACGCATCAGCCTTGGCGAGGTGAGCTAGCCATGGCGTCGGGACGGCCGCGGCAGCCGAACGACCCCAGCGTCATGTCGAGCGTCGAGGCGGCGCTGTCCAACGTGGCCCGGCCAGGGATAGTCGCGCTCATGTGGCACTGGCGCTACGAGCTCGGCCTGGTCACCGGGCTGGCCGGGATCCTGCTGGCCAGCGGCTACGCGCTGGGCGCGGCGTGGCTCATCGCCATCACGGCGATCGGCCTGGTCCTATTCACCGGGGCCATGATGTGGCCGCTGGCCCGCAAGCGCCTGATCGCCCGGACCTGGTGCGTCATCACGCCCCACCGGGTCAGGACCGCCTGCACCCATTCCTGGGTGCAGTCCCGGGGCGGACGGCTGCCCACCGTGCTGTACACGACGCCGGCCGAGTACGGCGAGCGGGTCACGCTGTGGTGCCGGGCCGGGATCACCGCCGGCGATCTCGAAGCGGCCAGGGAAATCCTTCGCACTACCTGCTGGGCCAGCGACGTGCGGGTTATCACGCACGCTCGCTACCCGCACATCGTCGTGCTGGAGGTGATACGCCACGCGCCTGCAGAACGGCCCGATGGGACCGTCCCGGCCTGGCCGTACCTGGATCGCGGCGGCCAAGCCGACGGCGCCGAACCTGAGGAGCCCGCTTTGTACGGCGGGCTGGGGCACCACCGTCCGTTCGGCTGAGGCGAATAACGCAGTGAGCGGGCCGGCGAGGAGCTACCGAGGATCAGCCGCTGACCTCGCCGGCCTGGGCGTCATCGGCGCTGGTGCCATTGGTGCTGGCGCCGCTCGGGCTGGCGGCCTTGAGGGCGACCGAACGGACCAGCAGTTGCGCGACGTCGATGACTTCGAGGGAGTCCTTGGCTTCGCCGGAACCCTTCTTGGCCGCGACCGCGTTGCCGAGCATGACCAGGCAGTACGGGCAGGCGGTGGAGATGGTGTCGGGGTCCAGGGCCAGGGCCTCGTCGATCCGCTCGGTGTTGATCCGCTTGCCGATGCGTTCTTCCATCCACATCCGCGCGCCGCCCGCCCCGCAGCAGAACCCGCGGTTCTTGCACCGGTGCATCTCCTCGGCTTGCACGCCCGGCACGGCCTCCATGATCTCCCGGGGCGGGGTGAACACCTTGTTATGCCGCCCCAGGAAGCACGGGTCGTGGTAGGTGAGCTTCTCCTCGATCGCGTTGACCGGCTTGAGCTTGCCGTCGGCGACCAGCCGGGCCAGCAACTGAGTGTGATGGACCACCTCGTAATTCCCGCCCAGCTGCGGGTACTCCCGGGAGATCGTGTTAAAGCAGTGCGGGCAGGACGCGACGATCGTGCGCGGCGCGGCCTCGTTCAAGACCTCGATGTTCTGCTGGGCCAGCATGGAGAACACGAACTCGTTCCCGATCCGCCGGGCCGGGTCGCCGGTGCAGGTCTCGGCCGGGCCGAGCACCGCGAAGGTCACGCCGGCCTGATGCAGCAACGTGGCGATGGCCTTGGTGGTCTTCTTGGCCCGGTCCTCCAGGGCGCCGGCGCAGCCGACCCAGAACAGGTACTCGATGTCGTCGCCGATCTTCCCGTCGACCACCGGGACCTCGAAGTCGAGTTCGGTGATCCAGTCGGCCCGCTTGGCTCCGCCCATGCCCCACGGGTCGCCCTTGTTCTCCAGGTTCCGCAGCATGCCCGCGGCCTCGACCGGGAACGCGGACTCGATCAGCACCTGATGGCGGCGCATCCCGTCGATGTGGTCGATGTGCTCGATGTCGACCGGGCACTCCTCGACGCAGGCGCCGCAGTTCGTGCACGACCACAAGACGTCCGGGTCAATGACGCCGCCGTCTTCTGCCGTGCCGACCAGGGGCCGTTCGGCCTCCTTCTTAACGGCCTCGGGCAGCGCCTCGCGTGCCTCATCCGAGCTGGCCAGCAGGTACGGGGCCTTGGCGAAGGCGTGGTCGCGCAGGTCGAGGATGACCTGCTTGGGGGACAGCGGCTTGCCGGTGGCCCAGGCCGGGCACTGGGACTGGCAGCGGCCGCACTCGGTGCAGGTCGCCATGTCCAGCAGGCCCTTCCAGGAGAAGTCCTCGATCTTCCCCAGGCCGAACACGTCGGTGTCCGGGTCGGCCTCCTCGAAGTCCAGCACCTTCCCGCCCGACCGCATCGGCTCCAGCGGGCCCAGGGCGTTCGGCTTGCGGCCGAACAGCACGTTCACCGGCGCGAGCGCGATGTGCAGGTGCTTGGAGTACACCACGATCACCGCGAACACCATGACCACGGCGATCTGCGCCAGGAGGAATACCACCTCCAGCACGCTGTTGACCCCATAGCCCAGCGGGTGCAGGATCTGCGCGACGACCCAGGACGCGAACGCCCAGGCGGGCGGGTAGGGGAAGACGCCGGTGTTGATCTGCGCGCCCCGGTACAGCAGCAAGGTGGCGATGACCAGGAAGATCATGCCCAGCACGACCCAGGCGGCCCGGGTGTGCGAACCGAAGAACCGGGACTTGCGGCCTTCCTTGTCCGGGTTGTTCCGCAGCCGGATCACGGTGAACGTGGCGATGCCGGCCAGCACCCCCACGGCGAACAGGTCCTCGATGAAGCCGATGAACGCCCAGTGGCCGATGCCCGGGATGGCGAAGGTCCGGGAGAACAGGTCACCGTAGGCCTCGATGATCGTCAGCACCAGCACGATGAAGCCCCAGAACGTCGCCGCGTGCGCCGCGCCGGGCACCGACCACTTCAGCAGCTTGCGCTGGCCGATCACCTCGGCCGCCTGGGACTCCAGATCCTGGGCCGGATGCTGGCGGACGGTGGCCACACGCTCGGGAGCGGGCTGCCCGGTGAACGCCAGCCGCTTCAGCCACCACATCCGGCGGCCCGCGATGCCCAGCGCCGCCACGGTCAGGACCAAGCCGACGATCATTCGCAGGACCACACAGACCTCCTCGTATGCAGAGCACAAGAGTAGCTTGACGACTACGTCAGCCATGATCACGTGTGGGCAATGTCATCCTGCGGCAGGCGAGCCGGTCCGGCCCAAAGATTCCACGCAGGATTCCACCAGCGCGGGAATGGACCGCCAGTTATCTAAGTTGAGCCTAAGTGACTCAAGTCATTTGACAGCGGAAGTCCCCGCTGGCAAGCTTGGGCCCGAATTACTCAACTTCAACACACACAAGGACTGCTCATGGCACGTGCGGTAGGGATTGACCTGGGGACGACCAACTCTGTCGTCGCCATCCTGGAGGGCGGCGAGCCCACGGTCATCGCCAACGCCGAGGGCTCACGGACGACTCCCTCGGTCGTGGCCTTCGCCAAGAACTCTGAGGTGCTCGTCGGTGAGGTCGCCAAGCGGCAGGCCGTCACCAACGTGGACCGGACCATCCGGTCGGTCAAGCGCCACATGGGTACCGACTGGTCGGTCAACATTGACGGCAAGAAGTTCACCCCCCAGCAGATCAGCGCGTTCGTGCTGCAGAAGCTGAAGAGGGACGCCGAGGCCTACCTGGGCGAGAAGATCACCGACGCGGTTATCACCGTCCCGGCTTACTTCAGCGACGCGCAGCGCCAGGCCACTACCGAGGCGGGCAAGATCGCGGGCCTGAACGTGCTCCGCATCATCAACGAGCCCACCGCGGCCGCGCTGGCTTACCACCTGGAGAAGGAGAACGAGGCCACCATCCTGGTCTTCGACCTGGGCGGCGGCACCTTCGACGTTTCCCTGCTCGAGGTCGGCGAGGGCGTCGTGGAGGTCAAGGCGACCAGCGGCGACAACCACCTGGGCGGCGACGACTGGGACCAGCGCGTCGTGGACTGGCTGGTCAAGGACTTCAAGAACGGCTACGGCATCGACCTGTCCAAGGACAAGATGGCGCTGCAGCGGCTGCGTGAGGCGGCGGAGAAGGCCAAGATCGAGCTGTCGCAGGGCATGGAGTCGCAGATTAACCTGCCCTACATCTCCCAGGGTCCGGACGGCCCGCTGCACCTGGACGCCAAGCTGACCCGGGCCGAGTTCCAGCGGATGACCTCCGACCTGCTCGACCGCTGCAAGGGCCCGTTCCAGCAGGTCATCAAGGACGCCGGGATCAAGATCGACGACGTGAACAACGTCGTCCTGGTCGGCGGATCCACCCGGATGCCCGCGGTGGTCGACCTGGTCAAGTCGCTGACCGGCGGCAAGGAGCCGAACAAGGGCGTCAACCCGGACGAGGTTGTCGCGGTAGGCGCCTGCCTGCAGGCCGGCGTGCTGCGGGGCGAGGTCAAGGACGTCCTGCTGCTCGACGTGACCCCGCTGTCGCTGGGCATCGAGACCAAGGGCGGCATCTTCACCAAGCTGATCGAGCGGAACACCACGATCCCGACCAAGCGGTCGGAGATCTTCACCACGGCCGAGGACAACCAGCCGTCGGTGCAGATCCAGGTGTTCCAGGGCGAGCGTGAGATCGCGGCCTACAACAAGAAGCTCGGCATGTTCGAGCTGGCCGGCCTGGCGCCCGCGCCGCGCGGCGTGCCGCAGATCGAGGTCACCTTCGACATCGACGCCAACGGCATCGTCAACGTCTCGGCCAAGGACCTGGGCACCGGCAAGCAGCAGTCGGTCCAGATCACCGGCGGTTCCGCACTGCCCAAGGACGACATCGAGAAGATGGTCAGGGACGCGGAGGAGTACGCCGAGGAGGACCGCCGCCGCCGCGAGGAGGCGGAGATCCGCAACCAGGCCGACACTCTGGTCTACAGCACCGAGAAGTTCCTCGGCGAGAACGAGGACAAGGTGCCTGACGACATCAAGTCCGAGGTGCGCGAGGCCATCGCCGAGGTCAAGAAGGCGCTGGAGAGCAACGACACCGACGCCATCAAGTCGGCCACCGAGCACGCCGCCCAGGTCAGCCAGAAGATGGGCACCGCCATCTACCAGCAGGCCCAGGCTCAGCAGGCCAGTGCGCCGGCCGGCTCGGCCGACGGCAGCACCGAGACCCCGTCCGAGGACGACGAAGTCGTCGAGGCCGAGATCGTCGACGAGGGCCCTAGCGAGGGCGGAGCGTCCTGATGCCAGCATCCGAGGAGACGGGCTCCGGCCCGGTCATCCACGATCACCGGCGCATCGATCCGGTGACCGGTCAGGTCCGGGGCAGGCACGCGGAATCCAAGCCGGCCGGCACCACGAGTGCCGGCGGCTGGCCGGCACCTCCGGATCGGCCGGGGCCCAAGAGGTCCGGGACGACGAGCCTCAGGACGGCCAGGAGGGGGAGGCTGACGTGGCCGACGCCGCGGACGAGGTCCTGGAGGGAGTCCTCGAGGACCCGGCCCCCGCTGCCGCCGGTAAGAAGCAGACCGATGCCGACGCGCAGCTGGCGGAGCGCACCGCGGACCTGCAGCGCCTGCAGGCCGAGTACGCCAACTACCGCAAGCGCGTCGACCGGGACCGGGCAGCCGTCAAGGAGCAGGCCGTAGCCAGCACGCTGGCCGGGCTGCTCCCGGTGCTCGACGCCATCGACCAGGCGCGGGAGCATGGCGAGCTGTCCGGCGGGTTCAAGTCGGTCGCCGACTCACTGCAGGCGGCGACCGGCCGGCTCGGCCTGATTACCTACGGCGAGAAGGGCGACCCGTTCGACCCGAAGATCCATGAGGCGCTGACCCATTCCTATTCATCCGACGTCACCGAGGACACGTGTGTCGAGATCCTGCAGCCCGGCTACCAGGTGGGCGACAGGATCCTGCGGCCGGCCAGGGTGGCCGTCGCCGCGCCGGCGACCGGGCCCGACGGCAGCAGCAACGAGGCCGCGCGGTCATCGGACGAGGAAGGCAACTAACAAGCCCAGCGAGGCGGAATGAGCACCAAGGACTTCCTCGAGAAGGATTACTACAAGGCCCTGGGGGTCGCCAAGACGGCCAAGCCGGCCGAGATCAAGGCGGCCTACCGCAAGCTGGCCCGTAAGTACCACCCGGACGCGAACAAGGGGGACTCCTCCGCCGAGGAGCGGTTCAAGGAGATCTCTGAGGCGTACTCGGTGCTGTCCGACGAGAAGCGGCGCAAGGAGTACGACGAGGCGCGCTCGATGTTCGGCGGCGGCAGCTTCCGGGTGCCGACCGGCAACCGGCCGGGCGGCGGTGGGTTCAACTTCGACCTGGGCGACCTGTTCGGCAACACCGGGGACGCCAGCGGCGGCCTGGGTGACCTGCTGGGCGGCGTGTTCAACCGCGGCAATCGCACCACGGCCCAGAACCGGCCGCGCCGGGGCGCCGACGTGGAGACCGAGACCACGCTGACCTTCGGCGACTCGATCGACGGCACCACGGTGGCGCTGCGGCTGACGGGCGAGGGCCCGTGCCCGACGTGCCGCGGTACCGGCGCCAAGGCCGGCACCGTGCCCCGGGTCTGTCCCGTCTGCGACGGGACCGGCCAGTCGAGCCGGAACCTCGGCTCGTTCGGGATCAGCGAGCCGTGCAAGGAGTGCCGCGGCCGCGGCCTGGTCGTGGACGATCCGTGCCCGGTCTGCACGGGCAGCGGCCGGGCCATGAGCTCGCGGACCATCCAGTCGCGCATCCCGGCCGGGGTGGCCGACGGGCAGCGGATCAAGATCGCGGGCAAGGGCGCGCCAGGCGAACGGGGCGGCCCGGCGGGCGACCTGTACGTGCGGGTGCACGTCAAGCCGCACCAGGTGTTCGGCCGGTCCGGTGACAACCTCACCGTGACCGTGCCGGTGACGTTCGCCGAGCTGGCCCTGGGCGCCGAGGTCAAGGTGCCCTCGCACCGCGGCGCACCGGTCACCGTGCGGATCCCGCCGGGCACCGCGAACGGCAGCAAGTTCAGGGTCTCGGGCAAGGGGGTCCGCCGCAAGGACGGGACCACCGGCGCCCTGATCGTGACCGTCGAGGTTCAGGTCCCGCAGGACCTGAACGGCAAGGCCCGCAGTGCCATCGAGGACCTGCGGGAGGCGACCGCCGGGGCGGACCCGCGCGAGGGACTCCTCGAGCGGGCCAGAGAGGCCTGAGAGGAGATGACCTACATGACGAGTCCATACGAGCCATCGGATGACCTGCCCGTCTACATCATCTCCGTGGCCGCCGAACTGTCCGGGATGCACCCGCAGACGCTGCGCGAGTACGAGCGGCGCGGCCTGGTGTCACCGGGCCGCACCGCGGGCCGGGGGCGGCGCTACTCGATGCGGGACATCCTGACCCTGCGCGAGATCCAGCGGCTGTCGAGAGAGGGCGTCAAGCTGTCCGGCATCAAGCTGGTCCTGGATCAGCTCCGCGAGCTGGACCAGGCCCGGCGACTGGTCGCGGAGCTGCACGCCGAGGTCGCGCAGCTCCGCGCCGAGCTGGAATCGACCCGGGCCGTGGCGGCCCGGCTGGCCGAACTGCGCCGCAGCGGTACCGACACCCCGTCCGGGCAACCCGGGCTGGTGCCGGTCCGCCGCGACCGGGTAGCGGTCTGGCAACCGGTGGCGGGGCCGTCCGGCGGGACCGGCCAGCCTCGGCCAGACAAATAGGCCAGACAAATAGAACTGACAAATAGAACTGACAAATAACAGCCCCGGACTGACAAATAGCTGAGCCGTCCAGTGCGGCTCATCGGAGATAACTAGCTGGGCCCCCGGCGGGACCGGGCCGGCTGAGGCTCGGAGAAAAAACGAGCTGGGTCGCCCGGCACGACCGCGGCGCCCAGAGGAGATAGATGAGTAATGGCTGACGACAAGCTGACCCACAAGAGCCAGGACGCGTTGTCGGCCGCGGTGCGGCGCGCCGCGGCGGACGGGAGCCCGCAGGTCGAAGCCCTGCATCTGCTCGTCGCCCTGGCTGAGCAGGCGGACGGTACCACCGCTCCGCTGCTGCGGGCGGTCGGCGCCGACCCGGCGCTGGTCGCCAAGCAGGCCAACGAGCGCCTGGACCGGCAGCCGAAGGCACGCGGCGCCACGCTCAGCGCCCCGGAGATGTCCCGCCCGCTGCTGGCGGCGATCGCCACCGCGTCCAGCCGGGCCAAGCAGCTCGGCGATGAGTACATCTCGACCGAGCACCTGCTGGTCGGCCTGGCCGCCGACGGCGGCGAGGCCAAGTCCGTGCTGGCCGCGGCGGGCGTGACGGCCGACGCGCTGCTCGAGGCGTTCGGCCAGATCCGCGGCAGCGCCCGGGTGACCAGCCAGGACCCCGAGGACACCTACAAGGCGCTGGAGAAGTACGGCGTCGACCTGACCAAGCAGGCCAGGGACGGGGCGCTGGACCCGGTCATCGGCCGGGACGCCGAGATCAGGCGCGTGATCCAGGTGCTGTCCCGCCGGACCAAGAACAACCCGGTGCTGATCGGCGAGCCGGGCGTGGGCAAGACCGCGGTCGTGGAGGGCCTGGCCCAGCGGATCGTGGCCGGCGACGTGCCCGAGTCGCTGCGCGGCAAGCGGCTGATCGCGCTGGACCTGGGCGCCATGGTGGCCGGGGCCAAGTACCGCGGTGAGTTCGAGGAGCGGCTCAAGGCCGTGCTGAACGAGATCAAGCAGAGCGAGGGCCAGGTCGTCACGTTCATCGACGAGCTGCACACGGTCGTGGGGGCCGGGGCCGCCGAGGGCGCGATGGACGCGGGCAACATGCTCAAGCCCATGCTGGCCCGCGGCGAGCTGCGCATGGTCGGCGCGACCACGCTGGATGAGTACCGGGAGCGGATCGAGAAGGACGCCGCCCTGGAGCGCAGGTTCCAGCAGGTGCTGGTGGGCGAGCCTTCGGTGGAGGACACGATCGCCATCCTGCGCGGTCTGAAGGGCCGCTACGAGGCCCACCACCAGGTGCAGATCGCGGACGCGGCGCTGGTCGCGGCGGCCGCGCTGTCCGACCGCTACATCACCGCCCGGTTCCTGCCGGACAAGGCCATCGACCTGGTCGACGAGTCCGCCTCCCGGCTCCGGATGGAGATCGACTCCCAGCCCGTCGAGATCGACGAGCTGCGCCGGGCCGTGGACCGGATGACGATGGAAGAGCTGGCGCTGGCCAACCAGGAAGACGCGGCCAGCAAGGAGCGGCTTGAGCGGCTGCGCGCCACCAAGGCCGACCGGCAGGAGCAGCTGACCGCGCTGGTGGCCCGCTGGGAGCAGGAGAAGTCCGGCCTGAACAAGGTGGGCGAGCTGAAGAAGCGGCTCGACGACCTCGAGGGCCAGGCCGAGCGCGCCCAGCGTGACGGCGACTACGAAGCCGCCTCGCGGCTGCTGTACGGGGAGATCCCCGCGCTCAAGGAGCAGCTGGCGGAGGCGAGCAGCACGGCCCGTTCGGCCAATGACAATGACGGGAGCGGGGCGGCGGGCATTCCCGCTACGGCGCCCATGGTGAAGGAGGAGGTCGGCCCGGATGACGTCGCGGACGTGGTGTCGTCGTGGACCGGCATCCCGGCCGGGCGGCTGCTCGAGGGCGAGACGGCCAAGCTGCTGCGGATGGAGGCCGGGCTCGGCCGGCGCGTGATCGGCCAGGCGCGGGCCGTCCAGGCCGTGTCCGACGCGGTGCGCCGGGCCCGGGCCGGGATTTCCGACCCGGACCGGCCGACCGGCTCGTTCCTGTTCCTCGGCCCGACCGGCGTGGGCAAGACCGAGCTGGCCAAGGCGCTGGCCGCGTTCCTGTTCGACGATGAGCGGGCCATGATCCGCATCGACATGAGCGAGTACGGCGAGAAGCACTCGGTGGCCCGGCTGATCGGCGCTCCGCCCGGCTACGTGGGCTACGACGAGGGCGGCCAGCTCACCGAGAGCGTGCGGCGGCGCCCGTACAGCGTGGTCCTGCTTGATGAGGTGGAGAAGGCGCACCCCGAGGTGTTCGACGTCCTGCTCCAGGTGCTGGACGACGGCCGGCTGACCGACGGCCAGGGCCGGACGGTGGACTTCAGGAACACCATCCTGGTGCTCACCTCCAACCTAGGCTCGCAGTTCATCGCGGACCCGGCCTTCGGGGACGAGCGGGCCAAGCGCGAGGCGGTGCTGACCGCGGTCAGGAACGCGTTCAAGCCGGAGTTCCTGAACCGGCTGGACGACGTCATCGTCTTCGACGCGCTGTCCACCAGCGAGCTGGCCCAGATCGTCGACCTGCAGGTCGAGCGGCTGGCCGCGCGGCTGGCGGGCCGGCGGCTGACCCTGACCGTGACCCCCGCGGCCCGGGAGTGGCTGGCCCTGACCGGGTTCGACCCGGTGTACGGGGCCCGGCCGCTGCGCCGTCTGGTGCAGTCGGCCGTCGGCGACCAGCTGGCCCGCGCGCTGCTGGCCGGCGAGATCATCGACGGCGACGAGGTGACGGTCGACGTGGACGAGGGCCAGGACGCGCTGGCCGTGAGCCGCGCCGAGCGGGTCACGCGCTAGCTAGCGGGCCCGAAGGGCCGGGCTGTGCCGGCGGGAGTCAGACTCCCGCCGCGGGCCCGGCCTTTCTGCCGTCCAGCAGCTTGTCGTAGTCGTCTTCGGGCAGGCCGAGGTCGACGCGCAGCCGGAACCGCAGCCGGAGCAGCAGCTGCAGCTCGTCCTGTTCGTCGCCGCGCAGGCAGGCGTCCACGCCCGCGGTGGCCCAGTCCAGCGCGGCGGCCAGGTCGCCCTGCTCGGTGAGCAGCTCGGCCACCAGGTCGCAGGTCCGGGCCACGGACCGGCTGCCGGACTCGCTCAGCTCGCGGAGCAGGGACTCGGCCTCGGCGGGCCGGCCCAGCGCGAACATGGCGCGGGCCAGCGGCACCCGGGGGTCGTCGAACGTGGCGCCCCGGTCGGCGATCGCCTTGCGGAACTCGTCCGCGGCCGGCTCGGGCTCGTCGGCCTGCAGCCACTGCTCGCCCGCCCGCATGTGGGCCTCGGCCCGGGACATGCCGCCCGGCGAGGCCTGCACGGCCAGGCGGCTCATCCGCACCGCGGCCCGTCTGTGGTTACCCGTCCGAGCAGCATTAACCTCGATCGCGTCGAACAACTCGCCGGACAGCGCTACCACCACGTTTCAGAACCTACCCGCCGGGGCCATGCACAATCGGTGTGCGCTCGTGTTTTACCGGTTAGTTACCGACGGGTACGCTCTAGCGCGTCCCAGAAGCCGCGGCGCAGTGCGTGCCTGACCTCATCGTGCAGCAGGAAGTCGATGGGCAGGGCCGAGCCCTGCAGCAGCCGGGCCTCCAGGTCGGACGGCATCCGCGGCTTGCGGGCCAGCACCGCCTCCAGCCACAGCGCGGGGGCGTCCCTGGCCACCGACGCGCCGAACTCCTGGCCTTCCTCGTGCGCGGCCTGCACCGCCTCGGACAGCGACACCCCGCCCGAGGCGTATCCCGGCGGCGCGGAGGTCACGACCGGCTGCGGCCCCGAGTAGGGGGCGCTGCGGGCCGATCCCTGGCCCAGCCCGACGTGCTGGCCCGACGGCGGCGTCCCGCCCACCGGCCCCACCGGTCCCATCGGGCCCTGGCTGGGCGCCCGGGACGGCAGCCGCCGCAGCTGCCCGGGGGGAGACTGCGCGGTGTCCGTCCCGGCCAGGCCGGACACTCCGGCCAGCCCCGAGATCCCCGGCACCGCCTCCGGCACACCCGGCTGGACCGGGGGGTAACCGGGCGCGTCCTCGACGACGCGGGGCCGGTTGGCCTGGTTCGGTGTTCCGGCGTCCTGCCGTTCCTGGCGGCCGCGGCCGGCCGGGGCCGGCGCGGCGTAAATGTCCGGCCGTCCCGCCGGCTGCGCCTCGCCGTTGACGGCCGGAACCGGCCGGTCCTCGCGGGACCGGTCGTCACGGGACCGGTCGTCGCGGGACCGGTCCTCACGCAGGCGGTCCTCCCGGGACCGGTCATCGCGGGAGCGGTCCTCACGGGAGCGGTCCTCACGCGGGCGGTCCTCCCGGGACCGGTCGTCCCGGCTGGGCGCCCGGGGCAGCTGCAGCGCGGGCCGCTGGTACTCCGCGACCACGGGCGCGGTGTAGATGGACGGCGGGGCGTGGTTGGCCCCCGCGGGCAGCGCCTGGTAGGACCCGGCGGCGATGGCCGGCGCGTGGCCGTTGGCCAAGGTCCGGCCCGGGACGCGGTCCGCGTCTTCCGGCTCGTCCGGCCGTACGGGCTCGGCCCCGGCGATGAGCTCCACGTAGGGGCGCAGCTGCTCGCCGCCGATCTCGATGATGTCGTCGGATTCCTGGCGCAGGGCGCGGGAGATGGTCCAGTTGCCGTCTACGGCGATGTGCACCAGGGTGACTCGCAGGCCCAGGTCCTGCACGTCGGCGATGACCTGGGCCAGGTCCTCTTCCGCGCTGATGACCAGCGCGTCGGTGATGGCATTGTTGCGGGCCAGCGTGGTCAGGTCCCGGTGGATCTCGGTTTCCACGCCCTCCCGGCGGCCAGGCCGGATCTTCGCCACCCGCAGCTTGATGCCGGGCAGGTCGGCCAGGGCGTCTTGTTCGGCGGTACGGCGCCCGTCGACCGTGGCCTCGTACCAGTAGCAGCGCAGCAGCGGCAGGCCGGTCCGCTCCCTGGCCAGCCCGCCCAGGAGCTGCAGCAGCCCCTCGTAGTCCCAGGTGACCGATTCGCCGCGGCGAGTCCCGTGCACGGCCATGGCACCATCCGCGAGCACGTAGCTTGCGTCGACGAACAGCGCGCAGCGATCCACGGCCCCACCGTCCTTCCCTCTGCGCGGCGCCGGCCGCACAGTACCCACGGCACAGTGGCCAGCTTTCGCCGGTCCGATCCGGACCTGACGACTCTAAGCGTAGTGAAGTAGCCTTCTCCGGGATGCCTTTCCGCGCATTCCCGCTGCCTGGAGGGACGCAGGCGGCAAATCGGCCCTTTGTAGGAAGGATCGCAGGCGTGAGCGACCGGACCGAACTGCTCGCGGCGATCAAGGCTCAGGCCGTCATCCACGGCGACTTCATCCTCTCCTCGGGCCAGCGGGCCGGGTTCTACGTTGACCTGCGCCGGGTGCTGCTCGACGGGCGGCTGGCGCCGCTGGCGGGCCGCGTCATGCTCGACCTGTCCTGGGATCTGGGCTACGACGCGGCCGGCGGCCTGACCCTGGGCGCCGATCCGGTCGCCACCGCGATGATGCACGCGTCCGCGGCCCGCGGCACGCCCATCGACGCGTTCGTAGTGCGGAAGGCCGAGAAGGTGCATGGCCTGCAGCGCCGCATCGAGGGGCCCGAGGTGACCGGGCGACGGGTGCTCGCGGTCGAGGACACCTCCACCACCGGCGCCTCCGCGCTGACCGCGGTGGACGCGCTGCGGGCGGCCGGGGCCGAGGTAGCCGGCGTGGCCGTGCTGGTGGACCGGGGCGCGCGGGAGCACGTGACCGGGCGGGGGCTGGCCTACCGGGCCGCCTACGATCTATCAGATCTCGGCATCTGACCGGTGCTTCCCTGGTGACCTGGTGACCGTCGCCGGGCCTGCCGGGGCGCCGTCGGCCGCCGGGACCGCTGCGGCCTGCGCCGACTCGCGCCGGAACTGGCGCAGCCGGTACACCACGAAGCCGGCGATGGCGATGACCACGATCGCGACCAGGATGTAGGTGGCGACGGTCAGGCCATGGTTGATGCTCCCCCAGGCGTGGCCGACCTCGTAGCCGATCAGCGAAAGCACGGTCGCGTAGATGACCGTGCCGATCAGGCTGAGCACCCCGAACCGGCCCGCCGGGATCCGGACCAGGCCCGCCACGATCGAGGTGAAGGCCCGGATGAACGGCAGCATGCGGCCTACAGGAATGGCCCAGGCCCCGCGCCCGGCCAGGAACCGCTCGGCCCGATCGACATCGGACTGGGTCACCAGCACGTAGCGCCCCAGCTTGGCCACCAGCGGCTTGCCGCCCACCCGGCCGACCGCGTACGAGGCGTAGGAGCCGGCCAGTTCGGCCAGGGAGCCGATGATGATGACCAGGACCAGGTTAAGATGCCCCTGGTAGGCGAGCACACCGGCGAACCCGAACGTGACCTCGGATGAGATCGGGATGCACGCCGCCTCCAGGAAGCCGAACAAGATGAGCGCAGCGTAACCCGCCGACGTGAGAAAGCTCTCCATGGCTTCACTTTGTACCCCATGGCTGGCACCGGCCGGTGCATCTTCATGCTCGCTTCATGTCTAGGCTGGGGATCAGGCCCCAGCTGATCTGGCCCAGCTGTATAGGCCCAGCTTCGCCAGCACTGTCCAAAGGGAGTCACTCGTCATGCCTATCGCGACCCCAGAGGTCTACGCGCGGATGCTCGACACCGCCAAGGAACGCGGTTACGCATATCCCGCCATCAACTGCACCTCCAGCCAGACGCTGAACGCCGCGCTGCGCGGGTTCGCCGACGCCGGCAGCGACGGGATTGTCCAGATCTCGACCGGCGGCGCGGAGTACCTGTCGGGCTCGTCGGTCAAGGACATGGTGGTCGGCGCATCGGCGCTGGCCGAGTTCGCGCACGTGGTCGCGGCCCGCTACCCGAACTACATCGCGCTGCACACCGACCACTGCCCCAAGGACAAGCTGGACACCTACATGCGCCCGCTGATCGCGATCTCCGCCGAGCGCGTCCAGCATGGCCAGGAGCCGCTGTTCCAGTCGCACATGTGGGACGGCTCGGCGGTGCCGCTCAAGGAGAACCTCGAGATCGCCACCGGGCTGCTGGCCGACTGCGCGGCGGCCCGGATCATCATGGAGATGGAGATCGGGGTGGTCGGCGGCGAGGAGGACGGCGTCGTCGGCGAGATGAACGAGAAGCTGTACACCACCCCGGACGACGCGCTGGCCGTGGCCGAGGCGCTCGGCCTGGGTGAGCGGGGCCGGTACATCCTGGCCGCGACGTTCGGCAACGTGCACGGCGTGTACAAGCCGGGGCACGTGAAGCTGCGCCCGGCGGTGCTGAAGGAGATCCAGGACGCGGTGGGCCAGAAGTACGGCCGGGACAAGCCGTTCGACCTGGTCTTCCACGGCGGTTCCGGCTCGGCGCTGGAAGAGATCAGGGAGGCCATCTCCTACGGCGTGGTCAAGATGAACGTGGACACCGACGCCCAGTACGCGTTCACCCGGCCGATCGCGGGCCACATGTTCACCAACTACGACGGCGTGCTCAAGGTGGACGGCGACGTGGGCAGCAAGAAGGCCTACGACCCGCGCAGCTACGGCAAGGCGGCCGAGCAGGGCATGGCGCAACGCGTCACGCACGCCTGCGAGGACCTGCTGTCCGCGGGCCACCACCTCAGCTGATGGACCGCGAGAACCTGATGGCCGGCCCGCCAGCCACGTACCTGCTGGAGAACGACGAGGCCGCGGCTTTGCTGGCCGCGGGCACCGATCCGGCCGAGGTCGCCGCGCGGTTCCCGGCGTATTCGGCGGCCTGGGCGGCCCTGGCCGAACGGGCCTTCGCCGCCGGTGACGCGGTCACCGCCTACGCCTACGCGCGCACGGGCTACCACCGCGGCCTGGACCAGCTGCGCCGGTCCGGCTGGCGCGGCACCGGGCCCATCCCGTGGGCGCACGAGCCGAACCGGGGGTTCCTGCGGGCTCTGTACATGCTGGGCCGGTCGGCCGGCACCATCGGGGAGGACGACGAGGCGGCCCGCTGCGAGCAGTTCCTGCGCGACAGCAGCCCCGCCGCCGCCGACGCGCTCGGCTGACCGCGGTCCGGCTCGAGGCCCGGGCCGGCCCACCGCCGCACCGTCGGCGCGGCGGCGAGCGCCCGCGGCCCGGCGGCGAGCACCGGCGGCCGCTCGGGTGGCGAACACTGGCTGGCGCGGGGAGCTACCGGGGACATTCCGGGCGTTCCGGGATGTCGCAGTGGGTTACCTGGGCTTATTGGGGGTAATCTCAGAGCGCAAGAGCCCCTGCCGCGCTTGCGCCTGAGCGGGGGCTTCATTTATGCGGGTCATGGAGGGGGATGAGCCCTATGCCCGCCATCGTGCTGGTCGGCGCCCAGTGGGGCGACGAGGGCAAGGGCAAGGCCACCGACCTGCTCGGCGACCGCGTTGATTACGTGGTCAGGTACCAGGGCGGGAACAACGCCGGGCACACGGTGGTCATCGGCGAGGAGAGCTACGCGCTGCACATGCTGCCGTCCGGGGTGCTGTCCCCGGACGTCGTGCCGGTGATCGGCAACGGCGTGGTCATCGACCCGCAGGTGCTGCTGGACGAGATCGACGGCCTGGCCGAGCGCGGCGTCGACTGCTCCAAGCTGCTCGTGTCGGCCAACGCGCACCTGATCATGCCCTACCACCGGGCGCTGGACAAGGTGACCGAACGGTACCTGGGCAGCTCGCGGATCGGCACCACGGGGCGCGGCATCGGGCCCGCCTACGGCGACAAGATCGCCCGGGTCGGGATCCGCGTCCAGGACCTGTTCGACCCCGGCATCCTGCGCCAGAAGCTCGAGCTGGTGCTGCGGGATAAGAACCAGGTGCTGAGCAAGGTGTACAACCGCCGCGGCATCGACCCGGCCGCGGTGGCGGCCGACTACGAGCGTTATGCCGAACGCCTCCGCCCCTACGTGGCCGACACCGGGCTCGTGCTCGGCCAGGCCCTGGACCGGGGCGAGGTGGTGCTGCTGGAAGGCGCCCAGGCCACCATGCTCGACGTGGACCACGGCACCTACCCGTTCGTGACCTCCTCCTCGCCTACCGCGGGCGGCGCCTGCGCGGGCTCGGGCATCGGGCCGACCCGGATCTCCGACGTCATCGGCATCGTCAAGGCGTATACCACCCGGGTCGGCGAGGGCCCCTTCCCCACCGAACTGCGCGACGAGAGCGGCGAGTGGCTGCGCACGGCGGGCGCCGAGTACGGCGTGACCACGGGCCGGCCGCGGCGCTGCGGCTGGTTCGACGCGGTCATCGCCAGGTACGCGACCCGGGTCAACGGCATCACCGGCTACTTCCTGACCAAGCTCGACGTGCTGTCCGGCCTGGACCAGGTGCCGGTGTGCGTGGCGTACGAGGTGGACGGGAAGCGGCAGCAGGAGATCCCGGTGACGCAGACCGACTTCCACCACGCGGTGCCGGTGTATGAGTACTTCGACGGCTGGGCCGAGGACATCTCGGCCGCCCGGACCCTCGCCGACCTGCCCAAGAACGCGCAGGCCTACATCGCGGCCGTCGAGGAGATGATCGGCGGCCCGGTGTGCGCGGTCGGCGTCGGCCCGCGCCGCGACCAGACCCTCCAGCTCCGGGATCTGCTGCAGTCCTGACCGCGCCGGTAGGCTCGCGGCGTGCGCATTCTCGTCATCGGCTCTGGTGGGCGTGAGCACGCCCTCGTCCGTGCCCTCAGCCACGAGGTGGCCAGCCTGCACGCCGCGCCGGGCAACCCGGGCATCGCGGCGATCGCGCAGACCCACCCGGAGGCCGCCCCGGTCCCGGACCAGATCCTGGCCCTGGCCCGCAAGCTCGGCCCGGACCTGGTGGTCATCGGCCCGGAGGCGCCGCTGGTCGCGGGGGCGGCCGACGCGCTGCGCGAGAACGGCCTGGCCTGCTTCGGGCCGGACGCCGCCGCCGCCCGGATCGAGGGCTCGAAGTCCTTCGCCAAGCAGGTCATGGCCGAGGCCGGGATCCCCACCGCCGCCTCGTTCACCTGCCGCACCGGCGCCGAGGCGGACCAGGCCCTGGCGGAGTTCGGGCCGCCGTACGTGGTCAAGGACGATGCCCTGGCGGCGGGCAAGGGCGTGCTGGTCACCACCGACCGCCAGGCCGCCGCGGCGCACGCGGGGGCCTGCGGCACGGTGGTCATCGAGGAGTACCTGGACGGCCCCGAGGTGTCGCTGTTCGCCGTCACCGACGGCGTAACGGCCGTGCCGCTGCTGCCCGCGCAGGACTTCAAGCGGGCCGGCGACGGCGACCAGGGCCCGAACACTGGTGGCATGGGCGCCTACGCCCCGCTCCCCTGGGCCCCGGCGGACCTGGTCCAGCAGACGATGGCCCAGGTCGTGCAGCCCGCGGTCGACGTCCTGCGGCGCCGCGGTACGCCCTACCGCGGCCTGCTGTACGCCGGCCTGGCCCTGACCAGCGCAGGCGTCCGCGTGGTGGAGTTCAACGCCCGGTTCGGCGACCCGGAGACCCAGGTGGTGCTGGACCGGCTCGCGAGCCCGCTCGGCCCGCTGCTGCACGCGGCGGCCACGGGCGACCTGGCCGGCGCGGCTGCCCTGGAATGGCGGCCGGGCGCCGCGGTGGTGGTGGTGATCGCCGCCGACGGCTATCCCGCCGCCCCGGTCAAGGGGGACCAGATCAAGATGGCGGCCGAACGATCCGGGGTGACCGCGGCCGGCGACGCAACCGCCTACCTGCTGCACGCGGGCACGGCACGGGACGCGGACGGCAACCTGGTCTCGGCGGGCGGCCGGGTGCTGAACGCGGTCGGGTCCGGCCCGGACGTGGCCGCGGCCCGGGCCGCGGCCTACGCGCTGGCCGGTACCGTGCAGATGCGGGGCGGCTGGTACCGGCGGGACATTGCCGCACGCCCGGATAGCGTAAAGGCATGATCGAGCGGTACACGCTGCCCGAGATGGGGCGGGTCTGGAGCGAAGCGCACAAGTACGAGCTGTGGTGCCGGGTCGAGCGCCTCGTCCTGGAGGCGCACGCCCGGGCGGGCACGGTGCCTGCGGACAGCGTGGAGCCGGTTCGTTCGGCCCCTCCTCCCACTCCCGAGGCGGTAGCCGCGGTGGAGGCCGTCACCGATCACGACGTGATCGCCTTCCTGACCGCCTGGGCCGACAACACCACGCCCCGCTCGGCCGCCGCCTGGGTGCACTACGGCATGACCTCCTCCGACCTGCTCGACACCGCGCTGGCGGTGCAGCTGGCCGAGGCCAGCGACCTGCTGATCGCCAAGGCCACCCGGCTGGTGGCGGTGCTGCGGGATCATGCCCTCGAACACCGGGACACGCTGCGGGCCGGCCGGACTCACGGCGTGCACGCCGAACCGGACACCTGGGGGCACCGGGTGGCCGACTTCGCCTTCGGCCTGGCCCGCAGCCGGGACCGGCTCGCGCGGGCCCGGGAGGCGGTGGCGGTCGGCAAGCTGTCCGGGCCGGTGGGCAGCTACTCCAACATCGACCCGGCCATCGAGGCCGAGGCCATGCCCGCCCTGGGGCTGCGCGCCGCGGACGTGGCCAGCCAGGTCGTGATGCGGGACGGCATCGCCGAGTGGGTCAGCGCGCTGGCCGTGGCCGCCACGGTGTGCGAGGCGGTGGCGCTCGAGGTCAGGCACGGGCAGCGGACCGAGGTGCGGGAGCTGGCCGAGCCGTTCCGTTCGGGCCAGAAGGGCTCCTCGGCCATGCCGCACAAGAAGAACCCGATCCGCTCGGAGCGGATCTGCGGGCTGGCCCGGGTGGTGCGCGGCTACGTGACGCCGGTGACCGAGGGCATCCCGCTGTGGCACGAGCGGGATATCTCACACTCGTCCGTGGAGCGGATCGCTTTGCCGGACGCCGCCATCGCCACCGACTACCTGCTGCACCTGACCACCGGCCTGGTCGAGGGGCTGACCGTCGACGCGGCCCGGATGCGGGCCAACCTGGACTCGACCGGGGGCCTGATCTACTCCTCGGCCGTGCTGCTGGAGCTGGTCAGCAGCGGCCTGGCCCGGGAGGACGCGTACGCCCTGGTGCAGGCCGCGGCCATGGACACCTGGAACAGCGGGACGCCGTTCCGCGACACCCTGCGTAAGCAGGCAGCGACACGCGGTCGGCAGCTCGACGAGGCCGCCCTCGAGCCGGTCTTCCAGCCGGATCGGTACACGACGCGGCTAGCTCCCGTCTTCGAGCGCCTCGCCCGGCTAAGCTGACCCACATGACTTCGGGACCCGAGACGAGCTACCGCGTGCGGGGCGGCGCCCCGCTGCATGGCACGGTCTTCATTCAGGGCGCCAAGAACGCCGCCCTGAAGATGATCGCCGCCTCGCTGCTGACCGCCAACGGCCACACCGTGCTGCGCAACGTGCCGCCCATCGAGGACATACGCCGGGCCGTCGAGCTGGCCCAGGCGATCGGGGCCCGGGTCGAGTTCCACGAGCTGGAAAGGACGCTGGTCGTCGACGCGTCCCGGCTGACCAGCCCGGTGCTGCCGGCCGAGATCGCCCGGCGGTTCCGCGGCTCGGTGCTGTTCGTGCCGGCCCTGCTGCACCGGTTCGGCGAGGCGGTCATCGAGGGCGTCGGCGGCTGCAACCTGGGCAGCAGGAACCTGGACTTCCACTACCGGGGCTTCGCCCGGCTCGGCGCGGTCGTCGACGAGGGCGAAACGGTCATCCACATCAAGGCCAGTAAGCTGCAGGGCGCGCACCTGTACCTGGACACGCCGTCGCACACCGGGACCGAGAACCTGATCATGGCGGCGTCGCTGGCCCCGGGCCGGACCATCATCGACAACACGGCGCAAGAGCCCGAGGTGCTCGACGTCATCGCGTTCCTGACCAAGATGGGCGCGCGGATCACCGGCGGCGGCACCGGCTTCATCACCGTGCACGGCGTAGAGGAACTGACCGCGGTGGAGCACACCGTGATGGCGGACCGGATCGACGCGGGCGTGTTCGCCATGGCGGCGGCCATCACCGGCGGCGAGCTGCACCTGGTCGGGGCGTCGCTCGAGCACTTCGGCGTGGTCCGCTGGAAGCTGGAGCAGATGGGCGTGGAGTTCGGCAGCAACGGCGCCGTGGTGTCGGTGCGGATGGACCGGCCGCCGCGCCCGATCAACGTGATCACCAGCCCGTACCCGGGCTTCGCCACCGACCTGCAGTCGCCCATCATGGCCCTGGCCTGCCTGGCCGAGGGCGCCTCCTACATCCGCGAGACCATCTTCGACGGGCGTTACACGCTGGTCGGCGAGCTGAACAAGATGGGCGCCAAGGTCGAGTTCGACGGCAGCGCGGCCATCGTGCACGGCCCGACCACGTTCAAGGGCGCCCAGGTGGTGGCCCACGACCTGCGCGGCGGCATGGCGCTGGTGCTGGCCGGCCTGGCCGCCGAGGGCGAGACGATCATCACGCCTGGTTACCCGATCGACCGCGGGCACGCCAGCATCGCCAAGCGCTTCAACGCCCTCGGGGCCGATATAAGTAAGTGCTGAGCCGCTAGGCCGGGCCGTTGCGGCTCGGGAAGGCGTGCGCCACGGCCAGGAAGTCGTCGTTGGCTTCGGGGTCGCCGATGCTGATCCGGGCGCCGTCGTCGGCGAAGGGGCGGACGGCGATGCCGGCTTCGCTGCAGCTGGCGGCGAAGTCCATGGTGCGGGGGCCTAGGCGGAGCCAGACGAAGTTGGCCTCGGTGGGCGGGACGGTCCAGCCGTCGGCGATCAGCGCCTCACGCACCCGGGTCCGTTCCTTGACGGTGAACTCGACCCGGGCGAGCAGTTCGTCCTCCGCGGCCAGCGACGCGATGGCGGCGGCCTGCGCGAGGCGGTTGACGGTGAACGGCAGCATGGTGGCGCGGGCGGCCGCTGCCACGGGCTCGTGCGCGATCATGAACCCGGTCCGGAGCCCGGCCAGGCCGTAGGCCTTGGAGAAGGTGCGCAGTACCGCGACGTTGGGCCGGTCCCGGTACATGTCGATGCCGTCGGGCACCGCCTCGTCCCTGACGTACTCGCGGTAGGCCTCGTCCAGGACCACCAGGCAGTCGGCGGGCACGCGGTCCAGGAACGTCTCGAGCTCGCCGGCGCGGACCACGGTGCCGGTCGGGTTGTTCGGATTGCAGACGAAGATGAGCCGGGTGCGCGGGGTGATCGCGGCCGCCATGGCGTCCAGGTCGTGCGTCTCGTCCTGCAGCGGAACCAGCACCGACTCCGCCGCGGCCAGCGCGGCCAGCGTCGGGTACGCCTCGAAGGAACGCCACGCGTACATCACCTCGGCGCCGGGCTCGCCGATCGCCTCCAGGAGCTGCTGCGTGACGCCCACCGAGCCGCACCCGACCGCGACGTGCCGGGCCGGTACGCTGAACCGGTCCGCGATCGCCTGCGTCAGGGCCACCGCGCCGTTGTCCGGGTACCGGTTGACCGTTCGCGCCTCTTCGGCGATGACCTCGATCACCGAGGGCAGAGGCGCGAACGGGCACTCGTTGGACGAGAGCTTGTGCGACTTCCCTGCGGCGCTGACCGGAGTCCGGCCCGGCCGGTAAGCGGGAAAGCCGTCAAGCACAGAACGGAAACGTGGTGACGCGCCAGTGATGGGCTCAGTCATGCCACCAGTTTCGCATTACAACGGTCAAGGCTGAGCCAGCGCCTGGCTGGCGTGGGTAAAGGACTCCAGGGCCAGCTGCTTGACGCCCGCCTCGGACGCGTCGGGGCCGACCATGGTGATCGCGCCGACAAAACCGGCGCCCCGGTAGACAATCGACCACACATCAACCTCGGCGTAACCGGCCGCCTTGACGTTCAGCGCCCGCGCCTGGCTGGCGATCCCGGACAGCGAGGATTCCCGCACCGAGTAGCTGAATGTCTTGCCGTCTACGGTGGCGCTGTAGTGCTCGCACCCGGCCGGCAGGCTGTCCGCGAGAGCGGACGTGGCCAGGTCTGGGGTGGCCGAGACCAGCACCTCGGACACGCCGTCGCGGCCGACCCGGAACGTCACCACGGACGCGGGGGCGTGGGTGAACGACGCCGAGTTGAACCCGGTCGAGCTGGCCGTGGCGCACTTGGACGGGGTGACCTTCACGCCGTTCATGGTCGACTTGCTGGTCGCCACGTCCGGCAGTGAACCGTAGTCGCCGGCTTCGGCGGCCGCGGCCGGCTTCTCCCCGTTGACCTTGTCCAGCAGCGCCGAGCGCAGCTGGGCCGAGGTGTAGGGGATCGGCGTGACCGAGGAGGTTCCCGTCGGCGTGCCCGCCGGGGGGGCGGAGCTGGCGGACCCGCCGCCACAGCCAGTGAAGGCCGCGGCGCCGATCAAGGCCAACGCGGAGGTGGCCAGCACGGATCGCTGCCAGTGACGATCGGACATGGATAAACCCTTCTAACGCTCCGAAATTATCTAGCTTCGAAGCGTGAGAATAGTCTACGTCCAGTGATCGCTAAGGGACTTTGGGTAAACAAGTCAGCTGGCCTTGTCGATTACTCAGTGTAGTCAACTGAGGGGGTGGCGTGGCCCGCGCGGCGGTCGTCCACGGGAGCGTGGCGGGCGCCCGGCGGCGCCTGGCGATACGGCGGGCCGCTCGTGGGTGAAGCGCCTGGCTACGGGGTAGTCCTTCCCGGTAGGCCACGATGACCCGCAAGCTCGTCGCGCCGGGCCGCCGGTTACGCCAGCGCCGGCCCGAGGTGGTATGAAGTCTCTGGCGCCCAAAACAGCATGACCCAGATGAAAGGCGCAGATGGTGGCCACGCGTAAGGCAGCAGCCCTGCTCGAGAGGAGCGGCGGCCTGCCCGATACCTTCTGGTACTCGACCAAACGCAGGTTCCTCGGGCCGCCTCTGGTCAACCAGGATCTGGGCGAGCAGCGGCTGTCCAAGCCGCTCGCGCTCGGCGTGCTGTCCCCGGACGGCATCTCCTCCTCCGCGTACGGCACCGAGGAAATCCTCATCGTGCTGGTGCCCGCGATGGGCGTGGCCGCGTTCAGCCTGATCCTGCCCATGACGCTGGTCATCTTGTTTGTCATGGTGCTCGTGCTGCTGTCCTACCGCGAGATCGTGATGGTCTACATCAGGCCCGGCGGCTCGTACGTGGTGGCCCGGGAGAACTTCGGGCCGCGCATCGCCCAGGTCTGCGCGGTCGCGCTGCTCATCGACTACGTGGTGACCGTGGCGGTCCAGATCGCGGCGGGGACCGCCGCGGTGGCCTCCGCCTTCCCGGGGATCGGCCCCTACAAGCTCGAGATCTGCGTCGGCGTGGTCCTGCTCATGTGCTTCGGGAACCTGCGGGGTCTCAAGGAGGCGGGCCGGGCCTTTGCGGTGCCGACCTACCTGTTCGCGGGCTCGGTCATCTTGATGATCATCGTCGGGCTGATCCGCCAGGTGATGGGAAACCTGCCGCGCGTCGACCCGGCCACGCTGCACGGCGCATACGGTCTCGGCTCCGGCTCGGCCGGGCTGATCACCGGCGTGATGATCTTCACCCTGCTCCGCGCGTTCGCCAACGGCGGCGCGTCGCTGACCGGCATCGAGGCGGTCTCGGACGCCGTGGGCGCGTTCCGGCCGCCCGAGGGCCGGAACGCGCGCCAGGTGCTCATCGCCGAGGGTGCGATCCTCGGCACCCTGGTGGCGGGCATCTCCTGGCTGGCGCACGCCACGCACGCCACGCCGTACAAGCTCGGCTACCCGACCGTGCTGGCCCAGGAGGCCAAGCTCATCTTCGGGACCACCTTCGTGGGGCAGGCTCTTTTCTACCTGGTCCAGGGCGCGACCATGCTCATCCTGTACACCGGCGGCAACACCAGCTTCAACGGGTTCCCGTTCCTGACCAGTTACGTGGCGGGCGACTCGTTCCTGCCGCGGTGGCTGCTCAAGCGCGGGCACCGGCTGGTGTTCTCCAACGCCATCATCCTGCTGACCATCACCTCCGCGGCGCTGCTGATCATCAAGGACGCGGACGTCAATAACCTGGTCCCGCTGTACGCCATCGGCGTGTTCACCGCGTTCTCGATGGCCGGCTTCGGCATGGCCAAGTACCACAGCAGGCACCGGACGCCGGGCTGGCGGCGCCGGATGATCATCAACTTCTCGGCCGGCGTGATGACCGTGATCGTGGTGGCCATCTTCGCGGTCGTGAAGTTTACCGAGGGCGCCTGGGTGGTCGTCGTCCTGTTCGTCGTGCTGGTCCCGGCGCTGATCAGGATTAACCGCGGGTACGCGGCCGAGACCGAGGTGCTGGAGACGATCAGCGAGAGCCAGCCGCCGCCCGCGCCGCACTACAGCCGGCGCACCGTGTTCGTCTTCGTGGACGGCTTCGACCTGGCCACGCTGGCCGCGCTGCGCTATGCGCGGAGCCTGCGGCCGACCAGCCTCCGGGCGGTGCACTTCGTCATCGACAACGTCCAGGCCGACAAGCTCCGGCAGAAGTGGACCCGGGCCGACCGGGGCATTCCGCTGGACTTCATCGACGTGGCGGACCGCCGGCTGACCCGGGCCGCGGCCGAGCTGGTCGAGCAGGAGACCGCCGACCCCGAAACGCACGTGACCGTGGTGCTGCCCCGGCGCAGCTACTCCGCGCTGCTCGGCCGGCTGCTGCACGACCGGACCGCGGACAAGATCGCCGCGGTGGTGAGCCGGCTCCCGCGCTCGGCGGCCACCATCGTGCCCTACGACGTGGAGAGCCGGGTCCGGGTGCTGCAGGAACGTCAGGCCGCGAAGATCGCCGCCGCGGAGCCTGACCGGTCGATCAGGTCCGGTGAGGCGGAGGTGGCGGCCAAGCACAGCATGGACGGCGGGGCGGCTGCGCCGGCCAAGGCCGCGGATCCGGCCCGCAAGAACGGCCGGCGCGCACGCGTGGATGGCGACGCGGCACCCCTGGCCCCGGGCATCACGTCCATCGGCTCGCTGACCAAACCGGGCCGGGCCAGCGTAGAGGGCCGGGTCCGCGTGGTGGAGATCAAGCCGGTCGAACGGAACTCGGTCCTGGCCTGCGAGATATCCGACGGGACCGGCCAGCTCACCGCGCTGTTCTACGGCCGCTCGCACATCCCGGGCATCGTCTGCGGCGCCCGGGTACGGTTCCGCGGATCCGTCGGCATCCGGGCCGACGGCCATCCGGTCATGACCAATCCCGCTTACGAGCTGCTCTTCCCGGCCGTGTGAGGCCCGTTTACTTGGCGTCCTTGGGCGGCTTGCCGCTGCCCTTGGGGCGCTTGCCGGCCGGGTACGGGACGAGGAGCTCATAGGCCGGGTTGATCATGAGCGGTTCACCGTGCTTGAGGCCCACCGCCCCGCGGAACCGCACCCGGGAGCCGCACATCAGCCCGGGGATGTTGGACCGGCCGTAGAACAGCGCGGTCAGGTCACCGGTGGAATCTGAGATCTCGCAGGCCAGCACGGAGTTCCGCTCCACCGACCTGACCTCCACCACCCGGACCCGGCCCTCGACCACGGTCCGGCCCGGCTGGTGGATCGAGCCGATCGGGGTGACGCCGGCCGGCGGTATGGGCCGGTCGTAGCTGCCCGCGCCGGGCAGCGGCTCGGCCTGAGCCGCGCCGGCGTCAGCGTCAGCCGGAACATCGTGCTGCCGGGCCGCCTGGCCATCGCCGGCCACGCCATCGCCGGCCTGGCCGCCGGCGGCCTGGCCATCGGCAGGCGGGCCGGGCACCGGGGTCAGCGGGACCGGAACCGTCCCCGCCCGCATGGCCTGCCGTTCCTGCAGCACGCGCAGCCGGTTCTGCACGTCGAACGGGATGATGGTGGCGGCGGCGTTGGGCACCCGGCTGACCACGCCGGCGATCTTGTCCGCGGTCCGGTCGTGCAGCAGCCGGCCGAGCAGCGGCGAGAAGCTTCGCCGCGGCAGGATCACGGTGACCTGGGTGCCCGGCGCGGCTGTCTCCTGGCTGACCAGTTCAGCGGCGGCGCGGGTCAGGCGCCGGTCCGGGGCGTCGACGAACTCCAGTGACACGCTGCGGTCGGGCAGCCAGGCGGCGCGCAGCCGTTCGGCCTGCTCGGTGTCGATGACGAAGTGCACGGCGCGCAGGCTGGTGGGCCGCAGGCCCTTGGCGTAGCGCAGCGCCGCCACCGTAGACAGGTCGAAGTCGTCCACGAAGACGATGACCACGCGGCGGCTGTAGTTCGGTTGCCTCGGTCCCACTCCGGATGCGCGGCGGTCCCCGATGGCCTGCAGGGCACCCGCCTCGCTGCGGTACTCCCGGTTGAGCCTGATCAGCGCGAAGACCATGATCGGGAAGATGAGCAGGATCAGCCAGGCACCCTCGGTGAACTTCACCACGGCGAAGATCACCACCACGATTGAGGTCAGCACCCCGGCCGAGAAGTTGATCACCCGCTTGCGCCGCCAGCCCGGTTCCTTGACCCGGGTGTGGTACCGCGCCATGCCGAACCCGGCCATGGAGAACGCGGTGAACACGCCGATCGCGTAGAACGGGACCAGGGCGTTCACGTTGGCGCCGACGACCGCGATCAGCGCCACGGACAGCACTGTGAGCACGATGATGCCGTTGGAGAACACCAGCCGCTGGCCGCGTTTCATCATCCACCGGGGCAGGAACGAATCCTCGGCCACGAAGCTGGTCAGGAACGGGAAGCCGTTGAAGCTGGTGTTGCCGCCGGTGTACAGGATCAGCGCGGTGGCCGCCTGCACCACGTAGAACATGAAGTGCCCGGCGGAGCCGAACACGATGTCCGCTTCCTGGGAGATCACGGTCGGGTAGCCGACCTTGTACGGGGCGGCGTGGGTCAGGAACGCCAGCCCGGAGATGCCGGCCACCAGCGTGCCCAGGATCAGGCCCTCCGTCACCAGGACCCGGCGGGCGTTGATGCCCTCGGGCGGCTTGAACGCGCTGACCGCGTTGGAGACCGCCTCGATGCCGGTCAGCGACGAGCCGCCGTTGGCGAACGACTTGAGCAGCGCGTAGATGAGCGCGATCGTCGTCCAGGCCGAGGCGCCCGGGCCGATGGCGAACAGCCCGTGTATCTGGTGCACGTTCTGCTGGTGCAGCGTGCCGGTCGCGGCCCGGATGAGCCCGACCACGATCATCAGGATGATCGCGCCGGAGAACAGGTAGGTGGGCAGCGCGAAGATCTTGCCCGCCTCCCGGATGCCGCGCAGGTTGCCGAGGCACATCAGCAGGATGATGCCGATGGTTATCCATTTGGAGTAGGGACCGATGCCCGGGAACGTGGAGGCGACGGCCGCGGTGCCCGCCGCGACCTGCACCGCCACCGTCACCACGTAGTCGATCAGCAGGGCCACGGCGGCCACCTGGGCGATCCGCGGCCCGAAGTTCTCCCGGGCCACCACGTAGGAGCCGCCGGCCCGGGTGTAGACCGTGACCACCTCGCGGTAGGAGAGCACCACGAGCAGCATGACGAACAAGATCACCCCGGTCATCGGGATGAGCACGGCGAACGCGGCGATACCGAAGATCGGCATCAGCTCGATGAGGATTTCCTCGGTGCCGTAAGCCGAGGAGGAGATGCCGTCCGGGGACAGCACGCCGAGCGCCAGCGTCTTGGACAGCCGCTGCTCGCCGAGGTCCGCGTTGATCATCGGCCGGCCGAGCAGGCGCCGCTTCGCCGAATACCAGACGGTCTCCGGGAGCTCGTTCGGCTGACTTCCCGCCAGCAGGCCAGCCGCCTTACGCACCGCCACTAGGCTTGACGCTCCGTCCCGGCTGCTCGGTGGATGATCACGTCATCCGACGCTATTCGCGCCCTCCGCGCGCCGCTGTATGCAGCCCGTCAAGCTTCGTGACCGTCGCGTTAAGGTTCCGTCAAGAATCCTGATATTGGCTGGTACCGCGGCTGAAATAGCAAGAGATGAACCTCGGCTACAAACAGCGCGGCCTACCGGCACCCTTCGCCCTGCCGGTAGGCTTCGCCGCGTTCCTGGCCACCGGGACGGTGGCCGCGGCGCTGCACGGGCGGCTGCCCGCCACCGGGGTACTGATCATCTGCGCCGCGGTGGCCGGGGGCATGTCGTTCGCGGCCGAGGCCATCGCCTGCGTGCTGCTGGCCGGCATCGGCTGGCTCACCGCGGTGGGATTCTCCCGCCCGCCCTACGCACAGCTGCGGCCGACCGGGCCGGCCGCCGTGCATGCCGCGGTGGTCATCGGCGTGACGTCGCTGGCCTGCGCGATTCTGGGCCTGGTGTTCCGTTGGTACGCCCGACGGCTCACACTGGTAAGCATGGGTACCTACGCGGGCAGGCGGGCCAGGCGCTCCGCCGACCGCCCCCGGCCCGGCCACCTGGCCCTGGAGCCGGAGCCGGGCGACCTGGCCGCCACCGCGGACGGTGCCATCGACGCCCGCCGGCGCCTGGCCGGAGTGCTGATCGCCGCGGCCGGCCTGCCGTTGCTGACCTACCTGCTGACCATATGGCGGCCGCGCCTGGACATCGCCGACGACCTGCTCATCTACCTGGTCGCGGTGATAACGATCACCGTCGTGGGCGGTTTCTGGCCCGCCGTGCTGGCCGCCGTGGCGGCCAGCCTGCTGCTCAACTGGTACTTCACCGCGCCGCTGCACACGTTCACCATCCAGGAGCCTAGGGAGCTGCTGGCCCTGCTGCTGTTCGTGACCGTGGCGGTGGCGGTCAGCAGCGTCGTCCACCTGGCGGCCCGGCGCGCCGTGCAGGCCGCGCGGGCCCGGGAAGAGGCGGCCTCGCTGCTCGAGCTGGCGCAGACCGTGCTGGGCGGCGCCGACTCGCCCGCCGCCGTCCTCGACCACCTCACCAGGACCCACGGCGGCCAGGCCGAGCTGCAGGAACGGGTGGCGGGCCGGTGGGTGCGGGCCGCGTCGAGCGGCGTGGACGGGAGCCTGCCGGCCGCGTCCCGGATCGACATCCGCAGCGACCTGGCCCTGCTGGTCACCGGGCAGGCGGACTCGGCCACCCCGGCGCTGATCGCCGGGTACGCCGCGCAGGCCGCCGCCGCCCTGGACCGGGAGCGGCTGCGCACCCAGGCCGCCCAGGCCGAGGCGCTGGCCGAAGGCAACCGGATGCGGACCGCGCTGCTCGCCGCGGTCAGCCACGACCTGCGCACCCCGCTGGCGTCGATCAAGGCCAGCGTCAGCAGCCTGCGGCAGACCGACGTGGAGTGGTCCGAGGCCGACCAGGCCGACCTGCTGGCCACCATCGAGCAGAACGCCGACCGGCTCGACGCGCTGATCGGCAACCTGCTCGACATGAGCCGCCTGCACACCGGATCGCTGCAGCCCTTCCTGCGGCCCACCGCGATCGACGAGGTCGCGCCGGTGGCGCTGCTCGGGCTGGACGATTCGCTGCGGGTCGAGATGGCCGTACCCGACGGCTTCCCGCTGGTGCTGGCCGACCCGGGCCTGCTGGAGCGGGTGCTGGCCAACCTGTTCTCCAACGCCCTGCGGCACTCCCCCGCGACCGGGCAGCCGCCCGAGCTGCGCGCGCAGCTGGTCGAGAACATGGTGGTGCTCGAGGTGGTCGACCACGGCTCCGGGGTGCCGGACGAAGCGAAGGACCGTATCTTCGAGCCGTTCACCCGGCTAGGCGACCGCTTCCCGGGCGGCGTGGGCCTAGGCCTGGCGGTGGCCAAGGGCTTCGCCGAAGCCATGGGCGGGCACATCATGGCCAAGGACACCCCGGGCGGCGGTCTCACCGTGCAGATCACGCTCCAGGCGGCGAGCGCGGACAAGTCCGCGCTCGAAACGGGGTCATGACCCGGGTGCTCGTCGTCGACGACGAGCCCTCCATCCTGCGGGCGCTGCGGATCAACCTCAGCGCCCGCGAGTACGACGTCAGCACCGCTGTCGACGGCACCACCGGCCTGATCGCCGTGGCCCGCGACCGCCCGGACGTGATCATCCTGGATCTCGGGCTGCCGGACATGGACGGCACCGAGGTGATCCACGGCGTGCGCGGCTGGACGTCCATCCCGATCATCGTGCTGTCCGCGTGGGGCCAGGAGAGCCAGAAGGTGGCCGCGCTCGACGCGGGCGCGGATGACTACGTGACCAAGCCGTTCGGCATGGATGAGCTGCTGGCCAGGCTGCGGGCCGCGGTCCGCCGGGCCTCGCCGGCGCCGGACGAACCGGTGGTCACCACACCGGATTTCACCGTGGACCTGGCGGCCAAGCAGGTGACCAGGAGCGACGGCAGCGACGTGCGCCTGACCCCCACCGAGTGGCAGCTGCTCGAGATCCTGGTCCGCAACAGCGGCCGGCTGATCACCCAGAAACAGCTGCTGCGCGAGGTGTGGGGACCGGCTTATGAGACGGAGAGCAATTACCTGCGCGTCTACCTGGCCCAGCTGCGCCGCAAACTGGAGCCCGAGCCCTCCCGCCCCAGGTACCTGCTCACCGAATCCGGCATGGGCTACCGCTTCAAGCCCTAGCCCGCGGCGGCGCTGAAGCCGGCACGATGGAACATCGGGCCGGCCATAGCCCGGCTCAGAGGTCCATCGTGCCGACCGGCCGCGGCGGCCGCGGAAACGACGCCGTTGTGGCAACCACGTCGTCGGGTGCGACGGTCGTCTGGTGCGCGTCGTTGTCACAACGACGTCGTTGGGCCGCACGCGAGGTGGCCGGATGGCCGGCTTACCAGCGGGGGGTTTTGGCGAAGCGGGGCTTCCAGACGGCGCGGTAGAGCAGGCGCAGCGGGGGCGGGAGCTGGCCGAGGGTGGCGGCGGTGCCGGAGCGGTCGGCGCCGTCCAGCATCCAGGCGAACATCTCCGAGCCGGCCGACATGCCGTTCTGGCGGGCGATGCGGAACCCGACCTTGCGCCACTCACCTGTGGTCAGGGCCACGCCGATCAGCGGCAGGCCGTCCCGCTCCTCGTGGGCCAGGTGGCCGGTCAGCGTGCTGGCCAGCGCGTCGATGACGTCGGCCAGCCGGTCGACGCCCGGCCAGCCGTCATTGGCACTGCGGGCCTCATTGGCGCCGCGGGCGTCGTCGGCCAGCCGGTCGACGCCGGGCCGGTCGTCTTCGCCGTCGCGGGCGGCCGCGGCGAAGCCGGTGTCCACGGCGGCCAGCAGCGGGTCGATGCGCCCGTGCTCCTCCTCCATGGCGTCGAGCACGGACAGGGCGTGCTGGCTGTGAGCCAGGCGCGGGCGCAGGGCCGGCCAGATGAGCTCGTCCTCCGCGGTGTGGTGCAGGTGAAGTTCGCGCTTGAACAGCTCCCAGCCGGCCGCCACCGACTGGCGCCGGGCCGGGTCGGACAGGTCGGCGGCCGCGGCTACGCGGGCCAGCCGGGTCAGGTCGCGCCGGAACGCGTCGTGCGCCGCGAGCATGATGGTCAGGTCGGCGTCGCCGGTGCCGTGCCGGGCGGCGTCGGTGCCCGGCATGTTCTGCGTGGTCATGAGTTTCCCTCCGTGGTGTCGTGGCGGGCCGGTATCCCCCGGGCCCGCCTGGTGATCTCATTCAGCGTCCGGATGGTGGTCGCCACGTCGTCGCGGTCCAGCGCGGCCAGCAGCGGGCCGGTGACCTGCGCGGCGGCGGCTACGATGCCCTCCCGCCGGGCCCGGCCGGATCCGGTCAGCGCGATCGTGCCGTCCTGCTCGGCGGCTAGCCCGGCGGCGGCCAGCCGGGCGGCCAGCGCGCGAGCGGCCAGCGCGTCGAGGTCCAGCCAGTCGGCCAGGTCATTTTCGTAGGCGTCCCGGCTGGCCTGGCCGCCGAGGGCGGCCAGGCGCTGCAGGGCGAGATAGGTTTCCCGGCTGGTGTCCCACTCGGCCAGGACGCCGGACAGCAGCCTGGTCAGCGAGGCCTCGGCCTGGCCCACGGCCTGGCCGAGGGGCGGGGCGGGGCGCGGGCCGGGGGCCGGGCCGGTGACGATGACGGTGTTCACGATGCTGATCCCCTCGTGGCGGTAATGATCTCCGCTCCTGAATGACGAAACTCGCCGTCTGGCTGTGACCGGGTCCGGCCGGGCAGCGCCAGCATGAGCAGGAAGGCCAGGACGAACGCGCCGACCTGGAACCACAGGGCGCGGGTGACGGCGGCGGCGAAGACGTCGGGCACGGAACGGCCGGGCCCGATGCTGATCCGGTCGATGAAGACCACCCCCATCAGCGCCAGGCCGATGGAGTTGCCCAGCTGGAAGCCGGTGTTCAGCACGCCGGAGGCGGAGCCCGCGTCCTGCACGGCCACGTCGGCCAGCACCACATTGGCCAGCGGCGCGATCACGGTGCCCAGGCCCAGGCCGGCCGCGGCCAGGGCGGGAGTCAGGTCCCAGGTGGTCACGGCGGCACCGAAGTGGTGCACGATGCCGATCAGGGCGGCCATGCTGGCCGCCATGATCAGCGCTCCCGTCATCGTGACCCCGCGGCCGAACCTCGGCTCGAGCCGGGCCGCCGCCCCCGAGGCGGCGAACACGCCGAGTGAGAACGGGATGAACGTAGCTCCGGCGTGCAGCGGGCTGAAGCCCAGGCCCTCCTGCAGGAACAGGGTCAGCACCAGGCCGAACGAAGCCACGCCGAGGAAGAACACCACCGCGATGCCCATCCCGGCGGCGAACCCGGGCCGGGCGAACATGCGCAGCTCGACCAGCGGCGAGCCGCCCCGGCGGGCCTTGAGCCGCTCATAGCCGACGAAGACGGCCAGCACCGGGCCGGACAGCGCCATCATCAGGTAGGTCCAGGCCGGCCAGCCGACCTGCTGGCCCTCCACCAGCGGATACAGCAGCAGGATCAGCGCGCCGGACAGCAGCAGCATGCCTGCCGGGTCCAGCCGCGGCGGGCGTGGCGCCCGGGACTCGCGCACCAGGACCAGTGACGCGGCCACCGCGATCACGCCGACCGGGATGTTGATCATGAAGATGGACCGCCAGCCCAGGCCGAGCAGGCTGTGGCTGGTGAGCAGCCCGCCCAGCAGCGGCCCGCTGACCGCGCCGAGGCTGCTCGGGCAGGTCTCGGCGGACCGCATCGGGATCAACGCGACGGACCTGAACTGCCTGAACATCGTGGCCCTGACCGGCGCGATGACCGCCGGCGACCTGGCCCGGGCCACCGGGCTGACCACGGCGTCGATCACCGGGGTGCTCGACCGGCTGGAGGAGGCCGGGTTCGTCAGGCGGGGGCGGGACCCGAACGACCGGCGCCGGGTCATCGTCAACCTCAACGCCGGGCGGGGCTGGCATGACGTCGCGCCGGTGTTCGCGCCGGTGATCAAGGCCTGGCGGGGCGCCGCGGCGGGCTACTCCGACGACGAGCTGCGCCTGATCCTGGACTTCCAGCGCCAGGTGGCGGACATCATGCGGGACCAGCTGGCCCAGATGCGCGAACGGACAGCGGAGGACAGGGGGGCCGGACGCTGAGACCACGGACCGTTCAGCCAAAAAAGAAGCGGTGAGACACGATTCTGTCTTCGGCGCTACCCGTCTCTACCTGCGGTTCTGCCGGCGGGCGGGCACCTGCGCCGGTTTGCCAGGGCAGCGGGGAGGTAGCCCGCGGGGTCAGCGGGTAGGCCGTAAGCGTGCGGCAATCCCTCGTCACCGCCCGCCGGGCGGTAAAGAACCGCAAGCCCGGGTGGATCCGCCGGCCGGCCGCGCTGGCCGAGCGGGTGGAGCAGGCCCACGTACTCGACCCGATAGTGAGCCGGCTGTCCGACGGCGTGGTCCGCGTGCTGCCGGCCGGGCCGGGTACCGACGCGCTGCACGGCGTGCCGTTCGGCCAGCCGGTGCACCCGGCGCTGGTGCGGCTGCCGCTCGGCTGCTGGGCCTCGGCGGTCCTGCTCGACCTGTTCCGCGGCACCGAGCGGGCCTCCCGCCTGCTCATCGGGGCAGGGGTGGCCGGCGTCCTGCCGGCCGCGGTCACCGGGCTGGCCGACTGGTCGGCCCTGCACCGGGACCAGCAGCGGGTCGGGCTGGTGCACGCCGCGTGCCAGGCCGCGGCGGCGGCGCTGTTCCTGGGCTCGCTGACGGCCCGGGCCGGCGGCCGGGCCGGATCCGGCCGGCTGCTGTCCGGCGGCGGGCTCGCCGTGGCCACCGCCGGGTCCTACCTGGGCGGGCACCTGGCGCTGCGGCTGGGCGCGGGCGTCAGCCACGCCGAGCCGGTCAGCCACCTGTCCGGGCTGGGCTGGCACGACCTGTGCGGGCTCGGCGAGCTACCCGACCGGCGCCCGGTGCGCCGCCAGCTCGGCTACCTGTCGCTCATGGTGTACCGGCAGGGCGGCGAGGTGCTCGTGCTGTCCGACCGGTGCTCGCACCTGGGCGGGCCGCTACACCAGGGACGGATCGTCGTTGAACGGGGAGCTGCCTGCGTCGCCTGTCCCTGGCACGGCTCCACCTTCGTGATCGCCGACGGGAGCGTCGTGCACGGGCCCGCCACCGCCCGCCAGCCAGCCTTCCAGACCCGCGTGACGGCCGACGGGCGAGTCGAACTCCGGGCCCGCCCCTGACCGCGTCTCTGACCGGGCGGACGGCTGGGCGGGCAGCGCGGGAACCGCCGGGCCGTTCGAGATCGCCGGGCCGTTGGAGATGGCCGGGCCGTTCGGGGCGGGCGCGGGCGGGGCGGGCGCGCGCGGCGGGGCGGCGGACTGCGCGCCCAGGCCGCCGAACAGGCCGCCGATCCCCTCCAGCGCCTTGCCGATCTCGCTCGGCACGATCCATACCTTGTTCGCGTCGCCCTGGGCGATCTGCGGCAGCATCTGCATGTACTGGTAGGCCAGCAGGCTCTGGTCCGGCTGGCCCTCGTGGATGGCCCGGAACACGGTGGTGATGGCCTCGGCCTGGCCGCGGGCCCGGACCGCCTGGGACTTGGCCTCCGCCTCGGCGCGCAGCACGGCCGCCTCGGACTCGCCCCGCGCCTTGAGCACGGCCGCCTGGCGCTCGCCCTCGGCGGTCAGGATGGCCGACTGCTTGGAGCCCTCGGCGGACAAGATGGCGGCGCGCTTGTCCCGGTCGGCGCGCATCTGCTTCTCCATCGAGTCCTGGATGGAGCCCGGCGGCTCGATGGCCTTGAGTTCCACCCGGCCGACCCGCAGCCCCCACTTGCCGGTCGCCTCGTCCAGCTCGCGGCGCAGCTCGTGGTTGATCTGGTCGCGCGAGGTGAGCGTGGTCTCCAGGTCCATGCCGCCCACCACGTTGCGCAGCGTGGTCACGGTCAGCTGCTCGACCGCGGTGATGTAGTTGGCCACCTCATACGTCGCGGCCCGGGCGTCGGTCACCTGGAAGTAGATGACGGTGTCGATGCCGACCACCAGGTTGTCCTTGGTGATCACCGGCTGGGGCGGGAAGCTGACCACCTGCTCGCGCAGGTCGATCAGGGGCAGCAGCCGGTCCACGAACGGCGTCACCATGTTCAGCCCGGCGGCCAGGGTCCGGTGGTAGCGGCCGAACCGCTCCACGATTCCGGCCCGCGCCTGCGGGATGATCCGGACCGAGCGGACGATGACCAGGATGACAAGAATCACGAACACGACGATCAGGATGGTCGCGACTAGAGTGCTCATGACGGCTCCACTCCCGCGCCCGGTGGGGTTTCCGGGTCTATTTGCTACGTTACAGACAGCAAGCAACTTGGGCCAGCGTGCTATGCCGACCCTGTGACTGGTGGGAGCCTAGCGAGCCCTGGCGGTCCAGCGGGACTGGCGGTGCTCGATTTCCAGCTGGACGCCGAAGCACCGGGACAGGTTCTTGGCGGTGAACACCTCCTCGATGGGCCCGGCCGCCAGTACCGAGCCGCGGCGCAGCAGCATGGCGTGGGTGAACCCGTCGGGCACTTCCTCCACGTGGTGCGTGACCAGCACCATCATCGGCGCCTTGGGGTCACGGGCCAGGGCGGTCAGGCGGCGCAGCAGGTCCTCGCGGCCGCCCAGGTCCAGCCCGGCGGCGGGCTCGTCGAGCAGCAGCAATTCGGGGTCGGGCATCATGGCCCGCGCGATCTGCACCCGCTTGCGCTCGCCCTCGGACAGCGTGGCGAACTTGCGCCTGATCAAGTGCGCGCAGCCGAGCGCGTCGAGCAGTTCCACCGCCCGGGTCACATCGGCGGAATCGTACTCCTCCTTCCACCGGCCCAGGATGGCGTAGGAGGCGGTGAGCACCAGGTCGATGACCTTCTCGGCGGGCGGGACCTGTTCGGCGATGGCGGCGCTGGTCAGGCCGATGCGCGGGCGCAGGTCGAAGATGTCGACCTCACCCATGCGCTCGCCCAGGATCTCGACCGTGCCCTGGCTGGGGAACAGCGTGGTGGCCGCCACCTGCAGCAGGGTGGTCTTGCCCGCGCCGTTCGGGCCGATCAGGATCCAGCGCTCGTCCTCGTGTGCCGTCCAGTCAACGTTGCGGAGCAGGACCGATGAGTCGCGCCGGACCTCGACGCCCCGCAGCCGCAGCACCTCGTCGGACATCGGGGCCCCCTTTGGGTTGCACTGGTCGTCGAGACCGAACCTATGCCACGACACCCCGGCGAGGACAGCCAAGGCGGGATTATGTCCCTTGCTCGTGCCGGACCGCGAGCAGGGCGGCCTGGGTGCGGTCCTGCACGCCGAGCTTGGCCAGCACCGAACTCACGTGCGCCTTGACCGTCTTCTCCGCCACGTGCAGCGCCCGGGCGATCTCCCGGTTGGACCGGCCCTTGGCCAGTTCGGCCAGCACCTCGCGTTCCCGGCTGGTCAGCGCGTCCAGCCCGCCCCAGGCCAGGCGGGCCGAACGCAGCAGGCTGCCCGCCGCCTCCGGGGCCAGCAGCAGCTGCCCGTCGTGCACGGCGCGGATGGCCCGGACCAGGGCGTCCGGGTCGATGTCCTTGTACACCAGCCCGGCCGCGCCCGAGCGCAGCGCCAGGGTGGCCGACGCGGGCTCGGTGGCGCTGGTCAGCACCAGCACGCGCGACGTGCTGCCCTGGGCCTGCAGTTCGCCGAGCACGCCGATGCCGTCCAGGCCGGGCAGCTTCAGGTCGAGCAGGATGACGTCGGGGGCGTGTTCGGCGGCCAGCGCGAGCGCCACGGCGCCGTCGCCCGCCTCGCCGGCCACCTCGATCCCGTCCTGCACCTCGAGCAGCACCCGCAGGCCCTGCCGGACCACGGGGTGGTCGTCGACGATCAGCACGGAGATGGGCATAGCTCACCCCTTCCGGTTGACGGCCGGGACGGTCATCCGCACCCGGGTCCCGTCCGGGCCGGACCGGATGGTCAGCGCGCCGCCCGCCGCGGAGGCGCGCTCCCGCATCGAGGCCAGCCCCACCCCGCCGGACGGCGCCTCGGGCACGAACCCGTGCCCGTCGTCGGACACCTCGAGCGACACCCGGCGCGGGGTCCGGGCCAGCCGCACGCCGACCTGGCCCGCGCCGGCGTGCCGCAGCGCGTTGTGCAGCGCCTCCTGTGCCACCCGGTACATGGCCGCCTCGGTGCGGGGGTCGAGCGGGGGGAGTTCGGCGGCGGTGAACGTGACCGGGATCCCGTGCGCCCGGCCGGCCAGCACCGCGTACCGGCGCAGTGAGTCGGCCAGCCCGGCGGCTTCCAGGTCCGGCGGGGCCAGCCCGTCGATCACCGCGCGGAGCTCGGCGTGCGCTTCGGCGCCGAGCGCGGCGACCACCTCGATCTCGGCCCGGACCCGGTCCGGGTCGATCGGGTCCCGGCCCGCCAGCACCGCGGCGGCCCGGGCGTGCGCCCGGATGCTGAACAGCTTCTGCGTGACCGCGTCGTGCAGTTCCCTGGCCAGCCGGGACCGCTCCTGCAGCACGGAAAGCTCCCGGCTGTGCTCGTACAGCCGGGCGTTGGTCAGGGCGATGGCCGCGTGCGCGGCGAACAGGGACAGGATCTCCTCGTCCCGCTCGGTGAAGCCGCGGCCCGCGGCGGCCGCCGAGACCTTGTTGGCCGCGAAGATGATGCCAAGCACGCGGTCACCGTCCCGCACCGGAACGCCCATGAAGTGCGACATCCGGGGATGGGCGGCGGGCCAGCCCTCGAAGCGGGGGTCCTGGGCGATGTTGGCCAGCCGTTCCGGCTTGCCCTCGTTGAGCAGGACGGCGAGCATCCCGTGCCGCCGCGGCAGCGGCCCGATGGCCTGCTGCTCGGCCGGGCTGATCCCGTCGGTCACGAACTCGGCGAACGAATCGCCCCGGTCCGGCACGCCGAGCGCCGCGTAGCGCGCGCCGACCAGCGACCGGGCCGAACGCACGATCACCTGCAGCACGTCGCGGACGGACTTCTGCCTGGTGACCGACAGCACCGCCTGGCTCACCTGGTAGAGCTCGTCCAGCCCGTCGCTCATGTATCCGACGTTAGCCGGACGGCCGGGACCGCGCATCGGGCGGCGGTCCTAGGACCATTGACCGAGGACCGGGCGGGCGCGCGGCCGATGTGCGCCGCGGCCGCGGTGCCTAGCGTGAACGGCATGAGCAACAAGACAGCACTGGTCACGGGGGCCTCCCGCGGGCTGGGCCGGGCACTGGCCGCCGGCCTGGCTCGCGAGGGCTACGACCTCATCATCGACGCCAGGGACGCCGCCGCGCTGCGGGCCGCCGCGGACGGGCTGCGGGCCGCGGGCGGCCAGGTGACCGCCGTGCCCGGCGACGTCACCGATCCCGCGCACCGGGCCAGGTTGCAGCAGGCCGCGGAACAGGCCGGCCTGCTCGACCTGCTGGTCAACAACGCGGGCACGCTGGGCGCCAGCCCGCTGCCCGCGCTGGCCGACTACCCGGTCGAGGAGCTGCGGGCCGCCTTCGAGGCGAACGTGATCGCGCCGGTGGCCCTGACCCAGCTGCTGCTGCCGCTGCTGCGGGTCAGCGGGGGCGCGGTGCTGAACATCACCTCGGACGCGGCCGTGGAGGCGTACGCGGGCTGGGGCGGCTACGGCGCGGCCAAGGCCGCCCTGGAGCAGGCCTCGAACGTGCTGGCCGCCGAGGAGCTGGCCCTGCGGGTGTGGTGGGCCGACCCTGGCGACCTGCGTACCGACATGCACCAGCGGGCCTTCCCGGGCGAGGACATCTCCGACCGGCCGGCGCCGGCCTCGGTGGTGCCCGCCTTCGTCAGGCTCGTCACGCAGCGGCTGCCCAGCGGCCGGTACCGTGCCGCCCACCTGATGCCCGCAGACAGGTAACCGCCATGATCACCGATATCGCCCCGGCCCGTTTCTCGCTGGACGGCTTCACCCTGCCGCCCGAGCTCGAGGCGCACGACCCGCCGGAGGCGCGCGGGCTGGCCCGCGACGGGGTGCGGCTGCTGGTCAGCCGGCGCTCGTCCGGGCAGATCTCCCATCACGGCTTCCGCGACCTGCCCGGCCTGCTGCTGCCCGGCGACCTGCTGGTGGTCAACACCAGCGCGACCCTGCCCGCTGCGGTAGGGGCCGGCGGCGGGCTGGCCGTGGATTTCTCCACCCCGCTGCCCGACGGCGCCTGGCTGACCGAGCTGCGCCAGGTCAAGGGCAAGATCTCGACGCCGAACGGAGCGGGGTGTCCCGGCCAGGTCATCGGACTGCCCGGCGGGGCGGACCTGACCCTGATCAGCCGCGCCACCGGCCGGCTCTGGCGGGCCCGGCTCTCGGTGGCCGTGGTGCCGTACCTACTGCGTTACGGCATCCCGATCCGCTACTCCTACGTCCGGCGCGACTGGCCGCTGCAGGCCTACCAGACGGTGTTCGCCCGCGAGCCGGGCAGTGCCGAGATGCCCAGCGCCAGCCGGCCGTTCACCACGTCCATGGTCACCGACCTGGCCGCCCGGGGCGTGCTGATCGCCCCGCTGACCCTGCACGCCGGGGTGTCCTCGCTGGAGGCCGACGAGGACCCGTACCCGGAGCCCTACGACGTGCCGCCCGCGACGGCCCGGCTGGTCAACCACGTGCGGGCGAACGGCGGGCGGGTCATCGCCGCGGGCACCACGGTAGTGCGCGCGCTGGAGACGGCAGCCCTCGGCCGCACCGGCGGATCGGTGGCGCCGTCGGCGGGCTGGACGTCGCACGTGGTGACGCCGGAGACCGGGGTGGCGGCGGTGGACGGGCTGCTCACCGGGCTGCACGAGCCGCGGTCCTCGCACCTGCGGATGCTGGCCGCGTTCGCCGGGCCGGAGTTGCTCAGCCGGTGCTACGAGGCGGCCATCACGGCACGGTATCTGTGGCACGAGTTCGGGGACGTGCACCTGCTGCTGCCGTAGGCTCCGCCGCGGCCGAGGCGATATCCGCGGCCCGGTCGAGCAACGGCTGGCAGCGGAGCTGGACGGCGATGGCGGTAGCCTCATCCGCGGCGGCCGCTGCCGCGTCAGGCTCGCCCCGGCGGATCAGCTCCCCGGCCTGGTCGAGCAGGCCGTGGGCCAGGTGGTAGGGAGTGCTCAGCTCGCGCAGGCCGGTGATCGCGGCGGCCAGCTCCGCCGCGCGGTCGCCGGCCGCGGCCAGGCGGGCCCGGGCCAGGTCACGCTCGGCGCGCAGGATGCGCGTCAGCTGCCCGGGCTGGAGGGCGTCGAGCATGGCCAGCAGTTCCGTGCTGGCCGGGCCCGCGCCGAGCTCCCACGCGGCCCGGGCCGCCACTGGCCAGGCCCACTGGATCGCCTCGTGGTTGGTCCCCACGGCATCGGCGTAGCCCAGGATGGCCCGGGCGCCGCGCAGCGTGGTCTCCGGCTCGCGCCGGCCGGCGGCGATGAAGACCTCCACGATGGCCACCAGCGCCTGCGACTGCGGTTCCTCGCTGGCCCGCAGGTCAGGCAGGCCCGTCAGCATGGTCTGCGCCCCGTCGGCGTCGCCGCGCAACGCGGCCAGCCAGGCCTGGTGGCCGACCAGGATCTCGTTGCCGGCCAGGCCATCGGCGTCGGCCGCGTGGGCGAACTCGGCGTCGGCCGTATCCCACTCACCCAGGGTGAGCAGGGCCAGGTACAGGTTGGCCAGCCCCACGGCCAGGTAGTCACGGGCGCCGGTCCGGCGCAGGTGACCGACCGCGGTGCGGGCGGCCTCCACGGCGCCCGCCGGGTCGACGGGCAGCAGCTCGTGGGCCAGGTTGAGGAACGTCCGGCCCAGGCTGAGGGTGTCACCCGCCTGGGTGGCCAGGCGCGCGCTCTCCCGGAAGTAGGCGATCGCCTGCGGGCGCCGTCCGGCCATGCCCAGGTAGATCCCGCGGGTCAGGAACAGGCCGGCCAGCAGGACCGCATCGACATCCAGGTCCTGGCCCAGGTCCAGGGCCTCAGCCGACAGCTGGTCGGCGTCGGCCGAGCCGGCGAACACCGCGACGCTCGCGAGCTGGTCCAGGGCCCGGACCGTGTCCTGGTCCGGGTCGGCCCTGAGCACCTCCATGGCCAGCGTGAGCCGGTCGCGGGCCTCGGCGGTATGCCCCCACAGTCGCAGCGCGTTGCCGGCGATGGCCTGGACCCGTGCCGCGGCCCGGGCCTGCCCGCACTGCAAGTAGAGGGCCCGGGCCCGGTCGGCGTGCCCGATGGCGGCGGCATAGTCGCCGGCGTCGGCCGCCGCCTGGGTGGCCCGTTCCCAGAGCCGGGCGGCGACCTGCTGGCCGTCGGTATCCTGCGTGGCCGTCAGCTCGGCCGCGCTGGCGTAGCTGGCGGCCGCCTGGGCCAGCGCGCCGGTGCGTTCGGCGCGCTCGGCGGCCCTGACCCGGGCCGCGATCGCGTCGGCCCGGATCCGGTCGGCGTCGGGATCCTCAGGCGCGGCGTTCAGCGCGTCCAGGTAGTGCCGGGCGATGACGTCGCTGACCTCCTCGCCGTCGCCGGCGAAGGCGGTGCGCAGGTGCGCGGCCACGGCCAGGTGACGGGCCTTGCGGTCGCGGCGGGACAGCGTGTCGTAGGCGACCTGGCGCAGCATCTGCTGGGCGAACTGGTAGCTGCCGCGCTCGGGCGACAGCGGGTCGGCGGACACGGCCAGCACCTCGCGGCGGACCAGTTCGGCCAGCGCGGTCCGCACCTCGGCCTCGCCGCGCCCGGACACCGCCACCAGGGCCTCGGCCGGGAAGCTGGCGCCCAGCACGGCCGCGTCGGCGACCAGCCGCCGCACGCCGGAGTCCAGGGCGTCCAGCCGGGCGGCCAGCAGCGCGTGCAGGCTGTCCGGCACGGCCAGCTGGCCGATGTCGCCCACCAGCCGGTACTCGCCCTCGACCGGCTGCACGATGTCCCGGTCGATCAGCGCCCGGACCGTCTCCACCGCGAACAGCGGGACACCCTGAGCCTGCCGGGTGATGGCCGACCGGGCGGCCGGCGGCATCGACGGGACCAGCGCGTCCACCAGGCGGCCCATCGAGGCCGCGTCCAGCGGATCCAGGGTCAGCGTACTGCGGTTGCGGCCGGCCCCGAATCCCGGCCGGGCCTGCTGCAGCTCCGGGCGGGCGAAGACCAGCACGTAGATGGGCAGGTCCCGCACCCAGTCGATGAGGTGGTCGAGGAAGTCAAGCAGTCCGTGGTCGGCGTACTGGGCGTCCTCGACCAGCAGCACCACCGGCATCTGCCCGGCCAGGCGCTCGAAGAACAGCCGCCACCCGGCGAACAGCTCCTCCCGGGCCAGCGTGCTCCCGGCGTCGCCCGGGAACGGCACGCCCAGCAGCCGGGCGAGCCGGACGCCCACGTACGCCTGCTCGGCCGGATCGGGCACGAACTCGTCCAGGCCGTCCTGCAGCTTGCCCGCGGCGGCCTCGGCCGGGTCCTCTTCGGCGATGCCCAGCCGCTGCCGCACGATCTCGGCCAGGGCCCAGAACGCCACGCCCTCCCCGTAGGACAGGCACCGGCCCCGGTGCCACCACACCTCGGCCGCCAGCCCGTCGGCGTACTTCTCGAACTCCCAGCCCAGCCGCGACTTGCCCACCCCGGCCGGGCCGGACACCAGCACCAGCCGCGGCACCCGCCGCTCGGCCGCGGCGTGGAACAGCTCCCTGATCGTGCGCAGCTCCGCGTCCCGGCCGGTCAGCGGGGCCTCCAGGCCGTCGACCCGCTGGACGCCGCCCACCGCGGACACCACCCGGGTGGCCCGCCACAGCCGCTGCGGCTCGGCCTTGCCCTTGAGCTGGTGCTCGCCCGCGTCGGCGAAGCCGACGCCACTGGCCGCCAGCCGCTGCGTGGACCCGTCGGCCAGCACCTGCCCCGGGCCGGCCGCGGACTGCACCCGGGCCGCGGTGTTCACCGCGTCGCCGGCCACCATGCCCTCGCCGACCGCGCCCAGGTTGACCGCCATCTCGCCGGTGACCACGCCCGCGCGGGCGGCCAGGCTGGTCACGCCGGTCTCGGCGCCGAGCGCCGCGACCGCCGCCACCAGATCCAGGGCAGCCCGCACGGCCCGTTCGGCATCTTCTTCCGACGCCACCGGGGTGCCCCACACGGCCATCACCGCATCGCCGATGAACTTCTCGACCACCCCGCCGTAGCGGCCGATGACCGTGCGCGCGATGCCGAAGTAGCGGGACAGCAGCTCGCGGACCGCCTCCGGGTCCCGGGACTCGGACAGCGGCGTGAAGCCGACCAGGTCGCAGAACAGCACCGAGCACACCCGCCGTTCGGCCAGCGGCTCGGGGCCCGGCCCGGCGGCCGCGGGGGCCGGCGGTGGCGCGGCCCGGCGCGGTACGGGACTGCCGGACAGCTCGAGCCCGCAGCCCCGGCAGAAACGGTCGCCGCGAACGACCTGCTCACCGCATGACGGACAGCCCCCCAGGGGTGAACCGCACGTTCCGCAGAACCGGTCAGCCGCCCCCAGAGACGCGCCGCATTGCTCGCATCTCACCCCCAATCTCATATAGAGGGGTGGTCAGCCATGTCAAGTTGTCCCGGCCGGCCCGGGGGTGCGGGCCAGGTGGGATAGCCTGGCGCCGCCATGACTACACCCCGGACCACGCTGCTCATCACCCTGACCGGCCGGGACCGGCCGGGCGTGACCTCCCGGCTGTTCGCCGGCCTGGCCCGGCATCCGCTCTCGGTCCTGGACATCGAGCAGGTGGTGATCCGCGGCAAGCTGGTCCTCGGCGTGCTGCTCGACTGCGACGGGCCGCTCGACCTGACCGGCATCCACACCGCGGTCAGCGCGCTGGCCGCCGATCTGGGCCTGGAGGCCGAGATCACTACCGGCTCGGGCGCATCGGGTGATGCCCCGGCGCGGGGCGGGCGGCTGCACGTCACCCTGCTGGGCAGCCCGCTGACGCCGGCCGCGATCACCGCCATGGCCGGGCGGATCGCCGCCAGCGGGGCGAACATCGACCGGATCGGCCGGCTGGCCCAGCGCCCGGTGACCTGCATCGAGATGGAGATTTCCGGCGGGGACCCGGCCCTGCTGCGGGCCGACCTGGCCCGGGAGGCGGTGGCCCAGGGCGTCGACGTAGCCGTCCAGCGCGGCGGCCTGCACCGGCGGGCGCTGCGGCTGATCGTGATGGACGTGGATTCCACCCTGATCAGGGATGAGGTCATCGACCTGCTGGCCGCCCAGGCCGGCGCGGCCGAGGCGGTGGCCAAGGTGACGGCGGCCGCCATGCGGGGTGAGCTGGACTTCGCGGCTTCGCTGCGGGACCGGGTCGGGCTGCTGGCCGGCCTGGATGCGGGCGTGCTCGACGCGGTGCGGGACGAGTTGCGGCTGACCGCGGGGGCCCGCACGCTGATCAGCACGCTGAGCGGTCTGGGCTACAAGTTCGGGATCGTCAGCGGCGGATTCGACCAGGTCATCGCGCCGCTCGCGGCCGAGCTGGGCATCGGCTACGTGGCGGCCAACTCGCTGGAGATCGTAACTGGGAAGCTCACCGGGCGGCTGTCGGGACCGGTGATCGACCGGGCCGGGAAGGCCGCGGCGCTGCGCCGGTTCGCCGCCGACGCGGGCGTCCCGCTGTCCCAGACGGTGGCGGTCGGGGACGGCGCCAACGACCTGGACATGATCGCCGCCGCCGGGCTGGGCATCGCCTTCAACGCCAAGCCGGTGGTGCGGGACGCGGCCGACACCTCGCTGAGCGTCCCCTACCTGGACGCGATCTTGTACCTGCTCGGCATCTCCAGCGAGGATGCGGCCGCCATGACATGAAACCCGGGCTCCAGGACACGGTGACGTGCTGGAACCCGGGTTTCATTCCGCTGTGTGAGCGCCTACTCGGTGTGCTTGACGGCGGGAGCCCGGTCGGCCTCGTCGTCGGGGCCGGCCAGGGTCTCCGCGGCCGTGGTCCCGGGGACGTCGGCGGCCGCGCCTTCCACCGCGGGCGAGACCGCGCCTGCCACCTCGGCGGCCGCGGGCGCCTCGTCACCCATACCGGACGAGCGGCGCTTGGAGATCACGATGGCGGCCACGATGATGATGACCGCGCCGAGGGCGACGCCGACCCGCAGGCCGGTGTTGCTGCTGTACTTGACCACGCTGGTCGCGATCAGCAGCGAGACCAGGTTCATCACCTTGATGAGCGGGTTGATGGCGGGGCCCGCGGTGTCCTTGAACGGGTCGCCGACGGTGTCGCCGACCACGGTGGCGGCGTGCGCCTCGGAGCCCTTCCCGCCGTGGTTGCCGTCCTCGACCAGCTTCTTGGCGTTGTCCCAGGCGCCGCCGGAGTTGGCCAGGAAGATGGCCATCAGCACGCCGACCGCGATCGCGCCGGCCAGGTAGGAGCCGAGCGGCTGGTAGCCCAGCGCGAAGCCGACCGCGATCGGCGCCAGCACCGCGAGCAGGCCCGGGGTGATCAACTCGCGCAGCGAGTCCCTGGTGACGATGTCGACCACCCGGCTGTAGTCGGGCTTCTCCTCGTAGGTCATGATGCCCGGGTGGGTGCGGAACTGGTTCCGCACCTCGAGCACGACCCGCTGCGCGGCCCGGCCCACCGCCATGATCAGCAGGCTGGCGAACAAGAACACGATCGAGGCGCCGACGATGACGCCGACCAGGACGTTCGGCTTGGCCACGTCCAGGCTGAAGGTGCCCGAGGCGTTGCCGGTCAGCGCCGACTCCACCTGGGTGCGGAACGCGCCGAACAGCGCGGTCGCGGCCAGCACCGCAGTGGCGATCGCGATGCCCTTGGTGATCGCCTTGGTGGTGTTGCCGATCGCGTCCAGCGTGGTCAGCGCCTGCGCGGCGTCGCCCTCCACGTCGCCGGACATCTCCGCGATGCCCTGCGCGTTGTCGGTGACCGGGCCGAAGGAGTCCATCGAGACGATCACGCCGACCGTGGTCAGCAGGCCGATACCGGCCATGGCCACCGCGAACAGCGCGATGGTGGCGTTGCCGGTGGCTAGCAGGTAGGAGCAGAACACCGCGGCGGCGATCAGCAGCGCGGAGTACACGGCGGACTCCATGCCGGTCGACACGCCGGACAAGATGACGGTGGCCGCCCCGGTCTCCGAGCTCTGGGCGATGTCCTTGACCGGCCGCCGGTTGGTCTCGGTGAAGTACCCGGTCAGCAACTGGATCGCCGAGGCCAGCACGATGCCGATCAGGATCGCGCCGAACGCGATCCAGCGCGGGTTGCCGCCGTAGATGTGGATGGCCCTGTCGGTGACCCCGGCGAAGCTGCTGAAGTGCGCGGGCAGGAACGTGAAGCAGGCGATGGCCACGCCGATGACCGAGATGATCGCGGAGATGAAGAAGCCGCGGTTGATCGCGGTCATCCCGCTGCGGTCCCGCGCGCGGGGCGCGACCGAGAAGATGCCGATGATCGCGGTGAGGACCCCGATGGCCGGGATGATCAGCGGGAAGATCAGGCCCTTGTCGCCGAAGGCGCTCTTGCCCAGGATCAGCGAGGCGACCAGCATGACCGAGTAGGACTCGAACAGGTCCGCGGCCATGCCGGCGCAGTCACCCACGTTGTCGCCGACGTTGTCCGCGATCGTGGCGGCGTTACGCGGGTCGTCCTCGGGGATGCCCTGCTCGACCTTGCCGACCAGGTCCGCGCCCACGTCGGCGGCCTTGGTGTAGATGCCCCCGCCGACCCTCATGAACATGGCCAGCAGGGCCGCGCCGAAGCCGAAGCCCTCCAGTACCTCCGGCGCGTTCGCCTTGTAGATCAGCACCACGACCGCCGCGCCGAACAGGCCCAGGCCCACCGTGAACATGCCGGCCACGCCGCCGGTCCGGAACGCGATCCGGAACGCGGTCCGCTGGCCGCCCTCACGGGCCGCGGCCGCGACCCGGACGTTGCCCCGGGTGGTCAGCGTCATTCCGGTAAACCCGGTCAGCGCCGAGAACAACGCGCCGACCAGGAAGAAGATGCTGCGGCCCCATTGCACCTCGGCGCCACCGGCGGTGACGGGCAGCACGAGCAGCACGAAGAAGATGATGACCACGAACACGCCGAGGGTCCGGAACTGGCGGCGCAGGTACGCGGCGGCGCCCTCCTGGACGGCGCGCGCGATTTCCTGCATCCGCTCGGTCCCCTGGCCGGCCGCGAGCACCTCCCGGACCAGCACGCCGGCCACGCCCAGCGCGAGCAGGCCGACGACGGCCACGATGACGACCCAGGTCAGGTTGGAGCCGCTCACACTGACGGGATTCGCCGCCAGCGCCGGGACGAGCCTGGACAATTGGACCTCCTGGAACTCCGAACGGAAGAGGTGCCGATCGGGCACAAACGAGTGGCCGGGAGTCTACGCACGCACGGGCCGAACCATGAACACCGGACCATTCCTAACAATTACGTTATCTCATCGTTACTTGCACGATAAATGACCGAGACACGGACGGCCACGGGCCACCTGCCGATGGGCGGCGGGGAACGTGCGGCGAACCCGGGAGGAGGGACGGGCCGCAGGGCGGGCGGGCCTAAGGGGTTCAAGCCGGGGCAGCCGCCGACGGCCAGCTCATCCGGACGCTCACCCCGGAACTGGTCGAGGAAACCCGCACGTCATCGGCCAGACCGGAGATCACGGCCAGCCCGAACCCGGCCGGGATGGGCGCCCCGCCGTCAAGGTCGCGGGCCGGCGCCAGCGGGCTGGCCGACGGCGTCGGTGCGTGATCGCTCACCGTCACCACGAACCGCTCGTCGGCGTCGGTCATCTCGATCCTGACCGGTTCGGCCGGGCAGTGCCGCCGGTGCGCTTCGACCGCGCGCGAACAGGCCTCACCCACCGCGAGGCGCACCTCATCAAGAAGGGCCTCGTCCACCCCGCTGCGCCGCGCCACCGCGGTGGCGACCAGCCGCGCGGTACGAACGTGCGCGGGCAGCGGCGTGAACGTTACTTCAACGGTGGCCATCTCGGTGGGCCCAGCCGGCGCTACTTCTCGGACTTCTTGGCCGCGATGGCCTCGTCCACGGTCTCGTGGATGCCGAACACCTTGGTCAGCCCGGTGATCCGGAAGATCTTGAGTATCCGCTCCTGCGTGCAGACCAGGTCCAGCGAGCCGTCGTGGGCGCGGACCCGCTTCAGCCCGCCTACCAGTACCCCGAGACCGGTGGAGTCCAGGAACTCGACCTTCTCCATATTGACCACGAGCTGGTAGTTGTTCTTGTTGACCAGATCGATGAGCAGCTCACGGAGCCGAGGCGCCGTGTACACATCGATCTCGCCCTCGACATCGACGACCTCGATGCCGTCCTTGTTGTAGTGACCCAGCTTCAGATCCACAAAATCCTCCTGCGCCATCACGGCGTCATCTCAAAGTCCCGCCGCCGGGCGTCGTAGCCTGTACCCGGGGCGTGATCCTGTGCGGCATTCAACCACGCTCCGGTGTCATGTCTATACGAAATCATGCCTCCGGGCATCCCCCAACGAGTGAGACACTGAAAAGCTGTGTCGACCATCACGGACATTTCCCCGCGCACGGGAGACTTCCCGCCTCCTGTACCCGCCGCTCCGGCGGGCAACCGCGCGCTGGGCATCCTGCTGGGCGACACCCGGGCGGGCCGTCCCGTCCACGTCGAGCACATCCCGGCCCGGGCCGGGCACGAGGTGCCGTGGCCGCAGTGGCTGCCCGCCGAGATCGTCGACGCCTTCGCCGGCCGCGGCATCCGCGCGCCCTGGTCGCACCAGGCCGCCGCCGCGGGGCACGCCCAGGCAGGCCGGAACGTGATCATCTCCACCGGGGCGGCGTCGGGCAAGTCGCTCGGCTACCTGATGCCGGCCCTCACGTCGGTCCTGGCCGGGGAGACCGTGCTGTACATCACGCCCACCAAGGCGCTGGCGGCCGATCAGCTGGCCGCGATCCGGTCCCTGGGCCTGCCCGGGGTGCAGGCCGCCGTCTTCGACGGCGACTCCACCCGGGCCGAACGGGACTGGGCGCGCAGCCACGCCAGGTACCTGCTGACGACCCCGGACATGCTGCACCAGTCGCTGCTGCCCAGGCACGTGCGCTGGTCGGGATTCCTCGGCAGGCTGCGCTACGTGATCATCGACGAGTGCCACGGGTACCGGGGGGTGTTCGGCTCGCACGTGGGACAGGTGCTGCGGCGGCTGCGCCGGGTGGTGGCGCATCATGCTCCGCCGGGTGCGGCGCCGCGGCCGGTATTCATGCTCGCCTCCGCCACGGTCGGCGCGCCAGGCACCTGTGCCCGGCTGCTGACCGGGCTGGAGGCCGAGGAGGTGACCGAGGACGGTTCGCCGCGGGGGCCGCTGGCCTTCGCGCTGTGGGAGCCGCCGCTGACCGACGCCCGGGGCGAGGCCGGGGCCAGGCTGCGCCGCACGGCCACCGCGCAGGCCGCGGACCTGCTGGCCCGGCTGGTGGGCGAGAACGTGCCGACCCTGGCCTTCATCAGGTCCCGCCGCGGCGCCGAGGCGGTCGCCCTGGCCGCCCGCCGGTCGCTCGGCACGACCGAGTCCGCCGGGCCGGGCGAGTCGAGGGTGGCCGCGTACCGGTCGGGCTACCTGCCCGAGGACCGGCGCAACCTGGAGGCGGCGCTCAGCGACGGCCGCCTGATCGGCCTGGCCACCACCACCGCGCTCGAGCTGGGCGTCAACATCACCGGGCTCGACGCGGTGCTTATCGCGGGCTGGCCGGGCACCTGGGCGTCGCTGTGGCAGCAGGCGGGCCGGGCCGGGCGCAGCGGCCAGAGCGCCGCCGCCGTGCTCATCGCCCGCGACGACCCGCTGGACACCTACCTGGTCCGCCACCCCGAGATCCTGCTGCGGCACCCGGTGGAAGCCACCGTGCTCGACCCGGGCAACCCGTACGTGCTGGCGCCGCACCTGTGCTCGGCCGCGGCCGAGCTGGCCCTCACCGAGCAGGACCTGGACACCTTCGGCCCGGCGGCCCGGCCGGTGGTGGACGAGCTGGTCCGGTCCGGCCGGCTGCGCCGGCGGCAGGCGGGCTGGTACAGCATGCGCCGCAGCCCCGCCCGGGCCGGCCTGCGCGGGGCGGGCGCCGCGCCGGTCCGGGTCGTGGAGGAGACCACCGGCCGGCTGGTGGGCACGGTGGACGAGCCGTCCGCCCAGCTGCTGGTGCACGAGGGGGCGGTCTACGTGCACCAGGGCGATAGCTACCTGGTCGGCTGCCTGGACCTGGCCGACCGGGTGGCGCTGGTGGAGCCGTGCGAGCTCGGCTACACCACCACGGCCCGGGACGTGACCGAGATCGAGGTGCGGGGCGAACTGCGCCGCACCACGTGGGCCGGGGGCGAGGTGGTGTTCGGCGACGTCCAGGTGACCCGCCAGGTGGTGGGTTACACCAGGCGCCGGGCCGACACCGGGACCCCGATCGGCGATACCCCGCTGGACCTGCCGCCGCGGCACCTGCTCACCCGGGCGGTCTGGTGGACGCTCGCGGCAGGCGCGCGCGACTGGCTGGCCGCGGCGGGAACCGACCTGGGCGGCGCGGCCCACGCCGCGGAGCACGCGTGCATCGGCCTGCTGCCGCTGTTCGCTACCTGCGACCGATGGGACATCGGCGGAGTCTCCGCTGACCTGCATCCGGCCACGGGACGGCTCACCGTCTTCGTCTACGACGGCTGCGACGGAGGGGCCGGGTTCGCCGAGCGCGGCTTCCAGGCCGCCCGGGACTGGCTGAGCGCCACCTGTCAGGCCATATCGGGCTGCGAGTGCGAGGCGGGCTGCCCGTCCTGCGTCCAGTCACCGAAATGCGGCAACGCTAATCACCCGCTGTCCAAGCCAGGCGCGGTCGCGCTCCTCGACACCCTGCTCAGATTCGCGACATAAGTATCACAGGGAACACTAGGCTCGCTGCTCACCAAAGCCCCGAACAGCCTGACACGGTACACTCACGACGAGTAGGGCCTTCAGCGCCGTTTGTTCGCGGACCTCGTAAGCGGTTACAGACCGTCCACGTACCCGGTCTCAGCAGCTGATAAGTCGTACCAGTGGGTAACGATCTTCGGATAACACTGTTCACGGGCACGACGGATATGCTTCAATTTCTTTGGCTGAAAGCTGCATTGGGGCCTCCCAGTGGTCGATTCGGGAGCCCTGCGGCTATAAGCTTTAATATAAGGACGGAGCCGGCCTCCCCCCCAGGGCCGGACCGTGCGTGCGGCCCCCGCTCTCCCCCCCGGCGGGGGCCGCCTCCTTTCTGCCGCCGTACCGCCTTTGTTCCGGTACGTGCGTCTTTGCCGGTAAACATCGGTCCCCAAAGATCGGTCGAGCCACAAGTTAACGGCATGTGATCAGCAGAACTGATTCAGATCACGAATTGGTTACACGCCAGGTCTTCTCAGGCCCGCGATTTAGTCGTAGAACGGTGGTACGGACTACAGAACGTCCGGGCACGGCAGCCAGGTACCCACGCGCGACCAGCCGCGGGAGGCGTGTCAGCCCAGGTCAGGCCGACGGTAGTCGCTCCGGCGACAAGTTCGGCCAGCCTGACTGACAAAGAAGGTGCACGCTTGGTAGCCAGGAATGACGTGCTGCGCGGCGGCGCCCCGGCCAGGGGCGCCGCTTGCTTTTCCGGGCCTATCGGGCGGCCCGCTTGGACCTCCCGCCGGAATCGTGGCACCATATCAGGCGAATCGCGACACATCGCGGTAGTCCCCTCGCAGAGCGAGAAACGCCGCGCCGGCCCCGGTGCAACCACGCCGGCCAGCGGGAACGTTAGCCTTGGTCCTGGCCGGACTGCGCCAGCCTGGGCGTCAGCGGCCGGGCATGACGGGAGAGAGGCACGATGGTCCGCAGCGAAACGCCGGGACCGGCAGGCAGTGACCAGTCACTCGGGGATCTGGTGGCATCGGCTGCCAAAGACATCTCTCAGCTCGTCCGCTACGAGATCGACCTGGCTAAGACCGAGCTCAAGGGCGACGTGCGCCGGGTCGGGCTGGCCGCGGCGCTGGGCGGCGTGGCGGCCTTCGTCGGCTGCCTGGTACTAGTCCTGCTCTGCTTCGCGTTCGCCTTCGGACTGGTCGCCCTGGGCATCTGGACCTGGGCGGCCTTCCTCATCGTGGCCGGGGTGGCGGTGCTGCTGGCCGGGACGGCGGTGCTGATTGCCGTGCTGAAGGTGCGGCACCTGTCCGGCCTGCGCCGGACCAGGGAGTCGGTAACCGAAGACCTCGGCGTGCTGCGCGGGGACGGCGAGCAGCCCAAGGCCAGCCTGAACGGCCAGCAGCCCGAGATCGACCGCGACGGCCAGCCCGAGATCGCCGCGCGCAGGTCGCGGTGAGGTGACCTCCTGATGGCGGTGAACGCGGATGCCGCGGTTCAGATCGCCGGGCCGTGGAGCCACCGATCGGTCAGCGCCAACGGGACCCGTTTTCATATCGCCGAAGCCGGCGACGGGCCCCTGGTGCTCCTGCTGCACGGCTTTCCCGAATTCTGGTGGACCTGGCGGCACCAGCTGGAGTGGCTGCCCGCGGCCGGCTTCCGGGCCGTAGCCGTCGACCTGCGCGGCTACGGCGGCAGCGACAAGCCGCCCCGCGGCTACGACCTGGTCACGGCGGCCGCCGATGCCGCCGGGCTGGTGCGGTCCCTGGGCGAGGCGAACGCGATCGTGGTCGGGCACGGCTGGGGCGGGCTGGTCGCCTGGACGCTCGGCGTCTACTACCCCAAGGTCGCCGCGCGGCTGGCCGTGGTCTCGATGGCCCACCCGCTGCGGCTGCGGTCCGCGCTGCTGGCCGACCCGCTCGGCCAGGGCCGCCGGAGCGGTTACGCGTTCGGCTTCCAGCTGCCCATGTACCCGGAGCGGCAGCTGGTCAAGAACGGTGCCCGGCGGGTGGGTCAGCTGCTGGAGGCCTGGTCGGCGCCGGGCTGGCCGGACCTGGCGACCGAGGAGGTCTACGCCCAGGCCATGCGGATCCCCTCGGTGGCCCATTCGGCGCTCGAGTATCAGCGCTGGCTGATGCGCAGCACCCTGCGCCCGGACGGCATGCGCTACGCGCGGCGCATGCGCACGCCGATCCAGGTCCCGACCCTGCACCTGCACGGCGCGCTGGATTCCTGCGTGCTGCCCAGGACCGCGCGCGGCGCCGGGCGGTACGTGGACGGGCCCTACCGGTGGAAGGTGCTGGACGGCGCGGGGCATTTCCCGCACGAAGAGCGCCCGGACGCCTTCAACACCGAGCTGCGCGGCTGGCTGGCCGACCCGGAACCGGAGCGGTGACGCGGGACCGTGATCCGGCTGGCCGGCCCAGGAACGCCCGGCCGCGCGACGCGCTGGGTCGGCCGCTAGACCGCCGCGGCGATACCGGCGCGGCCACGGTGCCCGACGACCTGGTGCTCTCCGGACCTGAGGCGGCCCGGCTGGCCGATCAGATGCTGCGCGCCGGGCGGCCCTTCCACGCCCACGAGGTACTCGAGGCATCGTGGAAGTCCGGTCCGCCCGCCGAACGCGACCTGTGGCAGGGACTAGCCCAGATCGCGGTCGGGCTGACCCACGCCCACCGGGGCAACGCCCGCGGCGCCGTGACCTTGCTACGGCGCGGTGCCCAGCGGGTCCAGGCCTACCGGGACCAGGGCGGGCTCGCCCCGGACGGTGACCATCCGTACGGCATTGACGTGGCCGGCTTCCTGGCCACGTCGGACGACCTCGCGGCCCGGATCGAACGGGACGGGCTGGACCGCCTGCCGGCGAGCGACCTGCGGCCGGGGCTGCTGACCGCCGGGACGTTAGTCACAGGAAGAAGTAGAGACGGCCGAGGTCATGTGCTCGCCCGCCGCGGCGTCGGCGGATACCTGGGCGGCGGTCAGGGCGAAGCCGGTGTCGTTCACGCCGACCGCCGCGGCGAACACCACCCCGTCCACGGTTCCGGCCGGCGACAGCAGCGGGCCGCCCGAGTTACCCGACTCGACCACGGCCCGTATCTCGTAGATCTGGCGGGTGACGGTGCTGGTCTCGTAGATGTTGGGTCCTTCGGCGTCCTGGACGCCGCCGATCCTGGCCGCCACCGTGTGCAGGTCCATGGCGTCCAGGGGGTAGCCGGCCACGACCGCGTTGTCACCCGGATTGGCCGGCCCGGCCAAGTGCAGCGGCGTCAGGTCGAGTCCTGGGACATCCAAGATGGCCACGTCGATCTGCGGGTCGTAGAAGACCACAATGGCGCTGTAGTGCGAACCGGTGTCGGTGGTGACGGTCTGATCCGCGGTCACGCCCGCCACCACGTGCGCGTTGGTGAGCACGTGCTGCGGTGAGATGACGAAGCCCGAGCCCTCGATGGAGCGCTGGCAGCCGGGCGCCACCCCCTGGATCTTCACCACGCTGGAGCGGGCGGCCAGGAATCCCGGGCTGTCGAGCACGGCGGGATCGGGGGCGGGGATGGCCAGGATGCGCTCCGCGCCGATCCCGCTGAACACCTCGGCGTAGGTGCTGTTGCTGGCCAGCAGCCTGCGGAAGTCAGAGAACATGGTCCGGGCCGGCGACGGCATGAACTTGTCCAGGCCCCCGAGCACGATCGAGTTGTTGACCTGCGAGTCGACCACGGGGAACGGCGACTCGATCAGCACGGACCCGACCACCCAGGCGATCAGCAGCACCGACAGCATGCTGACCACCGAGCCGCCGACCGAATCAAGCACCGTGGCCGAGTGCCAGGTGACCGTGGACCGCATGGCCGCCCCGATCGACGAGGCGATGAACTGGCCGATCACGGCGAAGCTGACCAGCAGCACTACGGCGATGACATCCTGCTGGGTCTGGCCGCCGACCAGGGCCCGGGAGATGCTCGGCCCGAACTCCGCGCCCAGCAGCGCGCCGCCCACGAAGCCGAAAAAGCTGAGCACGCCGACGATGAAGCCCTGCCGGTACCCGGACACGGCGAACGCGGCGACAACCACGATCAAGATAAGGTCGAGCACATCTCCGTGCACGACCCTAACCGTATAGCGTTTTCCGCACTTCCTGGCCCGCCCGGACCAGGTGCCCAGTCGATCACCTCGGCGGGCGACCAGGGCCGCTCCCAGCCGGCCAGCGCGAGCAGGCGGTCGACCAGCAGGGCGGTGAATCCCCAGATCAGCAGGCCCCTGACCCGGAACGCCGGGGTGGTCTGCCCGTCCGGCACCCGGACCACCACCCGGGCGGCGGGATCGGTCAGCTCGCTGACGCCGATCCGCTCCACCGCGGCCACCTCGGCCAGGTCCACGGGCGCGACCGGGCCGGGCTCGCGCCACCAGGCCAGTACCGGGACGACCCGGAAGCCGGTGCGCGGGATGAACAGCTCGGGCAGCGTGCCGACGATGTCGACGCCGTCCGGGTCGACGCCGACTTCCTCGGCCGCCTCCCGCAGCGCCGCGGCCACCGGGCCGGAGTCGGTGGCGTCGATGGCGCCGCCCGGAAAGGCGGGCTGGCCCGCGTGCAGCCGCAGGTCGTCACTGCGCTGGATGAACAGCAGGTCGGGACCGTCGGGGCCAGCACCGAACAGGACGAGCACGGCTGAGGCCCGGCCGCCGGTGGCGGGCGGCCGGGCGTACGGTTCGGTCTCCGCCGCGGCCGCCGCCACGAACAGCTCCCGCAGCCAGGCCGGCCCCGGCCCGGCGGGGATGGCGGGCGCGGGCTGCGACCGGCTGCCCGCGGTCACGAGAACGGGCCGGGCTTGACCAGCTTCGCGGCCACCACCGGATCGACGGGCCCCTCGCCGTAGGACGGGCACAGCCGGGCCAGCCCGCAGGCACCGCAGGCGGGCCGCCGGGCGTGGCAGACCCGGCGGCCGTGCCAGATCACCCGGTGCGAGAGCATCGTCCAGTCCCGGCGCGGGATGAGCGTGGCCACCTCGGCCTCGACCTTGACCGGGTCGTCGCTGGTGGTCCAGCCGAACCTGCGGGCCAGCCGCCCGAAATGCGTGTCCACGGTGATCCCCGGGATGCCGAAGGCGTTGCCCAGCACCACGTTGGCGGTCTTCCGGCCGACGCCCGGCAGGGTGACCAGGTCAGACAGCCGCGGCGGCACCTCGCCGCCGAACCTGTCGCACAGCGCCTGGCCGAGTCCCATCAAGCTGTTGGCCTTGGCGTGATAGAACCCGGTCGAGGCGATGATCTTCTCCAGCTCGTCCCGGTCCGCGGCCGCGTAGTCCGCGGCGGTCGGGTACCTGGCGAACAGGGTCGGGGTGACCAAGTTGACCCCCTTGTCCGTGGTCTGCGCGGACAGGATCGTCGCCACCAGCAGCTCCAGCGGCGTGCTGAAGTTCAGTTCGGTGTGCACGTCCGGGTACGTCAGGGCCAGCTCGCGGTCGATCCGGCGGGCCCGGCGGACCAGGGCGGTGTGCGAAGGGGGCGCAGCGGTCACGGTTCCAGCTTAGGCCGGCGAGGAGGAGGCCGGTGCTGGCGCCGTGGCGGAGGGCGTCCCGCTCGGCGACGCCGAGGGACTGGGCGCCGGGCTGGACGGCGGCGGGGTCCACGGCGGCCGCGGCCGATGGCCGGTCCCGGTCCCGGTGCCTGACCCGGACCCGGTGCCTGACCCGGACCCGGTCCCTGACCCGGAGCCGGTCCCCGACCCGGAGCCGGTCCCGGTCCCGGTCGCAGACCCCGAGCCCGAGCCCGAGCCGGACGCGGACCCCGAGCTCCAGCTCACCGAGACGGTCATGACCGTGGAGGATCCCGAGCTGGCAGCCGACGATCCGGCCGGCACGGCGCCGATGGAGATGACCGCGCTGCCGCTGCCCGCCGGCACGGTCACCGTGATCGTGACGGACTGCCCGGGCTTCAGGGTGCCCTGGTGACTGCTCAGGCCCACCTGCGACGAGGACGCGCTCGCCGTCCAGCTGACCGGCCCGCCTGCGGCGGTGAGGGTGAAGGTCCCGGTCGAGGACGAGTCCAGCGTGAGGCTGTCGGGCGTCGCGGTCAGCGTCGCCGCGGACAACGACGCGGCAGCTGACGGCAGGACGGGCGCCTGTGACGACGTCACCGGCAGGGTGGCGGCCACGGCCAGGGCCTCGGTCTTGGTGGTGCCGTGCAGCACCGGCGGCACCGACGAGCGGACGCTGCCCGGCCGCTTGACCTTGACCGGGACGGTGACGTCGGCCCCGCCGCCCGCCAGGGCCGACGCGGACGCCGAGGGCGACGGTGTGATGGTCGGACCGCTGGCCCGCATGGCGGTGGGGATGCCGCTGAAGCCGAGGACGGCGAACAGCGTGGTGACGGCGAGGGCACCCGCTCCGGCCACGATCGCCCGGCGGCCCGACATCCGCCGCCGGCGGGCGGCCGGCAGCGGATCCTTGCGGCCCTGCCCCGCCGGGGCGCTGGGCACGTTTTTCCGCGCGGGCGCCGGCGCCGGGAAGACCAGGGCCGGCGCCACCGGGATCTCCTCGGTGGGGGGTTCGGCCGGCACCGGGATCTCGGCGGCCGGCTTGGGCGCGATCGCGAACACGTCGAAGGCCAGCCCGGCCGGGGCTTCGGCCGCGGTGGCGGCGGCGGCGGGCATCACCGGGAACCCGGCGGCGTTGAACTCCGAGGCCCGGCTGACCGCGAACTCCCGGTACGCCGACAGCCTGGGGTCCGCGATGAACTTGAGCACCTCCAGCCGCGCCACCGTGGAGAACGCGGGCGCGGGCAGCAGGGTGAAGACGCGGGCCGCGGACACGTTGCGGGGCAGGTTCGGCCCGCAGTCCGGGCAGCCGCTGGCGTGCTCGAGCACGCGGTCCCTGATCAACGCCGTCATGAAGCCGGTCCAGCCGGTCATCACCTCGGCGCGGGCCGGGCAGTCGTAATTCCTCCTGATCAGGACCTCGGCGCCCAGGCCGCGTTCCAGGTTCTGCTTGGCCCGGTCCAGGAGTTCCTCGGCTGGCGCGGGCGGCAGGCCGAGCACCAGGCTCAGGTCCATGTCGTGCCTGAGCGCGAGTTCCAGCGCCTCGAGTTCGTCGGGCTGGATGCTCATGGCCGCGTTCCAGGCCATCAGCCGCGAATCGGCATCAAGCTGGTCCGGCCGGGCGGCAGGCTCATCGGCGTCCGAAGCGGGAACAGCCTCGCGCCGGCGGCATTCCGCGCGAGCCAGCGAATAAAGCCATGGGCCGAGCAATTTGCCAGAAGCCAGGCGCTCGATATGCGCCGCGGCGACAATCAGGGTATCGCGCACCACGATCTGCGCATTTTCGCGATTTCGGAGCATACACCAGCAGTAGCGGAAGAGCCGGTCACCATACGAGTCAAAGAGGTCAGCAACCGCGCCTGGGGAGCTTGTACGCAGCGCGGCCGCGAGCTGGGGGTCATTCATGGCGGAAAAGTTATAGCAATCGCGTGCGCCCAGCCAGCTATTCAACATAACGAGCGGTTAAACCAGTACTTTTTCCTTAGTGCACGGAAACGAGTCAATGCGCTGCGCTGATAAGTTCGCACCATTTAGCTCGCGGTCCGCGGGCGGGTGCACGGCACAGACCGACGGATCGTAGGGTGCCGGGGTCAGCCGGGCGGCCAGCGGAGCCGTGTGCGGATCGGCCGGGTTGAGATGCCGGCCCGCCACCACGATCGCCACCTGGCTGGCGCCCGCCCGCTTGAGCGCGGCGGCGGCCGACTGGGCGCTGGCCCCCGATACCCAGCTGTCCTCGAGCAGCAGCACGCTGGGAGCATCCGGCAGCCGGCCGGCCAGGAAACGGTCCGGATCGAGCTCACGGCCCTGGCGGCCGGGACGGATGACCAACTGGGCGAGCGGCAGTCCCAGATGGGGCCCGACCAGGCGGAGCAGCGGGTGCGGCCCGGGGCGCCCGCAGCCGGTCGGCACCACGGCCAGGTGGGTGGGCGGCGGCATGCCCGCCTGGCGCCAGACGCAGGTGCCGTGATCGCGCAGGAAGACCAGCAGCAAGGCCCGCAGCCACGCCCGGGCCGGAGCGTCCGGCGCGGGCCCGGACTTGTACCGCCACAGGTCAGCCGCCCACGCTGTGCCCTTGACCGCATACGAGACAGGCACCACCACGTCGGCCAGCAGCCCGGGTCCGAGCAGGTCATGACGCTCGCACTGGTAACAGCGGGCGTATCCGGGTCCGACCGGGCCGCGGCAGGTGGCGCAGTCCGGCCCGGCGGCGCGCGGCCTGACCTGATACAGCACCGGGGCTGGCATGGGCCCGATGCTACGGAGGGGCACCGACAAAACCCGCAGTGCTGACCGCCGGGTGTAATCTTTCCTGATCGACAGGAGCGAAGCCGTACTGCCTGGCCCGGACGTCAGGATGCTCAGCACCGGCGTGGTCTACGAAGACAACTGGATGCGGCTGCGGCGGGACGAGATCGAGCGGCGCGACGGCTCGCGCGGCACCTACGCGGTGGTGGAGAAGCCCGACTTCGCGCTGGTCATCCCGGCCGAGAACGACGGCTTTCACCTGGTTGAGGAGTACCGCTACCCGATCGGGCGGCGGACCTGGTCCTTCCCGCAGGGCGGGTGGCCGGCCGGGCAGAGCGGCAGCCCCGAGGACCTGGCCCAGCTGGAGCTCAGCCAGGAGACCGGCCTGCGGGCCGGCACTCTGGTCAAGATCGGGTTCCTGCACTGCGCCCACGGCATCACCACCCAGGGCGGGCACTTCTTCGTGGCCACCGGGCTGGAACCGGGCCCGCCGGAGCGGGAGCGCGAGGAACAGGACATGCGCCAGGAATGGGTGCCCAGGGCCAGGTTCGAGGCGATGATCGGCGAGGGGATCATCACCGACGACTCCACCCTGGCCGCCTACGCCCTGCTGCTGATCAGCGAAGCAGGGGCGCGAACAGGTCGCCGTGCCGGGCCACCCGGTCCAGTACCGTCTCGGCGGTGAAGAACAGGTCCTGGGGCTGGCGGCAGGATGCGACCTCGTCCCAGCTAACCGGGGTCGAGACGGTCGGGAACTGGCGGGCACGCAGCGAGTAGGGGGCCACGGTGGTCTTGGCGCCGTTGTTCTGGCTCCAGTCGATCAGGACCTTGCCGGTGCGCAGCGCCTTGGTCATCCGCGACACCACCCGGCGGGGCTGGTCGCGCTCGAGGCGTTCGGCGAAGGCGCGGGCCTGGTCGCTGGCCTGCTCGGAGGTCACGCCGGAGATCGGCGCGTACAGCTGCAGTCCCTTGCCGCCAGAGGTCTTGGCCAGCGGCGCGAGGCCTTCGGCCGTCAGCAGCGGCCGCAGGTCCTCCGCCACCCGGCAGCAGTCCACGATGTTGGCCGGCGCTCCGGGGTCCAGGTCGAAGACCAGCAGGTCGGGCCGGCGGATCTCCGGCACCCGCCACTGCGGTACGTGCAGTTCCAGGCCGGCCAGGTTGCCGGCCCAGATGAGGGCGGGCAGGTCGTCCACCACGAGGTAGGTCACCGTGGTGCCCCTGCCCCGCGAGCTTTCCGAGGGTATCCGCGCGGTGCGGATCCAGTCCGGCCGGTGCTCGGTGACGTGCTTCTGGAAGAACGCCTCGCCGTCGACGCCCTCGGGATAGCGCTTGAGGGTGAGCGGGCGGTCGGCCAGGTGCGGCAGCAGGACCGGCGCCACCCGCTGGTAGTAGTCGAGGACTTCGGCCTTGGTGAAGCCGGTCTCCGGGTACAGCACCTTGGCCAGGTTGGTCAGCGTCAGCGTCCGGCCGTCCACCTGGACCGCGACCTTCGTCTCAGGGCTCACGGACGACGTCCTTCGGGTCGATGTCGTCGCGCAGGCCCTTGTAGACCGGGGCGCGCATCCGGCCCGCCTTGGTCCACCGGTCGAAGGCGACCTGGATCACCAGCCGGGGTTCGACCCACACGGCGGGGCGGGCGTGCTCGGGCGGCACCGGGCCGTCGAACGGCGAGTCGGCGCGCCGCAGCGGCCGCAGCTTGTCACCCAGCATGCGCAGCGTCTCGTCGTTGAACCCGGTCCCGACGTGACCGGCGTAGATCAGGCCCGAGGCGTCGTGCACGCCGATGAGCAGCGACCCGACCTGGCCGGTGCGGTTGCCCTTCCCCGGTTTGTACCCGGCCACGACGGCTTCCTGGGTATGGGTGTTCTTGATCTTCCGCCAGTGGTCGGTGCGGACCCCGGGCACGTACCTGGAGTCGAGCCGCTTGGCCACCACGCCTTCCATGCCCTGGGCGCGGGAGACCTGCTGCACGGCGGAAAAATCCTCGCCCGGGAACCAGGGCGGAGTCTGCCAGAACGGTCCGTTGAGCTCCAGTCCGTCAAGCAGGGCGCGGCGCTCGGAGTACGCCAGGTCCATGAGCGGCCGGCCGTCCAGCTGAAGCACGTCGAAGATCAGGTAGGTCACCGGGTTCTGGCCGGCCAGCATCGCGGCCTGGGACGCCGAGCTGATGTGCATCCGGGGCTGCAGCGCCTCGAACTCGGGCCAGCCCCCCTCGCCGAACACCACTATTTCTCCGTCCAGGAGCAGCTGTTTGTGGGGGGCGGGGGTGGTCGAGGTCAGCTGCTTGGGCAGGGTAGCCGAGCCCAGGCGGGCCAGCTCGGGGTAGGTGACGGTGATGTCGCGTTCGGTGCGGGACATCAGGCGGACCTTGCCGCGCTCGATGTAGGCCAGGGCCCGGACGCCGTCCCACTTCAGCTCCAGGGCCCAGTTAGCCACGTCGCGGGGGGCGGGAGCGGTGACGGCGAGCATCGGCCGCAGGCCGGGCGGGAGGGCCAGCCGTTCCCGGTGGATCATCCACTGGTTGCCGCGGGTCTGGAACAGCACGTACCCGCCGGTCACCCGCTGCCCGTGCAGCAGCACCTTCACCTCGGCGGGCGCCCACTTCAGCGTCTCGTAGGTGCCGTGGTCCCAGATGGTGACGGCGCCCGCCCCGTACTCGCCGCGGGGTATCTGCCCCTCGAAGCTGCCGTACGCCAGCGGGTGGTCCTCGGTGTGCACGGCCAGGTGGTTGACCGCCGGGTCGGGGGGCACCCCCTTGGGCAGCGCCCAGGACACCAGCACCCCGTCGCGCTCCAGCCGGAAGTCCCAGTGCAGCCGGCGGGCGTGATGCTCCTGGATGACGAACGTCCCGCCCGGCGCGGTGCCGGACGGCAGGGCTTCGGACGGCAGGGCCTCGGGCGGCGGCACCGGCTCGGGCGTCCGGGCGGCGTCCCGCTTGTCCCGGTACGCCTGCAGCTTGTCCACGTCAGCCTGTGTACCCCATGCATTGATTCGGGGAACTAGGGCCGGGTCTCGTTACATGTATTATCGATGATTTACATTAGGTTGCTAGAGAAGTAGGAATAGTAGGGAACTGGGAAGGAGGCGGCATGGGCCTGAACGGTTACGTCGTCATCGGCAGCGCCATCGTGGGCCTGCTCGTCGGGCTGACCGGCGCCGGCGGCGGCGCCCTGATGACCCCGATGCTGATCTTGCTGTTCAGCGTCAAGCCGGCCGCCGCCATCTCCAGCGACCTGGTCGCCGCCGTCGTGATGCGGCCCGTGGGGGCGCTGGTGCACCTGCGCAAGGGCACGGTCAACCTGCGGCTGGTGGGCCTGATGACGCTCGGCTCGGTGCCGATGGCCTTCCTCGGCGCCTGGCTGCTCAAGCAGCTTGGCGGCACGTCATCAAGCCAGCAGGACGTGGAGATCGCGCTGGGCGCCGCGCTGCTGGCCGGGGCGGCGGCCATGGTGGTCAGGTTCGTCATGGACCGCAAGTCCGGGCCGCGCACGGCCCGGGTGGACCAGGTGGCGATCCGGCCGGTGCCGACCGTGCTGATCGGCATGGTGGGCGGGCTGATCGTCGGCATGACCTCGGTGGGTTCGGGCTCGCTGATGATCGTGCTGCTGCTGTTCGCCTACCCGAAGCTGGCCGCGGGCCGGCTGGTCGGGACCGACCTGACCCAGGCGGTGCCGCTCACCGCGGCCGCGGCGCTGGGTGCGCTGGCGTTCGGCCACGTCGAGTTCGGCGTGACCGCCTCGATCATCGTGGGCAGCGTGCCCGCCGTGCTGATCGGGTCGCTGTTCTCCTCGCGGGCCCCGGACTCCTACATCCGGCCGGCCATCACGTTCGTGATCCTCGCGTCGGGCCTGAAGTACGTCGGCCTCGGCACCTACCCGCTGGCCTGGACCATGGGCGCCGTGCTGGTCGTGGCCGGCGGGTACTGGCTGGCCCGGACCCGGCCCTGGCGCCACGATGAGCCGGAGGCCGCCGGTCCGCCGGAGGTGACCGAGCTAGTGCCCGAGATCCAGCCGCTGGACGACGCAACGGTCAGGTAATCGGCACCCCGGCCCCCTACAGTGGGTGGGGTGACGGGAACCTGGGTGGTCGAGCCGTCGGGGCCGCTGCGCGGCGACATCTCGGTGCGCGGGTCGAAGAACGCGGTGACCAAGCACATGGTCGCGGCGATGCTGGGCGAGGGGCCGAGCACGATCAGGAACGCTCCTGAGGTCGGCGACGTCGACATCACCGCGGAGATGCTGGCTGCGGTCGGCTATCAGGTGGATCGTTCGGACGCCGAAATCACCATCGCGCCCGGGTCAGCGGTCCAGCCGAGGGTGCCGGAAGCCTTCACCGGCCTGAACCGGATCCCGATCCTCATGCTGGGCCCGCTGCTGCACCGGACCGGCGAGGCGTTCGTGCCGCTGGTCGGGGGCGACCCCATCGGGCGGCGGCCGGTCGACTTCCACGTCGCGGCGCTGCGGGCGCTCGGCGCGGAGGTGGAGGCGGGCCCGGCCGGGATCACGGCCCGGGCCTCCCGGCTGTACGGGGCGCGCATCGACCTGCCCTACCCGAGCGTGGGCGCCACCGAGACCGTGCTGCTTTCCGCCGTGCTGGCCGAGGGCAAGACGGTGCTGCGCAACGCGGCCACCGAGCCGGAGGTGGTGGAGCTCGCGCTGTTCCTGCAGCGGATGGGCGCGCACATCGAGCTCAGCCCGGACCGGCGGATCGTCATCGAGGGGGTACCGCGGCTGCGCGGCGCGTCCCGGTGGCTGGCCGGGGACCGGCTCGAGGCATTTTCGTACCTGGTGGCCGGGCTGATCACCCGGGGCGAGGTCCGGGTGCACGGCTGCCCGCAGGACCGGCTGGTCACGGCGATCACCACGCTGGCCCGGATGGGCGCCAGGTTCGAGATCACCGACGAGTGGATCACCGCGTCGGCGCCGGCCGGGCTGCGCGGGGCCGCGGTGCACACCGACACCCATCCCGGGTTCATGACCGACTGGCAGCAGCCGCTGATGGTGCTGTTCACCCAGGCCGAGGGGATGTCGGTGCTGCACGAGACGGTGTTCGAGAACCGGCTGGTGTACGTCCCGGCGCTGCAGAAGATGGGCTGCGAGATCGAGGTGTTCGCGGCCTGCCTGGGCGGCCCCGCGTGCCGGTTCCATGACACCAACGCGCTGCACTCGGCGGTGATCAGGGGCACCTCCAAGCTGCGCGGCGCCGACGTCACGCTGCCCGACGTGCGGGCCGGATTCTCCGCCGTGCTGGCCGCCGCGGTGGCGGACCGGGCCTCGGAGCTGCGCGGCATCCACCACATCGAGCGGGGCTACCACCGGCCGTTCGAGCAGTTCGCGTCGCTCGGGCTGACCATCCGCCGCGGCTGAGTCGCTGGTTAGGCTGGCTGTATGACGACGGCGTTCGTGCTCGGCGGCGGCGGCCTGCTGGGCGCCCATGAGATCGGCATGCTCCGGGCACTCGCCGAGGCGGGCATCCGGCCCGATCTGGTCGTAGGCACCTCGGTCGGCGCCATCAACGGGGCGTTCGTGGCCGCCGACCCGCTGGGCGCGGTGGCCCGGCTGGAGCGGATGTGGCAGGGCGACGAACTTCGGCTGGCCTTCAGCGAGAAGCTGTGGGGGCGGGCGGTCCGGCTGGTGCGTTCGGGCACGCACCTGCACTCGCTGGAGCCGCTGCGCCGGCTGCTGGAGGACGCGCTGCCCGGCGGCGACTTCGCCGACCTGAAGCTGCCGTTCCAGTGCGTGGCGGCCGGCATCGAGACCGCGAGCGCGCGCTGGTTCAGCAGCGGGCCGGTCGTCCCGGCGGTCATGGCCTCGTGCGCGGTGCCGGGCTTGCTGCCCCCGGTCGAGATCGGCGGCGCGCACTACTTCGACGGCGGGCTGGTGGACTCGATCCCGGTCGGACGGGCCGCGGCGCTGGGCGCCGGTACCATCTACGTCCTGCAGGTGGGCCGGATCGAGAGCGCGCTCGAGGTCCCCACCCGGCCGTGGGAGGTGGGCCTGGTCGCGTTCGAGATCGCCCGCAGGCACCGCTTCCACGAGGAGATGTCGTCGCTGCCCGAGGGCGTCAAGGTGCACGTGCTGCCCACCGGCGGGGACCGGCTGCCGCCCGGGATGGCGCAGTTCAGGTACCGGGACCGGGCTAGGGTGGGGCAGAGCATCGAACGCGCGTACACGGCGTCGGCGAGCTATCTCGCCGCGCTGACCAGCCAGTTACCTGGCTATGCCGTTACCGGGCCCGGCCGTCAGCGGCCATTGTCGGCTAGGGAGGGGTGCCAATGCTCCCACCCAGGCTGGTGCGGCGGCTGGTGGTGGCCCCGATCGTGATCGTGGTCGCGCTCGGCATCGTCGTGCTGTCGCCGTTGCTGGCCGTGCTCGCGCTGCTGTTCGGGCTGGCCGGGCTGCTGCGGGCGGGCCGGATGCGCAACCTGCGGCTGGTGTCGTTCCTGGTGGTCGGCCTGACCGCCGAACTCGTGACGCTGTTCGTCCTGCTGGGCCTGTGGGTGGTCAGCGGGTTCGGCGGCCGGCTGCAGACCGAGCCGTACCAGAAGCGGCATTACGCGGTGGTGCGCCGGTTCCTGGATGCGCTCTACCGCGGCGCGGAGCGCACCTACGGGCTGCGGGTCGAGGTCGAGGAGCCCGATCTGACCGGCGAGGAGCTGGCGGCCCGGGCCAGCCGGCCGGTGATCGTGCTGTCCAGGCACGCCGGCCCGGGTGATTCGTTCCTGCTGATCCATCAGCTGCTGAGCGTCTACGGGCGGCGGCCGCGGGTGGTGATGAAGGCCACGATGCAGTTCGACCCCAGCCTGGACATCCTGGGCAACCGGCTGCCCAACGTGTTCATCCAGCGCCAGCAGACCGGGGAGAGCATCTTCACCGACCAGATCGAGCGGCTGGCCCGCAGCCTGGACGCCAACGGGGCCCTGGTGATCTTCCCCGAGGGGGCCAACTGGACTCCGAACCGGTGGCGCCGCGGCATCCGGCGGCTGGAGCGCGCCGGCCGGCGCGACCTGGCCGAACGGGCCCGGGACATGCCTAACCTGCTGCCGCCGCGGCCGGGCGGGGCGCTGGCCGCCATCGCCGCCTGCCCGGAAGCCGACGTGATCTTCGTGGCGCACGCCGGGCTGGACACCATCACCTCCGTCGGCGACGTGTGGCGGCGGTTCCCGGTGGACCAGGTCGTCCGGGCCCGCTGGTGGCGGGTGCTGTCCGAGCAGGTGCCGCAGGACGCCGACCACGAGGCGCAGGTGCAGTGGCTGTACCAGTGGTGGGAGCGGATCGACGCCTGGATCACCGAGAACCGGCCCAGCGGCGTTCCGGTTCTCGATCAGCCGTCGGCGTTACCGGCCGGGTCGCTGCCCCGCCTCGTTTGCTGGCGCGCTAGCCGGTGAGGACGCGGACGGCGAGGGCCGTCGCGTTGGTGACGGCGGCCTGGAGGACCGGGAGGATGTCGATGGCGCGGGGCCGCATCGGCGCTGTCTGGCCCGTGGCAGGGTCGATGCCGGTGCCGTCCTTGCGGTGCTTCAGGGCCTTGTCGATGGCCGACGCCGGGACGCCCGCGTTCTCGGCGAGCTGGCGCATCGGGGCCGTGAGGCTATCCAGCACGATCCGCGCACCGGTCGCCTCGGCTCCCGACCGCCCGCCGGGGACCGAGCGCGGGAACTTGGCCAGGGCTTGCTGGACGTCCGCGAGGGCCGCGCCGCCGCCCGCGATGATCGGGTAGTCCATGGCCAGCCGCGCGATCCGCAGGCCGCGCTCGGCTCGCGCCACCCGGCGCGCCGTCTCGACACTGGTCGCGCCTCCGGTCCGCACCGTGGCGGCACCGCCCGCGAGCCTGGCCAGCCGTGTGAAGAGTACTTGGCGCTCCTCGTTGAACTCGGCCGAGTCGATCTCCGCCCGGATCTGCCTGACCCGGGCGGCGAGCACGGCGGCATCCGCCGCCCCGCCCACGATGAGCGTGCGGTCGCGGGTGGCGACGACCTTCTCCGCGCGGCCGAGCACCCCCGGCCCGAGCCGGGGTGCCGGCCCGCCCGCGGCACTGGCGCCTACGACGCTGGCGCCGGTCACGACGGCGAGGTCGTGCAGGACCGGCTCGCGGGCGTACCGGTCACCGGGCACCCAGGCGGCCAGGGTGGCGCAGCGTCCGCTCGTCCGGCTCGCGGCCAGGACCTCAAGCGCCGCGCCCGTTACGCCGCCTGCCAGTACGACGAGCGGCAGGCCCGCCGCGGCCGCCGAGTCGATGACCGGGAGCAGGTCCTCGGCCGCGGCGACCTCGGCATCGACGAGAAGCAGGGCAGGGCCGCGCAGGACCGCCTCGCCGCGCTCGGCGTCCGTGACGAAGTCGGAACAGACGTAGCCGCCGTCGACGGACATCCCCTCGCTCAGAGCGAGTTCCAGGCCCGGCTCCCCGGCGGGCTCCACGGTAATGACGCCGTCCTTGCCTACCTTGTCGAAGGCCTCGGCCAGCAGGTCGGCGAGCGCCTGGTCGAAGATGGCCGCCGCGATGACCGCGGCGATCTCCTCCTTGGTCCGGAGGTCCGCGGCGCGCCTGCCGAGTTCGTCGATCACCCGGTCCCGCGCGGCCTCGACACCCCGCGCCAGGCCCATGGGATCGGCCCCGCCATCCAGGGCGGCGACCGACCGCCTGACCATCGCAGCGGCGAGCACCACCGCGGTCGCGGCGCCGTCGGGCATCGCCGCGTGCTGGTCGCGCACGAGGTCACGGACATAACTCGCACCCAGGCCAGCGCGGGGATCGCCGGGCGTGAAGCACGCGACGATCGTTTCCGCGTCGGGCGCCTCGATGTCGCTGCCTGCCTGGTCCTTGATGACGGACGGCCGGCCTGCCGGTCCGAGCGTGCGCGCTATGAGCCCGGCCACCACGCCGATGCCCTGCGCGGCACCGCGACCGCGATCAGCTCCTTCAGGGGCGGGATGCATGCCCCTATCTTGCCCGCCTTCCGCGCCCTGCCGGGGTGGACCCGCGCCATCGCATGGCCGAGCTCAGCGACTCCGGTTTCATGATCTTCACCGTGGACGGGCAGGATAGATTCATGGCTGGCGCAGATGGCTCAGGTAGCTCAGCCGCGCTGCCGGTCATCGATGTGGGCCCCCTGGTCGGCCCGGCGTCGGCTGCGGCGCGGGCGGACGTAGCCGGGCAAATCCAGGCGGCCTGCCGCGAGCGCGGCTTCTTCTACGTAACCGGCCATGGTGTGCCGACCGGGCTGCTGGCGGAACTGGCCGAGGCGAGCGGCGAATTCTTCGCGCTGCCGCTGGCGGACAAGCTGGAGATTGCCATGGAGCGCGGCGGCCGGGCCTGGCGGGGGTTCTTCCCGGTGGGCGCCGAGCTCACCTCCGGGCGGCCGGACCTGAAGGAGGGACTGTACTTCGGCACCGAGCTGCCTGCGGATGATCCGCGGGTGCTGGCCGGGGTCCCGCTGCACGGTGGCAACCTGTTCCCGCGGCAAGTCCCCCGGCTGCGCCCGCTGGTGCTGGCCTACCTGGATGCGCTGACCAGAGCGGGCCAGGCCGTGCTGGCCGGGGTGGCGCTGAGCCTGGGCCTGGATGCCGGGTACTTCGTTACCGGGTACACCGCCGACCCGACCATCTTGTTCCGGATCTTCCACTACCCGCCGTCGCCGCCGCAGACCCAGGACTGGGGCGTGGGCGAGCACACCGACTACGGGCTGGTCACCCTGCTCGCCCAGGATGACAGCGGCGGGCTGCAGGTCGCCGCGCCCCAGGGCTGGATCGATGCCCCGCCCATCCCCGGCACGCTGGTCTGCAACATCGGTGACATGCTCGACCGCCTGACCGGCGGCTGGTACCGGTCGACGCCGCACCGGGTCCGCAACCTCAGCGGCCGCGGCCGGCTCTCCTTCCCGTTCTTCCTGGACCCGGGATTCGACGCCGAGGTACCGCCGTTGCCTGACCGGGCCGCCGCCGGAGACGACGGCCGTCGCCGTTGGGACGGCCAGGACCTGCGCGCCTTCACCGGTACCTACGGCGACTACCTGCTGGGCAAGGTCTCGCAGGTCTTCCCTCAGCTCCGCCGCGGCGTCCTGGACTAGCTGTCGTCCGGCCCCGGGTCAGGTGGCGGGAGAAGCCGCGGGACCTACTGGAGCCCGGTGCGGACTGAGGTGATGCGCTGGGTGTTGAAGCCGAGCCAGTGCATCCGGCCCACGTAGCGCGCGTGCTCGACCTTGAGGCAGCGGTCCATGATCACCGTCACGCCGCCCTCCTCGGCGATCCGCGCGCCTTCCTCGCTGATCACGCCGAACTGGCACCACAGGGCGCCGGCCCCGATCGCCACCGCGTCCCGGGCGATCCCGGGCACCGCGGCCGGCACCCGGAAGACGTTCACGATGTCCACCGGCACAGGCACGTCCAGCAGGCTGGGGTAGCACGTCTCGCCGAGGATCTCGGTCTCGCGGGGATTCACCGGGATCACGTGGTAGCCGTGCCGCTTGAGGTAATAGCCGACGAAGTAGCTGGCCCGCAGCTCGTTGCTGGACAGGCCCACGATCGCGATCGTGGTGGCGTTGTGGATCACCCGCTGTATGGTCAGCGGATCCTGGTACCGGCTCAGATCGGTCATGCCGTCGCAACCTTTCCCGCTACCGCGGCGACACGGGCGAAACCCTGGTCCAGATCCCAGATCAGGTCGTCGACGGACTCGGTGCCGACGGACAGCCGGATCGTCCCCGGACCGACGCCGGCCGCCCGCAGTTCGTCGTCGCTCAGCTGCCGGTGCGTGGTGCTGGCGGGGTGGATGATCAGGCTCTTCGCGTCGCCGACGTTGGCCAGGTGGGACCAGAGCGTCACGCCGCCGATCAGGCCCTGGCCGCCGGCCCGGCCGCCAGCGCAGTCGAAGGAGAACACCGCGCCCGCGCCGCCCGGCAGGTACTTCTCCACCAGCGGGCGGTACTTGCTGTCCGGCAGGCCGGGGTAGGTCACGTTGGACGCGAGCTCGTGCGATTCGAGGAACGCCGCGACCGCCCGCGCGTTCTCGACGTGGCGTTCCATCCGCAGCGACAGCGTCTCGAGCCCCTGCAGGAACAGGAAGGCGTTGAACGGCGAGAGCGCCGCGCCGAGATCGCGCAGCGTCTCGGCGCGGAGCTTCATCAGGTAGCCGTACATGCCGAACGTCTCGTGGAACTGCAGCCCGTGGTAGGCCGGCGAGGGATCCGCGACCACCGGGAACCGCCCGTTGGACCAGTCGAACGTGCCGGCCTCGACGACGACGCCGCCGATGGAAGTGCCGTGGCCGCCGATGAACTTGGTCGCCGAGTGGATCACGATGTCGGCGCCCCATTCGATCGGGCGGCACAGGTAGGGCGTCGCGAACGTGTTGTCCACGATCAGCGGCAGCTCATGGGAGTGCGCGATGGCGGCCAGCGTCTCGATGTCCAGCACGTTCCCGGCCGGGTTGCCGATCGTCTCGCCGAAGAACGCCTTGGTGTTCTCCCGGACCGCCTTCCGCCAGGCCTCCGGGTCGTCGGGATCGACCCAGGTCAGCTCGACGTTCATCTTGCGCAGCCAGTGCTTGAACTGGTTGACCGTACCGCCGTAGAGCGCCGAGGACGAGACGACGTGATCGCCTGGCTGCAGCAGGGTGAACAGCGCGCCGGCCTGCGCGGCAATGCCGCTGGCGAACGCCACCGCGCCGCAGCCGCCCTCGAGGTTCGCCACCCGCTCCTCGAACACCGCCACGGTCGGGTTCATGATCCGCGAGTACGTGTTCCCGTACTCCTGCAGGTTGAAGTACGCCGCCGCCGATTCGGGGTCCTCGAAGACGTAGCTGGTCGTCTGGAAGATGGGCACCGCACGCGCGCCGGTGTTCGGGTCGGGCCGCTGCCCGGCGTGCAGCTGCCGCGTCTCGAATCCGAACTCGCGGCCCTGCTCGACAGGCAGAGCCTCGGTGCGGGAGGACCTGTCAGTCACGAATGCCTGCCTTCGATATCACCTGCTGGCCGGGCCTTCGGCCAGGATGTGCCTACTCAGGAACTGGCGGATCATCGGCGTCTGCCTGGCTTCCTCGAGCAGGAAGCAGTCGTGGCCGTACGGCGCCTCGATCACCTGGAACTCGACCGGCTTGCCGAGCGCGCGCAGCGCGCCGGCGATCTCAGCCGACGCAGACGGCGGGTACAGCCAGTCGGAGCTGAACGCGATCAGCAGCGTCCGGGCCGAAACACCCTCGAGCGCCCGGGCGAGCGATCCGCTGCCGTGCTGCCGCGCGAGATCGAAGTACGTCAGCGCGCGCGACAGGTACAGGTAGGTGTTGGCGTCGAAGCGCTTGACGAACGAGTCGGCCTGGTGCCGCAGGTAGCTCTCGACCTGGAACTCCGGTTCGGTGATCGTGTAGCGGATGTCGTCGGCGAACTGCAGCCGCCGGCCGAACTTGTCGGTCAGCGCCTGGCCGGACAGGTACGTCACGTGACCGACCATCCGGGCCACGCCCATGCCGGCGTCGGGGGTGCGGCCGGTGCCGTAGTACCGGCCGCCCTGCCAGGCCGGGTCGCGCATGATCGCGTCACGCGCGATCGAGTTCCAGGCCACGCCCTGCGGGTGCAGGGCGTGCGTGCTGGCGATGGCCACGACGGCATCGACCTGATCAGGAAACAGGACCGCCCATTCGAACGCCTGCATCCCGCCGAGCGAGCCCCCGGCCACCGCCGCCAGCCGCTCGATGCCGAGTTCGGCCAGGAACGCGCGTTCGGTCCGCACCATGTCCGCGACCGTGATCACGGGGAAGTCCGGCCCGTACGGCTGGCCCGTCGCGGGGTCGACCGACGAAGGCCCAGTCGTTCCGCGGCAGCCGCCGAGCAGGTTGGTGGAGACGACGAAGAAGCGGTCCGTGTCGAACGCCTTGCCGGGGCCGATCATCCCGTCCCACCAGCCGAGCCCCTTGCCGGCCACGCCGTCGCGATCCTCGGCCGCAAACCCGTCCCGCGTGCTCTCCGGCGGCGGCGTCTTCGCGAAACCCGCCGCGTGGGCATCACCGCTGAGCGCGTGGCAGACCAGGATGACGTTGTCGCGCCGGGGCGAGAGAGCACCGTAGGTCTCGTACGCCACGCGCACCGGATGCAGTTCCCGCCCGCAGTCGAGCCGCACCGGCTCGGGCAGGTCGAGGTACTTCGTTTCGATCGTACCGACCGAGCCGGCCGCGAGCGTCGAGGCTGGCTCCGTCATGCGGGCTATCTTAGCTGGTCGCAGCTGTTGTATTGTCAATCATCTCCACCGGAATACTGATGAAGTGAGCGAGAGGGACACAGGCGACATGACCACGGTCACCAACGGAGTCAACGTGCAGGCGCTGCTGGATGCGCGCGAGGTGCTGAAGGGCGCGCCCGATGCCGCCCAGTTCACCTGGCGGGCGTCCGCCAAGTGGCAGAGCGGCGTCCACAGCACGATCAAGGTGCAGAGCTTCTTCGGCCTCGGCGAGGAGCAGAGCCACAAGGAAGAGTGGTCGTTCGAAGCCGACCACCCCGAGGTCTTCGCGGCCGAGGACAACGGCATCACGCCGATCGAATACCTCCTGGTCGGCCTGGCGAGCTGCCTGACGGGGGGTATTGCGTCCGTCGCCGAGAACCGTGGCATCCAGCTGCGCTCGGTCGAGTCCGTGGTCGAGGGCGGGCACGACATCCGGGGCATCCTCGGTGCCGACAGCGACGTCCGCAACGGCTACAACGACATCAAGGTGACGTTCACCATCGACGCGGACGCGTCGCGGGAGGACATCGAGGCGCTGGTGGCCCAGTCCCAGAAGCGCTCCGCCGTGTACGACGCGCTGACCAACCCGACGAACGTCATCGTCGAGGTCGCTTGAGCGGCCGCGCGGCGGCTTGCCCGGCGCGCGCGCTCCAGAAAGGAAAGCACTGAGCAGCCAGCCCACCGAGCGCGCCGCCGCCGTCGTCATCGGCGCGGGGCACGCGGGCCTCGCCGCCAGCCACTTCCTGTCCGGCCGGTCAATCGACCACGTCGTGCTCGAGCGTGGCCAGGTGGCGAATTCCTGGCGGCGCGAACGGTGGGACTCGCTGCGGCTGCTTACCCCTAACTGGCAGAGCCGCCTGCCGGGCCAGCGCTACGGGGGACCGGATCCCGACGGTTACATGACCATGGGGGAAGTGACCGAGTTCATCGAGCGCTTCGCCGCGGTCTCGCGCGCGCCCGTGCGGACCGGCACGGACGTCACATCGGTGCGGCGCACCGGCGCCGGATACCACGTGAGCACGAGCCAGGGCGATTTCGGCGCCCGGGCCGTGGTCATCGCGAGCGGCGCCTGCAATCGGCCCTCGGTGCCGCCGTTCGCCGCGGCGGTGCCGGGGTCCGTCGAGCAGCTGACGCCGTTCGACTACCGCGGCCCGGCCAAGCTCCCGGACGGCGGCGTGCTCGTGGTGGGAGCGTCGGCGACCGGCGTGCAGCTGGCCGCCGAGCTGCAGCGGTCGGGCCGGCCGGTGACTCTCTCGGTGGGCGAGCACGTCCGGCTGCCGCGCACGTACCGCGGCCGCGACGTGCTGTGGTGGATGGACGCGTCGGGCGTGTGGGACCAGCGATACGACGAGGTCGAGGATCTCACCCGGGCCCGGCGGCTGCCCTCGCCTCAGCTCGTCGGGACGCCCGAACGGGCCACGCTCGATCTCAACGCGCTCACCTCGATGGGCGTCGAGCTGGTGGGCCGCTGGGCGGCGGTACGCGACGGCCGCGCGCTGTTCTCCGGCGGCCTGCGCAACATGTTCTCGCTGGCGGACCTCAAGCAGCGGCGCCTGCTGGACACGTTCGACGAATGGGCCCGGGAAGCCGGGCGCGACGCCGAGGTCGGCCCGCCCGAGCGCTTCGAGCCGACGCGCGTGCCCAGTTCCGCACGGCTGCAGCTCGACCTGGGCAGCGGCGAGATCCGCGCGATCGTGTGGGCCACCGGCTTCCGGCCTGACTACGGGTGGCTGGACGTGCCCGTGATCGACGCAAAGGGCCGGCTGAACCACGAGGGCGGCGTGGTCGACAGCCCGGGACTGTACGCGCTGGGGCTGCCCGTGCTGCGGCGGCGCAAGTCCTCGTTCATCTACGGCATCGAGGACGACGCCCGCGAAGTGATCGGTCACCTCGCGGAGCATCTGGCCGCGCGCCCGTGATCATGCATCCTCGCCAGGCGCGGGAAATAAACTGCTCGGATGCCCACCCGAGCCGAGATCGTGACGTTCACCGAGCCCGAGCCGCCCGCCGGAGCCGATCCGTGGGTGCCCGGCGTCACCCCGGCCACCGGCATCGAGGTAACTGATCCCGACCCCGGCTGGCCGAGGCAGTACGACGACCTGGCGAGCCAGATCCGGCAGGCGCTGGGCTGGCGGGTGCTGCAGCTTGAGCACGTAGGCTCCACGGCGGTTCCGGGGCTGGCGGCCAAGCCCGTCATCGACATCGACCTGACGGTCGCCGATCCCGACCGCGAGCGGGACTACGTACCGGCGCTGGAGGCGATCGGGTTCCGGCTGGTGATCCGCGAGCCCTGGTGGTACGGCCACCGGGCGCTGCGGGCCGACGAACCGCGCTGCAATCTCCACGTCTTCGGGTTCGACAGCCCCGAGCTGGTCAGGCACCGGATCTTCCGTGGCTGGCTGCGGGGCAACCCTGCGGAGCGCGACCGCTACGCCGCCGCCAAGCGCCAGGCCGCCTCCGCGGCCAACGCGGCCGGAGAGCACGTCATGCAGTACAACGCCCGCAAGCAGCAGGTCGTCAGGGAGATCTATCACCGGGCGTTCCTGGCCACCGGCCTGCTCGAGGAGTGAGGGCGATCTGGCCGGTAGCACGGCCATCGCGGGACTGCGCATTCTGAAGCCGACGTTTCCTAAGCCGAGTCGAAAATCGATCTTCTGCTCGATTGATGCTGGCAAAGTATTAAATGAATGAAAAATCGTTCGTAATTATGGCTTTAAGCTCCACTTTAATGATACAATTGTGGGCACGGGGTGTTTAGATCTTCTCCCGAACGGACGGTGGCTAATGCACCAGGACCCGTTCCCCGATCCAGACGAGGATGACGGCGAGGAGCCGGAGGGATCCCTGCTGCCTGATGCCGAGTCCGGACCAGAGCAGGGCCTGTTCTTCTGCTTGCCCGCGGAAGAGTTTGACCCGGACCGGTTCGCGCAGTCTGGGCCGTCCCCGGACCTGCTGCCCGGTGCGATGACGGCCACCCTCATGGAGCTGGTCGGCGGCGCGGGCGGCCCCGGTGTGGCGGGGTTGTCGGATGACCAGCTGGTCGGGTTCATTGCCGCGGCCAAGCGGCAGGAATCGTGGAGCGCCTGGTTCGCGATGACCGCGATCGGCGAATTCGGCCGCCGGGCTGCGGCTCGCGGCCCCCGGGGCGAGTTCGCCGCCGACGAGCTGGCCGATGAACTCCACCTGACCTACAACTCCGCGGCCGGGCAGATGGAGTACGCGCGTGCCGTGGCCGAGCGGCTGCCCCGGACCTTCGCCGCGCTGGGCGCCGGGACGATCAATGCGGTGCACCTGCGGATCATCGAGGAAGAGACCAGCATCCTGTCCGCCGCTGACGCGGCTAAGGCTGACGCCGAGCTGGCTGAGCTGGCGGGGACGGTGACGTACGGGAAGCTGCGGGCGGCGGCGGGCAAGCTGGTGCTGAAGCTGGACCCGGACGCGGTCCGGCGGCGCAAGGAAGCCGCCCGCCGGGTCGCCGAGGTCCGCCGGTTCCGCGAGCAGTCCGGCAACGCCGGCCTCACCGCCCGGGAACTGCCCTCCGCCGAGGTCATCGCCTCCTGGCAGCACCTCGAACAGCGCGCCGCCGGCCTGCGCGACGCCGGGTACCCCGGCACCCTGGACGAGCTGCGGGTCCGGGCCATGCTCGACTTGCTCCAAGAACGCGACAGCCGCACCGGACTCGCCCCCCAGCACGACACCGGCCCGGGCACGGACAATGTCAGTCCGGGCCAGGAGGGCACCGGTCCGAGCGGGAAGGACACCGGGCCGGGCGGAGCGGACACCGGCTCTTGTGGCGGGGGCACCGGCTCTTGTGGCGGGGGCACCGGGCCAGGCGCGAAGGACACGGGGCCGAGTGTGTCGGCGCAGGTCACCATCACGGTGCCGTGGACGGCGCAGCAGGACGGGTCCCCGGACCCGGCCGAGGTGGACGGGTTCGGCGTGATCGACAACGCCGACGCCAAGGACCTGCTGGCCGCTGCGGCCAGGAACTCGCATACCCGGTGGTGTGTCACGTTCTTGAACCCGGACGGCACCGCCGCCGCCCACGGCTGCATCCCCGGCCGGCACCCCCCGCCCGGAACCGCCCGCGGCTCCCCGGAGCCCGGCCGCGCCGGGTAGTGACCTGCGGGACTGGCTGCGGCAGCGGCGGGTCCAGATCACGCCGGTCGCCCGGGGCAGCTGCCACCACGAGCACGCGGAGACCGGGTACCGGCCCAGCCGCAAGCTCCAGCACCTGATCCGGGCCCGCAACGCCCGGTGCACCGCACCCGGCTGCGGACGACCCGCAGCCGGATGCGACCTGGACCACACCATCGCCTGGGACAAAGGCGGGATCACCTGCGAATGCGACCTGGCTCCGCTGTGCAGACACCACCATCGCCTCAAGCAGGCCAACGGGTGGCGGCTCGAGCAACCCGAGCCCGGTCTCCTGATCTGGCACACCCCCTCCGGGCGGAGCTACACGACAAGACCCACCCAGTACCTGCGGTTACGGAGCGCATCCCGGGCCCCGATCGGTCCTCAGAACGAGTCGCGGCTGGTGCGGGGTCCCGGTTGCCCGTGGCGGTGGGCCCTGGGCCTGCAGTGTGAACGACGCGCCGGTGCCCTAACCCGCTTAGCCCGCGGTGTCGGGCGGGAAGTCGGCGGGGTAGGGCTCGGCGAAGTCGGCGGAGCGGCTGACGGCGCGCCATTTGAGGTCTTCGGCCAGGAGGCGCTCGTCGAGCTGGATCGAGCCTTCGGCGGCGGTGACGCCGAGTGGCAGGTGATAGGGGATGTCGCGGCGCTTGGCCACCTGGACCAGGATCTCGGCCGCGCGCGCGGGGTCGCCGGCCGGGCCGGCCGGGTTCTGCCGGACCCGCCGGTTGATGGCGCCGACGGTCCCGGCGTAGGCCTCGGGGATGTCGCGGATGATCATCGAGGATCCGGCCCAGTCGGTCTTGAAGCCGCTCGGCTCCACCACGATCACCCGCACGCCGAACGGCGCGGTCTCGGCCGCCAGCACCCGGCTGAAGCCGTCGATGGCGAACTTGGCCGCCTGGTAGGAGGCGATGCCGGGCGAGCCGCCGACGCGTCCGCCCATGGACGAGAACTGCATGACGATCCCGCTGCCCTGCTCGCGCAGCACCGGGATGGCCGCCTTCGACACGTGGTAGACACCCCAGAAGTTGGTCTCGAACTGCGCGCGGAAGTCCTCGTCCGTCGTGGTCTCGATCGGCGACACGTTCGCGTAGCCGGCGTTGTTGACGATCACGTCGAGCCGGCCGAAGCGCTCGCGGGCCTCGGCGATCGCCGACCGTACCGCGGCCGCGTCGGTGACGTCGAGCGCGATGGGACAGATGGCGTCCCCGTAGTCCAGATCGGCGAGTTGTTCCGGCCGGCGGGCCGTCGCGGCGACCAGGTCGCCGGCCTCCAGCGCGGCGCGCACCAGGGCGCGGCCGAAGCCGCGCGAGGAACCGGTGATGAACCAGACTTGTTTCATGCCAGTTAGTACAACACAGTTTTGTTAATAACACAACTTAGTTGTGTTATGGTCGGTCGATGACGGTGCCGGACTTCCAGCGGGCGCGCAGTGCCGCCGCCAAGCAGCTGCGCGAGGCCGCGATCCTGGCCGCGGCGCGGCGGCTGGGGGCGGAGCGGGGCATCAGGCAGATCACGCTGACCGAGATCGCCGAGGCGGTCGGCATGCACAAGTCGGCGTTGCTCCGTTACTTCGAGACGCGGGAGGAGATCTTCCTGCGGCTCACCGCGGACGGCTGGCGGGAGTGGTCGGCCGCGTTGCGGACGGAACTCGAGGGCCTCGCGGCGCCGGCGCCCGCCGCCGTGGCGGATGCGTTCGCCGGCACGCTCGCGGCCCGGGGCCTGTTCTGCGACCTGCTGGCGCAGGCGCCGCTCAACCTGGAGCGGAACGTCTCGCTGGAGACGGTCCGCGCCTTCAAGCTGGTCACCTTGGCCGAGGTGGCAGCGATCGTGGCCGTGGTGCGGCGGCTGCTGCCCGGGCTGACCGAGCGGGACGGCGTCGACCTGATCGCGGCGGCGACCGCGATGTCCGGCGCGTTCTGGCAGATGGCGACGCCCGGCCCGGAGGCCGCCGCGCTGTACCGCAGCGACCCTCGCCTCGCGCACGCGGTGGTCGACGTCGAGCCGCGCGTGGCCCGGCTGCTGACGGCCATGCTGACCGGAATGCGCGCCTAGCCCGCCGCACGCCTAGCCCGCCCCGCGCCTGGGTTAGGCGAGGCACGCACCCGCTTCGTTCAGTACAGCTCTAGATCGCCGGTCACCGGGTCGATGAGGTCGTCAAAGTCCGGGCCGATGGCCAGGCAGGTCCGGGTGGGCACCCCGCCGAACTCGGTCAGGCCGCGGTCGGTGATCAGGTGCACGGCGAGCCCGGCGGCGAGCGCCTGGTGGTACACAGCCATCAGCTCCTCTTCCGAGCCCACCTTGACCGTCACCTTGCGGAAGCTGGTTTCCAGCCAGGCCCGTTCGGCGGCGGCGAGCTTCAGGGGGCCGGCGGTGCCGTCCGGGCGGAGATCGCTCAGGACACGTTCGGCCAGCCACGCCGAGGCGGCGTGCGCGCCCTGGGCGATCTCCTTGCCGCGCCGCATCCTCAGGTCCCGCCGGATGACGATGACCTGCTTGGTCGGGCGGAGACCGGCTTCCTCGTCCACCTGCACCTCGAAATTCAATGCCGCCGAACGGCCCAGGGTACTGCTGCCGATCATGGCCGGCGCGGACCGGCGGTGTATCAAACTTGGACTATTTGTTCTCTTGTATCGTTCGTGTTTAGCGGGATAGGTTGGGCGTCGTGACCGCGCCTCGGACTCCTGCCACCGCCGAGGACCTGCGCGGGGTGGGCCTGCGGGTAACGGCCGCCCGCGTGGCGCTGCTCGAGACCGTCCGGGACGGTGACCACCTCGGCATCGAGGAGATCACCTCCGGGGTGCGCGAGCGGATCGGCCACATCTCCCTGCAAGCCGTGTATGACGCCCTGCACGCGCTCACCGCGGCGGGGCTCATCCGCCGCCTCGAGCCGGCCGGGAGCCAGCCCCGGTTCGAGGGCCGCGTGGGGGACAACCACCACCATGTCGTGTGCCGGTCGTGCGGGGCCGTCGCGGATGTCGACTGCGCCGTCGGCGAGGCGCCCTGCTTGACCCCTTCCGACGACCACGGCTACGCGATCGGCGAGGCCGAAGTCGTCTACTGGGGCCTGTGCCCCAGTTGCTCCGATTCATAGATACCGAGACCAGCCAAGCCCGGAGAGGATTCGCATGTCCGAGAATCACGACCCGACCGTCGCCGAGGGCCCGACCCCGGAAGCCGCGGAGTGCCCGGTCCTGCCCGGCCGCGTGCACCCCACCGCGGGTGACGCCAACAGCCAGTGGTGGCCGCGCCGGCTCAACCTGAAGATCCTGGCCAAGAACCCCGCCGTGTCCAACCCCATGGGCGAGGACTTCGACTACGCCGAGGCGTTCAGCACGCTCGACCTGGCCGCCGTGAAGCGGGACATCGCGGAAGTGCTGACCACCTCCCAGGACTGGTGGCCAGCCGACTTCGGCCACTATGGCCCGCTGATGATCCGGATGGCCTGGCACAGCGCGGGCACCTACCGGATCAGCGACGGCCGCGGCGGCGCCGGCGCCGGCCAGCAGCGCTTCGCACCGCTCAACAGCTGGCCGGACAACGTCAGCCTGGACAAGGCCCGCCGGCTGCTGTGGCCGGTCAAGAAGAAGTACGGCCAGAAGATCTCGTGGGCCGACCTCATCGTCCTCACCGGCAACGTGGCCCTGGAGTCGATGGGCTTGGCGACCTTCGGCTTCGGCGGCGGCCGGGTGGACACCTGGGAGGCCGAGGAGGACGTGTACTGGGGTCCGGAGACCACCTGGCTCGACGACGAGCGCTACAGCGGGGACCGTGAGCTCGCCGAGCCGTTCGGCGCGGTCCAGATGGGCCTGATCTACGTCAACCCGCAGGGCCCGAACGGCAACCCGGACCCGCTGGCCGCGGCGCGCGACATCCGCGAGACGTTCCGCCGGATGGCGATGAACGACGAGGAGACGGTGGCCCTGATCGCGGGCGGTCACACCTTCGGCAAGACCCACGGCGCGGGCCCCGAGGACAACGTGGGCCCCGACCCCGAGGGCGCCCCGCTCGAGCAGCAGGGCCTGGGCTGGAAGAGCACGTTCGGCACCGGCACCGGCACCGACGCGATCACCAGCGGCATCGAGGTGACCTGGACCGAAACCCCCATCACATGGGACAACAGCTTCTTCCGGATCCTGTTCGGCTATGAGTGGGAGCTGACCCAGAGCCCGGCGGGCGCGCATCAGTGGCAGCCGAAGGACGGCGCCGGGGCGGGTACCGTCCCCGGCCCGCAGGACCCGTCGGATCGCCGGTCCCCGACGATGCTGACCACCGACCTCTCGCTCCGGTTCGACCCGATCTACGAGCCCATCTCGCGGCGTTTCATGGAAGACATCGACGCGTTCGCGGACGCCTTCGCCCGCGCGTGGTTCAAGCTGACCCACCGCGACATGGGCCCGGTCGTGCGCTACCTCGGCCCGGAGGTCCCGTCCGAGGTGCTGATCTGGCAGGACCCGGTCCCGGCGGCGACGCACCCGCTGGTTGATGCGGCGGACGTGGCTTCCTTGAAGGCGCAGGTGCTGAACTCGGGCCTGTCGACCGCTCAGCTCGTGTCGGCCGCGTGGGCGTCGGCCTCCTCCTTCCGCGGCAGCGACAAGCGCGGCGGCGCCAACGGCGCGCGCGTCCGGCTCGAGCCGCAGAACGGGTGGGAGGTCAACCACCCCGACCAGCTGGCCATCGTGCTGCGCACCCTGGAAGGGATCCAGTCGTCGTTCAACGCCTCGGCTGGCGGCGGCAAGCAGGTCTCGCTGGCCGACCTGATCGTGCTGGCCGGCGGCGCGGCCGTCGAGCGGGCGGCCAGGGACGCCGGCGTCAGCGTCGAGGTCCCGTTCGCGCCGGGCCGCACCGACGCGTCGCAGGACCAGACCGACGCGGAGTCGTTCGCCGCGCTCGAGCCGACGGCGGACGGGTTCCGCAACTACCTGGGCAAGGCCACCCGGCTGCCCGCCGAGTACCTGCTGATCGACCGGGCGAACCTGCTCACCCTGAGCGCGCCCGAGATGACCGTCCTGGTCGGCGGCCTGCGGGTCCTGGGCACGAACTGGGACGGGTCCAAGCTCGGCGTGTTCACCGCCACCCCGGGGGCGCTGACCAACGACTTCTTCGTCAACCTGCTCGACATGGGCACGACGTGGACGCCGGTCTCCGAGGACGCGAACACGTTCGAGGGACGCGACGCCTCGGGCGAGGTCAAGTGGACCGGCAGCCGGTCCGACCTGGTGTTCGGGTCGAACTCCGAGCTGCGGGCGGTGGCGGAGGTCTACGCCGGCGATGACGCCAAGGAGAAGTTCGTGCACGACTTCGTGGCGGCGTGGGACAAGGTGATGAACGCCGACCGGTTCGACCTGGCCTGATCGTTCCGTCCAGGCCGGCTCTGGCTGGTCCGGGCCGGCCTGGACATTTTCCGCTGGTCGCTATGCGGCCAGCTTCGCCGTCGCGGCGTCGATGCGGGCCAGCGTGCGCTCGCGGCCCAGCACCTCGACCGACTCGAACAGCGGCAGCCCGACCGCGCGGCCGGTCACGGCGACCCGGACCGGGGCCTGCGCCTTGGCCAGCTTGAGGTCGTGCTCGGCGGCGGCCGCCGCCAGCCCGCCCCGGAGCGCCTCCGCCGTCCAGTCCGCTCCGGCCCAGTTGGTGCGCACCGACGCCAGGATGGTCGCTGCGCCCGGTCGCATGGCCTTGGCCCACGAGGCCTCGTCTTCCGGCGGCTGCGCCAGGAACAGCCAGTCCACGTACCTGGTGATCTCGCTGAGCACCGTCAGCCGGGTCTGCGCCAGCCCGGCGACGGCCCGGAACACCGCAGCGTCGAACTGGTCCGGGGTCCAGGGCGCATACGGGGCGACCAGCCAGCGCTGGCAGGCCGCGATGAACTGCTCGACGCTCTGGGCCCGGATGTACTCGCCGTTGAACGCGGCCAGCTTCCTGGTGTCGAAGTAGGCCGGTGCCTTGCTCACGTCCTGCAGCCGGAACATGGCCTCCAGCTCGGGGTAGGGACGGATCTCGGCACCGTCGCGAGGCCCCCAGCCCAGCAGCATCAGGTAGTTGACCAGCGCCGCGGGCAGGTAGCCCTCGGCCAGGTAATCCTCCAGCGCCACCTGGTCCCGGCGCTTGGACAGCTTCTGGCGCCGCTCGTTCACGATCACCGGCAGGTGGGCCCATACCGGGGGCGTTACGCCGAGTGCCTGCCACAGCAACTGCTGCTTCGGAGTATTGGACAGGTGCTCCTCGCCGCGGACGACATGCGTGATGCGTTCGCGGATGTCATCGACCGCGTTGGCCAGCACGAATACCGGCGTGCCGTCGCCGCGGGCGATGACGAAGTCCTCCATGGCGTCGTTGGGGAACTCGGTACGCCCCCGGATCACGTCGTCTACCACCGTGCGGCCGGTCTCCGGGGTGCGGAACCGCAGCGCCCGGCCGGGCTCGTAGGACAGGCCGCGGTCGCGGCAGTACCCGTCATAGCCCCGCTGCTGCGCACCGGTCCGCCCGGCCAGGTCCTCCCGGCTGCAGTCGCAGTAGTACGCCTGCCCGCCGGACGCCAGCCGCAGCGCCGCTTCGCGGTGGGCCCCGGCGCTGCGCGAGGCGAAGTACGGTCCCTCGAACGCCGGGTCGTCGCTGCTGATGCCGATGGCGGCCAGCGCGCTGATGATCCCCGCGGCCCACTCGGGGCGGTTGCGCTCGGCGTCGGTGTCCTCGATCCGCAGCACGAACCGGCCGCGTGCCTGCCGGGCCAGCGCCCAGTTGAACAGGGCCGACCGGGCCCCGCCGACGTGGAACAGGCCGGTCGGCGACGGGGCGAAGCGGACCCGGGTGGCATCGGGCATGGACCCAGCCCCTCAGATCTGGGCGGCGGCGTCGAGGTTCGCTCGTACCGTCCGGGTCATCTGATGATCCGGACCCAGGTAACGCTCACAGTCGGTGAGGGCCCGGTGCAAGACCACCAGGACCTCGGTGACCCGGCCGGCGGTGTAGTAGGCGGAGGCGAGGTTACACCGGGTGGTCAGCGTCTGGGTGTCGCCGGCCCCGAGGGTCCGTTCGCTGTCGGCCAGCGCGCGCTTGTACTGGGGGATCGCGTCGGTCAGCCGGCAGGCCTGCTGGTAGCAGGCGGCCAGGTAGGACCGCGCGGCCAGGGTGTCCGGGTGATCCGGCCCCTGGATCCTGATCCGGTCCGCCAGCGTGCGCTCGTACTGCGGGATCGCGTCGCGGAACCGCCCCGCGCTCCGGTAGGCAAAGGCCAGGTTGGCGCGGGCCGCGATCGCAAGAGGATGATCGGCGCCCTCGATTCGCTCCCGGTCGCCGAGCACCCGCTCGTACTGCCCGATCGCGTCGCGGAGCCGTCCGGCGGCGCGGAACGCCGAGGCCAGGCTGGCGCGGGCCGCGATCGTGTCCGCATGGTCGGGCCCGTGCCTCCGCTCCTGTTCGGTCACCGCCCGCTGGTAGTGCGCGATCGCCTCCCGGGGCGTCTTACCTGGCCGCGGGACGGTGACCGGCCGGGGCAGGTCGGCGGTGAGGGCGGCCAGTTCCGCGCAGGTCCGCGATGCGAGTGCCTGGCCGACCCGCAGGTCGAGCTCGTCGCGGTCCAGCCGCCCGGCCACGAACGCGGCCTTGAGCACGTCGATAACCTGGTCGCGGTCGGCGTGCGAGGCCCGCAGATCGGGGTGGCCGCCCGCGCCTGCTGCTGTCTCATCGCCAGGCCCTGCCATCCGAGGCACCTTCCGCAAGCACGATGCACGAAAGCGTAGCGCGGCTGCCTGCCGCCGGCCATGGTCAGATCCGAAGGCCGCCATGGATGATGGTGGCTGAGGACACTTATTAGGAGCGGAACACTCATGACCGGAAGCTTTCTCGAAGAGCCCCCGCCCTCTGCCCAGGTGCAGGCGCTCTACGACGAAGACCTGGCCGACGGCGGCTACGTGTGGAACGTGTCCCGGTTGTGGGCGCACCAGCCGGACACCCTGAAGCAGCTGTTCGGGTTGATGTCCGCGGCCTTCGCGCCGAGCGGCCTGAGCTTCCGCCAGCGCGGGATCCTGGTGACCGCGGCCGCCTCGGCCCTCGGTGACTCGTACTGCTCGCTGGCCTGGGGCGGGAAGCTGGGCCACGCGTCGGACGCCGCCCTGGCGGCGGGGGTCCTGACCGGCAGCGACGCCGCGCTGACCGACCAGGAGCAGGCCATGGCCGCATGGGCTCGGAAGGTGGCCAGGGACCCGAACGCGACGACGCCCGCCGACATCCAGGCACTTCGCGATTCCGGCCTGGATGACGGGCAGATTTTCGCCATCACCGCGTTCGTGGCCCTCCGGCTGGCGTTCTCCACGGTCAACGACTCCCTCGGCGCTCAGCCCGACGCGCAGCTCGCCGAGTCCCTGCCCCGCGAGGTGCGCGAGGCCGTGACCTTCGGCCGGCCGGTAGCTGGCTAAGCGTTCTGCTAGCCGGAGAGGGCCTGGACGTCCCAGAGGAGCACGCCGGGGACGTGCCGGGCCGGCTCCCCCGTCAACTGGTCGAGGGCATTGCGCAGCTGGTCATAGTGCGGGGCGTCCGGGCTGAGCACCACGATGGCGGTATGCCAGTACCTCAGGTCCGCCCGGAAGGCGGCCCGCTGCGCGCTGGTGACCTGGCGGTTCCCGCCGTAGGACGCGATGGACGCGAGCAGGTCGACGGTCGGGCGGGGCGGTGCGTCATAGTTCCCCTGCCCATGCTCCTGCGGGCCGAGGAAATAACCGCCGACCATCCGGTATCCCTGCCCGGTCGCGTTGTCCCAGTCCATCTCGATGATCTCGCCGTCCCAGGTGACGTCCCCGGACAGCACCGACTCGCCGGCGGGCACGTACTGGCGCCACTGCCCGCTGGTGAAGAATGCGGGTACCGGCACGGCGGGCTTGACCAGAATGGACGTAGGCGCAATCGGCAGCAGCGCACCAGCCAGCACCAGCATCCCGCCGTACCGCAGCCGGGCATCGGGGGCGGTCGCCACGGCCCGGACCGCGAATGCGAGCAGGATCGCGATAACCGGGATCAGGGCCAGGCCGAACCGGGTGGGTACCACGTTGTTGAACAGCGGCAGCTTGCCGATCAGGCTCATCGGGCCGTGATGGAACAGGGTACGGCCGCCGATCTTCACGGTCCGGCCCAGTGACAGCAGGGCGAAGACGAGCGCGACGGCGGCTAGCGCCCGTACCGCCACCCGCCGCCACAGCCAGACCACGATCAACCCGACCACGATGAGCAGCGGGGCGCCGAAGGATGTGTTCTCCTCCGGCGGCGCGCCGTAGGTGCTGTGCGAGGCTCCGTGCCGCACCAGCGACAGCTGGGAGAACGCCGGGAAAGCCCGCAGGTTGGTGCCGTACCCGAGCACGTAGCCGGGCAGGCCCCGGTAGCTCTGCGGGCCGAAGTACTGGAACCACAGCGGGTACGCCAGGAGCACGCCGGCGGTGAGCAGGGCAGGCCACAGCCCGGCCAGGAACGGTCGCACCCGCGCGCGCACCTCGGCCGGGCGGAAGACCGCGTACGCCGCGACGAAGACCGCGACCGCCATGGCGGCCATCAGCAGCAGTTCTTCGTTGAGGAACGCCTGCCAGGTGACCAGCAGCCCGAGCACCACGCCGTCGCGTGCCGTACGCAGCGAGATGGCCCGCCAGACGATGAACGGGATCAGGAACTGGACCACCAGGTCCGGATGGCCGTTCGCCTGGCTGACGATGCCGGGTGCAAAACCGGCGAACAGCCCGCCGACCACGGCGGCCGGCCAGTAGCCGACGATGTGGCGGGAGAGCACGTGATACCAGGCCCACGCGGTCGCGGTCAGCCCGCCGGTGAGCAGGACCGTGAACGCGACGGCCGGCCCGAACAGGACGGTCACGGGTACCAGCGGCACGGTCAGGCCGAGCACCCCGGTGTTGGCCATCAGGTTCACGCCGTTCGGGGCGTTCATCTGGGGAGCGACGCCGGCGGCGTCGGCACCGCTTCTTCTCCGACGGCGCGAGCTGGCCGCCCCTGCGCCGCCGGCTGGACACTTCTGGCGGCCGACCCGCCGAAGGCGCTGCTGGCGGCCGGCGATCCGCTCGACACGGCGATCCGCTGGGTGCGCCCCGAACTGGTCGCCGAGGTCCAGTACGCCGCCTGGTCGGGTGCCGGGCGCGTCCGCCACGCCGTCTATCTCGGCCTGCGGGAGGACAAGCCGCCGCCGCAGGTGGTGCGCGACATCGCCGATCCGGAAGCCGAACGCATCCTGTTCAAACCGCGCGGCGGCGGCGCCGTCGTCCACGCGCCGCGGAAATGGAAAGGCGCCATCCCGCCCGTGCAGGATGCGACGGCGCCCGGCAGGCCGCCGGCCGCAGCGGCGCGGATCGTGGTGGCGAAGCCCCCGAAACGGGCGGAGGAGATGTGGGCGGCGTGAGGCTCAGCCATCCCGACCGGGAACTCTGGCCGGGCATCACCAAGCGCGACCTGGCGCATTATTGGACAGACGGTGGCGCCGCAGGCACTGCCGGGACTTGCCAAGCGGCCATTGGCGATCGTGCGCTGCCCCGACGGCATCGGCGGGCGAGCATTTCTTCCAGAAGAACGGGCACGGGCATCTGCCGGCGCAGATCCGCGAAGGCTCGGCCGCGCGGCGCGCCGTATCTCGCCATCGACGATCTGGATGGGCTGATCGCGATGGCGCAGATGTCGGCGATCGAGCTGCACGCCTGGGGCGCGGCCGAGACTGATCCGCTGCACCCCGACCGGCTGGTTTTCGACCTCGATCCCGGCGAGGGGGTGGCGTTTCCGGCGGTCGTGGCGGCCGCACAGGACGTGCGCGAGCGGCTGGGGCGGCTCAGTTGGTGTCGTTCTGCCGCACCTCCGGCGGCAAGGGGCTGCATGTGGTTGTGCCGCTGGCGCCGGAGGCCGACTGGGACGGGGTCAAGCCGTTCTGCCACGCCTTCGCCGAGACGATGGCGCAGGACGCGCCCGACCGTTATCGTGGCGCATGTGAAGATCGCCGACCGGCGTGGGCGCATCCTGGTGGATTGGCTGCGCAACGCGCTGGGCGCGACCGCCGTCGCGTCGTTCTGCCCCGGGCGCGGCCGGGCGCGGGTGTCGCAACGCCGCTGGCGTGGCGGGAAGTGACGGACAAGCTCGATCCCGCGGCGCATACGCTGCTGACGGTGCCGAAGCGCCTTGCGCGGCAGAAGGCCGATCCGTGGGAAGGGTTTGCCGGGCTTCGCCAGCATCTGCCGGCGCTGGAGGCGAAGCCCGAGGAGAAACCGCGTCGCAGCAGCAGCGTGGTGACGGCGCGCAAGCCCGCGCGGCGGACCCGCGACAGGAAGGAGGCATAGATGGCGCAGCATGCGGTATGGCGCGGCCATTTGCGGCTGGCGCTGGTGTCCTGCCCGGTGGCGCTGTACAGCGCCAACCACGAACGGGGCTCACTGCACTTCCACCTGATCAACCCCGAAGACCGGCAACCGCATCCGCATGGTGACGCAGGACGCGGAAACCGATGAGGAAGTGTCGCGCCGGGAACTCGTGAAAGGCTACGAGTTCAAGAAGGACACCTACCTGATGCTGACCGACGATGATTTCGAAAGCGCGCGGGTGGAAAGCTCGTCCGTCATCAAAATCGACAAGTTCGTCGATGCCGCGAGCGTCGACCCGATCTATTTCGACACGAGCTACTATCTCGCACCGGACGGCGACGCGGGGCGCGACGTCTATGCCGTGCTGCGCGACGCCATCGCCGGCACCGGCAAGATGGCGCTGGCGCGCGTGGTGATCGCGCGGCGCGAGCGCGCCATCGGCGTTCGGCCGCTGGGAAAAGGCCTTGTCGCGCACACGCTGCACGAGGCGCGCGATCTTAACGACCCCGAGGAACTGTTCGCCGACCTGCCGACCGGCCGTACCGATGCCGAGATGGTAAAGCTCGCCCGCCAGCTGATCGACCGCCAGAGCGGCGCCTACGATCCGGCCGACGCCGAGGATCGCTACGAGGCCCGGCTGCGTGCCGTGATCGAGGCGAAGCTGAAGGGCGAAGGCATAACGCCGGAGGAGCCGGAGGAAGACCGCGGCAACGTCATCGACCTGATGGCCGCGCTGAAGCGCAGCCTGGGGCAGAAGGCGAGCGCAAGCCGGCCGCGAAAGCGAAAAAACCCGCAGCCAAGAGCGCGCCGAAGAAGACGCCCGCGCGTAAGTCCGAGCCCATCGAAAACGCCGACCCGACGCCGCGCCTGACCGGCTGGAACGCTACCGCCGCTTCGGCGTTCGCCTTGCATGAGCGCGACCGCCGACCACTACGACATCATCGTGATCGGCAGCGGCCCGGGCGGCGCCTCGGCTGGCGCAACGCCTTGCGCCGACCGGCAAGCGCATCCTGCTGCTCGAGCGCGGCGACTATCTGCCGCGCATCGCGGCAGAACTGGGACACCAAGACGGTCTTCGTCGACGGCGCCTACCAGGCGTCGGAAACCTGGTACGGCCATGACGGCAGGAGCTTCCACCCCGGCCTGCACTACTACGTCGGCGGCAACTCCAAGGTGTATGGCGCCGCGCTCTTGCGACTGCGCGAGCGGGATTTCGGCGAGGTCCAGCACGAGGACGGCATCTCTCCTGCATGGCCGCTCGGCTACGAGGTGTTCGAGCCGTACTACGCCCAGGCCGAGGCGCTGTTCCACGTCCACGGCCAGCGCGGCGAGGACCCCACCGAGCCGCCGTCCAGTGGGCCCTTCCCCTTTCCAGCGGTGTCCCATGAGCCGCGCATCCAGTCGCTGAGCGACAGCCTTCAGCGCGAGGGACTGCACCCGTTCCATCTGCCGCTGGGCATCTTGCTCGATGAGAAGAACGGCAAGCCGCCACCTACCAGCATCTGCATCCGCTGCGATGCCTTCGACGGCTTTCCGTGCCTGCTCAACGGCAAGGCCGACGCGCAGGTGATCTGCGTCGATCCGGCGCTGGGCGGCGCATCCGAACCTCACGCTGCTGACCGGCGCCTACGTCTCCAAGGCTGAATACCGATGCCGCGGGCCGCACCGTGACCGACGTGCAGGTGAGCGCGCGAGGTCGAGAAGGAGCGGTATTCAGCCGACATCGTGGTCGTCGCCTGCGGCGCGCTGTCGTCCGCGCTGCTGCTGCTGCGCTCGGCCAATGCACGCACCCGCAGGGGCTGGCCAATGGCTCGGACCAGGTCGGCCGCAACTACATGCGGCACAACCAGTCGATCCTGATGGCACTGATGCGCGAGCCCAACGACACGGTATTCCAGAAGACCCTGGCGGTGAGTGATTTCTATTTCGGCGCGGACGACTGGGAATTTCCGCTCGGCCTGATCCAGATGTGCGCCACCTCGCACGGCGCGCAGATCCGCGGCGAGGCGCTGCCGCCTGGCTGGAGTGGCTGCCGAAGACGCCGTTCGAGGCGATGGCGCGTCATTCGATGGACTTCTGGCTGTCAAGCGAAGATCTGCCGCGCCCCGAAAACCGCATCTATTACGACGGCGACCGCGTGGTGCTGGATATCACCGAGGGCAACATGGAGGCGCACCACGGACTGCGTGCCAAACTCGAACAGATCTGACTGGGCCGATCGGGCGCATCCCGCATCTGCTGGAACGCACCCTGTATCTGGGCAAGGACATCCCGATCGGCGGCACCGCGCACCAGGCCGGCACCGGCCGCTTCGGCGCCGATCCGGCACAGCTCCGTGCTCGACCTCAACTGCAGGGCGCACGAGCTCGACAACCTCTACGTCACCGACGCCAGCTTCTTTCCCTCGATCGGCGCGGTGAATCCGACGCTGACCATCATCGCCAACGCCCTGCGCGTCGCCGACCAGATCAAGGAGCGGCTGCACGCGTGACCCAGCGCATCCTGCGCGTCAGCCGCGTGGTCCCCGACCTCGATCGCGCCGAGGCGTTCTACAGCGATGCGATGGGCTTTCGCGTCACCGGGCGCGGTCCGGTGGACGCGTCCACGCTGGCGGCTTTGGGCGCGGGGGCTCAGGCGCCAGCGCCGTCGCCATGCGGCTCGGCGCGCAGGAGATCGCGCTGACATGCTTCGCCGTTCCGGGCCGACCCTATCCCGCCGGAGCCGCAGCACGATCTTGGTTCCAGCACCTCGCCATCGTGGTGTCCGGTATGGACGCCGCCTATGCCCATCTGTGCCGCTGCTCGGGCGGACTCCCATCTCCGAGGGCGGCCGCAGACCCTGCCGCCCACCAATGGCGGCGTGCGCGCCTTCAAGTTCCGCGATCCGGACAGCCATCCGCTCGAGCTGATCTGGTTTCCATCGCAACGGCATCCGGCGCCATCCGGCAGCCCGTTCCTGCGCATCGACCACAGCGCCATTGCCATCGCCGAGACCGCGCGCAGCCTGGCTTCTACCGCGCATTGGGCTTTCACATCGGCGACCGCTCGCTCAATCGCGGCCCGGCGCAGGCCAGTCTGGACGGACTGCCGGACGCCACCGTGGAAGTCACTGGCCTGCGTCCGAGCGATACCGAAAGCGCCGGCCTGGAATTGCTGGCCTATCGGCCGCCCGGGATCCGATCGGCGATTGCAATCCGAACGACGGGTTGACCGACTGGGTCACGCTCGCCATTAGGCAGCAGGGCAGCCGCTGCCGCGTGCCGCGCGCGATCCCGACGGCCATCTTCTGCTGCTGGTCGATCACGGCGCCTGACGGGCGCCCCGGCGAGAGCGCCAACCACGTGCGTGGAGGCCAGCGGATGTAGCACGGCCTCGCTGACCGGCAGCGTTCGCGGCGCCAGCACGATCAGCCCCAGGCCGCCGACCAGGCCGAAATTCTTCAGGAACTCCCAGAAGTGTTCCAGCCCCTCGCCTTCGCGGAACCGCCAGAAATCCGGAAACCGCCAGAACTGATGGAACAGCACCGCCGTCACCACGCAGAACCCCGCGAGGATGAAAGCCGCCAGCCGGCATGCCAACCTGTCACGATGAAACCGGTGTGACGAACTCCACGACGATGGAGGCGACCAGCATGGCGGGTTTGAATGGGATCGTGCCGGCCTGCTTCGTCGCCGCATCCCAGTTGACGATCTTGTCGAGGCCGCTGAACGGAAACAGCACCACGAGGCAGATGCGCAGCACCAGCGGCGCGTAGGCGTTGATCAAGGAGATTACCACGCGCGCATCCTGCCATTGCCCATCGAGCCGCGGGCTAAGGAACGGCGGAGCGATTGGAAAGTTCAGCCATGCGAACGCCGTCGAGGGGATCGCTCATGAACGCCAGCGCCGAAGAGAGGCCGGCCGTCCGCTACTGGCATCTCTGGACGGACGAAGCCGGCATCAGCCACCAGACGCGATGCACCCTCGCGGCCTTCGACCTCAAAGGCGTCGGTGATGCCGCCCCGCAATGGAACGATCATCAGGCGCGCGCCGATGCGACCGTGGTGTTCACCGTGCAGCCGGTCGGCTGGGTCGGCGAGTGGCACGAGAACCCGGCGCCGGAATGGATCGTCGTCATCTCCGGCCGCTGGTGGGTCGAAGCGATGGACGGCACGCGCATCGAGCAGGGTCCGGGCGAATTCTCGTTCGGCGAGGACCAGGGCTGCACGGAAACCGATGGCCGCAAGGGCCATCGCTCCGGCACGATGGCGACGATCCCGCCGTGCTGATGACTGTGCAATTGCACGTCCCGCCGGTCCGCAAGCCCTGCCACTTCATGTAGTCCGTCAGACCTTCAGCCGCTTGGCCAGCAGGCGCGCGCCGATCGCCGCGCCCAGGAACACGGCAGCCCCGGCGGCGCCGCGATGGCGGCTGATGAACATCTCCCAGCTTCCGGTTCGCGCCGTGATCGTCGAAGCGCCCGTGGGCGCCATAGGCACCCGGCACCGGCTCGAACAAATTGCCCGGCTCATGCGGATCCGACGGGATCGTTGCTGACTGGCCGGCTTAGCCGGATTTCGCCAGATAGCGGTCGATCAGCCCCGGCGCGATGCGATTGGCGAGGATCGCTTTTACCGTGGGAAAGCCCACCCAGATTTGCCGGCGCGGATTGAACGCGGCGAAATAGATCGCGCGCGCCGGAACCTCCGGCTGATAGACCGGCGGCACCGGCTGCGCCTTGCGGCCCATCTTGTTTCGCGCCCAGTCGAATTGCGGCGTGTTGACCGCCGGCAGATCCACCTCGGTCAGCGTGATCGCGATCTTGTCGTGATAGAGCTCCGACCGCAAGCGAATCGAGGAAGCCGCGAATTGCAAACTTGGCGCCGCAATAGATCGATTGCAGCGGCACGGAACGGTAGGCGAGCGCCGAGCCGACACAGACGATCGACCCGCGTTTGCGCGGCCGCATGTGTTTCAGCGCCGCCATCGTGCCATGCACCTGTCCGAGATAGGTCACCGCCGTGCCGCGCTGGAACTCCTCCGCCGTCAGCTTGTGGACCGGCGCGAAGACTGTCGCCATCGCGACGTTGACCCAGACGTCGATCGGCCCAAGCTCGCGTTCCACCCGATCGGCGGCGGCCTCCACCGCCTTGGGTCCGCCACATCGGTCGGGATCGGCAAAGCGCGCACGCCGAAGCGCCGCAGTTCGGCCGCGGCGCGCTCCAGCCGGTCGGGATCGCGCGACAGCAGCGCGACGTCCAGCCGTTGCGGGCGAACTCCTCGCCGTGGCGCGGCCGACACCTGCGCCGGCTCCCGTTATCACGGCGATCTTGTTCATATCGGCCTCATGGTTGCATACGCGCAATGGAGATGAAGAGATAGCAAGCCCCGGGCTCGCGCCGCGGGGCTTGCGTTACACTCGGACGTTGGCCAGCCGTCACGCCTTCGACGAATAGTTGAAAGCCGGTGCGGCCTTCAGCTGATCGGCGGTCGTGTTCATGTTGGCATGCCACTTCTTGGTGGTCGCGTAGTACGAAACCTTCAGGTCGGACGGCGAGACGGCGACATAGTGGTCGCCCATCCCCAGAAAGCCGCCGACAGCGACGATGTAGGCCTTCACGTCCTGGCCGGAATAGGCGATGTCCTTGATCGTGCCGATGTCCTGGTTCGCGTTGTTGTAAACGTCGAGACCGACGACTTCGGACGACAGGCGATCGGTGGGCGCCACGGCGGCGAACGTCCCGCTATCGGCACTCGCATTCGTCGTCTGCCCGTTGGGTTCGTTGTTGGCGTGGCGGTGCTGGCTGATGGGTCGGTGCCCGCGTTGGCGTGCGACGGATCGGTGTTTGCGGCGGGCGCTGTCCCGGACGACGTCTGCGTCTGCGCGACCAGGGCGGTCATCGAAGCCGGGGTGAAGAACATCGTCACCGGATTGCAGTCGCGGTCCTTGGCCTGCAACAGGAACGAATCCGGCACCACGCTCACATCGGTGAACCCGGCCTTCTGCAGATCCTGCGTCATGCGCTGCCGCAGGTT
>CAWBNK010000023.1:0-56861 GCA_963790065.1 uncultured Actinomycetes bacterium | reverse complement strand
GTCAGGGACCGTCAGCGGGATCTGGGTTAGGTGTCAGCGGCTGGTCGCAGCATGGCGGCATGACGTACTCAATAATTACTGAAGGGCTGGTCAAGCGGTTCGGGGAGACTCGGGCGCTGGACGGGATCGACCTCGCGGTCCGCACCGGCTCGGTGTTCGGCCTGCTGGGCCCGAACGGCGCGGGCAAGACGACGGCGGTCCGGATCCTCGCCACGCTGGTCCGGCCGGATGGCGGGCACGCCGCGGTATGCGGCCACGATGTGGTGAGCCACGCGCACCAGGTCCGGCAGCTCACCGGGCTGACCGGACAGTACGCGTCGGTGGACGAGACGCTCACGGGCCTGGAAAACCTCATGCTCATCGGGCGGCTGACCGGCCAGTCGCGGTCGGCGGCCCGGAGCCGGGCGCGGGACCTGCTGGCCTCCTTCCGGCTCACCGACGCCGCCGACCGGGCGGCCAAGACGTACTCCGGCGGCATGCGCCGGCGCCTGGACCTGGCCGCCAGCCTGGTCAGCAGGCCGCGGGTGCTCTATCTGGACGAGCCGACGACCGGGCTCGACCCGCTCAGCCGCAACGAGATGTGGGACGTCGTGCGCGGCCTGACGGCGACCGGGGTCACGGTGCTGCTCACCACCCAGTACCTGGAGGAAGCCGACCTGCTGGCCAGCGAGATCGCGGTCATCGACCACGGCACGGTCATCGCGACCGGGACTCCGACCGAACTCAAGGCCCGCACCGGCGCGCTGACCCTCGCGGTGCGGCCGGCCAGCCCGGCCGACCTGCCGACCGTGCTGGCGGTGGTGGCCGGGTTCACCCGCACCGAACCCGAGGTCCGCAACACCACGGTGACCGTGCCGGTGAGCGAGGAGGACGTGATGCCCGCCGTGGTGCGGCGGCTCGACGACATGGGCGTCACGGTGGCCGAGCTCACCCTGCGCGGGTCCAGCCTCGACGAGGTGTTCCTGTCGCTGACCGGCCACCGGACCGAAGAGCTCGAAGGGAGCGCGGCATGACCACGGTAAGCACCGTTATGGATAGTACGGTTTCGGATAATACGGGGAATCTGGCGCCGCGGGTCGGCCCGCTCGAGGGGTTGCGGCAGACGTTCTCGCTGAGCTGGCGGACGCTGGTGCAGATCAAGCACAACCCGGCCGAGCTGATCGACTTCAGCATCCAGCCGGTGATGTTCCTGCTGCTCTTCACCTTCGTGTTCGGCGGCGCCATCGGGGGCTCGCCGCACGCGTACCTGATGTTCGCGCTGCCTGGCATCATGGTGCAGAACTCGCTGTTCACCACGCTGAACACGGCGACCGGACTGTCCACTGACCTGGAGAAGGGGTTCTTCGACCGGCTGCGCTCGCTGCCGATCGCCCGGTTCGCCCCGCTGTCCGGCCGGATCCTGGCCGACCTGGCCAAGCAGACCTGGGCCCTCGTCATGCTGCTGGTGATCGGGACCATCCTGGGCTTCCGGGTCGGCACGGGGCCGCTCGGCGTGCTGGCCGCGTTCGGCCTGGTGCTGGTGTGCACGCTGGCCATCTCCTGGGCGCTGGTGCTGGTCTCGATGCTGGCGGCCAGCCCGGAGAAGGTGCAGATCTTCGGCTTCGTGGTGCTGTTCCCGCTCACGTTCACCAGCGACGCGTTCGTCCCTACCACGTCGATGCCGGGCTGGCTGCAGGCCTGGTCGAAGGCCAACCCGGTCTCGCTGATCTCCGACGCCATGCGCGGGCTCATGGTGTCCGGCCCGGCGGCCAGGCCGGTGGTCGAGTCGCTGCTGTGGGCGGCGGCGTTCACGATCGTGTTCGCCCCGCTGGCGGTGCGAGCGTTCAAGCGCCGGGTATGAGCGGGACCAGCGCGGCCAGTGTGTCCAGAGTGGCACACTGGCCGCGTTGGTAGGCGGCGCCGTAGCCGGCCTCGCCGAGCACGGACCGGGCCTCGTCCGCCACCCTTTTTTCATCTATGACCGAACGGTCCTCGGTGCCCCGGATCGCCACGCTCGCTCCGATCAGCTCGGCGGCGCGCTCCGGGTCGGCTTCGCGCAGCGCCAGATCGGCCAGCCCGGTCAGGGCTTCGGCGATCACCGGCGCGTCGGCCGAGGACCGGGCGGCGGCCAGCGCCTGGGCGTGCCAGTCGCGGGCCGCGTCCAGGTCGCCGTCGGCGCCGGCCAGGTAACCGAGCCCGGTGGCGGCCACGGCGCGAATCTGCTGGGCCACGTTCGGCGGGCTGGCCAGCTGGATGGCCCGGACCAGGGCTTCGCGGGCGGCCTCGGGCTCGCCGTCCAGGCGGGCCAGGTCGCCGGCGGTGTAGGCGGCGAAGGCGACGACCTCGGGCAGGCCGAGCCGCTCGGCGTCGGGCCTCGCCCGCGCCAGCTCGGCCCGGGCCGCCTCGCGCTCACCCAGCAGCCACAGTTCGCGCACCATGAACAGGCGGAACAGCACCTCGTCTTCCGTGCTGCCGAACACGGCGGCGAATTCCCTGGCCTGCCGGTAGTGGCCGACCGCGGCGGCGTGCTCGCCCCGCCATCCTTCCAGCATGGCCAGGCCGCCGAGCGCGACCGCCTGGCCCCACCGTTCTCCGATCGTGGCCAGGATGCCGGCCGCGGCCAGGAAATCCGCTTCCGCCTGGGCGTGGTGCCGGCCCAGGTTGAGCGCGGCATGGGCGCGCAGGATCCGGGCTATCGCGCTCACCCACGGATGCGGGTCACCGGCCGCGTCGTCGAAGATCTCGGGGCGCACCGGGCCCTGCGCCGGGTCGGGCGCCCCGAACAGGCGGCTGATCGGGCCGATCAGCGGCATCATCGGGCTGACCGGGGCCGGTACCCGGGCGGCGAGTTCGGCGGCCCGGCGAAACCAGTCAAGCACCGGTGTCGCGCAGCGGCGTGTCGGCGGCGAGCAGCGCGCCCATCGCGTAGGCCACGGCCAGCCGTTCGGTGTCCTTCGTTTCCGTGGCGCCGGGGACGCCGAGCACGTCGGCGATCAGCTCGGCTCCCTCGATCTTCATGCAGCGCAGCGACCAGTACCAGCCGAGCGCGGCGGCTAGTCGCACGGCGGTCCCGGCGTCGCCGGCCGCGACCGCGCCGCGGATGGCCGCGTGCAGGTTGTCCTGGTCGTCGGCGAGCCGGCGCAGCCAGTCCAGCTGCTGCGCGCCGAGCAGGTGATCCTGACTCGCCTCGGCCAGCCCGGTGAAGTACCGCGCGTGCGCCGCGCGCAGCTCGTCGCGCTCTCCCGCCTCGGCCAGCCGCTCCTGGCCGTAGGCCCTGATGATCTCCAGCATCCGGTACCGGGCGCCGTCCGGTCCGTGCCGCACGGTCAGCAGCGACTTGTCCGCGAGCGCGGTCAGCAGGTCCAGGACCTGTTCCGGGCGCAGGCCCCCGTCGTTGCTGGCCCCGTCGTGGCTGGCCCCGTCGTTGCTGGCAGGGCCGGCGCAGACCTGCTCGGCCGCCTCCAGGGTCGCGCCGCCGGTGAAGAACGAGAACCGGCGCCAGAGCGCGCGCTCGGCGTCGTCGAGCAGGTCCCAGCTCCAGTCCACGACGGCGCGCAGCGTCTGATGCCGGGGCATCGCGGTGCGGCTGCCGCCGGTCAGCAGCTGGAACCGATCGTCGAGGCGGGCCGAGACCTGCTCGGGGGCCATGGTGCGCATCCGGGCCGCGGCCAGCTCGATGGCCAGCGGCATGCCGTCGAGCGCGCGGCAGATCCTAGCCACGGCCGGCGCGTTGCCCGCGGTGACCCCGAACCCGGGCCGGACCGCGCGGGCTCGCTGGGTCAGCAGGCGAACCGAGGCGAAGGCGTCCAGGCCGGTCGCTGTTTCAGTTTCCTCAGCGGCACGCACCCCGGCCCGTTCGGCCATATTGTTCGTGGCGGCGGGATCCGGGGGCAACGTGAGCGGGCCTACGGTCCAGAGGGCTTCGCCGGTTATGTTCAGCGGCTCGCGGCTGGTGGTCATGATGCGGACCTGCGGGCAGGCGGCCAGGACACGGTCGGCCAGCGCGGCCGCGGCGGCCACCAAATGCTCGCAGTTGTCCAGCACCAGCAGCGCGCGCTGCCCGGCCAGCGCGGCCAGCAGGCGGCCGAGGGCGTCGGCTTGCTCGTCGGCGGGCGCGCCGAGGGGCCCGCGCGTGTAGAGCAGCGCCTGCTCGCGCAGGCCGAGCGCGGCCAGCACGGCCGAGGGGACCTCGGCGGGGTCGGTGACCGGGGCCAGCTCCACCAGCCACACTCCGCCGGGCATCGCGTTCAGCTCCGCCCGGGCCGCCTCGACGGCCAGCCGGGTCTTGCCCGCCCCGCCCGGGCCGGTCAGCGTGATCAGGCGGTGGGCGCGCAGGAGCGCGGCGACGTGGGCGAGCTCGGCGTCGCGGCCGACGAAGCTGGTGAGCTCCGCGCGCAGGTTGGTGCGGTGGACTCCGGCAGGCTCGTCCCGGAGGATTTCCAGGTGCAGGGCCGCCAGCTCGGCCGAGGGATCCACCCCCAGCTGATCGGCGAGCCGCTTCCTGGTCTGCTCGTACACCTCCAGGGCCGCGCCGCGGCGCCCGGACGCGTGCAGGGCGCGCATCAGCAGGCCGGCCAGCGGCTCGCGCATCGGGTGCGCGATGACCAGGCCCTCGAGTTCGGCGACCAGCGGCGCGGTGACTCCGGTGCGCAGGTCAGCATCGATGCGGTTCTCGGTGGCGAGCAGGCGCAGCTCGTCCAGCCGGGCGATGACGGCCCGGCCGAACTCGGTCTCGGCCACCTCGGCCAGCGCCGGGCCGCGCCACAGCCCGAGCGCCCGCCGCAGGGTGGCGGCGGCCGCGGCCGGATCGGTGCGCAGCTGGGCCCGGCCCGCGGCGGCCAGTTCCTCGAACCGGACGATGTCGGTGGCTCCCGGGTCGAGCTTGAGCTGGTAGCCGGCCGGCCGGGATTCGATCACCGCGTCGGGCAGCGCGCGGCGCAGCCGGGACACCAGGGCCTGCAGCGCGTTCGCGGCCCCGGCCGGCGCCTGATCGGCCCAGAGCCCGTCGATGAGCTGGCTGGCCGGGACCAGCTGGCCGGGGCGCAGCGCCAGCATGATCAGCAGCGCGCGCAGCCTGGCCCCGCCGACCTCGAGTACTTCTCCCGAGGCGGCGCGGACCTCAAGCGCACCGAGCATCGCGACCTGCACGGGCTCAATTCTGCCCGACTTGCCGGGGACAGCGGGTACCTGCGCCAGCGGGCTACGCGCCGGTCGCTACCGGGCGGGCGGGGTCGGCGATCCAGTTGGACCAGGAGCCTACGTAGAGCGCGGCGGGGATGCCGGCCAGCGTGAGGGCGAGGACCTCGTGGGCCGCGGTGACGCCCGAGCCGCAGTAAGCGCCCACCGGTGCTCCGCCCGGCGTGCCGACGCCGGGCACGGCCCCGAGGGCGGCGAACCTGGCCGCGAGTTCGGCGGCATCGGAGAAGGTGCCGTCCGGGTGCACGTTGCCGGCGGTGGGCGCGCTGACCGCGCCGGGGATGTGGCCGGCCACCGGGTCGGCCGGCTCGGTCTCCCCGCGGTAGCGCTCCCCCGCCCTGGCGTCGAGTAGCAGCCCGGTCCGCGCCGCCGCCTGCGCGCCCGCCGCGTCGAGCACCGGCAGGTGGCCGGGCGACGCGGTGAAATCGCCGGGGGCCGGCGCGGGCTCGGCCGTGGTGACCTGGAGGCCGGCGCCGGCCCAGGCCCGGTAGCCGCCGTCGAGCACCCGGACGTCCTGGTGCCCGAAGTAACGCAGCGTCCACCAGCCGCGAGCGGCGATCGTGGCGTCCCCGTCGTCGTACACGACGACCGGCCGGTCCTGGCTCACCCCGGCCGCGCGCATCGCGGCCTGGAATGCGGCCGGGTCCGGCAGCGGGTGCCGCCCCGCGGGGCCAGGCGGCCCGGCCAGGTCCCGGTCCAGGTCGGCGAAGACCGCGCCCGGGAGGTGGCCCCGCCGGTAGCTGTCGATGCCGGGCGGGCCGCCGAGCCGCCACCGCACGTCAAGCAGCACCGGCGCCGGGTCCTTCGCCAGTTCGGCGGCGAGCGCCCCGGCGCTGACCAGCAGCCGGTCCCGGTCGGTTCCCGGGTTCATGTGGCCGTGTACGTGAGCGCGGGCACCAGCTGCTCCGAGGAGGTGAGCGAGCCGTGCATGCCGGCCAGGGCGGACTCCCTCGGCTCGGCCTTGGTGGCCACGATGGCCATGGACCCCGCCGGGGCGGCCACCACGTCGCCGATCCGGTCGGCCATCGCCGGGTCCACCGGGCCGAACCAGCCTTCCTTGATGGCCTCGTCCCTGGACAGCACCCAGGCGCGGTCGCCGAGCACATCACGCCAGGTGGCGAGGAGGTCGGCGGCGGCGCCGCGCCGGGCGTACAGGTGCCTGGCCCGCGGCTCGCCGCCGAGCAGGGCCAGCCCGGACCGCAGCTCCGGTGTCGCGTCCACGTCGAACTTGTCCTCGGGGCCGATGTCCACCATGCCGTGGTCCGCCGTCACGTACATAGAAGGTCCCCGAGGGCAGCGCGCTCGCCAGCTGTTCGGCCAGCTTGTCCACGTGGGCCAGCTGGTTGTACCAGGCGTCGGAGCCGACCCCGAACACGTGTCCGGTGTTGTCGAGGTCGCCGTGGTACACGGTCACGAGCCCGCGCCCGTTCTCCCACAGGGCCGCAGCGGCCTGCGCGGCCAGGGCGCCCATGCTGTCGGCCGGCCGGAAGTCCGCACCGCGCATGGTGGCGATGGTCAGCCCGGTGCCGCGGAACGCGCCCTGGGCCACGTGCACGGCCGCGATGCCCGCGGCGGCGGCGCGCTCGTAGATGGTGGGCAATGGCTGCCACTGCCGAGGATCGACCCGCGAATCCCAGCGCAGCCCGTTGAGCAGGCGATTCTCACCCGGGATGATGACCTGGTAGCCGAGCATCCCGTGCTGGCCGGGTGGGCGCCCGGTGCAGATCGAGCCGAGGCTGGTGACCGTGGTGGACGGGGAACCCGGCCATGATCGGCTTGGAGTTACGCGCGAGTTCGGAGAGGAACGGCGCGACGGCGGGATGGTCGCGAAGCAGTTCCCAGCCCAGCCCGTCCACGATCAGCAGGCACGCCCGCTGCGCGGGCGGGAGGCCGAGGACGTTCTGCGACTCCGGCGCTTCCGGATCCAGGGACGCGAGCATCGATGACGACAAGTCAGCAAGGGTCGCGGCCCCGTAGGACGGCACGATCGGCGAATGTCTCGGCTCGGGCGTCATGCGGGAATCCTCACCTGCTACTCGTGGGTGCCACTCAGCGTCTTGGCTGTTCGCCTTGGGTCTCGGCCTCGGCTCTTCGCCGCGGCTTGCCTTGGCGACGTTGCCTTAGCATCTTGCCGGAACATGGTGCCACTGGCGGGCAGCGGCGGCAAAACGAGCCTTCAGCGACCACCCACCGGATTTTCAGCTGCCGCGGACGGCGGTGGCGTCGGACAGCTCCCGCGCGAAGTCCAGCAGCTGCCGCACGGCGTCCTCGCCGTCGGCGGCCGAGCTGACCCGCAGCGAGAAGTCATCGGCCGTGATCGTGCCCAGGTAACCGTGATCAGCCTCGCAGCTCTCGTCACCGCAGTGCGCGGGCTCGAGCTCCAGGTGGGAAAGGACGTTCCAGCCGATGGTCAGCATGACCTCCGACGGCATGGTGACGCCTGGCACGTAGGCCGCCGGGTCGGGCACCACGCGGCTGAGGGCCACGGATGAAATCTTGGCGAACCGGATCGCCTCGGTGCTCGTCTCCGCCCGCGGGCGGCTGTCGGAATCCTCGGCCGGATGCTCGTCGGTGTGCGAGTACACCAGCCGGGTCGGAGTGAGCGCCAGCACGGTCATGTGCCTGCGTACCTCCATGCCGGGGTCGAAGATCGCGTCGTGGTGGACGACGTAGGCCGTGACTGGCTCCGATCCCAGCGCCGAGGCGACCGCGTCGGACACCAGGCCCGGATAGTAGCCGCTGTGCTCGATCGCCGCCCGCAGGCCGTCGGTCAGGACTCGCGTTTCCCTCATGCCCCCATCCTGCACCGTCCCGCCGGGTGCTTTACCCGCGGGAGCGAATCTAACCGACCTCCGGCCTCCCAGGCGGCGCCACGCCGGCGAGATGCAGGACACGCTCTTCGGGTGGCTCGGGCAGACTCATGCTGCTCGCGCCCGGAGCGGGCCTGGGCTTGCGGGGCTTCCTCGGTCCCGACCCCCCGCCGCGGCCGCGGTAGACGATCAGGCCGTTCACCGGGTCGGGCGCGCCGTCGAGGGCCGAACGGACCGCCGGCAAGGCACGGAACGCCTCCCACTGCTCGTCGGAGTCGAAGAGCACCTCGAACAGCACGCCATAGCGATGCTCATGCCACGCCCATTCGATCGCGCCGTGTGTCAACGCCGCCTCGGTGAGGTCGTCCTGGTAGGAGTCCTTCCAGCGGCGAGCGGGCAGTTCACTTGCGTCGAAGACTTCGATCGACCACCACTCGGACACGCCTATGCCACCGCCATCCGGTTGCGTTCTCGGCCCCCTGCTTAAGATAGTACGTCTTTGGGCGGCCTGCCGGTAGGCTCCTCCGGCATGAGAGGGATGGGCCTGAGGCTGTCGGTGACACTGCTCACCGTGATCCCGTGGCGCGGGGCCGACCCGCCGGCCGCGGACGGTACGGCCCTGGCGGCTGAACCGGCCCTAGCGCCGGCCACCGTGGCCGCGGCGATGGCGTGGGCGCCGGCGGTGGGGCTGCTGCTCGGCGTCATCGCCTCGGCTGTCCTGCTGGTAGCCGATCACCCGCTCGGGACCGGGCCGCTGACCGCGGCCGGACTCGCGGTCGGACTGCTCGCCCTGCTCAGCCGGGGCCTTCACCTCGACGGGCTGGCCGACCTGGCGGACGGCCTGGCCAGCGGCAAGCCCGCCCCCGCCGCGCTGGACATCATGCGCCGCTCCGACATCGGGCCGCTCGGCACCGTCACGCTGATCCTGACGCTACTCATCCAGGTCGCGGCGCTCAGCCAGGCCGAGTCGGCGGGTCACGGCCGGGGACCCGCGGCACTCATCGCCGCGGTGGTCACCGGCAGGCTCGCCCTGACGTGGGCCTGCCGCCGGGGCGTGCCCGCGGCCCGGCCGGATGGGCTTGGCGCGCTGGTAGCGGAATCGGTCCGCCCGGCGGTCCCAGCCGCGACCACCGTGGCCACGCTGGCGGCTGCGACCGCGGCGGTGGTGATCTCCGCAACGATGATCGGCGAACCGCTCGGCTGGACCCTCCCGCTCGCCGTCCTCGCGGGCCTGGGCGCGGCGTTCGCCGTGCAGCAGCACGCGGTGCGCCGGCTTGGCGGCATCACCGGCGATGTTCTCGGCGCGCTGGTCGAAGATCGCGACCACCGTCACCCTGGTGGTGGCCGCCATGGGCCCGCGGGCCTTACTGTAACTTGCCGGGACAAACCGAGGTCGTTAGCCTCGGAAGCGCTCGCCGATCTGCCGAGCGACGCTCTCCGGCGCAAGGTCGACGGCGCCCTCCCAGTGCAAACGCTCCAGGAACGTCGAGTCCGAGCGGTAGAAGGGCTTCAGGTTCGAGCGGCAGGCCAGGCGCAGGTTCAGCGGATAACCCTCGGTGGCTGGAGGCGCTCCGTAGATCGCACAGTTAAAGCTCTGGAAACCCATCTCCGCATAGGCACCCAGAATGAGCACCAGCCCGTGGGCCAGCTCGCCGATGAGATCGTCATCTAGCTCCACGGGTGAGGAGATGCCACCGATGAACGCCCTCAGCTCGGCGGGGGCGATCGGAGCAAAGCTCACGATCCACTGGATGCGCCCAGTATCCCCTAGGTAACGCTCCCTGCTGCGGCGTTCGACGTCTAGGTAGTCGTCAAACCGCTGCGGGGGCACATCCGCGAGCATGCGCTGCATCGTCGTCGGCTGGGAATCAACGATCCCCTGCAAATGGGGATGAAACAGCGAGCTCCCCGAGGGCAGCATATGGTTGGCATTAATCGACGCCCACCGCGATTGTGGATCTGCCGCCATCACCGCCTGCGCAAAGGCGACCTGCGCGGCCAGGTTGTCGGCGAGCAGCCGCTGTGTGATCTCGCCGAGTGGCAGGTAATGCAACCTCGGCGAGTAGACCGACACCGAACTGTGCGATGAGTACGCGTGCAGATTTGCGAATAGGACGGCCTCGCCGCGTTCGATCCGCCCGTCAGGGTGGATCCTGGCCGCCAGCTTGGGCGTCAGCCGGTCGACCCGGCCTGGACAAAACGGGCAGCGCGGCTGGCTCTCCCGCGCAAACGCCTGCAGGTTGAAGTCGCTGGCGGGCATCAGGCCGCGCTCGGGCAGGATGCGTGAGCTGTGCCCGGTCAGCGGATCGAAGCGCACCTCGATGGTGGTGCGGACTAGCTCCTCCGTGCCGGGCTCGATCATCTCGGCCGTCAGCAGCTCACGTCTCAGTTCCATCTCCTCGCCTCGCTGTCAGAGAGTCGTAGCGCCGATTTCCCCGGCGTGGATCCGCATGCCGAGTTCTTCCGCTTGCCGCCGCACCACGCGCGCAGCAGAATCTCGTACAGAGGAACAGCCGATGCCGCCACACATGAAGTATTCAACCAGCCGCCCGCGCTGACCGGGTACGACGTCGCCGACGACCCGGCGATGCTGAGCGCGCTGCGGCGCGAGGGCGCCGGGTGGGCCGAGGACGCTGTCCGTGAACTCGGCCGCCTGGCCGGCTCGGCGCAGGCGCAGGAGCACGGCCGCCAGGCCAACGAGTACCCGCCGAAGCTGCGCACGCACGACCGCTTCGGCCACCGGGTCGACGAGGTGGAGTTCCACCCGGCCTGGCACGAGCTGATGACGGTGGCGGTGCGGCACGGCCTGCACGCCGCACCGTGGCGGGACACCCGTCCCGGAGCGCACGTGGCGCGGGCGGCGGGCTTCTACGTCTGGAGCGCGGTCGAGGCCGGGCACGGCTGCCCGGTCTCGATGACCTATGCCATCGTGCCCGCGCTCCGGCACGCGCCTGCTCTCGCCGAGCGCTTCGAGCCGCTGCTCGCGGCCACGGAGTACGACTTCGGCCTGCGCCCGCCCGAGACCAAGCGGGGCCTGCTCGCGGGCATGTCGATGACCGAGAAGCAGGGCGGCTCGGACGTCCGGGCGAACACCACCCGTGCCGTTCCAGTGAAGGGCGATGGGGATGTCGGCGGGGACCGGAGCTACCTGCTGACCGGGCACAAGTGGTTCACCTCGGCGCCGATGGGTGACCTGTTCTTGGTGCTCGCCCAGGCGCCTGGCGGGCTGTCCTGCTTCTTGCTGCCCCGGGTCCGGGCGGACGGCACCGTGAACGGCATGCACCTGCAGCGCCTGAAGGACAAGCTCGGCAACAGGTCGAACGCGTCGGCCGAGGTCGAGTACGACGAGGCCGAGGCCTGGCTGGTCGGCGAGGAGGGCCGCGGCGTCCGCACCATCATCGAGATGGTGAACATGACCCGGCTCGACTGCGTGCTGGGCACCGCGACCGGGATGCGGGCCGGGGTGACGATGGCGGCGCACCATGCCGCCCACCGGACGGTCTTCGGCCGGAAGCTGGCCGAACAGCCGCTGATGACCAGTGTGCTGGCTGACCTCGCGATCGAGTCGGAGGCGACCACGATGGCGGCGTTCCGGCTGGCCGGCGCGACCGACCGCGCGGTCCGCGGCGATCAGCAGGAGGCCGCGTTCCGCCGCCTGGCGCTGGCGGCGACCAAGTACTGGGCGTGTAAGCGTGCCCCCGCGCACGCCGCCGAAGCCCTTGAATGCCTGGGCGGCAACGGCTACGTGGAGGAATCGGGGATGCCGCGCCTGTACCGGGAGGCTCCGCTGGCGTCGATCTGGGAGGGTTCGGGCAACGTCGCCGCGCTCGACGCGCTGCGCGCCCTGACCAGGCAGCCCGAGTCGGCCGAGGCGTTCTTCGCCGAACTCGACCAGGCGGCCGGGGCGGACAGCCGCCTGGACCAGGCCGTCGTCCGGCTGCGCAAGGAACTCGGCGATCCGTCCGAAGCCCGCGCCCGCCATCTCGCCGAGGCTATGGCGCTCACCCTCCAGGGGGCCTTGCTCGTCCGGTACGGCGACCCCGCCGTGGCCGACGCGTTCGCCGCATCCCGCCTGGCCGACGACGGCGGGGGCTTCCCGGGTTGGGGCCGCGCCTTCGGCACCCTCCCGGGCGGCACGGACACCGCGGCCATCGTCAGGCGCGCCACGCCCGCAGTCCCGGCCGGATGAGCCGGTGACCAGCGTCCCGGGCCTGGCGCCACGTCTGCTCGGCTAGCCGGGCAAGACGGAAGGCGGGTCCCTGGGGACCCGCCTTCTGAGAGTTACGCCTGGAAACCTACGACCCAGGCCCCGGAGTTTCCGTGCCCTTCTACGGCATTGCGCTCACAGAGGGGACAGCACCCTGGGAAAGTCGTGGTGCCGAAGTCACGAGGAAGCAAACCTGCGGAGAGACCCCCCCGGTTTAGTGCCACTGCGCACATGGGCCTCTCATCCGATTATGAGCCGCCACGGCGAACCGCGCTGCGGCACTAGTTCCCCGTTGCCGCCCGGAACCTGACGACCAATTCGGCCGGTACTCGGCCGCGGTCCTTGACCTCGTAACCCTGCGCCTTAGCCCATTCACGGACCTCGGTAGTGTTTGGCCCGCTGGCCGCCGTCCGGCGCCCGCTGCGCGCAGGCCGACGAGCAGTGCCACTGCTCCGGCGCGCCGCCTCGACGTATCGCGACAGCGCCTTGCGAAGCGCGTCGGCATGCTTCGCGTTCAGGTCGATCTCATACTCGGCACCATCCAGCGCAAAGCGAACCGTACCCTCAGCCTCACTGCCATCGATGTCATCGATGAACAGGGTTTGTATCTTCTGAGCCACGTGTACTCCGTTCCACTCGTTGAATAGTGCATAAGCGTAGACGATCATGGCCCGATATGGACGCAGCAACCCTCATTACATTGCACGCCGTTCGCTGAACGTTGACCGCCGCCTTCCGGCGGCGTCGGAAGAAGTCACCAACGGTGCGCGACCGCACACCTATAGCAGGTAGCGGAGTGCGAGCCCGGGCCGCACTCCGCTACCATGTGAAATCGTTTGCCGTCATTCCTGTCATGGCTGAAACGAGCCCGCGCGCTTGCTCGGCGTTCGCATTGCCCGGCCCGCTTGCCTTAAGATCCCGGGGAAAAAGCCTGGTTAGCGGGCTGCACCTGGCGGGCGGCCCATTACCCGGTTAACCGTGATGCACGTGCAGCGGGCTGCACCTGGCGGGCGGCGCATTACCCGGTTTAACCGTGATGCACGTGCAGCGGCTTCTCGTTTCGCTGGGCCGAACTCTCAGGATTCTCCCAGCCTTGACGAAAAGGACAGCGGTTCATTGATACCGCGACAACGGACCATGGGTGCCGCTACCCTACCCGCTGAGTCGACATGGCGACAAGACGTACGAGATCAGCACTGGACCTGCACCCTCCTCCGCAGGATGCGGACCACCTGCCGCGTTCCGCCGCCCGCGGCCAGCAAGCACGGGCTACGCCGCATAGACCCCTTCGGGAAATATCTGATCTGCTTTAGAAGCGCGAACTGATCCTGTATGGTCGAGATTTTCGCCACCTTGTCGTCTTCGAAACGCCAAACGGCAAGGTCTCGGACCTCCACCGGCTTGCCGGTAGCCTTGACACCCCCATATGAACCGGTATGCGTTCCGCGCCAAACATGTCGTGTTACGACTTTATCGTGAGCTGAGAGCATATCCCCGATGGTCGTGGTGGAGGGGGAAGCCCGCCAGCCGCTCTTGTATCCTGCGTTTAGGTCCGGCCACGCCTACCAGCATCCCATTGGTTCCGACGTTCTCGCTGAATAGGCCGTCGGCCGGCGCGACATTTCCCGCCTATCCCTCGGTGAACCACCGGCGGGCCAGGTTCATGTAGCGTTCACTATCGGCCCGGTTAGTCATGCCCTTTCCCTCTCTGGTAAACCCCTTTACCTCAAGGCTCGCATGCGGGTCCGGCCTCGCGCTTGCGTCATTCGACTGCACCTCCTACGGCGGCCAGTGACTGCGGGCACGCGGATGACTCCCTACCGGTCCAGCAGTTCCTGCCAAGTCAGGCCGCTGCGGACACTGGCCGGTTGTTCGGCCACGATGTCCGACCCCGGGCGCGCGGCTTCGTCGCGGACCTTGACGAGGATCCAGCGCTGCTCGCCGGTCCGGGTCAGCGCGAATCCCCCGGAGAGCTTGCGGCCGTGCAGGACGAACGAGACGTGCCCCGCCTCTTCCCGTACGATCTCGGCAGTTCCCTCGTCCCAGATGATCACCGCGCCGCTGCCGCGCTGCTGGGCCTCGTGAACGCCCTCGAACTCGCCCGCCGACAGGGCATGATCTTCGACCGGCACGGCCAGCCGCCGGATACTCGGGTCGAGTGACGGCCCCTTGGGCACCGCCCACGAACGCAGCACCTCGCCAGACTGCAGGCGGAAGTCGAAGTGCAGCGTCGTCGCGTCGTGCAGCTGGACGACGAAGCGGGGCAGCGCGGCCACCGCCCCAGTATGGTCCCCGCGGCTCGGGCACCGGCCGGCATCTGGCCCGCTCGTTCCGCAGCACCGCGAATGGCATCCGTCTCCTTCTCGGGAATGGCTTTTCCAGTTTCCGGATGGCGGCGGTCATCGCCGCGGCGTGAGCGGTGAATTCCGGGTCCGGAGGCAATGGCCGCCGTGGCGGACACCGAAATCCGTTCCCGGGGTTAATGGGGACCGTTTTCCTTGGCATGATCGCAGTCGCGACGGCGCGATACGATCGCGGTAACAGCGGCGGTCGCACGCCAGCTTCGCACTGACCGGGGAGACGGTTATGGGCATCCTTTCCTGGTTCCGTTCTCGCAGGTCTCCAGGCATCCCAGACGAGTCGCACAGCCTGATTCGCCTTCGCTACGAGGACCCGGACTTGGAGGAGACCGAGGAGGCGGCGGCCGCGGACGTCGCGGCGGTGGAGGAAGACGCCAAGTACTTCGGGTCAGGCTCCGCGGCCGACCGGGACGAGCTCTGACTCAGCGCCGGCCGCCGTATCCGGGAGCCGACCTGGCCTGGGGGTGCATCACGGTCACAGGTGGAAGCTAGTGCCGACCGCGTTCGGGACGAAGGCGGCGGGAAACCGGGCTGACATCGCGTGCTGGGCGCGCCAGCCAGTGCAATGCGCGGGCACGAGCACGCCAGGGTTCAGCGCGGCCAGGTCGTCAAGTACCCGTGGGATCAGCGGCTCGAACAGCGGGCCGCCCAGGTGGAAGCCTCCGAGTAGCGCGTAAAGCGGCTGGCCGCCGGTCAGCCGCTGGGCGTACCTGGCGATGTTGACCACGCCCGCGTGGCCGCAGCCGGTAATCACTATGAGGCCCCGGTCGCGGACGTTGACGATAAGCGCCTGGTCATCGAGCACGAGCGGATCGGGCTGCCAGCCTCCGTCGAGCCAGGCTTGCTGCGGCGGGAAGCCGGGCTCGTACCCTGTGGTCCGGGCGATCTCGCCGGTGATCAGCACGGACCGGCCGAACAGGAAGCTGGGCTCGCGTTCCTCGATGATGTCGAAGCCCGCCTCGGTCAAGGCGCGGCGACTGGTGGTGGGGAGTTCCTGCGGCTCGCGGCCGGGCAGTAGCAGACGGCGCTGCCGCCAGAAGTGCGGGTGCAGCAGCACCGGCATGTTCACCCGGCCGATGGCGCGGATCAACCCGTCGATACCGGTGGTGTGATCGAAGTGGCCGTGGCTGCACACGATGGCCTCGATCGAGGACGGGTCGATGTCTAGGCGGCGCATGTTCTCCGTGACGCCGTCTGGGCTGGTGCCCGCGTCGAACAGGAACCGGTGCTCGCGCCCGGCCTTGGCCACTGTGACCAGCATCGAGAATCCGTGCTCGGCGATCAGCATGTCCGGCACCTGCTGGCCGGCCATCAGCGCGGACGGGCGCCGGGGGCCGCGCCCGATGCCGACCCGCCGGGCCGGTCCCTGATCGGTCATCGTGCTATCGGTGAGGTTGTCCATCAGCGTGGTCACCACCACCGAGTCCACCGGCTCCAGGTCGATCTCGGTGGCCGGCTCCACGTCATGCCGCATCGCGGCGGCCAGGCTGGCCGGGCTGTCATCTACGCACACGGCCCCATCGTAGGAACCGGCCGGGTCGCCCCGCCAGGGACCAGGCCCGCCACGCATGTCGAATTCCCTGACGGTGCTGACCCCGGAAGGCCGCCTGGTACGCGCCCGGCGGCACGATCTACCGCCGCACCGCGCCCCGATGGCACAATGACCTATGAATCTTGAGGCGTTTGAGCTGGTGCTGCTGCGGAGGCCGGGGAACGCGCCGGACTACGACGAGGCGGAACTCGAGCGGATCCAGCAGGAGCACCTGGCGCATCACGCCCGGCGCGCGATCATGTTGGATAGGTTGGGGACGTTGATGCCCGCGTACGCGTAGCAATCCGCGACCAGCGCCGAGCACACCCGCCAGTGATCTGCCTTGAAGACGGGATCCAGTTCGGCGCCGTCGCGAAGCTTCAGCACTTTCAGCGCGAAGCCGACGTACGCCGGGTAGTCGTACGGGCATCCCGCGAGAGCCCGTGCCCGAGCGCAGATCTTGTCGCGCTGAAGGCCGGTCAGCGGATAGCTCGCATTCCACACCGCGGCGGGATGTGACGCCGCCGGGGCAACCCTCACGACCGGCGGCGCGGCCTCGATGATCTGCCCGTCGCCGATGTAGATGAAGGCATGGCCGGCCCACGCCCCGGGCGCGTGTCTGATCAGCTCACCGGTGATTCCGCCACCGTGGCTCACGCCGTAACAGCCGGGCAGGACCTTATCCCCGTTGGCCGCGAAGAACGGGGCCAGCCTCAGCCGTGGGGGCGAGACAGGCAAAACGGTGGCAGTCATCGGCTCCCCTATCGAGGTGACATGGCTGGAGCTCGCTCCGGCCTTTCCTGCCCAGAGCAACGAGCACCGCCGCTGATACATCGCGAGGCGAATTTACGGCCTTTGGCCCGTTCTCCCGGACGGACATCCGATAGTTATGAAGCTGTGACGGACGCGATGTTATCGAGGGGGGCACTTAGCGGTCTTACCAGCAGCGACGCATTGTGCGCCGCGGAACACAGGCCTGATGGTTGGATTGGGGCGGTTGAGTTGCCAGAGCACACTGATGACGGGATTGAACAGAAGGTTGTAACGAATCAGCGTGGATCTAGGCGGAGGCCCGGCCGCGGTACGCCGCGCCGCGCGGCGATCGCCACGGCGGCCCTGCTCACGGCGGCCCTGCTCACGGTGGCGGGGCTCGCGGTAGCGGGGCTCGCGGTCACCGGCGCCGCATCCTTGCCAGCCCTGGCGGCCCCCAGGAGCGCGCAGTCCATGATCCCGGCCTGGCGGATCGTTAAGCAGGTACCGCATGGGTCTTTCAACGCGATCGTCGCCGTCGGTAAGAACGGCGGCTGGGCGTTCGAGAACAGCGACAGCAGCTCGGCGCCGACCGCCTGGCAGCGCAGCGGATCGAACCCTTCAACCTGGACCAAGGTCGCGTTCCCTGGCCAGGGCAACGAGAGCGTCGTCGCGGCCGGGGCCAGTTCCTCCGCTGATGTCTGGGCCTTCACCGGGGGCGGAGTCCCGTCCCGCGCCCTGCATTGGAACGGCCACACCTGGACCGTCAAGCGGAGCTTCCCGGGGCAGATCGGCGGGGCTGTCGTCATTAACCGGAGCGACGTGTGGGTATTCGGCGAGCCTGTCTTCCCCGGCGCCGGCCTCGGCACCTGGCATTACAACGGCCGCTTGTGGTCGCGGGTAGCGTCCGGGCACGGTCTCGAGGGAGGCAGCGCGCTTTCGGCGAACAACATCTGGGCCTTCGGCGGCGTTGACGTCGCCCACTGGAACGGCTCCACCTGGTCGCGCACCTCGGTGGCCGCCCTGCTGCCCGCCAAGCAGGAGCTCAACGACCCGGCGGTCAGCGAGGTCTTGGCGCTGTCCAAGAACAACGTCTACGCCATCGGGAACGGAAACGCGGAGGACGAGGGCGGCCCGACGGTGGTGCTGCACTGGAACGGCCTCCGGTGGTCCAGGCTGGCCGAAGGCCAGTTCGGGCTCGGCGCGCCGCAGATCAGCTCCGATGGTCATGGCGGCCTGTGGCTCCCGATGCCCGGCGTCGACGGGGAGAAGTCCTACCTGGTGCACTACTCGGCTGGCCACCTGACCCCGGCGGCGCTTCCCGGCGGGCCCAACAGGATCACCATCTTCAGCGTGGCTCTCATCCCCGGCACCTCCAGCGCGCTGGCCGGGGGCAACACGCACGCCAACGGTCAGCCGGGCGTGAACGACAATGCCGTCCTGCTGCAGTACGGCCTGTAGGCGGTAATGGCTCGCACGTTCCCGGCGCGTCCACCCGCTTCGTTCGGTCCAAAAAGAATTCAATGAGCGGCCGTAAAGTTACTTACGGTATAAAGCGGTCTCGGGTTTGCTTGCACGTTGTAACGACGCTAGCGTGCCACCATGGCAGCGGACGGGCGACGGCACGTAATCGCGATCGGCGGCGGCATGCGCGTTCCCGAGGGCCGGGTGCCTGTGCACATGGACTACGCGCTGCGGCTGACCGGTCGGCCCGAGCCGCGGATCTGCGTGCTGAACACGGCGAGCGGCGACGATCCGCGGTGGGCGCTGCACGTGTACGACCGGTTCGCCGGGCACCCGGCCAGGCTCAGCCACCTGGCCCTGTTCCCGATGCCCAACGTCCCCGACCCCGAGGACCTGCTGCTATCCCAGGACGTCATCTTCGTCGGCGGCGGCAGCGTGGCGAACATGGTGGCGGTATGGCGGGTGCACGGGCTCGACCGGATCTTGCGCAAGGCGTGGCAGGCAGGCATCGTGCTGGCCGGGTCAAGCGCCGGGGCGATCTGCTGGTTCGACGGGGGGACCACGGATTCGTTCGGTCATGAGCTGAGGGCGTTCACCGACGGGCTCGGGCTGCTGGCCGGCAGCTACTGCCCGCACTACGATTCGGAGCCAGGCCGGCGGCCGCTGTACCACCGGCTGATCGCGGACGGCACGCTGGCCGGCGGCATCGCGTGCGACGACGGCGCGGCGGCGCACTTCATCGACGACACGCTGACCGAGTTGATCGCGGACCGGCCGGGCGCGAGCGCCTACCGGGTTGAACCCGGGATCACCGAGACCCGGCTGGAGACCCGCTTCCTGGACGCCTGAGCCCCCGGGCCAGCTCGCCCGGCATGCTGCGGGGCGACGGCGCCGGGATGTTGCTGGGGCGATGAATGCGGTCGTGGTCTCCACCCACGGGTAGAGCGGAGGTTCTACCCGTGGCCTGACGCGCTGGCGGGACGGAATCGGCACGATCGTGGCATGAGTAAGCCACAAGTAGTGACCGTGCGCGGTCTGCGCAAGTCGTACGGAGCCAGAGTGGTGGTGGACGGGCTGGACCTCGACGTCCCCGCCGGTGAGATCGTCGGCCTGATCGGCGCCAACGGCGCCGGGAAGACGACGACTGTCGAGTGCGTCCAGGGGCTGCGCAAGCCTGACCGCGGGCAGCTGAGGGTGCTCGGCTTCGACCCGGTGACGCAGGCCGAGCAGTTGCGGCCGCTGGTGGGCAGCCAGCTTCAGCATTCCGCGCTGCCCGACCGGCTGCGGGTGGCTGAGGCGCTCGACCTGTTCAGCACCCCGCGGGCCCGCGACGGCGGCGAACTGCTCGAGCAGTTCGGGCTCGCGCAGCGGCGACGTTCGGTGTTCTCGTCGCTGAGCGGCGGGGAGCGGCAGCGGCTGTTCCTCGTGCTCGCCCTGCTCAACCGGCCTCGGCTGGTGATCCTCGACGAGCTGACCCAGGGCCTGGACCCGGCCGCGCGGCGCAACGTCTGGGCCGCCATACGCCAGCTGAACGACGAGGGCACCACGGTGCTGCTCGTGACCCATGAGATGGACGAGGCCGAGGCGCTGTGCGGCCGGGTCGTGGTGCTGCGCGCGGGTCACGTCATCGACGCGGGGGCCCCGGCCGACCTGGTGGAACGGCACGCGAGCATGGCGGTGATCCGGTTCAGCATGGCGGATCCGCCCGCGCCGCTGCTGGACCAGATCCGCCGGCTCGACGGCGTGCGGGAGGTGTCACGGGCCGGAGGCCAGATCACAGTGCGCGGCCACCGGCGCATCATCGCGTACGTCGGCGCCGTCCTGGTGCGCTGGGAATCGGTGCCCGCCGACCTAAGCGTGCACGTCCCCAGCCTGGAGGACGCCCTGCTCGGCCTGCTCAACGGTGATCAACGTGATCAAGCTGAGGCTGCCGCAGTGATACCTGAGGACACCGAACTGATCGGAGGACGGCGATGAGCACTGCAGTGGGACGGCTGGTCCGGGCCGAGCTCAGGCTGATGACACGCGATCCGCTCGTGCTGACGTTCGTGTTCGCGTTCCCGATCGTGACCATGCTGATCATCGGCGGCGCGTTCGGCACTACCCCGACCCCCGGGTTCGACAACGTCAACCCCGCCCACTGGTACGTGGCGTCCTACCTCACCGTGGTGATCGCCGCGACCGGTCTGGTGATGCTGCCGGTCCACCTCGCGTCCTACCGCGAGCGCGGGGTGCTGCGCCGCTTCGCCGCGGCCGGCTTCCCGCGCTGGTCGTTCGCGATCGCCGAGCTCGTCGTCGGCCTGGTGACCACCGCGGTGGCCTGCGCGCTGCTGCTGATCGTGGCCGCGCCGGTCTACGGCGTCCCCGCCGTCCACGACGGGTGGCGGGTGGCAGTCGCGCTGCCGCTCGGCGCCATCGCCTTCGTGAGCATCGGCGTGCTGCTCGGCTCGCTACTGCCGTCGGCCCGGGCCGCCCAGGCCGTCGGCCTGCTGATTTTCTTCCCGTCCTTCCTGCTCGGCGCGGGCGGCCCGCCACCGCACGTGATGGGCTCGGTGGTCCGGCAGATCGCCGGCCCGCTGCCGCTCACGCTGCTGACCAACGCGGTGCGCGCCCCCTGGCTCGGCCTCGGGCCGGCCACCGGGTCGCTGATCGGGGTGGCGGTGCTGGCGGTGGTGGCTTCGGCCGCCGCGGCCCGCCGCACCGTACTGTGACGCGAGCGGGTGCCATCCGGCGCTACGGCCGCCCCCGACCGGGCGGCCGTAGAATCCGCGACATGAGCGGCGATCTGGACCCGGCCGGGCCGGCCCAGGCCGGGCCAGCGGAGTACCTGGCGGGCGGGGCGACCTGGATTGCCCTGGCCGTCTTCGCCGCGGTCATCGCGGTCGGGATCGTGCCGCTGACCCCCAGCGCCCCGGCCGCGGTGGCCGCGGCCGGGGTCGCGATCGGCGCGGCCGTGCTGCTCGTGCGCCGGTGGCGGCCGCAGCTGCTGTACGCCGCGGTCGCGACGGCCGGCATCGCGGTCCTGGCCGACGGCCGGTCGAACAACATCGGCTGGTTCGCGGTGTGCCTGATCGCGGGCTGGTGCGTGCTGACCGGCAGCCGGCGCGAGGGCCTGGCCTACTGGGCCGCGGCGATGGTCGTGTTCGCAGCCGAGTGGCTATGGGTCCGGCCGGATCCGGGCTGGGGCGCCTGGCTGGCCGGTGTCACCCTGACGGCCGCGTTCAGCTTGCTGGTCAGGCACGACAGAGACCTGCTCGGGCAGCTTCGCCAGGCCCAAGCCGAGCTGGCGGAGCAGGCCAGGATGCAGGAGCGGAACCGCATCGCCCGGGAACTGCACGATGTCATCGGGCACACCCTGACGGTGTCCCTGCTGCATGTCCAGAGCGCGCGGCTGGCCGTGGAGCACGACCCGGCCGACGCCGCGCGCGCCCTGGCCGAGGCCGAACGGCTCGGCCGCGAGTGCCTGGCCGAGGTGCGGACCACGGTCGGGATGCTCCGGCGGGACGCCGCAGCGGAAGGCAGCGGGCCCGGCGGTGTGGGAGGCCAGGCGAGTACCGCGCCGCTACCGGGAGCCGGCGCTCTGCCCGCGCTGGTGGAGCAGTTCCGGTCCGCGGGGGCCGACGTCACCCTTACCGTCGAGGGCGATGTCAGCGGGCTGCCCGCCACCACCGGCCTGGCCGTGTACCGCATCGTGCAGGAAGCGCTGACGAACGCGGTCAGGCACGCGCCCGGGTCACCGACCGAGATCCGGCTGGCCGTCGGCGCCGGCTCGGTGACGCTGACCGCACTGACGCTGACCGCGCGGACGCTGACCGTGGACAGCCACGCCGGGCCGGGCACCGGGACCGGGCTGGGCGTGGTCAGCATGCGGGAGCGCGCCGAGTCGCTGGGCGGCACCTGCGAGGCTGGCCCAGGCGGCCGAGGCTGGCTGGTGCGCGCCACGCTCCCCCTCGGCGCCGGCCACCGGGCGGCACCATGACCGGGACAGCGATCCGCGTGCTGCTCGTCGACGACCAGGAACTGGTCAGGACCGGGCTTCGCGGGATCCTGCGCGCTGCGTTCGGCTTTGATGTCGTGGGTGAGTGCGCGGACGGCGGCGAAGTCATGGCCGCGGTCGACGCGGTGGCGCCGGACGTGGTCCTGATGGACGTCCGGATGCCCTTCGTCGACGGCGTGCAGGCCACGCTCCAGCTGAAACGCCGCGAGAGCAGCCCGCCCGTGCTCGCGCTGACCACGTTCGATGACGACCAGGCGCTGGCCGGCATGCTGCGGGCCGGCGCGTCCGGCTTCGTCCTCAAGGGCGTGCCCGCTGAGGACCTGCAGCGGGCGGTGCGGGCGGTAGCCCAGGGCGGCGCGTGGCTCGACCCGGCCGTCACCGCCCGGGTGCTGGCCATCTACCGGGCCGCGCCGGCCGCCGGCCAGGGCGGCCGGGACAAGGACCTGGACACGCTGACCAGCCGCGAACTCGAGGTGCTCACGCTCATCGGCCGGGGCAAGACCAACGGCGAGATCGCCGCCGAGCTTTTCGTCAGCGAGGGCACGGTCAAGACGCACATCAACCATCTGTTCACCAAGCTGCGGCTGCGCGACCGGGCCGCGGCCGTGGTCTTCGCCTTCGACCACGGCCTGGTCAAGCGCCCCGGATAAGCACGACGCGCTAGGACCTCCTCCCGGCGGTGGCGCGGCGCAGTGACCAGCCTAGGCCGGCGAAGACGCACACGGGCAGCAGCCACCAGGCGTTGACCCCGGCCGCGTGCACGAACAGCGCGGTCAGCGCGAGGGCGACCACCACGACGGCCGCGACGCGCCAGTCGTCGCCCACCACGAAGTCGTACCAGAAAGCGCCGATCGACTTGAGCCGCCTCATGAGGCCACCTCCTCGGAGGAATGCGCGACCGGCGCGGCCAGGCCGGGCCGCGGGCGCTGGCGGAGCAGGACCGTGTAGCCGAGCGACACCAGCGCGACGACCGGCACCAGCACGAGCAGCGCCGCGTCATGGCCCGGCCAGGAGACCCCGGCGCCCTCGGCGCCCCAGAACGTGCCGAACGAGGTGAGCATGATGCCCACGACGAACTTCATCGCGTTCTCAGGCACCCGGGCCAACGGCGCCCGCACCGCGACGCCCGTCACGGCGACCACCAGCACGGCCGCGGCCGCGCCGATCACTGCGGCGCCCATGTTGCGCTGGTTGCCGCCGAACGTGATCACGATGAAGACCACCTCCAGGCCCTCGAGGAGAACCCCCTTGAACGACAGCGTGAAGGCGTACCAGTCGCTGACGCCGCGGCGGGACGAGACCGCCGCGGCCTTCGCGGCCGCCACCTCGCGCAGGTAGGCACTCGCCTCGTCGTGCAAGGACTTGTAGCCGGTGGCGCGCAGGATGGCCTTGCGCAGCCACTGCAGCCCGAAGATCGCCAGCAGGGCGCCGACCACCAGCCGGAGCGCCGTCAGCGGCAGCAGCGTGATCGTCGGCCCGAGCACCGCCACGATCGCGGCCAGCACGACCAGGGCCACCGCCATGCCCTGGAAGGTGGACCGCCACTCGCGGGTCAGGCCGGCGGCGAGGACGATCGTCAGCGCTTCGATCGCCTCCACCGTGCAGGCGACGAAGACGGTCAGGATGAGGGGAAGCGCGGTCATAGGGCCTCCACTAGGCGCGGGGCCGCGGCTCGGTGCGGGGCCTTCGCTAGGTCAGGGACAATGATCGGGTGACCGAGAGAACTGCCGGGAAACCGGCTGACCAGGACGGCGGCGCGGGCTGGCTGGTACTCATCTACCGGGTGCCGCCCGAGCCAACCAGGCTGCGCTCCACCGTATGGCGGCGGATCAAGAGCCTGGGCGCCATCTACCTGCAGAACTCGGCCGCCGCGCTGCCGGCCAGCGCGGCCACCGAGCGCGCGCTGCGCAAGCTCAGGAGAGAGATCATCGACATGTCCGGGACGGCCGTGCTGCTGTCGTGCTCGGTGCTGGCGGGCGAGTCCGATGTGCATAAGGCCTTCCAGGCGGCCAGGAACGACGAGTACGAGGAGATCGTCGACCGCTGCGAGGACTTCCTCCGGCAGGTGAAGAAGGAGTACACGGAGAACCACTTCACTTACGCCGAACTCGAGGAGAACGAGGTCGACCTGGTCAAGCTGCGCAACTGGTTCGCCAAGGTGCGAGAGCGCGACGCGTTCGACGCGGACGGCAGGCAGGCGGTCGAGAAGGCGATCGACGAGTGCGAACTTTCGCTCGAAGCCTATGCGGCCCGGGTGTACGCCGAGGAAGCGGAGAGCCGCTGACCGTCGGCCCCACACCGCCCGCACCACCGGCTCCTCCCCCGTGTCCTGCTGGATGCAACAGTCGTTAGCTTATAGCACTAACCATAGTTATGACCATTTTGTGACTACTGATTCACTCCCACGCCAACTTCCTGACCGCCCCGACCGGGGTCAAGCTGTACGCGGACGGCTCCGACGGTCACCACCTGTCCGGCCGGGTCCGGCCGACTGTCACCTGTTCCCCGCAGACCAGTAGGACCATCAACCCCTCGGGCCGAACGGACCTGGTTCGTGCCCCGGCGCCGCTTGGAACACCGGCCGATGCCCTACGATCAGCAGGATGACGGTCACACTGCTTACCAGCCAGTCAGCGCCGACGGCAACCGACGCGGATGCCCTCATCACCGGCGTGTTCCAGGGTCCCGACGGCCCCGTTCTCACGCTCAGCACGGATGAAATCGACCTGATGGCCGCGCTCACCGCGCTCGGCGCGACGGGCAAGGCCGAGGAGATCACCAAGATCCCCACGACGGGCCGGCTGGCGACTCCGGTCGTCGTCGCCGTGGGCCTCGGCCCGGAGCCCGGGGCAGCCGACGCGGGGCCCGCGCAGCGCCAGGCTTACCTGGAGAGGCTGCGCCGCGCCGCCGGCGCCGCCACCCGCGATCTGGCCTCCGGACGGGCCAAGCGCATTGCCCTCGCGCTGCCGGCGGGCGAGCCGGACGAGGCCGAGGCGGTGGCGCTTGGCGGGCTGCTCGGCGGTTACACGTTCAGGAAGTACCGGACCGCCACCAACGCGCCGGGCGACCTCGAGCAGATCGTGTACACCGTGCACGAGGACGCGGCCCGCCGGGCCAGGATCCTGGCCGACGCGATGGCGCTCGTCCGGGACCTGGTGAACACCGCTCCCGCCGACATGGTGCCCGCGGACTTGGCCGCGGTGGCCGAGCGGACGGCCGCCGCGCACGGCCTGGGCGTGCAGGTGCTCGACGAGAACGAACTGGCCAAGGAGGGCTTCGGCGGCATCCTCGCGGTGGGCATGGGCTCCACCCACCCACCGCGGCTGGTCCGGCTTGAGTACTCCCACCCCAACGCCGTCCGCACGGTGGTGTTCGCGGGCAAGGGCATCACGTTCGACTCCGGCGGCCTCTCGCTCAAGCCGCCGAAGGCGATGGAGACGATGAAGGCCGACATGAGCGGCGCCGCGGCGGTGCTGGCCGCCCTCCAGGTCGTCGCCGAGCTCGGCCCGGCGGTGAACGTGGTCGGCTATCTCCCGCTCGCCGAGAACATGCCGGGCGGCGGCGCGCAGCGGCCGTCCGACGTCATCACCATCTACGGCGGCAAGACCGTGGAGGTGCTGAACACCGACGCCGAAGGCCGCCTGGTGCTCGCCGACGCGCTGGCCCGCTCCCAGGCCGACGGGCCCAGCCTGCTCATCGACGTGGCTACACTTACAGGTGCGCAGACCGTGGCCCTCGGCAACCGCACGGCCGGGGTGATGGCCAGCGACGATTCGCTGGCCGCGGAGATTGCGGACGCGGCCAGGCGGGCGGGTGAGGCCATGTGGCCGATGCCGCTACCCGAGGACCTCCGCAAGGGACTCGATTCGACCGTCGCGGACATCGCCAACGTGTCCGGAGACCGCAGCGGCGGCATGCTTGTCGCCGGGCTGTTCCTGCACGAGTTCGTGCCGGATGGGGTCCGCTGGGCTCACCTGGACATCGCCGGCCCCGCCTACAACGACGGCGGCCCGTACGGGTACATCGCCAAGGGCGGCACCGGGGCGGCGGTCAGGACGCTGGTGCAGATCGCGGCGGACGTGGCGGAAGGCAAGCTTGCGGGTAGCCCGGCTGACGGCAAGTGAAATGATGAAGACTGGGTAAGGCAGCTAGGGCTGACTGCAGCTAGGGCTGACTAAGGAGGCTTGAGGGGTGGCAGAGAGCATCGGCAGCTACGACCTCGTCGTGCTCGGCGGCGGCAGCGGCGGGTACGCCTGCGCGCTACGCGCGGCCGAACTCGGCCAGCGCGTGGCGCTGATCGAAAAGGACCGGGTCGGGGGGACCTGCCTGCATCGCGGCTGCATCCCGACCAAGGCACTGCTGCATGCGGCCGAGATCGCGGACCACACCAGGGACAGTGCCTCCGTTGGCGTCCGGTCGTCCTTCGAGGGTATCGACGTGCCCGGCGTGCAGTCCTATAAGGATGGCGTGGTGGACCGGCTCTGGAAGGGCCTGCAGTCCACGATCGCGAGCAGGAAGATCGACACCATCGAGGGATCCGGGCGGCTGGAATCGCCGCACAGTGTCCGGGTCGGCGACACCATCTACGAGGCGGAGCACATCGTGCTCGCCAGCGGATCGCAGCCGCGGAGCCTGCCCGGTCTCGACATCGACGGCGAACGGGTGATCACCTCGGACCACGCGCTCAAGCTGGACCGGGTCCCGGAGTCGGTCGTCGTCTTGGGCGGCGGCGTGATCGGAGTCGAGTTCGCGAGCGTGTGGCGGTCCTTCGGCGCCGAGGTCACGATCGTGGAGATGCTTCCCCAGCTGTTGCCGCTGGAGGACGAGACCAGCGCGAAGCTGCTACAGCGGGCGTTCCGGCGCCGCGGCATCCGCTTCGAGCTCGGCGCCAGTTTCGAGTCGGTTAAGCACACGGACACCGGCGTCACGGTCACGCTCGAGGGCGGCAAGACGATCGACTCCGACCTGCTGCTGGTCGCGGTGGGCCGCGGCCCGGTCTCCGACGGCCTCGGCTACGAAGAAGCCGGCGTGGCCATGGAGCGGGGTTTCGTCAAGGTGGACTCGCTCTGCCGGACGAGCGTCCCCTCGATCTCCGCGGTCGGCGATCTCATCAACACGCCGCAGCTCGCGCACGTGGGGTTCGGGGAGGGGATTCTGGTCGCGGAGCGGATCGGCGGCCTACCGGTCACGCCGATCGACTACGACGGCGTGCCGCGGATCGCCTACTGCGACCCGGAGGTAGCCTCGGTCGGCATCACGTCGGCGCAGGCCACCGAGCGCGGGCTGAAGACCGTGGAGTTCAACTACTCGCTCGGCGGGAACGGCCGGAGCGTGATCCTGCAGACGCAGGGCGCATGCAAAGTGATCGCCCTCTCCGAGGAAGACGGCCCAGGCCGCGTGGTCGGCATTCACATTGTCGGCAGCCGGGTCAGCGAGCTCATCGCGGAGGCTCAGCTGATCTACAACTGGGATGCCGAGCCCGCAGACGTGGCCCAGCTCATCCACCCCCATCCCACCCAGTCGGAGGCGATCGGCGAGGCGCATCTCGCGCTGGCCGGCAAGCCCCTGCACGTACACGCCTAGGAGTCGCGAGAATCATGTCGGTCTCGGTATCCATGCCGCAGCTCGGTGAGAGCGTCACCGAGGGCACCGTCACGCGCTGGCTGAAGAAGGAAGGCGAGCGCGTGGAGGTGGATGAGCCGCTCCTCGAGGTGTCGACGGACAAGGTGGACACCGAGATCCCCTCGCCCGCGTCCGGGATCCTGCGCGGCATCGCGGTCGATGAGGACGAGACGGTCGCGGTGGGCGCGCAGCTTGCCGTCATCGAGGACAGCGAGTCCGGCGATGCGGCGCCCCCGGCGGACGATTCCGCGTCGGCCGAAGCCGCCGAAACTTCCCAGCCCGAAACCTCCCAGCCCGAGGCATCCCAGCCCGAGGCCGCGGAGCCTCAGGCCGCGGAGCCGGAGCGGGTCCCGGCGGCCAGCGCGGACGGCTGGAGTTCGCAGCCCAACTATGCGCCGCCCGCGCCATCCTCCGGGCCGGCCTCGCCAGGGTTCTCGGGCTCGTCCGCGCCGTCGGCGCCGGCGTACGCTCCCCCGCCCGCGTACGCTCCGCCACCCGCGTACGGCCAGCCCCAGCCGGCTGCTCCTTACGTCTCATCGGCTCCGGCCTACGGCCAGCCCGCGCCATCGGCTCCTTACGGCCAGCCCGCCCCGCCGACTCCCGCGGCCCCGGCCGGCCAGGTGCCCGCGCAGGACCAGACCCCAAGACCCGCCCCGGCCGAGTCGGCTCCGTCGGGTTCTTCGGCTTCCTCGGGTTCGTCGGTGCCGGCCGACGCCCAGCCTGAGGCCGCGGAGTACCCGCCGCCCACGCCGCTGCCGACCGGCGCCGACGCGCCCTATGTCACCCCGCTGGTCCGCAAGCTCGCCGCCGAGCACGCCGTGAACCTGGAGACCGTCACCGGTACCGGAGTCGGCGGGCGCGTCCGCAAGCAGGACGTCATCGAGGCCGCCCGCGCCCAGCGCGCCGCGCAGCCTCAGCAGGAGCCCGTACCGTCCCAGACCGCACAGCCCCAGCCTCCGCAGGTCCCCCAGCAGCCGCAGGCACCTCAGGCGCCGCAGGAGGTGCGGGCAGCACAGCCGGTGCCGCAGCAGGCCCCCGCCGCGGCCGAGCGCCCCGCCGCGGCCCAGCGTCCCGCCGTCGTGCCGTCCTCGCTGCGCGGCACGACCCAGCGGATGTCCCGGCCCCGCCAGGTCATCGCGCAGCGGATGGTCGAGTCGCTGCACGTCTCGGCCCAGCTCACCACGGTGGTGGAGGCCGACGTGACGGCCATCGCCCGGCTGCGCGACCTCGCCAAGCAGGACTTCGAGGCCCGGGAGGGGGTCAAGCTGAGCTTCCTCCCGTTCTTCGCCCTCGCCGCCGTCGAGGCCCTGAAGGTGCACCCGAAGCTCAACGCGGTGATCGACGGGGACCAGGTCACCTACCACGACGCCGAGCACGTCGGGATCGCGGTCGACACCGAGCGCGGACTGATGGTGCCGGTCATCCACAACGCGGGCGACCTGAACATCGGCGGCCTGGCGCGCAAGATCGGCGATCTCGCGAACCGGACCAGGTCGGGTCATGTCGCGCCGGACGAGCTGGCCGGCGGGACGTTCACGCTGACCAACACGGGCAGCCGCGGCGCCCTGTTCGACACGCCCATCATCAACCAGCCGCAGGTCGCGATCCTGGGTACCGGCACGGTCGTCAAGCGGCCCGTCGTGGTCGAAGATCCTGCCCTCGGCGAGGTGATCGCGGTGCGCTCGATGGTGTACCTCGCGCTCACCTATGACCACCGGCTGGTCGACGGCGCCGACGCGGCCAGGTTCCTCACCACGGTGAAGAGCCGGCTGGAAGAAGGGTCCTTCGAGGCAGAACTCGGCCTCTAGCAGCCGGCCACGCTGACGGGGGTGCACCGGAGCGGATGAAGGTCGCGGTCACCGGCTCGTCCGGACTCATCGGCACCGCGCTCGTGGCCAGTCTGCGCGCCGACGGCCACGAGGTGATCAGGCTCGTCCGGCGGCCCCCGCGGGGCGTCGACGAGGCCCGCTGGGACCCGCGCGCGGCCGACGCCGGGCTGATCCCGTACGCGCCAGGCGGGACCCGCGAACTTGACGGGCTCGGCGCCTGCGTGCACCTGGCCGCCGCGGGGGTCGCCGACCATCGCTGGACGGCCAGGTACAAGGCGGAGATCAGGGCCAGCCGGGTGCTTGGCACCCGCGCGCTGGCGGGCGCGCTGGCCAAGCTCAGCCCGCCGCCCGCGACCCTGGTGGCGGCTTCGGCCATCGGCTGGTACGGGGACACCGGCGGCCGCGAGGTCGACGAATCGGCGCCGGCCGGGCAGGCGTTCCTCGCGCGGCTGGTCCGGGACTGGGAGGCGGCCGCCGACCCGGCCGCGGACGCCGGCATCCGCGTCGTGCACACCCGTAGCGGCTTGGTCCTCACCCCCCGCGGCGGGCTACTCGCCCGGCTGCTCCCGGTGGCCCGGCTGGGCGTGTGCCCCCGGTTCGGGTCCGGCGGTCAGGCCATGAGCTGGATCTCGCTGGCCGACGAGGTCCGCGCCATCCGGTTCCTGCTCGACCGCAAGGACATCAGCGGCCCGGTCAACCTCACCGCCCCCGCTCCGGCCACGAACTCCGAATTCACCGCCGCGCTCGCCGCTGCCGTCGGCCGCCGTGACCTGCCCTGGCTGCGGATGCCCGCCCCGGCGCTGCGGCTGGCTCTCGGCGAGGCCGCCGTCGAGCTGCTGACCAGCATCCGGGTGCTGCCCAGGCGCCTGCAAGAGGCCGGCTACGAGTTCCGTTACCCCACCCTGCCCGAGGCCCTGTCGGCCGAACTGGCGTCCCGCTGATCCGGACCTCCGGCTAGGCCCTCAGGAGCCCGGCCCGGCCTGCGCAGGCCAGAACGACGGCGCGTCCCACAGCTGCCGATAGGGCCCGTCGGCCTGGATCAGCTGTGCGTGCGTACCGCGCTGGGCCACCCGACCGTGGTCCAGGACGATGATCTCGTCGACCTGGTCGAGTCCCTCCAGCTCGTGCGTGATGAGCAAGGTGGCGCGGCCCGCCGTGACCGCCAGCACGTCGGCGGTCAAGGCAGCACGCGCTTCAGGATCCAGGTGGGCAGTCGGCTCGTCGAGGATCAGCACGGCCGGGTCGGCGAGCAAGGCCCTGGCCAGGGCGAGCCGCTGCCGTTCACCGCCGGACATGGCCACGCCGTGCGGGCCGACCGGGGTATCCCAGCGCAGCGGCAGCGAATCAATCCACGGCAGCAGCCGGGCCCGCTCCGCGGCGTCGGCAAGTTCGATGTCACTAGCCGCCGACCGGCCCAGGCGCAGATTGTCGCGAATGGTGGCATCGAAGATGTGCGGGTCCGCCAGGCAGCCACCGATCAGCGTCCGCACGTCAGCGGCCGCATAGCTGGCGAGGTCGGCGCCGTTCAGGGTGACGGTCCCGGCGAGCGGATCACGGAACCGCAGCAGCACCGCAGCCACGGTGGACTTGCCGGCACCGCTCGGGCCGATGAGCGCGACCCGCCGGCCCGCCGGCAGGTCAAGGTCGAGCCCATCCAGCGCGAGCGGGCCGTCCGGCTCGTACCGGACCCGCACTCCTGACAGTTGCACGTGCACGGGTCCGGCGGATAGCGGCCGGGGAGCCACCGGCTCGGTGACCGGTTCCGGTGCATCCAGGATCACGCTGATGCGGCTAGCGGAGGCGCGCGCCGCGCTGAGCTGCAGTGCTGCCGCCGGCATGACGGCGACCGCCTCGAAGGAGGCCAGCGCCGTGAGGCATAGCACCGCCAGCGGCACTCTGGAGAGCGTGCCGTGCCCCACAGCCGCCACCCCGAGGACGAGCACTCCCCACACGGTGAGGCCGGTGAGGCCGGTGATCAGCCCGCTGCCCAGGCCCGTCGCGGTGGCGAACCGCTTGGCCTGTGCCATCAGCCTGCCGTCGGCCTCGGCGACGGCGGCGAGCGCGGCGTCTTGAGCGCCGAACGCGTGCAGCTCGGCGGCGCCCGATAGCAGGTCGGTGAGTGTCGCGCTGAGTTCGCCGCGGACCGGTGCGGTTGTCCTGGCTGCCCGCCGGGAGCTAGCCACCGCAAGCGACGGCACTACGGCTCCGGCGGCTAGCAGGCCGAGCGCCAGCACCCCGCCGGCCGGCGCGAGGATCAGCAGGCAGACGGTTACCGCGCCCGCGCCCACGAGCATCGCGGCCAGCGGCGGCCCGATGCCGCGGATGAACAGGTCCTGGGTGGCATCCACATCGCTGATCAGCGTGGCGAGCAGATCACCGGACCGGAAGGCGGCGAGTCCGGCTGGGGCAAGCCGCTCCAGGCGGCGGTAGATGGCCACTCGGATGTCAGCCAGGACCCGGAACGCGACATCGTGCGATGTCAGCCGCTCAAGATAGCGAGATACGCCGCGGCCGATGCTGAACGCGCGGACCGCCACGACCGCCACGGAGATCGCCAGGATGCCCGGGTGCTCGGAGGCCCGGGCCAGCAGGAACCCCGATGTCGCCAGCAGGGCCACGCCGCAGCCGGTGGCGGCGGCGCCGGCCAGGACTGAGAGCACCAGCCGACCGCGCAGCGGTCGGGCCAGCCGGAGCAGGCGCAGCAGCGGACGGCGTCCGGCCGTCATGAGCCCAGGCCCGGGCGCGGTGGCGGGCTCGCTGCTCACCGGAGCACCTCTGCGGCGGTCGCGTCGGCTGGGCACGCAGCGCGGGCTGACGACATCAGCTTCCCGTGGTCCAGGCGGATGCTCCGGCAGCCGCCGCCGTCCCAGCCCTGGCCGTGGCTGACCAGGATCACGGTGCGGTCGGCCAGGGCGGTGTCGATAGCTGTCCCGATCTGCCGGGCGCTGGCCGGATCCAGGTGTGCGGTGGGCTCGTCCATGAGCAGCAGGGGCGGGTCCCGCAAGAACACGCGGGCCAGCGCGATCCGCTGTCGCTGGCCGGCGGACAGCCGCAGGCCGCGCTCGCCGAGCGGCGTGTCGTATCCGGCGGGCAGTGCCTCGATGAAGTCGGCTGCCCCAGCCATCCGGGCGGCCCGGCGGATGGCTTCGCGGCTCGCGTCGGCCTCGCCGAGCGCGATATTGTCCGCCGCGGTCCCGCTGAACAGGTAGGGCTGCTGCGGCACCCAGCCGATCTGCCGGCGCCAGGGCCCGATATCAAGTGCGGCCAGGTCGCGGTCGCCTACCGCGATGCTCCCGGCCACCGGTGCGGTGAAGCGGAGCAGCAGGGCGAGAAGCGTGCTTTTGCCCGCGCCACTCGGGCCGCTGAGGACAATCCGCTCCCCCGGCGCGATGGTCAGGCTCACGCCCTCCAGAGCCGGGTGAGGTCGGCCTGGATAGACCACGGTAACCCCGTTTAGCCTGATGTCCTCGCTCCGCAGGTCCGCATGGGCGTGGCGGAGCGTCGTCGCCGTGGGACCGGGCTGCGGCAGGCCTGGCGTCGGGGTGTCCAGGATCTCGAAGACGCGCGTGGCCGCAGCGGCACCTTCCATGCTCGCGTGGAACTGGGCACCCACTGCTCGCAGCGGCAAAAATGCCTCCGGGGTGAGCAGCAGGACCAGCATCGCCGTTTCATAGCCGAGGTGGCCGTACAGCAGCCGAAGCCCGACCTCGACCGCGACGAGCGCGGTAGCCAGCGCGGCGGCTAGCTCCAGCACCAGCCCGGACAGGAACGCCACCCGCAGGGTGGACATGGTCGCGGTCCGGTAGTCGTTGGTGACCTTGGCGATCACGTCTTCCTGCGCTCGGGCGCGGCCGAACACCTTAAGCGTGGGCAAGCCCTCGACCACGTCGAGGAAGTGCCCGCCGAGGGTGGCCAGCAGCCGCCACTGCCGCCGCGTCTGCGCTTTGGTATGCCATCCGACCAGGACCGCGAAAACCGGGATCAGCGGCAGCGTCACGGCGATGACGACCGCGGAGGCCCAGTCCGCGACCGCCACCCTGGCCAGCACCGCGATGGGGACCAGAACCGCGAGAACAAGCTGCGGCAGGTAGCGGGCGAAATAGGAATCCAGTCCGTCCAGGCCCCGGGTGCTCAAGGTGGTGATCTCCCCCGCCCGCTGACCGCCCAGCCATAGCGGGCCGAGTTGCAACGAGCGGGCGGTGAGCGCGCGGCGCAGGCCCGATTTGACCGTCGCAGCCGCGCGAAGCGCCGTCACCTCTCCGGCGTAGCTCACTGCCGCCCGCGCCGCCACCACGACCAGCAGTGCCGCCAGCGTGCCCGCCAGGGCGGCCGCCGCATCGCCGCGGGCGGCGGCGGCGAGCGCATGGGCTAGCAGGCCCGCTTGGGCCAGGATCAACCCGGTCCCGGCCAGCCCGAATGCGACGGTCACGATCAGGTAACCGCGGCTGCCGCTGGTATAACCAAGCAGCCGCCGGTCGATGGTCCCGCGGCCCGTCCCGCCCCGCGTCTGGTTCGCTGCCGCCTGCCCGCCGGGCTGGCCTGCCGTGCGCGTCAAGTCGCCGGCTTGGCGTGCGGCGCTGCGGAACTGGTACTCAATGCGGCGCTCCCGCCGATGCTCATGCAGCTGAGCATGTCGCCAGATGGCGGGTGATGGACTCACCCCCCGTGGGTGAGGTGCGCCAAGGCCTGCGCGGGAGACCGTGAACGAATCGAGCACGGGAACTACAGGCCAGGAGGTGTCCGTTGTCTGACGCCGACGGTACGGCGGGGCCTGCGGGGGAATGCTCAGGCCACAGTCGGGATGAGCGCCCTGAACTCGAACGCTCGTGATCCTGCAAGCGGCCGGGCTCGCGCTGCTGGCAGCCCTTTCTCCGACAGCCCTGCTGGTGGGCGCGGTTTACCTCGGCTCAGCCCGGCCCAGGCTGGTCGGCACGCTCTACCTCGCCGGCGCGATCCTCATGAGCCTGGTGATGGGCATCGTGGTGATCGTGATCCTGCGCAACGCCGGCCTGAACCTGCACCGTCAGCACGCGGCCCGCTACGATCTACGGCTTGGCCTCGGCGTCCTGTTGCTCGCGGTGGGCACCGTGCTCGCCAGGCGAAAGCCCAAGATGCCGGATCCCGACAAAGCCAAGCAAGGGTTCGTGTCGAGGATGATCGCCAACCCCGCGCCGGGCAGCGCGTTTGTGGTCGGCCTGCTCCTGTTCGCGCCCGGCGTCACGTTCATCGCCGCGATTCAGGTGATCGCCACGGCAAATGCCAGCGACGTGATGACCACCGTAGCCCTCATTGTCGTCGTGGTGATCAATGTGGCTCTCGTGTGGCTGCCCCTGCTGCTGCACTTGATCGCGCCCGGCGTAACGACACGTCGCCTGACGGCTTTCAACGGCTGGCTGCGGGCGAACGGGAACAAGATACTCATCGGGGTGCTGCTCGTGGCCGGGGCCATCCTGGTCGGCAACGGCATCTACGGGCTGGTCGTCGTCCGATGAGCGGTCCCTCTTACTGGGCTGCCGCTCGCGGCGTTGGAACCGGGAGTGCTGCGCCGATGGTAACTGACCTTATCCTCATCGGCCTCGGCATTACCCTCGAGCCTTTCCCGCTGACCGCTTTCATCCTGCTTCTGAGCGCCGAGAAGGGCGCCAGGAAGGGCCTGGCCTTCATCCTGGGCTGGCTGGCCTGCCTGGTCGTGGTGATCGCCGCCGTTGTCCTGGTGACCGGGGGCAAGCCGCCCGCGCCGAACACGGCGCCGTCGACCGCTGCCATTGCCGTCAAGTTGGCCCTGGGTGTCGCGCTGGTCCTGTTCGCCGTACGGCAATGGCGCCGCATGGGCACCCCTCGCCAGCCTCCGGCCTGGATGGCGCGGCTGGACCGGCTATCGCTGTGGTCCGCGGCCGGGCTGGCCGCCTTTCTCCAGCCGTGGACCCTGGTGGCGGCCGCCGCGGCAACAGTAGTCCAGGCAAAACTCTCGAGCACCGCGGATTACCTGACGCTGCTGTTGTTCTGCCTGCTGGCCACCTCCAGCTTCCTGGCCCTGGAACTGGCCGTGGTGTTCAGGCCGACCGCCGCTGATGCCCGGATGAAGGCGCTGCGGACCTGGCTGGACACTCACCGGGACCAGGTGATCATCGTGATTTCCCTGCTGCTGGGATTCTGGCTGGCAGGCAAGAGCATCTACCTGCTCGTCGCATGACCGGTGACGACGCCATGCGGTCTGCGGGCTGGCCAGCGCAGTCGTAACGCCGGCGGCGTCGAAGGCTTTACGCCCGTCACAGTTTCCGCGGCCGCGGCGGTGGGCTTAGCGCCGGCACCGGGAGCTCTGCACCGGTCGTGCCGCCAGGTAGCGCAGTGCCAGCGGTAGAGGGAGGCAGCACGTCGTACGTACTGTGTACCAGTCCCACCTGCTCGGTGGTGTATATCCTTTGCCGGCGCACGTCACGAACAAAGGCGGGCCACCAGCTCACCAGCGCGCCGAGGCGGTTGCGGAAGCCGGTCAGGAAGCCGATGTGGATGAACAGCCAGATCACCCAGGCGAGGAAGCCGGAGAGGTGCACGCGCCCCACGGAAACGACCGCACGGCCGCGGGAAAGGTAAGCAGCCGACCCCAGGTCACGGTAGCGGAACGGCTTGGTGGGCATCTTCCCGGCGACCTCGTGTTTGATGCGTTGCCCGGCGTATATGCCGGTCTGCATGGCGACCTCGCACACACCGGGGAGCTTGTTCAGGCTCATCACGTCCCCGGTCACGAAGATCTCGGGGTGGTCGGGAATGGTGCAGTCGTCGCCGACCATGATGCGGCCGGCCCGGTCCTGCTTGGCGCCGGTGGCCGCCGCGATGGCCGCCGCGAGCGGCGGCGCTGCCACCCCGGCGGTCCACAGCACGGTGCCCGCCTCGTGGCGGGTCACTGTGCCGTCCTGAGCGCGGACGCTCAGCCCGGTGGCGTCGATATCGGTCACGATCGAGTGCATGTGCTGCTCGACGCCGAGCTTTTCCAGGGTGCGGGCCGCCTTGGCCGACAGCTCCGGGCCGAACGGAGCGAGCGGGGCGTCCCCGCCGTCGAAAAGCAGCACCCGGGCGTCCTCGGGCTTGATGTGACGGTATTCGTCGCGCAGCGTCTTGGTGGCCACCTCGCGGATCTGCCCGGCCAGTTCGACGCCAGTGGGTCCGGCGCCGACCAGGGCGAAGGTGAGCCAGCGGCTGCGCTCCACCGGGTCGGCCGCGGTATCGGCCATCTCGAACGCGCCGAAGACCCGGCGCCGGATGACCAGGGCATGCTCGATGGTCTTCATGCCGGGCGCCCACTGGGCAAACTCGTCGTGCCCGAAATACGATTGCTGCACCCCGGCCGCCACGATCAGGTAGTCGTAGCCGAACTCCAGCTGGTCCCCGAGCGGCCGCGTCGCGAGGACCCGGCGCCCTTCGGTGTCGATGCCGGTCACCTCGGCCAGCACGAAGTCCGCGTTCTTCTGCTTACGGAGCAGATCCCGCAGCGGGACGGCGATCTTCCCCTCGGACATGATCCCGGTCGAGCACTGGTACAGCAGCGGCTGGAACAGGTGGTGCGGGCGCCTGTCGATGAGGGTCACCCGGACCGGGGCGCGGCGTCAGCACCCTGGCGGCGAACAGCCCGGCGAATCCGCCACCGATGATCACCACGCGGCGCTGGCTATCCTGGTCGTTCATGGCGCGTCCCCGATCCCGGTCGTCCTTCAGCTTTCTGCGTGCGGCTCACCCGGCCGGGTCGTACCAGGTGTCCCCGCTGGGTAGCAGCCGGTCGGCTTCCTTCGGGCCCCAGCTGCCCCGGGCGTAGGGGTGCACGGGCGTGACGTCGCCGAGCACCGGGTCGACGACCCGCCAGGCGGCCTCGACGGTGTCCTGGCGGGCGAACAGCCAGCGGTCCCCGTCCAGGGCCGCGCCGATGAGCCGGTCGTACGGGCGCATGTCCGAGCCGGGTTGCCCGGCGAACGTCAGGTCCTCCAGGCTGCGGCTCCATTCCGGCGCCCGGCTTCTTGCCGGCCAGCGTGAGGCCGACCGCGGTTTCTGGCCAGACCCGGAACCGCAGCGAGTCGCGGACAGCGAACGGCTCGATGCCGAACACGTCATGCGGGGGGCGCTTGAAGCGGACGTTGACCTCGGTGGCGGTGACCGCCAGGCATTTGCCGGCCCGGATCAGGATCGGCACGCCCGCCCAGCGCCAGGTGTCCGCGGCGAGCCGGACCGCGACGAAGGTCTCCGTGGTCGACTTCGGGTCCACCCCCTCGACGTCGTGGTAGCCCTCGTACTGGCCGCGCACGGTGTCCTCCGGGGTCAGCGGCCGCAGCGCGGCCACCACCCGTGACTTGGCATCGCGCCAGTCGGCCAGGCCCGGCCGGTCCGGCGGGTCGGCCAGCACGGTGGCCAGCACCTGGAGCATGTGGTTCTGGACGACATCGTTGATGGCCCCGGTCCGGTCGTAGAACCGGCCGCGGTCCGCGACGTCGAACGCCTCGGCCATCGTGATCTGGATGCTCTCCACGTAGGTCCGGTTCAGCAGCGGCTCGATCACCGAGTTGGCGAACCGGACGAACAGCACGTTCTCCACCGGGTCAAAGGCCAGCCAGTCATCAACCCGGAAGATCGCCTCTTCACTGAAGTACTGGTGCATGGTGTCGTTGAGCTGCCGCGAACTGGCCAGATCGTGGCCGAACGGCTTCTCCACCATCACCCGCGCGTCCTTGGTACGGCCGGCCGTGGCGATTCCCTTGGCGATGCGCCCGAACAGCGGCGGCGGCACCTCCAGGTAGAACAGGACCCGGCGGCCGGACCCGATGGCATCCGACATCGCCTGGTAGGTGGCATCGTCATCGAGGTCCCCGTCGACGTACCGCAGCAGCCCGAGCATCTTCCGCGCGGCAGCGGTATCCGGGTCCATGTGGTTGAGCCGCAGCGAGGCGGTCGCGTAGTCGCGGAACTGCTCCAGCCCCCACCCGCTCTTCGCCACCCCGATCACGGGCACGTTCAGTACACCGCGCTGGACCAGGCCCACCAGCGCCGGGAACGTCTCAATCTTCGCCAGGTCACCGGTCGCGCCGAAAATCACCAGCGCGTCAACCTCGTTAGTCGCCATGTCAGCTCCTCTGCCGATCTATCCGGCTGCTGTCTTCATCAGATCGCGATCGCACTGCTGCTTGCTCACTCGAAGCGGGTGATACGGCGGCCAGCCTGTCCGGTCATTGGCCGCTTCTGGCCGGCGGGGGGCCGACCTCGGGGCTTGTTACCGGCTCAGGCGGGACGCCGTCCGGCGCGCTAGGCGCCGGCGGCTGGAATTCCTGCCGGCTGACGCGGCGGCGGAACACGTAGTAGGTCCAGGTCTGGTAGGCGAGCACCACCGGCAGGAGGATGATGACGACGACGGTCATCACCTTGAGGGAGTACCCGCCGGAGGCGGTGTTGTGCACGGTGAGGTTGTACGCCGGGTTGGTGCTGGAGACCATCACGTTGGGGTACAGGTCGACGAAGATCGCCAGGATGCAGGACGCGATGGTGACCGTGGTCGCGGCGAAGGCGAAGCCCTCGCTGTGGGAGTAGACCAGCCAGACAGCGGCGATGACGGCGAGCACGGCGAGCAGCTCGATCACGTTGAGGAAGAACGTGGTGCCGGCGGTCACGTGCGTCCAGATGATGAAGCCGATGACGGCGGCGCCGGTGACGGGGGCCACCCGGCGGGCCGCCTGCCAGGACCGCTCGCGCATGTCGCCGGTGGTCTTCAGGCACAAGAACGTCGCGCCGTGCAGCAGGCAGACCAGGACCAGGGTGACGCCGGTGCACAGGGCGTAGGGCTGGAGCAGGTCCCAGAACGAGCCGGTGTAGTTCTGGGCGGAGTTGATCGGCAGTCCGTGCAGCAGCCCGGCCAGGGCCACGCCGATCAGCAGGGGGGCCAGCAGGCTGCCGGTGGTCAGCAGCACGTCCCAGGTGCGGCGCCAGCGGGCCGCGTCGCGTTTGCCGCGGTACTCAAAGGCCACCCCGCGGACGATCAGGGCGGCCAGCAGCAGGACCAGCGCGAGGTTGTAGGCCGAGAACATGGTGGCGTACCAGCCCGGGAACGCGGCGAACATGCCGGCCCCGGCCACGATCAGCCAGACTTCGTTGCCGTCCCACAGCGGCCCGATCGTGTTGATGGCGGCCCGGCGGCCGGCCTCATCCCGCCCGATGAAGCTGTGCAGCATGCCGACGCCGAAGTCGAACCCCTCGAGGATGAAAAAGCCGGTCCACAAGATGGCGATGATGATGTACCAGAACGGGACGAGACCCATCGTGACCCCTCAGTACAGGACGGCCGGCACCGGCGCGTCCGCGTCGGCGTCGGTACGCGGGGGCGGGAGCTGTTCGCGGGAGTACCGCAGCATCAAGATCAGGTCGACGGTGGCCAGCGTGCCGTACAGCAGGACGAAGGCGACCAGGCTGATCCACAGCGTGGTGGTGCTGACGGTCGGCGAGATCCCGTTCTTGGTCAGCATGATGCCTTGCACGATCCACGGCTGCCGGCCGCTTTCGGTCAGGAACCAGCCCGCGGTGTTCATCAGGAACGGCAGCACCGCCCCCCACACCGCCACCCAGAGGAACACCCGGGAGGTGGCGAGTTTCCCGCGGCGGGTCAGCCACAGCCCCCACACCGATATCGCCAGGACCAGGACCCCCAGGTAGGCCATCACCCGCATCGCCCAGTACTGGATGAACACGTTCGGCACGTAATAACCGGGCCCGAACTGCTTGGTGTACTGCTGCTGCAGCGGGTTGAGCCCGACCACCTGGCCGTTCCAGTGGTTGGTGGCCAGCAGGGACAGCAGGTGCGGGATCGCGATGATCTCGGTCGGGGTCTGGTCGTTGTTGCCGCCGCCGATCTGGAACAGCGAGAACGAGCACGGCTGGCAGGTGGTCCACTGCGCCTCGGCCGCCGCGATCTTCATCGGCTGGTACCGGGCCTCGATCACGCCCAGCTCATCGCCCACCAGCATGGTGAACAAGATCGCCGGGACCAGGACGGCCAGCGCGAGCCGGGCCGACCGGGTGAACACCGCCGCGGTCCCCGCCGTGCCGCAGCTGCCACGCCGAGACGGCCAGCATGACCACCGCGCCGGTGACCAGCGACGCGAAGATGACCTTGGCGTACCCCCACACGAACACCGGGTTGGTGAACAGCGCCCAGATGTCGTTCAGCTGCGGCTTGCCGTTGACCATGGTGTAGCCGACCGGGTGCTGCATCCAGGAGTTGGCCGCCAAGATGAACGCCGCCGACAGCGCGGAGCCGAGACGAGACCGCCCAGATCGTCAGCAGGTGCAGCCGCTTCGGCAGCTTGTCCCAGCCGAACAGCCACAGCCCGAGGAACGTCGACTCCAGGAAGAACGCGGCCAGCCCCTCCATCGCCAGCGGCGCGCCGAAGATGTTCCCGACCAGCCGCGAGTACGCCCCCCAGTTCATCCCGAACTGGAACTCCTGCACGATCCCGGTCACCACGCCGATCGCCACGTTGATGACCAGCAGCGTGCCGAAGAACCGGGTCAGCCGCAGGTAATCATCACGCCCGCTGCGAACCCACGCCGTCTGCAGCAACGCGGTCAAGAACGCCAGCCCGATCGTGATCGGCACGAAGAAGAAATGATTGATCGTCACAAACGCGAACTCCACCCGCGCCAGAGTCGACGTTCGTCATCTACTCCCCTTGGTCAGGAAGGCTTTCGGACCGGCTGGTCAGCGCGATGCGGCCAGGCAACCCGGAGGTCACGTATCGGCGCCCTGGTGAGCTGAGACTCCGTTCTGCCAGGCGGCGGCACCAGCGGCGGCAGCGGTCTTGGCCTGCGCCCACTTGATCCTCGCCTGCTCGCTTGGCGGGGTTTCCATCTCCCTGATCCACCGGCGGGTGGCCGAGAACAGATGCGAGCCGCCGACGGCGAGCCCCGCCAGGGCGATCAGCGCGCCGGCTCCGAACAGCGCCGCGCTGGTGATCATCGGACCCGTTCTGAGCTCTGGCCAGCTGTTGCTCTGCTCCGTGCTAGAAGACATGGCACCGTCCCGGAAGTTAGTCGTTGATGGTCACTGTCACCGCCTGGAGGTTGGCCCGGCATCATCCTGCCCGGGTGATTTGGGCGGCGGGCGGCAGGTTGCCCAATCACCCGGCAGGTGTGATGTGCCGGGCATCCCAGACCGCCATATTCGGCCATGTGACTGAGCGCCATGACGTGATCATCGTTGGCAGCGGCGCGGGCGGAGGCACGCTGGCGCATACCTTGACCCCGTCAGGCACTGCAAAGCGCACGAGGTCGACAACCTGTACGTCGTCGACACGAGTTTTCTTCCCGAGCATCGGGGCCATGAACCCCGCGCTCACCGCCATGGCCAACGCGATCCGCGTCGGTGACCATCTGCTGAGCTGGATGGCGTGACCGGGCCCGGTCACGATTACGAAAAGAGGCCAAATGCCGGACGCTCCTATCCTGACTGCAAGAGGCCAGGCACCGAAGAGCAGATTCCCGCCCATTGCCGATTACGGGTTCCTGTCAAACTGCGAGCAGAGCTGCCTAATCGCACCGGACGGGTCGGTCGAATGGCTGTGCCTGCCACGCCCCGATTCCCCGAGCGTCTTCGGGGCCCTCCTTGACCGGGCGGCCGGGTTGTTCCGGTTCGGTCCCGGCAATACCCGCGTTCCTCAGCATCGCCGGTACGTGCCGGGGACGATGGTGCTGGAGACGACCTGGCAGACGCCGACGGGATGGATGATCGTCCAGGACTTCCTGGCCATCGGCCCCATCCAGCGCGAGGGACGACGGCCGGACTACCACCGGGCTCCGGCTGATCTGGGCGCCGTCGGCGCGCTGGTGCGGATCGCGACGTGCATCAGCGGCCGGGTCGAGGCCGTCGTGAACTGCGGCCCGCTGTTCAACTACGGGGCGGCCGGCGGCACGTGGAATTACAAGGGCGACGGCTACGACGCGATGACCATTGCCCCGGCGGAGGGAGATCTGCGCCTGGAGGTGGCGGGCACCATCCCGCTCGGCGTGCTGGGTGCCCGCTGTTACGGCCGCACCACGCTCACGCAGGGCCAGTCGGCCTTCGTCGCGCTGTCCTGGGGCGGCGACCGCGTTCCGGCCAGCCAGGACGAGGCGTTCAGCGCGCTGAGCACCACGGTCGATTTCTGGCGCGACTGGCTGAGCTCGGCCAAGATCCCGGACCATCCGTGGAAGCCCTACCTGGACCGCAGTGCCCTGACCCTGAAGGGGCTCAGCTACGCTCCTACCGGCGCGATCATGGCTGCGTCGACGACGTCGCTGCCGGAGACGCCGGGCGGGGCGCGGAACTGGGACTACCGGTTCACCTGGATCCGGGACTCGGCGTTCATGCTCCGCTCGCTGTACCGGCTGGGTTTCGACTGGGAGGCGATCGAGTACTGGGGGTTCGTCATCGACGCGGTCAGCGGGGGTGACCTGAACCGCAGGTTCGAGCTGCAGATCATGTACGGGATCGGCGGGGAACGCGACCTGACCGAGCGGACCCTGGACCACCTGTCCGGGTGGCGCGGGGCGCGGCCGGTCCGGGTCGGGAACGGGGCCTGGAACCAGCAGCAGCACGACGTCTGGGGGATGATCCTGGACGCCCTGGATGTCCAGTTCCACAACGGAGCTACCCAGATCGTGGCGCCGGTGTGGGAAGGGCTGGCCGGGTTCGTGGACGCCGCCCTGGCGCACTGGCACGAACCCGACCAGGGCATCTGGGAAGTCCGCGGCGACCCCAAGCACTTCACCGCCTCCAAGGTCATGTGCTGGGTCGCGGCCTCGCGCGGCGCCGATCTGGCCGAGGAGCGCGGCGCCGACGAACGCGCCAAGCGCTGGCGGGCAGGCGCCGATGAGATCAAGGCCGAGATCCTGGACAAGGGCCTGTCCAGCCGGGGGGTGTTCCGGCAGCACTACGAGACCGATGACCTGGACGCCTCGCTGCTGCTGCTGCCCATCATGGGGTTCCTGCCCCCCGACGACGAGCGCGTCAGGGCGACGGTCCTGGCCATCGCCGATGAGCTGACCCAGGACGGCCTGGTCCTGCGCTACCAGGTCGAGGGCACCGACACCGGCTTCGAGGGCAAGGAAGGCACCTTCACCATCTGCTCCTTCTGGCTGGTAACCGCGCTGGCCATGATCGGCGAAACCGACCGCGCGCACGCCCTGTGCCAGAAGCTGCTCTCGTTCGCCGGACCGCTGCAGCTCTACGCCGAGGAGATCGACGTCACCACCGGCCAGCACCTCGGCAACTTCCCGCAGGCATTCACCCACCTCGCCCTGATCGAAGCCGTATCACTGCTCATCGACTCCGAGTCAGAAAAGGGCCCCGCCACCATCGGATAGACAGGCGAAACCCGGCGATAGGCGTCAGCCGTCCCAGCTGGCGCCTATCGCTGCGAGTGGGAGGAGGCACCGCGGCACCCGCATGCCGAATCGCGACCGCATCGCGGGAAGCCGCCCGCCGGGCACGCCTGCGCCAGCGGACCGCCGGGCGGAGACAGCGGATGACTTCGCCGCAGAATGCCGGACCGGCACGAAGACCGGCGGGATGTGACTTGACGAGGGCGCCCCGCCGGCCAGCAGCCTGGGGGGGAAGGCGTAGCCGACGGGGCGCGCTCTCGGACGCATCCCGGGCCTGCGCCGTGAGCGCGGCACCGGGAGAGCCACGCTGAAGCATCACCGATCAGCCTGACCGCTTACTGAATTCTACCTCTAAGTAACCTGACCACCTGGTGAAGACCCTCCGCAAACAATGGCGGCCGACCCTGAACTCATTGCCCCGTCGGACAGCCCAACCTCATCACCTAATCAGGGTGATGACACGCCCCCTTTCGCGTCTGGACCGTGAGATCGTGCGAAATTGCTGCGACCGGAAGTTTCAGTGCGCGTCACCGCAAAGTGAACGGACGACAAACAAAGAATTGACTAAATACGACCGGGGGATTGCGTGACGACGAACCAAATCCTCATCGGAATTGGCCTGATTCTTGTGCTCGCCGTCGGCGCCCAGATACTGGCCAGCAGGCTGCATATTCCGGCGATCATCGTGCTGCTGCCGGCCGGCTTCATCGCGGGTGCACTGACGACCGACGTCAACCCGGACAAGCTACTCGGGCCCGCGTTCGAGCCGCTGGTGTCATTGTCTGTCGCGGTAATCCTCTATGACGCCGGCCTAGGCCTTGACATGCGGAAGCTGAAGGGCTGCCTAACGGACGAGGACGACTTCAACGCGCTGGCTTCGGTGCTGCTGGCCGACTGTGTCGATGGCCGCGTGTACCGGCTCGCGCCTCCGCAGCGCAGCCAGGGAGTGGTCGCCCCCTACACCGGCGGGGAGATCCTGTTCGGTGATGGCATGACCAGGCCGGCCGTCAGCGGTCGGTATCACGACGGCGCGCGGATCACCGCGCAGCACGCCGACGGCGCGCTGCCAGCCGGGCACGACGTCCTATTCCTGGTGCGCGCGGACGGTCGGCTCACGGCCGTCACTCAGACTGACACGCCGGTGCCGCAGGCTGGCGACACCATCGTGTTTCTGGGACCGGTGCCCGTGGCTCAACCCGTGGATGGCCGGTCGCAGCGGTAGATGGGTCTCCCGATTGGCTCACGGGTTGGAGGTGCTGGAGCGGAACTGGCCTGGCCTGCGGCGTCTGCGCGGCCGTGGGGGCGGCGATCCGCAGGTGCCTCCGTCCGGTGATGAACGCCAGACCGTAGAGCAGCGCCACTAGGACGAGGAGCCATCGGTACCCGACAATGAGCGCGGTGTATTCCAGGATCCCGCCGATCATCGCGCCGAGCAGGTTGGCCCCGAAGGCCATAGTGGAGTCCTCGGTATCACGGAACCGCTGGGCGAAGACCATGTTGGCCAGGAAGATCGGCGCGAAGGCGATGATCACCGCCAGCACGAAGCGGGGCAGCGGCGACAGGGACAGCAGCGATCCGGGCGGGACCTCCCAGGCCACGATCAGCGCGGCGAGCAGGGCGGCGTACAGCAAGGCCGGCCGCCGGACGACCACGTGCCGCGACACCTCCACCGCGGCGAGCACCGCCACCAGTACACCCGCTGTCACCAGCGCGTTGACGAACCACGTGGTGCCGAACAGCAGCGCGAACTGCACGATGTTCTTCGTCTCAAGCAGCATGAACGCCGCGCCCATGAAGAACAGGTCGATGAAACCGGTCATCCGGCGGTACGGGCCGGATACGGTGCGCACCAGCACGATCGATGCCAGCAGGATCAGGCCGAGCGTTATCAGGTAGAGCGAGGGTATCGAGCTACCGTCCAGGTAGACGAACGGATGGTCGTCGGTGGCAGGCGGGACGACGTTTGCCGGGCGCGGCCAGATGGTGCTGCAGTGCATCACGGACGGGTTGACAGTGATAGAGAGCATGGAGAGCGAGGAGCCCTGGTTATCGGCGCAGGGGGCGTGCCCGTAGGCCACCTCCAAGGTGTTCGCCAGCCGGTCGCGGAGCCACGTCGTCCGGTAATAGTTGTACATGGCGAACAGGCCATCGCCGGGGTTCAGGTGCGCTTTCGCCGCTTCCATCGCCTGGAGGGTGAACAGGTAGCTCTCCAGCCGCAGCGAGGACTGCCCGGCCACCAGGGTCAGCGAGTCGGGCAGGGCGAACAGGATCATGTCGTACTTCGTGTGCGTCCGCTCGAGGAAGGCCCGGCCGTCGTTGATATGCACGGAGACCCGGGGGTTCTGGTAGGGGTGGTCCGGGTTCAGCCGCTGGCCCAGCTGGTACAGCTCGGGATCGATCTCCACCGCGTCGATGTGCTTGGCGCCATGCCGGAGGGCGTTCGACACATCGTTGCCGGTACCGGCGCCGATGATCAGGACATCGTTGAGCGGATTGCCCGGAGCATGCTGATACGGCAGGGAGTAGAACAATTGCAGCTTGCGGGCCGGGGTGATGTTCTGGTGCGGTATCCCGTTCACGTTGACGGCATACTGATCGCCCGCCTTCGTGTACGAGATGCGGTAGTAGGGCGACCAGATGTCGGTGGACGACAGGGACTCGGACCAGAGCAGCATCACCAGAGCCACGACCGCGGTGACCTGGAGAAGGCCGACTCGCCTGCCGAAGAGCAGCAGCATGACCAGCGCGACGATGAGCGCCCACACCACCGGTTTGGCGTCCAGGAACGAGAGCAGTGAGAAGGCCGCGATGCCGGCGATGCTGCCCGCGATGTCAAGCCGGTAGGCGTCCAGCGGCCGGAACCGCACGAACGTCCGGGCGACGCCCTCACCGATCGTCGCCATGACGGCGGCCACGGCCAGGAACACGACGGGCAGCGTGACCCACGTGGGCGGACCGCTGGCATGGAACGTCCCGGAGCCAAAGAACAGGAGCTGCTGCCCGGAACGGATGACCTCGACCGGAAACGCCCGGACGAAAAGGATCAGCAGGGCCAGCGCCACCGGGGACCAGGGGAAGAGGTTCACCCGGGACCGTGCCCGCAAGAACCCGATGCCGATGCCGAGGAAGCTACCGAGCAGGACGAAGTTGGAGAAGTAAGACAGGTAGATGACCAGCGCCCCGGACCACCGGATCAGGGCCAGCTCGACGAACAACATCAGGAAGCTCAGCACGAAGAGCTGCAGCGGGAGGGGCAACAGCGTTCCCCCGCCGGGCCCAGGGCCTCCGTTGTCGGTGACGCCGGGCGCTGACACAACATCCCGGCCAAGCACTAGCGCTAGCAGTTCCCGCGCCGACAGGCGATTCGCTGAGGACGGCGGTAGTGCTGGACTGGTGGGACCGTCGTTGGTCATCGCAGGCCGCTCCGCTATCAATTGCAGAACAAATGGCCAGCATAGCGTGTGACGAATTCCGCGAACAGGGTCGCTAGGGCCGGTGGGAGATCGTGTGGACGTAAGCCGATCACGGATGCGGACGAGATGCTCGGACTGGGTGACGCGGCGCAGGAACGCTGGGGCTCGATACTGGTAGTCGGAGTCGACGCTAGCCGATGACGTCGGCGTCTGGACTGAGGTGAGCGCGCAGCGCGTAGTTCAGCGCCCCTGACGTTGTAGCCTCGCGCCAGGCTTGTCCAGGTGAGCGAACTTGCACCGGCCAGTGGCCGCGCGCACAGCAGAGCCTCCACCGGGCGCCAGAGTCCACGATCGGTTTTCCTTCGAGGACGGCCACGGATCCCCAGCCCGTTCGGCGACGATAATGACGAAGGGGCGGAGCGGACGGTCAGTTTTCCGCGGCCGGCAGCAGGACGATGTCGAAATTCGCGAGGCAGAACGATCCGGTGAGGCCGTACTGGGCCGCCTGTTCGGGGTCATCGACGGGCGTGAATCCCTTGATCAGGCTCTTCTTCACGGCGAACACCGCGTCCGATTCGATGTACGGGCTGCCCGCCACGAAAATGTGCGTGGTCAGCGCGCGATGGCCCGGAGCAGTCACGATGAAATGGATATGCGCCGGCCGGTACGGGTGCCGCTCGGTCGCGTTCAGCAGCGTGCCAACCGGGCCGTCGGTCGGTATCGGATAGTGGCTCGGCACGATCGTGCGGAACCAGAAGGCCCCGTCCGCATCCGCGGTGAACAGGCCGCGCCCGTTGGCCCTGGGCTGCACATCGGGCTGCTGGACGTCGTAAAAGCCCTGGTCGCTCGCCTGCCAGACGTCGAGCTCGGCACCCGGCAAGGGCGAGCCGTCGGCCGAGAGCACCCGGCCGCGGACCACGCACGGCGTGCCCGTCCCGACGAAATCGATGGACTCGCCGAGTTCCCGGCGCGGGGATTTCACCACGTGGAACGGGCCGAGCACGGTAGATTCCGTGGCCCCGCCCGATTTCCTGTTGTTGATCGTCTCCACCAGCATGGAAATCCCGAGCACGTCGGAGAGCAGGATGAATTCCTGCCGCTCGTCGTCGCATTTCTGGCCGGTCGCGGTGAGGAATTCGATCGCCCGCTCCCATTCGGCGATGGTGGGTTCCGTTTCCCTGACAAACGCGTGCAGGTGCTTGACCAGACTGCTCAACAGCTCGCGCAGCCGCGGGTCCTGGGTCTTGGCGAAGCTGTCGACGACCGCGTCGGCGGCGGTGTCCTCGGTGAAGTCGGTGGCCATGGCCGACAGCGTAAGTCTCGCGGTGCCCGCTGTGCTAACCCGGGGGGGCGACCCCGGAACCCCCCCGCAGGGCCACATCTGAGACCGGGCCCAGGTGGCGCAGCTTGTCGGGGTTGATCACGGATCGGACGGCGTGCACCTTGCCGTCGGCGATGTCGAGAGCGAAGACGTTGATGACGCGCCCAGCGGCGTCGTGGGTGATCGCCCCCGGCTGGCCGTTGACCCAGGTCAGCTCGATGCTGGCGCCCATCTTCGGTCCACGACGGGCCAGCCCGAGCATGAACCGGGCCACCTGCTGCGGCCCGTGGAACGGCCGGGCCGCCGCCCAGGCCTTGCCTCCGCCGTCGCCCACCATGGTCACGTCCGGCGCAAGCATCTCGAGGAGAGCGGCCAGGTCGCCGCCGGCGGCCGCCTCGAAGAACCGGCGGGCCACCTCCTCACGCTGCACACGCGAGGTCTCGTAACGGGGTTTTCCCTCGTCGACGTGGTGCCGGGCGCGGGCGAAGATCTGACGGCAGTTCGGCTCGGACTTGCCGGTGATGCCGGCGATCTCCTTGTAGTCGTAGCCGAACACCTCGTGCAGCAGGAACACGGCGCGTTCGGTCGGCGTCAAGCTTTCCATCAGGACGAGGAAGGCCATGGACAGCGAATCGGACATCTCGGCGCGCTCGGCGGGATCGGGTTCGCTCCCCCAAAAGTGCCCGACAGGAGCGGTTCGGGCAGCCAGGCGCCGACGTAGGATTCCCGCCGCACCCGCGCGGACCGCAGGTGGCTGATGGCCAGCCGGGTGGTGATAGTGGCCAGGTAGGCCTTGGGCGAGGCGATGCTGGCGCCGTCCTGCAGCACCCGGGTCAGCCGGAGGAAGGCCTCCTGGACGATGTCCTCGGCGTCGCTGATGCTCCCGGTCATCCGGTAGGCGATCGAGAACATCAGCGGCCTGAACTCCGTAAAGTCCGCGGCGGTCTGGTCCTCAGGCGGCGTGGTCATGGGCTTCCTTGGTCCACACCGGGAAGCCGTGCCGCCAACTCGGGTACCTGGGGGTCCAGCCGAGCTGGCTGGCCTTGGACGGCGAGCGCGTGGTGCCGGTGACCTCGTGACCGGCCGCGACCAGACTGGGGACCAGGTACTGGCCGATCGCTCCGGTCGCCCCCGCGACGAAGACTCGCATGATTGCTTCCTTCCTCTGCTGTCCTTCTCTCCGCCCCTCTACGACGCCGCTGCCCTCCCGGGCGTGACACTCTTCCGGTCTAATTCTCTTCGTTCTCTTCGTTCTCTTCGTCGCTGTCGGTGTCGGCGTCGCGCCAGCGCAGGTGCCAGGTACGCGAGACCGGGCCGATGTGGCGCAGCTTCTCCGGGTTGGCGACCGTCCGGATGGCCTGCACCTGACCGTCGAGGACGTCGAACGCAATGACCGCGATCAGGCCGCCGTCGGCGTCGCAGGCCAGCACGCCCGGCTGCCCGTTGACCCATGTCGGGCGGAGCGAGGCACCCAGCCGCAGGGTCCGCTCGACCTGGATCCGGACCAGCTCGGCCACCTGGTCACGACCGAAGACGGGCGCGATGAACGTCGTCTCGCCCCGGCCGCCGCTGTCACCGTAGAACACCACGTCCGGGGCCAGCCGCTCGAGCAGGCTGGTCATGTCGCCGCCGCCGGCCGCGGCCAAGAACAGGCTGGTGAGCTCCTCGCCCTCGGCGCGGGACGTCTCGAACCGCGGCCGGCCCTCGTCGATCCGGCGCCGGGCCCGGGTGAAGATCTGCCGGCAGGCAGCTTCGGTCTTGCCCGTTATGTCGGCGATCTCCCGGTAGTCGTAGCCGAACACCTCGCGGAGCAGGAACACGGCGCGTTCGGCCGGGGCCAGGCTCTCCAGCAGCACCAGGAAGGCCATCGACAGGGAGTCGGAGGTCTCGGCGAGTTCGGCCGGGTCAGGCACGCCGTTCCCGATGAGCGGCTCGGGGAGCCAGGTCCCGACGTAAGACTCGCGGCGGACGCGGGCCGAGCGCAGGTGATCGATGGCCAGCCGGGTGGTGATCGTGGCCAGGTATGCCTTGGGTGATTCGACCTCGGCGTCCTTTCGGGCGCGCAGGAAGGCCTCTTGCACGATGTCCTCGGCGTCGCTCACGCTGCCGGTCATCCGGTAGGCGATCGAGAACATCAGCGGACGGTACTCGGTGTAATCGCTCGGGTCCACGCTTGTCTCCTCTGGATCTTCTGATCCCTAAGACGAGGAGCGTCCGGCTGCTGTGACATCCCCGGCCTGCGACCTGAGCCCGGCGGGCAAACACTCCTCGAGCCCGTCCGCGAACAGCGGCACGCGCCACAGCGGCGGCGCTTGCCCAGCGATACCACTCAGCTCCATCACGATCTGGATGGTCGCTCGGACCAGGCGCCGCGCGCTGGCGAACAGCAAGAAAGCGAGCGGAAGCTCGACCAGCAGCGCCGAGATGATACTCGTCGTGAACTCGCTCGAGCCGTAACTCAGCGCCACGTCGAACCACGCGTCACACACCAGCAGCGTCCCCGTGATGATCATGAAGAAGGTGACGATCTGGCGCTGATGCCATGCTGCCCAGCCCGTCGCGGCGAACCCGGCCAGCTCAGCGATGTCCAGCCCGACCCATACGGTCTGCCAGTCGGCCGAGGTATAGTGCCCGGGCAGGGTCAGGATGAGGATCGCGATCCACCCGGCCAGGGCGATACAGCACCCCGTCAGGAGCAGCAGGCCGAACCGCATGCGGCGCCGCAGCCGAGGATCGGCCAGCGGATGCGCCCTGTCAAGGGCAGCCAGGGCACGGGCCAGCTGACGTCGCTCATCGTGGCTCATCCGGCGTAGTTCAGCCTCATCGATCATTTCTTCATTCTGCGCTGGGCGCCGGTTAGGTCTGAAGGGCCCGTTCCGCACGATCCTGCGCGCGGCCGCCTGGAAGCGCCTCTTCGAGTCCGGCGCCGGCCAGCGGTGTGCGGCGTAGCGAGGGGCCGTGCCCGCGGCCCGTGCCGTCCGCTTTCCGCCGGCTGTCCGGAGACCGGTCACGGGCGGCCGGGGCGGGCAGGCCGGCCTTGACCGTGGCCTTGAGCAAACGGCGCGCCCCGGCGAAAGCCGGGCGTAAGCTGGGAAAAGTGAGTGAGCTTGTCTACCTTGATTTCGGCGCCGCTCCGGTGGAGTACCGCACGGGCTGGGATCTGCAGCGACGCGTGCACGCCCGGCGCATGGCCGACGAGGTTCCCGACTGCTGCCTGCTGCTCCAGCACGAGCCCGTGTACACGGCCGGCAAGCGGACCGCGGTATCCGACCGGCCGTTCGGCGATCCGGGGGCGCCGGTCATCGACGTGGACCGCGGCGGCAAGATCACCTGGCACGGTCCCGGGCAGCTGACCGGGTACCCGATCATCAAGCTCCGCGAGCCGCTGGACGTGGTCGCCTACGTCCGCGCGCTCGAGGAGGCGATGATCCGGACGTGCGCGGAATTCGGCGTCACCACTAAGCGCGTACCGGGTCGCAGTGGCGCCTGGGTGCCGGGCGACGAGGACGCGGGGTCGCCGGACCGCAAGGTTGGCGCGATCGGCGCGCGGGTGGCCAGGGGCGTCACCATGCACGGGTTCGCGCTGAACGCCGACTGCGACCTGTCCTGGTACGACCGGATCGTCCCGTGCGGAATCCGCGATGCCGGGGTGAGCACGCTGTCCGCCGAGACAGGCCGGGACATCACCGTGGCCGAGGTGACCCCCGTGATGGAACGCCACCTCGCCGACGTCCTCGGGTACCGCACCTGGCGGTACGTCTACGACCCCGAGGTGCTGACTGGCCCGCGCCCGGAGGCACCCGCCGCGGTCCCGCTGGCGAGCCGCTGAGTCACGCCGGCCGGAACACCTCGCCGAACCTGGCGTCTAGGCACATCGTCCGTCGTCCTCATGATCATGTTGCTCCCCTGACGGTCATGGGCTGGCAGCGACATACCCTGGAGGGGTGGTACTCGCACCCGAGGGTCGGCGCATGCTCCGCCTCGAAGCCCGGAACAGCCAGGTCCCGATCGAGCGGAAGCCGCCGTGGATCAAGACCAGGCTCCGCACAGGCCCGTCGTACACCCAGCTCAAGACCCTGGTCCGCAGTGAAGGCCTGCACACGGTCTGCGAGGAAGCCGGCTGCCCGAACATCTTCGAGTGCTGGGAGGACCGCGAGGCGACCTTCCTCATCGGCGGCGACCAGTGCACCCGGCGGTGCGACTTCTGCCAGATCGACACCGGCAAGCCGCTGCCGCTCGACGAGGGCGAGCCGCGCCGGGTCGCGGAGTCCGTCGCCGCCATGGGCCTGAAGTACGCGACCGTGACCGGCGTGGCGCGCGACGACCTAGCCGACGGCGGCGCGTGGCTGTACGCGCAAGTCTGCCGCGAGATTCATGCCGCCATCCCCGGCTGCGGCGTGGAACTGCTCATTCCCGACTTCAACGCCGAGCCGGGCCGGCTGGCGCAGGTTTTCGGCGCCCGGCCGGAAGTCCTCGCCCACAACATCGAGACCGTGCCGCGGATCTTCCGGCGGATCAGGCCCGGCTTCCGGTACTCGCGCTCGCTCGACGTGCTGCGCGCGGCCCGCGAGGCGCGGCTGGTCACGAAGTCCAACCTGATCCTCGGGCTGGGCGAGGAACGGCACGAGGTCACCGAAGCCATGAAGGACCTGCGGGCCGCCGGCTGTGACCTGCTGACGATCACCCAGTACCTGCGGCCGACGCCGCGGCACCATCCGGTGGAACGCTGGGTCAAGCCCGAGGAGTTCGTGGAACTGCGCGAGGAGGCGCTGGAACTCGGGTTCGCGGGCGTGATGTCCGGGCCGCTGGTGCGGTCCTCCTACCGTGCGGGGCGGCTGTACGCGCAGGCCATCGAGCAGCGGGCGGCCTCAGCCCCGGCACGGTGAGTAGCTCCGGGGCGCTGCGGACCGCCGACGGGGCCCGGCTTCTGGTCAGCCGGATTTGCGGGTAACGGCGCTGGTTTCGGGTAGTGCGAATTTCAGGTAGCCCGGCGGTTTCTGTCCGGGGCGGCTTGACCGTATGCTGCGGAGCATGGCACGCATGTCGAGGAAGTCTGGGGCCGCTGACCCGGCCCTCACGAGGGATACCGCCGAGGACCTGGCCAAGGCCGGCCGGCTGAAGCAGATCCGTATGGTCGCGGGTCTAGTGCACAAGGAAAACCCGAAGGCGATGCCGATCGTCATCGGCAGCGGCGTCGGCACGCTGGTGATCTTCGTGGTCATCGGGTTGCTCACCGGCCTGGCCGCGTTGCTCATCCCCCTGGGCGTGCTGCTTGGCGTGCTGGTCTCGACGATCTTGTTCGGCAGGTTCGCGCAGGCCGCGCAGTACTCGGCCATCGAAGGGCAGCCGGGCGCGGCCGCCGCCGTGCTAGAGAACATGCGCGGCAACTGGACGGTGACCCCGGCGATCGCCGCCAACAGGAACATGGACGTGGTGCACCGGGCCGTGGGCCGGCCGGGCGTCATCCTGGTCGGCGAGGGCTCTCCCACCCGGCTAGCCAGCCTGCTCGCCGCGGAGAAGAAGCGGGTCGCCCGGGTGGCCTACGAGGTGCCCATCATCGAGTTCCAGGTCGGGAACGGTGAGGGGCAGGTCCCGATCAACAAGCTGCAGCGGAAGATCATGCGGCTGCCGCGCCAGCTCAAGCCGGACGCGGTCAGCGACATCAACCACCGGCTCAAGGCGCTGCAGCCGTCCTTGCAGGCGCCCAAGGGACCGCTCCCGAGGAACATCAGGCAGCCCAAGATGCCCAGGCCGAAGGCTCGCTAAGCCGAAGGCTCGAAAGGCAGGAGGCTGGCCTGGGGCGAGCCTAGGCCGCCGGTCTGCGGCCGCCGACCTGCGGCTAGAGCCGGACGACGATGGTGTCTGAGGCGCGGTCGTGCAGGCCGCGCAGGTCCCGGTCGGTCAGCAGCGGCGGGATCACAGTAAGCAGGATGGCCGTCCGGACCAGGGACCACCAGAATCCGACCAGGCCGCCGTTGGTCCGCATCGTCTTGATGCCGACCAGCCGCTTTCCGACGGTAAATCCGGTTGTTGCGGTGAGCACGTAGACCTCCACCGCGAAGACGGCGATGGTCCAGAACTGCGAACCGGTGAGCCAGTACGCGATGAGCATGCTGAGCAGCCAGTCGATCAGCAGCGCCAGCACCCGGCGGGGCATGCTGGCCACCGACCCGGAGCCGCGCGCCGGCAGGCCGAACCGCTGGCCTGGATAAGCCTCCGGCTGGCCGGCCGCAGGCGGGGCGGTCAGCTGCGTGGTGCCCGCCGAGGCAGTGCTGGCCGAGGCAGTGCCGGCCGAGGCAGGTGCCGGCCGCCGCGGGGGCCGACTGACCGGCGGCACCAGCCCGCGCCGGGCCCGCGCCGCGGCGGTTTCGGGATTTCTTGGCCACGACACCACGGTATCCGTTCTGTGCCGCGGCGCTGTCAGCGGGCCATAATAGGAGCTCTGACCTCGGCCGCCAGCCGTAACATTCGTGAAACACACCAGACACGGCGCAGAAATTGCCGGCGGCTAACATCCAAAGCGCGTGCCTGGAGAACCGAAAGCGTGCCCTGTACCCGGGAGGGTTGATGTTCAGCAGTGCCGAGGAGGTCCTCCGCTTCATCGCGGAGGAAAACGTGGAGTTCATCGACGTCAGGTTCTGTGACCTGCCTGGAACGATGCAGCACTTCACCGTGCCCCGCGTGTCGTTCAGTGAAGACGTCTTCACCGACGGCCTCATGTTCGACGGCTCGTCGATCCGCGGGTTCCAGCAGATCCACGAGTCCGACATGCAGCTGCTGCCGGACCCGAGCACCGCGGTGATAGACCCGTTCCGCACGCGCAAGACGCTGAACCTCACGTTCTTCGTGCACGACCCGCTGACCGGAGCGCCCTACAGCAGGGACCCGCGCAACATCGCCCGCAAGGCAGAGGACTACCTGCGCGGCACCGGCATCGGCGACACGGCGTACTTCGGCCCCGAGGCTGAGTTCTACATCTTCGACTCGGCGCGCTTCTCCACCTCCGCGAACGAGGGCTACTACCACATCGACTCGGTGGAAGGCGCGTGGAACAGCGGCAAGGACGAGGACGGCGGCAACCTCGCCTACAAGCCCAGGTACAAGGGCGGCTATTTCCCGGTGCCGCCGATGGACCACTTCGTGGACCTCCGCTCGGAAATGACCAGCAACCTGCTCGCCTCCGGCATCCAGGTCGAGATGCAGCACCACGAGGTCGGCACCGCGGGCCAGGCGGAAATCAACATGCGGTTCAGCTCTCTGCTCGCGCAAGCCGACCGGCTGATGCTCTTCAAGTACATCATCAAGTGCACCGCCCAGGCGGCCGGCAAGACCGTGACGTTCATGCCTAAGCCGCTGTTCGGTGACAACGGCAACGGGATGCACTGCCACCAGTCCATCTGGAAGGACGGCTCGCCGCTGTTCTACGACGAGGTCGGCTACGCCGGACTGTCGGACCTCGGCCGGTATTACATCGGCGGCCTGCTCAAGCACGCGCCCTCGCTGCTGGCCTTCACCAACCCGACCGCGAACTCCTACCACCGGCTCGTGCCCGGCTTCGAGGCCCCGGTCAACCTGGTCTACTCCCAGCGCAACCGCTCGGCCTGCGCCCGCATCCCGATCACCGGCACGAACCCGAAGGCCAAGCGCGTCGAGTTCCGCGTCCCCGACCCGTCCTGCAACCCGTACCTCGCGTTCGCTGCCATGCTGATGGCGGGCCTGGACGGGATCAAGAACAAGATCGAGCCGCCGGAGCCGGTGGACAAGGACCTGTACGAGCTGCCGCCGGACGAGGCGGCCGCCATCCCGCAGGTGCCCGGCTCCCTCGAGGCGGTGCTCGCTAACCTGGAGACCGACCACGCCTACCTCACCGAGGGCGGCGTGTTCACCGACGACCTGATCGAGACCTGGCTGGACTACAAGCGGACCGTCGAGCTCGACCAGCTTCGGCTGCGCCCGCACCCGCACGAGTTCGAGCTCTACTACGACTGCTGACC
>CAWBNK010000022.1:0-93794 GCA_963790065.1 uncultured Actinomycetes bacterium | reverse complement strand
CTGGGTGAGCTGCCGTTTCTCACCGAGATCGCGTGTGCCGCGACGTGCACCTGGGCGAGCGATCAGCGGAGCCGTTTCTCGAGCACCTCGAGGTCCCGGACCGCGTACCGGTGGTGCTGCCATTCCTCCTTGAGGATCACATGCAGGCACTGCAGCACAGCGTGGTCTTTGCGCGGGTGGCCCGGGCTGGCGGGAGGGACGCAGTTCCGCTCCAGCTCCTCCGCCGTCGCGCCGGCGATCACTTCGCGTACCTCGTCCATGCGCTCCCGGCGCAGATCGAGCACCTGGCCAAGCGAGGGGCCGGCGTCCGGGTCGAGGCCCCAGCGGCGAGGACTGGTGAGCCATGATCCGCCCAGGCCCCACGGGTGGTACGGGTGGGCGATCCCCTTCACCATCCGCCGCAGCCAGCAGTCCGTGGCGAGCACGAGGTGACGGTGCGTCTGCACGAAGCTCCACTCGCCCTCGACCTGCTCGTGGAGGACCGGCTCGGGCAGCTCCCTGGCTCGGGCGATAGTCCCGGTCCAGATGTCTTCGATCATCGCCCAGGCCTCAGCCAGGCCCTCCGGATTTATCGCCCTCAGCTTGTCGCGCTCGGCCCTCAATCTGACGCGCTCGGCATTGCGACTTTCCACCTTTGCAGGTTACGCAGCCCTCGGGAACCGCCAAACACGAGCAAGTGATTTGGATCGCGGATCAGCGTGAGTACGCTGCTACGATCTCCAGCCACCGCGTCCAGGTACCTGGACTGGTACGGGATCTAGGCGACGGCCCTCTTTGGGGCACGGTGCCGCAACCACAACCTCTCCTTAGGTGCCTGGCGGCTATGCTGGTGGCAGGTCGCAGCGCGAGGAGGTGGTGCTCTATGCCGGACAAGTTCATGGCCGCACCGCTCTCCAGCAGCATCGCCTAGGCCGCTGCACCAGCCCCAGGGGAACGGTTCTGCCGTCTCGCCTGGAGGCAATTTCTGATGAACACCACCCACAGCACTGGCTTTGAACCAGTGCACGCCGTCGGCTCCTTGCTGTCTGGCCTGACCGTTCCCTGGTGGATCACTGGAGGCTGGGCCATCGACCTAGCCGTGGGACACCTCACGCGTGACCACGCCGATGTCAACGTCATGATGCTCGAACGCGACGAGCACGCCCTGCGCGGGCTCACCGGAGTCGACATTCAGCTCGTCACCGACGGCCAGCCGCCCGGGCCCTGGCCCGCCGGGCGCCGGCTGACCGCCGGACCTGCCCCCGGTCCCAAGCCGCCGGCTCGCCGGTCCCGGCCGCCGCGCCGGCGACCGCCTGATAGTGCGCGGCGAGGATCTCCCGCTGCCTGCCGAGGTGATCCCGGCCAGCGCGGTCGGGGCCTTGTGGGTCTATAAGCAAGGCGCGCGCATCTTCGCTCGCCCCCTTGCCGACATCACCCGCTACTGGCACGGCATCCCGTCCCTTGCTCCGGAGGTGGTGCTGCTGATCAAGGCGCGGCCGGGTCTGGACAGGCCGGATACGGACAACGACCAGCGCGACTTCGAGGCCGCCCTGCCGGCGCTCAACGCTGACCAGCGCTCGTGGCTCAACGACGCGATCGAACGACCATCGCGGCTCAAGGAGGCGATCGAGCGACCACCACGGCCGCCGCGCCAGCACCGGTGGACAGCGGAGCTGGCCACCGACCCTCACCGGCCAGCATGAAATAGCATGCGCCGAAACGCTCGCCCGCCGCCTACTTAGCGCCGACAGCCCGGCCGCTTCGGGCACCTCATATTTCACCGCGCGGGAGGATAAGCCGGCTGGTTATTGCCGGGAGCAGGTCGGGCGGGCCAACCCGGACTGCTCCAATGCGGCGCGGACCCCGATCGCTTGCTTCTTGATGTCCTCGGTGATCCGGTTCGGGCTCGACCGGGGCCGTCGGCTGCGCGGCTCAAGGGCCGCGGCCTGCCCCTCCTCGAGCGCCCGTCGCCGGATCGCGTAGAAGGTCTTCCGCGGAGATGGCGTGCTCGAGGCAGAACGTGCTCACCACACCCCGCGGGGCTTTGCGATGCATCAGGACATCGGTAACAGTTCTGCATCAGGACATCGGCGACAGTTATGCGTCACGCCTTTGGTAAGGCATGCTGCACCCCCAGCGCCTTTGGTCGATTCGGTGAAGCCCGAGTGATACGCGTGGGCTCCTGAGCTCGCGCGTTGGCGTCAGGAACGAAGGGTGCGCAGGCCGGTGCGGATTTCGCTGACCAGGATCTCGGGCTGTTCCAAGGCCGCGAAGTGGCCGCCCTTGCCGGCCTCGCCGTAGTGGATCAGATTGCTGTAGGTGTCTTCGATCCAGCTTCGTGGCAGGCGCGGGATGTCCCTAGGGAAGACGGTCACCGCGACCGGAAGCGTCAGCTTCGGGCCGGCGAAAGTGCCCGATTTGTTCTCCCAGTAGATGCGGGCGGACGACGCTGCGCTGTTGGTGAACCAGTACAGGGATATCGCGTCGAGCATGTCGTCCATGCTGAGGGCGTCCTCGGCGAGCCCGTGGTTGTCGGTCTTGGACTGGAATTTGTCGTAGATCCAGGCTGCCTGACCAGCGGGAGAGTCCGCCAGGGCGAATCCGGCAGTCTCCGGCTTGGTGCCCTGAAGGTGGTTCGCCCCGCCGAGATCGCCGGTGTAGAGGGCGAGGGTCTCCACGGCGTAGCGCTGTTCGGGCGACAAGGTGCCGGGTATCTGTGCGGGAAAGGCGTACTGGGTGTTCAGGTGAATTCCGAGAAGCCCCTCAGGTTGCATAGCCCCCAGGGCGGTGGTGACGACGGCACCCCAATCGCCGCCTTGCGCGGCCCATCTCGTGTAGCCGAGACGCTTCATCAGCTCCACCCACGCGCTGGCGATGCGCGACACCGTCCACCCGGTCTGCGTGGGCTTCTGGGAGAACCCGAACCCGGGGAGCGACGGGACGACGACGTTGAATGAATCGGTGGCGTCTCCTCCGAACGAAACCGGATCGGTCAGCGGGCCGATCAGCTTCAGGAACTCGACGATCGAGCCCGGCCATCCGTGCGTGAGTATCAGCGGCATCGCGTTGGGATTGCTGGACCTGACGTGGATGAAGTGGATATCCAGCCCGTCAATCCCGGTCAGGAACTGGGGGAAGCGATTGAGCCCGGACTCCAAGCGCCGCCAGTCATAGCCCCGCTCCCAGTAGCCGACCAGAGACCTGGCATTCTCTACGCGAACCCCTTGCGACCAGTCGCCCACCGTTTCCGGATCCGGCCATCGAGTCCTGGCCAGCCGCTGCTTCACGTCATCGATCTCCGAATCCGAGATCGAGACGGTGAACGGGCGGACCAGGGCCGAGGCCGGCGGCGTCGGTACGGTCATTGCCTTCTTCTCTTCTCCTGAGCTTCGAAGCACAGCGCAACTCTCCGTTGCACACGATGTGGAAACTTCAGACCGATCGTCGTCCCGGAGAGGGTGAGAACATCGTCACCCGAAGCGGGTGAATCACACCAATCGTGCGATTGCCCTGTTCAACCCGTTGCGGCTGCGGGTGCAGCATATGGTGGACCGCCGGTTCATCCGGGCCCGCTACGACGCCGATCAGACCGTGGCCGCGTTCGCAGCACGGCTCAAAGACGCCGTAGACCTGGACTCGGTCCGCGACGACCTGGCCACGGTCGTACAGCAGGCCCTGGAGCCCGCCCACCCCTCGGTATGGATCAGCCGACACACCTGAGCCACGCCGCCTGCGGCGCCCCGCGGGTTTCAGGGAGCGGCGTCTCCTGGTCGCATGATCAAAGCGAGTACGTCGCCTCGATCATTAGACGACGCACCGGTCCGGCCGGGCAGTTGGGGGATTTAACCAAGACGGCTCTTTTGGGTAGGATGCCACTTTCATTGACTACCGGACGAGGGGTTTCCGGTCACCTCGGTCCGGATCCGCTCGACGATCTGGTTTGCTTCAGCCTCACTGATCTCAATGAATTCGTTTTGCAGATCACCGCGCTCGGCAGCGATCAGTGCAGGGCTGAACTCCCACGTGAGATTCTGGGTGAATGCCTCATCGGATCGCCCACCATCCTCCGAAGTAAATGCGCCGAAATACCCCAGCCGGTTGCTCACGACTGCTCAGGTCGTCCACGATCAGCATAGTACGTGACCTTATCTGGCATCTGCGCCTCTCTGGGGAAGTCGGGAATGTCGGCAGCGCCAGGCGGAACCGGCACTTCGGCGGACACCTTCTGCTGGAAAGCTTCCAGCACCAGCTCCTCGAACTTATCAGGTTGCCTGGTCCGGAGTCGTTCGTAGGCGTCATGCGTGAGTTGCTTGGCCTCGAAGCTAATGCGGGTATGAAACTGCACTTCGAATCGCTGGCCCGTGTCCGGCTCAATCCACTGACTGTTGATTCCTTTGTACTGATCATCGGACCAAGAATTCTTGAGTTTGTCCAACTTGAAGCCCTCTTCTTTCATGCGTCCGATGTCGGTCCAGACACCTTCAGTGTAGCGAGTCTCTCGATACTGAAAGGTGTATCGGATAGCGTCAGGCAGAAGCGAAACAGCTTGCTCTGGTGAGCGGTTCGGAGTCCTTGATTGTTCCACTGACCTTCTCTTTGATGCGATCGCGGTCTTTCAGGCGATCTTCGAAGCCGATCAGGTGACGGTCGGGATCTTGACCTTCGAGGGCGCGCAACGCGGGTGAGATCTGTCGCTCTTCTCGATCGGCGATCTGGTCGCAGGCTGCTTCAACACGACCGTTGTCAGCACGGTTCAGCAGCCCGCGCCAGGAGTCTGGGGCATCGGAGGAGCGGTCGGCGGGAGGGCGTTCTTCTGGGGGCCATCTCCGCTGGTACTCGGTCCACATCCAGCGGGATTGGGCGGCAGTTTCCTGCCAGTTTGCTGTGGCGGCCTGTTCGGCGGCGACGCGCTGGGTGATAACGGATTCCTGCTTGGAAACCGCTACGCGCAGGTCGGCGTAGTACTCCTGGCGGCCGCGCGTCTCGGGCGGGCTGGTACCGGCTTGGTCGTCGCGGCGGTCGGCGTGGTCGTCTGGCGGGATGTCTGGGTCGTCGGGCAGGTCGGCTCCCACCGGACTTCACCGCCGTCCCACGGCGGCCGACGTTACGCATAGGGAGCAAGTCATGACTATCTGGCCAGAGCACATCGGAAGCATTTGCCATGTTCTGGAACGAGCTCACCTCCGGGCTGGTTCATACCTGGTCGTTACCAGCCCAGTTCGCGGAGGCGGGAGGTCAGGCGGCGGTGGGGCGGGGGAGGATTACGTTATCTTGCTTCGGGAAGCTGCATGGTGGCTCGGCAGGCTGGACGGACGGGGAAGGGGCTGAGGCCATGAGCACCGGCGACAGCCCCGGCGAGAGCGAGCGGACCTTTCCGGGCGACGGCGAGATGGCGCGCCGGATGCGCGCGTACCCGTGGGCCAGCTCGCCGCTTGGCGATCCGCGGGCCTGGCCGGACAGCCTACGTACCGCCACCCGGATCTGCCTGACCTCGCGCTTTCCCATGATCGTCTGGTGGGGCCAGCAGCTGTACATGATCTACAACGACGCCTTCCTGCCGCTGATGGGCAACAAGCATCCGGGGCTCATGCGGCCGGCCGAACAGGTCTGGGGCGAGATCTGGCCCACGGTCGGGCCGATGCTCGGTTCCGTGCTGGACACCGGGCAGGCCACCTGGTCGGAAGACCTGCTGCTGGCCATGGACCGGCACGGATACTCGGAGGAGACCCACTGGACCTACTCCTACAGCCCGCTGCATGACGACGAGGGGACCGTGCGCGGGCTGTTCACGGCGGTCAAGGAGACCACCGAGGAGGTGGTCGGCCGGCGCAGGCTCGCCGCGCTGCAGGACCTGGGCGCTCAGGCCGGGCAGGCTCGCAGCGTGGCGGAGGCGTGCGGCCTGGTCGTTCGGTCCATAACGGAAAAGGCCAGCCGGGACGTGCCGTTCGCGGCCATCTACCTGCGTGGGTCCGACGGCGGCCCTCCGGTCCTGGCGGGCAGCAGCGTGCGGGACGGGCCCGGCGGCTGGCCGGTGGCGGAGGTGCTGCGCAGCGGCGAGCCGGTCGCGCTGACCGACGTGATCGCCCGGTTCGGGGAGCTGCCGGGCGGCGGGTGGGAGACTCCCCCGGCCGAGGCCATGGTGCTGCCGCTGATCGGGGGAACCGGCGAGGCGGCCGGGGCCATCGTGCTGGCCGCCAGCGCCGGACGGCCCCTGGACGAGGGATACCGGTCGTTCCTGGGCCTGGTGGCCCAGCAGACCGCGGCGCTGATGAACGGCGCGGTGGCCTACCAGGCCCAGCTGCGCCGGGCCGACGAGCTGGCCGAGCTCGACCGGGCCAAGACGACCTTCTTCTCCAACGTAAGCCATGAGTTCCGCACCCCGCTGACCCTGATCATGGGCCCGGTGGAGGAACTGCGGGCCCGGCTCGGCCCCGGGGACGCCGCCGCGGCCGGGCACCTGGACGTGATCTACCGCAACGGCCTGCGGCTCGGCAAGCTGGTAAACACCCTGCTCGACTTCTCCCGGATCGAGGCCGGGCGGATGCAGGCCAGCTTCGAGCCGCTCGACCTAGGCGCCTTCACCGCCGAGCTGGCCGGCGTGTTCGAGTCGGCCTTCGAGCGGACCGGCATCGGCTACCAGGTGGACAGCCCGGCGCTGAGCGCGCCGGTCTATGTGGACCGCGAGATGTGGGAGAAGGTGGTCTTCAACCTGCTGAGCAACGCGCTGAAGTTCACCTTCACCGGCCGGGTCAGCGTCCAGCTCCGGGAGGAGGACGGGCATGCGGTGCTGCGCGTGGCCGACACCGGGACGGGGATCGCCGCGGCCGAGATGCCGCGGCTGTTCGACCGGTTCCACCGGATCGAGAACGTGCCGGCCCGGTCCAACGAGGGCAGCGGCATCGGGCTGGCCCTGGTCCGGGAGCTGGTCGGGCTGCACGGCGGAACGATCACGGCGGACAGCGCCCAAGGGGCCGGGACCACGTTCACGGTGCGGGTTCCGCTCGGCCGCGGGCACCTGCCGGATGAGAACGTGGTCGCGGGCGGCGGGTCGCGCGCCGTGTCGGCGGCCGCCACGTCGTTCCTGCTCGAGGCCACCAGCTGGCTACCCGCCGACCCGGACCTAGCGGAGACGGAGTCCGCGGCGCAGGCCGCCGGACCCCTCCAGGGCGGCACTGCACGGCGCGACGCCGACGGCAAGCCGGTCCCGGCGCGGGTACTGCTGGCCGACGACAACGCGGACATGCGCGAGTACCTGGGGCGGCTGCTCCGGCCGGGCTACGAGGTCACGACCGTCACCGACGGGCAGGCCGCGCTTGAGGCGGCGCGGGCCGACCCGCCCGACATCATCATCAGCGACGTGATGATGCCCCGGATGGGCGGCCTGCAGCTGGTCGCGGCGCTGCGCGCGGACCTGCGCACCGCGGAGGTACCGGTGCTGCTGCTGTCGGCCCGGGCCGGGCAGGAGGCGGCCATCGAGGGCCTGGAGGCGGGCGCGGATGACTACCTGGTCAAGCCGTTCCCGGCGGCCGAACTGCTGGCCCGGGTCCGGGCCAACGTGGAGCTGGCCCGGCTGCGCGGCCAGCACGCCCGCTGGCGGGCGGCCCTGCTCGACTCGCTGCACGAGGCGTTCTTCCTGCGCGAGGAGGACGGGTCGGTCGTCGAGGTCAACGCCGCCTTCTCCGAGATCCTCGGCTACGGCGCCGAGGGGCTGCCGTACCCGGCGCCGCATCCGTGGTGGCCGGACGAGCAGGCCGATGCCGAGGGTCACCAGATGCTCTGGGACAGTCTCGAGCGGATGCGGAACGATCCAGACGGGAGCTTCACGGTCCCGCTTAACCGCCGCGACGGGCAGCGCATCTGGGTCACCGGCAGCTTCAACGAGGTCAGGGACCCGGAGAACGGGCGCCGCATGCTGGTCGGGACGTTCCGCGACGTCACCGCCGAGCACTACGCGGTGCAGCAGGAGGCGGCACTGGCTGCCATGGGGCTGGTAGTGTCCCGGGCCGGCACCGCGGCCCAGGTCCTGCACGAGACGTTGGAGGAACTGCACCGCCTGTGGCGGGCCCGGGAGGTGACTGCCGTGACCTGGACGGCAGCCGACCAGGTGGCGGTGACCTCGACCGGGGCCGCACGGACCTGGGACATGCTGCCGGCCGGGCTCCGGGACGCCTTCTCGGCGCTGCGGGAGCAGCCCGTGCTGATACCGACGGCAGATGCGTCGGGCGGAGCCGGAGTCAGGCTCGAGCATCCGGCGGGCACGCTCGGGATCTGGATCGAGCTGGGCTCCGGCCGGGTGCTGAGCGCCGAGGACCGGACCCTGCTCAGCCTGGTCGGCGGCTACATCGCTCAGGCGCTGCATCGCGCCTACCAGGCCGATCAGCAGCGCGAGACGGCGCTGACCCTGCAGCGGGCGATCCTCGGCCCGTCCCGGTTGCCCGCCGGCTTCGCGGTCCGCTACGAGCCCGCCACGCGCCCGCTCGAGGTCGGCGGCGACTGGTACGACATCGTGGACCTGCCGGACGGACGGATCGGCATCATGGTCGGCGACTGCGTCGGGCACGACCTGGGCGCGGCCACGGTCATGGGCCAGCTGCGCAGCGCCTGCCGGGCGCTGCTGCTGCAGGACGCCAGCGCGGCCGCGGCCCTGACCGCCATGGACCGGTTCGCGTCGCTGGTGCCCGGGGCCGAGTGCGCCACGGTGTTCTGCGGCATCCTCGATCCGGAGACCGGGGAGCTCACCTACTCCAGCGCCGGGCATCCGCCGGGGATCGTGGTCCATCCCGATGGCGGTGTCGTACTGCTCGACGGCGGGCGATCGTTGCCGCTGGCGGTGGGCCGGAGCTCCCCGCGGGGCGAGGGCGAGTATGTGCTGCCGTCGCGCTCGACGCTGCTGCTGTACACCGACGGGCTGGTGGAGCGGCGAGGCCAGCCGATCACCGAGGGCATCGCGGCGGCGGGTGCGGCGATAGGTTCGGCGATGGGCGGTGCCTCGCTGGAGGATGTGGCGGCTCAGGTCATGACGCGGCTGGCGCCCGCCGGCGGTTACGAGGACGACGTGGCCCTGGTGGTCTACCACCATCCCGCCCCGCTTGACGTGTCGTTCTCCGCCGAGCCGGAGCAGCTCGCCTCGGTGCGGACCAGGCTCCGGAGCTGGCTGCGCAGCTGCGACGTCAGTACCCGGGTGGCGCAGGACGTCCTGGTCGCGGCGGGCGAGGCCATCGCCAACGCGATCGAGCACGGCCACCGGCGCATGCCCGGCCAGCAGGTGCGGCTCCGGGCGGTGTCGACCACGAACCAGTTGCGCCTTACCATTGCCGACACCGGCCGCTGGCGTTCCTCGCCGCCCGGCGGCCGCGACCTGCGCGGGCACGGCATCGCGCTGATGCGGGCCCTCATGCAGCAGGTCGTCATCGAGCCCGGGCCTGACGGGACCACTGTCGACCTTTACCTGGAGATCAACCATGGCCACCCCGCTTGAGCTGTCCACCGGGCGCGGCCCGGACGGGATCCCGGTCGTGAGCGCGGTGGGCGAGATCGACATGAGCAACGCTGAGATGTTCCGTGCGGCGCTCGCGGCGGCCGCCGACGGCGGTGAGTTTGTCGTCGACCTGACCAGGGTGGAATACCTCGACAGCGCCGGGATTCACGCCTTGTACGCGGTGGCGCCGCGGGTCCGGCTGATCGCGACGGCGTTGCTGTCGCCGGTGCTTGACATCTGCGGGCTGTCCGGCATCACCTCGGTACGCGAGGGCTGAGCCGCGACTTCACCGATTAGGTGCGCTCTGGCGAGGACGGGAGGAACGGGCTCGGCTCGCCGGTGCCGGAAACGTAGAGGTGATCCCGGGCGCGGGTGCAGGCCACGAACAGGACGCAGCGCTCCCGTTGCAGGTCCTGGGCGTGCGCGGCGGCGTCCTCGGTTTGCGGGGTGACGGCCGCCGACGCGGGCACCAGGCCCTGCTCCACGCCGATGGCCGCGACCGCCTGGAACTCCAGGCCCTTCATGGCGTGCATGGTCCCGGCCAGAACGGCCTTGGTGCTGCCCCGGCCGTTCAGCGAGACCGTGGCGATGCCGGCGGCCTCCAGCACCGTGCGAGCCTCGCGGACCAGGGCGGCGGACCGGGCGGTCACGCCGATGGCGTTCAGCTCGATGCCGTCGGCGAGCCACGAGCAGATCCGCTCGGTGAGCAGCGCGAGCTCTTCGGTCCGGTTGGCGGCCATCTTTACCTGCGGGGCCAGGCCGTGCATGGGCGACCGGTAGCCGAGCAGCGAATCCACCTCGCCGTCCAGGCCGGTCACCGGCTCGTTCCCGAGCAGCGGCACCGCCCAGTTGAGGATCTCCTGGGTCGTCCGGTAGTTCAGCGACAGCCGCCGGCTCCGGCCGCGGACCGTGATCCCCAGGCTGGCCAGCGAGACCCGGTTGTCGTAGACGCGCTGATGCGGGTCGGCCGCGATGAACAGGTCGTCCGGTCCCGGTGCCACCGCGGCGCGGAGCAGCCGCCACTGCGACGGGTGCAGGTCCTGGGCCTCGTCCACCAGGATGTGCCGGTAGCGGGGCCTGGCCACCTGCCAGAGCAGGCGCGTGGCCTCGTCGGCCAGTTGCAGGTGGGTGGACTCGCGGGTGGTGGTCAGTTCGGCGGTGACGCGCTGGACGGCCCGCCAGACCTGGGCGCGCTGGGCCTTGGTCAGCGGCCGTCCCCGGCCGGTGCGCGGGCAGATCAGGTAGGCCTGCTCGGTGCGCAGGCCCTTGGCCAGGATGACCTGTTCCCACTCGTTCCGCAGGAACGCTGGGGTAAAGCCCAGCCCGATATCGGCGGCGGCCTGCGCCCAGCGGGCTTGCTGCACCCGTCCGTCGGCGATGACCGGAGTGCCGCGGGCCAGCTTGACCACGCTGTAGGCCAGCCGGTCCACGTTGAGCACCTCGATCCGGTTCCGCACCGTCAGGTCCTGGACCAGCACGTCGAGCTGCGCGGCCAGGGCCACGGCCAGGTTGCCGGTGAAGGTGGTGACCAGGACCTGCGCGCCGCGCTCGGCCAGGAACGCGGCACGGTGCAGCAGGGTCACGGTCTTGCCGGTGCCGGGGCCGCCGGTCACCTGGGCCGGGCCGGCGTAGCTGGCGTGGTAGGCGACCTCGCGCTGGCTGGGGTGCAGGAACGTGCGCCAGGCCTCGAACGGGTGGGCGAGGATGCGCTGCTGCTCGTCAGGCCCGGAGACGTACGTGACCTGCAGCTGGCTGACGCCGAACCGGTGGCTGGTCGCGTAGGCGTCGGCCTGGTCCTGCGGCAGGACCGTGACCAGGCAGTACGTGTCCGCGGCCGGACTTGACAGCGGGGTCGAGGCTACGGCCTGGCCGGGGGCCGTGGTCAGGCCCGGGGCCGCGGGGGCCAGCACGACGCCGCGCCAGCGGCCGTTCACCGGCATGATGCGGATCCGGTCGTCGCGGCTGTGCTCGGGCTTGGTCAGGTGCTGGGCCGGGTAGGGGTGGCGGGCGAACTTGGTCACGGCAGCGTCGACGGCGACCTGGACGTCCCTGTCCAGCTTCGCGTACTCCGCCAGGAAGTCCTTCGAGATCGCCAGGCGAGCCACCGGTTATGTCCTCCCACGCCAACGGTTCCTGAGCTGGCTTGTCCAGAGGGTAGACCGAATCCGGAATCGCCGGGTCACCTTTTGCCGGCCGCTGACGCTCTTGGGGTGCTGGAGTGGCCATTTCCTCGGCTACTACGACGCGGACGGCTTGTGCGGCGATTCACAAGGCGTCTCCGCGGAGACGCGCTCATGCTCGGATGGGAGCGTCACGGTGGTTGCAGGGCTGGTGACCGTATAGTCACTGCCATGTCGGCGGATATGGCAGCTTCGGACGTGCCGGTGACCTCAGTGGCCGGGGCGATCGCCCGGATGGAGGCGATCGACGCGGCTCTTTCTGCCGCAGATGGGCTGGCGTGCTTCAACCGCATGTACCTGGACGTGACCAGGCAGGTGAACAGCCAGCTCGGCCAGGGTTTTTTCGCCGACCCGGCATTCATGACACAGCTGGACGTGACATTCGCCAACCTGTACTTCGCTGCGACCAGCGCGGCAAGCACGCCGACGGAGGTACCGATGGCCTGGCGGCCGCTGGTGGAACAGCGCGCTGTGGCGGGGATCGAACCGGTCCAGTTCGCGCTGGCGGGCATGAACGCCCATATCAACCACGACCTGCCGATAGCGATGGTCAGCACCTGCACGGCGCTGGCCACCTCACCCGACGCCGCCCCGCACTTCGCTGACTACCAGAAGGTCGACCAGCTGCTGGACGCGGCCGAACAATCCGTCCGCCAGTCTTTCGAGTCCACCCCCGAACTGGCCGTCGACCGCCATGTGAGCGCGGTGGCCAGCCTGATCGCCAACTGGACGATCAACAGCGCCAGGGACATGGCCTGGACCAACTGCCTGCTGTTGTGGGCCGTACGCAACGATCCGGTCGCACGCGGATTGTTCCTCGACAGCCTGACCGCCTCGACTGCCCTCGCCAGCCGGATGCTGCTGGTGGCAGTCTGAGGTCACAGCTCGCGTCGCGGTTAGCATGCTGGAATGAGCCAGCCCGTCACAGGCACTGCAGCCCCGCCAGACGTGATTTACATTATTCGCCACGGCGAAAAGCCTGCTGACCCGCCGGCGCAAGCCCCGGGACAGCCTCCGCCCACCCCGACCGCGCCATTTGGCGTCAATGATCAGGGCATTCAAGACGCGCATTCGCTGCTGCCGACGGGATGGCGGCGCTCTGGCGCGCTCGCGGTCCTGTTCGATCCTGCTACCGGGCCGCTGCAAGCGGGACTGCTGGAACCGACGGTCCTGCTCTCACCCTCCTACGGCGACCCGAGCAAGACGACCGCGCATCGCACGTATCAGACCATCCAGGGCCTTAGCGACCGTCTCGGGGTTCCGATCGTCTCCGACTTCGCCGAGGGCCAGGAACCCCAGCTGGCCGGCAGCGTGGTGAGCAGCTACTCCGGTGTCGTTCTGATCTGCTGGGAGCACGACCACATCCCGTCGCTCGCCTCGTCACTGCCAGCTGTCCAGCGAACAGCAATACCCCAGCAGTGGCCAGGCGACCGTTTCGATGTCATCTGGGTATTCACGCTTGTCCAGGGAACGGCCCCGGCCCAGTACACGTTCGGCCAGATCCCTCAGCAACTGCTGCTCGGAGATACCGACACGGTTATCTTGGCCTGACGCTAAGACGCGGACCGGTGCGCCGCTCGCGGTGAGCGGCTTGGTGTCGCGGGGCTGGAGGGCCTCGCCGCAGGCCTGGCAGACGACCTGCGCCGTTACCTGGTGGCCGCAGTGGTGCTGCAGCACCAGCGGCGGCCCGGCCTCGTCGGCCAGGTACTGGTCACCCCAGCGCATCAGGGTGACGATGACCGGATAGAGGTCGCGGCCCGCGGCGGTCAGGTGGTACTCGAAACGAGCCGGGTGATCGCTGTAGGGGCGGCGCTCGAGGATCCCGGCGCCGACCAGGGTGCGGAGCCGGGCCGCCAGCGTGTCGCGGGGCGCTCCGGTGCGGCGCACCATCTCGTCGAACCTGCGGTTGCCGAGGAAGACCTCGCGCACGGCCAGCAGCGCCCACTTCTCGCCCACGAGGTCCAGGGTGCGGGCGATCGAACAGGGTCGCGGGTCGGCCGGCGTGGTACTCATGTCGGCGAGTTTACCTCATCAGTTGGATTTCTGGACCCACTAGGTTATGGTGAATCCAGAAATCGGACTTACTCCTGAGGAGGGCTCGGTGGGCTCCACTCCCCCCGGTTCGCGTCGCGTCACCGCGGTGGTCGGCGTGCTGTCGCTGGCTGTATTCATGTCCAGCCTGGACCTGTTCATCGTCAACCTGGCGTTCCCGTACATCAGCAGGCAGTACCCGGGCACCAGCTTGAGCTCGCTGTCCTGGGTGCTGAACGCCTACACGATCGTGTTCGCGGCGGTGCTGGTGCCGGCCGGGCGGTGGGCCGACCGGATCGGGCGGCGGCGGGTCTTCGCGGCCGGGCTGGCGGGGTTCACCTTCGGGTCGATGCTGTGCGGGCTGGCGCCGGGCGTGGGCCTGCTGATCGCGGCCCGGGTCATCCAGGCCGCCGGGGCAGGCGCGATGGTGCCCGCGTCGCTGTCTCTGCTGCTGGCCGCCGTGCCGGCGCAGGGCCGGGCCAAGGCCATCGGCACCTGGTCGGCCCTGGGTGCCCTGGGCGCAGCGCTCGGCCCGGTCATCGGCGGCAGCCTGGTCCAGATCGAGTGGCGCTGGGTGTTCTGGATCAACGTGCCGGTGGGACTGGCCGCGGTGGTGCTGGCCATGCGGGTCGTGCCGGAGAGCCGGGATTCGGCGTCGCGCGGCCGGCCCGACCTGGTCGGCGCGGTCCTGCTGGCCGCGGCCGTCGGGCTGGTGGCGCTGGCCCTGGTCAAGGCCCCCGGCTGGGGCTGGGACTCGGCGGGGTTCATCGGCCTGCTGGCCGCCTCGGTGGCCTGCGGAGCGGGCATGGTCTGGCGTTCGCAGCGGCACCATTCGCCGGTCCTCGAGCTGGAGCTGCTGCACTCGCGGTCGTTCAGCGGCGCGTTCGCCGCCTCGGTCCTGTACTACGCCGGGTTCGGCGCGTTCGTGCTCAGCGCGGTGGAGTTCCTCACCGGCGTGTGGCACTACTCCGCGGTCGACGCCGGGCTGGCCATCGCGCCCGGGCCGCTCATGGTGCTGCCCTTCGCCCGGATCGTGGCACCCCGGCTGGCGGTTGCGCTGGGCGGGCCCGGGCGGGTCGCGGTGATCGGCTGCCTGGTCAACGCCCTGGCGCAGCTGTTCTGGCTGTGGCGGATCCAGGCGGCGCCTGCGTACGTGACCCACCTGCTGCCCGCGCAGCTGCTGGGCGGCGCCGGGGTGGGACTGACCATCCCCTCGCTGCTCGGGGCGGGGAGCGCCTCGCTGACGCCGGCGCGGTTCGGCACCGGGAGCGGGATCCTGAACATGTCGCGGCAGATCGGGACGGTGCTCGGGGTGGCCGGGCTGGTGGCCGTCCTGTCCCATATATCGCCGGCCGATCCGGTCGCCGCCTACCGGAACGGGCTGGTGCTGGTCATCGCGTTCTTCGCCGCGGCCGGCGCCGTGTCGGCGGTGCTGCTGACCGCCCGCCCGGTCCCGGTCCCGGAGCCGGGGCCCGCCCGCCCGGCCCCGGCCGTGGGCCTGCAGGAGGTCCGCGACACCTCCGTCAGGAGTTAGGGCCGAACGGGCCGTGGTTCAACGTGCGCTCTAAGACCGAGATGTCCTGGGTTAATGGTGCAGTCCCGCAGTCAGCTGGGCCGGGTCGATGCTCACGGTGAAAGGACGCTCGGCCGTGAATGGCTCCGCTGCCCTCGCCACGAGAGCGTAACGGCCGTCCCGAAGCTCGAAGACGGTCAGCTCCGGCTGGGGCGGATCCGGGTTCACGATCCAGTAGGAGAGGACGCCGAACCTCTGCGGCCATCAGCTGGCATCCGGTCCAGCTCGGCGACGGTGAACGGGCGCCCGGCGGCGGGCCAGGCCTCGGCGATCGTCACGACACTCATGGTGCCTCCTTCTGTGCATGGCGTCCACTTTGCCGAAGCCTGTGACATTTCCGGCTGGTAACCGGCGTTAGGTTGGCAGGGCAGGCGTGGGGCGGGTGAGGAGCTGGTCATGGCGGCTGGGCAGGACGGTCCTGCGGACGGCGGTTCCGGAGCCGAGCCGACGCAGGTGATCGTGCTCAACGGCGGGTCAAGCTCGGGCAAGACCGGCATCGCCCGCTGCCTGCAGGCGATCCTGCCCGGGCCGTGGCTGCGGCTCAGCGTGGACGACTTGGTTGAGGCGCTGCCGCCAAGCCTGCTGGAATCGGGTTCCGGCATCGCGTTCGGCCAGCAGGGCGAGGTGACGATCGGCGGCGGCTTCCACGAGCTGGAGGCGGCGTGGCGCACCGGGGTGGCGGCCATGGCCCGGGCCGGGGCGCGGATCATCATCGACGATGTGTTCCTGGGCGGCGCCGCGTCGCAGGAACGCACCCGGGCTTGTTTGGCCGGCCTCCGGGTGCTGTGGGTCGGGGTGCACTGCGATCCCGAGGTCGCGGCGGGTCGCGAGCTGGCGCGGGGTGACCGGCCGGCCGGGATGGCGGCGGCGCAGGCGGAACTGGTGCACCGTGGCGTGAGCTACGACCTCGAGGTCGACTCCAGCCACACCGAGGCCCTGGAGTGTGCCCGCGAGATCGCAGCCCGGCTAGGTCGAGGCCGTCCAGGCTCATGACGTCCGCGCGCCCGGCCTGGCGTCCAATACTGGCCGACGAGGTTCCTGCCGTGCTGGCCGGCCCGGGCCGGACGCCGCACGGCCCGGCGCCGGTCCAGGCAGATCCGGCGCCGGGCCCGATGATGCGGGCGCCTGCGGATCGGCTAGCCCCTGATCGGCTAGCCCCTGATCGGCTAGCCCCTGATCGGCTAACCGCTGATCGGCTAACCGCTGATCGGGAAGATGTTTCCTGAGCGGTCCCAGGTTGCCGTGAACGACTTGCCGCTCACCGCGCCGACGGTATCGAGCGAGATGAACCCGCCGCCGGTAACCGGGTCGACCATGTTGATCGGGATGTTGTTGAAGCCCCCGACACCCTTGACGTTCCCTCCGGTGAGCTGTGCTTCGTCCCCGGTCAGGCTGGAGGTGCCGAAGTCGGCCAGTTCGGTGAGGAAGCACTTGGTCCCGGCGTTATTGCAGAGCTCAGGCCGCTCGATGATCCACTCGGCCGACGTCCGGACGCAGCTCGAGCATGTGGCAGAGACGGTGCTGCTCTTGCCCGTCGACAGGTCGGCGATCGTCAGCGTGAACTCGCCGCTGGCGAAGCTGACCGAGGAGTCGATGATGTCACCGGCGTGGACGGCGAACGCGTTCACCGAATTCGCCGGGAACATCTCGTACCACGCCTCATACTTAGGCGTCGTGTTGCCGGTACCGCCGCAGTGGGCGAAGGTGCCGTCCTGCTCGACCGTATCGGTGTTGTAGCCGTCCAGGCCTGACCAGTCTGAGGTCCACTGGTCCGCGACACCCGTACAGGTGATGGCGGGCTGCACGAACGTCGTGTGCACGTAGGTGAAGGCCTTCTTGGAAGTCACCGCGTAACCCGACCAGTTCAGGCTGACCGTCGTGGCCCCCGAACCGGCCGCCGTGACTATGGGACCGCCCGGGGCCAGGACGTTGTCGGCCGCCGGGATGCCCGTTACCGCCGCGCTGGCCGTTCCCGTCATGCCGGTCAGGCAGGCCGCGCCGGTCAGGGCGGCTACTGCTAGCGCTGTCGTGAAGATTCGTTTTGTTCGCAATCCCACTCCTTTGCTCAGATTAGCTCAACCTTCAAACTTTTCTCCCGCTTCGTCAAGAGATCATCCGGAACGAGGCCATCCGGCCCGTTACGGCGACACGCGGCCTGCCGCTGGGGGCGGGCTCCGCGAGCAGGCCGCGCAAACTCCTCTGACCAGCGGTGACGGTCCGTCCGGCGGCGCGCATCGGCGGCCAGTTCGTAGCGGTATACAATTGGCTGAAGCCCGTCGGTAACCGCACAGCAGTACAGGAGCCCGGCCAGCAGCTTGCTGCCCGGGCGGCAGGACAAGACCATGAGCCAACTCGGATCCACCTGGTCCATAGCGTTGCTGGCGGCGCAGCCATGATGACCGGGGGCGGGTTACGGGATCCCTCGCCACTAGATCGGCGCACCGGCCTGCTGGTCAGCCAGGCCGTCGGGATATCTTTGTTAACCAGACGCGGACCCGGGCATTTCTTCGGCGGCTTGATCACCGATCATGACCAAGCTGAGGCTGTCCAAGCAGAAGTGGGTAATAGTCCTGTTCTGCCTGGTGTTTATCCTCGGGGTTATTGTTGTGACCAAGCCGCCCTGGATAGGCTCGTGGGTGCATCTGGTGGGGACTGCCCCGGCCAAGCCGCCAGCGATCACCGGGTCCGGCGCCGTGGATTCCGAACTCGAAACGCTGCTGACCGATGGCGGGCCGAATACCTCCGCATCCGGCTATTACGAGTCGAGCAGCTCTGCTCTGGTGGCCGCAGCGGCGGGCGCTGATAATCAGCGGTTCTACCAGCTAGGTGAATTGCTGGTACAGGATGGACTGGCCAATACCATTATCAATCTCAGTCGCGAGATGAATGGCTCATGGTACGCGTGGAGCGAGCAGCGCGCACCGCCATCCGAGCCCGATGCGTTCATCCTGGCCTGGCGGCAGGTCGTCAAGACCATGCGATCGGTGCCCGGTGAGCACTTCAAGTTCTTGTGGACGATCTACCCCGGGGCGGCGACGGTAGCCGAGTGCTGGCCTGGCAGCGCTTACGTCGACTACGTGGGGACCGATATCTTCGACTGGTACGGCGGCCCCAAGGGGTCGTACCCGCACACCGCGTCCGGCGCGCTCGACTGGACTCTGCACTGGCAGCACACCCTGACCGCCACCCCAGGCGGACTGGACTGGATAGCCCAGTTCTCCAAGCTTACGGGCAAGCCCATTATCATCCCTGAGTGGGGCCTGGACTTCCATACCTTCGGCGGCCAGGACGACACGTATTTCCTTACCCACATGATGGCCTGGATGAAGGCTCATAACGCTATCGGCCTTTACTGGGAGCAGGGCCACGTTACTTCTTCTGGCTGGCCTGGCGGCCCGTTGCTGGCCAATCAGGGTGGAGCGGCGCAAGTTAATCCCCCTGGTGCCGTCAACGGCCTGGGAAAGCTACTAGGCGGGCACTTGCAGTACGCCGCGGATTACCTGAACGACCAGAAGGAAATATCGGACGCCACCGCGCAGCCGATTCTGGCTCAATGGGAAAACGCGGGCTACCGGCTGGTCCTGGGCGTCAATATCATTCCGAACCCGCCTGCCATCAAGTCCTATTCCGGCCCGCCCCAGCCCGGGCAGAAGCCTTATCAGCTGGCCGACTACCCGGACGCGGTTGCTGCGCTCCGGCAAGGACTCGGCTGAAGCGGGCTACGCTGCTCTAGATGGCGCTGTACCGCATTCGTCAGATCGGGATCGACGTACACGACCTCACCGCCATGACCGATTTCTGGTCCGCTGCCCTTGGCTATGAGCTCGACCACCGGGGGCAGGGCTACACGGTCTTGCGTGATCCGGCGGGCGCCGAACCCAGGCTCTTCCTGCAGCAGGTGAGCGAGCCGAAGCTCGGCAAGAACAGGGCGCACATTGACGTGGAGGTTCCCGATGAACGATCCGCGGTTGACCGTCTGGTCGGCATCGGCGCACGAGTCCTCTGGCGGCAGGATTTCCAGACGCACTACTGGACGGTGGTTGCCGATCCCGAGGGAAATGAGTTCTGCGTAGGCCACTTCGGCTGACCCGGCGGGGAAGGTCATGACCAGCCACCCGTTCCCGGTCCTCGGGCCGTGTGGGTGGTTTCACCCCTGCCAGGGGCCGGGCTGGCCGTGCCACGGTGAGGGCGGAACTGGTCAAGGACGCACATACGGGGATCGGTGAGCTATGAGCAATGCAGCCAGGAGGTCCGGCGCCCGCCGGCCCGTAGTAGCGGGCGCGGCACTGGTGGTCGCGGCGGCCCTGATCGCGGGCGGCTGCTCGAGCAGCAGTAGCAGCAGCAGTTCGAGCACGCTGGCGTGCCCGTCCAAGCGCGGCGCGGCGGTCACCGGGACCACCCCGGCCGCCACGGGCCAGCCCGCGGCCGGCTGGACGCAGCCGGACGCCAACCCAGGGAGCACCCGCTACGTGGCCAGCACGATCACCGGCACAAACGTCTCTGAACTCGGGGTGGCGTGGACGGTACCGCTGACGATGTCCACGGCCCACACCGACGGGGCCTACGCGGCCACGCCGGTGATCGTGAACGGGGTGGTGTACGTCCAGGACCTGGACTCTAACGTGTTCGCGATCAGCCTCACCACCGGCAAGATCTTGTGGACGCACGACTACGACTCGCCCAACGGCGGGCCGGACGGTGTCAACGTGGTCGGCGGGGTCGTGTACGCGGCCACCAACCGGGCCGCGGTCGCCCTGGACGCCGCGACCGGCGCGCAGCTGTGGAGCCGGACGCTGACTGAAAACGACCACGAGGGCATCGCCATGGCGCCCGGCTTCGACAACGGCACCGTGTACGTTTCCACCGTGCCGGCCAATGTGACCACGGTATACGGCGCGGGCGGCCAGGGGATCCTGTGGGCGCTGAACGCCAAGACCGGCGCGCCGGAGTGGTCCTGGAACCAGGACCAGAACCTGTGGGGCAACCCGGCCGTCAACTCCGGCGCCGGGCTGTGGTACACGCCCTCATTCGACGCCCAGGGCAACATCTACCTGGGAATCGCCAACCCCGCGCCGATCTTCGGCACCAAGGCCTACCCGCTGGGGTCCAGCCGACCCGGCCCTGACCTGTACACCGACTCGGTGGTCAAGCTGAGCCCGGCCGGGAAACTGCTGTGGTACTACCAGCTCACCCCGCACGACCTGTACGACTGGGACCTGCAGAACCCGCCGGTGCTGACCACTGCGGACGGGCGGCAGGTGATTATCGATGGTGGCAAGGCCGGCATCATGATCGAACTGGACGCGCAGACCGGCAAGCTGCTGTGGCAGCTCCCGGTGGGCGGGCACAGCGGGCATGAGAACGACGGGGCGCTCACCGAGCATGCCACGCCCACGTCACACGACCCCCTGCCTGCGAAATATTGCCTTGAGCCGAGCCTTTACGGCGGCATGCTGACCCAACTGGCCAGCAACGGCTCCACCGCCTTCGCCGCCGTCAACGACTGGGCGCTGGCGGCGAGCCCGACCGGCTTCACCGGGTCGGTTGCCAGCCAGATCAAAGCCCTTTACAGCGCTGTCGGCGAGATGGTCGCGGTCAACCAGGACACAGGCACCGTCATCTGGGACACCCCGCTCCCGTCCATGCTGTTCGGCGCCGCGACGGTGACCAACAACGTCGTGTTCACCACCACGTTCAGCGGCTACCTGTACGCGCTCGACGCGACCACCGGCGCCATCTTGTTCTCCACACCCATGTCCGCCAAGACCAACGCGCCGGTCGCCGTCGCTGGCGATTACGTCATCGCCGGTGCCGGTCTCGCCGCCCCGTCGAGCACGCAGCGGAACATGATCATCGCCTACAAGCTCGGCGCGACCGGCAAACTCCCCGACACCGTTGGCTCGTAACCGATCACGGCGCGGGCTGGGCAGCGTGATGGCGTTGGCGGCCTCCTTGACCCCTTTGGTCGCCTGGCTGAGGACCCAGTTCTTGCCGGGCATGTAGGGCAGGGCCCTGATGCCCTGGTTCTGCAGCCAGATCTGCCGTCGGCTGGTAGGCGTGAACCGCTTGGCGTTGCCGTGCGCGATTTGCTGATTGCGCTCGACGAAATCCTGCATGCGCTGCTGGTAGCGGGCGAAGGCGTCACGGTGGTCGCCGTCCGCGGCGCTCAGCTCGCTGGCCAGGACGTAGGCCCCCACCAGGGCCAGGCTGCTGCCCTGACCGGACAGCGGCGACGGGCAGTAGCCCGCATCACCGGCCAGCGTGACCCGCCCGGCCGACCAGTTGTCCATGCGGACCTGGCTGACGGAGTCAAGGTAGAAGTCCGGGGCCTCCGGCATGGCCGCGAGCAGCTCCGGTACCTGCCAGCCCGCCCCGGCGAACGCGGCGGCGAGGAGTTCCTGCTGCTGCCCGCGGTCACGGTAGTCGTACTCGAGCGGCCCGGACGCGAAGAAGAAGATCGCCCGCGCCTCGCGGTTTCCTCGAGCGCTGGTGACGGTTACCGACTTGCCGGGGGTCACGTAGATGAGCTGCCAGTGATCAAGCTCCAGGTCGTTGGGGACGGTGAATACCGACAGGTACAGGCCCAGGTGATCGAGGAACTGCGATTCCGGGCCGAAGGCCAGGCGGCGCACCCGCGAATGCAGCCCGTCGGCGCCGGCCACCAGATGGAAGGTGCGGGGCGCCGACCGCTCAAAGGTCACCGTGACGCCGTCCGCGGTGTCGGTCAGGCTCGAGATGGAATCGTCGAAGATGTACTCGACGTCATTGCTGGCGGCTTCGTACAAGATGCGCACCAGGTCACCGCGGACGATCTCCACATCCTCCGGGTCGATGACCCCGAACGCGCCGTCGAGGCTGGCCAGCCGCTTCCCGGCGGAGCTCACGTACGACATCCCGCGGGTGCCGGTGCGCTCGGCCCGGGTCGCGTCCAGGATCCCCATGCGCCGGGCCACCTCGATCGCCGCGCCGCGCAGGTCGACGGCCTGGCCGCCGTCGCGCGGCGCGGACGCCCGTTCCACCACGACCGGAGTGAAGCCGAACCGCCGCAGCCAGATGGCCAGCGCCTGCCCGGCCACGCCCGCCCCCGAGATGAGCACGTCCTTGTTGCGCACGGAGCCCCCGACCTTATCTGCTTACACCAAAAACTGATATCAACGTACGCAGATAGTAGACCTTCGACTGTGTACACTGCAAGCAGTATGGCGAGCCAGGCAGGACACCCGGATGGGCATAGCAGCATGGACGTTCCGGAGTACGTGGACCTGGCCTGGCACGGTGATGACGGCCGACGGCCGGGGCCCCGGCGCAGCCTGCACCTGCGGGCGATCGCCGCAGCCGGCGTGGAGCTGGCTGACGAGGGCGGCCTCAGCCGCGTGTCCATGCGGACCGTCGGAGCGCGGGTCGGCATGACCTCGATGGGCCTGTACCGGTACGTCCAGGCCAAGGACGAGCTGCTCGCGCTCATGATCGACGAGGCCATCGGACCGCCGGACTTCCCGGCCTACGGCCAGGCGTGCTGGCGCGACCGGCTGTCCGCCTGGGCCTACGCCGCGCGATCCAGGTTCGAGGCCCACCCGTGGGTGCTTGGCGTGTCCCTGCCGGATCCGCCCACGCTCCCGTACCAGGTCCAGTGGACCGAGCGCGGGCTCGAGGCCCTGCAGCCGACCCGCCTGGCCGAGACCGACAAGCTGTCGGCGCTGCTGCTGGTCAATGTCTATGTCCGGGGTCAGACCCAGCTCGCCACCGGCCTGGCCCGCGAGGTCCGGCCCGGCGATGATCCAGGCCCGCAATACGCCCGGACGCTCCTGCAGCTGGCTGACCCCGAACGCTTCCCGCACCTGTTCGCCGCCATGGCCCAGCACGCGGCGGCCCCGCCGGCCGACTTTGCCGACGATGCGTTCCGCTCCGGGCTCAGCACCATCCTCGACGGCATCGCCTGCCGTGCGTGACGTCTGCTCCCGCGCCTGGCTGGTCACCGCGCGCCGCGCCGGCGGTCTCGGAGCATGTCGTTTCGTTCGATTATGTGATTGAATTCCGGGTGTAGCCGTTGGTTCGCGTGAGTTTACATTGACACGATCGCACTAAGCGGGCCACCGGGAAGCACATCGGCGAGGAGGTCCGATATGGCGGGGCGCCGGCTGGCGATCATTGTCGCGGCGGCGGCGGGACTGGTCCTGCCGTGGGCCGGGCTGGTCCCCCAGGCCGGGGCCGCACCGGCGGGCGAGCCGGGCTGCTCGGCCGGGGCCCATACCCTGGCGGCGCCAGGCTCGGTCCTGTACCCGGAGACCGGCAACGGCGGCTACACCAGCCGGCACACGCTGGTCCAGCTGGTCTACAACGCGACCGCTAACAAGTTCCTGCCGGGCAACCGGGTGGTCCTTACCGATCATGCCACGCAGTGCCTGACCAGCTTCAGCCTCGACTTCGAGCGGACGTCCGCCGACACCAGCGCGGGCCCGGACATGATGGTCAGCTCGGTCAGCGTGAACGGCGACCCGGCCCGGTTCAGCTTCGTCCAGCCGACCTACCCGGGCGACCCGAAGGGGCAGGGCGACCCGAATCCCGCCGCCCACGAGGCGTCGGAGTCCGACCCGGTTGGCGGCCCGGGCCACAACCCGCTGCCGCCGGCCTGCACGCCGGAGCTGCCGAACACCAACGCGACGGCCGGTTCCCTGGACGGAACCCAGTGCCCGGCCAACAAGCTCGTGATCACGCCCACGTTGCCGATCAGGGACGGCGCCACGTTCATCGTCACGGTGAACTACACCGGCCGACCGGGCGTGCACGACGACGGGGACGGCACCACCGAGGGCTGGTTCCGCGCCTCCGACGGCGGCTTCGTGACCACCGAGCCGGTGGGCTCGGAGGACTGGATGCCGCTCAATGACTACCCGACGGCCAAGCCCGCGTACGACTTCTCCGACACGGTCACCGCGGGCCGGACCGTGGTCGCCAACGGCGAGCTGGTCTCGGTGCGGCACCACCCGGCCAGCAAGGAATTCCCCGGCGGCTCGGTCACCTGGACCTGGCACGCCGGCATGCCGATCGCCAGCTACCTGGTCGAGGACAGCGTTGGCAACTACAGCCTGACCTCGCGGGTGGTCAACGGCATCCGGTTCTACCAGGCGCAGGACCTGTCGATCAGCGCGGCGCAGCGGAAGAAGAACCTGGCCATCATGAACATGCAGCCGGACATCACCGCGTTCGAGAGCCAGTTCAACGGGCCCTTCCCGTTCGCCTCCGACGGGATCATCATCGGCACTCCTAACGCTAGCTTCGACGAGGAGATGGAGGGCATGATCGCCTTCTCCGGCGGGGAGATCGACACCGACACCCTGTACCACGAGAACATGCACCAGTGGTGGGGGGACAACATCTCCGAGGGCGGCTACCGCATGACCTTCTACAAGGAAGGCCTGGCCACCCTGGCCGAGTTCTTCTACCACGCGCGGCTGGCCGAGAACGCCGCCGGGGGCCCGTCCACGGCCAAGGGCCGGGCCGCCTTCCAGGCCAGCCTGGTGAAGCAGTTCAACCAGATCTACGGCAGCGGCAAGGACTTCTGGACGACCGCGCCCTCGAACCCGATCCCGTACAGCCTGTTCGACACGTCAAACACCTACGACCGGCCCGGCGCCGCCTACATCGCGCTGCGCCAGATCCTCGGCCCGGCCAGGTTCGACGCGGCGCTGCAGCAGCTCCAGCGCACCTACGGCGGGTTCAGCATCAGCGAGCCCGAGCTCGAAGCCGCCTTCCGCCAGTGGCTGCCCGTGCGCAGCAACGCCTGCCAGCAGCGGCTGAGCCAGTTCTTCGCCCAGTGGTTCGACACCGCCTACGCATCGGGCGGCGGGGCGAACCGGCCCAAGATCACCGGTCCCGGCTTGGCTGGCCCGGGCTTCTACAGCGCTCCCGGGAAGTGCGCCTAGGCCCGGGAAGCCCACTGCAGCCACGCGCTATGAGACGGGAGCAATTCGCGATCTTGGTATGGTAAGTGGTATGGCATCAAAGAAGGTGACCATCACGCTGGATGAGGCGCAGCTCGACCGGATCCGTGCCCTGGTACAGGCGGGGACCGCGGCCACCGTGTCAGGGTTCGTCCAGCACGCTGTCGCCGTAGCGCTGGACGACGTTGCCGGGTGGGGTGCCCTGCTGGCTGAAGCCTTGCGGGAAACTGGCGGCGGGCTCTCGGACGAGGAGCGCACCTGGGCCGACGAGATCCTCGGGGTCAGCTCTGCGAGTAGGCCAGCTGCCTGATGCCGGGCGTCACCCTCGACGCGGGCGGACTGATCGCCCTGGATCGCAACGACCGCCGGGTGGTGGTGCTCCTGGCCCGCGCACGCGAGACCGGCGCCCGCGTCACGATCCCCGCCGCCGCGCTCGCCCAGGCGATCCGCCGGCCTGACCGGCAAGTCCGGCTCGCGCGTCTGGCCCGGCAGCCGACGACCGACGTCATCGCCCTGGACCGGGTGGATGCGACCAGTGCCGGCAGGCTGCTGGCCGCCAGCGGGACCTCCGATATAACCGACGCCCACGTCGTGATTTGTGCCCGCCGCAGCAACCAGCACATCGTCACATCCGATCCCGGCGATCTCCGGGTCCTGGACCCGGCCGTCCGGCTGATCGCCCTCTGACCGATCGGGCATGGTAGTAGGGGCAGGAGGCCGACATGCTCACGGGGCGCGAGGCGGAGCAAGAGCAGATCGATCAGCTGCTCGAGCGAGCCACGGCGGGAAACAGCGGGGTGCTGGTGCTACGCGGTGATCCAGGCATCGGGAAAACGACGCTGATCGAGTACGCCGCCAGCCGGGCCGGGCCGATGCGGGTGCTGCGGGCGACCGGGATCGAGGCCGAGAACGAACTGGGTTTCGCTGGCCTGTACTCGCTGCTGCATCCGCTGGCCGACCACCTGACCGCGTTGCCCGGCCAGCAGGCGGCGGCACTGCGCGCCGCGCTCGGTCTCGGTTATGACGGTGCTCTCCCGCAGGCTCCGGACCGGCTGGCCGTGGCCGCGGGCACCCACAGCCTGCTGACCACCACGGCGGAGGACCGGCCGCTGCTCATCCTGGTCGACGACCTGCACTGGCTGGACCCGGCGAGCCAGGAGGCGCTGCTGTTCGCGCTGCGCCGCCTGGACCGCGACGCGGTCGCCTGCCTGATGACGATGCGGCCCGGCCCGGCCGCGCCCGCCGGCTTGCCGTGCCGGGAACTGGCCGGGCTCGGCCGGGATGCGGCGGAGCGCCTCGTCGAGGCCATCGCCGGGACCAAGCCCGCCCCCGAGCTAACCAGGCGGCTGCACGCCGAAACCGGCGGTAATCCCCTGGCGCTGGCCGAACTGTCGGCCGTGCTGACCGCGGCGCAGCTGGACGGCGCGGAGCTGCCCGAGGCACCGCTCGAGCCGGGCACGGCGATCAGGCAGCGTTTCGCCGCCCGCCTGGAACGGCTGAGCCCGCAGAGCAAGACCGCGCTGCTCGTCACGGCCGCCGCGGGACGATGTGCGGTAACAGCCGTCAACGAGGCAGTGGCCCGCCTGGGTGACGGCGACAGCACGGCCTTCTTCGACGAGGCCGAGACGGCCGGCCTGATCCGCCTCACCAACGACGGCGTTGAGTTCTCCCATCCTCTGCTGCGGTCGCTGGCTTATCACGTGGCCGCCCCCGCGCAGCGCCGGGCCGTTCATCGAGCGCTGGCGGAAACGCTGGCCGGACGCGATGCCGAGCGCGCCGCCTGGCACCTGGCCGCGGCCGCGACCGGACCGGATGACGCGGCCGCCGCCGCCCTGGATACCGCCGCCGCGGCCTCCGCTGGCAAGGGAGCGCCGCTGGAGGCGGCCGCCGCCTGGGAGCGCGCCGCCGAGCTATCCGCCGATGCGGACCACAGATCCAGCCGGCTGGCCGAAGCCGCCGAAGCCGCCCTCGAGGGCGGTGACCTGGATCGGGTCCGGCGCCTCACCCAGCGAGTGCCCGCTCCGGGGCAGCGCCGGACCCGGGCCAGGATGCTCGCGGTCAAGGGCCGGCTGGCCCTGCTGACCGGCCAGATGGCGATAGCCCAGGGTGAACTGGCCGAATCGGCGGACCTGGCCGCGGACGCCGACCCGCTGCACGCCGTCGAACTGCTCGACCAGGCGGTTAGCGCGGCCCTGGAGGCCGGGCGGTACGACGAGGCGAGCCGGGCCGCCGAGCGCATGGCCGACCTGGCCGAACGATCCGACGAGACCGCCCGGTTCCTGGCCGATCTCGCCCATGGCGGCCTGGCCTGGCTGCGGGGCGAGGCCGAGCCCGGCATGACCCTGATCCAGCGGGCCATGGCCAGAACCGAGGCCAACCCGGCCCTGGCCGCCCGGCCGGAGCGGCAGCTCGACCTCGCCTCCGCCTGGTGTGACGCCGGGCGTCCCGACCGCGCCAGGCCGTGTGCCGAACGGGCCGTGGAACTGGCGCGCAGCGAAGGAGCGGGCGGCCGCCTCCCCCGCGCCCTGGCCTGGGCCTCCTGGCTGGACGGGGAGAGCGGCCGGTGGTCGCGAGCGCTGGCCTACGGGAGTCAGGCGCTTGACCTCGCGCTGGCGACCGGGCAGAGCTACCTGGCCTGCTACGCCTACGCCACCCTGGCTAATGTCGAGGCGGCCCAGGGCCGGGACGACGGCCGCCAGCTCCAGCCCGTCGGACCCGGTCCTGTCCCTCACCACCACGATGCTCAGCTACACGCCGGTCAACGTGACCCCGGGCGCGCTGGCGGCCGGAGACGGCTACGTGATCGCTGGCATGGTCAGCAGGCCCGGCGGCACGGGCGGGCTGTCCACCGCTCAGTGCACCTTCACCGACACCAAGGGCCCGGTGCTGCGGGTCTGCACCGTGGACTACGCGCTCGGCAATGGCCTGATCGTCACCAGCGGCTACGCCAATGGCCCAGGTAAGGAGGCTCCGGTCACCCTGGTGATCGACGGCGGAACCGGCGCTTACGCCGACGCACACGGCTACGGCCTGCTGCAGCCCGACGCGACCGGCAGCCACGTGACACTCCACTTCACCCACTGAACCGGCCCGGCCCCAGCGGCGGCAGGCATCCGATGCCTGCCGCCGCTTGGTCATGCGACGGGTGGGCCCGGCAGCTAAGTGGGTGGCGTAGAAGCTGGCTACGGCGGTGAAGGCCGGCTTGGGTTCCCAGGGCAGGCCGGGGTAGGTGGTGCCGGTTCCCTGGGCGTAGGTCTTGACCAGGCTGGTGGAGGTCATGTCCAGGTCGTGCCGCGGATCGGCGGTGTGGATCAGCCAGGGGTCGGCGAAGGTCCAGATGAAGCCGCCGTTCATGCCTTCGGCGTCGATGATGGTGAGGGTCTTGGTCAGCTCGCGGGCCTGGTGTTCGTCGTCCCTGACGTGCGTGCCCCGTTTCAGGCGAGGGCGGACGAGCCGGCGGGTGAGCGGCAGCCGGCTCAGCCCCACCGACAGGTTGTTCACCTCGCCGAGCTCCATGCGACCAGGCCGGTTCCCCTGGTAGGAGCTGTGCCCGAACTCGGCGTTGACCACCGGCTGGCCCTGGCCGACGTAGCGCCTGATCGTCTCGGGGTAGCGATCCTCGTTCTTTGAGTTCCGGTAGAGGTCGACGCCGATGAAGTCGAACAGGCCCCAGTCGACTACCTCAAACGGGAGCGAGGCATAGGTGAGCGGGCCGTGGAACGCCTGGCGGACGTGCTGGGCCGCTGCGGCGAGGAAGGCCTGGATCTGGTCGGCGTAGGGGGCAGAGCGCACGCCGGCCTGGCGGATGGCCCCAATGCGCCGGTCGACGCTACGGCCCGGGACGATGCCCCGGGTGAACAGGGACGACTCGGTGCCCACGCAGAAGACCAGCCGACCGGGGAACTGCTCGTGCAGCGGCTCGGCCGCGGTAGCCGCCTGGGCCAGGTAGGCCAGGGTCTCCTCGCGGCTGTGCTCGAACAGTTCCGGGGAGAGCCAGACCTGCAGGCCGCCTAGCTCCAGCGCATCTTTGGCCGCGGTAATCAGCCTGGTGATGTCAGTGCCCTGGAGCCGGACCGCGTTGCATTGCAGGTCATCGCGGATGATCTGCAGCTCGCGGCGGGTGGCGGCCGGGTCGAAGACCAGTCGGGTCAGGAACCGGTCGGCATAGGCTCGCCCCACGTCGTAGCAGACGCCCTTGATGTCCATGCGCTCCCTCGTTCCGTCCCGCGATCGACCATACGCATATACTTGCTGATCATGCAAGTTTGCATGATCAGCACGAAAGTGTAAGGTACGGCCTGTGGTTACCGGACGCGGCACCGGCGTGCGGAGCGGGATCCGGGAGCGCAAGAAGCTCGCGGTCCGCCGCGCGCTGAGCTCGGCTGCCCTCCGGCTGGCGGTAGAGCGGGGCCTGGAGAACGTCACCGTCGAGGACATCACGGCCGAGGCGGACGTGTCGCTGCGGACGTTCGGCAACTATTTCTCCAGCAAGCACGAGGCGATCTGCGCGCTCGGCACCGACCGGGCCCGGCGCATCGGCGCGGAACTGCTGGCCCGCCCGCCCGGGGAGGCGCTGTGGGACGCGATCCTGGCCGCCGTGCTGGCCCATTACGAAGGGGCCGACCAGGCGCCCGACGCGCAGTGGCTGGCCGGGCTCAAGGTCGTCCTGACCGGGCCCGCCCTCCGCGGCGAGTACCTGAAGGTCAACTCCGAGATGCAGCAGGCCCTGGCCGCGGCGATCGCGGCCCGGACCGGGACTGAGCCCGGGCGGGACATGTACCCGGAGGTCCTGGCCGGTGCCGTGATCGCGGCCACGCAGGTCGCGGCCAGGCGCTGGGCCGCCGCCGACCCGCCCGTCCCGCTCCGGCCGCTGCTCCGCCGGGCCCTCGACCAGCTCTCGACGGCCTGCTCCGGCACCGACCGGTAAGCCGGAAGAGATCAGGACCGGGTTCCCTCGCTCTACAACGAGCAGTTCGAGGGCGGGCGGGTCCAGTGGTGCTGCGACGGCGGCGACGTCATGGCCGACGGCACGGTACGCACGAGGGTGACGCAGCCCGCTTAGTCGGGCTCGTCGTAGCGGACGGGGGTGGAGCAGCGCGGGTCGTCGTGGCTGGCCCAGTAGCGGTCGCGTAGCTGGATGGTCAGCGGGCCGGGAGTGCCCGTGCCGACCGGGCGGCCGTCGATGACGGTCACCGGCATGATCCCGCCCGCGGTGGAGGTGACCAGCACCTCGGCCGCCCGGCGCAGGTCATCGTCGGTCAGGCGGCCCTCCTCGACCGGCTGGCCGGACTGGCGCGCTAGCTCGATCATCGAGCGCCGGGTGATGCCCTGCAGCGTGCCGCGGCCCGGCGTCAGCCAGCGCCCGTCCAGGTAAGCGAACACGTTGTAGCCGGGTCCTTCGGTGACCGCGCCGGACAGGTCGCGGAGCACGACCAGGTCGGCGTCGTGGTCGTAGGCCTCCAGCAGGGCCAGGTCCAGGTCCAGCCAGTGGTAGTTCTTGACCGACGGATCCACGCTCTGCGACGGGATGCGGACGACCTCGCTGACCCGCATGCTCGCGCCGGCCTGCTGCCGGTCCGGGCTGCTGATCCAGATGAACGGCACCGCGTAGCAGTAGAACATGTTCCGCGCGGTACGCAGGTCCCGGCTGCCCGGCGCCATCCGGCCGCGGGTGCAGGTCATCGATACGTACGCCTCCCGCAACCCGGTACGGCGGACGCACCCGTGCAGGATGGCCTCGATCTCGGCGCGGCTGCACCCGGGGTCGAGCCGCAGCCGGGCCATGCTCGCGGCGAACCGGTCCAGGTGGCGGTCCAGCTGGTAGAACCGGCCGCGCCAGACGTGCACCACGTCATAGGTGCAGTCCGAGCGGGTCACCCCGAGATCCAGCACCGAGATCTTGGCGTCCTCGATCGGGCCGTACCGGCCGCCGGCCCAGGCCGCCCCGGCTGGCCACGGCGGCTGCGGTGCCGTGGCACCCGGGTCCGTTCCGCCCATCCCTACCTCCCCGCGCCATCCGAGCGGTTAGCTGGCGATGGCTACGTGGCGGTGCACGGTGGCCGGGTCGCCGAGCATGGCGAGCATACAGGCGGCCAGGTCGGCGCGGGAGACGGTGAACCCGTGCGGCAGGTTGCGGTCGATCGCCGTGCGGTAGGCGCCCGTGGCGGCCTTGCCGGTCAGCGCGGGCGGGCGGAAGATCGTCCAGTCCAGGTCGCTGCCGCGGATCTCGGCCTCGCCGCGGCGCATGTCGGCGCAGACCTGGCGCAGGAACGTGCGCCGGGCCACGGGCTTGATCAGGTAGCGCAGGTAGGGGCTTTCGCCTTCGTCGGCGACGATGGAGCCGCTGACCTGCACGAGCCGTCGGGTACCTGTCTTGTCCATGGCCTGGATGATGCTGCGCACGCTGTCCTGGATCACGGTAGTGGGGCCGGTACCGCGCGGGCCTACCGCGGAGATGACGGCGTCCGCGCCCTCGATGGCCGGGGCGATGGATGCGGGGTCCATGACGTCGGCGGTGACGGTCCGCAGCCGGGGCTGAGCCGGCACGGCCAGGCGGGCCGGATCGCGGACTACCGCGGTGACCTCGTGGCCGGCCGCGAGCGCCTGGCTGGTGAGGCAGGTTCCAGTGCCGCCCGTCGCGCCGAGGATGGTGAGTTTCATGGTGTTCGCCTTCCCGGGTTCCGCTGACTTCCGGTACATTTATTTCGGAAGTCATACGATACGGAGATCATATCATATGGAATCGATACTACCGGGCGACGCTAGCACGGGGCCGCACCGCGGACGGCTGAGCCGCGCGATCAAGGAGTCGCTGCGGGAGCTGGGCGCCCAGCTGTCGCAGCTCAACCACAGCGTCGGCACCCGCCTCGATCTCAAGGCCGCCGACCTGGAGTGCCTTGACCTCATCGCCCGGTACGGCCCGCTCAGCCCGAGCACCCTGGCCCGCCGCGCCGGTCTGCACCCCGCCACCATGACCGGCATCCTCGACCGGCTCGAACGAGGCGGCTGGATCGATCGCGGCCGTGACCCAGCCGACCGCCGCGGCGTCGTCATCCAGGCCGCCCGAGGCCGCGGCGCCGAGATACTGCGCCTCTATCTGGTCGACTCCGGCATGAACACCGCGCTGGACCAGATCTGCGCGGAGTACGACGACCAGGACCTCCAGCTCCTAGAGGGCTTCCTGCAGCGCACGGCCGACGCCGCCCGGACCGCCGCCGAAAGGCTCACCGCCAGCTGAGCCCGCCGGCGGCGCCGGCGAGGCGTCCCTGACGAACTCGTACCTAAGGAAGACGAGGCTCTCACCGATGGTCTTGGTGTCGACCAGGCGCAGCGGTTTCTTGCCCGTGGTCTCGCCGAACAGGCGCTCGCCGGCCCCGACCACGACCGGGAAGACGACCAGCCGCACCTCGTCGACCAGGTCGTGCTCGATCAGCGTGCGGCCGAGCTGATAGCTGGCCGGGACGACGATCTCTCCGTCCAGCTCCTGCTTCAGCCTCGAGACCCCGGTCACAACGTCGCCCTTCAGGACCCTCGAGTTGTCCCAGTCGGGTTCTTGGAGGGTCGAGGACACGACGTACTTGGGCATGCTGTTCAGCCTGTCCGCGAGCTCGCCAGTGCGGGGTCGCCACCGCACCCCGAAATACTCGTAGCTGCCCCGGCCCAGCAGCCATGCCTCGGCGCCTAGCGCGTCGTCGAGCGCGACCTTGTTCCACTCTTGGAGGTCCTGGCCGCCAGAGGAGACAAACCAGCCGCCCTGCTTGAAGCCCTCGTCGCCGGTCGGGTCCTGGACCACTCCATCGAGCGAGACGTTCTGCGGGCCACTGAGCACGAGCTTTCCCATGCCGATTCTCCTTCTCGCTTGCCTCGTTTGCGTTGTCGCAAACCACTGATGTAGGCGCCGCGGCGGCGGGAAACTGGGCGCGCGCCGGCCGCCCAGTTCGCCGCCCGGCCGGCGTCTATACACGATGGAAGTGCGGCACGGTGCGGGAAGAAGGTGACGCGAGGGTGGTGACGGCCGACCTGATCGCCAGGGCGCGGACCGGGGACGGTGACGCGTTCCGGGAGCTGACCGAGCCGCACCTGCGGGAGCTGCAGGTGCACTGCTACCGGATGCTCGGATCCTTCGCCGATGCCGAGGACGCCCTCCAGAACACGCTGCTGGCCGCGTGGCAAGGCCTGGACGGGTTCGAGGGACGCGCCTCGCTGCGCACCTGGCTGTACCGGATCGCCACCAACCGGTGCCTCGACGCGCGCCGGGCGGCTAGCCGGCGCCCGGCCCAGGAATGGGACGTGCCCGGGGTTGAACTGCCCGAGCCGACCCGGCTCGGCGAGGTGGTCTGGCTGCAGCCGTTTCCCGACGCCCTGCTGGAGGGTGCGATGGATGCGCCGCCCGGCCCGGAGGCCCGCTACGAGCAGACCGAAGCCATCTCCCTGGCCTTCGTGACCGCTCTGCAGGTCCTGCCGCCCCGCCAGCTCGCCGTGCTCATCCTGCGCGACGTCCTGGGCTTCCACGCCAGCGAGGTGGCCGGCATGATGGACTCGACCGTCGAATCGGTTAACAGCGCCCTCAAGCGGGCGCGGGCCAGCGTGGCGCGCCAGCAGCCGCTGGCCGCCGGCCGCGAACCGCCTCCCGTCGGCGGCTCACCCGCCGAGGATGCGCTGGTGGCGACCTTCGTCCGCGCCTGGGAGTCCGCCGATCTCGGTGCGCTGGTGGCCCTGCTGACCGACGACGTGTTCATGTCGATGCCGCCGATGCCCTTCGAGTACGAGGGCCGGGACGTCGTGGCCCGCTTCTGCGCCGGCCTGTTCGGCGCGGGCCGCAGGTTCGACCTGGTGCCGACGCGAGCCAACGGCCAGCCGGCCTTCGGGGCCTACGTGCGCGCCCCGAACGGCATCAGCCATGGGACAGGCCTCTACGTCCTCACCCTGGCCGGCGACCGGATCTGCGCCCTGACCCGTTTCGAGAACAGCGTGCTCCCCTGGTTCGGGCTGCCGCGATCGCTCCCGAGCCGGTAGCCGGCTTCCGGGCGGCGGGCCGGCGTGCGGACGGCAGCGGTCCGTCGCCGGACCGCTGCCGTTCAGATCGGGAAAGTTACTTCTTCCCTTTCTTGCTCTTCTTGGCCTTCTTGGCCTTCTTGCTCTTCTTAGCCATGCCCATCACCTGCGTTTCCGACTCGAACAGTCAACGATCTGTTGACGAAGGCGTCAACATATCATTGACCGGCGTCGGTTGTCGAATACGCTCTGACCGTGGCCACCAAGAGTCTCCTGCGGCGGATTACCGCGGCGCTCGGCGCGCTGGACGTCGCCGACGGGCCGATAAGCCGGCTCGACGCCGCCCGGCGGCTGCGCGAAGCGGCCGAGGATCTGGAGGCCGCCCAGATCGAGGCGGCCCGCAAGGCCGGTGCCACCTGGAATGAGATCGGCGCGTGCTACGGATTGACCAAACAGGGCGCCCAGCAGCGCTTCCGGGCGGCACGCCCCCAGGCCCGATCCGCTACCGCGCCGCCGGAAACGAAGGAGGCTGATCCCAGGGCGTCAGCAGAGTGAGCGTCCGGTGCTTGTGGTTCGCGGCCGTCGCTGTGGCTCTCGTCCTGGCCGTGGCGGTGATCGCCCTGGAACTCGGGGCCATCGTGCCAGGCCTCGGCTTGTTCAGCGCCGTTGGCTCCTTCGTCATACCGCTCCTGGCTCCGTTGCTGGTCATCGCGGCTCTGCCGGCCATCGGCCTGGGGCTGTGGAGAAGGCAGCGCAGTCCGCGGCGCACCGCCACCGCTGCGGCCGCAGCCGGCATCGCGGGCGCGGTCACGGGCATCGCCATCATCGCGATCATGATTTCCGCGGTCGGCGCCGCTGGCGGCTCGGTCAACGTCTTCCGCGCGCTCGCGCCATCCTCGGTCGCGGCAGCTAGCCCCAACGCCAACGCCGTTTACCACACGGTGAACGGCCAGGCGCTATCGGTCGCGATCTACCGGCCATCGGGACCGCCGCGCGCATGGCCGACCTTGTTCTACATCCACGGAGGCGGCTGGAACGGGGGCAGCAACGACACCGCCAGGACCGATTACCGGTGGTACGCCAACCACGGCTGGCTCGTCATCAGCACCCAGTACCGGCTGGCCACGGCCACCGATCCGACCTGGAATCAGGCGCCGGGAGACGTCGCCTGCGCCCTGGCCTGGACCGCGAGGAACGCCACCCGGCTCGGGGCCGACCTGAACCGCCTGGTCCTGGCGGGAGACTCGGCAGGCGGCAACCTGGCGATCAATCTCGCCTACAGCGCCGCCGCCGGGACGGCCCGGTCGAACTGCGGCGGCACCGTCCCGGTCCCCGCCGCCGTGGTCGCCACGTACCCGGCGGTCAACCCGGTCAGCGCCTACGACGACAACTTCACCCTCGGCTCCGTGCGGGCCGGCGCCGCGGTCGCAGAGTACGCCGGCGGCACCCCGCAGCAATATCCGAGCCGCTACAAGGCGATCTCGTCCTCGACCTACATCACGGGCAACGCCCCGCAGACCCTGATCATCGAGCCCGAACACGACTCCCTGGTCCCTCCAGCCGGAGTGTACGCATTCGCCGGTCAGGCGCGCGCGGCCGGGGTGGACATCACCCTGGCGGCAATTCCCTTCGCGAACCACGCCTTTAACTTCTACGCGGCCGGGACGATCGGCGACCAGGCCTGCCTGACTATCACCCAGAACTACCTGGCCCACCGCACCAGATAGCCGATGAGCGGATGCTGTGGTGCTACGCGTCAGGCGTCGCGGGTCATCATCCGCCAGGCACCGATGCCGGACCAGACGACGATCCAGCCGACGATCACCGTGATCATGGCCCAGGTCGGCATGGCCGGGATGCCGAGGGCGCCGCGCCCGCCGAACACCAGGCCGCCCGGGCCGCCGCCCACCCCGGTACCAGGTGCGGGGGCCAGGTCCGCCGGGCGGAGCTGGTCCATCGCGATGCCGACGATCAGCCGCTGGCCGTCGATGAAGTAGGGGATCTGCGTGCGGGCCAGGATCGGGGTCACGATGATCTCCAGCGCGATCAGCACGATGGTCGTGGTCGTCCGCTGCCCGGTGAGCGATCCGAAGCCGAGGCCGACCAGGAACCCGATCCCGCCCTCGAGCTCGAGCCACAACCCGATCTTGGCCATCTCGTTGGGCGCCGGGCTGGATTCGGTGATCTCGGCGGAAGTGTAGTTGCCGTAAAGGCTGACGATGTCCCGGTCGATGACCGAGCGGACCTGCGCCGGGGGTGGCGGTCCCGGGTCGCCGGCAAACTGGGGCAAGAACCCGTTGGCGACCTGCTGCGGGTTCTGCAGCAGCCAGGCCTGCAGCTGGGCCTGGTCGAGATGGGCCGGGGCGGACACGCCGTAGAGGCTGACCGTCGTGGGGTTCGGGACGCCCTCGTAGCTGGTGACCAGGCAGGTCATCGTGAAGGCCAGGGCGAAGAGCGGGACGACGATGGCCAGGCCAGCCGGGATGCGAGCCAGGTAGAGCGCCAGCCGCGACCGGCCGGTGATGACCAGGTGGCGGAACACGCCCTCGGACAGGTCGGTCGTTCCGGCCGCCGCGCCGAGCGCCGCGGCGGCGATGAACCCGAACTCGGCCGTCAGGTTGGTCAGCTGGGAGAAGACGTCCGGGCCCCCGGCCGGGCCGTTGGTGTGCGGATCGATGAGGTGGAACAGCAGCCGCAGGCCGAGGACGAGGACGGTCGGCACGACGATCAGCACCAGCATGGTGATCATGAGGCCACGGCGCTTGCGGATCTCCAGGTTCTTGGTGGTGATGAGATCCCAGGTGGGCAGCCAGGCAGCGATCGCGAGCGTGCTGCGCCGGCCGGACCGGGGCGCGGATCCTGCCTCGGACAGCGAGGGCTCGGTGGTGGTCACGACGGTTCCCCCAGTCGGCTCGTCACGGACAAGAACCAGTCCTCCAGCGACGCCTGGACCTCGCGGAGGCCGTAGACGGCGATGTCCGCGCCGACCAGCCGGCGGTTGATCTCGGCGATGAGCTCACGCGACGCCCCGGCGGGCAGGCTGACGGTCAGGCCGGTTTCGGTGACGGCCGTGCCCGCGGCGAGGCCCGCCTGGTCGATGAGCTCCTGAGCCCGAGCGGGTTCGGCGCAGTCGACCTGGACGACTCCGGCGCCCGCGCCGCGGACCAGCTCGTCGATGGAGCCCTGGCGGATCACCCGGCCATGGTCGACGATCGCCACCGCATCGCAGGTACGCTGCACCTCATCCAGGAGGTGGGAGGACAGCACGACGGTGCGGCCCTCGCCGGCCAGGCTGGCGATCATGGCCCGCATCTCGTGCATGCCCGCCGGGTCCAGGCCGTTCATCGGCTCGTCCAGGATGAGCAGCTCGGGGTCGGCGAGCAGGCACGCGGCCACGCCCAGCCGCTGGCGCATGCCCATCGAGTACGCGGCGACCTTGTCGCCGGCGCGTTCGGTCAGGCCGACCCGGGCCAGCGAGGGCGCGATCCGCTGCCCCGCGGCGCCCCCGCGGGCCGCGGCGAGCAGGCGGAGGTTGTCCCGGCCGGTCAGGTGCGGGTGGAAGCGGGGCTCGTCGACGATCGCGCCGACCCGGGCCAGGGCCGTTCTGCGCTCGGCCGGGACCGGCGTGCCGAGCAGCTCCATCGTGCCCTGGCTGGCCCGGGTAAGGCCGAGCAGGGTGCGGATGAGCGTGGTCTTGCCCGCGCCGTTCGGCCCGAGGTAGCCGAAGGCGGAGCCGCGCGGGACGAGCAGCTCGACACCGTCGACGGCGACGATGGGGCCGAACCGCTTGGTGAGGCCGTGGGTCTCGACCGCCCAGTCGCCGTTCGCGCCCGCGAAGCTCGCGGACGGGGCGGGCCGGGGGCGGGCCGGGGCTGATCCGGGGCTCGGCGCTGGGCTGGGCGCGGGCGGCCCGGAGCTGGACGGCTCGGGTCTGGTGACCGGTCGCCGGGGGCGGCTGAGGCGCACCCGGTGCGTGAGGCGGACCCCGCCCCAGACCAGCAGGGCGAGCACCACGAGGCCCAGGACGAGCACCGGGAGGTGGGCGGCGTGGCGGCCGACGCCGGGTCCGGCGGCCAGCAGGTCGTTGGTATTCATCGCTGGCCATCGTGGCCGGCCTGCGATGGCGTGTCATCGGGCCCGGGAAGCATTTGCGGCGTCATTCCCGAGGATGACGAGCGAGGTTCAGGCCGTCGTGACCAGGCCGGATTCGTAGGCGAGGACGACGAGCTGGGTCCGGTCGCGGGCGCCGAGCTTGGTCAGGATCCGGCTTACGTGGGTTTTGACCGTCGGGATGCTCACGTGCAGCGTCCCGGCGATCTCGGTGTTGGACAGGCCGCGGGCCACCAGCGACAGCACCTCGCGCTCCCGCTCGGTCAGTTCCGCCAGGCCACGAGGGGCCCGCCGCGGGACCCGGTCGCCCTCGGTGAAGTGCGCGATGAGCCGGCGCGTCACGCTCGGGGCCAGCAGTGCCTCGCCGGCGGCGACGGTGCGGATCGCGCTGAGCAGTTCCTCCAGCGGGCGGCTCTTCAGCGCGAACCCGCTCGCCCCGGCGCGCAGCGCCTCGAAGACGTACTCGTCCAGGTCGAACGTGGTGAGAATGAGCACCCGCGTGGCGGCTGTGGCGGGACCGGCGGTGATCTGACGGGTGGCCTCGATGCCGTCAAGCACCGGCATCCGGATGTCCATGACGACGACATCCGGGGCCAGGCTCGCGGCCAGCTCCACCGCCTCGCGCCCGTCCGCCGCCTGGCCGGCCACGGCCAGGTCCTCCTCGGCGTCGATCAGCGAGGAGAACGCGGTGCGGAGCAGCGCCTGGTCGTCGACGACCAGGACCCTGGTGGTCACACCGCGCCCTCGGTCGGGACCTGGGCGGTCACCCGGAAGCCCCGGCCGGGCAGCGGCTCGGCGTGCAGCCAGCCGCCGAACGCAGTGATGCGCTCGCGCATCCCGACGATGCCGTGCCCCGGGCCTGCCTGCTCGCCGGCTAGCGGCTGCCCGGCGGGGCCGCCGTCGTCGGTGACGTCGAGGCGGATCACGTTGTCGAAGACGGCCAGGTCGACCGTGGCCCGGGCGCCCGGCGCGTGCTTGACGACATTGGTGAGCGCCTCCTGAAGGACGCGGTAGACCGACAGCTCGAGGGCGGGCGAGAGCGGGCGGTCGGCCCCGGACATGTGCAGTTCTATCGGAGTGCCTGAGGCCTGGACCGTTTCGATGAGGTCTTTGACGTCGGCGAGTGTGGGGGCCGGGGCCAGGGCGGCGGTCCGGTTGTCTTCGTCGCGCAGCAGTCCGAGGACGACGCGCAGTTCTTCTTGGGCCGTTCGGCCTATGGTCTCAATGGATTCCAGGGCGGTGCTGGCTTCCTCCGGGCGCTTGGCCATGAGACGCCGGCCGACGCCGGCCTGCACGGTGATCACGGCGAGGGTGTGGGCCACGACGTCGTGCAGTTCGCGGGCGATGCGCACCCGTTCCTGGTGGACTTGCAGCAGGGCGAGTTCGGCCTCGGCGGCTCGCTCCCGTGCGGCCTGCTCGGCCAGCCCGGCCAGGTAGCGCCGGCGCGCGGCGGCGCTGTCGCCGGTGAACCAGCCCGCGGCCAGCGGCAGGAAGCCTTCCACGGCCTCGACGGCGACGGCTGCGTTCCTGGTCGTGGTGGCCGCGTACAGGAGCGCCCCGCCGAGGGCCATGGCGGTGGTCACGGCGGCGGGGATCGACACCCGTCGCGGCAGGCGCGAGGCGGCCAGGTACGACGCGAGCCCGAGCATGATGCCGAACGGCAGCGGGGCGTTGCCCGCGGCCATGACCACGACGTTCACGGCGGTCACGGCCGCCAGCACCGGCAGCGGCCAGCGCCGCAGGGCCGCGATCGGGACGCAGAATACGAACGCGAGAGCCAGGCGCGGGGCCCGATCATGCGGGTAAGGCCCGGCCGTCAGGGCCAGCGTGATCAGGGCCGCGCACAGGACGAGCGTGGCGCTGGCCAGCCACTGGCGCGCGCCGAGCGCCACCGGCCCGCGGGGCGGGGCCTCGGCTATGTAGTTCCTAGCCATGGCACCGACGGTAACCAGCGGACTCGCCGAGCGCATCGTTCTGGAGGTTGACATCCTCGCTGGCGCGGCTAGGGCGCGGCTAGGCGAAATCGGCGGCGCTGATGCCGTCGGGATGACCGGGCGGCCACTGCACCAGCTCGATCCGGTAGCCGTCGGGGTCGGTGAGCCACGATGTCCGCGGGCCTTCCTGGCCGGCCGGATGCTGCTCCGGGCCGGGCTGCAGGCCCGCTTGCGTCAGGTCCTCGATGGTGGCGGCGAGCTCGTCCACCTGGACGACGAGGTGGCTGAACCCGGTGCCGACCTGCACCGCTCCGTCGGCCGGCCGGTGGACGAGCTCGAGCGTGACGACCGGTTCGCCGGGGAAGCTGAGCATGGTCAGGCTCGCTCCGCCGCCCATGTCGACGCGTCCGACCTCCCGGTACCCGAGCGCTTCGTAGAAGCCGAGCGAGGCGGCCAGGTCAGTGACCCGGTACGCGGTGTGGAGCGTCTTCACCGGTCCGCTTGTTCGCCGTACCGGGCGAAGAACTCCGAGCCGGCCCAGTGGCTGTACGTCGGCGCCTGCGGCCAGCCCGCCGGGACGTCCTGCCACTCCTCCTGCCGGCCGTAGGGCAGCAGGTCGATGAGCGGGAACGTGTGGCTCAGCTGCTCGGTGCCCCGCCCGTTGGTGTGCCAGGTGCGGTAGACGGTCGCGCCGTCGCGCAGGAACACGTTCACGCCGAATCCGCCCCCGGGCGGCGCGTCCATGTCGCTGCCGAACGAGCTGCCGGCCGTGGAGTACCAGTCCATCTGGTTGCCGACCCGCTGCTTGTAGGCCAGGGCCTCCTCGATCGGCCCCTGGGTGACGATGACGAACCGGGCGTCGTACGCGTCGAGGAACTCCAGCCGCCAGAACTGGGAGGTGAAGCCGGTACAGCCGGGGCACTGCCACTCCTGACCGGGGTCCCACATGTGGTGGTAGGCGATCAGCTGGGACTTTCCGTCGAAGACGTCGACGAGCCGGACGGGCCCGTCCGGTCCCTGCAAGGTGTAGTCAGGCAGCCGCACCATCGGCAGCCGCCGTCGCTGCGCGGCGATGGCGTCGAGTTCCCTGGTGGCGGCCTTCTCCCGGGCGCGCAGCTCGTCGAGCTGGCGCCGCCAGGTGGCCTCGTCGGCAACCGGAGGCAGTGGCTTGGTGGTCACGTCGGCGTCTCTCCCTTCCTGGGTGCCGCGGCGGCACCCGTCCGCATGCCAGGTAGACCTCGCGAGCGCGCGAAAGTCATCGGCCGACGTCGTGGCTCAGGCGGGGGGCGGGCAGTGGTGGGCGGGTGGCAGGTCGAGGGCGGGGTTGCCGTTGAAGAAGCCGTCGGCGCGGAGCTTGAACCCGACCGTGGTGACCGGCATGACGGGCCAGTCCTCCGGGCGGACCACGTGGTGCGCGGTGAACGTGTGCCACAGGACGAGGTCGGCGTTCTCCAGCGGGCGGTCGGCCGCGGTCCACGCGGGCAGGCCGTCGCCGCCGGGGTGCTGGTTGGGGTATTCGCCGGCCGGGAAGCGCTGCTCGGGATCGTATGCGGTGACCCACAGGTGCTTGGTGGCAAACTGGGCACGCCGCATGACGTTGCTGTCGGGCTGACCGAACGGCAGCACGCTGTCCTGCGGCACGAGCCGGTAGGCGACGGGTTCACCGAGGCCGTTCCGCCTATTGGGGTTGGTGATCCGCCAGTAGCGAGCGGTCCGTCCGTCGGCCAGCCGCTGCGCCTCCGACTCCCGGCGCAGCGGGGTCTGCCGTACCACCCAGGCGTTGCCGTGCGGGTTGTCCGGGCCGGGCGGCAGTGCCACCGAGTCGCACTCGACCACGGTGTTGCCCGGGCCGTCGACCATCATGTCCAGCCGCACGCAGAAGATGTGCTGGTGGTTGGGCCCGTAGACCTGCGGCGCGACCAGCGTGCCGTGGGCCGGCCGCTGCCCGGGCGGCAGCGCCCCGTTGGAGATCACGCCGGTCAGCTTGATCTCGTACTCGATGGTGCCGTCCTGGTAGAGGTACCAGAAGTAGCCGTACTCGTAGTTGCCGACGGTGGCGATCAGGGAGATGACCAGCCGCCGGGAGCGCCGGACCTCGGTCTGGCCGGTGCGCCAGTCCACGTGCTTCCAGGACAGGCCGTGGTCTTCCTCGTGCAGGCAGATGGCGTTCTTGAGCACCTGGGCGTGGCCGTCGTTGTCGTTCAGCCAGGCGTCGAAGTAGTGGATCTCACCCAGGCAGTCGCAGCCAAGCTCCAGGCTGTTGGCCAGCACCCCGATGCCGTACTCGCCCATGTCGAAGACGTTCTTGCGGTAGTGCGTGGGGTTCGGGTCGCCGTACGGGATGAACATCTCGGTCAGCGAGGCGCGGTAGATGACCGGCCGGCCTGAGTACCCGAGCAGGTGCAGCACCAGGCCCTCGCGCGGGGTGAAGCCGACCTGGAACCGCCACTTCTGCCAGCGCACCTCGTGCCCGTCCACGGTGAAGCTGACGCCGTCCGGCTGGGTGATGCTGAGCGGCTTGACGTCGCGGCGGGGGCCGTCGCTGAAGTGCGGGACGTTGGCGGGGTCGCGGATGGCCTCGGCGGTGTAGCTGCCGCTGGCCGGCGGCAGCGGGACCACCCCGTGGTCCTCGATGTCCACGACCTCCATCCGGTCCAGGTCGAACCGGACGATCAGGCCTTCCACCGGGCGGGCGTACCCGTTGTCGTCGGGATCGCCGCGCCGGACCCAGGTCAGGGGACGCAGGAACCGGCCGCGTTCCGCGCCGTCCTCGGGGCCGTTGTACCCGACCGACCACGGGTCGATCATCACCATGTCGAAGTCGGTGACGCCGCGGCGGCGCATCGCCTCCTGCCAGCGGGGATCCTTCCGGACCGCCTCTTCGGTGGCGAGGAACTCCTCGAGCATGACGGCCGGCTGGACATCCGGGAGTTCGGCCCAGTGGCGCACCTCGCCTGCGGTGATGGAGACGATCGCTTCGTAGGTTTTGTGTTCTCTGCGTTCGCGCAGGACGATGTGGGCCTCGCGGTCTGGGGCCTGGCCCGGCTGATGGCTGAGGACCGTGTCCTTGGCGGGTTCGCGCAGCGTGACGTAGACGAAGCGGGCGCTGTCGGCCAGGTGGCGGTCGCGTTTGAGGATGCCGGTGGCGGCCTCGATCTCGGCGCCGGTCAGCGGGTCCAGCGGGTGCCGCACCGCCACTGCGGTGTCCTCAGCTGTCGTCATCACCCACTCCTTTCCCCCCGCGATCGTCCCCCAGCTACTGGCTGCCAGTAAAGAGCACTAGGCCGGGCGGTCGGCGGCCCGGATCAGAGCGGGCGTCAGGGCGGCCAGGGCCTGCGCGGCTGGCTCCAGCCCGGGCCGGGCGGTGATGACCCGGACGATGGCCTCGTCCAGCCCGGCACTGAGCCGGGCGAACGCGGACGGCGCGGGGGCCGCGGGACCGTAGTAGCCGACCGCCTGCAGCATTTCGTCGGAGGCGTTGTTGACCAGCTCGGGCATTTTCGCGCCCTGGTCCCGCCGCTGCTCCAGCTCGGTCAGTTCGGCGTCGAACCCCATCTGGCCGAACAGGCCGCGGTAGCCCGCGGTCTTCGGGATGCCGGAGTGGCCCATGGCGTAGCCGAGTACCTGCGCGCCGAACGCCTGCCGCGCCGCGGCCACGTCATCGTCGATGCAGACCCGGATGTACATGGTCATCGGGACCCGGTCCCGGGCCGCCCGGGCGGCGCCTGCGTCGATCTGCTCCCGGCTGAGGGCGATGCGCTCGGGCGTGGCCCAGTTGAGCAGCGCTCCGTCGGCGGTCTCGCCGGCCAGCCTCAGCATCTGCGGGCCCAGCGCGGCCAGGTACACCGGAGCCTGTTCCTGTGCTCCTGAGGCCAGCCCGAGTGAGGCGTTCCTTGGCCAGCCGGGAGCGCCGGGGTCTTCGCCTTTTCTGGTCAGGATCGGTCCGGCGGTGACCTGCTGGCCGGCCAGCAGGCCGCGGACTTCGGTGACGTACTCGCGCATCACGGCGATCGGGCGGTCGGGCAGGCCGACGGAGGCCCAGAACCCAGGTCCGTAACCGCCGGTGCCGAGACCGAGCACGAACCGGCCCTTTGACAGCTGCGCCAGCGTGGCCGCCTGGGCGGCCAGGGCCAGCGGAGTCCACATCCGCGCGGCCGGGACGACAGAGATCCCGGTGCGCAGCCCGGTGTCCTGGGACCAGGCGGAGCAGACGTGGAATGCGTCCGGCACGCCCCCGGCCGGGGTCCACACGCTCTCGAATCCGAGCCGCGCCGCCTCCCGGGCGGCCGCTCGCAGCTGGTCGAACGGAAGGCCCAGCCGGGCGTCCAGCCCCACGCCAATCATCATGACCGGCAGTATGCCGGACATCGTGCGTTGTGTCTTTGACGGCCCGGTGGCCGGGTTACGGGAAGTCGGCGGCGCTGATCCGTCGGGATGCCCGGGCGGCCACTGCACGAGCTCGATGCGCTAAGGCAGCCCGATCGCCACGGCGTTCCTTGCGGGGACGTCCGCGCGGGCGCTTACGCGGCACGATCGCGCCACCCATCAGCAACTCACCGCCCCAGACACCCCAGGGCTCCCGGCGCTCCACCGCCCCGGCCAGGCAGGCCAGCCTCGCCCGGCATCCCCGGCACATGGCCTTCGCCTGTTCGACGTCTTGCGGAGACTCGGCGAAGAACAGCTCCGGATCTTCCGTGCACGGCAGATCCAGCCGCCACCCCGTGTCGTCCTGACCGCAGCCGATGCCCTCGCGCCAGTGCACCGAGGCCATCGCCTCTGGTGCCCTGTCCTCCAGCCCGGTCAGAGCCACCCCGGCCTGGTAGATGCCGTAGTACGAATGGACCATCATCGCCTCCCAGGCGATCCCTCGCAGGCGGCGAGTGGCGGCGGTCCCGCCTGCGCCTCGTTCACCCCGTATCGACGCGGATCGCCCCGGAACATCGCCGCCGTGTACCGCGAAGACCCGCTTGTACGACGAACGTCCCGGGCTCAGCCGGACATACGGTCGCCGCCACTTACCAGGCTCGCCGCAAGGCCCCTGCTGCCGCATTGGGCAAATGCCATATCTCCGCCGCCCGCGTGCCTTACCCAGCGGGTAAGACGCTGTTCACGTCCGCGCGGCCCCTCAGCCTCCCAAGCAGTAGGGCGCGGGTTCGACCAGCGGTATTGGCTATCGTCACCGTGTGAGTAAGCCACTGCTGGTCGTCTTGGCCGGCCGGGCAGGGACCGGGAAGACCACCCTCGGTCGCAGGCTCGCCGCCGAGCTGCGGGCCGCCTATCTGCGCATTGACGCAATCGAAGCCGCCGTGGTTCGCTGCCGGCTGGCCGAGCATCCGGTGGGGCCGGTCGGATACGTCGTGGCACACGAACTGGCGGCAGCGACGCTGGCAGTTGGCACGTCGGTCGTCATCGATGCGGTCAATCCAGTACCTGAAGCGCGCTCCGGGTGGCGGACGATCGCCGCAGGAGCGCGCCTGGTCGTACTGGAAACGACCCTTTCCGACATCGAAGAACACCGTCGACGGGTGACCGCGCGGAGGCCAGACTTGCCCGGTTCGGCCGTGCCTTCCTGGGACCAGGTGGTAAATCGTGACTACGCGGCGTGGGACGAGTCGCGGGACGGACCCCGGCACATCATCGACATGCTCGACACCGAGCAAGGCGTCGCCGCAGCTCTGCGCCACATCCGACTGGCCAGATGAAAACCGAGCGTCGCGGCGTTTCCGCGGAAGCGCTTCGTGCAGAAATTCACATGCAGAACGGTGGGGAACGGGACGACGGTCAGGGCCGGTTGGCCGGACAGGCCACCATCGAGGGCTCTTCCCGCGGCAGCACCTGGGCTCGCGGGCAGTCCTGGGCGATGCTCGGACTCGCCCAGGCCGCTCACCTCGCGGGCGGGGAATTCAGTGCGACAGCGGCGCGGGTCGCTGACTGGTACCTAGACCACGTTCCCGCCGACAACGTGTGCTTCTGGGACTTCGACGACCCCACGATCCCGGACGCGCCCCGCGACACCTCGGCCACGGCCAGCCAGCTCATCTGGGGCGACTACTTCCTGCTCGAAGCGCTCCTTGCCCTCGATGGAGTGATCAAACCTGGCACACTATGACACCGTTTAACTGGCTGGTCAGCCGGCCGGGGCGACCGGCGCGGTGAGCTCCAGCTGGATGCCGTCGGGATCTTCGAAGGACAGCACGTCGATGCCGAACGACTCCAGCCGGGTGATCGGACCGTGGATGACGCCCTGAGTGTCCAGGAGCCGTTCGGCCTCTTCCAGCTCGGCGCGGTCGGCGACGCCGAAGCTGAGATGGTCGAGGCCCACCCGGTCCGGATCGAAGCGGTCCCCGGCGGGCGCCATCGGCCGTAGCCCCATGATCACGCCGCCGCGCGCCATGACCACGCCGCCGAACAGGACACTGAACACCGCGGCCTCAGACGGGTCACCGGGCGGCGGCGACTCCGCCGCGACCTCGAAGCCGAGCAGCCCGGTGTAGAACTCGCGGCTCCGCCCCACGTCGGTCACCGTGAGCCGGAGATGATGGATCCCGGCACACCCAATCGGCCCGGCCATAGTGGCCTCCTTCTCCCGCGCAGGCCCTGTCACCTGCGCCGCCTGGGCTCAGCATCCCACCCGCGGCGGCGCGGGGCCAGTGCCAATCTGGCACGTTTAGCCGCAGGTCGGCCGCCCGTACCGATGTTAGGGTCGGGGCAGGTTACCGAGCTCAGAAGGAGCCACCAGGCCAGTGGAAACGCCCGCGCAGACGTATCACGGCGCGTATGCCTTCCAGGTGTCGGTCAAGGGCGTGGCCGTCCAGGATGGCAAGGTGCTGCTGCTGGAAAACGAGCGGAACGAGTGGGAGCTGCCCGGCGGGAAGCTCGAGCTGGGCGAGGATCCGCCCGACTGCGTGGTGCGGGAGATCGGCGAGGAGACTGGCTGGCAGGTCAGAGTCGGCCCGGTGCTGGACTGCTGGCAGTACCACATTCGCCAGGGCAGCGACGTCGTGATCGTCACCTACGGTTGCCATGTGCACAGCGCCGGTCCGCCGGTGGTCAGCACCGAGCACAAGCAGGTTGGCCTGTTCGCGCCGGGCGAGGTGCCGGAACTAGTCATGCCGGACAGATACAAGCGCTCCATCACCGACTGGTTCGCCCGTCTCGACGACGGGCAGCGGATCAGCCGAGGCGGTTTGTGATCCGCAGATAGTACCCGGCCGGGTCGAGGATCCTGAAGTCCGTCAGGCCCCACGGGCGGCCCTGGAGGTCGTCTTCGAGAGGCCACCCCGCCGCCGTGGCCCGATCGCGCTCAGCCACGACATCGTCCACCTCAAGCACCAGCTCCACCCCGGACGGCGGTAGCCGCGCGGCACGAGCATCCGGAATTACCCTCCTGACGGCGCCGATGCGCACGCTGCCCCGCTGCAGAGAGACATAGGCACTCGCCTTGCCTCGCTGATCAGTGACCAGGCGGAAACCCAGGACACGGGTGTAGAAGTCGACGGTGACGTCCAGATCGTCCGGGAAGATCTCGAACCGCAGTGTCATCTCCACCATTGGATGCTGGCATACCGGCGCTAGAGGATAGTCGGGGTGTCTCCAACGCTGGGACCGTTTCGGCTGGCGGGCCTGACCTGGGAGGCTGGGGAGATGGGCGACAGGGGCAGCCGGCGTTGACCGGAACCGGAAGAAAGACGTCTACGAGGGCTTCGGCATTCCTGCGTACTGGATCGTCGAGCCGTTCAGGGACCGTCCCGAGCTGACGGTGTTCGAGCTTCGCTCGGGAGCCTACGAGCAGACCGCTCATGTCAGCGGCGATGAGCAGTACCGCGCAGCGGTCCCGTTCCCGGTAGCCATCGTGCGATCCAAGCTCGTAACGGCTGACTGATCAGAACTCGGTCTTAAGCCGCTCGATCTCGCGGGTGTGGTCGCGAAGCTGGGCGTAGGCGGGCTGCGTGCCTTACCCAGGCCGTTTCACGTCGTTCCGGCGCCGATACTGCCCGCCGAACTCGAACCCGAGCGAGCGGAGCGAGTGGGAGCTGCCCTTGGAGTAGGTGTCAGACCAGCAGTTGGCCCCCCTCGGCATGCAGGACAGTGCCGGTTACGAAGTCGTCTTCGATCAGGTAGCTGATGGCGTTCGCGATATCCGCCGGTTTCGCGATCCGGTTGGCTGGCAAGCGTGTCGCCATCTCCGATAGCCGGGCTTGTTTGGCCGCTGGTGTGGCCAGGTGATCCCATATTGGCGTGTCCACCCACCCGGGAGAGACCGCGTTGACGCGGATGGGCGCGAGTTCCAGTGCGAACGCGCGGACCATGGACTCCAGTGCTCCATTGACTGCGGCGGCAAGCGCGCCGCCTGGGGCAGGCCGGTATGCGGCGATGCCGGAGATAAAGGTGATGCTCCCGCCAGCTTTCATCCGGGGGGCGGCTTGCTGGGCAGTGAAGAATGGCCCGAGGAACTTGGAGCGGAGGGCCCGCATGAGGCTGTCTTCGGTCAGCGCCACTACCGGGCCGTAGGGGAGGTCGGCGGCGGTCACGACTACGTGGCGGACCGTTCCGGCTTGCTCGAACAGGGCCGCGACCTGGGCGCGGTCCCCGATGTCTGCTGCTACGGCTTGCAACTGGCCTGGGCAGGCCAGTTCGGTGCGGGCAGCTTCAAGCCGCCTGCGTGACCGGCCGGCGATCACGACTGAGGCGCCGCCGGCCAGGCACCGGCGCGCCACGGCCAGTCCCATGCCAGAGCTGCCGCCGATGATGACCACGGTGTCGGTCCTATTCATGTTCTCCCTTTCGGTGTTCTTCCTCGACGGCGAGCAGCAGTTTGGTCAGCAGCGCGGCTAGTGCCTGGCGCTCATCGGCCGTCAGGGAGGCGATCATCGCCTGCTCGCAGTTCATATGGGTGCCCATCGCACGTCCGATGACCGCGGCGCCTTTGCCGGTCAGGCCGACCAGCGTGCTACGGCGATCCTGCTGGCCGCCCATGCGCTCCACCAGCCCGGCGCGTTCGAGGGCGTCGACCCGGTGGGTCACCGCTCCCGAGGTCAGCACCAGCTCCTCATATAGCTGGGTCGGGGTGAGCTGGTATGGCGGCCCTGCCCGGCGGAGGGTAGCCAGCACGTCGAAACCGCCGCGATCAAGACCTTCGCGCCGCAATGTGGCCCTGATCAGCGCATCGGCCAGGTGCTCGGTACGCAAGATCCGCCCGATGATCTCCATGGGTGAGGTGTCGAGGCTGGGGCACTCGCGCGCCCACTCACCGCGAATGCGCCCGATCCTGTCTGCTGCTGATATCTGCACGTTCACTATCTTAACTTACAGATAGATCTCGTGCGCGCTGCCCCGCCGCTCGTTCCCCGTGCGCTGTAGAGACCTGGGCTCTGCTCCGGACTGGCCGACGAGATCGTCCTGCACGTCGTGCCGAAGCTGACTGGCCGGGGCGTCCGGCTGTTCGACACAGACCAGGTGAACCTGCGCTGCATCGAGGCCATCCAGGGCGAGGGAGCAGTCCACCTGAGCTACGAAGTAGCGTGATCTCCGGCCCGGTGCGTAAGGGCACTCACTCCTGTGGGGAGGAATGGTGGCATGGCGGGGACCGGATGGCTCCGGGACAGCGTGATCTACCAGATCTTCATGCCCTCGTTCGGCGACGGCGACGGCGACGGGATCGGTGACCTCCAGGGTGCGATCGCGCACCTGGACCACCTGGAATGGCTCGGGATCGACGCGGTTCTGGTTTAACCCGTGCTTCGTGTCGCCGTTCCGCGACGCTGGGTATGACGTCGCGGACTACCTCACGATCGCGCCGCGGTACGGGACGAACGACGACATGGCGGCTTTCATCGCCGAAGCCAGGCGGCGCGGCATCCGGGTCCTGCTCGACCTGGTCGCAGGCCACACCTCGGTCCGTCACCCCTGGTTCCAGGCTTCGGCCAGTGACACCGCAGATGACCGGTACATCTGGTCGGACCGGCCCGGACCCGGCTTCGTCCCCTCCCCGGGCAGGCGGCCCGGGTACTACCTGAAGAACTTCTTCGACGAGCAGCCCGCGCTGAACTTCGGCTACGCCCGCGCGGATGACGCCGAACCATGGCGGCAGCCGATCGATGCGCCCGGACCGAAAGCCAACCGGGACGCCCTGGGCCAGATCATGGCGTACTGGCTGGACCGCGGCGTCGCCGGGTTCCGGGTCGACATGGCGTACTCGCTGGTCAAGGACGACCCGGACTTCGCCGCGACCGTGGCCCTGTGGGCGGATCTGCGCGCCTGGGTCCAGGCCCGGTACCCCGACGCGGTCCTGCTCCCGGAAGGTGACTACCGCCTGGCCCCCGGCATGGGCACCCGCGCCGGATTCGACGCCGACTTCTTCCTGGTCATCGAGCAAGCCCACAGCCTGCTGTTCAACAACGGCGGCGCCGGAACCCTGCCGCACCTGCCGGAGCACCGCGCCTGCTACTTCGACGCGAGCGCCCCCGACCCGGACGCGACCCTCGGGGCATTCCTGCGCAGATGGGACGAACACCAGGCCGCCTCCGGGGGCAGGCGGCTTGTCGTGCTGCCCACCGCTGACCACGACTTCTCCCGGCTCGCCACCGCCCCGCGCACGGCCGCGGAGCTCGGCGCGGCGTTCGCGTTTCTGCTCACCTGGGGATCGATCCCCTCGATCTACTACGGGGACGAGATCGGCATGCGCTACCTCACCGGGCTTCCCGACCACGAGGGCAGCCGATGGACCCCCGGGTTCAACCGGGCCGGCTGCCGCACCCCCATGCAGTGGGACCCCGCCCTGCCCAACGCAGGCTTCTCCACCGCCCCGGCTGAACGGCTCTACCTCCCGCAAGATCCCGACCTCGACCGCCCGACCGTCGCGGCCCAGCACCCCGACCCAGCCTCGACCCTGAACCGGGTCCGCAGGCTCCTCCAGCTCCGCCGCGCCACCCCCGAGCTGCGCACTGCCGCCACAACCACGGTCTTGGCTGCCGGCTACCCGCTCGTCTACGTCCGCGGCGACCGCCACCTCGTCGTGGTCAACCCCGCCGGAACCGCCCGCACCGCGGACATCCCGTCCCTGGCAGCACGCACCGCCCGGCCCCTCGAAGCGAGCGGGACCACCGTCACGGGGGGACGCGTGGAATCCAGGGCTTTCGGATACGGCGTGTTCGCCCTCGAACCTCCGCCCGCCAGTCCGCTGGTCAGCCGGCCGGGGCGACCGGCGCGGTGAGCTCCAGCTGGATGCCGTCGGGATCTTCGAAGGACAGCACGTCGATGCCGAACGACTCCAGCCGGGTGATCGGACCGTGGATGACGCCCTGAGTGTCCAGGAGCCGTTCGGCCTCTTCCAGCTCGGCGCGGTCGGCGACGCCGAAGCTGAGATGGTCGAGGCCCACCCGGTCCGGATCGAAGCGGTCCCCGGCGGGCGCCATCGGCCGTAGCCCCATGATCACGCCGCCGCGCGCCATGACCACGCCGCCGAACAGGACACTGAACACCGCGGCCTCAGACGGGTCACCGGGCGGCGGCGACTCCGCCGCGACCTCGAAGCCGAGCAGCCCGGTGTAGAACTCACGGCTCCGCCCCACGTCGGTCACCGTGAGCCGGAGATGATGGATCCCGGCACACCCAATCGGCCCGGCCATAGTGGCCTCCTTCTCCCGCGCAGGCCCTGTCACCTGCGCCGCCTGGGCTCAGCATCCCACCCGCGGCGGCGCGGGGCCAGGCCTGGCCGCGGCGCCTTGAACGCGGGGACCGTTTCGGCTGGCGTGCTCGACCTGGGACGCTGGGGAGATGGCAGAGAGGGGCAGCCGGCGGTCCGGCGGGGAGGGGCTGGACCTGCATCTCGGCGTGGATAAGGCGGCCGGATCCGTGGGGCGGGCGCTCGAGACGGAGTTGCGGGAGGCGATCAGGTCGGGGCGGCTGCACGCGGGAACGCGGCTCCCCGCGAGCCGCGGCCTGGCCGCCGACCTCGGCATCTCCCGGGGCACGGTGGTGCAGGCCTACGCGCAGCTGACCGCGGAGGGATGGCTGGTCGGCCTGGCCGGCTCGGGCACGCGGGTGGCGGACCGGCCGGTCTTTGGGTCCAGGCCGACGGCAGGCGGCGGGCCGGCCCCCTCGCCGACGACGGTGCGGCCTCCGTTTGACCTGCGGCCAGGACGTCCGGATCTGAGCTCATTTCCCCGAACGGACTGGGCTTCGAGCGTCCGCCGAGCCCTGTCCGCCGTCCCGTACGAGAGCCTGGACTACACCGAGCCCGCCGGACTGCCGGTGCTGCGCGCCGCGGTCGCTGACTATGTGACGCGGGCCCGGGGAGTGCGGGCGGACGCCTCCGCCGTGGTGATCACCGCCGGGTTCACGCAAGGGCTGGCGCTGCTGGCCCGGGTGCTGCACCGGCTCGGGATGCGGACGGTGGCCACCGAGGATCCCGGGCTGGCCAAGCACCGCGATGTGCTGCACGCGGCGGGACTGGCCACCGCGGCCCTGCCGGTCGGCACCGACGGGGCCGACCCGGCCGGGCTGGCCGGGCAGGCCGCGGTGCTCACCCCGGCGCACCAGTACCCGCGCGGGATGGTGCTGGCAGCCCGGCACCGGTCGGCCTTCGTGGACTGGGCCCGGCGGGAGGACGGGTTCATCGTCGAGGACGACTACGACGGGGAGTTCCGGTATGACCAGCAGCCGGTGGGCGCGATGCAGGCGCTGGCCCCGGACCGCGTGGTGTTCGCGGGCAGCACGAGCAAGACGCTGGCCCCGGGGATGCGGCTCGGGTGGCTGGTCCTGCCCGCGGCCTTGCACGATCCGTTGCTCGAGGCGGTGACCGAAACCGGGACGGCGGTGCCGGTGGTCGAGCAGCTGGCCATGGCGGATCTCATCGGGCGGGGCGGCTACGACCGCCACATCCGCCGGATGCGCCTGGTCTACCGCCGCCGGCGAGCCGAACTGGCCCGGGTCGCGATCACGCCGCTGGAAGGGGTGGCGGCGGGGCTGCACGCACTGCTGCCGGTGGAGTCGGCGGAACGGGAGCGGGCCTTGATCAACCGGGCGTCCCGCGTCGGCCTGGGGCTGCACGGGCTGCACGCTCACGGCTACTGGCGGCAGCCCGGCGCGGACCGGCCCGCGGCGCTGATCCTCGGCTACGCCACTCCCCCTCCGCACGCCTGGTCCGGGGCGCTGGGTGCGCTGGCGGAAGTGGTACAGGGAAACGGTCGCTAAGTGGTCTGGTTTGTTAGACCGATCGGTGCCTAGCGTGGAGTGCATGACGACCAAGACGAGCAATACGGTGCTGACGACGCTGCTGACGCAGCAGCCGCCCTTCGTTCCCGAGGGGGCGGAGGCCATGACCGTTCTGATCGAACTGCCGCCTGGTGATCCGGGCGCTCGGCCGCACCGTCATTCGGGGCCGGTCTTCGGCTACATGCTGGACGGCGAGATGCTCTTCGAGCTCGAGGGCGAGCCGGAGCGGGTCATCCGGGCCGGGGAAGCGTTCTGGGAACCGGGCGGGGACGTCATCCACTACCAGGCCGCCAACCACCTCACGGGCCGGTGGAGCCGGTTCGTCGTGGTCATGCTGTGCGTGCCGGGACAGCCGATGCTCGTCTACGTCGACGACGAGGAACTCTCGCAGCGCAGCGGGCGGCGGGCGCCGCGGCCGTTGGCGTCGTGATGCGGGTCTTCCTGGCCGGGGCTACCGGGGTTATCGGACGGCGGGTGGTGCCGCGGCTGACCGAGGCGGGTCATTCGGTGACCGGGCTGGTGCGGCGGGACTCTGACGTCTCGTGGCTCCGGGATCTCGGGGCCGACGCCGCGGTGGGCGACGTGTTCGACCGGGACGGGCTGCTGCGAGCGGTGCGCCGGGCGGCACCCGACGTGGTGATGCACCAGCTGACCGACCTGAAGGGCCGGAACTTCCAGGCCAACTCCGAGATGCGCGTGGCCGGCACCCGTCATCTGGTGGACGCTGCGCTGGCGGCGGGGGTCCGGCGGGTGGTGGCGCAGAGCATTGCCTGGGTGTACGAGGCGGGGGATGTTCCGGCGGTCGAAGACGTGCCGCTGGACCTGGGCGCTGACGAGATCAGGCTGCGGACCGTCCAGGGGGTGGCCGCGCTGGAGGCGGCCGTCCGGGAGGCACCCGAATGGGTGGTGCTGCGGTACGGGCTGCTCTACGGGCCCGGCACCTGGTACGCCCGGGACGGACTGACCGCGGAGCAGGCGGCACGCGGCGAGCTGGCGGCGGACCGGGACGTGAGCAGCTTCGTGCACGTGGACGACGCGGCGGGCGCGGCGGTTCAGGCGCTGGAGTGGCCCACGGGGGCGGTCAACGTATGCGACGACGTGCCCGCCGCGGGCCGCGAGTGGGTGCCTGTGTTCTGCCGGGCCGTAGGGGCACCGGATCCCGCGGTCAGTACGGCCGCCGGCCGTCACGGCTGGGCCCGGGGCGCGTCCAACGAGTACGCCCGCAAGCAGCTGCACTGGACGCCGGAATACCCGTCCTGGCGCGAGGGATTCGCGACGCTCCAGCAAGATTGACTACGCAACAGTCGTCGAGTCCGGCTGTTAGCCGCCGGGGCCTGCTGTCCGGCCGGGGAGCTGCGGGATGCTTCCGGGAGGACACTGAGGACATGGACCGCGAGCGCGCCGAGACCTACCTGCGGCAGCTGGCCGAGGCCGAACTGCGCGTCAGGACGTGGCCCGCGGCCCTGATCGCGGGCCGCGGGCAGGATCCCGGCAGACTCGCACTGGTGGAACCGGTGCTGGTGGCCGCGGGTGCTATCGACGCCGGCACGGCTGATCAGATCCGGGCCGACCTCGATCTTGCCGTCGCCGTCCGCCAGCCCGGCCAGGAGAACCAGGCCAGCCCGGGTCAGGGCGGGCTGCCGCCGGACGCGCGGAAGCAGCAGGCCCGGCTGATGCACAACCCGTCCCGCCGGGCCGGCACGGTGACGTCCTACTTCCCCGGCCTCGCCGCGGCGTACCCCCGGCCGGCGCGGCACCGGGCACCATGGCGGGTCGTGCCGGTGGGCCAGGTGATCCCGATCCGGGACCGCGATGAGCGCCACGAGTTGCTCCTGGTGGCGTACCTGCAGTCTGCGGACGGTGCGCGGTTCACCATAGGCGACGGGCGGTTCGGCGGTCTTACTGCCGTAGATGACCACGGTGCCAGCTACCAGCTCGAGTGCCGCTGGGGGCATGGAGCGGCTTTGCTCGTACTGCGCCCGGACCCGCCACGGCATATCCGCTGGCTTGACCTGATCACCTCCCCCGGCGAACCCGCCACCCGCATCGACCTGGACCCGCAGATCCCGGCGCCGGATCTCACCGTGACCCGGACCGCACATAATCCCGGCGAGCTCCTGCTCGACGTCATCGCCGCCCGGATCCTCTGCAGCGGGGTCCTCCCCTTCCCGCAGGACGACCCCGAGGATCCGTCCGCCGGCGCGGCCGACCTGCGCGCGTTTGTCTCCGACGGGCCCGGCCGCATCGTGGCCGCGCTGCACGCCGCAGGTGCGCTGCCCCCGGGCAGCCCCGTCCCCGGCCAGCTCGCCGGACTGTGCACCAGGATCGGTATCCCCGGCCACGGCATCACCGCGCCGCCCGCCGCGGACCTGCCCGAACCGTGGCAGCACATGCTGACCCACCCCCGCCTGCCGGAGGCCGAGCCCGCGCCCGGCATCGCGGCCGCGACCATAGCCGAGCTGCCCGAGCTGGACGGCGCCCGCATCACGATCCTCGGCCTGCACCACGCTACGATCGTCGGCCTGCACAACAGCGTTACGCAAACCATCGTGCACATGCTGGTCACCGGCGTCACGCCAGAAGACGACTGGACCTACGGCAGGGTCGTCCGTCCCCTGCCGGCGCTGTGGGCCCGCGACAGCAGCGGCCGCTGGCACGCCACCCGCACCCAAGGCGTGGGCCCGTCACCAAGCAGCCGCGAGGTCATCGTGTGGCTTGGAATAGTGCCCCCGCTGGACAGCGGCACCCCCTGGATCGACCTGGTCGCCACCGGCCGATCAGCCGAGGCTGTTGCACGAATCCGTTTCGGCTGAGGAAATGGTTCGTGCAACAGCGAGATGCCTGGCCGGTTATCCGACGCTACGCGGGCCGGTCGCGCAGGGCGGGCTGCGAAAACCCTTTGCAAGCGTGCGGCTGATGCCGCACGCTTGCTGGCGTGTTCCGGTTCGCCGTCTTTCCCGCCTGCGCGCTTGACCGCGCGGCGATGACGGCTGCCTCGGCACTGCTGTCGCCGGCGGGCCTGCTGGCCCGCGACGGCGCGCGAGGCTGACCCTTCCCCGTTCGCTCCGGTGACCCAGCGGGGAAGGGTGGCGCATCGCGCGGTGCCGTCAGCGCGCGCGGGTCAGCGAGTGCTACAGGAGGAATGAGCAACCGGTCATGACCAAGCAGGCGTACGTCCGCGACAAGCCGCACCTCAACATCGGCACCATGGGGCACGTCGACCACGGGAAGACCACCCTCACCGCCGCCATCACGAAGGTCCTGGCCGACCGGGGCCTCGGCAGGTACGTGCCGTTCGCGCAGATCGACCGCGCGCCCGAGGAGGCCGCGCGGGGGATCACCATTAACATCGCGCACGTCGAGTACCAGACCGGGACCAGGCACTACGCGCACGTCGACATGCCCGGCCACGCGGACTACGTGAAGAACATGATTACCGGTGCGGCCCAGGTGGACGGCGCGGTCCTGGTGGTCTCGGCGCTCGACGGCGTGATGCCGCAGACCCGGGAGCACGTCGTGCTGGCCCGTCAGGTAGGGGTGTCGCACATCGTCGTCGCGCTCAACAAGGCCGATGCGGCCGAGGAGGAGCTCGTCGAGCTCGAGATCCGCGATCTGCTGTCCGCCTGCGGGTACCCCGGCGAACAGGTGCCCGTGGTGCGGGTCTCCGCGCTGGCGGCGCTGGCCGGCCAGGAGCGCTGGGTCGCGTCGATCCTGGACCTGCTCGACTGAGCCGCCGGGTGCGGGACTCCCGGGTCCCGCACCCGGTCCTCCCGGGATCAGCGGCCGAGCCCGAGCGCGTCCAGGGCGCGCAGCAGGTGGGGTTCGAACCGGTCGAGGTCCGCGCGGCGGAGTTCCGCGGCCGTCCACCACCGGACCTCGGTGAATTCGCGCTGGTCTGGATGCAGGGGCTGCCCGATGCGACCGGCGAGGGCGAACCAGAGGCTGACGTCCACATGGCGCGTCGTGGGCGGCCCCGCGGTCTCCGTCATCGTGAGGAAGAACGGCCTGTCCTGAAACGCCGCGTCGGGTTGCGCGGTGACGCCGAGTTCTTCGGCGGCCTCCCGCCGGACGGTGCCGAGCGGATGCTCGCCAGGCTCGACGTGCCCTCCGGTCGGCAGCCACAGGCCGGACAGCCGGTGGTCGCAGAGCAGCACGCTCCCCGCCGGCCGGTCGACGAGCAGGAAGTACGACACCAGATGCGGCGACGGGGTGAGCGGCTTCACCCGCCGGAAGATGTCATCGGTCCCGGCCAGCCACGACAGCGCATTCCGCCTGTGCTCCCGTCCGAGGTCATCCGCGGGCTCGATGCCGGATACCAGGTCGGTGATGATCGACTTCGGGACGGCCGGCATACACGTTATTCTCCCGCCAGCTGCTGCAGGGCCGCCGGCTAAGGACGCAAGGTCTCCGTTATCGAGGAGGCCGAACGGACCGGAGGGGCCAGCTCGGGGCTCGTGCTGGCCTGGCTTCGCTGCGGGAGGAACAGCGTGAGCGCCGTGATGAAGGCCAGGATCTTGGACAGCACATTGAACGCGAAGGGGCCTGGAGTGGCGGGGAATGCGAATCCGGACAGCGCCCAGGCCGCGAATACCGCCAGCATCAGCGCGAAGGAGAAAACAGTGGCCCTGGTCAGCCGCACCATCGGGGCCACCGTCAGGAACGACAGTGTCGCAAACTCGACGAGGAACAAGGGCGCGAAGAACAGGACGCGGTACAGGGCCGGATCGGGCGGGATCGGCGGGTAGGTCCGGGCCATGACGATGAGGTCGAAGGGGAACTCGAAGACCATCGGCGCGGCCATCGCGCCGATGGCGGCGCTTGCGAGCCTTACCGGCCAGCCATGTGATCTGGCGACGATCAGGATGGTGACGAAGATGACAACAGCGCAGGCAGTGGTGACTGGCGAGATGGGATGTGGCGGCAGGCCGTGCAGCAGATGATGGTGGCGCATCGCGCTGACGTACTGGGCGGCGCAGGCCAGGAACGCCGTGATGGCGAGCAGCCAGGCCACCACCATGATCGCAGTGGCTGTCTCGCCCGGCCTGGGCAGGCGGACGGGCCGGCGCAGCCGCGTTCCCGCGTACACCATGCCTGCCGCGACGGCCACCAGCACGATCGCGAGATCGATCCTCGCCGTACCGCTGTAACTGACCCAGGTACCGTCAACCGTCTTTGTCACGGCTAGCTCCAATCTGCAGGGTCTGGCCGGGTGGCCCGCTCGAACAGGGCCGCCAGCTGTGCCGCATGACCTTCAAGGTCGAGATCTGGGTCATTGACGAACTGGGTCAGCAGGTCTTCCACCGCGACCTTGATGACCGAAGCCATGACATGCGGGTCGAATGATCCGAGCCGGCCCAGATCCTGCCCGGCTCGCAGCACGTGCTCGATCGCCGCCACCTCACCGGCGCGGGCGCCGAACGCCGGGTTCGGGCGGCCTGACTCATCACGGAAGGCGTTGAAGATCCGGACCAGCGCCAGCACCTGCCGGGCGTGGCTCCGGTAATACCCGGCCCACGCGGTGACGTAGGCAGCGATGAACCTTTCGGGGAACCGCTCCGGTTCCGCCGCGAGCAGGCGCGGCTCCAGGTACTCCGCCATGGAGGCGATCACATCGGCGATCACCGCGCGGATCAGATCGTCCTTCGCCGCGAAGTGATAGGTGACCACGCCCTTGCTGACCCCCGCCCGGCGGGCCAGCTCGCCGACCGAAGCGCGCGCGAACCCGGCCTCCGCGATGACCTCGATCATGCAGTGCACAAGCTGGTCGCGGCGCTTCTGCTGGGTGAAAGTACTGCCCTCGGCCGCCTGGTCACGCGTGACAGTACGCATGATCCGAGATTAGTACGTTCGTACTAATCTCGTCAATGGTCATGCTGGCGGTACGGCCTGGCATGGTGGCGAACATGACCGGAGGAGGGCACGATTGAGGCTGTGACTATCCCGGACGTCTGGTCTGGCCGTCCAGGGACCGTCCCGAGCTGACGGTCTTCGAGCTTCGTTCTGGTGTATACGAGCAGACCGCTCATGTCATCGGAGACGAGGAGTATCGCGCGGCGGTCCCGTTTCCGGTAGCTATCGTGCCGTCCGAGCTCGTAACGGCCGGCTGATCAATACCTCCGGAACTCCGATAGGAGAGTTCCCGGCGAGTGTAGAGACCTGGGGGTCTGCTCCGACTAGCAGCCGAGAGGGGCGCACGCGGCGTCCCGGACCGGACAGGAGCCGGAGATGACCAAGACAGTCATAGCCATGTCGATGTCACTGGACGGCATCGCGGGTCCGGAGTCCGCCGACGCGGACGGCATGGCGATCTTCACCGCCATCTTGGGCTGGCAGTTCCCGCTGCGCAGCTGGCGGCAGGAACAGGGCATGGCAGGCGGGCAGGACTCGGTGGACTCCCGGGTGTGGGCGGACAACTTCGCCCGGTTCGGCCCGCAGGTCATCGGCCGGACGATGTTCGACTTCGGCTACCCGAACTGGGGCGAGAACCCGCCGTTCCACGCTCCGGTCTTCGTGGTGACCCACCGCGGCCAGGAGCCGATCGCCAAGAGCGGCGGCACCAGCTACACGTTCGTGACCGACGGCATCAAGGCCGCCGTCGAGCAGGCCCGCGCGGCCGCGGACGGCAAGGACGTCCTGCTGGCCGGCGGCGTCCACATCGCCCGGCAAGCGCTGGCCGCCGGGCTGCCGACGAGATCGTGCTGCACGTCGTGCCGAAGCTGACTGGCCGCGGCGTCCGGCTGTTCGACACAGACGAGGTGAACCTGCGCTGCATCGAGGCCAACCAGGGCGAGGGAGCAGTCCACCTGCGCTACGAAGTAGCGTGATCTCCGGCCGGGCTCAAGCAGGCGGCGTATGCCTCTGCGTCTGGAACAATCGCGGGGTGAGCCCGAAGAGTCGCGGGCGGTCGCCTGGCCGCGGCCGGAGCCGGCGTCCGGCATCAGGCCGTTCGAGCGGCAGAGGCCGACCAGCCGGGACCATTTCCGGGTGGGTGGCCGAGGAGGACACGGACTGCTGGTTCGACACTTCCATGATCGCGGGCAGTTCGGACCGCCAAATACCGACCGAAACTGCCCGCGATCATGAGGGCAGCCCATTTCGGGCGTGATCATGAAGGACCGCCGCCGCGGGGCGGCGCAGCCTCACTGCACGAGAGCGTCCGGTGCGACCGGACGCGTGGCCGGACGGTGTCTGCGTAGCGAGCGGTGGACCGCGCGGAGCGGGGCGGCGAACGCTGAGGCGAGCTGACCGAGCGCGGCGGCCGATCCGCCGAGCTGGGCATCGGCGGCCCGGATCTCGGGCGCGGTCTTGGCGCGTTCGGCCTGGTAGATGCCGTAGTAGGAATTGACCATCATCGCCTCCGGCCTCGGAACGTCGCCGCCGTGTACGGCGAACTCCGGTATGACGACGAACGCTCCTGGCTCAGATGGACGGGCGATCGCCGTCATGTACCGGACTCGCCGTGGGCCCGCTGCGGTGAGGGAATCGTGAATGAGGAGAGCCACGGCCCGTTCGGCAGAAATAATCCGGTCAGAACGGGCCGTGGTTTACGGTCCAGGCCAGGCGGGGGCCTAGCTGCGGGCGGGCGAGGTGGGGACGCCGGCTAGGGCGAAGAACTCGGCGCGGGAGCGGGGGTCGTCGCGCAGGGTGCCCAGCAGGGCCGAGGTGACGGTGGTGGCGCCGAGGGCGCGGATGCCGCGCTGGGTCATGCAGGTGTGCTCGGCCTCCAGCACCACGCCGACGCCGCGCGGGTCGAGGTTCGCGTCCAGGCACTTGGCGACCTGCATGGTCAGCCGCTCCTGGGTCTGGGGCTCGGCGGCGAAGTGATCGACCAGCCGGGCCAGCTTGGACAGCCCCAGGATGCGGTCGCCGGGCAGGTAGCCGACGTGCGCGACACCCGAGAACATCAGCATGTGATGCTCGCACAGGGTCCGGAACGGGATGGCGCGGGCCAGCACCAGCTCGTCGTAGCCTTCGTCGTTGGGGAAGGTGGTGAGGCGGAACGGCTGCGCGGCGAACAGTTCGGCGTAGGCACGGGCCATCCTGGCCGGCGTGTCCCGCCGTTCTTCGCGGTCGAGGTCGATCCCGAGCGCGGTCAGCAGGTCGGTGGCGGCCTGCTCCGCGGCCTGCAGGTCCACGGGCCGGCACGGGCCGTTCAGCTCCACCACTTCTGGCCCGGCTGACTTCGGCCTGGTGCCGTTGGCGGAACCCGGCGCGGGCGGCTCCGGGGTCTGGTCGGCGCTGTCGAGGAGGATCTCGCGGTGGGTCATGGGTTTCCGATCGGGTCAGGGGTGGCTGCGGGGATGGCCACGCAGCAGCGCTCGGGTTCCGGGTCGAGGACCGGGTGCAGGCCGCCGGCACCCAGGCCCGCGGTCAGGCCCTGGATCAGCGCGAGGTTCATGTGGCAGACCAGCGCGGGCTCCAGTTCCGCCAGGTGGTGGAACGGGCAGTTGCGCATCCGGATGGTGCCGGCCTCGTCCTGCCACGGCTCGTAGCCGTGCTCGGACAATGCGCATTTCAGGGCGCCCTCCAGGGCCGGCCGCGGGCCATCCTGGCCGGCCTGATGGCGCTCGGCGAGGCCGGCGCCCAGCTTCCAGGCGGCCGCCTGGAGCGCGGCCGAGGCCTGACCGCTGCGGTCGGCGGCGACCGCCTGGACCAGCAGGCGCGCGGCCAGCTCGTACTCGCGCATCGGAACGGTCACCATGAACTCGCCGCCGGACCGGGCGTACACCTTGGCCGGCCGCCGGCGCCCGGCCCGCCGCGGCCTGGCGGCCGCCGGTAGGACGCCGTCAGCAGCCCGGCTTCGGTCAGCTTGTCCAGGTGGTAGACGGCCAGCGCGCGGCCGATGCCGACCGCGGCCGCCGCCTCGTCCCGGCCCACCGGCTCGGCGCAGCCGGATACGAACGCGTACAGCCGGCCTCGCACCGGGTCGTCCAGGCAGCTCACCGAGGCCAGGTCCGCCTCGTTCCTCGACAAACTCACTCATGTAGTCTATCGGTAGTGAAAACTCTCGAAAGAGGGCGAAGCTGATGACCGTCCTGGTCGGCCGCCGTGAATCCTTCAATGCCGCTCACCAGCTGTACGATCCAGACCTGTCCGAGGGCGAGAACCGACGGCTGTTCGGCAAGTGCGCGAACATGCACGGGCACAACTACGTCGTGGAGGTGGTGGTGGCCGGCGAGATCGATCCGGCTACCGGCTACGTCCTGGACCTGAAGGTGCTCTCTGACGTCATCAGCAGGCAGATCATCCGCGACGTGGATCACCGGAACCTGAACACCGACGTGTGGTGGCTCAAGGGACGCGTCCCGACCACGGAAAACCTGGCCCAGGCGTTCTGGGAGCGACTCGAGCCGGAGCTGCCCGACGGGCTGCTGCGGTCGGTTCGTCTCTGGGAGACCGACAAGAACTGGGCTGAGGTCGGTGACCGAGCCTGAGCTGCGGAGCCGGTACGCGGTTGCGGATCTGGGGGTGTTCACGGCACAGGAGGCGCACCGGTTCGTGCCGCGCGGCGACGGCGATCCGCGCCATGACATCTTCCTGGCCTGGGAACTGCTGTACCGGCTCGAACCTGAGCTGTACGACCGGCTGGCCAGCGCCGAACGGCTCCATCCGGATGTGATCGGCTGGCTGCCGGGCCACGTGGACCGGATCGCCGAGGTCGGCGCCGGCACGGGACGGCTGACGACGGAGCTCGCCGGGCGGGCGGAGCAGGTGGTAGCGGTGGAGCCTGCGGAGCCGTTGCGCCGGATCCTTTTGCGGAAGCTCGTATCTTCTGGTCATGCGGAGTGGGTCCGGGTGGTCCCCGGGTTTTTCGACCAGCTGCCGCTGCCGTCCGGCTGGGCCGATCTGGTGGTCGCGTGCTCGGCCTTCACCCCCTCGGCGGCGCACGGCGGCGAGGCCGGGCTGGCCGAGATGGAACGGGTGGCCCGGCCGGGCGGGTGCGTGGCCATCATCTGGCCGAACCACATTTCCTGGCTGGTGGACCGCGGCTATCAGTACGTCAGCTTCCCGGGGGCGATGGCGGTGGAGTTCGGCAGTTACGCGGACGCGGTGGAGCTGGCCGAGATCTTCTACCCCAAGGGAGCGGACGCGGTCCGGCGGCTCGGACTGGCCACGGTCCCGTTCGAGGTACTGGGCATCAACCCGCCGCGCGACCTGGCCTTCAAGGTGCTGCCGGGATGAGGATCGCGATCATGGCGCCGCTGGTGACGGCGATCCGCGAGCCGCAGCAGGGCGGGTCGCAGGCGTTCGTGTCCGATCTGGCCCGCGGGCTGGTCGGCCGGGGGCACGACGTGCACGTATACGCCGCGTCGGGGTCGGAGATCCCGGGGGTCGAGGTGATCGATACCGGGGTAGATCCGAGGTCGTTGGCGGGGACGTTGTACCGGGCGTTCGGGCCGTCCGGGGGTACGGGCTCCGGTGCTGCTGCGGCTGGGGCGGCTGCGGGCGGGGCGGCGGAGGCGGCTTTTGCTGCTGCGTACGGGGCCGTGCGGACGGGGCGGTATGACGTGGTGCACAATCACGCCTTTGACGCGCCCGCGGTCCGGCTCGCGGCGAGGCTGGAGGCACCGGTGGTGCACACGATGCACCTGCCGCCGGACCAGGCGGTGTCGGCGGCGCTCCGGGAGGTCGCGGTCGGCAGCAGGCCGCCCGCGGTGGCCACGGTGTCGGAGTTCCAGGCCGGGGCCTGGCGCCGGGTCGTCCCCGTCGACGCGGTGCTGCCGCCCTACCCGCCGACCCGGGCCATCGCCTGGTCGGAGACGGGCGGGCCCGGCGCGCTGTTCGCGGGCCGGCTGAGCCCGGAGAAGGGCGCGGCGGAGGCCATCGACATCGCCCGCGCGGCCGGAGTGCCGATCGAGGTCTACGGCGACGTCTACGATGCCGAGTACAGCCGGGAGCAGATCGACCCGCGGCGAGGCTGGCCAGGAGTGACCGTGCACCTGGGCGTGCCTCGGGCCGAGCTGTGGGAGATCATGGCCCGGGCGGCCGTGGTGTTGTGCCCGTCGCGGTGGGATGAGCCGTTCGGGCTGGCCGCCGCCGAGGCGCAGGCCTGCGGGACGCCCGTGGTCGCGTCCCGGCGCGGCGGACTCAGTGAGGTGATCGTGGACGGCGTGACGGGTTTCCTGGTGCCAGCCGACGATGTCGCGGCGGCGGCGTCGGCGGTGGTTCAGGCGTCGGGGCTTTCCCGGGCGGCCTGCCGCCAGCACGCCGAGCGCCGGCTGGACCTGGACGTGAGCCTGGACGCGCACGAGCGCCTGTACCGGCAAGTGGCGGTACCGGCGAGTGACGGGTGAGTGAGCTGTGGCTGTGAATGAGTCCTGGCTGGCCGGGCGGGTGGCACTGGTCACCGGGGCCAGCCGCGGGATCGGGGCGGCGACCGCCGCGGCCGTGGCGGCGGCGGGCGCGCAGGTGGTGCTGGCCGCGCGGGACGGCCCGGCGCTGGACCTGGTGGCCGGGCGGATCAGGGACGCGGGCGGCCGGGCCACGGCGGTGCCGACGGACGTCAGCGACGAGGACGCGGTCGAGCGCCTATTTGCCGCGGTCGAGCAGGCCGGCCCGGTGAGCGTGCTGGTCTGCGCGGCCGGGGTGCTGACGCCTGCCTTGTTTGCCGACACCACGTCGGCCATGTGGCACGAGACGCTCGGGGTCAACCTGACCGGTACGTTCCTGTGCTGCCGCGCGGCGTTTTCGGCCATGGTCGCGGGCGGCGGGGGGCGGATCGTCAACATCGCGTCGCTGTCCGGCGTGTACGCCACCGAGAAGTTCCCGGGGCTGGCCGCGTACAACGTGTCCAAGTACGGGGTGATCGGCCTGACCGAGGGGATCGCGGTCGAGGGCAAGGAGCACGGCATCAACGCCATCTGCCTGAGCCCGGGCGCGGTCGACACCGAGATGCTGCGCCGGGCCAACCCGGCGCTGCGTCCCGGCCTGACCCCGGATGACGTGGCGGAGCTGATCGTGGCGCTGCTGGACAGCCCGCTGGCCGCGGTCAGCGGGGCGAACATTCCCCTGTTCTCGAACGCTTAGCTTTCGCTAGCTTTTGACGTCGGCCAGCGACCGGAGGTCGGTCCGCTCGTCGGCCAGCACGGCGGGGGCCGGATGGGCGCGCGCGGCGACCAGGCGGGAGCAGGCGGCCATCTCGCCGTCGAGGTCCAGCTCGGGATCGCCGCCGCGGTCGAGGCCGACGGCGGCGCGCACCACCCCGCCGACCAGGTAGAAGCCGATCAGCTTCCCCTCGTCCAGGCTGCCGCGGACGACGAACTCGTCCCACTTGTCGACGTGGCCGGCGTACTCGATCTTGTGCTCGTACTGGTCGGACCAGAACGTGTAGAGGTAGTCGTACGGGTCGGTCGAGCCGAGCATGGACTTGGCCACGGCCTGGCCTTGTTTCTCCGCGTTGTTGTAGTGCTCGACCCGGACCCGGCCGAACAGCGGGTGCAGAGTGTTCGCCACGTCACCGGCCGCGTAGACGTCGGGCGCGCTGGCCCGGCAGCGCTCGTCGGTCAGGATCCCGTTGTCCTGGTCGACCGGGACGCCCGGGACCTCGGGCTGGATGCCGAGGCCCGCGACGGCGAAATCGCAGGCGATGCGGTGACCGGAGGCGGTGACGACTGCCTCGAGGCGTTCGGCCCCCTCAAGGGCAGTGACCTGTTCGCCGGGCCGCAGGTCGACGCCGTGCGCGCGGTGGAAGGCGCCGACCACCCCGCCGACCTGGCCGCCCAGGACCCGCTCCAGCGGTTCTTTCCCGGGGAAGACCGTGGTGACCTGGACGCCGAGCTGGGTCAGCGAGGCCGCCACCTCACAGCCGATGAAGCCCATGCCGATCACGACCGCGCGCCGGCCCTTGGCCGCCTCGGCCTTGATCGCGTCGCACTCGGCCTTGGTCCGGAGGTAGTGCAGCCCGGGCAGATCGGCCCCGGGCACCTGGAGCTGCCGGTTGCGTCCGCCGGTGGCGATCAGGACCTTGTCGTAGGCGAGTTCCTGGCCCGAGGCCAGGGTTATCGTGTGCGCGGCGGGATCGACGGTTACCGCCGTATCGCTGCGACGCTCGACATCGTGGTCGGCGTACCAGCCGGCCGGCCGGACGTACCAGCCGTCGAGTTCCTCCTCCGACCGCAGGTAGGTCTTGGACAGCGGCGGCCGGCCGAACGGGACGCCTGGCTCGTGGCCGAGGAGTACGACCGGCCCGGCGAAACCCTCATCCCGGAGCGTGGCCGCGGCGTTGCCGCCGGCCAGGCCGGTGCCGATGATCACGATCGGGTTCCCGCTGGTCTGCTCGGCCATGCGTTACATTGTGCCGCCGCAGCGGTCCGCGTCGATCTGCGGGTCAATGGCTGAGCGGATGCGACTAACAGAGCTGCTCCCCGTGGCGGCAACGGCCACGCCAATAGACGGCTCACGCCACCTTGATGGTCCAGTCGCCGACCCGGGCGATGACATCGACGGTGCCGCCGAGGGCCTCAACGTACCCGCGGATAGCGTCCACCTCGGTGATCTTGCCATGCTCGATTTGCGAGACCCGCGCTTGTGTGACGCCCATCATGGCAGCGACCTGAACCTGGGTGAGCCCGGCGTTCTTCCGCAGCTGCGCGAGCTGGTAGCCGCGCTGCTCGGCACGCATCTCCGCACGGCTTCGCTCTCGCTCTGCGACGCGATCGGGAGCATCCCAGCCAGGTTCCAGTTCCCGGATCTCCTGCTTGGTGTCCTCCCAGCGGATTGCCTTCATCACAGCTCCTACTCGCCTTCTCTCGCTGGTACAGCGCATAGCGTTCCTCCGCGAGCGAGATCGCTTCCGCATACCAACCGCTCCAGCGTCCCGCCTTGTCCCCGGCGACCAGGATGATCGCCTCACGGGCGGCGTCAAACACGAACAGCAGGCGTATCTCCCACCGCACCTCCTCATTATAACGATTGCTTATTTTCTGGGGATCGTCCAGCGGATCTGGCACAGGAACAGGAGTAAGAGATCGCCGGGAACTCTGACCGCCCCGGCGGTGACGCTTGGTCATGACGCCATCGCAGCATGCGCCACCGACATTCTGGTTTGGCGCCCCCTCAACGGGGGGTGTGCGTCAAAATGTAGGTCTTCTAGATCATGGCTGGTCAGAGCCTCGGTCTGGGTGTCGGACGCTCCGTTAGGGCGTCAGTCGGTCCAGTCGAGTTGCGGCTCGGGCACGCCAACGGAACGACCGTGCGCCTTGGCCTCCTCACGCCCGGCCTGGTCGCCGCGCGGGTAGCGGAAGATCTTGCCGGGGAAGACCACGGTCGCTTCGGTGTCGCTGTTCCAGTTTGCGTACCAGCCTGGGCTTAGCAGGCTGCCGGCCAGTTCGCTGGCCAGCACGTCGCTGCTGCTCGCGGGCGCCTCGAATTCGATCAGGGTCCAGATGGGCGGCTGATAATCGGCGGCGCCGGTGACCTCGAACCTGGCGCAGCGGATGATCCGCATACCGTGACCGTCGAACCCCGTGCCGGGGTTAAGGCTCTCGGCCAGGATCCCGCCGCGGATGATGGCTTCGGTCGCCGAAGGCTGTCGCTGTTCCATGAGATCCAGTATCGGCGCGCGGTCTGAATTCGACGCGGCCCAATACGCACCTGGCCAGCGCGTCGGCGCGCAGGCCGACGTCCGGACGGTGACCATGGCCAGCGGATCAGCCTAGGCTTGTCTTTCTGTCCATTCTTTCTGGCCATCGGACGCGTCCACGGGAGGATCTGGCGGTGTCGTACAGCAAAGACGTCGGTGAGGTCAGCGCGCGTTACCGGTCCGCCGGCGAGGTGCCGTCGGTGACGTATCCGTCGGGCACGCACGTCGTGTTCACCGCACCGGGCTCGGCCACCAGCGGCCAGTACGGGCTGTTCGAATGGAACATGACCGGGACGCCCGGTGGCGCCGGTCCGCACTTCCACAAGACCTTCTCCGAGTCCTTCTATGTCATGGAGGGCACGGTCCGGCTCTTCAACGGGGAGACCTGGATCGACGCGGTGAAGGGCGACTTCCTCTACGTCCCGCAGGGCGGGATTCACGCCTTCTCCAACGAAAGCGGCGCGCCCGCCCGGATGCTCATCCTGTTCGCACCCGGCCCGCCTCGCGAGGAGTACTTCCAAGAGCTCGCCGACATCCGCTCGTCCGGACGCACCATGACCGACCAGGACTGGATCGCGGTGTGGGCCCGCCACGACCAGTACCCGGCCTGACACCCTGTCCGGCACCTCAGGATCACCTCGATATCAGCGGCGAGCGCGCGTTCCCGCGGAAGCGGCTTGTGAAAATTTTCACAAAACGTTTCCGCGGAAACGCCGGCGATTCCGTACGGCTCAGGGCAGGTCCGGATCTGGGTGGCCGGCCAGGAAGCGGCCGGCGGCTTCATCGTCGACGAGCGAATTGTCGGTGAGCCACTGGACCGCACGACGGGTAGCACGGGCATCGAGGAAGGCGTACCACGCCGGAAGCAGGCCGGGTTGCTCCTCGTGGAGCTGATCTTTGAACCGGCGGAAGGCTCCCCGGCCCTGGATGGCCTTGGCCAGCCTGCGGCCGGCCCGCTCATCGGTAAGAGCCTCGGCGAAGTCCGCCATGTCCTGGTACCAGACCCAGGACGGCAGCGGATCGATGCCGACCAGGTCCAGTTCGTCGAGGTCGACCGGCGCCTGCCCGTCGATGCCGGTGTCGGCCGTCCAGAACACGATCTCTCCGGTCTGCGGGTTGATCAGCCACCGGTGCTCGTACGCGCTCTGGTCGGCCAGCGCGATAGCGATCTCCTCCAGATCCAGGCTGTTCAGCTCAAGCACGACGCCAGGATAGATCCCTGGCTACAGGTCCGGCCCCGAGATTCCTTGGGCCGAACGGACCAGGGTGCGAGCCTCCCCCACAGCGAGTTCCCTGGCCGGTTGCCTGCGGGGTCAGGGCGTCATGGGGCGCCCGGCCATGGGGTGGCTAAGGTTGGGCTAGGCGCGCCTGATGCCGGTTCGGTGCCGTCGGTCGTCAGCATCGCCGGCGGGAAGCAGGACTGCCACGTTGGGGACCACGACTGTCGTCGAGGCGGCCCGGCGCGCGCTGGGGCCGGTTGGCGTGTTCCTGCCGTTCTCGCGCACCAGCGCGCCATCCGCCGATCTGCAGCGCGAGGCGGTTCGCCGGCTGGAACACGCCGGTTACCGCGCCACCTGGACGAACGAGGCCGTCGGCGGCAAGGACGCCCTGGTACAGCTGGCCGTGCTGCTGGCGGCGACGGAGCGGATGGTGTTCGGCACGGCCATCGCCAACATCTGGGCCAGGCCGCCGCAGACCGTGCAGGGCGCGGCCGCGCTGCTGGCCCAGGCCTTCCCCGGCCGGTTCGTGCTCGGGCTGGGCGTCGGCTACCCCCATCAGGCCGCCAGTGTGGGCAGGAGATACGGCAGCCCGGTGGCCACGATGCGCGACTACCTGGACCGGATGCCGGGCCCGACACAGCTGCCGACGCCAGATGTGGACTATCCGAAGATCATCGGCGCGAACGGCCCGAGGATGCTGGCGCTGGCCGGCGAGAGCGCCGACGGGGCGCTGCCCGCCATGGTGCCGCCCGAGTTCACCCTCCAGGCCAGGCAGCTGCTCGGCCCGGACAAGCTCCTGGCGGTCGGGCTGGCCGTCGTCGCCGACGCCGACCCGGCCCGGGCGAAGGCGGCCGCGCGGCAGAGAGTTGCCGACCGGCTCGGCCAGCCGGGCACGTACGCGGCCACCATGGCGCGGCTGGGCTACTCCGAGCGGGAGATCTCCCAGGTGAGCGACCGCCTAGTGGACGGCATCGTCGGCTACGGGGACGCGGCGGCGATCGCGGCCAAGGTGCGCCTGCACCTGAACGCCGGCGCCGACCACGTGATGGTGATGTCGACCGCCACTGAGCTCGATGAGGGCGTCGACCAACTGGAGCAGCTCGCCCCGACGCTGGCCGGGCTCACCAGCTGAGACGCGTGGGGGCTCAGGCGGTGCCCTCGACGATCTCGAACGTGTTCCCGTCCGGGTCCTGGAATTTGAACATGGGCGGGACACTCGGCCACCGGAGCAGGTCCCCGACCTCGATGCCCCGCTGCCGCATGGCGGCGTGCTCGGTTTCGGCGTCGGGAACCATGAACCGGATGCCGGTTTCGGTCCCGGGGTCAGATCCGGCGATCAGCGCGACCGAGGTAGACGCGCCGGGGGCCGCGACCGTGACCCAGCGGAAGCTCTCCCCCATCCGCACGTCGAGCCGCTTCTCGAAGCCGAGCGTGCCGGTGAAGAACTCCGCCGCCTGGTCCTGGTCGCTGACCGGGATGCCCACGGTGCCGATGTCGGTGATGGTGGTCTGGGCCATGACGATCTCCTCGCGTTGCTGGATTACTGCTGCTGGTACATGAGCGAGCCGGGAGTGGTCAGCGTCTGCCCGGTCTCGAGCCACGTCTTCAGGCCGGACAAGATCATCGGCCACCCGCCGTAGACCTCGGAGGGCGCGTCCGGCGGCAGCTGATCGTGGACCACCGTCAGCCGGCACGAGTCGCCGACGGGCTCGATCTCCCACGTCACCCGGGACGTGCCGGCCCGTTCAGCGCCAGGACCCCACTGCGCGCGCATCGTCTGCACGAGCCGGCGCGGCCGTTCGACGACCAGGTTCTCGCCCTCGATCAGCGACCGCTCCGCGGCCGGATGACCGAGCCGGTAGGACGAGCCTTCGGTCCAGTCCGACTCGATCGACGCGCCGAACTGGTACTTCGTCCTGATCACCGGATCGGTGATCGCCTCCCACAGCCGCTCGGGCGTAGTCCGGATGTAGATCTCGAAGACCTTCTCCATCTGATCCTCCAGCTCGTGCTTCAGTTCCATCTCGTGCTTTAGGCCGGCGAGCCCGGCAGCCCACGGCTCGGTGTACTTGCTGACCCACCGGTCGTGGACCAGGCGGATCGGGACCGGGTTGAGGTAGTGCAGCTTCTCGCGGCCCCGCCGCCTGCTCACAATGAGCCCGGCGTCCTCCAGGATCTTCAGGTGCTTCGCCACGGCGATGCGCGTCATGTCGTGCCGCGCCGTGAGGGACACGAGCGTCTGGCCATCCCGGGCGAACAGCTCATCAAGGAGCGCCCGCCGGGTGGGGTCGGCCAGGGCCCGGAACACCAGATCCACGCCAGCCACAATAGGAAACCATTTGGTTTCCTGTCAAGCCCTCACACGCACCTCCGGGTCATGGGTGATGCATGGCAGCGCCCGGGCGTGGCTGATCAGGAAGGCCCAGTTCGTCATCATCAACATGTAACTAAATTCTGGAAAAATGTTGCTAGTAACTGGATGCGAGCGTAGCGTGCAAGACAGGCACCGGAACTCAGCCGCCGACGACGGCTAACTACCCGGGGCTACCGCAGGAGCGCACGCCGTCGGCCTGGCCATCGCCATCGCCGCGGTCACGGCGCTCGCAGTGCCGCACATCCGGCTGAGGCTACCGGTGCCCGTTGCAAGCCGCCGGGCCAGATCCCTGGCCTGGCGGCTGCGGATGCGGAACCGGTGACACGATGAAAGACTTCGCCGCTGACGACCTCGAGGCCGCGGACCTCCTGGCCCTGGCCCGGCTCGATGACGACGGCGCGCCGCCGGCGGCGACCCGCCCGCGCCCTGCCAGCACCGCACCGCGCCGGTCGTACCTCGACGGCTCCGCCCCGCGCCCGCCGTCTCAGCCCGCCCGGCCAGCGGCGCGGGGCCAGCCAGGGTCCCGGTCGGCCCCGTGATAGCAGTGGTTGCGGACTGGGGACAGGGATGTCGTGCGGAGCGCGTTGGCGGCCGGAGGTGACCGGTGACAGCCAGCTGGCCCAGGCCAGGGAACGGTTCCTGACGGGTGAGCCCGTCGAGCCGGGCCAGGTGCGTGACACGATCCTGGCGTCTTGGCGGCGCTCCCGGGAGTGGCATGTCGCGGCTGACCGTATGGACCTTTCCTACGTCCGCGATCCGGACCTGGATACCCCGCTGACCCGCACCGCCATGCCGGTGCTGCAGAACCTGCGCGAGAATCTCCAGGGCGAGCTGGTCAGCGTGATCCTCACGGATGCGCATGGGGTGGCGCTGTCCAGGCTGACAGCCGACCACGATCTTGAGCGGCACCTGGACCGCATTCAGCTAGCACCGGGCTTCAGCTACGCCGAGGAGTTCGTCGGCACCAACGGGATCGGCACCGCGCTGGAGAGCGGCCGGGCGGTGCACGTGTTCGGGCACGAGCACTACGCCGAGCACCTGGAGGACCTCGCCTGCGCCGCGGTGCCGATCCGCCACCCGATCTCCGGCAAGGCCGTCGGCGCGGTGAACCTGACCTGCTGGCGCAAGGACGCCGGCCGGCTGCTGATCGCGCTCGCCCAGAGCACTGCCGATCAGGTCACGCAGGGCCTGCTCAATGACAGCAGCGCGGCGGAGTTCCAGCTGCTGCGGGAGTATCTGCGGGCCTGCCGCTCCACCGGCGGGTTCGTCTTTGCGCTAACCCATGACATGGTGCTGATGAACGACCAGGCCCGGGACACGCTCGACCCCGGTGACCAGGCCGCGCTCCTCGGCCATGCAGCCGGGGCGCTGGCCGGCGACCATCGCGTGGTAGTGGATGTCGAGCTGCCGACCGGGGCCAGGGCGCGGATGCACTGCCGTCCCCTGCACGGGAAAGGCGGGCGGCGGATCGCTGGCGGCGTGGTGCATGTGAAGGTGATCGAGCCGGACAGCCAGGTGGTGGACGCGGGGGCAGGCACGCAGCCGCGCAGGTTCGGGGCCGCCCTGGTGGGCTCCGGTCCGCTGTGGCTGCGCGGCTGCCGTCAGGTGGAGGCGGCCTGCGCCGCGGGCGAGTGGCTCTCGCTGGAGGGCGAGCCCGGGACCGGCAAGCTGGCGCTGCTGCGGGCTGTCCACCGGCGCCGCAATCCGGCCGCCGCGTTCCACGTGCTGGACGCCGCCGAAGCCGGCGATCACGACTGGATGGCGCGGGCGCTCGGCGACCTGCTTGAGGGCCAGGGGAGCCTGGTCATCCGGCACGCCGACCGGCTCAGCCCCGTGCGGCTTCAGGCGCTGTGGATAGCGCTGGAGCAAGCGCTGGCCGCGGGCAGGCAGCAGGTTCTGTGGGTAGCGGTCACGCTCAGCCAGGGCCCGGCCAGCGGCGACCTGGCCGGGCTGCTGAAGTTCTTCCCGGGCGCCGTGGAGCTTCCCCCGCTCCGCCACCACATCGAGGACCTGCATGAGCTCGTGCCGTTCTTCCTGGCCAGGCTGAACCCTCACGACCCGCCGGCCTGCTCGCCCGAGGCGATGCACCTGCTGCTGCGGTCCAACTGGCCGGGCAACACCGAGCAGCTCTGGCAGGTCCTCAGACGCGTCGCCCGGCACCGGCGCACCGGCACCATCCATCCGGGTGACCTGCCGCCGGAATGCTGGAGCGTGAGCCGCCGGCTGCTCAGCCCGCTGGAGTCGATAGAACGCGATGCCATCGTGCAGGCCCTGCTGGACCACCACGGCAACAAAGCCAAGGGAGCCCGATCACTGGGCATGTCCCGGGCAACGATCTACCGCAAGATCCATGAGTACGGGATCATCACCCCGGCCAGCTGACCTGCGGTTACATCTCCACTGCCGCCAGGCACGACGCCGGCACCTCAGACCGCCCTGCGCGACGCCCTGGCCGGCAACCTCTGGATGCCACCGATCCCGTCCAGGCCTGAACCATGCCCGCGGGCCATCACACAGCGGCGGCACGTTTAACCCAGGTAACTCAAGCGCAAAGACCTGAATGCGCTTACCCTCGGCCTGGCCTCATGACGACCAGGGCCGGTAATCTGGCCGCCGTGCAGGCGAGCGTGCCGACTGGCCCGGGCAAGGAGCCCACATGGCGGACAAGGAAAATCCAGACCCCCAGGTGATCCCCTACCTGCTCTACGCAGACGCGGGCGCCGCCATGGACTGGCTGGTGAAGACCTTCGGCTTCACCGTACGGGCGCGGGATGCCAGGCAGGATGGCACCGTCAGGCACGGGGAGCTGCAACTCGACGGCGGCGGAATCATCATGGTGGGCTCCGCCGGGCCCAGTTACCAGGGACCGGCCAGACTCGGGGGAGTTACCCAGCTCGTGCGCATCACCGTCACCGACCTGAAATCCCACCGGGACCGGACGAAAGCGGCCCTTGCCGAACCGTCCGAGATGCAAAGCGGACCACCGGGCTGGCGGTCCTACTCGGTGAACGATCCCGAAGGCCATCAGTGGTACTTCACAGCGCCCGACAGCTAACCGTATCGCGTCTGAGCGAGGATAAACTGCGTTCTTGCACGACACCAATTACTCTCTATCCGGATTAGCGCCTGACCCCCGACGGCCAAGATCGCTTCCTGGAGTCTGCGCTTGAGGAGGCTCGGCAGCCGAGACCTGATCCCTGCCGGCATAGGTGCAACGCCGATTTACATTCGCTTCTACATTCGCTATCCGGACGGAATAATCGGCCCGTCGCGTGATGCGCTGGAGCACCTGCCTAGGGAAGCTGACGACCGCCAGCACAGCAGAACCGGGCGGTCCCCGCGGGGGCCGCCCGGTGCCTGTTATCTAGGGGATGAGCACGCCTCAGGCGTGAACATAGACGCCGGGCCCGCCGATGATCCGATACGGGATGAGCGTGGTACCGGTGACGCCGGCGGCGTAGCCGTCACGCGCCCGGCCGAACCCGCCGTCGTGCACCTTCACGGTCACCCTGGTCCCGGCCAGCCCCGGCACGGACGCCGGGATGGTGAACTGGAACCTCGCGTCACGACGCTGCACCTGCGCCGACCGGATCGGTGCGACGTAGTGCAGCACCGAGGCGAACGACCCTACAGGCAGGGTGAACGTGAGCGCCTGGCCCTGCGAGGACTCCGCAATACCGGACACCGACCCGTTACTGGCGACGGTGCCGGTCAGGGTCAGCCGGTAGCCAGGGTCGAGCGTCTCGTTGTAGGTGATCGTGGCATTGACCTTGCGGTCAGTTACCCGGCCGCTGATCGCCCAAGTAGCGCCGACCTGCCCGCTGTAGGAGCCGCGGCCGACGAAGGCGAGCTGGTTCGGGGACAGCGCGACCAGGTGGAGTCCGCCGTTTAGCGTGTGGTCGTACTGGCTGCCCTGGTAGGTGAACACCAGCGCGTGAGGCCCTGCCGCAGGCGCAAAGACCCCGGAGCCAGGCTCCAGATAGGTCCAGTTGGTGTAGTCGACGTCGCCGTGGAACCGGCCGCCCTGGATGGCCAGGAACTGCTCGTACTGGAGTGGGCCCTGAACTCCCTGATAGGCGCCGCCCTTTTGTCCCTTCAATTTCTACACATATGTCCTAAATACATGGAATTGAAAAGAGAAGGCAGCCATGGCCATTATCGTCATTAGGACAGCTCCCCAAGTATTGCGCCATCATACAACGTCTTGTAATTCTTGCTTCTGATTCCTCGGGTTGCGGAGATTCTGGAGCAGGCCCACCTGGAGAGGCTCGATCCGGAGGGTCATACCAGCACCGCGTCCCGGACGAGCGTGTCGCCGTAGGCCATCAGGTGCGCTGCGGCGAGCGCCAGCCAGGGGCGCCAGTTGGCTGCCGGTGCTCGCAGGCCGAGGCGGGCGAGAGCCGCTTGGAGTGACGGATCCCCCGCCGGGAACGCATCGCGCTGCCCGAGCCGGAAGGCGACGTAGTCGCACACCTCGGGTACCTCGCGGCCGGCGGCGAGTTCCGCTATCGCGCTCGCTTCGGCCGGGCCGAGCCCGATCGGTGCGAGGCTGGCCGGCGTCGCGCTCGCGGGGTCAGGAAACATGTGGGTAAGGCCTTCCGGCAGGCCGGGCACCGGGGTGCCCAGCCGGGCGGCGAAAGCCTCGAGCAGGCGGTCACGGTCCGGCTGGCCGGACAGGATCGCCGAGACCCCTACTTCGAATGGGTTCCACGCCCCTGGTACGGCCAGGCCCGGGTGCTTGGCCACCAGAGGGCCGAGCACCGGGTCGCCGCTGAGCGCGGCGACCCCGGCCGAGTGATCGTACTCGACGCCGAGCAGCAGCCCGACCCGGTCCACCACGTGGATCAGGCCCTCCCAGTAGGGCAGGTGGGCGCGCAGCAGCAGGCAGTCCTCGCGGCCCGGGGAGACTTCCAGGAGGCCGGGCGCGCCCGCCACGGTGATCGTCCGCCGGTAGGTGTCACCGTCGACCGTCTCGACCCCCGGCACCAGGCGGGCGGCGAGGAAGGCCCGCATCGCGTCCCAGTCATAGCCGGGCACGACCGGCAGCCGCAGCGTAAGGCCGCCGTCGGCGGCGAGCCGGTCGGCGCGGTGCCTGCGACTGCGCAGGTCGGTCGGCGACGCGCGGAACACCTCCCGCATGGTCCGGTTGAACTGGCGCAGGCTGCCGAACCCGGCGGCGAAAGCGATATCCAGGACGGTGAGGTCGGTGTCGTCGAGGAGCCGCCGCGCGAAGTGCGCGCGCCGGGACCTGGCCAGCTGATCCGGGCTCACCCCCAGGTGCGCCAGGAACAGCCGGCGAAGATGCCGCGCCGACAAGCCGATCCGGGCCGCGAGCATCGCCTCGGTGCCACCGTCATCCATGACGCCAGCGATGATCTGCTGCACCGCTTCGCAGACCAGCTCCGGTGCGCCGGTGGAGACCGGTCCCGCTACCCGGTAGGGGCGGCAGCGGTAGCAGGCCCGGAAGCCCGCGGCTTCGGCCGCGGCCGGATGGTCAAAGGTCCGGACGTTCTGCGCCAGCGGTCTCCCGGCGCATCCCGGCCGGCAGTAGATGCCGGTGGTGACGACGGCGGAGTACGTGGTCATGGCTCCAGATTTACGGGAGGTCCGGCCTTTCTTCCGGCCGGATCCGGACACGATCCTGCCAGTCTTTCAGGTCCGGATCTGGCCGGACCCGGCGTGCCAGGGCCGGGGATCCTTGCGGAGTACCCAGTGGCTCGTGAAAGGAAGTTCACCGTGCTAGTGAAGGTGTTCCCCATCAAGCTCAAGGACGGCACGCAGGACAAGGTCGAGGCGGTCGTGCAGGAATTCGTGCCGAAAGGGCCCGGGGCCGAAGACGGCACCTTGTCGTTCCGGGTGTACCGGGATCCGGCGAAGCCGGACTACCTGCTGTTCGTCGAGCACTTCGCCGATCAGGCCGCCTACGACGCGCACACGAGCTCGCCGGCCTACCGCGACCTGATCGCCGGCCAGTTCGCGAGCATGATCGTCGAGTTCACCGAACTCGACCACGAACTGGTCGTCGGCCTGTAGAAAGCGTGGCGGTCATGACTACGGAACAAGCACAGCGCGCCAGGGCCTTCGCGGACCTGCACCAGGCTGGTGAGCCGCTGCTGCTGCCGAACGCGTGGGACGTTGCCTCGGCGGTGGCGATCGCCGGCGCCGGAGCGAAGGCGATCGCCACCACCAGCGCCGGCGTCGCGTGGTCCCTCGGCGTACCGGACGGCGCCGGCCTGGGCGCGAAGCGTGCCGCGGCGGTCGTCGCGCGGATCGTCGCGGCGCTCGACGTGCCGGTGTCCGCGGACATCGAGGCCGGTTATGACGATGTCGGGGCTACGGTGACGGCCGTGCTCCAGGCCGGGGCGGTCGGCGTCAACATCGAGGACCGCCGGGACGGATCTGGGCTCTACGAACCGGCCGAGCAAGCCGGCCGGCTGGCCGCCGCACGCGCGGCAGCTGGCGGCATCCCGTTCTGGATCAACGCTCGCACCGACGTGTTCCTGGCCGGCACCGGCCGGATCGATGACGCTCTCGAGCGGTCCGCCACGTACGCGGCGGCTGGTGCGGACAGCTTGTTCGTACCCGGCCTGGTCGACCCGGCGGCGATCGCCGAGCTGGCCAAGGGGCCGCTGCCGGTCGCGGTGATGGTCTGGCCCGGCGCGCCCTCGGTGGCCGAGCTCGCCGCCGCGGGCGCGGTCCGCATCAGCCTGGGGTCCGCGATCGCCCAGGCCGCCTACGGGGTCGCCGCCCGCGCCGCCACCGAGCTGCTCACCAGCGGCACCTACGACGCCGTCGCCGACGGCATCGCCTACGGCACGCTGAACGCCGCCGTCACGCCCCGGTTACCTTGCTGACGAACCAGGATGCTTGGGCCACCGCGCTGTCGGCCGCGGCGAGCAAACCGGCCTGCAGCGTGAAGTCGTGCCACATGCGCGGCCACCTGGTGTACGTCACGTCCACCCCGGCGGCCGAAGCGCTGGCGGCCAGCAGTCCGGCGTCTGGCGCGAGCAGTTCCTCGGTCCCGGCCTGGATCAGCAGCGGCGGCAGCCCGGAGTGCGCGGCGTGCAGCGGGGAGATCAACGGGTCGGCCCAGCTGGACGGGTCGGCGTAGGCGCGGGCGCAGGCGTCGATCCAGTCCGGCGTGAGCAGGACGTCGCGGCGCACCAGGTCCGGGATGGCCCGGCGGTCGCGGCCCAGATCGAGCCACGGCGACAGCAGGATGGCCCCGGCCGGGGGTTCCTGCCCCGCGTCGCGCATCGACAGGACCAGGGCCAGCGCGAGTCCGCCGCCGGCCGAGTCCCCCGACACCACCACCGGGCTTGCGCCGGACAGGGCCTTCATGACCGCGCGGGCGTCCTCGAGCGCGGCCGGATAGGGATGCTCGGGGGCCAGCCGGTATTCGGGCAAGACCACCCGGCAGCCGGTCTGGGCGCTCAGGTGCGCCGCCCACGACCGGGCCGTGACCGCCGAGCCCAGGCAATAGCCGCCGCCGTGAAAGTGGATCACCGTAAGGCCCGAACCCGGCGTACGGCACGACACCACCTCGGCGCGCAGCCCGGCTATCGTCTGCTCGGTGACCTTGGTGCGCCGCGGCAGCAGGGCGATCCTGGTGGCCTGGTCCAGCCGCGTCCGCTGCACTGGCCACGGCAGCGCCGGGTCCAGGGCGCGTCCGCCGAGCTGCCGCGCCCCGAGGCGCATGATCGCAGGCGGCACCCGCAGGCCCCGGCGCGCGCGGCGGGCGGTCATGCCGCCCCGGTGCCGGCCATAGCTGGTATGACCCGGTATGCGGCCAGGTCGAAGCGCCGGACCTGGTACCGGTACATGAACGTCTGAGCGGGCCAGTTGTTGGTGTTGCGGCCGGAGGCCGTCGTGTACCAGTTATGGCAGCCGCTCTCCCACACCGACGTCCGGCTGGCCGACTGCACCCAGGAGTTGAACGCGTCCTGCACCTCGGGACGCACGTCAAGCCAGGCCAGGCGCTCAGCCTGGAGCGCCTGGACCGCGCCGAGGACGTAGCCGATCTGGCCTTCGAGCATGTAGATGATCGAATTTCCGCCCAGGTTGGTGTTGGGCCCGTAGAGCATGAAGAAGTTCGGGAACCCGGAAACCGTAACGCCGAGGTAGGCCTGCGGCCCGTCCTGCCAGGCCTGCTGCAGCTGCCGACCGCCGAGGCCGGACACCAGCATCGGCGCGAGGAACTCCGCCGCCTTGAACCCCGTGCCGTAGATGATCACGTCCGCGACGCGAGTCCGGCCGTCGGCGCTCACCACCCCGTCCGGGACGATCCGCTCGATCGGTTCCGTGACCAGCTCCACGTCCGGCCGCGCCAGCGCCGGGTACCAGTCGTTAGAGAACGCGACCCGCTTGCAGCCCATCACGTAGTCAGGGATGCACCTGGCGCGCAGCTCAGGATCGGCGATCTGGGTGCGGAGCTGGCGGCGCCACAGCTGCATCGGCGCGGCCAGCATCTTGGGCGACAGGACGAAGCCGCTGGTGAGCAGCTCGCCGTAGAGGAAGATGCGCAGCCGGTCGGCCTTGCGCACCACGGGCAGCCGGTCATAGAGCGCGTGCTCGGCGTCGCGGTACGGCCGGTCGGCCTTGGGCAGCACGTACGGGGCGCTGCGCTGGTAGACGTCGACGTGGCCGGCGACCTTGGCGATCTCGGGTACGAACTGGATGGCACTGGCCCCGGTGCCAACGACGGCCACCCGCTTACCGGCCAGGCTGACATCGTGGTTCCAGCGGGCGGAATGCCACCAGGGCCCGGCGAACCCGTCCCGCCCGGCGATGTCGGGCAGGGCGGGACGGCCGAGCTGGCCGAGGGCGCAGACTACTGCCCTGGCCTGCAGCGTGCCGCCATCGTCAAGGGTGAGGTTCCAGACCGCGCGCTGTTGGTCGAACTCGGCCACCGCGACGCCGCAGCCGAACCGCAGGTGCGGGCCGAGGCCGCGCTCGGCGACCAGCGCGTGCAGGTAAGCGAGAATCTCCTCGCGCGGCGGGAAACGACGGCTCCAGCGCCAGGGCCTGAACGAGAACGAGTACAGGTGCGACGGTATGTCGCAGGTCAGGCCCGGGTAGCTGTTATCGCGCCAGGTTCCGCCGAGGTCATCGGCCCGGTCCAACACGACGAAATCTTCGATGCCCGCCTGCTTGAGCGCGATCGCCATGCCGATCCCGCCGAAGCCGGCGCCGATGACGACCACCTGGTGAGGCACGGGCACTCCCATCCGGCCGAGTTCGACCCCGGCGGAAGCGGCACAACCACTATGGCCGTCATCATCGCACCACACCCCGGCGGGTGATCAGCCGAAGGCACTTTCCGGTTGACGGAGCCCGGCGATGAGCAGGCTGACCATGCGGCGCGCGTCATAGCGCGAGTCGCCGCCGACGCCGGCGCATAGGTTGCCGACGGCGTACAGGAGCCCGAAGGGATCCGTTCCCAGGCGGATCTCGCCGGCGGCGACCGCAGCGTCGAGCAGCTCAGCGCACACTGGCACCAGGCGGTCGAGAAACCAGGCGTGCAGAGTCTGGAAGCGGGCCTGGTCGGACTGCAGTGCCGCGGCGAGCCCGTGCTTGGTGACCAGGAAGTCGATGAAGAGATCGATCCATTGGGACAGCGCGGCGTGCGGTGTGCTGCTGCTGGCCAGCAGGGCTGGGCCGGCTTCGGCGCAGGCGTCGACCTGGTGGCGGTAGACGGCGATGACGAGGTCGGCCCGGGTCGGGAAGTGGCGGTAGATCGTGCCCATCCCGACTCCGGCCGCGGCCGCGATGTCGCGGACCGGCGCGTCCACGCCCGAGGCGACGAACACGGCGGCGGCCGCGTCGAGCAGGGCCTGCTCGTTGCGCTGGGCGTCGGCCCGTTTTCCGCGCGTCCGCGCTGCTGGCCCATTGCTGCCGGGCACCGTGCCCCCTTCCTCCCGTGGCCGCGTTGCAAAGCGGAGCAATGCTCCGTATAGTGAGCGGAGCGATGTTCCGTTTCTTATGGTGCCACACGGAAGGACCAACGCTCTCATGTCACACACGACCGCTCCCCGGTTCGGGATCGCGACGGCGCCACAGCAGGTCACCTACCGCGACGTGCTGCAGGTATGGCGAGAGGCGGACTCGATCCCGCAGATCGAGCATGCGTGGGTGTTCGATCACCTCCTGCCGATCGCCGGCGACCTGGACGGGCCGATCCTGGAAGGCTGGACGCTGCTGTCAGCGCTGGCCGCGCAGACCGAACGGCTGCGCCTGGGGGTGCTGGTGACCAGCAACCGGTTCCGGCCGCCGGCCATGCTGGCCAAGATCGCCGCGACCGTCGACATCGTCTCCGGCGGACGGCTCGACTTCGGCATCGGCGCCGGCTCACGGCCCAGCCTCCCGATGGCCCGGCGTGAGTACGAGGCCAACGGCCTGCCCTACCACGACTTCGCCCACTCGGTCGGGGACCTCGCCGAGGCCTGCACGGTCATCCGGCGGCTGTGGACCTCGGACCAGCCGTTCGACTTCGACGGCAGCTATCTGCACCTGACCGGAGCGTTCTGCAACCCCAAGCCCGTCCAGCAGCCGCATCCGCCGGTACTGATCGGGGGACGCTCGGCCGAGACCCTGCGCGTGGTCGCCGAGCACGCCGACCTGTGGAACATGCCCGGCGGCGACATCGACGACGCCGCCCGCCGCAGCGCCATGCTGGACCGCTTCTGCACCGAGATCGGCCGCGACCCCGCCACGATCACCCGGTCCATCATCCTGCCCGTCTCCTACGACCACCCCGGCAACACGCGCAAAGCGATCGCCGAAGCCACCGGCGCCGGCTTCCCGCACATCATCCTGAGCCTGCCCGCCCCCTACCCCGACAAGGCCGCTCAGTGGGTCGCCGACGAGCTCATCAACGAGTCAGCCTGAAGGTAGTGCCAGGTTCGCGGCCGGGCGGGATGCGTCAGGGCGCCGAAGCTACCGTGTACTCGTATGGACCGGACTGGCCGAGAAGCCAGGATTCCGTTACCGGCGGAGCTGCCGGCCCGGTGGTCAGCCAGACATCGAGCGCCCTGATCAGCGAGCCCGGATTCTTCCTGGACCGGGGAAAGGCCCGGCTACTGGTGAACAAGAGCCCGCAGCCGGGCGCTCCGGCCGACAAGGCCCGCAGCATGATTGGCCTGAAGTCCTTGACGTTCTCGGTGAGCAGCCACCGCTTCTCCACGCTTGCCCGGGCAAATATTTCGTCGTCCGACTTCGACCGCAGGTCGGGCCGGTCCGCGACCGCGATGACGTCGTGACCGAGTTGGCGCAGGTCCGCCGCGATGGCGGGTGAGAACATCTCGTCGAGAAGCAGCCTGGCGCCCGGCCGCGGGTTCATGCGATGAGCTGCTGCTGGACGAGCCACGCCGCTTCGGCGCGCGCCGACGCCTCATCCGCCTCCGTGATCTCCGTGTCGATCTCGCCGACGAAATCCCCGTAGTAGCTGATTGCCGTGCTGATCCGGCTGGTGTCGACGGCGAACACCTCCGCTGCGGCTTCGATCGCGCCGGGTCCGCGCTCATCGACCTCGCGCAGGAACTTGATGATCTCCCAGACGTCGGGCCCGAACGCCAGCGCGGCCCGTCGGCCGGACGGACCGTCCTTGAAGATCACCCCCGGGTGGTCCGCCATCCGCAGGCCCTCGTCAATGAGCCGCTGCGCCAGCCCGGCGGCGCTTGCTCCGGGCGTGGCGTTGGCGCGCTGCCGCAGCCGGGCCAGCAGCGCTGGGGTAAAGCGGATGGACAACGGAGTCGTCATAACTACATTGTAGGTGTTGCGCTACAGAGTCTTGCGCCGGCTTGCCCGTCCCGCACCGATTCGCCGGCGGCGTGGCGGTAGCTTGGCTGGCAGGTATGTCACGGTGTCCGGGAAGGGAGGCAGGGTTGGTCACGACTCCCGGCCGGGATGATCCCGCAGCGGACAGCTACGATCCGATGCGGCAGTTCGCTGAACTCGCCGGAGACGTCCGCGACCCCTACCCGATGTTCGCCGGGATCCGGGCGGATACCCCGGTCATGGAGGTCCACTTCGGCACGGGGTCCGGCGGCCGGTCCCGGCACGACGAGAAGGCTCCGCCGATCACGTCCCTGTTCACCGTCACCAGTCACGCGCTCGCGCAGCAGGTGCTCACCGACAACGAGCGGTTCTCCTCGGCGGCCAACGCGATGACCACCGGGCAGGTCATGGGCCGGACCATCCTGGGGATGGACGCGCCCGAGCACCTGCGCCACCGCGCCCTGGTCGCCAAGGCCTTCCGCACTCGCGTCCTGGACCAGTGGAGCGACACGATCATCGGCGCGACCATCAGCGAGCTGATCGACGCCTTCGCCCGCGACGGCCGCGCCGACCTCATCCCGCAGCTGACCTTCCCGTTCCCGGTCCGGGTCATCGCCCGCATCCTCGGCCTGCCCGAGGCCGACTGGCCCCGCTTCCTGCGGCTGTCGACCGAACTGATCGCGCTGATGCGCAACTGGGATCGCGCGGTCGCGGCCGGCGTCGAACTTCGCGGCTACTTCGCCGAGATCATCGCCGACCGGCGGCGGCACCCGCGCGATGACCTGGTGAGCCAGCTGATCGAGGCCGAGGTCGACGGGCACCGGCTCAGCGACGACGAGATCTACCCGTTCCTGCTGCTGCTTCTCCCGGCGGGCGCAGAAACCACGTACCGTTCGTCCAGCAATCTTCTGTTCGGCCTGCTGTCCGATCCGAGCCAGCTGGCCGCGGTCCAAGCCGACCGGGGCCTGGTGCCGCAGGCGGTCGAAGAGGCGCTGCGGTGGGAGACCCCGGCGCTCACCGTAGTCCGGACGGCTACCCAGGACGTCGAACTGGGCGGCGTGCACATTCCGGCGGGCGGCTTCGTGGCCGTATCGCTGGGCGCGGCCAACCGTGACCCGGAGCGGTACGCCGAGCCGGATGCCTTCGACATCTTCCGGGCGGACAAGCAGCACATGTCGTTCGGCGACGGAGCGCACCGATGCCTGGGGATGCACCTGGCCCGGCTGGAGATGCGGCTGCTGCTGACCGCGGTACTCGACCGCCTGCCAGGCTTGCGCCTGGATCCCGCTGGTGACGACGTGCACATCCACGGGCTGATCTTCCGTTCCCCCCCGAACCTGCCGGTCCTGTTCGATCCGGCCTGACCCTCCGCGCCATTAAATCCGCGTCAATTCCCGCTTAACGCCTATACCTCACGCTTGGCGAATGGGGTACTGGCACAGAAGCAGGGGGCGAGCATGACCGCCGGCGTGGCGGCGGCTCCGCCCGACTTCAACGTGCGGGACGTGATTGACGGCGCGGCCCTGCTGGCCAGCACGGCAAACGCGGTGATGCAGCTCGCGCGGCCCGCGGTTGGTTACGGCGTGCTGGAGAGCAAGGTCGAAAGCGGCCAGGTGATGCGGCACCCGTTCCGGCGGATCCGCAACACGGTCACCTACATATCGGTGGCCTTGATGGGCACCGACACCGAACGCGCGTACTACCGGCGCCAGGTGAACCGCGCGCACGCCCCGGTCCGCTCCGCCGCGGACAGCCCGGTCACATACAACGCCTTCGACCCCCGGCTTCAGCTGTGGGTGGCCGCCTGCGTGTACCGCGGCGGCCTGGACGTCCGCACCCGGCTGCACGGACCGCTGGATGAGGCCACCGCCGACGCCATGTACCGCGAATGCCGCCGGCTCGGCACCACCTTGCAGGTCCCGGAGCACATGTGGCCGGCCGACCGGGCCGCGTTCGAGGAGTACTGGGCCGCCGCCCTGGCCGAACTCCGGATCGATCCGCCGGTCCGCGACTACCTGGACCGGCTCATGATGCTGGATTACCTGCCCGGGCCGTTCGGCACCGCGCTCGGCCCGGTGAACCGGTTCCTGACCACCGGGTTCCTTCCCCCGCCGTTCCGCGAGCAGATGCAGCTGCCCTGGACCGAACGCGACCAGCGCCAGTTCGACTTCCTCATCCAGATCATCGCAACGGTCAACCGGCTACTGCCCGCACCGGTCTCGCGGTTCCCGTTCAACGTCAGCCTGCAGGAAATCCGGCTGCGGATGATGCACGACCGGCTCAAGAGGCTTGGACCGACGTGAGCCCCGCGGGGGCAGTTCCTGTGATTACGCTCACGCTCGGATACGGGGCTGGCGCTGAACTGCCGCGGCTTCCCGGCCGTACTTCGGGGAGGGAGGGCACCGAGCCCGGGAGAGGAACATTTCATGAAGAGCCGCTTGCTCATCGCCGCGGGAATCGTGGTGATCATCGTCGGAGCCGTCTTTGCGCTGCAGGGGTTCGGCGTCATCGAGGGCAGCGCCATGTCAAACAGCCACACCTTTGAGGTAGTCGGCCCGCTGGTAGCACTTGCGGGCCTGGTGCTGGCCGCAGTCGGGCTGCGGCACCGCACATCCGCCTCGTAGTGACGGCCTAGCCCGGAAGTCTGGCGGCCCTCCCTCTCGTGGGACGTGCCGTGGCTCGGCGGTTCCGCGGCTGCTCAGATTGAACTCGTAGTGCTCAGGTCGTGACGCCGGTCAGGCGCTGGCGTATGACGGGAGCATGCTGGATGCGCAAAACGGATATGCGCCCGAGATGGCTGGTGCCCCGGTGACAGTGATCTCCAAGCTGCTCGGCCGCTCCGGCAGCCACGCCATCCGCATCGGCCTGCTGAATCGCCTGGGCCATCCCGCCGAGGCGGCCGGCGCTTACGAGTCCGCGCTCGCCGTTACGGAGAACGCGGCCGAGCGGCCCATCTAGCCGCGCGGCTGGCGTAGCAGCGTCCTCCACGTCCGCACCGCATACCCCAAGGCCAGGGCCAGGGAGGCGGCGACGGCGAGGCCAGGGGCGACCTTTACCCCCGCGCCGCTCGCGTCGAGCGTGGCGAACGCCACGGCGATGGCGCCGAAGAAGCCCGCCGCCAGCAGCGGGAACGACCCCGCTAGCATCGGCCCGGGCAGCCGGCCTCGGCGCCATTGACGGCGGCGGGCCAGGCGGTAACCCGCCAGCAGGATCAGGCCAGCAGCGGCGGTGGCCGACCATGCCAGCCATCTGACGTCCGGGTTGAACACGATCGGTCTGAACGCTCGCAAGAATTGCAGCGGGATGTCTTGGATGGGGCTGCACGAGTTAATGATCCTGTCGACAGGCTGCCCCGGGCGCCAGAAGACAAAGCCGCAAGGCCCGACGACTCGCTGGCGCGGAGTGAAGATGGCAACGGCGGCCAGGCCGCTGAGGCCGAACGTCACAAGCAGGAGCGAGCTCAGCTTCCAGGCCACCATGAACGCGTCGCCGAGAACGGCGGCGACCCGGCCGTGGCGGGCCTGGTGTGCCCGGACGACGGCGCGCACCTGCCCGAAGCTGGAGATGGCCGCCTCCTGCGCCTCGCGTTCGGTCAACCCGATCGCGAGGCCCGCGGCGGCGGTCTCGCGCAGGTGATCTTCCGCCTCGGCCAGGATGAGCTCAGCCTGGTCCGGCGCGGCGCGCAGGCCCGCGCGGAGCTGGTCCAGGTACTCCTCGATCAGGTCGCCGGGCGTCATGTCATGCCGTGCTCCGCTCATGCCGGCCACCCCGGCAGGGCCCGCACCCGGCCGGCCGCGGGCCGCCAGGTGACCTGGGCGGACCAGCCGAGTACCGCGTGCACTCCGCCGGCGAACTTCCGCCATTCGGTCTGCTGGGCGGCCAGGGCGGCGACCCCCTCGTCGGTCAGCCCGTAGATGCGGCGGCGGCGCCCCTCGGGCTGAGCCCAGGAACTGGCGAGCAGCCCGGAGTCTTCCAGCCGGTGCAAGGCCGGGTAGATGGTCCCCTCAGGCAGGTCGAACGTGCCCCCGCTCCGATCGCGCAGCGCTGAGATGATCGCATAGCCGTGCGCAGGTCCGGCGGAAAGCACGGACAGCAGCAGAAGATCCAGGTTGCCCTTGAGCCGTTCACGGTCCATACCAAGCAAAACTATGCCTAGTAATCCGAGGTGTCAAGACACCCCACTGGCATTGGCCCATATCGCCGCGGTCCGCGGCATCCAGCTAGCCCGGTCCGGGAGCCGACAGCGCCGTCGGGCTGCCCTGCGCGGGCGTGAAGGTGCGGAGTGGCCCGGCGCCGGTCCAAGATCCGAGCTGGTAGTAGCCGTTGTCCGGACTCATCGCCAGCACCCACAGCAGCCCCTGCCGGTCCCACGAGCCGGCCAGCTGGATGCGTTGTGTCGTGGGAGACGAGGCAAGAGGCAACGGCCTGCCGGGGACCAGGTGCAGTGTCCCGGTCGCGGTGTCGGCGACGAACAAGTCCTCCGCGGTGGTGGTACCGGCGGCGTCGATGCGGTCAAGCGGGACAGCGAGCTGCTGGCCTGACGGGTCGAAACTGGCCGGCGGCGGCGGGTATGTCTGTGACGGCGGTACCCAGGTCCGTGGCAGCTCCACGGCCGCGTCGGTGCCGGTGGTCAGGTCGGTGACATGCAGCTGGCAGGTGCCGCCGCACGACCACGAGATCACCTTGTCGCGCCCCGCCGCGACGAAAGTCGCGTCCGCGGGCAGGTTCAGGGGGAGCGGCCGGCCGGTCGCGCCGTTCCATAGCTGCAGCTGCCCGGTGCGCAGATTCTGCGTCAGCGGCCCGGATCCGGTGGCGGCGACCAGCCCGAGCGGCAGGTGCAGCACGGGGCTGACCCGGCGGCCGGCCAGGTTCACCGCCCAGGTCGGGCTCCTGAAACTCGCTGGCACGCCCTTACCGTTCCGCACGGGCTGGATGGCGGTTTGCACCCATACTTGCCGGCCGCCAGGGCCGACCGCGATCATGGTGGCCCGGGCGATGACCCGGGCGGGGCCGGGCGGGGCGGGAATGAAGACCACGCGGCCGACCGCGCCGTAGGTGCTGCCGGCCGAGATGTCGCTGATATGCGCGACCACCCCGCCGGGAACCGGGGCGAGCTGGTCGACCCGGGCGCCGTGGCCGTGCGGGAGGAGCGGGCTGAGCCCGTTGAACAGGAACCCGGCGGCGACGACGGCCCGCGGCTGGTGGTCGGCCCGCCAGAAATCCCCACCGCCGAGGACCAGGTCGCTGTGGGCACCATGAGCCGGGACACCATCCAGCAGGGGCAGCAGCGGCGGGGCGGACGGCAACGGCGCGCTCGCCACGTGCCTGGCATGCCCACCGGTTGTAACCAGCACGACAGCGGCCACCGCCACCGCAGCGGCGGCCAGAACGGCCAGCCAGGTCCGCCTCCCGGACCAGCCCGGCCGGGGCCGCCGGCCGCGCCGCCAGCGCCTGGGCTCCCGGTCCGGTCCGGAGCTGATCGTGTCCACCGGCTTGTCAGGTGTCTACTTTGAGGATGCGATCGATCTCCGCGCGGGCGGCATGCTGCAGATCGCTGACGCCGACCATCGAGCTGAGTTCCATAGAGGACCCCCCAGTATTGTATTGAGCCATGGAAACCTAAACCCGGTTCCGTAGCAAACCTCACTCAAGCTCAATGATTTTGAGGTTGCCGTAAGCATCATTCCCACCGTCTGGAGACTGTGCGGAGACCGTGCGGAGACCGTGTGGGGGTCCAGTAATATCCGGCCTTTGGCGTGCTTAGTTAGCTCCCCGGCAACAACGAGAAGCAGCATCATGGTCTTGCGAGATCCAGGCTCGGCATCTCTTCCTACTGGTGGATGCCTCCTTGAACGGCCGATCTTCCAGCAGCCGCAGGAAGGACGATCATGACTGGAAAGCGTTCCCAAAGATGAAAAGGGGTGCGGGTCTTCCCGCCGGCGCCAAAAGGGTTTCGATGCGCTCGCTGCGACCAAAGCAGACCCCGCGCGGCACGGACTACCGCAGCGTCCTGATCCTCGAATGCAGCCCGGACTAACTTAGCGGCCTAACCCAGGTTGAATTCGTAGTGCATGTGGTTACCACGGTTCGATGGTCAGGCCGGTCCCGGCGAGGCAGCCGTCGATCAGGTGGGGCCGGTAGCACGCCACCCCGGCGATGCTGACCCGGCCGCCGCCCGCGCCGCGCGCCCGCACCACCGGGCGGGCCCCGCGCCGGGCCCAGGTACGGCCCTTCGGCGGCCTCAGCCCCTGGCCCGCCTCGTCCTCGAAGCAGATGAAGGCGCCCAGGTCGCGCGCGGTCCTTTCATGTAGGGCCACACCTCGGCCTTCCACACCGCCACCGCGGCGTCATCGCGTTCCATGGCCTGGCGGACGGGGACCTGGGCCGACCAGCCGTGCCGGCGCATCAGCTCCCAGGTGCCCTCGATGGTGTAGCCGACGTGAAACAGCTTGCCGATCAGCGTCTTGATCCTGGCCAGGGTCCAGCGCTGGTCTCCGGCGAACCCGTGCGCCACCGGTCCTTTCCCCAGCTCGGCCTCAAGCCGGGTCCCCTGCTGCGGGCTCAGCCGCTCCCGGGACACCGGCCCCTTCGATCTGAGCGCCCCGGGCCCGCCGTCCCGCCAGGCCCGGTGCCACCGCCGCACCGAACCCGGCGTCACCCGCAGGTCCCGCGCGATCTCGTTAACCCCGTCGCCGCGGGCGATCCGCCCGGCTGCCTGCAGCCGGAGCCGCTCCCGCCGTTCCTGCTCAGCGGGCATATACCCGCCACGTTGCGCATACCGCATGCTTCCGTCATACGGTATGTGCCGACCCGAGGTCACGACCTGAGCTCTACGAGTTAATCCTGGTTAGCCCGGCGGCAGGAGACCGGCCACGCTCGCGTCAGGCGCCTAAGGCGCTGGCTTTGATCCTGGCGACGTCGCGGCGAGGACGTCCGCGGGGGAGCTTGCGCGGCACGATCGTGCCGCGGATCAGCAGTTCGCCGCCCCAGACGCCCCAGGGCTCCCGGCGCTCCAGTGCACCGGCCAGGCAGGCCAGCCTGACCCGGCATCCGCGGCACATCGCCTTCGCCTGCTCCACGTCCTGCGGAGACTCGGCGAAGAACAGCTCGGGTTCCTCGATGCACGGCAGATCCAGGCTCAGCCCGATGGCGTCATGACTGCCAACGGCGGCATCGCGGCACTGCATCACTGATGGACCCGCCTGCATCCGGCGTCCGGTGCGGCCGGATACCGGACCGGCCGTCGCCTGCGCACCGACCGGCGTACCGCGCGGACCGGAGTGGCGAGCGCGGAGCCGAGCTGACCTAGCTGCGCGGCCAGTACACCGACCTGGACGTCGGCCGCCCGGATCTCGGCCGCCGTCTTGCCGCGTTCGGCCTGGTAGATACCGTGGTAGGAGTTAACCATCATCGCCTCCCAGGCGATCCCTCGTGGGTGGCGAGTGGTGGCGGTCTGTCTGCTTTCGTTCACCCCGTGCAGACGCGGATCGCCACGGAACCTCACCGCCGTGTACCAGCGTGTCCTACTTGTCCGACGAGCGCCCGAGGCTCAGCTGGCCCGGCGATCGCCGTCATGTACCAGACTCGCCGTAAGCCGGTCGGTGCCGCATGAGGCGAATGCCGTATCTTCGCCGCAAGCGATCATGCCGGCACCTAAGGCCTCGGGGTAATGGCCGGTGGACAGGTGAGCCCTCTTCCCCGCAGCGTGGCAGGGCCCGAGAATGAGGCATGAAACGAACCGGCCAGGGCGTGCTGATGGTGCTGCTGGCTGTCCTCACGACTACGGGCTGACGGGCGTGGCCACCGCTGACGGGCGGAGCACGTACCGTGCGGTGTGGCGCGCGGTGGTCCGCGGCGCCGAGCGGGTCTGGCACGACCTCCGGTTCAAGAATCTCTACCAGCGCGGTAAGGAGTTCGAACTCACCTACCGGGCGATGGGCTTCGCCGCTATGGCCATCCTCACCGTGATCCCGCTGCTCATCGTCATCGCCGCCGCCGACCCGGCGCCGGAGAGCGGCCTCGCCGTGTGGGTCATCGACGGCATGGGCCTGACCGGTTCCTCCGCCCACGCGGTGTCACTAGTCTTCTCGGCGCCGGGCCGGGTACTGGGCACGACGAGCGTGTTCGGTCTGCTGCTAGCGGGCGTCTTCGGGGTATCGTTCGCGGGCAGCGTGCAGGGCGGGTTCGAGAGGATCTGGGACCTTCCCGCCGGGCCGTGGCACAAGATCTGGCGTCAGGTGGTGTGGCTGGCCGCGCTCACCGGCTACATCTTCGCGGAGGCCACGACCGGTACGGTGACGCACGGCGGGCTGGCCGCGACGGGAGCGGTAGCGGTGCTGTTTGGCATCGCCTTCTTCTGGTGGGGACTGCGCTTCCTGCTCGGCGGGCGGGTGAGCTACCTGGCGGCGATGCCGGGCGCGGTGGCGACGATCCTGGGCCTGGGCGGCCTGCGGCTCTTCTCCGGCCTAGTCTTCGAGCCGCTCGTGGCCAGCAATGCCGTCAGCTACGGCGCGCTGGGCACCGTCCTGATCATGCAGTCCTGGCTGATCGGCGTCGGATGGGTCATCTATGGCGGCCAGCTGTTCGGGCGCTGGTTCCACGACGCGTGGCTGCGGGCCTGGGCGCACGGCCGCTGGGGCGATGCGGAGCCGGACGGCGGCGAGGAGGGCGAGCAGGAGCCCGGGAAGCAGAGCACACCGCCTGGGTAGTCGTGGCCGGCGGGACGTCCGCGCGGAGGCTATTGACAACGCAGCTGGCGCGGCGCTACATGGCCATAGCATCTTTCCGGGCGAGCCGCGATCGACCGGTCACGCCCTGCAGAGGGGAAGAGAACGTGGCTGAGGCGACCATTGACCCGGCCCTGGCCGGCATCAGTTCGATCCGGGCGGACCTGGGCACGATCCTGGCCCGGTCGGCGGAGCGGTTCGGCTCCAAGCCCGCCCTCATCGCCGGCGGGCGTACCTTGACCTACCAGGCGCTGCACGAGATGTGCGATCGGGTGGCGGGCGGGCTGCACGCCCTGGGCGTTCGGCCCGGCGACCGCGTATCGCTGTACTCGCCGAACCGGTGGGAGTGGGTGGTGGCCTACCATGCGGCGCTGCGGGCCGGGGCGGTGGTCAACCCGATCAACGTGATGCTCACCCCGGAAGAAGTCGCGTTCGTGCTCAACGACTGCGGCGCGGCGGCGATCTTCACCTCCGGGGACAAGGCGGAGGTGATTTCCAGCCTCACCCGGGAGGTGCCCACGTTGCGCCGGGTGATCAGCTTCGACGACGCCGGCTTCGGGGAGCTGCTCAGCTCGCCCGCGGCGGCCCCGGAGATACCGAGGCCAGCGCCGGCGGACCTGTCAACGATCGGCTACACCTCCGGCACCACCGGCCATCCCAAGGGGGCGATGCAGTCACACCGGGCTGTTTTCCTCAACACCGCGGCACTGTTCGCCGTCCAGACCCGGACCGACCGGGATGTCATGCTCAATGCGCTGCCGTTGCCGCACGTCTACGGCAACGTCGTGATGAACGGCACCTTCATGGCCGGCGCCACGCTGGTGATCATGGAGCGCTTCGACCCGGCCGCGGCCCTGGCCGAGATCCAGCGCCACCACGCGACGGTGTTCGACGGCGTGCCGACCATGTACGCGATGATGCTCGCTGACCCATCCCTGCCCGCCGCGGACCTGTCCTCGCTGCGGATCTGCGCAGTGGGCGGCCAGACCATGCCGGCCGCGAAGATGGCCGAATGGGAGCACCGGTCCCAGGCGCCCCTGCTGGAACTATGGGGAATGACCGAACTGGGCGGCGCCGGCACCGCCAACTGCAGCTACATGCCCAACGTCCACGGTTCAATCGGCTTCGCGCTGCCCGCGCTGGAGGCCCGCATCGCCGCGATCGACGATGCCGCGCGCACCGTCCCCGACGGCGAGCCAGGCGAGCTGATGGTGCGCGGCCCGCTGGTCATGCTCGGCTACTACGGCAACAAGGAGGCGACCGAAGCCGCGATCGAGCCCGACGGCTGGCTGCACACCGGAGACATCGCCACCCGCGACGACGAAGGCCACTACTTCATCGTCGACCGCAGGAAAGACCTGATCATCACCGGCGGGTTCAACGTGTACCCGGCCGAGATCGAGCGCGTGGTCGCCGCCCATCCCGCGGTGGCCATGGTCGCGGTCGGCTCGGTGCCCGACGAGATCCACGGCGAACTCGCCCGCGCTTACGTGGTGCTCCGCCCCGGCGCCACGGCAACCGAGGCCGAGATCATCGACTACTGCCGGCCTCATCTGGCCGCCTACAAGCGGCCCCGCTCGGTCCGGTTCGTGCCCGACCTGCCCAAGACATCCACCGGCAAGGTCATGCGCCGGGAACTGAAAACCCTCGACAGCTGAAAGGCCAGGCTTTCCCCGTACAACT
>CAWBNK010000021.1:0-214324 GCA_963790065.1 uncultured Actinomycetes bacterium | reverse complement strand
CTGCTCGCATCGCTCGGCCAGAACCGGCAGCGCCGGGTGCCCGGCGGTCCACTGTTCCTGCCGTGCGGCCTTGCTGGCGAGCAATTCCTTTTCCCGGTCACGCAGCGCCGCGGCGTGCTCATACTCCTGGACATCAGCGGCGTCGTGCCGCTCGCGCCGGATCTGGACGATCTGCTCGTCCAGGTCACTGGTATCCGGCACGGTGCCCACCCGCTGCTCGACGGCGGTCAGCCGTCCCTCGATCGCGTCCAGGCGAGCCTGTGCCGCGTTCTCAGGTACGCCCTCCTCGGGCATCCGGTGAGCCGGCCGCGGCCGTCGGCTGCCGATGAGGATTATGACCTGCTGGCGAACCCGGCTCAGGTCGGCGCCCAGCTTGACCAGCACCTGAGCGGCCACGCCGTCGCCCTCACGAAGGAGGCCGAGCAGGATGTGCTCCGTGCCGATATGGCCGTGGCCGAGCTGCTCCGACTCACGCAGGGACAACTCGAGCACCTTCTTGGCCCGGGGCGTGAACGGGATGTGCCCGGACGGCTCCTGCTGGCCTTGGCCGATGATCTCCTCGACCTGCTGCCGCACTGCGTCCAGGCTGATTCCCAGCGACTCGAGCGCCTTGGCCGCTGCACCTTCGCCCTCGTGGAGGAGGCCGAGCAGGATGTGCTCGGTGCCGATGTAGTTGTGTTTGAGCCTCTTGGCTTCTTCTTTCGCCAGGGCCACAACCCGCCGCGCCCGGTCGGTAAACCGCTCGAACATCGCCCGCCGCCTCGCGCCACTGAGCACAACCTGGCGGCCCGCACAGAGCACCAGCCGAACGGAACCTGCCCGGGCAAGCCAGTAATGACCCATCCACAGTACGTGCTCGCAGCCAGAGCTATACGTGATCGTGGCGACCCGGCGTCTTCCTCGGCTGCCATTGTCCAGCGCCCACTCGCGAGAATTCTGCGCCTGCGGGAAAGACGAGGGAAAGCAGTTACCGGAATCAGACGGGCTAGGTGCCCAATCCGTACAGGGATTATTGCAGCGAGAATCGGACCTGGAGGCGGGCGGAGCCTGGCCGCGCGGTGGCTTTCAAGCTGCTCCCAGCTCAATTCTGAGCCAAACGTTGTCTCGATCGCCTGCGGCCGGAGCTGGGGCTAATGCGAATGGTGGCAGGAAAGGTACTGAACCCTGCCCTCGCGGACTGTAACCGACACAGCGGCCGCCTTGGACTCGCGACAGCCCGGTGCCCGCATCAGCCTGGTATTAGACGGTGCGGGCACCGGGCCGCTTACCGGAACTAACGGTTCGCGCTCAGCCTGCGGCTGTAGTAACTAGCCTGGTTGGTGAGGGGATAGCATCACGGCGACGGATTCGGCATCGGGGCTGGGAGTGGTTCGCACTCGTTGGCCAGATCCTTCCATGTTGTTCCGATATAGGACCACACCCGGGAGCAGTAGTTTCCGGCCGCTCTGGTGTCGTTCGGCGACCAGGTACAGGTCAAGGTCGTTTGGCCAGGAGACCAGTTGCTGATTGACGGACAGTTCTTGATAAGTCCCTTTGGTCCGTACAGCTCGATGTGAACGTCCGGGTAGCTCAGCGGAAAATCCTCCGGAAGGTTTTCCGCCCACCCGGACAGCGAGTCGATGTGTTTGCCCGAGGACGTTAGGGAAGTACACTGGTCCACCAGGTTCACTATGTTAATGCCGCAGTTACGTTGCGTAACCGCTGCCGCTGCCGCTGCCGCATTTGCCGGGAGACCTGACGCCGCTAGCATCGCACCCGACAGTACTGCGCCAGCTGCGATCATTAGGCGTATTCTAGGTTTGAAATACCTTTTAAACATGAGATACCCACCTTTCGCCGTATTTAGCCGCCTCCTGCCGCAAATCCACTCATATGTCAACATAACAGGGCCAACCTACCTGAGCAAGCAGAGGTATCGACCACCCTCAACATGCGGCCTAGGCTGGAATTCAGTCTGTCGAGCAGGAGCGCGCCGGTAGCTACGGATAAAAAGGTCGCTCACCGTTCCACGGGCTGCAAATCAGAGGTCGGCCGAGCTGCCAGGTAGACCATCTCGCGCTCCGTGTCGGGGTGGCCGCGGCGGCCGATAAGACCCGCTGCGCGTATCCGCAGGTCTGTTTCCTCTTTGACCTCACGTACTGCTGCGTCGGCGGGGGTCTTCCCCGGACTCGATCTCGCCCCCGATGAACGTCCACGGAGGCTTGCCATCAGTGCGCCTGGCCACCAAAGATGCCGAGGTGACTGACAACGACGGCCGCAACGATCGGGCGTGGTGTCAGTACCGGATTACTCGGGTGCCCTGCTGAACTTCTCGATCGCTTCTATTCCTGTGTCTGAAGAGACCAGGTTCAGCGTCCAGGGCCCGGAGTTGACTTCGCCGTCCTTGCCGAATCCGGCCCACTGGCCTTTCATCCGGTGACCTGAAGGCCCGACCGTGAGCTGAATCGCTCCGTGATAGGTCGCGCCACCGAGGTCGCCGCCTGGGCCGGGCATTCCATGGAGATGCTCATGCGGGTCTACGTCCGGTGCGTCGAAGGCATCTGGATCGGCAGCATGGACCAAGCCCTGCACCTGGAGGAGCCATAACTGGGGGCGCGTATGGGGCGCAGCACCTGTCAGAAACCAGCAACCAGTGGCGGGACGTGACCGAGCGTGACAACGGACATTTCCGCGAACCCGCAGGCCAGGGCCAGAAAAGCCCTACTCACGATAGGCGCCCCCAGCAGGATTCGAACCTGCGCTCACGGCTCCGGAGAGCCTGCCGATTTAAGTCACCGGCCAAAACAAATGCTCGTAAGCAAGCAATTTCGGAGCACTGTGGGCGCGCGGCCCCCTCGGGGCGTGGCCTATCCAGGTGGAGGTTGCGAGGTCCTGATTCAGCCTGGGAGGCGCTACCAGGCTTTAGGTCAGCCTGTCTTGTCTTGCGGGTCGATGCCGTGCTCGCGGAGCAGGGCGCTGAGCCGCTCGATCTCGTCGGCGAGCTGCTGGACCCGCTCGGCCAGAACCGGCAGCGCCGGGTGCCCGGCAGCCCACTGTTCCCGCCGCGCGGCCTTGCTGGCCAGCAGTTCCTTTTCCCGTTCACGCATCGACACAGCCTGCTCAAAGTCGTGGGCGTCGACGGCGGATTCCTTCTCGCAGCGAACCTGAGCGATCTGCTCGTCCAGGTCACTGGTGTCCGGTCCGGTTCTTACCCGGTGCTCAAGTACCGCGAGTCGGGTCTCGACCACGTCCAGGCGAGCCTGTACCTCGGGCCCTGGTGCGCCCTCCCGGAGCGGCCGACTGGCGATGAGCTGGATTACCTGCTGGCGCACCCGGTCCAGGTCGGCGCCCAGCCTGACCAGCACCTGCGCGGCCACCCCTTCGCCCTCGCGGATCAGGCCGAGCAGGATGTGCTCGGTGCCGATGTAGTTGTGGCCGAGTTGCAGCGACTCGCGCAGCGACAGCTCGAGCACCTTCTTGCCCCGAGGCGTGAACGGGATGTGCCCGGAGGGCACCTCCTGGCCCTGGCCGATGATCTCCTCGACCTGCTGCCGGACCGCGTCCAGGCTGATCCCCAGCGACTCCAGCGCCTCGGCCGCGACACCTTGGCCCTCATGGATGAGGCCGAGCAGGATGTGCTCGGTGCCGATGTAGTTGTGATTGAGCATCCTGGCTTCTTCCTGAGCAAGAACCACAACACGCCGCGCCCGGTCAGTAAACCGCTCGAACATCGTCCGCCGCCTCGCGCTACTGAGCAGAACCTGGCCGCCCGTCCGCAGCACCGGCAAGAGGGAACTGGCTCGGGCCAGCCAGTGATGATCCATCCACAGTATGCGCCCGCAGCCCGAACGATGCGTGATCGCGGAGCCGCCCGCTCGCCCAGTAGCTCCTGGCTCGAGGCCAGCCCGTCCGGCCTGAGTTCACCCCAGGCGCCCATCGTCCAACCCGCCGATACCGCGTCACTGCCGTCCGTCTGCCCAGATCCACAACGAGATGTGGGCAGGCTCCAGCGTCTGCTGAACGGAACTGGTCAGGTCGGCCCGCACGGCGTCCAGGTCGACCGCGTCTTGCAGCCGGGCCGCGAACCCGGCGATGATCCGGTCGGCGTCATACCGTGCGCGGTTGAACCGCCGGTCCACGATGTTCTGCACCCGGCGGCGCAGCGGGTTGAACAGCGCCGCTGCGACCAGGGTCGCCACTGCGACTGCCACCGTGCTGTGGTGGAGCCGGAGGACCTCGGTGGCCAGCAGCACGATTCCCGCATACACCCCCACCAGCAGGCCGGTGATGATCGCGTACGCCAGCGTCCGGGAGATAACCCGGTCGACGTCGAACAACCGGTACCTCAGCACAGCCACGCAGACGCACAGCGAGAACACGAACAACCCGGCGAGGTAGCAGGCCCCGCCGATCGTCCCCGCGCCGGGCACGGTGGAGATCCCGGCCCCTGCCACGACCGCCCCCAACCCGGCCATCAGCCACTTCAGCTGCTGGCGGCGCTCACCCGACGAGCGCCGCCAGCTGGCCGCCTGGCCTGCCAGCGAGGCCACCAAGCACAGCGCGACCAGCAGGAAGATCGCGGTGGCCGCCGTGTTCCACGACCCGGCGGCCGGATCGTCGCCGCTCAGCAGGAACAGCTGGCCGTCGGGATCCACCTGCGGGTGGTGGCCGATGATCGCGCCCACCGTGATGACGGCGGTCCAGGTGACCCATACCAGGCCGATACCGGCATAGGCCCACAGCACCCACCGCCACCGCCGGGACGGCGGCCGGCCATCGGGAAACAGCAGGAAGACCAGGCCGAACAGCACGAGGCTCAGCAGGCTGCTGGGCTGGGCCAGCAGCGCCACCCAGCCCAGCGGCAGCCCGCCATAATGCAGCCGGTAGTCGGCCACCGCGTAGTAAGCGGCGTCGTCGGTCAGCATGGACAAGGCCGCCGCGCCGAGGAAGATCCAGCCGAGCGGGTTACCCGGCTTCCGCCAGGCCACCACGAAGCCCCCCACGGCGCCCGGAGCGGTGACCCACACCGGCGCCGAGACGGTGGAAGCGTTCAGGCTCTGATGCGCCAGCCGGGCCAGCGGCACAGCGGCGACCGCCAGGACCAGCACCAGGCCGCCCAGCACCAGCGCGGCCACGGGAGCATCCAGACGCAAACGGCGGCCAGCGCCCTGCGGCGTTGTGCCCGGCTGCCCGGCTGTCCGTCCCCCCTCGCTCACGGAAGCGACGATATGCCCCAAGCGTTCCGGAAACGTTACCGCTCACAGCAGGTGCATGATTTTTGGCCGGACTCAGATCCGGGGATGGCCCGCGAAGCGGGCCTGTCCGCCCTTCCAGCATCAAGCGTCAATGTGACCGTAGGACACCGAGCACAGGACAAGACGTCCGGCCCGAGTTCACCCCAGACCTGCGTTTGCCCGGTCGCCGGCAGGTCCCCGAGTCGCTGGCGTTCACGGCCGTTTTTCGAGTTCAATTTGGTCGCGCATCGGGATCTCGTAGTCGCCCGTCACCGGGATCTCGGGTTTCAGCCTGCGGCTGTCATCGACGGCGTGCCGGTGCACGGCGGCCAGCTGGAAGCCGCGCCGCTGGTAGAAGCGCAGCGCATCGAGATTGTCGTTGGTGGTAATGAGCCACAGCCGGGTGCACCCGTGCCCGGCCGCCAGCTGCTCGACCGCTTCGATGAGCGCGGTGCCCACCCCGTGCCACTGCTCGGTGGCGTGCACGGTCAGGACTTCGCACTGCTCCCAGCGCGGGTCCGGAACATAGGTGAGCATCCCCACTATCTCGCCGTCGGCCTCGGCCAGCAGCGCCGGATGGTCCAGCGGTTCGAGGAGTTCCCCCAGGCGGGCCGCCCGGGCGTGGTTGTGCCGGGCGAGGAACGCCAGGGCAGCTGGCCGGTCGGCGGCCTCCCGCGGGCGGATCTTCATCGCCTCACGGTGGCTCGGCTGCGGCTGCTGGCCGCTGATGAGCTGGTCGACCTGCTGGCGTACCCGGTTCAGGTCGGCGCCCAGGATGACCAGTACCTGAGCGGCCACGCCGTCACCCTCACGGACGAGGGCGAGCAGGATGTGCTCGGTGTCGATGTGGTCGTTGCCGAGCTGCAGCGCCTCCCGCAGCGACAGCTCGAGCACCTTCTTGGCCCGCGGCGTGAACGGGATGTGCCCGGACGGCGCTTCCTGGCCCCGCCCGATGATCTCCTCGACCTGCTGGCGGACCGCGTCCAGGCTGATTCCCAGCGACTCCAGCGCCTTGGCCGCGACACCTTCGCCCTCGTGGAGGAGGCCGAGCAGGATGTGCTCGGTGCCGATCCAGTTGTGGTTGAGCCTGCTGGCTCCCCGCTGCGCCAGGACAACCACCCGCCGCGCCCGGTCGGTAAACCGCTCGAACATCGTCCGCCGCCTCGCACCACTGAGCAGAACCTGGCCGCCCGCCAGAGCACCGGCCGGACGGAACCTGCCCGGGCAAGCCAGTGATGACCCGTCCACAGTACGCGTCCGCGGCCACCGCCACAGCTAGGCGTGATCGCGGCGCCGCCCGGCTGCGGTCTCAGCCCGCAGTATGCCCGGCCCCTGCGTTCTTCCGTCTCACTTGCGGGTGCTCGCGATCTTCCAGCATGTTCAGCAGTACCGGTTTGCCGGTCAGCTCCTCCAGCTCGTCGCGGAGCCGGTCGACTTCCGCACCGCCATGGCCGAACGCCAGGCCCGGCCGGGCGGCGCGGACATCAACCCGGACGTGGTCCAGGTCCCCGCCGACCCCGATCGCGTGGATCCCGGCCCCTGCCGGTATCCGCCGGTGTATCGCGGCAACGATCTCCTCGATACGCAGCTCCTGGACCGTGAGGATCGTAGAGCCGGCGGTTGTCGTGGTCTGTTCGGCTCTGCCCGTTTCGATGTGGCCCGGTCCGGCGGCGACCCCGGCCTCCCCGGCCCCGGCCAGCTCGAGGTGGTCGGCCAGCAGCCGGTTCGCCATGTCCCGGCGGCCCTGCTCATCAGCCGCCTCGAATGCCCGGGCTTCCTCGGTGGTCAGCTCCAGGTCCACGTACGGGTTCAGGTGCACCCGCAACGCCACGGGCGGCTGGCCAGGGTCGCGCGCGGCGATGACCGCCCGGCGGGCGACGGTGTAGTTCTCCCCGGTCTCGGCCATCCGGGCGCGGACCTGCTTCTTGAACGCGCTGTCGTCAGTCACGCCATGTCCCTCGCGGCGATGCTGCCCCGCGCCCTGATCGCCTGGCTCGGCAGTGACCGGTCATACCGTCAGCGCGAACCAGCGGCCCTTGTCCTCACCGCCGCCGCGGGCGCGGGCCGCGGACAGCTCGGAGTCCGGCAGGCGCTCCTGCCATCACCCAGGCTACCCAGCATCCCCGGCACCTCAAACCAGGACATCCGGTGCCGCTCACGGGCCACTTCCGGACGCCTGCGGAGGGGGGCGGCCGGAAGCGAGGCGGAGATCGCGGGCGTGAGCGTTTGTACAGAGTCACCTTGCGATCCCAAGGCTAGGGAGACGGCCGGTCGCACCCTCCACCTGGATGGGGCACCGTGGCCACTCGCCATTGAGCAGATGCCAAGGCCCTCTTATTCAGAAGCACCCCAGACAGGCATCCGCCACGCGGGTGGTGCGCGTCGCTCATCCCGGCCACGCGAGGTCACGTGCTGCGGGCAGGACTGGACTGTGATCTTCCGCCCGTCGGCGACGACGTGGTGGACGCGCAGGCCTGGCGACCGTTCAGGGCGCGGTGGCCGGGGGTCCTCCTGGGCTAGCCGTGTAACCGGCGAGCACGCTGGCCAGTTCCCTAGGGCGGCTGAGCGCGACGCGGTGGCCAGCGGCGATCTCATCCGGGACGATGCCAAGCCGCTCGGCGGCCACCGGGAGCATGAACCCGGCAGGGAAGAAGCGGTCCTCGGTGCACAACACGAACCTGGTGGGTATCAGGGGCCAGGCGCTGAGCGGCCACGGGCTGCGCCCCGGCGTGTCCGACTGCGCCCGGCCCCCCTTGGCCACGGTGTGCTTCGGCCGGATCGGCTCTCAGGCGGTACGCGCGGTGCCGCCGTCCGGCTCGATGCCGTGCTGGCGGAGCAGGTCGCGCAGGCGGTTGAGTTCACGGTGCACCCGCTGGTTCTCCGCGATGACGGCCCGGACGTCTACCCCGGCTGCCCACTCCTGCTCCAGCCGCAGCTTCTCGGCGCGCAGCTGCTTTTCCCGTGCGCGCAGCGCCGCGGCGCCCTCGTGGTCACCTGCCTCGAACGCGGCCGTCTTCTGCCGCTGCACCTGGCTGAGCTGCTCGGTGACGTCCGCAAGGCCGACGGGAACGGGCAGGCGGACCAGCCGCGTCTTCGGATCTGCCTGCTCATGCCGGTCGGTCAGCAGGGCCACCAGCCGTTCCTGGACCAGGGCGTAGCTGGCGCCCCGCCTGGCCAGCACCTGAGCTGGGGTGCGGTCGCCCTCGGCGAGCAGGCTCAGCAGAAGGTGCTCGGTGCCGATGTAGGTGTGCCCGAGCCGCAGCGCCTCCCGCAGGGACCCTTCCAGCACCTTCTTGGCCCGCGGCGTGAACGGGATGTGGCCCGCGGGCGCGCCCTGGCCACGGCCGACGATCTCCTCGACCCGGTCCCGCGCTTCCTCCAGGGAAATGCCCAGCGATTCCAGCGCCGAGGCGGCGACGCCCTCTCCCTCGGTAAGCAGGCCGAGCAGCAGATGCTCGGTGCCGACCGAACGGTGACCGAGGCCCCTGGCCTCGTGCTGCGCCAGGACGACGACCTGCCTGGCCTGGTCGGTGAACAGCATGAACATGTCCTTGGGCCGGGTCCCCATCGCGGCCCGCTTGATTCTCTCCGCAAGCGGCAGCGCCGGGCGGGCTCGCATCGGTGCCTCCTTTACCTGGGTCGCGGCACGGCCGCTGGGCCGCAGCCGGGGCGCCAGCCAGTCCGCGACGTCCTTGATGTCGAGCGTGTCGGCCGCAAGCTGGGTGACCATCGCCGCGGCCGGCCCGGACGGGTCCGGATCCATGTCCTGGCCGTTGAGGGCCAGGAACTGCAGCATGGCCGCCAGCGCGACCTGCTGGTTGCCGCGGCGCAGCGGCCGCTGCCGCACCAGCGCGTGCAGAAGCACGGCGGCGCAGGTGGCCGGGTCGCCGGGTTCGCTGCCTGGCCGCGCCTGGTCCAGGGCGCGCTCGGCGGCGGCCAGGTCAAGCAGGTCAAGTACCTGCCCAGTGTCCACGCCGAGCGTGCGGCTGGCGATGACAACCAGGTCGGTGACCTCAAGCGCGATCACGGCTGGTCGTCCCTGAGCAGATCGAGTGCCTGCCGGTGGCGGGCGAGGTTGTCCTCCAGCAGCTGCAGGAACCGCTCGTCGCTGCGGCGCTGCTCGACCAGCGTGGCGATGGCCTCGCGCACGACGTCGGAGACCGGGCGGCCCTCGACGTCGGCCACGGTCTGCAGCCGCCCGGCCAGCTCAGGGTCAAGGCGCAGCAGCAGGTTCTTGGTGCTCCCCGGTCTCATCGGCATGGTGCTATCAAGATATCACCACCATCCGGCGGGTCGGCTTGCGATCGAGCACGCACGCTCGATCGCTTGTACCGATGCATCACACGATGACCGTGGCGGCCCCAGCGCGCACCGTAACCGCAAGGCGACCCGCCGTGGCCGTTAAATCCGATGAGCGTGCAGGAGCCTTCATCCCCGGGAGACCTCGACCCCTATCCGGTCACCGACGCGCCGAGCACCTCGACGGGGACCACACTCGATTGCGAAGGGCCCGGTAACGGCCCTGGAAACCCTCGAACCAGCCTGAGACCTACTACGATCACCGGGTGGACGCCCCTGTCGGCCAGCTGATGAACATCGTCGTGGACTGCCCGGATGCCGATATCTCCGCCCGGTTCTGGGCGGCCGTCCTCGGCTGGGAGCGGGTGCAGGAGAACGCCGGCTGGGTCGACATCGCGGACGCCTCCGACGGCCGACGACGCCTGGTGTTCCAGCAGATCGCCGATTACCGCCCGCCCGCCTGGCCGGACCAGGGGCCACCGCAGCAGCTTCACCTGGATGTGCGGGTCGACGACCTCGAGATCGCCGATCAGCGGGTGCGCGCCTTGGGCGCGGTCCCGCTCGGGGAACGTGTCGTGCTCAAGGACGAAACGTACCGGGTCTACGCCGACCCGGCCGGACACCCGTTCTGTCTCGTGCAGCTCGAAACCACCTGAACTCCAGAGCCTTCATCCTCGGGAGACCTCGACCCCTATCCGGTCACCGACGCGCCGAGCACCTCGACGGGCACCACACCCTCGATTGTGAAGAGCCACCAAACTGACGCGTGACATATGCTCGTGTCACAGAACGGACCAGGACGTGCCAACGCCCTAGTGGTTTTCAAGAGCATCGGTGACTCGCTGCCCGGCAGCGTTGCTGCCTGGGCTTTCAGTGGCCGTGCCCACCGCGGCACTCAAGATCATCCTGTGTATATCCCGCGTGCCGTTCGGTGCCTTGTCCGCTATATGGCCGCTGAGCATCTGTTCCGTAGATCAATGGAGGAATCCGAATCCGCACGTCAGTGTCCGGCAAAGACGTCATAGTCCAGACATCCTCAAGGTTTCATGCTCCATGGCATTGCCCGGTCCGAGCGCCCTTGCGCGAAGTGATGGTGTGCGGTTATGGGCCGCCACCGCTGCCCAGTGTGGTGAGCACGCGGCGTTTCAGCGCGGCCGAGAGCATGAGGGCACGCTATCTACGCCATGGTGTTCGCCTGCGGCGGGCCTGGCTCGCGGCGCGGGCCTGTTCATCGCGCTGAGCCTGGCGGTGCCGCTCTGCGTTCTGGATGTGTGCTAGATAGTAGAGAATTGCAAGGCGCATCCTGGTCTCCTTGGTGATCTACGAAAAGCTCCAGGTCTCCAGTCGCACCGCCGCGATTACCCGCGCCTTCCCAGACCGGGATGTGTAGGGTCCCGGCCTATTCCGTCTTCCTCGATAGGCTCCGATTCATGGCGAGCGGCCGTCCGGTCCAGGGTCGGCCTAGCTGGATGTGGTGCCACGAGACCCACGATGACACGCTCAGGAAGGCAGCTTGCGTGCTGTACCGGGTCTGCGTGACGTCAGAGGCCGACCTGATCTGCGACCCTGCAAGCGTGTGGCCCGGCGTGCGGGCTGGACGCCACGAGATCTAACCAGGCGCTTCCTGCACTCCGGTTGCGCGAGACTGGCACGCATGGCATGTGTGCTGTGCGGGTCATCCGACAGCCCGACGGACGAGGACGTGATCCCTGGGTGGCTGCTACGGCAGTTCGACGTCCAGGGCCGGATCACCGTCAATTCCCGCAAGGAATCAGGGGGGCCGCGCGCGGTCGCGACCAGGCGGAATCCTAAGGTCTTGCTGGAGGGTGGCCTATGCAAAAAATGCAATAACGAGCGACTTGGCCGCCTTGAAAAAGCCGTAAAGCCAATCCTTGCGCCGATGGCGCGCTACGTTAAGCCCAGTGTCCTCGACTTGGGTAGCCAGCGGCTTCTCGCCGCATGGGCGGTCAAAACGGTATATTTGCTAGAGCTTGCCGTACGTCAGCAGTATCCAGGCGGTCGGCAGATCGAGGGATACATGCCAAGCGTCGCCGAGATGGGCTGGTTGTTCAGCCAGTTGGAGCAACGTCCCGCGGCACAGATCGAGCCGCCACCACGATCCTGGTATGGCTGGCGTGCTGGGACTGCCGCGAACGAAGTGTATTGAATTACGCGCCGTCCAGCGCTCCCCTTCGTACGCAAGATGGCGGCGAAATTGTAGGTCAGTTCGCCACACTCGCTCTTGGATTCGCCGCATTTCAGATTTTCACCGTTGACTACGTAGCTGCAACGCGGTACGAGGCGGAACTTTGGAACTCCCGACCGCCTCCGTCCATTCGGCCTGCCGTCCTGCCCATTTGGCCGCACCTTCTAGGCGCGGGTCCTATCTCATGGCCTCCGGCGGTCTTCGCGAATGGCGACTTTGACCGGCTCGTTAGTTGGGACAGCGCCCTACGGCGCGGAGTTGCCTTACTAAATTAAACCCTTGGTTCTACTCAGGGCCGGGGATGGCCCGCTGAGTGTACGTGTCCGCCCCTCCAGCATCAAGCATGACTGTCACCGCAGGGCAACGAGCACAGGGCAACGTGCCTGGTGAACGTACATCACGCGAATCGGCCCTTGACACCTCCCCTCCAGCGAATAGGGCGGCAGCAGTCAGTCCGATGGGGGGAGGGGCGGGGACCAAGGGCTACAGCCGGAACCGGGAGGCGCCAGGCGCGGATGCAGGGCACATGGCGGGTATAAGACCAGGGTCTGCACTGGCGCGATCTGCCCGGTGCTAGACGAGACTGAAACCGTCGTCTCGAAGGGAGCGCCGACATGTCAGGAACCAACGCCGACCTTATCCCCATCATCATCATCCCGGTCGTCGCACTCGCCTTCATGCTGGGCATGATTTTTTACGCCAACAGCCACCCGCAGTGGGGCAGCCAGGCTCCGGCGGACACCGTCTCCACGCACGCGCTGGAGGGCGGCATCCCGGCTCAGCGTCTGAGCAGCCCCGGGCCGGTGGTTGCTGGCCAGCGTCTAGACACCGCTGCGGACGAAGTCCCCCCCGAGCAGGCGCTGGCCAGCGAAACCCAAAAGGAATAGCGTCATGACCGACACTGTCAACCAGCCGCCGCGGCCTAGTCGCGGGCGGGATGATCTTGCCTGGCGACCCATTCCGGAGTGCCGACGAGGCAGAAAGCAGCGGTGGCGTGGTGAGATGGGTCAGCGTACGGCCAGCTGACAGCAACGGTGACAGCAACGTCGGCAGCCAACCCCTGCCACTGACATCCGACAGCATCCGACCAGGCTCGGACCTGATCACCCGAACAGGCAGGCCGCTACGCCTGAAAGCAGACGGTCGGTCCCGTCATGGACTCGCCATCCGACCTGGCCGAGAGCGTGGCCGAGAGCGTCGACCGTGGGGACCGGGTCATCATCACCGGACGGCTGCGGCAGCGGTCCTACGACGGCAACGACGGCAACAAGGTGACCGTGACCGAGGTCGAGGCGACCGACGTGGGGGTGAGCCTTCAGGGGTCATCGCGAAGCTGGCCAAGGCCCAGCGAGCCGCTCAACACACGAGCACCGCGGCCTGAAAGGCCGCACCAAAGGCAGGCCCCGCCCTGGAGCCCGCCGGCCAGCCCGCCAGGTCCCGATCCCCCGCAGCTCGTCGCCATGCTCCGCGACCACATCCAGGCCTACGGCACCGGCCCCGGCGGCCGCCTGTTCCGCTCCGAGACCGGCAACTCCCTCCAGCCGTCCACCTGGTGGCAGGTCTGGCAGAAAGTACGAGCCGCCTCCCTCACCCCCGAACAGCTCGCCACACCGCTGATGAAACGGCCCTACGACCTGCGCCACTCCGGCATCACCTGGCGGCTCGACTCCGGCGTCCCCGACGCCGAGGTCGCCGCCTGGGCCGGGCACAGCGTCGAAATGCTCCGCCGCGTCTACGCAGGCCGCGCCCAAGGCCTCGACAGCATCTGGATCACCCGGATGAACCAGACCCTGCCCCAGGACACGCCATCACCCGGGGGACGCCCGGGGGGCGCCGGGGGGCGGGAACTGTCCCAGAGCAGCGAACGGAGACGGACCGTGACCAAGCGTGACAACGGACATTTCCACGAACCCGCAGGCCAGGGCCAGAAAAGCCCTACTCACGATAGGCGCCCCCAGCAGGATTCGAACCTGCGCTCACGGCTCCGGAGGCCGTTGCTCTCTCCCCTGAGCTATGGGGGCTCAGCGCCTGGAAAAGGGTACCAGCCGCAAGCCTCACATGAACACGTCGTGGGCCGCGCAGACGGGCTCCAAGGCTCGTCTCGCTACAACTGGACTGGACTGGACGCTACCCTCACGCTCTTGACATCCTCCCCTCCTGCGGAGGGGATTCCAATCTGATCCTTACGCTGCTGGTAGGAGTGCAGATTGAGGTTCGCGGTTCACAGGCCGGGTAACCCGTCGCCTCCCCGCGCAGTCACCGCATGCCCTGCGGCGATGTTTCTGGCCGCATTCACGTCAGCGTCCAGCGTGTAACCGCAGGCCACGCAGCGGAACAGGGCTTGGCTCTCGCGACTGCCCGCTGCGATGTGCCCGCACGCCGAGCAGCGCTGGCTCGTGTACGCGGGATTAACTTTTTCGACCCGGCCGGGTGCCTTGTCACTCAGGCGGCGGACCAGCAGGCCCCACCCGGATCGCATGATCTCCCGGTTCAGCCCGGCCTTTTGCCGAACGTTCCGGCCCGGCTCGGTCGCGGTTCCTTTGGCCGACCGGGTCATGCACCCAATCTTGAGGTCCTCGACTCGGATCACGTCGAACCGGCACGCCAGGCTGGTGCTGGTCTTTCGCACCAGTCCTTGCGGATATCTGCGTCGCGGGCCTTCAGCCGGGCCAGGGCAAGCCTGCCCGATCCATGGTCACACGGAACGACTTCACGTCCTGGGGTACCTGCCGGGACCAGCGGAACCGGACCCAACCCGCCTTCGGGATGCGGACCTCGCCCATCTTGCGACTGAGCCGCCGGACGTCACTGGGTTTGACGTGGACAATGCGGAACCCCTCATCCCGGTCGGCCTTCCGCCACGACGGTCGGCGGTGCGTCCCGGCGAAGTAGTTCCGCATCGCCTGGTCGTGGTCTCGGATCGCCTGTTGCTGTACGATCACGGAGCCGGCTGCGAGCCACAGGTTGACCGCCCGGGCCTCGGAAAGCTGGCGGCAGCGACCAGCAAACCTCGGCATCGGCCCGCATCCCGGCCGCCAGTGCGATTCTTGCTCCACGCACAGGTTCCATACGTACCGGGCGTGGGTGCAGTGCCCAGCCAACGCTGCCTCTTGGGCAGGAGAGCGCCGGAGCCGGTACCGGGACATACGAACACGATAACGGATACCTACGACATTCTGCCCTGCTGCTCAGGGCACGCGATTCGTCCCGGGACTGAAGGCCGGGTCATCCTCGGGAGGATTTGGTGACGCAGGGATTGGGACGGGTGCTCGTCGTGGACGACGACGAGGTGATCAGGCGGCTGATCGCGGTCAACCTCCAGCTTGAGGGGTTCGACGTGGAGACGGCCGTGGACGGGCAGGATTGCCTGGACAAAGTGGCGGAAATCGACCCGGACGTCATCACGCTGGACGTGATGATGCCGCGCCTGGACGGCTGGGAGACCGCGGTCCAGCTGCGCAAGTCGCCGGAGCTGGCCCACATCAAGGTGGTGCTGATCACCGCCCGCGCCCAGGAGGACGACAAGAACCGGGGCAGCCAGGTCGGCGCCGACGCCTACCTGACCAAGCCCTTCGACCCGAACGAGATGATCCGCGTGGTCCGCGAGCTGGCCGCGGGCTAGGTGCTCACCGCCGAGCTGCGGCGGGCCATCCTCACCGCGGCCGGCCGCCTCGACGCCGACCCGCTGCTCCGCCCGGGGCCGGGTCCGGGCCGTTACGCCTCTAGCCTGCCGTTCCGCCTGGACGGCCCGCCGGAACAGGCCGCCGCCGCGCTAGCCGCCCGGCTCACCGGAGAGCCCTGGATCGCCGCCGCCGAGGCCACCGGAGCCGGCTACCTGACCGTCACCGTCACCCCCGAGGCCCTGGCCGGCCTGGCGGTGCGGATCCCGCAGGCCGGCCCGGCCTGCGCCGCCAGCGACGCGCTGCACGGCCGCACCGCGACCGCCCCCGCCGCGCCGGACCTCGCCGAACACGACTGGCCCGAAGCCCGGGCGGCCCTGGCCGCCCAGCTGACCGCCCGGCTCGCCGCTACCGCAGGCGCGACCCTTATTTATGCGGCCGAACGGTCCGTGGTTCCCGCCCCCGCCTCCCTCACTCCCGCCCCGGCCGAACCGGACTCGCTGGCCCACGCTCTCTGGTACGCCGGACCCGACGCGGTGCGGTTCGCGCTGGCCCGGATGCCGCCGGGCCATGCCGAGCCGCCGCGGGCGGCGCACATCGCGCGGCACCTGATCGCCAATCCCGCCTATGCTGTTCGGTACGCGCATGCCGCCGCTGCCGCCGTGCTGCGCTGGGCCGCCGCGCTGGGGTCAGTGCCAGCCGGGTTCTCGCCGCGCTTGCTCACGGCACCACCGGAGCTGGCGCTGCTCGACGCGCTGTCCTGGCTCCCGGAACGGGTGGCCATGGCCGCGCGCCGCGGCCGGCCCGACGAGTTCGCCGGGTACCTGGAGGAGCTGGCAGCACGGACGATTGACACCATGAGCACTACCGGCTTCACGACGATATCGAGCATCAGCAGCGAACGGCTGTGGCTGGCGGATGCGGCCCGGACCGGGCTCGCCGCCGGTCTCGGGCTGCTCGGGATCAGCGCGCCCAATCGTCTATAACACTGGCGCCTGTAGGCCGCTCGCCACGAAGGGAACGACATGAGCCGCGTCGCGCACCCGGCCGGGCCACTGCACGGAGACGTGCTGCCCGCCGACCATCCGCCTGCCCCGCCGGCCGACTTGAACGCGCTGCCCGCGGCCATCTGGCCGCGCGGGGCCCGGCGCGCCGACGACGGCGTGCTCACGCTGGCCGGGGCGGACGTGCGGGAGCTGGCCGAGCAGTTCGGCACGCCGCTGTACGTGTGCGACGAAGAGGACGTGCGGTCCCGGTGCCGGGACTACATGGAGGCGTTCGGCCCGGAGGCCCGGGTGTTCTACGCGGCCAAGGCGTTCTGCTCACGCGCCGTGCTGCGCTGGGTCAGCGCCGAAGGCCTGGGCGTCGACGTCTGCACCGGCGGCGAGCTCGAGACCGCGCTGTCGGCCGGGGTGCCGCCCGAGCAGATCACCCTGCACGGCAACAACAAGTCACTCGACGAACTATCCCGGGCCATCTCGGCCGGGATAGGCCACATCGTGGCCGACTCCTTCGACGAGATCGCGCGCCTGGCCTACCTGACCGATTCTTCTCCGGGGGGCCAGCCCCCCGGAACCCCCCGAGACACCATCCAGCGCCCGAACATCCTGGTCCGCGTCACCACCGGCGTCGAGGCGCACACCCACGAGTTCATGGCCACCGCGCACGACGACCAGAAGTTCGGCTTCTCGCTGGCCTCGGGCGCCGCCGACGAGGCGGTGCGGCGGGTGCTGGCCTGCCCGGGCCTGGCCTTCGCCGGGCTGCACTCGCACATCGGCTCGCAGATCTTCGACACGGCCGGCTTCGAGGTGGCCGCGCACCGGGTGGTGGAGCTGGCGGTCAGGATCAGGGACGAGCACGGGGTGGAGATCGCCGAGCTCGACCTGGGCGGCGGGTTCGGCATCGCCTACACCGGCGAGGATGACGCGCCGGAGATCAAGGACATCGCGGAGAGCCTGCGCCAGATCGTGGACTGGCAGTGCCGCGCCGCCGGGCTGCCCCGGCCGCGGCTGACCGTCGAGCCGGGCCGTGCCATCGTCGGGTCGTCCATGGTGACGCTGTACACGGTGGGCACGCTCAAGGACGTGGACGGGCTGCGCACCTACGTCAGCGTGGACGGCGGGATGAGCGACAACATCAGGACCGCCTTGTACGACGCCTCCTATGAATGCGCGCTGGCCTCGCGCGGCTCGGCCGCCCCGCCGATGCTGTCCCGGGTGGTCGGCCGGCACTGCGAAAGCGGCGACATCGTGGTGCGGCACGCCTACCTGCCCGCCGACCTGGCCACCGGCGACCTGCTGGCCGTCCCCGCCACCGGCGCCTACTGCCGGTCGCTGGCCAGCAACTACAACCAGGTGCCGCGCCCGGCCGTGGTCGCGGTCCGGGCCGGCGCCGACCCGGCCGTGATCGTCCGCCGCGAGACCCTGGACGACCTGCTCAAGCTGGACGTCGGATGACCGCCCGGACGCTGAAGGTCGCCCTGCTTGGCTGCGGGGTGGTCGGGTCCGAGGTAGCCCGGCTGCTGATCGAGCAGGCCGACGACCTGGCCCTGCGGATCGGCGCCCGGCTGGAGCTGGCCGGCATCGCGGTGCGCCGGGTCGGGCACCGGCGGGGCGCCGCGATCGACACCTCGCTGCTCACGGCGGACGCCCAGGAGCTGGTCAGCCGCCCGGACGTGGACATCGTGGTGGAGGTCATCGGCGGCATCGAGCCGGCCAGGACGCTGATGCTGTCCGCGCTGAAGACCGGCAAGCCCGTGGTCACCGCGAACAAGGCCCTGCTGGCCGAGAACGGCGCGGAGATCTACGGCGCGGCCCGGGAGTACGGCGCCGACCTGTACTACGAGGCCTCGGTGGCGGGGGCCATCCCGCTGCTGCGGCCGCTGCGCGAGTCGCTGGCCGGCGATACCGTGCACCGCGTGCTCGGCATTGTCAACGGCACCACCAACTTCATCCTGGACCGGATGGACTCCTCCGGCGCCGGCTTCGCCGAGTCGCTGGAGGAGGCCCAGGCCCTGGGCTACGCCGAGGCCGACCCGACCGCGGACGTGGAGGGGTTCGACGCGGCGGCCAAGGCCGCCATCCTGGCCAGCCTGGCCTTCCACACGCCGGTCACCGCCGCCGACGTGCACCGCGAGGGCATCACCGACGTCACCGCGGCCGATATCGGCAGCGCCCGCGCGCTGGGCCGGGTGGTCAAGCTGCTGGCCATCTGCGAGCGCTGCGATGCGGGCATCTCGGTCCGGGTGCACCCGGCGATGATCCCGCGCTCGCACCCGCTGGCCGCGGTCAGCGAGGCCTACAACGCGGTGTTCGTGGAGGCGCAGTCCGCGGGACGCCTGATGTTCTACGGCGCAGGCGCCGGCGGCACGCCGACCGCGAGCGCCGTGCTCGGCGATCTGGTCGCGGTGGCCAGGAACCGGCTGGCCGGCACCCGCGGCCCGGACGCGTCGACCTACGCGGGCCTGCCGGTCATGCCGATGGGGGAGACGCTGACCCGCTACCACGTCTCGCTGGACGTGGACGACCGGCCCGGCGTGCTGGCCCCGGTGGCCGAGGCCTACGCCAGGCATCACGTCTCCATCGAGGCCGTCCGCCAGGCCAGCCGGGGCCAGGAGGCCCAGCTGGTGATCGTGACCCACACCGCGCGGGACGCGGACCTGGCCGCCACCATCCGCGACCTCGAGGCGCTGCCCATGGTCCGCTCCGTGGTCAGCGTGATGCGCGTGGAAGGGGAAGAAGAATGACACCCGTGACCCAGACCCGAGCCCGGCCGCAGTGGCGCGGGGTGATCGCCGAGTACCGGGACCGGCTGCCGGTCACCGAGGCCACGCCCGTGGTCAGCCTGCGCGAAGGCGGCACGCCGCTGCTGCCCGCGCCGCTGCTGTCCGCCCGCACCGGCTGCGAGGTCTACCTCAAGGTGGAGGGGGCCAACCCGACCGGGTCGTTCAAGGACCGCGGCATGACGGTGGCCATCTCGATGGCCGTGGGCGCGGGCGCCAAGGCGGTCATCTGCGCCTCGACCGGCAACACCAGCGCCAGTGCCGCCGCCTACGCGGCCCGGGCCGGGCTCACCTGCGCCGTGCTGGTGCCCCGCGGCAAGATCGCGATCGGCAAGATGGCCCAGGCCCTGGTGCACGGCGCGCGGCTGCTGCAGGTCGACGGCTCATTCGACGACTGCCTGGAGGTGGCCAGGAAGCTGGCCGCGCAGTACCCGGTGGCCCTGGTCAACTCGGTGAACCCGGACCGGCTGCAGGGCCAGAAGACCGCCGCCTTCGAGATCGTGGACGAGCTCGGCGACGCGCCGGACGTGCACTGCCTCCCGGTCGGCAACGCGGGCAACATCACCGCCTACTGGATGGGCTACACCGAGTACCGCCAGGCCGGCCTGGCCACCCGGGCGCCGCGGATGTGCGGCTTCCAGGCCAGCGGCGCGGCGCCCATCGTGACCGGCCAGCCGGTGCTGCAGCCGCAGACGATCGCGACCGCGATCAGGATCGGCAACCCCGCTTCCTGGCGGCTGGCCGAGCAGGCCCGGGACGAGTCCGGCGGCCTGATCGACTCGGTGACGGACCGGGAGATCCTGGTCGCCTACCGGCTGCTGGCTACCCAGGAGGCCGTATTCGGCGAGCTCGCCTCCGCCGCCAGCGTGGCCGGCCTGCTGAAGTCCTGCGCGAACGGGAAGATCCCGGCGGGTTCCCGGGTGGTCTGCACGGTGACCGGGAACGGCCTGAAGGATCCCGACTGGGCCCTGTCAGGTGCTCCGTCCCCGGCCACCATTACGGCCGACCCCGGCGCCGCCGCCTACGCCCTCGGCCTCGCCTAGCCGGCTTGCTGTCCCTTACCCCACGGTGATACCGGTGCTGCCGCTCGCCGAGGCCTGGAACGCGCCCAGCCCGGCGTAACCGGCGGTCAGCTGGTCAGGACCCGCCGCCGGTACGGTCAGCTGGCACACCCCAGAACCGCCGGACAGCATGACGGTGCACGACTGGCCGGCGCCGTCGGACACGGTGACCTTCCCGGCCGGCTTGACGTTGAACACCGCTCCGCCCGTCGACGGCGCCCCCGCCACCGACACCCGCACCGAGAACTTCTGCCCCGCTGCCGGCGCGGACGGCTGCAAGCAACGGGAGAAGCGAAGTGGGGGGCATGGCCAGAACGATCAAGGCTAGACCGCGCGTTTCCCAGGCGTTAGGTGTCTAGCCCTTCATCTGATTACCCTGAGTGATCTCATCGAAAACTAGCGTGACGCCGCTCGTGCCGGCTGCCCGTGCCGCGCGAGCGCCCGGATAGCATGACGTGCCGCGATGAGCGGAATCCCCTTCCGGTGAGGAGCGATATGGGCTGGGCCGAGGATGCGGTCCGGGTCCGGGTGCCCGCGACCAGCGGCAACCTGGGTCCGGGGTTCGACGCGCTCGGTCTGGCGCTGACCCTGTATGACGACGTGCAGGCCTGGATCAGCCCGTCCGGCCTGTCCATCGAGATCTCCGGCGAAGGCGCGGACCTGACCGCGGCGGGCGAGGTCCACCTGGTGGTGCGGGCCATGCGCGCCACGTTCGCCGTCACCGGGAGCCAGCCGCCCGGGATCGGGCTGCGCTGCGTCAACCGCATCCCGCACGGCCGCGGCCTGGGCTCCTCGGCGGCCGCCGTCGTGGCCGGCATCCTGGCCGCCCGGGCGCTGTCCGGGCCGGGCGCGGGGAAGCTTCCTGACGATGCCCTGCTCGGGCTGGCCAGCGACATGGAGGGGCATCCCGACAACGTCGCCGCCTGCCTGGCCGGCGGGCTGACCATCGCCTGGTCGGCACCCGGCGGCCCGCGCCTGATCCGGCTGGAGCCGGCCTCCTTCCTCACCCCGGTGGTCTGCATCGCGCCTGCGCCGGTGCGCACCGACGTGGCCCGGGGCCTGCTGCCCGAGATGGTGCCGCACCGGGACGCGGCGGCCAACGCCGGGCGCAGCGCGCTGCTGGTCGCCGCGCTCACCGAGCCCGGCGGCGAGCCGGCCGACCGTGCGGCCCTCCTGCTCGACGCCACCCGCGACTGGCTGCATCAGGACTACCGGGCCAGCGCGATGCCGGACACGCACGCGCTGGTGCAAGCGCTGCGCGCCGCGGGCCTGCCCGCGGTGGTGTCCGGGCCGGCCCCTCGGTGCTGGCCTTCCTCGGCGCCCGGGACAATCCGGATTATCGTCACCACCTGGACAGCCTGGGTTCAATCGTGAGAGAAACGGGTATTGGATGGCACGTAAGCTCACTAGACGTCGAGCGGCATGGTGCGCGTGTCCTGCGCCCGGAGCCCCCGCCGGGCTGCTGACGCGGGAAACAAGCGGCTAATCCGTCCGACCAGGCATGCGGTGCAGCGCCAGTCCACGTCCTAGCACCTGGAACTGAGCGTGCCGGATGCCTGCCGCTGGCGAGCCTCATGGGACCGTTGCCTCCTCTTCCGCGCGACACGGACGGCTGCGAAGGAATGCCGTGAGTCCTCATGGTGTTAGGCTTAGTGGTGCACCGGGTGCCCCGCTCTGTATTGGGTGCTCGTCGGCAAACCGGGCGCTAGCCAGCAAACTCCAATGGGACGGTATTGTTGCCGTACCCAAGGTCTTTGGCGCAGGGTGCAGTCAGCCCAGCGAGAGCGCGCGATCTTGGGATGCGGGCGAGCGGTGCAGCCGTCCGGGCGCTTTTCCGACTCATCCCCCTGCCTTGCGGACACAAGGCGACGCACGGAGGAACGCACAGCGTTGCAGCTATCGCGGATATCTGACGGCTGATCAGTCCGGATTTACATGGGCAGCGCGAATCAACTCTGGCCCCGAGGGGCCGCTATACCGGGTCGACGGGCCTAGCGGGTTCACCCAGGCGGCCGAGAAATCACGGAAGGACCATTAGTGAGCGACACAACCGAAATCCTCAGCGGCGGGCCAACCGCATCTGAGGATGCCCCCGCCGGGATCTCGGCGCCCCCCGGAGCCGCAGGCGGATCCTCCACCGCCCCCAAGTCGCGCAGTCGCGGTGGTACTGGCCTTTCCTCGCTGCTCATGCCCGATCTGCAGCAGATCGCGCAGACGCTGGGCATCCCCGGCTCGGGCCGCATGCGCAAGGGCCAGCTCATCGAGGCGATCGAGGCTCGGCAGGGCGGGAGTGCCGGAGGTAAGGGTTCGGGTCAGCGTGCCGCGTCTGCGGGAGCCGGCGCGACGCGCCGGGCAAAGCAGGACGCTATGGAATCAGGCACGCAGGGCATCGGGGACACCGCGCCGTCCGGCATCGGCGACGCCGCTCGCGGCGGCATCGGCGACGGGACCGCCCAGCAGCAGCTCAGCTTTTACGAAGACGCCGCGCCGAAGGCAGCCGCCCGGACCGAGGCCCCATCTCAGGCCAGCACGGCCCAGGCCAGCACGGCCCAGGACGCCGCCCCGGCCCAGGACGCCGCCCCGGCCATCTCGGCCCTTGACGCGGGCCCGCAGGGCGGTGCCGCCGCGGCGGAAGCCGTCCAGGGGGACATCCAGCGCGTCGACCGGCGCCGCACCAGGAATGGCCGCCAGGACCAGCCGTCCCGCACCCGCGACCAGGCGCCCCGCGAGCAGGCCGGCCGCGACTCCGGCAGCCGTGACTCCGCCCGTGACCAGGGCCCCCGCGACTCCGCCCGTGACCAGGGCCCCCGCGAGCAGGGCAGCCGTGACCAGGGCGGCCGTGACCAGGGCGGCCGTGACCAGGGCGGCCGCGACCAGGGCGGCCGCGACCAGGGCCCCCGCGATCAGAACGGCCGCGACCACACCAACCGCGACCAGGGCGGCCGCGACCAAGGTGGCCGCGACCAGGGCGGACGTGACCAGGGCGGCGACCGGCGCGAGCCGATGGCGGCCCGGGGCGGGCCGCCTGGCGACCAGTACGACGACGGTGACCGCGGCCAGCGCCGCAGCCGGGACCGGTTCCGCAACCGCAACCGGCGGCGCGACCGCCCGGGCGGCGCGGACCCGGAGCCCGTGATCGCCGAAGACGACGTGCTGATCCCGATCGCCGGCATCCTGGACGTGCTGGACTCCCAGGGCTACGCCTTCGTCCGCACCACCGGCTACCTGCCGGGGCCGAACGATGTGTACGTGTCCCTGTCCCAGGTCCGCAAGCACGGCCTGCGCAAGGGCGACGTGATCGAGGGCGCGGTCCGTCAGCCACGCGACGGCGAGCGCCGGGAGAAGTTCAACGCCCTGGTGCGCCTGGACAAGGTCAACGGGCTCGACCCGGAGAAGGCGGCCTCCCGGCCGGAGTTCTCCAAGCTGGTGCCGCTGTACCCGCAGGACAGGCTCCGTCTGGAGACCGAGCCGGGCAACATGATCACCCGGATCATCGACCTGATCTGCCCCATCGGCAAGGGCCAGCGCGGCCTGATCGTCTCGCCGCCCAAGGCGGGCAAGACGACCATCCTGCAGGCCATCGCCAACGCGATCACCAAGAACAACCCCGAGTGCCACCTCATGGTCGTCCTGGTCGACGAGCGGCCAGAAGAGGTCACCGACATGCAGCGCACGGTCAAGGGCGAGGTCATCCACTCGACCTTCGACCACCCGGCCGACGATCACACCACCGTGGCCGAGCTGGCCATCGAGCGCGCCAAGCGCCTGGTGGAGATGGGCCACGACGTGGTCATCCTGCTGGACAACATCACCCGGCTGGGCCGTGCCTACAACAACTCGGCGCCCGCCAGCGGCCGCATCCTGTCCGGTGGCGTGGACTCCACCGCGCTGTACCCGCCCAAGCGGTTCTTCGGCGCGGCCCGCAACATCGAGAACGGCGGTTCGCTCACCATCCTGGCCGCGGCCCTGATCGAGACCGGGTCCCGGATGGACGAGGTGATCTTCGAGGAGTTCAAGGGCACCGGCAACATGGAGCTGCGGCTGCGCCGCGAGCTAGCCGAGAAGCGGCTCTTCCCCGCGGTCGACGTGGACGCGTCGAGCACCCGTAAGGAAGAGATCCTGCTCGCGCCCGAGGAGCTCAAGATCGTCTGGCAGCTGCGCCGCGTGCTGCACGCCCTGGAGCCCCAGCAGGCTCTCGAGTTGCTCATGGAGCAGATGCGCAAGACCAAGAGCAACGCCGAGTTCCTGCTCCAGGTCCAGAAGACCACCCTCGGCTCCTGATTACCCGCTTGCCCGCGACGGGCCGCTCACCCCGGCCCGTCGGGGGAATGCCAGGTCAGCGAATTTGGTTTAACGGTCTGGCACACTAGAAAGCCGCAACCATGCGGTACCGGTTCACGCGTTGTGCTCGCTCCGGGGACAACCCCGGGACCCCCACCAGGCGACCCGGCGACCGCTCAAGGCAGGAGTTGTCATGAAGGCAGGCATTCACCCCCAGTACGATGTCACCACGGTGACCTGTAGCTGCGGGAACAGCTTTACCACCAAGAGCACCGCGCGCGGCGGCTCCATCCACGTCGAGGTCTGCTCGAACTGCCACCCGTTCTACACGGGCAAGCAGAAGATCCTGGACACCGGCGGCCGCGTGGCGCGGTTCGAGAAGCGCTTCGGGAAGAACCCGTCCGGCCAGAAGGCCGACAAGAAGTAACCCCGCCGAGCCGAGATCCAGGGGCCTGGGTCTCGGCTCGTTGCATGCCCGGCGGGCTCACAAAAAAGCCGCGGGCGACGCTAAGAAAAGTAAGAAAGGGAATTTCGGTGTTCGATCGGCTAGCCGACCTGGTCAGCGAGCATGCCGAGCTCGAGCATGCGCTCGCCGACCCGGGCCTGCACTCCGACCAGGACAAGGCGCGCACGCTGGGCCGCCGCTACGCCGAACTGACCCCGATCGTGCACGCGTACACCGAGTGGCAGCAGGTCGAGGCGGACGAGACGACGGCCCGCGAGCTGGCCAGGGAGGACTCCTCCTGGACGGCCGAGGCGGACCAGATGGCCGCCCGCCGCGCGCGGCTCGAGGCCCAGCTGCAAAAGCTGCTGGTACCGAAGGACCCGAACGACGCCCGCGACATCATCCTGGAGGTCAAGGCCGGTGAGGGCGGCGAGGAGTCCGCGCTGTTCGCCGGCGACCTGCTCCGGATGTACCAGCGCTACGCCGAACGGCGCGGCTGGAAGACCGAGATCCTGGACTCCACCGTTACCGGCCTGGGCGGGGTCAAGGACGCCACGGTCGCGGTGAAGGGCCGGGGCGCCGAGGGCGCCTGGTCCCGGCTGAAGTACGAGGGCGGCGTGCACCGCGTGCAGCGGGTGCCGGTGACCGAGTCCCAGGGCCGCATCCACACCTCGGCCGCCGGGGTGCTGGTCGTGCCCGAGGCCGAGCCCATCGAGGTCCAGATCAACGACAACGACCTCAAGGTCGACGTGTTCCGGTCCTCAGGCCCGGGCGGGCAGAGCGTGAACACCACCGATTCGGCGGTCCGGATCACCCACCTGCCGACCGGCATCGTGGTGTCCTGCCAGAACGAGAAGAGCCAGCTGCAGAACAAGGAGCAGGCCCTGCGCGTGCTGCGGGCCCGGCTGCTGGCCGAGGCCGAGGCCGACGCCGACGCCAAGGCCAGCGCGGAGCGGCGCAGCCAGGTCCGGACCGTGGACCGGTCGGAGCGGGTGCGCACCTACAACTTCCCGGAGAACCGCATCTCCGATCACCGGGTGGGCTACAAGGCCTACAACCTCGACCACGTCATCGACGGCGATCTCGACTCGGTGATCGACGCGCTGGCGGCCGCCGACCTGACGGCGAGGCTGGAGGCCGGGGTGTCGGGCGATAATGAGCCTGCTGCTTGATGAGGTCGCGCTCGCCGCGGCGCGGCTGGCCGAGGCGGGCGTCGATTCCCCGCGTACCGACGCCGAGCTGATTGCGGCCAGCGTGCACCACGTCAAGCGCGGCGAGCTGCACACCGTGCCCGACTCCGCGTTCGACGCGCAGTTCTGGTCCGACATCGCCCGCCGGGCCGCCCGCGAGCCGCTGCAGCACATCACCGGCCAGGCCCACTTCCGCTACCTCGAGCTCGAGGTGGGACCGGGCGTGTTCGTGCCCCGGCCGGAGACCGAGGTGATGACCGGATGGGCCATCGCCCGGCTGAGCGAGATGGACGTGGCCCAGCCGGTCGTGGCCGACCTGGGCACCGGCTCGGGCGCGATCGCGCTGGCCATCGGGCAGGAGGTGCCCCGGGCCCGGGTGCACGCCGTCGAGGCCGACCCGCTGGCCCGTGCCTGGGCCGAACGCAACGTGGCCAGGTACGCCGAGACCGCTACCTACACCGCGGGCCGGGTCATGCTGCACGCGGGCGACTTCGCCGACGTGCTCGGCGAGCTCGACGGTAGCGTGGACCTCGTGATCAGTAACCCGCCGTACATCCCGGTCGGGGCGTCCGTCCCGCCGGAGGTGGGCGAGTACGACCCGCCATCCGCGCTGTGGAGCGGTACGGACGGGATGACCGCCATCCGGGCCGTGGAGCGCACCGCGCGGCGGCTGCTCCGGCCGGGCGGGCTGGTCGCGGTCGAGCACGGCTGGCAGCAGGGCGCGGCCGTGTACTGGGTGTTCCCCGAGGAGTCTGGCTGGCGGGACACGCGGAACCACAAGGACCTGACCGGACGGGACCGCTTCGTCACCGCGGCCTGGTCCGGTGAACTCGGCGAAGGGGCCGAAAAATGACCACACGGTACGACTGCCGGGACGCGTTCACGCGGACCGCGGGGATCGACGCCGCGGTGGCCGCGGCCCGGGCCGGCGAGCTCATCGTGCTGCCGACCGACACGGTCTACGGCATTGGCGCGGACGCGTTCACCCCCGCGGCCGTCACCACCATGCTGGCGGCCAAGGGCCGGGGCCGGAGCATGCCGCCGCCCGTGCTGGTCGGTACCGCCCGGGCCGCGGCCGCGCTGGTCGACGACCTGGGGGCGTTCGGGCAGGACCTGATCGACGAGTTCTGGCCGGGCGCGCTCACCCTGGTGTTCCGGGCCAGCCCGACCCTGCTGTGGGACCTGGGCGACACCAAGGGCACGGTGGCCCTGCGGATGCCGCTGCACGGGGTGGCGCTTGACGTGCTCAAGCAGACCGGGCCGCTCGCGGTGTCCAGCGCCAACCGGCACGGCCATCCCTCGGCGGTCACCGTCGACCAGGCCGAACAGCAGCTGGGCGAGGCGGTGTCGGTCTACCTGGACGGGGGCCCGTGCGCCGACAACGTCCCGTCCACGATCCTGGACCTGACCGGGACCATACCCACGCTGCTGCGGGCCGGCGCGATCCCGGTCGACCGGCTGCGCACGGTGGCCTCGGTCATCGCCGACAACGAGGCGTTCGCCCCGCCCGCCGGCTCGTCCGCCGACTTCAAGCCGGCCGAGCCGCACCCGCTGGAGGCCAGGACGGACACGCCGTCCGAAGAGCCGCCCACCAGTGGTTAGCCTGTGGCATAAAGTGGCGGTGATGAAAGCCGACCCGAACCGGATCCGCTGAGGCGGCATGCGCGAGTACGTGCTCGTCCTGCTGGTCACGGCCGCGGTGACCTTCCTGCTCACCCCGCTGGTGCGCCGGATCGCGATCGCGACCCATGCGATCCACGCCCCCCGGGCCCGCGACACGCACACCGAGCCGACCCCGCTGCTCGGCGGCCTGGCCATGTACGGCGGCCTGGTGGCCGGGCTGCTCGTGGCCAGCCGCCTGACCAGCCTGCAGGATCCGTTCCAGTCAGCCGGCGGGAAGACCGCGTCCGGGCTGCTGCTGGCCGGGGCGCTCGTGGTCGGGGTCGGGTTCATCGACGACCGGTGGGGCCTCGGCGCGATCAGCAAGCTGGCCGGGCAGGTGGCCGCGGCCGGCATCCTGGTCTGGAGCGGCCAGTCGCTGCCCTGGCTGCCGCTGCCCAGCGGCGGCGTGTTCTCGCTGGAGCCTGACCTCAGCCTGACCCTGACCATCCTGCTCGTGGTGGTCACGATCAACGCCATCAACTTCATCGACGGCCTGGACGGCCTGGCCGCGGGCATCACGGCCGTGGCCGCGCTGTCGTTCCTGATCTACTCCTACAAGCTGACCCAGACGATCGGGACCACCTCGCAGTCGCTGCCCGCGGTCTCGTCGGCGCTGCTGGCCGGGATGTGCCTCGGCTTCCTGCCGCACAACTTCTACCCGGCCCGGATCTTCATGGGCGACATCGGCGCCATGCTGCTCGGCCTGATGCTGGCCTACGGGCCGATCTCGAGCACCGCGTCCCTCGACCCGGCCCTGCTGATCAACTACTCCAGGACCAACACCCTGGACCGGTTCCCGACCTTCCTGCCGCTGCTGGTGCCCGCGGCGATCTTCGTCATCCCGTACGCGGACCTGATGTTCGCGGTCATCCGCCGGACCCGGGCCGGCCAGCCGCTCATGTCCGCCGACCGGCAGCACCTGCACCACCGGGTGCTCAACATCGGCCACTCCTACCGGCAGAGCGTGCTGATCATGTACCTGTGGGCGGCCCTGTTCTCGGTCACCGTGGTCTCGCTGTCGGTGGTGCACACCCGCCTGGTCGTGTTCGTGGCGGCGACGGCGGTCGCCGTGCTGGCCCTGCTGCCCGTCACCATGCCCCGGCTGCGCCCGTGGCGGGCCCGCGGCGGCCGGCTGGCCGTCCCGCCCCCGGCCAGCGCCCGCGCCGCGGCCCTGGCCTCCGCCACCGGCGGCACCCCCCGGACCGCTGCCGTCCGCGGTCCCCGGCGGCACCGTACTTCGGCATCCCCGGCGCCCGGCCCCGGCCTGAACGGCTCCTCCCGTCTGAACGGCATTTCGGGGCCGAACGAACCGGCCCGCACGCCCACCTCCCCTTCCACCAGCCCCGTGGCCGCCGCCCCGCCGCCTGGTGCCTTCCCGACCACCCCCTCCTCCCCGCCCTGGGCCGCCACCTCCTCGCCCGACGCCCCGTCTTGGCCCAGCACCGTTCTGCCCGATGACGCCCCGCCCTGGTCGGCGACCGCTCCGCCTGACGCCCCGCCCTGGCCCGGCACCGCTCCGCCTGACGCCGCGCCCTGGCCCGGCACCGCTCCGCCTGACGCCGCGCCCTGGCCCGGCACCGCTCCGGCCGACGCCGCGCCCTGGCCCGGCACGCCGCCGTTCCCGCCCGCGCCTTTCCCGGGTGACGCGCCGCCGGCCAGCCTGACCGAGCCGACCCCAGCCGGCCCGTTTGACACTCCGAGTCCCTTCGGCCTCGTGAACACCGTTGAACCTGGCAGCCACTTCAATCCCTTCGAGCCCCTGAACCCTGCGGAGTTTTCCGGCCCCCACCGGCTACCCGGTCCCGGCCCGACCGCTCCTCAGGACCCCCTCGCCGAGCCGGATCCGCGCGACACCCGCTCCTGGTAGGGGCGTTACGGCGAGTACCTCGTTACCCGGGCTTTACCTTTCAGCGCCGACGGCTACCTTCGCCGCATCAGCCGTCACGTTCCGCAACGACAGTCGCCTCTCGTGCCCTCGGGGCGAACGTCCTGACCTGCTGCTATTTCCCCGTCCGCCGCGCTGGCCAGCGGCTTGGGCGAGGCCAGGGCGCCATCCTCCAGCCACCGCGGCAGCACCCAACTTGGTCATAAATTTTGCGCGATCAGGTAAAGACAGAGTCAAGGACTTTGTGATATCTTTCACGAGCAGGCCCTTCTACGGCAAAGTAGAGGCGCGTGATACGTTTCCTAAACCCAACCGGATACCCGCACCGTAACCACGGCGCGGCGACCGGCTCCGGCCAGAAACGCGGGGCACCCTCCCGCGCCTGCGCAGGTGCTGTCAACCCCTCAGGAGCCAAGTAAATGCTGGCGAAGTACGCCATCATCGTCCGGCGTGCCGGAGCGGTGACGGCCGTTGCGGCCGCGATCATGGTCGCCGTGAGCGCCGCGTTGGTCGGCGCCAAGGGACTGTATGGCGCCCTGATCGGGGTCGCCCTCGTCATCGTGTTCTTCGGCATCAGCGTCCTGGTGGTGGGGCGGGCCGCGCGAGTCAGCCCGCAGGCCATGATGGTAGCCGCGATGATCACCTACGTGGTCAAGATCGTGGTCCTGGGCATCGTGGTGTCGACGCTCCACGGGGTAACCGCGTTCAGCGGCCGGGCCCTCGGCTTCACCGCGCTCGGCTGCATCCTGGTCTGGAGCGCCACCCAGGTCATCACGACGGTCAAGATCAAGATGCTCTACGTCGAGCCGGACCAGCAACCACAGCAGCAGACCGCGCAGCGAGGCGGGTGACATGACCGACCACGGCGACGAAGCCGTAGCCAACGCGCGCAAGCAGGCCGCGGCGGAGGGCCGGGCCCTGGGGCTGGAAGCCGGCTGGACGGTGACCAGCTACCTGCTCGCCGGCATGGCCGCCTACGGCGGCATCGGCTGGCTGATCGGCCGGGCCGTCCACGTGCCGCTGCTGTTCCCGCTCGGCATGCTGGTCGGCCTGGGCATCTCGCTCGGCTACATCATCTACCGCTTCGGCAGGCTGCAAGCGGTGGAGCGGCCCCGGAAGGAGGTTACCGGTGACCGGTGACGTCGGAGTCCTGGCCAGCAACGGCTGCCACATCTTCAACGGATGCGGATTCCCGGCCCCTGGCCTGCAGGACTTCAACTGGAAGCCGTTCTTCACCATCGGCTCGTTTGGCTTCACCAAGCCGATGCTGCTTGCGATCTTGGCCGCGCTGGTGCTGCTCGTGTTCTTCTGGGCGGCGTTCCGGAAGCCGCAGATGGTGCCGCGCGGCATGCAGAACCTAGGCGAGATGGCCATCCTGGCGGTACGGGACCAGATCCTGCGCCCGTCGCTGGGCCGCAAAGGCGATTCCTACCTGCCGTTCCTCGTCTCGCTGTTCTTCTTCATCTACGTCATGAACGTGATGGAGCTGATCCCGGTCTTGCAGTTCCCGGTCCCGTCCCGGATCGGCTTCGTGTGGCCGATGGTGTTCATCGTCTACTTCCTCTACATCTACCTGGGCTTCAAGCACCAGGGCGGCCTGGGTTACTTCAAGAGCATGATCCCGCCGGGCGTGCCGTGGCCGATCTACATCATCCTGGTTCCGGTGGAGCTGCTCAGGTTCTTCCTCTTCCAGCCGTTCACCCTCGGGGTGCGGCTGTTCGGGAACATGTTCGCCGGCCACCTGCTGCTGACGATCTTCACGGTCGCGACGTGGTACCTGCTGTCGCTGTCCGTCGGGCTGCTCTACGCCGTGGGTTCCTTCGCGCTGGCGATCTTCGTCTTCCTGCTCGAGACCCTGGTCACCCTGCTGCAGGCGTTCATCTTCACCACGCTGACCGCGACCTACATAGCCAGCTCAGTGGAGCCGGCACACTAACCACCTGCACCCGATTCCACCGCAACGTAAAGGAAGAATCAATGTCACTAGCCGCTACCCTCGCCGCTTCGACCACGACGGTGCTGGACATCCAGAGGCTCGGGGCGCTCGGATACGGTCTCGCGGCCATTGGCCCGGGCATCGGCATCGGCCTGGTGTTCGGCCACGCGATCGAGGCCATGGCCCGGCAGCCCGAGGCCACCGGCCGCATTACGCTCTACATGTGGATCGGCTTCTCGCTGACCGAGGCGCTCGCGCTGATCGGCCTGGTGGCGCCGTTCATCTTCTCGTCCTGAGCATCCCGGTCCAGGAAGTGAGCGCACCATGATCCTCCTCCTTGCTGACAGCACGGCGTCGACTGACCCGCTGCTCCCCTCGTGGCCTGAGTTCATCATCGGCACGATCCTGTTCGCCTTGGTGTTCGGCGCCATGGCCAAGCTGCTGCTGCCGCGGATCACCAAGACGCTGACTGAGCGCACCGAGGCGATCGAGGGCGGGCTGGCCAAGTCTGAGGAAGCGCAGAAGGAGGCCAACCAGCTGCTCGACCAGTACCGGGAGCAACTGGCCGAGGCCCGGCACGAGGCGGCCCGGCTGCGCGAGGAGGCCAGGGAGCAGGGCGCGCAGATCATCGCCGAGATGCGCGAGCAGGCCCAGGCCGAAGCCCGCCGGGTGACCGAGGCCGCGCAAGCCCAGATCCAGGCCGAGCGGCAGCAGGCGCTGACCTCGCTGCGGACCGAGGTCGGGACCCTGGCTACCGAGCTGGCCAGCCGGATCGTCGGCGAGTCGCTGGAAGACCACGCGCGGCAGAGCGGGATGGTGGACCGCTTCCTCGACGAGCTCGAGCAGGTGTCCAGCCAGTGACCCGTGTTACCGGAACCGCAGCGGTCACCATGGACCGTTCGGCCCAAAGGCCCTTCAGCGGCCCTGGGAGGCGGTAAGCGTGCGCGGTGCGAGCAGGGCCTCCTACGCCGACCTTCTCGAGCGGCTGACCGCTGAGGACATCACCAGCGTCACCGTGGCCACCAGGCTGGCGAACGAGCTGTTCGAGGTCGTCGGGCTGCTGGACACCGAGCACGGCCTGCGCCGGGCGCTGTCCGATCCGGGCAAGCCCGCGGCGGAGAAAGGCGCGGTGGTCAGCGCGCTGCTGCGCGGCAAGGTGACCAGGCGGGCCGAATTGCTGGTGGTGGCGGCCGCCGAAGGCCACTGGGCCACCTCGGGCGACATGGTGGACGCGATCGAGGAGCTGGCCGTTACCGCGCTGGTGCTGGCGGCCGAGGCCGAGAACGGCCTGGATGACCTGGAGGACGGCCTGTTCCGGTTCGGCCGCGTGGTCGCCGGGCAGCCGGACCTGCGGGCCGCGCTGGCCGACCCCTCGCTGCCCGAGAACGGCAAGCGCGAGCTGCTGACCACCCTGCTGCACGACAAGGTCACGCCGGTGACGCTCGCCGTGATCAGCCAGGTGGTGACGCATCCGCGCGGCCGCTCCCTAGACGCGGCGCTGGACCTGTGCGCTGGCATCGCGGCGCGGCGCCGCGAGCAGCTGATCGCGGTGGTCCGTGCGGCGACCGAGCTGTCCGCCACCCAGCGCAGGCGGCTCGCCCAGGCGCTGGCCCAGGCCTACGGGCACCCCGTTCACCTGAACGTGGTGCTCGATCCCTCGGTGGTGGGTGGAATCTCCGTCCAAATCGGGGATGAGCTTATTGACGGGACGGCCGCCAGCCGGCTGGCCGCCGTCCGGCGCAAGCTGGCGAGCTGACATGCCAGCGACCCGGGAAGACTACGAACGACAGGAACAGGCAGGACAATGGCTGAGCTGACGATCCGGCCGGAAGAGATCAGGGACGCGCTGGCGCGCTTCGTCCAGGAGTATGAGCCGGAAGGTGCCGCCCGCGAGGAGATCGGCACCGTAATCGAGTGCGGTGACGGCATCGCGCGCGTCGAGGGCCTGCCGTCGGCCATGGCCAGCGAGCTGCTCGAGTTCGAGAACGGCGTGCGGGGCCTGGCGCTCAACCTGGACGTGCGCGAGATCGGCGTGGTCATTCTCGGCGAGTTCAACGAGATCGAGGAGGGCCAGCAGGTCAAGCGGACCGGTGAGATCCTGTCCGTGCCGGTCGGCGACGCCTTCCTGGGCCGCGTGGTCGGTCCGCTGGGCGAGCCGCTGGACGGCAAGGGGCCCATCGAGAGCCACGAGCTGCGCCTGCTGGAGACGCAGGCGCCTTCGGTGGTGGAGCGCCAGCCGGTGAAGGAGCCGATGCAGACCGGCATCAAGGCCATCGACGCGATGACCGCCATCGGCCGGGGCCAGCGGCAGCTGATCATCGGCGACCGGCAGACCGGCAAGACCGCGATCGCCATCGACGCGATCATCAACCAGCGCGCGAACTGGGAGTCGGGCGACGAGAGCCAGCAGCTGCGCTGCATCTACGTCGCGGTCGGCCAGAAGGGCTCGACCATCGCCCAGGTGCGCCAGTCGCTGGAAGACGCCGGCGCCCTGGAGTACACCACGATCGTGGCCGCGCCGGCCTCCGACCCGGCCGGGTACAAGTACATCGCGCCGTACACCGGCTCGGCCATCGGGCAGCACTGGATGTACCAGGGCAAGCACGCCCTGATCATCTTCGACGACCTGTCCAAGCAGGCCGAGGCCTACCGCGCGATCTCGCTGCTGCTGCGCCGCCCGCCGGGCCGCGAGGCCTACCCGGGTGACGTGTTCTACCTGCACTCCCGGCTGCTCGAGCGCTGCGCCAAGCTGTCCGACGACCTGGGCGGCGGCTCGCTGACCGGGCTGCCGATCGTCGAGACCAAGGCCAACGACATCTCCGCCTACATCCCGACCAACGTCATCTCGATCACCGACGGCCAGATCTACCTCGAGGCCGACCTGTTCAACGCCGGTGTCCGGCCTGCTATCAACGTCGGCCGGTCGGTGTCCAGGGTCGGCGGCAACGCGCAGGTCAAGGCCATGAAGAAGGTGGCGGGCAACCTGCGGCTGTCGCTGTCCCAGTATCGCGACCTTGAGGCGTTCGCCGCCTTCGCCTCCGACCTTGACGCGGCCTCCCGGGCCCAGCTGGACCGCGGCGGGCGGCTGGTCGAGCTGCTCAAGCAGCCGCAGTACGACCCGTTCCCGGTCGAGGACCAGGTGGTCTCGATCTGGGCGGGCAGCAACGGCTACCTGGACGACGTGCCGCTGGAGGACGTCAGCCGGTTCGAGCACGACTTCCTGGAGTTCCTGCGGCGTTCGCACGCCGGCATCCTGACCGGGATCCGGGAGACCAAGGACCTGTCCGAGGATACGGTCACCGCGCTCAAGGATGCGGTCGACGAGTTCCGCAAGTCGTTCGAGACCAGCGCGGGCGAGCTGCTGTCCGCCGAGGACGAGAAGGCCAAGGCGCTCGAAAGCGAGGGCCAGGAGACCATCGCCCGCCGCGTGCCCCAGCCGAGCAAGGACGAGAGCTAGGAAATGGCAGCCCAGCTTCGCCTGGTCAGGCAGCGGATCAGTACCGTCCAGTCCATTGCCAAGATCACCCGTGCCCAGGAGCTGATTGCGTCCTCGCGGATCGTCCGCGCCCAGCAGCAGCAGCGCGCGGCCGAGCCGTACGCGCGGGAGCTGACCCGGGCGGTGGAGGCCGTGATCAGCCGCTCGACCAACATCACCCATCCGTTCACCACCGAACCTGAGCACCCGACCCGGGCCGCGGTGCTGATCCTGACCAGCGACCAGGGCTTTGCCGGCGCGTACAACGCCAACGTGCTGCGCGAGTCGGCCCGGCTTCGGGAGCGGCTGCGCGAACGGGGCATCCAGCCGGTGCTGTACGTCGCCGGCCGTAAGGGCATCTCCTGGCACCGGTTCCGCGAGCTTGAGCTGGCCGCGTCCTGGAGCGGCTTCTCTTCCACGCCGAAGTACCGCGACGCGAAGGCGATCGCCGACGTCCTGCTCGAGGCGTTCAATGCCGGCCAGGACGGGGGCGAGGACGCCAGCAGAGTGGACGAGATCCACCTGGTCGGCACCGAGTTCGTGTCGATGCTGACCCAGCGGCCCTCGGTGCGCAGGCTGCTGCCGCTGGAGATCGAGGAGACCGACGAGCCGAGCCCGTCAGGTCCGCTGCCGTCGTACGAGTTCGAGCCCGGCCCGGCCGAGGTGCTCGACGCCCTGATGCCGCAGTACGTAGCGAGCCGGATCTTCTACGCGCTGCTGGAAGCGGCCGCATCCGAGCTGGCCTCGCGGCGCCGCGCCATGAAGGCGGCCACCGATAACGCGAACGACCTGATCGAGACGCTGACCCGTGAGGCGAACAACGCACGGCAGGCCGAGATCACCCAGGAAATCAGCGAGATCGTCGGCGGCGCCAACGCGCTAGCCGGCGCGAGTGCCAACGAGTGAGTGAGGAACACATGACCGCGACCGCTGAAAACACCGCCGAGAGCGGCGAGGCCGCCGTCGGCACCGGCCGTGTGGCCCGGGTCACCGGCCCCGTCGTGGACGTCGAGTTCCCGGCCGAGCACCTGCCGGAGATCTACTTCGCGCTGCACGTGGACGTCGTGCTGGAGGACGAGACCCGGACGCTGACGCTCGAGGTCGAGCAGCACATCGGCGACGACATCGTGCGCGCGATCTCCATGCAGCCCACCGACGGCCTGGTCCGGGGCGCCGAGGTGACCAACACCGGGGCGCCGATCTCGGTCCCGGTCGGTGACGTGACCAAGGGGCACGTGTTCGACGTGCTCGGCAACTCGCTCGACGTGCCCACCTCGTCGCTGGACATCACCGAGCGGTGGCCGATCCACCGCGACCCGCCGGCGCTGGACCAGCTCGAGCCGCGGACTCAGATGTTCACCACCGGCATCAAGGTCATCGACCTGCTCACCCCGTACGTGCTGGGCGGCAAGATCGGGCTGTTCGGCGGGGCCGGCGTGGGCAAGACCGTGCTGATCCAGGAGATGATCCGCCGGGTGGCCCAGAACTTCGGCGGCGTCTCGGTCTTCGCCGGGGTGGGCGAGCGGACCCGCGAGGGCAACGACCTGTTCCTGGAGATGACCGAGTTGGGCGTCATCGCGGACACCGCGCTGGTGTTCGGCCAGATGGACGAGCCGCCCGGTGTCCGGCTGCGGGTCGGGCTGTCCGCGCTCACCATGGCCGAGTACTTCCGGGACGTGCAGGGCCAGGACGTGCTGTTGTTCATCGACAACATCTTCCGCTTCACCCAGGCCGGCTCCGAGGTATCCACCCTGCTGGGCCGGATGCCGTCGGCGGTCGGTTACCAGCCGACGCTGGCCGACGAGATGGGCCAGCTGCAGGAGCGGATCACCTCCACCCGCGGCCACTCGATCACCTCGATGCAGGCCATCTACGTGCCCGCCGACGACATCACCGACCCCGCGCCGCACACCGTGTTCGCGCACCTCGACGCGACCACCACGCTGTCCCGGGCCATCACCGAGAAGGGGATCTACCCGGCGGTGGACCCGCTAGACTCCACCTCACGGATCCTGGACGCCAGGTACATCGGCCAGGAACACTACGACGTGGCCCGCGAGGTGCAGCGGATCCTGCAGCGCTACAAGGAGCTGCAGGACATCATCGCCATCCTCGGCGTCGACGAGCTCGGTGAGGAAGACAAGATCACCGTGCAGCGGGCCAGGCGGATCGAGCGGTTCCTGTCCCAGCCGATGTACGTGGCCGAGCAGTTCACCGGCCAGCCGGGCGTCTTCACGCCGCTGGAGGAGACGATCGCCTCGTTCAAGGCGATCGGCGAGGGCAAGTACGACAACCTGCCCGAGCAGGCGTTCTACATGGTGGGCGGGATCGAGGACGTGGAGCGCAAGGCCAGGGAGCTGGAGCGGTGACCTTGCAGGTAGCGCTGGTGGTACCCGACCGCGAGCTGTGGTCGGGCCAGGCCACGACGGTGATCGCCAAGACCACAGAAGGCGATATCGGGGTGCTGACCGGGCACTCGCCGGTGTTCGGCGTCCTGGCCGAGGGCAGCCTGGTCGAGATCCTGAGCGACGATGACGAACATGGCTCGGTCCAGGCCGCGGTCAGCGGCGGGTTCCTGTCGGTGGCTGACGACCGGGTATCCATCCTGGCCGCCCAGGCTGAGCTCGGCGCCGAGGTCAACCCCGACGAGGCCCGCCAGGAACTCGAGGGCGCGCTCGCCGACGCCGGCCCTGGCGCTGAGGAGCCAGCCGACGCCAAGTACGCCAGGGCAAGGCTGCGAGCCGCAGGCACGCAGGCCTGACGGGTGGGCGAAGCGCTGGCCCTGGATGCTGCCTGGCTCTTCGCCGCCTTCTTGTTGCTCCTGGTGCTGGCCGCCGCGGGCATCGCCGCCCGCAGGTTCCTGCTCGAGCGCTCCGGCGCCACGGTCGAGTGCGGCCTGCGCCACGACCGCGGGACCTGGCGCCTGGGCATCGCCTCGTACGGGCTGGAGGAGTTCTGCTGGTTCGGCGTGTTCGGCATCTCGATGCGCCCCCAGGAGACCTTCTCCCGGCGCGACCTGGCCGTGGTGTCCCGCCGCCCGCCCACCGAGGACGAGGTGTCCATCCTGGGCCCGGACCGGATCGTCGTGGAATGCCAGCTCGGCGACGCTCACCCGGCCGGCCCGCCCGAGCCCGCCGACGGTGCCCTTGATGCACTAAACGCGACCGGTCCGCCTGGCGCCACCGGCCCTCTCGGCGGCACCGATCTGCCTGGCGCTACCGATCGGCCTGGCGCTACCGGCCCTCTTGGCGGCACCGATCTGCCTGGCGCTACCGATCGGCCTGGCGCTACCGGTCCTCTTGGCCCGCCGGCCTCAGCCGACGCGCCCGGGACGCCTGGCTCGCCCGGGGCGCCCGGCTCGTCCGCCCCGGGCGGCACCGTGGAGCTGGCCCTGGCCGAGTCGGCCCTCACCGGCCTGCTGGCCTGGCTGGAAGCCGCACCCCCCGGCTCCCACTACGGCCTGGCGCTCTAAAACCATCATCGTGTGCCGTTACCGTGCTGTGAAGACGGTAACGGCACACGATAACGCCAGGGCCCGGCCCTGGCGGCCCCGTGTGCAACAGCCGTCTCCTCGCGCCGATCCAGCCGGCCGCATAGACCTCCCGATCCTTGCCCCACCTGCCCCACTGGTCCCGCAACCACCAAGATCAAATTAACGTGGATGTTTACCTACCGCCGGGGGGCAGTAAGTATCCACGATAATTCGAATTCCCGTGCGGGAGCCGAGGGCCTGCTCCGTTGTGCTAGCCCCGATGCCCGAGGCCCGATGCCCGATGCCCGATGCCCGAGCCCTCGAGCCCCCGAGCCCCTGGGCCCCCGAGCCCCTGGGCCCTCGAGCCCCCGAGCCCCCGAGCCCCTGGGCCCTCGAGCCCCTGAGCCCTGCGTCGCAGCGGCGCGCTGAGGCGAGGCGCGAGGCTAGCTGCGGTCGCCGCCGGGCTGCCAGAGTACGTCGCCCTGGCCCGCGTTGGCCTGGCGGGCCAGGATGAACAGCAGGTCGGACAGCCGGTTCAGGTAGCGCGCCGGAAGCGGGCTGACCGTCTCGACGTGCTCGGCCGCCGCGGCCCAGGCGCTGCGCTCGGCCCGGCGGGTCACCGTCCGCGCCATGTGCAGCAGCGTCGCCCCCGGGCTGCCGCCGGGCAGCAGGAAGCTGCGCAGCGTGGGCAGGTCCGCGTTGTGGGCGTCGCACTCGGACTCCAGCCGGGTGATGTACGACTCGTCGATCCGCAGCGGCGGGTAGGGCGGCGCCTCGCTGATCGGGTTGCACAGGTCGGCACCCACGTCGAACAGCTCGTTCTGCACCCGGACCAGCAGCGCCGAGATGGCCGGGGAGAGCTCACCGAACGTGATCGCCATGCCGATCGCGCAGTTGGCCTCGTCCACGTCGGCGTAGGCCGCCAGCCTGGTGTCGGTCTTGGCCACCCGGCTGCCGTCGCCGAGCGCGGTGGTGCCGCCGTCGCCGGTGCGGGTGTAGATGCGGGACAGAACGACAGGGTTCTCGCTGCGGTCATGCGGCATGAACCCACCCTAAGCGAACCTTCCCCCGCCCCGGCCGCGACCTAAACGTAACCATCCAACTGACCTGCGGTGTTCACAATCCGCACGCGGCGCGCCATCGTATGACTACGATGAGTGATCACGGCGATGATCCGCACCGGCTCAAGTCGCAGGGGCCTGAGCCGCTGTAACTCCGCGTGGACAGCATTCGCAAGTAGCGAGCCGTCACGCGGTGAGCATCGAAGACGTCCGGAGTCCGGCGGTTCTCGGGGGCCCGGCGGACCCGGACCCTTACCAATCCCCCACCCCGAGGACTCCCGTGCCGACCGCGGCAGGTTAACCTTCCCTTGGTCCGAGAAGGAGTCCGCCGTGTACGACTACATCATCGTCGGCGCCGGCAGCGCAGGCTGCGTCCTGGCGGCGCGGCTTTCCGCTGACTCCAGCGTCAGCGTCCTGCTCCTGGAGGCCGGGCCGAACGACGACGCCGATGAGATCCGGGCTCCCGCCGCGCTGAACCGGCTGTTCCAGACCGCCTACGACTGGAACTACACCACGGTTCCGCAGCACCGGGCCGGCGGGCGCACCATCTACTGGCCGCGGGGCAAGGTACTGGGCGGCTCCAGCAGCATGAACGCCATGATCTACATCCGCGGCAGCCGCCACGACTTCACCGCCTGGCGGGATGAGTACGGCTGTTCCGGCTGGGGCTACGAGGACCTCATGCCGTACTTCAGGCGGGCCGAGGACAACTCGCGCGGTTCCTCGGCCTATCACGGCGCGGGCGGCCCGCTGGCCGTCTCCAACCTGCGGTACAAGTCGCAGGCCTGCGAGGCGTTCATCGCCGCCGCCCAGGAGCAGGGCGCCGCGGCCAACGACGACTTCAACGGGCCGCGCCAGGACGGCGTGGGCTGGTACCAGGTCACCCAGCGCCACGGCCGGCGCTGCTCGGCCGCCACCGCCTACCTGCACCCGCACATGTCCCGGCCGAACCTCACCGTGCTCACCGGGGCCCTGGTCACCAGGATCAACATCGACGGCGGCCAGGCCACCGGCGTGACCTACACCCACCGCGGCGAGACCCAGACCGCGCAGGTCAGCGGCGAGGTTATCCTGTCCGGCGGTGCGATCAACAGCCCGCAGCTGCTCATGCTGTCCGGCATCGGCCCGGCCGACCACCTGATCGAGATGGGCATCGACCTCGTGGCCGACAGCCCGGGGGTGGGCGCGAACCTGAGCGATCACCCGGTGCTGCCGGTCTGCTGGTCCACGCCGCGGCTGCGCGGCCTGTGGGAGAAGAGCGGCAACGCGAGCGTGCTGCGCTGGAAGGCGACCCACCGCGGCCCGTTGACCAGCAACGTCGCCGAGTCCGGCGGCTTCGCCCACTCCGGGCCCGGGCTGCCCGCCCCCGACCTGCAACTGCACGTGCTGCCCGCGCCCTACCGGGACCAGGGCCTGGCCGACCCGGCCCAGCGGGCCATGACCGTGCTGGTCGGCCTCATCGACGTCAAGAGCCGGGGCCGGATCAGGCTGCGCAGCCCCGACCCCCGGCACCGGCCGGCCATCGACCCCGGCTACCTGTCCGACGGCGGCGCGGACGCCCGGGCGCTGGTCGCCGGGCTGAAGATGGCCCGGGAGTTCGTGACCGCCCGGCCCATGGCGGCCATCTGCAAGAGCGAGATCACGCCCGGCGCGCACATCCGCTCGGACGCGGAACTCCTAGATTACGTGCGGGCCAACGTGGCCACCCTGTATCACCCGGTGGGCACCTGTGCCATGGGCGGCGAGTCCCGCTGGAACAGCGTGGTCGACCCCGAGCTGAAGGTGCGGGGGGTCACCGGCCTGCGCGTGGTCGACGCGTCGGTGATGCCGGTCGTGCCCCGGGGCAACACCAACGCGCCCACGATCGCCATCGCCGAACGCGCCGCCGACCTGATCGCGGGCCGGGCCCCGCTGGCCCCGGCCGACCCGGAAGATCCGGTGGACGCCATGGCCCTGCAAGGCCACGCCGTCGACACCAGCAGCCCGGCCAGCGCCGAGCAGGCCGGCGCCGAGCACGCCGGCTAGGCACGCCGTCCAGTCCCGCTACGAGCCACCCCCGGCCGCCCCCTATCATCGGAGATGCGAATTCCGACACGGAGGATGATGCCTGATGCCCGCCCAACCGCCGGCGTCTTCCGGATTTGACCCGGACGACCCGATCGGTGTCCGTTATCCCAACACGGCCCGGATCTGGAATTACCAGCTCGGCGGCAAGGACAACTTCGCGGTCGACCGGCAGGCTTCCGACGCGGCCAATGCGATGGTGCGGGAGATGGGCGTGCCGGGCGGAGCCGACACGGCCCTGGAGAGCCGTCATCTGCTGCAGCGGATGGTCGACTACATGCTCGGGCAGGGCGTCCGGCAGTTCCTCGACCTCGGCTCGGGCCTGCCGAACATGGCCAACACCCACCAGATCGCCCAGCGCACGGCGCCCGAGGCGCGCGTCGTGTACGTGGACATCGACCCGATGGTGTCGGGTCATGCCGCCGCGCTGATGGCCGGCCCGAACGTCGTCACGCTCCGGGCCGACCTGCGCGAGCCGGAGCAGGTGCTCGGCAACGAGCATGTCCGCGAGCTGTTCGACTTCGGCCAGCCGGTCGGGATCATGCTGATGTGCGTGCTGCACTGCCTGTGGGACAAGGAAGACCCGTGGGGGGTCGTCGGGCAGTTCCGCGACGCCGTGGCGCCGGGCAGCTGCCTGGCCATGACCCACATGACCTCGGAAGCCCACCCGGAGGCGGCCGAGGGGATGTTCCGCATGACCCAGGACCTGCACTGGAACACGCCGCTGATCTCCCGCAGCCGCGCCGACATCACGCGGTTCTTCGACGGGTTCACGGTGGTCGAGCCCGGCCTGGTGCGCCCCGCCCAGTGGCGGCCGGACCTGGACGATCCGCTCCGCCAGCGCCGGGAAGACGACGGCGACCTCGAGCCCGTGCTCAAGCTGCCCGTCCCCGAGCCGCCCTCCGACGATCAGGGCGCCGCCTGGCACCTGTGCGGCGTCGGCATCAAGGACTGACGAGGACACGAGGACCAGAGGACCAGCCAAGGACTAGGCTCGGCGCCCCCGGCGCGATCCCCGCGGCCGGTACAGCCGTCCGTGCAGCAGCGTGACCAGCGTCATCAGCCGCCGCATGTCCTTGTCGGTCCGCCCGAACGTCATGACGTTGATCAGCGGCCGCATCCGCTGCCTGGTGATGGCCTTGGCCCGGCTGAACTCGCGCAGCCCGTCCGCGCCGTGGATGCGCCCGAACCCTGACTCGCCCACCCCGCCGAACGGCAGGGCGGGCACGACGGCGAACCCGATCACCGAGTTGACCGAGGTCATCCCGCTGCGCAGCGACCGCGCCGTGTTCATCCCGGCGCGCCGGTCGCGGGCGAACACCGCCGACCCCAGCCCGTACCGGCCCGCGTTGGCGTAGGACACCGCCTCGGCCATGTTGACCACCGGCGTCACCGTCACCGTGGGGCCGAACGTCTCGTCCGTCACCGCCGCGCTGGTTTCCGGCACGTCGGCCAGGATCACGGGCCGCACGAACGGGGGCTCGACCGCATCATGGCCGCCCACCACCGGCCGCCCGCCCCGCGCCAGCGCGTCGGCCACGTGCTTGATCACCACCTCGGTCTGGGACGGCAGCGTCATCGGGCCATAAGAGGCCTCAGCGTCGGAGCCGGGCCGCAGCCCGGACACCTTGGTGGTCAGCCGCTCCAGGAAGCTGTGGAACACGGCGTCGGCCACGTAGACGCGCTCGATCCCCACGCAGGTCTGCCCGGCATTGGACATCGCGCCCCAGGCCGCGGCGTCGGCCGCCGCGTCCAGGTCGGCGTCCGCGGCGACCAGCAGGGCGTCCTTGCCGCCGCACTCGGCCAGCACCGGGGTCAGCGTGTCGGCCGCGGCCGCCATCACCTTGCGGGCCGTGGCCGCCGACCCGGTAAAGGCGATCTTGGCCACGCCGCTGCGGGCCAGCGCCTCGCCGGTCGAGCCGGGCCCGGTCACCAGCTGGAGCACGGGCACCGGATTGCCGAACACCTGCATCGCCTCGCCGAACGAGCGCACCAGCCACGCCCCGGTCGCCGGGGTCAGCTCGGACGGCTTGAACACCACCGCGTTGCCCGCCGCCAGCGCGTAGGCGATCGAGCCGACCGGGGTGAACACCGGGTAGTTCCACGGGCCGATGACGCCGACCACGCCCAGCGGCTGGTACTCCACGGTGGAGCTCTGGTGGATCGAGAACAGCCCGCTGCGCACCCGGCGCGGGCGCAGCACCCGCTTGGCGTGCTTGGCGGCCCAGTCGATGTGCAGGACGGCCAGGATGATCTCCAGCTTGGCGTCGTCCAGCGGCTTGCCGGTTTCCTCGTGCATCAGCTCGGCCAGCCGCCCCATGTACCTGACCAGGTAGGACTTCCAGGCCAGCAGCCGGATCCGGCGCCCGGCCCAGCCCAGCCCAGCCCAGTAACCGGCCGCTTCGCGGGCCGCCGCCACCGCCGCGTCGACCTCACGGCGGCCGTGCACGGGGAAGGTGGCTAGCACCTCCCCGGTGGCCGGGTTGACTGTTTCGAGCATCGTTGACCAGTAAAGCACCGGGTCCATCGGCGAAGCTACGCTGGGGCGAGAAAGGGGGGCCCGCTTGCCGCCACGTCCGTACGTGCTGCTGTCGTGCGCCACGTCCGCCGACGGCTACCTGGACGACGCCAGCCCGGCCCGGCTGATCCTGTCCGGCCCGGCTGACCTGGACCGGGTGGACGAGGTCCGGGCCGGCTGCGACGCGATCCTGGTCGGCGCGGGCACGATCCGCGCCGATGACCCCCGGCTGCTGATCCGCGACCCGCGCCGCCGCGCCCGCCGCGCCGCCCGCGGCCTGCCCGAGCACCCCGCCCGCGTCACCCTGACCGCCACCGGCGACCTCGACCCCGCCGCGCGCTTCTTCGCCCCCGGCGCCCACCGCCTGGTCTACTGCGCCACGTCAGCCCTCTCCGCGGCCAAGGCCAGCCTGGGGGACCGCGCCGTACTCATCGACGCCGGCGACCCGCTGTCCCTCGGCGCCCTTCTTTCAGATTTGGCCGAACGGTCCGTGGCTCGACTCCTCGTCGAAGGCGGCGCCCAGCTCCTGGCCCAGTTCCTCACTCAGGATCTGGCCGACGAATTTCACCTAGCCGTCGCCCCCTACTTCGTAGCCCACCCCGGCGCCCCCCGCCTCGACCTTACCTCCGCCAGCCCAAACGTCCCTCCAGCCCCTCTCGCCTCTTCTGCCACTCCCATCCTCATGAACCCCAATGGACCCGTTCGTCCCATGACCCTCGCGGAGGTACGCCGGCTCGATGACGTGGTGCTGCACCGTTACCTCACCGGCCCGGGCGGCCCGGACGAGAGGTTCCTGGCCTGGGCCGTCGAGCTGGCTCGGCTGTGCCCGCCGTCGCAGTCAGCCTTCTCGGTCGGAGCGGTCATCGTGGCCGAGGACGGCCAGGTGCTGGCCACCGGGTTCTCCCGGGAGCAGGAGGATCACGACCACGCCGAGGAGGTGGCCCTGCGGAAGCTGGGCTTTCATGACCCCCGGCTGCGCCGGGCCACCATCTACAGCTCGCTGGTGCCCTGCGGGGCGCGCGCCTCCCGCCCGGTGACCTGCGTCCAGCACATCGTGGCGGCCGGGATCCCCCGGGTCGTGTTCGCCTGGCAGGAGCCGCGCCTGTTCACCGACGGGGCGGGAGGCGAGCAACTGCTTGCCGCGGGAGTCCAGGTCACCGAGCTGCCCGAGCTTGCCGACCGGGCCCGTTCGGTCAACGCCCACCTGGTCGGCCCGGACGCGTGACCCCGGCCGAGCTGCGCAGGTCCCGGATCGCGGTTATCACCTATTTCTTTATCCTCGGTGCGGCCACGGCGGCCTGGAGCGCCCGGCTGCCCGCCATCAAGGCCGCGCTGCACCTATCCGACGGCCGCCTGGGGCTGGCCCTGTTCGCCGTGCCCGCGGGCAGCGTGGTGACGCTCGCCTTCAGCGGGCGGATCGCGGACCGGTTCGGCCCGGACCGGGTGATGAGGATCGGCGGCCTGGCCTGCCCGCTCGCCCTGGTCCCGATCGGGGCGGCGGGCGACCTGGGCTGGCTGATGGCCGCGCTGGCCTGCTACGGGGCGATGGGCGGGCTGCTCGACGTGGCCATGAACGCCTGCGGCGCCCGGCTGGAGGTCGGCTACGGCCGGCCCATCCTGTCCTCGCTGCACGCGGGCTACAGCATCGCGGGCCTGGCCGGCGCCGGGATCGGTGCCCTATCCGCGGGCCTGGGCGTCGGCGTGCTGCCCACGCTGGTCGCGACCGCGGCCGTGCTCATCGCCGGCGGCCTGGTCGCCGGCCCGCGGGTGGTCATCCCGCCGCCCGCACCGCACAGTGCTAGCCCGGGGGGACCCTCTGCCCCCCGGGGACACCCCGGACCCCATGGGCCCGGAACCCCCCCGTTTTTTTCCCGCTTCCCTCCTTGGGCGCTGATCTTGTCGATGGGCTTGCTGGCCTTGTTCGGGCAGGTCGGCGAGGGCTCGGCCGGCGACTGGAGTGCCGTCTACCTGCACGTCGACCTGCACTCCTCGGTCGCGTTCGCGGCCGCCGGGCTGGCCGCGTTCTCGGTCATGATGGCCGCCGGGCGGGTCGTGGGGGACCGGCTGGCCGGGCGGTTCGGCCCGGTGCGGCTGGTCCGGGCCAGCGGCCTGCTGGCCGGCCTGGGCCTGGCCGCCGGGCTGCTGATCGGCACCCCGGCCGCCGCGGTGGCCGGATTCGCCCTGCTCGGCGCGGGCCTATCCGGGATCTTCCCGCAGATCGTCTCCGCCGCGGTACGGCTGGATCCGGTCCGGGCCGGGCGGACCATTGGCCGGATCGCGGCCATCGCCTACAGCGGCCTGCTCAGCGGCCCGGTCGTCATCGGCGCCGTCGCCTCCGGCGTGGGCCTGCGCGACGCGCTGCTCCTCCCCGCTGCCCTGGCCGTCGTGGTCGCCATCCTGGCCGGGACGCTGAACGCCGGCTCGCCCGCCCGCCAGTCGCCGGCCACGACCGGATCCTCCCGCTAGCGCCCGCGGCTCACCAGCTCCAGGCCTCACTCAAGTACCGGGATCCGGCATTCCGCCGGCCGCCTTCCCGAGCCGGAGCCCGGCCAGCAGCAGCAGCGCGGCCAGCCCGATAAGCACCAGCTCGACACTGAACGCGGCGTGCAGGCCGAGCCGATCGGCGAGGCTGCCGAGCAGGTAGGGGGCGACGATGACGAAAAGTCCGCCCAGCAGCTGGGTACGCGCGTTGGCGGTGTCGCCCTTCCCTGGCGCGGCGGCCAGCGTGAGTGCCAGCGAGAGCGGATAGAGGTTGGCCACGCCGAGTCCGCACAGGAATAGCCCTGTTATCGCCAGGGCGGGCCGGTCGGCCAGCCAGAACAGCAGGAAGCCGCCGGCCGTGACGGCCAGGGATGCGTACAGCAGCGGCAGGGTCCGGCCGGGACGGCGGGTGAGAAACGCGCCGCCGACGCGGCCGGCGAGGATACCGAAGTAGAAACCGCTCATCGCGATGGCGGCCTGAGCGGTCCGCAGCCCGATACCGGTGAGCGCCTCGGCCCCGAAGTAGACCGGGCAGAATTCGACGGCAATGCCGACGGCGACCATGGCCGCCAGCAGCCAGCAGGACAGCGACAGCCTGGCCTGATGCCCAGCAGGAGGGCCGGTCGGCGCCGAGGGCAGCGGCTGGTGCCTGTAGCGCAGGTAGAGACCGGCCAGGACCACCGCAGGCAGCCCAAATGCCGCACGCCAGCCCAGCGGGGTGGCCTGGAACAGGCCGAGGAGAACAGGCGCGAGCACCGCGCACCCGGCCGCACCCACGTTGGCTTCGGTCAGTGCCCGGTCGCGCTGCTGGCCGTGCCGGTCGGACAGGATCGCCTGGATGCAGGCGAGCAGCGTGGTGCCTGCGAAGCCGATCAGCACGGCGCCGGACATAGTCAGCGCGATGCTGCGGGCCGCGGTGAACAGCCCGGCCCCGGCAGTGGCGCCCGCCGCCGAGGACCACAGCAACGCCGAGCGAGGCAGCCGCCGCGCGACCGGGGCAAAGCTCACCCCGGCCAGCGCCGCCCCCGCCGCCCACAGCGCCGAATACACACCGAGCACCCCGTAGGAGAAATGCAATTCGCCCCGGAGCAAGGCCAGTGCGGGCCCGTACGCGTACAGCCAGAACGCATACCCAGCCAGCGCGCCGTAGCTCAACAGCGTCGGCGCATCCCGGAACTTCTCCCCATGCGCATCACGCGGCCGCCTCCCGTCCCCGACCTCTGCATCGTGCGGAACGCGTGACGTCGTCGCGTCCCCGGATATTTCCCCATCCGCGCTACGTGGCGTCAGCGCGTCCTCAGACGTCTCACTGTGCGCAATACGTGGCGTCAGCGCGTCCTCAGACGTCTCACTGTGCCCACCCTCCGTGGCCACGTTCTCGCATGTGTATCGATACACATCCCTCATTGTATATCGATACACAACTAGAGTGTCAGGGTGGCTCAACGACGAAGCCGCCCGACGCTGCGTCAGGTTGCGGACGCGGCCGGGGTGTCGGTCATGACGGCGTCCTACGTCTACTCGCAACCCGACCGGGTCGCGCCCGCCACCGCGGCCAAGGTCCGGGCGGCGGCGGAGCGACTGGCCTATCCCGGCCCGCACCCAGGCGCCAGGTCGCTGCGCCGGGGCCGGGTCGGCAGCCTGGGAGTGGTCCTCGGCGAGCGGCTAACCTACGCCTTCGACGACCCGCAGGCGGTAAAGTTCCTGGCCGGCGTCGCGGAAGTCTGCGCCGCCGAAGGCGCCGGCCTGACCCTGGTCCCGATCACCGGCGCCGCCAGCGACGTGCAGCGTGTCAACGAGGCGGTGGTAGACGGGTTCATCGTGTGGACCACCAGCGACGACGACCCGGTCCTGGACGCGGTTGCCGCTAGCGGCCTGCCGGCCGTCGTGCACGCCGGCCCGGCCCGGCCCGGACTGCCGGTGGTCGGTATCGACGACCGGGCCGCCGCCGCGGCGGTCGGTCGGCTGGCCATCGCCGGCGCGGCCCGGCCGGTGGTGCTCAGCTTCCCGGTGAACCGCGGCCGCGCCGAGGCGCTGCTCGTCGGCCCGCCCGGGCTGGCCGTGACCTACCCGCTGACTCGGCACCGGTGGGAAGGCTTCCTCGACGCCTGGCTCCAGGCCGGGGGCGCGCCCGACGACCTGCGGGTCGCGGTGTGCCCGGTCAACGCCACCGCGCTCGGTGAAGCCATGTCCGGCGAGCTCTTCCGTGGCGGTGACCCGCCCGACGCGATCGCCGCGATGAGCGACGAGCTTGCCCTCGGCGCGCTGCGCGCCGCGGCCCAGGCCGGCCGCACCGTGCCCGGCGCCGTCGCGATTACCGGGTGGGACGACAGCGACGCCGCTGCCTCGGCGGGCCTGACCACGGTCCGGCAGTCGCTGCGCGATCAGGGCCGCCGCTGCGCCCGCGCCGCCCTCGGCCACGCCCTGCCCGCTGACCTCGACCCGCCCGGCTGGCAGGTCATCCAGCGCACCAGCACTCGCTCGCTCAGCACGCGTGCTGGCTAACGTTCCCCGCCCGCCCGCGACCTGCTCGCGGCATCCGCTATTCGTGTTCGGTGCAGCCTCACAGCTGAGATCTCAGCACGTCGAACTCGCAGCCTGGCGAGGACGGGTCGAAGCCGTGCTCGATCAGCCAGCGGGCCGCCTGCAGGCTTCGCAGCGACCACCACGCGCGGATCACGTCGAGGTCGACGTCGGTGCCGTAGCCGGCGACGACGTTGCCGAGGTGCTCCTGGTGTCCGAGCGTCAGGATGGCGAGGTCGTACAGGGCATCGCCCGGGCCCGCCCCGGACCAGTCGATCACGCCGGTGATCTCGTCACCGTCGACGAACACGTGGGCGACCTGCAGATCGCCGTGCGTGAACACCGGTGCCCACGGCCGGAGCGCCGCCTCGGCAACCCGGCGGTTGCGCATGACCAGGTTGGCGGGAAGGACGCCGTTCGTGACGAGCCACTCGCATTCGCCGTCGAGCTCCGATGCGATCTCGTCCAGGCTCCGACCGGGCCATGGCGGCAGCGGCGTGTCGTGCAGCATCCGGACGGCGGCACCCGCCGCGGCCCACGCCGCCGGCGACGCGGCCGACGGCTCGCCGAGGCGGCCGAGTGCCGTCCCTGGCAGGGCGGCGACCGCGAGTACGGGCGGCTTCCGCCACAGGACCTCCGGAGTCGGGATCGGCGCTATGGCCATCGCTTCGACCTCGACGTCGGTGCGCCTCTGATCAGCGTCGATCTTCAGGAACACGTCGCCGACGCGCAGGGTCGCGCATTCGTGATGAGCAACGACGACCTCGACCTCCGCCACGCCGGCCATTATCGCGGGATGACCACCGATTGTCGCCGGGTTTATCGCGTGCGACTGCGCGGCTTCCCATCCCATCGCGATGTTCACTCTTCGTAGACAGTGACTGTCCCGAACTGAGCCCTTCCACCCCGTACCAGCCCTTCCGCGTCCCGACGCGCGAGCCCCCGCCGGGGCCCGGTTAGGCGTCGCTGGGACGGTGAGGGGCCAACCTTCCCGTAGCGAGAGGGTTGGTCCGCTTCATGGTCCTTGACCGTCCTGCGCAGGGAGGCCGGATGCTGTCTGTATCAAGACAGAAGGGAATCGAACGATGAGTACATCCCTGGCGGGAAGCTCTCACGCCGACGGGCCCGAACCGGCCGGCTTTCACGACCGGGCCAAAGCTCTCGATGGCAAGAGGGTGCTTGTTACCGGCGGAACACGCGGCATGGGCGCGGCTATCGCGGAACTGCTCATCGCCCAAAGCGCGTGCGTTGTCGTGACCGCACGTCATCAAGACGGCGGGTCCCCGGCGAGGCTGATCCTGGCGGACCTTACCTCGCCCGAAGGCGCGGATTTCGTTGCTGATCAGGCGATCGAGATCCTCGGCGGTCTCGATGCGGTCGTGCATTGCGTCGGGGCATCCTTCGCCAAACCAGGCGGCGCGCTCGCCCTCACCGACGACGACTGGATGCAAGCCCTCAACACCAACCTTCTGTCCGCCGTCCGGCTGGACCGGGCCATCCTCCCGGGCCTGGCCGGACAACGCTCCGGGGCGATCGTGCACGTCTCCTCGTTGCAATGGAAGCGCCCCCACGAGTCGTCGCCCGCTTACGGACCGGCAAAGGCAGCCCTGAGGAGCTACAGCAAGGTCCTGGCCAGCGAGTTCGGACCCCTGGGCATACGCGTGAACACGGTCACGCCCGGGTACATCGCGACTCCGCTGGCCGCGGCCAGGATCACTCAGATAATGGACCAGGCCGGAATCAGCCACGCGGAGGCCGAGGCCGCGCTCCTGGCCACCATCGGAGGCGTACCCCTCGGGCGTCCAGGCACCGCAGCCGAAGTAGCTCAGCTCGTCGCCTTCCTCATCTCCGATGCCGCCGCCTACATCACCGGATCCGAATTCGTGATAGACGGCGGCAACAACCGGGTCCTGTGAGTAGCCGAGGCGCCTCAATCTCTCCGGCGCCGGTAGCGGGGACGATCTGAGTCCCGGCCCCAGGGTGTGGTGTGGTCATGTTTGCGGCGCAGCCTGGGCGTCCGGGCCTGGGGCGGCGGCGAGGACGCAGATCACCGGCGGGCTGAGGGGGAGGGTCTCGGTGCTCATCTCCGTGTAGCCGGCGCTCCGGAGCAGGTTCTCGACCTCATCGGCGGCGCTGCGGGACGTGCCCGCCGTGGCCCCGGGACAGCGGGGCTGGGATGCGATGGCGATGCGGCCGCCGGGTGCAAGCCGCCGGCGCAGGTCGGCGAGCCGCCCGGCAGGCTCGGGCCAGAACCCGAGGGAGTTGACGGCGAGGATGGCGTCGAAGGGGCCGTCGAAGGCGGCCGGAAGCTGATCGACCGAGGCATTGATCAGGGTGACCCGCCCGGCCCGGATGCCGGCGGCGTTGCGCCTGGACGCCTGCCGGAGCATCACGCCGGAGTGGTCGATGCCGTACACGTGACCCGCACCGGCGCGGACCAGTTCCGCGACCGCGACGCCGGGTCCGAAGCCGATCTCAAGGACCCGGTCGGCGGGCTGCACCTCGAGCAGTGAGACCACCCAGCCGTTGCGCTGCCGGTTGGACGGGCGGTGGGCAAACACCCAGCCGGTCACGCTCCCGGCCGCGCCCCGAGGATGATGGCCCTGTCCGACGACGTCGCGGTCCAGGGCGCGCACGAGGGCGATCCCGGCACTCGCGACGCCGCGCTCGACGGCCGCGGTCACCACCCGCCTCACTCCCCGTGGCATGCTTCCCTCATGTCGTGTTCCCATGGCCGGCAGTCAACGCCTTCAAGTGCACCTGAAGTCAACCCGCCCGGCTGCCTGCTCACTATCGGCGAGCTGGCCCGCCGCGCCGGCGTCACGACCTCGGCCCTGCGCTACTACGAAGACCTCGGCCTGCTCCCCGCGCCGGCCAGGATCTCCGGGCAGCGGCGCTACCCCGAATCGGCAGCCAGGCTGGTCGCCGCCATCCTGCTCTACAGCGACGCAGGGTTCACCCTTGCCGAGCAGAAGGCCCTCATGACCACCCGGGCCAGCACGCCCGGCGAGCGGAGACAGCTCATGCAGCGCAAGCTCGCGGAACTCGACGAGCAGATCGCCAGGGCGCAGGCCGTCCGCGAGGCCATCAGCCACGGGCTGCGCTGCCCCCACGAGGACATCACGCAATGCCCCAACTTCAACGCCGGCATCACCGCCCGGCTCACCGGCCAGCCACTGGCACAATCACACCAGCAGCTGCACGGCCAAAGGTTCCACGAGGTGCCAGGCAGCTTCTAGCGGGCGACGGATACACCTACGCCAGCAGATGTGTGCGCCAACTTGGCCCGACTCGGGAACGACCAGTCCTGTGAGCCAGCCGAGGCGTCTCAATCTCTCCCGCAGTGGCAGCGGGCCAGGACTGCGGCTACCGTCCTGACCGTTATCACCGGGGCAGGGTCGACACGATCTTCAGTGCCGGACGCGGACGACGAGCTTGCCGGTGGCGCGGTCGTGTTCCATGTCGTCGTGGGCCTGGCGCACCTGCTCCAGGCCGTCGTAGACGCGGTCCACGGGGAAGGCCACCCGGCCGGCGGCGACCGCGTCGAGGATCTCCTGGAAGGCCTCCGGAGGCAGGTCGGCGGCGCCGCCGGAATAGCCGGCCAGGCGCACGCCCCTCGGCAGGTACTCATTCGGGGCGAAGTCCCGCACCGTCCACTGGTTGGACAGGCTGCCGCTGAAGCAGGCCGTGCCGTGCACGCGCACCGCACGCAGCGTGTCGGGCAGGGTCGGGGTACCGACCAGATCAAGGGCGGCGTCGACGCCGTCCGGGTACAACTCGCGCACGGCGGCCGCGACCTGGCCGGTGTCGAGCAGCGGGTGGTCGACGCCGTGCTCCTTCAGCCAGGCCAGGCGGCCGGCCTGCCGGGTGGTGGACAGCACCGTGGCGCCGCGCCATGCGGCCAGCGCGGCCGCGGCCAGGCCGACCGAGGAGGTGCCGCCGCGGATCAGCACGCACTGACCGGGCTGCAGGTCCAGGCCGATGGTGAGCGAGCCGTAGGCGGTCTGCACCATCTCCGGCAAGGCGCCAAGCACCTCCCAGGGCAGGCCGGTATCGACCGGGATGACCTGCGCGAGCGGCACCGACGTGTACTCGGCGTAGCCGCCGTCGTAGGTCCGGCCCATGTCCCCCATCATCGCGACGACCGTCTGCCCGCGAGCCAGCCCGGCCCCGGCCGGGGCCGCGTCGACGGTGCCGGCCGCCTCGATACCCGGCACCCGGGGAAAGCTGACGCCCACGCCCAAGCCCAGCCGGAGCTTCAGCTCCGAGCGGTTCAGGCCGAACGCCTCGACCCGGATCCGCACCCACCCGTCCCGCACCGGCGGCAGCGGGAGCGTGGTCAGCTGCAGGTTAGCCACCGGGCCGGGGCCGGAGAGCCGGACGGCACGCATCGTGGCCGGCGACGACGACATGGATCTGCCTTCTTCCCGGGGTAGGGAGTCAGTCGAGCGTGCTCAACGCGTGGCCGCTGCGGCTTCATTCCCGGCTCACCCGGTCGTCCATGCGACGACGGCCAGCTGCGGTTTCACGAAATCCGCGCAGCCAGCACACCCTGACCGCCGAAAACCTGCTACCCCCTGACCTGCGCACCAGGCCCGGGTCCGCTGCCGCGCGCCAATTCACGGTTGGTTATTTTCCGGTCAGTCGGGTCTCAATCTCTCCGGCACTGGGCCGCGGGCCAGGACTGCGGCTACCGTCCCCGGGCACGGGGAAGGCCCCCGCTGCCGCAGCAGCGGGGGCCTTCCCTGGGCACCTGGATTCAGTGACTTAAAACGATGGCATAAGACTTACTTGCGTTTAATTTGAATATCTATACTCATGCATCCAAATAGTTTGAAGTGAAGCCCGGTCGTCTTTACCGCCTCCGCGCTCACGAAGACGGCAAGCGTGACGGCCGAGGTCAGGAATGCGATGACCCAGTTGTGGGTTAGTTCCCACGGTCCGAGACAGCAGACGTAAGCGATCGCTACGGCGAGTGCCGCGCGCGAAAAGATGCTAAATTCGCTAGGTCCAGCCGCCCGGCGCTTCATTGGTCAGCCCAACAAAGCCCGGACGGCCGCGCTGAGGCGGTCTGTTCCATTTATTCGTGACATAGCCGACGTCTCCTTTGCTTAGTCACTTGGCTTTCTTAAGTGTTTAGACATAGATACTTAAGTGGCAATTAAAGTGGCGTATTGCTCAGGAAATTTCACTGGAGGTGAGCTCGTAAACAGCTCGCGCCGGACGTGCCGTGCACTGTTGAGTTGTCAACGAGCCAGGGCGCTGGGTGCCCGTCAGCGCTGAAACCAGTATGCGCCTCGCGCTGGACCTGAGCCAGAGCGGTCGCGTCCGCCGGCCCGCTCAGGACAGCACCGTCAGAACAGCACGGTCAGGACAGCACCGTTAGAACAGCGTGCCCTCGCGTTCGATGCCGCGCATGGCGTCGTAGTCCAGGGTGACGCAGCGGATCCCGCGGTCCTCGGCCAGCGTGCGGGCCTGCGGCCGGATCTCCTGGGCGGCGAACACGCCGTGCACCGGGGCCAGCAGCGAGTCCCGGTTCAGCAGCTCCAGGTATCTGGTCAGCTGCTCAACTCCGTCAATTTCCCCCCGGCGCTTGATCTCGACTGCCACGCTCTGGCCGGCGTCATCCCGGCACATTATGTCGACCGGGCCGATCGGGGTGGGGTACTCGCGGCGGACCAGGCGCCAGCCGTCGCCCAGCCGCTCGAGCTGGGCGGCCAGCAGTTCCTGCAGGTGCGCCTCCACGCCGTCCTTGACCAGCCCCGGGTCGACACCCAGGTCGACCGAGGTGTCGCTGATCACCTCGGTGATGGTGATCGCGAGCGTCTCCCCGGCCTTGTTGGTGACCGACCAGAGACCCGGCTGCTCGGTCAGCCTGCAGGGCGGCGACATCCAGTTCAGCGGCTTGTACGAGCCCCCGTCACTATGCACCAGCACCGACCCGTCGGCCTTGACGATGAGCAGGCGCAGGGCGGGGGGCAGGTGAGCGGTGAGCCGGCCGACGTAGTCGACGCTGCACCGGGCGATGACGAGCCGCACGAGCCGAAACTCTACCGCTCGCATAGGGTGGACAGGCGTGAGCCCGCGCAGGATCCGCCGCGAGCGCTCCGGTCCGCCGGCGGCTGTGCCCGGGCCCGAGCGCGTGGAATCCTGGCCCGACGGGGACTGGGTGGTCCGGCTGCAGCCCGGCGCAGGCAGCACCAAGGCGTACCGCTGCCCGGGCTGTGACCAGGAGATCGTGCCCGGCACGCCGCACGTGGTGGCCTGGCCCGCCGACGGGATCAACGTCGGCGTAGAGGAGCGCAGGCACTGGCACCGGGCCTGCTGGCAGAACCGGCTGCGCCGGGGCCCGCGCGGGGTCAGGAAAGGAGCCGGATGAGCGAGATCAGGGCGGCCACGGTGCTGCCCGCCAAGCGCACCCCGGTCACCCTGCGCACCGCCGACGGGCTGCGGCTGGTCGGCGAGCTGGCCGTGCCCGCCGACTCCGATCCGGTGGGGACGCTGATCTGCCTGCATCCGCTGCCCACCCAGGGCGGCATGATGGATAGTCACCTGCTGCGCAAGGCTTCGTTCCGCTTGCCTGCCCAAGCCGGGCTGGCCGTGCTGCGGTTCAACACCCGCGGCACGTCATCGGAGCAGGGGACCAGCGACGGCCAGTTCGGCGGCGGGGTGGAGGAGCGGCACGACGTGGCCGCCGCCATCTCCTACGCGGTCGACGCCGGGCTGCCCGGGCGGTGGCTGGTCGGCTGGTCGTTCGGCACCGAGCTGGCCCTGCAGTGGGGCCTGGATCCCGCGGTCGCCGGGGCGATCCTGCTGTCGCCGCTGCTGCGCCGGGTCGGGGACGCTGACCTGGACCGATGGGCCGCGGCGGGCACGCCGCTGGTGGCAATGATCCCCGAACTCGACGATTACCTGCGCCCCGACCAGGCCCGGCGGCGGTTCGCACGGGTACCTTCGGCCGAGGTCGTCGCCGTCGACCGGGCCAAGCACCTGTGGGTCGGGGAACCCTTCGTGCGCATCGTCCTGAACGAGATCGTGCGCCGGGTCAACCCGGCCGCACTGGCGCCCCATACGATGACGCTACCGACACATTGGGAGGAACCGTGACCGCGTTCGACCTGACCGGCAAGAAGGCGTTCGTGACCGGCGCGTCCCGGGGCATCGGCCGGGTCATCGCGGTCGCGCTGGCCGAGGCGGGCGCCGACGTGGCCGTCGCGGCCCGCAGCGAGGAAGGGCTGGCCGCCACCGCCCGCGAGGTGGAAGCGCTGGGCCGCAAGGCGTTCGTGTTCCCGCTGGACGTGACCCGCCAGGAGGATGTCGCCACCACGGTCAGCGAGGCGATCCGGCTGCTGGGCCAGCTGGACATCGTGTTCAATAACGCGGGCGGCTCTAACTTCATGGTGCCGTTCCTTGACATGCGCATCTCCGGCTGGGAGAAGGTGATGCGGCTCAACCTGGACGCGACGATCTACGTCTGCCAGGCCGTCGGCCAGCACATGCGCGAGCACGGCGGCGGCTCGGTGATCAACGTCGCGTCGGTGGCCGGCCTGTCCGGCGCGCCGGGCCTGGCCCCGTACGGGGCGTCCAAGGCCGGAGTGGTCTCGCTGACCAAGACGCTCGCGGTGGAGTGGGCCCAGTACGGGATCCGGGTGAACGCGCTGTGCCCGGGCTGGACCGCCACCGACCTGAACCAGAACCTGTGGGGCGGCCCGGACGGCGGCGCCGCCACCGTGGCCAACGTGCCGATGCGCCGCTGGGCCCGGGTCGAGGAGATGGCCGGCCCGGCCGTGTTCCTGGCCAGCGACGCCTCGTCCTACATGACCGGCCAGGTCCTGGTGGTGGACGGCGGCCAGCTGGCCACCGCCTGAGCCTCCGGCGGCTTCAGCCTGCGCGAAGCAGGTCCGCGGTCTGCGCGGTGTCTTCGGTGCCGCGGTAGAAGCAGATCTGGCCGTCACGGAACCGCCACCAGTGGTGGATGTCCATGGTGAGCGCCTTCCCGGTCGCCGGCGCCGTCGCGCCCCAGCGCGTGACCACCATGACGTCCGTCTCGTTCGAGGCGAACGACAGCGGCGTGAACTCGGTGATCTGCAGCGTCTCGCCCAGGGCCTTGAAGAAGCTGGGCACCTCGCCCTTGCCCCGGCGGATGCCGTGCCAGGGCGCGATGTCGCTGTCCGGGCAGGAGGCCCAGTCCACGTCGTCGGTGAGCTGGTCCAGGATGTAATCGATGTCGCCCCGGCCGAAGGCCTCGTAGATGCGCTGCACGGTCTCGATCTTGGCGTCGGTCATGGTGTCCCTCCCTGGTGGATGATCGCTGCGCCGATGCTGGCATCCGGCGCGCGGGCCGCGCATCACGGAAACTATGTAATCGGCCGGATTACCTGGCCAGCCCGCGGCGGTGCGCCCACGCCGTGGCCTCGGCCCGGTTCCGCACGCCGATCTTGACGAAGATGTTGGCCACGTGCCGCTCGACGGTGTGCACGCTGACCCCCAAGGCCGTCGCGATCTCGGCGTTCTCCTGGCCTGCGGCTAGCAGCTCGATCACCTCGGCCTCACGCCGGCTGAGCGGCCCCCCGGCCGGCTCCCGGCCCAGGCCAGCCAGCGGATCGCCCAGCCCGGCGGCGCCCCACCGGGCGTGCAGCCGCTGGGCCGCCGCGGCCGAGGAGGCCGCGTCCTCCTGCCGCCCGAGCAGCCACTGCAGCCGGGCGATGTACCAGCTGGCGGCGCCCCAGCCCACCGGCACGCCCTGGATCAGGTTCCGCTCGCGGTAGGGAGTCAGCTCGGCCAGGATCGGATCGGCCAGGCCGACGGCGCGGCAGGACACCACTGCCTCGGCCAGGATGGCCAGGCTGGCCAGGTAGAGCGAATCCCGCGGGAGCACCGCGAACCGGTCCGCGGCCAGCGCCTCGATCTCGGCGGCCGCCTCGGCCCGCCGTCCGGCCGCGGCGTTGGCCAGCGCGCGCAGGCAGCGCAGCGTGACCAGCCCGGGGAAGCGGTCCAGCGCGACGGCGATGTCCGCCTCGAGCTCGGCCAGCCGCCCCGCGGTCCAGTAGACGCGGCTCAGCTGCCCGATCCGGTAGGCATCCGCGGCGGGCTGGCCCAGCCGCCGTCCGAGCGTGGTGGCCTCGTGGGCCAGCTCTTCGGCCTCCGCGTACCGTCCGGCGAAGCTGGCCAGCAGGCCCCGGTAGATCAGCACCCACCAGCGCTGCAGCGGGTTGCGCCCGGCCTCGGAGATGGCGGCCATCTGCGCCACGTCGGCCGAGGTCAGGTCGAGCTGGCCGGCCTGGAACCGGTCGGGGACCAGCCACTGGTGCGCGCGGAACAGCAGGTCCTGGTCCCCGCGGCGGGCGGCGATATCCAGCACGGCCACTCCCGCGGCCAGCCGCTCGGCCAGGAAATCGGGGCCGCGCAGGGTGAACTGCCGCGCGATCAGCGCCGCGCCCAGGGCGTCGATGTCGCCTGCCTGTTCCGCGAGCGTCACCGCCGCCGCGCTGGCCCGCCTGCTGTCCTCCTGCCTGCCCGGCTGCCAGTACGTGGCGATGGCCCACCGGGCCGCCAGCCGGGCCTGGGTGCCGGGCGGCAGGCCGGGCTGGCGCCGCGCCCGGTCGAGCAGGGCGACCAGCCGGTGGTCGGCCGCGACCTCGGCCACCGTGTCCCCGGCGGCCAGCGCGGCGGCGGCCATCGTCGCCCCGTCTCCGGCCCGGGCCGCCTCGTCCGCGGCCGTCTCGAAGTGCTCCCTGGCCTCGTCGACCTGCCCGGCCAGCAGCAGGCTCCGGCCGAGCCGCAGCTCTAGGCCGGTGTCCAGGCCGTCGCGACGCGGGGTCAGGGCGATCGCCGTCTGCCACCAGGCCGCCGCGTCGGGAAAGGCCAGCAGGCGGTCGGCGGCCTGCGCGGCCGACCGCGCGGCCTGCGCGGCTTCCTCGTCGCTGACCCGCGGCCGGGCCCGTACCGCATGGTGAGCCAGGTCCGAGGCCTGCCCCGCGCCGGTGTCCCGCAGCGCGGCATAGACCCGGGCGTGCAGGTCGGCCCGGCGGGACGGGCTGAGCTGGTCTTCCACGGCGTCCCTGATCAGCGTGTGCGCGAAGCGGTAGGAGCCGGCCCGGGCGGCCACCTGGTGCACCAGCCGGGCGGTGACCGCGGGATCGAGCGCCGCGACCGCGGCCTCCGGGCTGGCCTGCAGGGCCGCGGCCAGCGGCGGGTAGTCGAAGTCACGGCCCAGCACCGCGGCCACCTCGAGCGCATCCCGGCAGGACGACGGGAGCGGGGCGAGCCGTTCGGTGATCACCTCCGTAACGCTGCGTAGCGGAGCGTCCGGCCGCGCCCCGTCCGCGAGCAGCTGGATGCTCTCCGCGATGAACAGCGGGTTCCCGCCGGTCCGGGCGTGCAGGTCGCCGGCGTGGACGCCGTCCAGCCCGGCGGCGCCCAGCCAGTGCGCCACGCTGTCCTGGCTCAACCCGGACAGCTGGCAGCGTCGGCGGCCGGGGCCGCGGGCCAGGCCCGCCACTACCTCGGCCGTCAGCGACGTCGGTCCCACCTCGGTGTCGCGGTAGGTGACGATCATCCCGACCGGCGCCGGCCACAGGGTCTCGCCGAGATAGGCCAGCAGCCGCAGCGACGCCTCGTCCGCGCGGTGCACGTCGTCGATGACGACCAGATGCGGCTGGCCGGCCCCCGATTCGCGCAGCGCGCCCTCGACCCGCTCGTAGAACTGGAACCGGGCGGCGGCGCCCTCGGCCGCGCCAGCGGGCAGCTCCACCCCGCCTAGCCGGCGCAGGACCTGCGCCCACGGCCACAGCGGGGGAGCGCCCGCGCTCTCCCGGCAGGCACCCCAGGACACCGTGGCGGGCGCGGCGCGCTCCGCGCTGGCCCGGGCCAGCCGGGTCTTGCCGATGCCGGGCTCCCCGGACAGCAGCACGATCCCGCCCGTTCCGGCCGCGGTCCGGGCCACCAGCGAGTCCAGGACGGCCAGCTCCGGCTCCCGGCCCACCAGCACGCCCGCCTGATCGGTCTTCCGCACGTCAGCTCGCGAGCTCGCCCGGCCGCCAGCGGCACGGCCTGGCCCGGCAGCGACCATGACGGCTCCTCGATGGTGGTGACAAGTCACTATGACTGATCGTCAGCCGACCGTCCAGGCTGGCCCGGGACCGCCAGGCACGCCACCGGTGGGTACATTGAATCCTGCGCCGACCCGACCAACAGGAGCCAACCGATGCCGGACGAGACCCGCCACGAATCCGCCGACCTCGACGATTTCGAGGTCGAGGACAGCACCGACACGCTGAGCGGAGCGCCGGGGGATGATCCCCTGGACCGCGGCGTGGTTCCGCCCGAGCGCTGGTCGGCCGGGATCAGGTACGGCACCACGGCCGGCGAGCAGGAATCAGGCGAGTCCCTGGACCAGCTGCTGGCCGAGGAGGAGCCGGACGACACCCTGGACGCCCTGGAGGACGAGGACGAGGAGGACGACGAGGACGACGAACTCGCCGGCCTCGACGACGAGGACGCCGGGGATGAGGATGTCGACGGGCTGCTGCTCGACGACGGCCCCGACCCGCGGGCCGGACGGCTGGTGGCCGAGGACGAGGGCGCCCACCCGGATGAGGAAGAGGACCTGGTCGCCTCCGACGTCGGGATCGACGGCGGGGGCGCCACCGCCGAGGAGGCCGCCATGCACGTCGTCGAGGAAGACGACTACGACATCCGTTCCGACAGCTAGCTCCGCTAGCTCAGCCGGCTGCGGCCTGCAGGATGGCGTCGGCCAGCTCGGCCGGGCGGGTGAACATGGACTCGTGGCTGCCCGGCACTGACACCACCGGCGCCTTGATTCGCTCGGCGAACCGCACCCAGCCGTACTCCCCGGGCGGCAGCGCCACGTCGTCGGCCGACAGCACGTAGTGCAGCGGCAGGCCGAGGCCGCGGTAGGCCTCGCCGCCCTCCGGCGGGTCGGTGAACGTCCGGTACGGCTGCGGGCGCAGCACCGAGTGCACCAGCGCGGCCGTAGCCGGGTCGGCGTCGCCCATGAACACCCCCTGGAACACCTCGACCGGCAGGGTCACGGTGTTGTCCGCCGAGGCGCCGGCCACCTGGCTGAACAGCTCCTGGTAGGCCGGCGGGACCTCGTCGTGCAGGGACCGCCCGGCCTCGGGCACGAACGCGCTCCAGAACACCACCCCCTTCAGCCGGGACGCCAGCCGCGGCGCCGCCCCGGCGATGACGAAGCCGCCCCAGCTGTGCCCGACCAGCGTGATGTCACCGGCGCCGGACGCCTCGGCCTGCCTCACCACGGCGTCGACGCAGTCGGCCAGCGTCACGCCCCGCGGGTCGTCGTCGATGCCGAGTCCCGGGCAGGTCGGCGCCTGCACCCGGTGCCCGGCGGCGCGCAGCCTGCTGGCCACGGGCTGCCAGGCCCATCCGCCGTGCCAGGCGCCGTGCACCAGCACGAAGTTCTCTGCCATGGTTGGACCTCCTCATGCGAAGGGTTAGGTGGCGACGATATCCCGGACGAAGGCGTCGGCCGGGCCGTGCAGCGCGTCGTGGGCGGCGGTGAACAGCGCGTGCGCCCGCCGCCCCGGCCACCCCTCGGGCAGCAGCACGGCGGGCAGGTCGGGATCGCGGAACGGCAGCCTGCGGTAGGAGGCCACCAGCTCCACCTGCCGCCGCAGCGCTTCCGGGCCGGGCAGCGCGGCCAGGTCGGCCCCGGCGGGCAGCCGCTCGTAGCCGCCGACCAGCTCGGCGTAGTCCCGTCCCAGGCCGTCCAGGTCCCAGCAGCGGAGCGCCATCTCGCGGTCCGCCTCCGGGCTCAGCGAGCGGCTCTCCAGCAGGTCCACCCGGGTGGCGAGCAGGCCGGCCAGCGCGCCGCGCACGGTCTGCAGCCGCGGGTGCGGGCTGATCCAGGTGGCCGCGGCCAGCGGCCCGAAGCCGTGCCAGGCCAGCGTCCGCCGGACCCGGTCCCGCTCCCCGCGGCTTTCCTCGGGCACCGCGTAGATGACCATGCGCCAGACGCCGTCCCAGTCGCCGCGGCCGCGGTCGAAGATGCGGGCCCGGCCCTCGTCCAGCATCTGGATACTCCGGCCGGTGAGCGCGTAGCTGGTCTGCCGGCCGTCCCGCCGGGTGGTGAACCAGCCCTCCCGGCGCATCCGCGACAGCACCACCCGGCTGGTGCTCTCCCCGACGCCGAACACGTCGAGCAGCCGGGTCAGCGCGCGCATCGGCACCACGCCGTCGCCGACGTAACGCAGGTGGTCACCGAACAGGTCCCACAGGATGTCCCGCGGCTTCACCGGCCGGCTTTCATCGGCCGCAGGGGGTTGCCATCGCCAGCATGACCGCTATTGTGTGTCATAGATTCTGCGTCCGTCAATAGATCGAAACACATCCTTGCGAGGGGAGCTCACGTGCGGATCGCGTGCCTGGGCGGCGGGCCCGGCGGCCTGCTGGCCGCGCTGCTGGCCAAGCGGGCCGACCCGTCCCGCGAGGTCACTGTGTTCGAGCGCAACCGGGCCGGCGACACGTTCGGCTTCGGCGTGGTCTTCTCCGACGCCACTCTGGACGGCATCGACGCCGCCGATCCGGTGCTGCGGCGCGCGCTGACCGCGCACGGCGTGCACTGGGACCCGATCGAGGTGCGGCTGCGCGGCCAGCGCTGGCGGTTCGGCGGCAACGGCATGGCCGCGGTGGCCCGGGTGAAGCTGCTGTCGCTGCTGCAGCAGCGGGCCGCCGACGCCGGGGTCGACCTGCGGTTCTCCGCGCCGGCCAGGCCGGAGGACCTGCTCGCGGCCGGGTATGACCTCGTGATCGCGGCGGACGGCGCGAACTCGCAGGTGCGGGCCCGGTTCGGCGAGGCGTTCGGCCCGAGCGTGGTAACCGCCACGGCCAAGTTCATCTGGTTCGGCACCAGCTACCCGTTCGACGGCCTCACCTTCGTGCACGAGCAGAGCCCGCACGGGGTGTTCGCGGTCCACGGCTACCCGATCGGGAACGGCGTCTCCACCTTCATCGTCGAGACCGACGAGCCATCCTGGCGCGCGGCGGGCCTGGACGAATTCGAACGCCGAAACCCCGGCCAGCCGCCGGGCTCCAGCGACCAGGTGAGCAGGGACTACCTGGAGAAGCTGTTCGCCGAGCAGATCGACGGCGCGCCGCTGCTGGTCAACAACTCGCGCTGGGGCAACTTCCGCACCTGGCGCGCCCAGCGCTGGTGGCACCGCGCGGGCCGGACCGCGGTGGCCCTGCTCGGCGACGCCGCGCACACCGCGCATTTCTCGGTCGGCTCGGGCACCAAGATGGCCATGGAGGACGCCATCGCCCTGGTGACCGCACTGGACGAGGCCGGACCCTGCGGGACCAGTCCGTCCGCCGACGCGGTGGACGCCGCGCTGGCCGGCTACGAGGCCGCCCGGCGCCCGCAGGTGACCAGGATCCAGGACGCGGCCCGGCCCTCGCTGTCCTGGTGGGAGCATTTCGGCCGGTCCTACCTGAACCTGCCGCCCTGGCAGTTCGCCTACCACTTCTTCAGCCGCTCGCTGCCGGAATCCAAGCTGCGCCAGCGCGACGCGGGGTTCGTCGACGCGGTGCACCAGGCCTGGCGGGCCGCCCACGGCGGGGCCGATGGGCCGCTGTCCACCCCCGTCGACATCGCCGGCCTGACCCAGCCGGAGCGCCTCGTGCCGCTCGCGGACGGCGTCGCCCGGCTGGCCGCAGGCCTGCTCCCGCTCAGCTCCGGACCGCCGGCCGGGCCAGGCCACTGGGGTGCCTGGATCGACGCCCCGGACACCGAGGCCGGCCTGGACCAGGCCGAAGCGGCGGTGGCCCGCGGCCTGGCCGCGGGCGCCTGCCTGGTCGCGGTCGGCGGCGGTACCAGCCTGACCAGGCGCCTGCTCGCCGAGACCGCCCGGCTCGGCCACGGCGCGCTGACCATGCTCGTCGAGGACGAAGGCCCCGGCCTGGCGGACACCGCCACCACCGCCGTGCTGTCGGGCCGGGCCGACCTGGTCGGCGTGCCAGCCAAGGACACGCGATGAGCACCGACGGGATCGTGCCCTGGCCGGAAGACCTGGCCCGAGAATACGAGAAGCAAGGCTGGTGGCGCGGCCGGGCCCTCGGCGCCGAGATCGCCGCCGTCGCCGCCACCAGGCCAACCGCCACCGCCCTGGTCGACGGCGAGACCCGGATCAGCTACGCATCGCTGGCCGGGCGGGCCGACGCCCTGGCCACGAGACTGACCGCCGGGCTCGGCCTGGGGCCCGGCGACCGGATCGTGATCCAGCTGCCGAACTGCTGGCCCTTCGTGGTGCTCACCCTGGCCTGCCTGCGCGCCGGGATCGTGCCGGTCATGGCCCTGCCCGCGCACCGCGAGCACGAGCTGGCCTACTTGTGCCAGCACAGCGAGGCCCGGGCCCTGGCCGTGCCCGACGTACTGCGCGACTTCGACCACCAGCACCTGGCCGAACGGCTCATGGCCGGCTCGGCCACCCTGCGCCACATCCTGGTGACCGGCCAGGACGTGCGGCACGCCGACCTGACCGCGCTGTGCGCGGAACCGGAGCCAGGACAGGCCGACGACCGGGAACGCTGGGACGCCGCCCAGCCCGATCCCCGCGGCGTCGCGGTCTTCCTGCTCTCCGGCGGCACCACTGGCCTGCCCAAGCTGATCGCGCGCACCCACAACGACTACGCCTACAACGCGCGCGCCTCCGCGCAGCTGGGCCAGCTCGACGAGCACACCGTCTACCTGGTCGCCCTGCCCGCCTCGCACAACTTCCCGCTGGCCTGCCCCGGCATTCTGGGTACCCTGCTGGCCGGCGGCCGGGTGGTCATGCTGCCCGCGCCCCAGCCTGCCGCCACGTTCGCCGTCATCGAGACCGAAGGCGTTACGATCACCGCCGTGGTGCCCGCGGTGGCCCAGCGCTGGCTGGCCCACGCCACCGACCACGGCGCCAGCCAGCTACGCACCCTCAAGATCCTCCAGGTCGGCGGGGCCCGGCTGCCCGACGAACTGGCCTGGCGGGTCAGGCCCGTCCTCGGCGCCGCGCTGCAGCAGGTGTTCGGCATGGCCGAGGGCCTGCTGAACTACACCAGGCTCGACGACCCGGACGAGGTGATCTGCGGCACCCAGGGCCGGCCGCTGAGCCCGGGCGACGAGGTGCGCATCGTGGACTCCGACGGCCGCGACCTGCCCGACGGCCAGCCCGGCGCGCTGCTGACCCGCGGCCCGTACACCCCGCGCGGCTACTACCGCGCCCCGGAGCAGAACAGCCGGGCTTTCACCCCGGACGGCTGGTACGCCAGCGGCGACGTGGTACGCCGCCGCCCGGACGGCAACCTGGTGGTCGAGGGCCGGGACAAGGACATGATCAACCGGGGCGGGGAGAAGGTCTCGGCCGAGGAGGTGGAGAACCTGCTGTACCGGATGCCGGGCATCGCCCAGGTCGCCGCCGTGGCCGCGCCCGACGCCGAGCTCGGCGAGCGGGTCTGCGTCTTCGTCGTCCCGGCGTCCGGCCAGGACATCACCCTGACCGCGATCAGGGACGGCCTGGCGGCGGCCGGGGTAGCCAGGTTCAAGTGGCCGGAACGGCTCGAACTCGCCGCCGAGCTGCCCGTCACCAAGGTGGGCAAGCTGGACAAGAAGGCGCTCCGCGACCGGCTGAGGCGGAGCACCCCATGACCGGCATCGGGCAGGTTTCAGAGGAGGCGGAACGGTCCAGCTCGGCGCCGCCCGGCACCCTATCGCCCAGCGCCCCTATCGCGCCGCGGCGTCATCGCCGCCCCGGCCCCGAACGCGGGCCCAGAGCTAGCCCTCGGGAACCTCTGGTGTCTCCTGAGCCTTGGTGGTGTCCGCGGTGAGCCAGATGACGCCGAGCGGGGGAAGGGTGATGGTGGCGGAGGCGGGGCGGCCGTGCCAGGGCTCGGCTACCGCCTCGATGGCGCCCAGGTTGCCGACGCCGCTGCCGCCGTAGAGCGTCGCGTCGGTGTTGAGCACCTCGCGCCAGCGGCCCGCCTGGGGCAGGCCAACCTTGTACTCCAGGTGCGGCAGGGCGGAGAAGTTGGCGATGCAGGCCATCGTCTCCGCGGGTTCGCCATCCTCGGCGGCGGGGGCGGAGAAGCGCAGGAACGACAGCGTATTGCCCAGGGCGTCGTTGGCGTCGATCCAGCTGAACCCGTCCGGCGAGTTGTCCAGCTGCCACAGCGCGGGATTCCGCTTGTAGATCGCGTTCAGGTCACTGGACAGCCGCTGCAGGCTCCGGTGCGGGTCGTAGTCCAGAATCCACCAGTCCAGCCCGTTGTCCGCTGACCACTCGCTGACCTGGCCGAACTCCGACCCCATGAACAGCAGCTGCTTGCCCGGGTGGGCCCACATGTAGGCCAGCAGCGAGCGCAGGCCGGCGAACTTGCGCCACTGGTCGCCGGGCATCTTGCCGATCAGCGAGCCCTTCCCGTGCACCACCTCGTCGTGGGACAGCGGCAGGATGAAGTTCTCCGAGAACGCGTAGATCAGCGAGAACGTCATCTCGTTGTGGTGGAACTGGCGGTAGACGGGGTCGTGGCTCAGGTAGTTGAGCGTGTCGTGCATCCAGCCCATGTTCCACTTGAAGCCGAAGCCGAGCCCGCCCAGGTACACCGGCCGGGACACCCCGGGCCACGCGGTCGACTCCTCGGCGATCATGGTGATGCCGGGCACCCGCTTGTAGCAGGTGGCGTTGGCCTCCTGCAGGAACGAGATGGCGTCCAGGTTCTCCCGGCCGCCGTACTCGTTCGGCACCCACTCGCCGGGCTGGCGCGAGTAGTCCAGGTACAGCATGGAGGCCACCGCGTCGACCCGCAGCCCGTCGATGTGGAACTCCTCCAGCCAGTAGACCGCGTTGGCCACCAGGAAGTTCCGCACCTCGGTGCGGCCGAAGTTGAAGATGAGCGTGCCCCAGTCGGGGTGCGTGCCGAGCCGGGGGTCGGCGTGCTCGTACAGCGGGGTGCCGTCGAACCGGGCCAGCGCCCACTCGTCGCGCGGGAAGTGGGCCGGCACCCAGTCGAGCAGCACGCCGATGCCGGCCTGGTGCAGCGCGTCGACCAGGTAGCGGAAGTCGTCCGGGTCGCCGAACCGCGAGGTCGGCGCGTAGTACGAGGTGACCTGGTAGCCCCACGAGCCGCCGAACGGGTGCTCGGCCACGGGCAGGAACTCCACGTGCGTGAAGCCGAGCTCGGTGACGTAGTCGACCAGTTCGGTGGCCAGTTCCCGGTAGGTCAGCCCCAGCCGCCACGAGCCCAGGTGCACCTCGTAGATGCTCATCGGCTCGCGCACCGGGTCGCGCTGCCCCCGCGCCGTCACCCAGTCGGCATCTTCCCAGGCGTGCCGGGAGGTGAACACCACCGACGCGGTGGCGGGCGGCAGCTCGGTGGCGTTGGCCAGCGGGTCGGCCTTCTCCCGCCACACCCCGTCCTGACCGCAGACCGCGTACTTGTACCTGGTCCCGTCGCCCACGCCGGGGACGAACAGCTCCCACACGCCCGAACTGCCCAGCGAGCGCATCGGGAACGCGCGGCCGTCCCAGTAGCTGAAGTCGCCGGTGACGCGGACGCCGCGGGCGTTCGGGGCCCAGACCGCGAACGACGTGCCTGAGACCTGGCCGAGCTCGCGGACGTGCGCGCCGAGCACCCGCCACAGCTCCTCGTGCCTGCCTTCCCCGATCAGGTACATGTCGAACTCGCTGATCGTGGGCAGGTAGCGGTACGGGTCGTCGGACAGCTTCTCGCCGTCGTCCTGGTCGGCGTACACGGTGGCCAGCCGGTAATCGGGGACCTTCTCGTCACCGATGGTGACGGTGAACACGCCGTCGGCCAGCTCCGTCATGGCGAACCTGCGGCCGTCCTCCAGGACCGCCGTCACCGACGTGGCCAGCGGCCGCAGCGCCCGGATGACGACGCCGTCCGGCCCCGGATGGGCGCCGAGTACCGAGTGCGGGTCGTGGTGCAGCCCGGCGGCCAGCTGCTCGATCTCGGCCAGGCTGAATTCGGAGTCTGTCATGTCGGTCACTCGATCTTCCTGCCTACAACTCGGCCAGGGACTCTAGGGGGATGACCATCCAGGTGGGGCGGTTCCTGGCCTCGTAGAGGACTTCGTAGACCGCCTTGTCCAGCAGCATGGCACGCAGCAGCACTGAGTTCGCGGCCGGGTCCAGGCCGCCGGCCTCAGCGTAGCCCGCGCAGAACGCTTCGGTGTTACGCCGCACCCACCCGGTGGCCACCGGGGTCAGGTTCTCCCGCTCGGGATGGGTCAGCAGCTGGTGCCGGGCCGCGTAGTCGAACGAGCGGAGCATGCCGGCCACGTCCCGCAGCGGGGAGGACCGGGCCCGGCGCTGCGCCAGCGGGCTGGCCGGCTCGCCCTCGAAGTCGAGCACCACCCAGCCGGTCTGGGTCCGCATGACCTGGCCCAGGTGGTAGTCGCCGTGCACGCGCTGGGCCGGTACCGGCTCGGTCAGCTTGGCCAGGCTGGAGAACGCGTCCCCGACCTTGTCGGCGAACCGGCTCACCTCGGGCACGGCCGCGATGGCCAGGTCAAGCCGCCGGAACATCTGCTCGGCCAGCTCGCGGATGGCGTCGGCCTCCAGCTCGGATATGCCGAACGCGTCGGCCAGGTCCGCGTGCACCTGCGCGGTAGCCACCCCGAGCCGTTCGGACTCGCCCGCGAAGTCGCCGCCCGCCTCGCCTGCCGTGAGAGCAGCGGCGGTGCCGCTGGCCGCGTACAGGTCGCGCACGCTGGTGGCGGCCAGCGACCAGCCGTCCGCCGCGGCCCGCAGGTAGTGCGACAGGATGGCCAGCACGGTGGTGGCGCCGTCGATCCGGGTCTCGATCCACCCGTAGGGTTCCGCCACGTGCGTCGAGCCGAGCTCGGACAGCGCCGCGGCCACCTCCAGGTCAGGGTTGGGGCCCGGGGCGACCCGGCGGAACACCTTGAAGATGGCCGACTCGCCGAACACCAGGCTGGTGTTGCTCTGCTCGCCGGTCAGCACCAGGCTGTCCAGGCTGGCCTCACCGCCGGGCTCGCCCGCGAACGGCAGCTCGAGCCCCGGGATCCGGCAGAACCGCAGCCCGCCGACGGTCCGGTCGGACACGATCGCGTCCAGCAGGCTCCTGGTCAGGTTGCTGTCATGCAGCCCGTCGTAGACCTGCATCCCATCAAAAGAACCGATCCTGGCGTGCCGCAGCCGGGCGGGCAGCCGGGCCCGCAGGCCGATGAACAGCTGGTAGCAGTCGGAGGTGGCGCCGTGCGAGACGGTGACCATCAGGTGCCGCAGGCCGGGATCACCGGGGATGATCTCGGTGTCGGCCACCACCGCGAGGTCATGGACGGTCCGCCCCTTGCCGGCGAACCAGCGCTGCTTGACCAGCCAGGTGGCCAGCACATCTTCGAAGGTCATGACCGTCGCCTACCCCATCTCCCGCGCGGCATGCGACATCAGCCGTGGTACAGCTGCGGGCCGGCGGCCAAGGCCCGCTTTTCGGCCCGCTCCTGGCGCGAGGCGGGCAGCTGGAACCAGTAGAAGCCGTGGCCGGGCAGGGTCAGCAGGTAGCTGAGCTCGCCGATCCGCGGGAAGGTGACGCCGCCCATGCACTCCACCGGGGTGACGCCCATGAACCGGCGCAGGTCGAGCTCCACCGGCTGCGGGAACCGGGACAGGTTGTTCACGCACAGGATGCGGTCCGAGCCGTCCGAGTCCCCGTCGGCCGAGGCGTCGGGCAGCCGGACGAAGGCCAGCACGCTGGGATTGGAGGAATTCAGCTCCTCGTAGATGCCGGTGCCGAAGACCGGGTGCCGCTTGCGGATCTCGATCACCCGCCGGGTCCAGTGCAGGAACGAGGTGGAGTTCCGCTGCTGGGCCTCCACGTTCAGCGCCTGGTAGCCGTAGATCGCGTCCATGATCGGCGGCAGGTACAGCCGCTGCGGGTCGGTCTGGGAGAAGCCGCCGTTGCGGTCCGGCGTCCACTGCATCGGGGTCCGTACGCCGTCCCGGTCGCCCAGCCAGATGTTGTCGCCCATGCCGATCTCGTCGCCGTAGTACAGCACCGGCGAGCCCGGCAGCGACAGCAGCAGCGCGGTGAACAGCTCGAGCTGGTTCCGGTCGCTGTCCAGCAGCGGAGCCAGCCGCCGCCGGATCCCGATGTTGGCCTTCATCCGGGGATCCTTGGCGTACTCGGCGTACATGTAGTCGCGCTCGTCGTCGGTCACCATCTCGAGCGTCAGCTCGTCGTGGTTGCGCAGGAAGATGCCCCACTGGCAGCCCGAGGGGATGGCCGGGGTCTGGGCCAGGATCTCCGAGATCGGGTAGCGCTGCTCGCGGCGGACGGCCATGAAGATGCGCGGCATCAGCGGGAAGTGGAACGCCATGTGGCATTCGTCCCCGCCGACCGAAGCGTCGCCGAAGTACTCGATGACGTCGGCGGGCCACTGGTTGGCCTCGGCCAGCAGCACCTTGTCCGGGTAGAGCTTGTCGATCTCGGTCCGGATCCGCTTCAGGTACTCGTGCGTCTCCTTCAGGTTCTCGCAGTTCGTGCCCTCCCGCTCGTACAGGTAGGGCACCGCGTCGAGCCGGAAGCCGTCGATGCCGAGGTCCAGCCAGAACCGCAGCACCTCGATCATCGCGTCCTGGACGCGCGGGTTCTCGAAGTTGAGGTCCGGCTGGTGGGAGAAGAACCGGTGCCAGTAGTACTGGCCGCGGACCGGGTCCAAGGACCAGTTCGACTGCTCGGTGTCGACGAAGATGACCCGGGCCCCTTGGTACCTGTCGTCGGTGTCGGACCAGACGTAGAAGTCGCCGTACGGGCCGTCCGGATCCGACCGGGACGCCTGGAACCACGGGTGCTGATCGGAGGTGTGGTTCATGACCAGGTTGGCGATGACCCGGATGCCGCGCTTGTGCGCCTCGTCGACCAGCGCCACGAAATCCCCGATGTGGCCGTACTCGGGCAGCACGGACATGAAGTCGGCGATGTCATAGCCGCCGTCGCGCAGCGGGGACTGGTAGATGGGCAGCAGCCAGATGCAGTCGATGCCCAGCCACTCCAGGTAGTCCAGCCGGGAGATCAGCCCGCGCATGTCGCCGGTGCCGTCCCCATCCGAATCCTGGAAACCCCGGATCAGCACCTCGTAGAACACCGCGCGCTTGTACCACTCCGGGTCGCGCGGCTGGTCAGCGGCGAACGAGTCGGCTATCGCCTCGTGATGCTCGGTCACTGGGGAATCTCCTGGCTGTACGGTTCCGTGCTGGCTGGCATCTGTGACTGTTACGTATGGGGCGTGACGGTGAAGATATGGGCAGGCCGGGTGGCCGGGTCCAGGCGGACGTAGTTGGCGGCTCCCCATAGATAGGACTCGCCGGTCAGCTCGTCTGTCACCGTGAACTCGCCGTCCACCCCGAGCGCGGGCAGATCGAGCCAGACCGTCGCCTCCCGGGCCTGGTACGGGTCCAGGTTGACGACCACCAGCACGGTGTCGTCCCCCCAGGCCCCCCCGGACCCCGCGGCCCCGCCTCTGGCCGGGATACTATCCGCCCGCTTAGAGAAACACATAAGTTCCGGCTGGTCAACGGCATGAAACCGGAGGTTCCGGAGCCAGTGCAGGGCCGGATGGCGCCGCCTGATCCAGTTGAGCTGGGTGATGTAGTCGGCGATGCCGAAACCGGCTCTGGCCGCCCCTTCCCAGTCGCGCGGCCGGTACTGGTACTTCTCCGAATCCATGTACTCCTCGCTGCCCGGCCGGACGGGTACGTTTTCACCCAGTTCGTACCCTGAGTAGATACCCCAGGTCGGCGAGAGCATGGCGGCCAGCACGGCCCGGATCTTGAACGCGGGCAGGCCGCCGTACTGCAAGTAGGCGTGCAGGATGTCGGGCGTGTTGGTGAAGAAGTTGGGCCGCATGTAGGGCGCGGTCTCAGCTGAAAGCTCGCGCATGTACTCGGTGAGCTCCCAGGCCCCGTTCCGCCAGGTGAAGTACGTGTAGGACTGGTGGAAGCCGATCTTGGCCAGGGCCCGCATCATGGCCGGCCGGGTGAACGCCTCGGCCAGGAACAGCACGTCGGGGTCGCTGACCCTGATCTCGGTCAGCAGCCGCTCCCAGAACCGCAGCGGCTTGGTGTGCGGGTTGTCCACCCGGAAGATCCGCACCCCGTGCTCCATCCACATCCGCACGATGCGCAGTACCTCGGCGTAGATGCCCGCCGGGTCGTTGTCGAAGTTGATCGGATAGATGTCCTGGTACTTCTTGGGCGGGTTCTCGGCGTAGGCGATGGAGCCGTCGGCCCGGGTGGTGAACCACTCAGGGTGCTCCTTGACCCACGGGTGATCGGGCGAGGCCTGCAGGGCCAGGTCGATGGCCACCTCCATGCCCAGCTCCCAGGTCCGGCCGACGAACGCGTCGAAGTCCTCGAACGTGCCCAGGTCCGGGTGGATCGCGTCGTGGCCGCCCTCGGGGGCCCCGATGGCCCACGGCGAGCCGGGATCGCCGTCGGCCGGGGTGAGCGTGTTGTTCGGGCCCTTGCGGAACGTGCTGCCGATCGGGTGCACCGGCGGCAGGTACACCACGTCGAAGCCCATGGCCGCCACCGCGTCCAGCCGCTTGGCCGCGGTACGCAGCGTGCCCGAGACCTGCGGCCGGTACCCTTCCGGGTCGACCTGGGCCCCCTCCGAGCGCGGGAAGAACTCGTACCAGGACCCGTACAGCGCCCGCTGCCGGTCCACCTGCACGGTCAGCGGCCGGGACCGGGTCACCAGCTCGCGCAGCGGCCACTGGGCCAGGATGGCCGCGATGACCGGGTCCTCGGTGGCCGCGAACCGTTCCCAGGGCGTCAGCTGCCGGTCGCGCAGCCGGGCCACCAGCGCGCGCAGCGTGGCGCGGGCGGCGGCCGGGCGGCTCGCCCCGGGCGGCTGCGGGATCCGCCGGGCGGCCTTCTCGTACAGCAGCGCGCCCTCGGTGAACATCAGCTCTACGTCCTGGCCGGCCGGGATCTTGATGGCCGCGTCGTGGTGCCAGCTCGCGAGCGGGTCGCCCCAGGCCTCCACGTGGAACCGCCACAGCCCCTCGCTGGTTACGGTCACGTCCGCGCCGTACCGGTCCGAGCCCGGGGCCAGCAGGCGCATCGGGGTGATCGGGCCCAGGTTGCGGTCCGGGTCTCTCAGCACCGCGCCGACCCCGATGAGGCTGTGCCCCTCGCGAAATACCGTCGCACTGACCTCGAATGTCTCGCCCGTCACGGCCTTCGCCGGACGGTTGCCGCACTCGACCGCCGGCGCGACATCAAGGATCGGGATTCGTCCAATCACCCCCGCTACGCTACCGAGCACGAGGCCCTTCATGCCAGCGGGGGCCTGTATACAACGCGCGCCGCGGCGCCGGTTCCCTGGAAAGATTTGCGCGGGCTGCCAGCACTGCTCGTTCGGTATAATTTGAATCCATTTTCCCCGCCTGAGCCGACGGTCGGCGGGATCGGTGCCGGTGCCGGTTCGGCGTGTCGGGCGCGGACCTACTATGGTCTGCCCGTGAGAGCGATTCGCCGGTTCAACGTCCGCATCACCCTGCCGGAGCCGCTGGCTCCGCTGCACGGCCTGATGCTGAATCTCCGCTGGTCCTGGCATGTGCCGACCGCCGACCTGTTCGCGTCGATCGACCCGGCCGCGTGGGCGGCCGCGGACGGCGATCCGATCGCGATGCTCAGCGCGCTGCCGCCGGAGCGGATCGCCGCCCTGGCCGCCGATGCCGAGTTCCTCGGCCGGCTGCGCGAGGCCGAGCAGGACCTGCGCGAGTACATGTCGGGCCCGCGCTGGTACGCCGAGGCCGGCCTGGGCCAGTCAGGCCCGGCCGCGGTGGCCTACTTCTCGCCCGAGTACGGCATCACCGCCGCGCTGCCCCAGTACTCGGGCGGCCTGGGCATCCTGGCCGGCGATCACCTCAAGTCGGCCAGCGACCTGGGCGTGCCGCTGATCGGGGTCGGGCTGCTGTACCGGCACGGCTACTTCGCCCAGTCGCTGTCCGCCGACGGCTGGCAGGCCGAGCGCTACCCCGGCGACGACCCGAACGGGCTGCCGCTTGAGCTGCTGCGGGACGCCAGCGGCGCCGCCGTGCACGTGGCCGTCGGCCTGCCGGCGGGCCGTGAGCTGGCCGCCCAGGTCTGGGTGGCGCAGGTGGGCCGGATCCCGCTGCTGCTGCTCGATTCTTATGTCGAGCAGAACGAGCCCGAGTTGCACGAGGTCACCGACCGGCTGTACGGCGGCGGCAGCGACCACCGGCTGCGTCAGGAACTGCTGCTGGGCATCGGCGGGATGCGGGCGGTCCGGGCGTTCTGCTCGCTGACCGGCCATCCGTCGCCCGAGGTGTTCCACACCAACGAGGGCCACGCCGGGTTCCTGGGCCTGGAGCGGATCCGCGAGTACGCCGAGCGCGGACTCAGCTTCGAGGAGGCCATCGAGGTCTGCCGGGCCGGCACCGTGTTCACCACGCACACCCCGGTCCCGGCCGGCATCGACCGGTTCGACCGGGACCTGGTGCGGCAGCACTTCGACGACGACCCGCTGCTGCCCATCGACAAGCTGCTCGCGCTCGGCGCGGAGACCTACCCGGGCGGCGACCCGGACGTGTTCAACATGGCCGTGATGGGCATGCGCCTGGCCCAGCGGGTCAACGGCGTGTCCCTGCTGCACGGCCAGGTCAGCCGGGAGATGTTCGCAGGCCTGTGGCCCGGGTTCGACACCCGCGAGGTGCCCATCGGCTCGGTCACCAACGGCGTGCACACCCCGACCTGGGTGGCGCCCGAGGTCCTGTCCCTGACCGGCGCCTCGGCGGGCGAGGCGAGCGGGTGGGACTGGGAGCGCGCCGCGGCCGCCCCGGCCGAGGCGATCTGGCGCACCAGGAACCACCTGCGGGCCCGGCTGGTGCGGGAGACCCGGCGGCGGCTGCGTACCTCCTGGCGCCAGCGTGGCGCCTCGGAAGCCGAGCTGACCTGGATCGACGACGTGCTCGATGCGGACGTGCTGACCATCGGCTTCGCCCGGCGGGTGCCGTCCTACAAGCGGCTTACGCTCATGCTGAACGACCCGGAGCAGCTGACCCAGCTGCTGAACGACCCGGCCCAGCCGGTGCAGATCATCGTGGCGGGCAAGGCGCACCCGGCCGACGACGGCGGCAAGGCGCTGATCCAGCAGATGGTCCAGTTCAGCGACTCGCCGGACGTGCGCCGCCGGATCGTGTTCCTGCCCGACTACGACATGGCCATGGCCGACAGCCTGGTCCAGGGCTGCGACGTGTGGCTGAACAACCCGCTGCGCCCGCTGGAGGCCTGCGGCACCTCGGGCATGAAGGCGGCGCTGAACGGCGGCCTGAACGTCTCGGTCCGGGACGGCTGGTGGGACGAGTGGTACGACGGCGGCAACGGCTGGGAGATCCCGTCCGCCGACGGCGTGGCCGACGTCAGCCGCCGGGACGAGCTTGAGGCCCAGGCCCTGTACGAGCTGCTCGGCAAGTCGGTGGCGCCGCTGTTCTACGACCAGGACGCGGACGGCATCCCGCTGGGCTGGGTGGAGCGGATCAGGCACACCCTGCGCTCGCTCGGGCCGAAGGTGCAGGCCGAGCGGATGGTGATGGAGTACGTGACCGAGCTGTACGCGCAGGCCGCGCGGGCCTCCGCGCAGCTGACCGACGACGACGGCTTCGGGCCCGCCCGCGAGCTGGCCGCCTGGAAGCAGCGCGTGGTGGCGGCCTGGCCGACGCTCCGGATCGAGCACGTGGAGTCCGAGGCCACCGGGCAGTGGCTGGGCTCGGCGCTGACCGTGCGGGTCACGGTGGCGCTGGGCGAGCTGACCGCGGATGACGTGGCGACCGAGGTGGTGTACGGGCGGCCCGACGAGGACGACGAGATCGCCCGGCCTTCCTACGCCACGCTGGCGCTCGATCCCACGGGCGCGTCGGGCGGGGTGCGGTACTCGGGAGAGGTGCCGCTGGACCGGCCGGGGCCGTTCGGCTACACGGTCCGGGTGCTGCCGCGGCACGTGCTGCTGGACAGCCGCGCCGAGCTCGGCCTGGTCACCTACCCGCAGGCGCCGGCCGGCATGACCAACGGCGACCTGCGCTTAGCTACACCACAGAAAGGGTCCTTCCATGGCAGAGCTCGTCCGGCTTGAGGTCACCGACGGCATCGGCACGATCCGGCTGGATCGTCCGCCGGTCAACGCGCTGAACGACCAGCTGACCGGGGAACTGGCCCTAGCGGCCAGCGCCGCGGCGGCCTCGGACGAGGTCCGCGCGGTGATCATCTACGGCGGCGAGAGGTGCTTCGCCGCCGGCGCCGATATCAAGCAGATGGCCGAGGCGAACTACGCCGAGATGACCCGGCGTTCGGGCGGGCTGCAATCGGCCGTCTCCCTGCTGGCCGCCATCCCCAAGCCGGTGGTGGCCGCCATCACCGGCTACGCCCTGGGCGGCGGCCTCGAGGTGGCGCTGGCCGCGGACTTCCGGGTCGCGGGCGAGAAGGCCAGGGTAGGCCAGCCGGAGATCCAGCTCGGCATCATCCCCGGGGCGGGCGGTACCCAGCGGCTGCCCCGCCTGGTCGGCCCGGCCAAGGCCAAGGACCTGGTGTTCTCCGGCCGCATGGTGGGCGCCGCCGAGGCGCTGGCCATCGGCCTGGTGGACCAGGTGGTCCCCGACGAATCCGTCTACACCGCGGCCCTGGATATGGTCAAGCAGTATGCCAACGGCCCCGCGCTCGCCCTGGCCGCCGCCAAGGCGGCCATCGACCACGGCCTGGACGTCGACCTGGCCACCGGCCTGGAAATCGAGCGGGTCCAGTTCGCCGCCCTGTTCGCCACCGAAGACCAGCGCCACGGCATGCGCAGCTTCATCGATAACGGCCCCGGCAAAGCCACCTTCACCGGCCGCTAACCCCGCCCCGGCCCTGCCTTTAACCCGCGCCCGCCCGGCCGCGCACCGGGCCGCCCCGCGCCCGGCCGCCCCACCTCGCGGGCTTGCACTTCTGTCCCACACGTCCCGCCCGCCTCCCCGCTCACCGGGCCCGAGCAAGATCAAGTTAACGTGTGACTCCACCTCCGTCAGACGACGGTAATGGCACACGATCAGCGAAGTCAGCTGCTCGTGCCCGGAAGTCAGCTGCCGGCGACGAGCTTGCGCAGGGCCTGGGCGGCCTGGGCGTTCTGCTGGGCGTAGTCGACCAGGGCGCTGGCCAGGGCCGCGGCCCAGTCCCCGATGGGGACCGTCTGCCGGGACAGCACCACGCCGCGCACCGCGCGGCAGATCTCGGCGACCGTCCGGCCGTTTTTGACCGACAGCGTCATCTGCTGGTCACCGATCTGTACCGCGATCTTGGAGATCTCACCGGGCCGGCCGCGCATCCGGTCGGACATGCTCCGCTCCCGGTCCACGATCACGCAGTCGGCGGGCAGCGCCTCGCCGAGCGACTGGGTCAGGACGCGGGCGTATATGGCCACGTCGGTGCTGTCGGCGCGCAGCGCCGCGGTAAGCATGTCCAGCGACAGCGCGTCGTCAGGCTCAGTCATCAATCGACCCCACAGGTAGCGATGCCGTGATTCTAACGGCCCCCGGTCGCCGCCGCCGCGCCCGATCCGCCGCCCGCCCTCAGCCTGCCGCGCGCCCCGCCCGGCGCCGCCCCGGCCGATCCGTTACACAGCGGCAACTTGTTGATCCCGCCACAACACGCCATCTGTTTCGTACTCTGGATTCCGCGATGCCTCCTGCCACCGATCGACTGCCGGGGACTCTCGGCCCGTATCGCCTTCAGGACCGCCTCGGGGAAGGCGGCATGGGGGTGGTGCACCTCGCCCAGGACCCGGTCGGCAACCTGGTCGCGATCAAGGTGCTACATCCCTGGCATCCCTGGGGTGCCGAGGAGGCCACCGCCCGGCGCCGCCTGGCCCGCGAGGTCGAGACCATGCGCCGGGTGCGCAGCCCGTTCGTGGCCGAGGTGCTTGACGCCGACGTGACGGGCGAGTTCCCCTACATCGTCACCCGGTACGTGCGCGGCCCGACGCTGGAGGAGATGGTGCGCAGCCGCGGGCCGCTGTCCGGCGGGGGACTGCGCCGGCTGGCCTTCGGCACCGCGGAGGCGCTGGCCGCGATCCACGCGGCGGGCGTGGTGCACCGCGACCTGAAGCCGGGCAACGTCATGCTCACCGACGACCGCCCGGTGGTCATCGACTTCGGCATCGCGCAGGCCGGCGACTCCACCCGGCTGACCCAGACCGGCCTGGTCATGGGCACGCCCGGCTACCTGGCGCCCGAGGTCATCGAGGGCCGCCCGAGCAGCCCGGCCTCGGACGTGCACTCCTGGGGTGCCACCCTGGCGTTCGCGGCCACCGGGCGGCCGCCCTACGGCGGCGGCTCCTACGAGACGATCTTCTACCGCATCGTCTCCGGCCGCGCCGACCTGGACGGCGCGCCCGCGCCACTGGTGCCGCTGCTGTCCTCGGCGCTGTCCAGGGACCCGGCCCACCGCCCGTCCGCCGACTTGCTGAGCGCTCAGGCCAGCGCCCTAGACCCGTCGGCGATGAACGTGAGCCCGCTGGCCGAGAGCCCAACCCAGACCGCCGTCCGGAACGGCACCAACGGCGCGGCCCCCGCCAATAACGGCAAGAACGCCAAGAACGGCAGGAAGAACAAGAAGCGCGCCGCCAAAGGCTCGGGAACGGCCTATCCCGCCCCCAAACAGGCCGCCCGTGACGTCGCCGACCTGCTGCCCCCCGTGGGCTACGCTCCGTTCCCGCCTCCCGGTGCCCCCGTGCCCGCCGCGGCCGGGCCGCCCGTGCCCGCCGCGGCCCGGCCGCCCGGGCCGCCCGCCGCCCCTCAAGCCCCTCCAGCCTCCCGTGCCCCGCAAGCCCCGCTAGCACCTCAAGGCCCGCAAGCCCCCTACGCCACCAACGCCTCGCAAGGCCGCAGCACGACCACCGGCGTCGCCCTCATGGTGGCCGCCGTGGCGGTGACCGTGGTGCTGCCCGTAGCCGGGCTGCTGTTCTCGCTGGCCATGATCACCCTGCTGCGCGCGGCCGACCAGGCCCAGAGCGCGCTGGCCATGCGCCGGTCGGTGCGCGGGCCACGAGCCACCGACCTGGTCGTGGTCGTGGTCAGCGCGCCGCTGTCAGTGGCCAAGGCGCTGCTCATAGAGGCGCTGATCGCCCCGCTGGCCTTCGCCGTGGGCGCGGCCGTCTACGTGGCCACGCTGGCCGTGACCCACAGCCTGTCGCTGCCGCGGGCGGGCTCGTACGCGGCGGCGGCCGTGGTGGCCTGGTACGGCATCGGCCCGGGCTCGCGCCGCCCAAGGCGGCAGCTGAACCGGATGGCCGGCGCGGTGTCGCGCAACCGCCTGTCCGCCGCGGTGATCATCGGCGTGGCATGGGCCGTGGCCGCAGCCGCGGTCATCTTCGCCGCGTCCCAGGCGCCGTACTACTGGCCCGTGACCACCCCGCAGCTGCCCGCGCTGCACGGCTGGCCGTTCATCACCGGCCACCTGCCCCGGCTATCCGGGCTGGTCTCGTCGACGGCGAGCTGGCTGGTCAGGAACGTTCGGGCCTGATGTCTCGCCCACATCGGCCAGCGGCATCGGCTTGACCAGCCCGAGCGCGACCACCTCGTTGGCCAGCCGGGTCCGCCGGTTCGGGCCCTCGGGCACCCGGAACTTCTGGTACAGCCGCAGCAGGTGCTGCTTGACCGCGGCCTCGGTCACCACCAGGTCGACAGCGATCTCGTGGGCGGTGGCGGGCAGCGCGAACGCCTCGTCCGACAGGGCGGGACGGCACAGCGAGGTGAGCACGTCGATCTCCCGCCTGGTCAGCTCCGGTGCGGCCGAACGCCGCAGGTCGGCCTCCTCGCTGATGTCCTCGTGCGGTACCCCGCCGATCCGGCAGCGGGCCGCGCCGAAGCTCAGCACGTCGCCCTCGTCCAGGACCCGGCGGGTGACGGGCCGTCCGTTAACTCTGGTGCCGTTCCGTGATAAACCGAGGTCGACAACGTAGACGTAAGGCCCGCGTCGCACCAGTTCGGCATGCAGCCGCGAGACGCTCGGGTCGTCGAGGCGGATGTCCACGCCGCAGCCGCGCCCGACGGTTGTGACTTCCCCGCCCAGCGCGACGATCTCGCCGCTGTCCTCAATGCGGAGAAACGGTGTATCCACGGAGAGCCTCCCGTCTAACGAAGCCGCTACTGATATCTCACCATTGGGTCACCCCCCGTGTCACGGCTCTTACGCCGTGATTGCATCTCGAAACGAGGCATGTCTCGCGCACCGCCCCGGTCCGGCCCCCGGTAAACTTCCCTGCGGAAAGCCGGGAGGCACATGCATGGCGAATAGGCCGGCGAAGGCCGGCGCGGCGAGCGCTGGTCCTGACTGGGGACTGGCCGGGCGGCCCGCGCTAGCTGGCGCGGACGCGCCACCGCCCGTTCACCATCAGGGCAACCCCAGAGCCCAGCATGCCCCCCGGCTGGCCCACGACCCCGGGACAGCCCGCGGCCCCCGCGCGGCGCCCGACCCCAGGGACCGCAAAGACGACCGCGAAGTCGACCGCAGCGGCGACCGCAAAGACGACCGCAGCGGCGACCGCGAAGACGACGGCAGCGGCGACCGCAAAGACGACCGCAGCGGCGACCGCCAGGCGAGCAGCGTAGTCGCCGGCCTGGCCTGGCTGCCCTACCTGATCGCGCTGGCGGTCGCGGCCCTCGGGCTAGCCATCGCCTGGGACAGATCACGGCTCGCGGTCCGCGGCACGGACCTGGTCGGCGGCGCGCTGCTGCTGGCCGCGCTGGCCAGGCTGCTGCTGCCCTCGCGCTACGCGGGGCCGTTGTCGTCGCGGGGGAAGGCCTCTGACGTAGCGGGTTTCGCGGTCTTCGGTACCGCGGTGCTCGTGGTCGCGCTGATGCTGTCATGAGCAGCGGTATATGAAGGGAACCGGACAGAACATGCCCAAGATCAAGGTAGCCAATCCCGTCGTCGAACTCGACGGCGACGAGATGACGCGGATCATCTGGCAGTACATCAAAGACCAGCTGATCCTGCCCTACCTGGACATCGAGCTCGACTATTACGACCTCGGCATCGAAAACCGCGACGCCACCGACGACCAGGTGACGATCGACGCCGCGCACGCCATCCAGCGGCACGGCGTGGGCGTGAAGTGCGCCACGATCACCCCGGACGAGGCCCGGGTCACCGAGTTCGGCCTGAAGAAGATGTGGCGGTCGCCGAACGGCACCATCCGCAACATCCTCGGCGGTGTCATCTTCCGCGAGCCGATCGTCATCTCCAACATCCCGCGGCTGGTCCCGAGCTGGACCAAGCCGATCATCATCGGCCGTCACGCGCACGCCGACCAGTACAAGGCCAGCGACTTCGTGGTGCCAGGCCCGGGCACGGTGACGATCACCTACGTCCCCGACGAGAGCAGCAACCACCCCATCGAGATGGAAGTGGCCCGCTTCACCGGTGGCGGCGTGGCGCTGGCCATGTACAACTTCGACGACTCGATCCGCGACTTCGCCCGGGCCACCATGCGCTACGCGCTGGACCGGCGGTTCCCGCTCTACCTGTCCACCAAGAACACGATCCTGAAGGCCTACGATGGCCGGTTCAAGGACATCTTCGCCGAGATCTTCGAGTCGGAGTTCAAGGCGGAGTTCGAGGCGGCCGGGATCACCTACGAGCACCGGCTGATCGACGACATGGTGGCCCAGGTGCTCAAGTGGGACGGCGGCATCGTCTGGGCCTGCAAGAACTACGACGGCGACGTCCAGTCCGACGTGGTGGCCCAGGGCTTCGGCTCGCTCGGCCTGATGACCAGCGTGCTGATGACGCCGGACGGCCGCACGGTGGAGGCCGAGGCCGCGCACGGCACCGTGACCAGGCACTACCGCCAGCACCAGCAGGGCCAGCCCACCTCCACCAACCCGGTGGCGTCCATCTTCGCCTGGACCAGGGGCCTGGAGCACCGCGGCAAGCTGGACGGCACCCCGGAGGTGGCCCTGTTCGGCCGCACGCTGGAGGATGTCTGCGTGCAGACCATCGAGGAGGGCAAGATGACCAAGGACCTCGCCCTGCTCGTCGGCCCCCGCACCCCGTTCCTGAACACCCAGGAGTTCCTCAACGCGCTGGACGACAACCTGCGCCAGGCGATGAATTCTTAAGATCATTCTTCCGAACGGGCCGTGGTGCATGCTCCGGGCCCGCTCATGCGCAGTCACGGACTAAGGAGTTTCCGCTCATGGCACGTTCCGGCAAGGTAACCGTCGTCGGCGCCGGGTTCTACGGCTCGACCACCGCCCAGCGGCTGGCCGAGTACGACATCTTCGACGAGGTCGTGCTCACCGACATCATCGAGGGCAAGCCCGAAGGGCTGGCCCTGGACATGAACCAGTCGCGCCCGGTGGAGGGCTTCGAGACCAAGGTGACCGGCCAGACGACAGGCGCCGGGGGCGAGGGCTACGAGGCGATCGCCGGGTCCGACATCGTGATCGTCACCGCGGGCCTGGCCCGCAAGCCCGGCATGAGCCGGATGGACCTGATCGAGACCAACGCCAAGATCGTCAGGAACGTCGTGGAGAACGTGGCCAAGTACGCCCCCGACGCGGTGCTGATCGTGGTGTCCAACCCGCTGGACGAGATGACCGCCCTGGCCGCCAAGGTGTCCGGCTTCCCGGCCCACCGGGTGATGGGCCAGGCCGGCATGCTCGACACCGCCCGGTTCAGCTACTTCGTGGCCGAGAAGCTGGGTGTCCCGGTCGGCTCGGTGCGCACCCTGACCCTCGGCTCGCACGGCGACACCATGGTGCCTGTGCCCTCGGCCTGCACGGTCGACGGCCGGCCGCTGGCCGACCTGATGCCGGCCGACGAGATCGAGGCGCTGGTCACCAGGACCAGGAACGGCGGCGGCGAGATCGTCGCGCTGCTGAAGACCGGCTCGGCCTACTACGCCCCGTCCGCCGCCGCGGCCCGGATGGCCCGCGCCGTGGCCGAGGACTCGGGCGCGATCATGCCCGTGTGCGCCTGGCTGGACGGCCAGTACGGGATCTCCGGCGTCTACCTGGGCGTCGAAGCCGAGCTCGGCGCGACCGGCATCCGCCGCATAGTCGAGCGCGACCTGACCGAGGCCGAACTAGCCGGCCTGCGCGCCGCCGCCGAAGCCGTCCGCGCCAAGCAAGCCGACGTCGCCAGCCTCTGACCGGTCCGCCCGTCGGGCCCCGCGAGCCCCATCAGGCCGACGGGCCGGGGCGTGACTCTGTACATCAACGTACAATCACTAGCCGCGGGCCAGGCGGCGCAGGGCCAGCTCGGCGTACAGGGCCGTGCCGTCGGCCAGGGCCGCGTCGTCGAACACCGCGTAGGCCGAGTGGTTGGTCGGCGCGGTCAGCGGGTCGGTTCCTGGCGGGCAGGCACCCAGGAAGACGAACGCCCCCGGCACCTGCTCCAGCACGAAGGAGAAGTCCTCGGCCCCGGTGATCGGGAACTCGGCCAGCTCGGCGCGTTCCGGCCCGAACGTCCCGGCGATCACCTCGGCCGCGAACGCCGCCTCGGCCGCGTCGTTGACGGTCACCGGGTACTCCGCGGCGTACACGGCCTCGGCGGTCAGCCCGTGGGCGCCGGCGATGTCCCTGATCAGCCGCGGCACCAGGTCAGCCAGTGCGCTCCGGGATTGCGGGCTGAACGAACGCGCGGTGGCCAGGAACCTGGCCTGGTCCGGGATCACGTTGTCGGTGGTGCCCGCGTGGAAGCTGCCCACCGTGATCACCACCGGGTCGAATACGTCGAACTTCCTGGTGACCAGCGTCTGCAGCGCGGTCACCATTTCGCACGCGACCGGGATCGGGTCCGCGGCCCGGTGCGGCATCGAGGCGTGGCCGCCCCGCCCGTGCACGGTCACGGTGATCTGGTCGGCCGCGGCCAGCATCGCGCCGGGCCGGGTGGAGAACGTCCCGCAAGGCAGCCGCTGCGACGTTACGTGCAGGCCGTAGGCGGCGACCGGGCGCTCGCCCGCGGCCGCCAGGACCCCCTCCTCGATCATGTGCCGGGCGCCGGCATAGCCCTCCTCGCCTGGCTGGAACATGAAGATGACCGTGCCGGGCAGCTCGGCCCGCCGGGCCGACAGCAGCTTCGCCGCGCCGGCCAGCATCGCGGTGTGCAGGTCGTGACCGCAGGCGTGCATGGCCCCGGGGACCTGCGATGCGTACGGCAGCCGGGTCTCCTCGGTGACGGGCAGCGCGTCCATGTCGCCGCGCAGCAGCACCACCGGGCCCGGGCCGCCGCGCAGGACCGCGGTCACCGAGGAGACACCCCGGCCGGTGCTGATCTCCAGCGGCAGACCGTCCAGGGCGGCGAGCACCTTCGCTTGCGTCTTCGGCAGGTCCAGGCCGATCTCCGGCTCGCGGTGGATCGCGTGCCGCAGCTCGGCGACCTCACCCGCCAGCTGTGCTGCCTCGTCACGTACTCGCACTGGTTCCTCCTTCGGTCGGGGCCAGAACAACTGTAATCCCGGTCCGTGCGTGGGCCGGGACAACCTGTTTACCCGTCGTTAAGATACGGACATGGGGGGAATTGGGGAGGTTCCCGCGGCCCGTGCACGCGGCTTCGTGACCGCTCTGACCAGCTTCGTCGGCCGGGAGGAGGAGGTAGCCGAGGCGGCCGCGCTGCTGTCCGAGTACCGCCTGGTGACGGTGACGGGACCGGGCGGGATGGGCAAGACGCGGCTGGCCGCCGAGGTGGCCCGCCGGGTGGCCGCCCGGTTCGCCGACGGGGCCTGGCTGGTGGAACTGGCCGCCGTGCAAGATCCCGGGCAGGTGGCCGCCGCGGTCGCGGCCGGCCTGGGCGTGCCGGATGCCTCCGGCCGTTCCGCCACCGAGATGCTGGCCGCCGTGCTGGGCCGCCAGCAGGTCCTGCTGGTGCTGGACAACTGCGAGCACCTCCTGGCCGCCGTGGCCGAGCTGTGCGGGGCCCTCCTGCCCGCCGTCGACGACCTGCGGGTGCTGGCCACCAGCCGCGAGCCCATCGGCCTGGCCGGCGAGGCTCGGCTGCGGCTGCAGCCGCTGCCGGTCGCCGCCCCGGACGGTTCGCCTGAGCCCGGGGTCCCGGCCGCGGTGCGGCTGTTCGCCGACCGGGCCCGGCGAGCCGACCCGCGGTTCGTGCTGGACGACGTATCAGGCCCGATGGCGGCCCGGTTGGTCGAGCGGCTGGACGGGATGCCGCTGGCCATCGAGCTGGCCGCCGCCCGGATCGAGGCGCTGGGCCTGGCTCAGCTGGTGGACCGGCTCGAAGCCAGCCTGCCCCTGCTGGTCAGCGCCGACCGGACCGCGGCGCCACGGCACCAGTCGCTGACCGCCACGGTGGACTGGAGCTACCGGCTGCTCGGCGAACAGGAACAGCGGGTGTTCCGCCGCCTGGCCGTCTTCCCCGGGCCCTTCACCCTGGACGCCGCAGTGGCGGTGGCCGGCACCGGAACCGAGAATGCAGTCCTGCACCTGGACGACAGCTTGCTGCTATCCCACCCCGCCCGGCCCGGAGCGGATGGGTATCACCTACCGGATACCATCCGCATGTTCGGAGCGGCTCGGCTGGCCGAGGCCGGTGAGCAGGACGACGCGGCCACGGCCATGGCCCGCCAGGCCCTGGCGGTGGCCGAGCAAGCCGCGGCGGGCCTGAGGACCCCGCAGCAGCGGACTTCGTTTGACTGGCTGGATGCCGAAGACGGCACGCTGCACCAGGCCGTGACCTGGGCCCTGAGGCATGATCCGGACCTGGCGCTGCGGCTGGCCGTCGCCCTGGCCAACTGGCTGCTGCGCCGCGGCAGCGGACCGCAAGCCCGGGAGATGCTGCTGGCCGCGGCCGCCCATGCCGCACCGGGAAGCGAGGGCTGGTGCCTGGCGCAGTTCTGGATTGGCGATGTCGGGCTTCCCGAGCAGTCGCTCGGCCACGAGACCGCAGGCATCGAGGTGCTGACCCCTCAAGGCCCTTCGCCGTTGCTGGCCGAGTTCCTGGCCGGCCGGTCCAGGACGCTGACCTACCTAGGCCGGATCCCCGAGGCGGTGGGCGATGCCCGCGAGGCGCTGACCGTGGCCCGGCGGACCGGCTATCCGGCCGGCGAGATCCTGGCCCTGGCGCAGCTCAGCCGGACCGCCCACCACGCCGGGGCGATAGCCGAAGCGCTGGAGTGGGCCAGGCAGGCCCAGCGGATTCTGGCCTCCGGGGAATACGGCTGGACTGAGCAGTTCACCGGCCAGTTCATCGCCGAGGTGCTGATCCAATCCGGCGACCTCGCCGCGGCGCGGCGAGCCCTGGCGGACACCCTCGCCTGGGCCGACGCAGGCGGAGACCGCATCATGCAGACTGCCGCCTTGATCTATTCAGCCGACGTCGAACTGAGAACCGGTAATATCGCGGACGCCGCCCGGCTGGCGCGCTGCGCCACCGAAATCGCGGCCCAGGTCGGCTGGCATGAACTGCTGCCCCGGTGCGTCAACGAGTTCGCGCTCGTGTGCGCAGCCCGGGGCCAGCCGGCTGAGGCGGTCACGCTCTGGACCGCGCTCCAAGCCCATATGGAAGCGGGCGGTCCGCGCGACGTGCCGCTGTACGCCGAGCGGCGCGCCGAACCGCTCCGCCGGGCCCTCGAAGCGCTCGGGCCGGCCCGCGCCCGCGCCGCGAAAGAACGCGGTGCGGGCATGACCATGGAGACGGCCGCCGAATTCGTCCTCATGGCCGCTGACTTCAAACCGGAAAGCCCGCCAGCCGCGCCGGTCCTGAACCGGCTCAGCTCCCGGGAACAGGAGCTGGTCAGCCTGGTGGCCAAGGGCCGCACCGACGCGCAGATCGCCGGTCAGCTGTACATCAGCGTGAGCACGGTCCGCTCGCACCTGGACCGGATCCGGGACAAGACCAGCTGCCGCCGCCGCGCCGACCTGACCCGGCTGGCCCTGCAGGCGGGCCTGGCCTGAGCCGTCCCCCCGGGTCGGCGTTAGGCAGTAATACCCACACGACCCGGCCTGCAGGCCCACAGCGCAAAGGGGCAATTCGGCCTCTGCCAGGGCGGCAGCCTCCTCAGGCAGCCTGTTGCTTGCGGGCGGGAACACTCCCCGCCCCCGCCGAGCAGACAGGAGACCACGATGTCCGTGAACCCCAACCTCACCGGCCAGCTCGCCCGTGACCGTCACCGCGAGATGCTGACCCAGGCCGAGCAGCGGCGGCTATCCCGCCAGCTCCGCGCCACCTCCGGCCACCGTACCCGCGGCATGGTCATGGCCGCCGCCACCCGGCTGCGCCGCGCCACCCGCATCCTGATCCCCGCCGCGCCCATCCGCCCGGCTTAGCAGACCCCTACAGAACGGAAAGAGGCGCGCGATGAACGAGCTGCCCATGATCGGAACAGAGTTCGCTGGTTACCAGCTGCGGGCCGTCATCGGCCGAGGCGGCATGAGCGTCGTCTACCAGGCCGAGAACCCCCGGCTGGGCAGCGCCATCGCGCTGAAGGTGCTGCCGCCCGAACTGGCCACCGACGAGGTGTTCCGGGCCCGGTTCCTCAACGAGTCCCGCATCGCCGCCTCGCTGCATCACCCGAACGTGATCCCCGTCTACGACATGGGGTCGGAGGAGGACCTGCTCTACATCGCGATGCGCTACGTGTCAGGGACCGACCTGCGCCAGATCGTCAGGAAGCGGGGCCAGGTTTCCCCGGATCGCGCCCTGTTCCTGGTCGGCCAGGCGGCGCGGGCGCTGGATGCGGCGCACCGCGAGGGGCTGGTGCACCGGGACGTGAAGCCGGGCAACCTGCTGATCGAGCGGGGCGGCGACGATGACGATCCCGACCACCTGTACCTGGCTGACTTCGGGATCAGCAAGCACGCCATGTCCCGCAGCGGGCTGACCCTGACCGGCCAGTTCCTGGGCACGATCGACTACGTGGCCCCCGAGCAGATCGTGGGCACCCCGGTCACCGGCCTGGCCGACCAGTACTCCCTGGGCTGCGTGCTGTATGAGTGCCTGACCGGCCAGGTGCCGTTCCGCAAGGAGATGGACGCGGCGATCATCTGGGCTCACGTCGAGGAGAGCCCCGCGCCGCCGAGCACCATATGCCCCGAGCTGCCGCCGGGCCTGGACGACGTGTTCGCCCGGGTCCTGGCCAAGCGGCCCGCCGACCGCTACTCCAGCTGCCGCGAGTTCGTCGACGCCGCCCGCGCCGCCCTGGACGGCGAGCCGGCACGTGTGGTCTGCGCGCTGAAGCTCGACGGGCCCGGAGACCAGGTCGGCGTCCAGACCTCCACCCTGCTCAAAGGGAGCGAGCACCCGGACCAGGGCGGCCCGTCTGTCAACGACCGCCCGGCCCAGGACGGCCTGGCACCGCGCCGGCCCAGGCTCGCCCGGCCCCGCTGGCTGGCCGCCCTGGCCGCGGTCATTCTGATCGCCGCCGGCACCTCCGCCTGGGCCCTGGCCGGCGGCGGCCCCGCTGCCCATCCGCACCGCGGCATGCCCATGTCCATGCCGTCCTCTGCGCCCAGCCCAAAGGCAGCGAGCCCGAAGCCGATGGCCAGCCCCATGCCGTCGCCCGCCGCGCTGCTGGCCGCCCTGCGGCAGACGAACTCCTCCCCCGACGCGGCCGGGAAGCTGCCGCCCGCGACCTGCCACGGCCACGCCGGTCCCGTGGTCACCTGCACGGCCCCGGCCCCCGGCATCACCCAGGCCGTCTTCCAGACCTATCCGTCCCTGACCGCCCTGTACGCGGCGTACGTCGCGGAGGTCAAGATGCTGAACGCGGGCCAGTTCAAGCCGAACAGCGGGGACTGCCAGACGCATGACCCGGCCGGCGAGATCAGCTGGAACCATGGCTACGACCACACCCGCAATTACTCGGTCGCGCAGCTGATCTCGGGATACCTGAATCCCGTCACCCAGGCCGCGGGCCGCGTGTTCTGCAATTACGTCAACGGCCAGGAGTACATGGTCTGGACCCAGGACGACGGCCGCCTGCTGGCCTCGGCCTACGGCCCGGTGCACGGCGTGGTGTGGGAATGGTGGTACCCCATCCACCACAACATCGGCTTCGCCGCCGCTCCCATGAAGATGTAGCGCTACTCGACGCGGCGGGCGCCGTCGGCGGCCGCCGCGTCCAGGAATTCCGGCGCCACCCACGAGCGCCGGGCGAACGCGTCCGCCACGGCGGCACGCACCGGGCCGGCCGCGCCGTCGCGCACCAGCGCCAGCACCGAGCCGCCGAACCCCCCGCCGATCATCCTGGCCCCCAGCGCTCCCGCCGTCAGCGCGGCGTCCACCGCCGCATCCGCCTGCGGCCAGGAGACCTCGAAGTCATCCCGCAGCGACTCGTGCGCCTGGGTCAGCAGGAGCCCGATCCGAGGGTAGGCGTCCGGGGCGGCCCTGGTCAGCAACGCGACCACCGCCAGGACCCGCTGGTCGTCGGTGACCACGTGCCGGGCGCGCCGCCGCAGGACCGGATCGGCGAGCCGCTCCACATCAGCCGGGTTCGTTAGGTACCGAAGAGAAGGAACGCCAAGCTCGCGCGCGGCCCGCTCGCATTCGGCCCGGCGCCGGCCGTACTCCCCGGTGGTCAGGTCGTGCTCGGCCCGGGTGTTGATCAGCAGCAGCCGGGACCCGGCCGCGGCGGGGTCGAACGGCACCTGGGCGGTCTCCAGCGAGCGGCAGTCGAGCAGCAGCGCGTGCCCGTGCTGGCCCAGCAGCGACGCGGACTGGTCCATGATGCCGGACGGCACCCCGGCGAACTCGTTCTCGGCCCGCTGGGCGATCGCGGCCAGCTCGGGGCGGCCGATGTCCAGCCCGGCCAGTTCGGTCAGGGCCAGCGCCGCGGCGCACTCCAGCGCGGCGGAGGAGGACAGGCCGGCCCCCGCGGGCAGGTCGGAGTCGATGGCCAGGCACGCGCCGGGCAGCCGGTAGCCGGCCGCCTCCAGCGCCCAGGCCACTCCGGCCGGGTAGGCGGCCCAGCCGGTGACCTGGCCCGGGGCCAGGCCGTCCAGCTCAACCTCCACCACGGCCCCGGGCTCCTGAGCCGAGCACAGCACGAGCCGGCGGCCGGACCAGCCGGACCGGCCGGTCTGGCTGGGCGGGCCGGGCTGCTGGGCGACGGCGGCCGCGATGCCCTGGCCCAGTGCGAACGGGAGCACGAAGCCCTGGTTGTAGTCGGTGTGCTCGCCCATCAGGTTGGCCCGGCCCGGCGCCCGCCAGACGCCGTCCGGGGAGCCGCCGAAGCGAGCCGCGAACAGCTCCGCGGCTCTGTTTACTGGCTCGCTCGCCTCCCGGGCGCCCTTAATGCGGCTCGTTCCCTCGTCGCTCCTTCGTCGCTCCTCGGTCCACTCGCCGGCGGCGCCCTTCGGCTCGCTCACCGCAGCGCGCGCGCCCGGGTGAACTCCCAGGCGTCGGCGGCCATGTCACGCAGGTCCCGGCTCGCCTGCCAGCCCAGCTCGGTCTGGATCCGCTCGGCGGAGGCGACCAGCACGGCCGGGTCGCCGGCCCGGCGCGGCGCGATGTCGGTGCCGATCGCGGTGCCGGTGACCTCGGAGCACACGTCGACGACCTGGCGGACCGAGAAGCCGGTCCCGTTACCGAGGTTGTAGACCCGGTGCTGGCCGGGCCGGCACGCGGCCAGGGCCCGCAGATGGGCGTCGGCCAGGTCGGTGACGTGGATGTAGTCGCGGATGCAGGTCCCGTCCGGGGTGGGGTAGTCGTCGCCGAACACCTGGACCCGCTGCCCGGCGGCCGCCGCGGCCAGCACGGCGGGGATCAGGTGCGTCTCCGGGTTGTGCCGCTCGCCGAACCGGGCACCGTCGCCGACCCGGTACGCCCCGGCCACGTTGAAGTAGCGCAGGCTCATCGCGCCGAACCCGTGGAGCCGGGCGAATTCGGCCAGCGTGGTGTCGACGGCCAGCTTGGACGCGCCGTAGGGGTTGGTCGGGCGGGTGGGGGCGGTCTCGGCGATGGGCGTGTGCTCCGGCTCGCCGTAGACGGCGGCGGTGGAGGAGAAGACGATGGTGCGCACGCCGATCTCGCGCATCGCTTCCAGCAGCGCCACGCTGCCGCCCAGGTTGGCGGACCAGTACCTGGCGGGCTCGGCGACCGACTCGCCGACCAGCGACCTGGCCGCGAGGTGCAGCACTCCGTCGATGCCGTCGGCCAGCACCTCGGCGGCGCAGTCGCGCACCGTGCCCTTGACGAAGGTGGCCCCGGCCGGCACGGCGTCGGCGTGCCCGGTGGACAGGTCGTCCAGCACGGTGACGTCGTGCCCGGCCGCCACGAGCTGGGCGGCGACCACGCTGCCGATGTACCCGGCGCCGCCGGTGACGAGCACCCTCATGTAACAGCCCTCTCTTTCTCCTCGGGGGACGACCCCCCAGACCCCCCCGCTCACGGGGGGACTGCCCGTCCCCCCGTACCCCCCTGGCCCGCCTCCCGCAGTCGTTGCGCGGCCTGTTCAGGGACGATGTCGTTGATCCACACGCCCATCCCGGATTCCGTCCCGGCCAGGTACTTCAGCTTGCCGGCCGCGCGCCGGACCGACAGTACCTGAAGGTGGGCCCCGAAGGCGCGGCGTGCGGCGGAGTCCCGGACCGGCGCCTGGTGCCAGGCGGCGATGTACGGGGCGGGCCGCCCGAACAGCCCGTCGAACCGCCGCAGCACGTCCAGGTACAGCGGCCCGAACGCCGCCCGCGCCGCCTCGCCCAGGGCGGGCAGGTCGGGCACCCGGACCGCGGGGAAGATGCGCACCTCGTACGGCCAGCGCGCGGCCTCCGGCACGAACGCCACCCAGTGCTCGTTGCGGGCCACGATGCGCGTGGCGGCCCGTAGTTCGGCGGCGACCAGATCGTCGAACAGGTTGCCGCCGGCGTAGCGGAGGGCCTGCGTCACCATCTGCTCGGTGCGCGGGGTGACGAACGGGAAGGCGTAGATCTGCCCGTGCGGGTGGTGCAGCGTGACCCCGATCTCCTCGCCCCGGTTCTCGAAGCAGTACACCTGCCGGGTTTCCGGCAGCGCGCCGAGCGCCCCGCTCCGGTCGATCCAGGCCTCGAGCACGGTGCGCGCCCGCCGCGGGGTGAGCTGGGCGAAGGATGCGTCGTGGTCGGAGGTGAAGCACACCACCTCGCACCGGCCGAGCGGCTCGCGCAGCGAGGGGAACCGGTTCTCGAACACCACCACGTCGTAGCTGGCGGCCGGGATCTCGGTCGGCCGTCCCGGCGCGGACGGGTCCAGCGGGCACTGGTCGGGCGGCGGCAGGAACGTGCGGTCCTGGCGGGCGGCGGCGATCACCACCCACTCCCCGGCCAGCGCGTCCCAGCGGATGCCCTGCTCTGCTGACCCGGTAGGGGCCGACCCGGCGGGCCCCGGCGGGTCGGGCGGCTGCGGTGCCAGCGGCCTGCTGTCCGGGACCAGGGCACGATCCAGGCCGGGCGTTTCGTCGAAGTAGATGATCTCGCGCCCGTCGGCGAGCCGCCCGCTCGCCTTCCAGATTGCGTGTGTGCCCACGGGACCCATACGTTATCCGGTCTACACTGGCCAGACACATCGCGTGCCAGGCGGCGGCGGGGGCCTGCCGCATGCCGGCGGCCCGAGGCGAGCGGCAGATAAAACATGAGCAGGCTTTTCCTGGACATCATTACTGTCCTGGTCATCGTGTGCATCGGGGGGTTCTTCTCGGCGTCTGAGATGGCCCTGGTCTCGCTGCGCGAGGGGCAGATCCGCGCCCTGGCCAAGCGGGGCCGCCGCGGCCAGAAGGCGGCCCGGCTGGCCAGCGACCCGAACCGGTTCTTCTCCGCCGTGCAGATCGGCGTGACCCTGGCCACCCTGATCTCCGGCGCCTACGGTGCCGCCACCCTGGCCGGGTTCGGGAAGTCCTGGCTGATCAGGGAGCACCTGTCGCCGGGCTGGGCGGCCACCCTCTCGTTCGTCGGTGTGACCATCTGCATCACCTTCGTCAGCCTGGTGCTCGGCGAGCTGGCGCCCAAGCGGATCGGGCTGCAGCGCGCGCCCCGGCTGTCCCTGCTGGCCGCGCCGCTGCTGGACCGGATCGCCACCCTGGCCCGGCCGGTCGTCTGGCTGCTGACCAGGTCCACCAACCTGATCGTGGCCATCCTGGGCGGCGACCCCCGGATCGGCCGCCAGGCCATAACCGAACAGGAGCTGCGCGACCTGGTCACCGGAGCGCAGGCGCTCAGCCCGGACGAGCGGCACATCGTGGGCGAGGTCTTCGACGCCGGGAAGCGGCAGATCCGCGAGGTGCTGGTGCCCCGCACCGAGGTGCTCTTCCTGGACGCGGAGACCACGGTGGCCGAGGCCGGCGCCATCGCGGCCAGCGTCCCGCACTCGCGGCTGCCCGTCTACCAGGACAGCTACGACAACGTGGTCGGCTTCGTGCACATCAGGGACCTGCTCGGGCCTAGCGTGACCAACCGCACGGTGCCGGTGGCCCGGATCAGCAGGCCGGTGAAGTTCCTGCCGATCAGCAAGACCGTGCTGTCCTCGCTGTCGGAGATGCGCCGCGAGCGCGCCCACCTGGCCATCGTGGTCGACGACTACGGCGGCACGGCCGGCATCGTCACCCTGGAAGACCTGGTCGAGGAGCTGATCGGCGACATCAGGGACGAGTACGACACCGAGCAGGGCCAGGCCACCACCTCCCCCGGCGGCGCGGTGGAGGTGGACGGCCTGCTCAACCTGGACGAGTTCACCGAGCAGACCGGCGTCGCCCTGCCCGAAGGCCCCTACGAGACCGCCGCCGGCTACGTGCTCGCCGCCCTCGGCGACCTGCCCTCGGTGGGTAACAGCGTGCAGGTCGCGGGCCACACGATCACCGTGACCGAACTCGACGGCCGCCGCGTCGCCCGCCTCCGCGTCGCCCCCGACCCCGCGCCCCCGGCCACCCCCGCGGCCCCGCCCGCCCCGGGGACCCCGTCAGCCCCGGGGACCCCGCCAGCCCAAGGCGCCCCAGCCGTCCCCGCCAGTTCCGCGGTTTCCGCAGGTCAGGTGCGACTAGACTCGGAGGCTCCCCAGGACGGCAGCTCTGGCTAACGCTCTGCTGGCTTAAGAAAGGCGGCCCGCGTGCCCGGCGGCTTCGATACCGTACTCGTCGTTGACTTCGGCGCGCAGTACGCGCAGCTGATCGCCCGGCGGGTACGCGAGTGCCACGTCTACTCCGAGATCGTCCCGTCTAGCATGCCGGTCGAGCAGATGCTGGCCAGAGCGCCGAAGGCCATCATCTTGTCCGGCGGCCCGTCCTCGGTCTATGCCGAGGGCGCCCCGCCCGCGCCGGCCGGGCTGCTGGCCGCGGGCGTGCCCGTGCTGGGCATCTGCTACGGCTTCCAGCTGATGGTGGACGAGCTGGGCGGGACCGTGGCGCGCACCGGCACGGCCGAGTACGGTGCCACCACGCTGGACAACCTGGGCGGGCGGCTGCTGGCCGGGACGCCGGGCCAGCAGCGGGTCTGGATGTCGCACGGCGACACCTGCACCGCGCCGCCGCCCGGTTTCACGGTGACCGCGCGCACCCCGGGCACCCCGGTCGCGGCGGTGGAGAACGCCAGGAGCCGCCTGTTCGGCGTCCAGTTCCACCCCGAGGTGCTGCACACCGAACACGGCACCCGGGTCCTGGCCCGCTTCCTGGAACTGGCCGGCTGCCGCCCGTCCTGGACCATGCTGAACATCGTCGAGGAGCAGGTCGAGGCGATCCGCGAGCAGGTCGGCGACGGCCGCGCGATCTGCGGGCTGTCCGGCGGCGTGGACTCGGCGGTCGCCGCCGCGCTCGTCCAGCGGGCCATCGGCGACCGGCTGACCTGCGTGTTCGTCGATCACGGGCTGCTGCGTCAGGGCGAGGCGGAGCAGGTCGAGCAGGACTTCGTGGCCGCCACCGGGGTCCGGCTCAAGGTGGCCAACGAGGCCGACGCGTTCGTGTCCGCGCTGGCCGGGGTCAGCGACCCGGAGCAGAAGCGGAAGATCATCGGCCGCGAGTTCATCCGCGCCTTCGAGCGGGCCGCCCGGGAGATCACCGCCGAGGCGGGGGAGCACGGCGAGGCCGTCGAGTTCCTGGTCCAGGGCACGCTGTACCCGGACGTGGTCGAATCGGGCGGCGGCACCGGCACGGCCAACATCAAGTCCCACCACAACGTGGGCGGCCTGCCCGACGACCTGAAGTTCCGCCTGGTCGAGCCGCTGCGCTCGCTGTTCAAGGACGAGGTGCGCCGGGTCGGGTCCGAGCTCGGCCTGCCGCAGGCCATCGTCCGCCGCCAGCCGTTCCCCGGCCCCGGCCTGGCCATCAGGATCGTCGGCGAGGTCACCGCCGAACGCCTCGCGGTGCTCCGCGAGGCCGATGCCATCGTGCGCGAGGAGATGTCGGCCGCCGGGCTGGACGAGGAGATCTGGCAGTGCCCGGTGGTGCTGCTGGCCGACGTGCGTTCCGTGGGGGTGCAAGGCGACGGCCGCAGCTACGGCCACCCGCTGGTGCTGCGCCCGGTGACCAGCGAGGACGCCATGACCGCCGACTGGGCCCGGCTGCCCGCCGACCTGCTGGCCCGGATCTCCACCCGGGTCACCAACGAGGTCCCCGAGGTCAACCGCGTCGTCCTCGACGTGACCAGCAAACCCCCCGCCACCATCGAATGGGAGTAGCCCCACCGCCGAGCGGGCATTAAAGACTTTTGGGCCGAACGGTCCGTGGTGCCCGCCGCCGCTCCCATCCGGCTAGCCCGCCGAATGGCCCCTCCCGCAACCGAATTCCCCCCGACGGCCGCCCGCGCTGCCGGCGGCGGCCGCCGCAGCTGGTCCCCAGCCTGCACGGATGCTGCGTCAATCCCGGGGCCATGAATACCGCATTATACGGATATTGAAAGCAATGATATCCGCCATGCGAAATCGCCTGACACTCAATTCTATTTATGCTGGCCGACGCGGCCCTGTACCTGGCCAAGCGGCAGGGCAGGAACGCGTGAGTGGCCACGCGCCGCGCCGAGCGGCCTGTACCTGGCCAAGCGGAGGGCAGGAACCGCGTGGAGCTGGCCGAGCCTGCCGCCCCGGCCGCGGATACCCTGCCCGCCGATACCCCGGCCGTCGAAGCCTCGGCCGGCCTGCCCGGGCCGTCGGCCAACGGCGCCGGGCCCGCCGCCGCGCCCAGCGACGCCCGCGCGTTACCCGCCCTTACCCCAGGCTTCGCATGTCCCACAGGTCGGGGAAGGTCGGGCTCCCCAGCGTGGTCTGCAGGTACGAGGCCCCGGTCGAGCCGCCAGTGCCGCGGCGGCCGCCGATGGTCCGCTGCACCATCTTGATGTGGTGGTACCGCCACTCCTGCATGCCCTCGTCGAGGTCGACGAGCAGCTCGCACACCGCGGTGGCGTCGGTGTCGTCGTCGTAGACCTGCTTCAGCACCTGCTGTACCGCGTCCGAGGCCTCGAGGGGCGCGGTGACGTCGCGGTCCCGCACAGCCGCGGGCACGTCATAGCCCTGGCCGGCCAGGTAGCGCAGGAAGGAGTCGAACAGCGACGGGCGGGACATCGCGGCCGTGATCCGGTCTCGTTCGGGGCTGCCGTCGGCGTACTGCGCCACCATCATCCGGTCCCGCCGCCCCAGCACCGCCTCCAGCTCGCGGAACTGCGCGGACTCGAAGCCGCTCGAGGTGCCGAGCATGTCGCGGAACCTGGTGAACTGGGTGGGCGTCATGGTCTCCAGCACGTCGAGCTGGGCCACCACGATCTTCAGGATGGCCAGCGTCCGGCGCATGGTGCGCATGGCGTGCGTCGTCTCGCCCGCCTCCAGCTGCGCCTGCAGCCTGGCCAGCTCGTGCAGCAGCTGCTTGAACCACAGCTCGTAGATCTGGTGGATGACGATGAACAGCATCTCGTCGTGCTCGCCCGACCGGGGCTGCTGAGCGGTCAGCAGCAGGTCCAGCCGGAGGTAGCCGGTGTAGCTGACGCGTTCAGCCATGGGCCTCGTACTCCTTGCCTGCGATGAGGTCGCGGACTGCGACTGCGGCGTCCCATACGTCGGTGAAACGCGTGGTGAGCGCGGGCAGGCCGAACCGGAACCGCTCCGGCGTGCGGTAGTCCGTGATGACGCCCGCCGCGGCCAGCTGCTCGACGATCCGTTCGGCCTCCGGGTGGCAGAAGCTGACGTGGCCGCCGCGCCGGCTGGCTTCCCTGGGCGTGGCGATCGTGCAGCCGAGCGGGACCAGCCATGCGTCGGCCAGCTCGATGAGATAGCCGGTCAGCGCGACGCTCTTGGCCCGCATCGCGGGCATTCCCGCGGTGAGCAGCAGCCGCGCGCCCTCCTCCACGGCCGCCGTGGCCAGGATCGGCGGCGTGCCGGTCATGAACTTGGTCATGCCAGGCGCCGGGTGGTACCTCGGCCCCATGGCGAACTGGTCACGCTGGGAGAACCAGCCCCAGATCGGCTGGCGCAGCACCTCGCGCAGCCGGGCCGAGACGTAGCCGAACGCGGGGGCGCCGGGACCGGCGTTGAGGTACTTGTAGGTGCAGCCGACGGCTAGGTCCACGTCGCAGTCGTCGAGCTCGACGGGCACCGCGCCGACCGAATGGCACAGGTCCCAGAGCATGAGCGCCCCGGCCTGGTGGACGACGGCGGTGATGGCCGCCATGTCGGCCAGGGCTCCGCTGCGGTAGGCCACGTGCGACAGGCTGACCAGCGCGGTGTCCTCGTCTACCGCGGCGCGGATCAGGCCGGGCTTTAGGCCCTCGTTGATGTCGGTGGGCAGCATGCGCAGTTCCAGGCCGCGCTGGGCCGCGATGCCCTCCATGACGTACCGGTCGCTGGGGAAGTTGTCGCGGTCGGTGATGATCACCTGCCGCCCGGGCCGGGCGTCCAGCGCCGCCGAGGCCAGCTTGTACAGGTTCACCGTGGTGTTGTCGGTGACGATCACCTGCCCGGGCGCGGCGCCGACCAGCTCGGCCACCACGTCACCCGCCTGGGCCGGCAGGTCCACCCAGTGATCCCAGGACCGGGCCAGGTCGGTGCCCCATTCCTGGCGGAGCATGGTCTCCATCCGCCGCAGGACGGGCCGCGAGAGCGGGCCGAGTGAGTTGCCGTTCAGGTAGATCAGCCCGGGATCATCCAGCAGGAACTGCTCGCGGTACCCGCCCAGCGGGTCCGCCGCGTCCATTTCCGCCGCCCGCGCGCGGTCCAGCAACACCTCGGACATACCGCACACCCTAATCGCCCGGCGGGACCGCCCCTGTAACGCCCCGCCGGGCCCCGTACCTGGGCCCGGTCCTGCTCAGATCCGCGATACCTCGCGGGCCGCGGCCTCGCGCGCCTGTGGGCGCAGCAGCGCCTCGGCCAGGGTCAGGACGGTCTCTTCCAGCGAGCCGAGGTGCGCCGTGACCTCGCTCTGCGCGGCGTCGACGATCTTGGCCACGGCCTCGCTGACCTCGGCCTGGCCGGGATGCGCGCGCAGCTCGTCGGCCAGCGGCTCCAGCTGGCCGGCCAGCCGCTCTTCCGCCACCTCCAGCCGCCCGCCGACCGCGGTCACCTGCTCGCCGAGGGCCGCCAGCTTCCCGCCTACCTCGGTCAGGCCGCCGCCGGCGGTCTCCAGCCGCCCGTCCATGGTCTCGAGTCGGCCGTGCACCGTCTCCAGCTGCCCGTTCATGGTCTTGAGCCGGCCGTCCACGGTCTCCAGCTGCCCGTTCATGGTCTCGAGCCGGCCGTCCACGGTCTCCAGCTGCCCGTTCACGGTCTCGAGCCGGCCGTCCACGGTGTCCAGCCGCCCGTCCAGCGCCCCGAACTTGCCGTCGACCGCGCTGATCTTCCCGTCGACCGCGCCGAGCCTGCCGTCCACGGCGCTGAGCTTGCTCTCTACCGGGCCGAGCTTGCCGTGCAGGGCGCCGAGCTTGCCGTCCATCGAGGTGAAGCCCTTGTCGATGACGCTGACCCGGTCGTACTGGTCGTCCAGCCGCTCGTCCAGGCGCTCGATCCGCCCGTGCACCACCTGGACCTGGCCGCCGAGCAGGTCGACCTGCCCGCTGACGCCCGCTACGTTCTCGGCCAGGCCCCGGGTGGCGGCCGCGGCGTTCTCCGCGGCCTGGGTGACCTGGCCCTTGACCGTGGACATCTCCTTGTCGAGTTCACCGGTGCGCTGCATGAGCTCGGCCACGGACTTGTCCAGCCGGCTGAACCGGCCCGCCGCCGCCTCCATGCTCTGCTGCAGCTTGCCGATGCCCTGCTGCAGCCGGTTCATCCGCTCATCCTGGGCCCGCAGGGCGTCCATGGCCTGGCCGATGGTGTCGCAGACCGCCTGCAGCCGGGGCAGGGCCTGTTCCACGTTCTCCGCCACCACGCCCACGTCGGCCCACAGCGAGTGCAGCTCGGCCAGCGGCGCCACCTGGGTGCGGAGCAGCTCGATGTGCTCGGCGAGCGACTCCGCCCAGGCCGGCGGCTTCTGGGCCGCCTGGTCGAAGTGAGCGGCCAGCCCGTCGAACCGGGTGGCCAGGTCCGGGACCTCCCGCTCGCGGACCTCTTTGACCAGCCACTCCAGGCCTTCCATCCGCTGCCGGATGTCCTCAAGCACGCCGGAGTTGGACCTGGCGTCCGAGACATGATCCTGCACGGTCCGCGCGAGCAGCTCGCGCATGCGATCGGCGGCACCCGGCTGGTTTCCGCGCAGCAGGATGTGGTTGCCCGGCTGATCCATGTTGCTCCTCCACAAGGGGTTGCCCGCCCCGGTGACCGTCCGGATCAATCCGGATGGAGCCGGGAGCAGACAACTCTAGTAGCTCCATGTAATCACGCGCGTACGGAGAGCGAAATAGGCTGATCGCTGCCGGACGCGGTAGCTCATCGCCGCGCGGGCGGCTCGTGTTGACGAGTCCGCTTGGGGCTACTACTGTTCGGGTTTAGCACTCACTAGTGTAGAGTGCTAACGCGACAGGGCAGTCTGGCACCCGCGACGACAGGCCGCCATGTTCGCCCTTTCTAGCAACTCACCATTAGCCTTTCCGGAGGGGGAGGTCAGATCGTGACGACCGCCACCAAGGTAGTAATCAAGCCGCTCGAAGACCGGATCGTGGTCCGCCCGCTTGAAGCGGAGCAGACCACGGCGTCCGGACTGGTGATCCCGGACACCGCCAAGGAGAAGCCCCAGGAGGGCGAAGTCCTTGCGGTGGGCCCGGGGCGCTTCGACGACGCGGGCACCAAGCGCGTGCCGATCGACGTCAAGGTCGGCGACGTAGTGCTGTACAGCAAGTACGGCGGCACCGAAGTGAAGTACTCGGGCGAGGAGTTCCTTGTGCTCTCCGCGCGCGACGTGCTCGCTGTCATCGAAAAGTAAGTAAGAGTCCGCGGTCCGGCGGGGCGGGCCATCAGTCCTGCCCCGCCGGGCGCGCGGTCTCGATCCAACCGTAGGTTGAGGTAGTCAATGCCCAAGATCCTGGAGTTCGACGAGGACGCCCGCCGCTCGCTTGAGCGCGGCGTCAACAAGCTCGCCGACACCGTGAAGGTGACGCTAGGCCCCCGCGGCCGCAACGTCGTCATCGACAAGAAATGGGGCGCCCCCACCATCACCAACGACGGTGTAACCGTCGCCAAGGAGGTGGAGCTGGAGGACCCGTACGAGAACCTGGGCGCCCAGCTCGCCAAGGAGGTCGCCACCAAGACCAATGACATCGCCGGGGACGGCACCACGACCGCGACGGTCCTGGCCCAGGCGATGGTGCACCACGGGCTGCGCTCGGTCGCGGCCGGGGCGAACCCGATGGACCTCAAGCGCGGCGTCGACGCCGCCGCGGCCGAGGTTTCCGCGCTGCTGCTCAAGTCGGCGCGGGACGTCGAGGAGCAGACCGAGATCGCGCACGTCGCGACGATCTCCGCGCAGGACGAGAAGATCGGCGAGCTGATCGCCGAGGCGTTCGCCAAGGTCGGCAAGGACGGTGTCATCACCGTCGAGGAATCGCCGACCATGGGCCTCGAGCTGGAGTTCACCGAGGGCCTGCAGTTCGACAAGGGCTACATCTCGCCGTACTTCATCACCGACCCCGAGCGTCTCGAGGCGGTCCTGGAAGACGCCTACATCCTGGTCCACCAGTCCAAGATCTCCTCCATGCAGGATTTCCTGCCGCTGCTCGAGAAGATCGCGCAGGGCAAGCGGCCGCTGCTGGTGATCGCGGAAGACGTCGAGGGCGAGGCGCTGGCCACCCTGGTGGTGAACAAGATCCGAGGCCTGCTCAACGTGGTGGCCGTGAAGGCGCCTGGCTTCGGTGACCGCCGCAAGGCCATGCTCGCCGACATCGCCACCCTGACCGGCGGCACCGTGATCAGCGAGGAGGTCGGCCTCAAGCTCGACTCGGTCGGGCTCGAGGACCTGGGGCGCGCCCGTCGGATCGTCATCAACAAGGACACCACCACGATCGTGGACGGTGCCGGCGACAAGTCGGAGATCGAGGACCGGATCAGGCAGATCCGTACCGAGATCGACAACACCGACTCTGACTGGGACAAGGAGAAGCTGCAGGAGCGGCTGGCCAAGCTGTCCGGCGGCGTCTGCATCCTGCGCGTGGGGGCCGCGACTGAGGTGGAGCTCAAGGAGAAGAAGCATCGCCTTGAGGACGCCATCTCCGCCACCCGCGCGGCCATCGAGGAAGGCATCATCCCTGGCGGCGGCAGTGCCCTGGTGCACCTGGCCGCCGAGCTCGACGACCTCGGCCGCACGGGCGACGAGGCGACCGGCGTCCGGGTCGTCAAGCGCGCCCTGACCGAGCCGGCCCGCTGGATCGCGCTCAACGCGGGCCAGGAGGGCTCCGTCGTGGTGGCCAAGATCGCTACCCTGCCCGCCGGGCACGGCTACAACGCCGCCACCGGCGAGTACGGCGACCTGGTAGCCCAGGGTGTCATCGACCCGGTCAAGGTGACCAGGTTTGCCGTCCAGAATGCCGCCTCGATCGCCGGCATGCTGCTGACCACCGAGACCCTGGTGGTCGAGAAGCCGGAGGAGAAGGAGCCCGCGGGTGACGCCCACGGGCACGGGCACTCGCACTGAGATCGACCGTCCCGGGCTGATCCTCAGCCCGGGACGCAGTTCCCGGAAAGCCGGGTTTCGCGCCGCTCAACCGCCGCGAAACCCGGCTTTTCTGTTGCCTGCCTGCACTATCTGCACCGATATCAACCAATCCAGACGGAATTCACATTTACCGAAGTGTTAGTCTCTTTTGCCGGACTATCGGTTACTGTCATCTTTGGTCGTTTTTGGTGTGTTCGGCCGCGTTGTAGCGGCGTCAACAGGAGCAGGGAGGACGCAGATGCGTCTGGGAGGCAAAGCCGCGGTCACGGTCAGCGTAGGCGCGCTGACGGCCGCACTGGGCGGCCTGAGCGTGCCGGCCGTCGCCGGTGCCACCGCCGGGTCGGCCAGCGTGCTGGCCAGCGTGATGGTTCAGCCAGGCGTGCTGCACGCGGCCAAGTCCGCCAAGCAGCCGCCGACCACGGCCGACTGCGAGGCGGCCTTCGACGTCGCGTGTTACGAGCCCGGCCAGATCGAGCAGGCCTACAACCTGCCCGCGCTGTACGCCAAGGGCATCACCGGCAAGGGCGCGACGATCGTGATCGTCGACTCCTTCGGCTCGCCGACCATCACCAGCGACCTCAACGCCTTCGATAAGACGTTCGGCCTGCCTGCGCCGCCATCGTTCAAGATCATCCAGCCGGCCGGCAAGGTCCCGCCCTTCGACATAAACAACTCCGACATGGTCGGGTGGGCCGGGGAAACCAGCCTGGACGTCGAGTACGCCCACACGATCGCGCCGGGGGCCAACATCGTCCTGGTCGAGACGCCGGTCTCCGAGACCGAGGGCGTGACCGGCTTCCCGCAGATCGTCAAGGCCGAGGAGTACGTGATCAATCACCACATCGGTGACGTGATCAGCCAGAGCTTCAGCGCGACCGAGCAGACCTTCCCGTCCGAGAAGACCATCCAGGCGCTGCGCGGCGCGTACCTGGACGCTTACGCGCACCACGTCACGGTGCTGGCCGCCTCCGGCGACAGCGGCGCCGCCGATGTCGGACTGGACGAGCAGACCTACTACACCTTCCCCGTGACGTCCTGGCCGGACAGCGACCCGCTGGTGACCGGCGTCGGCGCCACCCAGCTGCACCTGGACGCCAACGGCAACCACACCTCGCCGGACAGTGCCTGGAACGACACCTACAGCGTGGCCACCAACCAGTTCATCTTCGGCGACAATGGTCCGAACCCGCTGGCCAGCGGCGGCGGCAAGTCGATCTACTTCTCCCGGCCCACCTACCAGAACAACGTGAAGAACGTCGTGGGCTCCAGCCGCGGCGTGCCCGACATATCGATGAGCGGGGCCTGCAACGGCGCGGTCGACGTTTATGAGAGCTTCCCCGGTGTGGCGGGTGCCTGGTTCCCGACCTGCGGCACCAGCGAGGCCACCCCGGAGTTCGCCGGGATCGTGGCGCTCGCGGCCTCGTTTGCCCACCGCCCGCTCGGGCTGATCAACCCGGCCCTGTACCTCATGTCGGCCCTGAAGGCGCCGGGTCTCGTGCCCGTCACCAGCGGCAACAACACCGTAACCTTCAGCCAGAACGGCCAGACCTACACGGTGCAGGGCTTCAGCGCCCGGGCCGGCTACAGCCTGGTCGACGGGGTCGGCACGGTGAACGCCGCGCTGTTCGTGCCGGAACTGGCCGGGTTCGCCGGGTTCGGCGGGTAATCCGCCGCCGCGGATGAGCCGCGGCCGCCGGTTAAGGCACCGGAGTGGTCCCCGCCCGCCAGGGCGCTGGGGCCACTCCGGCGGCGTCTGGTGCCTGGCCTGTCTAGGATGGGCTCATCCCCGCTGCCACTCCGTGAAGGTGCCATGACCGATGACGTGCGCTCGGACCCGGCCGACAAGTTCGCGCCGGCCGGGCTGACCTTTGACGACGTGCTGCTGCTCCCGGCCCATTCTTCGGTGCTGCCGGCCGAGGCGGATACGTCGACCCGGATCACCCGCCGTCACCGGCTCCGCATCCCGCTGGTCTCGGCGTCCATGGACACCGTCACCGAGGCCAGGATGGCGGTGGCCATGGCCCGCCAGGGCGGGGCCGGCGTGCTGCACCGCAACCTGTCTATCGAGGAGCAGGCCCAGCAGGTGGACATGGTCAAGCGGTCTGAGGCCGGCATGATCACCCACCCGGTGACCTGCGGCCCGGACGCCACGATCGCCGACGTCGACCAGCTGTGCGGCCGGTACCGGATCTCCGGGGTGCCGGTCACCGGCCCGGACGGGGTCCTGCTCGGCATCGTCACCAACCGCGACATCCGGTTCGAGACCGACCTCGGCCGCCGGGTGGCCGAGGTGATGACCCCGATGCCCCTGATCACCGCTCCGGTCGGAGTGGCCGCCGACGAGGCGCTGCGGCTGCTGCGCCAGCACAAGGTCGAGAAGCTGCCGCTGGTCGACCAGGCCGGGCGGCTGCGCGGGCTGATCACCGTGAAGGACTTCACCAAGAGCGAGAAGTTCCCCCTCGCGACCAAGGACGCGGCCGGGCTGGTGGTCGGCGCCGCAGTCGGAGTGGGCGAGGACGCCAAGCGCCGCGCGCAGGCGCTGACCGAGGCCGGCGCCGACTTCCTGGTCGTGGACACCGCGCATGGTCACGCGCAGGCCGTACTGGACATGATCGCGCAGATCAAGGCCAACGCCGACGTCGAGGTGATCGGCGGCAACATCGCCACCCGGGCCGGCGCGCAGGCCCTGGTGGACGCGGGCGCGGACGGAGTCAAGGTCGGGGTCGGACCGGGGTCCATCTGCACCACCCGGGTGGTGGCGGGCGTAGGCGTGCCGCAGGTCACCGCGATCTACGAGGCGGCCCTGGCCGCCCGCCCGGCCGGGGTGCCGGTGATCGGCGACGGCGGGCTGCAGTACTCAGGCGACATCGCCAAGGCCATCGCCGCGGGTGCCGACTGCGTCATGCTGGGCAGCCTGCTGGCGGGCTGTGAGGAAAGCCCGGGCGAGGTCGTCTTCATCAACGGCAAGCAGTTCAAGCTGTACCGGGGCATGGGCTCGCTCGGCGCCATGCGCAACCGGGAGCGAGGCCAGTCCTACTCCAAGGACCGCTACTTCCAGGACGACGTGCTGCGCGAGGACAAGCTCGTGCCGGAGGGCATCGAGGGCCAGGTGCCCTACCGCGGCCCGCTCGCCGCCGTGGCCGGCCAGCTGGTCGGGGGGCTGCGCGCGGCCATGGGCTACTGCGGCACACGGACCATCGCCGACCTGCAGGACGCACGGTTCATCCAGATCACCGCGGCGGGCCTGACCGAAAGCCACCCGCACGACGTTCAGATGACCGTCGAGGCACCGAACTACTACGGCCGCCCGGGACGCGACGGGACCCGCCCGTGACCAGCAAACTGGAGCAGACGTGACCGACGTGGAGATCGGCCGCGGCAAGTCGGGCCGCCGCGCCTACTCGCTGGGCGAGATCGGCATCGTGCCGGCCCGCCGGACGCGGGACCCGGAAGAGGTATCGATCCACTGGCAGATCGACGCCTACCGGTTCGAGATGCCGCTGATGGCCTGCCCGATGGACAGCGTTGTGTCGCCGGCCACCGCCATCCAGATCGGGCGCCTGGGCGGCCTGGGCGTGCTCGACCTGGAAGGGCTGTGGACCAGGTATGAGGACCCGGAGCCGCTGCTGGCCGAGGTGACCGAGCTCGACGAGCAGGCCGCCACCCGGCGGCTGCAGGCCATGTACGCCGAGCCGATGTCCGAGGAGCTCATCGGGCGCCGGATCGAGGAGATCGCCCGGGCCGGCGTGACCACCGCGGCCAGCCTGTCGCCGCAGCGCACCGCCAGGTACGCCAAGGCCGTGGTGGACGCGGGCGTCGACATCTTCGTGATCCGCGGCACCACGGTGTCGGCCGAGCACGTCTCCGGCCGGGCCGAGCCGCTCAACCTCAAGCAGTTCATCTACGAGCTCGACGTGCCGGTGGTCGTGGGCGGCTGCGCCACCTACACCGCGGCCCTGCACCTGATGCGTACCGGCGCCGCCGGGGTACTGGTGGGCTTCGGCGGCGGTTCCGGCCACACCACCGTGACCGTGCTGGGCGTAGCCGTGCCGATGGCCACCGCGATCGCGGACGTGGCCGCGGCCCGCCGTGACTACCTGGACGAGTCCGGCGGCCGCTACGTTCACGTCATCGCCGACGGCTCGATGACCAGCAGCGGCGACATCGCCAAGGCGCTGGCCATCGGGGCCGACGCGGTCATGGTCGGCTCCCCGCTGGCCCGGGCGGTCGAGGCACCGGGCCGCGGCTACCACTGGGGTAACGAAGCCAACCATCCCGAGCTGCCCCGCGGCACCCGGGTCCAGGTCGGCACGATCGGCACGCTGGAGCAGATCCTGCACGGCCCGTCCACCGTCCCGGACGGTTCGATGAACCTGATGGGGGCGCTGCGCCGCACGATGGCCACGGCCGGCTACTCCGACCTGAAGGAATTCCAGCGGGTCGAGGTGGTCGTCGCCGACTCCGGGCCGCCGCGCGGTCGCCGCTAGACTCGGCGCATGTCCCGGCTACGCGTCCTTTCCGGCATCCAGCCCACCGCTGACTCCTTCCACCTGGGTAACTACCTGGGCGCGCTGCGGCAGTGGGTGGCCTTGCAGGACACCTACGACGCCTACTACTGCGTGGTGGACCTGCACGCCATCACGGTGCCGCAGGACCCCGCGCTGCTGACCCAGCGGACCCGGGTGGCCGCCGCCCAGCTGCTCGGCGCCGGCCTCGACCCGGACCGCTGCACGCTGTTCGTCCAGAGCCACGTGCCCGAGCACACCGAACTGGCCTGGGTGCTGGACTGCATGACCGGGTTCGGCGAGGCCAGCCGGATGACCCAGTTCAAGGACAAGTCGGCCAAGGAGGGCCACGAGCAGGCCTCCGTCGGCCTGTTCGCCTACCCCATCCTGCAGGCCGCCGACATCCTGCTCTACCAGGCCGACCAGGTACCGGTGGGCGAGGACCAGCGGCAGCACCTGGAGCTGAGCCGGACCCTGGCCCAGCGGTTCAACCACCGGTTCGGCCAGACGTTCGTGCCGCCGCAGCCCTACATCCTGACCGAGGTGGCCAAGATCTACGACCTGCAGGATCCGACGGCCAAGATGAGCAAGTCGTCCTCCTCCCCGCAGGGCATCGTCGACGTGCTCGACGAGCCGGACGTGATCCGCAGGAAGATCCTCCGGGCCGTCACCGACGCAGGCTCGGAAGTGCGCGCCGACGCCGCCGCCAAGCCGGGCGTGACCAACCTGCTGCGCATCTACTCGGCGCTGGCCGGGGAGCCGGTCGACACCCTGGAGGCCAAGTACGAGGGTGCGGGCTACGGCGGGTTCAAGAAGGACCTGGCCGAGCTGGTCGTGGCCACCTTCGCCCCGATCAGGGAGCAGACCCAGCGGATCCTGGCCGACGAGGCCGGCCTGGACCGCGTGCTCGCCCGGGGCGCCGCCCACGCGCACCAGGTGGCCGGGCCGACCATGACTGCCGTCCGGGACCGGATGGGTCTGCTCAAGCCCGCCGGCTAAGCCGCCTGGTGACAACCTACGGGCTCTAGGTGGCGTGGTGCCGTGTGCCGGTCTTCGCCGGTTCATTAGCGCTGGTCAGTTGTGGGTGGCGCGTCGGGGGCGATGCTGAGTGCGGTGAAGCGCGCGGCCAGGTCTTCGACCCACTGTGGTGGCGTCCGGTGATCTGCCAGCGGGAGGCCTGCTTCGCTGCGCCACAGCACGTCGCCGAGGGCGTGGCGCAGGTGCCAGGCCATCACCCGGGCGGGCGACAGCTGCCGTCCGGTGACCTGCTGGTAGTGGCGCATGATCGCGGTCAGCAGCTCCAGGCCGGGACCCATCCCCGGGCCGGGAAAGCCGCGTAGCTCGTATTCGGGCTCGGCGGCCCCGATGTTCTCGAAGTCCATCACCAGCAGCAGCTCGTCGCGGTCCCACACCTGGTTGTCGCCGTGCAAGTCACCGTGCACGAGCACGGCCGGGCCGGGGGAGCCGAGCACGGCGTCGGCCCAGTCGCACCAGCCGGCGACGGTCTGGAGCTGATCGGGCCGGATCCACGTCCCCAGCCGGTCCCGCAAGGTCCTGGTCGGGGCCGACGGCAGCTGCGGGCCGGTGACGCCTAGGGCTACCGCCGTGATCAGGCCGGCCCGGACCTGCGCCGCCGGCTGCTGGCCTGGGGCATCTTGCACCGGTACAGCAATCTCCGATCATGGCTACGCCGGCTGCCCGCGCCGGCCCGGCCCACTCTCGACCCGCTGGCCGACCGCTGGTTCGCCACTGAGTGACCGCGCCGCGCACGCGGGCACCTATGGCGCAGGCCCTAGCCGCCGCGCCGCGACCGGTCCGGCCCGGTCCGGCCGGCCGGCTGCCGAGGCGAGCCCCTCGTACCTGTTATATCCCGCGGACCCGGCACGCGCCGAGGACCCAGCGGGTCTCCCGCTCCCGCGCCGCCCCGGTCCGCACGTGCCGCGCCGCCTCGGTCAGACCGCCCCGGGCCGCCCCGGTCCGGACGACCCGCACCGTCCGTCCCGCGAACCGCCCGACCCGCGCGGGCATCTCGCTGCCGCTGCCGTCGGCTGTACGCCAACCCCAGGCCTGCCGCGATCACCACGACGCCGCTGAACCCGGCCGCGGCCAGCACCGAAGGCCCGGCTACCGGCCGCGCCGCGGCCGAGGTCGCCTTGGCCCGGGGCGTGGCCACCGCGGCGGGCGCGGCGGGCACGGCCGCGGGCGGCTGCAGCGGGGCGACCAGCGAGCCCACCGGGGTGACCTTTCCGTCCGCCGCGAAGCCCCAGTTGAGCAGGTTCTTGGCCGTGTTGATCTCGGTCAGCGCCGGGCAGTGCAGCAGGGTCACGATGAGCGTGACGCCGTGCCTGGTGGCCATCCCGACGTAGGTCGCGCCCGCCGCGCTGGTCCAGCCGATCTTGCCGCCTGCCGCCCCGGGATACGTGGTCAGCAGCGAGTTCTGGTTGTACAGGGTCTCGGACTTGCCCTTGGAGATCCGGAACTGCGCGGTGATCGTCTGGTCGTACTTCAAGAACGCGGGCAGATTGAGTGCCCGCCGGGCGAACAGGGCCAGGTCGTAGGCGGAGGTGCGCTGGCCCGGCGCGTCCAGGCCGTTCGGGTCCACGGCCACCGTGTCGTCGGCCTGCAGGTGCCGCGCCTCGGCGTTGATTACGTCCATGCCCTCGTTATAGGACCCCACGGCCTGGGTCAGCGCGATCGCGGCGTCGTTGGCCGAGATCGTCAGCAGCGCGGTGAACAAGTCGGAGATCTTGTATGGCTGCCCGGTCACCAGGCCCGCCACGTTCGGCACGGTCGAGGTGGCCTGCTTGCTGGCGACGACGGTGGCGTCCGGGTTGAGCAGCGGGATCAGCGAGATCGCGGTGAGCATCTTGAGCGTGCTGGCCGGGCGGTACCACCCGTGCGGGTCCCTGGCCGCCAGCACCTGCCCGGTGTTGGCGTCGGCGATCACGAACGCCGAGGCCTGGACGTTCGGCAGGTGCGCCACCGTGGAACCCGGCGGATAGCTGACGACCACGCCCCGGTCGGCCAGCCGCGCCCCGCCGATGGCCTGCGGCGCCGGCGAGGACGCAGCAGGCGACGCAACAGGCGAGGACGCCGCAGAGGCCCCGACAGAGGACGCCACAGAAGACGAAGCAGATGCCGGAGGAGCCTCGGCCGCGGCGGGCGCCGCGGCCAGTGCGGGTGCCGCGGCCAGCGCGGGTGCCGCGGCCAGCGCGGGCGCCCCGGCCAGTGCGGGCGCCCCGGCCAGCGCGGGCGCCCCGGCCCCGGCGGCCAGCGCGGCCCCGGCGGCGGCCAGCACGGCCAGCGTCCTGCGAGGCCAGAACCGGTCCAGCATGAGCCTCCAAGCTCCCGTCCTGGGGTTACCGGGGCGACCCGAAGTAACCTGGGCGTTATGGAACGAACGTCGGAGTCCGGACTACCGATCGATGCCGTCTATGACGACAGCAAGCTTACGGATTTCCGGCCCGCATCCAAGCTAGGCAGGCCAGGCGAGTTCCCGTTCACTCGCGGGGTGTATCCGCGCATGTACACCGGCCGGCCCTGGACCATGCGCCAGTACGCCGGCTTTGCCTCCGCGAAGGAATCCAACCGGCGCTACCACGAGCTGATCGAGGCCGGCACCACCGGGCTTTCTGTGGCCTTCGACCTGCCGACCCAGATGGGCTACGACTCCGACGCGCCCGTCGCGCACGGCGAGGTGGGCAAGGTCGGCGTGGCCATCGACAGCATCGATGACATGCGGACCCTGTTCCACGACATCCCGCTGGGCACGGTATCGACTTCGATGACCATCAACGCGCCCGCCGCGATCTTGCTGCTGATGTACCAGACGGTGGGCGAGGAGCAGGGCGTGCGCCCGGACCAGCTGACCGGGACCATCCAGAACGACGTGCTCAAGGAGTACATCGCCCGGGGCACCTACATCTACCCGCCGCGCCCGTCGCTGCGCCTGGTGGCCGACACGTTTGCCTATTGCCAGCAGGAGCTGACGAAGTGGAACACGATCTCCATCTCCGGTTACCACATGGCCGAGGCGGGCGCCACGCCGGTGCAGGAGATCGCGTTCACCCTGGCCAACGCCAAGGAGTATGTCCGCACGGCGTTGCACTCCGGCCTCAAGGTCGACGAGTTCGCGCCCCGGCTGTCCTTCTTCTTCGTGGCGCGGACCACGCTGCTCGAGGAGGTGGCCAAGTTCCGCGCGGCCAGGCGGCTGTGGGCCCACATCATGAAAGAGGAGTTCAACGCCGTCGACCCGCGATCGCAGATGCTCCGGTTCCACACCCAGACGGCTGGCGTGCAGCTCACCGCGCAGCAGCCGGAGGTGAACCTGGTCCGGGTCAGCCTGCAGGCCCTGGGTGCGGTGCTGGGCGGGACCCAGTCCCTGCACACCAACTCCTTCGACGAGGCGCTCGCGCTGCCCAGCGCCAAGGCGGCCCGGCTGGCGCTGCGCACCCAGCAGGTGATCGCGTACGAGAGCGACCTGACCGCGACCGTGGACCCGTTCGCCGGCTCCTACGCCATCGAGTCGATGACCGATGACATCGAAGCAGCCGCGAAAACCCTGATGGACCAGGTTGAGGACATGGGCGGGGCGGTAGCCGCGATCGAGCGCGGCTTCCAGAAGGCCGAGATCGAGAAGGCCGCCTACGCCGTGGCCCGGGAGATCGACGAGGGCGAACGGGTAGTCGTCGGGGTGAACCGGTTCACCGGTGACGGCGAGGAGCCGTACGAGCCACTGCGCGTCGATCCGGCCATCGAGTCCGAGCAGGTGGCCCGGCTGACCCGGCTGCGCGCTGAGCGGGACAACGCCGCGATCGGCCGCGGCATTGCCGCGCTCAAATCCGCCGCCGAAAGCACAGATAACGTACTTTTCCCACTCCGGGATGCGCTGCGCGCGGGTGCCACTCTGGGCGAGGTCTGTGATGCGCTGCGCGATGTATGGGGCGAGTACCAGCCCGGCGAAATCTGACAATTTCATAAATCCCGGGCCTGGAGGTCGGGCATGGCTATCGAATGGAATCCGTCCCGCGGCGCGACGCTCGGCGTCGAATGGGAGGTGCAGCTAATTGACCACCAGACCAAGCAGCTCCGCCAGGAAGCCGGCAAGCTGCTGGCCGACCTGCCGGTCGCCGGCGACACCGGTGAGCACCCGCACATACGCCACGAGCTCATGCAGTCGACCCTTGAGGTCGTCACTGGCATTTGCAGCACCGTGTCAGAGGCCAAAGAGGACCTGGCTAAAACGATCACCGAACTCCAGCGAACCGCCGCTGAGCACGGTATCCTGCTGGCATGCGCCGGCACACACCCGGTGAGTGACTGGCGCGATGCGACGATGGCGCCCATCCAGCGCTATGCGGAGCTCGTTGAGCAAATGCAATGGCTTGTGCGCCGGATTCAAACCTTCGGCGTCCATGTCCACGTGGGGATCCGGGACGGGAGCAAGGCGATTCCGATCGTCAATGCGCTCGCCGCGTACCTGCCGCACTTTCTCGCGATAACCGCGTCGAGCCCGTTCTGGTGCGGGTATGACACGGGACTTGCCTCCAGCAGGTCCGTGACGTTCGGCGCGTTGCCGACGGCCGGCCCGCCGCACCGGCTGTCGGACTGGAAGCAGTTCGAGAACTATATGGAAACGCTGCTGCGTGCTGGCACCATCCGCAGCATCAAGGAGGTCTGGTGGGACATCCGGCCGCACCCGGACTTCGGCACCGTCGAGATCCGCATGTTCGACGGCGTGCCGACGCTCCGCGAGGTCGGCATGGTGGCTGCGCTCTCGCAGTGCCTGGTTCAGCGGTTCGACATGCAGCTGGACCGGGGCTACACGCTGCCTTCCCCCTCTTCCTGGGTGGTCAGGGACAACAAATGGCGGGCCACGCGGTACGGACTGGACGCGATCGTGATCACTGACGAAGCAGGCGCCACCGCGCCGCTCCGCGACGAACTGTACGAGCTGCTCAGGGAGCTCGAGCCGGTAGCCTCCAGGCTGGGCTGCCTCGAGGAGCTTTCCGTGGCCTTCGAGGTGCTCGAGGAAGGTGCCTCATACGAACGGCAGCGAGCCGTCTACGCGCGTACCGGGGATCTGACCAGCGTGGTCGACTCGCTCGTGGCCGAGTTCGCGGACGACAGGTTCTGCACGCAGGGGAGTGCTGGGCATGGAAGGAAATGACCTAGTCGCGGATCTGGACTCGTTCCTGGCCAGACACCAGGACGAGCTGATCGAGTTCCGCCGCGACCTGCACGCGCATCCCGAGCTGGCCAACGCCGAGCACCGCACCACCCGCCGGGTCGCGCTGCGGCTGGCCGCGGTGGGCCTGCGGCCGGTGATCCTGCCCAAGGGCACGGGCCTGATCGTGGACATCGGCTCCGAGTCGGACGGCCAGGGCGACCGGCCCGTGGTGGCGCTGCGCGCCGACCTGGACGCGCTGCCCATGCAGGATGAGAAGGACGTCCCCTACCGCTCCACCGTGCCGAACGTCTGCCACGCCTGCGGTCACGACGTGCACACCACCGTGCTGATGGGCGCCGGCCTGTACCTGGCCGACCTGGCCGCCGCCGGGCTGCTGCCGGGCCGGGTGCGGCTGGTTTTCCAGCCCGCCGAGGAGGCGGCCAGCGGCGCCCTGGACGTGCTCGCGGCCGGCGGCATCGCCTCGGTCGGCCGGATCTTCGCCCTGCACTGCGACCCCCGGCTGGACGCCGGCCAGCTCGGCGTGCGCTCCGGCGCCATCACCGCCGCCTGCGACCGGATCCAGGTGCACGTCACCGGGCCCGGCGGCCACACGGCCCGGCCGCACCTGACCACCGACCTGGTCTACGCCCTCGGCAAGATCATCACCGAGGTGCCTGCCGCCCTGTCCCGGCGGGTCGACCCCCGGGCCAGCCTGAGCCTGGTCTGGGGCCGGGTCAGCGCGGGCACCGTGGCCAACGCCATCCCCGATGCCGGCATCGCCGAGGGCACCGTCCGGTGCCTGGACGACGAGGCCTGGCACAGCGCGCCGGACCTGCTCAAGGGGCTGATCGACTCGGTGGCGGCCGGGTACGGGCTGAACACCGAGGTCAGCTACCAGCGCTACGTGCCGCCCACGGTCAACGACCAGGCCAGCGCGGCCATGATCTCGGCCGCCGCGCTCGGCGTGCTGGGCGCGGGCTCGGTGGTGCATACCCCGCAGAGCCTGGGCGGTGAGGACTTCGCCTGGTACCTGGAATCCATCCCCGGCGCGCTGGCCAGGCTGGGCACCCGGGTGCCCGGTTCGAACCGGGCGCTGGACATCCACCAGCCCACGTTCGACATCGATGAGAGCGCCATCGGCACCGGGGTCCGGGTCATGGCGGCCACCGCCATCAACGCGCTATGGGACGACGGCGCGATCGTGGGTCAGCCGCTGCCCGGCGTCACCGGCGCGTAACCTCCGCCCGGCTCGCGCTCTGTTATCCCGCTCGCCTCCGGGCGCCTCTTGACCCGCCTCCTTCCCTCGTCGCTCCTTCGTCGCTCCTCAGTCCAGTCGGCGGCGGCGCCCTTTGGCTCGCTCCTCGGTCCAGACGGCGGGGCGCCCCTTTGGCTCGCGCGGGTTAGGCTGAGCGGGTGGGTAGCGTGCCAACCGCGCGACAGAAGCGCACCCGAGCCGCCGCCGGCGGCCCGAAGACGTTCCGCTCGGCGACCGCAGTGGCCATCTGGTGGGTCTGGCTGCTGTTCGCCGCGGCGAACTGGATTGACCTGGCCGTCCAGGGCCGGGATAAGGAATCGCTGGTGGCCGCGGCCATCCTGCTGCTGGTCACCGGCGTGGCCTACGACACCGCGCAGCGCCCCCGGATCATCGCCGACGACACCGGGGTCACGATCAGGAACCCGCTGCGCGATTACCGCGTCGGCTGGGCCCGCGTGACCAAGATCGACCTGGCCGACGTGCTCCGGGTGCACTGCGACCCGGGCCCGGGCCAGCCCGAGGGGTTCACTCTCGAGGGCAACGAGGCCGGCGAGGGCCGGGACGGCAAGCGCGACAAGGTGATCGGCGCCTGGTCCGTGCACTACTCGCGGCGCCGCCAGTTCACCGCTGACGCCAGGGCCCGCCGTAGCACCGCGCGGGAAAGTTCCGGCCGCTCACCACTCGGCCTGTCCTCGATGGGCCGCGGCCGCGGCTCCGGCCTCGGCATGGGCCTCGGCTACGGCAGCGCGCCGACTTCGCCCACCGAGGTCGAAGCCGAGAAGATCGTCCGCCAGCTCGGCGAGTACGCCACCGCGGCCAAGGCCGAGACGGTCTGGGCCGCGGGCACGGTCGAGATCGCCGGCGCCGGCCAGGCCGGGACCGGCGAGACCGGCCAGGCCGGTGAAGCAAGCACGATCGAGACCATGGAACCGGATCGCGCCGGCCGCGCCCCCAGCCAGTCCTCGGATTCCCGGCTGACCGGCTGGCTTGAGCCGCTGACCAGCACCTGGGACCGCACCGCCATCGCCGCGCTGATCATCCCGGCCCTGATCCTGCTCATCGTGGCCCTGATCTGACCGCCAGGCCAGGTCAGGTCCAGCTCAGGACCAGGTCAGGGCCAGGTCAGGTCCAGCTCAGGTCCAGGGCGGTTCGGACTCCGGCCACATGTCGTTGTTCGAGTCGCCCATCTTGGCGCAGGGCAGCGCCCGCAGCGTGGCCACGTAGTCCTCGGGCGCCCCGGCCTTCTCCGCCGAGTCGGCCAGGATCCCGATGTTCCGGGCCGAAGGCAGCCCGCCCTCGTAGAAGTTGAGCACGTACAGCCAGGCCAGCACGTCGCCGTCCAGGGTATCCACCCGGACCTTGGCCCTGCGGTAATAGCCCAGGGTGACGCCGTCCCAGTTGTCGAGTTCCTTCTCGTCGGACTCGAACACGTCGTAGAGCACCACGAAAACGCGGGCCTTCGGCTCCTCGACCACCGTGGCCAGGGCCCCGTCCCAGCCGATGTCTTCCCCGCCGAACGTCAGCCGCCAGCCCTCGAGCCACCCCGTCCCGCGCTGCGGCGAATGCGGGCAGCGCAGGAGCATCTGCTCCGGGTCCATGTTGCTGCCGTAGGCCGCGTACAGTGCCACGGGGGAAAGCGTACGGCGTCCGGTCGCGACATGCCGTGCAATACGCTCGCATGGGAGAATTACCAATCGTGACGTGGACTCGGCAGAAGATCGCCATTGTCGGCGGCGGACCGGGCGGTTACGAGGCCGCCCTGGTCGCGGCCCAGCTCGGCGCGGACGTGACCGTGGTCGACTGCGACGGGCTGGGCGGGGCCTGCGTGCTCACCGACTGCGTGCCCTCCAAGACGCTCATCGAGACCTCCAACGCCATGACGCTGCTGCACCGGGCCGACCAGCTCGGCATCGCCACCGGCGGGCTGGCCACGGTGAACGCCGCCCGGCTCTACCACCGCATCACCGACCTGGCCCGGGCCCAGTCCCGCGACATCGCCGCCCGGGTGGCGGCCGAAGGCGTGCACGTCATCCACGCCGAAGGCCGCCTGGCCGGTCCCGGCCTGGTCCAGGCGGGCGAGGAGCGGATCAAGGCCGACGCCATCCTGATCGCCACCGGCGCCATGCCCCGGGTGCTGTCCAGTGCGCGACCCGACGGCGACCGTATCCTGAACTGGCGGCAGCTGTACGACCTGACCGAACTGCCGCCGGACCTGATCGTGGTCGGCTCGGGCGTCACCGGCGCCGAGTTCGCCAGCGCCTACCAGGCGCTCGGGTCGCGGGTCACGCTGGTCTCGTCGCGGGACCGGGTGCTGCCGCAGGAGGACGAGGACGCGGCCAACCTGATCGAGGACGTGTTCCGCCGCCGCGGCATGACCGTGCTGGGCCAGTCGCGGGCCGAGGCGGTCCGCAGCGACGGTCATAGCGTCACCGTGAGCCTGGCCGACGGCCGCACCGTGTCCGGCAGCCACTGCCTGCTGACCGTGGGCATGATCCCGCGCACCGAGGGCTGCGGGCTCGATGAGGCCGGGGTCAAGATGGACGAGCGCGGCTTCATCGAGGTCGACCGGGTGTCGCGGACCTCGGTGCCGGGCGTGTACGCCGCCGGGGACTGCACCGGCGTGCTCATGCTGGCCTCGGTCGCGGCCATGCAGGGCCGGATCGCCATGTGGCACACGCTGGGCGAGGCGGTCGGCCCGCTGCGGCTCGGCCACGTGGCCGCGACGATCTTCACCGACCCCGAGATCGCCACCGTCGGCGTCTCCCAGCGCGCCGTCACCGCGGGCGAGGTCGCCGCCCGGGTGCTGAAGTTCCCGCTGGCCACCAACCCGCGGGCCAAGATGGCCGGCTTCCACGACGGTTTCGTCAAGCTGTTCACCAGCCCCGGCACCGGCGTCGTGCTGGGTGGCGTGATCGTGGCCCCCCGGGCCAGCGAGCTGATCCTGGCCGTGTCGGTGGCCATGGAGCAGCGCCTGACCGCCGAGCAGCTGGCGCACACCTTCGCCGTCTACCCGTCGCTGTCCGGCAGCATCACCGAGGCGGCCCGCAAGCTCATGGAGTTCACGCCCGATTCTCTTTTATCTGCCGAACGGTCCGTGCTGCTCGCCCCGCCCACCCTCACCCCCGCCCGGCTGACCGCCCCCCCGGCCCTCGGCCCCAACCCACTCCCGGGCCCGTCGTAGGCGGCCCGACGACGCCGCAGATATTTCGGGCAAATCTGATCCGCACTCTTGACGGACGCAACCCCAGCGCTTTACGTTCATGAAACACCGTTCGACGATGTCGAACACGTTTCGAGCAGGATCCGATCTCGCCTGAGGGAGGTGAGAAGCCCCGGCCGCTCAGGTGGCCGAGGGCCAACCACATGGCAGCACCACCTACCACCCCCCAGAAACTCGCAGCCGAGTTTCTGGGCACCGCGTTCCTCGTGTTCGTGGGCGCAGGCTCGGCCGCCGCTACCGGCGTGATCGCGGCCGGCACCAAAGTCCCGTTTTCCATGGCGCAGCTCGGGATGATCTCGTTCGCGTTCATGCTCGTCATCGTGGGTGCGGTCTACGCGATCGGGCACATCTCCGGCGGTCACATCAATCCCGCCGTCACGCTGTCACTCGCCGTGTCCGGCAAGTTCCCATGGCGAGAGGTGCCCGGCTACATGATTGCCCAGCTGGCCGGGGCGATAGCCGGGGCAGCCTCCATCTACCTCACGCTGGGCAGGCTGGCCACGGTGACGGCCGGCGGCGGGGTGACCGCCTACAACCCGGCGACCATGGGATTCGGGCGCGGGCTGGCGATCGAGGCGATCGGCACCTTCATGCTGGTCTTCGTCATCTTCGGTGTCATCGACCACCGCGCCGTGCCCGGCTGGGCGCCGATGGCCATCGGCGCCGTGGTCTTCGCCATCATCATCATCCTCGGGCCTGCCACCGGGGCCGCCATCAACCCGGCCCGTTACCTGGGCTCGGTGTTCATGCTGAAGGCCTTCGGCGGCAAGGTCCTGTGGTCGCAGCTGCCCGCTTACCTGATCGGAGAATTCGTCGGCGGCGCGCTCGGCGGCCTGGCGTGGGTCGCGATCGGCAGGGTCCGCGAGGACGCGGCGATGACCAGCCTTGCGCCCGGCGAGCCCGCCCCCAGCACCGCTAACTCGGAAAAAGTCAGTGGAGTTACAGCATGAAGAAGCTCATCAATAGCCCGGAGACGGTAGTCACCGATGCCCTCGAGGGTGTCGCCGCGGCGCATCCGTCGCTCTCGGTGGATGTCGAGAACAAGGTGATCACCCGGGCCAGCGGACCGCGGCCGGGCAAGGTCGGCCTGGTGTCCGGCGGCGGTTCCGGCCACGAGCCGCTGCACGGCGGTTTCGTCGGCTACGGGATGCTCGACGCCGCCTGCCCGGGCGAGGTATTCACCTCGCCGGTGCCCGACCAGATGCTGCTCGCGACCAAGGCCGTCAACGGCGGCGCGGGCGTGCTGCACATAGTGAAGAACTACACCGGCGACGTGCTGAACTTCCAGATGGCCGCGGAGCTGGCCGAGGACGACGGCATCGAGGTCGTCCCGGTCGTGATCAACGATGACGTCGCGGTGCAGGACTCGCTCTACACCGCGGGCCGCCGCGGCACCGGGGCCACGGTCTTCGTGGAGAAGATCGCCGGGGCGCTGGCCGAGGACGGAGCGGACCTGGCCGCCGTCGCCGCGGTGGCCCGCGAGGTCAACGAGCGGAGCCGGTCCTTCGGCGTCGCGCTGAGCTCGTGCATAGTTCCCGCGGCGGGCAAGCCGACCTTCGAGCTCGGCGAAGCCGAGGTGGAGCTGGGCATCGGCATCCACGGCGAGCCCGGCCGGACCCGGGCCGCCCTTGCGCCCGCCCGCGAGCTGGCCGCGGTGGCGCTGGCCGCGATCCGCGCCGACATGCCCGTCGGCGGCGACCTGCTGGTGATGGTCAACGGTATGGGCGGCTCGCCGCTGATCGAGCTCTACCTCATGTTCAACGAGGTGCGGAAGTACTTGGAAGCGCACGGCGGGAACGTCGTGCGGAACCTAGTGGGCAACTACATCACCAGCCTGGAGATGCAGGGCTTCTCGGTGACGGTCTGCCAGCTCACCGACGCGCTCACCCGGCTCTGGGACGCGCCAGTGGACACACCCGCCCTGCGGTGGGGACGCTAGGGCCAGCGATTCCCTTCTGGTAGGAGCCATCATGGACGCTGAAGTCTTCCGGGCCTGGATCGTGTCGGCCGCTGGGGTCATCGAGACCAACCGCGACCACCTGACCCAGCTGGACGCGGCGATCGGCGACGCCGATCACGGCATCAACCTGGCCAGGGGCTTCACGGCCGTGCTCAGCGCCCTGGACGCCGCGGAGGCTAAAGCCGCGACGCCCGGGGCCATCCTGACCCTGACGGGCAACACCCTCATATCCAAGGTCGGCGGTGCCTCGGGTCCGCTGTACGGCACGGCCTTCCGCCGGGCCGGAAAGGCGCTGGGAGGCGCCGCCGACGTCGACTTGGCCGCCTTGTCCGCCGCGCTCGATGCGGCGCTCGCGGGCGTCAAGCAGCTCGGCGCCGCCCGCGAGGGCGACAAGACGATGGTCGACGCGCTCGCGCCTGCGACCAGGGCCTTCAGCAAGGCGATCACGGAGGGGGCGTCGCCGGACGACGCCCTTTCCGTGCTCGTCGAGGCGGCCACGGCGGGCGCCACCGCGACCATTTCCATGCAGGCGCTGAAGGGCCGCGCGAGCTACCTCGGCCCGCGCAGCGTCGGCCATGAGGATCCCGGCGCCGTCTCGACCGCGCTCATCCTCGGCGCCCTCAGGGACGCCGCGCAGGCCGGACAATGACCACACCCACTCGCTACCGGGGTCAGCCGGTATCTGAGGGCATCAGCACCGGGGAGATCTACCTCGGTGATGCTCCCGGCGAAGCTGACCGGGCCCAGCCGCCCCCGAACGAGGACGACGTGCGGGCGGCGTTCGTCGCGGTCGCGCGGCAGCGGGCCGTGCTCGCCGGCCGGCTGCGGGAGCGCGGTCAGGATCTCGAAGCCGGCATCGTCGACATCGGCGCGTTGATCGCGGCGGACTCCGCCCTGGTCGGCCCGGCGATCGACGCGGTGCGGGCCGGAGCCGACGGCATCGCCGCCGTCAGCGCGGCCGCCGAGGCTCAGGCCACCGTGCTCGCCGCCCTGCCCGACCCCGACCTGGCCCAGCGTGCGGGCGACGTCCGCCAGGTGGCCGCGGCCGTGGTCGATCACCTGAGGGGGAACACCGCGCCCCCGCCCCCCGCGGGAACGTTCATCCTGGTCCGCCACGAGGTCGACCCGGCCGACCTGATCCAGCTGGCCGATAGCGGGCTGGTCGGCGCGGTGTCAGTGGCGGGCGGGGCCAGCTCCCATGCGGCAATCATCGCGCGTGGCCTCGGCCTGCCCATGCTGGCCGGCGCGGACCCGCGGGTGCTGGCCACGGCGGCCGGGCACCCGGCGGTCCTGGACGCCGGCGCGGGGGAACTGATCGTCGACCCGGACCCGCAAACCGAGCTTGACCTCGTCGCGGCGAGCCGCGTAACGCCGGACCTCATGGACCGCGCCCCGCAGGAGGTCACCACCGCCGACGGTGAGCCGGTCACACTGCTATGCAACGTCGCCTCGGCCGCAGAAACCCGGCTTGGCCTGTCCGGCGGCGCGGCCGGCGTGGGCCTGCTGCGTACCGAGATCCCTTTCACCGGCGCCTCGGGCTGGCCGTCGCAGCCCGATCACCTGGCCCACCTGAGGCCGGTCCTCGGCCTGCTCGCGGGCAGGCCGGCGGTCGTCCGGCTGCTCGACTTCTCCGGTGACAAGATCCCGCCCTTCCTGGCTGACGAAGAACCTGGCCTGGTCGCTCTGCTGGGCGCCCCGGGAGCGCTCAAGGACCAGCTCCGGGCGATCCTGCTCGCGGGCGCCGATACCCAGCTCGCCGTTCTGGTCCCGATGGTCAAGGACCTGGACGAGGTAGCCCAGGTCCGCGCCGCGCTCGCCAAGGCCGCCGCCGAGGCCGGTGTCGACCCGCCCGAACTCGGCATCATGGTCGAGGTCGCCGCCACCGCCGCCGCGGCGGCGGACTTCGCCCCGGCGGTCGACTTCTTCTCCATCGGCACCAACGACCTGGCCAGCGAGGTGCTCGGCGTGGACCGGGCCGACCCGCAGACCCGTCCCGCGCTGGCCGCGGACCCCCGCGTGCTCGCGCTCATCCAGACCGTGGTCCAGGCGGCCAGCGGAGCCGGGGTGAGGATTTCCGTCTGCGGCGACGCGGCGGCCGACCCGCTGACCCTGCCGCTGCTCCTCGGCCTCGGCGTGCGGACGCTGAGCGTAGGTGCGGCGCGCGTGCCCCAGGTCGCCAGCTGGATCGCCGCCACCGACACCCGGGCGGCCGCGTTCAAAGCCGCCGAGGTCCTCGCCGCCGGCCAGGAAAAGGTGAACCGGTAATGGCCGCCCGGCCCTGGAGATCATCAGCTCAAGGCGGAGAGCACCACGCCGCCGCGTCCCGCGCCCAGGTCCCTGGAGATGGCCCGGGCCGCCTCGCCGACCGCGCGGACCAGCTCGTCCCGGGTGCCCGGCACGAGCAGGCGGTCGGCCGCGCCGACGACGCCGATCGCGCCGGCCACCACGCCGTCCCTGGACACGATGGGCGCCGCGATCCCGGCGTCACCCACGGTCGCTTCCTGGTCCTCGACCGCGTAGCCGCGCTGCCGGACCTGGGCCAGGGCCCGGTTCAGCGCGGTCCTGGTGGTCTTGGTGCGGCCGGTCAGCGGGGCCAGCTCGCCAGCCAGGGCCCGCGCGCGGTGGGCCTCGGGCCAAAACGCCACGATCGCGTGGCCCAGCGCGCAGGCGTGCCACGGGATCGCCGCGCCGACCTCCAGGATCTGCACGGTATTGTCCGGCCGGAACACGTGGTGCAGCACGATCACCCGGGAGCCCGACAAGGTGGCTACCCAGACCGCCTCGCCGGCCCGCTCGGCCAGCGACTCCGCCCACCGCAGCGACCTGGCCCGCAGGTCAGATCCGTCCAGATAGGCATTGCCGAGCTGGAGCACGCCGGGGCCCAAGCTGTACTTGCCCGTGTCCAGGTCCTGCGCCACCAGCTCGTGGGCCTCCAGGGTGCGCAGCAGCCCGTGCACCGTGGGCTTGGCCAGGCCGACCCGGTCGGCGATCTCGGTCACGCCGAGACGCGGCGTACCGGAACCGAGGACAGCGAGGATCTGCGCTGCGCGCTGCACCGACTGGATCATGACACCCTTTCAGCATCGCCGAACAACATTCAGGATAGGCCATGACCGCTCCCACCGTCGGAATCGTCCTCGTCTCGCACAGCGCCGAACTCGCCGCAGGCACTGCGTACCTAGCCGCGCAGGTCAGCGGCGGCACGGTGACGATCATCGCGGCGGGGGGCACCGACGACGGCGATCTCGGCACCAGCGCGGCGAAGGTGGTACGCGGGCTCAGCGAGGCGGAGAACGGCGCAGGCGTAGTGGTGCTGCGGACCTGGGCAGCGCGGTGCTAACCGTGCGGGCGGTGCTCGAGGATTATGGCGACGCCGAGAGCGTGCTGCTCGCCGACGCCCCGTTCGTCGAGGGCGCGGTCGCCGCGACGGTCACGGCCGCCACTGGCGGCGACATCAAGGCGGTCGCCGCCGCGGCAGAGGAGGCGCGTCATGTCCGCAAGCTGTGAGCAGGTCATCACCCTGGCCGGCGACCTGCACGCCCGCCCGGCCGGGGCGCTCGCCGTGGCGGCCGGCCGGTTCGCCGCGGCGGTGTCGGTCACCGCGGGCGGCCACACCGCCGACGCTAAGAGCGTGCTCGGGGTGATGGGCCTCGGCGCCACCAGCGGCCAGCACGTCACCGTCTCCGCGGCCGGCCCGGACGCCCAGGAGGCCGTCGCCACCCTCATCACCATCCTCACCCAGGCCACCAAGGTCGGCGGCTTACTCAACGCGGCACGGCGCACCGGTAAGGCTCAGGCCAGGAAGGGCCAAGGTTCTTGATCTCCATGCCCGGCTAGTGGGAGGGGCGGCCCAGATCGGGGTCTGCGGGGGGTTCGATGCCGTGGCGGTGCAGCCGGGACACCCGGATGTCGTCGGCGTACATCGCGACGATGCCGACGCTGCAGAGCAGGAACAGCCCGGGCACGGCGATGTGGATCCACAGCGCGCCGGGGAAGGCGGCCAGGGCGGCCGCGATCGGCAGCATGACCAGCAGGTGGCGCAGCGTCAGCCGACCCCGCCAGCCGGCGTCGGTCAGGTCGTGCCTGACCCACTCCCGGTACCGGGCCGGCAGCCGGGCCCCCAGCGTGAACAGCACCTTGCGGCCCGGGCTGGGATCCCCGGGGATCCTGGGCACCGGATCACTCCGTGATCTCGCAGATGGGCGCGCCCGCGGTGACCGTCTGGCCGACGCTCACGGTCAGCCCGGTGACCGTCCCGTCCTTGTGCGCGATCAGCGGCTGCTCCATCTTCATCGCCTCCAGGACCACGACCACGTCGCCGGCCGATACCCGTTCCCCGTCCGCCACCGCGATCTTCACGATCGTGCCCTGCATGGGGCTGACCAGCGTGTTTCCGCTCCCGCCCCCGGGAGCAGCCCGGCGACCGCGGGTGGCACCGCGGCCCCGTTCGGCCGATCCAGGGGCGGAAGCGGCGCGGCGCGGCACTCCTAGTACGGCGGGCACCACCACCTCGAGCCGCTTGCCTCCCACCTCGACCGTGATCGCTTCCCGCTCGGCCGGCCCGGCGGTCTCGGCGGGATCCTGGGACGGCATCGGGGTGTCGAACTCGGTCTCGATCCAGCGGGTGTGCACCCGCAGCGGCTCGCCGGCGAAGGCGGGGTCGGCCACCACGGCCCGGTGGAAGGGCAGCACGGTGGGCATGCCGCCCACCTCGAACTCGGCCAGCGCCCGGGCCGCGCGCTGCAGCGCCTGGGCGCGGCTGGCCCCGGTCACGATCAACTTGGCGATCAGCGAGTCGAACACCTGCGGGACCGTCTGGCCGGCCTCGTACCCGGAGTCCAGCCGCACGCCAGGACCCGACGGGGGATGCCAGGTGGTGATGGTGCCCGGGGCGGGCAGGAAGTTACGGCCCGGGTCCTCGGCGTTGATCCGGAACTCGATCGAGTGCCCCCGGGCGGGCGGGTCGTCGTAGCCCAGCGGCTCGCCGTCGGCGATGCGGAACATCTCGCGCACCAGGTCGAGGCCGGTGACCTCCTCGCTGACCGGGTGCTCGACCTGCAGCCGGGTGTTGACCTCCAGGAAGCTGATCGTGCCGTCCTGGGCGACCAGGAACTCGCAGGTGCCCGCGCCCACATAGCCCGCCGTGCGCAGGATCGCCTTGGACGAGGTGTACAGGGCCTCGGTCTGCTCCGGCGTCAGGAACGGGGCCGGCGCCTCCTCGACCAGCTTCTGGTGACGGCGCTGCAGCGAGCAGTCCCTGGTCGAGATGATGACCACGTGCCCGTACGCGTCGGCCAGGCACTGCGTCTCGACGTGCCGCGGCCGGTCCAGGTACCGCTCCACGAAGCACTCGCCCCGACCGAACGCGGCGGTGGCTTCCCGGACCGCCGACTCGTACAGCTCGGTGACCTCCTCCTCGCGCCAGGCCACCTTGAGCCCCCGGCCGCCGCCGCCGAACGCGGCCTTGATCGCGATGGGGTAGCCGTACTCCCGGCCGAACGCCCGCACCTCCCCGGCGTCCCGCACCGGGTCGGGCGTGCCCGGTGTGAGCGGCGCCCCGGCCTCGCGGGCGATGTGCCGGGCCCGCACCTTGTCGCCGAGCGCCTCGATGGCTCCGGGCGGCGGCCCGATCCAGGTCAGGCCGGCCGCGGTCACGGCCCGGGCAAAGTCGGCGTTCTCGGCCAGGAACCCGTAGCCGGGGTGCACGGCGTCCGCGCCCGACTCCAGCCCCACCTTGATGATCTTGTCGATGTCCAGGTAGGTTTCCGGCCCGGTCGACCCGGCCAGCGAGTACGCCTCGTCGGCCATCCGCACGTGCAGCGCGTCCAGGTCGGGCTCGGCGTATACGGCCACGCTGGCCAGGCCGGCGTCACGGCACGCGCGCACGATACGCACCGCGATCTCACCGCGGTTCGCGATCAGGACCTTGCGCACGGCCGCCTCCCTGGTTCGCCCCTATCTGGGTAAACACCTCGCAGGAGTCTAGATCAGGTGTATCAGCCCCGGTTAATCCCGGCCGCGGGGCCTGGCCTGTTCCACTGCGCCTTGTGATTAAAGGCACATACTGGGACTGGGGCACGCCAGATAGCTGCGAGTTCCCGGTACCCGCTGACCGGTTGAGAATCTGTCTCCCGCTATACGCCCTTCCTCAACCGAAGTGTGATCTCGGGTACGTACAGTGAGCGGCACGCCGGTTGGGAGGCCATCTAATAGGGGCGGGGGCTCCCGGCGGTCGGCGGCGCTAGCTAGTGCGCGACGACGGCGACATTTCGTTACGACGAGGTAACGAAAAGCGTGACCAAGCTATGGGCCTTGCCTAGCGTGCGTTGAGTTTTTTAGGGCAGCAGGACGGAAACGGAAACGGAAGGAGCCCAGGTGCGCGTGATCATCTCGGGGTGCCGAGGATGAGCGTGCTTGGCATGCTGGCGTGGTTCGCGGCGGCGGTGAGCCTGTGGCTCGGCGCGCGCCGGCACGACAGCGCCTTCGCCCGGGGTTACCAGTGGCTGGCCGGAGCGGCCGCCCTGTACTGCGCCGGCCTGATCGTCCAGCAGGTGGAGGGACCGGCGCAGGGTCCGACCTCCGGGCTGTCGCTGGCCGACCTGCCGTCGCTGCTGGCGGTCGCCGCCGCGGCCGTCGGCATCATGCTGCTCGCCGGCGCCGAGCGGTTGGCCGCCCAGGGCGAAGGCCAGGGCGTCCCGCGGCCCCGGCGGGCCGAGCTGCCCGAGGGCACCGACGCCGCCACCGGCTCGGTGCTGCCCGGGCTGGCCGACGGGTACGTCATGGCGGTCGCCCTGCTGGTGATCGGCTGGATCACCCTGTTCAGCGCGGAGTTCCACCGGTCCGGTGACCGGCCGGGCACCTTCCTGCTCAGCCTGATCCACGCGCTGGCGGACCTGGCCGTCCTGGGCGCCCTGCTGCCCCTGGTCACCGCGGCCTGGCGGCGCGTCGCGCTGCCTTACCTGTCCCTGCTGGCCGTGACGATCGGGGACGCCCTGGCCGTCGGGCAGCGGGCCCTGGGCGGGCACCCGGGCGTCGCGACCCAGCTGATGGCCGTGCTGGCCGCCATCCTGCTCGGCCTGGCCCCGTGGCCGGTGGCCGAGGTGCGGTGGGCCCGCCGGGCCTCGAGCTCGGCCGCCGCCACCATCGTCGCCGCGCTGGCCGCGGCCGTCGCCACCTTGGTCGTGATCGGCAACGGCCTGGCCGGTGCCCCCGGATCCGGGGCGGCGCTGGTCGTGGCGGGCGGCGCGGGCGTGCTGGTGCTGGCCGTCCGGGTCTTCATGCTGGTCAACCAGAACGGGCTGCTGCTGTCGATCTGGCGGGAATCCAGCCAGAGCCTGCGCGAGCTGGCCAGCCGGACCAGCGACGTGGTGCTGGTCTGCGACCTGGACGGGATCATCAGCTACGCCAGCCCGGCGGTCGCCGATTACGGTTACACCCCGGCCGACCTGACCGGCCGCCAGCTGCCCGATTTCGTCCATCCCGAGGACCGCGCGGCCGTGCTGGCCGCGGCCCGGCTGGCCCTGGGGGCCAGGACCGCGACCGGGGCCGCCGGTGCGCCTGCCCTGTCCGGCGCACCGGGCTCCGCGGGCCGCTTCCCGGCCCGGGTGCGGGCCGCCGACGGCACCTGGCGGCATGTCGAGTCGACCGTGCTGCGCTACCAGGTCCCCGGCGCGCCGGGCCAGATCCTGGTCACCGCCCGCGACGTCAGCGACCAGGTGGCGCTGCGCCAGCAGGTCACCCACCTGACCTTCCACGACGGGCTGACCGGCCTGCCCAACCGGGCCTACATCGAGGAGCGGACCAGGGACGCGCTGCGGGACGCCCCGCCTGCCCAAAGAGTCGGCGTCATCTTCCTTGACCTGGACCGCTTCACCGCGGTCAACGACTCGGTCGGGCACGGAGCCGGCGACCTGGTGCTGGCCCAGGCGGCCCGGCGGCTGCGCGCGGTCGTCCCGGTGCACGACACGGTGGCCCGCTGGGGCAGCGACGAGTTCGCCGTCCTGGTCGAGAGCGCGGGCAGCGTGCAGGAGGTCTCCGAGATCGCCGAGCGGCTGGCGGGCGCGGTGGCCGGCGAGCCGTTCCGGGTGGCCGGCCAGCCCATCGCGCTCACCGCGAGCGTCGGCCTGGCGCTGGCCGGCCCGGAGCCCGTGACCGCGGACAGCCGCCGGCCGCCGGAGTCCGCGGCCGGCCACGGGAGCCCCGACGGGCAGTCCGGCGTGCTGCTGCGCAACGCCGACGTGGCCATGTCGCGGGCCAAGGAAGCCGGCGGCGACCGGGTCGAGGTCTACGCCGCGCACATGCACGCGGACGTGGTCCGCAGGCTCGAGATCGTCACCGACCTGCAGCGGGCCATCAGCAACGGCGAGCTCACCTTGCAGTACCAGCCGATCGTCGAGCTGGCCACCTCCCGCGTCATCGGGGCCGAGGCGCTGGTGCGCTGGTGGCGCGGCGGCGGGTCAGTCCCGCCCCGCGAGTTCCTGGGCGCGGCCGAGGATTCGGGCCTGATCGTGCCCCTCGGCGACTGGGTGCTGCGCGAGGCGTGCACCCAGGGCGCGGCCTGGCTGCGGGCCTCGTTCGAGGTCGGCGTCGCGGTCAACCTGTCCGCGCGGCAGATCATCGCGCCCGGCTTCACCGGCCGGGTGGCCGTCATCCTGGCCGAGACCGGCCTGCCGGCCGAGGCGCTCACCGTCGAGGTGAACGAGCGGATCCTGGTCGAGGAGGACGGGCTGATCGTCGAGCGGCTCGCGGACCTGCACCAGCTGGGCGTCCGGATGGCCATCGATGACTTCGGCACCGGGTACGCCTCGCTGGCCCACCTGCGGCAGCTGCCGCTCGACGTGATCAAGATCGACCCGTCGTTCGTGGCCGGCCTCGGTCAGGACGACACGCTCTCGATGCTGACCAGGACCGTGGTGCAGGTCGGGCGCGACCTGGGCCTGCGGGTCATCGCCGAGGGCATTGAGCAGCCCCGCCAGCTCAGCGCGCTGCGCGAGATGGGCTGCGGCTACGGGCAGGGCTTCCTGATGGCCAGGCCGATGGCCGCGGCCGGCGTGGAAGCGCTGATCAGGACGCCAGGGGGGCACGGGAGTAACGGAGCCCAAGGAGGCGCCGCCGACGAGCCGTGCGGGCGGCCCGTCTCGGAATGTGAGACAACTACCGTCATCGGTTGACGTTACGATTCCAGATCGCAGTAAGGTGATAGACGTGAAGACCACGCAGATCCTCGTACTTGGCTGGCGCGCAGGCGGCTGACCAAGACAGCCCACTGCGCGCTCCCCTCGACTGCCGTCAGGCACGAGGGGATTTTTTATGCCGCCGAATGCAAGCCAGCGAATGCCAGCCAGCGAATTTAAAGCCAGGGAGACGAACCGATGACCGAGCAGATGACCGGCCGCACCGGGCCCGGGGTCCACGACGACCCCGAAGGTCCCGGCGGGACGCCAGGATCCCCGGCGCCGCCCGGACGCGCCGTGCCCAGCCCGCGGGACCTGGCTGCTCGCACGCCGCACCGCGAGGGAGCCCGGGCCCCCGATCACGCCCACCCGGCCGAGCCCCAGGTCCCCGCGGCCGCGCCCCAGGCCCCCGCGCCCGCCGGCGCCGAGCCGCCGCGGCTGCAGGCCACCAGCCCGGGCAAGACCCGGGCCACCGGGGCGCAGGCGCTGGTCTACGCGCTCGAGCGGGTCGGGGCCGACGTGGTGTTCGGCATCCCGGGCGGTGCCGTCCTGCCCGCCTACGACCCGCTGCTCGACTCCAAGATCATCCGGCACATCCTGGTCAGGCACGAGCAGGGCGCGGGCCACGCGGCCACCGGCTACGCGCAGGCCACCGGCCGCGTCGGCGTGTGCATGGCGACCAGCGGCCCGGGCGCCACCAACCTGGTCACGCCCATCGCCGACGCCTACATGGACTCGGTCCCGATGGTGGCCATCACCGGGCAGGTGCCGTCGAGCCTGATCGGCACCGACGGCTTCCAGGAGGCCGACATCTCCGGGATCACCATCCCGATCACCAAGCACAACTTCCTGGTCACCAAGCCCGGGGACATCGCCCGCACCATCGGCGAGGCCTTCCACGTGGCCTCGACCGGCCGGCCGGGACCGGTGCTGGTCGACATCTCCAAAGACGCGCTCCAGGCGATGACCGACTTCAGCTGGCCGGTCCCGTACGACCTGCCCGGCTACCACCCGGTGACCCGGCCGCACGCCCGCCAGGTGCGCGAGGCCGCCCGCCTGATCACCGAGTCCAGGCGGCCGGTGCTGTACGTGGGCGGCGGCGTGATCAAGGCCCGCGCCTCCGCGCAGCTGCGCGAGCTGGCCGAGCTGACCGGCATCCCGGTGGTCACCACCCTGATGGCCCGGGGCGCGTTCCCCGACGGCCACCCGCTGCACATGGGCATGCCCGGCATGCACGGCTGCGTGACGGCGGTCGGCGCGCTGCAAAAGGCCGACCTGCTCATCGCGCTGGGCACCAGGTTCGACGACCGGGTGACCGGCAAGCTGGACACGTTCGCGCCCGGCGCGCTGATCGTGCACGCAGACATCGACCCGGCCGAGATCTCCAAGAACCGCCGGGCCGACGTGCCGATCGTGGGCGACTGCCGTGAGGTCATCGCCGACCTGATCGCCGCCGTCCGGGCCGAGCACGAGCAGGGCCGCCAGCCCGACCTGGACGCCTGGAAGGCCCAGCTCGATTCCTGGCGCACGACCTACCCGCTCGGCTATGACCAGCCGGACGACGGCACCCTGGCCCCGCAGTACGTGATCGAGCGGATCGGGAAGATCGCGGGCCCGGAGGCGGTGTACGTGGCCGGGGTCGGCCAGCACCAGATGTGGGCCGCCCAGTTCATCAGCTACGAGAACCCCGCGACCTGGATCAACTCCGGCGGCCTGGGCACCATGGGCTTTGCCGTGCCCGCCGCCATGGGGGCCAAGGTCGGCCGCCCGGAGGCCACCGTGTGGGCCATCGACGGCGACGGGTGCTTCCAGATGACCAACCAGGAGCTGGCCACCTGCGCCATCGAGGGCATCCCGATCAAGGTCGCCATCATCAACAACGGCAGCCTCGGCATGGTCAGGCAGTGGCAGACGCTGTTCTACAACGAGCGCTACTCCAACACCGACCTGCACGCCACGGCCGAGCCGAAGAAGCCGACCGGCACCCGCATCCCCGATTTCGTCAAGCTGGCCGAGGCCTACGGCTGCGAGGGCATCCGCTGCGAGGAGCCCGGCGAGGTGGACCAGGCGATCGAGCGGGCCATGGCCATCGACGACCGGCCGGTGGTGCTCGACTTCGTGGTGCACAAGGACGCCATGGTCTGGCCCATGGTCGCGGCCGGCACGTCCAACGACGACATCAAGTCCGCGCGCGGCATAGCGCCGGACTGGGGAGGCTCCGATGACTAGGCACACGCTGTCCGTGCTGGTGGAGAACAAGCCGGGGGTCCTGGTCAGGATCGCCGGGCTGTTCTCCCGGCGCAACTTCAACATCGACTCGCTGGCCGTGGGGCCGACCGAGCACGAGGAGATCTCCCGCATCACGATCGTGGTCAACGGCGAGGAGCACCCGCTCGAGCAGGTGACTAAGCAGCTCAACAAGCTCATCAACGTGCTCAAGATCGTGGAGCTCGAGCCGGGCGCCACCGTGCAGCGCGAGCTGATCCTGGTCAAGATCCGGGCCGACGCCGAGAGCCGGTCCCGGGTGCTCGAGACGGTCAAGCTGTTCCGGGCCCGGGTGGTGGACGTGGCCATCGACGTGGTCACCATCGAGGCAACCGGCAACCGGGAGAAGCTCGACGCGCTGATCAAGGTGATCGAGCCGTTCGGGATCAAGGAACTCGTCCAGTCCGGCATGGTGGCCATCGGCCGCGGCGGCCGCTCCATCACCGACCGCGCGCTGCGGCCCGTCGAGCGCAGCGCATAAGCTCACGACAAAAAGAGAAAGGCCCATTTCAAGTGGCAGAGATTTTCTACGACGACAGCGCCGACCTCTCCGTCATCCAGCGCCGGCACGTCGCCGTGCTGGGATACGGCAGCCAGGGACACGCGCACGCGCTGTCCCTCCGCGATTCCGGCGTGGACGTGCGGGTCGGGCTGCCTGAGGGCTCGGCCAGCCGGGAGAAGGCCGCCAACGACGGCCTGCGCGTGGTCACGCCCGGCGAGGCATGCGAAGAGGCCGACCTGATCATGGTCCTGATCCCGGACCACCTGCAGCGCCAGCTGTACGCCGAGGCCATCGCGCCCTCGCTGGTGGAGGGCGACGCCCTGTTCTTCGCCCACGGCCTGAACATCCGGTACAACCTCATCACCCCGCCCGAGGACGTCGACGTCTGCATGGTCGCGCCCAAGGCGCCCGGCCACCTGGTGCGCCGCCAGTTCGCGCAGGGCCGCGGCGTGCCGGTGCTGGTCTGCGTGGAGCAGGACGCGACCGGCAACGCCTGGCCGCTGACCCTGGCCTACGCCAAGGGCATCGGCGGCACCCGCGCGGGCGCGCTGAAGAGCACGTTCACCGAGGAGACCGAGACCGACCTGTTCGGCGAGCAGACCGTGCTGTGCGGCGGCGTGGCCGAGCTGATCAAGGCGGGCTTCGCCACCCTGGTCGAGGCCGGCTACCAGCCGGAGTCGGCCTACTTCGAGTGCCTGCACGAGATGAAGCTGATCGTGGACCTGATGTACGAGGGCGGCATCTCCAAGATGTACTGGTCGGTGTCGGACACCGCCGAGTACGGCGGCTACACCCGCGGCCCCCGGCTGATCAACGAGCAGACCCGCGAGGAGATGCGCCGCATCCTGGGCGAGATCCAGGACGGCTCGTTCGCGCGCGAGCTGGTCGAGGAGTTCGACGCCGGCAAGCCGAACTTCCTCAAGCGCCGCGAGGCCGAGCACGCCGAGCAGATCGAGCAGGTCGGCGCGCGGCTCCGCCCGCTGATGTCCTGGCTGGCCGCCGACGAGTAACACTGCCACGCGCCGCGGCCGTCATCGGCGGCCGCGGCGCGTTTGGATGCTCCAGACGGGGTAGCAGGCCCTGATGGCTGCCAACACCACCGACACCCAGACCCGCTCCAACGGCCACCCGGTCCCGGCCGTGCTGGCCGGCACGCAACCCCGGCGGTCCGCCACCGCGGGCGAGGCGGTGCTGGCCTACCTGCGCTTCCAGGCCCACACGCTGGCCTCGCTCGAGCCCTCGGTGCGCGCGGACGAGTTCGACTCCGTGCACCAGATGCGGGTGGCCACCCGCCGGCTGCGCGCCGCCCTCCGGTCGTTCGGCGACGTCATCCCGCGCCCGGCCACCGGTCACCTCTACGGCGAACTCCAGTGGCTGGGCCGGGCGCTCGGCGCGGCCCGCGACGGCGAGGTGCTCGCCGGGCACCTGCGGGACAGCCTGCGGCCGACGCCGCCCGAACTGCTCATCGGGCCGGTCCAGGCCCGCGTGCAGGGGCACTACGCGCCCCGCCGCGCCGCCGCCCGGACCGACCTGCTCGAGGTGCTGGACTCGCCGCGGTACGCGGCCCTGCTGGCCGAGCTGGACCGCGTCGCGGCCGGCCCGGCCTCTGGCCCGCGCGCCGGGGAACCGGCCCGCGACGTCCTCCCGGCCGGGGTCCGCCGGGCCTACCGGCAGGCCCAGCGGCGGATGCGCCGGGCCCGGCACACCCGGCCCGGCGAGGCCAGGGACGTCGCCCTGCACCAGGCGCGCAAGTCCGCCCGCCGGGCCCGCTACGCGGCCGAGGCCGCGACCCCGGTGATCGGCAAGCAGGCCCGCCGGTTCGCCAGGCAGATGAAGAAGGTCCAGTCGGTGCTCGGCGACCACCAGGACTCGGTGCTGGCCCGGCAGGCCGCCCGGGACCTGGGCATCAGCGCGCACCTGGCCGGCGAGAACGCGTTCAGCTACGGCCTGCTGCACGAGCGCGAGAGCCACCGGGCCGAACGGCTGCAGGCCCGCGCCCGCCGCGTATGGCGGCACGCCGCCCGCCCCCGCTACCGGCGCTGGATGAAGTAGGACTTGAAAATAGTGTCTCGAATACTGAGACAGACGTCTGGTGAGATGTCTCAGGCCAGGGTGGTTCAGGTAACGTAGCAGGCACTATGCGGCACCTCGTACTCGTAGGCAGCCGCAGCGGAGACCTGTAGAACCTGATCCAGGGCAGGCCGGCAACCCGCTGCGGAGGCTGGGCGCTGGCCGTAAGTCCCGCTGGTTCTCGACAGGAGTCATCCCCGTGTACGACATGTATCCCTGGAGCGACCGCCCCGGCGCCCGGCTGCCCGCTCCCCGCGACGGCCGCGACCCGCTGGCCGCCGACGCCTCCGACCGCCCCGAGGCCGGGCCGTCCGCCGAAGCCGAGCCCGCCGCCGAGACCGGGCCGCCCGCCGAGGCTATGCAGGCCGTCCAGGTCGCCCTGGACCGGCGCGACAACGGAGGCGACGCGGTAGGCGCGGTCAGTCGGGCCACGTCGAGCCGGACCCGCAAGTAAGGTTCTGGCATGGCTTCACGAACGATACGGCTGGCCGTCGTCGGCGGCGACGGCATCGGTCCCGAGGTGACCGCCGAGGCGCTCAAGGTACTGCGGGCCGCGGCGCCCGAGGTCACCTTCGACGAGACCGAGTACGACCTCGGCGCGCGCCGCTGGCACCGCACCGGCGAGACGCTGCCCGACGCGGTGCTCGAGGAGATCCGCGGCCACGACGCGATCCTGCTCGGCGCGGTCGGCGATCCGAGCGTGCCCAGCGGGGTGCTCGAGCGCGGCCTGCTGCTGCGGCTGCGGTTCGAGCTTGACCACTACGTCAACCTGCGCCCGGTCCGGCTGTACCCCGGGGTCGCCTCCCCGCTGTCCAGCGCCCGTCCCGAGACGCTGGACATGGTGGTGATCCGCGAGGGCACCGAGGGCCCGTACACCGGAGCCGGCGGCGTGATGCGCAAGGGCACCCCGGCCGAGATCGCCACCCAGGAGAGCGTGAACACCGCGTTCGGCGTGCAGCGGGTGGCGCGGTACGCCTTCGCCAAGGCCATGGCCCGGCCGCGCCGCAAGCTGACCCTGGTGCACAAGACGAACGTGCTCACCTACGCCGGCGACCTGTGGCAGCGCACCGTGGACGGGCTGGCCAAGGAGTTCGCCGACGTGTCGGTGGACTACTGCCACGTCGACGCCGCGTCCATGTTCTTCGTCTCCCAGCCCGAACGGTTCGACGTCATCGTCACCGACAACCTGTTCGGCGACATCCTGACCGACCTCGGGGCCGCGGTGGCCGGCGGCATCGGGCTCGCCGCCAGCGGCAACATCAACCCCGAGGGCACCGCGCCCAGCATGTTCGAGCCGGTGCACGGCAGCGCCCCGGACATCGCGGGCCAGAGCAAGGCCGACCCGACGGCCGCCATCCTGTCCGCCGCCATGCTCTGCGAGCACCTGGGTCTGGTCGCCGATGCGGTCAAGATCGAGCAGGCCGTGGCCGACGACCTGCTCGAGCGCCAGGGAGCCTGGGCCGCGCGCACCACCGTCGAGGTGGGCGACGACATCGCCGAGCGAGTAGCCAGCTGACCCCGCGGTCGGCGCAGACCGCCGGGTCACGATGGCTACTGTTGACCTACCGGCGATGAGGAAGTTCAGACCATGATTGATTTCGATATCCGTCCCTCCAGCCACCCGCTGCCCGACGCCGAGCGGGAGGCAGTGCTGCGCTCGCCGGGCTTCGGCCAGGTGTTCACCGATCACATGATCACGCTGCGCTGGTCCACCGAGCGCGGCTGGCACGACGGGCGGCTCGAGCCCTACGGGCCGTTCACGTTCGACCCGGCCACCATGGTGTTCCACTACGCCCAGGAGTTCTTCGAGGGCCTGAAGGCCTACCGGCAACCGAGCGGGTCGATCGCCACGTTCCGGCCGGAAGCCAACGCGGCCCGGTTCAACCGGACCGCGCAGCGGATGGCCATGCCTGAGCTGCCCGAGGAGACCTTCATCCGTGCCCTGGAGCTGCTGGTCGCCCAGGACCGCGACTGGGTGCCGGGCGGTGAGGGCAACAGCCTGTACCTGCGGCCGTTCATGATCGCCACGCAGCGCGGCCTGGGCGTCAACCACCCGTCAAGCGAGTACCTGTTCTGCATCATCGCCTCGCCCGCCGCCTCCTACTTCGGCGGCACCGGTAAGCCCAAGCCGGTCACCGTGTGGCTGTCGGAGTACTACACCAGGGCCGCGCCCGGCGGGACCGGCGCGGTCAAGGCGGGCGGCAACTACGCGGCCGCCTTCCTGGCCCAGCAGCAGGCCGTGGAGCAGGGCTGCGACCAGGTGGTCTGGCTGGATGCCGCCGAGCACCGCTGGGTCGAGGAGATGGGCGGGATGAACCTGTTCTTCGTCTTCGGCCCGGATGGCAACGGCGCGGGCGACGGCACCGCCCCGCAGATCATGACGCCGCCGCTGACCGGCACGCTGCTGCCCGGCATCACCCGCGACTCGCTGCTGCGGCTGGCCCCCGAACTCGGCGTCAAGGCCTACGAGGACCGGATCTCCACCGACCAGTGGCAGGCCCAGTGCGCCTCGGGCGAGCTGACCGAGGTGTTCGCCTGCGGCACCGCCGCCGTCATCACCCCGGTCGGCCGGGTCAAGGGCGAATCCGCCGAATGGCTGATCGGCCACGGCGAGCCCGGCCCGGTCACCATGCGCCTGCGCGAGGAACTGATCGGCATCCAGTACGGCCGCCAGCCCGACCCGTTCGGCTGGGTCCACAAGGTCTGCTGACCGCGGCCCGTCGCGCCCGCGCCTCCACCCAAATCCGGACGTTCCTACCTCGATGAACCCATCGACGTCTCGGATAGTGAGATAGATGTGCGGCTCCGGCCGGACGTGTGGCACACTGAGGCCGTGACGTCCGGCCGGAGCATTATCGGCAGGCGCGTCGGCACCCAGGGCTAGCGGCCCTGGGCGTGGCCCGCTAGGGCCCGCCGCCGGCGCGCAGACCTCTCGCGTTCTCGCGAGGGGTCTTTTGTTTTGCGGCGGCGCAACCTCCAGACCGGAAGAAACGGACAGCACCGATGCTCGACGACACCTTTCACGTCTACGACACGACCTTGCGTGACGGCGCGCAGCAGGAGGGCCTGAACCTCAGCGTGGCCGACAAGCTGGTCATCGCGCGCCAGCTGGACGAGTTCGGCGTGGGGTTCATCGAGGGCGGCTGGCCGGGCGCGATCCCGAAGGACACCGAGTTCTTCCGCCGCGCCGCCACGGAGCTGGACCTGAAGCACGCGCAGCTCGCCGCGTTCGGCGCGACCCGCCGGCCTGGTGTGAAGGCGGCCGACGACCCATTGGTTGCCGCGCTGCGCGTTTCGGGCGCGCCGGTCGTGACTCTCGTCGCAAAGAGTCACGACCGGCACGTCGAGCTGGCCCTGCGCACCACGCTCGAGGAAAACCTGGCCATGATCGCCGACACCGTCACGCACCTGAAGGGCAACGGCCAGCGGGTGTTCCTGGACGCCGAGCACTTCTTCGACGGCTACCGGTCCAACCCCGCGTACGCGCTCGAGGTCGTCCGCACCGCGGCCGAGGCCGGCGCCGACGTCATCGCCCTGTGCGACACCAACGGCGGCATGATGCCGAACCAGCTCGCCGACACCGTCGCCGCCGTCAAAGCAGCCACCCAAGCCCGCCTGGGCATCCACTGCCACGACGACACCGCCTGCGGCGTGGCCAACACCCTGGTCGCGGTGGACGCCGGCGTGACCCACGTGCAGGGCACGGCCAACGGCTACGGCGAGCGGGCCGGCAACGCCAACCTGTTCAGCGTGGTGGCCGGCCTGCAGCTGAAGCAGGGCCGCCAGGTCCTGCCGCAGGACGGCCTCAAAGAGATGTCCCGCATCGCGCACGCGATCAGCGAGGTGACCAACGTCGCGCCGGACACCCACCAGCCCTACGTCGGGCTGAGCGCGTTCGCGCACAAGGCCGGCCTGCACGCCTCGGCGGTCAAGGTCGACCCCATGCTCTACCAGCACATCGATCCGGCCCTGGTCGGCAACGACATGCGCATGCTGGTCTCGGACATGGCCGGCCGCGCCTCGATCGAGTTGAAGGGCCGCGAGCTCGGCTACGACCTGTCCGGCGACAAGGCCGTCATCGCCAAGGTCACCGACCGGGTCAAGGACCTGGAGGCGGCCGGCTACACCTTCGAGGCCGCGGACGCCTCCTTCGAGCTGCTGCTGCGCGACGAGCTCGGCCAGCGCCACGAGTACTTCGCGGTCGAGTCCTGGCGGGTCATCGTCGAACGCCACCCGGACCAGAGGATGACCAGCGAGGCCACGGTACGGCTGGAAGCCAAGGGCGAGCGGCTGGTCGCGGTGGGCGAGGGCAACGGCCCGGTCAACGCCCTGGACCGGGCGCTGCGCGCCGCCCTCGAGCAGATCTACCCCGAACTAGCCCGCCTCGAGCTCACCGACTACAAGGTCCGCATCCTGGCCGGCAGCCACGGCACCGGCGCCGTCACCCGGGTCCTGATCGAGTCCGACGACGGCACCGGCGACACCTGGAGCACCGTCGGCGTCGACGAGAACATCATCGCCGCAAGCTGGCATGCCCTGGAGGAAGCCGTCACCTACTGCCTCCTCCGCTCCGGCCGCGAACCCAGCTAACCAAGATCAACTTAACGCGGATGGTTACCTACCGCCGGGGGGCTGTCGCAGGTTCTTGCGGCTGGCGGATGCTGGTGGCGCCGTGGGTGCTGGTGGCCGGGGTTTGGGGCGGGCGCGTGCTGTGCCCTTTTCTGGTGCTGTTCCGGGGTTTTGCTGCTGTTTGCGGGCATAGTGGGGTCCGGCCGCCCGGGGCGGCGGGTGCTGTTTCAGCTGATGGCGGTCAGCAGCCGGAGGTTGTGGGCGAGGCCGGCGAACAGGAACTCGCTGGTGGCGTTGTGCAGGCCGCGGAGGCTGAGGCGGCGCAGGCCGCCTTGGTCTTTGAGGCTGGCGTGCAGGCCCTCGACGTCGGGGGCGCGGCGCTTGTAGGCAGCGCGGCCCTCGGGGGTGGCCAGCCGGTGTGCGTTGGCCTCCGCGGGTGTGGCGCCGGCGGGGGGCGGTCCCTGGGCGGGCTCGCGGCGGGCAAGGCAGCTGGTCTTGCCGTCGGCGATGAGCCGGCCCGGGCCGGGCGCGGTCAGGTTCGCTTCGCTGTGGTAGCCGGCGTCGGCGACTAGCACGCCGATCTGGCTGGTCATGGCGTGGTGGCAGGCGGCGGCGTCATGATCCGGGCTGTTCTTGTCCGTGGCCGGGAGGGTGCACAGCCGGCCGTGGCAGGCGCGGAGCAGGGCGGGGTCGGCTGCGTGGGCGGCGTGGGCGGCCGCGACGACCGCGGCGCCCTTGGCCGCCACCCGGCCGAGTTGCTGTGCCTGCAGCACGTCGCCGGTGTCCTGGCAGGCGTAGCCGCCGAGCATGAGCCGGTCATCGGCCGCGGCGTCCTGGCAGTTGTAGCCCTGGATGAACCCGCCGCCGCGCACCGGCAGCAGCCGGGAGCCCGGGTCGGTGAGGTTGCGCTGCGGCTCTTTCGCGCCCGGGTTCCCGGTCCCGGCATCTCCTGCCTGCCCTGCTTCCGCGGCGGCCTCGGCCTGCCGTGCTTCCAGGCGGGCGCGGGCCTGGCGGGCCTTCTTGCCGGTGCCGGGGATGGCCGGCGGGCGGGTGACCCGCTGCCCGGCGGCGCGGCGGGCCTGCCAGGCCGCGGACGCGGCCTGCTCGGCGGCGATGGCCCCGGCCAGCCGCAGCTGCGCGGCGGCCAGGGCGACCACGGCCGGGGGCCGGCCGTTCGCGGTGCCGGCCGCGACCGCCTCCAGGTAAGCCTGCCCCTGCTCCCGGGCGGCGGCTTCGGCGGCCTCCCGCTCTGCTTCCAGGTCCTGCAGGCACGCCGCGATCCGCCCGGCCCGCGACCGCGGATCCGCCGGCCGCGGCACCGTATCCGCACCCAGCAGCAGGTCGGTGCCGGGCTGCACTCCCCTTGTCCGCGTCCTCGTCCGCGGCAGCCTTCCGGGCGCCCGCGATCACCTGCGCGGCCAGTTTCCGCAGGCCAGCCTCGGTCCGGCTGGCTTCCTTCGACGCATTCGCGGCGATCTTGACCCCGTCGCCGGCCACCACGCTCAGCCGGCCCAGCCCCGCGCATGCGCACACGTGCAGGACCCGGTAGAACAGATCCTCGGCCAGCCCGTCCTGCGCGAGCAGGTGCTTGCGGAACCGGGAGAACGTCGTGTGGTCCGGGACCAGCCGCCCGCACGCGACCCGGAATGTCGCATCGTAGCGGCACCGGTCCTCCACCGCCCGGGTGGACAGCACCCCGCGCAGGTAGGCATACAGCCACACGGTCAGCAGCATCACCGGGTCATACCGGGCCGGGCCGGCCGCCGACCCTTTCGGGGCCGGCGGTACCAGCCGGACGACGAGGTCCCGTGTCACCAGCCGCTCGGCCGTGCCGATAACGACCCGGACAGCATGACCCTCCGGCACCCAGTCGAGCATGTTATGGGGCAAAAGCATCTCGACGTCACGGTCAACCGGCTTGAACTGGTGTGCCATAAACCAATTCTGCCAGCAATAACACCAGAAAACCGGCAAACCTAAATATGCAACAGGCCCCGGGAGGGCGGTAACCATCCACGATGATCTGCGCCGCCCCGCGGCGCCCTGCGCCCTCGCCGTGTTGGCGTCCGGCGGGCCCCAGGCGGCGCAGCGGTCACGCGGCGGCGGCCGGCACCTTGTCCAGGAAGCCGTGCACGTCGCGGATCAGGCCGTCGCCGTCCAGGACCAGGACGTCGAACCCGATCACCAAAGGCTCGCCGGAAGCCGGCCCAGGTGCCAGCTGAACCTGGCCTGCTGGTGGTTGGCGTCCACCGGCCCGCCGAGCCTGAAGGTCAGGCCCGGAAACTGCTGCTGCACGGCGCCGATGACCGCGTCGATCTGGTCCCGCCCCTGGGCATCGGCCAGGGGATCGGTGTACCGGCCGTCGGCCGCCCACAGCCCGTCGATGAGCTCCCGCCGCCGGGCCGGGTCCGCGGCGTTCCAGCTGTCGATGTAGCGCTCCACGATCTGAAGCATCGTGTTGTCCCCTTTCGTCGGATGCCCCGAGCTTCGCCGACTGCAGGTAACCAGCGCAATTACCTCTGAGGTAATCCCGGACCGTACCTATGACGGCTAAGCTCACCGGCATGCGGCCGGGCACCACACCACAAGCCGGGGACCTGCTGCGCCAGTGGCGCCAGCGCCGCCGCCTGTCCCAGCTGGACCTGGCCATCGCGGCCAACGTCTCCTCCCGGCATCTCAGCTTCGTCGAGACCGGCCGCTCCCGCCCGACCAGCGACATGATCCTCCGCCTGGCCGAACACCTCGACGTCCCCCTCCGCGACCGCAACACGCTGCTGCTGGCGGGCGGCTACGCCCCGGCCTACCCGGAGCACGGCCTGGCCGAGCCCGAGCTCAAGGCGGTCCGCCAGGCCCTCAAGCACGTCCTCGACGGCCACCTGCCCTACCCGGCGGTGCTGGTCAACCGCTGGTGGGAGCTGCTCGACGCCAACGCGGGCATCGCCCTGTTCACCGGCCAGGTCAGCCCCGCCCTGCTCGAGCCGCCGGTCAACGTGCTGCGGCTGAGCCTGCACCCCGACGGCATGGCCCCGCGCATCGCTAACCTGCCCGAATGGCGCGCCCACCTGCTCACCCGGCTGCACCGCCAGGCGCAGGCCAGCGGCGACCCCCGCCTGGCCGGCCTGCACCAGGAGCTCAGCGGCTACCCGGGCGGCGAACGCCACCCGCCCCCGGCCCGCACCGACGTGGTGGTCCCACTGCGCTACCAGGAGCTCTCGTTCCTCAGCATCACCGCGATGGTCGGCACCCCGCTGGACGTCACCGTCGAGGAACTGGTCATCGAGTCCTTCTATCCCGCCGACGACCGGACCGCCCACGCCCTCTCGAGGAAGTTCCGCTGACCGTGCCATCCACCACCGGTGCACTCACCCTCCGCGCGCTGAACCGCGCCACGCTAGACCGCCAGCTCCTGCTGCGCCGCGACCCGCGGCCGGCCGGCGCGGCGGTCGGGCACCTGGCCGGCCTGCAGGCCCAGGCCCCGCTGGCTCCGTACGTAGGCCTGTGGACCCGCCTCACCGGTTTCCGTCCTGAACATCTTTCAACCCTGTTGGCCGAACGGTCCGTAGTGCGCGCCCACCTCATGCGCAACACCGTCCACCTGGTAACCGCCGGCGATTTCGTCACCTTCCGCCCCCTGTTCCAGCCGCGCATGGCCAGAGCCCTGGCCGGCAACTTCGGCCCCCGCCTCCAGGGCGTCGACCTGGGCGAGCTCCGCGAGGTCTCCGCCGCCCTGCTCACCGCCCGCCCGCTGACCCGCGCCCAGCTCTCACGAGAGCTGGCCGCCCGCTGGCCCGGCCACGACCCGGCCGCCCTGGCCTACGCCGCCACCCACCTGCAGCCCGTGGTCCAGGTCCCGCCCCGCGGCCTGTGGGGCCAGTCCGGCCCCGCCGCCTTCACCCTCGCCACCGCCTGGCTCGACGGCAGCGCCCCGGCCCAGCCGGACCACCCGACCCGGCCCGCAGCGCCCCGCCCCAGCCAGACCCACCCGACCCGGCCCGCACCACGGCCCTGGACCAACCCGACCCGGCCCGCACCGCGGCCCAGGACCAACCCGACCCGGCCCGCACCGCGGCGGACCTGCCGTCGCCCGACCCGGCGCGGGCCGCCGAGCAGCTGGTCCTGCGCTACCTGGCCGCCTACGGGCCGGCCAGCGTGGCCGACATCCAGGCCTGGTCCGGCCTGTCCCGCCTGCGCGAGGTCACCGAGCGCCTCGGCCCGCGGCTCCGCCCGCTGGCCTGCCCGGACGGCGCGAAACTCCTCGACCTGCCCGACGCGCCCCGCCCCGACTCCGGCGTCCCGGCCCCGCCGCGGTTCCTGCCCGCGTACGACAACCTGCTGCTGTCCTTCGCCGACCGCAGCCGGGTCATCCCGCACGGCCGTCCGGTGCCGCTGCCGCCCGGCCACGGCGCCACCACGGGCACGCTGCTGATCGACGGCCATTGGCAGGCGGGCTGGAAGATCGCCGCCGACCCGGACCGTCCGGTCCTGGACATCACGCTGTTCACCCCGATCACCGCCCGCGACGAGGAGGCCATCGCCGCCGAAGGCGCCCGCCTGATCGAGTTCACGGCACCCGGCGCGAGCCCGGACATTCGTTTTATCCCGGTTGCTGATAGCTGACCGCGTGGTGTTACCCGGGCTCGTTCGGGCTCATAATAAGACCCTGTACCACGGCAGAACGGTCAGGGATTTACGGTAGGGGCATGGACGACAAGGAAATCCTGGCTCACATCGGCGATCTTATTCAGACCGAGCACAAGCTCCGGGAGCAGCACGCCGCAGGTCAGCTGACCGGCGCGCAGGAGCGGGAGCAGCTGCGATCCGCCGAGGAAGCCCTGGATCAGTGCTGGGACCTGCTGCGCCAGCGCCGGGCCCGTAGCGAATTCGGTGAGAACCCGAACGACGCGGCGTCGCGGCCCGTAAGCGAGGTTGAGGGTTACCAGCAGTGAACCCGACGGGCTAGCACTGAGTCGATCAAAGGAGTGGCGTGCGTATCGCAAGATTCGCCAGCGGCGACGGGGTCGCGTACGGCGTGGTGGAGGGGGATCCGGGCAACCGGCCCAGCCTGACCATCGCCGAACTGTACGGGCATCCGTTCGGGGTGGATCCGGGCGGCGTCCGGCTGACCGGGAACCGGTACCCGCTGGCCGAGGTGAGGCTGCTCGCCCCGGTGCTGCCGAGCAAGGTGGTGGCCGCGGGCCGGAACTACGCCTCGCATGCGCGGGAGATGAACGGCGAGCCGCCGGCCGTGGGGTCCGAGCCGGTGCTGTTCCTCAAGCCGTCCACCTCGGTGACCGGGCCGGGGGACGCGATCAAGTACCCGGTCAAGCTGACCGACCGGGTCGACTACGAGGGCGAGCTGGCGGTCATCATCGGCCGGCTGTGCCGGGGGGTGCCCAGGGAGCGGGCCGAGGAAGTGATCTTCGGCTATGCCTGTGCCAACGACGTCACCGCCCGGGACCTGCAGGCCCGGGACGGGCAGTGGACCCGGGCCAAGGGGTTCGACACGTTCTGCCCGCTCGGCCCGTGGATCGAGACCGGCACCAACCCCTCCGACCTGGAACTCGTCACCACGCTGAACGGCGAGGTCAGGCAGCGGGCGAGCACATCGGAGCTGCTGTGGGACGTGCCCACGCTGATCGCCTACACCAGCCAGGTGATGACGCTGCTGCCGGGCGACGTGCTGCTCACCGGCACGCCGGCCGGGGTCGGGCCGCTGGCCGCCGGGGACGAGGTGTCGGTCACCATCGAGAGCATCGGCACGCTGACCAACCGGGTGGTCGTCGGCGACTGAACCCGCCCTGCCGCTCACCTCGGCCCCTTACCATTTCCTTGTGATGGCGGACCCGCAGGCGCAGGGCGAATGGCCGCGCCATCGCGGGCGGGGCCGCCGCGTCGCCGCGTTCATCGCCATGGTCCTGGGCCTGGCCGGGCTCGCCGCGTCCCTGGTCGGGGTGGCCATCCAGGTGCTGCCCAGGCATTTCACCGCCGGTCAGCAGCAGCAGATCAGGGCCTGGGAGGTGAGCAGCCGGTGGCAGGAGCTGACCGCCGGGCAGATCTTCCCCGCCTCGGTCACCTACCAGCTGCCCGCCGCGGTGCTGTACGACACCGTGCCGCTCGACCTGGCCGCGGCGCGGGTCGGCATCGCCGCGCCGTCCGGCTGCGGCTCGGGGGTGACCGCCGCGGCGGCCGCGGTGCTGCGCCGCGACGGGTGCCTGGCCGTGCTGCGCGCCACCTACGCCGACGCCACCCAGACGTACGTCATGACCGTCGGCGTGGCCGTGCTGCCGTCCGCGGCCGCGGCGACCAGCGCCGCGCACCAGCTGTCGGCGCCACAGCTCACCTCGGCCCACGAGAAGGGCGGAACGGACACGTCGGCTGCGGCCGGCATCCTGGCCGTCACGTTCCGCGGCACCGCGGCCGGTCTTTACGACTACAGCAAGCAGGTCACCGGGACCTCCGCCGAAGGTCCCTACCTGGTCATGTACGCGGCCGGGTACACCGACGGCCGGCCGCGCGTCCGGGTCAGCCAGGATTCGTATTCCTACGCCGAGATGACCAGCCTGGCCTCCGGCGTGGCCCAGTCGGTCGCGAGCACGCTGGCCGCCACGCCGCCCCCGCCGCACTGCCCCGGATCACCCGGATGCTGAGGCCCGGGCGGCCGGGATCCCGGCTGAAGGCGGCCGCCGCCGTGCTGTGCTGCGCCGCCCTGTGCGGCGCCGCGTCGGTGGCCGCCCCGCCCGCCGCCTCGGCCGACACCATCCGGGACAACCAGCAGTGGGTCCTGGACATGATGAACGTCGAGTCGGCCTGGGAGCTGACCGAGGGCGCCGGGGTCACCGTGGCGGTGATCGACAGCGGGGTGAACCCCGGCGTCAGCGACCTGGACGGGTCGGTCATCACCGGCCCGGACTACACCGGCGTGACCACCCGGTCGTCCAGCCAGGACTGGGGCGTGCACGGGACCTGGATGGCCTCGCTGATCGCCGGGCACGGCCACGACGGCGGCGACAACGGGGTCATCGGTATCGCGCCGGAGGCGAAGATCCTGTCCATCCGGGTCATCCCGGACCGGTCCGACCCGCACTACAGCAAGTACGAGCGCGAGCCGGAGACCACCATCCAGCAGTCGCTGGCCAACGGCATCGGCTACGCGGTCGCGCACGGTGCCCAGGTGATCAGCATGTCGATCGGCTACAGCGCGCCCAGCGCCCCGGTCCGCCAGGCCCTGCAGGCGGCGTACGCCCACGGCGTGGTCGTGATCGCCTCCTCCGGCAACTCGGGCTCCGCCGACGGCGGCAGCAGCGACGCGCCGGAATCCTTCCCGGCCGACTATCCCGGCGTGATCGGCGTGGCCGCGGTCAACTCGAACGGCGACGTGGCCGGCTTCTCCAGCGACAACCTGTCCGTCCAGCTGGCCGCGCCGGGCGTGTCGGTGCCCGCGCAGGGCCGGGACGGGGACTACTGGTGGGTCAGCGGGACCAGCCCGGCCTGCGCGCTGGTCGCCGGGGTGGCCGCGCTGATCAAGGCCAAGTACCCGTCGCTGGCGCCCGACCTGGTAGCCACCGCGCTGACCACCACGACCACCGGCCGGCCGTCCGGGGGCTACGACAGCCAGGTGGGGTTCGGCATCGTGGACGCCGCCGCGGCCCTGGCCAAGGCGCGCCAGCTGGCCGGGGACCCGCCCACCGCCGACGGCATCTCCGCCACGGCCAGGTTCGGCGGCGGCCCCGCCGCGGTGCCGCAGGCCCCGGTGCACCCCCGCGGGTCGGGCCAGCTGATCCTGTTCGCGCTGCTCGCCCTGACCTCGCTGGTCCTAACCGCCGCCGCCGCCACCCGCCTCACCATCCTGCGCCGGACCCTCGGATGACCCCCCGAGACCGCGCTCCCCGCGCCGCCGCCCCCCGCGCCGCCGCCCCCCGCGCCGCCGCCCCCCGCGCCGCCGCCCCCCGCGCCGCCGCCCCCCGCGCCGCCGCTCCCCGAGACCGCGCCCCCCGCGCCGCCGCGGCCCCCGCTTCCGGCGACGGCCAGGACGGGGCGCCGCCGCTGGACGACTTCGCCAGCCACGTCCTCGACGTGGTCGACTCGATCCCGCCCGGGCGGGTGATGTCCTACGGCGACATCGCCGAGTACCTGGCCGCGGGACCGGGTCCGCGTCAGGTCGGCCGGGTGATGTCCGTCTACGGGGGCGCCGTGGCCTGGTGGCGGGTGATCCACTCCGACGGCACCCCGGCGCCCGGTCACGAGGTCGCCGCCTTGGCCCGCTATCAGGCCGAAGGCACTCCGCTCCGCTCGGCCCGTTCCCCGGTCCGCGTCGACATGCGCCGCGCCCGCTGGCCCGGCCGGTCCGGCTAACCGCCATCCGCAAGATCCCGGGTAACTGCCCGCACCCGCTGACCAGACCAGCCGCCGCACCTCAACGCCCAGCGCCCAGCGCCCACCGCCCCAGCGCCCGCCGCCCCAGCGCCCGCCGCCCCAGCGCCCGCCGCCCCAGCGCCCGCCGCCCCAGCGCCCGCCGCCCCAGCGCCCACCGCCTGGGACGCCGCCCAGCCCCTCTCGCCTCACACATAACATCTGCCACATTTCGAGGGTGGATCCGGGTTCCGGGGTGGATTCGGTGTATCCCAGGCCCCCGGATCCACCCACAAGCCCGGATCGACCCCGATTTTGGGATTGGTGGGGCTGAAGGTGTGCCAGTAGGTGGCTGGCGAGGGGGACTCTGGTCCACTTAGGCTCAGTACTCAGGGGACGGGCGCGACACGCCCCGGGGTTCGGCGGATGGGCCGCGAAATGTCAGTGGCGTCTGCTGGAATCGGAGTAATGGAGCAGTCCCACGCGCCCGCGTACCGTCTGGTCCGCCGGCCTCTGCCGGCGGCCTCGGCGCCGCGCCTGGACGAGGCACAGCAGCGGGTGGTGGACCACGCCGGCGGCCCGCTGCTGGTGCTGGCCGGGCCGGGCACCGGCAAGACGACCACCATCGTGGCCGCGGTGGCCGACCGGATCGAGCGGCGCGGCGTGGACCCCGAACGGGTGCTGGTGCTCACCTTCAGCCGCAAGGCGGCCACCGAGCTGCGCGAGCGCATCACCGCACGGCTGCGGCGGACCACGCGCGAGCCGCTGGCCATGACCTTCCACAGCTATGCCTACGCGCTGGCCCGCCGGGAGTTCGTACTGGCCGGCGACGAGGCGCCCCGGCTGCTTTCCGCGCCCGAGCAGCTGCTCGAGGTGCGCCGCATGCTGCACGGCGAGGCCGAGGACGGCGGCGCCCGCTGGCCCGAGGCGCTCCGGCCCGGCCTGGCCACCCGCGGGTTCGCCGAGGAGCTGCGCGACCTGCTGCTGCGCGCGGCCGAGCGCGGCCTGGACGGCCGTCGCCTGCGCCAGCTCGGCCAGCTGCGCGGCCGTGACGACTGGGTGGCGGCGGCCGGGTTCCTGGACCGGTACGCGGCCCGCTTCGACCTGGCCCCGGTCCCGGCCTACGACTACGCGGAGATTGTCCGCATCGCCGCCGCCCTGCTCAGCCGGGAGGAAACCAGGCAGCGCGAGCGCGCGGCCTACGACGTGGTGCTGGTCGACGAGTACCAGGACAGCGACCCGGCGCAGGAGTCGCTGCTGCTGGCGCTGGCCGGCGACGGCCGGGAGCTGATCGCGGTCGGTGACCCGGACCAGTCCATCTACGCTTTCCGCGGCGCCGACCTGCGCGCGCTGACTGAGTTCTCCGACCGGTTCCGCACCGCGGACGGCCAGCCTGCGCCGGTAGTGGCGCTGCGCACCTGCCGCCGCAGCGGCCCGGTCCTGCTGGCCGCCTCCCGTCGGCTGGCCCGCCGGCTGCCGCACGGTTCCGGCAGCGGGTCCGCCGGTCACCGCGACCTGGTCCCGGTTCCCGGGGTCCCGGCGGGCGAGGTCCGCATCCTGGTCGCCGACAGCTCGACCCAGGAGGCGGCCCTGGTCGCCGACACGCTGCGCCGTGCTCACCTGGCCGACGGCGTGCCATGGTCGTCGATGGCGGTGCTGGTGCGTTCGGCCGCCAGGCAGGTCCCGCTGCTGCGCCGGGCGCTGACCGCGGCGGGCGTCCCGGTCACGGTGGCGGGCGACGAGCTGCCGCTCACGGATGAGCCCGGCACCCGGCCGCTGCTGATGCTGCTGCGCTGCGCGCTGCGGCCCGCCGAGCTGGATGAGCAGACCGCCGCCGAGCTGTTGTGCGGCCCGCTCGGCGGCACGGATGCCCTCGGCCTGCGCCGCCTGCGCCGCGCCCTCCAGCTGCTCGGCGAGTCCAGCCTGAAGGGCCCCGCCAGCGGCGGCCAACCCCAGGGACCTGGCCGCCCGAGGAATCCCGGCGGCCTGAGGAATCCCGGCGGCCCGAAGACCGGCAGCCCCTCCAGTCCCGGCGGTGATCCGATCGCCGAGGTCCTGCTCGACCCGCGGGACCTGGCCACGCTGCCGGCCCGCGTGGCCGAGCCCGCCCAGCGGGTGGCCCGGCTGCTCGCGGTGGCGCGGACCGCGATCGGCGCGGGCGGCAGCGCCGAGGACGTGCTGTGGGCCATCTGGGACGCCTCCAGGCTGGCCCTGCAGTGGCAGCAGGTCTCCGCGGCGGGCGGGCCGGCGGGCGCGGCCGCGGACCGGGACCTGGACGCCGTGCTGGCCCTGTTCGACAAGGCCGCGCACTTCGCCGACACGATGCCGCCTGGTATGCCCGCCCTGTTCGCCGACAGCCTGGCCGGCCAGGAGATCGTCGGCGACACGCTGGCCGAGCACGCCGTCCGGGACGACTGCGTCCGGGTGCTGACCGCGCACCGGTCCAAGGGCCTGGAGTGGGACGTGGTGGTGGTCGCGGGCGTCCAGGAGGAGATCTGGCCCGACCTGCGGCTACGCGGTTCGCTGCTCGGCGCCGGCGAGCTGGCCGAGGCTGTGCACCAAGGCCTCTTCGCGGCGGGCCGTCCCGGCGAGGTGCCCGGCCGGGCCCTGGGCGCGGACGTGGACGCCGCGCTGCTGGCCGCCAAGATGCTGGCCGAGGAACGCCGGCTGTTCTACGTCGCGGTCACCCGGGCCCGGCGGCGGCTGGTGGTTACCGCCGCGGGCGGCGAGGACACTGACCAGCGGCCGTCCCGGTTCCTGACCGAGCTGGCCGGCGACGACGTGCCGGTCGAGCGGGTGGCCGGCACCGGAGTGCACCGCTGGCTGTCCATGCCGGCCTTGGTCGCCGACCTGCGCCGGGCCGCCGCCGACAGCGCCCGCCCCCTGGCCGTCCGGCAGGCCGCCGCGGCCCAGCTGGCCAGGCTGGCCGCGGCCGGGGTCCGGGCCGCCCACCCGCGGGACTGGTACGCGCTGACCGAGCTGTCCGACGCCGGCCCGATCGTGGCCGGCGGCGAGACCGTCCGGCTGTCCCCGTCCCAGGTCGAGTCGTTCACCAGGTGCGGCCTGCGCTGGCTGCTCGAGGCGGCGGTCGGCGCCGGGCACTCGGATGTGCTGCGCCACCTGGGGACCGTCATCCACGCCGCCGCCGTGCTGGCCGCGGCGGGCGCCAGCGAGCAGGACGTGGCCAGCCGGATCGACGAGATCTGGCATCACCTGGACTTCGGCAGCGCCTGGTACAGCGCCAAGCAGCGGGCCCTGGCCGAGCGCATGGTCCGCCGGTTCCTGGACTGGCACGCCGCCAACCCGCGTCAGCTGATCGAGGTGGAGCAGTCCCTGAAGGTCCGCATCGGCCAGGTCGAGATCACCGGCCGGGTGGACCGGCTGGAGGCCGATGACCAGGGCCGCGCGGTGGTGGTCGACCTGAAGACCGGCGGCACCGCGCCGCGCGAGGACGAGCTGGACCGGCACCCGCAGCTGGGCGTCTACCAGCTGGCCGTGCTGCTCGGCGCGTTCGAGCGGTTCGGCCTGGCCGAGCCGGGCGGCGCCGAGCTGGTCCAGGTGGGCAAGGCCGCGGGCGTGACCCTGCGGGCCAAGGTCCAGCGGCAGGGCGCGCTGGCCGAAGATCCCGAGCCGGCCTGGGCCAAGGACCTGGTCGAGACCGTCGCGGCCGGGATGGCCGGCCCGGTCTTCCGGGCCCGGGTCAACCCGGGCTGCCGCACCTGCCCGGTGGCGGCCTGCTGCCCGGTCAATCCCGAGGGGGAGCAGGTCACCCCCTGATCAGCCCGGCTCGGCGGTGGCCGCCACCGCCGCCTCGGCGATCACGGTGGCCGTGGCGGGCAGCGCGGCCAGCGCCTGTTCCGCCTCGTGCTCGATGGGCGGGAACAGGTCGTCCAGGGCCAGCACGTGCCGCAGCGCCTTGGCGTAGGCCACGTCGTAGGCCTCGGCCTCCGGCACGGCCACGTCGGGTACCACGCCGGTGCCCTGCCAGTTCGTCCCGGTGACCGGGTTGATGGACCTGGCGAACGGGATGCCGATGTGCACGGCCGGGCTGATCGGGAACGGCCGGGTCGGGTGCGCCCCGCCGCCGGTGGTCTCGCCGATCAGCTCGGCACGGCCCAGGGCCTGCAGGGTGTAGCAGAAGTCCTCCCCGCCGGAGAACGTGCGGCTGCTGGTCAGCACGTAGACCGGGCGGTCCACGTAGCGGGTCCCCGGTACATAAGGCAGCGCCCAGAACTGCTTGGTCTCACCGGTATCGGCCCGGAAGATGTCGTTGAGGTGGGTCGGCTCCTCGGTCAGCAGGTAGCTGCACCAGAGCACCACGCCCTCCGGCGAGCCGCCCCCGTTGTGCCGCAGGTCGATGATGAGCGCGTGGGTCCCCGCCACCAGCTCGATGGCCGCCGCGATGGCCGGCCCGGCGTTGGCCGGGAGCGCCACCCGGCGTATGTCGAGATAGCCGACGTTGCCGTCCAGCCGCTCGACCTTGCGGATGCCGAAGTTGTCCATCCGCCCCATCTGCCGGCCGGCCAGCCGCCTGGTCTCGTGGTCCTTAGGCTCATCCGGCTCGCCCCGCCGCGGGTCCCCAGGTCCCGGGCCCGCCTCCCCCCGCTTGGCTCCTGGACCCGGCTTCGGCCCCGGCCCCCCAGGTCTAGGGCCGGGGCCGCCGCCGAGCCGCACCCGCAGGTGTTTATCGCCGGTGGTCTCCTGCAGGTGGCTGGTCAGAAGCTCGGTAAGCGTGATCTCGTCTAGGTCGTCGTACTCCCCGGCGGCCGCCCTGGCCTCGACCGCGACCGCGGTCTGCTCGGCCATCTCGGGGAAGACGTAGTTGGCCCGCAGCAGCGACAGCGCGGTGGTCACGATCTCCCGCCCGGACATCTGCTCGGCGGCCAGCGACCCGTCGTCCTCCAGCACGATCCGCGGCGTGTCGGCTCCGGGGTCGTCGATGGTGAACTCGAGCAGCCGCGCCGAAGGCAGCCGCAGCGACAGCTCCCGCCGCAGCTCGTCCATCCCGGACCGGTGTGCCTCCTGCCAGGCGGCCAGCGCCTGCCCGTAGGTCTGCGGTCCGCCCGTCACCGGGACGAACACCCGCACCATCAGCTGCCCGGGGCCGATGGCCGGATCGTCGCCGTACTGCAGCACCGTGGCCCGCTGGACCGAGCCCGCGCTGAAACGCTCCCTCAGCTCGCGGTTGAGCACCCTCTCGAGCTGATCAAGTTCCACGGCGCCTCCGATCCGTGTCACTGTCTCAACGCCCACGCCAGCCCGCGGGTTCCTGCCTCGGCCACCAGACCCGCGCCGCGCGGGAAAGGTGCCGCCGAGCCGGCCTGGGCCAAGGATTTGGTCGAGACGGTCGCGGCCGGCGTGGCCGGCCCGGTCTTCCAGGCCCGGGTCAACCCCGGCTGCCGCACCTGCCCGGTCGCCTCCTGCTGCCTGGTCGACCCGAAGGGGAACAGGTGACGCCCTGACCCGCATGATCAGGGATCAGTCCGACGTAGCCCTGACCTGCGGCAGTTCCGCCTGCGCCTGTCGTGCTCGCCGGGTCGCGCGCCACTTCGCTACCCCCGCCCTGATGACCAGCCCGATGACGACGACCACGATCACGCCGATCACGGCCTTCGTGCCGACGTCTCCGATATGCCTGGCGATCTCCGCGCCGAGGAAGTACGAGAGCCCGACGTACATCCCGATAAAGCCGACACCCGCTACGAGCGCTCCAAGGATGAATATCAAGAACCGCACCCGGAAGATCCCGGACACGAAGGCCGGCATCGTCACGGACGCCACGAAGGTATAACGGCCGAAGGCGCGGTCGCCCTTGGCGAGCAGTTTCCGGCGCGATTTCTCCAGTCGCCCCGGGTGGTCGAGCAGCCGGCGCCCTCCATGGACACCGAACGCGTATCCGGCCACCGAACCCAGCATCCAGGCGATCATGCCCAGTGCGAGCACGATCCAGACGTTGAGCCTGCCCTCTCCCGCCAGCGTGCCCGCCGCGATCAGCGACGCTTCACCCGGGCCCGGCAGGCCGAACCCCATGATCGTGACGAGCGCGAACATGATGATGTATTCGGCCAGGCTCATGTTCACCCGCCCAGCGCGGCGATGGCCGGGAGTAGCTCAGGCTGTGCCGCGCGCACGGGCGGCCTCCTCCCGGCGCCGCTGATTACGGGGCCGCAGCCGTACCCCTCCTAATGTTAGCTGCAGACTGCGCCCACAGGGAGGGCAAAGGATGGCAGAGGAGACAAGCGGGACTTCTGCCGACGGCCCGCGAGCGCTGCTGACGCGGGTCACCGGTCGTGGTGAACACCGTCACCGGCGGCTTGATCCCGATTGGCCGTGTGCCCGGGTAGTTCATCCGTGACGGGTGATATGAGCCACTGGCTGGGCGGGTGACGATAGCGGCGGAGCTCCGCCCAGTGGTGCGCATGGACACGCCCGCTTGGCGCCGGAAAGGAGCCAAGGATGGCCGGGCTAGAGTCCGATTCGGCGGGCCCGCCGTGACTGAACCCGGCGAAGCGGCCTGGGTCGATGTCTCCGTGACCGTCAGGCACGGCATGCCGCACTGGCCGGACAACCCGCCCATCGTCATGCAGCGGTCGATGGATATCGGACGCGGGCACGAATGTAATCTGTCCCATCTGGCCATGGGCGTGCACACCGGCACCCACATCGATGGCCCAGTGCACTTTATTCAGCAGGCAGCCGGGGTGGACGAGATGCCGCTGGCGGCCACGATGGGCCCGGCACGGGTCATCGAGATCACCGATCCCCACCAGGTCACCGCCGATGAGCTTCGCGGGCACTCGCTCCAGGCTGGTGAACGCGTGCTGTTCCGGACCTCGAACTCGCCCCGATGCTGGCAGACCGACACGTTCGTCGAGGACTTCGTCTACATCTCCGAGCAGGCCGCCGTCCACCTCGCGGAAGCGGGAGTGCGGACGGTCGGGGTCGACTACCTGTCTGTGGGTGGATATCACGCCGACGGAGCGATGATCCACCGCATCCTGCTCGCGGCGGGCATCTGGATCATCGAGGGCCTTGATCTATCCGCCGTCAGGGCCGGCCGGTACGAAATGATCTGCTTGCCGGTCAAGCTGCACGGCAGTGACGGGGCGCCGGCCCGGGCCATCCTCAGGCCCATCGCTTAAGGTCACCGGGAGGGAATATGAAAGCCGTCGCGGTGTTTCCCGGAGCTCATCAGGTCAAGATCATCGAGCAGGAAGATCCCCGGCTCTCCCAGCCTGACCAGGTCCTGATGCGGATGCTGGACGTCGGCATCTGCGGCACCGACAAAGAGATCTGTTCCTTCGAGTACGGCACTCCGCCGGCGGGGGATGATCACCTGGTGATCGGCCATGAGTCGCTGGCCGAGATCGTGCAGGCAGGCTCGGCCGTGGAGCGGTTCCAGGCGGGAGACTTGGTCGTGCCATCGGTCCGCCGCCCCTGTCCCCACCCCGGCTGCCTGGCCTGCCGTGCGGGGAATCAGGACTACTGCTACACCGGGGATTTCCGCGAGCGCGGCATCAAGGAAGCCCACGGCTACATGACCGAGTACGTCGTCGAGCGCGAGCGGTACCTGAACCTGGTACCGCCCGATCTGCGGGAGATGGCGGTGCTGGCCGAGCCGCTGACCATCGCGGAGAAGGCGCTCGCGCAGATTTTCTGGATGATGCAGCATCGCCCGCCCTGGCTCGATCCGCAGACACCCCACCAGGAGCGCGGCCGTGGGCTTTCGGCACTGGTGCTCGGTATCGGGCCGGTCGGGCTGCTGGGAGCGATGACGCTGGCCACGGCAGGCTTTACCGTCTATGTCTACTCACGCGAGGTGCCTCCCAGCCCGCGGATCGACCTGGTCACCGCCATCGGGGCGACCTACGTCTCATCCCAGACCGTGACGTTCTCCGACCTGGCCGCGCAGATAGGCAACATCGACCTAGTCTACGAGGCGGTCGGGCAGTCCCACTTCGCCCTGCAGGCGTTGCAGGTACTGGGCACCAATGGTGTCTTCGTGCTGACCGGCGTCCCTGGCCTGCAGGCGTTCATCGAGGCCGATCCGGCTCGCCTCATGCGGGACATGGTGCTGAAGAACCAGGTGCTGCTGGGCACGGTCAACGCCGGGCCCGACGCCTTCGCATCCGCGCTGCGGGACCTGGATACCTTCCGGCGGCGCTGGCCAGAGGTGGTAAAGACCCTCATCGCCGGCCGCTACCCGCCAGAGCAGGCGCCGGACCTGATCCTCGGCAGGCCCACGGGCATCAAGAGCGTGATCGCCTTTGACGTTCCTGGGTGAGGCACCCGGGTCGCCGTGACGGTACCCGCATCGCCTGCGGCGCGTTCACCGCAGCCGTCGACTCGGGGCGGCTGCTCAGTCTTCGGGTCCGAGGTAGCTCCAGACCTGCGGGAACCGCCCGATGCCGAGAGCCCGGCAGATCTTCTGTGCGGCCATGCAGACGGCCTCGGTGAAGGTGGGGAACGCCAGCTGGAGTTCGGCGACTTTCTCGATGGTCAGGCCGGCGGCCATGCACGCGGCGACAGCGCGACAGCTGCCACCCGTCCCTCTGGGTGCCGTCATGACGTGCTGGTCGATAGTCTGCGCCCGGCCCGGGGTCTGGGACTCATCCAGCCGGGGTGATGCGCGCCGCCGTTGGCCGGGGCCACGCTGACGGGATGCCGGCCATCCGCGAACCGCGGGTCGGCCGGAACTCGCGGCGGCAGCAAGCGAACGGCGATCGACAAAACCGATGAGGAGCGTCAGCGATGGGACGATGCTGACATGACCGGGTGGCCGGAAAAGCCGGTGATCTACGAGGTCAACACCGCGATCTGGCTGGGCGACCTGTCGCGGGCCGCCGGGCGGCGGGTGACGCTGGCCGATGTGCCGGCCCCGGCCTGGGACGACGTCACGCCGGCCGGCATCGACGCGGTGTGGCTGATGGGCGTGTGGGAACGAAGCCCGGCCGGCCTTGAGCTGGCGAACGCGAACGCCGGGCTGCAGGCCTCGTTCCGTGATGCGCTGCCCGGCCTGCGGCCTGACGACGTGATCGGATCGCCGTACTGCGTGCGCCGGTACGTCGTCGACGACTCGTTCGGCGGCCCCGCGGCCTTGGCCGAGGCTCGCGCCACGCTAGCCGCCCGCGGCATCCGGCTGCTCCTGGACTACGTGCCCAACCACGTCGCGCCCGACCATCCCTGGGTGACGAGCGACCCGGAACTGTTCGTCAACGGCGACGAGGCCGACATCGAAGCCGAACCGGCGGCCTGGGTACGGGCCGCCGGGCACATCCTGGCCCACGGCCGCGACCCGTACTTCCCGGCGTGGCCCGACGTCGTGCAGCTCGACGCGTTCTCGCCCGCCCTGCGCGCGGCGACCGCGCAGACCCTGACGGATATCGCCGCGCAGTGCGACGGGATCCGCTGCGACATGGCCATGCTGATGACCAACCAGGTCTTCGCCAAGACCTGGGGCGGCCGGACCGGCCCGGAGCCGAACGAGGAGTTCTGGCCGGCCGTCATCGCCAGCCTGCGCAGCCGGCACCTGCAGACCGTGCTCGTCGCCGAGGCCTACTGGGATACAGAGTGGACACTTCAGCAGCAGGGTTTCGACTTCTGCTACGACAAGCGGCTCTACGACCGGATCCTGGGCCGGGACGTGTCCGGCGTCCGTGATCACCTGCGCGCCGACCTGGCCTACCAGTCGCGGCTTGTCCGCTTCCTGGAGAACCACGACGAGCCGCGCATCGCGGACAAGCTGCCCGGCGACGCCGAGCGGGCCGCGGCGGTGGCGATCGCGACCCTCCCGGGTGCCACCTTGTGGCAGGAGGGACAGTTCGAGGGCCGGCGAGTGCGCCCGCCGGTTTTCCTGTCGCGCCGGCCCGACGAGCCGCCCGACGCCGGCCTGGCCGGCTGGTACCGGCGGCTGCTGGCCACCGTCGCCAGCCACCGGGTCCGGGCGGGCGCCTGGCAGCTGCTCGAGGTCGGCGGCTGGCCCGACAACGATTCCTGCCGCAACCTGCTCGCCTGGTCCTGGTCCGCCCCTGACGGCGACGACGTCGGCGGCGACGACGAAGCTGACGCCGTCGGCCGGCACCTGGTGGTGGTCAACTTCTCCGCTGAGCCCGCCGAAGGGCGGGTCGGGCTCGGCTGGACCGACCTGCGCGGCCGCGGCTGGACTCTCACCGACCTGCTCGATGACCGCCATTTCGAGCCGAGCGGCGACGAGCTTGCTGACCAAGGACTGTTCGTCGCCCTGCCGCCGTGGGGGTGCCACCTGCTTTCCATGCGCTGACATCGTGCCCGCCAGGCGCTGGTCCTGGGTCGCGTCTCACCCTCTCCGGGTGAGGTACCCGGGCCGTGTCGCGGGAGAGGATCATGCCACGGCAGCACAGGAAAACTGCCTCCAGCCGCGGTCACGGCCTGAAACGCGACCCCGCCCTCGTCGGCGTCGCCGCGACGGGCCCGATCGCCGCGGTGCCCAGGGAAAGGATCGAGGAGGCCGCCCATGCCAACCGAAGACCAAGAAACGCCTCTGGACTTTATCGCTGCCAGCGCCTGGCAGACGACGCTCTTCCTCGGTGTCGCGACGGTGATACTCGGGCTGATCGTGACCATTCACCCGTCAGGCTCGCTCAACGTGATCGCCGTCCTGGTCGGCATCCTCATGATCATCTCGGGGATCTTCCACCTGATACGGGTGTTCGACAGCGCTGAGCAGCACCGAATCTGGCTAGGTATCGCCGGCCTCCTGTACGTCGTCATCGGCGTGATACTGATTCGCCACCTGAACCTCACCGTGGCCGTCATCGGCTTGATCGTCGGCCTTACCTGGATCGTCCAGGGATTGTCCGCTCTCTTCGGCGGCATTGCTGGCTCCCGTGAGGGGCGTGGCTGGTGGATCTTCTTCGGTATCGTCAGCCTCATTGCCGGGATCGTCGTGGTGGCGGACCCGATCTCGTCCGTCACGGTGCTCGCCGTCCTGCTCGGGATCTGGTTCATCGTCATGGGCTTGTTCGAGGTCATTGCGGCCTTCATCATCCGGCGGGCCGCTTCTGAGTCACCTCCCGCACAGCACTTTGCTGACGAGGGAGCAGCAACGCTGTAACAGACTCGCGAGCGCGATCGGCAGGAGCATCACCATGGACAGCGCGAACGAGTCGTCTCCGGCGGCCGGGCCGGACGGGCTTACGTCATCGCCTGCCGTAGCCGATCCGGCCTCGCTGACGGCCGAGGAGCGGCGGCTGCAGGAGGCTCGGGCGGGCGTTCTGTGGCGTGCCTGGGGGCCCTATCTCAGTGAGCGTCAGTGGGGGACGGTCCGGGAGGACTATAGCGACAACGAAGACGCCTGGGCGTACTTCAGCCATGACCAGGCGCGGTCTCGCGCGTACCGGTGGGGCGAGGATGGCATCGCCGGGATCAGCGACGACAAGCAGCGGCTGTGCCTGGCCCTGGCGCTGTGGAACGAGCGGGACCCGATCTTGAAGGAGCGCCTGTTCGGCTTGACGAACGCCGAGGGCAACCATGGCGAGGACGTCAAGGAGTACTACTTCTACGTCGATAACCTGCCTACGCACAGCTACCAGCGCTATCTCTACAAGTACCCGCAGGCCGAATTCCCCTACAACGACCTGGTGGCGGTGAACCGGGCCCGGTCAACGCATGAAATGGAGTACGAGCTCATCGACACGGGCGTCTTCGATGACGGCCGTTATTTCGACGTCGAAGTAGAGCACGCCAAGGCCGGTCCCGAAGACATCCTCTGCCGCGTCACCGTGCACAATCGCTCGTCCGAGGACGCGGCGCTGCATGTGCTGCCCACGCTCTGGTTCCGCAACGTATGGTCATGGGAAAACGGTGAGCCTAAACCCCGGCTCGCTCGCGTCGAGGCGGCCCATCCGGTCGTCCGGGCTGAGCACCACAAGGTTGGCGTTTTCTACCTCCACGCCGAGCCGGAAGCGGCCCTGTTGTTTTGTGAGAACGAAACGAACATGGCGCGGGTATTCGGCGGCGAGCCCACGACGCGCTTCCCCAAGGACGGCATAGCCGACCACGTCCTGCACGGCGCGGACACCGTGAATCCCGACGGTGAGGGGACCAAGGCGGCGGCTCACGTCCGGCTGGTCGTGCCCGCCGGCGGGCAGGCCGCGATGCTGGTCCGGCTGACCCGGGAAGGCCCGGACGAGATCGTGGCGCCGTTGGCCGGGGCGGATGAGCTGATCGCGCGACGGCGGGCGGAGGCGGACGAATTCTACGAGGCCATCACGCCGCCGGCGGTGACCGACGATGCGAAGACGGTCATGCGCCAGGCCCTGGCGGGGATGCTGTGGTCCAAGCAGTGCTATTACTTCGACGTGGACCGCTGGCTCCGTGAGCGCCACTTCCACCCGCTGCGTTCGCCGGCCAGGCGGGGGACCCGCAACGAGTCGTGGTTCCACATGTTCAACCATGACGTGGTGTCCATGCCGGATAAGTGGGAGTACCCGTGGTACGCCGCCTGGGACCTGGCGTTCCATTGCATCCCGCTGGCCATGGTCGATCCGGACTTCGCGAAAAGCCAGATCGACCTGATGCTGTCCAGGGAATACCTGCACCCGGGCGGCCAGATGCCCGCCTATGAGTGGAATTTCGGCGACGTGAACCCCCCGGTGCACGCCTTCGCTGCTCTGTTCCTGCAGAATCTGGAGGCTGACCTCGGCACGGTCGACCTTCCGTTCCTGAAGGAAAGCTTCGCGAAATTGCTGCTGAACTTCACCTGGTGGGTGAACCGCAAGGATCCCTCCGGCCACAACGTGTTCGAGGGCGGCTTCCTCGGCCTGGACAACATCGGCGTGTTCGACCGCAGCGCGGCGCTGCCCACCGGCGGGCGGCTTGAGCAGGCGGACGGCACCGCCTGGATGGCGATGTTCAGCCAGAACATGCTCGAGCTGGCCCTGGCTCTCCTGCCGTACGACGAGTCGTATGAGGAATTCGTGCTCAAGTTCGTCGAGCGCTTCTTCTGGATTGCCGCCGCGGTAGACCCGATCGGCGATCACCCCGACGAGATGTGGGACGAGGAAGACGGCTTCTTCTACGACGTGCTGCGGCTGCCCGACGGCAGCGGAACGCGGATGAAGGTGCGTTCCCTGGTGGGCTTGCTGCCCATCTGTGCCACGACCGTGATCGAGGCCGACCTGCTCGAGAGGTATCCGAAGATCACCGAGCAGGCCCGGACCTTCCTCGAACGCAACCAGGACCTGCTGGCCAATATCGCCGACCCGGCCGTGCCCGGCGTCCGCGGCCGGCGGATCCTGTCACTGGTGAACGAGGACAAGCTGCGGCGCATCCTGGCCCGGATGCTGGACGAGGAGCGCTTCCTCGGCCCGCACGGGATCCGCTCAATCTCGCGCTGGCACCTCGACCATCCCTACACCTTCAATGTCGACGGGGCTGAGTACCGGGTGCAGTACGAGCCGGCCGAGTCGACCACCGGAATGTTCGGCGGCAACTCCAACTGGCGCGGGCCGGTCTGGTTCCCGATCAACCTGCTGCTGATCCGGGCCCTGCTTCAGCACTACCGGTACTACGGCAACGACCTGAAGGTTGAGTGCCCGACCGGCTCCGGGAAGATGATGACGCTGTTCGAAGTGGCCCAGGAGCTGACGCGCCGCCTCGCCGGGACCTTCCTGCGGGACGGCGACGGACGGCGCCCTGTCTACGGCGGGACCAAGCTGTTCCAGGACGACCCGCACTGGCGTGACCTCATCTTGTTCTACGAGTACTTCCACGGCGACAACGGGGCCGGGCTCGGTGCCTCCCACCAGACCGGCTGGACCGGCCTGGTGGCCAGGCTGATTCAGAGCCAGGGCCAGTTCGACGCCGACACCGTGCTCGAGGACCGGGATTGGCCGATGGCCAGGCCATACCGGCGCCTGGCCGCCGGACCCATGCCCGAGGTCACGACGGCTCGCCAGGCCCGCGGTGTGACCGAGCCGCAATCACCTTCCTGACCACAGCCGCGGGGCAGGCATTATCCGATTACGGTCGACGCGGCTGGCGTAACCGCCAACGGGGCGCCAAATGTCAGTGGCCTCTGCTGGAATGGCGGTGTGACTGGAACCGCAGGGTGACGACAGTCAGCTACAGCCCCGTGCAGGTGGCCCGGCTGCTGCGGCTGCCCGAGCCGACCCCCGAGCAGGCGGCCGTGATCTCGGCCCCGCTCGGGCCGCTGGCGGTCGTGGCCGGCGCGGGCTCAGGCAAGAGCGAGACCATGGCGGCCCGGCTGGTCTGGCTGGTCGCCAACGGGATGGTCCGCCCGGACCGGGTGCTCGGGCTGACCTTCACCAGGAAGGCGGCCGCCGAGTTCGCCGACCGGGTGCGCTCCCGGCTGGAGCGGCTGCGCCGCGCAGGCCTGGCCGACACCCAGGCCGCCAGCTCGTCCGAGCCCGCCGACCCGTTCGGCGGGGACCCGGTGATCGGGACCTACCACGCCTACGCCGGTCGCCTTGTTGCCGACAACGCCCTGCGCGAGGGCCTCGAGCCGTCCATGCGGCTGATCACCCCCGCGCTGTCCTGGCAGCTGGCGGCGAACATCGTGGCTGCCTACGACGGTCCCATGGACGAGATCACCTGGACCCCGCAGACGGTGACCGCCGCCGTGCTGGAACTGGCGGGCGACCTGGGTGAGCACCTGCGCGATACCGGCGAGGTGACCGCCGTGGGACGCTGGCTCACCGCCGAGCTCGATGCGCTGCCGGGGCGGGTAACCGCGGCCGTTCGGAAGATCATAGAAACCCAGCGGGCCCGCGAGCAGATGCTGCCGCTAGTCCAGCGGTACGTGGCGGCCAAGGCCGCGCGCGAGGTGCTCGACCACTCCGACCAGGTAGCCCTGGCGGCCCGGATCGCCAGCCGCCACCCGGAGGTCGGCGCGGCCGAGCGGGCCCGCTACCACGTGGTCCTGCTCGACGAATACCAGGACACCAGCCATGGGCAGCTCGTGCTGCTGCGCTCGCTGTTCGGCGGCGGGCACCCGGTCACCGCGGTCGGCGACCCGTGCCAGTCCATCTACGGCTGGCGCGGGGCCAGCGCGGGGAACCTGCGCCGGTTCACCGCGGACTTCCCGGTGGTGGCCCGGGTCCGGCCGTTCGGGGCCTCGGCGCCCACCGGCCCGGCGCCGGTGCTGGCCCTGTCGACCAGCTTCCGCAACTCCGCGCGGGTCCTGGACGCGGCCGCGGTGATCCAGGAAGAGCTGCGCTACGAGGCGCCCGACGTGCCCCGGCTGGTGTCCGGGCCGGACCGCGGCGAGCGCGGCGCGGTGGCCTGCGCCCTGCTGGACACGGTGCTTGACGAGGCCGAGTGGGTAGCCGGCCAGATCGCGGCGCTGCTGGCCCTCGAACCGGGCTGCGCTCCGGACGGGCAGCCCTGGCCGGACGGCCGCCCGGCCCCGGTGCGGCCGTCGGACATCGCGGTGCTGTGCCGCAAGCGGTCCCAGTTCGTCCCGATGCGCCGGGCCATCGAGGCCCGCGGCATCCCGGTCGAGGTGGTGGGCCTGGGCGGCCTGCTGGCCGTGCCCGAGGTGCAGGACGTGGTGGCCACCCTGCGGGTGCTGCACGACGCGGGGGCCTCGGATGCCCTGGCCCGGCTGCTCACCGGCCCCCGCTGGCGGATCGGCCCGCGCGACCTGGTCGCCCTCGGCCGCCGGGCCCGCGTCCTGGTCCGCGGCGAAGGCGACCGCGGCGTCCCGGCCCCCCGCGATCCCGAGGCGGCCGTACCTGGCCACGCGACCGCGCCCGGCCACCCGGACCACCCGGACTACGACCTAGGCGATGCGCTGGCCGAGGCCATCACCGATCTCACCGCCGAGACCGGCAGCCTGGTCGAGGCGCTCGACGACCTGGGCGATCCCCGCGCCTACTCGCCCGCGGGCTTCGCCCGGATGCACGCCCTGGCCGCCGAGCTCCGCCGCCTGCGCGCCCACGTCGGACGCCCCCTCGCCGACCTGGCCGCCGAGGCTGAGCGGGTTCTCGGCCTGGACATCGAGGTGGCCGCGCGGCCCGGCGCCGACCCGGTGGCGGCCCGCGCCGACCTGGATGCCTTCACCGACGTGGCCGACGCCTTCACCGGCGAGGGCGCCGAGCCGACGCTGGGCGCGTTCCTGGCCTACCTGACCGCGGCCCAGCAGGAGGAGTTCGGCCTGGAGACCGGGCGGGTGGGGGAGTCGGACTCGGTCAAGCTGCTCACCGTGCACGCCGCCAAGGGCCTGCAGTGGCCGGCCGTCTTCGTGCCCGGCCTGGCGCTGGGGGAGCGGTCCCAGGTCTTCCCGGCCAAGCCCCGGGTCTCGACCCGGTGGACGGATAACGCGCGGCTGATCCCGTTCGTGCTGCGGGGCGACGCGGGGGACCTGCCGGTGCTGCGCGGCCTGGACAGCGCGTCGCTGGAGGAGTTCGGCACGGCGTGCGCGGCCCGCGACCTGGCCGAGGAACGCCGCCTGATGTACGTGGCGGCCACCCGGGCCGCGTTCTGGCTGGGCTGCTCGGGCTACTGGTGGGCCGAGGGCGGCAGCTGCCGCCTGGGCCCCTCGCCGTTCCTGCACGAGGTGCGCTCGTCCCGGGTGGCCCGGGTCAGCCACTGGGCGCCCGAGCCCGCGCCGGACGCCGAGAATCCGCTGCTGGCCGCGGTGGACGAGGCGGACTGGCCGGCCACCCCGGCGGGGCGGCACTACCAGGCCGTCCGCGAGGCCGCCGCCCTGGTCGAGGCGGCCCGCGAGCTGCCGCCCGAGGCCATCCAGGCGCTGAGCCCGGACGGCCAGGCCCTGGTCGAGGCGTGGGGCGGGGACGCGGACCTGCTACTGGCCGAGCGCGCCCAGCGCCGCGGCGACGGCGTCATCCCGGTCCAGCTGCCCGCCCGGCTCTCGGTCTCGGCGCTGGTGGCGCTGGCCCGCGACCCGGCCGAACTGGCCCGGCAGGTGCGCCGCCCGATGCCCCGCCCGCCGGCCAGGCAGGCCAGGAAGGGCACCGCCTTCCACCAGTGGCTAGAGCAGCGCTACGGCCAGCAGCGGCTCATCGACGACGGCGACCTGTTCGAGCAGGCCGACGCGGGCGGCCCGGGCGACCAGCAAGACCTGACCGAGCTGCGGGCCAGGTTCGAGCACAGCGAATGGGCCGACCGCTGGCCGCAGGCGGTCGAGGTGCCGTTCGAGACCCTGGTCGGCGACCGGCTGGTCCGCGGCCGGATCGACGCGGTGTTCGCCGACGCCCCCGGCGGCGGGTACGACGTGGTGGACTGGAAGACCGGACGTCCGCCCTCCTCAGCCGCCGAACGGCACGCCGTCTCCGTCCAACTCGCCGCCTACCGCCTGGCCTGGGCGGCGCTCGCCGGGGTCCCCGTGACGCAGGTCCGCGCCGCCTTCCACTACGTCGCCGGCGACGTGACCGTCCGCCCCGCCGACCTGCTCGACGAGGCCGGCCTGACCGCCCTGATCGAGCAGGTCCCTGTCGATGCTTAGGGCCGAGGCCTAAGTGTGCTCGGAGACCAGCACCGCCCGGGTCCGCGGCGCGGTGGCCTCGAATACGTGCGGGACGTCGCCCGGGTAGCAGATGTAGTCGCCCGGCCCGAGTTCCACCGGCTCGCCGGCCACGCCGACCAGCGCCCGGCCGGTGCTCAGCATGACGTGCTCGACCACGCCCGGCATGTGCGGCTCGGAGGCGCGGGCCTGCCCGGGCTCGGCGTCGATGCGGTAGACGTCGCGCCGGGCCCCCGGCGGGCAGGCGGCCAGCAGCGTGGCCTGGTAGTTGGCCTGGGCCGCGGATACCGTGGGCCCCTCGTCGGCCCGGATCACCTGGACGTGCGGCCGCGGCGGGTCCAGCAGCCGGGAGAACGGCGCGTCCAGCGCCACGCAGATGGCCCACAGCGTCTCCAGGCTGGGATTGCCGGCGCCCGACTCCAGCTGGGACAGCGTGGACTTGGCGATCCCGGCCCGGCGGGCCACCTCGGTGAGCGACAGGCCGGTCCGTCGGCGCTCGCGGCGCAGCGAGGCCGCGATGAGCTCCAGCGGCGCTCCCGATGCCTGGTTCGATGTATCAGTTGACCGTTCGTTTTGACGAACGGCAGGCGAGGTGTTCATAATAAACTCCGTGAGTTCGATATATAGAACTCTATCGGGCGGAACCCTGCGGGACATCGCCCTGGCCTGCCTCGCCGTCTGGTTCATCGGCCTGTCCTACGGAGCCATCGCCGTCGCGTCCGGGTTCCCGCTCTGGGTGCCGGCCGCGCAGAGCGTGCTGGTACTGGCCGGCGCGTCGGAGTTCCTGTTCATCGGGATCGTCGCCGCGGGCGGCAACCCGCTGGCCGCGGCCGCGGCCGGCCTGCTGGTCAACGCCCGCCACCTGCCCTACGGCCTGGCCCTGCCCGACGGCGTCACCGGGCCCGGCCGCACCCGTCGCCTGCTCGGCAGCCACGTGATGAACGACGAGAGCGTGGTCTTCGCCCTGGCCCAGGACGACCTGCCCCGCAAGCGCGCCGCGTACTGGACCTGCGGCCTGGGCGTGCTGCTGTGCTGGCCGGCCGGCGCCGTCCTCGGGGCGCTGATCGGCGGCGTGATCACGGACACCGGCGCGTTCGGGCTGGACGCCATGTTCCCGGCCGTGATCCTGGCCCTGATCGTGCCCGCGCTGCGTGACCGCCGGCTCAGGCGGGCCGCCGTCATCGGCGCCGTCATCGCGCTGGCCGCCACCCCGTTCCTGCCCCCCGGCCTGCCCGAACTGCTCGCGCTTCTCGCCCTCCTCACTAACAGGAAAACAACGTGAAGGACCCCACGCTGTTCGCGGCCGGCCTGATTACGCTGTCGGCCGGCACGTTCGCGTTCCGGCTCGCCGGCCCGGTGCTGCGCCAGCGGATCTCGTTCCCGTCCTGGGCCGAACGCCTGCTAGAGACCGCAGCGGTCATCCTGCTCGCCGCGCTGGTCGTCACCACGGGGCTGACCGAGGGACATCACCTGGCCGGCCTGGCCCGCCCGGCCGGGGTCTGCGTCGGCGGGGTCCTGGCCTGGCGCAAGGCGCCGTTCCTGGTCGTGGTGCTGGCCGCCGCGGCCACCACCGCCGTCCTGCGCCTGCTCGGGATCCCGTAGGGTGCCCCCGGACCGCCGTAACCTCAAAAATTTTCGGCGGAACGGGCCGTGGTGCGTGCCACCGGTACCAGTTCGAACTTGAATAACGCCACATCGATCTGCCGGGTCCGATTGCTGCGACAATGGGTTCGTGATAGTAGCTGGTCAGGCTGACGCACTCCCGCGCGTCGAGCCGGGACTACGCGCCGAGGCGGGAGCGCGCGCCGGCGCCGGCCGTGCCGACGCCGCACCGCTGCTGACCGTCTCGGGGCTGAGCGTCAGCTTTGGCCAGCTCCGCGCCCTGGACAACGTCAACCTGAGCGTGCGGACCGGTGAGCTCGTCGCGCTGGCCGGCGAGAACGGTGCGGGCAAGACCACGCTGGTCCGCTGCATCGCCGGGGACGTGGTCCCGGCCAGTGGTGAGGTCTTCTTCGCGGGCCGGCGCGTGCCGGCCGACCAGGCCGCGGCGGTCAAGCAGGGGATCGCGGTGGTCTGGCAGAACCTGGCCCTGTGCGACAACCTGGACATCGCGGCCAACATCATGCTCGGCCGGGAGCGGCCCCGGCTGCTGATGTCGGAGACCCGCTTCCACACCGAGGTCGCGTCGCTGCTGGCCTCGCTGCGCATCCCGATCAGCGACACCAGGCGCAACGTCCGCTCCCTGTCCGGCGGGCAGCGCCAGCTGGTGGCGATGGCGCAGGCCATGGGCCGCAAACCGCGGCTGCTGGCCCTGGACGAGCCCACGGCCGCGCTCGGCGTGAAGGAAGAAGCCCAGGTCGAAGAGCTGATCGCGGGCCTGCGCGAGCAGGGCACCACGATCCTGCTGGCCTGCCATGATATCGACCAGATGTTCCGGCTGGCCGATCGGATCGTGGTGCTGCGGCAGGGCCGGATCGCAGGTGACCTGCGGACGGCCGACGCCCATCCCGATGACGTGGTAGCGCTGATCTCCGGCCAGCAGACCGGCTCCTCCGCCCGCGAGCAGCTGACCCGGCTGCACGGGCTCACCGACCGGCTGGTCTCAGCCGACCCGGCGTCCAGCCTGCCGCTGATCTTGTCCGCGCTGGGCGCGGCGCTCGGCAGCGAGCGGCTATGCATCCACCTGGTCAGCGACAAGATCCTGCACTGCACCGCATCGCTGGGCTTCCAGAGCGGGGAACTGGAGCCGTGGAGCCGGCTGCCATTCGGGCCCGCGGGCGGCCCGGTGGGCATGGCCGCGGCGGACGAACGGCCTATCATCGCCGACAGCGTCCGGCCGGGAGCGGCCTGGAGCAGCTTCCGCGACCTGGCCAGGACGGCCCAGGTGGCCAGCTCGTGGTCGGTCCCGGTGCTCGGGCCCAGCGGGTTGTCTGGCGTGATCACCGTGTTCCGGGCCGAGCACGGCTCGCCGGAGCGCGACGAGCTCGCCCTGGTCACCGTCTACGCGGGATATGCCGCCAGCGCCATCGAGCGGGACCGGCTGCTGGACCAGGTGACGACCAGGAACCGGGTGCTGGAGACGATCCGTGAGATGCTGGAGACGCTGGCCGGACCGGTCCCGGTCGCCGAGGGGCTGTCCATCGCGGTCCAGTCGCTGCGCCGTGGCCTGCAGGCCCACGAGGTCGCGCTGATCACCCAGCCGGCCGGCCAGCCCGCGCGCTGGCGCGCCTTCACCGGTCCGACGGGTACCGACTGGTCCTCGGCCACCCCGTCCATGCGCGACATCGCCGAGAGCGCGCTGGGCGCCGCGCTCCCCGACGGGGTGGCCCGGCAGCTGGCCAGCAGCCGCCGGCATCGCGTGCGGGCGGTGGCCTTCCTGGCCGGCGGCGGCCCCACCATGCTGCTGGCCAGCTGGCGGCGAGTGCCGCCGACCAAGGAGGAGACGGCGCTGCTGGAGGACGCGGCGCACTCCCTGCGGCTGGCCCTGGAACGGGAGGAGGCCGGTCACGCGCGCCAGGAGGCGGCCGCTCTGCGCAGGTCACGGGAGCTGCAACGCGGGTTCCTGTCCCGGATGAGCCATGAACTGCGCACCCCGCTGACCGCCATCAGGGGCTACGCGTCCAGCCTGATGCAGCCGGACGTGACCTGGGATCGCGAGTCCCAGCAGCGGTTCCTGGACCGGATCGCGGCGGAGTCGGCCCGCCTCGGCCGCCTGGTCGATGACCTGCTCGACTTCTCCGCGATCGAGTCGGGCACCATCCGCCTGCAGTGGGATTGGTGCGACATCCGGCTGGTGATCGAGGCCGCGATCGCCTGCCTGCCGCCGGCCAGCGCCGCGTCGGTCGAGCTGGCCTGCGACGCAGGCCTGCCCGTGGTGTGGGCCGACCACGACCGGCTGGAGCAGGTTTTCGTGAACCTGCTGAACAACGCGTCGCGTCACAACCCGCCGGGCACCCCGGTGCACGTGACCGCCGACTACGGGACGTCCGAGGTGGTGATCAGCGTGCGGGACGACGGCATCGGCATGCCGCCCGAACTGGCGGCCGCCCCGTTCGAACTCGCCCGCAGCAACGGCGACGGCCACCGCAAGAGCGCAGGCACAGGCCTCGGCCTGTCCATCGCCAAGGGGATTGTGCAGGCCCACGGCGGCCGGATCGAGCTGACCCCGCTGCCCAAGGGCACCTGCTTCCAGGTCTACCTGCCGATCGAGGCCGAGGTCGACGCGGGCCGGATGGCAGCGAACCGAAGGGACCACGACGGCGACGATGACTGAGGACGCGCGCAAGACCTGCGCCCTGGTGGTGGAGGACGATCCCAACATCGTCGACCTGATCCGGTCCAACCTGGCCGTGCGCGGCTTTGACACCATCGTCAGCGTGGACGGCATGCGCGCCCTGCAGCTGCTGGAGACCGAAGACCCGGACATCGTCCTGCTCGACCTGATGCTGCCTGAGGCCGACGGCTTCGACCTGTGCCGGCAGATCCGCGAGCGCTCCCCGGTCGCGATCATCGTAGTCTCGGCCCGCGGCGGCGAGCGGGACAAGGTGACCGCCCTGCACATGGGCGCGGACGACTACATGACCAAGCCGTTCAGCATCGAGGAGCTGCTGGCCCGGATCACCGCGACGCTGCGCCGGACCCGGCCCGCCGCGCCTACCGAGCAGCAGGCGCCCCCGGTCATCGTGGTCGGCGACATCGTCATCGACCTGGCCCTGCAGCAGGTCCGGCGCAACGGGCAGCCGGTGCACCTGACCCCGACCGAGTTCGCCCTGCTGCGCGAGCTCGCCGTCAACCGCGGCAAGCTGCTCACCCATGCCCACCTGCTGCGCCGGGTCTGGGGCCACGGCTACGAGACCGAGACCGAGTACCTGCGCGTCTACGTCCGGCGGCTGCGCGCCAAGCTCGAGGCGGACGACAGCGCCCCGCTCATCCTCACCCAGCCGCGGGCCGGCTATCGCCTGGCCTCCAGAATGACCCGAATCGCAATTTCGGGTCACGCTCGGATCACAATTCAGTTACGTCCGACTATCTGTTAACGGTATCTTCACGGGTTGGTGCCGATGTTAAGGCCATGTTAATTCCGGGAACTCTAAGGTGACACTTAAGACGCTGGGCGGCGTTCGTACCAGGCATGCGGCGACATCTGGCATGTCTGGATCCGATCGTGTGATCTTTCATTACTACGCGAGGTGGTACGTAATGATCCGAGTGGCCGTCCGTCAGCGGCGGCCGTGTCGGGGTAGAGGCTGTTGGTCAGGGTTCTATCCTGCGGATGAGCGTCTGGGGAGGAAGTTGCATCGGACTTGTAGGGCGAGCAGGTGCCGGGTGTCAGCCGGCCACAATTCGGCATCACCACCGGGCGGATTGCCGGACGAGGACGGACGTTCTGCTGACGGGAGAACTTTCGGCCTCTGGATTTCTAATGTCGAATGCACTAACTTCCCTCCGAAGGGACACCGCTGCTCTACCGGTGTCCCGGTCGGCTTATTCGGGTACATCCGGGCGAAAGGGTATCGGGAATGCGAGTAAGTAACAGAAGTGAGGGAGGTCGGTACTCCCGTACGCAACGCGACGGCACGTCCCGGCGCCTCCCTAGAATGGGCTGGGTGGCTCTGGCCGGGGCCCTGGCCCTCGTGGCTGCGGGCTGTTCGTCCTCGGCGTCCTCGTCGGGCTCGTCCGGCGCGACGTCCTCGGCGACCTCGTCGTCGTCGGCCTCGGCCACGGTTCCCAATCTGAGCATCGACTCCTTCACCGTTAACATCGGGTCGACCATGAGCCAGCTCAAGGCGCTGGCCGCGGCCGGGACCAAGGGAGCCACCAGCCTGCAGGTGGGCGTCGTCCTGCCCGACACCACGTCGTCGACCCGGTGGGTTGACTTCGACGCGCCGTACTTCAAGCAAGCCTTCCTCGCCGCCGGGTACACCTCGTCGGAGTTCCGCATCGAAAACGCGCAGGGCAGCGACGCGACCCAGCTGAGCGACGCGACCGCGGACATCAACCTGGGTGCCAAGGTCCTGATCGTCTGCCCGCTCGACGGCCCGACTGGCGTCGCGATCGCCAAGCTTGCCGAGCAGAAGGGCGTCATCCTGATCGCCTACGACCGCGCCATCTTCCAGGGCACGACCACCTACTACGTCAGCTTCAACGGCGAGCACGTGGGTGAGCTGATCGGCACGGGCTTCAACGCGTGCCTCACGTCCTGGGGCATCAAGAACCCCCAGGTCTACGTCCTGAACGGCGGCGAGGACACCGACCCCAACGCGATCGCCTTCGCCACGGGTTACAACAAGGTGGTCTTCAACACCCCGGCCAAGACGGTCGCCGCGGGCGCGAAGGGCACCGCTGACGGCGCCACGCTGGTGGCCGAGAACTTCGCCCCCGGCTGGGACAACACCAAGGGCGGCACCATCTTCCAGCAGGCGTTCACCGCCAACCCGAAGATCAACGCCACCATCGAGGCCAATGACGGGCTCGCCAACGCGGTGATCACCGACCTCAAGGGGGCCGGGGTCAAGCCCCACACGATCCCGACCACCGGTCAGGACGCCACGGCGCAGGGCATGGCCTGGATCCTCGAGGGCTACCAGTGCGGCTCCGTTTACAAGCCGGTTTACAAGGAGGTCCAGGACGCCGTAACGGTGGCCACGATCCTGCTGGCTGGCCAGAAGGTGCCTCCGGCCCTGCTGAACGGCACGGCCACGGACTCGGCTGACACGAGCATCACCGAGCCGGCGTCCCTGCTGTCGGCCACGTGGGTGACCGCGGCCAACATGGAGACGACGGTCGTCGCGGACAACTTCGACACGGCCTCGGCGATCTGCGCGATCGCGGGTGCGAGCGCCTGCAGCGCAGCTGGCATTCATTGATCAGCTGACCTGGGGAACCTCGACGGGTTTCCGTTGAGGTTCCCCAGGTCATGACATAGTTTGTGCCTCAGGAAACGCTACTGACGGGTATTCAACATGACTGAGGTGAACGAGGCCCCGAAAGCCGCCAGCAGCGGAGGGGACGACGCGGAACCCCTGCTGAAGCTGCGGGGCATCGACAAGCACTTCGGGCCGGTGCAGGCGCTCTACGGGGTGAACCTGGACCTGTTCGCGGGCAACGTGACCGGCCTCTGCGGGGACAACGGTGCCGGGAAGTCGGTGCTCACCCGCACCATCGCCGGCGCGCACCAGCCGGACCATGGCCAGATCTACTTCGAGGGGCGACCGGTACACATCCGGAGCACCCGGGACGCCTCAGCGCTCGGGATCGAGACCGTCTACCAGGATCTGGCGCTGGCCGACAACCTGGACATCGTCCAGAACATGTTCCTCGGCCGGGAACGGCTGCGCCGCGGCCTGCTCGACGAGGACTCGATGGAACTAGCGGCGGCCGACACCCTGAAAACCCTTCGGGTGACCACGGTGCGCTCGATCCGCCAGCCGGTGGCCTCGCTCTCGGGAGGTCAGCGGCAGTCGGTAGCGGTGGCCAAGGCAGTGATGTGGAACTCCAAGCTGGTGCTGCTTGACGAGCCCACCGCCGCCCTCGGGGTGGTGCAGACCCGCCAGGTGCTGGACCTGATCAAACGGCTCCGCGACCGCGGGCTGGCCGTGATGGTCATCTCCCACAACCTGAACGACATCTTCGAGGTCGCGGACCGGATCGCGGTGCTGTACCTGGGACGGATGGTGGCCGATGGGCCCGCCGCGGGCTTCGACCGGCAGAGCGTGGTGGAATACATGACGACGGGTAGTGCCAACGGGCGGCCGTCCGAGGCGGCCGGATCAGTCAGTGTCGAAGGCTGAGTCGATGGGCCCCGACCAGGAAACCCCCGCGACCGCGGACCCAGGCCAGCCGCCGTCCGAGACGGCGCATGCCCGGCGGCGCCAGACGGAGGCCGAGGCGGTCGAGCTTGTCGCCGCCCCCGACATGTCCGTGGCCGACGTCCCGCCTGAGCTCCTGGCCCAGTCGCTGGGCCAGTACCTGCGGGCCTCGTGGCTCCGCATCCGCGGTGGTGACAGCGGCGTCCTGCCCGTGCTGCTGGCCATGGTGGTGGTCGCCGTCGTCTTCCAGATCATCACCCCGGAGCACTCCTTCCTGCGGCCGAGCAACCTGGTATATATCTTCGGGCTGAGCACCGTCTACATGGTGCTGGCGATAGCCGAGACAATTGTCCTGCTCATCGCGGAGATCGATCTGTCGGTCGGCGCGGTCGCACTTATCGGCGGGGTGATCGCCTTCAAGCTGGTCCAGCAACCCGGGGCGGGCTGGCCGTGGTGGGCCGCCATAATCGCCGCGCTCGTCTCCTGCGGCGTGTTCGGCGCCCTCCAGGGGACGCTGTCGGCCCGGCTCCAGATCCCGTCCTTCATCGTGACCCTGGCCGGGTTCCTGCTTTTCTCGGGAATCCTCATCGTCGCCCTCGGCGGCGCCGACGGCTCCGTGAACCTCAACACGTCGGATTCCAACCAGGCCGTCATCTATGACCTGGTCCAGGGGACGATCACCCCCGTGGCCAGCTGGATACTTCTGGTGGTGGCAGTCGGGATCTTCGGCACGGCTCTGTGGCTACGCGCGGCCAGCAGACGACGGCAGGGCCTGGTGGCTCCGCCGAAGAGCGTGACCGCGGTCAGAATCGTCCTGGTGGCACTCGTCGGGGTAGCTGTGGTGGTGGTCTGCAATGTCAACCGCGGCACCTCCCTCAAGGCCGTGCAGGGACTTCCGTGGGTGATCCCGATCGTCATCGTCGTGGCTGGCGTGTGGACGCTCGTGCTCGAGCGGACCCGCTTCGGCCGCTACCTCTATGCCATCGGCGGCAACCCCGAGGCGGCCCGCCGCGCCGGCGTCAGCCTGGCCGGCATGCGTACCTGGGCCTTCGCGTTGTGCGCGGCGACCGCCGGACTCGGCGGCATCCTGCTCGGTTCCTTCTTCTACGGTGAGTACAGCACCAATACGGCCGACCCCGGTCAGCTCGTCCTGTACACCGTCGCCGCTGCCGTCATCGGCGGGGTCAGCCTCTTCGGCGGCCGGGGTAAGGCCCTGCACGGTGTTCTCGGCGGCCTCCTCATCGGCGGCATCGCCTACGGCGTATCCCTGCTCAACCTGGGTAGTCTGTCAACGCCGTTGCAATACATCCTGCCAGGCGCCGTGCTCCTGGCCGCAGTGCTCATTGATGTACTGTCACGGCGAGGTGCAGGGAGCGTGACCCGTGTCTGAAGTGACCGCGGACTCGAGCGAGACCCCGGCCGGGGCGACGGAGGCCACGATGGTGGCCGACCTCACCGCCGCCGACGAGGCCGTGGCCGATGTCCCGCCCGAGCTCGTCGCCCAGTCGCTGGGCCAGTACCTCCGGGCCTCCTGGGCCCGGGTCCGCGCCGGCAACAGCGGTGTCCTGCCCGTGGTCCTGGCCATCGTGGTGGTCGCCGTCAGCTTCCAGATCGCGAACTCGAAGTTCCTGTCACCGCAGAACCTGGTCAACCTCTTCGAGCAGAGCAGCATCTACATGCTGCTGGCCATCGCTGAGATCTTCGCCCTGCTCCTCGCAGAGATCGACCTGTCCGTCGGCCTGGTCATGGGGCTGGGCAGTGTCGTGGTCGCCGAACTTGTGCAGCCGACCGGCGCGAACTGGCCGTGGTGGGCGGCGATCATCGTGACCTTGCTCGCTTCCTGCGCGATCGGCGCCCTCCAGGGATTGCTCGTGGCCAAGCTGAGGATGCCGTCGTTCATCGTCACCCTGGGCGGGCTGCTGATCCTGGAGGGCGTGGCGATCATCGTCCTCGGCGGGAGCCTCGTCGGTATCGGCAACTCCCAGTACAAGAACGAGCTCGTCCTCTACAACATCTTCTGGGGATCGTTCAACCCGCTGGTCAGCTGGATCTTGCTGGCCGTGGTGGTCGGAGCCACTGGCGCCGGATTCTGGCTGCGGGACGCCCGCAAGCGCCGCCACGGCCTGGAGGCTCCGCCGCGCAGCCTTACCGCGGCGAAGATCGTCCTCATGGCGGTAGCGGGAATCGGGCTCGTCGTCATCTGCAACGTCAACCGGGCCCACGTCGGGACCATCGAGGGAGTTCCCTACATCATTCCGATTGTCCTGGTCGTGCTCGGCGCCTCGACGCTCCTGCTGCAGCGAACCCGCTTCGGCCGCTACGTGTACGCCATCGGCGGCAACCCCGAGGCGGCGCGGCGAGCCGGGGTCAGCCTGCCCGCGATCCGGATCTGGTGTTTCGTCCTGGCCGCTCTGATCTCCGGGATCGCTGGCGTGCTGTTCGCCTCGTGGCAGGTCTCGCTGACCACCAACATCATCAAGGCCGCGAACAGCTACGTGCTGCTGGCGGTGGCCGCGGCGGTCATCGGCGGCACCAGCCTGTTCGGCGGCCGGGGCAAGACCATCCACGGCGTGCTGGGCGGCCTGGTCATCGGCGGCATCTACAACGGCCTCTACCTGCTGGGCGTGTCAAGCCAGTGGATCGATGTCGTAGTCGCTGCCGTGCTACTCGCGGCCGCGGTCATCGACGTCCTCTCCCGCCGGGGCGCGCCGCGCCAGGCGTGACCTCTGCCCGCCGTACGCCATGACAATCATGCGTACGGAACGGTCCGTGGTGCATGATCATGGTCTGTGGGCAGTTATCCGTGGCTGAGCGAGTTCCTGGCCGATACCAGGCAGACGGTCGCGCCGCCGCGCGACGCTAAGGACGGCGTACTGCCGCCCCTGCTGGTCGGGCTGACCGTGGTCACCGGGCTGGTCGACGCGTTTAGCTACCTGGTCCTCGGGCACGTGTTCGTGGCCAACATGACCGGTAACGTGGTGTTCTTCGCCTTCGCGCTGGCTGGCGTGCGCGGGTTCTCCGCGACCGCGTTGGTCGCCGCGGTCGGCTGCTTTGCCCTGGGCGCCATGGTCGCGGGCCGGCTGGGCCGGTCGCTGGCCGGCCGCCGCGAGCTCCTGCTCGCCGTGGCCGCGGGCATCCAGGCCGTCATCGTGGCCGAGGCGGTGACCATGGCCGCGCTGACCTCCCAGCCGATCCCGGCCGGCCTGCGCTACGCCCTGATCGTGGCGCTCGCGCTGGCCATGGGCGTGCAGAACGGCGCCGCCCGCAAGCTCGCCGTCCCCGACCTGACCACCACCGTACTGACGCTCACCATCACCGGCATGGCCGCGGACCACGCCTGGGCCGGCGCGACCGGCGCCCGGGTGGCCCGGCGGCTGATCTCGGTGGCCGCGATGCTGGTCGGCGCGCTGGTCGGCGCCGTGTTCGTGCTGCACGTGCACATCGTCTACCCGCTGGCCATCGCGCTGATCATCCTGGTCGCGGTGGCCGTCGCCGCCGCGGCCGCCGCGGCCAGGAACCGCCGAACTCCCCACCATCCTCCGGCCGTCTAGGAGTGCCGATGCGCCTTGCTGTCTTGTCTTCCGACGAGATGACCCCGGAACAGGTCGGCCTGTACCGGGAGATCCTCGGCGGCCCGCGCGGCCAGGGCCCGCGCGCGGTCCTGCTGGCCACCGGCGCCGGGGGCCTGGCCGGCCCGTTCAACGCCATGCTCTACGCCCCGGACGTCGGTCACGCGCTGCAGGAACTCGGCGCGGCCATCAGGTTCAGGACCCAGCTCGCGCCCCGGATCCGCGAGCTGGCCATCCTGGTCGTCGCGCAGCACTGGGACAGCGGCTACGTGCGGAGCTCGCACGAGGTCATCGGGCGCGACGCCGGCCTGACCGAGCCGGAGATCGAGGCGCTACGGTGCGGCGCAGACCCGGGGTTCACCGACGAGCAGGAGCAAGTCGCCTACGCGACCGTGCGCGCCCTGGTCAGCCGGTCCGACCTGGACGACCAGGAGTACGCCGCCGCGGCGGCGGAGCTCGGCGAGCAGGCCCTGGTCGAGCTGTCCGCGCTGGTCGGTTACTACGCGACGCTGGCCCTGCAGCTGAGAATCTTCCGTGTGCCGGCCCCGTGAAGTCCCCGGGGCCGGCTAACCCCGGACATTAGACAGCTCCGGTACCTGGGAGTGGGAGCCGGTACCGGAGCTGTCATCCCCCCTCTGGGATTCAAGATCACCGTATCAGACCAGATCAGATCAGTACAGGTATATGCCCTGGTCACTTTAGGTCTGCTAAGTTTGGTGCGTGACCGCACTTGAGACGGTTAGGCACGATATGCCCCAGCCGGCATATCAGCAGCTAGCGGCCATCCTGACCCGCCAGATCGAGGGCGGCAGGTGGCAGACGGGCCCGCTCCCGTCGGTCAAGGCCCTGCAGCAGGAATACGGCGTCGGCCGCGACACCGTGCTGCACGCCATGCAGCTCCTGCGCGAGTCCGGCCTGATCTTCACCGTCGCCAAGCGCGGCAGCTACGTCGGCCGCCCCAGCTAACCCGCCGCCGCCCAGCTATCCCGCCGCCGCCCAGCTATCCCGCCGTCCCGCCACCCCGGGCCAGCCGACCGGCCGCGCCGGGTTCCGGATACGATGCCCCGGTGGTGTGGCTGTCGGTCCTGTTCGCCCTGGTGACCTCGCTGTGCAACGGCACGGCCTCGGTGCTGCAGCGGCTGGCCGCCGCCGACGCGCCCCCGGACAAGGCGCTGCACCTGTCGTTGTTCAGCTACCTGATCAGGCGAAAGGTGTGGCTGGCCGGGATCGGGATGGTCATGCTGGCCGCCGTGGCCCAGGCCGTGGCCCTGGCCACCGGTCCGGTCGCCCTGGTCCAGCCCATCTTCATCATCGAGCTGCCGTTCACGCTGCTGGTGGCGAGCAAGGTAAACCGGCGCCCGTTGTCCTCCGTGACCTGGGGCGCCGTGGCCCTGGTCACGGTGAGCCTCGGGATCGGCCTGGCCTCCGCGGCGCCGTCCGGCGGTACCACGCACGCGTCCGCGAAGGTCTGGATCGCGGCCCTGATCGTCACCGGCGCCTTCGAGGTCGTGGTGATCGGCGTGGGCGTCCGGGCCCGCGGCAACGCCCGGGCCGCGGCCCTCGGGCTCGCGGCGGCCTGCGGCTACGCGCTGACCGCCACCCTGCTGAAGAGCGCGGTGTCGGAGCTGGACCGCGGCATCGGGCCGTTCTTCACCTCCTGGCAGCTGTACGCGACCGCTGCCACCGGGGTCGGCGCGCTGTTCCTGCTGCAGAACGGCCTGCAGGGCCTGGCTGGTCGCCGTTCAGCCCCCGCTCACCCTGGGCGACGCGCTGATCAGCGCCTGCTACGGCGTCACCATCTACAACGAGAGCATTCGGACCGGCGGCTGGCTACTGGTCGTCCAGATCCTGGCCGTCCTGGCCATCGCCGTCGGCTGCATCCAGCTGTCCCGCTCCCTGTCCGTGGTCCACGGCCCCACGCCCTCCGCCCCGCCCCCCGGCCCCGCCACCTCCCAGCCCGCCCCCGCCTCAGGGCACTAACCCTCCCAACCTGGTTATTCGAGTGGCTGGCGGGCGATGACGCGTGGCTCGCGCCCGGCGAGCAACCAGCTCAGGACCACCGCGATCAGCGGCAGGCCGACCAGGATCCACAGCAGGTCGGCGACCGGGACGCTGGCCAGCTCCGAAAGCTGGTCCAGCTGATTGGTCCGGAAGAAACCGATCGCAGCGAGATAACCCCCGGCCGTTCCGACGACCGCTCCGGTCAGCGCGAGGGCGCCGGCGGTCGCCGCGGTGAGCGTACGGCGGGCCGTGCTGCTCGCCCCGGTGGCGGTCAGCGTGCGCAGGTCGCTGGCCGTCTCGCTGCGGACCAGGCCGATGCTCATCGCGAGGATACCCAGCGCCAGCACCATCGCGAAGATCGTGGCCGCCCCGGTGATCTGCGCGAGCGACGGGATGCTGTTGACGGTCTCGATGCTCGCCCCGGCCGTGGCCGCGGTCTGCGTGGCGTTGGTGATCTGGGTGGCGGTCAGCCCCTCCGGCGCCTGGATCAGCCAGCCAGCCGTGGTCGCGGTGAACTTGAATGTCCGCATGGCGTGCTCGGTGATCACCGCGTTCGGCGCCGAAGTCCCCGAAGGGAGCGCGCCGATCTCCTGGATCGGCGGGTCGGGCAGGCAGCTGCCCGGCGTGCAGGGGGTGTCCGGGAGAACCTTGCGGGTATCCCAGAGCTGCATGTGCTGCGTCGCGGACAGGCCGGGCCGCATGGTGAGGAAGTCGGCGTCGGGGTTGACCTGCGCCGGCGTGATCCCGAACGCGTTCAGCAGTTGCGGGGTCGCGACGTAGGTGTTGCCGGAGAAGCCCCGTCCGGTTCCGCCGTACTGCAGGCTGCCGCTGGGCGTCTCGAGCGTGATCATGTAACGGTCACCGAGCGAGGCGGCGATGCGCTGCGCGGTCGTCCTCGCCGTGGCGAGCTGGCTCGCGGTCGGCGGCGGCCCGTTCGGGTCGTCATGGCCCGGCGGGTAGACGACGAGCTGGCTGGACGTCAGGTTGGGGCCCACGTAGTCGAGCGCGTCCCCGAACCGGGCGGCACTGACCACGCCGACGATGGACGCGATCAGCACGCTGAGGCTGATCGCCGCGAGCGCCGGGCCCGATCTGGCCCGGTACCGGGCCAGATCCCGCAGCGCGAGCCGCACCATGACCGGCGTCCAGCGGCCGAGCCTGGCCAGCACCGCCAGGCAGGCCGGGGACAGCAGCACCACGGCGACCACCAGCGCGACCAGGCCGAACAGGACTTCCTCCAACTGCGTGTTCTGGGTGCCAGGCCCATTGCCACCGGCGTTGGCGCCGATGCCGGACCCGGCCAGGCCGAGCAAGAAGAACGCGAGAGCCAGGAATCCGAGACCGGACGGAACCGCCAGGTGGCGTACTGGCTTCGGCGCGGGCGGGTGCCCGGATAGCGCGGTCACGACCGGAATCCGGGCGATGGCCCGGGCGGGCCGCGCGGCGGCGACATAGGCCGCCAGCACAGCGAGGATCATCGAGACCCAGACCACCGTCCACGGCAACTGGAACACGCCGATCACGTGGTGGGCGCTGGCTTGCACGTGCGGCCGGTAGACGAGCCAGGCCACCAGCCCGAGCACGAACCCGGCCACCGCGCCGACGACACCGGTGGCGATCCCGTTGGCCCGCACTACCAGCCGGATATTGGACACTGTGGCACCCTGGGCGGCGAGCATGCCGATCGAGCGGAGCCGGCGCTGCGCCAGCACGGTGAACCCGCCCGCCCCGACCATCGCGATGAGCAGCATGCCCAGCACGATCGCCGCAATCGAGATCGTCTCCGGGTTGACCACGTTGTTCGCGGCCACCGTCTGCGCGGTCGCCACGGTCGGGCCGATGTCCGCCGGCGCGACGCCCGGCGCGTCAAACAGCACTGTGACCTGCGTCGGCGCAGTGATCTGGCCGGGCGCCACCAGAGCGAACTCATCGAGCAGGTTCTGCGGGTTCGCCACGATGCCGGTGACCTTCCTGCTGACGCCGCCGACGGTCCAGGAGCTGCCGACCGCGAGGTGGAAGTCCGAGGCAATCCCGCTGGTCACCGCCACCTGGTCGGCGCCGACCGGAAACTGGCCGCTGCTCAGGGAAAGCATCGGCGTCCCGAACGGCCCGTGCGGATTCTGGGCCCGCAGACTGTAGGTCTGGATCGAGCCGGGAACCGAGAGCGTCTGGTTCTCGATCACGTCGGTCATGCCGAAGCGGCGGGAAATCGACGCGATCTGGGCGCCGATGTGCGAGCTCGGTCCGCTGAGCGTGGCGAGGTCGTGCGCGGTGCCGAAGGCAGCGGTGGCCGGGCTCGGCGTGGTGATCGCGACCGCCGAGCCCACGACCGTGGCGCCCACGGCGACCGTGATCAGCGCCAGGATCAGCAGTTGCTGCCGCCATTCGCGACGCAGCAGCCGCAGGGCCCAACGGATGACCGCGCGGCGGGCGGGAACGCCCCCGTTCGGCGCCTTCGGGCCGGCTGGCCGCTCCCGCACCATGGTGCTCATCGGGTGTCACCGGGCGCGAGCAAGGACTCGGGATCCGGGGCCGGGGCGGTCTGGTCGGTCACCCGGCCGTCCCGCAGGAACACCACCCGGTCCGCCCAGGAGGCGAGCTGCGCGTCGTGGGTCACCACCACCGCGGTCATCCCGTCGTTCTGGCACGCGTCGTGCAGCAGCCGCATCACCGTCTCGCTGTTGACCGAGTCCAGCGCGCCCGAGGGCTCGTCGGCGAGCAGCAGCCTCCGCTCGCCCACCATGGCGCGGGCGATCGCCACCCGCTGCCGTTCCCCGCCGGAGAGCTGGTCGGGGTAGTGCCCGGACCGCTCGTCCAGACCGAGTCGCTGAAGCGCCCGCAGGCCAGCGACGCGCGCCTTGCGGACGGGCAGGCCATCAAGCTCAAGCGGCAGCGTCACGTTCTCGGCCGCGGTCAGCCCGGGCAGCAGGTTGAAGTCCTGGAATACGTACCCGATCGTGCGCCGCCGCAGCCGGGCCTTGGCGTTGCCGGACAGGCCCGCGACCGCCCGCCCCGCGACCAGCACCTCGCCGTCCGTCGGTTCCTCCAGCGTCCCGGCGATGGTGAGCAGCGTGCTCTTGCCGGAGCCGCTCGGTCCCATCACCGCGACCATCGTCCCCGCGTCGGCCGTCAGGTCGACCTCACGCAGCGCGTGCACCTTGGCGCTGCCCTGCCCGTAGGACCTGGACACGCGTCGCAGCTCGAGCATCCTCATCTAGGTGTCCTCAATTCCCGCCGGTGCCGTGGCAGCGGCGCTCGAACGTGTTCTGGTTCGGGTGCGGGGTCGGCTCCCGCCCGCTCGAGGCGGGCATCCGCGACGTCCAGCCACCTGACCACCGAGTCCAGCCGGAACAGTTCGGCGTCAATCGCCAGCGCCAGGCCCAGGGCGCCGTCGGCTTCGTCGTCCTTGATCCGCGTCCATTGCTGCATCAGCTGCATCAGATAGCGCCGGTGCGCCTGGATGACCTCATGCGGGTCGGTGCCGGGCATCCGGAGAGCGATCAGCACCTTCATCACGAGCTCGTCGCGCGGCGGCGAACTCAGGTCGGGCGGCGTGCGCAGCCACCCGGCCAGCTCCCGCTCGCCATCAGGGGTGATCTGGAAGGTCTTCTGCGGGCCGTCCTCGCCGTTCCCGTCGGACTCGACCAGACCGCCGCGTTCCAGCCGCTGCAGCGTCGTGTAGACCTGGCCCACGTTCAGCGGCCAGACTTCGCCGGTGCGGTCCTCGAACTCCTCACGGAGCCGCAGCCCGTACCTAGGTCCCTCGCTCAGCAGCGCGAGCATCGCATGCCGGATGCTCATGACCTGCCGTTACTCAGTATCATACGGAGTATGCTACTGAGTAACGTCTTGGGTAGCAGTAGGGCTAGATACCGGACCCTAGGTAGGGCTGGCCCCCCACCCGTGCGATATTGGGTGGCCTCGCGGCGCCGGGTTTGCGATTATGCCGCGGATGACTAATTCGCAGCAGTACCTAGAGGCTTACGACCGGCAACTGCGGACGGACGCCGAGACACCCAGCGCGATAGCGGTGGAGCGGCTTGGCCCGCTGCGCCTGGTGACCTTCGCGGGCGGGCGGGGGTTCGTGACCTACCAGGACCTGGGCGGGGCCGACGCGGTCACGATCGCCGGGTGGGTCGGGGAGTCCCTGGCGCACTACCGTGCGGATCTGGCGATCACGCGGGTGGAGTGGAAGACGCGCGGGCATGACCGGGCGCCAGGTCTGCACGACGCGCTGACCGCCAGCGGGTTCGTGCCGGACGAAACCGAGTCGATCATGATCGGCGAGGCGCGGCGGCTGGCCGTTGATGTCGCGCTGCCGGACGAGATCGGACTACGGCAGGTCACCTCGGAACCTGACGTCCGGGCGATGTGCGCGATGCAGGCCGAAGTCTTCGGTGATCCGGACGCCGAAGACATCGCGAACGCGGTGCTGCGCAGGCTGGCCGCCGGGGACGGCCTGCAGCTGTGGGTGGCGGAGGCCGACGGCCGGATCGTCAGCGCCGGCCGACTCGAGCCGGTCGCCGGGACCGAGTTCGCCGGGATCTGGGGCGGGGCCACGCGGCCGCAGTGGCGGAGCCGGGGGATCTACCGGGCTCTGACCGCGGCCCGGGCCCGCTCGGCGCTGGCGCTGGGCAAGCGGCTGATGCACAGCGACTCGACCGAGTTCTCCCGGCCCATCCTGGAGCGATCGGGGCTGGTCAAGGTCTCCACCACGACGCCTTACATGTGGCGCAGGTAACCTCCACATGTGGCGCAGGTAACCTCCGGTTAGTCGCGGACGATGACCGGCTCGCCCGGGACCTTCACCAGCGTGTGGAAGAACGCCGCGACGTCCATCGGGATGCGCACGCAGCCGTGCGATACGGGCTGCAGCGGCACGTAGGTGTCGCCGTGGATGGCGAACTCGGTGCCGATGAAGAACACCGGGTTGTACATCTCACCCAGCGGCACCGTGACCCAGCCGGCCAGGAAGACCACGGTGCGGAAGTTCCCGGTCGGCGTGACGGCGAACGCGCCGCCGTCGTAGTAGTAGTGACCGCCGGTCGAGACGTGGCTGATCAGCTCGATCGCGTTGTTGTGGTACAGGACGAGTACCTCGTCCCTGATGTTGACCTCGACCCGGTTGCCTCCGGCCGCGCGGTCAAGCACCTTCGGTGCCCGCGGATTGGCCAGCGCCTTCTCCATCTTCGAGCTCACGTAGTCCGCGCCCGGCAGCCCCTGGGTCTCCTGGAACGCCCAGACCGCTTCCTGGGTGTCGATGCCGAAGATCCCGTTGATCGGGCCCGGGTAGTACTTCAGCGCGGCCAGCCGCCGCTGCAGCACCCTGACCTGATGGCGGGTCATGCCGGCCAGCTGCATGGCATGCGCGGGCGCCGCCGCTACGGCCGGCGCGGCGGGCGCCGACGGCGCGGCCGAGGCCGCGACCGGGATCGCCAGCGCCACCACCGGCGCCAGCAAAGCAGACATCCACAGCCGTCGCATCGCGACCCTCCGCCCACTCCGGGGCAACCTGAAGCCCCACTAGCCCCTAGATACCCCAAGATTAGGGCCGGGTACCGTCGGCCCCTAGGACCGACATATCTCGATCAGGTCGCAGCTGTATCACGCGATGGTTAGCAAGAGCAAAGGTTGCCGGCCCGCAAGCCCGGCCAGCGGTCGTCAACGCGGTGGTCATGCCGCCCGCGCACAGCCCCAGCCAGCTCAGCTTCCGGCTGCGGGTGATCGCGCGGACCACCCCGGCGGCCCGCTCCTGGGCCGCGATGTAGTCCGCCAGGCCCCACTGGCCGTGTCCAAGCAGCGCGCTCGGGTTCCGCCAGACGACCATGAACACCTGCACGCCCTGGCTGACCGCGAACTCCACCAGCGACCGGCCCGGCGCCAGGTCCAGGATGTAGTACCTGTTGACCTGCGGCGGAACGATCACCAGCGGCCGGGTCCGCACCCGCGGCGTGGTCGGGGCGTACTGCAGCAGCTCGAACATCTCTTCCCGGTACACCACGGCGCCCGGGGTACACGCCAGGTTCTCGCCCACCTTGAACGACGTGCGGTCCGCGGCCGAGGGCATCCCGCCGCGGGCCAGGTCGCGCAGCATGTTCTGGGCGCCCGCCAGCAGCGACATGCCACCGGTCTCGGTCGCCTTGCGCAGCGCGGCCGGGTTGGTGGCCAGGTAGTTGGTGGGGGACAGGGTGGCGGTCATGACGTCGGCCGCGAACCTGGCCCGCGCCTTGGCCTCCCAGGAGCCGGTCATGTTCTCGCACAGCCGGTCCATCCACAGCTCGAACAGCCGGTAGGACTGGCCCAGCATGCGGAAGTAAGGCACCTTCTGCCACGCCTCGTCGGCGAACCGCTTGTCCCGCGGCGAGAACCAGATGTCCGACTGGCCGAACGCGATCTTGGTCAGCTCCCCGGTCAGCCAGGGCAGGTCCCGGGCCAGCGCGACCGGGCTGACCAGGTCGCTCAGCGCGCCGGTCATGTCGAACGGCAGCATGCGGGCCACTGCCTCAGCCGCGTCGCCCAGGGCGCCGGCCGGTACCTCGAAATTGTCCATGACGCCTCCCGGGCCATCCCCTAGCCACACTTTTGCCACCCGGGCGGCCCGCGGTCAAGACGATCGTCTACTGGGTGAAAAGCGAATCGAGTTCGGGTTCTCCGTTGCGGGAAGCTGTCCGCTGGGCAAGCATGAAGGAACGAATAGGCGCAGCTACTCAGGGGAGAACATGCCAGAGGTCTACTTCCTGTCCGCCGTCCGCACCCCGATCGGCAGGTACGGCGGCGGCCTGGCCTCCGTCCCGCCTTGTGACCTGGCCGCGCAGGTAGTGCGCGAATCCGTCAGCCGGGCGGGCACCGACCCGGCCGACGTCGGCCACGTGGTGTTCGGCAACGTGATCCACACCGAGAAGCGGGACATGTACCTGTCCCGGGTGGCCGCGCTCAACGGCGGCCTTCCGTACGGCACGCCCGCGCTGACCCTCAACCGGCTGTGCGGCAGCGGACTGCAGGCCATCGTGTCCGCCGCCCAGGCCATCATGCTGGGCGACTGCGAGGTCGCCGTGGCGGGCGGCGCCGAGTCGATGAGCCGCGCCCCCTACTGGCTGCCCGCCATGCGCTGGGGCCAGCGGATGAACGACGGCGAGGCCATCGACCCCATGGTCGGCGCGCTGACCGACCCGTTCGACGCCTGCCACATGGGCGTGACCGCTGAGAACGTGGCCACCGACTTCCACGTGAGCCGGGCCGACCAGGACGCCCTGGCCGCCGAGAGCCACCGCCGGGCCGCGGCCGCCGCGGCCGCGGGCTACTTCAAGGAGCAGATCGTCCCGGTCGAGATCGCCGGCCGCAAGGGCACCACGGTCGTCGAGAACGACGAGCACATCAGGCCCGAGGTCAGCGTCGAGGACATGGCCAGGCTCCGCCCCGCCTTCGCCCAGGACGGCACGGTCACCGCGGGCAACGCGTCCGGCATCAACGACGCCGCCGCGGCCGTGGTCCTGGCCTCCGAGTCCTATGTCCGGCGCAGCGGCCTGACCCCCATGGGCCGGCTGGTCGGCTACGCCCACGCCGGCGTCGAGCCGCGGATCATGGGCATGGGCCCGGTGCCCGCCACCCGCAAGGTGCTCGACCGCACCGGGGTCAAGCTCGAGGACATCGACGTCTTCGAGGTCAACGAGGCCTTCGCCGCCCAGGCGCTGGCCGTGGCCCGGGAACTCGACCTGCCGCTCGAGCGCACCAACCCGAACGGCAGCGGCGTCTCCCTCGGCCACCCCATCGGCGCTACCGGCGCCATCCTGGCCGTCAAGTCCCTGTACGAACTCGCCCGCACCGGCAGCCGCTACGCCCTGGCCACCATGTGCATCGGCGGCGGCCAGGGCATCGCCGCCATCATCGAACGCACCTGACCCCCCGCACCTACCCCGGCCGAACGCACCTGACCCCCGCAGCTACCCCGGCCGAACGCACCTGACCCACCGTGCGCGCCCCATCCGGGCGCGCACCCGCCGCTAGGCATGCCAAGCGTCATGCTTGACATCCCAATCTCTGCTTGGTATAGTTAGCAACAGCAAGCCACGAAACAGAAACTTAAGAGAGGTCACTATGCCGAACACCCCGCAGCAAGTGCAGGAAGAGATCATCAACACCGTCCGCAAGAGCCAGGAGACCGTCCTGGACGCCATCAAGTCCTGGGTCGAGACCGTCCAGTCCATCACCCCGAAGATGCCGTCCGTGCAGGTCCCGTTCTCGGACAAGCTGCCCAAGCCGGAAGAGATCGTGGCCGGAGCCTACGACTTCGCCGAGCAGCTGCTGGCCAGCCAGCGCAAGTTCGCCGAGGAAGTCCTCAAGGCCACTGCCGCCTTGACCCCCGGCGACAAGTCCAAGGCCTGAGCGCAGCAGCACACGTACGCGGCAGCGCCGGAGTCCAAGCCAAATGAACGCTGCGCTGCCGCGTACTAGAGTTAGCACCAAGCAAAGGGGAGGTGGCCAGTGATAGATCCGTGGGAGACCCAGCGGAAGGCGCTCGGCGCCTTCATCCGCACCCAGCGGCAGATGGCCAACCTGTCGCTCCGCCAGCTCGCGGAGCTGACCCACCTGTCCAACCCGTACCTCAGCCAGGTCGAGCGCGGCCTGCACCAGCCCTCGGTCCGCGTGCTCAAGGCCATCTCCGACGCCCTCAACGTTTCCGCGGAAACGCTGATGGCCCAGGCCGGCCTGATCGAAGCGGCCGCCGCCAACGGCACCGAGCCCGCTCCGGAGTCCGGCGAGCCGAAGACCGAGGACACCATCCGCGGCGACCCGCGCCTGTCGGACGAGCAGAAGGCCGCCCTCATCGCGGTCTACCGCAGCATGCTGGGCTGAGCACGCACCAGGGACCGTTCGGGCCCCATGATTCTTATGCCGAACGGTCCGTGGCTCTACTTGTCCCGCCCGCCTCCTACCGGCGCGCCGCGGTCGCCGCGTCGGTGACGTGCCGCAGCAGCAGTGCGGTCGTCACCGGCCCCACCCCGCCGGGCACGGGGGTGAGCCCGCCCGCGACGTCGGCCACCTTCGGGTCCACGTCGCCGGCCAGCCCCCCGTCGGGCGTGGCGTTGGTCCCCACGTCGATCACCGTGGCGCCGGGGGCGACGTAGTCCGGGCCGATCATGCCGATGCGGCCCGCCGCCACCACCAGGACCTCGGCCTCCGCCGTCACGGCGGCTAGGTCCCGGGTCCGGGAGTGGCAGATGGTGACCGTGGCGTTCCGGTCGAGCAGCAGGTGCGCCACCGGCTTGCCCACCACGGCCGAACGCCCCACCACCACCGCCCGCCGTCCCTCCAGCGGCACCTGGTGATGATCGAGCAGCCGCAGCACGGCCTCGGCCGTGGCCGGCGCGAAGGTCGGCAGGCCGGTCATCAGCCGTCCGAGCGAGACCGGGTTGGCCCCGTCAACATCTTTGGCCGGGTCGATGGCGGCGGCTAGTTCGGCCAGGCGGGCGCCGCCCGGCAGCGGGGTCTGCAGGATGATGCCGTCCACGGTCGGGTCCTGCGACAGCGCCCGCAGCTGGGCCTCGATGCCCGCCGCGGTGGCCTGCGGGCCTAGGTCCTCGACCTCGCAGCCGATCCCGGCTTTGGCCGCCGCCGACGCGATCGACCGTACGTACCAGGCGGTGGCCTCGTCGTCGGTGGCCGCCACCACGGTCAGCCGGGGCGGGCGCCCGGTGGCGGCCAGTTCCGCCGCCGCGGCTGCGGTCCTGGCCCGGATGTCCGCCGCCAGCTCGCGCCCGGACAGCAACGTCATACGCTGGGCTCCGGGCTGATCTCCTCGCGCACCGCGGCCACGATCCGGTCGGCGCGGGCGGTGACCTCCTCGGCCACCATGGCCATGGACGCGATGTCGCCCCGGACCGTCTCGTCGGCGATGCCGCGCAGGTTGACCTCGATGTTGACCAGCGCGGTGACGGTCGCCGCGCGGGCCGCCTCGGCCGCCGCGGCCACGTCCGTGATCACGTTCTTGTTCCCGGTCGGCAGCAGCTCCTCGGCCAGCGCGACCAGCAGCAGCGAGATCCGGACCACGTCGGCCGGCGGCCGCGCGGCCCCGCCCAGCGCCTCCGCGATGGCCGCCGAACGCGCCTGTTTCTCCTCCTCGGTTCCCTTGGGCAGCGCGTAGGCGTCGGTCACCGCGCTGAACGCCGCGGCGTCCATCTCGGCCAGGGTCAGGGCGTCGCTGCGCAGTTCGTCGGCCTCGGTGATGACGTGCTCCATCACGGCGGCGTCGTACTTGGCGCCGTCGCTGTAGCGGGCCACCATGGCCAGCAGCGCCGCGGCCTGCGCCGCGTGCAGCGCCGCGGTCGCACCCCCGCCGGGCGCGGGCACCCGGGCCGCGAGCTGGTCGAGGAACTCCGTGATCGTCTGATCGCGCATTCCGTGAGGTTACCGCGCGTGCCGTTCAGCCCGTACAGTTGGGTTATGCGCGGGTACACCCAGGACAAGGACGCATATCTCAAGCGGCTGCGCCGCATCGAGGGCCAGGTACGCGGGCTGCAGCGCATGGTGGAAAACGACACCTACTGCATCGACATCCTGACCCAGGTGTCCGCCGTGACCCGGGCCCTGCAGGCCGTCGCCCTCGGCCTGGTCGAAGACCACCTCGGCCACTGCGTCACCCAGGCCATCGAAGATGGCGGCCCGGAAGCCACCGACAAGGTCAAAGAAGCCTCAGAAGCCATCGCCCGCCTGGTCCGCTCCTAACCCTCGCCCGCCGCTTCCATTAGCTTCGGACGAACGCATCCCCGGTGGTGTCGCCGGCCACGCAGAACGTGGCGGACGGGCAGGACACCGACATCAGGAAGATAAGGACCGGTCCGTTGAGAGAGCCGGCGGCCTTGGAGTCGATGGTGACGGGCGCGGTCCAAGTGGTGCCGTCGAAGGTGACCACGTTCCCCCCTTCGCCGTCGACGGCGGCGCAGAAGTTACTGGCCGGGCACGACACCACCGGCCAGGAGATACCGCCCTCCCCCATGGTGAGACCGTCCGGATTGGCGTTGACGGGCGCGCTCCAGGTGCTGCCGTTGAACGTGAGCGCGTCCCCCTTGCGGTCAATGGCCACGCAGAAGCTGGCACTCGCGCACGACACGGCCTGCAGGTAGGTGCCCGGGTCGATGGCGGATGGCTTGCTCCAGGAGGTGCCATTGAAGGTGACCACGTCCGGGCCGTAGTCGACGGCGGCGCAGAATCTGGCGCTCGGACACGACACCGTGCTCAGTTCGTTGGCTGGATCTATGGCCGTGGCGGGGCTCCAGGAGGTCCCGTTGAACGTGAACGCGCTGGAGCCGTTATCAACGGCCGCACAGAAGCTCGGTGACGAGCACGATACCGATGCCATGCCCGTCTGGGTGCTCGGGACGGTACCGCCGGAACTCCACCTGCTGCCGTTGAACAGGAAGGTGGCTGAGTCCCGGGCGTCTACGGCCATGCAGAAGCGGACGGTCGGGCAGGACACGGAATCGGGCTCGCCGCCGGAGGAAGATAGCTTGACGGGCTGGCTCCACGTGGTTCCGTTATATGAAGCCGCGTAGCCCGATACAAGCACGGCCATGCAGAAGCGTGCGGATGGGCATGACACTGATGTCGGGTCTTCCTCGCCTTGGCTGTGGTCGAGGTGTCTCGGTGCTCCCCAGGCCGGCGCAGCGCTGGACGGTGAGGTGGCAGGCTGGCCGCCTGCCGGGGAGCTGGCTCCTGGGCCGGGTGGTGCCGACGACCCGCTGCACCCGGCAGCGGCGCCTATGAGCAGAATGGACACGCAAGCAAAGGCCAGCCGCAGTCGGCCTGTGACGCGAGGCCGTCCGGTCACCTGGTCGTCGGGCATGCTGCTAGCCAATCACAGGCCGCTCCGGCAACTTTCTCGCGGTTGACCGTCTATTTCCGGGCCGCCGGTTCGTCGTACCTGTGGCGGAGGTCATACCTACGTCCCCGATCACAGGAGGTTTCGTGATGAGTCTTCCCGACGTCGTATCCCGGGATGAATGGCTGGAGGCCAGGAAGCAGCTGCTGGCGCAGGAGAAGGAGTACACCCGCGCCCGCGACACGCTGAACGCTGACCGGCGCAGGCTGCCCATGGTCCGGATCGCCCAGGAGTACGTGTTCCAGGGCCCGGACGGGCCGGTCACGCTGGCCGGGCTGTTTGGCGGCAAGCGGCAGCTGGTCGTGCAGCACGTGATGTACGGCCCGGACTCGCAGCACCTCTGCCCCGGCTGCACCGCCAGCATCAACGCGATGGCCCCGGCCATGTTCGGCCACCTCGGCACCAGGGACACCACCTTCGTGCTGATCTCCCGCGCGCCCTACGAGAAGATCGCCGCCGCGGCCGCCGAGCGCGGCTGGTCCGTCCCGTGGTACTCCAGCTACGGCACCGACTTCAACTACGACTTCCAGGTCACCGCGGACCGTTCCCGCGGGCCGTTGGAGTACAACTACCGGCCCGAGCCGGACCTGCTCGGCGACGCGGTGTCCGGCGAGCTGCCCGGCTACAGCTGCTTCCTGCGCGAGGGCCAGGACATCTTCCACACCTACTCGACCTACGGCCGCGGCACCGAGGGCACCGTGGCCGCCTACGTCCTGCTCGACATGACCGCCCTCGGCCGCCAGGAAGACTGGGAAGAGCCCAAGGGCCGGGTCGAGCCGGTCCGCGGCGGCGACCCGACCTTCACCAGCTGAAAATGCGGCGACCGGAATAGAAATACCCTGGGCAGGTTTATCTAATACCCCAGTGGGGTTTAGCTAATACCTGCTCAGGGTGCCCGGCGATAACGCATTTAGCGTAGATTGCCATTTCTCTTGCCCGGTCGCAAGCAGTCCAATACCGTTTTATTTGGCCCGCATAGGGAACGGAGGAGACCAGGCCATGAGCCAGAGCCTGGCCGTCGGCCGCGCGGCGCCGCGGCCTGCGGCCCAGCAGCGCCTGGCGGGCGTCGAGCTCCGCCGCGGGCTGCAGCTGGCCCTCGGCGTCCTCTGGCTGCTCGACGGGATGCTGCAATTCCAGCCGTTCATGTTCGGCCGGGGATTCCCGCAGATGCTGGCCGGCAGCGCGGCAGGCAATCCCGCCGCCGTGGCGCGCCCGATCACCTGGTCGGCCACCCTCATCAGCCATCACGAGGTCCTGCTCAACGCCGTTTTCGCCGCCGTCCAGCTGCTGCTGGGCCTCGGCATCGCCTGGCGCCCGACCGTCAAGCTGGCCCTCGGCGCCTCGGTGGCCTGGGCGCTGAGCGTGTGGTGGCTCGGCGAGGGCCTCGGCGGGCTGCTGGCCGGAACGGCCAACCCGGTCAACGGCGCTCCCGGTGCGGTCATCCTGTACGCCCTGCTGGCCGTCCTGCTCTGGCCCGCCGACCGCGATCCGTCCGCCCCGTCCGTGGCCGCCCGCACCGCGGGACGGCGTGTCGCGCTGGGCTCGTGGCTGGTCGTGTGGCTGGGCCTGGCCGTTCTCGCCATCCTGCCCGCGTCCCGGGCCCCGCAGGCCATCAGCGACACGATCTCGGACACGGCGTCGGGTGAACCCGTCTGGCTGGCCTGGATCGACAACCACCTGGCCAGCGCCCTGGCCGGTCACGGACTGTCTGCCTCGATCGTGCTGGCCGCCCTGTTCGGCGCGATCGCCCTGGGCATCCTCCTGCCGGCCTCAGCCCCGGCCCCGGCGCGGCGGGCGGTCATCGTGCTGGCCGTCGCCGTGGCCGCCGTCCTGTGGCTGGCCCAGGGCCTGGGCGGCATGCTGACCGGCTCCGGCACCGATCCCGACTCCGGCCCGCTGCTGGCCCTGCTCGCCCTGGCCTTCTGGCCGCTGGCGGCGCCCGCCGCGCCCGCCGTGCCTGCCCCGCCCGCCGCGTCCGCCGTGCCTGCCCCGCCCGTCGCGTCCGCCGTGCCTGCCCCGCCCGTCGCGTCCGCCGTGCCTGCCCCGCCCGTCGCGTCCGCCGTGCCTGCCGCGTCCGCAGGGACCGCGGGGTGCGCCGCGTTCCCCGGATCCGCCGTGTCTCCCGGGGAGGCCTGACATGGGCGCACCGGCCTGGCTGACCGGCATCTTCGCCGCCCTGATGCTCACCGTGGCCGTCTACTGCGCGGGCCGCCTGATCGCCGCGCGCCGCTGGCGGCGGCCCACCGAGGTGGACACCGACGTGGGTCACGTCCTCATGGGCGTGGCCATGGCTGGCATGCTGGCCGCCAGCCTGCGGATCATGCCTGCCGTCATCTGGGAGCCGGTCTTCGGCGCAGGCGCCCTATGGTTCGGCAGCCAGGCCTTGCGCGCCCGCCGCGGCGCGCTGACCAGCCCCTGGCGCTGCCTGCATCCGGCCCCGCACATGGTCGAGTGCGCCGCGATGCTCTACATGTTCCTCATCCTGTCCACGCTGTCAGCCCAGACCTCCGGGGCCGGGATGGGCGGTATGAGCGGCTCCGCCACCGCGTCCCGGTTCTCGTTCCTGGCCCTGGTCCTGGCGCTGTTCATGTTCGGCTACGTGGTCCGCGTCGCCGACCGGCTCACCCTGCCCGGCCGCACCCTCGCGTTCCAGCCCGCCGGCGTGATCCAGCCCGCCCTCGCCGTCCAGCCCGCCGGCGCGACCCAGCCCGCCCTCGCCGTCCAGCCCGCTCTCACCGTCCAGCCCGCTCTCGCCCATGCGGTCCAGGCCGCCGACGCGGCGAACCCGGCCTCCGTGCTCGTCGTCGGCTCCGGGCCCGCGGGTACCCTCGCTCCAACCGGCTGTGGCGCGGCCTCAACCGCCCGACCTGGGCGTTCCTTCCTGGCCCCCCGCTGCTCCGCCATGTGCAAGATGGCCATGGGCATCACCATGGGCTACATGCTTATCCTGATGCTGTAAAGAAGCGGCACGTCACCTAAAGCAATATCGCACTATTGAGGCCATAATCGCTTTTTCCCGACAAGCTCGGCGGTCAGGTAACTGTGGCGACGCGATCCGTCGACATCTCCGGACGCCGATGTTGCAATGAAGCAAGGCTGGCACTTCCCGGAAGGGGGATACAAATGCGTGGTTGCTCATGCGGGCACGGTTCTTCGTGTAGCTGCGGTGCGGGTTGCAGCTGCGGTTGCAACGGATAGCCCGCCTGCCCGTCCGCGGATGCGCTCAGCCGCAGAAACCGGACGCTCGAAATTACCGTGGACCGTTACCTCCCCCTGGGGTAGTTTCGACCCACGATCACGGGGAAACCCCGGGCCTGAAGGTTCTCGCGCAGGCACTCCGGCAGTCAAGCCTGACCCTGGGCCTGGCACCTAGCCGTTAGTCTCTTTAACTCAAGGGCCAGCAGCAAGGAGCGAGAATTGGATATCCGCGCCATTCAGCAACAGGCCTGGGAGAACAAACTCGCCAAGGGCTTCAACATCAACGATGTTGCGCTGGAGTTCGGGCTGCTGACCGCCGAGGTCGGTGAAGCGTTCACCGCCTGGCGGAAGCGCCTGCCCGACGTGGGCGAGGAACTTGCCGACATCCTGATCTACCTCGCCGGCCTGGCCGAGATGACCGGCATCGACCTCGGCGCCGAAGTCGAGCGCAAACTGGCGAAGAACGCCGCACGCGCCTATGAAGCTGGACATGACGGCGTGCTGCGCCGCGTCGAAGGCTCCAGTTAACTCACTCCTTGCTTCCGGCGCGTACCAGCCCAACTGAAGCGTGCCCCGAAGCCCGTTCGCGTGCCGGCCCTTGCGCGTAGACAGAACCCGCAGGTCATCGCGCCGCCGAAGCGGCTCGGTTCAAATCGTGGCCCACAGGTCTCGTACGGGCACTCGAAATTACCGTGGATGGTTACCTCCCCTCTGAGGGAGGTAACCATCCACGATCACGGGAAAGCCCCAGGGCCTGAGGACTCTCGCGCAGTCATTCGCATTGTTGTGGGCATTTACCCCTGTGAGACGGAGGTAACGGTCCACGATCATTGGAAAGAGCTTGCAGCCGCGCCAGGACCCGGCGCGGCTGGAAGGCCGCCGGGGCACACGCGGTCGCCGGGACAAGCCGGGCAGACGGGATATGAGGGTCCTGCGCCTGTCCGCATCCCGCAGGCCCGGCCAGACCGGCCGGTCCAGTTATCAGCCGGCGAACTCGTACCCGGCTTCCTCGATGGCCTCGCGCAGCACCTGGTCGGCCGGCATCGGCCCGGCGCTGATCCGGACCGTGCCTGCGGCCACGTCGACGTCGACCTCGGCCACCCCGGGCAGCTTGCCGATCTCGGCCCGGACGGCGTTCGCGCAATGGTCGCAGCTCATCCCCATGACCGCGATGGAGCGGACTTCCATGGCCCGATCCTAACCGGGTCGAGCCGCTAGCGCCGACAGGGTGTAGTAGTACCGTGAGCGTGTGGCTGGTCTGGAGGTAGCGGACGCGTCGGTGACCACCGCGCCTGCCACGTTCGAGCTCGTCATCGGCGGCATGACCTGCGCCGCGTGCGCGGCCCGGGTCCAGGGGAAGCTGAACAAGCTCGATGGCGTCACCGCCGCCGTCAACTTCGCCACCGAGCGCGCCCGCGTCACCGCCCCGGCCCGTTTCTCGGCGGCCGACCTCATCCGCGTCGTGACCGCGGCCGGCTACACCGCCGAACTGCCCGCGCCCGCTCTCACCGCGCCCGCCGCAGCCACCGATGACCACGGACCCGCGTCAGCCGTGGCCGACCGCGAACCTGCGTCGACCACCGCTGACCGCGAATCCGCGTCAGTCACGGATGACCGAACGGCCGACCGCCGACCCGCGGCCGAAGACGCCGCCGTCCGGCGCCTGCGGAGCAGGCTGATCCTGGCGCTGATCTTCTTCGTGCCGCTGACCGATGCGTCGATCGTGCTCTCGCTGTTCCCCTGGTCCCGGTTCCCCGGCTGGCAGTGGCTGCTGGTCGGGCTGGCGCTGCCGGTGGCTACCTGGGCGGCCTGGCCGTTCCACCGGGCCGCGCTGAAGAACGCCCGGCACCTCTCCGCGTCCATGGACACGCTCGTGTCGCTGGGCATCCTGGCCGCCTGCGGCTGGTCGGTGTACGCGATGTTCGTGCTGGACCGCGCGCGCGCCGGCCTGTCCGGCTGGCAGGCCGTGCTGCACGCCCACGGCGGCGGGATCTACCTTGAGGTGGCCGCCTCGGTGACCACGTTCCTGCTGGCCGGCCGGCTCGATGAAGCCCGGGCCCGGCGCGCCGCCGGGCAGGCCATGCGCGATCTGGCCGCGGCCGGGGCCCGGGACGTGTGCGTGCTCGGCGACGACGGCGCCGAGCAGCGGATCCCGGCCGGCCTGCTGCGGGCCGGGCAGCGCTTCGTGGTCCGGCCGGGGGAGCGGATCGCCGCGGACGGCCAGGTCCTGTCCGGCCAGTCCGCCGTGGACCGCAGCATGATGACCGGGGAGTCCGTCCCGGTCGACGCGGCCGAGGGCGACGCGGTCACCGGCGGCACCATCGTCCTGACCGGCCGGCTGGTGGTCCGCGCCGACCAGGTCGGGCCCGACACCCAGCTGGCGCACCTGATCGCGATGGTGGAACAGGCGCAGGCCGGGAAGGCCGGCATCCAGCGGCTGGCCGACCGGATCTGCGCGGTGTTCGTGCCGTGCGTGCTGGCCTGCTCGGCCCTGACCCTGGCCGGATGGCTGCTGGCGGGCAGCCCCGCCGAGCACGCCTTCAGCGCCGCGCTGGCCGTGCTGATCATCGCCTGCCCGTGCGCGCTCGGGCTGGCCACCCCGGCGGCCCTGGTGGTGGCCTCGGGCCGCGGCGCCCAGCTCGGCATCTTCATCAAGGGCTACCAGGCCCTCGAGGCCTCGCGGGCGATCGACACCGTGGTGCTGGACAAGACCGGGACGGTCACCACCGGGCAGATGACCGTCATCGCCGTCCAGCCCCGGCCAGGGACCAGCCGTCACGACCTGCTCCGGTACGCCGCCTCGGTCGAGCAGGCCTCCGAGCACGCCGTGGCCGCCGCCATCACCACCCTGGCGAAGACCGAGGCGATACCCCTGACCGATGCCGACGGCTTCGCCGCCCTGCCCGGCCTCGGCGCCCGCGGGCTCGTCGACGGCCACGACGTCATGATCGGCCGGGAGAAACTCTTCGCCGACCGTGGCCGCGGCACCCCTCCCGAGCTGGCCGGCTGGTGCCAAAGCCAGGAGCAAGCCGGCCGCACCACGGTCCTGGTCGCCTGGGACGGCTCGATCCGCGGCGCCCTCGCGGTCGCCGACACGGTCAAGCCGTCCGCCAGCGAAGCCGTGGCCGCCCTGCGCCGTCTCGGCCTGTACCCGGTCCTGCTCACCGGTGACAACCAGGCCACCGCCGAGGCCGTGGCCGCCGCCGCGGGGATCACCGAGGTCATCAGCGGGGCGCTGCCCGAGGCCAAGGCCCAGGTGATCACCGGACTGCAGGCGGACGGCCGCCCGGCCGCCATGGTCGGCGACGGGGTCAACGACGCCCCCGCCCTGGCCGCCGCCCAGCTGGGCCTGGCCCTCGGCTCCGGCACCGACGTGGCCATCTGCGCCGCCGACATGATCCTGCTCCGCGACGACCTGCACGCCGTCCCCGACGCCATCGCCCTGGCCCGGGCCACGTTCACCACCATCCGCCGCAACCTGGCCTGGGCCTTCGGCTATAACGTGCTGGCCATCCCGCTGGCCGCCATCGGCTTCCTCAACCCCCTGGTCGCCGCGGCCACCATGTCCCTGTCCTCGGTTTTCGTCGTCTGGAACAGCCTGCGCCTGCGCCGCTTCGCACCGCGCACCGACGGCGCAACCCCGTAAGACGCAACCCCGTGAGACGCAACCCCGTAAGGCGCATCCCGTAAGGCCCAACCCCGACGGCATCGGCCGATACGGCACACTCGCTGTCCCCCATTCGGCGGACACCAGGCCAAACCCGCCAGAGCCTGGGCATCGGCGAAGACGCGGCGTAACGTGCATCTCGGAGTCCGGGGCAGCAAGGCGCTTAAGGGGGCACCGTGACAGACGCTCTGGCGGTCGAGGTCCGCGGCCTGGTCAAGCGGTTCGGCGACCGGGTCACCGCGGTAGACGGGCTCGACCTGTCGGTCCGGCCCGGCGAGATCTACGGCCTGCTCGGCCCGAACGGCGCGGGCAAGACCACCACCCTCCGCATGCTGCTGGGCCTGGTCCGCCCGACCGCCGGCCTGATTCGCGTGCTCAATCGCAAGCCCGGCGACCCGGACGGCCTGGCCCGGGTGGGGTCCATGGGCGAGATCGCGTTCTACCCGTTCTTGTCCGGTCGGGACAACCTGCGGGCCGCGGCTCGCCGCCGCAAAGTGCCGGACGTGCGGGTCGAGGAGGTGCTGGCGACCGCGGGCCTGGCCGCCCGGGCTGGGGACAAGGTGTCCGGCTACAGCCTGGGCATGCGGCAGCGCCTGGGCGTGGCCATGGCCCTGCTGAAGGACCCGGAGCTGCTGATCCTGGACGAGCCGTCCAACGGCCTGGACCCGATCGGCCAGGTGGAGATGCAGCGGCTGATCACCCAGCTCGGCCAGGACGGCCGCACCATCCTGCTCAGCAGCCACGACATGCGCGAGGTGGAGGAACTGTGCGGCCGGGTGGCGGTCATCGGCGGCGGCCGGCTGCTGTTCGAGGGCAGCCCGGGCGAGCTGCGCGGCCAGGCCCGGCTGTGGCTGCGGGCCGAGCCGGCCGAGCGAGCCGCCGAAGTACTGGCCGGCCTGTCCGGCCTGGAAGGTGCCGAACGGGCCGGCGAACTGCTCAGCCTGGCCCTGGATGAGGACAGCCAGCACGATGAAGGCCGGGGCCGGGCGGCCACCGTCAACCGGGAGCTGGTCGAGGCCGGGCTGCAGGTCAGCGAGGTCCGCACCGAACGGCGGCCGCTGCGCGACGTGTTCCTGGAGCTGACCGGCGGCCGCACCGGCGGCGCCGACTCGCTGCGCCGCCCCGCCAAGCGCCGGACCCGCCGCGGCGGGACCAGCGGCCGCCGCGGACCCGGCCCCGGCACCTAGCGACCGTGCTCGCCGCCTACCGCGCTGCCCGTCCTGGTCACCCGGCGCCGCGACCTGCTCTGAATTTCACTGCGCATGAGCCACGGACCGTTCGGCCTAAAAATTTGATCTGCCGAACGGTCCGTGGTGCTTGCTACCTCTCCGGCGGCCGGGGCAGCTGGCTGGCGCGCCGCTGGGTGCTGTCATCGAACAGGGCGGCGCGCAGCACGGCGTCCGCCGCGGCGAGCTGGGCCGGGCTGACCCGCCAGGCGACCTCGCGGTTGAGCTCGGTGATCACGGCGGTGACGATGCGGGCGTAGTCGCGGCCGGCCGGGGTCAGGGTGACGTTCAGCTGCCTGGTGTCGCGCGAGTCCCGTTCGGTCGTGGCGTAGCCCCGCTGCTCGAGGGCGTCGGCGACCTTCCGTGCCGCCTGCCGGGTCACGCCCAGGCCCTCGCCGAGCTGGCCGACCGGCAGCGGACCCCGCCACAACATCCGCAGCACGGCCGCGTCGGTGCGCTTGTAGCCGGCGTAACCGAGCCGTTCCAGGCGGCTGGTCATCTGGCCGAGCCAGCTCTGCCTGGCCAGCGCGAGCAGGTCGCCGAACTGGTACGGGGGAGTTGACTCAACGGCCATGATCCCAGCATTATAGAGATATGCAACCAAGTTGCGCATTCTCGCGGCACTGGTACTGGCACGGGCACGGGCACGGGCACGGGCCGCGGCCGCGGACCCGCGGTCCCCGCCTCGACCCGCCGCCCCGGGGGTCCCGATGACTGCCGCCGTCTCGCCGCCGCGGCAGCGCCCCGCCCCGTCCCGCGTGCGGCCGCTGGCCCGGCTCACGCTGGCCGGGGTCGCCCTCTACGTGGCCATCGACGTGCTGCTGGCCTTCCTGCGGCCCGGGTACAGCCTGATCTACAACGCGGAAAGCGACTACGGCCGCGGCCCGTGGTTCTGGGTGATGGACCTGAACTTCCTGCTCCGCTGCGCCCTGTCCCTGGCCATCGCCGCCGCCCTGTACCGGGTGGTCCGCCTCGACGGCCGGGCCCGCGCCGGCCTGGCCCTGCTCGTCACCTGGGCCGTCTGCTCCGGCCTGCTCGCGTTCTTCGCTGACGACCCCGAGGGCACGCCGCAGCACGGCAGCGGCGTCGTCCACCTGGTGCTGGCCTTCATCGCGTTCACCGCCATCGCGATTGGCGCCATCTTGATCTCTGCCAACTTGATCTGGGCCAGCCCGCTCTCCGACCCGGCCTGGCGCCCCGCCGCGCGCGTCCTGCTCGCCATCTCGGTGGCCGGCGCCCTCGCCTACCTGCTGCTCGGCCAGGCCCTCAAGCACCACCACGCGCCCGGCGGCCTCTACGAGCGCATCTTCCTCGGCCTGGTACTGCTCTGGATCGTCATCGCCGCCATCGCCGCCGCCAGGCGCACCCCGCCGGCCCAGCGAGAATGACCCGGTAGCTGGCTACGCGGCGGGCAGGCAGCGCACGCCCTCGACGGTGCCGATCAGCACGGCCGGCCCGGCGGCGTGCGGGATCAGCACGGTGCTGCCCCGCCGCACCGGCACCGAGCCGCCGGCCGTCACCACCAGCACCCCGTAGCTCTGCGACAGGTGCCTGCTCACCCGCCTCGAGGCCGAACGACTCCCACTCCAGCATGATCGACAGGTTCGCGGGCTCCTGCAGCTCCACGACCAGGATCCCGGCGCTGATCGCGTGCGGCGTCCCGGCCGGGCACAGCACGCTGTCCGCACCGCGGTAGAACATCTCCGGCATGTTCGGCCCGAGCACGATCGGCTGCACAAGGACCGACCATACCGGCTAGCGCCACGACCACGGGCAGCGCCAGCGCCCAGCCGCAGAACCCCAGCATGACCGCCACCGCCACCAGCGCGGGCAGCGCGGCCCGGCGTACCGGACCGCGCAGCACCCGCACGGCGGCGGTCATGGCGCCCAGGTAGACGACCAGGAACAGCGTGCTCGGCACCGCGACCAGGGCGGCCGTGCTGACCATCCGCAGCCCGTACAGCGTGATCAGCAGCAGCCCGGTCACGCCGATCGCGGCCAGCAGCCGGTGCAGGGGAGCCGAGGCGCGGCCGGGTACCGGGCGCGCCAGCTGCCCGACCATGGCCGCCGCGCCGTTGATGTAGGCGTTGGTGGCGCCCAGGGTCAGCACGATCGCGGCCACCGCGGCCACGTCCGGGCCCGCCGCGCCGATGCCCTGGCTCAGCAGCCCCGCCAGCGGAACGTCCGTGGCCGCCCGCGGCCCCAGTACGCCGATCGTGGCCACCGCCAGGCCCAGGTACAGGACGGTGGTGGCGGCCAGGGCGATGGCCACCGCGCGCGGCAGCTGCCGGGCCGGGTCGGCAAACCGGGTGGTCAGCGGCGCGACCGCCTCCCAGCCGGCGAAGGAGAACATCAGCGTGGCCGCTGCGCTGCCGACCGAGAGCCAGCCGTGCGGCGCGAACGGCGTCCAGTTGGCCACCCGCGCCGCCGCCGCCGATCCGGCCACCGCCACCACGACCACCACGGTCAGCAGGCTGACCAGGACCAGCTGGGCCGAGGCGCTGGCCCGCAGCCCGGCCGCGGCCAGGCCGATGACGATCAGCAGCAGCGCCGCTGCCACGGCGGCCCGGCTCAGCTGCCCGCCGCCGGTCAGCTCGGTGACGTAGCTGGCGCCGATCAGGCAGACGATCGGGGCGCCGCCGACCACCCCGGCCAGGAAGATCCAGCCGGTCGCCCTGCCCGCCCGCGGTCCCAGGCCCGCGGTCACGTAGCCCATCACGCCGCCCGCGGACGGGATCTTCCGGCCCAGGGCCGAGAACACCGCGGCGAACAGGCCGGACAGGCCCAGCAGGCCCAGCCAGGCCAGGATCGAGGCCGGCCCGGCCTGGGCCGCGGCCAGGCCGGGCAGGAGCAGCAGGCCGGGGCCCAGGATCGCCCCGATGTACAGCGCGGCGCCCCGCGCGGTGGTGAGGTTCGGCTGGTTCGCGGATGTCATCGCCATAGGTTCACAATCGCCGAAATCGCCTCGCATGCGATGGCAAATGTTGTGCTAGTAGCGCCTGATCCTGCAATGCTGTTGCACGATTCAGGGGTTAAGCTGAATTTCATGCCTCAGCATGTTCCCGACCGGGTGGATCGCGCCATCCTGACCAGGCTGCAGCGCGACGGCCGGATCGCGAACGTCGATCTCGCGGACGCCATCTCGCTGTCGCCCTCGGCCTGCCTGCGCCGGGTCAAGGCGCTGGAGGCCAGCGGCATCATCGCCGGCTACCGCGCCGAGGTCAGCCGGGCCGAGGCTGGGCTCGGCCTGACCGTGTTCATCGGCCTGAAGGTCGAGCGCCACTCGCAGGAGAGCTCGGTCCGGATCGAGCAGGCCCTGCTGGCCATTCCCGCCATCGTGGCCTGCTACCTGGTCTCCGGGAGCAGCGACTTCCTGGTGGAGGCGGTCGTGCCGGACCTGGCCGGCTACGAGCAGCTGCTGCTGGGCCAGATCCTGGCCATCCCCTCCATCGTCGAGGCCACGAGCACGTTCGCCATCCGCACCATCCTCAGCCGCGGCCCCCTGCCCCTGGACCACTGGCGCCGCCCCCCGCACGCCTGACCACCGTCCATCGACCCGGCGTGATCAGTAGCCGCGGCTCCAGGCCTGGATGGTGGCCGGGTGAACGCGCACCACGGTGCGCAACTGCGGCCACGCGGCGATATAGGCGTCGCATTCGCGTTCGGGCAGGTAACGGCCGGCGATACGTCGGATGTCGCCGTCGACGTCAGCGCCGGGAGCGCTCATCTCCGCGCGGCCGCGCATGATGACCGCGCCGTACGGCGGCTGGGCCTGCTGCGCGGTGAAGGCGACTCGCGGATCGCGGCTCAGGTTGCGCACCCAGGCGCGGCCGCGGTCGGTCCAGATGCTCACGCTGTGCCCATCCCAGCTGTACCAGACCGGCACGGCGTGCGGAGAGCCGTCGGCTCGCACGGTGGCGATCACGCCGAGCAACGGCGGGCTGGCCTGATCCAGGATCGAGCTGATCTCGTCGGGGGTCATTCCGGTCCTTCCGGGCGGGGTCGCGGCCCGCGGGTCATCTGGTCCAGTTCGGCGAGGATGGCGGTGCGGAGCGGCTGATCGGGCGCGGGCAGACCGAGCACGCCCGCCAGCCACAGCCCGTCAGCGGCCAGGCGGACGATGGCCGCGGCCACCGGGTCGGCGCTCTCCGCTTCGTCGGCCGCCCGCCCGGCCGCCACCCAAGCCCGCCAGGAATCGAGCAGGTCAGGGCGGACGAGCAGCGCCCCGACCAGCGCGAGCCAGCGGCTGGACTGCCACAGCTCGCCCGCACTCGCGGCCAGGTACGCCCGTGCCGCGCGGCCCGCCGGCTCCGGGTCGGCGGATGCCGCGGCGCCCGCGAGACCGGCGAAGGTGCCGCACAGCCCGTCGACCATCCCGGAGACGAGCGCCTCCTTGGACGGGAAGTGATACAGCAGCCCGCCCTTGCTGACCCCGGCCTGGTTCGCGACCGCGTCGAGGGTCACCGCGGCCACGCCCGACTGCCCGGCGACGGCATACCCGGCCTCGAGAATCCGGTCCCGCGTGCTGCTCGCGCCTGCTACGTCCACCGGATCACTGTACCGTCTGGACGGTACAGTAGCCAGGGCCCGTTCGGCATCAAGATCTTCCGGCCGAACGGTCCGTGGCTCTCGCTGGCTACAGTGGCGGTAGACAGCCGGCGGCCGGGGCCGGCTGACCGAGGGTGGTGGGGCGCGTGTCGAGGCCCAGCCTGTACTGCTCGTTCTGCGGGGCATCGCAGCACGACGTCCGCAAGCTGATCGCCGGTCCGGGCGTGTACATCTGCGATGCGTGCGTCGAGCTGGCCGGGGGAGTGATCAGCTCCGGCCTGGCCGTCGCCACCCGGCTCGGGCCGTTGCGCGCCATGCCGTTCCCGGGCGCGCAGGTGTCCTGCAGCTTCTGCGGCAAGCCTCCCGGCCGCGTCACCACCCAAGCCGTTCTGTTGTCCGAGCCGGCCAGCGCCTCCTCTCCACCTCCTTCGCTCTGCAGCGAGTGCCTGCAGCTATGCCGCGAGATCATCGAAGAGGACCTAGGCCCCAGGCCGGCCGGGCCGTCTACGTAATCTGGTGCGATGACACCCGACGATCTTGTGCGCCGGCGCGCCAGGCAACTCGCCGCCGAGGCAGCCGCGTCCGGCGATCCGGCGGGCTGGTTCGAGACGCTGTACGCCGAGGCGCGCGAGGGCAGCGCCGTGGTGCCCTGGGACGACGGCCAGCCCAACCCGCACCTCACCGAGTGGGCGAAGAACGCGGCCCTGCCCGGCCTGGTGGCGCCCGGCGGCACCTTGCTGGTGATCGCCCGCGCCACCGACGACCGGGACCCGGTCCGCGACCCGGCCATGAATGCCCTGGCCCGTCACCTGGCCCGAGCTCGAGGCCATGGCCGGGACCACGCTCACCGCGCGATCCGTCGAGAACTTCCTCGACCACGAGGACCCGCCCAAACTCCGCTGGCGCGCCGAGTTCACCCGCAGCTAGCGCCGCGACCCGCGTCGTCGGCCCGCCGCCGCGCTCTCGGCCCCGGGTCCCGCGCCATTTCCTGAGATCACGGGCAGTTTGCGTCAAATACCGACCAAAACTGCCCGTGATCATGAAGCCCAGAGCCGCCGCCTACCGCCGGTCATGGGGTGCGATGCTTCCTGGGGGAGGTTTTGCGGTCCGGTAAGCAGCAGCAGGCCGCGCCGAGCGTCTTAACTTACATGGAGCCAGAAGAGCTGAGCGGTTCCGCGGTGCTCCGATGGCCTGAATCAGGCCGACCTGAACCGGGTCCGGTCCCCGACCCGGCCGGCGGAGCCGAGGCGGCCGTCGGGGAACTGTACCGCGCCCAGGCCGTGGGCCTGATCCGGCTGGCCTACCTCATGCTCGGCGACCGGGCGGCGGCCGAGGACGTGGTCCAGGACGCGTTCTTCGGCCTGTACCGGAACTGGGGCCGGCTGGCCGACCCCAGCGGCGCGCTGGCCTACGTCCGGTCCTCGGTGCTGAACGGCTGCCGCACCGCGCTGCGCCGCCGCGCGCTCGGTCGCCGGGTCACCGAGTACCAGCCGCCGTCGGGATCGGCCGAGGCCGCCGTGCTCAGCCGCGAAGAGCGCCAGCAGGTGCTGCGCGCGGTCCGCCGGCTGCCGCACCGCCAGCGCGAGGCCCTGGTGCTGCGCTTCTACCTCGACCTGCCCGACCCGGAGATCGCCCGGATTATGGGCATCCGCCCCGGCACGGTGCGGTCTGCCACCCACCGGGCGCTGAAGGCGCTCGGTCATCTGCTGGAGAGCACGTTATGACCCCGCTGCAGGACAAGCTCCGCGCCGCGCTCCGCGAGACGGCGGACGAGATCCCCGCCGAGGCGCCGCCGCTGCACCTGAGCCCTCAGCCGCGAGCCGGCCAGAACGGACGCCTTACCAGGTGGCGCGCATGGGCCGTGCCGCTGGCCGCCGCGGCCCTGGTCATCGCGACGGTCGTCGCCTCCCTGAGCGTCGCCGGCAGCCTGAAGCATCAGCCCGCCGCCGCCGGGCCGCCGGCCGGCCCGTACGGCGTCCCGGCCTACTACGTCGCGCTGATCACCGCGAAGACCCAATCTGACGTGGAAAACATGCTCGACTCCGCCTCCGCTGCCGACACCGCCGCCGAGCTCAGGTCCACCCAGACCGGCGCGGTGCTGGCCAGGATCACCCCGCCCAAGCCGTACGTGTCGTTCAGCGGGGTGGCCGCCGCGGCCGACGACCGCACGTTCGTCCTGTCCGCGCAGGGCCCGGACCCCTCCGACGTCGAGCCGCCCTTCCCCGCCCAGCGCTTCTTCCTGCTGCGCATCGACCCGGCGGCCCAGGCCGGCGCCCGGATGACCCTGACCGCGTTGCCCGCCGGATACGTCCCGGCCGGCTACGAGATCCGCGACATGGCCCTGTCCCCGGACGGAACCCAGCTGGCCGCGAACCTCGGCAATACCCTGCTGCTCGCCGAAGACCTCAAGGTGTTCGACCTGGCCACCGGGACCGAACGGTCCTGGACCACCCGCACCTGCTCCAGGTGCGTGCCCATCAGCGGCGGCATGCTCTGGTTCGGCGTGGACAGCGACGCGCTGTCCTGGACCGCGGACAGCCAGCACGTCGCGTTCATCTGGGATAACACGGTCCGCCTGCTGGACACCCGCGCCGCGGGCCCCGACATCCTGACCGGCAGCAAGACGGTGGCCACCTGGACCGGCGGCGTCACGGGGCTGAACCAGTGGCGCGGGGCCATCATCACTCCTGACGGCCGGACCGTGCTCGGCATCGAGGCTCTCAGCCGGATCGGGCGCAACGCTCCGGTCCGCGAGCACCTGGTCAGCTGGTCCACCGCCACCGGCCGCCAGACCGCCGTCCTGAACAACCTCGACGCACTGAAGCGCAGCGAGTTCGAGCAGATCCTCTACACCAGCGGCGACGGCAGCTTCCTGGTCCTCAGCTACCTGCAGCCCGGCGCGAACGCGACGATCGTGCACGACGGCCGCGACACGTCCATCCCCTGGTCCCGCTACATCTCCGTCGCCGCCTGGTAGCCGAAGGAATGCTGGCGCTAGCGGATGCCCTCCCAGAGCGCTCATACGGTGCCCGCTGTCTGTTAATGGGCACCGCTGCCCGGCTAGCCCGCCTGCATCTAGCAGCCAGGATCACGGCGTTGGCCGGTAGAAGCCGATCGCGATTCTGACCGGTATATCACCCTCCTCGACCTGGGCTATCTCCTGCGTGACCTCCTCCAGCCGGGCACGGAGCCGTTCCGCCGCCATGAGGCTGATCCGGTCGTCGAATACGAGCATCACGGGCTTGTCCGGGCTGTCCGGGCTGTCCAGCGGCCAGTCCTCCTTGCGTGCTCGGTCGAAGAAGCCTGCCAGGAAGGCATCGAAGGCGGATCGGACAGCCGCCTCGGTCTCGTCGGCGTGCTGCCGGAATAGCGCCGCGGACAGCCGCAGGTCGCGCTGCCGAGCTCGGTAACGCTGCTCCAGGATGCCGGAGACCATCCGCGTCGCGGCGACCTCGATCAGCCCGGCGGCTTCGAGCTGCTTCACGTGCCGGTAAAGCTTGGTCTGGGGTTCACCGAGGTGCTGGGCTAGTTCCTTCACGGACATGACCGGGAGCTCGCCGCCCGGGACGTGCGTATCCAGCGCGGACAAGATCGCGAGGCGGACCGGGTCCGCCAGTGCCCGCAGCCCCTCGACGCTGTCGATCTCCCGGACTCCGGGCTGTTCTTCCATGTGCACCATCTTGCCACATGCTCACGATTCTGTCATCATTCATGTAAGCGTGAACATTTACGAAGACGCTACCGGAGACCAGGAGGAATTATGTATCCCGAGATTGCACGCGAGCTCACCGCGCAGCGCGCCCGCGAACTGCGGGAGCAGGCACAGCAGGCCATGGTGGCCAAAAACGGTGAGCCGGAGGCTGCGGGCGATGCGTCGCACGCCGACCCTGCCGGACGAGGCCGACGATTTCGTCTGCCCGGGCATCCCAGACTACGTGGACGGCTCGTTCTTGACCGTCTCGCCGGCCGGTGACCAGGCGGCCGACCTGGTCTAAGTGAGCGCACGCCTGACTCTGGCTGCCACTGACTTGGCCGAACGAACCATGGGCGCCAGCCTCATTGCCGGTAGAGCACGGCGGCCCAGATACTGACCAGCGTGTTCACCAGCGTGTCCTGGTCAGCGAACGGCGGGGTGCCGGTCGCGGCGAGGTAGTACAGCCGCTCGCCGAGCCAGGTGAGGGCGCTGGCGACGGCCTGGATGTCCTGGCCGTCGAGGATCGCCAGGGCGCGCGGGTCGGCGCTGATCTGGCCGATCGTGGCGTCGGTGAAACCTTGCATCTGCTCCAGCCACAACTCGGTCAACCGGGGGTCGGTGCGCCAGTTCTCGACGATGGCCCGCAGGACCGGGGCACTGGCCCGCCACAGTTCGGCGCCCGCGGTGGTCCCGGCCCGCAGTGCGGCCACCGGGTCGGCGGGGACGGCCAGCCAGGGCGAGGCGGCGGCGTGTCCCTGGGCCACGGCGCGCCGGACGAGTTCGGCCAGTACGGCCTGCTTGCTGTCGAAGTAGAAGTAGAAGGTGCCGCGGGAGACCCCGGCCGCGACCAGGATCTCGCTGACGGCCAGGTCGCCGAAACTGTGCTCGGCGAGCAGCTCGGCCGTCGCGGCCAGGATGGCCTCACGCAGGTCCGGCGCCGCGCCCTCGGGCGGCGCGGCACGGCGGCCGTGCGGGCGGCGGGCAGGCGGGCGGGAAGCCGACGGCACCGTCATGGCTCGGCAGCATACCATGTATAGACGGGATGTCTGAACACTATGTATAGTGCCACTCATGGGCACCCTTACTCCCCATCTGGTGACACGGGATCCCGCGGCTGCCGCCGCCTGGTACGCCTCGGTGCTGGGCGCGGCCGCCTTCGGCGCGGGCCAGGACGAGAGCTGATGCGGTACACGCTGTTCGGCCCCGGCGGGCTGCGGGTCTCCGAGCTGTTCCTCGGCGCGATGACCTTCGGTGAGCAGGGCGGGGTGGGCGCCCCGCCGGAGGAGTGCCGGCGCATCCTGGACGCCTACGCCGATGCGGGCGGCAACGTGGTCGACACCGCGTCCAACTACCGCGGCGGCGCCAGCGAGGAGATCCTCGGTGAGCTGCTCCTGGGGCGCCGGGACCGGTTCGTCCTGTCCACCAAGTACACGGTCAGCCGTGATCCCGGCGATCCCAACGCCGCCGGGAACCACCGCAAGAACCTGCGCCTGTCGCTGGAGACCAGCCTGCGGCGGCTGCGCACCGACTACATCGACATCTACTGGGTGCACATGTGGGACCGGCTCACCCCGGTCGAGGAGACCATGCGCGCCCTCGACGACCAGGTGCGGGCCGGGAAGATCCTCTACGTCGGTATCTCCGACGCTCCGGCCTGGCTGATCGCCCGGGCCAATACGCTGGCCGCCTGGCACGAGTGGACCGCCTTCGCCGGCCTGCAGGCCCCCTACAACCTGCTGAAACGTGACCTCGAGCGGGAGCTGCTGCCGATGGCCGAGGCGCTCGGGCTGACCGTGGCGGCGTGGAGCCCGCTGGCCGACGGAATCCTGTCCGGCAAGTTCGCCGGCCCGGACGCCACCAGGGACGGCGCCCGGGTCGATCCGGCCGGCGTCAGCGAGCAGCAGTACGCGGTGGCCGCCATCGTCCAGGAGGTCGCCGCCGGCCTGGGCGCCACCCCGGCGCAGGTGGCCATCGCCTGGACCCGGTCCCGGTCGCCGGTCATCTGTCCCATCATCGGCGCTCGCCGCCTGGACCAGCTGCGAGACAACCTGGGCGCCGCCGATCTCGTCCTGCCGGCCGAGGCCGCCGAGCGGCTGGACGCGGCCACCCGGATCGACCTGGGCTTCCCGGCCGGCTTCATCCGGGACAACACGGCCTGGGTGCTCGGCGCCGCCGCGCTCGACGCGCCCAGGTAACCGCCTCAGCTGTACTGACGTAGCTGCGGCCACATCTGGCCCCAGGGCTGGCGCGGGCCGGTGCACAGGTACACGTGGCCGCCCCACTCCTGGTTATGCAGGCCGTACGGGTTGGACAGCGTGGCCACCGCCCGCACGCTGGTGAAGAACTGCCCCAGGTAGCCGGCGTCCCCGCCGCCGTCGGCCGGACCCGGCATGACCGCCAGCACGGTGGTCGCCCGCGGGTTACCCGGGCCCCACCACCAGTAGGTGTTGTGCCCGCTCACCGCCTGCGGCAGGCCCGTGCCCAGCACGTTGATCGCGCTGGCCTCACCGTAATTCGAGGTGAAGATCACCGCATTGGCCCGCTGGCCGGCGGGCAGCGAGAACCACGCCGTCCGGACCGTGCTGACCAGCTGCGGCCAGCCCACCGACTCGGCCAGGACCGGGTTGACCTTCTGGGTCCAGCCCAGGTCGCCAGGCGGCAGCACCGGCAGCACGAGCGGCACGGCGACCGCAACGCTTACCGCCGTGGCCAGCAGCAGCCTGCGGAGCCCGCCCGCGCGGGCGGCCAGCCGGGCGTCGATGGCGACGGCCCCGCCTGCCAGCAGGAAGATGTACGCCCCCGCCAGGTAGTAGATCTTCCCGCCCGTGGTGACCGCGAAGAACACGAACAGGATCGCGTACGCCCACACCAGGGCCCGCCAGAGCGGCCGGCCGGACCGCCACAGGAAGCGCAGCCCCGCCACCCAGACCACCACCATGGCCACGGCGGACATGATCAGCTGCCCGATCACGAAGCCGGCGATGTTGCCCAGGCCGCCGTTTTCCTGCGCGAGCGCGTGCGTCATGCCGATCGTGGCCCACTGGTGCTGCGCCTGCCACCAGATGTCCGGAATGGTGAACGCCACCGCGATCGCGGCCCCCGCCGCGAACCACCGGTTCAGCACCAGCCGCCGGCCGCCGGACAGGAAGATGCCGATGACCAGCGCAATTGCGAAAAAGCCCACGCTGTGCTTGTTGGCCAGCCCCAGGCCCAGGACCAGGCCGCCGGCCAGCCACCAGCGCACGTCACCGGTCCGCCCGATCCGCGCCACCACCAGCGCCAGGGCCGCCCAGGCCAGGATGTCGAACGCCGTCGGCCCGAACAGGTGATCGCCGCCCAGCACGACCGGCATGGTCGCGGTGGCGATCGCCGCCAGCAACTGCGCCCGCCGCCCGCCGCCGAACTCCCGGGCCATCAGCCCCGCCACCACCACCGTCGCCCAGGCCGCCAGCGCCGGCCACATCCGCAAGGCCAGCAGCGACACGCCGAACACCTTCAGCGAAACCCACGCCAGCAGCGGCGTCAGCACCGGCTGGTCGACATAGCTGGCCTGCAGATGACGGGCGCACTCCATGAAGTACAGCTCGTCGCGGTGAAACCCGTACCGCGTCGACAGCGCCAGCAGGACCGCGCAGACCACCGCGCCGACCACGATCACGCGCCGGTCAAAAGGCGCCACGACCGGATCAGCCGTGTCCGGCTCTACCTGGGTCTTTCCTAGTAGGTTCATAACCGTCATGCTCGTCCGCCAGCACCCGCAGCCACATCGCCCGCAGTGCCCGTTTGCCCGCTCATCCCAAGCGGGCCCGGCCCGCCCTTCAGCGCCGTCCGGCTCCTCCTTAGGTAGGAGCCGGCAGTTCACTCCTGCGGCGGATGGCCCGCGCCCCGCGGGCGACCTTACGATCAGCTGGTGAAGAGGCTTGCCGCGTGGGCCACGGGGCTGCCGCCGCGCGTGCAGGACCTGGCGCTCGCGCTGGCGCTAGCCGTCTTCAACGTCGCCTCGCTGATCCCGGAGACCAGGCAGCTGAAGCTGCCCTACGTCGCGTTCCTGCTGGTCGTGCTGCAGACGCTGCCACTGACCTGGCGGCGGCGCTGGCCGGTCGCCGTGTACTTCGCCGTCGGTATTCCCCGGAACATCTACGACCTGCTCGGCATCGGCTTCGCGCCCCTGCCGCTCGGCCCCGCAATCGCCTACTACACGGTCATGGACCGCTGCTCAACCAAGGTCCGGGTAGTGCTCAGCGTCTTGCTGATCGCCGGCGTCATCGAGGGGCAGACCACGCCCGGCCACACGGAGCCCTACGACTTCTTTATCGCGGTGCTGCAGTTCGCGGTGGCCGGCACGCTCGGCATCCTCAGCCGCACCCGCCGCGCCTACCTGCAGGCCGTCGAGACCCGGGCCGAACAAGCCGAGGCCGAACGCGACCGCCAGCTCGCACTGGCCGCCGCCGAGGAGCGCACCAGGATCGCGCGGGAGCTGCACGACGTGGTCGCGCATCACGTCAGCCTCATGGCGGTCCAGTCCGAAGCCGCGGGAGCGCTGCTGCCCGGCCGGCCTGCCGAGGCGGCCAAGGCCGTGGACATCATCGGCCAGACGGCCCGCGAAGCCCTGACCGAGCTGCGCCGCCTGCTCGGCGTGCTGCGCGGCCCAGCCGAGGTCAACGGCCGGTCGGTCACGGCGCCGGCCCCGTCGATCAGCGCGCTGGACGAGGTCCTCGCCCCGGTACGCCAGGCCGGGATCACCGTGAACCTGCGCGTCGAGGGCCGCCCCAATAAGCTGCCGCCCGGTGTGGACCTGGCCGCGTACCGGATCGTGCAGGAGGCGCTGACCAACACCGTCAAGCATTCCGGCGCCGGCGAGGCCGCGGTGACCGTCACCTACGAACCCGGCTACGTGACCGTATCGGTCACCGATACCGGCCACGCGGCCGTCGCCGTGATCCTCGGCCCCCCGGCCAGAAAAGCCCGGGCGGGCTCGTCCCACGGGGGCGGAGCCCGCCCGGCGGCATCGGGCGGGTTCGGCCTGGCCGGCATCGCCGAACGCGTGGCGTCCTGCGGCGGCAGCCTGACCGTCGGACCCGCCGACGCCGGCGGGTTCGCGGTCACGGCCCGGTTGCCCGCGCCGTGACCGGCACCGAACCCATCCGGGTCATCGTGGCCGACGACCAGGAACTGGTCCGGACCGGTTTCTGCGTGATCCTTGAGGCCACGGACGGGATCACCGTGGTGGCCGAGGCGGCCAACGGTGCCCAGGCCGTCCAGGCCGCGGCCGAGCACCACCCCGACGTGATCCTGATGGACGTCCGGATGCCGGAAATGGACGGCCTCGAGGCCACCCGGCTGATCACCGGCGGCGACCGCGCCGGCCCGCCCCGGGTGGTCATGCTGACCACGTTCGACTTCGACGACTACGTCTACGAGGCGCTGCGCTCAGGCGCGAGCGGCTTCCTGCTGAAGGACGCCCCGCGGCACGACCTCATCGCCGCCATCAAGGTCGCCGCGGCCGGCAACGCGCTGCTCGCGCCGTCGGTGACCATGCGGCTGATCGACGCGTTCGCCCGCCGCCCGCCCGAGACGCTGCCCGCCCCGTCCCGGCTGGAATCGCTGACCGCCCGGGAACGGGAGATCCTGCTCCGCCTCGCCCGCGGCCTCACCAACGCCGAGATAGCCGCCGACCTGGTCGTCAGCGAAGCCACCGTGAAATCGCACGTCGGCAACCTGCTGGCCAAGCTCGGCCTGCGCGACCGGGTACAGGCCGTGATCCTGGCCTACGAGACCGGCATCGTGCGCCCCGGCGAGCCCAGCACCTGACCTGACCGGCTGGCCAGGTGCACCCCGTTCTCCCCGGTTGGTACAGGCCGCCGGCGCTAGGGTCGGTGTCATGGCTCATCCGGATGCGGAGGTACTGGCCTGGGCGTCGGCGGTCCTGGACGCCGAGGTGACCGTCCTGCGCGGCCTCCGCCAGGGCGGCTCGCCGTGGCTGCTGCGCGCGGGGGACCGTGAGGTGATCCTGCGGGCCGCGCGCGCCGGGCGGGCCGCGGAGACCGCCACCGAGGTCGCCGCGATGACCTGCGCGGCGCGGGTGCCCGGTGCCGTCCTCCCGGTCGCGGAGCTGCTCGGCTATGACCTCGCGGAGCGGACCGGGTACGCGCTCGTGCTCACCGCGTGCGTGCCGGGGACCAGCATGATCCCGCTCGATCCCGACCCGGAACAGCTGCAGGCGCTGGGCGCGGTTGCGGCCCGGATCAGCTCGATCGAGCTCACCCCGGCAGCGGCGCTGCCGGTCCGGAGCCGGCCGATCGAGGCCGAGGACTTCGCCGGCCTGCGCCGCGAGCAGGGCGCGCCGGATCTGCTCCGTGCGGCCGAGGCGGCGGTGGCCGCGGCCCGGCCGGCCGACGGCCGGCTCGGCCTGGTGCACGGCGACTTGTGGTGCGGCAACACGCTATGGGACGACGGCAGGCTGACCGCGGTGCTCGACTGGGACTGCGCCGGCGTCGGGCCGGCCGGCATCGACCTCGGCTCGCTGCGCTGCGACGCGGCCTGGTGCCACGGCCCAGAAGCCGCCGCGCACGTCCTGCGCGGCTGGGAAGCCGAGGCGGGCAGGTCCGCGAGCGACGTCCCCTACTGGGACGCCGTCGCCGCGCTCGCCTCCCCGCCGGACATGGGCTGGTTCCCGGTATCGATGGCCCTTCAGGGCCGCCCCGACCTGACCAGCCAGGTCATGCTCGAGCGCCGCGCCGCCTTCCTCGGCACCGCGCTCAGCCAGCTAGCAGCGGCCGGCTAGGCGCGCCGTTTCGAGCCGGTCAGAAATTTCTTTTTGCCAAACGGTCCGTGGTACCTGCGGTCACCCTCGGTCATATCGCCGCCTCGGCCAAACCCTTCAACCGCGGCATTATTTCGCCGGTACTGAGCGCGTCTACTGTGGCGGTATGGACAACGAGCAGGTGTTCCCGGTCATCCGGCAGACGGTCCTGGACACCACCGACCCACGGCACCTGGCCGAGTTCTACCGGCAGCTGTTCGGCCTGCGGTACCGTCCGGGCCACGAGCCGCCCGGACCCGGCCAGCCCGACCCGGCCGGGCAGGACTGGCTGAACTTGACGAGCCCGGCCGGCGGCGCGGTGCTGGCCTTCCAGAAGGTCAGTGAGCTGCCCGAGGCCACCTGGCCAGACGGCCCGGTCCCGCAGCAATTGCACCTGGACACCACCGTGCCGATCCGTGGCCGACCTCGACGTCGCCCATGAGCGGGCGCTCGCGCTCGGCGCCCGGCTGCTGGAGGACCGCTCGGATGACCCGGAGGAGCAATTGCGGGTTTACGCCGACCCCGCGGGGCACCCGTTCTGCATCATCGCCGCTATTCAGCCGCCCCCGTCCACCGGCTGAATAGCGAGGAACGGAGGAACTTCCCTTCTTTCTCGGGCAGCTCATTTTCCTCTGCTGCCTCTTATTCTCCGGGCTCGTTTCGCCTTGAGAAATTGTTCATGACGGCCCGGTTTCGGCCACCGGAAATGTCAGAGGTGGCTGTTAGGGTGATGTATTAGAACAGATCGCCTAGGCGGCCCTATCGGGGCCGCCTGCCCCGGCCGGGGAGGTGAGCCAGCCGCCATGTGCACCCCATCGAGCACCGCCGAGAAGTTCGGCCTGGTGGAGTCGCTGCTCGGTGAGCTGGCCGGGGACGACGTAGCGAGCCAGCCGGTGGCGGTGACGGCTGAGGGGCTGCGGGCGTTGGAGCGGATCGATGCGGTGGGGGCGGCGGTGCGGGCCCGGCTGCTGGCCGCGTTTGATGCCCAGCAGGGGTCGGTGGCGGACGGGCAGCGGACGACCCGGACGTGGCTGGTGAACTGCCTGCGGATCACCAAGGGCCAGGCCGGGGAGTACAAGGCCATCCTGGCTCTGGCCGTCAAGCATGAGCCGCTGCTGGCCGCGCTGCGAGACAAGGTCCTGACCAAATCGGTGGCGCTGCAGGTGGCCCGGTGGACCAAGGCGATCCCCGGGGAGTTCCGCGGTGGCGCCGAGGAGATCGTGGTCACCGCCGCCCAGGCCGGGGTGGACCTGCGCGGGCTGGCGGCGATCTGCGCGGAGATCCGCGACCGCACCGCGGGCCCGGACCCGGATGATGATCCGGATGATGATCCGCGGCTGGACCGGTCGGTGTCGGTGGACACCACGGTGGACGGCGCCGGGGTCATGCGCGGGGATCTCACGGCGGAGTGCGCGGCGATGGTGACGTCGGTGCTGGATGCGCTGTCGGCGCCGGCCGGGGGCGGGGACCTGCGGACCCAGCCGCAGCGGTACCACGACGCGCTGGAGGAGGCGATGCGGCGGCTGCTGGCGTCGGGGTTGGTGCCGAAGCGGGCCGGGGCGCCGGTCAAGGCGCTGGCCCACATCCACTTCACCGAGCTGCTGGCGATGGATAAGGACTCGGTGCTGCAGGACTCGTGGATCGCGGGCTACCGGGCCCGGTGGGCCGCGCACCGCGCCGCCGCCTCGGTCGGCCCGTCCGATGGCGGGGCGTGGCTGACCGGCGACGCCGCCCGGGTGGTCGCGTGCGACGCCATGATCGTGCCGGTGGTCACCGGCGACCTGGACCCGGACGCGGTCGAGGACCTGATCGGCTTGTGCGTGCGGTACGACCAGGCCCGCCGGCATGGCTGCGCCGGTCCGGACGCCCGGCCGCAGGGCCCCGCCCCGCCGCAGGCCGCTCCGCCGGAGGCCGCTCCGTCGGAGGCCGCTCCGTCGGAGGCCGGCCAGCCGGAGGCCGGCGGCACCGGTACCGCCGGTGGCGGCGGGACGGCGGAGGTACTGGGGCGGCTGGAGCAGCAGATCCTGGCCCGGGTCATCCAGATCGTCTCCGGACCCGGCGGCCTGGCCTCCTTCCTGCGCCGCAACCTGCTGGGCAAGCCGCTGGCCGGACCCTCGCTGCCGCTGGACGTCGGGCAGACCGACGACATCCCCGTCCACCTGCGGCGCCTGGTGGCCCTGCGGGACCAGGGCTGCCAGCATCCCGGC
>CAWBNK010000020.1:0-279485 GCA_963790065.1 uncultured Actinomycetes bacterium | reverse complement strand
GGGCGCGCTCACGCGAGACGACCTACCGGCGGAACGCGGCTCGGACCGCAGCTGCGGTGGAGCTGAAGTACTCGGGCGGTTCGATGAAGCCCCACTCGTTGAATACCGAGCCGTTGGTGCGGGCGCGTCGGTAGCCGAAACAGGCGAGGTAGAGCGTCCGGATGTACATGACCGCCTCGAGCCGGCCGAGTTCGTCGTCGGTCGGCTCGACGTGTCGGCGGTAGGCGTTGACGGCAGCGTCGATCCACTCCTGGTTCGGCCGGCGCGGGTGCCACGAACCCGTGCCCCAGATCAGGTAGGCGAAGTCGGCCAGGCGCGGTCCGCGCCCGGACGCCTTCCAGTTGATCGCGACTGGCCCTTGATCGCTCAGCACGGCGTGATCGGGGGCATGGAGGAGATTTCCGTGGAGCAAGCCCTCCGGCAGGCCGTGACCGTCGTCGGCCGAGCGCACCTGGTCGCGGAGCTGCTCGAATCGCTCGCGTTCGGCGGCCGCGACCTTCGTGTCGACGGCGTTGAGAAACGACAGGGCCGCCAGCAGGTCCTGACGCGGCGTGCCCTCATGGCTCGGGTCCTCGCCACTCGCTCCGCCCGGGCGGGCGGCGGTTTCGTCGTACGGCAGCGCGTGCAGCCGTCCGAGCAGCTCGGCCATCATGGCGAACTTGGCGGCACCGTCGGGGAGCTGGACGCCGTCAACGAACCGCGTCACGAGGACCGCGCTGCCCTCGAAGTCAGATACCGCGTCGTCGACGGCCAGGCGCTCCGCGGGATAGTCCTGCCGCTCCAGGAATCGCAGGATTGCGGCGTCGCCCTCAACGCCGGCCCGCGGCCGAGCGGGCGGGAACGCGCGGGCGACCCACGGGCGGCCGTCATTGCGGTCGATGCGGAACACGTAGGTCTTGTGCACACTGAGCTTCGTCGCCGCGACCGGGTCAACGCCGTAGCGATCCCGGAGATGAGCGAGTAGCCGCTCAGGAACTGGCTCGTGGTGCATTCGCGCACCGAGACCCTCGAGATCGGTCAGCGCTTCGGTGTAGCGCTGCCCGGTCTCCTCGGCGTGGCGCCGGACAACCTTCTTGAAGCTGGCGTCCTTGGTCATGACAAGCATCCCCTTGACACCCTCGTCCCCCAGCGACGCGGTGTTGGAAGATGGCCTGTGACATTGACGACCGAGAGGGCGAATCCCCTTCGCCAATGGAACCCCGACTGGGGCGAGATGTTCCACAGCTCGGCGACCGGTCGCCGCCATGAACAAACTCTTCCTGAGGCGCTCGGTCTTCGTCAAGCCCTGCCCGCGACGACGCTGCGCCGGGCCGTGACGAGAGCCGCGACCGTGCTAGCGCGAATCGGCCGCCCGAGTCGCTCATAAATGGCCTGGTGTTCACGATCAAGAGCTTGACGTTGGCCGGGTGAGAGCCGGGCGTGAAACGACAGCGTGCGAACGAGAGCATTGAGCTCGTCGGGAGTGTGCTCGATGAGCTTTGGCATGACCGCGACCTGAACGTCACCGAACAAGCGCCGGACGTAATCCCGCGCTACATCGTAGCTGCCGAGCCAGGCCCATACCGCTGAGACATTGCCGCGGCGTTGCTCCATCCCGGCGAGCGTGGCGTCGAGATCCCGGTAGGCCGGCCAGTCAGCGGCGATGTCCGGGGCGACCTTTGCCAGGGCCGCGAGCACCGCTTCCTGATCCAGCTTGCTGCGCGGCTCCTCAAGCCCGAAGTACTGCACGAGGGCGAGCGTTCCCCCGGGGACAAGTGCGTCAGCGGACTTCCGCCAGCTGACCTCAGGGTCAACCCAGTGAAACGCGGACGCTGAGAACACGGCCGCGAACCGCTCGCGGGGCAGCGACGCGCCCTCAAGCTGGGCGTTCACAAACTCCACCTCGCCCGCACCGGCCAGGTTCCGCCTGGCCAGCGCGATCAGGCTCGGGCCGGGTTCGAGCGCGGTGACGTGCAGGCCCCGAGCGAGCAGGCCACGCGTCAGCTGGCCGCTGCCGCACCCGACCTCAAGCACATGATCGCCGCTCCCGATTCCCGCCACCTGACAAGCCCGGTCGATGAGTTCGTCAGGATATGCCGGACGGCGGCGGTCGTACTCAGCCGCGATCTCATCGAAAACCATGCCGTACCGGCGGGCCGTGGATTCTGGTTGCGGCGTCCAGCTCATCTGGCCGGGCCGGCCTCGATCGCGTCGAGGTCACGCACCGCGTAGCGGAGGTGCTCCCACTCCTCCTCGAGGATCACGTGCAGGCACGACAGGGTGGTCTGCGGGTACGGCTCGTCCCATGGGCTCTTGCGCGGCACGGCCAGCGCATCCGGCGTGAGTGTGGCGAGGAAGTCCCGCACCATCGCGACGCGGCCCGCCCGGGCCTCGAGCACCTCGGCGTACGAGGGCGTGGCCGTCGTGAAGATCGCCATGTCCAAGCCGTCGGCGCCCGCGTCCGGCTGGCCGAGGGGGTGGAATGGCTGTCCGGCCTCCAGGATCGCCCGGCCCAGCCACACGTCCGTGGCAAAGACCAGGTGCCGCAGCGTCTGCGCGAACGACCACTCGCCGCCCACCGACACGTCGGCCGTGCCGGCGGGCATCGCCGCGGCGCGCTCGAGCGCGGCCGGCCATGCGCGCTCGAGCGCAGCCCAGGCCGCACGCAGGCCATCCGGATCTGCGGCCCGCCGGCCGGCGCGGCCGGGAAAGCGGCGGTTGAGTTCGGCATCGACGAACGGGAGCACGTCGACGCCGTTCACGCGCAAGAAACTCTCGCCGTCGAACAGCCACGGTGAGTCGATTTCCGCTCCCTGCACCGCCACGCCGCGCATCACGACACCGGACAGGTCCGCCCGGACGAACCGAGCGCGGCTCAGGTTCGTGCCGACGAATTCCGCTTCCTGCAGTTCGTCGGACCGGGTGAAGGTCGCCATGACCTCTCCTCCTCCATTCACTACTGCGGCGCTGTCACCAAATTATTACCTCGCCTGCCGCTCATGGCGTGCCCCCCGTCTGTCCGTGCCATCGGGTTGGTCCTAGCCTCTATCGTCGCGCCGGTCGTGGCCTGACGCGCCGTGCCAGACCCTGGCCCGTGCCCTGGTTAGCGGACCCGGGAACGCAGGAACTTCCCGATCCGCTCGGTGGCCTCGGCTGCCTCGGGGGTGCCGAGCAGGAGCTGGTAGACGTGGGGCAGGCCCTCGCCGATCTCCAGGGTGACGTCGACCCCGGCCTGGTCGGCCGCGGCGGCCAGGCGCTCGGAATCGCTGAGCAGCAGGTCGGCCGTGCCGACCTGGATAAGCAGCGGCGGGAGCCCGGACAACGAGGCGAACAGCGGCGACGCCAGGGGCGTCTTAGGATCGGCCCCGGCCAGGTAGTCGGAGGCGAACTGAGCCAGCATGGCGGGGGTGGAGATCGGGTCCTGGTCGGCGCGCTCGGTCATCGAGGCCCCCGAGCTGGTCAGGTCTACCGTCGGGGACATCAGCGCGGCGGCCGCGGGCAGCGCCTGCCCGGCGTCACGCGTGGCCACGAGCAGGGCGACAGCGAGGCCTCCGCCGGCCGAGTCGCCGGCCACCGCTAGTGATCGTGCGTTCAGGTCCTGGTCGGTGCGGAGCCAGCGCCAGGCGGCCAGGACGTCGTCGATGGCGGCGGGGAAGGGATGCTCGGGGGCCAGGCGGTATTCAACGAACAGCACCCGCATCCCGGCCGCCCGTCCCAGCCGGGCGGCCAGCTCGCCGTCGCTGCGCAGCGACCCGAGCTCGAAACCTCCGCCGTGCAGGAACAGGAGCACCCGGCCAGGGTCGGTTCCCGGGGCGGCCAGCCAGTGGGCTGGCACCCCGCCGGCGGTCACCTCCGTCACCAGCACGTCGTCAGGCAGCGGATGAAGGCGGTCCCCGGGGACGAAGGTGGCGCGGAGCTCAGCCAGCGTCGGCGGGGCCTGGCCGGCACTGGCCTTCCGGCGGTCCCCGAGGGCGTCGATCGCGTCCTGCATGGCCTGGCTGGGCATGCTGGCATCTCCTTCCGCCTGGACTGAGCGCCTGCGTCCCGGGTTAGAGGCGGGAGGTGAGCTCGGCCACGATGTCCGCCGCTGGCTGCCGCTGCCTCGCGAGGGCGACGCCCTGCCCGGCCCACATCGAGAGCGCTTCGATGTCACCGGTGGTCCCGGCCATCGGTGGCGCTGGCTCGTAACGAACGATTGCCTCGCCGGAGGCGAAGTGCGCGATCACGTCGCCCGCTCCTGGCCGCTGCGCGAGCGGGGGACGGCCCGCGGCCTCCCACATGTTGGCCGTTGAGTTGCGCAGCGCACGGTGCGGAGAATCGGGCCACCCGACCTCGTACAGGTTCGGGTACAACTGCGGATCGGTCTCGGCCGCGGCTATCAGCCGGCGCCGGTAGTCCTCGTGGATCGGCATCTCCTCGGCCAGCAGGAACCGCGTGCCCAGCCACGCGGCCTGGGCGCCCAGGGCGAGCACCGCGGCGACGCCGCGAGCGTCACCGATCCCGCCCGCCGCGATCACCGGCACCGGCGCCACCGCGTCCACCACCGCAGGCACCAACGGCAGTGTGCCTATGGTGCCCCACACGTGCCCGCCGGCCTCCCGGCCCTGCGCGACGATCACGTCCGCGCCGGCCGCGACTGACCGCCGTGCCTCCTCGGCCGTGCCGACCGTGTGCATGACAATCCCGCCGGCGTCGTGCACCGGCCCGATGTAGCCGCTCGGATCTCCCCACATGAACGAGACGATGCGCAGCCCGGCCTCCAGGGCCTGGTCCAGACGGCGATGCTGATCGTCGGTGAGCACGAGATTGCCGCCGAACGGCCGCGTGGTCAGCGCCGCCGTTTCACGAACAACGGCTCCGGCGTCATCGGACCAGGTCAGCGTCAGCATGCCGAGCGCGCCGGCATTCGAGACCGCGGCGGCCAGCCCGGGAATGGCCGCCATCGGGGCCTGGACGATCGGCTGCTCAATCCCGAGCAGCTCGCATACCGGCGTGGTCACTGCCCTCGTCCCTCTCGGTCACACATACGATGTCGGGGTCGCCCCGGGGGACCGCCGGTCCCAGCCGTGGAACTTGGAGTAGTCGCCTGCGTCCCAGGCTTCGCGCAGCCCGGGGGTGCTCAGGTCCCAGTCCGGGCGGATCTCGGCGGTGGCGGCCCGCAGGTCGTGCCACAGGTCGTAGAACGAGGGGCGCCCCCAGAACCAGTAGCCGTTGTAGACGCTGTGGATGACCAGGCCCGGCTTGAGGACCAGCGTGTGCGGGATCATGGGGTTGTGCTCGGGGTCGGTGTACTCGGCGATGTCGAGGTCCTGCTGGACGGTGCGCCCTGGGTCGGACAGGAAGGTCCACTGGGCGCCGACGGAGGCGCGGAACTCCTGCAGGGTGTGGTGGTCGTCGGTGGCGATGGTGGCGACCTGGGTGTAGGCCACCGCGATCTCTGGGTAATGCGCGGCCAGCTCCAGGTGCTGCCGGTGCTCTTTCGGGCAGTAGTTGCCGCGCGCCAGGGTGAGGATCAGGGGATCGCGGCCCTGGAGATCGCTGAGCGAGCGCACCGTGCCGAGGTGGTCCGGGAGAGCATAGTCGGGGAAGGTGCCGCCAGGTCTGATGTCAGGACGCATAGGACTCATCCTTGCACCCCAGGTCGCCCCGTCGCGCCCTTGCAACACACTGGCCATACCCTGGCCGGCCGCGCGGTCAGAGGAGGAAGGGAATGAGCATCTTCGTGACGCGCCGGTACGGCGGGTAGGCGGCGGGGAACAGCTGGGCCATGGTGCGTTCCTCGACGACGGCGCTGACCAGGAAGTAGGCGCCGGAGATCGCGACCGCGATCAGCCAGTAGGCGCTGACCGCTATCGCGGTGCCGGCCAGGGCCAGCAGGATGCCACTGTAGATGGGGTGCCGGATCCACCGGTAGGGACCCGTCGTGACCAGCTCCGGGTCGGCCCGGCGAGACATCGGCATGCCCCAGTTGCCGCCCAGGTACACCCTGGCCCAGACGGCGAGCGCCAGGCCGAGGACGAAGACCGCCAGGCCGATGCCGAGCAGCCACGGATCCCTCGTCGCCGCCCCGGGACCCCGGAAGACCCGCAGCCGGATCAGGACCAAGGTGACGAGGATGAGTCCCACCCGGACCCCGGCGAACCGTGACCACCGGGTCTGCTCGGCCTTGGCGGTGAAGGCCATCACGAGCCAGTAGGCCCAGAAGACGATCCAGCCGACTCCGATGATGCCGTCGATCGCATTCATGGCTCTCGATCCCATGCCCGTCCCGCCCGGTGCGGCCGACGGTCAGTTCCGACGCTAGGGCGGATCGCCACGCCGCGCGTCAGCCCACGGGCCGGCTTGCGGTATGAGGTGGCTAGTACCGCGACGGGGATGGCAGCCAGACCGGTCAGCCCGCACACCCACAGAGCCCAACAGAACCCGCCGGTGAGGGCGGCCGTGGTCGTGTCGCCGTGGTGCATGAGCACGCGGAAGTGCGAGGCCGCGATGGACGAGGCGACGGCCACGCCGATCGCGCCGCCGAGGTTCTGCGAGGTGTTGAGCAGGCCAGAGGCGACTCCCGCGTCGCGTTCGGTGACTCCGGTGAGCGCGCCGATGGCGACCGGGATGAAGGAGAGGGACGTGCCGACGCCCGCGATGAAGAACGGCCCGGCCAGGTCGCGCCAGAAGCTCCCGTTGGCCGGGGCCTGGGCCGCCCACAGGATCCCGGTGCCGATGAGGGCCATGCCGACGGTCATGACGGCCCGGGGCGAGGTCCTGGTCACGATCTTCTGGGACAGGCCGGAGCAGGCCAGGGACGTGACCGAAGCCGTCATCCAGGCCGCCCCGGTGGCCAGAGCGGAGAACCCGAGCACCTGCTGCATGTAGAGGGTGCCCACGAAGACGAAGGTGAGGAAGCTCGCCCCGAGCAAGAAGCCGACCGCGTTCGAACCCAACACGCTGCGCAGGCGGAACAGCGGCAGCGGCAGCAGGGGCGCTTCGACCCTGGTCTCGATGACGAAGAACGCGGCGAGCAGCCCGGATCCCGTGGCCAGCATGGCGACCGTCTGGGTAGCGGCCCAGCCGACCTGGGGCGCCTCGGAGATGGCGTAGACGAAGACCAGCAGGGCGCCGGTGATCGAGACCGCGCCGAAGGGGTCGTAGCGCCGCCGTGCGCTGCTGATCCGGCTTTCTGGTACCACCCTGGGCGCCAGGATCAGTGCGGCTGCGCCGATGGGGACGTTGAAGAAGAAGATGTACGGCCAGCCGGCGTAGGTGGTGAGGATGCCGCCGGCCAGCAGCCCGACCGTCCCGCCCAGCGCGCCGGCCCCGCCCCAGATGCCGAGCGCCTTGTTGCGCTCGGCTCCCTCCGGGAACAGGCTCATCACGGTGGACAGGGCAGCGGGGAGGACGAGCGCGGCCCCGAGGCCCTGAAGCCCTCGCATCACGATGAGCAAGGTGTCCGAGGTGGCCAGGCCGCCGCCGAGCGAGGCGCAGGTGAAGACGACCAGGCCGGTCATGAGGAGGCGGCGCCGGCCCAGCAGGTCAGCCGCGCGGCCGCCGAGGAGCAGGAAGCCGGCGAAGGTCAGTCCGTAGGCGGTGACCACCCACTGCAGGTCGGATTCGGGGAACCGCAGGCTGCGGCCGATGGTCGGCAGGGCCACGTTGACGATGGTGAAGTCCACGATGGTGATGAAGTAGGCCACCACCAGCAGGCCGAAGGCCCGCCAGCGCTGGCTGGAGCTCGTGGCGGGTCGGCCCGCCGGTGTACGGGCGGGCCGGGCGCCGGTCTGCTCAGGGCACTGGACGTTCTGCATGTCTTCCTCCTCCTTGATATGCAACCAATAGTTGCACTTCTCTCAGAAATATGCAACTAACGGTTGCAGATCATTCGGCGACGCGCTACCGTTGGTTGCAGTTCGAGAGGGAAGGAGCGAGTACTGATGGCAGACCTAGTGATCGACCGGGACGTTCTGATCGAGGCGCCGGTGGGGGTGGTGTGGCGCACCGTCACCGAGCCCGACCAGATGAGTCAGTGGTTCGCCGACCGGGTGGACCTGGTGATCGAGCCCGGCGCCCATGGCTACATGGAGTTCGGGGACCAGGGCGGCCCGGTCGTCGTGGAGACGGTCGATCCGCCGACCCGCTTCTCATTCCGCTGGAACCACCCCCGCGGGGAAGAGCCGGTGGCCGGCAATTCGATGCTCGTCGAGTTCACCCTGACGCCCGAGGGCGACGAACGGACCCGTCTTCGGGTGGTCGAAAGCGGCCATGAACTGCTCGCCTGGCCCGACGCCGAGAAACAGCGCTATGCCGACGAGCACCGGGACGGCTGGGGCGAGTACCTGGATCGCCTGGCCACGTTGCTCGCGAAACGCCGATCGGGATGACCGCGCAGGCCGATGACGAGCTGTGGTCAGCCATCGCCGACCCGTCTCGCCGCCGGGTCCTCGACCTCGTCGTCAGCAACGGTGCGGTCAGCGCCAGCTGGCTGGCCGGCCACGTGCCCTTCACCCGCCAGGCGGTCTCCAAGCATCTGGTCGTGCTGGAACAGGCTGGGTTGATCAGCCGGCGCAAACAGGGCCGGGAGGTTCTCTACCAGGTGGAAGCCGACCGCCTCGACCAGGCCGCCCGGGCCCTGGCTGACCTGGCCGTGCAATGGGACCGGCGGCTCGACACGATCAAGCGGCTCGCCGAAGCGGCGCACGCAGAAAACCAGAAGAGGGACCGTCATGACTGAACCAGCAGACCCCGGCGGGCCGGGGACCAGCGCACCGGGCCTGCCCTCGGTCGTCGACCGGGCCACCTTCCAGGCCGAACTGGACCGGCTGCGGGTCCGGGAGAAGGCGCACACCCGCGAAGGCGACGCGATCGCCGCGGCCCGGCGGCGCCTGCCCATGGTCGACGTAGACGCCAGCCTCCCGCTGACCGGGCCGCGCGGGCCGATCACTCTGCTCGACGCGTTCGAGGGGCGCCGGCAGCTGATCGCCTACTACTTCATGTGGCGGGCAGGTCATCCTGCGGCGGAGCAGTGCGAGGGCTGCACCTGGGTCACCACCCAGGTCGCGGAGCTGTCCTTCCTGCATTCCCGCGACATCAGCTACGCGGTCTTGTGCCAGGGTCCCTACGACGAGAGCGTGCGCTACCGCGACTTCATGGGCTGGGACATGCCGTGGTACTCGGCCCAGGCCTCCCTCGACGCGCTTCTGGCCGGGCGCCAGGTCGGCCTGTTCCACCTGGTGTGCTACGTACGGGACGGCGACCGCGTCTTCGAAACCTACTGGACCAAGCGCCGCGGCGCCGAGGCCATGGACTACAGCTACGCGCTCATGGACCTCACCGTGTACGGACGCCAGGAGACCTGGGAGGACTCGCCTCCCGGCTGGCCACAGCAGTGCTCCATCACCCGGACCGACGGCGGCGCGCCCGATTGGCCGCCAGTGCCAGCGTGGCCGGGCGGGCGCCCCATCGCCCAGTGGTCGCGGCTCGCCGCCGGACGCTCCGACGATCTCGGCACTGCCGAACACTGAGCCGACCGCGGCGATTCCGGCTGCGGTCAGCCGGCCAGGCCCTTGGCCATGAGCGTCTCGCCGATCGTGACGTCGGCGGCGGCGATCAGCTCGAGGAGCTCACCCTGTCTTTCATCGGCGAGGGCCTGGCCTGAGCCGGCTCTGCTGGATGGACAGATACGCGAAAGCGGACACAGATATCGAATCAGGGCAATAGGTCGAAATAGCTAAATGTAGTCGTATTCGCACAGTCACGGCTAGCCATTTTAGTGACTAATGCATCTCGTTGTGTTGCGCTAAGCGACCGGCCGACGGTGAATGGTGCCAGGGAATCGGCTCGGATGAATATGAGCCGCCCGCCCGCCGGCCTGGCCGGCGTGGCATGCCTCATGCGGACGGCTGGCGTGATGAACGAACTCCGGAGATGGCCTGCATTCCGCGTTCGCCTGGCCGCCAGCGGCCGACCTCGACGGTGAAGGCCACCCCCACGCCGCGCGCTACGTTCCGCGATGTATTCGCGGTACGTGAGTTCCGGGCCGTGTGGTCGTCGGTCATCTTGTCCGCGGCGGGTGATCGCCTGGCCCTGGTCGCGCTGGCGGTGCTGGTCTACGACCGGACCCGGTTGCCGCTGCTGGCCGCCCTGGCCTATGCGGCCGGGTACCTGCCCTGGGTGATCGGCGGCCTGTTCCTCGCCGACCTGGCCGACCGCCGCCCGCGCCGGTCGGTGATGGTGGCCTGCGATGCGGTCCGCGCCATCTTGGTCGCGGCGATGGCGGTGCCCGGTATGCCGGTGGCGGCACTGGTCCTGCTGCTGTTCGCGGCCACGATGTTCGCCTCGCCGTTCGAGTCGGCCCGCGCCTCGATCACCCCGGGCATCCTGCCCGGCGAGCACTACGCCCTGGGCACCGCGGTGATCCAGACCACGTACCTTACCGCCGAGGTGGCAGGCGCGGCGGTCGGGGGAGCCACCGTTACCCTCCTCGGCGTGCGGCCCTCGCTGCTCATCGATTCGGTGACGTTCGTGATCTCCGGCCTGCTCATCGGGCTAGGCACCCGGGCCAGGCCCGCCGTGGCCCGCCCGGACGCCAGTCCCGGCTCGCCGCTGCGACGGGCGGCCGCCGGGCTACGGCTGGTGTTCGGCGACCGGGCGCTGCGGACCCTCGTGCTGCTCGGCTGGCTGGTGGTCTTCTACACGATCCCGCAGGGCATCGCCGCCCCCTATGCCGCCCGGCTCGGCGGCGGCCCGGTCGCCACCGGGCTGGTGCTCGCGTCCACGGCAGCCGCCACGGCGATCGCCACGCCGCTGTTCAGCCGGTTCGTCAGCCCCCGCCTGCGGCTGGCGCTGATGGGGCCGCTGGCCATGGCCACGTGCGCCATCCTCGTCCTGACCGCGCTCCGCCCGGGCCTGGCTGTTTCGCTGGTGATCTTCTCGGCTGCGGCCGCGGCCGGCACCTATCAGCTCGCGGTCAACACCGCCTTCGTGGTCAGGGTGCCGGACGAGCGGCGGGCCCAGGCGTTCGGCATCGCGAGCATGGGCGTCGTCGTCGCCCAGGGGGCCGCGTTCGTGGGGGCCGGCGCCGCCGCCGAGGTGGTGACCCCGGAGTCCGTCGTGGCCGTGGGCGGCGGGATCGGCGCGGTGGCGGCCTTCGCCCTGACCCTCAGCTGGCGGCGCGTGACCTCGCTGCCACGGCCGCCGCGACCGCAGCGGCCGCCGCGCGGCTGTCCGGCGCTCGGCGAACCAGGTCACTCGCGATCCGGTGACGTAGTGGTGAACGGCCGCCCGCTGCCGGCGCCCGCCGCCCGCGAGCGGTACCGCCACCGGAACCGGGCGAGTCTGGCGTTCATGAATCCGGTGCACCCGGCCAGGAGAACCAGCCTGGGGCGTGGCCGCCACCTCGTCCCGGCCGCCGATCCGTGCCGCCCGGCCAGCCGCGCCACCTCGCGAGCCTCGCGGTCCGGCCGCAACGGCGGACATCCCGCCGGGTACAGATCCCGGCCGTCGCCCTCTGGATAATCAATCTGAGCGGCGGCGAAAATACCGCCTTAGTCCGGGCCGCGCTCGCGGCGATTCCGCGGCGGCGGCCTGGTCTATATAAGCGGCCAGCGGTCCGCTGGCGCTCGCGCGGGCAAGTTTGGGGTAAGCCGATGACGGTCAGCGAGGATTTCACCGGTCTCACCGGCCGGTTCCGGGGTGAGCTGCTGGCGCACTGCTACCGGATGCTGGGTTCGGCCGAAGAGGCCGAGGATCTGGTGCAGGAGACGTTCCTGCGCGCCTGGCGGTCCTATGACGCGTTCGAGGGCCGTTCGTCGGTGCGGACCTGGCTGTACCGGATCGCCACCAACGCATGCCTGACCGCGATCGACCGCCGCGGCCGGCGGCCGCTGCCGTCCGGGCTGGGCGCGCCGAGCGACAACCCGGAAGCGCCGCTGGTGGCGGGCCCGGATGTGCCGTGGCTGCAGCCGCTGCCCGACGCGCTGCTGGCCGGGGAGTACGACGACCCGGCCGCGGTGACCGCCTCCCGGGCCGGCATCCGGCTGGCCTTCGTCGCGGCGCTGCAGTACCTGTCCGCCCGGCAGCGCGCGATGCTGATCATGCGGGACGTACTGCAGTGGCCGGCCGCCGAGGTGGCGGACCTGCTGGGCACCACCACCACCGCGGTCAACAGCGGCCTGCGACGGGCCCGGGCCCAGCTGGCCGAGGCGCTGCCCGCCGAGGATGAGCTGGCCGAGCCCGCCGAACCGGACCGGCGGGCGCTGCTGGACCGGTTCGCCATGGCCATCGAGAACGCCGACGCCCGCGCCCTGGCCGAACTGCTGCGCGAGGACGTGGCGCTGGAAATGCCGCCGCAGCTGACCTGGTTCGCCGGCCGCCAGGCGGTGACCGGCTTCATCGGCTCGTACCTGTTCACCGGGCCCGGGCAGCTCCGGCTGGTACCGGTCCTGACCAACACCCAGCCGGCCTTCGCGGTCTACCGGCGCGAAGCCGACGGGGCGTTCCACGCGCACGCGCTGCAGGTGCCCACGGTCACCGCCACGGGGATCGCGCGGATCGTCGTGTTCACGGACCCGACTCTGTTCGGCTCGTTCGGCCTGCCCCAGATTGCTGTGCCCTAAAGATCTTTGATTGCGGAGGTTACGGACTCGGCTGGGGCAGGCGCCCTGCCCGGGCGCATCCGGGTGGGTCGATTGGACTCGCCTATCAGGCAGTGATTGGACCTAAAAGATCATTAATGGCGGGGTTACCCTGGCGGCGATGAATCCTGAGGAACAGTTAACACTTGTGGATCCGCGTGCCACGCTCTTCTTCTCGGCCGCCCTGGTGCCGACCATGCTGATCTTCGTCACCGCCTTGGCCGTGGTCAGGTCCTGGGGCCGCATCCGGGGCGGCTGGACTCCAGGAGTCCAGCGGCGATGAGTTTCGCCGTGGTTTCCAGTGCGTACCTGCACCCGATCAACCGCACGCGAGGAGCATCATGACCGCTACCTACACCTTCGACGTATTTTCCAGCCTCGACGGCTACGGCGCCGCCAGCGGCAACTGGACCGGCTACTGGGGCAAGCAAGGCCCCGAGCTGCTCGACCACCGCCTCGCCTTGTACGGCGCGGAGCAGCGGATGGTCTTCGGGGCCAACACCTACCGGGCATTCGCGCGGATGCTGGCCTCGGGCACCGAGGAGTCCGGCCTGGGTGACCCATGGGTCACCCGGATGAGGAGCCTGCCGGCCACGGTGGTGTCGAGCACGCTGGAAGGACCGCTCGACTGGCCGGACGCGACCGTCGTGAGCGGTGACGCCGTCGACGTCGTCGCCCGGCTCAAGAAGGAGTCCGGGGTGCCGTTGCGCTCGCACGGCAGCCTGTCGATGAACCGGGCGCTGATGGCCGCCGGCCTGGTCGACCGCGTGCAGGTGACACTCTTCCCTGTCATCACCGGTCAGACCGGACAGGACCCGATCTTCGCCGGTGCGGCCGACTTCGACCTGGAGCTGGTCGAGAGCCGGACGCTCGACGGCAGCATCCAACAGCTCATCTACCGGCCCGCCCTGCATGTCTGAGTCCGTCCATGCACCCCCACCCGTCAAGCAGCCGGACCTGCCCCAGGTTGCTGTGCCCTAGAGATGTCCGCCGCGGCGAATCCCGGGCCTGCGCCTGGTCTATATCTGTGCGCCGCCAGACCGGCGGCACCCAGAAGGCACAAGGAGCAACGGTCATGACCATCAACGGAAAGACGATCCTGATCACCGGGGCCAACCGCGGCATCGGGCGGGCGCTGGTCGACGAGGCGCTGAGCCGGGGCGCGCAGCGCGTGTACGCCGGCACGCGCCAGCCGCTGGCCCATCAGGACCACCGGGTCACGCCGCTGGCGCTGGACGTGACCAGCGCGGCGCAGACGCAGGCCGCGGCCGGCCAGATCGAGTCCCTGGACATCCTCATCAACAACGCCGGCATCGCCCTGTACGACGACCTGAGCGACCGCGCCGTGCTCGAACGGCACCTCGCGGTCAACCTGTTCGGCACCTACGGCGTGACCCAGGCCTTCCTGCCGCTGCTGACGCGTTCCCGGGGCGCCATCGTCAACAACGTGTCGCTGATGGCCCTGGCGCCGCTGCCCCTCACCCCGGCCTACGCGATCTCCAAGGCGGCTGCGTTCAACCTGACCCAGTCGCTGCGCGCCCTGCTGGCCGCACGAGGGATACGGGTGCACGCGGTCCTGACCGGCCCGGTCGACACGGACATGACCCGCGGCTTCGAGATACCCAAGGCCACCCCGGCAGCGGTCGCGCGCGCCATCTTCGACGGCGTGGCGAACGGGGAGGAGGACATCTTCCCCGACCCGATGTCCCAGGCCGTCGCCGGCGGCTGGCACAGCGGCGTGGCCAAGGCCCTCGAGCGCGAGAACGCCGCCCTCGTCCAGCCAGGATCCGCCGCGGCCTGAGGTTACTGGTCGGTGATCGCCGCGGAAAGCACCGGGGTGGCCAGGATGTCCATCGGCTCGATCCGCATCAGGTCGTCCTTGCTCCGGCTCAGGTGCGGGTCGCCGGCCAGCCGGTGGGCGTGCCGCAGCCGGGCCCGCTCCAGCTCGTTACGGACGCTGCGGGCGTTGGCGAACTGGGGGTGCCCCATCCGGGCGGTCAGGTAGTCGCGGAAGGCCAGCTCGGCCGGGTCGGACAGGTAATAGGACGACCGCTTCAGCATCCCGCGCCCGATGGCCACCAGCTCGTCGAGCTCGTACGGGGCGAAGTCGAGGTGGTGGGCGATCCGCGAGCCCATGCCCGGGTTGCACTCGAAGAATTCGTCCATCCGGTCCTTGTAGCCGGCCAGGATGACCACGAGCTTGTCCCGGTTGTTCTCCATGACCTGCAGCAGGATGTCGATGCACTCCTGGCCGTAGTCCTTGGAGTCGTCGGCCCGGTACAGGTAGTACGCCTCGTCGATGAACAGGACCCCGCCCATGGCCCGCTCCAGGACGCGCTTCGTCTTCGGCGCGGTATGCCCGATGTACTGCCCGACCAGGTTGTCGCGCATGACGTGGACCAGGTGGCCCCTTTCCAGGTAGCCGAGCTGCCGCAGCAGGTCCGCCATCTGCAGCGCCACCGTGGTCTTGCCGGTGCCCGGCGCGCCGGTGAAGCACATGTGCAGGTTCGGCCGCGGCGCCGCGAGCCCGAACCGCTGCCGGACCCGGTCCACGAGCAGCAGCGCGGCGACCTCTTCGACCTTCTTCTTGACCGGGACCAGGCCGACGAGTTCGCTATTCAGCTTGGCGAAGACGTCATCGACGCCCGCGGCCGCGCGCTCGTCGGACAGGGTCACGGTGGCGTCCGGGTGCAGTAGGTCGCCGCGCTTGCGGGCGCGAGCCTCGGCCCGGGCCGAACGGGCGCCCCCCTCGGTCCGGTCCGAACGGGCGCGCCTCGCCTGGCCGGCGCTACCACTGGCCTGGCTGGTCTGGGTCAAGGAGTTCTTGATCAAATAGACCAGCAGCCCGATGCAGAAGATAATGCTGATGCCGATGACGAAGGCGACGTGCGGCAGGTGCGACCAGCTCAGTGTCAGGCCGAGCGTAATGCCCACCAGCACCATCAATACTTTGAGTTTTCTAGCCGTGAACCAAATAATCATGGTGAAAATGAGGGTAACCAGCGCATCTGCCGCCGGTCAAACAAACTAGTGCGGGATACCCGAGATCACGTCGCCCGCGCGGGCCAGCAGTGAGGTCCGGCCCGAACGGCCCGTGGTTTCCAGCCGGTCCGCCGTCCGGTACAGCGCGTACAGGCCACGCACCCCGGCCCAGCGCGCGGGCTCGGGCTCCCAGCGCGGGCACCGGTGGCCGACCCAGGGCAGGGCGGTGAGCGGGCTGTCCACCCCGCGGACCAGGTCGGCGAGCGTCCGCCCGGCCAGGTTGGCCGCGGCCACCCCATGGCCGGAGTAGCCGCCCGCCCAGCCCAGGCCGGTGCGCGGGTCCATCGTGACCGTGGCGCACCAGTCCCTGGGCACGCCGAGCACCCCGCACCAGGCATGGTCCAGGCCCGCCCCGGCGGCCGCCGGGAACATGCGGCGCAGGATCCGGCCCAGCTGGGCGATGGTCGAGTCCGCGACCGCGCCGTCGTGGTCGAGCCCGGAACCGAACCGGTACGGGACACCCCGCCCACCCAGCGCGATCCGGCCGTCCGCGGTCCGCTGCGCGTAGATATAGGCGTGCGCCTCGTCGCCGAGCGTCTCGCAGCCGTCCCAGCCGATGGTCTTCCAGGCCGCCTCGGAAAGCGGCCCGGTGACGATCATGGAGCTGTTCATCGGCAGCAGCGTGCGGTGCTGGCCGGGCAGGTCCGCCGTGAACCCCTCGGTGCAGCGCAGCACGAACGGCGCGCGCACGTCGCCCGCGTCGGTGCGGGCCAGGCCGGCCGAGATCGACCGCACCGGGGTGTCCTCATAGAGCGAGACCCCGGCGCCGGCCACCGTCTCGGCCAGGCCCGCGGCCAGGCTGGCCGGCTGCACCCGGGCGCAGTCCGGCCAGTACAGGGCCCCGATGGCCCCGGTCACCTGCACTCTGGCCGCCAGTTCATCTTTTTCTAGGTACCGAACGATCCCTGGCCCGTCGCCCCAGCCACGTTCGGCCTCCAGCCGCTGGCGCAGCCGGGCGTCCTGCGCCGCCGAGGTGGCCACGCTCAGCGTGCCGCCCTTGACCAGGCCGGCGTCGATGCCCTCGGCCTGGCCGACCCGGGCCACCTCGTCCACGGTCTCGCGCAGCTGCCGTTCGAGCTCGCGGACGCCCGCCCGGCCCTGCGGACCCCGGGCGTAGCGGGCCCGGGATCCGGGCAGGGTGGCGGTGATCCAGCCACCGTTGCGGCCCGAGGCGCCGTAGCCGGCGAAGTGCTGCTCGAGCACCACCACCCGCAGGCCCGGGTCGGCGCGCTTGAGGTAGTACGCGGTCCACAGGCCGGTGTACCCCGCGCCCACGATGGCGACGTCGGCGTCGGTGCTGCCGGGCAGCGGCGGCCGCCGGGGCGGCAGCCCGCGGGCCTGCCACCAGAACGACACCTCCCCGTTTCGCATCCGCCCGCCTCCGCCGGTCTGGGGTGCTCGCACCACGCTTCGTTCGGCCCAAATTACCTGAAACCCAGCAAAGGGTCTCACCTGGCCTTATCGCGACGCCTCAGCGCGACCCTGGCAGGGTAGCGTCTGGAGTATGCGACTTGGGGTCCTGGACGTGGGATCGAACACCGTCCACCTGCTCGTGGTCGATGCCTACCAGGGCGCCCGGCCCATGCCCGCCTTCTCGCACAAGACCGAGCTCAGGCTCGCGGCCCACCTGGACAACGGCAGCGCGCTGTCCGGCCGGGGCGAGCGCAGCCTGCGCGAGGTGGTCGAGGAGGCGCTGCGCATCGCCGAGGACAAGGGCGTCGAGGACCTCATCGCGTTCGCGACCTCGGCCGTCCGGGAAGCCAGGAACGGCGAGCAGGTGCTGGCCAGGATCCGCGAGCAGACCGGCGCGCAGATCACGGTGATGACCGGCCAGGAGGAGGCCAGGCTCACGTTCCTGGCCGCCCGCCGGTGGTTCGGCTGGTCCTCGGGCCGCCTGCTGATCATCGACATCGGCGGCGGATCGCTCGAGATGGCCTCGGGCATCGATGAGCTGCCCGACGCCGTGGCCTCGCTCCCGCTCGGGGCCGGCCGCCTGACCAGGGACTGGCTGAGCGGCGACCCGCCGTCCGCGGCCGAGGCGCGGCGGCTGCGCAAGCACGTGCGGGCGGAGATCGCCCGGGAGGCGGGCGCCATGCTGCGGCAGGGCCCGCCCGATCACGTGGTGGGCACCTCCAAGACGTTCCGGCAGCTGGCCAGGATCGCCGGCGCGGCCCCCTCCGGCGAGGGCCCGTACATCAAGCGGGCGCTGCGGCACGCCGACGTGGCCGCCCTGGCCGAGCGCCTGCCCACCATGTCACAGGCCGAACGGGCCAAGCTGCCCGGCGTCTCGGCCAGCCGGGTGGTGCAGCTTCCGGCCGGCGCCATCGTGGCCGACGCCATCCTGGACCTGCTGGCCGTCGATCACCTCGAGCTGTGCCCGTGGGCGCTGCGCGAAGGCGTCATCCTGCGGCGCCTGGACATGCTGGCCCAGGGCCTGGGCGACGCCACATAAGAAAAGAGGTGCGGCACTGTGGTTCCAGTGCCGCACCCCTGACTGCTGGGTCCTAGTTGTCCCGGGTCCTAGTTATCCCGGGTTTAGTTGTCCCCGGTTTATTTGTCACTGCCTGGCATGATACGGACGCCGTTGGGCTTGGTGTCGTCAGAGTCGATGACGGCGGCCCGGATCGGCGTCCGCTTGTCCTCGGCCTGCTGGGCCGGGGACTGCGGCGGGCTGGCCGGGGCGGGACGCGCCGGCCCGGTGCCGGTCGACACGGTGCTGGCCGACCCGGTGCCGGTCGACACAGGGCCGGCCGACACGGGGCTGGCCAGCGGCTGGGTGGCGGTCCGTGACGCCGCGGCGCCCGCGGAGCCCGCCGGGCCGCCGGAACCCGGGCCCGCGGGCCCGCCGGGGGCGGACGGCCCGTTCGGGCCGGCCGGGGCCGGGCGCGCGCTGTCGCCCGCCGCGTGCGCGGCGATGGTCTTGGCCGTGTTCTGGTCGACCTCGTCCTCCAGCGACAGCCGGGCGGCCTCGGCGGTGACCAGTGAGGACACGCCGTCCAGGATGTCGGTCAGCCGCTTGATGGTCTCCGAGTGCCTGGTGGACAGCAGGCTCAGCCGCCGCTCGGCGCCGTCGTGGATGGCGGTGGCCCGGGCCGTGGCCTCGTCCAGTGCCTTCTTGGCCTGCCCCTTCGCGCCCGCCAGCACGGCCTCGGACCTCTTCTTGGCGTCGGAGGTGACCTGCTCGGCCTCGGCCCGGGCGGAATTGACCGTCTTCTCCGCCTCGGCCCGCGCGGAGGTGATGGCCCGCTCGGCCTGCTCCTGGGCCGCGGTCAGCATCCGCTCGGCCTGCTCGCGGGCCTCGGCGCGGGCCTTGTCCGCCTCCTGCTGGGCATCGTTCCGCTGCCGGGCGATGTCCTCGTGGGCCTTGGTCTTCTGCGACCGGGCCTCGTCGTCGGCCAGCTTGAGGATCTGGGAGATGCGCTCGCTGACTTCCTCGTGCGCGGGCTTGGCGCCCAGCGCCTGCTGGCGCGCGGTGCTCAGGTCACGCTGGATTTCTTCACGCTCGTCAAGGGCCCGGGCCAGTCGCTGCTCCAGATCCCGGATCTGGCTGCGGCACCGGGCGATGAACTCGTCCACCTGGCGGCGGCTGTACCCGCGCATCTGCATTTCGAAGGCGTCTTCATGGGCGAGGTTCGGCAGGAGATCACTGTTGTCATTCATGGCTTTCCGAGATCAAGTAGTTCGCGGGCAACGAACGAACGTCCGGAGGCTAGTCTGCTCAGGACGGGGATGGGCGGGGGAATACGAGCATGACTCTTGTCGGTATCACCCCTCCGCGCAACCGAAACGAACTAGTGTCCCTATTTATACGCCTCAGTGCCTGTCTGGGCGATGTTACGGTATGTGATCGCTTCGGTCCGAGATGCCGGTGTGACGCCTGTGGCGCGCATTACCTGATTGACGGCAACTGTGCGGCAGATTACCGGAATCGTTACCGCCTGACTGGGTAAAACCGCACGTGAAGGTGGTAAGCGAATGGCCCTGATGGGTCATGCGGAGGAGCAGTGTCGGCACGTAACCTAGGCCCCAAGCGAACGGAGTCGCGATCGGCGCCGGAGGTGAGCACGATTCCCAGGCAGTTGGACCTTCGGGTCCACGACCGCGTCGCCCTGGATGAGATCGAGCTCTACGCCGAGGTGCTGAGCGCGGTGGCGGCCGCCGACCGGCCGCTGACTGCCGCGGAACTCGACCAGGCGCTCGGCATCAGCAGCAGCTAGCCCTGTGCTACTGAAGACTGGCGGTACATCGCGTCGATCCGGTAGCGGGTGAAGCCGAGGCCGGAGTACATCCTGATCGCGGGCACGTTGTCCTCGTCGACGTACAGCATGGCCGCCTCCAGGCCGCGGTCGCGCAGGTACGCCAGGCCGGCCAGGGTCAGCGCCCGGCCGAGGCCGGTGCCGCGCTGGCCCGGGTCCACCCCGACCACGTAGACCTCGCCGATGCCGGCGGACGCGTCCGCGGGCCCGCTGACCTTGGTCCAGTGGAAGCCGGTCATGGCGCCGTCCTGGGTGGCGATGAAGAAGCCCGCCGGGTCGAACCACGGCTCCCGCTCGCGCAACTCGAGGTCGTGCCTCTTCCAGGCGCCCTGCTCCGGGTGCTTGGCGAAGGCCCGGGCGTTCAGGCTGAGCCACTCGTCCTCGTCCTGGCCCGGGCGGAACGTGCGCAGCGTGCTGCCCGGCGGGAAAGAGGGCGGGTCCAGCGGGCCGGCCAGCGGCCGGCGCATCTGCCACAGCGCGCGGAACCGCTCGAAGCCGGCCGCCCGGGCCAGCCGGCCGGCCGCGGGCAGGTCCCCGTGCGCCCACAGCTGGACCTGGTGGCCGTCGGCCTGGGCGGTCAGCTCGCGCACCAGGGCCAGGCCCAGGCCGTGGCCGCGGTGCCGCGGACCGATGACCAGCTCGCCGCTCAGGTCGCGGGCCGGGGTGTTCGCGTCCACGTGCGCGTAGCCGGCCATCTCGCCCTGGGCCGTGGTCAGGACCAGGTCGCGGTCGGTGCCCTGGCCGGCGCCCGTGTTCTGGCCGGCGCCCGTGTTCTGGCCGGCGTCCGCGTCCTGGCCCGGGCCGGCGTCGTAGCGCAGGTGCAGCAGCGCGTGCTCGGACAGCGGCGCCACCCCGTCGGCGGCTTCCGCGGCCTCGGCCAGCACCAGGGCCCCGGCCACCTGCGCCGGGGTCAGCCTGCCGCTGGTGATCGACCACCGGCTCATGGGCGGCGGGTCACCCGACGCGGGTCCTGGCCCGGTCGTCGCCGGCTCGCTCGCTCTTAACCGGGACGAAACGGTAGCCCACGTTGCGGACCGTGCCGATGAGGGCCTCGTGCTCGGGGCCGAGCTTGGCCCGCAGCCGCCGGACGTGCACGTCCACCGTGCGGGTGCCGCCGAAGTAGTCGTAGCCCCAGACCTCCTGCAGCAGCTGGGCCCGGGTGAAGACCCGGCCCGGATGCTGGGCCAGGAACTTGAGCAGCTCGAACTCCTTGAAGGTCAGGTCGAGCACCCGGCCGCGCAGCCGGGCCGCGTAGGTGGCCTCGTCGATGGCCAGCTCGCCGGAGCGGATCTCGTCCGGCGCGTCGGCCACCGCCGCCTGGACCCGCCGCCCGATGGCCAGCCTGACCCGGGCCTCGACCTCGGCCGGTCCGGCCGTGGCCAGGATCACGTCGTCCACGCCCCAGTCCGCGTTCATCGCGGCCAGGCCGCCCTCGGTCACGATGGCGAACAGCGGGCAGTCCAGGCCGGTAGTATTCAGCAGCCTGCAGATACTCTTCGCGTGCGCGAGGTCACGCCGCGCATCCACCAGCACGGCATCGGCCGGGGGCGCCTCGACCAGGGCGGACGCGTCAGCCGGGAGCACGCGGACCGGGTGCAGCAGCAGCCCCAGGGCGGGCAGTACCTCCGCGGACGGCTCGAGCACGCTGGTGATCAGCAGCAGGTCGCTCACCCATAGCCTCCACTTGCTGGTGCGGTCGCACCTTGCCTACTTGTATAAACAGACAAGGACCCGGGGGCAACACCGCCCGGGTCCCGCTAAGAAGAGGATAACCCATATGGCCAGAGTGACAATCAAGTACTGGGCCGCGGCCAAGGAGGCGGCCGGCCTGACCGAGGAGTCGGTCGAAGCGGGCACGCTGGCCGAGGCCCTGGCCGAGGTCCTGGCCCGCCGGGGCAGCGACGGGCGGCTGCGGGCCGTCCTGGCCACCTCATCGTTCCTGGTCGACGGCACGGCGGCGGGCCGCGGCGTGGCCGCCGACGTGATCTTGCCCGACGCGGCCCGGATCGAGGTCCTGCCGCAGTTCGCCGGAGGGTAATACACCCGAAAGCTCATTGCGGTGGGCATCAGGGGTTGGATAGGGCACACTGTGTGGATAACGCTCCACCGTGAGCAAGCGCTGAGCAAGCGCTGAGCAGGCCAGAGTGAGCATGAGCCAGCATCTTCCGCCCCGGCCTCCGGGGTCTGACGGACCGGGCCAGCCGCCCGGCGGCGCGAATTTTCCTGGTCAGTTGAACCGTCCGGCCCAGCCGGACGTTCTCCAGGGTGTGCCAACCGCGGGAATCGCGCCCCGCTCAGGGCGGGTGGCTGACGAAGCCTTTGTCCGGGCACTGTACGCCGAACACGGTGGCGCCCTGCTTCGTTACGCCCTTCACCTCACCGGCGGAGACAGGCAGCGTGCGGAGGATCTTGTGCAGGAAACGATAGTGCGGGCCTGGCGCCATCCGGAGGCGCTAGCCGACCGGCCGGCCCGGCCGTGGCTGTTCGCCGTCGCGCGCAACCTCGCCGTCGATTCCTACCGCGCCCGCCAGGCCAGGCCGCCGGAGACCGGGCAGGCCGCGCTCGAACTGCTGCCCAGCGACGACGACGCCGACCGGACCCTGGAGTCCTGGGCCGTCGCGGACGCGCTGGCCTCGCTGCGCCCCGACCACCGCCGGGTGATCATCGAGACCTACTACCGCGGCTGCTCGGTCGCCGAGGCCGCCGCTACGCTGGGCATTCCCGCAGGAACAGTGAAATCACGGACGTTTTACGCGCTGAAGGCACTCAAGCTGGCGCTGCAGGAACGAGGGCTGGCGCCATGACCCAAACCTGGGATTGCACCCAGGCCAGGCCGTCGCTGGGTGTGTACGTGCTCGGTGCCATCGATCCCGCCGAGCGCGCGCTGGTCGACGCGCACCTAGCTACCTGCCGGGACTGCCGGGATGAGCTGGCGGGCCTGGCCGGCCTGCCCGCGCTGCTGGCCCGGGTGAACCCCGACGAGATCAGCCGGATCGGCGTCGGCGACGCGGTGGGCGCGGTCGACAGCGACCAGCCGCCCGAGGAACTGGTCGGCACGGTGCTCAACCTGGCCGAGGCCAGACGGCGCCGGAACCGCTGGCGGTACCTGGCCGCGGCCGCCGCCGTGGTGGCGGTGGCGGGCGGGCTGTTCGGTGGCCTGCAGACGGCCACCTCGACCACCCACACCGTGCTCGTCGGGGCCGGCGCCGGGACCTGGGAGACGGTCCAGGGCTCGAGCTCGCTCACCGGGGCCACCACCACGGTCGCCTACTCCAACGAACTGTGGGGCAGCGCCTTCCAGGTGCTGGTCGACAACATCCCGCTGGGTACCACCTGCGAGCTGTGGGTCGTCCACCCGGACGGGACCCGTACCGAGACGGCCGCCTGGACCACCTCCAGGGACGAGGGCAAGGTCTGGTACGCGGGCTCGATGGCCAGCACCGACGGGCCGATCAGCAGCTTCCAGATCACCGCGGCCGGCCGGGTGCTGGTGACCGCCACGCCTGACTGATCCCCGCTAACCCGCTCGGGAATGGATGACGGCGCGTCAGCGCTGTGATTTGGCGTGACTGGCGGGCTGATCGCACTGGCCGCGGTGCTGGCCGTGGCTACCTTGCTCGGCGTCGTGCTGCGCCGCCGGGCCGGGGTGTTCCGGTCCGCCCAGCCCGCCGCCCCGGCCGGCACCGAGGCCCCCGCCCGGGAGGCACTTACGGAGGCCGACCTGGGCCGGGCCCTGGGCGAGCAGGCCACCCTGGTCCAGTTCTCCACCGAGTTCTGCGCGACGTGCCGCCCCACCGCCCGGCTCCTGGCCCAGGTGGCCGGGGACCTAGACGGCGTGACGCACGTCGAGATCGACGCCGAGGACCGGATGGACCTGGTCCGGCGGCTGCGCATCAACAGCAGTCCCACCGTGCTCGTGCTCGGCCCGGACGGCGTCATCGCCCAGCGCGCCACCGGCCTGCCGCGCCGGGCCGACGTGATCGCCGCGCTGGGCTCGGTGCTCGGTCCGGTTAATATTGACCAATTTGGCCGGAAATGACGATAATAAGCCTGGATGAGAAAGTGACAGCCGGCCTGTGCCCGAATAGCATCGGGCTCGTGATGTCTCCGGCAGCGCAGACGCTGACCAAGCGGCGTGCCGTCGATTTCTGCCACGTCGCCACCGCCATCTGTCCGCGCCCGGCCGCCGTGATCTCCTGAATTCGTCGGAGTGCCAGCTTTTAGCGCCGAGGAGCATGACCATGGACATCGACCCGCGCGGGCCCAGATTCGGGGCCGTCATCACCACCATCGTGCTGGCCGTCGTGCTCATCACCAGCAGCGCGTGGCTGCTCGGCGCGCAGCTGCTGGTGTTCGCCATCGGGGCCGTAGCCGGGCTCCGGTACGCGCCGTACGGCCTGGTGTACCGGTATCTGGTCCGGCCCCGGCTCGGCCCGCCGGCGCACACCGAGCCGGAAGCCCCGCCGCGGTTCTCCCAGGGCATGGGCCTGGTCTTCGCCCTGGGCGGCGTGCTGGGCTACGCCGCCGGCGCCACGCTCGTCGGCGTCGTGTTCACCGCGCTCTGCCTGGCCGCGGCGTTCCTCAACGCGGCCTTCGATCTTTGCCTGGGCTGCCAGGTCTACCTGTTCATCCAGCGGAACCTAAAGGTCCGGCCGTCCGCCTAGCGGTGGCCGGAAGAGGAGGATATCCACCATGAGCCGTTCCGACGTCCTTGTGGACGCCGACTGGGCCGAGGCCCATATCGGCGACCCCCACGTGGTCATCGTGGAGGTTGACGAAGACACCAGCGCCTACGACAAGGGCCACATCCCCGGCGCGGTCAAGATCGACTGGAAGAAGGACCTGCAGGACCCGGTCCGCCGGGACTTCGTGGACCAGACGGGCTTCGAGGCGCTGCTGTCCGAGCGGGGCATCTCCAACGACGACACGGTGCTGCTCTACGGCGGCAACAACAACTGGTTCGCCGCGTATGCCTACTGGTACTTCCGGCTGTACGGCCACGACCAGGTGCTGCTGCTCGACGGCGGCCGCAAGAAGTGGGAGCTTGACTCCCGCGAGCTGAGCACCGACGTGCCGTCCCGGCCGAAGACCAGCTACACCGCGACCGAGCAGGACCGCTCGCTGCGCGCGCTGCGGGACGAGGTGCTGGACGCCATCGGCAAGCGCAACCTGGTCGACGTCCGGTCCCCGGACGAGTTCACCGGGCGGCTGCTGGCCCCGGCCCACCTCCCGCAGGAGCAGGCCCAGCGGGCCGGGCACATTCCCACCGCCCGCAACGTGCCCTGGTCCAAGGCGGCCAACGAGGACGGCACGTTCCGCTCCGACGACGAGCTGCGCCAGCTGTACCAGGACGACGCGGGCCTGGACTTCGGCAAGGACACCATCGCCTACTGCCGGATCGGCGAGCGCTCGGCGCACACCTGGTTCGTGCTGCACGAGCTGCTCGGCCTGGCCAACGTCAAGAACTACGACGGCTCCTGGACCGAGTACGGCTCGCTGGTGGGCGTGCCGATCGAGCTGGGTGAGGCCCGGTGACGGCGGACGGGTGCGGCGCGCCGGCGGGCGGGGTGACCGCGTCCGCCACGGCGGGCAGCCAGGCCGTGGTGGAAGGCAAGGTGACCCGCGAGGGCGCGGCCGTCTCCACCGGGTACGCCCGGCTACTGGGCACCGGCGATGAGTTCGTGGCCGAGGTCCCCCTGGGCTCCGACGGCGGCTTCCGGTTCTTCGCCGCCCCGGGCGCGTGGACGCTGCGCGTGCTCGCGCCGGGCGGCGTGCGGGCCGAGCGCCTGGTGGAGGCCGACTACGGCCAGGTTACGAAGGTCGACGTCGCGATCTGACGTCCGGTTCCGGGCGGGGCGGGGCGGTTATGCCACCGCCCCGCCCGGACCTTTTTTGTTCACCTGCCGGACATGAACGCCGGGCGAGGCGGCCAGTAGGCTGGGCTTATGGCCGAGCACCGACAGGAATTCGAGCGTGATCTTGAGGCCATCGAGGCCAAGATCATCGAACTGTTCGCCATCGTCGCCGAGGACCTGCCCGAGGCGACCAACGCCCTGCTGACCGGCAATAACGAGATCATGCAGCGGCTCATGGAGCGGGACAAGGTCATCAGCGCCCTGTACCCGGAGACCGAAGAGCTGGCCAACCGGGAAATCCTGCTGCAGGCGCCCGTCGCCGACGACCTGCGCTTCCTGCTGTCCGTGCTGCGCGTGCTGACCGAGTTCGAGCTGTCGCACGACCTCGTGATCCAGATCGCCTCGCGGGGTAACCACTTCCTGGCCGACGACCTGTCGCCGCGGGCCCGGGGGATCATCGAGCGGATGGGGACCGTCGCGGCCGACATGTGGCGCCAGGCCGCCGACTGCTGGTACCAGCGGGACCGGGCCGCGGCCTTCGCCGTGGCCGAGCGGGACGACGAGATGGACCAGCTCTACTCCAGCCTGATCGCCGAGCTGGCCTCGGGCCGGATGGCGCTGCCGGTGACGATGGAGATGACGCTGGTGGCGCGGTTCTACGAGCGGCTCGGCGACCACGCGGTCAACATCGCCCGCCGGGTGGTCTACCTGGCCGGGTCCGCGCCCGGCCCGGCCAGCTAGTGCCCCAGCCCGGGGTCGCCGCGCTTTAGCCGCTGGCCTCGGCCAGGTCTCCGCGCGTTCACGGTCCATATCTTCAGTGTCGCTCTACCGCGCGGGAGCCGCGCTACGGCCCGGATCAGTGCGCAGATCCTCTCATCAAGATCGGCAAACCAGCACGTCAGAGCTGCATTTACTCCGGACCGTCGAGCAATGTCACAAGTCAGGTTACGGTCGGCTCGGCTGGATACCCACGCGGTCCGGACGAGCACGGGCCGGGCCGGCCGGGCGGACATCTCCGGACGCGGCATCAGTCCGCAGTCCCGCGCGCGCTTTAGCCGGTCCCGCCGGCCACGTCCGTCATGCAGTCCACGCCCGGCCCGGGCCGCCAACCGAGACGATGGAACATCGACCCGGTCCTGAGCGGTGCGTTAGTCCATGGGTGCGGCTTTGTGAAGTGACTGCCTGACGGCCAGGCCCCTGGAACCTCAGTCGTTGCTCCCGCCCCGGCCGCCGCGCTCTCAGCCCCGGGGCCCGCGCCACTTCCATGATCACGGGCAGTTTGAGCTAAATACCGACCAGAACTGCCCGAGATCATGAAACCAGCCCATTTCGGGCGTGATCATGAAGGACCGCCGGCGCGGCGCGAGCCTCCGGCAGGCGCAGCCTCCCTCCACCAGAGCCGCACCCGTGGTCCATCGTGCCGGCCGCGAGGCGGTGCCGCGGGCCGGATAGGGCCCGGAGGGGGCCCGGCCGGGTCAGCTAATAGGGGCCGGGCCTCAGCCCATCCGGCCGGTGACGTAGGCCTTGGTGCGATCGTCATGCGGGTCGCCGAAGATCTGCGCGGTCGACCCGTACTCGACCAGGACGCCGGTGCGGGTGTCGCTCTGCTCGTCGCGCAGCACGGAGTAGAAGGCGGTGCGGTCGCTGACCCGGGTCGCCTGCTGCATGTTGTGCGTGACGATGACGATCGTGTACCGGGACTTGATCTCCCGCATGAGGTCCTCGATGCGCCCCGTCGCGATCGGGTCGAGGGCCGAGCAGGGCTCGTCCATCAGCACCACGTCGGGCTCCACCGCGAGCGTGCGGGCGATGCAGAGCCGCTGCGCCTGCCCGCCGGACAGGCCGAGGCCGGACTTGTTCAGCCGGTTCTTGACCTCGTCCCAGAGGGCCGCCTGGTTCAGCGACCGCTCGACGATCTCGTCCAGTTTGCCCTTGTTGCGGATGCCGTTGATACGCGGCCCGTAGGCCACGTTGTCGTAGATCGACTTGGGGAACGGGTTGGCCTTCTGGAAGACCATCCCGATGCGGCGCCGGACCGCGATCGGGGAGACGTTGCTGCCGTACAGAGGCACCCCGCGGTAGCGGATGTCGCCTTCCACCCGGGCGCCGACGATCAGGTCGTTCATCCGGTTGAGGCTGCGCAGTACGGTCGTCTTGCCGCAGCCGGACGGCCCGATGAACGCGGTGATCTCGTTCTCGTAGACGGTCAGCGAGACGTCGGTCACCGCGCGGAACGCACCGTAGTAGATCGACGTGTTCTGCACGTCGAAGACGGACGTGCCGGACGTTATCGTCTCTGGCGCGGTGTCGGGAATGTCCAGGTGGGGGAGGACTTCGGCATCCGGCAGTACGTTCAGCTGATCCTGCTGCTCTTCCATGAGATCCCTAGCGCGTATTGCGGGTGAATAGGGCCGTGATGATTCGGGCCACAATCATCAGTATGAACGTAATTGCGACCAGCGTCAGCGCCGCGCCCCAGGCGCGGGCGTTCGCTCCCGTGTAAGCGGACTGCGCGTTCGAGAAGATCTGCAGCGGCAGCGCCGTGTCCGGCCCGCTGAACAGGTTGGTGTTGGTCTGCTCCACCGTCAGGACGGTGAAGATCAGCGGCGCCGTCTCGCCCGCGGCCCGCGCGACGGCCAGCAGGGCGCCGCTGACGATGCCGCTCAGCGCGGACGGGAGCACCACGGTCAGCGTGACGCGGGACTTGGTGGCGCCCAGGGCATAGCTGCCCTGCCGGAGGCTGTCCGGCACCAGGCGGAGCATCTCGTAGGACGAGCGGATCACGATCGGCAGCATCAGGCAGGCCAGGGCGAACGAGCCCGCCATGCCCGAGTACCCGAAGTGCAGCACCCAGATGATGTAGATGAACAGGCCCATCACGATCGACGGCACGCCGGTCATAACGGAGGACATGAACGAGATGAGCCGGGCCAGGATGCCGTTGCCGCCGTACTCGTTGAGGTAGACGGCGCCGAGCACGCCCAGCGGCACCGCCAGCAGCGTGGCGAAGGCGGTGATCTCCAGCGTACCGACCACCGCGGCGCCCATCCCGCCGGTACCGAGCGGCACGACATTGGGCGGGATGGTGTTGTTGGTCAGGAACTGCCAGCTGATCGCGGCGGCGCCCTTGGCGATCAGCGTGACGAGCACGAAGCCGAGCGGGATCAGGACGATCACGAACGCGAGCCACATTCCCGCGGTCATGATCTGGTTCTTGGACCGCCGCCAGCCGGACGGTTCCCGCAGGTCGACCGGCTGACCCAGCGAATCGGAAGCGGCTGCCATCATTCCCCCCTAGCCCGCCGCGCGGAGCGCTCCACGAACCAGCGGGCCACCAGGTTGACCAGGATCGTGAGCACGAACAGGAACAGGCCGAGCCCGATCAGGGCCGAGCGGAACTCGCCGCCGTTGGCCTCGCCGAACTGCAGCGCGATGATCGCGGCGATCGACTGGCCGCTGTAGAACAGGTGCGGGGTGACCTCGACCGAGTCGCCGATGACCAGCGCGACCGCGATGGTCTCGCCCAGCGCCCGGCCGAACCCGACCAGGACCGAGCCGGTCACGCCCCCCTTGCTGTGCGGCCAGACGGCGCCGCGGATCATCTCCCAGCGGGTGGCCCCGAGCGCGTACGCGCCTTCCTTGTCGATCTCTGGCACGGTCGCGATGACCTCCCGGGACAGGGAGGTGATGATCGGGGTGATCATGATGGCCAGGATGAGGCCGGCGGTGAAGAACGCGGCACCGGTGACGTTCGGCCCGCCGAACAGCGTTTGGAGTACCGGGATGCCCTTGACCCCCGAGGCGATGTGCAGGTAGATCTTCTGCAGCCAGGGGACCAGCACGATGATGCCCCACAGGCCCCAGACCACCGAGGGGACCACGGCGAGCAGGTCGATCACGGTCACAAAGGGCCGCGCCCACCGGGCCGGGACCACCTGCGTCAGCAGCATCGCGATGCCGATGCTGACCGGCACTCCGATGATGATCCCGATGACCGAGCTGATGACCGTCCCGTACAGGACGCCCATCGCCCCGAAGTGGGTGTTGCCGTCAAACTGGATCGAGAAGATGCCCTTGAAGCCGGCCGTGGTGAACCAGGTGACGGACTGCTGCGCCGTGGTAACGGTGATGAGGACCAGGATGACGAGGACCAGCAGGCCGGCGGCGAGGGCCAGGATCTGGAACCCCCGGTCGCCGAGCGGCCGGCGGCGGTGGAGCGGGTGGGCGGACCCGGCCGGGGTGGCCGGGTCCGCCTTCGTCACCGTGTTCATGACGGTTCGCTCGTCCGAGCCGTATGAGTCATATGCGCAACCCCTACGAGGTGATCATGCTCAGCTGCGTGACGGCCGCCGAGTCGATGCTCGCCGGGAGCGGCGCCAGGTTGAGCGGGGTAAGCAGAGCCTGCCCGGTCGAGCTGAGCAGGTAGCCCAGGTAGGCCTTGAGCAGGGCGGCGTCGGTCGCGTTGGGCTGCACCGAGTACACCAGGTCCCATGACTGGTAGGTGATCGGGTAGGAGGCGGCGCCCGGCTCGTCGGCCGCGGAGAAGGTCAGGTTGGCCTTCGGGGTGACGTGACTCGCGGCCGCGGTCGCGGACGCGGAGGACGGCGCGACGAAATCGCCGGCCGAGTTCTTAACCGACGCGGCCTGCAGGCTGGCCGCGGACGCGGTGGAGAAATCGACGTAGCCGATGGCCCCGGTGGTGGACTTGACGATCTGCGCCACGGCGCTGCCGCCGTCACCCGCGCGCGCCGTGGACGGCCAGGTGATGGTCGAGGCGGTGCCGAGCTTCCACGCGCTGCCTGCCGCGTCCACCATGTACTGGGAGAAGTTCGCCGTCGTGCCGGAAGAATCGGAGCGGACGGCCAGCGTGATCGTGGTGCCCGGCAGGCTGGCGCTCGGGTTGAGGGCCTTGATCGCCGGGTCGTTCCAGGTTTTGATGGTGCCCTGGAAGATACCGGCGATGACCGTCGCGTCCAGCTTCAGGCCGGTGATGCCGGGCAGGTTGTAAGCCATGGCGATCGGGCCGATCTGCACCGGGAAGTACAGGATCGTCTTGCCCGCGGGGACCTCTGACACTTCCTTCGTCGGGACGGGCGAGTCGGAGCCCGCGAACAGCACGGTGTTCGAGTAAAGGTCGCTGCGGCCCGTGCCCGAGCCGACCGGGTCGTAGTCGACAGTGATGTTAGGGGCGGTCGCCTTGAAGGCCGAGATCGCCGACTGCTGGAAGTTAGTCTGGAACGTCGAGCCGGCCGCCTTGATGGTGCCGCTCACCGAGCTCGAGCTCGCGCTCGACGAGGCACTGGTCGTCGCGGAGCCGCTGCCCGTAGTGGACGAGGAGCTCGAGGAGCATGCGGCGAGGCCCAGTGCCGCTGCCACGGCGGCCACCGCCACCGTCGTGACGTGCTGTCTGCGTCCAAGTGGCATATCAGGTACTCCTTACAGGTTATTTTCTTCCCTCGGCCGCATGCGCAGCCCCCACAGCCGGTCCGTGTGTAAACCGTGGTGTGCGAATACAGTTTGTCGGCGTCGCGGATACTCGCGGGGAAATGCCGGGTGGATAAAAGGGGGCTAGAAGGTTAACTTCTGGTGTCTTGCCTTCCGCCGCCGCTCCCCGGGGGCTCTGCTGGCCGGCTCGCCAGGCCAGGCTGGCTCTGATCCCGCCCTCCCGCCGCTTACGATGCCATCGGGCTCGTTCACCTACATGACACCAACTGGCCGTCTAATCGTTCCTTTCCGATTCATTTCCCGTTCATTTATGTGTGGTGAAACTCAATGGGCGTGGACAGGCGGAGTTCCACCTTGTGGCGAGAGGGCATGTTGGCGTTGGATGCCGAACAGGCGCGAGGAGTTCCGGGCGGCCGTCCAGACCGGAACGCCCTGGTCCGGACCGCGCTGGCCGTGGCCGGGGTCCTGGCCCTGGCCGCCTGCAGCGGCGGCAGCCAGGCCGCCTCGGCTGCCTCGCCCACCTCGCCCGGGGCCGCCAGCACCTCGCTGCCGACCGCGCCCGCGGCCGTGACCCAGACGCTCTCCGAAACCGGCAGCTCGCTGATGGCCCCGCTGTTCGCCCGGTGGGCGCCCGCCTACCATGCCCGGTTCCCGCAGGTGACGCTACGGATCGCCACCTCGTCGTCCGGGGTGGGCATCTCGTCGGCCGCGGCCGGCGCGACCGATATCGGCGCCTCGGACGCCTACCTGTCGCCGGCCGACGTGACCAAGTACGTCCACCTGGTCAACATCCCGCTGGCCGTCGCCGCGCTCATGGTCATCTACCACATCCCCGACCTCAGCCCGTCGACTCACCTGAAGCTGAACGGCCAGGTGCTGGCGCAGATCTTCGCCGGCACGATCACCCAGTGGGACGCGCCGGCGATCAGGAGCCTGAACCCGGGCGTCGCGCTGCCGTCCAGCGCCATCGTGCCGGTCCACCGGTCGGACGCCTCGGGCAGCTCGTTCTTGTTCACCTCCTACCTGAACGCCCAGGATCCCGCCAACTGGAGCCCGTCGCTGATCGGCACCACGGTGGCCTGGCCGGCGCAGCCCGCCGGGCGGGGCGCGGACGGCAGCGACAACATGATCAGCACCGTCGGTTCCAGCCCGGGCGCCATCGGTTACGTGGGCGTGAGCTACCTGGCCCCGGTCAGCCAGGCGGGCGAGGGCGAGGCCGCGCTGGCCAACTCGGCGGGCCGCTACGTGCTGCCGACCGCGAGCACGATCCAGGCCGGCCTGGCCAGCTTCACCAACACGCCGGACAACGGGACCATCTCGCTGATCAACGGCTCGGCCGCGCAGGCCTATCCGGTCATCAACTACGAGTACGCCATCGTGAGCACCGCGCAGCCCAGCGCCGCCCTGGCGCAGGACCTGCAGGCCTTCCTCAGCTGGGCTCTCACCAGCGGAACCGCGCAGCTGGGACCGGTGAATTTCCAGCCGCTGCCGGCCTCGGTGGTGACCCAGGCCCAGGCCCAGATCGCGAAGATCACGGGATGACCGCTGGCGCCGCGGGACGTGACCATCCCATCCCCGCACAGGCCGGCCCGCCGGCCCGGCCCGCCGCGGTCCGGGCCGCCGGAGTCCTGGCCGACCGGATCGCGGCCGCGCTGGTCCACCGCGAACCGGGCTGGCGGCTGCCCCGGCGCAGCGCCCTGGCCCGCCGCTACAACGTCAGCCTGACCGAGATCGACGCCGCGATCGCCGACCTGGCCAGCCGGTCGCTGGTCCGGCGGCTGCCCGACGGGCAGATGTACCGGGCCAGCCCGGCCGACTACTGGATCCCGGTGGAGGGCGCGGGCGGCCTGGGTACCCGCCTGGACCCGATGGGCAGCGCGATCACCTGCCAGACCAGGCACGTGTCACGGCGCGAGGCCCCGCAGGACGTGGCCTGGGCCCTCGGCCTGGCCACCGGCGCGCCGATCCGGGTGATCCGCTGCGTCTGGGTCATCGCGGGCGAACCCGCCGCCGTGTCCACCGCCTACCTGCACGGGCCCCCGGACAGTGCCGACGAGGGGGCCGACGAGGGGGCCGACGAGAGCGCGGATGAAGCGGACGGGCCGCAAGCCGGCCAGCCGTTCTCCTCGCTCGGGTCGATGCTGAACGAGGTGCCGGCCGCCGCGGCGAGCGTGGAAATGAGCCCGCCGCAGCCGGCGATCGCGCGGAGCCTGCGGCTGACGCCCGGGCAGCCGGTCATCACGGTGACGATCAGGTTCGACGACTCCGACACCGGCACGCCGGCCGGGCTGACCATGGTCATGCTGAAACCAGAGTTGTTCAGGGTCGCGATTGAGACGACCGTGGCGCCGGTCAGCACGCCGTTACGACACGTAAGGACGCTGAAAGGGCCGCTTCCTGGACACGTGTCCTGGATACCTGCGAACCTGAAGCAAGATGCCGGCCAGGGTCGCGACAGGGGCGGACCAGATGCCACGGCAGGCCCGATACATCGTCCCCAGGGGCCTTCCGCGCCGTGGCGAGTTCCTGGCTGCGTGCCTGGTGCTCCTGGTCGTGGCGCACGTGCTGTTCGCTCAGCTGACGCTCGTCGTAGCCGTGGCGTTCGTGCTCGTCACCAGGGTGACCCGGTGGCGCCTGTCGTGGCTGGCGGCCCCGGCCGTCATCGGGCTGGCCTGGACCGCGGCGGTAGGCCCGCGGGCAGCCGCGGCCGGGTTGGCCGACGGCCCGGCCCGGGTGCTTAGTTACTTCGGGGCCAGCGGGCACCAGGCCGCCCACGTGCTGCACTTCACCGCGGCGTTCACCGGGATCGGCGGCTGGCTGCCGCGGCAGCTGCCGCTGGCCATCCTGACCGGGACCGCCGAGGCGGCCATCATCGGCTGGCTGAGCTGGCTGCATACCGACGCGCGGAACCTGACGCCGGCCCGGCCCGGCCTGCTGGCGGCGGCCCGGCGCGCCGCGGTCAAGCGGGCCATCCGGGCCGGCGGCGTGGTGACCAGGGACGGCGGCTGCCTCGGCATCGCCGAGGGATCCGGCGCCCGGGTCGCGGTGTCCTGGCCCGAGACGGCGGGCGGGGTAGCGGTGTGCGGCTCGGCCGGGCCCGACGTACTGACCGCCGGCTTCCAGCTGGTCCACGCGGCTATCAGGCGGCGCAAGCCGGTGCTAGCGGTGGACCTGACCGCCGAGGAACACCTGCCCGCCCGGCTCGCGGCCATCTGCGCCGCGGCCGGTGCGCCGCTGCAGGTATTCGGCCCTGGCCCGGGCCGGACCGCCCCGGGCCGGACCGCCCCGGCCGGGATCCCGCCCGCCTGCTACGAGCCGTTCCGGCAGGGCGATCCGGCCCGGCGGGCCGCGCTGGTCATGGGCATGGTCAGCTGGGACGGGCCGGGCAGCCAGTACCGCCGCAGCTGCCTGGCCTACCTGCAGGACGTGTTCGAGCTGATCGACGCGGCGCCGGGCGACCCGCGGGTCCCGGTGCTGGACGAGGTCATCCACCTGCTCAACCCGACCGCGATGAAGGCGCGCATGGAGCATGTGCCGGTCGGCCACCCGCGCCGCGAGGCGCTGGCCGAACGCACCCGGGTCTCGGTCACCCTGCTGCACGCCGAGCCCGCCACCACGGCCCAGCTCGCCCGGCAACTGCGCGAGCTGCGCGGGTCCACCTTCGGCCGCTGGCTGCGCCCGGCGGCCCCAAATTCGACCGGCCCAGGCCCGACCGGCCCAGATTCGGCCGAGATCGACCTGCGGCGGGCCGTCACCCAGCGCGGCGTGGTCCTGTTCCGGCTCGGCACTGCGGGCGCTGCCCCTGACGCCGCGGACGCGGCCAGCTCGGCCATGCTCACCCGGCTGGTCGGCCAGGATCTGCTGGCGGCGGGCGCGGCCCTGCACCGCATCGGCGTCGACGGCGACGGCATCGTGTGGCTGACCGAATGCGGCCTGATGCCGCGGGACTCGGTCGCCGACCTGATCGCCCAGGGCCGGGGCACCGGGCTGCCGGTGCTAGCCGCCACCACCTCCGGGCCCGCCGCGGCTCAGCTGGCCGAGCTGACCAACGTGGTGGTCATGCACCGGATGGCCGACGCCGCCGCGACCCGCCAGCTCGCCGCGGCCGCGGCGGCAGACGTCGGCGAGCCGCTTCCGGTCGGCCCCGCTTCCGGCCCGGACCAGGCAGTCGGCCCGGACACCCTCGGCGATGGTGAGTTCCTGCTCGCGGTCAAGCAGCCGCGCCGGGTCGTCCCGCGGGCCCGCCTGGTCCGCACCCGGATCCCCGGGCCGCGGGCGCGGGGCGGGTCCTGGTGACCGCCGCCCGGGCCGGCCGCCTGTGCCTCGGCTACCAGTACGCAACTCCGTACCCAGAACCGGGCCCGCTGCCGCGGCGGCCGACGCCGCCCGAGCAGGAGCGGGTCAGCCCGGACTGGGCCACGGCCCAGCGGCGCGAGGAGCGGCGGCTCAACCGGCCGTTGCGGGCCGCGTTCGTGACCGGCCTGGCCGTGGCCGTGCTGGCCGTGGTCCTCGGGCTGGCCGGGTTGATCGACAGCCTGCTGGCCGGGTTCGGCGTGATCGTCGGCGTGCTGGTCGCGGCGGTCAGCGGCTACGCGCTGGGCCAGGGCGCGCGGGCGCTGCGGACCCGGCTGACCGACGAGCGGGGCCGGGTCGGGCGGCTGCGGGAGGCTCAGGAGAGCCAGCTGTTCGCCTGGCAGGCGGTGCACGCCAGCCGGGTCCGCGAGTGGCAGGCGCAGCGCATCGCCTACGAGCACCAGAAGCGCTGGTACGCGGTGAGCCTGCCCGGCGGCATCCACCGGGTCGACGTGGCGGGCGGTACCTTGTCCGGCTGGTCCGCCATGCTCACCACGGCCGCGGCGCACCGGCTGGCCGCCGGCGGCGAGGTGACGGTGCTCGACCTGTCCGAGGGCTCGGTGGCCCTGGACCTGCTCGGCTTCGCGCGTACCACCGGCCTCGAGCCGCTGGTCTGGGTGCTGCCCGAGGACCTGCCCCGGCTCGACCTGGGCACCGGCCTGTCCGCCGCCGGGCTGGCCGACGTGCTGTCGCTGGTCGTCAGCGTGACCGAGGACCAGGGCTCCACCCGGGATCTGTCGTTCGACAACGCCATCCTCGAGCGGGTCATCGACGCGCTGGGCGGCACGGCCACGGTGGCCGGCGTGGCCGCCGCGCTGCGCATCCTGGCCCAGGTCGGCGACCCGCGCCAGGACGTGGCCACCGGGCTGATCAGCACCGACCAGGTGGACCGGCTGGCCGTGCTGTTCGGCCGCGGCGCCACCGACCGCATCGTGATCGAACGAGCCTGGGTGCTCGAGTCCCAGCTGCGCAAGCTGGCCGCGACCGGGACCGCGCTGGTCCCGCTGCCGCGCAGCCCGCTGCGCGTGGTGGCCGTGGGCCAGAGCGCGAGCGCGGTCGAGGGCAAGGTGCTCGGCGCCTACCTGGCCGTCACCATGACCCACGCGCTGCGGGCGGCGCGGCCCGGGCCGCCGTGGCAGCACACGCTGTTCGTGCTGGGCGCGGACCGGCTGCGCGGTGATCTGCTCGACCGGCTGTCCGACGCCTGCGAGAGCACCGGGACCGGGCTGGTACTCGCCTACCGGTCCGTGCCGCCGCCGGTCAAGCAGCGGCTGGGCCGCGGCAACGCCGCGGTGGCCTTCATGCGGCTCGGCAAGGGCAGTCGAACATGTGCTAAGGTTGCTGTTGTAAGGTAAAACAGCAGCTCAGAGAGGTCGGGAAGATGGAAAGGTCCGCACGGTGGCTACGGGTCAGTACCAAGAAGCAGGACGAGGGCTCCCAGGTGCCCGACCTTGAGCGGTGGGAAGAGGCGCACGCCTATGACGTGAAGAAAACCTACACCGTTCACGGTGGCTCGGCGTTCAAGGGCAACCGTAAGTTTGATGAGGCATGGGCACAGGTAATTAAAGACCTCACCGATGGGCTCTTTACGGTTCTGGTGGTCTGGAAGCTCGACCGGATTGACCGCAAAGAGCAGGCAATGAAGATGATCAGGGAGGTTGTTGAGGCCGGCGGCCGGGTTGAATTCGTTACCCAGACCCACCTTAACGATCTTGCCACACTGGGCGGCAAGGTCAGCCTGACGGTCGAGGAAAACATAGCGCACGAAGAGTCAAGGATTAAAAGTGATCGCGTCAAAGCGAAGCAAGTGCAGATTAGGGCAGACAACGGGATCATCGGCCGACCCCCGTTTGGCTACTCAAGTGAAGGCGTTAAATACCACCGTTACCTAGTCCCTACTCCCAAGGGAGTCAAGTACATACCTGAGATCTTCAAGCGCTGCATTGCTGGCGACTCCCTGGTTACTATCGCCAAATGGCTTGATTCCGAGGGAATCAAGACGGACCAAGGGCGAGCGTGGTCTAACACGTCCCTTAAGCACATCATCAACAACCGGACTTATATGGGTTACCGCTGTAGCCGCGACGGACGGGTAATCGGTACCTGTGAGGCAATCATTGATGCCGGGACGTTCAAGAGCGCCAATGACAAACTCAAGAGCCGTCCGAAGCGCGGGCCGATACTGCCCGAGAACAGGGCACTATGCGCCGGTCTCAAATGCCTTAACTGCGGTGTCGACTCACCGATGTATCGGATGTCTGCAAAGGATGGGCCTATCAGGAAAGATGGCACGCGGGCAAAGGCTTACTTCTATCGCTGCGCCGGGAGGGGCGCGCAGCGTAAAGGTTGCGGGGTTATGGTCAAAGTGGAGGTCGTAGACGAGATAGTTGACGAGATGATGAGCGAGAATCATCTACCGATCACGAAGCGGATATATGTTCCTGGTCGCAATCACGCAGCGGAAATAGCAGATGTTGACTTCAGGATTACCCAGCTTTCACCCGAAGGTCTTAGCCGGGCTGAGTACATGGAAAAACTCCAAGCGCTATGGGACGAGAAAGAGCGCTATGAGGGAATGGAGGATGTATCCGACGACTGGACTACCGAGCCAGTGCGTGACGATAGCGGCAACGTCCTTACCTACGCCGACAAGTGGGTGACTGCCGATCTAGCCGGCAGGCATGAGATGCTTGAAGGGTTGCATATCACGTTCAAGTGGGATGTGATAGATGGTATACGGCATCCGGTGGTGACGCTGTAAGACAATCTAAGCCACGCAAAAGAGCCCCGGTAGGGTTATGCCTACCGGGGCTCTGTCGTCTCAGCGTTGATCTGACAGCAGTACAGCCTAGTACCCCCGGAGGGGGTCGAACCCTCACTGTACAGTTTTTAAGACTGTCTTCTCTGCCATTGGAATACGAGGGCTACGAACTATCAGGGGCCAGGTGCGAGAACCGTTTCGGTGCCGCCGGGAGCTACGTAAACCAGCTCCCCGCTAGAAGTAACAGCAAGGTTCCCCACACCAGATACGGGGGTGATACCGGAAGTCGGAGATATCGTCAGTATCGTATTGACCTGCACGCTCTCATTACCGTCGACCACCAGCACCTCATGATAGCCACCCGAGGTGTCAACATAGAAGATGGCAAAATTGCCGAAGCTGGTGCCGGAGATATTCGCCGAATTGAAGACCTGCCCGACGTAATCACCGTGGCCGGACTCAGTTAATGCCGGGCCGTAAATTCCCATGCTCGCATACTCAGGTGAGCCTAGGATCGCAGAGTTAACCTCGGCATTCAGGAAGTCATTGTTGTTAAGGACAAACTCCAGGATTCCGGTGTTATCTGTTTCGACAGCTATTAATACTTGCGTGCCGGTATCGGCACCAACAGTAAGGCCAGCTTGATATGAGGCACCGCTTACCGGGTCTGTTCCGGCAATAGGGGCAATCGAGATAAGCAGCTCAGGCGTGACTATGTTTACCGTCGGCTGCGGCGTCGCGATCGTTACCGTAGCCGCTGACGGGGAGAGAACCTTAGCGAAGGTGATAGACGGCTGCGGCGCTGCTATAGCCACCGTTGACAGGCCAGCAGGAATTGCCGTCTTGATCGTAGGCTGCGGCGTGGCGATGGTTACTGTTGCAGCAGACGGCCTGAGAGTAGCGCTGTAGGTCAGCGTCGGTTGCGGCACAGCGATACTGATTGTCGCAACAGACGGGGAGAGTACCTTCCCCACCAGCACTGACGGCTGCGGCGTGGCGATCGTTACCGTAGCCACAGAAACCGGGATACTGGTGCTGACCGCCGGCTGCGGAGTGGCAATAGCGACCGTAGCAGCAGCCGGGGAGAGGGTTACGTTGGACAGGCCTTCAAGCGTGACGATGATCGCTGTACTCTGATTGGCCCCGGTAGAGGTACCGCTGTATGTCTGTGCAGTAGTAGCGGATACTACCTCGTAAGAAGCGACAAGCGAAAGCGTAGAAAGACCGCTCGCGTTGATCTGAGTCAGGTTAGTCCACGGTGATGATGGCCCGCCGATTGTAGGTGTACCGCTGGATTTATAGGCGATAACAGCGCCTATCACTACTTCATTAGAGCTAGACAGCGTGCCAGATGAACCAGAGCTGAATGTAGTAGTAGCGTTCCCGGCATTAGTCTTGTCTACTGCGAGGCTGGAAAGAACCCCGGAGAATTCCATCACGTAGACAACTACGCCATTGGAAATAGAACCAGATAAAGTTACGACTACGGAGGTAGAAGACTCACCGATATCCTGGTCGGTCCATACTTCTGCGTCTGTATCTCGGGTAGGCGTGTCGGTAAGAGCTTTAGCCAGCGCGAAATTATCAGCACTGCCGCCGATTTTAATACCCGATACGGTTACTGATGACGAGCTAGCAGTACCGACACAGACGACTAGGCAATGGCCTAATGTTGTGGCTGAGCCAAGCGTAACGGTTACAGACGAGCCAGTCGTAGCTGTATTACTGGCAGACTGGACTAAGGCGATAGCCACGAGCTATCTCCTTTTAGCTAGCGGTCCAGGTAACGAGTCCTGAGGCGTTGATGTCGATAGTCAGGGTCGCGCTCGAAACAGTCTGCGTGCCACCCCAGTCCCAGTAAAGGATGATCGGGTGGGCGGAATCGCTACCACCCACGCTGGCGTCGTACAGGAATCCGTACACAGTAGAAAACGATGCGCTACTCCAGGACGGGTTAGTGGAACAGGTGAGGGTGATGACCTCGCCCGAGGCTGAGAACGTAGGGCTTACTAAGCTGTACCTGGAATAGCCGCCGCCTGATACCTCAGTCAGCGCACCGTGAGTGCCGTCGCCGCCAAGGAAGGACGATACATATAAGTAACCCTCGGGAGTAGATCCCCAGGTGAAAGTACCGGAGGCGATCAGCCCGACTTCAAGCGTGTCGGTTGCTAGATCGACTAGTTTCGTTCCCATCTGGATTTCAAACTCAGGGAAGTAATGCTGTGTCGCTGCCATAATACCTAAACCGCCGCTGAATAGAAGAACATGCCGTCAGAGTTGATCACGAAATCGGTGCCGCTGAATACTGTGCCGCTGATAGTGCCTTTGGTGACGTTAAGACCTTCGGGATAAGAATTGCCATATGTGTCTTCACCAGATGCCCCGGCCCACGATCCGATCAGGTTCCCGTTTGCCGGGCTGCCCGAGTAGATGAGGATATTCCCGGTAGCTCCTTCTACGATCACCGAATTAGCGGTGACCGCGCCTTCCGCGGTGACATTATAAAAATACGCATCGCCGTTCTTCATGATCGCCCAGCCGGTCTGATCGGTGATCGAGAAGTTAGGCGACTGCAATGCGGTGATAATCAGGTCGCCGCTGCCGCCGGCGATATCATGCGCGAATCCTGCCATCTTATTTACGCCACCATTTTAGTGCCGGTGATAGTCAGTACGGCCTGGGCGCCGGCATCGCCGCCGGTCCATACCGCGAAGACATTCCCGCCCATCTGGCAGGTCGACAGGTTCTGGGTGCTATCCCCGGTCGATCCCCACGTCGTCGCGTCGGTGAAATACCCCGGCGTAGGTCCCGCACCGGAATAGACCGAGCAGATAGCCTCTTTGACGTTAGTAGAGCACCTTACGGAAGCGGTAAGGCCGCTCCACTGCTCACGGAATGAGTACGGGCCGATGTAAGCGGTCCCGTTCCCGTTCCCGTCTAACGTCGTATACGCTTTGGCAACTAACGGTAATGTGCGCATCGTAGATTAATCCTCATAGGAGAATGCTGCTACCGATACGCGGGTCGCGGTCGATGAGGTCGCGGTGCAGTAGATGACGCTTTTGGTATTCAGCGAGACAGGGACGTTAACCGGTAACACGAAGCCATTGGCTGACAGCCCGGCCGTGTTGACCGCGTTGCGCGGGTCTTCAGCCGAAGTCTGCGCGAAACTGATAACGACCGGCTCGTCCAGCGTCATGACAACCGCGTTACGGCGGTTGTCATCCCGGCCGAGAAGCTCCACGATGGGATTGGCGCCGGTAGTGCTGACGCTGAATGTCCGCGCACGGGCCAGCTCTGCGGCGTGGTCCTGGACAGCGACGTCCAGCTTCGGCTTGATAGGTGCGGGCTCAGCCTCGTTGAATTCCTGGAGCTGGCTGGTCTCGGCCGCCATCTGCTTGCGTTTGGTATCGACCATCCCGCCTGCTACCGGGGGGAATAAATCCTCAGGGTCGAGAAAATCGAGAATGTCTGTCATATCGGTACAGGTACCTTCCTGGCGATGGAGGCGACGGCATTGCTGGCCCCCGTCATATGTGCGAGGCCGATAATCAGCAGCGTGCCGCCGACCACGACTTTGGCAACCCGTATCCAGGTGTTGGCATCACCCAATGCGGAGAAGAAATCACCGATCTGGGCTAGGCCGGGAATGGCATTCTGCGGTTCGCCGCTGGAGATCGGGCTTTCTTCCTCCGATAGATATGACTGCGCTGCCGATTTCGATGAGAACCAGACCAGGTAACCCTGATTGGCGTAGCTCAGTTTCTGGGCTGCGGTCGTGGCCTCGACTATCTTCCAGCCGGCAGAACTGCCCGGAGTCCCCCCGCCCACTCCGTACTGGGGATAGCCAGAATTACTTGCGGCGATACCGGGGGCAATCGGCTGGCCGGGAGGGACGGCGGGCATCTTAACTCCTGATTACTGATTGAGCGTCGGCGCAGGCTGGCCGGTCATAGCCGAGCCAGGGGCGACGACAGCGCCGCCCGTGCCAGTAGCGTTAGCGTGATAGTATTTCCAGCCTTCGACAACGGTGACCAGAGCGCCGATAATATAAATAGTCGGGTCCTTAGCGAGCAGCCCCAATCCGGACACCAGGATTGCCGATGTCCATACTGCCGTCTTGACGCTTTTATGCGTATTCATTGACGCGCCGCCACCGGGGGCCGATGCTTTCACATCGGCTAGGTTCGGTGCGTTGAGCTGGAAAATACCGTAAACGGCTACTGCGGTCAGTGCGCCGACAATGATTTCCTGATCAGGCTTGAGTGCCATTTAGTCTTTTCCTTATCCGGTGTAGTCCCATTGGAGACCGCCATCAGTAGTAGCGACCTTGGCGCTCAATCCGGTCGTCGCCGAATAGACCTCGCCAACCTGGTTTTTGGTCTGGCTGGGGGAGGCCACGCCTGCATAGAGCCAGATGTAACCGCCGTCGGTCGTCGTGACCTTGGCCGTCTCGCCCGTAGTGGCTGAGGTAACCGTGCCGCTCTGGTCCAGCGGGTGCGCCGGGGTGGGCGCAGTAGGCGGATTGCCGCCACTGGTCGGTCCTGGCGTCGGCGTAGGTGTCGGCGTCGGGGTAGGCGTCGGGGCAGGCGGCATGATGATCGTGAAAGAGCCGACCGGCGGGGGACCGTACTCCGCGATAGCCGCCTCTACGATCGATGCTGACGAGACACCATCGGCAAGGGTAGTCAGCGGCAGGCCGCCCAGGTACATGCCCAGTGCGGCGGATACGTCGGTGGAGGTGTAGCCGATATCACTGAGCCCTGCCGTGACAGCCTGAGCCCACGCCGCGTTGGTGGCATAGGTGTTGCTGGTGACCGCACCCGGCGCCAGGCTGGTATCGCTGCCTCCGCCGATCAGGCCGGTACTGGTGTCATCCGCTCCCGAGTAATCGATGCTCGATTCGGCTGCTACCGCGCTCTCAGCAGCGCTGACCGATCCGTATTCTTCGGCTTCCGCGAGGTAGGTCATGCCGGTCAATGGGTCGGTCGTGTTGTCCTGGCTGTACGGCAGGCCGGTAACGGGGTCGATCGATGACGAGCTGGTCGACGCCGCCGCCTGCGAAGCCTCATGCTGCTTATAAGCGAAATAAACCGCCACAAGAGAACCGGCCGCAATGGTCCCCGCCATCGCGGGACTGATCTTGTGGCCGAAGAGATTGATATCTGCCATATCAGAAACCCCACTGCGGAATGGTCGAAGCAACATCCTGCTCGGGCTGCTGCTGGGTGACCTCGGGAAGCTGGGGAGATTCATAAGCGGTATTACCGCCAGAGCTTGCCAGGTCGCCGTACTGGGCCACGACGCCGCCGACTTCCTGGTTGCCGCCCATAGCCGTCTTCGTGCGGGCAAGGTTCGGCTGGGTAACCGGCCAGAAATTCTCGACACCGGGATATGCCTGCCACCACGACTGCCGGATCGCGGTACGCCCCGATGGGGTGTACTGATCCCATCCTGCCGTGTCGGTGTCCTGAGAATGCGCGTCATGGCCGGGGTACGGCTCTTTATACTGGGCCAGGCCGGTGATCTGCGGGGGGACCTTATACGATCCGATAGGGGTGATACCGTCAGGGGGAAGTGTGCCGAACGGCTCCTTGCCCTGCGATTCCTCGGGCAGCGATGGCCAGGGGCCATTATGCGGGAACGCCGATTCAGCGAAGTAATCCGGGGGCTGCGCCGCTAGTTCGGGCTCATTCCAGTCCAGTTGCGGCGGGTTAAGGCTGACAGGCGCAGTAGCGTTCACCGGGTCGCTGAAGGTCTCAGACGGCCCGGTCGATACCGGGCCTTTCCCGGTGGGATTGGTGGTGTCCTGGGTCAGCCACGCGTTCTGCGGGGCATATTCAGATGCCAGCGACGGGGCGACAGCGGACGGGAGAGCAGCCATTGGCTTAGCCCTTCTCTGCTGCGCTCAGCGAATTCGAGAATGCGGTGCCGCTGGCGCTGACGACCTTCGCGGTACTCGTGCCGTTCACGACGAGCGTAGCGACTAACGCTACGGTCGTGATGCTCAGCAGCACCTTAGTGATGTTATCCATATGATTTACAAGCCTCCGGTTATTTTCTGGAGATTAGCTAGCGGGGTCGGCGTCTGAACCGGGGCGATAAGAACGGCCACGAACGCGAGCCACCCGATAGCCGTCATAACAGGTTCCATGCCGGGAATCTGGCTGATAGCCGCGCCGATAAGAGCAGCGATACCCCCCGCTACAGGGATCTTCAGATCGACCGAGCTGGTGTTGTACCACTTATTGACAAAAGCGACGCCCGTAGTGGCGAGGACAGGAACAATTACTCCGGAGGCCATGTCAGTACCAATCGTCTGCGGTTTCGTGCGCCCATGCCGCCGAGGGGCTGCCGTACGTTGACTTGATATACGACAGGCCCCACGAAATCTGGCTCGTCGCGTTCGCTGAGCCGCCCGCAGACGGCGGCCAGGCAGCCTTCGGCATCTTGGTATAGGGAAGTGCCTGCGGGATGCCGTAGGCATCGCTGGTGGGATTCTCCGCTGTATTGGACCAGCCGGATTCCTGGTTCCACAAACTGACCAGATCTGTCCATTCGGTCCCGGTAGACCAGCCGTAGGGGGCGGCCAGGAGCTTCGCTATCGCCTGGTTCGCCGCAGCCGTGGCGGTATCCGCGCCGGTATTCCCGGCGGGAGCACTCGCGGTGCTGCCTGCCGGGGAAGTGGTATCCGCCGGGCCGCCGAAGGCGGTATCGGTGATCTGCTCGGTATTAGCTGTTGGCGTGGTCCCGCTGAGCAGGTTCTTAAAGGTCTGCGAGATAGACCATCCCTTGATGCCCGACCACAGGACTATCCCGCCCGCGACGGTATATGCCAGCGAAAAGCCGTTGATTTTGCCGGGCATCAGGGGATCATCTCTCAGACTTGCGGGATCTTATTGACCAGCGGAAGCTTGCTGATCTGCTGACTGAAAACAATGCCGATAATGATGCCGGCGGCCAGGGTTAAGACAGTCTTCTTATCCATATTCAGGATTCCTTCCCGGCTCAGACGAGACCAGGCTGTAGGACGCCGTTAACGCCCAGGTAGTTGACGACGTGGTACAGGGTGCAGCTAGCGCCCCACGAACCGATGAATTCGATAGCGTCACCGACCGCGGTATTCAAGTAGCTGAGCATCAGCTCAGCACCGACGCCTTGCGAGAAATCAGTCTGGAACGGCTGGGCGAAAACGCCGGTATCCAGGCCGGGGCCGGTATCCGCTACCGAGGCGTATACGCCGGCGCTAGCGGCGAAGCCACCCAGGCCGTACCAGCGGCCCATTTCATTCTGCCACTGGTTAACAGTCCGGTTGAACAGGAGGTTTCCCTTATAATTCACCGTCAGCGGACTCGGGAAGTCCGAGGTCGACCGGGCGCCGCCCGTAATGTAATTCAGCCACAGGAAAGTCCTGATGGGATTACCGATACCCACCTGAGGCGCGTAGAAGTCAGCCGCGCCGTCCAGGGCCTGAATCGAAGAACGGTTCCAGTACTGCGTAGTGCCGGCTGCCTTAGGAGCCGGGTTAGCCGCAGCGTTCGCGCCCTTCCAGTAACCGAGCAGATTGACCTTAACGGTCACGGTGCAGCTAGTCGCGGGAGCGACCGAGGGGAACATAAGCGCCGAGGTGGTAAGCGTCATCGACAGGGTCAGCGGAGACTGCGTGGTCTGGTTAACCAGGCTGCCCGCCCCGGTACGCTGAATGAATTCAACCGGGATGCGCAAGACGAAATTGAACGACCCGCTAGCGGATTCATCGCCAGTGGTGGTCGAGTAGACCACGCTATTACGCGGGTCACCAGACGAGCCAGGGGTATACCCGCCGTATTTCATAATCATCGCGAGGGTATACGAGTCGAACGATCCGACAATCGAGTTACCGCCGCTATCCTGGAAATTCACGGTACTGAGCGCGCCTAGCGGCATGTCCCCGCCGAATTCCACGACGTTAGTAGCGTTGACGCCAACCGCCGAGACCTCAATCTCGATGGCCCGGAGAAGGTTCGTCGGGCCGATCTGGTAATCGGGTAATTCGATAGCCGTGCTGCCCAGAGCGTTAGTCTGGCTGTAGCCAGACGGCTTATAGGTCGGCTGCGTCCCCGCGCGGAAGGGGGCTAACGCCGGCGCCTGCTGCGCCTTACCGGAGGCCGGGGCGGCCGTAGTGGTTCCTGCCATAATTATTTACTTGCCTCTCGTAAGAGCGTTGATTTGCCTGGCCCAGTCCCGCTTCATAACGGGTGGCTGATGCACCGGGAAATCCCGGTCGGGGGCGTTGAAATCCCGGGGGTCGGGAAGCCGGTACCCGTGGTCGTGCAGTTGACGGGCGTAATCCAGGCATGCCTGCATTTCCGCTGGATCGTAAACCCCGCCAGCGGGAATCTGAAGGTACAGGTAGTTATCCCTGTCCCACTTCATAGCCCGGTAGGCTTCACCGATATCCGGATACGGGGTCAGGTCGGGGGATCGCCCGTCGGCTAAGGCGAAAACAGCCCAGCCTTTTGACTTCATAACCGCATGGAGATTCATGGTGTCAGCCATGCGCCGCGCGTCGTCCGTGTAAGGACGGCGGGTCAGAGTGTCCACTAAAAGAAATCCTTTATTCAGATACCGACGATAGCGAGATAGGGGCCACGGCGGTCGAGATACAGCATTTCCGAGACACTGGAATCGCCTATCTGGCGAACTCTCAGGCTGCCCACGATGTCGCTGATTTCTCTGGGGTCCACGCCGCAGCCGATCTCGGCGAAACGATCGCGGTTGGCTTGGTTCCCGTCTTTACCCAGGAACATATGCGTCGGCTGCGAATACCAGAATCCCGATACAGCGCCACCCTGGACGGTGCCTCGCGGCTGCTGTAACGTGCCGAACATACCGGCTTTGTTAGATCTACCTGCGATAAGGAACTTATCGGTATAAGCGCCGAGATGCATAAGACATGAGATGAGGTAGGCGTCGTCTACGCAGGTAATCGAACTGCCCCGCCAGTACTCGCCTGACAGCATCTTCTTGAACTGCCTGGCAAGGTGCGCCTGGTTCTTATCCTCGTCGTCGCGCAGGTGCTTCGGCCAGAATACGTGCCCGCGCGGCTTAGGCTGCCACGGCCACGGCTGCGGGTACGGGTAAGCATCCGTCACCTTGAGATCAAGCTGCCGTGCCCAGTTATAGGTGGTGGCATCCGCCGGTTTCGGCATCGCCGAAGTAGCGGTCAACTGGGCATTCTGGCTGAGCGCTTTATCAAGCGCCTGGTACATGAAGTGAGTTTTACCGGCGCCTGTAGGCGATATCCATACCGCAGATTCACCGGGGCGGTAGTCGAAGTAATCTTCCAGGAATTCATTCCTGCTGAGCTGCGTCACCATCGGCTGGTGCCTCCGGCGGGGTCTCGTAGTGCGTGATCACGTCGGCCGGGGAGGCGGTATTCAGGAATCCCGGCTTGACCATGCCGTGATTCGCCGCCAGTTGGGACCCGAGGCTCAGCGCGACAGTAGCCATCCCGAGATAAGCGGTGATCTTCCCGCCGCCTGATTTATCGATGAACCGGGCGAACACCGGATCGTACCTGGCAACCTCTGCGGCTGCGTCGGCTAGCTGCGGCGCGGCAGCCTGGAAGGTGTACGCATCGGCCTTGAAGCCGTCGTTGCCGGTGATGGTGGAAGCCACCAGCAGCCCGCCTGCGAGCATCCCGGCTGTCTCGGCAACGTTCTTTACCCGCCTGGCCTTAACAGCATCCTGCTCGGCCTGAGAGAGCGTAGGGGCATCGCTGGTAACCCGTGGCTGCTCGCTCTTAGGCGGACGGCCACGCCGGGGCTTAGCGGGCTCTGCGTCATCCCCCTGCGGCTTTTTGGGGGGGCTGAGGGCATCGGTGGCAGGCGCGGACATAGCCCGCGCAAATTCCTGCTCAACGGCTGCTGCGTCTACCGGCTTGCCATCGGGGGTCTGGAGTCCTTCAGGCATTACGGCTCACCGCGATCATCAGGGCGATAGCGGCCAGCACAACCGCGATACTCGCGACCACAAGACTGGTGTTAATCCCGTCGCGGGTAGCATCTACCGCTTGCTCAGCGCGCTTGAAAAGTCCCATCACAAAAGTCCTCACCACGGGAAAATAGAAGTTACCGGCCACATGCCGTCGCTGTTGCTGGAATACACGTCGTACAGCAGGACAGAGCCGAGCGCGAACAACGCCCATGCCAATAGCTTGCTGTGATTCCGGGGGATCGGGATATGCGCCCGTACCGATGATGCGCTCAGGTTCATCGTCGTTCCTTAGCCGCTAGCTCATAAGCCAGCACGCGGCTTAGCAGCGAGCTAGCACGCGGGTCGGATGCGGGGCATCGGAAGGTTAATCCGAGGGCATCGGAATATACGGTTACCACGTCGTTTTTTACCCCCGTCTGACCTGCGAGTTTTCCGGTCCTAGGGGGGGTTCTGGTGTAACCGGACCTAAGCGCACGTTGAGTGCGGGTTTCCGCAGGTGAGCAGCTATCGCATACAGACTCGCGTTTCCCGGCTGCAAACCACAGATCGCACTTACTACAGACCCGCGCGCTGGTAGCGGCGAACGGCGGTACCTGCCTGGACCTCGCGTAGCCGCAAGTAGCCATTACCAATACCCCAGTCCCCGCTGCTGCTGCTTGCGGTGATTTTCCTCATGGTCTGCCGGCGGAATGTCGGTCGGCTCTGGTTCGGGCTCAACGACGTCGGGGATCACGACCGGTTCGGGCTCGGGCTCAGGCTCAGGCTGCGGGACCAGCAGCGCGAGAGTTTCTTTCATCGCGCGGATCTCGCCCCGGAGGATCTCGACTTCGGTCTCGTCGTGCGTTTCCTCGGCTTTCGCCGCGATCCTCGCGATAGCGATTTCCTTGTCAGCCCTGATCTTCTCGATTTCGACGTCAGCCGATGCGGTGACCGCCACTTCTACGACCTCGGCTTCGGGCTCATCGTCTTCGGTGATTATGACGTGACCGTCGCTCCCGTGGATATGATCGTCCATCAGTCACTTACCTTTTTGTCTTGGGTTATACGGCCACTTCGATACGTCACTGCCGTACTTTTCGAGCATGTATTTTTTCGCCATCGTCTTGTCGATGGCCTTGAAATGAACCTGGAAGCTGCCGTCACCGGCTTTCACGACTTTCGCTGAGACGGAAAGCTTGAGATGGTTGCCGGCGCGGTAGAGCGCCTGCGAGATTTCCTTAGCCCGGTCCCGTGTTTCGCAGCCGGAATAGACCAGCAGCGCGTAATGGCCGTTCTCGTCATACTGGCCGCCGCACTGGTCGACGCTCGCCTGTAAATAGTGATCGAGCACAGGTTCTTTACGTCGGTGCCACTGGGGGGCGGGTGCTCGGGGCATAAGGATTTCCTGGGATTAAGCACAGTGCTTACGGGTTTTAGAGGGTCTGACCGCGCCGGGTGGCGTTAATAACGCACCAAATTGGGCCACCCGACTAAAAAAAGATATACCGGCGTCACGTGCCGCCTAGCTCCAGGTATTGCGCCCATGTGACCGTGATACGGGACAGCGATACGGACAGGAATGCCTCTAGGTCCGCTGTGCCCACGATATGAACGGGGAGGCTGCCCGCGAGGTACAGGTAATCGCGTGTGCCTGCCCATGCGTAACCGGCTGGCGCGGTAGTCCTGATGATCAGCATAGAGAGATTCCTCACGGGATCGGGCGATGGTGCCTTGCTGACATTCGCCAGCCACGGGACGCTGAAGATGCCCAGGTCATATGTACCGCCGCCGCCTTGGTCGCTGTACTGATACCAGACGACCGGGAACGGGCCAGAGGCGTTAGCTACCGCCAAGGTAGCCTCAGCTTCGGATACCGAGTAGTCAGCTACACCTAACCCGATACCGCTGGTGATTCCGCCGGCAATCAGCGTGTTGACGACAGCGGTTATGTTGCTCGCGCTAGCGTAGATTGCAGGGGAACGCTGGCCGGGGCGGGTACCGTTACGAAAGTTAGCCAGCGCAGCCTTAGCCCACGGGGCTAGGTCAGCCAGCGCAGCGGCGCCGGATTCGTAATCGAGCACATCGGCTGTCTCATCCGCCGGGGTGTTCACGGGTGACTGGTCGATCCTGACCGCGCCAGGATGAGCCGCCCACTGGGCACTGGTCCACGGGACGCCGCCGGTACCGGTGACGTACCCGGCCACCTGGCCTACGGGCAGATATTCAACGTTAACGCCAGTAGCGTCATATCCCTCTACCGTTGCTGCGTTCATAGCTTGATCAGCGTTTCCTCGATTAGGCCGGAGTCAAGATCCCGGGGAGTCCAGCAGACCCACCGGCAGCCGCATGCGACCAACCTGTACTTCCAGTGAATCTGCTCACTTGAAAATGTGCCGCCATAGGATTTAAGCTCAGCGAATAGCACCGAATACTCCCCGGCCATCACGAGGTCAGGGAAACCGCGGCCGTAGTCTCTGCGGGAATCGTAGGAGTGTGAAGCTAGGATCTGGTGCTCACGGCAGATCCCGAGCACTTCGGCTAGAAGCTGGTTTTCCGTCATCTGGTCACCAGCACAACCGCGAGGATCATCAGGATTACGGTCAGCATCGTCATGAAAAGTATGGCCGCGCTGGCTGGGTTCATCAATGCGACCTCTGTCCGCAACTACGTGCATCGGCACAGAGGATCTTGACGGTATGGCCTCCGTCAGCATGAACGTTCATATAGACGTTCGCCGGGGGACGCCTTTGACTGGTGTCTAGCTCCCAGTAGTGCCCGCATCTTGCGCAATATCCGCTAACGAGTATCATCGGGCCAGCCACCATCCGAGCCACGCAGCAAGACGATTGATCATGATTCCTCCCGAGACAAAAACCTCACATCGGCAGATGTGAGAAAATCCTCCCGGTACGTTAACCCGCCTAAGCCGGGGAGGGCAGCCTAGGCGGGCGTTTGTGGCGGTGACTCGTCGTTATTCCCTACCGGGGGGGGGTAGCTTTCGTCTCATTTGGGACGATTCCTACTTTCCCGGTGGGGTTTACGTCCCTCTGCGCCTGCGCCTTGCCTGTTCCAGTGGCGGTGGCCGGATTTGGACCGGCGGTCTTCAGGTTATGGGCCTGACGAGATACCAAGCTTCTCCACACCGCTAAAGATTCCCCACGGAGGTACCTGCGGTCGATCAAAACCGCATCCACATCCCGGCCGGTGACGTCGGTTCCGGCCATTACCCTTAATTGCCTCGCTCCGCTAGCGTTATCGTCGGAGACGATACGCCATTAAGGGGGAATCGATTCCGCCGGTTTGCGCCTGTTAGGGTGCGTAGTGACCAGCGGAGGTTACTGCCGTTCTTAGGGCTTTCAATGGAGAGGCCACGGGCGAGAACGAACCAGACCCAGGTACTTAATGCGCTGCGCTTTCGACGGAGTATTGCAAGGTTTCAACCTTGCCTGAAGATCTTTCGACTACGACCTGTACCGACACAGGCGGATTTTCTATGCATTCGCCGCACGTCCTGGCGTGATATACCTTTCCGAGGTCACCGAGGTATCTGCCGTAAGCATCCAGTGGTTTGACCAGGAGACAACGGGCACATTGCCGCTCGGTCTCGTCACGTTTCATCTTCGCTCCCCAGGTTTTGCAATGCGGAGGTTAGTGCCTGTACCGAAGCGCTCGCTGCGCGAGCTTGCGACGGAGGTAGAAACGACCAGTACGGTACGAGCCACTTACGGGCGACCAGCCGTAGTACGGACCTAACTGCATCTAACAGTTGCGCGCCTTAAGGCGCTACTGATAACACCTGGTGCTGTAGGTGTTCAGTTAAGGACCACTACATTGATCCGTTCCTGCTGTGGTCTTTGTTAGAGCCGGGTACTGCGCTTCACTGCGTTCGCTTGTACTTATATAGCTCACAGGAAACTGAAAAAACCGGAACTTACTGGCTGGTAACCGGAACCCCGGCGTGCGCTTCACTGCGTTCGCTTACGCTTATATAACACACAAGAAATCGGAAAATCCCGCCACTTACACCGTTGGACCCGCCACTTGGCGGGCTGGTAACCGGAACTTTCCGCTTTCCGTCGTAGGTCAACGTTCCTTCACGAACGTCCCCCAGCCGGGGGTGATCTCGACCAGCCCACGGTCGGCCAGCTCTCCGAGCGCACGCCTGGCCGTCCCCTTGGCTATGCCGTACTCCTGCGAGAGCGTCGTGATGCTCGGCACGCGGTCACCTGGCGCTAGCTCGCCTGACCGTATGCGCCGCTCGATCAGGTCGGCCACCTGCCGGTACGGCGGCACCGCCGACTGCTGGTTGATCATGACAGAACGTTATCTGTCCAGGTCAGCCGCGATACATGCGGTTGTATCATAGTTCAGTTTGATACAGCTTGATGCAGCTTGGTACAGTCGAGATGCCCGCTCCCCCGTTACCGAGACGTGGCGGGGGAGCCGGGTTCACGTCTCGGCACACGTCTCGGTTAGGGACTTTCGTTATGCACGGACCAGCACACCCGATCGGGCAGCTCACCACTACCGAGCTACGCGGCTACCGCCGCGAGCTTGAGCACGCCATCACGACATTGAAGGACGCCCCGGTAGCGGCAGAGCTGAGCAGGCGGCTAGCCGAGGTCCGCGTGGAAGAAGCGTCACGCGCGTCGATCGCTGCCGCAGCCAGGACCGAGCCGCGCGACCCTAACGCGCACTACCCGGCATAAGGGGCAGCGATGTACCAGCTAGAAGTCACATACGAAGACGGCACGGTAGCCGTGACCTACCCTCGTACCTTCCGCCAGCTCTCCCGTGCGATCGACCGGGCCTGGTCGGCCGGTCTTACCCGCTACGTGGTCAAGGGGGTTGCCCGGTGATCTGGACGGTTACGAGCGCGAATAGCGCGTGGGCGGCCTGGGCGATTTCTGGCCTGGGCGGCGCATGGGCAGTGATAAGCCTCGCGGTCGGCTGGGCTGCGCCAGGTCGCTATAGGCGTGCCCGGTGAAGCACTGGTTGGTAGTCGCTGCTGCGCTAGAGATCTGCGCCATCATCTACTGCCTCAGCCAGTGGCGTCTGCCCATCTTGTAACTGACGGGGATGACGGTGCTAGAGTGAATCACAGGGGATGGGCCTTCGTTTCGCGAACGAAAGAGGCAGGCATGAAATTCACCCCCCAAGGACGTAGCTCCCCGAACACGCCGGCTCTGGCAGTGCTAGCCGGGGCTATCCCGGTAGCTGGTGCCGGGGTAACGGCGTTCCTGGCCTACCGTGCTAGGCAGGCTGTAGTGCCCGCTACGGCTGCGGCAGCACCCAGCGGTACGACCAGCCCAAGGGCCGGGTTCGACTTCGCCAAGGGCCAGGTAGACACGGCTGTACGGTCCCTGATCGAGACAACCGGCTCACCGACGCCGAAGCGCGGCTGATCGTCCAGGGCTGGGTAACCCCGAAGTAGCTTAGAAGCAGGCCAGCCCCCCGGTAGCTCCGCCGCCGGGGGGCTGTTCTATGTCTGAGCAGGTCAGGAGCCTGGATATGCCTTAGCAGACATTCAACTTGCGAACGCCGAGGACGCCAAGGCGGCCAGCGAGCAACTCGGCTCCGAGCACCGCTTCGTGCTGTCCCAGCTGACCGAGACGGTCGGGCTGTCGGTCACCGACACCACGTCGGGCTCGTACACCAGCACCGCCGGCTCGAGCAGCTCGCTGGCCACTGCGTGGTCGGCCACCGAAGGCACCACCCGCAGCCGCGGGCACGGCTGGAGCGACCAGGGCAGCAGGCTGCTGCCGTCGCCCGCCGCTTTCTCCCGCAACGTCCAGACCAGTGACTCCCTCAGCGCCGGCCTGAGCGAAACGATCAGCGCCGGCCTCAGCTCGAGCACCGCCTGGGGCCTGAGCACGTCCCAGGCGACCGGCGACAGCCAGTCGCTGGCCTCCGCCCTGCAGCGGTCCCGCGAGTTCCTGGTCGAGCAGCACGAACTGCAGCAGCTGCCGGCCAGCGCGATGATCGTCAGCTACGCCTGCCGGCCGGCCTGGCAGGTGATCCTGGCCGACGCCAACCCGGGTATCGGCGGCCTGACCGTGGCCACCACCACGACGCTGGAGGAGTTCCGCGCCCGGCCAGCCGCGGCGGCGGCCGTCCCGCCCGCTCCCCAGCCGGTCCCGGCGCCCCGCGACGCGCAGGACGGCAACGGGCCAGGCGGCAGTGGGCCAGGCGGCAACGGGACAGGCGGCAACAGGCAGGGCGGCGACGGGCCAGCGAGCAACGGGCGCGTGACCCCGGGCAGCTGGCGCTCCGGTGCCGGGCGGCCGCCGCCCAACCTGGGACCGCCGCCGCCCCGCCTGGACTGGCGCAGGCGCCGCCGCTCCTGATCACCCACCGTGCTCTTCCCGATACCGGTGGCGCTCCCGGCAGTGAGCTGATATCCACTCAAGGTGACCATGTGGAGAGATCCGGTGGCCGAGAACGGGACCAGGCCCGAGCCGGCCGCCACCCAGACCGGCCCTGTCCTGGCCGGCCTGACCGCGGCGGAGGTGCCGTGGCTCGCTCTGGCCGCCGCCGAGGGCGGCCGCCCGGACCCCGGCCTGACCGGCGGCGGGGACACTGCGGTCATCGACATCGCGGATTCGCAGTCGCCGCCGGTCACGCTCAACCCGCTCGAACCCGAGACCGGTTACCCGGTCCAGGCCCACGCCGACCGGCTGGCCGGGCTGCTCGAGGCGGCCTTCGGCCTGACCGACCCGGTGGCCGCGGCCCTGCGGTCGGGGCTGCGGCGCGCCTACGCGGAGTGCGGCTGGGACCTGCTCACCGGCCTGGCGCCACCCGGCGGCCGCCCGCCGCCCGCCGTCCCTTCCTTCGGCCACCTGGGCCGGGCCGTCCTGGCCGCCGCCGATGACCTCGGCTACGACCCGGCCCTGCGGGCCACCGTCCGCGGCTTCCTGCAAGCCCGGCTGGAACCGCTGTGGACCGGCCCGGCCGGGCGCTTCCTGGAGGGCGGGCACCCGGTCGATTCCGCCGCGCTGCTGGCCGGGAACACACTGTTCATCATCGGCGGCCCGGCCGACGACGAGGCTCTGTTCTTCCTGGCCGGCGTGCCGCTGATCCGGTTGGCCGAACGGCTCAGCCTGGCCGACGGCAGCTACCCGGCCCGGGCCCGCCGGCTGTGCCCGGACCACCAGAGCGGCGGCCCCGGGCCGCGCCTGGCCGTGGTCCTGGCCGGGCCCGTGGCCCGCCCGGCCCAGCCGCCGGCCGCCGCCTGGCTCACCCGGCTGCTGGCCGACCTGCGCGCCCGCGGCGTCCAGGTCATCGCGACCCCCGCCGCCAGCGACCACCCGCTCCCGGCCACCCCGGCCAGCGCCCCCGAGATCCCCGCCCGCCTGCTGAACGGCCGCCGGTCGGCCGCCTGCGGCGCCCTCTGCCGCCGCAGCGGTCCCTGCACCGGATATCAGATCCACGCGGCCAGCCTGCTCGCCGGCGGCGACGAGCAGGTCTGGCTCCGGCTCTGGCTGCGCACCCTGCTGCTCGCCTTCCTCACCGGCCGCCCGGTGCCGCGGGTGCCGCCCGGGCTGCGCTCGGCCTGGCGGGCGCTCGGCCCCCGGGAGCGCGACTGCCTGCTGGCCACCGTCCTGGAGGCCGTGGGGGGGGGGGTGCTGCGCCGGTCCTACGATCCGCAGCGCCTGCTCGCGGTGCTAGCCGCGGTATCCGCCCGGATGCTCGAGACCGCGGCCGCCTGGCCCGACCCCGCGGCCGGCGAAGCCATCGAGACCGAAGCCAGCCAGACCGAAGCCAGCCAGACCGAAGCCAGCCAGACCAGCGCCCAGGGCCCGGACATCGCCCCGCCCTTCCGCGCCGGCCAGGTCTGGGTCATCCCCCAACTGCGCTGGCTGCACGAGGCCGAACGGCTCAACCCGCTCGGCCAGGCCGAGATCCGCCTGGACGACCTGGCCCCGCCGCTGGACTTCGGCCTGGCCGGGCTGCCCGACTGGCCCGGCATCCGGGTGCGGGACCGGCCGGCCGCGCTGCGGCGGCATCCGCTGTCCATGGAGTCACCGCGCAACCGGGAGGCGGCCTGGACCGCGCTGCTCGGCGCGGACGGGCGGGCCGGCTTCGACGCCGACCTGGCCAGCGCCGCCATCGGCATCGGCCCGCAGGCCCGGCTGAACCACGTGGCTCGCGCCATGGGCATCGGAGCACGCGGCGCCGAGCCGGGCTGGCTCGAGGTCGTGCTGTCCTGGCCGGACCGGATCATCGGGCAGGCCCTGGATCCGGACCTGGAGCAGACCGCGACCGGATAGGCTCGGGGCCGACTTGACATCCTCCCCCGCCTGAAGTGAAGGCGGAGGATTCCAGCTACTCACGTCCGGTTAAGGAGGCAAGCGGTTGAGGTTCGCGGTTCACGGGCCCGGCATCCCGGAAGCCTCCCCGCGCAGTCACGGCGTGCCCCGCCGCGATGTTCCTGGCCGCGTTCACATCAGCGTTAGCGACGTATCCGCAGGCTACGCAGGCGAACCGCGCATGGCTCTCGCGCGACCTCGCGTCCACGTGCCCGCACGCCGAGCACCGCTGGCTCGTGAAGTGCGGCGTGACCTTCTCGACCCGGCCGGGAGCTTTCTGCTCCAGCCGGCGCACCAGCAGACCCCAGCCGGAAGCCAGGATGCCCCGGTTGAGCCCGGTTTTCTGGCCGACGTTCCGGCCCGGGTTCTCCCGGGTCCCCTTCGCGGATCGGGTCATGTTCTTGATCCGGAGATCTTCGACCCGGATCACGTCAAAACGCCGCGCGATCCGCGTGGTGGTCTTCTCCACCCAGTCCTTGCGCCGGTCGGCCTGGCGAGCGTACAGCTGCGCGATCGCGTTCTTGACCTGCGCCCGGCGGTTCGATCCCCGCTTGGCGCGGGCCAGTTTGCGCTCCAGCCGCCGGAGGCGCCGCTGCTCTTGTGCGGTCAGGCCCGGCACGCGCAGCAGTTCCCCGGTGGACGGGGCCGCGGACACCGCCACGCCCCGGTCGATGCCGACCACCTCGCCGTTGCCCGGTGCTGGGATCGGAGCGGGAATGGCCGCGAAGGCGACATGCCAGCGCCCGGCGCGGTCCATGGTCACCCGGTAGGACTTGACGCCCGGCGGCACCGGGCGGGACCAGCGGAACCGCACCCAGCCGGCCTTCGGCACCCAGACCTCGCCGATGTTCCGGCTGAGCCGCCGCACGTCCCAATGCCGTTTGCGCCGCCCCACGATCCGGAATCCCTCGTCCCGGCCGGCCTTGCGCCAGGTCGGCCGCCCGGCCGGATTCTTCGGGTCGAAGAAGGCCATCATGGCCTGGGCGAAGTCTCGCAGGGCCTGCTGCTGCACCATCTGGGAGCCGGCGGCCAGCCAGGGGTACCCGGCGCGGGCAGCGGTCAGCTGCCGGCACTGCTCCAGGTAACCCGGAGCGGTCTTGCGGCCCGGGTGCCAGTGCATGTGTTGCTCGACGGCCAGGTTCCATATGTACCGGGCCTGGCCGCAGTGGTCCTGCAGCACCGCCTGCTGGGCGGGAGTGGGGAGGAGCCGGTACCGGGACATGCGAACATACTAGCGAGTACCACTGACATTTCCGGGGGGGTGACGCGGCGTTTCCTCCCCGGCCTGAAGGCCAGGGTCTCCACGCCGCAATTCTGATGAGCACAAGCAGCCCCTCCCGGCGGACCGGTCTTCCCCTGCGCGCGCGCCTGGCCACCACCGTGGGCGGCGCGGCCGGGCGGGCCTCCCGGCTGGCCGGCCGCGGCGACGGATCGGTCATCGGCGGGGTTATCGGCCTGCGGCTGAAACCCGACCTGCTCGCGCTGCTGGCCCGCGGTCGGCAGGTGGTCCTGGTCACCGGCACCAACGGCAAGACCACCACCACCCGGCTGATCACCGCCGCGCTCGGCAGCACCGGCCAGCAGGTCGCGTCCAACGCGTTCGGCGCGAACATGGAGGCCGGCCTGGTGTCCGCGCTGGCCCGCGCGCCCGATGCCGCCATGGCCGTGCTCGAGGTCGACGAGAAGTACATGCCGGCCATGCTGGCGACCACCCACGCCCGGGTGGTGACGCTGCTCAACCTCAGCCGGGACCAGATGGACCGGGCCGCGGAGATCTGGCTGCTGGCCCGGCGCTGGCGGGCCGCCCTGGCCGCGGCGGACTGCCGGGTCATCGCCAACGCCGACGACCCGCTGGTGGCCTGGGCCGCCGCGCAGTCGCGCCAGGTCACCTGGGTGGCCGCGGGTCAGCGGTGGCACGACGACTCCTGGTGCTGCCCGAACTGCGGGTCCCACCTGCGCCGGGACGGCGAGGACTGGTACTGCGGCGAGTGCCCGAACCGCCGCCCGCCGGTCAGCTGGGTGCTGGCGGGCGATCAGGTGATCGACCCGACCGGCCGGTCCCGCCGGCTGGGCCTGATGCTGCCCGGCCGGGCCAACCGGTCCAACGCCGTGGTCGCCCTGGCGGTGGCGGATGTGTTCGGCATCGGGGTGACGCAGGCGCTCGAGGCCCTGGCCCAGGTCCGGTCGGTGGCCGGCCGGTACACCCAGATCGAGCGCCGCGGCTGCAGCCTGCGGCTGCTGCTGGCCAAGAACCCGGCCGGCTGGCTGGAGGCGCTTGATGTCCTGGTCCCGCCGCCGGTGCCGGTCCTGCTGGCGGTCAACGCCCAGGTGCCGGACGGCCGGGACACATCCTGGCTGTGGGACGTGGACTACCGCCGGCTGCGTGGCCGGCCGGTGCTCGTGACCGGCGAGCGCCAGATCGACCTGGCCGTCCGGCTGGAGGCCGACGAGGTGGCCTTCCGCCTGGCCGGCAGCGTGGACGAGGCGATCGACCTGGCGCGCAGCCCGTCCATGGAAGTAATCGCCAACTACACGGCGTTCCAGCAGATCCGCGCGGTGCTCGGGCGGACGGCCTGAGGCCGCGGGCAGGAGGAGCGATGGAACACGGAGCGATGGAACACGGGCCCGGCCACCAAGCCCGATCCCGGGGCCCGTCCGCGGTCCGGCTGGTCTGGATCTACCCGGACCTGCTCAGCACCTACGGAGACCGCGGCAACCTGTTGGTGCTGGCCCGCCGGGCCCGGCTGCGCGGCCTCCCGGTCGAGATCGCCGAGGTCAACTCCGATCAGCAGGTCCCCGCGGGCGGCGACATCTACCTGCTGGGCGGCGGCGAAGACCTGCCGCAGATCCTGGCTGCCCGGCGGCTGCAGGCCGGTGGCGGGCTGTCCGCCGCGGTCAACCAGGGCGCGGTGGTGTTCGCGGTCTGCGCCGGCTACCAGATCGTCGGCACCGAGTTCGGCGGTGTGGAAGGCGAGCCCGTCCCGGGCCTGGGCCTGCTGGACATCAGCAGCGGCCGCGGCGAGCACCGCGGCGTGGGCGAGATCACCGCCGACGTAGACCCGGTGCTGGGCGTGCAGCGCCTGACCGGATTCGAGAACCACCAGGGCGTCACCCGCCGCGGCCCCTCGGCCAAGCCGCTGGCCACCGTGCTGACCGGCGTCGGCAACGGCGACGGCACTGAGGGCGCCTACACCGGCCGGGTCCTCGGCACCTACCTGCACGGCCCCGCCCTGGTCCGCAACCCCAGCCTGGCCGACCTGCTGCTCACCTGGGTGGTCGGCACCCTGCCGCCGATCGACCCCGGCCAGGAGGAACTGGTCCAGACCCTCCGCCGCGACCGTCTGGCCGCCCAGGGCGCCCCCGCCCCGTAACCGGCTGAGCTTCTTTTTCTGGGCCGAACGGGCCGTGGTGACCCGCCTCCGCCCCGAACACGCCGTCCGCGAAATGTCGTACCCGCTTGTTACTGTCGAACGTATGTTTGACACAGATACCGTGGCCCACGGATGCGACGCCACTCCTGTGCCCGACGCCGCCCTCGGGTCCGGCGCCGGCCCAGTGCCCGGCGCCGGCCCGGCCGCTGGCCTGCCGCTGGAACGGCTGGAGGCGCAGATCTGCGAGCTGGCCGGGCACTTGACCGCGGCCACCTGCCGGTTCCTGGTCCTGCTGGCCGATTTCGATGACCGGCGGGGCTGGGCGACCTGGGAGATGAACAGCTGCGCCGCCTGGCTGTCGTGGAAGTGCCAGATGTCGCCCAGCTTGCAGCGCAGCGCCGTGTGGCGCGTGTACTAACCCGCCACCTTGACCTCGACCGCCTGCACTCTGCTACGACGCGGATTTTGTCACGGAGAAGGTGGTGCAACCAGATGTGGTGACGGAGCCGGCGAGGAGCGTCCCGCCGTTGCGGGGCGGGGAGCCGCTGAGATCGACCATCTCGTATCCGGCGGGCTGGTGGATCCAGTGGCCGGGGATGAGGTGAATTCCCGCGGCGGAGGAGGTGCCGGTCATGGTGTAGCTCCCGGACGGGACGCCGGGGTTGGCGGGCACGGCGTAGAAGTTGAATCGTGCGGTCAGGGCACCGCCCGAGCCGGTCTGGATCACCAGGCGGAGCCCGGTCTCACCCTGGGAGCAGACGTAGGTGCCGGTCCAGGTGCCGGCCAGAGTGGGCGCATGGTGGGAGCTGGCCACGGCTACGGCGGTGCCGGCGGCCGCGCCGGCGATCACGATGCCGGCCGCGATCGCGGCCTTGGTCATGCTGAGGTGCCGGTGCGGCAGGCGGCGGCGCAGTGAGACCTGGTGCACGGTGCTGCCGTGCACGGCAGCCGGCCCGCCGGTCGGCCACAGCGCGGCCAGCAGCAGCGCCGCCTCGGCCAGCCGGGACCGGCCGCGCTGCTCCCAGTCCGGGCCGTAGGCCTGCCGGGCGGCCGTCCGCAGCCCGGCCACCAGCGCGGTCCCGTCCGCAGGGCGGAGCGCGGGGTCCTTGGCCAGCCCCGCCTCGACCAGCGGCCGCAGCGCCTCAGGCACCGGCTCCAGCGGGACCGGCGCGGTCATGTGCTGGTGTACCAGCATCTCCGCGGTGTTGCCGGTGAACGGCGGCCGGCCGGTCAGGCACTCGTAAAACGTCGCCGTCGCCGCGTACACGTCGGCGGCCGGGCTGGCCATCCCGCCCGCGAACTGTTCCGGCGGCGCGTAGGCCAGCGTCCCGGCCGCCATGGCCGCCTCCCCGGTCCGCGCCGCGATCCCGAAGTCGGTCAGCTTGCTGACCCCGGACCCGTCGATCAGCACGTTCTCCGGCTTGTAGTCCCGGTGCACCACCCCGCGCCGGTGCGCCGCGGCCAGGCCCAGCAGCGACCCTTGCAGCACCACCAGCGCCGCCTCCGGCGTGGTCGCACCCTGCCGGGACAAGACCTCCCGCAGCGAGACCCCGTTGACCAGCTCCATCACGATCGCCGCGCCGCCCGGCGACTCCACATACTCATACAGCCGGACCACGTTGGGGTCCGCCAGCGAGGCCAGCACCGCCGCCTCGGCCCGGAACAACGCCGCGAACTGCGGATCAGCCAGCAGCCGAGCCCGCAGGTACTTGATCGCCACCAGGGTGCCCGAGGCGTCGTGCCGGGCCAGCACCACCTCACCGAACCCGCCCGAGCCCAGCGCCTTCAGCCGGGTATAACCAGGAACATCGCGGTCCGCCACAGCAGCCATAGGTATCGTCCCCCCGGACGCGGTCAGGGACCCTCAAGGCCGCGGTGCCCGCCTGCCCGTTCGGGCCTGGGAGCGACCAAAACACCTGAGTTTCGCACCAGGACCATCGTGCGGTCAACGTCGGGGCGGCCGGGCTTCGGGGGAAGTCCGGCCTAATAGACCAGGGCTTGCGCGCCTTCGGTCATGATCTCGGCCACGAAGGTGGCGGCGCCGGCGATCCTGATGCCCTTGATCAGGTCGTCTGGGCTGATGTCCCGGCGCGCGGCGCACTGGGTGCATACGGTCACGGTACCGGCGGCCAGCACCCCGGCCAGCAGGTCGGCCAGCGGTGCGGCGTGCGGCAGCGAGAACTTCTCGGCCCGGCCCGGCAGGCCGAACCAGGCCGACTCCCCGGTCAGCCACAAGGACACGTCGATCCCGCTGGCCACCGCGGCGGCGGCCACCGTGAAAGCCTGATTGCAGCGTTCCGGCTCATCGTCGCCGGCGGTGACCTTGATGACGAGAGAGCGCTCGGCCATGGCAGAACTCTAGTCCGGCGCGGCGCGGGCAAACCGGGGCGGTCCGCGCCTAAACTGCGGAGGATGCACGGCATGCTGAGCGCCACGATCCTGATCTGCGTGTTCGCCGCCGTTGCCCTAGCTGGCCTGTACGTGGCCGGGCGCGTGCTGCTGGCCGGGAGGCGTCGTCGCGATGCATCCTGACCTCGAGCCGTTGGCATTCCTGCTCGGCCGGTGGGAGGGCGCCGGGATCGGCGGCTACCCGACCATCGAGTCCTTCCGGTTCGGCCAGGAGGTCACCTTCAGCCACAACGGCAAGCCGTTCCTCAGCTACGTCAGCCGGACCTGGCGGCTGGACGAAGACGGGCGGATCGGGCCGCCGCTGGGCACCGAGAGCGGCTACTGGCGGCCCCGGCCGGACCGCCAGCTCGAGGTGATGCTGGCTCACCCGACCGGCATCGTGGAGATCTACCTGGGCGAGATCACCGGGACCCGCATCGAGATGGCCACCGACGTGGTGGCCCGCACGGCCACGGCCAAGGAAGTGACGGCCGGGCACCGGCTGTACGGGATGGCGGGCGGCGACCTGGCCTACGCCTACGATATGGCGGCCGTGGGCCAGCCGCTCCAGCCGCATCTGTCGGCCCAGCTCAAGCGGGTCAGTTCCGACGGCGAGCAGGCCGGCCCGGCCTAGAAAACCCAGACCTGGGAAAGCAGATGTCCCCGGGTGACTCCCGCACGGCACAGGGTTGCGCTGCGCGGGGACCGACTGGACTAGGTCGGTCAGCCCGGGGACTCGGTGTCTGCCAGGATTAGCCGGCCGCCGTCCCGTTAGCCGAACTGGACGTCGTGCCGGCGGGTTGGCGGCTAGCTGACAGCCACCTCGCAAGTCCGATGTCTATGCATACTTTCGGACCACCTCCTTTCCTGCGTACCTCGCACGTTAGCCGGGGAGGATGCCGGCAGGCAAGGGCATTTCGCCGTGCGGGGAATCACACCCTGCGAACTACTATGGGCCCATGAACGCGGATGCGCCGTCCCCCGAGCTTCCGGTGCGCGGGTGGGATGAGCAGCTCCGGGCCCGCGGCTACCGGGTGACGCCGCAGCGGCAGCTGGTGCTCGAGGCGGTGGCGCGGCTGGATCACGGCACCCCGGAAGAGATCGGCGCCGAGGTGCAGCAGACGGCGCGCGGGGTCAACATCTCCACCATCTACCGGACGCTGGAGCTGCTCGAGCAGATCGGCATGGTCAGCCACACCCATCTGCGGCACGGCGCGCCCATCTACCACCTGGCCAGCGACGCCGACCACGTCCACCTGCTGTGCCGCTCCTGCGGCCGGGTGACCGAGATCGGCCCGGACGCCATCCGCCCGCTGATCACCACCCTGGAGGAGCAGCACGGCTTCGAGACCGACGTCGGCCACCTGACCGTCTTCGGCCGCTGCCGGGATTGCCGGGCGGCCGCCGATGCCTAAGCAGGCCAACACTGAGCAGCCGACGACTGAGCACGAGGGGGAACATGTGATGAGCCCGCTGCTGGCACGAGCAGGGGCGGTGGAGGCCAGCGGGGTGGACCAGGGGGTCGCGGCGCACTATGGCGACCCGCTGCGCGAGCAGCGCGCGGCCGATACCGCCGTGGGCCTGGTCGACCGGTCCAACCGGGGCGTGCTGACCATCACCGGCCCGGACCGGCTGACCTGGCTGCACAGCCTGACCACCCAGCAGCTGGACAAACTGCCGACCGGGAGCAGCGCCCAGGCCCTGATCCTCAGCCCGACCGGGCACATCGAGCACCACCTGACGCTGACCGACGACGGCACCACGACCTGGATCCACGTAGAGCCGGGCACCGCCCCGGCGCTGCTGGACTTCCTCGAGTCCATGCGGTTCATGCTGCGGGTCGAGGTGACCGACGTCAGCCCGCAGTACGCGGTGCTGTCCGTGCTCGGGCCCCGGGCGGGCCATCTGGCCGCGGAGCTCGACGGGGTGACGGCCCGGGTGGAGCCTGGATCGTTCGGCACCATCGACCTGATCGTGGCGCGGGACCTGCTGGCCGGCGCGGCCGCCGAGCTGGTGCGGCGCGGGGCCGTCCCGGCCGGCATGTGGGCCTTCGAGGCGCTGCGGATCGCCGCGCACGTGCCCCGGTTCGGCCTGGACACCGATCACCGGACCATCGCGCACGAGGTCGGCTGGATCGGGACCGCGGTGCACCTGAACAAGGGCTGCTACCGGGGCCAGGAGACGGTGGCCCGGGTACACAACCTCGGCCACCCGCCGCGGCGGCTGGTCTTCCTGGATCTGGACGGCAGCGTCGACCGGCTGCCCGCCCACGGCGACCCGGTCGAGCTCGACGGAGCGACCATCGGCTTCACCGGGTCCGCGGCGCGGCACTATGAGCAGGGCCCGATCGGGCTGGCGCTGGTCAAGCGCACCGTGCCGGTGGCGGCGACGCTGCTGGCCGGGGGCGTCGCGGCCGGCCAGGAGGTCATCGTGCCGCCGGACGCCGGCGCGAACGTGAAGGTCGCGCTGCGTTCCCGGCAGATAGTCTGATACGTCCCACCGAAGGGGAGGTTGTCTTCGTGCTGCGCAGGGTTCTGCTCGCCGCGTCGGCCAGCCCGCGGCTGCGCCAGGTCGTCACCACCGCGCCGCAGACGCGGAGCATCGTCGATTCCTACGTGGCGGGCGAGACCGCCGCGGACGCGGTGCGGGTGACCCGCGCGCTACGCGCCGCCGGGCTCCTGGTCAGCCTGGACTACCTGGGCGAGGACACCACGGAGGAAGCCCAGGCCGCCGCGGTCACGCAGGAGTACATCCAGCTGCTGGGCCAGCTCGGCGCCGAAGGCCTGACCCACCGGGGCGGGGCCGAGGTCTCGGTCAAGCCGACCGCGGTCGGGCTGTTCCTGAGCCCGGAGCTGGCGGCGGACAACATCGCCCGGATCTGCGCCGCCGCGGCGCAGGCGGGCACCACCGTGACCCTGGACGCCGAGGAATACCCGGCCATCGAGCCGACCCTGCGCATCGCGGCCAAGCTGCGCGCCGACCACCCCGACCTCGGCTGCGTGGTCCAGGCCTGCCTGCGCCGCGCCGAGGACGACTGCCGGGCGCTGGCCGCCTACGGGATCCGGGTCCGGCTGTGCAAGGGCGCCTATAACGAGCCCGAGCACGTGGCCTTCACCGGCCGCCGGGACATCGACCGGTCCTACGCGCGCTGCCTGAAGGTGCTGATGAACGGGCCCGGCTACCCGATGCTGGCCACCCACGACCCGCGGCTGATCGAGATCGCCGCCTCCCTGGCCCGGCTGACCGGCCGCGCCAGCGACAGCTTCGAGTACCAGATGCTGTACGGCATCCGCCCGGGCGAGCAGCGGCGGCTGGCCAACACCGGCGCGCGGGTGCGGGTCTACGTCCCCTACGGCGGGGACTGGTACGCCTACCTGGTCCGCCGCCTGGCCGAACGGCCCGGCAACCTCGCCTTCTTCCTGCGCTCGCTCCGGTCGAAAGGTTAGATGACCGCCATGATCGCGATTCTCGGCACCGGCAAGATGGGCGAGGCGCTGCTGTCCGGGCTGCTGCGCGCGGGCTGGGCGCCTTCGGCCGTGGTGGCCGCGGTCCGCCGGGAGGAGCGGGCCGAGGAGATCCGCACCGGCTACGGCGTGCAGGTGATGGACGCCCCGGCCGCGGCCAAGCTGGCCGACACCCTGGTCCTGGGGGTAAAGCCGCAGGACATGGGCAAGCTGCTGGCCGAGATCGGGCCCGGGCTGCCGCCCGGCCGGCTCGTGATCTCGGTCGCGGCCGGCATCACCACGTCGTTCATCGAGCGGCGGCTGCCCGGCGAGGTGCCGGTGGTCCGGGTCATGTCGAACACGCCGGTCCTGGTGGACCAGGCCATGAGCGTGATCTCGCGCGGTGCCTACGCCGGCGAGGAGCACCTGCGCCGGGCCGAGGAACTGCTCCGGCCGGTGGGCAAGGTGCTGCGCATCCCCGAGTCGCAGCAGGACGCGGCCACCGCGCTGTCCGGCAGCGGCCCGGCCTACGTGTACTACCTGGTCGAGTCCATGGTGGACGCCGGCATCCTGCTCGGCATGGCGCGCGGCACCGCGCTTGAGATGGTGATCCAGGCGGTCTACGGCGCGGCCACCATGCTGCGGGAAACAGGCGAGCACCCGGTCATCCTGCGCGAGGCTGTCACCTCGCCCGGCGGGACGACGATCTCGGCCATCAGGGAGCTGGAGCGGCACGGGGTGCGGGCCGCGTTCCTGGCCGCCATCGAGGCGGCCCGGGATCGCGGCCGCGAGCTCGGCGCCGATCCCGACCCAGTGCCGCCGCCGGCCGGGGGGCGTAGTGGCGGGTTCGCTCGCGCTGGCCTGGGATGACCGGCTGACCGGTTATGACTTCGGGCCCAGCCACCCGCTGGCGCCGGTGCGAGTCGAGCTGACCATGGCGCTGGCCCGCGAGCTCGGCGTGCTGTCCCTGCCCTCGGTGACGCTGCAGGTCCCGGACCCGGCCAGCCAGGACGAGCTCGAGCTGGTGCACGACCCGGCCTACATCGACGCGGTCCGCCAGGCCGGCCAGGACCTCCGGCCCAACCTCCGGTACGGCCTCGGCACCATGGACGACCCGGTGTTCCCGGCCATGCACGAGGCCTCGGTGCTGGTCGCCGGGGCCACGCTGGCCGCGGCCCGGGCGGTCTGGCGCGGCCAGGCCCCGCACGCGGTCAACATCGCGGGCGGCCTGCACCACGCCATGCGCCGTTCGGCCAGCGGGTTCTGCATCTACAACGACCCGGCCATCGCGATCAGCTGGATGCTGGCCCAGGGCGCGCAGCGGATCGCCTACGTGGACGTGGACGTGCACCACGGCGACGGGGTGCAGGCGGCGTTCTACCACGACCCGCGGGTGCTCACCATCAGCCTGCACGAGCATCCGGCCACCCTGTTCCCCGGCACCGGGCTGGCCTCGGAGATCGGCAGCGGGGACGGCCGCGGGTACGCGGTGAACGTGGCCCTGCCGGCCGGCACCGGCGACGCGGGCTGGCTGCGGGCGTTCGACGCGGTGGTGCCGCCGCTGCTGCGGGCGTTCCGGCCGGAGGTGCTGGTCAGCCAGCACGGCTGCGACAGCCACCGGCTCGACCCGCTGGCTCACCTGGGCCTGTCCGTGGACGCGCAACGGCGCACCGCGGTCATGATCCACGACCTGGCCCACGAGACGGCCGGCGGCCGCTGGCTGCTGACCGGCGGCGGCGGGTACGAGCTGGTCCAGGTGGTGCCGCGCACCTGGACCCACCTGCTGGCCGTGGCGGCGGGCCAGCCCGTCGATCCGGCCCAGGTCATCCCCGAGGCCTGGCGCGCCCTGGCGGCCGCCCGGACGGGGGAGGACGCCCCCTCGGTGATGACCGACGGCGAGCCTGCGGACTTTATTCCGGTCGCTTCGGGTTTGGATCCAGGCGACCCGATCGACTCTTCGATCATGAACACCTGGCGGGCCACTTTTGCCTGGCACGGTCTGCTCCCGCCGGCTTGATGATCCAAAATGGCCGGGCGGCGCCAAGGGGTCCAGGTCCGGTGGCCAGTTTCCGCCGAATGCCGTACCCGGCCCGGCCCATCTGAACTGTCCGGCCACAAAGGCCTGCCAGCGGGACGGCGCAGCTCAGTGTGGGTGACCGGGATTGCGTCTTGAGTCGTGTTGGGCGATTGCGGCCGAACGGTAACAACAATGAGGCTATGGGCGGGGTTGCTCTTTTCTGTACGGGACTTACTCTGGAGACGTACGTGACTGGTGCGCTCTGAATCCCGTCAAGTGCTCGGCTTCGTGCGGAAGAGGCAACTGCATGGCAGGCGAAACCCCCCTAAGCGACGTACGATTTCTGACCGTTGCCGAAGTGGCCTTGATCATGCGCGTGTCAAAGATGACCGTGTATCGCTTGGTGCACTCCGGCGAACTGGAGGCTATACGCGTCGGACGCTCATTCCGGGTCCCCGAGCAGGCAGTCAACCAGTATCTGAGAGCTGCCTTCGTCGGTACCGGATGAGTTAACGATGGCCGGGGCGGTACCGCCCGGGTCATGGGGGGTTAGAGCTGTGCGCTGGTGATTGCCTGCCTGCGCCCGGTTGCTCCATCGTTCGTGGCAGTCGCAGCGCGCCCGGGCTAATCCGGTAGATTTCCGCGCATAGATGTCCCCAAGATGGATGTCCCCAAGATCGTGACGGATACCACCACGCAGCGCTGGTCGCGTCGGCGCTTCATGGGTGGCGCGGTGGGTGTGGCCGCACTCGGGTCGTTCGCGGCCGCGTGCGGCAGCGGCGCGGCGAGGCAGGCCTCAAGGGCTCGCCCTGGCCGAGCTTCAGCGTGGTGACGACCGTCCGGGCCGTGGGCTAGCCAGGACTAGGTCCGCTAGCCCTGAAGGAACGGTAGTCTCTAGCACTGGGTGTGTGTCCAGCCGCCCTGAGCGGGCGAGCGTGTTGGCGTGCCCGTCATCCGCAATGCCTAGAAGGGTGGTTCCGTGGGCTCTGTCATCAAGAAGCGCCGCAAGCGCATGGCCAAGAAGAAGCATCGCAAGCTGCTGAAGAAGACGCGCATTCAGCGCCGGAACAAGAAGTAACCGGCTTCAGCTCATGGTTCCCGGCGCGGCCGGGCATCGTGCACCGTAGCGGCTGATGTCTGTTCCGGTCCTGATCGGCTTCGCGGGCGTGCTGGTCGCGGCCGCGGCTACCGGCATGCTCGCCGGACGGTGCGTGCGCCAGCCCGCGCCGGGCTTCATCGGCCTGGCCATCGCGGCGCTGGCCCTGACCGTGGCGCTGGCCGCGCAGAGCCTGGGCTTCGAAAGCGGCTTCGGGCCCGCGACGTTCCGGGCCGTTCAGCTGTGCGCCCTGCTGCTCGCGCCGCTGGGGCTGGCCTGGGGCCTGGCCGAGCTCACCTGGCCCAGCGACGCGGCCAGGTTCGGGGCCCGGCTGGGCGCCGGCGCGCTGACCGTGGTGGGCGGCGTGATCCTGGCCACAGATCCGCTGACCGGGCCGCCGTTCAGCAAGGCCTGGCCGCTGCCGGGCACGCACGACGACGCGGTCGCGCACTACCTGCTGGACTGGGTTCAGGCGGTGACGATCGTCGTCGCCCTGGTCAGCCTGGGCCTGGCCGTCCGGGCCAGGGACAGCCGGCCGCGCGGCCGCACGCTGCTGGGCCTGGCCTTGATCGGCGTGGCCGTCGGCCTCACCGCCGCGCTGCGCCTGTCGCTGCCGGACCGGTCGCTGTACCCGCTGCTGACCCTGGCGGCGGCGGCGCTGGTGTGGTTCGGGGCGACCAGGATCGCCGCCCGCCCGGCCCGTGGCCGGATGGACCGCGGCCGGATGGATCGCGGCCGGATGGATCGCGGCCGGATGGATCGCGGCCTGGACACCCGCCGGGACGGCGGCCGCCGTGCGGCGGCGGACGAATACGACGCGCGGAAGGCCATGAACGGCAGCTCAGACGGCGGACTCCGTGATCCGCGCGACCTCCGTGATCCGCGAGCTCCAGGGGGTCCGGGGGCCTGGGGCGGCCCGGGTGCGCGTGATGAGCGGGGCCTGCGGACCGAGCCGGGGCGGCGGGTGCCGCCCCCGGTTCCGCCGCCGGACTGGTACCCGCCGGTAACCGCCGACCGGGCGTTCACCCCGCTGCCAGGCCCGGCCGCCGCCGCCGCCGCAGCGGCCGCCACGGCGGCCGCGGTCGAGGCCGAGGGGATCGGCTTCGGGCCGGACGCTGCTCCGGCCGGGGCGCCGGGCGCCGCGCCGGGCCGGCCGTACGGCCGGATCCTGATCTTCACCCTGCTCGAGGACCGGACCGCCGACTTCGACCGGCTGGCCGAGCAGGCCGCCGAGGAGGTCAGGACCGGTGAGCCAGGCACCCTGGTGTACGTCATCCACCTGGTGCCCAACGCGCCCCTGCAGCGGATCTTCTACGAGATCTACGCCGACCGGGCCGCCTTCGACAGCCATGAGAACCAGCCCTACATGCAGCGTTTCGTGGCCGAACGGCGGGCCTGCGTGCTGGCCACCAACGTCATCGAGCTGCGGCTGAAGTGGGCCAAGGTCGCCCCGCTGCCCGCCCCGCAGCAGGCCGCCCCCACGCAGGCCGGCCCCGTGCAGACCGGCCGCACGATGCCGCAACGGCCGCAGGCGCTGGAGCCGCTGCCGCCGCGGCCGGACCGCGGGCTGCGGCCGGCCGACCGCCGTTACGGCGGGAGCTGACGTGAGCGCGAACACGACGAACGGTCCCAACCGGATCACGCTGCTGAGCCGCCCGGGCTGCCACCTGTGCGACGACGCCCGCGCCGTGATCGAGCGGGTGGCCGGCGAGCTGGGCGAGGGCTGGGACGAGCGCGACATCACCGCCTCGCCCGATGACCTGCGCGAGTACTGGGACAAGATCCCGGTGACCCTGGTCGACGGGGTGCAGATCGACTTCTGGCGGGTGAGCGAGGCCCGGCTGCGGGCCGCGCTGGGTCGGCCCCGCTGACCCCGGAGGCCCCCGACCGGCGACTTTGTGAAGCCATGCACAAAGGCGTACCTTGGAGAGGCATACCGTGGAATGACGCCGGCTGAGGCAGGCTCTTACGCCCCGCCACTCCCCAGGAGCCCGACCCCAGGAGCCCCAACTTCAGGGAGCAGTGCCGCGATGCAGACGAACGCGATGCCGGAGATCAACGGCCAGGCCGGCGGGATACCCGAGGCCACCGTCGCGCGGCTCCCGGTGTACCTGCGGGCCCTGTACGGCCTGGCCGAGCGGGGCATCAGCACGGTAGCCAGCGAGGAACTCGCCGCGGTCGCGGGCGTCAACTCGGCCAAGCTGCGCAAGGACCTGTCCCACCTGGGTTCCTACGGGATCAGGGGGGTCGGCTACGACGTCAACTACCTCGTCTACCAGGTGTCCAGGACCCTGGGCCTGACCCAGGACTGGCCGGTGGTCATCGTCGGCGCGGGCAACCTGGGACGGGCGCTGGCCAACTACGGCGGCTTCATCTCCCGCGGCTTCACCATCGCGGCCATGCTAGACAGCGACCCTGCCATCGTGGGCAGCAAGATCGCGCGGCTGACCGTCCGCCACGTGGACGAGCTCGAGTCCCTGGTGGCCAGGCACAAGGTGGCCATCGGCGTGATCGCCGCCCCGGCCTCCTCCGCGCAGGCGGTCTGCGACCGGCTGGTGTCGGCCGGCGTGACCAGCATCCTGAACTTCGCGCCGGTGGTGCTCACCGTCCCGGACGGGGTGGACGTGCGGAAGGTCGACCTGTCCATCGAGCTGCAGATCCTGGCCTTCCACGCGCAGCGCAGATCGGCCGCCCGGCCGGACCCTGATCTGGCCGGCGCGCAACTCGCGGCGCAGGCCTAGGGGCGGTGGGCTGGTGAGCGTGCTGGTGGTCGGCCTCAGCCACAAGAGCGCGCCGGTGGCGATCCTGGAGCAGGCCGCGGTCAGCGGGGACACGCTGGTCAAGCTGCTGCGCGACGTGACGCTCGCCGAGTCCGTGGCCGAGACGTTCATCGTCTCGACCTGCCACCGGGTCGAGGTCTACGCCGAGGTGGACCGGTTCCACGCCGGCGTGACCGCCGTCTGCGAGCTGTTCGGCAGGCACTGCGGGGTGCCGGCCAGGGACCTGACCCCGCACCTGTACGTGCACTACGAGGACCGGGCGGTCAGCCACCTGCTCGCGGTGGCCTGCGGTCTGGACTCCATGGTGGTCGGCGAGGGCCAGATCCTGGGCCAGGTCCGGGCCGCGCTCAAGCTGGGCGAGGAGCACGGCACGGTGGGCCGGGTGCTGGGCGACCTGGGCCGGGTGGCGCTGCGGGCCGGCAAGCGGGCCCGGGCCGAGACCGGCATCGACCAGGCCGGCCGGAGCCTGGTCAGCGTGGCCCTCGAGCTCGCCGCGGCCAGCCTGGCCGGCGAGGCCGCGGCCACCACAAACCAGCAGCTGGCCGGGCGCGACGTGCTCGTGGTCGGCGCCGGCTCGATGAGCGCGCTGGCCGCCGCCACGGCCAGCCGGGCCGGCGCGGCCCGCATCGACGTGGCCAACCGGACCCGGACTCACGCCGAACGGCTCGCCGCTCACGTCGGCGCCAACGCGATCGCCCTGGCCGACCTGGCCGCCGCCCTGGCCGCAGCGGACATCGTGGTGTCCTGCACCGGCGCCGCCGGCCACGTCATCACCCGCGCCCAGGTCGCCGCGGCCACCGCCGGCCGGGACCGGCCGCTGGTCCTGGTCGACCTAGCCCTGCCGCGGGACGTCGAGCCGGAAGTGGCCGGCCTGCCGGGCGTGACCGTGATCGGTCTTGACCAGCTGGGCGGGCACGCCACCGCGGCCCGGGACGCCGACGTGGCCGCCGTGCGGGCCATCTGCGAGGCCGAACTGGCCGCCTACCGGTCCGCGGTCGACGCCGCTCGGGTCGCCCCGACCGTGGTCGCGCTGCGGGCCATGGCGGCCACCGTGGTGGACGCCGAGCTGGCCAGGCTGGCCAGCAGGCTCAGCGGGGACGGTCTGAGCGGTCATGCGCTAGATGAAATAGCCCAGACGGTGCGCCGGGTGGTAGACAAGCTATTGCACGCGCCGACGGTACGGGTCAAGGAACTCGCGGGATCGCCGGGGGGCGAGGAATACGCCGCGGCGCTGCGAGTTCTGTTCGATCTTGACCCGCGCGCGGTCGAGGCGGTCACCCGTGCCGCCCCGGAGCAGGAAGCGCACGGCGATCAGCAACCGACGCGAGCGGGCGAGGAGGTGCAGCGGTGAAGCAGCGGACGCTACGGCTCGGCAGCCGCCGGAGCCCGATGGCCATCGTGCAGTCCAGCGGGGTCGCCGACCTGATCACCGAACGGACCGGGCGCCTGGTCGAGATCGTCGGCGTGACCACGCTGGGCGACGTGAACCAGGCCCAGGTGACCCAGATCGGCGGCACCGGCATCTTCGTCAGCGCGCTGCGCGAGGCGCTGCTGGCCGGCGAGGTCGACCTGGCCGTCCACTCGGCCAAGGACCTGCCCGCCGGGCCCGCCGCGGGCCTGCGGCTGGCCGCGGTCCCGGTCCGGGACGACCCCAGAGACGCGCTGATCGCGCGGGACGGCGCCAAGCTGGCCGACCTGCCCGCCGGCGCGCGCATCGGCACCGGATCGGCGCGCCGGGCCGCGCAGCTGCTCGCGCTGCGCGCCGACCTGCGCTGCGTGCCCATCCGCGGGAACGCGGGCACCCGGCTGGCCAAGGTATCCGACGGCGAGCTGGACGCGGTGGTGCTGGCCTACGCCGGCCTGGCCCGGATCGGCCACCTGGCCGCGGTCACCCAGGTCTTCGAGCCGGAAGAGATGCTGCCCGCCCCCGGCCAGGGCGCCCTGGCTGTCGAATGCCGCGACGGCGACCACGAGCTGATCGCGCTGCTGGCCACGATCAGCGACGAGGCCAGCATGGCCGCCGTGGTGGCCGAACGGAGCCTGCTCGAGACCCTGCAGGCCGGCTGCAGCTCGCCCGTCGGCGCCTACGCGGCCGGCAACGGCCAGCTGCGGATGCAGGCCGCCGCGCTGAGCGCCGACGGCGCCCGCGCGCTGCGCGCCCACGGCACCGCGGCCCTGGCCGGCGCCAGCGCGCTGGGCCGGGACCTGGCGGCCGAGCTGCTCAGCTTGGGGGCCTCCGATCTCATCAGCGTGCCGCAGGTACCGACTAGCAGCGGGGATGATGCGCAGTGAGCGTTATCCAGGACTCAGGCCAGCAGCCCGTGACCCAGGCCGAGCCGCCACCGCGCGCGGGCTGGATCGCCCTGGTGGGCGCCGGCCCGGGTGACGAGAGCCTGCTGACGCTCCGCGCCGCCGAACTGCTCGGCCAGGCCGGCCTGGTGGTGGCCGATGCCGCCCACGCCGGGCTGGCCCGCCGCCACATGAACCCCGAGGCCCGGCTGGCCGAGCCCGCCGATCCGGCCGGCACCGCCGCGCTGCTCGTGCAGGCCGCGCAGGACGGCGCACTGGCCGTCCGGCTGTTCGGCGGGGACCCGCTGCTCGGCGGCGGGGCCGCCGAGGCCACCGAGTGCGCCAGGTCCGGCGTCAGGTTCGAGATCGTCCCAGGCGTGCCGCTGGTCACCGCGGTGCCCGCCTACGCGGGCATCCCGCTGGCCAGCGAGCCGAACGCCGAACTGCGCGTGGTGCACGCCGCCGATATCAGCCGGGTGGCCTACAGCCCGGCCACGCTGGTCGTGCTCGGCGCGGACGCGGGCCCGGCCGAACTGGGCAAGATGCTGGTCGCGGCGGGCTGGCCGGAAGCCACCCCGTTCGCCATCACCTGGGACGGCACCACCAGCGCCCAGCAGACCGTGGTCACCACGCTAGGCCGGATCGGGCCCGACCTGAAGGCGGCCGGCATCTCCCTGGCCAACACCCGGGGCCCGGCCATCGCCGTGGTCGGCGACGCGGCGGCGGCCCGGAGCCAGCTGTCCTGGTTCGAGACCAAGCCGCTGTTCGGCTGGCGGGTACTGGTGCCGCGGACCAAGGAGCAGGCCGCCGTGGTGTCGCAGCGGCTGCGCGAGTACGGCGCGGTGCCCGAGGAGGTCCCGACCATCGCGGTCGAGCCGCCGCGCACCCCGCAGCAGATGGAGCGCGCGGTCAAGGGCCTGGTCACCGGCCGGTACCAGTGGGTCGCGTTCACCTCGGTCAACGCGGTCCGCGCGGTGCGGGAACGGTTCGAGGAGTACGGCCTGGACGCCCGGGCCTTCGCCGGGGTCAAGGTGGCCGCCGTGGGCGAGGCGACCTCGGCCGCGCTGCTTGACTTCGGCATCCGGCCCGACCTGGTGCCGGACTCCGACCAGTCGGCGGAGGGCCTGGCCGCGGCCTGGCCGCCCTATGACGACCTGCTCGACCCGATCAACCGGGTGCTGCTGCCCCGGGCCGACATCGCCACCGAGACGCTGCTGGCCCGGCTGATCGACCTGGGCTGGGAGGCCGAGGACGTCACCGCCTACCGGACGGTCCGCGCGGCCCCGCCGCCCGCCCCGGTCCGCGAGGCGATCAAGGGCGGCGGCTTCGACGCCGTGCTGTTCACCTCGTCCTCCACGGTCAGGAACCTGGTCGGCATCGCGGGCAAGCCGCACGCGGTCACCGTGATCGGCGTCATCGGCCCGCAGACGGCCAAGACGGCGGCCGAGTTCGGCCTGCGGGTGGACGTGCTGGCCCCCGAGCCGTCGATGGCCGCCCTGGTCGACGCGATGGCCACCTACGGCGCGGGCCTGCGGGCCGCGGCCGAGGAAGCAGGAGAACCCCTCCGCAAGCCCTCCGAGCGCCGCCGCGGCGCCCGGCGCCGCCTCCGCTAACCGACACTGCGCCAACCGATAAAGAACTGCGCTAACCGATAAAGACAGGACCCCGAGATGAACGCTGGATACCCCGTGGTCCGGCCGCGGCGGCTGCGCCGCACGCCGGCCCTGCGGCGGCTGGTGGCCGAGACCTCGCTGGCCCCCAGCGACCTGGTGCTGCCCGTGTTCATCAAGGAAGGCCTGGACGAGCCGCAGCCCATATCCTCGATGCCCGGCGTGGTCCAGCACACCAGGGACAGCCTGCGCAAGGCGGCCGCCGAGGCGGTCGGCGCGGGCGTCGGCGGGCTGATCGTGTTCGGCGTGCCCGCGGCCAAGGACGGGCGCGGCTCGGCGGCCGACGACCCGGCCGGCATCTCCCAGGTCGCGCTGGCTGACCTGCGGGCCGAGGTCGGCGACGCCTGCGTCATCCTGGCCGACCTGTGCCTGTGCGAGTACACCGACCACGGGCACTGCGGGCTGCTCAGCGCCGAAGGTGACGTGGCCAACGATGCCACCCTGGACCGTTACGCCTCCGTGGCGGTGGCCCAGGCCGAAGCCGGCGCGCACCTGGTCGCACCGAGCGGCATGATGGACGGCCAGGTGGCCGCGATCCGCGCCGCACTGGACGCCGCCGGGCACGGCGAGACCGGCATCTGCGCCTACTCGGTCAAGTACGCCTCGGCCTTCTACGGGCCGTTCCGCGAGGCCGCCGAGGGCGCGCCGAAGTTCGGCGACCGGGCCAGCCACCAGCAGGACCCGGCCAACGCGGCCGAGGCGCTGCGCGAGGCCGCGCTGGACGTGGCCGAGGGCGCCGACCTGGTCCTGGTCAAGCCGGCCCTGGCCTACCTGGACGTGATCAGGCGGGTGGCCGAGACCGTGCCGGTACCGGTGGCGGCCTACCAGGTCAGCGGCGAGTTCGCCATGGTCGAGGCGGCGGCGGCCAACGGCTGGCTGGACCGGGACCGGGTCATCATGGAAACCCTGACCGCCATCCGCCGGGCGGGCGCCGGCATCATCTTCACCTACTGGGCGGCTGAGGTGGCGCGCTGGCTGCACAGCTAAATTCGCGGGCAATGTGTGTGCAAAACGTAACCGTACCGGCCCGCCTGCGTAGTTTAATAGGCCGAACGGAACGTGGTTTAAGCCCTACAACACGTAATCAGCACACAACCAGGGGAAGGCCTCCGATGGTCGAAGTAGCGCGGCGCCGTAACGGACGGAGCCGCGGGCGGGCGGCGGAGCGTCAACTGCCGCTCGGGACCGTGGCGGCGCAGTATGCCTCCCTGGGCTGGCCGGTGTGCCTGGGCGCGCACCCCTACCGCAACAGCCGCGGGTCGGCCGATGCCGGACGGGCCTGCTCCTGCGACCGGGTGGGCTGCCCGGCGCCGGGCGCGCACCCGGCGTCGCCCACCTGGCAGATGCAGGCCACGGTCGACACCAGCATCATCGCGACATGGTGGGAGGCCCGGCCGGAGGCGAGCGTCATACTCGTCACCGGCCGGGTTTTTGATGTGCTCGACGTGCCGGCCGCGGCCGGCACGCCCGCGCTGGCCCGGCTGGAGGCGGCCGGCGCCGCGACCGGCCCGGTGGCCGCCCTGGGCCAGGACCGGATGCTGTTCTTCGTGGTGACCAGGGGCTCGCCCGCCGACGAGGACGAATGGTGGTCCTGCGGCCTGGACAGCGAGCCGGAGAGCGTCACCCCCGGCCTGCGCTGGCACTGCCGGGACAGCTACGTGCTGGCCCCGCCGTCGGCGTACGGGCCCGGGCTGACCGCCCGCTGGCTGCGCTCGCCGCGGGAGCACGCCCTGCCCGACGCGCTGCGGCTGCTCGAGTACCTGGTCGACGCCTGCGAGGCCCTGTGACTAAGGGCACTGTGACTAAGGGCACTGTGACGAGCTCTGCTAGCCCAGGGGGGACGACCCCCCTATGACCCCCCGCAGTGAGTCGCTGTTCGCCCGGGCCCAGCAGGTGACCCCGGGCGGGGTGAACTCGCCGGTCCGGGCGTTCGGCGCGGTCGGCGGCGTGCCGCGGTTCATGGTCCGGGGCGCGGGGCCCTACCTGACCGACGCGGACGGCCGCGAGTACGTGGACCTGGTCTGCTCGTGGGGGCCGATGATCCTGGGGCACGCGTTCCCGCCGGTGGTGGCGGCGGTCTCCGCCGCCGTGCGCCAGGGCACGTCGTTCGGCACCGCCACGCCGGGCGAGGTCGCGCTGGCCGAGGAGCTGGTGGCCCGCGCCCCCGTCGAGCAGGTCCGGCTGGTCAACTCGGGCACCGAGGCCACCATGTCCGCGGTCCGGCTGGCCCGCGGGTTCACCGGCCGGCCGCTGGTGGTCAAGTTCTCCGGCTGCTACCACGGGCACGTCGACGCGCTGCTGGCCGCGGCCGGCTCGGGCGTGGCCACGTTCGGGCTGCCCGACTCGCCCGGCGTGACCGGCGCGGCGGCCGGCGACACCCTGGTCCTGCCCTACAACGACCCCGGCGCCGTGGCCGCGGCGTTCGCCGCCCGCGGTGACTCGATCGCCTGCGTGATCACCGAGGCCTGCCCGGCCAACATGGGCGTGGTGCCGCCCGCGCCCGGGTTCAACGCCCAGCTGGCGGCCACGTGCCGGGAGGCCGGGGCGCTGCTGATCATGGACGAGGTGCTGACCGGCTTCCGGGTCACCGCGTCCGGCTGGTACGGGGTCGACGGCGTGGCCGGGGACCTGGTCACGTTCGGCAAGGTGATGGGCGGCGGGCTGCCCGCCGCGGCGTTCGGCGGCCGGGCCGAGATCATGTCCCGGCTGGCCCCGGCCGGGCCGGTCTACCAGGCGGGCACGCTGTCCGGTAACCCGCTCGCGGTGGCCGCCGGGCTGGCCACCCTGCAGGCCTGCACGCCGGAGGTGTACGCGGCGGTGGACGCCGCCGCGGCGGCCGTGGCCAAGCTGGCCGCCGAGGCGCTGACCGAGGCCGGGGTGCCGTTCTGGCTGTCCGAGGCGGGCAGCCTGTTCTCGGTGTTCCTGGGCCGTTCGGCGCCGGTGCGCTCGTTCGCCGACGCCAGGGACCAGGCGCCGGCCGCGTACGCGGCGTTCTTCCACGCCATGCTGGACGGCGGCGTGTACCTGCCGCCGTCGCCGTACGAGGCCTGGTTCGTCTCGGCCGCGCACGACGACGCGGCCATCTCGCGCATCGCCGCCGCCCTGCCCGCCGCGGCCCGGGCCGCGGCGGCCGCCCTCTAGGTCAGCACTGTAGGTAGGCGCTGTAGGTAAGCTGGCCGGGCTATGTCCGACACAACCGTCGTCCACCTGCTGCGCCACGGCGAAGTGGACAACCCGCACGGCATCATCTACGGGCGCCTGCCCGGTTACCGCCTGTCCGCGAACGGGCGGGCGATGGCAGACGCGGCGGCCGATTATTTTGCCGAACGAGCCGTGGTGGCCCTGTACTGCTCACCGCTCGAGCGAGCCCAGGAGACCGCCCAGCCGGTGGCCGAGCGGCTCGGCCTGCCGGTCATCACCGACGACCGGCTGATCGAGCCGTGGAACCACTTCGAGGGCCTGAAGTTCGGCGTGGGCGACGGGGCGCTGCGCCGTCCCGGCCACTGGCAGTTCCTGGTCAACCCGTTCCGGCCGTCGTGGGGCGAGCCCTATCACGACGTCGCGGCCCGGATGCTGGCCGTGATGGAAACCGCGCGGGAGGCGGCGGCCGGCCGGGAGGCGGTGTGCGTCACCCACCAGCTGCCCATCTGGGTCACCAGGCGCGAGGCCGAAGGCAAGCGGCTGTGGCATAACCCGGCCATGCGGGAGTGCGCGCTGGGCAGCGTGACCAGCTTCACCTACTCAGGCGACCGGCTGGCCGGCGTGGCCTACACCGTGCCGGCCCGGCGTCAGGTCACCCACGGCGATGCGGCACAATAGGTCAGTACTACCCCCTGTAGGAGTTCCAAGGATCCCCCCGTGTTCAAGACCAAGCGCCGTCTGGTCGTCTTGGGGGCGGCCGTGCTCGCCGCCGCGGCGCTGGTCATCGTGCTGGTGGCCGGGTGGGCGGGCAGCGGGCCCCGGGACGTGACCGATGTCGACGGCAACGCCAGCGCCGTGCTGTACACGGCCGGGCACCAGCCGCTGGCCCCGGACTTCACCGGCACCACGCTGACCGGGTCCAAGCTGAACTTCGCCTCGTACCGGGGCCGGGTGGTCGTGGTCAATTTCTGGGGCTCCTGGTGCGGGCCGTGCCGCGAGGAGGCGCCGACGCTGGCCGTCGCCGCCGAGCAGTACAAGTCGGCCGGCGTGGACTTCCTCGGCGTGGATGTCAGGGACACCACAGCCAGTGCCGAGGCTTTTACCCGCAACTTCGGCATAACCTATCCCAGCGTGAGCGATGCTGGTTCGGTGATAACGCTGGACTTCACGTCCGTGGTGCCGATCGCCGGGACTCCCACCACGCTGGTGATCGACCGGACCGGGCACATCGCCGGGGCGGTGTTCGGCCCGACCACGATGGGCGAGCTGACCGCCATGCTGACCAAGGTCACCGGGCAGGCCGCCTGATGACGGACGTGCGCACGCCCGAGGCCGACCCGCTGGCCGACCCGGACGAGCAGGAGGCCGGGCGGCCCGCGAGCGCCGACTTCGGTCTGGGCGAGTGGGCCCGCTGGGCCTGGCGGCAGCTCACCTCGATGCGGATCGCGCTGATCCTGCTGTTCCTGCTGGCCCTGGGCAGCGTGCCCGGGTCGATGCTGCCCCAGGAGGGCACCAACCCGGCCGGCGTGGCGCAGTACTTCCTCTCGCACCCGGCCCTGGCGCCGTTGCTGAACCACCTGGGCCTGTTCAACGTGTTCGGCGCGCCCTGGTTCGCCGCCATCTACCTGCTGCTGTTCGCCTCGCTGGTCGGCTGCGTGGTGCCGCGGACGTTCCGGCTGGCCGGCTCGGCCCGCACGCTGCCGCCGCGGGCGCCGCGGTACCTGACCCGGCTGCCCCGCTCGGCGGAGTACGCCAGCGCGCTGCCCCCCGGCCAGGCGGCCGAAGTGGCGGCGAAAGTGCTGGCCGGCCACGGCTTCCGGCTGCGCCGGCCCGAGGCCGGCGCACCATCCGAAGCCAGCACTGATGAGCACTGGGTCTCGGCCGAGAAGGGCTACCTGCGCGAGGCAGGCAACCTGCTGTTCCACCTGGCCCTGCTGGGCGTGCTGGTGTCGGTGGCGCTGGGCGGGCTGTTCGGCTACAAGGCCGACCGGCTGCTGATCCAGGGCCAGAGCTTCGCCGACACCCCCATCGGCCTGGACGAGTTCTACCCCGGCCGCTTCGTGACCAGCAACGACCTGCCCCCGTTCAGCATCACCCTGGACAAGTTCGATGCCAGCTACATCGCCTCCGGGGCCCAGCGCGGGCAGCCCTCCGCGTTCGACGCCCAGGTCAGCTACACCGCCACCCCGGCCGGGCCGGTGCGTACCGACCACATCGAGGTCAACCGGCCGCTGTCGGTGGACGGGGCCAAGGTCTACCTGATCGGGCACGGCTACGCGCCGGTGTTCAAGGTCACCGACGCCCGCGGCCAGGTGGTCTACGACCAGGCCACCCCGTTCATCTCCGGCGCCTCGGGCAACTTCCTGTCCGAGGGCGTGGTCAAGGTGACCGACGCGCAGCCGCAGCAGCTCGGCTTCAGCGGCATCTTCGTGCCGACCGCCGTCGAGGTCGGCGGGGTGCTCGAGTCGGTGTTCCCGGCCGCCGACAACCCGGTGGTGAGCCTGATCGCCTACGCCGGGAACCTCGGCGTGAACAGCGGCGTGCCCCAGTCGGTGTACCAGATGAACACCACCGGCATGCAGCGGCTGACCGCCGACCCGCAGGTGCTGGTACCCGGCCAGTCGCTCAAGCTGCCCGGTGGCCAGGGCACGATCACGTTCACCGGTTACCAGCAGTGGGTGAGCCTGGCCATCACCCACGACCCCGGCCAGCTGCCCGCCCTGATCTGCGGCATGGCCGCCCTGGGCGGCCTGCTGCTGTCGTTCATGGTCCGGCGCAGGCGGGTCTTCGTCCGCGCCCGGGCCCGCGAGACAGGCAGTACGGTGCAGATCGGCGGCCTGGCCCGCACCGACGCCAGCGGCGGCTTCGAGGCCGAGTTCGCGTCCCTGGCCGCCGAGCTGAGGTCGGCGCACGACGACGCCATACAACACGAGGGAGACTGAGGGCCGTGCCCGTCAACCTGACCCTGGGCCACATCAGCAACGACTTCCTGATCGCGGCGCTCGTGATCTACTCCATGGCCGTGGTCGCGTTCGCCGGAGACTTTGCCTTCGGGCGGCCGCGCCGGGCCGGTGCCACCGCCCGGGTGCAGGACCGGGAGCCGGCCGCCGCCCTGGCCGCGGTGGGCGCGCCCGGCGCGACCGCCACCGCCGCCGATAGCGCCGCCGACGGCGGCCCGGTGCCCGGCGACGGCGACGCGCCGGCTGGCCCAGCGGCCAGCACTGCGCCCCCGGCCCCGGTGTCAGGCTCAGCGTCAGGCTCAGTGCCCGACTCGATGCCCGAACTGCAGGTCCCGGCGCTGCGCGCCATCGGGCAGGCCGGACCCTGGGTGCGGGTGGCCATGGCCCTCAGCGTGGCCGGCGTGCTGGCCCACACCGGCGCCGTGGTGACCAGGGGACTGGCCGTGCACCGGGCCCCGTGGGGCAACATGTACGAGTTCGTCACCGCGCTGACCTGCGTAGCCGCCCTGTTCTTCCTGTTCGTCATGATCCGCTACCGAGCCTGGACGCTGGGCGTGTTCGTGCTGGGCGCCGTGGTCATCACGCTGGGCCTGACCGAGACCCTGATCTACACCGCGGCCGGCCAGCTGGTCCCCGCCCTGCAGTCCTACTGGCTGTCGATCCACGTCACCGCGATGACCCTGTCCACCGGGATCTTCTTCGTGGCCGCCGTGCTCGGCGGCGTCTACCTGGTCGTGGACCGGTACACCAGGAGGGTGGCGGCGGGCCGGGCCCGGCCGGGCAACGCGCTCGTACGCCGGCTGCCCACCATGGAGCAGCTCGACCGGCTCACCTACCGGACCATCGTGTTCGGCTTCCCGGTCTGGACGTTCGGCGTCATCGCGGGCGCGATCTGGGCCGACCAGGCCTGGGGCCGTTACTGGGGCTGGGACCCGGTCGAGACCTGGGCCTTCATCACCTGGGTGCTGTACGCGGCGTTCCTGCACGCCCGGGCCACCGCCGGCTGGCGCGGCCGGCGCGCACACTACATCCAGCTGCTCGGCTTCACCAGCCTGATGTTCAACATCCTGGTCGTGCAGGTGTTCATCGCCGGCCTGCACTCCTACGCCGGCGTCAGCTGAACCCGGCGACCGCGACCTAAGCTGACGGGCGGGTTGCCGCCCCGGATGGTGCGGTCAAGCTCGCGCAGGAACTCCTGGTCGTCGTCCGGTCCCTTGGGCACCTGCTGGTCGGTCCTGGCCCGCCCGGCCGGGTGCCGCGCCGCGGCGTCGTCCGCGGCGGTCCACTGCTCGCCCTCGAGGTGGTCGTCGTCGCCGGCCGCCGCGCCATCCGGCACCGACGCCAGCATCGGGCCAGCCAGCATCGAGCCTGACAGCATCGGGCCAGTCAGCATCGGGACCGACCGCATCGGGGCTGACCCGCGGGCCGGCTGCCGCGCGATGAGCCAGGCGAACGCGCCGCCGATAAAGGTGACCGCGACGACGGTGACCCAGGTTCGCTTGGATAGGCCGCGGACCTCGGGCGCGGGCGTGAGTATGGCGTCCGTCAGGCAGTAGAGCCAGCAGCCCGTCAGGAAGAGGGCAAACAAGGCACCGGACAGGAACATGGCGGCAGCTTATTCCTGCATAACCGGGCGACGCGACGAAATAAGTCAAGTTTTTCGCCGATAAACCGCTTATCTAGCTCGAAATACGCTCAGACGGACGCATAAGTCCGGTGCGGACGCTGGTTTGCCTTCACGGCCGGTGGGCCGCGAGGTGCAGGCCAGCATGCCTGCGGCCCATGCCGACGGTCGGCCGTAATGCCCTCGGAAATGAAGAAATCGTAGCCTTTCTGATTCTCTGTATACCTTTTAGCCTCTTTGCCCATATGGATTGCGGCGATCCCGGGCCGTCGGCTGGCTCGGCCAGCCGGCTGGTCCCCAGGCCGCCGGCCGGGCCCCGCGGCGGGGACCTCATTGCGTTACATCCGGTGACGCGGCGGGCGATCTCGGCATACGCTGGCCGTCAGGGCGAGAGAGCAGGAGATAGTGCATGCGGCTTCGGTTGTTCGACCGCATCCGCCGCTTCGTCCATCCTCGCCGGCCGCTGCCGGTCAACGGTAACGGCCCCCAGGGACGGCACCGCCGGGAACAGCAGCAGGCCGCCGCCGTCGGCGCGGTCCCGCCGGGTCTGGCCGGCCCCCCCGCCCCGGACCCGCCCGCAGGAACGCTCGCCAGCCCGGGACCTGCCCCGCCCGAGGCATGGCCGGTACCCGACGCGACCTCCGCCGGCCCGCCGCCGTTCGCAGACCGCTCGCTGCCCGCAGATCGCCCGGCGCGCGGGTCCGGCCCGCCGCCCGGCCACCGCCTGCCGCCCGCGTCGTCCCGCCGGAAGCCCGGCCCGGCCGCGGTGCGTTCTGGCCAGGCTCAGGCCCGGGTACGTGAGGCACCCGACCAGGCGGACCCGTTCAGCGTGGCCCACGAAGCCAGGCCGGAAGCGGCGGTGGCTAGCTCGCCAGGGCGGCCCTACGACCCGCTTACCGGCCCCGACCTGGCCCAGGCCGCGGCGGGCATCCCGCAGCAGTCCGGGGCCGACGGGCGGCCCTCCTGGCGGGGGGCCCGGGCCGCGCTGCGCCTGAAGCTGCCCTTCACCTCCGCCCGCGCGCGCGAGGCGTCGCCGTCGGCAGATGGCCGCCGCCACACCGGCTCCCTGGAAAGGATCTTGTGGCGGCAGTGGGATGCGACGTCCTCGCCGCCCGCCCAGGTGATCGAGGCGATCGACCGGCTGGCCGAACTGCCTGAGCGGATCAAGTCCCGGCTGGCCGCCGGGCTCGACGCGATCTTCGTCGGTCCGGGGGGTGTCCCGGAACTCGACGAGATGGGCGCGCTGCGGGGCGTCGCGCTACCCTCCGGGCAGGCGTCCTGGGATGCGTGCGCGGGCGCCTACGGCGAGCGCAAGATCGTCGTCGGCTCGCAGCCGTCGCCCACTCCCGACGTGATGTGCCATGAGATCGGGCACGCACTGGACGATCTGGATAGCCCGCCGGGTAAGTGGCAATCTGACTCAGCGGAGTTCCGCATGCTCTACGATCAATGCCAGCCACACTTCGCCAGCGATTTTCACCGCCAGCCCGGTGGCCTGGGACGCAAAGAGTTTTTCGCGGACGCGTTCGCTGCGATCGCGTCGAGCCAGCGGCCGGCGCTGGTGGACATGCTGAGCGGGGACACGCGGACCGCACTGCGGGTCATGCTGTATTTCAACCGGCGCTACGGCATCTAGGGTGATCGGGCGATGTTTGTTATACGACTGCCGAACGGGAATCTCCGGGTTCCGCAGAGTGCGATCGCCCACGACGGGCGGGTCATCGGTGATGTGTACGTGGAGATCGGGCCCCAGGACGCCGACTACGCCCGGCTGGCGGCCCAGGCGCTGACCCCCGAGGAAGCCGAGCAGCGCCGTGACCGGTGGCGGGCCGACGACGAGGCCCTCCGCCAGGAGTTCCTCGAGTTCGCCCGGCACAACGGTGAATCCGCCTGGCCGGATCCGGCCGACGGCAGCGAAGATTAGTCGCGGCCGGGCCGCCGCCGGGTAAGCACGGCCACTGCGGCGATCACCGCCAGCGCGACCAGAGCGATGATGCCGACGGGAAATGCGTTGCCGCGAACGCCGGCCCGGACAGGCCGCACAGCATCAGGGCCGCCGCCGCGCACCCGGCACTGCTCCAGAGCCGGGCGGGCCTGGCTAGCGTGCTGTGCCGGTGACGTCGCACCCATCGAGGATAGTAGCCAGCTCAGCGACCCAGCCCTTAGGCGACCGAATGGCCCTGCGGTGCTGGCTCGTTGTCGCCGCGCAACAACGCGCGCACCTCAGATTCGCGGAACCTGCGGTGTCCACCGGGAGTGCGGATGCTCGTGATCCGTCCGGAAGCCGCCCAGCGGGTGACAGTCTTCGGGTCCACCCGGAACAGAGCCGCAACCTCCCCCGGCGTGAGCAGGCGCTCGTTGTTGCCGTCCACGTTCAGTCCTCCGACTGTCTCCCTCGTGCCTCAGGTCAGGTATCCCTCTAGTTTGGCGCTGAACGAGTACTTTCTACCTAGATTTCTGGAAATTCGCCGGGCGATTCGCGGATCGCGCCCGGTAGATAGGTAGCCAAATTGCTACTCCTGGTAATAAAAGCATGAGTAAGCCGCTGTTTCTGCTGGTTCTTGAGTTTCAGGCTGGACGACGTCTGCGGTTACGCATAGTAATTCCGGACCCCTAGATAGCAGGGAAATACGCAGAGTGAATGATGAAATGGCCGCCGGCGCGGACCTGGTTGGCGTGGCCGAGATACGGGAGGCGGCCCGCCTGCTGGCCGGGGTGGCGGTCCGCACGCCGCTGGTTCCCTTTCCCGGGCTGGGGCGGGAACTGCTGGTCAAGCCCGAGTCGCTGCAGCCGACCGGCTCGTTCAAGCTGCGCGGCGCCTACACCGCGATCAGCGCGGCCGGCCCGGCCGCCCGGGAGCACGGGGTGGTGGCGCACTCCAGCGGGAATCACGGCCACGCGGTGGCCTACGCCGCGGCCCGGCTCGGCGTCCGCGCGGTGGTGGTGGTGCCGGAGAACGCCCCCCGGGTCAAGACCGACGCCATCGGTGCCTACGGCGCCGAACTGGTCCGGGTAGCGCCCACCATGGCGGCCCGGACGGCCGCCGCCGAGGACCTGGTGGCCCGGCACGGCTACGTGCTCATCCCGCCGTTCGATCACCGTGCGGTCATCGCCGGGCAGGGCACGGTCGGCCTGGAGATCGCGGCCGACTGCCCGCGGGCCGACCTGGTGGTAGTGCCGGTCAGCGGGGGCGGGCTGATCGCGGGCATCGCCGCGGCCATCCGGGCCCGCAGTCCGGGCGCCAAGGTGGTCGGCGTGGAACCCGAGCTTGCCGCCGACGCCCGGGACTCGTTCCGGCGCGGCGAGCGGGTGGCCTGGCCCGCGGCGCAGGTCCAGCGCACGATCGCGGACGCGCTGCGGGTGGAGCGGGTCGGCGCGCTCACGTTCGCGCACATCCGCGCCCTGGTGACCGACATCGTCACGGTGACCGAGGAGGAGATGACCGCCGCGGTCCGGCGGCTCGCGCGCGAGGCCCGGCTGGTCGCCGAGCCCGGCGGGGCGGCCGCGGTGGCGGCCTGCCTGTTCCGCCGGGACGAACTGCCGCAGGCCGCGACCCCGGTGGCGGTACTGTCCGGCGGAAACATCGATCCGGGGCTGCTGGCCGGTATCCTGGCCGCGGACTGATCACCGGACTGGCCGCCCGGCCGCTCCTATGCTGCGTTGTCTATGCTGGGATTGTCATGCGCGCCACACTTGCCTACACGTCCGCCCGTATCCTGCTGCTCGTCGCCGCGCTGATCCTGCTTTACCTGGTGGGAGCGCGCGGGCTGCTGCTGCTCGTGCTGGCCCTGCTGGTCAGCGGGATCCTCAGCTACGTACTGCTCGCCCGGCAGCGGGACCGCGTGTCGAGCGCCCTGATGGGGCGGCTGCGGAACGGGCGCCAGCGGGCCGCGGGGTTCCGGACCCGGCTCGAGGCCGGCGCCCAGGCCGAAGACGACGACGAAGACGCGGACGAGCCCGCCGACCTGGCGCCCCCCGCGTCCTAGCCGCGGGCCTCAGATCCGCCGGATCGTGGGGCCCAGCCGGATCACCGGCGCCGGGGCCCCGGCGCCCAGGTCGGCCGCGGCCGACCGGTCCTGCGGCCCGGACGCGCCGGCCAGCCAGCCGCCCGAGACCAGCAGCCGCAGGACGGCCTGCACGGCCTCGTCCCGGGTCATGGCCGAGGTGTCGAGCACCAGGTCGGCGTCGCGCGGCTCCTCATAGGGGTCGGAGATCCCGGTGAAGCCCTGGATCAGGCCGGCCCGGGCCTTGGCGTACAGGCCCTTGCGGTCCCGGGCCTCGCACACCTCCACCGGCGTCGAGACGTAGACGAGCAGGAAGTCGCCGACCTCGGTGGCCAGCTGGCGGGCCGCCGCCCGGGCCTGCGCGTACGGCGCGATCGGCGCGCAGATGGCGATCCCGCCGTGCCGGGCCACCTCGGCCGCGACGAAGCCGATGCGCGCGATGTTGAGGTCGCGGTCGGCCCGGGAGAAGGTCAGCCCGGCCGACAGCAGCTGCCGGACGTGGTCGCCGTCGAGCAGCGAGACGGTCCGGTCACCCCGCTCGGTCAGCGCTTCGGCCAGCGCGCGGGCGATGGTGGACTTGCCCGAGCCGGACAGGCCGGTGAAGAAGATGACCAGGCCGCGCTCGGCCCGGGGCGGGCGAGCCCGGCGCAGCTCGCGGGCCACGGTCTCCGGGGCGAACCAGAGCGGGATCTCGGCCCCGGAGTCGAGCAGCCGGCCGAGCTCGGCATCGGTCAGCTCGCCCTGCTCGGCCCCGGGCTCGATCAGCGCGAGCGGCCGCCAGACCTCCGGGCGCGGGTCGTAGGCCCACTCGCCCGCGACGATGACCGGGATCGGCACCCCGGGCAGGGCCAGCGGGCCGTTCTTGTTCCCGGCCGGAGCGCCGGCCGCCTGCGGCAGCTCGGCGGCGTCGGCCAGCAGGTGGGTGGCGCCGTAGGCGGCGGCCACGATGGCCTGCGCGCGCAGGTCGGCGGCCGGGCCAGCCGAGCGGCGGGCCAGCGGCACCGGCACTACCAGGGTGCCCGCCGGAAGGTGCTGGCGGGCGGCCAGCACGGCGCGGACCAGGGCCTCCGGCCGGGCCACCACGTCGGCGGGCCCGGCTACCAGCGGCAGCAGCAGCAGCCGGGCGTTCAGCTGGCCGGCGTAGTGGCGCAGCTGGCCGATGTGGCGCTTATTGAGCGGGCGGCGGGTGGCGTAGGCCAGCACATGGCCCTCGGGCAGCTCGGCGCGGACCGCCTCCGGGCGCCGGCGCAGCTGGCGGAACGGCCCACCGGCCGGCTCGCGCAGCGGGGTCACCGGGCCGGCCAGCCGGACGTGCGTAGGCAGCGCCGACCGGTCGGCCGCGTCGCCGGGCCCGGGCACCGGCCGCCGTTCGGCGACGGCCAGCACGGCCAGCGGCGAGCCCTCCTGGTCGGACAGGACCACGTGGGCCGCGTCCGCGGGGACCGCGTCGCTGGGCACCTCGAGGGTCACCGTCAGCGGCCAGGGTGTGCCGTCGGCCAGCGTGCCGTACTCCGCGACCACGGCCACGTCGGCCGCGCCCATGAAGCCGCGCAGCGGCGCGAACACGCCCCAGGTGAGCAGCTCGAGATCGCCCAGCTGGGCCTCGTCGAGGGTCCAGGCGGGCCAGTCGGACAGCTCCGGGGGCAGTGTGGCCGGGGGCTGGCCGGGCAGGGCCTGGCTAGGCGGGGGTTGGGAAGACAGCTGCGCCTCCGAACGTTGTTGCTGACACGGTACGCCAGCGTGCGGTCAGGCACGCGCCACCGCGGTGGTCCTGGTGCCCACGATACTGACGGGTTGGATGTCCGGCTGGCAATGGCCGGGGCCCCCGCGCGGTTACCTGGGGCGCGTAGACTGAGATGGTTCCGCGCAAGAGCCGGGTTGGCCCGAACTCGGCCGGTTAGCGCTGCCCGCATGAGCCCCCATGTGAGCCCATGAGCGCGCAGCGGCCGGCCAGGCCGTCCCGGTCGGGGTGGCTATAACAAGGGAACGAACGGGATCACAGGGACATCATGAGCCTCGCAGGATTGCTCACCATCGTCGACGATGATCCGCAACTACACCAGGTAGTCGCGCGTGCGGAATCCGATACAGATGACGGCCCGGGCCCCGCACCCGGCGCCACTGCACCCGACGCCGCCACGCTGGCCGGCGAAGACCTGATCGCGCCGCCGGCACTGCGCCCGGTGCTGGCCGCTGCGCTGGCCAGCACCGGCCGCTTCGTGCTGGCCGTGACGGCCACCGCGCGCGAGGCCGACGACCTGACCGCGGCCCTCGGCTCGTTCCTCCCCGAGGACCGCGTGGCCTGCTTCCCCGGCTGGGAGACGCTGCCGCACGAGCGGCTGTCGCCGCAGTCCGACACCGTGGGCCGGCGCATCGCGGTGCTGCGTCGGCTGGCCCACCCCGCCGGGGCGGGCCAGCCGCACGGGCCGCTGGCCGTGGTGGTCGCCCCGGTGCGCAGCCTGCTGCAGCCCATCGTGGCCGGGCTCGGCGACCTCGAGCCGGTCAGCCTGCAACCGGGCCAGGCCTGCGAGCTCGACGACCTGCTGGCCCGGCTGGTCGAGATCGGCTACGCGCGCAACGACCTAGTCTCGAGCCGCGGGGAGATCGCGGTCCGGGGCGGCATCGTGGACGTGTTCCCGCCCACCGAGGAGCACCCGCTGCGGGTCGAGTTCTTCGGCGACACGGTCGAGGAGATCCGCTACTTCAAGGTCGCCGACCAGCTCAGCATCTCCCCGGCCGACGACGGCCTGTGGGCCCCGCCCTGCCGTGAGCTGCTGCTCACCCCCGCGGTCATGCAGCGGGCCAAGGACCTGGCCGACACCCACCCGGAGCTGGCCGACATGTTGGGCAAGCTGGCCGAGGGCATCACGGTGGAGGGCATGGAGGCCTTCGCGCCGGTGCTAGCCGACCGGATGGACCTGCTGCTTGACTACCTGCCGCCGGGCGGCCTGGTGCTGGCCTGCGATCCCGAGCGGATCCGGACCCGGGCGCAGGAGCTGGTCCGGACCAGCCAGGAGTTCCTCGAGGCGTCCTGGGCCCACGCCGCGGCGGGCGGGCAGGCCCCGATCGACCTGGGTTCCTCGGCCTTCCAGCCGATCGCCCGGGTCCGCACCGCCGCCGCGACGCTGAACGTGCCGTGGTGGACGATCGCCCCATTCGGCGTCACCGACGACGAGCCGGATCCGCTGGCCGGACCGGCCGACCGCGTTCCGTTCCGCATCGATGCCGCCCCCGCTCCGGCCTACCGCGGCGAAGTGGCCCGCATGCTCCGCGACGTGCGCGGCTGGCTGGCTGAGGGCTGGCGGGTGGTGCTGGTCACCGAGGGGCACGGCCCGGCCCTGCGGCTGGCCGAGATGCTGCGCGGCGAGGGCATCGGCCCGCGGGAGCGGGACCTGGCCGAGCCGCCGGACTCCGGCGTGCCCTACGTGACCACGGCGCGGGTGGAGAACGGCTTCGTCTGGCCCTCGGTCAAGCTGGCCCTGCTGACCGAGAGCGACCTGGCCGGGCATCCGGCCGGGCTGCCGACCACCAGGGACATGCGGCGGATGCCCAGCCGCCGCCGCGGCGGCGTCGATCCGCTGCAGCTGGTGACGGGCGACTACGTGGTGCACGAGCAGCACGGGGTCGGCCGCTACGTGGAGATGACCTCGCGCACCGCGGCCGGGGCCACCCGGGAGTACCTGGTCATCGAGTACGCGCCCGGGCGCCGGGGCCAGCCGCCGGACCGGCTCTACGTGCCCACCGACCAGCTGGACGAGGTGACCAAGTACTCAGGCGGCGAGGCTCCGGCCCTGCACCGGCTGGGCGGCGCGGACTGGGCCAAGGCCAAGGGCCGGGCCCGCAAGGCGGTCAGGCAGATCGCCTCGGAACTGATCCGGCTCTACTCGGCCCGGATGGCCTCGCCCGGGTTCGCGTTCGGGCCGGACACCCCGTGGCAGCGCGAGCTGGAGGACGCCTTCCCCTACATCGAGACCCCGGACCAGCTGGGCGCCATCGACGAGGTCAAGCACGACATGGAACGGCCGGTGCCGATGGACCGGCTGATCTGCGGCGACGTCGGCTACGGCAAGACCGAGATCGCGGTCCGGGCCGCATTCAAGGCGGTGCAGGACGGCAAGCAGGTGGCCGTGCTGGTGCCGACCACGCTGCTGGTCCAGCAGCACTTCTCGACGTTCTCCGAGCGCTACGCGCCGTTCCCGGTCAAGGTCAAGCCGCTGTCCAGGTTCCAGAGCAAGGCCGAATCGGAGGAAACCCTGCGCGGCATGGCCGACGGCACGGTGGACGTGGTCATCGGCACGCACAAGCTGCTGTCCCCGGAGACCAGGTTCTCCCGGCTCGGCCTGGTCATCATCGACGAGGAACAGCGCTTCGGCGTGGAGCACAAGGAGTACCTCAAGCGGCTCCGCACCGAAGTCGACGTGCTGGGCATGTCGGCCACCCCGATCCCGCGGACGCTGGAGATGGGCGTGGCCGGGATCAGGGAGATGTCCACCATCTTGACCCCGCCCGAGGAACGGCACCCGGTGCTCACCTTCGTCGGTCCGTACGACGACAAGCAGGTCACCGCGGCCATCCGGCGCGAGCTGCTGCGCGACGGCCAGGTGTTCTACGTGCACAACCGGGTCAGCTCGATCCGCAAGGTGGCCGCGTCAGTGGCCGAACTGGTGCCGGAGGCGCGGATCGCGGTGGCGCACGGCCAGCTGAACGAGCACGAGCTTGAGCAGATCATGGTCGATTTCTGGGAGCGGAAGTACGACGTGCTGGTGTCGACCACCATCGTGGAGTCCGGCCTGGACATCCCGAACGCCAACACGCTGATCATCGACCGGGCCGACATGTACGGCCTGTCCCAGCTGCACCAGCTGCGCGGCCGGGTCGGCCGGGGCAGCGAGCGGGCCTACGCCTACTTCCTGTACCCGCCGGAGCGAGTGCTGACCGAGACCGCCCACGAGCGGCTGGCCACGGTGGCCCAGCACACCGAGGTCGGCGCGGGCATGTACGTGGCGCTGAAGGACCTGGAGATCCGCGGCGCCGGGAACCTGCTCGGCGGCGAGCAGTCCGGGCACATCGCCGGGGTCGGGTTCGACCTGTACGTGCGGATGATCGGCGAGGCGGTCAGCGAGCTCAAGGGCGACGGCCCGGCCGAGAAGGTCGAGGTCCGGGTGGAGCTGCCGATCAACGCGCACATCCCGCACGACTACGTACCCGGCGAGCGGCTGCGCCTGGAGGCCTACACCCGGATCGCCGCCATCGACTCCGAGGCCGGCGTGAGCGCGGTCCGCGACGAGCTGACCGACCGCTACGGCGCCCCGCCCGAGCCGGTGGCCAACCTGCTCGAGGTGGCCCGGCTGCGCGCCGCGGCCCGGCGGGCCGGGCTGACCGACATCACCATGGCGGGCCAGCACATCAGGTTCACGCCGGTCGAACTGCCCGATTCGCGGCAGGTCCGGGTGCAGCGGCTGTACCCGAAGACGGTGCTGAAGCCGACGGTGGCTACGATGCTCGTACCGGTGCCGAAAACCGCCGTCTTCGGCGGGCAGCCGTTGCGCGATAATGAGCTGCTCGCCTGGTGCGGCGAGGTCATCCAGTCGGTGCTGGCCGACCCGGTTCTTCAGAAGGGATAGTGCGGTGCTTCGGAGGCTGGTCAAGGCGTCCGCCTTGGTGGTCGGCGTCGGCTTGCTGGCCGCCGCGTGCTCCCCGGTGAAGATGGGGGCCGCGGCGATCGTGGGTAACCAGCGGATCACGATCGCGACCCTCGACACCGCCGTCACCAACCTCAACCAGGCGGTCAAGCTCTATCCCGGCATCGTCAGCCTGACCCCGGCGCAGGCCACGCAGGCCACCCTGACCTGGCTGATCAGGTACCAGGTCCAGGAGGAACTGGCCAAGCAGGCCGGCATCACCGTCTCCACCGCCCAGGCGCAGGCCGCGCTGGACAGCGCCTACGCCGAGGCCAAGGCCAACGCCGAGGCCCAGGGGCTGACCGACGTCTCCCTCAACCTCATCCTGGCCGCCAGCGGGATCCCGCCGAGCACGGCCGACGAGTTCGGCCGGTTCGAGGCCATCGAGACCCAGTTCGTGAAGAACGCCAACGGCGGCACGCTGCCCGCGTCGACCTCGACCGCGATCACCGACAAGTTCAACCAGGCCCAGTGCGAGGCGGCCAAGGACCTGGGCATCCAGGTCAACCCGCAGTTCGGCCGGTTTGACTACACGCAGTACGCGGTGGTGGCCGCGCCCAGCATCGTGTCCCGCGCGGCGGGGCCCGCGCCGACCGCGTCCCCGTCCGGGCTGGCGCCCGCTTGCTGATCGTCCTGGCCACCAGCCCGCGGGTGGCCCCCGGCCTGCTCAGCTGGCCGGCCTGGGCGGCGCTGCGGTCGGCGTCCGTCGTGCTCGCTCCGCCCGGCCATCCCCAGCTGCCCGCGCTGGCCGCGGCCGGGGTCAGCTGCCAGCTGGCCTCCGAGCCCGACCTGGCGGCCCTGGCCGCCGGCCACGACGAGGTGGTATGGCTCCCGGCGCCCGGCGCGGAGCCCGAGTCGCTCCCGGACGGCGCGCGGCTGCTTGACGGCGCCCCCGACCTGCCCGGCGCGCACCTGCTCGACCTGGTGGTGACCATGGACCGGCTGCGCACCGAGTGCCCGTGGGACGCCAGGCAGACCCACGCCTCGCTGGCGCCGCACCTGCTCGAGGAGCCGTACGAGGCCCTGGAGGCGCTGGAGTCCGGCGACGCGCAGGCCCTGTGCGAGGAACTCGGCGACGTGCTGCTGCAGGTCGCCTTCCACGCCCGCATCGCGGCCGAACGCGACGACGGCACCGGGTACAGCATCGACGACGTGGCCGACGGGATCGTGGCCAAGCTGCGCCGGCGGCACCCGCACGTGTTCGCGGACGTCACGGTGTCCGGCGCCGAGGACGTCACGCGCAACTGGGACGAGATCAAGCGGGAAGAGAAAAGGCTTAAGGCGGAACGAAGCGGCCTGCCCGCTGCGGGGGAGGCGGGTCCGTCCGCGCTGGACGGCGTGCCGTTCGGCCAGCCGGCCCTGTCGCTGGCCGCGCAGCTGCAGCGCCGGGCGGCCCGGGCCGGGGTGCCGGCGGAACTGTCCCGGCTGGACGGGCCACCCGAGCCCGGCCCGTCAGGACCGGACCTGGGCCGGGAGCTGTTCCGGCTGGTGGCCAGGGCGTGCGAGCTGGGCCTCGACCCGGAGACGGAGCTGCGGGGCGCCGCCCGCCGCTACTGCGACCTGGTCCGCTCCTGGGAGCTTTCCAGCACAAATGACGGAAAGTTACAAATTGTGTGCGTAAACCGGCAGATCTGACCACGCGTCTCTTGTATCAAGGAGTTCGGCCCGCACTCTTGTAACCAGAAGTTGTCAGGCCGAACTGAGCGGGAGCGTGGGAGGGGACAATGGGTCAGTCAGTCATGCAAGAAGAGGTCGCGGGGGTTTACACCAGCACCACGAACGCCAAGCAATTTGACGCTATCCGTGAGGTCATTGCTGGCGGCGTGAGCAGCAGCATGCGGGCCCAGGCCATCCCCGAGCCACTTGTCGTTGAGCGCGCTAAGGGCGACCGGATCTGGGACGTTGAAGGCCGGGAGCTGATTGACCTCAACATGGGGTACGGTCCCCACCTGTTCGGGTACGCGGAGCCTGAGCTGGCCGCCGCGCTCGCCAAGCAGCTGACCGAAGGTTCGATGACCGGGCTGCCGCACCGGGTCGACCTGGAGGCCGGCGAGCTGGTCGCCCGGCTGGTGCCGTCGATCGATCAGGTACGTTTCGCCAACTCGGGAACCGAGGCCATCACCTCCGTGCTGCGCCTGGCCCGGGCCGCCACCGGCCGGATGAAGGTGCTCACCTTCGAGGGGCACTACCACGGGTGGAGCGAGACGATCCTGCGCGCCGGCAAGGCCACCTTCCACGAGGCCGCACCCGAGGGCACCGCGCCGCAGCCCGGCGCGCTTGGCATGATCCCGGAGGCGCTCGACTACACCCTGCAGATCCCCTGGAATGACCTGCCCGCCCTGCGCGCCGTGTTCGAAGCCCACGGTGACGAGCTCGCCATGGTGATCTGCGAGCCGGTGATGGCCAACGCCTGCGTGGTTCCGCCGGTCCCCGGTCAGCTCGAGGAACTGCGCGAGCTGTGCGACCTTTATGGCGCCTGGCTGGTCTTCGACGAAGTGATCACCGGGTTCCGGCTCGGGGTCGGCGGGGCGCAGGAGCGCTACGGGATCATGCCGGACCTGACCGTGCTGTCGAAGGTGATGGGCGGCGGCGTCCCGGTGGCGGCGTTCGGCGGATCCCGCGGCAAGATGGCCATGCTCGCGGACCACCGGGCGATGCACATGGGGGTGTACGCCGGGAATCACTTCTCGGTGCGCGCCACCGCCACCAACATGCGGAAGATCGAGCGCGACCCCCAGGTCTACGAGCGGCTCGAGCAGAGCGGCGACCACTTCGAGCAGCAGCTGAACGCGATGTTCGCCGAGCTGAATCGCCTGGCCCTGGTCAGCCGGGTCGGTTCGCTGTTTTCCGTGTCGCTGCTTCGCCGGCCCGCGGACCTGTCGCGCGGCCCGCGCGCGGCCGCCCAGGCGATGGACTTCGCGGCCCACCGTGCGTGGCAGATCGCAGCTCAGGAACGGGGCGTATATTTCCACCCGAGCCCGATCGAGCCCTGGTTCCTGAGCACCGCCCACAGTGCCGAAGATCTCGATCAAGTGCTGGCCGTCCTGCGCGACGCGCTGGTCAGCGTGCCTGAGTCACGGTGAGCGGCGGCGGCGCCCCGCTGGAGCTGCTGCGGGAGACGGCCGCGCGGTCCCCGCAGGCAGTGCTCTTCGCGGAGGAAGCAGGGAACACCAGCGCGCAGGACCTGGTCGACCTGGCCGGAACCCGGCTCGACGCCTACCGCCGGGCCGGGATCGGGCCGGGTTGCCGGGTGGGAGCCGTAGCCTGGCCGGCCGCCTCGTTCGTGGCGGACGTGCTCGCGGTGCTCGCGCTTGATGCGGTGGTGGTTCCGCTACCGCGGCAGATGAGCGAGTGGGAACGGGAGCGGACCGAGGAACTGGCCGCGACCACGCACCTGGCCACGGCGCTCGACTGGCCGCTGCTGCCGGGAGCCGGCGAGGTGGTGGCCGGCGAACGGCTGATCGCCCGCCGGACGCCCGACTACGTGCCGCCTGGTGGCGCCGCCAGCGCTCAGCTCACCTCAGGCACCAGCGGACGCACGAAGGTGGCGCTGCGTCCGGTCAGCGCCCTGCTGGCCGAGGCGGAGAACTACCGCACCTCACTGGACATGGGTCCTGGCACGGTGCTGGCCTGCCCGGTGCCGCTGCATCATGCGTACGGCTTCGGACTGGCCGCCCTGGCCGCTCCGCTGGCCGGCGCGACTACGGTCGTCACCAGCGCGGACCGGCCCTGGATGCTGTCGCGTGCGCTGAGTGAACACGACGTCACGATGGTGGCCGGGGTGCCGCCCCTGCTGCGGTTGCTGGCCGAGGCGACCACCGGCCGGCCGACGCGCCGGATCAGCTACCTGTCCGCCGGCATGCCGATGGACACGCGCACCGCCGAACTCGTCGGGACCGTGCTCGGCGGCTGGCTCGGCGAGGTGTACGGCACGACGGAAACCGGCCCCATCTGCGTTCGGCCGCCCGCCCCCTGGCAGGAGGCGCGCTCGCTGGGCCAGCCGCTCAACGGCGTCCGGATCGACCTGCGCCCCCAGGAGCAGGAGCCGCCGGCGGACGAGGTGGCCGACGCACGTACCGGCCTGGTCACCGTCACGTCGATGACCGCGATGACCGGGTACCTGTACCCGGATCGGGTCGATCCCGAGCCGATCGCGGATGGCTTCGTCACCGGTGACATCGGCCGGATGACGCCGGACGGGCTGGTGATCGTGGGCCGGCTCGCCAACTGCGTCAACGTCGGCGGGATCAAGGTGAGCCCGGAGGAAGTCGAGTCCGTGCTGCTTGAGTTCCCGACGGTGCGCGCCTGCCTGGTCGACGGCGAGCCGGACGAATGGCTCGGCCAGCGGATCCGGGCCACGGTGACTCCGGCCGACGTCGACCTGGCCGCGCTGCAGGCGTTCTGCCGGCAGCGGCTATCACCGGCGAAGCAGCCGAGCCGGTTCCTCGGCGTCGACAACCTCGAAACCACCGCCACCGGCAAGGTGATCCGCCGGCAGGTGGTTACCGTCAGCTCTTCGGCTCAGCCGGCTTAGGCCCGTACGAGCCGGACGAACGTTCCTTACCAGCGGAGAAACCGTTATGCGTACACCAGACAGTGGCCAAGTGACAGTCGGTGCGGGGCTGGACCGGCGCCAGGCGATGAGCCTGGTGTCCGATGCCCTGACCACCGTCATCCCCGACCTGACCGCCGAGACCCTGGACGAGCGACAGGAACTCTACGCTGACCTGGGGCTGGACTCGCTGGGCCTGGCCCGGCTGCTCATCGAGCTCGAGGGCAAGCTCAGCGCCCAGGTGGTGGATGAGTACCTGATGACCATCGACCTCGTGACCGTCGCGGACCTGGTGGCCCTGGTCGAGCACGCCGCGCCGCCGGCGGCCAAGTAAGACTCGCTACGGCGTCTTGCCGCCGCTGGCCGGCGAAGCCTCCGCCGACGAGGCCTGCCCAGATGGAGCCTGCCCAGATGGAGCCTGCACTGGCTGGAGTAGCCCCAGGCTGGCCAGGTCAGCGGTATTGGCCCAGTAGACCCACTGGGCCGGGCTGGTCCTGATGGCCGCCTCCATGGCGGTTACGCAGCGCCCGAACGCCGCCGCCAGGTCGCCTTCGACCGGAATCGAGGCCGAGATCTCCAGCACCTGATGGCGGTAATCGGCTAGGCGGTGCATGAAGACCATGAACACCGGCGCACCGGTCAGCTGGCCCAGGGCCACCACCCCGGGCAATAGCCCGGCCTGCCGCCCGAGGAACGGCACGTGGACCGCGCGGGCCCGGTCGGCGTCCAGGGGCGGGGCGTCGCTCGAGAACGTCACCACCTCATTGGCGCGAAGCGCGACCGCGACCTGCGCCGCGCCCTGAACCCGGCCCGGCTGGAACTCGATGCCCGGCCGCTGCCGGTGCCGCCGCAGGCGCCTGCCCAGGGCGAACTCCAGGAGCCGCCGCTCGGCGGAAGACGTACCAGGCGTCTGATCGAGCGAGCGTCCGGTGGAGGTGAGCGGGAACCCGCTCGCATGGAGCAGGGAAAAGGCGCTGTTGTAGGAACCGAAGTGGGCGCTGCAGAGGATGGCCCCCTTGCCCTCGGCCAGCGCGGCATCCAGCTGCCCGCGGCCGCGGATCTCGGTGAGTTTGCCCAGCGGGCGGGCCCGGCCCCGGAGCAGCATCACGTCGATGACCTCACAGGACCGCATCCGGAAGAACTCCCGGGCCAGGCGCTCAGCTTCTTCCTCGCCGACCTCGTCACCGAGCACCTGGCGCAGGTTACGCACGATGTCGGAGCGCTCCCCGGCCCGGTGCCGGAACTCCCAGTCCCCCCGCCAGCAGGCGACCCGGTAGGCCAGGCGGGCAGGCAGGCGTGCGGCCAGCGGCGCCACGACCAGCCAGTAGGCTGCGCCCTCCGCGTTGCGCAGCAGCCGCTCCGCGCGGACCATCCCGGCCCGGCCCGCCGCACCCGGCCGCCGGCCGGGCGGGGGACCTGCTGCCCCAGTGGCGGCCTCAGTGGCGGCCCCAGTGGCGGCCTCAGTGGCGGCCACAGTGCCGGCCTCAGTGTTGGCCTCAGGGGCGGCCTCACCCACGGCCGCCTCCGTTGCCACCCCGCCACCGCCCGGCATTTCCGCGGCGACCCACCTCAAATGTCATGGCTAAAGCCGTTCTCCTAGTGCGCCAGCGAAAAGGTGGACGCAGGCGTATCACGCGGGCGTTCGCACGATCCTATCCATAGATGGAGCCGCGGCTGCTGGCCTTGATACACCCGAGGCGGCCAGATCACTTAGGCCGGCGTGCCGCAGGCGTCGCGCCAGCCCGGGAGGGCAGGTTGGTGGAATGAGGCAATGGCGCTTCACGAACGAACTGTGGCCGCACCTTAGCGTGTCCTCGGCCAGCGCTATACCTGCGGACGCCGAATGCGCATGAACGAGACCGGGTACGCGCAGCTCAATAGGGTAGCGCCGCGGCCTGGAATGGGCCGCGGGCCGCGGGCTTATACGCACCCGCAATGGATTCCTGACCGTCATCTGCCGCGAGCGGAAATGACGTACAGCTCCCGGATCATTACGCTGCGTGCCGTAGGTAAACCGCCGGTCGGTGGTAAGCGTCCTATTCTTAGTTCCGCGTGCGACGTGGGAAACTGCCTTTGGGGGGCGTCATGTTCATGCTGAACGCGCCGTCTGATGCAGATACCCGTATCGTCGACTACGAACAGCTGATCTCACCGGCGGCTCTGCGTGACGAGCTGCCGCTCGACGAGGCGGCGGCGGCGAGTGTGCGGCGCTCGCGGGGCGAGGTCCGCGCCGTGCTCGACGGGGCCGATGACCGCCTCCTCGTCATCGCCGGGCCCTGTTCCGTACACGACCCGGTGGCCGCCCTCGACTACGCAGGCCGCCTGGCCGCGCTGCGGGACCGGCATCACGATGATCTGCTGGTCGTGATGCGGGTGTACTTCGAGAAGCCGCGGACCGTGACGGGCTGGAAGGGCCTGATCAACGACCCGGGGATGGATGGCGGCCACGACGTGCACCTCGGCCTGCACCTCGCGCGGCAGCTACTGCTCGAGATCGTAACCCTCGGCTTGCCGGTCGGCTGCGAGTGGCTGGACCCGATCACCCCGCAGTACATCGCCGACACCGTGACCTGGGGTGCGATCGGCGCGCGGACCACGGAAAGCCAGGTCCACCGCCAGGTCGCCTCCGGCCTGTCGATGCCGGTCGGGTTCAAGAACGGAACCGACGGTGACATCCAGGTGGCGGTGGACGCGTGCCGCGCCGCTGCGGCCCGCCACACGTTCTTCGGCGCTACCGCGCACGGGAGGGTCGCCCTGGTGAAGACCGCGGGCAACCCCGACACCCATGTGATCCTGCGCGGGGGCCGGACGGGCCCGAATTACGGGGCCAGCCATGTCTCGAAGGCGCTCGATATGGTCGCGCACGCCGGGCTGCCGCGTCGGCTGATGGTGGACACCAGCCACGGCAACAGCTGGAAGGATCACCGCCGCCAGCCGCTGGTGGCGGCCGCCCTCGCGGACCAGCTGGCGGCCGGAGAACAAGGCCTGACCGGGGTGATGCTGGAGAGCTTCCTGCGCGCGGGCCGGCAGGAACCAGGCCGTCAGGCCACGCTGACCTACGGGCAGAGCGTCACCGACGCCTGCATAGATATCGGTACCACCGCCGAGGTACTGAGCGGCCTGGCGGCCGCGGTCCGCAGCCGCCGTATCCGGCGGCTTTCCGCCTGGCTCGAACGCCAGTCCTGACTAATCCGCATCGCCAGGTATTTCCGGGCCGATCAGGCCGGCGACTTTTCGGGCCGCGACGTCGCCGCGTCCGAGCGCGGCAATGGCCTTGGCGAAGTGGTTTGTGTTGTCCAGTGTCGAGGGATCTGCCAGGACTGTCTCTATAGCTGCGGCAATTTCGGCCGGTGGCGCGTTCTTGTCGACGGCTCGCCCCACACCCGAGGCCACGACCCGTTTCGCGTTGTCCGGCTGATCGTGGCCTTGCGGGATGCACACATTCGGCACACCTGCCGCCAGGGCCGTGGTGATGGTGCTGAGCCCGCCATGGGAGACGACAGCGGCCATGTGCGGCATGAGCAGATCATGCGGGACGAATCCACATACCGTCACATTCGGCGGCGCATTAATGGCGCTTGGTTGCACTACACCACCGAGGGTTAGCAGCACCCGGATCGGCAGCCGGGCCACCGCCTCGAGAATATTCGGCAGCATCGTAGCCTGGTCTTGAAGTATCGAACCCAGGCTCAGTAGTACCCACGGTTTACCTGGTTCCGCCAGCAATTCAGTCAGGTCAGTACTGAGCGGTGGACCCGGGTTCGGATCGGTGATCGGGCCGACGTTCGAGGTATTAGGGGGAAGTCGGCGGCCAGGATCAAAGCCAGTATCGAAATCAGGCGGCACAAGCACGAGTACCTGGCCAGCCCGGTCAAGGTAAGCCGCGTTCTTCGCGCGAGTTGCCTTGCCACCCCACGTGTCCATGAACGTAGAATAGAGAATGTGTATTAGCACGGCACGAGGCAGATCGAGCGTGTCTGCGACCTCAAGGCCTGCACTTATCATGCAGTCGACAACGACTGCGTCAGGTGCGAAATCCTCGATTTCGGTTCGAATGTCATCTCGCGTGCCCGGGCCAAACAAGGCCGGTATCACGCGTTCTTTCCAAGCTTGCTGAAGAGTAACCCCTGCTGGCCAGGATGGCATTGAGGGGTATGCCGTAAAGTCAAGCCCGGCGGTGGCCGCGCGCGATTTCATGGATTCCCAGCCGAGGAGTCGGACGTGGTGCCCCAGGTGCCGGAGTCGTGCGCCCAGGTTGAGCGCGGGCGGCACGTTCCCGCCGCCGTCCCAGCTAACGATCAAGAACCTGCCTGCCCTGGTCATCGGACTGCCTCACGCTCCACGGCGGCATAAGCCTTTCTGTTAGTCATAATCGCCTCCAGGCGGTCTGCATTCTATTTAATTCTGTCGACCGGGGCAATGCGAATGTAAAGCAGGACCTTATCATATTGATTTTCTGGGCCGCCGCCAGGCCAGGTGTCCTGGGCGCAGGCGCGCACGGTCAGGCCTGGTCGTGCCAGCGGCGGCATCGGCCCAGATGGGTGTGGTGCGGCGGCCGGATCGTAGGGATCGGGCGCTACCGGCCGGGCCCGCCGGCCGGCCAGGCCCGGCACCGGTCGGCGGCCCGCCGGCTGGCCAGGCCCGGCACCGGTCGGCGGGCCGCCGGCTGGCCAGGCCCGGCACCCGCCTGCGGGCCGCCGACTGCGGTCGGTATGGCGTGTTCCTGCTGGTCACGGCGGCGTGCGTGAGCCGGGCCGTGAACCCGGATGAGGCGGCCCGCGAGTGCGATCGCGGCCGCGCTGGGGAGCGTCCGTAGCAGTTTGGGTGCTACTCGGGTGCAGACCGGTCTTTCCGGGGCGGTATTCACTCTCCGTGATATATGTTGCTCACGGGTTAACTGGTACCTGTGACGATAAGTTACGAGCTATCCCAGTAAACCGGTTCATTCTGCTAAGCGTCTCCTTAACGGGATTCTCAAGCGAGCTTGAGTGGGAGCGTGGGCGGTGCCGTATCTGTTTTGGTGCTGCCCACGGGGGGAAGGTGCCGATGTCTGACTTTGCCGTTGTCCGCGACAATGTTGCCCGCCAGGCGACGAGCGGCGCATCCACGTGGTCCAAGGACTACCTGCGCCGAGCCGCGCTCGCCGATCTTGGCTGCGCTGTCGTCGGCGTCTTCGCGGCCGCCCAGCTCCGGTTCGGGGAGCATGTCACCGGGACTTACGTCGCGCTGAGCCTGGCCCTGCCCGGGCTCTGGCTCGCCGCGGTCGCCCTGGCTGGCGGGTACGACGACCGGTTCATCGGGACCGGCTCGGACGAGTACCGCAAGATCTTGAACGCAGGAGTAGGCCTGACGGCGGCGCTCGCGATCTTCTCCTACCTGGTCAACGTCGACTTGTCCCGCGCCTACGTGCTCATCGCCTTGCCGACTGCCACCCTGTTCGACCTGGTGGCCAGGTACAAGATCCGTAAGCGGCTGCACAGGCTGCGCGACGCCGGCCGCTGCATGCTCAGCGTGGTGGCGGTCGGCCATGAGTCGGCCGTGGCCGACCTGGTCAAGGAACTGGGACGCGATCACTATCACGGGCTGACGGTGGTCGGCGCCTGCGTGGCGCAGTCAACGGTGGGCGATGAGGTCGCTGGCGTGCCCTTGTACGGAGGCCTTGATGACGTCCCGGCCGCCGTGCGAGCGTTCGGGGCGGATACGGTCGCCGTCCTGGCCTGTCCCGAGATGGACGGCATCAGGCTGCGCAGCCTGGCCTGGGAGCTGGAGAAGACCGGCACCGACCTGTGCGTCTCGCCGGCGCTGCTCGATGTCGCCGGGCCCCGGACCACGATCAGGCAGACCGCCGGGCTCACCTTGCTGCACGTGGATCACCCGCAGCTGTCGGGCTTCCGGGTATTCGTCAAGGACCTGTTCGATCGATCCATGGCCGCGGCAGCGCTGATCCTGCTGTCCCCGCTGCTGGTCCTCCTGGCCGTAGCCATCCGGCTGCATGATCGTGGCCCGGCGCTGTTTACGCAGGTCAGGGTCGGCAAGGACGGCCGCATGTTCAGGATTTACAAGTTCCGCACCATGGTCGTGGACGCCGAGAAGCGCCGGACTCAGCTGCTCGACAGCAACGACACGGACGGGGTGCTGTTCAAGCTCCGCAATGACCCCCGGGTCACCGCGGTGGGTGCTCACCTGCGGCGCTGGTCGATCGACGAGCTTCCGCAGCTGCTCAATGTGCTGCTCGGCCAGATGTCGCTGGTGGGGCCTCGCCCGGCGCTGCCGGACGAGGCAGCGAGATACGCCGAGCACGTCCGGCGCCGGCTCGTCGTCAAGCCGGGCCTGACCGGGCTCTGGCAGGTGAACGGGCGATCGGATCTGAACTGGGAAGAGTCGGTACGGCTCGACCTCAGGTACGTCGAGAACTGGTCGTTCGTGCTTGACCTGCAAATCCTGTGGAAAACGATTTCGGTAATGGTGCGCGGTTCGGGCGCTTATTAGCAAGTATCTGCCATTCCTGGCCCGAAGGAGCGTCTGAAATTTCATATCCGCGCATGGCCGGCCATCCCGTCAGGGACCTGGGAAAGGCCCAGTTCAAGATCACTGCCGGTTCGCGTGTCTATCGATAGGGGAGAGCGAGTGACGAGGACGAGCGGGCACAACGCCTATGCTCCGGACATCGCGGGGCTGGTGCGAGGTGCCGCCCAGGGGGACCGGCAGGCCTGGGAGCGCCTAGTGGACCAGTACGCCAGGCTCATCTGGTCCATTACCGCCGATTTCAAGCTGATCGAGAGCGATGCGGCCGATGTGGCCCAGACCACGTGGCTTCGCTTGCTTGAGCACATCGACCGCATCGAATACCCGGACCGCGTCGGCTCCTGGCTGGCCGCGACGGCGCGGAACGAATGCCTGCGCAACCTCGCGGCGCGCAAGCGGGTCGTCCTGTCCCAGGACGAGGATGTCCTGACGAGCGTGGTCGCTTCCTCGCCCGAGGTCGATGAGCGCATTCTCGCCGATGAGCGGGATCAGGTGGTTCGCGAGGCTCTGTCCCGCCTGCCCGGGCGGTGGCAGCGGCTGCTGGAACTGCTCATGGCCGATCCGCCCGCGTCGTATGCCGACATATCCAGTGAGCTCGACCTGCCCGTCGGAAGCATCGGCCCCACCAGGGGCCGGTGCCTGGCCCGGCTCCGGGTGCTGCTGCAGGCCTCATGAGCCGAGCGTGGCGAGCGTCGCAGCGTCCACCCACCGGCCGCCGGCGGCCTCCACGTCGGGATAGGCGGCCCGGACCTCGGCCAGCAGATCCGGGACGAACAGCAGCACCGAGTCCGGCCTGCGCACGGCCAGCTCGTCCGGGCCGGCGACCGGGATGTCGGTTCCCGGCATCCGCAGTCCCTGCTTGGCCGGCGACGAGTCGATCACCGCGGGCAGGAGGAGGCGGTCCACGCGCGCATGGCACAGCAGTGCGACCGCCCGGGACGCGGCGCCGTACCCGACCACCTTCCTCCCGGCGGATCGTTCGGCCGCCAGCCAGTCATGCAGGGCCTTAGCATGAGCCTGGATATCCTGCTGGAGGCCCGCGAAGGCGCCAGGATCGCCGACCCCGAGGCCCGCGTCGTCGGCCAGCAGCGACCGGAGCACGTCGTCGGGTCCGTCACCGGCCCCGGTCGCGGCCAGCAGCGTCGCGGCGAGCAGCACGGTGCCGCCGTACAGCTCGAACCGCCAGGCCGTGCGCGGGATGAGGCCAGCCGCGGCCAGCATGGGTGTCAGCGCGGCGGTCGAGTAGTACGCATAGTGCCCGTGCCGCAGCGCGTTCCACTGCCCGCCGCGCAAGATCGTGCTCAGGGCGTGGTACTGCAGCAGCAGCGTCCCGCCCGGCGCCATCCGGGCCGCGCGCTCGGCGAGTGCCGCACGCTGGTCCGCCGCGTGCATCAGGCCGAAGCAGTCCACGATCACGTCGGCCGGGTCGGCGGGCTCAGCCGGTTTCAGCCCCCGGGCGGCCAGCAGCCCCAGCCAGGATCCGCCGTGCGGGCTGCCGTACTCGGCGACCACGCCGCCGGCCGGCAGCCACCCGGCCGCGGCGACTCGCTGCACGGCGTCGGCCGCCTGCGAGACGAGCGCCGCGGGCTCGGTTCCCCTCGGCTCTTCCGGCACGGTGGGATCGGCCAGCAACTGGGCCAGGCCGCACGATGAGCACAGCCACATTTGCAGCGGATATACCGGGTCGGGGCCCGGGTCGTCACGTCGCGGGAAGTAGTCGGACGCGGGCTGCTCACCCAGATCCAGCACGACACGACCGGCGCGGCTACGGCACGCCCGGCACGCATGCTTGTTCATTTACGTCCTGTTTTCCCGGATCTGATCCTGCTGGTGAGGCAGCTCATGCTAGCGGGATATCGCCGGGCCATGGAGCCGGGGGGTTAAATCCATGTCTGCGCTGCATCATTGTCGTCTATGCGGGGCTGACCTTACGCGCACGTTCGTCGATCTCGGCATGTCACCGCTGTGCGAAAGCTATGTGCCGGCCGAACGGCTCGACGAGGCCGAGGTCTTCTATCCGCTGCACGTCCGGCTGTGCGAGGCCTGCCTGCTCGTGCAGCTTCCGGCCTACGTATCAGGCGAACACATCTTTTCCGACTACGCCTACTTCTCCTCGTACTCCGATTCCTGGGTCGCGCACGCGAAGCGCTACGCGGAGGCGATGACCGAGCGCCTGGGCCTGACCGCCAGCAGCCTCGTCACCGAAGTGGCCAGCAACGACGGTTATCTGCTGCAGCACTTCGGTTCCGCAGGCATCCCGGTCCTCGGCGTCGAGCCGGCCGCGAACGTCGCCGAGGCGGCCCAGGCCCGCGGCATCCGGACCGAGGTCCAGTTCCTGGGGGCCCGCACCGGGCGCGAGATAGCGCGGAAATACGGCCGGGCCGACCTGGTGGCCGGGAACAATGTCTTCGCCCACGTGCCCGACATCAAGGACTTCGCGGCCGGGCTGCGCGCGCTGGTCAAAGACGAGGGCACGGTGACGCTGGAATTCCCGCACCTGCTCCGCCTCATCGAGCGCCGGCAGTACGACACGATCTACCACGAGCATTTCTCGTACCTTTCGCTGCTGACCTCATCGCATGCCCTGTCCACGGCCGGGCTGCGCGTGGTGGACGTCGACGAACTCGCCACGCACGGCGGTTCGCTGCGGGTCTACGCCCGTCCGCAGGAAAGCGCGGGCGAGCCGGCCGAGCGGGTCAAGGAGGTCCTAGCCGCGGAGGAGGCGGCCGGGCTGCACACCGTGGCGGGACACGACGGTTTCGCGCCCGCGGTGCTGAAGATCAAGAGCGACCTGCTCGGCTTTCTGCTCGACGCCGCGGCGCAGGGGCGCACCGTGGCCGGGTACGGTGCCCCGGGCAAGGGCAACACGCTGCTCAACCACTGCGGCATCCGCTCGGACCTCCTGTCGTACACGGTCGACCGCAGCCCGGTGAAGCAGGGGAAATTCCTGCCCGGCACCCATATCCCGATCTACGCGCCAGAACGCCTGGCCGAGACGAAACCCGACTACGTACTCATCCTGCCGTGGAATCTGCGGGACGAGATCAGCCGGCAGCTCAGCTACATCGGCTCCTGGGGCGGAAAGCTCGTCGTCCCGATCCCGGAGCTCGAAATCGTTTCTGTGGGGGTGTGAACCATGAAGGTCGTGCTGTTCTGCGGTGGCCTCGGAATGCGGATGCGTGACGGGATCCACAGCGGGCCCAAGCCGATGGCGATGATCGGCGACCGTCCGCTGATGTGGCACGTGATGCGCTACTACGCGCATTTCGGCCACACCGATTTCGTCCTCTGCCTCGGGTACGGCGCCTCGTACGTCAAGGATTTCTTCCTCAACTACGACGAGACCCGGTCCAACGATTTCGTCCTGGAAGGCGCCGAGCGCCGGGTCGAGCTGTTCAAGACCGACATCTCCGACTGGCGGATCACCTTCGTCGACACCGGCCTGAACTCGGCCATCGGGGAGCGGCTCCGGCGGGTCCGCCGGTTCGTCGACGGCGAGCCGATGTTCCTGGCCAACTACGCGGACGTCTTCACCGACCTGCCGCTGCCGGACATGGTCCAGCGGTTCGAGGCGAGCAGCGCGGTGGCCAGCCTGCTCGCGGTGCCGCCGCAGTCCTCCCACCACGTGGTCGACGTGGGCGAGGACGGCCTGATCACCCAGGTCACCCCGGTCCGTGACCTGCGCCAGTGGGAGAACGGCGGCTACTTCCTGCTCCGCCCCCAGATCTTCGACTACCTCAACGAGGGCGAAGACCTGGTGGAGGACGCGCTGCCCCGGCTGATCGCCCAGCGCCGGGTCCTGGCCTATCCCTACAAGGGCTACTGGTCACCCGCGGACACGGTCAAGGAGCGGGCCCAGCTTGAGGAGATGTACCAGCAGGGCAACTGCCCGTGGATGGTCTGGGATCCGGAACGCTCGGGCGCGAACCAGGACCCCACGACCAACCCTTCGGCCTAACGGGCGCGGCTCATGCTGTCACTCCCGCTGAGCGCCCCACCGGGCGAACCGCTGTCCGTGCTGGCCATCGGCGCGCATCCGGACGACATCGAGATCGGCGCCGGCGGGCTGCTGCTCGGCCTGGCCGAGAGCCCGCTGCGGGCCCGCTACGTGGTCCTGACCGGTACGCCGGAGCGCCGGGCGGAGGCGCGGAACGCGGCCCATTCGTTCCTGCCGGGCGCCGACCTGACCGTCGAGTTCCACGACCTGCCCGAGGGACGGCTGCCCGCTGTGTGGGCCGGCGTGAAGGAGATCCTCGAGGATGTGGCGCGATCGTATGCGCCCGACGTCATCATCGCGCCGTCGTCGGCCGACGCGCACCAGGATCACCGCACCATCGGCGAGATCGTGCCGACCGTCTTCCGCGATCAGCTCTATCTCGCCTACGAGATACCGAAATGGGATGGCGACATCGGCCGTCCGTCGGTGTACGTTCCGGTCCCGGCCCACCTCATGCAGCTCAAGCTGGAGCTGCTGCACAAGTGCTTCCCCTCGCAACGGGACCGCGACTGGTGGGACGACGAGGTCTTCCTGGGCCTGGCCCGGCTGCGCGGCATGGAGTGCCGGGCCCGCTACGCCGAAGCGTTTACCTGCAGCAAATCAGTGATCGTGCCCGCGGCGGTCACGCGGCCAGGCGGAGGAGGGGATCTGCCGTGAACATCGTCGTCGATCCCGCAGTGCCCAACCACGAACTCCGGCGGATGCTGTACGCCGGCCACCTGGTCATCCTGACCCGCCTGCCGGGCTGCCGCCGTTAACTCGGCCGGGTCGCCAGGGCCCGGCGCACGAGCGAGCTCGTCGCGGGGCTGGGCGGTGGCGGGCTTGCGGCCCGGGAAGAGCAGCGCGGACAGCACGGCGAACTGATCGTCCAGGCTCTGCCGGTTGGCCGCGTTGCGCGCCGCCAGCTGCTGCCGGAGTTCCGCCTGACGGTTCTCGGTCTCCTTGAACAGCGCGATCAGCTGGTCCACGTCCGGCGAGTTGGCCGACAAAGTGAACTCGGCCAGCCCCATGCTCTCCATCAACGCGACGAACTTGCGTGAGTAACCCAGCGAGATGGTGGGCTTGCAGAGCTTGAGGGCGCACATCACGTTGTGGTAACGCGTCGCCACCACGATCCCGCACGGCGCCATGGCCTGCATAAGCTCCGCGTAGTTGGCGGCCGGCGCCACGGTGAGACCCGATTCGTCCACGTCCGGCGATTGACTGCGCACGTCGGCCACGATCTGTTCGGCGATATCGATGTCGAACTTCGCGTCGCCGCCGAACAGGCGGACCCGGTAACCGCCGTCGATCAGCCACTGGATGAAGCGGGTCACGCTCTCGGTGTAAGCGGCGTGGATCTGGCCCGCCTGCTGGCGGTCGTCGTTTCCGCCGTGATAGGCCATCACGCCCACGCCGACGAGCTGCGGGTCGCCGGGAGCGTAGGACGGCACCGGAACGCCGAAGACCAGGTCCGGGTAGACCGGGTCCGCGGAGGTGTCGACGCCTCGCTGCCGCATCGTGTCCCAGGAGAAACCGTCCCGGTAAGACCGGTAGCTGACCAGCCGGGCGGTCGAGTTGGACAGCCACCGGGTGATCCGCTTGCCGATCTCGTCGGCACCCACGCTGACCAGCGCCACCTTGGTGCCGAAGACCTTCCCGGACAGGCTGAGCACGAACAGCGAGTACGGGAAGCCCCAGGCGTGCACCGGCAACGTGGTCTCCAGCGCGCCCGCGCCTGGCACGATCACCGCGTCGTGCCGACGGACCCACCGGGCCGTCCGGAACGTGTCGACGCACTTGCCGCACACCTTGAGGAGTGCCGTCGGCACGGCCGTCTTCCGCTGCTCGAATTTCTGGTACCAGAAGGTCGGCACCGCAGCTATGCCGTAGCGGGCCCGGACCAGCTCCGGCCCTCCGCACATGGCATCCACGACCACCTCGGGATGGGCGGTCCGCAGGTATGCGAGCACCGCCTCGGTAGAGGCGTCGTTACCGGAATTGCCCGAACCGATCAGGCCGAACAGTCCGACCCGGGGACTCACCGGCATTCGTTCTCCTCCCAGACTTCCCGCCCCGTGCGAGGGCTGGCGGACCAGCACAAATATCCCGTCGACCACGGGATCCCGAACCCCGGGGCCCTGATACATCCGTGGCCGGCGATCAAGAATCGCCGGGTCCCCTCCTGTCGTATCAAAGCGGTCCGCGGATTGCTCTCATGACCGAGTCGACACGAGCCGAGGGCCGGACAGGAGCAGAGGGAGAGAGATGGACGGGCAGGCGCTGGACCTTAAGCGGTCCGCGCAGATCGTGTGGCGGCTGAAGTGGCTCGTCACCGCGATCGTCGTGCTGGGCTTCCTCGGCGGCGCCGTCTACACGGTCCTCAGCCCGCCGATCTACCAGAGCCGGGCCGTCGTCGCGCTCCCGCTGTCGGCCGACATCAACAACCAGGCGGCCTTGGTCACCAGTAAGCCGGTCCTCGCAGCGGCCCTGGCCGGCGTCGACCGCGGCCTGTCGGTGACCACCCTGCGCGACCGCATCTACGTCCTGTCACCGGTCGCCGGGATCATCACGGTCCAGGCCAAGGGCAATACCCCCGCTCAGGCCATCGGCACCGCCAACGTCGTGGCCCGCAGCTACATCGCCTACGCCTCCTCGGGCATCAACGGGACAACCGAACCGGTGCCGGCGCAGATGTTCCTGCCCGCGACGAGCGCCGCGGGTACCACGCTCCCCTGGCGGCTGTTCTACGCCGCGGGCACGGGGGTGCTGGCCGGCGCCTTGATCGGCGTGATCGTGGCCCTGGCCATCGGCCGCGGCCAGCGGTGGCTGCGGGTACGCGACGAGATCGCCGACTCGATCGGGGTGCCGGTCATGGCCTCGGTACGCGTCGGCCATCCCGCCAAGCCCGCCGGGTGGACCAAGCTCCTCGACACCTACGAGCCCGAGGCCGCCGATGCCTGGCGGCTACGCAAGGTGCTGCGCGAGCTCGGCCACGCGGGCCCCGCCCCGGGCGACGGTTCCTCGGTCGCCGTGCTGTCGCTGGCCAGCGACAGCAAGGCACTCGCCCTCGGGCCCCAGCTGGCGGCCTTCGCCGCGCGGCAGGGCATGGCGGCCACCCTCGTACTCGACTCCCGGCAAGATGCCAAGGTCACAGCGGCGCTGCGCGCCGCGTGCGCCGCGGCAGGCACGCGCGGGCCGGGACGGCCGGACCTCGCCGTGATCAATCCCGACATCGAGGTGCTGCCGGCTGGCGGGCTGGTCGTCGTCGTCGCGGTCGTCGACGGCCGGGCACCTCGGGTCGCGGCCACGATGCACGCCACCGCAACGGTGCTGGGCGTCACCTCGGGCGCGGTCACCGCCCAGCAACTCACCCGGGTCGCCGCCAGCGCCGCTGGCGACGGCCGCGACATCACGGGGATTCTGGTCGCGGACCCAGACCCCGACGACCCGACCACCGGTCGTCTTCCCCAGCTGGCCCGGCTCGGGCAGCTACGGATGCCGATCCGCACCACCACGGCAGTGACGGAGACCATGCAGTGATGGACAAGGACCATCAGATCCTGTTCTCAGCGAACGGGGACGGCGGCCTGCCCGGGCCGCTCGGGGCGTTCGACGATTTCAACCCGGTCGAGGACCGGCCCGGGGTCGCCCCGTCCACCGCCCTGGTGAGCCTGGGCTACCTTCGCGGCGCCCTGCGCCGCTCGGTGGCGCTCTGGTGTGCGCTGGGCCTGGTGGGCATGGTGCTCGGCGTCGGCTACTACGAGAAGAAGCCGCCGCCCGCCAAGGCGGCCACCTCGGTGCTGCTCACCTACCAAGTTGGCCAGGACCCCACCAGCGCGGTGCTCGATAACCAGGCCATCGCGGAGAGCCGCACGGTCGCCGAGATGGCCATGGCCAAGCTGGGCGTGCACCAGAGCGTCGGCAGCTTCGTCGCGGCCACCACCGTGACCGTGGTCACCCAGAGAATCCTGCAGATCACCGTGAGCGCCCCGACCAGCGCCGAGGCGGTCAGCCGGGCCAACGCCGTGGCGACCTCGTTCCTCGCGATCCATGCCAGCCAGATCGAGACCGATCAGAACCTCGTGCTGGACACGCTGCAGAGCACGCTCAACCAGGCGCAGGCGGCGATCGCGACGATCAACAGCAAGATCAGCAAGGTCTCGGCGGAGGTGCCGACTCCCCAGCAGGCCCAGCAGCTGAAGAACCTCAAGGCGCAGCTCGCCCAGGCGCAGGCCCAGCTCGCCACCGACCAGAACACGGTGCAGCAGAACAAGGTCAACACGGGTGAGCTGTCCGCCATCTCCGGCAGCGTGGTCCTCGACCCCGCTATCGGCCTGCCCCTGACGAAGACCAAGTACCTGGCCATCTACGCCATCGCCGGGCTGATCGTGGGCCTGGCCCTGGGCATGGGGATCGTGGTGGTCCGGACGATCGCGTCCGACCGGCTGCGGCGGCGCGACGACGTCGCCACGGCCATGGGCGTCCCGGTCCGGCTCAGCGTGAAGCCGGTACCGCTGAGCCGGTGGCGGCCGGACCGCCGCGGGCTGTCCGCCGCGCGCCTCCCGGCGGTCCGCCGGATCACCGCGTACCTGCGCGCCGCGCTGCCGCGGACCGGAAACCGCACCGCTGCGCTCGCGGTCATCCCCGTCGACGAGCCCCAGGTCGCGGCGCTGTCCCTGGTGTCGCTGGCGATGTCCTGCGCCCAGGAGGGACGCAGCGTCGTGGTCGCTGACCTGGCCGAAGGCGCTCCCCTGGCTGCTCTGCTGCACGCCAAGGACCCGGGTGTCCGCCCGGTCACGGTCAGCGGCACGCGGCTGACCCTGGCCGTCCCCCAGCGCGACGACCTGGCCCCGGCCGGGCCGGTCGGCCGGGTCTCGGCTGACGCTCAGCGCTCGGAGTTCACCGCCGCGGTCACCGAGGCCGTCGCCGGCGCGGACCTGCTGCTCACGCTGGTGACCCTCGATCCCTCGGTGGGCGCCGATTACGTGGCGAGCTGGGCCACCGGCGCGGTCGCGGTGGTCACCGCCGGGCGGTCGTCCTGGGCCAAGATTCAGGCGGTAGGTGAGATGTCGCGGCTGGCCGGCCTGCCGATCACCTCAGCGGTGCTGGTCGGTGCGGACCGGACCGACGAGAGCCTGGGCGTATCGGACCGGCTGCAGAGCCGCACGAGCCTTGCTGACCTGGGCTAGGGAGAGATACGCGGCGCTATGACCACGACGACGACCAGGGTCCTCTCCTTCCAGGGCCGCCGGGCCGCCCGGCAGGCGCGCCCGGCGGAAGATACCGACCGCCTGATCCGGCTCCGGATCGCTCTGGCCTGGGGCCTGGTCTTCCTCAACGTCCTGACGTTTTACAAGGGCACCTGGAATCAGCTGCCGTTGATCATCCCGATCCCGTCGAAGATCGGGCAGCTCATGACCCAGGGCTCGCTGCCCGCCGCGCTGCTCCTGGCCTGGTCGGTGAACCGCCGGGTCGTCATCCGCCCGAACGTGTTCCTCAGCCTGCTGACCTTGCTGTGGATCGAGGCGCTGGTCTCGGCGGCCAACGTGAACGAGCACTCACTCGGGGCGCACCTGAGCGGGACGCTGTACCGGACCGTCCGGCTCGGCGAGTTCATCGCCATCCTCTGGCTGCTCTCGCCGTTCGCGGCCCGGCGCGACCTGCTCCTGGTCAAGTGCCAGCTGGGGTCGCTCGGGGTGGTGCTGGGCTCGGTGCTGCTCGGCCTGTTTATCGTCCCGCACCGGGCCCTGGCCGAAGGCCGGCTCTCCGGTGAGTTCTGGCCGATCACCCCGGTGCAGGTGGCGGACTACTCGGCGGTCGCGCTCGGGCTGGTGGTGGTGCTGTGGTTCTGCGGTGAGATGTCCGGGCGCCGCGCGGGGCCCATCTCGGCCGTGCTCGCGATCATGCTGCTGCTGTCGCATACCAGGGTCGAGGTGATCTCGCTGGCGGCAGGCCTGCTCGTGGCCGGCCTGAGCATGTTCGCGGTCCGGATCCGGGTGCGGCGGCTGTTCGCCAGCGTGGCCATCACGGTCTCGGTCGCCGCCATCGCGTTTTCCAGCGTGCTGACGGCCTGGCTGGCCCGCGGCGAGAACTCCTCGGAGCTGTCGAACCTGACCGGCCGGACCAACGTCTGGACTTCGGTGGTCAACGAACCGCGTGACCTCTGGCAGATGACCTTCGGCTTCAGCCTGTCCAACAAGGCGTTCAACGGGCTGCCCATCGACAGCAACTGGATGGCCGGCTACTGGGACCTGGGCCTGATCGGAGTGGCGATCATCGCCGCGTTCCTGTTGTTCGTCATGGTGGACGCCTTCTTCCAGCCGCGCGGGGTACGCCGGGCCCTGGCCCTGTTCCTGGTGACCTACCTCCTGATCACGTCCTACACCGAGACCGGCCTGAGCGACGCCTCGATGTACCTGCTCGAGCTGGCGCTGGCCGCGTCGCTGCTCGTCCCGCCCGCCCCGGAAGGAGCCCTGTATGCGGGTTCTGCTGGTCCATAGCCGGTATCGCTCGGCCACCCCGAGCGGCGAGAACCGCGTCGTGGACCAGGAGAGCGAGGAACTCGCGCGCGCCGGGTACGAGGTCGAGCGCTTCGAGAAGGACAGCGACGAGATCGAGCACTGGTCCGCTGCGCGCAAGGCGCTGCTGCCCGCCCGGGTGGTGTGGAGCCGCGAGTCCCACCGCGAGCTGGCCGCGGTACTGCGCGGATACCGCCCCGACGTCGTCCATGTACACAACACGTTCCCGCTGGTCAGCGCCTCCGTGCTGTACGCCTGCCGGGACGCGTCGGTGCCCGTGGTGACGACCCTGCACAACTACCGGCTGATGTGCGCCCCGGGCGACTTCATGCGCCAGGGCGCGATCTGCCACGACTGCCTGGGCAAGCTGCCCGTGCCGGCGGCCGTGCACGGCTGCTACCGCGGGTCGCGGGTGGCCACCGCGCCGCTGGTCGTGGCCAACGTCGCGCACCGCAAGGCGTGGCGGTCGCTGGTCTCGGCCTACGTGTTCATCTCGGCCGCCCAGCGCGACCTGCACCGGACCCTGGACCTGCCGGCCAGCCGGGTGTTCGTCCGGCACAACATGATTCCCCACCGCGACCTGCAGCCGGTTCCGCGCGATCCGGTGGTGGCCTACATCGGCCGGCTCGAGCCCGCCAAGGGCGTGCCGCTGCTGATGCAGGCCTGGGACCGGTACCTGGCCTCGTCCCGTGACCCGGGGCTGCGGCTGGCCATCGCCGGCACCGGCTCACTCGACCGCGAGGTGGCCGCCTGGGCCTCGGCCCGGCCCTCGGTGGACAAGCTCGGGCTCATCCCGCCCGGTCAGGTCCGGGAGCTGACCGCGCGGGCCCGCGCGGTCCTGGTGCCGTCGGTGTGGGAGGAGACGTTCGGCCTGGTGGTGGTAGAGGCCATGGCCGCGGGTACGCCGGCCATCGCCGCGGCCCACGGGTCGTTCACCGAGCTGGTCACGCCGGGCTCCGACGGCGTGCTGTTCCGGCCGGGCGACCCGGACGCGCTCGCCGGCGCCGTGGCCGACGTCGCCGCGCATCCCGAGAAGTACGAGGGCTACGGGCGCCGGGCCCGCGAGACCTATGAGCTGAAATTCAATCCGGACGACAGCCTCAAGCATCTGCTCGAGATCTATAGCTTCGCGATGACGTACCCCGTGTGGGAGCGGCCCGTCGCGGAGCAGACGCCAGACCACAGGTCCTAAGGAGGACTGCAGCGATGCAATCGAATCTGCGGCGCCGCCTCGCCGCGTCGCCGTTCGGCCGGGGTGCCGCGCTGCCACTGCGGACGATGGCCGTGGCACGCTACGACGCTCGCCTCATCGGACGGTCGTTCGACTGGCTGGTGCACGAGCGCGAACGGCACAACTACTCCTATGACCTGGAGGACCGCAACCTGGAGCAGCTGTGCTGGTTCGTGGCCGCGGTCACCGGGGCCGAGATCGGGCAGGTCCGGGCCTGGATGCAGGAACTGGAGAAGGACGAGGACCTGATCAGCGCGCTGACCCAGCGGATGTCGGCCAATCCGTTCAAGAGCGTCCACCCGGCCGAACCGCACTGGGGCCGCCGGGCCGGCTGGTACGCCCTGGTCCGGGCGACCGAGCCGGAGCACGTGGTCGAGACCGGCACCCACCTGGGCCTCGGCTCCTGCATCATCGCCGCCGCCCTGCTGCGCAACGGGCACGGCCGGCTGACCACGATCGACGTCGACGCCGACGCCGGGTACCTCATCACCGAGCCGTGGGCGAGCGTCGTCGACTGCCGGATCGGGAGCTCGGTCGACGAGCTCGCCTCGTTGCCGGACGTCGGCATGTTCCTGCACGACAGCCTGCACACGTACGAGTACGAGAACAGCGAACTCGCCGCGGTCGAGCCGAACCTGCGGCCCGGCGCCCTCGTCATGTCTGACAACGCCCACGACTCATCCGCCCTGTCCGAATGGGCCGAACGGACCGGACGGCATTACCTGTTCTTCAAGGAGCAGCCGCGCCGCCACTGGTGGCCCGGAGACGGCATCGGAGTGGCCTGGGGCAAGTGAGGCCGTTCCTGAACAGGGGCATCACGGCGGCATTCGTCCTGCTGGCCGGCGTGACCGGCTGCACCGCCGGCTCGCCGCCCAGCACGTCAGGTTCGGCCCCGGCGGGTTCGTCCGCATCTGGCGGCACCGCGGGGGCCGCGCCGCCTACGCCGAGCCAGCTCTGCGGCAGCGCCGCGCTGAAGTCCCCGTTCAGCTACGACGGCGCGGCAGGCACCTATGCCAGCGGCAAAGCCGGACTGCCCACCTACGGGACAGCCGGATCGGACTTCCCGCACGCGACCGCGGGCATGGTCCTGGCGGCAGGGACGCACAGCTATTTCTCTTACCAGCTCAGTCCGGACACGGTCTACTACCTGCTGCCCGGCGTGCACGCCGGGGCGTTCCAGGCCGACCGCGGTGACGCCTTCGTGGGCGGCCTTTCCGGCGGCACGGCCAGCGTCATGTCCGGCAGCTACACCGATAACGAGGCCATCGACTCGAATTTCTCCGCGGGAAACCAGCCCGGCGTGACCATCGAGTACCTGACCATCGAGAAGTTCCTGGCCCAGGGCCAGGGCGCGGCGATCAACCAGAACTCCAACACCGGCTGGACCCTCCGGTACGACACGCTCACGCTGAACGCACCCGGTGCGGGGATGATCGCCGGCGCCGACAACACGCTCGAGCACAACTGCATGACGCTGAACGGCCAGTATGGCTTCCAGTCTTCCGACGTCAACTCCTGGGGCCTGGACGCGGTGACCGGCGGGCCATACAACGTGACGATCGAGGACAACGAGATCAGCTACAACGACACCTGCGACTTCGAGGGCACGCTGACCAACGCGGCCATCGGCTGGTCCAAGCACAACCCGGTGCCCGTCCGGTACCGCAACCCGCACTGCGGCCAGGTCACCCCGGACGGGAACGAGGGCGGCTTCAAGCTCTGGAAGACCGACGGCGTGACGGTCAAGGACAACTACATCCACAACAACTGGGGCCCGGGTATCTGGGCGGACACTGACAACGCGAACACGACGTACGCCGGCAACACGATCACCGGCAACGACGACGAGGCGATCATCGAGGAGATCTCCTACAACTACTCGATCACAGGCAACTACCTGGCCGACAACGACTGGGCCGGCGGCCTGAGCAACCCGGAATTCCCCAGCCCGGCCATCTACGTCAGCCAGAGCGGCAGCGACCGGAAGTTCGGCGGGGTGCCGCGCTGCCCGGAAGCCTCGTGCTCGGGCCAGCCCTCGTACTCCGGCGCGTCCGTTATCAGCCAGAACACCTTCGTCAACAACGGCGGGAACGTATTCCTCTGGCAGAATTCGGACCGCTTCTGCTCGGCCGGCTACGACAACTTCTGCACTCTGGTCGACGGGGCGAGTTCGGGTCCGTTCACGATCCCGGCCTGCAAGTCCAACCTGCCGTCGGCGTCGGTCGACACGACCACCTACGCCAGCCGGCGTACCGGGTCCCCGGCCGCGGACTGGTGGAACGGCTGCATGTGGTGGAGCTCGAACGTCAACGTCAGCAAGAACACCATCTATTTCGACCCGGCGCAGATTGCGGACTGCAACAAGACCGCCTGGCCCGATTGCGGGGCAGGCGGCCTTTTTGCCGAATACGGCGTCTCCGCGCCCTACGATCAGCCGCGGGGCTGGCCTATCCTCAGCCAGCTCACGTTTTTTGAGAACGACAACTGGTCAGACAATGTCTACGACGGGCCGTCGACCTTCTACGCCTGGAACCAGGGTAATTCAGTCAGCTGGTCCGAGTGGACGGGGTCCGTATCGGAAGGCAATAAATGCAGTTCATCCGATGAGCGTGCCAGCGGGACCTGCACAGGTCCGTTCGGCCAGGATTCGGGCAGTACGTACCACGTCAGCCCGGTGCCGTCAGCGCCCGGGCCGACCCTCCCGCCTGTCTCAGTCCCATAACGGCCGTGATAATGGCCGGCCTCACCAGAATGAGATATAGTAAAATAGATCTGGAATCATGCAAAGTCGTGATCGGTCGGCGGCCTGGGCCCGATACGGCAGAATTCGGAGAACCAATGCGGCCCAAGGCTACCGATGTTCAGGCTTCCGTCGGAACCTCTGCAGACAAGGCACAGGGTACAGTGAGCACGGCGCCCAGGCTCACCATTGGGCTGCCGGTCTATAACGGCGAGACGTACCTCGCCGAATCGCTCGATGCCCTGCTCGGCCAGACCTACAAGGATTTCGAGCTGATCATTTCCGACAACGCATCGACCGACGGCACGGCTGACATCTGCCAGCGCTACGTACAGCAGGACGCGCGGGTGCGCTACATCCGCCAGCCGACCAACGTGGGCCTCGCCCCGAACCACAACGTGGTCGTCGAGCAGGCCCGGGGTGAGCTGTTCAAGTGGGCGGCGAGCGATGATCTGTACGCCCGTGAGCTGATCGAACGCTGTATCGATGCACTCGATCAGGACCCGGATGTGGTGCTGGCGCATTCCTGGAGCGCGCGGATCGACGGCTCGGGCACGGTGACCCACGCGTACCGGTACCCGCTCAACACGTCCTCCGCCAGTGCGCCGGAGCGGTTCCGGAGCCTGCTGTTCGGCAGTGGGGGTGACGACGACTACGGCGTCATCAGGACCGAGGTGCTGCGCCGCACGGCGATGAAGGAGAGCTATCACCACGCGGACCGCACGATCATCGCCGAACTGGGCCTTTATGGCCGGTTTTACCAGGTCCCGGACTGGCTCTACTTCCGGCGGGATCATCCCCAGCGCGCGCAGCGGGCGCATCCGACGGTGCGGAGCCGCTGTGCCAACATGGACCCGCGCCGCGCCAGCCGGCTGCGCCATCCGGCGGCCCGGCTGTACTACGAATACATCTGGGCGTTCGCCAGGGCGATCCACCGTGCGCCGCTGACGGCCGCGGACCGGCGGCAGTGTTACCGGGACCTGGTCCAGTGGTTCGCCAGCCGGGCCAGGAAGGGCCGCGTCATACCAGGCGAGGCGCCCCTGCCGGCGCACGTGGCGGGCTCGATCGAGGCCATCGTGGCCGGGCCGAACGGGACGCCCTCATTAAATGCGGTCAGCTCTTTATGGACACGAGCGATTTCGGGATCCCCGCAATACGCTCGAACCAGATTTCGCTGTTGGGAAAGTAGGTCCGCATCTCAGTGCCGGAGATTAGTTCTGTCGACGCGACTAGATCGGCTGCTTCGGCTGCGTCCTTGCAGGCTGGCATGTGCAGCATGCTCCAGTGCTGGCATATCAGGACACGCATACGGAAGGGCAGGAACTGGAAGCCAGGAAAGACCCAGTGCGGCTCGATCGGAAAGTAACGATAGGGAGTCTGTACCCACCACGCGGGTGCAGATTCCCGGACCACGTTCGCGAATTGCTGGCGCCGGGCGTGGCCGCCGAGGTGCTCCATGAGGCTGTTGCTGAATACCATGTCGTACTGCCCGAAGCCGCCCGCGCATGCGTCGGCATGAACAATCTCCATCCACGGCTCGTTCGTACCCTTGCCGTCATGATCGAGGTTTACCACCGTGACGCTGGCCGGTCGCAATCCGAGGACGCCCCAGGAGACGGCCGTTCCCCCAAGGTCAAGGACCCGCATGTCCGCGAGGTCAGGGAAACGGCGTTTGAATTCTTCGAGGCGTTGCTGACGGAAACGGTGAGTAAGGGATCCGGCATGGTCAGGATCGATCAATTTAGCAATTGCTCCGCCGGGCACGGCAGTGACCCTCTCTGTGATGGCTTCAAGCGAGACCGCGGGACCGCGGTAATCGGGCCGTCCCCATACGAGCGCTGAGCCGGTGCCGGTGATACCGCAAGCGAGGGTCAACCGCAGAGCCGGGAGAGGATCATTTCTGATCGGAGATGATCACCCCTGGTCGGAGATGGTTACCTCTGATCGCCGGGCGGCGGCCGGTCGGCCGCGCCCGACAGGGCAGGAACGGGTGCGAGGGCGAGTTCGGGGTCGCGCTGGCCGGAACGCACGCGGCGGCGTCCGAACCCGGTCGAAGCACGGGCCGGGATCTTGTCGGACTCCCGCATCGCCACCCGCAGCTGCCACCACCAGATCCCAGCCCCCAGCAACGTGGCCAGCGCCGATCCGCGGACGGTACCGGTGGCCCCGCCGAAGTAGGCCCCGGTCAGGGAGAAGATCAAGTACATGACCGAGGAGATGATCATGGCGCGCAGGCTGCGCCTGGCCACGCCCAGCGCGTGCAGGCCCGCGGTGGCCCCGGCGATGAGGCAGTACCCCACCGTGGACAGCGTCAGCGGGATCACCAGGTGGGCGGCCGGCCGCCACAGCTGCTTGCCCAGCAGCAAGGCCCCGAGGCCTCTCGGCAGCGCGAGCAGCAGGAAGCCGCCCCAGGCCAGCCCCAGGATGGCCAGCCCGACGCCGACCAGCACGCAGTACAGCCGCAGGTGCCGGGGTGACCGCCGCAGGATCCGCGCGGCCTCAGGCACGGTCACCAGCGATATGCCGAGGAAGACCACCTGGAAGGGACCCATCAGCAGGCCGGCCGCTTGCACGTAGCCGACCGCGACCAGGCCCGCGATCAAGCCCAGGCCGTAGGAGCGCAGCTGCCCGGCCCCGCTGTTGGCGGTGTTCTCGAACAGGTACCGCAGCCCCAGGTCGCGATGCCGCGACACCCAGAGCCAGCCGAGCGAGGGCCGGGGCATGACCCGCGCCTGCAGCGGCCCGACGCAGGCGGCGACGGCCGCCGCGGCGCCCCACGCGATCATGAGCCAGAACACGCTGGTCAGATGCAATACCCGCAGGGCCAGCAGCGGCGGCACGAGCGTCAGGGTCCAGATGGTGTCGTTGACGAACGCCTTGCCGCCCTGGCCGGCCGCGAAGAACGAGTACCGCCAGCTGTCCTGCAGCAGCAGGGCGGGCAGGACCAGGCCGAGGGCCAGGAAGGCCGACCGGAGGCCGCCGTGCAGGAAGGCCGCGGCGGCCAGCGCGACGCTGCCCGCGATCAGGCCGGTCACCAGGGCGGTCCCGGTGGTCCGCGCGGTGACCTGCCGCCAGGTAGCCGGGTTGGTGCCGCTGAACCGGACCAGCATCGGGTCGGTGGCCAGGCCGCGCGAGGCGGTCAGCGTGAACGCGTAGGTCACGTAGGCCAGGCTGAACGCGCCGAACCGCGCCGCGCCGAGCTCGCGGGCCACGTAAAAGCTCATCGCCGCGTTGCTCAAGCTGGACATGGCCTGGTCCGCCAGGCCCCAGCCCATCCGCTGGGCTATCCGGCGGGGGACCGCCCCGATCTTGGCGCTGATGCGGTTAGCCACGGATCAGCACCGGCGCAGCATCTCGTCGACCTGCCCGGCCGCCAGCAGCTCGCGGATCCGGCGCAACCGGAAGAACCGCGACGACACGAAATCGTCGTAGGTCAGGCCGTACTTGGTGTAGGCCGCCAGGAGCTCGTCGACCCCGTCCCGGACGCTCCACTTCAGGCCCAGACCGGGGAAGGTGTCGGCCAGCTTGGCGAAGTCGACGCGGTAATTGCGCAGGTCAGGCCCGGCGCTTTCGGCCAGCGACACGTCCGAGCCGGGCACTGCCGCGCGGACCATCTCGGCGATATCGCGGACCTGCACGTTGTCCGCCGCGAGCCCGACATTGAACGCCTGGTCGTGCACCAGCTCGCGCGGCGCCTCCAGCATGGCGGCGAACGCGCGGCTGATGTCCTCGATGTGGACCAGCGGCCGCCACGGGGTCCCGTCGCTTTCCAGCCGGACCTGGCCCGTGGTCAGCGCGACCGCGGTGAGGTTGTTCACCACGATGTCGAGGCGGAGCCGGGCCGACGCGCCGTACGCGGTGGCGTTGCGCAGGTAGGTCGGGCTGAAGTCGTCGTCGGCCAGCTCGGACAGGCCGCGCTCGCCGTCCACCTTGCTCTGGCCGTACGGCGTGACCGGGAACAGGTCGGCGTCCTCGGCCACCGCCGCCGATCCCGCCGCGCCGTACAGGCTGCAGGACGACGCGAACAGGAAACGCGGCACGCCGGCCTGCTTGGCCGCCCGGGCCAGGTGCAGGGTGCCATCCAGGTTGACCGAGGCGGTCGCGGCCGGATTGAGATCCCCGAGCGGGTCGTTGGACAGCGCGGCCAGGCACATCACCGCGTCGTAGCCGGCCAGCTGGCCGGGCCCGGCGTCCCGCATGTCCCGCGGGCCTGGGTACGCATCCTCCGGGCCGGGACCGAGGTCGCACTCCTCGTACAGGCCGAGGTCGAGCCCGTCGGCCTCGTGTCCGGCCGCTCGCAGGAAGGGCACCAGGACCGTGCCGATGTAGCCGCGGTCGCCCGCAACCAGGACTCTCACTCCCTTACCCCCACGCTGTGCTGGTCGGCTTCTTGAGCGCGGCGAGACAAACTGCCACGTTAATGAGACCTGGATCGGCGCGCTTTGATACCTCCGGGGGGCCTGTTCCCGGCGTATCAGGAATACCGCCTGGACCCTCTAGTAGGCGTGCAGAAACCGCGCATCCTGATCATCGTGCAGAACCTCCCGCTGCCCTTCGACCGGCGGGTCTGGCTCGAATGCCAGGCCCTGGTCTCGGCGGGCTACCGGGTGGCGGCGGTCTGCCCGAAAGCCAGCGAAGACGACCCCGCTTACCAGGTCCTCGACGAGGTAGAGCTGTACAAGTACCGGCCCTACGCGCCGGGCGGCAGCAAGCTCAGCTTCATCGCCGAGTACGCCTACTCGTTCCTGGCCACCGCCTGGCAGACGCTCAAGGCCCGCAGACGCGGCCGGTTCGCGGTCATCCAGGCCTGCAACCCGCCGGACATCTTCTGGCCCATCGCGCTGTTCTTCCGCGCGCTGGAACGGACGAAGTTCGTCTTCGACCATCATGACCTGTGCCCCGAGCTGTTCGAGTCCCGCTTCCCTGGCGGCCCCAGGCTCCCGTATAAAGGCCTGCGCGCCCTGGAACGCCGCACGCACCGGTCCGCGGATCACGTCATCTCCACCAACGCCTCCTACCGGGACATCGCGATCAACCGCAGCGGCAAGGCACCGCAGGACGTCACGATCGTGCGCACCGGCCCGGACCCGGAGAAGCTCAAGCGCGGGCCCGAGGAGCCGGAACTGCGCCGCGGCCACCGGTACCTGACCGCCTACATCGGCGTCATGGGCCCGCAGGACGGGGTGGACATCGTGATCCGGGCCGCCGACATCGTGGTCCGCGAGCTCGGCCGGGACGACATCGCGTTCACCCTGATCGGCAAGGGCGACTGCTTCGGCGAGCTGGTGGCGCTGCGCGACGAGCTGGGCCTGGCCGGCCACGTGGAGTTCACCGGCCGCGCGCCTGACGAGCTGGTCACTCGCATCATGTCCACCGCAGACGCGGGCCTGTCCCCGGATCCGAAGAACCCGCTCAACGACGTGTCCACGATGAACAAGTCGATGGAGTACATGGCCTTCGAGCTGCCGGTGGTGGCGTTCGACCTGCACGAGACCCGGGTGTCAGTGGACGACGCCGGGGTGTACGTCCGGCCCAACGACGTGCGTGAGTACGCCGAGGCCATCGTCGCGCTGATGGACGACGAGGCCAAGCGGGCCGAGCTGGGCAAGCTCGGCCGGGAACGGGTCGAGCAGGAGCTGGCCTGGAACCACCAGCAGCGCGCCTACCTCGACGTCTACGAGAGCCTCACGAACAAAAAGGCCCTCACCAACAACAAGACGGGGCGCTGAGGCCATGTGCGGGATAGCGGGCTGCTACCAGCAGCCAGACGGCCACCAGCTCGCCGACGTCATGACCGAGCGGATCGCCCACCGCGGCCCGGACGCCGGCGGCGTCTGGACCCACGAGAACGAGCAGGTCAGCGTCCACCTCGGCCACCGCCGGCTGTCGATCATCGACCTGTCCTCCGCCGCCGACCAGCCGATGATCAAGGACAACCTGGTCATGGTCTACAACGGCGAGCTGTACAACTACAAGGAGCTACGGCAAGAGCTGGCCGGCCGCGGCGTCCGGTTCGTGACCAACTCCGACACCGAGGTCGTGGTCGAGGCCTGGCGCTGCTGGGGCCCCCAGGCCCTCACCCGCTTCCGCGGCATGTTCGCGTTCGCGCTGGCCGACACGAAGACCGGTGAGCTGTTCCTGGCCCGCGACCCGCTCGGCATCAAGCCGCTGTTCTACCTGCCCAGAAACAAGGGCGCGGTGTTCGCCTCCGAGCTCAAGGCGCTGACCGCCGCGGTCGGGCCCGAGCTGCGCATCGAGCCGGGCGCGCTGGTCGCGTCGATGCTCTACTACTGGGTGCCCGAGCAGTTCTGCGCGATCGAGAACGTGCGCAAGCTGCCGGCCGGCTCCTGGGCCCGGCTGAGCCCGGACGGCGATATCCAGGTCGAGCAGTACTGGAACGTCGCCGACGTCGCCAGAACAGCGGCCACCGGACCAGCGCCGGACCTGCGCCAGGTCATCGAGGAGGCGGTCACCGCCCACCTGGTCGCGGACGTGCCGGTCTCCAGCTTCCTGTCCGGCGGCCTGGACTCCAGCATCGTCACCGTGCTGGCCCACCAGGCCGCCGCCGAGATCGACGCCTACACGATCACCTTCCGGCCCGAGGACCAGCGGCTGGAGGCCATGCCCGACGACGCGGTCTACGCCCGCAAGGTCGCCGCGCGGTACGGCATCAAGCTGCACGAGATCGAGATCTCGCCGGACATCGTGGACCTGCTGCCGCGCATGGTGGACGCGCTGGACGAGCCGATCGGCGACCCGGCGGCCATCAACACGCTGCTGATGTGCCAGGCGGCCCGCGATCGCGGGGTCAAGGTGATCCTGTCCGGGATGGGCGCGGACGAGCTGTTCGGCGGCTACCGCAAGCAGATGGCCTGCCTGATGGCCAGCCGCTACGGCCGCCTGCCCGGCCCGGCCCGGGCCGCCGCGCGGTTCGCGGTCGACCGGACCCCGGTCAGCGTGGGCGGCCGCGGCCTGCGCTACGCCCGCTGGGCCAAGCGCTTCCTGACCTTCGCCGAGCTGCCCGAGGAGCCCCGGTTCCGGCGCAGCTACACGCTGTACGACCCGGACGACCTGGCCGGCCTGCTGAACCCGGACCTGCGCGGCCAGGTGGACCGCGTCACCGCCAGCCACCGCGAGATCTACGAAGACAACGACCTGGCCGACGAGGTCAACCGGATGTGCCTGGCCGACTCGCGGCTGTTCCTGCCCGGGCTCAACCTGTCCTACTCCGACCGGTCCAGCATGGCCGCCTCGGTCGAGGTCCGGGTGCCGTTCGTGGACCCGGTCGTGGCCCAGGCGGCGTTCGCCATCCCGGGCCGGGACAAGATCCGCGGCCGGCAGGGCAAGCTGGCCCTCAAGCGGGCCGCGGAGGCCTGGCTGCCGAAGGAGATCATCTACCGGCCCAAGGCCTCCTTCAGCGCCCCGCTGCGTGCCTGGGTCCGCAACGACCTGCGGGAAGTCATCAACGACGTGCTCGTCAACGGCGAGCTGACCGGCGCCGGGATGATCCAGCCCGCCGCGCTGAACCGCCTGATCGAGGCCGAGCGGGCCGGCCGCGAAGACAACGCCAAGCAGATCTGGCAGCTGCTGTCCATGGAACTGTGGTACCGCAACGCGCGGTCCATGGGCGTGGCGGCCTGAGGGACAAGGACACCATGAAGCAGATCGCGCAGAACTACAAGTCCGGGGAGCTCACCGTCCTGGACGCGCCGGTCCCGGCGTGCCGTCCGGGCGGCGTCCTGGTCCAGTCGCTGTTCTCGCTCATCTCCACCGGCACCGAGATGATGAAGGTGCACGAGGCCAACCTGTCCATGGTGGGCAAGGCGCGGGCCCGGCCGGACCAGGTGCGCAAGGTGCTGGACACGGTGTCGCAGCAGGGCGCGATGGCCACCTACAAGAAGGTGATGAACAAGCTCGACTCCTACACCCCGCTGGGTTACTCGCTGTGCGGCGTGGTCATCGAGGTGGGCGCGGGCGCCGAGGAGTTCAAGGTCGGCCAGCTGGTCGCGGCGGCCGGCAACGAGTTCGCGCTGCACGCCGAGTACAACTGGATCCCGGTCAACCTGTGCGCCGCGGTGCCGCGCGGCGTGGCCCCCGAGCACGCCGCGTTCGCCACCGTGGGCGCCATCGCCATGCAGGGCGTGCGCCGCGCCGAGCCGCAGCTCGGCGAGACGTCCCTGGTCATCGGCCTCGGCCTGATCGGCCAGCTGGTGGTCCGGCTGCTGGTCGCGGCCGGCGTCCGGGTGGTCGGGCTGGACATGATCGAGGCCCGCTGCCAGCTGGCCGAGCAGGCGGGCGCGGTGACCTGCGCCGCCCCGGACGACGAGGGCCTGGCCGCCGTGGCCGCCGCGCTGGACGAGCTGACCAGCGGCCGCGGCGCCGACCACGTGTTCCTGGCCGCGGGCGGTACTTCCAACGGCCCGGTCGAGACCGCGGCCAAGCTGGCCAGGGACCGGGCCCGGGTGGTCGACATCGGCAAGACCAAGCTCGACCTGCCCTGGAACGCCTACTACGACAAGGAACTCGACGTCCGGTTCTCCCGGTCCTACGGCCCGGGCCGCTACGACGACCGCTACGAGCTGGAGGGCATCGACTACCCGGCCGGCTACGTCCGCTGGACCGAGCGCCGCAACCTGGAGTGCTTCCTGGACCTGCTGGGCCGCAAGGACCTCGAGGTGGAGACGCTGGTCTCCGGCACGTTCCCGATGGCGGACGCGGCTAAGGTCTACGACGACCTGTCCTCCGGTGAGCTGAAGGCGGTCGGGGTCCTGCTCTCCTACCCGGCGCCCGAGCCCGGGGCCGCGCCGCGGCCCGCCGCGAGCATCGTGCGGACCGCACCCACCACCATCTCTAAGCGGCCGAACGGTCCAGGGTCCAAGCGGCTCGCCATCGGTTTCATCGGCGCGGGCAATTACGCCTCCTCGATGCTGCTGCCGCACCTGGTCCAGCTGCCGAACGCCGAGCTCGTCCACGTCACCACGACCAAGTCCCTGTCGGCGGTCAACGCCCAGCGGCGGTTCGGCTTCACCACCGCGTCGACCAGCGCGTCGGCCGTGCTCGAGGACGACTCGCTGGACGCCATCTTCGTGGTGACCCGGCACGCCACCCACGCGGACCTGGTCTGCCGGGCGCTGGAGACCGGCCAGGCGGTGTTCGTGGAGAAGCCGCTCGCGCTGACCGCCGAGGAGCTGGACCGGATCACCGAGGTGATGGCCAAGACTGGCAACGACCGGCTGATGGTCGGCTTCAACCGCCGGTTCGCCCCGATGCTGGCCAGCATGAAGGCCGAGTTCGGCCCGGCCGCCTCGTCCACCAGGTACCTGGTCAACACGGGACCGCTCGGCGCGGACAGCTGGTACCGCAACGAGGGCGAGGGGACCAGGTTCACCGGCGAGGGCGGTCACTTCCTGGACACCCTCAGCTGGTGGGCGGACAGCGTCCCTGCGGAGATCTACGCCGTGGGCGGCGGCCCTGACTCCGACGACGTGCAGGTCACGGTGCGGTTCGCCAACGGCACCAGCGGCGTGATCAGCTACCTGGCCGGCGGCAACGTGCGTTTCCCCAAGGAGACCCTCGACGCCACCGGCGGCGGCCGCAGCGCCCGGCTGGACAACTTCCGCAAGGCCACGGTCTGGTCCGGGCGAGGTCACGAGACGATCAGGGGCCGCGGCGGGCAGGACAAGGGACAGCGCGCCGAGCTGGCCGCGTTCGTGGACGCCTGCGTGTCCGGCGCGGCCATGCCGATCGGTTTCGAGTCACTGGCCGCCACCACCCGGGCCACGATCGCGGTCCGGGATAGCCTGCTGAGCGGCAAGCCGGAGCAGGTGTGAGCTCCGCTAGCGTGACCACCACTGGCTCGCGCCTGGGCTGGTACGCCCGCCGGGCGGCCCGGATGTCCCCGGTCGAGATGGCCTGGCGCGCCCGGGATCAGCTGCTCCGGGCGGCCTGGGCCCCGCGCCAGGTGACCCGCGAGCAGCTGGCCAGCAAGGTCGCGGCCGCGCCCGGCCGCGAGCTGGCGTTCACCGCGGTGCTGCCGGCCGGCACCGCCGCGCGCGTCGCGCAGCAGGCCGCCCAGCCCCTGCTCGAGGCCGCGGACCGGCTGCTGCGCGGGGAGTGGGAGGTCCTCGGCGTGCTCAGGACCGACCTGGCCCAGCCCGACTGGTTCGGAGACCCGGTGACCGGCCGGCGCTCCGACCCGGACCGGTACGCGTTCCGCATCGATCACCGCTCGCAGGAGGAGACCGGCAACATCAAGCAGGTGTGGGAGATCTCGCGCCTGCAGCACCTCACGCTGCTGGCCGCGGCCTGGTCCCTCACCCACGAGCAGCCCTACGCGCAGCGGGTCGCCGATCAGCTGCGCTCCTGGTGGCAGGAGAACCCCTTCCTGTCCGGCGTGCACTGGACCAGCGGCATCGAGCTCGGCATCCGCCTGATCAGCCTGGCCTGGATCCGGCGCCTGCTGGACGACTGGCCCGGCGTGAGCGACCTGTTCGAGCGCAATCCGCTCGCGGTCCAGCAGATCCGCTGGCACCAGCAGTACCTGGCCGCGTTCTGCAGCCGCGGCTCCTCGGCGAACAATCACGTGATCGCCGAGGCCGCCGGGCAGCTGGCGGCGAGCTGCGCGTTCCCGTGGTTCCGCCAGAGCGAGCGCTGGCGGCGGCAGGCGGCCCGGCGGCTCGAGCGCGAGCTGGTCCGCAACACCTTCCCCACCGGTATCGGCCGCGAGCTCGCCTCGGACTACCAGTGTTTCGTCGCCGAGCTCGGGCTGCTGGCGGCCGTCGAGGCCGAGGCCAGCGGCCACCCGCTGACCGCGGCCACCTGGGCGCGGTTGTGCGCCATGGTGGACAGCGCGGCCGCCCTGGTCGACGGGCAGCTGCGCCCGCCCCGCCAGGGTGACTCGGACGAGGGCCGGGCGCTGCTGCTCGACGCTCCCGTGCCCAACCGCTGGCCCGCGCTGCTGGCGCTCGGGGAGGCGCTGTTCGGCCGGCTCGACTGGTGGCCTCAGGTGCCGCCGGACGCGGGCAGCACGTTCATCGGCGCCCTGGCGCCCGCCCCGCACGACATCGAGAGCCGGCCGGCGCGGCGGCCGTCCCGGTTCGCGGACGCCGGGGTGACCCTGCTGCGCACCACGGCGCACGACTCGCCCGAGATCTGGTGCCGGTGCGACGGCGGTCCGCACGGTTTCCTGTCCATCGCCGCCCACGCCCACGCCGACGCCCTGTCCGTCGAGGTCCGCTACGCGGGCGTGGACATCCTGGCCGATCCGGGGACCTACTGCTATCACGGCGATCCGGAGTGGCGTTCCTACTTCCGTTCGACCATCGCGCACAACACCGCCGAGCTCGGCGGCCGGAGCCAGTCCAGCGAGGGCGGTCCGTTCCTGTGGCTGCGTCACGCCCAGGCCCGGGAGATCGAGGTCATCGACGACGGCGACATCGCCAGCTGGATAGCCGAACACGACGGGTACGCCGCGCTGGAGCCGGCGGCGACCCACCGCCGCTCGGTCCTGCTGGACCGGGCGTCGCGCAGCATCGACATCATCGACCAGATCACCGGCAGCCACGACATCCGCCTGGCCTTCCACCTCGGCCCCGAGGTGCAGGCCCAGCTTGAAGATTCGTGTGCCACCCTGAGCTGGCCCGAGGCAGCGGCAGCCGGGGCCGCGCGGCTGGAACTGCCGCCGGGGCTGCGCTGGAGCCTGCATCGAGGCGAAACCGATCCCATCCTCGGCTGGTATTCCCCCGGCCTGGGGCGGCGCGTTCCCGCCGTCACGCTGGTCGGCCGCGGCCGGTGCGTGCCCGAGATGCCCCCCCTCATCACGCGGCTGGAGTTCCACGAGGCCGGGCGGCAGGTCGAACCGGCCGTTTCCCAGCAGGCCGTAGCATGGACTAGGTCCGTCGTCACGCTGCAGGAAAGGGCGCCGGAAATCCAAGCGGAGACCAGATGACCCAAAAGGCAGTGGACCTGCGCAGGTCCGGACAGATCGTGCGGCGCCACAAGTTGGTGGTCGTCATCGTGGTGATCCTGGGGATCGCCGCCGGTGCCGCCTACGCCGTGCTCAACCCGCCGGCGATGACCAGCATCGCGCTGGTCGCGCTGCAGCCACCGGCCTCGTCATCGAGCACGCAGCAACAAGCCCCGGCCAACGGCCTCGATCCTTTCACCGCCACCCAGGAGGTGGTGGCGGCCAGCAACCCGGTGCTCCAGGGCGCGCTGCCCGCGGCCCGTCCGGCCATGTCGCTCAGCCAGCTCCGCCGCAATGTCGTGGTCGGAAGCCCGGCCACCGACATCATCTCGGTCACCGCCAACGGCAAGAGCGCGGGCGACGCGGAAGCAACCGCCAACGCGGTCGCCAACAGCTACGTCGCCTACGTCAGTTCTTCGACCAGCCCGGTCGGGCATGTATCAGCGCGAGGGCTGGCGCCCGCGATCACCGCGACCGGGTCGTCGCCGGTGGAACGGATGGTCACCTACGCGTTGCTTGGCGCGCTGGCCGGCCTGATCATCGGATCCCTCGCCGTGCTCCTGCTGGGCCGCAATGACCGCCGGCTGCGGGAGCGCGATGAGATCGCGCGTTCGATCGGGGTGCCCGTGCTGGCGTCGTTCCCGGTCGCTCACCCGACCGACGCTTCGGGCTGGACCAGGCTCCTGGAGGGCTACAACCCGACGGCGGTGCACGCCTTGCGCCTGAGGCAGGCGCTGCAGCAGCTGGGCGCGGTATCCATCAACGGACACGGCGCCGGGCGCGACGGATCGTCATTCACCGTCCTGTCGCTGGCCTCCGACTCCGGCGCCCTGGCCCTCGGGCCCCAGCTGGCCGTCTTCGCCGCCTCCCAGGGGACTCCCACCACCCTGGTCATCGGCCCGCAGCAGGACGCGGACGCCACGGCCACGCTGCGGACCGCACTGGCCGCGGCGCCTTCTGAATCATCGAAACGGCCCAGCCTGCTGCGGGTCGTCGTCACCGAAAGCGCCGCTGACCTGCAGTCCGACACCGCGCTGACCGTGGTCGCCGTCGTCGTCGACGGCAGCAACCCGCAGGTGCCCGACACGATGCGCACCGGCGCTACCGTGCTGGGGGTATCGGCCAGCGCGGCCACGGCCGAGCAGCTGGCCCGGGTGGCCATGGCGGCGTCCCTCGACCGCCGTGACGTGTCCGGCATCATCGTGGCCGACCCAGAGCCGACCGACCAGACCACCGGCGTCATCCAGCAGCTCCCGCAGCCGCCGAACCGCGGGCTGGGCACCCGCCTCCGGGGCATGACCACCGAGATCAAGCGGTAACCGGCCCGCTAACCGAGCAGCTCCGCTAGCCGAGCAGCCGGGCCGCGGCCGCCAGCGGCGGCGCCTGCTGGTCCCGCGGCGACCTGAACGTGGCGGGCAGCGGCCACGGGATGGCCAGCTCGGGGTCGTCGAAGGCGATCGAGACGTCCTCGGCCGGGTCGTGCGCCCGGTCGATCCGGTAGGACACGTCGGCCGGGTCGGTGAGAGCCTGGAATCCGTGCCCGCAGCCGGCCGGCACGTAGAGCGTGACCTGCTCGTCGTCACGCAGCTCGAAGCTCTCCCAGTTGCGGTACGTCGGCGACGCGGGACGCAGGTCCACCACGACGTCGAAGACCGCTCCGTAGGAGCATCGCACCAGCTTGGCCTCGCCGCTGCCCCCGGCGCACGTGCAGGCCGCGTACCACGCCGCGCACCGAACGTGACACGCTGTCCTGGACGAACCCGGCGGGATCGAGCCCGGCTGCCCGGACCACCTCCGCGTCGAAGGTGCGGGAGAAGAAGCCGCGCTCATCCACGTGCGGGGACGGGCGGAACAGCAAGGCACCGGCGATGCGCGGAACAGGGTCTTACGTCCATGCTGGCCTCCCTCCCGGTCGCGCCGACGGCGTGGCCCACGCACCGGACCCCGGTCCCTCGGCTAGGCTCGTTTCGACTACAAGGGTAAGTACAAGGCAAGGAGCCGGTGGTGGCCTCCATCGAAGCGATACACGCCAGGCAGATCCTGGACTCCCGGGGGAACCCGACCCTCGAGGTCGAGGTGGCGCTTGACGACGGCACCGTCTCGAAGGCCGGGGTGCCGAGCGGAGCCTCCACCGGCGCGTTCGAGGCGGTTGAACTGCGCGACGGCGACGCCGAGTTCGGCGGCAAGGCGGTCACCCGGGCCGTCCAGGGCGTCATCGACGAGATCCAGCCGGAACTGCTCGGCCACGAGGCCGACGACCAGCGGCTCATCGACCAGGCCCTGATCGACCTGGACCGGACGCCGGACAAGTCGCGGCTGGGCGCGAATGCCATCGTCGGGGTCAGCATGGCCGTGGCCCGGGCCGCCGCCGACTCGGCCGGCCTGCCGCTGTTCCGCTACCTGGGCGGGCCGAACGCGCACGTGCTCCCGGTGCCGCTGATGAACATCCTGAACGGCGGCGCGCACGCCGACAACAACGTGGACATCCAGGAGTTCATGATCACCCCGATCGGCGCGGCCACCTTCTCCGACGCGCTGCGCTGGGGCGCCGAGGTCTACCACGCGCTGAAGTCGGTGGTCAAGCAGCGCGGGCTGTCGACCGGCGTGGGCGACGAGGGCGGCTTCGCCCCCGACCTGGAGCACAACCGGGCCGCGCTGGACCTGATCGTCGAGGCCATCGGCAAGGCCGGGTTCAGCCCGGGCCAGGACGTCGCGCTGGCCATCGACGCGGCCGCCTCGGAGTTCTACTCCGAGGGTGCCTACACCTTCGAGGGCAAGCCGCAGACCTCGGCCGACATGGCGGCCATCTACGGCGAATGGCTGGACAACTACCCCATCGTGTCCATCGAGGACCCGCTGGCCGAGGAGGACTGGGCCGGCTGGCAGCAGCTGACCGCCGCCGTCGGCGGCCGCGTCCAGGTGGTCGGCGACGACATCTTCGTCACCAACCCCGAGCGGATCCGCCGCGGCATCGCCGAGCGGTCGGCCAACTCGCTGCTGGTCAAGCTCAACCAGATCGGCACCGTGACCGAGACCCTGGACGCGGTCAGCCTGGCCCACCGGGCCGGGTTCACCTGCGTGATCAGCCACCGGTCCGGCGAGACCGACGACACCACGATCGCGGACCTGGCCGTGGCCACCAACTGCGGCCAGATCAAGACCGGGGCCCCGGCCCGCGGCGAGCGCGTGGCCAAGTACAACCAGCTGCTGCGGATCGAGGAGCTGCTGGGCGACGCCGCCAGCTACGCCGGCGCCAGCGCCTACCCGCGCTTTACCGCCAGCTAGGACTCATGACCCCCCGGCCCCCCGCAGCACCCCGGACCACCCGGCTGACCAGCCGGGCCGCGGTGCTGGCCGTGGTGATCTGCGCCATCGCGCTGAGCCTGGCCTACCCGGTCCGGGAGTACCTCGCCCAGCGCCAGCAGATCGACCAGCTCGTGGCCACCCGGCAGGCCATGCAGGCTCAGGTCAAGAACCTGGAAGCGCAGCAGGCCAAGCTGTCCGACCGGGCCTACATCGAGCAGCTGGCCCAGCAGGAGCTGGACATGTGCTTCCCCGGGACGCAGTGCTACGTGGTCGAGGGCAGCCAGCCGCTGCTCAACGGCACCCCGCCGCCGAAGGCCGGGCCCGCCCCCTGGTACGGCAAGCTGTGGCAGTCGGTCGAGCAGTCCGACGTGAGCCCGGTCAAGTGATCACCGAGCAGGACGCGGCGGTCATCGCCGCCCAGCTCGGCCGCCCGCCGCGCGGGCTGATGGCCGTGGCCCACCGCTGCCCGTGCGGCCTGCCCGACGTGGCCGAGACCGCGCCCCGGCTGCCCGACGGCAGCCCGTTCCCGACCCTGTACTACCTGACCTGCCCCCGGGCCGCGGCGGCGGTCAGCAAGCTGGAAGCCTCGGGCCTGATGAAGGACATGACCGCTCGGCTGGCCGACGACGCGCTGCGGCACCGCTACCAGGCCGCGCACCGCGACTACCTGGCCCGCCGGGAGGCGGCGGCCCGCTCGGCGGGCGTCGAGCCCCTGCCGGCCAGCACGCAGTCGGCCGGCGGCATGCCGGTACGGGTCAAGTGCCTGCACGCGCTGGTCGCCCACGAGCTGGCCGCAGGCGACGTGAACCCGTTCGGCCGCGAGGCGCTAGACGCGGCCGGCGAATGGTGGCAGCCAGGCCCGTGCGTGCCCGTCCCGTGCCAGCCAGCACCGCCCGAGGCAGCACCGTCCGAGCCAGCACCGTCCGAGGCAGCACCGTCCGAGGCAGCACCGTGCCAGCCAGCACCGTCCGAGCCGGAGCCGCGCGGATGACCCGCCGGGTGGCCGCGGTGGACTGCGGCACGAACTCGCTGCGGCTGCTGGTGGCCGACGTCGATCCCGCCCGCGGCCAGATCACCGACGTGGCCCGCCGGATGGAGATCGTCCGGCTCGGGCAGGGCGTGGACCGGACCGGGCGGCTGGCCCCCGAGGCACTGGAGCGCACCATGGCCGTGCTGCGCGACTACGCCGGCGTCATCGCCGGATCCAGGGCCCAGGCCGTCCGCATGGTGGCCACCAGCGCCACCCGGGACGCGAGCAACGCGGCCGACTTCACCCGGCAGGTCAAGGAGGTGCTCGGGGTCGCGCCCGAGGTCCTGACCGGCTCGGCGGAGGCCGTGCTGTCGTTCACCGGAGCCACCGTCGAGCTGGCCGGGCAGGCCGACGCCGGACCCTTCCTGGTCGCCGACATCGGCGGCGGGTCGACCGAGTTCGTGCTCGGCGCGGCGGGTCACCCCGACGCGGCGATCTCGGTCAACATCGGCTGCGTCCGGATGACCGAACGGCACCTGCCCGGCGACCCGCCCGCCCCCGACCAGGTGACGGCGGCCACCGCCGACATCGACGCGGCTCTGGACCAGGTGGCCGCGGAAGTGCCCGTCACCCGGGCCAGGACCCTGGTCGGACTGGCGGGCTCGGTGACCACGGTGGCCGCCATCGCCCTGGGCCTGCCCACCTATGAGGCCGAACGGATCCATCACTCACACATATCCGCGGCGGACGTGCACCGGGTGACCCAGCACCTGCTGGCCCAGACCCGCGCCGAACGCGCCCTCATCGGCGTCATGCACCCCGGCCGCGTCGACGTGATCGGCGGCGGCGCGCTGGTCCTGGACCGCATCATGGCCCGCTTCGGCTTCGCCGAGGTCCTGGTCAGCGAGCACGACATCCTCGACGGCATCGCCTGGTCCCTAGCCGGCGACAGTACGCCCTGAGCCCCGCGTGCCCGCCGACCTGCCCCCCGCCAACCCGTCCGCCGCTAACCCGCCCCTCGCTAACGTGCCCTCGGCCGACCGCCTCTCCGCCGACCCGCCTCGGCCACCTGCCCTCCGCCGGATTGCCTCCCGGTCCGGTCCCCCCCGGCGCCTGGCCCGGTGACCCGGCTGGCCCGGACACCCCAGTGGCGCACAGCGCGGCCGACGTCACGCGGCTGGCCGCGGGCGCGGCCACCCTGGACGAGCTGGTGGCCCGGCAGTCGGTGTGCCGGGCCTGCCCGCGCCTGGTCGCCTGGCGCGAGGAAGTCGCGCTGACCCGCCGCCGCGCGTTCCGGGACGAACCGTACTGGGCCCGCCCGATACCCGGCTGGGGCGCGGACCGGCCCTGGCTGCTGATCGTCGGCCTGGCCCCCGCCGCGCACGGCGGGAACCGCACCGGCCGGGTCTTCACCGGCGACCGCAGCGGCGACTTCCTGTTCGCCTCGCTGTACCGGTGCGGCCTGGCCGTCCAGCCGACCAGCGTGTCGGCCGGGGACGGCCAGCGCCTGCTAGGCGCCCGGATGGTGGCCGCGGTCCGCTGCGCCCCGCCCGCCAACAAGCCAGAACCCGCGGAGCGCGACACCTGCGCCCCCTGGCTGGTCGCCGAGCTAGGTCAGGTGGCGGCCGGGCTGAGGGCCATCGTGTGCCTGGGCGGGTTCGCCTGGCAGGCCATCTGGCCGGTGCTGGGCCGCTGCGGGTTCGAGCTGCCCCGGCCGCGCCCGGCGTTCGGCCACGGGGCCGAGGTGCCGCTGGCCAGCCCGCAGCCGCCGGGCCAGGGCGTGCTGCTCATCGGCTGTTATCACCCGAGCCAGCAGAACACATTTACCGGCCGGGTAACCCCCGGAATGTTGGATACAATTTTCAACCGCGCCCGCGAGTACGCCAACGAATAACATCGGTGCGATTACTTAGCGCTATGTCGATCATGTAAAAGTTACGCTCTGCATTTCTTTCCGAAAGCCGTGGTTCGGCGTGGAAAAATTGTGACCCTGGTCTTAGTTACTGGCTGCTTAGGCAATTGTGCGGGCGGTATTATGGGCGCGCCCCCGTAGCCCAAGGGCAGAGGCCGGCCCCCTAAAAGGGTCCCCAGTGTCGGTTCGACTCCGACCGGGGGCACGCATTATCGATCATGGTCAGGCGCAATGGTTGTGACCTGCACTTTTCACAATTGACCATTACTGCCTCAGGCGAAACTGTGAGCGCATACATTAACCGGCCGCAAGCGGCAAACGATTGTTATACCCAGTTAGTGTGCCTTTTAATACTGATAAATCAGGACATTACCGAATTGCCGCCCCGGGCACGGATCCCGGCCCCGAAGTCATCCCCGACCACCAGTCGCATCCCGTATCCGCCCGCTCCCCGTATCCGCCCGCCCGCCTGCCCGGCACTAGTCCGTCCGCCCGCGCCAGGCTTCCCGGTATTCCGTGGACGCAGGTCCCACGCGTCCCGCCCGCCCCTGCACCATCAGGCCCGTTTCATGATCGACTTAACGTGTGACGTTACCGTCTTCACAGCACGGTAACGGCCCACAACGATGCCGGGCACGGCGCAGCAGTAACATAGGACCCGGCTGTCACCAGGTCAGCGCGCTGGGGGGCCCGAGCGGAATCCCGCCAGCCTCCGCACCCCGCGCCCGTTCCATGATCCACTTATCGTGGATCGTTACGTCCCCCCTGGGGGTAGTAACGATCCACAACGATGCCGGGCACGGCACAGGAGTCACATAGGACCCGGCTGTTGCCAGGTCAGCGCGCTGAGGGCTAGGCGGAATCCCGTCGGTTCCGGGGCCGCGCAGGACCTGACTCCGGGCAGGGCCGGACTCCGGGCAGGGCCGGACTCCGGGCAGGGCCGGACTCCGGGCAGGGCCGGGTCAGGCGGAAAACCGACTCCGGGCAGGGCCGGACCCGGCCGGGGCCGGCCGCGTAAACGGGGGAAGGGAGCCTTAGGCGCCGTTGAGGCGCAGGCGCCGGCGCATCTCGTACTCGTGCACGATCGCGTAGGCGTAGCCGCAGGAGATGCCGGCGTCGTCGGCGAGCCAGTGAGCGCGTTCTTCGCGGCGGAGGAACGCGGGGCCGGATTCAAGTCGGTGGAACCACTCGGCGAGGGTGCGACCGGTGACGGTCGGGATGCGGTCGATCAAGTTGCTGTGCAGATTCGGCGAGTGGGTCAGCGGCAACGGGCACCTCCAGGAAGCTTCCTCTTGTGCTTGAGCGTGCCTTATCGGCGGCCACCTGGCAACCCCCAAACGGCTACCAAATGTTCAGCTCAGCCGCTCGAAGATCATCGCCATGCCCTGGCCGCCGCCCACGCACATGGTCTCCAGGCCGAGCGTGGCGTCGTGGAACTGCAGGCTGTTCAATAGCGTCGTGGTGATCCGGGCTCCGGTCATGCCGAACGGGTGGCCTACCGCGATGGCCCCGCCGTTCACGTTCAGCTTGGCCAGGTCAATGCCCAGCTCTTGATAGGACGGGATGACCTGGGCCGCGAATGCCTCGTTGATCTCCACCAGGTCGATGTCGCCGATCGCCATGCCGGCCCGGGCCAGCGCCTGGCGCGACGCCGCCACCGGCCCCAGGCCCATGATCTCCGGGGACAGCGCGGTCACGCCGGAGGACACGATCCGGGCCAGCGGCGTGAGGCCAAGCTCGGCCGCCTTGACGTCGCTCATCACCACCACGGCCGCGGCGCCGTCGTTGAGCGGGCAGCAGTTCCCCGCGGTCACCGTGCCGTCGGGCCGGAACGCCGGCTGCAGCGTGGCCAGCTTCTCGATCGTGGTGCCCGGGCGGGGCCCGTCGTCGGCGGCCACCACGGTCCCGTCGGGCAGCGTGACCGGCGTGATGTCCCGCTGCCAGAAGCCGTCGGCCAGGGCCTTCTCGGCCAGGTTCTGCGAGCGGGCCGCGAACTCGTCCTGCTGCTCGCGGGTGATGCCGCGCAGCCCGGCGACGTTTTCCGCTGTTTCGCCCATGGCGATATAGATGTCAGGCAGCTGCTCGTCTTCCCGGGGGTCGTGCCAGGGGCCGGCGGCACCCGCGCTGGCCCGTTCGGCCCGCTCCTGAGCTTCGGCGAAGCGAGGGTTCCTGGTGTCGGGCAGCGAATCGCTGTTCCCCTTGACGAACCGGCTCACGCACTCGACCCCGGCCGAGATGTACACGTCGCCCTCGCCCGCCTTGATGGCGTGGAAGGCCATCCGGGTGGTCTGCAGCGACGACGAGCAGTACCGGTTGACCGTGGTGCCGGGCAGGTGGTCGTGGCCAAGCAGGACCGCGACCACCCGGGCCATGTTGAAGCCCTGCTCGCCGCCGGGCAGCCCGCAGCCGAGCATGAGGTCGCCGATGTCGGCCGGGTCGAGCTGCGGCACCTGGGCCAGCGCCGCGGTCACGATCTGCGCGGCCAGGTCATCGGGCCTGATGCTGGTGAGCGAGCCCTTGAACGCCCGGCCAATGGGCGACCGCGCGGCAGCAACGATCACAGCTTCCGGCATAGCACCGGCCTCCTCGCATAGGGTTCTTTCAGCCTATGCCTTGCCCGCGGGGCCCGGAAGCGGGAGCCGCCCGACTAGGCAGGAAGAGGACAATCATGCAGGTATACGACTCCCTGAGCGAGCTGGTGGGGAACACCCCGCTGCTGCGGCTGCGCTCGGTGACCCGCGGCATCCCCGGGTCGCAGGTGCTGGCCAAGGTGGAGTACTTCAACCCGGGCGGTTCGGTCAAGGACCGCATCGCGCTGCGGATGATCGCGGCCGCCGAGGCGTCGGGACAGCTGCGCCCGGGCGGAACGATCGTGGAGCCCACCTCCGGCAACACCGGTGCCGGGCTGGCTATCGTGGCCGCCGAACGCGGCTACCGGTGCATCTTCGTCTGCCCGGACAAGGTGGCCCAGGACAAGATCAGCGTGCTGCGCGCGTACGGCGCCGAGGTCGTGGTGTGCCCGGGCACGGTCGCGCCCGACCACCCGGACTCCTATTACAGCGTGGCCCGCCGCCTGGCCGCCGAGACGCCCGGCGGCTGGCAGCCCGACCAGTACGCCAACCCGGAGAACCCCGCGTCGCACTACGCCACGACCGGGCCGGAGATCTGGGCCCAGACCGACGGGACGGTGACCCACTTCGTGGCCGGGATCGGCACCGGCGGCACCATCACCGGTACCGGCCGGTACCTGAAGGAGATCTCCGGCGGCGCCGTCCAGGTGATCGGCGCCGACCCGGAAGGCTCGGTGTACTCCGGCGGGTCCGGCCGCCCGTACCTGGTCGAGGGGGTGGGCGAGGACATCTGGCCGGCCACCTATGACCAGGGGATATGCGACGAGATCATCGCGGTCAGCGACGCGGAGTCGTTCGGCATGACCCGGCGCCTGGCCCGCGAGGAGGCCCTGCTGGCCGGCGGTTCGTCCGGGCTGGCGGTGGCCGCCGCGCTGCGGGTGGCCGAGAAGGCCGGGCCGGGCGCGGTGGTCGTGGTGCTGCTGCCCGACAGCGGCCGCGGCTACCTGTCCAAGATCTTCAACGACGAATGGATGGCCGACTACGGCTTCCTGTCCGCGCAGACCACCGAGCCCCTGGTGGCCGACATCCTGGCCCGGCGGGAACGCAGCCTGCCGGAGTTCGTCCACGTCCACCCGGAGGAGAACGTCGGGGCGGCGATCGCGCTGCTGCGCGAGTACGACGTCTCGCAGCTGCCCGTAGTAAAGGAAGAGCCACCGGTCATGGCGGCCGAGGTGGTCGGCTCGGTGGTGGAGCGCGACCTGCTCGACGCCCTGGTGGCCGGCCGGGCCCGGCCGTCGGATCCGGTGGGCGGGCACATGTCACCGCCGCTGCCCAGCGTCGGCTCGGGCGAGCCGGTCTCCCGGGCCGTGCTGGCCCTGGAGAAGGCCGGCGCGGCCGTGGTGCACGTGAACGGGAAACCGTCCGGGCTGCTCACCCGCCAGGACGTGCTCACCTTCCTGGCCGCCAGTACCTGACAAAGCCGTCAGTACCTGACAGAAAGGGGAAACCAGATCATGACCAGCCACGACGGGTTCGAGACCCTGGCCATCCACGCGGGCCAGGAACCCGACCCGCTCACCGGAGCCGTCGTCCCGCCGATCTACCAGGTCTCCACGTTCAAGCAGGACGGCGTGGGCGGCCTGCGCGGCGGCTACGAGTACGCCAGGACCGCCAACCCGACCAGGACCGCGCTCGAGCAGTGCCTGGCCGCGCTGGAGGCGGCCCCGGCCGCCCTGGCCTTCGCCTCGGGGATGGCCGCCGAGGACGCGCTGCTGCGTACGGTGTGCGCGCCCGGCGATCACGTGCTCGTCCCCGACGACGCCTACGGCGGGACGTACCGCCTGTTCGCCCGGGTGCTGGCCGGCTGGGGACTGAGCCACACCGTGGTCGCCATGTCTGACGTGGCGGCCGTCAAGGAGCAGCTGGCCGCCCGCCCGGTCCGGCTGGTCTGGGTCGAGACGCCGACCAACCCGCTGCTGAACATCGCCGACATCCGCGCCCTGGCCGCCGCCGCCCACCAGGCGGGCGCGCTGCTGGTGGTGGACAACACCTTCGCCTCGCCGTACCTGCAGCAGCCGCTCACGCTGGGCGCCGACGCCGTGGTGCACTCCACCACCAAGTACCTGGGCGGCCACTCCGACGTGATCGGCGGCGCCCTGGCCCTGGCCGACGCGGGCCTGGCCGAGCAGGTCGACTACCTCCGCAACGCCACCGGCGGCGTCCCCGGGCCGTTCGACGCCTGGCTGACCCTGCGCGGCATCAAGACGCTGGCGGCCCGGATGGACCGGCACTGCCGCAACGCCATGCGGGTGGCGCAGGTGCTGGCCGAGCACCCGGCGGTGGCCGAGGTGTTCTACCCGGGCCTGCCCACCCATCCCGGGCACAAGACCGCGCAGGAGCAGATGCGGGCGTTCGGCGGCATGGTGTCGTTCCGGCTGCTGGCCGGCGAGGAAGCCGCGGTGCGGACCTGCGGCCGGACCCGGCTGTTCACCCTGGGCGAGTCGCTGGGCGGCGTCGAGTCGCTCATCGAGCATCCGGCCCGGATGACGCACGCGTCGGTGGCCGGATCCCAGCTGGAGGTGCCCGGCGATCTGGTCCGGCTGTCCGTGGGCATCGAGGACTGCGACGACCTGCTCGACGACCTCCGCCAGGCCCTCGAGCAGGGATAGGCGCCCCGCCGGCACCGGCCCGCGCCGGTGCCGGCGGAAAGGCGCTACCCCGCCGCCCGCACCCATGAACCCCATGAGGCCGAACGGTCCGTGGTAATAGCGGCGTCATCACGGCGTGTCGGTCCGGGCCTGAGCCCCGCTGTCCCGGCAGAATGCGACAAGGCCCCCCTCATGTATGAGATGAAGGGGGCCTCGTCCGGCTGCGCCGCACCAGGGCCGCCAGTTGCCCGGCCTCCCCGGCGCCACGCGCCGCCCGCCAGTACCAGACACCCGCGCCAATGACCGGTTTCCCGTCCATTCCCGCGTCCCTGGGTTGCCCCCGGGTAGTGCCCGTTTCCAGCGGTAGAAGTATTTCTACCGCCTGCGCGAGGGCCGCGCAAGAGCCTGCCGGAATTCATTGCGAGTTTTTTCCGCGTCCACATATTGTCCACAGAATGCGGGCAGTTATCCGCAGGTCACAGGGGTTATCCACCGCCTTATAAACAAACCGCCCACAGGTTACCTGACGTAACTCATTCAATACCGGCGCATGGTTCGCCAATGTAATGGCCCGTGTCCCGCCTGGGCGGGACACGGGCGCTTGGAAAGCAGCGGCGGTCAGCTCTGCGCCGCGGGCGAGTTCTCCTTGTCGGCCGGCGCCGCGGCCTGCGGCTTGGGCTTGTAGGCCAGCGTGAACCAGGCCCCGACGGCGAAGATGATGCCGACCACGAGCGAGCCGATGGCCCTGATCGGGTGGTGCCCCGTCGACCCGGCGATGTGCCCGGGGATGAAGCTGGGCAGCGACTTGGCCGGCTCGGCCAGGTAGATGATGGCCACGACGATGAAGATGACGGCGACGATGCCGAGGATCACGGCGAGGATCTTCTTGCCCGACGACCCCTGGCTTGATCCATTCGTAGAAGTCACGATTCCTCCTTATGCGGACATGCGATAAAGCTGTCTTAGTGCCGGCCGGCCCCGGCCGCCCCACGTGCGGGTCGGCTGCGACGGGCCACGGCTCGTCAGCCGACTAAGGAAAATCTACCGTCGGCTGACGCGTCGGGTGCGGAGGAAGTCACGGATGACATACTCACCGAGACGTTCCGGGTCCGCCTGAAGCACCCGGCCCCCGTTCCTTCTCGCCACATTGTCGACGAACGCGCCGAGCCTGTCGTCATCCGCCAGCATGAAAATATTCAGTGCGGCGTGCCGGCGCGTCATCTTGTCCACCTCGGCCAGGGTCAGCTCGAGCGTCTCGGGCGACGGCGGCCAGTCGAACCAGGACCGCCCGTCACGCTGCAGGTGCGCGGTCGGCTCGCCGTCGGTCACGATCAGCACGACCGGCTCGTGTTCGGGGTGCCGGTCGATGTGCCGCCCGGCCAGCAGCAGCGCGTGGTGCAGGTTGGTGCCCTGCACCATGTCCCAGCCCAGCCCGGCCAGGTCGGTCTCGTGCAGCTCGCGGGCGTAGTTGGAGAACCCGATCACCTGCACCGCGTCCTGCGGGAACCGGCTGCGCAGCAGCGCGTGCAGGGCCAGCGCGGTCTGCTTGGCCGCCGCCCAGGTGCCGCGCAGCTGCATCGAGTAGGACAGGTCGACCAGCAGTGACACCACCGCCGCGGTTCGCCGTTCGGTCTCCGCCACCTCGAAATCCTGCGCCCGCAGTTTCACCCGCCCGCCGGCCTCCGAAGGGCCCCGCCGGAACAGCGCGTTACGTACCGTGGCCGGCACGTCCAGGGGCTGCTCGTCGCCGAACTCCCAGGCCCGGGTGGTCCCGGTCAGCTCGCCGGCCTGGCCGGCGTCGCGCTCGTCATGATCGCCCGACCGGCCGCCGAAGCTCATGTCGGCGAAGATCCGGCGCAGCGCCGTGTCGCCCAGCCTGCGCACCGCCTTGGGCGTGAGCTCCAGCCGCCCGCCGTTGCGGGTCAGGTAGCCCTGCCGTTCCAGCTCGCGCTCGATGCGGCGCAGCGCCTCGACGTCGTCCACCGCCTGCCGGCCCAGGGCCCGGCGGACCTCCTCCTCGTCGATGTCGTCCAGGCTCGCGCCCGGGTAGTCCTGGCCCAGCGCGTTCTCCAGCTCGGCCAGGTCGGCCAGCTCGGCCAGGGCCGTGGTGGCATCGCCCAGGCCCAGCGGCTCCTCGCCGGACATCTGGACGCCGCCCATCATGCCCGCCCGGTCCAGGTCGGGGCGCCGGGACCGGAGCGCGTCGGCCAGCCGGGCCATCTCGGCGGCCAGGCCCGCGTCGTCCATGGCGCTGGCCATCAGCCCGGCCAGCTCGGCCCGCTGCTCCTCGCTGAGCGAGCGCAGCAGCCGCTCCGCGGCGGCCATCCGGCTGACCAGCGAATCGATCAGCTCCTCCAGGTTGCGCGGGTTGTCAGGGAACAGGTCGCCGTAGCGCTCCATAAAGTTGTCGAAGTCGGCCTGGGTGTGCTCGCCTCGAGCATCCGCGGCCATCATCTGGTTCAGGTCGCCGAGCATGTCCTTGACCCGCTGCATGGCCTGCGGGTCGGGGTTCGCCAGCGCCTGCCGCATGCCGCGGAACTGGCTGTCCAGCACGTCGTTGCGCAGCATCTGGCGGAGCCGCTCGAACGTCTCCCGGGCCGCCGCCGACTGCCAGTCGTAGTCGGCCAGGCGCCTGATGGCCTGGGCCGTGTCGGCGGGCAGCGAGTCCAGGTCCGCCTCCCGCATCCGGGCCTCGTCGCTGGGATCGGGAAACAGCTCGGCCCGCTCCTGCCCGACCGCGGTGTCCAGCAGCGCCCGGGCCTGCTCCAGGATGCCGTCCAGCCGGCCGCGGCCGCGCACCTCGCGCTGCCGGTCCCTGACCCGGCGCAGCAGGTCGTCCAGGCCGCGGCGGTCCGGCATGCCCCGCCGCAGCAGCTCCCGCAGCGCGTCCGACGGCGTGCCGCCGGCCAGGATCGAGTCGCTCATCTCGTCCACCGCGCCGCGGACGTCGAAGTCCAGGGCCAGCGGGTCCGGTCCGTAGACGTACCGCCCGTACCGGTAATTGGTCATGCAGTGCCTCTTTAGAAGCTAGGTCCGGTACACGCTGGTGCCGTCGGCGCTGTCCTTGGACAGCCGCCGCATCAGGTACAGCCCTTCCAGGGCGAACTCGACGGCCGCCGCGGCCTGACCGAACGACTCGCCGCCGTCCATGCCGAGCCGGGACATGATCCGGGCCAGCCCGGGCACGTCGCCGATCCGCTGCAGCAGGTCGGTAGCGGGCACCAGCTCGCCCGACTCCACCGTGCCGCCGTCCTCGAACTTGGCCAGCAGGCCGGACAGGTCGACGCTGCCCAGCCGGGACCGGAACGTGTCGGCGATGGCCCGGCGCAGCATGGCGACCAGGATCTCCTCCTCCCGGCCCTCCTCGCTGACCTCGAACTCGACCTTGCCGCGCAGCGTGCTGACGATGGCGGGCAGGTCGCAGACCCGGGCCACCGGCGGCTCGCCCGCCACGCCGTCGGCGGTGCGGCCGGTGGTGCCGCCGGTGGTGTCGTCCGCCGCCGCGGCCAGGGCCGACCGGCGCACCGCGGAGGCCGCGGCGCTTTCCGCGGCGGCGATGGCGAACCGGGCTGAGACGCCGGACCGGGCGTCCACGGCCGGCGACTCGCGCACGCCCCGGGTGAACCGGGCGATGACCTCGATCAGGTGGTCGGGCACCACCGCGTCGGACCTGATGTCGGCTTCCTGTTCGATCAGGGTGAGCTCGTCGGACAGCGACAGCGGGTAGTGGGTCCTGATCTCCGCGCCGAACCTGTCCTTCAGCGGCGTGATGATCCGGCCCCGGTTGGTGTAGTCCTCCGGGTTGGCGCTGGCCACCAGGAGCACGTCGAGCGGGAGCCGCAGCGCGTAGCCGCGGATGCCGATGTCACGCTCCTCGAGCACGTTGAGCAGCGACACCTGGATCCGCTCGGCCAGGTCGGGCAGCTCGTTCAGGGAGAAGATGCCGCGGTTGGTCCGCGGCACCAGGCCGAAGTGGATGGTCTCCGGATCGCCCAGGGTGCGGCCCTCGGCCACCTTGACCGGGTCGATGTCGCCAATCAGGTCGCCGACGCTGGTGTCCGGGGTGGCCAGCTTCTCGCCGTACCGCTCGCTGGCGTGCCGCCAGCTGACGGGCAGGTCATCGCCCAGCTCGGCGGCCAGCCGACGGCAGCGGGCGCAGGCCGGGGCGTAGGGGTGGTCGTTGATCTCGCAGCCCGCCACGACCGGGGTCCACTCATCAAGCAGCCCGGACAGGGTGCGGATCAGCCGGGTCTTACCCTGGCCGCGCTCGCCGAGCAGGATGATGTCGTGCCCGGCGATCAGCGCCCGCTCGAGGTGCGGCTGCACGGTCTGGCCGAAGCCGACGATGCCGGGGAACGGATCCTGCCCGGACCGCAGCATGGCCAGCAGGTTCTGCCTGATCTCGGCCTTGACGCTGCGGTGGGAGTGCCCGCTGGCGCGCAGCGCGGCGAGCGTAGTGATGGACGGGACGGGTGACTGGCTGTCTTGGTGCACGATTCGAGGCTATGTCGTTATCGCGGGTATGCGCGTATGGCCCAGATCACACGCCGGGCGACGGGACCGCCGTCGCAGTGGCACACTCTGTGCCGTGGCCATAACACCTGACGCGGCCCGCACCGTCCGCTCCGACGACGTGATCGCCGCGCGCAACCTGCTCCGCGACGTGATCTCGGAGACCCCGATGATGCACTCGCGGGTGCTGTCCGAGGCGGTGGCCGGGCCGGTCTTCCTGAAGTGCGAGAACCTGCAGCGCACCGGCTCGTTCAAGGTCCGCGGCGCCTACACCAGGATCGCCCGCCTGTCCGACGCCGAACGTGCCCGCGGTGTCGTGGCGGCCAGCGCGGGCAATCACGCCCAGGGCGTGGCGTTCGCGGCCGGCCTGCTGGGCTGCGAAGCGGCCGTGTTCATGCCCCAAGGCGCCCCGCTGCCCAAGGTCCAGGCCACCCGCGGCTACGGCGCGGACGTCATGCTGACCGGCACCTGCGTGGAGGACGCCCTGATCGCGGCGCTGGCCTACGCCGAGCAGACCGGCGCCGTGTTCATCCACCCCTTCGACCATCCCGACGTGGTGACGGGCCAGGGGACGCTGGGCTTCGAGATCGTGGAGCAGTGCCCGCAGGTGCGCACGGTAGTCGTCCCGGTCGGTGGCGGCGGCATGGCGGCCGGGGTGGCGGTGGCGATCAAGAGCCTGGACCCGGCCATCGGCCTGGTCGGCGTGCAGGCCGAGCAGGTGGCGCCCTATCCGGCCTCGCTGGCCGCCGGGCACCCGATGACCGTGCAGGCCGGGCCGACCATGGCTGACGGCATCGCGGTGAGCCTGCCGGGTGACGTGCCCTTCGGCATCCTGTCCGACCTGGCCGAGCGGGTGATCACGGTCTCGGAGGAGAGCCTGTCCCGCGCGCTGCTGCTGTGCCTGGAGCGGGCCAAGCAGGTGGTCGAGCCGGCCGGCGCGGCCGGGGTGGCCGCCCTGCTCGAGCACGCCCGTGACCTCGCCCCGCCGGTGGTGGTGGTGCTGTCCGGCGGCAACATCGACCCGCTGCTGCTGGCCAAGCTGCTCCGGCACGGCCTGTCCGCGGCCGGCCGCTACCTGGCCTTCCGCTGCCGCCTGTCCGATCGTCCGGGGTCGCTGGCCAAGCTGCTGGCCGACCTGGCCGACCTGGGCGCCAATGTGCTCGACGTCGCCCACGAGCGGTTGGCTCCCCGGCTGCACGTGGACGAGGCCGAAGTCGTCCTGCAGATCGAGACCCGCGGCCCGGAGCACTGCGAGGAGGTCATCGCCGCCCTGCGGGCCGCCGGTTACAGCCTGGCCTTCGGCTGAGAACCGCGGCATAACTCCGTTCGCGGCACTGGGTTTGCGGCACTGGGTTCGCGGTTCAGGGCGCGCGGATTGTAAAATCTTGGTCGCATAGTCCGATCACCCTCCCTGCCCACCGTCGCTGGAATCGGATCAGGAGGGCGTAAAGGTGAGATCAGGCGCAGCTCTGCTGACCGTCGTCCTTCTTGTTATTTCCGTCACCTCTTGCACTTCGGCTGATACAGCAATTGTCGCCAACCGTATCCCGGTATTCTACGTTTCCCCTCAGGGAAACGGCACAAATGGGCTCAGCTGGTCGACCGCATGGCGTGACACAGCACAGATTAAATGGTCGGTTGTACGTCCAGGGTCGGTAATCGTGCTTGATGGCGGAAACTCGGCCTGCGGTGTGTCTCCGTATGATTTCGAGCTCTCGGCGCCAAATCCAGGCGTGACCTGCGGTCAGCGTTACCAGCCGTTCAGTATTGGCCAGAACGACATCACCATCGAGCGGTCCACCGTGGCCGGACATGACGGTACCGTCGTCATCGACGGCGGCCGCGATACCCCGTTGCCGTATTGCGGTCAAGCCTCATATTCGGCGACCGCGGGCGCGACCGCCGGCATCGACCTGAATGGCCACTCCGGGGTGGTCATTGACGGGATGACCCGCAGTGGCATCGTGGTCCGAGGCGCACGGAACGGGGTGATCATGGACGGCGGCGGCCACGACGTGCTGCGCAACATGGAGATCTTCGATAACGGCTTCGCCATCGCTCATTCCTGGGGCTACTCTTCAGACGGCAACGGCGTTCTTATGGGCGGCGAAGACAACGTATATGACCGGCTGCTCGTCCACGATAACGGTCAGGATGAGTTTCATTCCGATAGCGTCGGCTACGACGAATTCGGATCGGCGGTGGACAATTCGTGGCTGGGCGCCATCCGGGCGAATCCGCGCTACCCGGGCGAGCCGTTCAATGATCTGGAGGCCTCGGGCCACGACCCAGGCTGCACGCATGCGGACGGAGTGCAGATTTTCTCACCCGGCACCACCATGAGCGGTCTGGCGTTCAGCTACGACGTATTCGGGCCGGGTACCAACCACGGTTTGTATCCCTCTGACGGCGGCACTGGTACCACATTCGATGACGTAACCATCAGTGACTCGCTTTTCCTGGACACCGATAGCATCAATATCCTGTCCGACAACAGAGTGCACGGCTGGGACCTCAATCGTGATACGCTCTTCGCCACGCAAGGCGGGATTCAAATCCCGAGTAACGGGATCAATACGATGACCGATGTGATAAAGTACGGCGGCTGGGTTGACGTGACGGGCGGTCCATGGATCACTTCGGGTAATGTCTGGTACCTGGGCGATCCCTTGCCGGGAAGCTCGGCGAATTTTAACCCGCATTTCGCATCTATTCCGAGCGGACCATTCCCGAGCCTGACTAGCCTGCGTATGGCAGATCTCACCCCGTCGGCCACGGCCAGCGGTTCCCCGCTGCATTCCTGGTCCGCCCTGCTGGCGCGAATCGATTCACTTGATAGCGAGCATTAGCCTCGGGCGCCTGCTCTCCGCCTCGGAAAGGGGCGGGCCGGCAGCAGCAGGTGGGACCGCACCTCCGGTCCCAGGCCGCTCCGCTGGTTGACTGCGACAGCGGCGGGGCACCGTTGCCGGCGCAGAAGCACGAGCCGCGTCCGCGGGGTAGTTCTACAGGCTCTTTCCGCTTTGTGATTGGAACAAGCTTCTGTTACGCAAGTTTCTTATGAGATTGATGATACATACGACATAAAGCACAACGTGTCATCGTAAACTGATTCATTTACCTATGCGTCTCTCTTATGCAAGAATCTCAGGTCGTGGGAGCGTGGAAGTGACCTGAACGTGCTCGGCGCTGCTCATGGGGGTGGGAAGTCATGATGAGTACTGTCGTGTTTCGTGCCGGTTCGGGCGACAGGAACGATGGGCGGCTGCCGTGATCTGGTCCGCCCGTGGGGCGAGCCTCCGGGGCATGCGCGGCGCAGTGATACTGACCGCCATCGCGTCGGCCGTGGCCACTGCGGCATTGGGCCTGGTCCCGCAGTTGCACCTGACCTATCCGTGGCAAGCCGAGAACCTGGCCATCGAGACGACCGCCTCGACGATCGCGCTGCTGGCCTGCTTCATGGTATTCGGCCGTCTCCGGCGCCGTACGCGGCTGAACGAACTCATGCTGGCCTGTGCGCTCGCGGTCCTCGCGTTGTCAAACCTGTTCTTCGTGACGATGCCGATCGTGGCCGGCTGGGCACCGGATGATCTGACGATCTGGGCCGCACCCACGGCTCGTTCGCTGGGTGCCCTGCTGTTCGTCCTCGCCGCGTTCGTCCCCAACCGTCCGCTGCGTCAGTCCGGGCTGGTGCTAGCCGCGGGAGCGGTCGGCGTGAGCAGCGCGCTGCTGCTGACCATCGTTCTCGTCCGCACCCTCGCCCGCCGGCTGCCACCCCAGGTGGTAGCGTCTCTTGCTCCCGAGTCATCCTCGCGGCCCGACCTGCATCTGCACCTAGCCGCGCTGGCGCTGGAACTCGCGGTGGCGGTGCTCTATGGCGTGGCCACCGTAGGGTTCCTGCGGCGCTCCCGGCGGCTGGGTGATGAGTTCTTCGGCTGGCTAGCGGTAGCGGCGGTGCTGGCCGCGGCATCGCACCTCAATTATTTGCTGTATCCGGCGATTAACTCACAGTCCCTGTACGCCGGCGACGCGTTCCGGTTCGCGTTCTACGTTGTTATCCTGCTCGGCTCGATGCGAGAGATCTGGTCCTACTGGCGGGCCCTGTCACACGCGGCAGTCCTGGAGGAGCGGCAGCGGATCGCCTGCAACCTGCATGACGGAGTAGCGCAGGAGCTGGCCTACCTGGCGCGCAATCTCGATTCGCTGAAGCTGAAAGGGGCAGCTAACCAGGACGCTCTGGTCAAGTTGCGCCGGGCCGTCGAACGGGCGCAACTGGAATCCCGCCAAGCCATCAGCGCGCTGGCCGCACCTAGCGGGCTCTCGTTCGAGGTCGTGCTGGCCGAAGCCGTAAACGAGGTCGCCGAACGCTACCACGTAGAGGTGGAACGGGATATCACGTGCGGCATCTGCCTATCGGCCGCGCGACGAGAGGCGCTGGTACGGATCGCCTGCGAGGCCGTCACCAACGCGGCCAGGCACAGCGGGACCGGCCGGATCGCTCTTGGGCTGGAACGGGACGGCTCACACGTACGGCTGTGGGTCAGCGACAGGGGACACGGATTTGACACCGCCACCCCTGGCGGCGGATTCGGCCTTACCTCAATGCGCGAGCGCGCCCACTCGGTTGGCGGCGAGTTGCTCGTCTCCTCCGCGCCGGGCCACGGCAGTCAAGTGGAGGTGATGGTTTGAACACCAAGACACGGCCGCTACGTGTGCTGATCGCCGATGATCATGCACCGAGCCGGGACGACGTACGCGAGGCCCTGGAACGTGACGAACGGTTCGGCGCCTGCGTGCTGGCTGCGGACGCCGCCGAAGCTATCCAGGCCGCGGTGCGCGAACGCCCCGACGTCTGCCTGCTCGATATCAGAATGCCCGGCAGTGGCCTGGCCGCGGCCTGGGAAATCGCCGCACGGCTACCGCAGACCAAGATCGTCATGCTGACCGTCTCCGACGACGACGCTGACCTGTTCGCCGCGCTGCGGGCCGGAGCCGATGGGTACCTGCTGAAGACGATGAACCTGCAGCGGCTGCCGGACGAACTCGACGGGGTCCACTCAGGGGAGGCGGCTATGCCGCGCGCCCTGGTCGCGCGCCTCATCGAGCAGCTGCACGGCCGTGAGCCACGCTGGCGGCAACTCGTCACGGGCGACAACTCCGGCGAGCGCCTGACTAGCCGTGAATGGGAGGTACTCGGGCTGCTCGCGCAAGACCTGTCCACGAGCGGGATCGCCCGGCGGCTGGTGCTGTCGTCCAGCGCGGTCCGGGCCCACATTGCCGCCATCGTCCGCAAGCTCGGCGTCTCCGATCGTGCGGCCGCCATCGAGTTGTTCCGGCGGCGCGCAGATACCTGAGCCTTCGGGCCAGAACGTATATCCAGCAGGCTTTTGCGGCTCGGCCAGGCGGTTACCGCCGGCCGGTGCAATCCCATGCGCGGCGCCGCAGCCTTTCGCGATGTTGTTGTCCAGCGGCAGCTGCGGCAGGTCCTGGTGCCGGGCCAGCCCGTCCCATTCGTTGCTGAGCGTGGCGATGACCTTGGCGGCGGCCGGGTGCAGCAGGCCCTTTGCGGCGTCGCTGGCCTGCAGGATGCGGTGCGCGTCGATGTCGGTGAAGGCCCGCTGCCAGCGGCCCTGGGCGCACTGGCGGGCGTCGGTGCCCGGTGTGGTGGCCGCGAGCGCATGGTGCGCCCGGTACAGCACCGCGATCCGCTCGGTCCACGCGTCGGCCCAGTCGCCGAGCGCCTCGGGGTGAGCGGCCCCGGCCCGCAGGAAATACCGCCGGATATGGGCAAAACACCACAACGGGTCCACGCCGTCGATGCAGGCCAGCGACTGGTAGGCCTTGTGGAAGTCCGAGGAGATGACCAGGCGGCGGCCGGCCTTCAGCTGTGATTGCTCCCGGTCGATGCCCAGCTGGCCGGCGGCGACATCGGCGCTGCGGGAGGGGTCCATCACGAACACGGTCGTCTCGGAGGTGACGAAGGTCCACAGCCACCACCGGTGGCCGTCCTTGCCCTCGATGTCCTCGAACACCTGCCAGCTGGTTTCATCGGCATGCACATGCCTGGCGGTCCGGCCGTGCGCGGCGATCGCCTCCGCCCACGGCGCGATCAGCGGCGCGATCTGCTTCAGCGCCCCGCACAGCGTGCCCGCCGCCACGTCGAACCCGTCGGCGGCCAGTGCCGCCACGATCCGGTGTACCGGCGGCCCAGCACATGCTTCTCATACGCCAGCCGGGCCAGGAACTCAGCGGTGAACAGGCCCTTCGGCACCGGCCGGGGCGCCGGCGGCGCGCAGATCGTCGTGGGCCCCGGATGAGAACACCGCCGCCGGTAGCGGCGCCGCCGCCACACGATCCGGGTGATCTTCACCTGCCAGTCGACCTGCTCGCTGTCCTCGGTGCCCAGGAACTCAAACGGCTCCCCGCATTCGTCGTCACCAGAGCAGGCCATGACGGGTGCTTAGGAACCTGAGCGCCTGACCACCACACAGGGCCGCACGAAGCAAATAAGCTAGCCCGGGAACTTCGGCAAATAGCCTAGAAATGAGGGATATTCGGGTACTCGGTACCTCTGGCAAACCAGGAACCAGGCTAATTGGGCAACCGCTGGGCGCGGCTATTCGATGGCACGTTCGGCGGCTGGAATGGGGCGGCAGCCCGTCCGGGTAGAGGTCGGACGCTTGACTACTTCTGCACGGACCGCTGCTGGGGCGGGAGCGGTGAGTGAGACTCGTCATTTGCGACGATCAGCGGATTCTGGCCGAGGCGCTGGCGGCTGCCCTCGGCGAACGTGGCCATCAGGTACTGGCTGTCACTACCTCATTGGCTGACGGCGTAGCCGCAGTAAGCGCTGGCCGGCCCGACGTCTTCATCCTTGACCTGGAGTTTGCCGATGAGCCAGGCGGGCTCGAAGGCGCTCGTCTCATCGGTCAGCGGTATCCGGACACCAAGGTGCTGATCTTGTCGGCGTTTGCCGACCCCAGGACGCTGTCCCTGGTGAATATCAGTGACGTAGCGGGCTTCCTCCGCAAGGATCAAACAGTGGACCAGATTACCTCCGCACTAGAGATAGTCGCGAGCGGCGGGAAGGTCCTGGCTCCGGGACTGGTACGAATGGCAGCGCCCGAGATAAAGCGGCCGCAGCCCAAGGATCCGCTGCGGGAGCTCTCCCCGCGAGAGAAAGAGATTGTCGCGCGGATCGTCGGCGGACAGAGTACCAGGCAGATGTCGTTCGCTATGAACATAACGGTCGACACGGTCCGCACTTACGTAAAGAATGTGCTCGCCAAATTCGGCGCGCACAGCCGGCTGCAGCTCGCTGCCATTGTCAGTAGCGATGGCTTGCTTGGTGATCAGGAGCCGGTCGGCCACGTCTTTGCCCTGGCGGGCAGGCAGGCCTACCTGATCCCGTCGCGAGTCGCTGTCGCGGGTACGGATTAAGGCCAGGATCGCGATGGTAGCCGAGGGCCCCGCTTCGGTGCCAGCCCCGATTCACGTGCTCATCGTCGATCAGCAGCTTACTTTCCGTGATGCCCTGGCCGCCCGGCTGCGCGCCGAACCGGACCTGGCCGTGGTGGCCGACACCCAGTCCACCGAGTCGGCCCGCCGGATCCTGGTCGGGCGGCCGACCGATGTCATCCTGCTGGACGCTGAACTGGCTGACGGGTCGGCCATTGCTTTCTGCGCGGAGATAACGCGACGCCTGCCCGCATCGCGGATCGTCATGCTGAGCGCGTCTTCCGAAGCTCAGCGGATCGTCGACGCGGTGCGCGCGGGCGCCGTGGGCTGGGTGCGGAAAGACGAGTCCGTCGATTACCTGTTGCGTGTGATCCGGGGCGCGGTCCGCGGCGAGACCTGGCTGCCGCCGATGGAACTGGGCGGGGTGCTGCGCCTGCTGATCGTGGCTCAGGATGAGCGCCGTGGTTGCGATGAGTTGCTTGCGGTTCTGACCCAGCGCGAACGGGATGTCTTGTTCCACCTGGTCCAGGGGGCCGGGCGGAAAGAGGTCGCCGAGCGGCTGCAGCTGTCCGCCAACACGGTCCGCACCCACCTGCAGAGCCTCATGGCCAAGCTCGGAGTTCACTCCACGCTTGAGGTGGTGGCCCTGACCCGGTCCAGGTTGGAGGCGTTGCCGGAGCTGGGCCAGTTGCGCAGGGCAACTACGTCAACTGGGGGTAGGCCGCTCGGACCCAACAGAACAGGATGATTTCCAGCATGGGCACGGCGCCCCGGCATGCCCGGGTCGGCGTGATTTCTGGTGCGGAGTCCAGCGGCCAATAACGCGAGACCTATGTGGTGCCACGTCTCGTCCAGCGCCGTGCGGGAGGGTGGAGCATAGTGTTGCTGAGCAAGCTTCTTGGCCAAGGCCATGTGCGGCCGTTCAGACGTACCAGACGGCATAAGGCCTGGGCCGCCGCGGCGTTGCCGGTCGTCCTCGCTCTCGCGTGGATCCCGCTGGCCGCACCGGCCACGGCGGCCGCGTCCGCTACCATCGTGTCGCTCAATTTCGACAATAACGTCGCGAACGAGTACTACCTCGGTTATCAGGATGCTCTGCAGCCTGCGGGAGCAACGGCTACCTACTACATCAACAGCGGCACCATTGGCACCAGCAACAAATTGACCTGGGCCGAGGTCAGCACGCTGGCCGCCGCCGGAGACGACATCGGCGGCAAGACCGTTGACGGCATCAACCTGACCACGCTCAGCGCCTCGCAGCAGCTGAGCGAGATCTGCACCGACCGGCAGAACATCCTCTCGCACGGCGTTACGCCGCTCACGTTCGCCTACCCCAGCGGGGCGTCCAACGCGGCCATCCAGGCCGACGTGCAGACCTGCGGATACGGCAATGCCCGGACCGCCGGGAGCCTGAGCCCCACCGGATCCACCTACGCCGAGACCGTGCCCCCGAGAAGCTGGCTGGCGCTACGCGCCTACGCGCCGAGCGGCCAGGTCACGCTGGCCAATCTTGAGGCCCTGGTGACCGGGGCCGCCGCTCACGGCGGTGGCTGGATCCCGATCGTGATCCAGCGGGTGTGCTCGCAGTCGCAGGATCCGACCAACTACGCCAACTGCACCGCTTCGGCCGGCTGGGTCGACCTCGGCGACCTGCAGACGTTTATCGCCTGGGTGCAGGGCGCCGGGCAGTCGGGCGACGCCCCGGCCGGGACCGTGTTGCAGAGCATGGGCACCACCGCCAAGGCCGCGGACAACGTCGCGCCCACCACCACGATCGCCTGCAACGGATCGCCCTGCCAGACCAGCACCTACGACCAGACGGTCTACGTCACGCTGGCTCCGACCGACCTCGGCTCGGGCATCGCCAGCACCCACTACACGCTCGACGGCTCGACGCCTACGCAAAGCAGCCCGACCTATACCGGGCAGATCCCGCTGACGGCTAATACCACGGTGAAGTTCACCAGCTGGGACTACGCCGGGAACGAAGGGGCCGTGCAGACACAGGTCCTGTCGATCCAGGAAGGCACGGATACCACCGCGCCGACGACCACCATCTCCTGCAACGGCGGATCCTGCCAGAGCGCGGCGTACTACCAGCCGGTGACGGTGGCGCTGACCGCGACGGACACCGGCGGCTGGGGCGTGGCGAATACGTACTACACCACCAACGGGACCACGCCCACCACGTCAAGTCCGACCTACAGCGGGCCGTTCACGATCAACGGGCCCACCACCGTCGAGTTCTTCTCGACCGACCTGGCCGGCCACGCCGAGCAGGTGAACACGCAGCAGATCGGGGTGGATACGGCGGTCTCGCTGACCTTCGACGACCAGTGGGAGGACGAGTATCTGTACGGGCAGCCGTATATGCAGCAGTACGGCTTCCTGGGCACCTACTACGTGATCACCTCCGACAGCGACAACAACTACCAGTGCTGCATGACCTGGACGCAGCTGGACCAGCTCCAGGCCCAGGGCAATGACGTCGGCGGTCAGACCATCGACCACCCGGACCTCACCACCTTGACCCAGGCCCAGATGACCACCGAACTCTGCGGCTCCCGGCAGGACATGATCAGCAACGGCATACCTGACCCGGTATCGATGGCCTACCCCTATGGGGATTACAACACAACCGTGGAGAGCGTCGCCGGCCAATGCGGGTGGCTCACTTCGCGCGTAGGAGGTGGTCTTTCAAATTCCAATACCGTGCCAACCGCGCCATATATAGAAACCGTTCCACCGCAGAATCCCCTCGCGCTCCGCACCATTGCGGTGGACGGATCAGCCGACGAGAATCTCAACGACCTGGAGACTTTCGTGGACGCCGCTGCGGCGCACGGCGGCGGTTGGCTCCCCATCACTTTCCACGATGTCTGCGACGCCGGCGCCTCTGATTACAGCACCTGCATGTCCCAGTACGGGTCGGTCCAGGACACGATATTCGGTCAGTTCCTGGCCTGGCTGGCCGCCGCGGGCCAGCCCGGGGGCGCACCCGCCGGAGTGGTGGTCAAGGACGTGTGCCAGGTCATGAACGATTGCGGATAAGAGAAACAGGCCAGAGCGGAACAGGACAGGCTGATCTGGGCCGTTGAGCCCTGATCAGGAGTGACCCCTGCGAGCGGCAAGCGGTTATCCGAGGCCTTCTCGCAGGGGTCACATTCGTCTGCCCTCGGCACGCTGCCGATATACCGGCACGGCTCGCCCGGTAATTACCGGCGGCCTATGGAGTCCATTGCCCCCATCTGACGTAGGCGCGGCTGCTCACGCGGGGATGCCGTCCCAGGGCGCAATTAGGCCAGGCTCTGGAATGCACCTCAGATCGAAACCGCCTGAGTATTAGGCAGAAAGGGGGGCGATGCCGGTGCGATCGGACGGGATCCGTATCGGTGTGGTAGGCGTCGGCTATTGGGGATCGAGACACGTCCGCGTACTCCGGTCTACGACCGGAGTAGCGGCCGTGGTAGGCGTCGATTCGCGGTTCACCCGTATCGACGCGGGCGATCACGAGGTCAGTAACGGCCTCGTCGCGTACGCCGACCTCGAGGAGGCCCTGCCGCACGTCGATGCGGTCATCATCGCCACCCCGCCAGCCACCCACGCGCCCTTGGGCCTGCAGGCGATCGCCGCCGGCAAGCATGTCTTGATCGAAAAACCCCTGGCCACCACGACCGAGGACGCATGGTCCGTGGTAGAGGCGGCGCAGGCGGCCGGCGTCGTCCTGATGCCGGGCCACACCTTCGAGCACAACGCGGCCGTGCACAAGCTGCGTGAGCTGATCCGCCGGGGCGAGCTCGGACGGCTCTTCTACCTGGACTGCGCGCGGCTCAATCTCGGCCTCTACCAGTCGGATGTGAACGTAGTCCTCGACCTGGCACCGCACGACATCTCCATCGCCAACTTCGTGCTGGGCGCACGGCCGACGACCATCACCGCCTGGGGGACGCGGAACGTCCATCCCGAATACGAGGACGTCGCCTATCTGCGACTCGACTATGCCGACCTGCACGTACGAGCCCACCTGCACGTCAGCTGGCTCGACCCGCAAAAGGTACGGCGGATCACCGCGGTGGGCTCGAAAAAGATGGTCGTGTACAACGACATGGCCGACGGCGAGCGGATCCGCGTCTACGACAAGTCGGCGGTCCCGCCCGGCGACGGCGACGGACCGCTGTCTCAGGTCGCCTATCACCTCGGCGACGTGGTGTCCCCCTTCGTCGCTTTCGCCGAGCCGCTCGCCGTTCAGGACCAGCACTTCATCGACTGCATCACCAGCGGCTGTCACCCGTCAGTGGACGGCAGCAGCGGGCTGGCCGTCGTCCAAGCGCTGGAGTGTGCCCAGATCTCGCTGCGCGAGCAGCGCCCGGTGGCCCTGGCCGAGGTGACGCAGCGGCGCGTGACCCGGCCGCCCGCGGCGGACGCCGCCCTGTCGGGGACCTCCGTTGGCTGATCACGTTCCCTTCACCGACCTGAGCGCGATGGCCGGCGACGTCTGGCCCGCGATCGAGCACGATTACCTGGCCTGCCTGCACGATGCGAAATATGTCGGCGGGCCGGCGGTGGCGGCCTTCGAGCAGGAGTGGGCCGCGTACTGCGGTGCTGGACAGGCGGTGGGGGTCGGCAACGGCACCGACGCCCTGGAGCTCACCCTGACGGCACTCGGAGTTGGTCCCGGTGACGAGGTAGTTGTCCCGGCGAATACCTTCATCGCGACCCCCGCCGCGGTAGTCCGCGCCGGGGCCACGCCCCGTTTCGCCGACGTCAGCGACGACACCCTGCTCATGACGCCGGCCACGCTGAGCGAGGCACTCACGCCCCGCACCCGGGCCGCCATGGTGGTGCACCTGTACGGGCAGATGCCGGACATGGCCGGGCTGCTGGCCGTGGCGCACCAGGCCGGGATCCTCGTGATCGAAGATGCCGCCCAGGCCCACGGCGCGGAGTGGAGCGGCGGCCGGGCGGGATCGTTCGGCGACGCGGCCTGTTTCAGCTTCTATCCGGGCAAGAACCTGGGCGCGTTCGGCGACGCGGGTGCCGTGGTCGTGTCCCGGCCGGAGCTGGCCGACCGGGTACGGGCGCTGGCCAACCACGGCCGGTCCCGCGGCGCCGCGCACTACGAGCACGACTACGTCGGCACCAACAGCCGCCTGGACGCGCTGCAGGCCATCGCGCTGTCCGGGAAGCTGGCCCGCCTGGAGGAGTGGACACAGCGGCGGATCGAGCTGGCCGCCCGGTACCGGGACCGGCTGAGCGGCATCCCGGATGCGAAGCTAACCGGCGTTTCACCGCTGGCGCGCCACGTCTACCACCTGTTCGTGATCCGCGTTCCCGGCCGGGACCGGGTCCGGGCCGAGCTGGCCGGGCACGGCATCCAGACCGGGGTGCACTACCCGGTGCCCTGTCATGTGCAGCCGCCGCTGCGGCGGTTCGCCGGCCGCCCGCTGCCGGTGGCCGAGCGGACGGCCGGCCAGCTCCTGTCGCTGCCGCTGTTCCCCCACATGACCGACAACCAGGTCGATCTGGTGTGCGAGGTGCTCAGTGACACGCTCAAGCTGCTGGCCGCCGATCGGGAGTTCACCGATGTCCAGTGAGCCTGCTGGTACGACAGCGGTTCCGGCGCAGACCGACCATGGCGTGGTCATCGGGTATCGGGCGGCGCGGGGCGACGCCGGGCCGCTGGTCCTCGGCCCGGGCGCCCGGCTCCGGTCCGGGACGGTCCTGTACGACGGCACCACGATCGGGCGCCGCCTGCAGACCGGCCACGGCGTCGTCATCAGGGAAGGCTGCCAGATCGGCGACGACGTTGCCATCTGGAGCAACACCGTCGTGGACTACAGCTGCCGGATCGGGGACGGGGTAAAGATCCACTGCAACTGCTATATAGCGCAGTACACCGAACTCGAGGACGACGTTTTCCTCGCGCCCGGGGTGACGATCGCCAACGACCTGTACCCCGGTGACGAGCGATCGGCCGAGCTGATGGCCGGCCCCAGGATCGGCGCGGGCGCGCAGATCGGCGTCAACGTGACCATCCTGCCCTACGTGCGGATTGGCCCCGGCGCCCTCATCGGAGCCGGATCGGTGGTAACCCGCGACGTGCCCGCGGGCGCGGTCGCCTTCGGCAACCCCGCGGCAGTCCGGCGCCCGGTTGCGGACCTGCCGGTCATCGACAAACGAGTGGTCCATGACGGCGCATCAGCGAGCCGGTACCGGCTGACCGATGACCGCAACGGGACGGGAGCCTCGCCGTGACCCAGCTGGCCGCCCGGAAAGGCATCGCCGCGTTCCGGCTCGGGCACGATTTCGCCAAACGGGCCCTGGACCTTGCGGTCGCGTTGACCCTGATCGTCATCCTGGCTCCGGCGCTGGCCGTCCTGATGCTGCTGGTGCGGTCGACGTCGGCCGGGCCGGCCGTGTTCCGGCAGCAGCGGCTCGGCCGCGACCGGCGACCGTTCACCATGCTCAAACTGCGTACCATGCACGTTGGCCAGGACGACCGCATCCACCGCGAGTACGTCACCAGCCTGCTGTCGGCCGGCCAGGAAGCGGTCGCGTCGCCGGGAAGCGGGCTTTACAAGCTGGAGGCCGACCCGCGGGTGACGCGGGTGGGTGCCTGGCTCCGCAAGACCAGCCTGGATGAGCTGCCCCAGCTGTACAACGTGCTCCGCGGCGAGATGTCCCTGGTGGGACCCAGGCCCGTGCTGCCCTGGGAAGCCGAGATGTTCAGCGGGCAGCATCAGCGGCGCTTCGCGGTCCGGCCTGGCCTGACCGGCCTCTGGCAGGTAAGCGGCCGTAGCCGGCTGTCCATGACCAAGGCCCTGGAATTGGATGTCGAATACGTGGCCCGCCGCAGCCTCGCGCTTGACCTGATGATCTTGATTCGCACGCTGCCCGCTGTCTTCCGGGGCGGCGCCCGGTGACGCTGGACGTAAAGCCGGATACCGCCGCGGAGCCATTCGGCAGCGGATCCGATCTGGCCACCCCAGAAGGGGCGGTCGGCGACTCGCTTTCTGTGGCGGTCTGGACCTTCGTCAGCCGTTTCACCGGCGTCTTGCGTGGTATCACGATCGCTGCGGTCCTGGGCGCGACGTATTTCGCGAACACCTACCAGTTCACCAACTCCCTGCCCAACCTCATCTTCTACGGCCTGCTGGCCGGCTCGTTGTTTTCCTCACTGCTGGTGCCCGCCCTGGTCCCGCACGTCGATTCCGGCGACCGGCGGGCCGTGGCCCGGACCGCCGGCGGCCTGCTCGGGGTAGCGCTGGTCGGCATGCTCGCGCTCGTTCCCATCGTCGCGATCCTCACCCCGTGGCTGCTCCGGCTCGGCACGATCGGCGCCTCCGACGCCGCAGCGGCCCATAGCCAGGCGCACCTCGGCGCGATACTAGTGCTGCTCCTGCTGCCTCAGGTGCCGCTTTACGCCGTGGTCGGTACCGCGACCGCGGTGATGAATGCCCACCGCCGCTTCGCTCTGGCGGCCGCCGCGCCTGCGCTGGAGAATCTCGGCACGATCGTCGTCCTCGGCGTGGTGGCCGTGCTCTACACCAGGTCGGCTATCGAGGGCAGTATCCCGACCTCACTGCTGCTGCTGCTCGGCCTGGGGACGACCGGCGCGGTTCTGATGCACGCCAGCACGCAGTGGTGGGGAGCGCGGCGGGTCGGCGTCGTGCTCGTGCCGAACGCCGGGTGGCGTGACTCCCAGGTCCGGGCCACCATCCGCCGGGCGCTGCCCGCGGTGATCCAGGCTGGCCTGGCCGCCTTGCAGATCGCCGCGCTGACCCTGGTCGCCGACCGGGTACCAGGCGGTGTCGTCGCGTTCCAGCTGGCGACCAACTTCTACTTCCTGCCCATCGCCCTGGGCGCCACGCCGGTCGCCCTGTCCCTGGTACCGAGGCTGTCGCGGATGACCGCGCCCAGTCAGGCCGGCCTGTTCCGCGACACCTACGTGCGGGGGGTGGCCTTCGCCACGTTCCTGGCCGTCCCGGCGGCGACGGCCTACGCCGTGCTGTCCCGGCCGCTGGCCAACGCGATAGGAATGGGGGCCTTCGGCGCGGCGGGCGGCCGCGTGCTACTGGCCTCAGCCCTGCTCGGGCTGGCGCCCGCGATCCTCGGCGAGACCCTGTTCCTGGTCACCACCTACGCCTGCTACGCGCGCGGCGACACCAGCTACCCGCTCCGGGGCATGATCATCCACGCCACGATCTGCGCCGCAGGCATCGCCGTCGTGCTCCAGCTCCACGGTCCGGCCCTGCTCACCGGTCTGGGGTTCAGCTTCGGGGCCGGAAGCTACGCGGGAGCGGCCTACCTCTTCCTCCACTTGCGGAAGGGGTTGCCGCACGGGGGAGAGCCGATGCTCCGCCCGTTCCTGCGGACCGTCGCGTGCTCAGCCGTGATGGCCGCGCCGGCGTGGGCGGTCGGGCGTTTCCTGACCGCCCGTCTGACCGGCCCGGCCGGGCGCGTCGCGGCGATGCTCGCCATCACCCTGGTCGGCGCCGGCGTCTACTTTGCCGCGCAGGCCGCCCTGCACGCACCCCAGATGCAGTGGGTCAAGGGAGCGCTGCTCGGCCGCGGGCGGGGCGGGGCGGCGGTCGGCTTCCCCGCGCCCTGGCGCGCCGACGTCTGGCAGCCGGACGGGCGACATGTGCCCGGGGCGCCACGCTGGTACCGCAGGAAACTGGAGCTATCCGAGACGCTGGCCGCGGCGGCGCCGTTCTTGCGGCGGCGGCGAATCGACGCCTTGCTGCTGGTCGGCGTGGTCGCCGTCGTAGCCCTGCTCGGCGTCAAGGTCAAGTACGCGATCATCGCGGTGGCGGTGATCGGTCTCATCGGGGTGGTCATGGCCAGGCCGGTGATCGCCGCGTACCTGATGATCTTCCTTAGCCCGCTCATCGTGGGCATCAACGCCGGGACCATCGTTCCCTCGCTGCGGCCGAACGAAGCGCTCATGGTGGTGTGCGGCCTGGCCATCGGCCTGCGCTGGCTGCTCAGCGTCCGCACGGGCGGGTTCCGGTGGCCGCGCGCGGACGCCATCGATACGGCCCTCATCGCGCTCTGCGTGGCCAGCTCGATCCTTCCCCTGATCATGATGGTCGCCCGGCAGCGTGCCATAAGCTCCGACGACCTGCTCTACAGCATCGTGCTGTGGAAGCTGTACGCCGAGTACGTCATCATCAGGACGGTCGTCACCACCCGCGAGCAGGCCATGCGCTGCCTGTGGCTGTCCATGCTGGCGGGCGCCGTAGTCTGCGGCGTCGGCATCATGCAGGTGCTGCACCTGGCCGGGGTGCCCGGGCTGCTGGCCAAGTACTACGCGCCGCTCGGCATCGACACGAGCTTGAGCAACGGCCGGGGCAGTTCGCTGCTCGGCCTGCCGGCCGCCACGGCCGACCTGGCCATCCTCAACCTGGCCATCGCCATCGCGATGCTGGTCCGCGGCAACCCGAGATGGCGGGCGCTGAGCGCCATCGGTGTGCTGTGCGCCCTGGCCGTGGTGGCCGCGGCCGAGTTCTCCACCCTGATCGGCCTGATCGTGGCGGTGGGCGCCCTGCTCGTGCTCACCAGGTCGCGCCGGCTCGCGGCCGCGATCATCCCGGTCAGCATCGTCGGCGTCGTGCTGCTCTGGCCGGCCATCAGCATCAGGCTCGGCGGGTTCAACTCGGCCACCGGCCTACCGGTCAGCTGGATCGACCGGCTCTACAACCTGGAGACCTATTTCTGGCCGGTGCTCCTCTCGGACAACAACTGGATCCTGGGCGTCGAGCCTGCCGCCCGCATCGCGACGTCAAGCAGGCAGTACGGCTACGTCTGGATCGAGAGCGGGTATACCTGGCTGCTCTGGGGGGGCGGCATTCCGCTGCTCGCCAGCTACTTCTGGCTCATCGGCGTGGTGATCAAGAAGGGCTGGGCCTATTCGCGGCGCGCCGATTCGGCCGGCATCGCCGCCACGGCAGCCATCGTGGCCGCCTGCGCGCAGCTGGTCCTCATGCTGTTCGATCCGCACCTTACCTACCGGGGCTCGGGCGACGCGTTCTTCATGATCATCGCCCTCGTCCGCATCCTGCCCGCAGCGCGCAAGCCGGACGCGGTCCGCGAACCACCGATCACGCTAGCCGCCTCCAGCTCCCGGCTGCAGGAGGTTCCCGTATGACACGTCTCCCGAGCACGGCAATCGCAATTAGATGGGGCAGTTATGACTTTGTTGCGTAAACAGAGCCTTTGGCTAATCGTCGCCATTCTGGCTGGCATTGCAGGGGGATATCTCGCCTACGCGGCCAAGTCCGTGGCCTATACCTCGACCGCCCAGGTCGATGTCGAGGCGCATATCGTCGCGAACACGACGTCGGTCGCGCCGAACATGGCCACGGAGAAGGCGGTCGCCACCGCCGGTGTCGTGCTGGACAGCGTCGCGCAGAAACTCGGCACGTCGCCGGGTGAGCTGCAAAAGGATCTCAAGGCGGCCGCCTCGGGCACGTCTAACATCCTCTCGATTAGCTGCACGATGCCGACCCCGGTCTCGGCCCAGCAGTGCGCCGCCGCCGCTGCGGCCGGCTATATCGCGTTCCGCAACGATAGCGCGGCCACGTCAGCGGTTCAGTCGCATGATCCGTTGCACGCCACGCTGATAACGGCGCCCTTGCTGCCGATCTCGCCGGCCGGTCTGGGCAAGAAGATCCTGCTTCCGCTCGGCGCCATCCTCGGCCTGCTGCTGGGCGTCGGCGCGATATTCCTGCGCGACCACCTGGACGACCGGGTGCGCGACCGCTCCGACCTCGAGCGGCACCTGTCTGCCCCGGTGCTGGCCGCGGTCCCGCGGGTGCCGCGTAGGGCCGGACGTCCAGCGTCCATCTTCTCCACCGCTCCGCTTTCGCCGGCGGCTGAGGCCTACCGCCATCTCCGGGTCCGTCTCGAGCCCGTCATGTCGCTGCCGGATCGCCGGACGGTGGTGCTGGTGGCCAGCGGAGGCGCGCGCGAGGGCCGGACCTCGGTCGCGGCCAACCTGGCCACCGCACTGGCCCACGCGGGCAAGGCGGTCATCCTGGTCGACGCTGACCTGCGGCGCCCCGCACTGAGCACGGTCTTCGCGACCGGCACGCGGCCCGGTCTGACCGATCTGCTCGCCGGGCGGGCCGCGCTGGCGGAGGTAGCCGTGCCCACCGACGTGCCGGGGCTGAGGCTGGTGACCGTCGGCAAGCTGACCGATCGGTCCGCGGATCTTTTCGAAGCCAACCTGCTCACCAGGACCTTCGCCAAGATGAGAGCACAAGCGGAGGTCGTGGTGGTAGATAGCGCGCCCATCCGGGCGCTCTCCGACGCGATTACCTTGGCCGGGATCAGCGACATCGCCATCGTGGTCGCAGACCCCCGCCGGACCCAGCGCAGCGACGCGAGCGCCGTGGCCCTGGACCTGCGGGCGGCCGAGCCGCAAACGATCGTCGGCGTCCTTAACAACGTGCCGCGCTCGTTCCGCGCGCGTCAGGCCCGGTCGGCCGTTCCAGGCGGGCCGACGTCGATGGCTCCCGTAGCCAGCGTGCCGTCGGTCCTCGCGGCCGTGGTACCGCCGCGGGGGCCGAACGGGAAGGACCGAGCTTCCCTCGGCGCCTCGCAGCTGGGCGGGCAGGGACCGGCGTCCCAGGGCTCAGACTTCGGCGACCCGCCGACATTGTCACCGGATGCTGACTAGCGGCGCGGGCCGCGGGTCCCGAACTGGCCAAGGGGTTGACGTGCGAGTTGCGATGATCGCCTACACACCGTACGAGATGGATGCTCGCGTCAAGCGGGCCGCCGAAGCGCTGGCCGAGCGCGGCCACCAGGTTGACGTCTTCGTCATCTCGAAGGACGGAGTAAGGCCCGCGCGCGACACCGGGCTGCTCCGCTTCCATCGCCTTCGCATGCGCAAGCAAAGGACGGCCGCCGCCAGGTACGTCGTCGAGTACGGCAGCTTTGCCGCGTGGGCGTTCGCCCTGGTGACCACCTTCCAGCTGCGGCGAAAGTACGACGTTGTCTACGTCCACAACATGCCGAACTTCCTGGTGTTCGCGGGGCTGGTCCCCAAGCTGGCCGGCGCCAAGATCGTCCTCGATGTCCACGATCCCGCGGTCGAGTTGCTGGCCTGCATCCTCGGCCGCGAACTGCCCTGGTGGCTGCGGCGCCTGGCCGCCGCGGAAGAGCGCATCAGCCTGTCGTTCGCTGATGCGCTGGTCACGGTCAACGAGCCCATGCGACAGCGGCTGACCGCCGTCTCCCGGTCACCGGCAACGGTGGTCATGAACCTGCCCGATCCCGCGGCCTTCAGCTCGCATCAGCGTGCCCCGGCGCGGGCGGGCCTGCAGTGGATCGTGTACAGCGGCACCATCGCTCAGCGCAGCGGCCTGGACCTCGTGGTGCAGGCGCTGTCCCTGCTCTCGGACGACTTCCCCCAGTTGCGGGTGCGGATCTTGGGGGAAGGCCCGGCGATCTCCTCGGTGCTGCGGCTGGCGGATGAGCTAGGCGTAGCCGACCTGATCGATTACCGCGGATTGGTGCCCTATTACGAAGTCCCCGGCGCGATAAGTGACGCGGCCGCGGGCATTTCGGCGCAGCGCGAAGACGCCTTCGGCGCTCTGGTGTTCTCGGTGAAGGTGGCCGAGTATGTCGCCCTCGGGCTGCCCGTCATCTGCTCAGGCACCACCACGATGCGGCACTACTTCGACGATGACGAGATGCTGTTTTTCGAGCCAGCTAACGCGGCGGATCTGGCCCGGGCGATCCGGGATCTGCTGTCAGATCCTGCTGCCGCTGACCGGCGGGCCCGCAATAGCCAGCTGAAGCTGGACAAGCTCCATTGGTCCGCCCAGAAACAAGCGCTGACGGAAGCCGTCGAAAAGCTCGCGGATTCTGTCCGGACCCACGACCGGAACGACCGGAACGACCTGCGGGATGCGGGGTCGCCGAACAGCAGGCCGAATAGCAGGAGGGATGACCATGACCATGTACGCTCCGCGGAGTTCTCTGGACCGATCCGCCGCGGCGGCGACCCTCGCTGAGCCGGACGACGCCGGCCCGGGATCGTCTACCGAGGCTCCCGTGCTGATCGTCGGGCTGGGCGAGGTCGGGCGGCCCCTGCTGGACGTCCTCAGCGGGCCACACCGGGCCCTGGGCCGGGACCTAGCGGACCGGGCCTTCCACGGCGTGCGGATCCTTCATCTCTGCTTCCCGTTCAGCGCGGATTTCGTTTCGGCCGCTAACCGCTATGTCTCGCTGTACGAACCGGAAGTGGTCGTGGTCAACAGCACTGTGATTCCCGGTACGACCAGAGCGATACAGCAGGCAACCGGTACCCCTGCCGTATACAGCCCGGTGCGGGGGAAGCACGTGCGGATGCGGGAGGAACTGCTGCACTACCGGAAGTTCGTCGCGGGCACCTCGGCGCAGGCCGTCGCCGCCGTGGCGGATCACTTCACGGCGGCGGGCATGACCACGCAGCGGATGGCATCGTTCGAGTCACTCGAGCTCGCGAAACTCCTGGAGACCAGTTACTTCGGCGTCCTCGTCGCCTGGGCGCAGGAGATGGATCGCTTCGCCGCATCCGTCGATGCCGACTACTGGGAAACGACCGGGTTCTTCGAAGAGATCGGGTTCTTCCCGCCGGTCAGCTTCGAACCGGGTTTCATCGGCGGCCACTGCGTGCTGCCCAACCTCGACCTGCTCGAGCAAGTACGGCGATCGCCAGTCATCGATGCGATCAGGCAGTCGAACGAGCAGCGCGCCGATGAATGGCAGGCCACAGGCCGCTCTACCGCAGAACGACTCAGCCCACGGACCCGGGGAGCCTGACGTGAGCACTAGAAGTCCCGCTACTGGGATTGATGTCGCCGTGATCGGTGCCGGGCCATACGGGCTCTCGGCGGCTGCGCACCTGCGCCGGGCCGGGGTGGAACTCCAGGTCTTCGGCCAGCCGATGTCATTCTGGCAGGGCATGCCGACGGGCCTGCTGCTGCGTTCCAACTGGACCGCCACCTGTATCGCGGAGTACCGAGGCGAGTTGTCACTGGTCGCGTTCTGCGCCGCGACCAACGCGCGATTCGGCCCTCCGGTACCGCTGGATCGCTTCATCGAGTACGGCCTGTGGGTCCAGCAGCAGGTCGCGCCCGATGTGGAGCGCCGTCTGGTCCGGACCCTGGAGCCAGGTCGGGGCGGCTTCCGGCTCACCCTCGATGACGGCACTACGGTCAGCGCCCGCCGGGTAGTGGTCGCGGCCGGCATCGAGCCATTCGCCAACCGTCCCGAGGTCGCGGCCGGGCTGCCGCCGGAACTGGCCTCACATACCGGGGACCACCGGAGCTTCGACCGGTTCCGCGGCGCCCGCGTCCTGGTCGTGGGCGGCGGCCAGAGCGCGCTTGAGTCCGCCGCGATGCTGCGGGAAGCCGGCGCCGAAGTCGAGGTGGCCGCCCGGCAGGCCGAACTGCACTGGCTGCACGGCGGCAAGTATCAGCGGATGCTCGGCCCGCGCGCCCGGCTGGTGTATGCGCCCACCGACGTCGGCCCGATGGGACTGTCCAGGCTGGTGGCCGTGCCCGATCTGTTCCGGCGGCTGCCGCGGCGGGTACAGAGTCCGCTGGCTTACCGGGCCATCCGCCCGGCCGGCGCCGCCTGGCTGCCGCCGCGGCTGACGGATGTGCCGATCCGGCTGTCCAGGACGGTGACGGCCGCGGTCCCGCGAGAAGGGCAGCTGGCCATAACCTTCGCCGACGGCGACGTTCGCACCGTTGATCATCTGCTCTTCGGCACGGGTTACCGGGTGAACGTGGCGCGTTATCCCTTCCTGACCGAGACGCTGACCAGGCAGATCAGGCAGGTCGGAGGATACCCGCTGCTCAGGCGCGGAATGGAATCCTCCGTGCCCGGCCTGCACTTCATCGGCGCCCCGGCCGCGTGGAGCTTCGGGCCGATCATGCGGTTCGTCTCTGGCGGCTGGTACACGGGCCAGGCCCTGGCCCGCACCATCGCCGGCCGGGTGCCGTCGCCTGGGGCGGTCGAGCCCGCACCGGTCCCCGTCAGCGCCGGAGAAGTGCCGTGACGTCCGGCACGCTGCGCACCGCGCAGCGGACCGACTCCGGCCGGCCTGGCGCGGGCGTGGGTGCGGTCGTCATCGGGGGCGATTACCAGGGCCTGGGCATCGCGCGCAGCCTGGGGCGGCACCACATCCCGGTCTGCGTCATCGACGACGAGACCTCCATCGCCCGTACCTCACGGTTCGTGCAGAACACCCTCCGCGTCCGCGATCTGCGATCCGAGCAGGCCCTGCTGGACGCGCTGGCGCTGGCCCGGAAGCGGTTCGGCCTGGCCGGGTGGGTTCTGTACCCGACCAGGGAGGAGAACGTGGCCGGCCTCGCGGCGAACCGGGATGCTCTCCAGCCGGACTTCCGCGTGCCGACCCCTGAGCTGGCCGCGACCCGGCAGGCCTGGGACAAGCGGGAGGTATACGGCCTGGCCGAGCGCCTTTGCATCCCGGTCCCCCGGACCTGGTTCCCGCGCTCGGAGCAGGACCTGGCTGCGATCGAGATGGACGGGCCAGTCGTGGTGAAGCCGGCCATCAAGGAACACTTCTTCTACGCCACCCACGCCAAGGCCTGGCGGGCCGACACGCCCGGCGAGCTGCTGGCCGCCTTCCGGCGGGCGACGAAGATCGTGCCCGCCGATGAGATCATCGTCCAGGACATGATCCCGGGAGACGGCCAGCAGCAGTATGCCTACTGCGCCTTCTTCCGGGACGGCCGCCCGGTCGCGAGCATGACGGTACGGCGCCGCCGCCAGCATCCATCGGACTTCGGCCGGGCGAGTACCTATGTCGAGACGATCTCGCTGCCGGAGCTGGCCGAACCGTCCTGCCGCTTTCTGTCCGCGATCGGCTACTACGGGCTGGTCGAGCTGGAATACAAGCGCGACCCTCGCGACGGCGGCTACAAGCTCCTTGACGTCAACGCCAGGACGTGGGGCTACCACACGCTGGGACACGCGGCCGGGGTGGATTTTCCCTATCTGCTGTTCCGCGATCAGCTCGGCGCCCCGGTCGAACCGGCGCAGGCCCGGCCGGGCGTCCGCTGGATCCGGCTCGCCACGGACGTGCCCAACGCCCTGCGGGACATCCGGGCCGGCGTGCTGCGGCCCGGCGCCTACCTGCGCTCGCTCCGCGGCGTGCGCACCGAAGCCGTGTTCTCGCTCCGAGATCCGGTACCAGGGCTCTACGAGCTCGCGCTGCTGCCGTATCTCGCCGTGAAGCGCGGCCTGTGATCCGCGCCCGGGCTCCTGAGGAGGAACCCTTGTTCGAAGCCTCCGGTTCGTTCGCGTTCTTCGATTACTTCCGCGTCCCCTATCAGGTCCGGCCTCCTCAGCTGGCGAGCAGCCACGCTGGTGCCGCGCACTTCGTGCACGCACTGAGCGCGAAGGCGGCGCGGCCGGGCCTGGAGCGGCGCTCCCTGCTGTGGGTCAACGGCGATGCCCGTCCGGCGGCCGCGAGCGCGGCCGGCCAGCTCGGCCGGTACCGGCTCGGCCGCTCCACCTTCTTCGGCCATGTGGTCGGGGACGCGGCGGTCCCGGCCATGCTCCCGCGGTCCGGGCGGGACTGGCACCCGGCCGAATCCGTCAGCGACGCTGACGGCGCTCAGGTGGCCTCGATCTGGCGGGATGCGGCTGGCCACGTGTTCCTCCCGTTCGATCCGGGCGAGGTGATGCGGCTGTTCTGGTCCGAGGGGTACCGGGACGTGGGGCGCTCGGCCGTGGCCGGTTCCTGCCGCGCCGTGGCCATGCGCGGCTACTACCTGGCCCGCCCGCTCATGCCACGCCCGGTTCAGCTTCGGCTGCGGCGCCTGTTCACCCGCGTTCAGGCCGCCTCGACCTTCCCGGGCTGGCCGGTCGAGGACAGCCTGCACGACTTCTACGACTGGCTGTTCGCGGTGGTCGCGGACCTGGCCGGCGTTCCGGTGCCGTTCCTCGACCCGTGGCCGGACGGCCGGTCCTGGGCCCTGGTCCTGACCCACGACGTGGAAACGGCCGGCGGATACCGCGACATGGACCTGCTGCGCGGGCCGGAGCGGGCCGGTGGCTACCGGTCGTCCTGGAATTTTGTCGGCGCCAGGTACCAGGTCGATGACGAAAAGGTCCGATCGCTGAAGGATGAGGGCTGCGAGGTCGGAGTGCACGGACTGGTGCACGATGGCCGGGATCTGAACCTGCGGATGCTGGCCGAGCGCCTGCCGGCCATGTGGGAGCACGCCAGCCGCTGGGGGGCCGTGGGCTTCCGCTCGCCCGCTACGCACCGAGGCTGGGATCTGATGCCCGGGCTCGGCTTCGACTATGACTCGTCGTACAGCGACACTGACCCGTACGAACCGCAGGCGGGTGGCTGCTGCACCGTCCTGCCCTTCTTCAACCGGGACATGGTGGAGCTGCCGATAACCCTGGCCCAGGACCACACTCTGTTCACCATCCTGCAGCACCCTGATGCGGGTCTCTGGTTGCGGAAGGCTCAGCACATCCGCGAGCGCGGCGGTATGGTCCTCGTCCTTACTCACCCGGACTACGCGCACGACCAGCGGCTGGCTGACGGATATCAGAAGCTGCTCGACACGTTCGCCGGGGACCAGACGGTGTGGCCTGCGCTGCCGCGAGAAGTGGCGGCCTGGTGGCGCAGACGGGCCGCCTCAACCATCCACGCCGACGGCGAGGGATGGCGCATCGACGGCCCGGCCGCCGAGGACGGGCGGGTGCGCTTCGCCGTGGCTGCGGGCACCGAGGCCAGCCCGGCCGACCAGGTCCGGTCGGCTGCACCGGCGTGAGGCAGGGGCGTGAACTGATGCGGCTCGGATATGTAGCGCGGTCGTCGTGGACGATGATGCGCTCTCCCCATTCTGGCGTCGAGCGCATTCGCGGGCGCATTGACAGACGTCAGGACCTCCGTGAGCTGGCGGCCCGGGGCGGACCCGGCCGCGAGCACTACACCGTCACAGAAGACTGGGCGCCCGCGCTGCACCGGATGATCGGCGCGCCCTGGCCGTGCCCGGAATCGGAACAGTTCGGCGCGGTCTGGGACGCGGTCGTCGCCGACCTCACCGCGGCAGGCTTGCGCGTCGGCCGGGCGTCGTACGGCGGGTGGAACGATGGCGATCGGGCCCAGGCCGCCGCCATCTGGTGCGCCGTCAGGCACGCGCATCCCGCGACCGTGGTGGAGACGGGCGTCGCGCACGGACTCACCAGCCGCGTGATCCTGGCGGGCCTGGAACGTAACGGCAGCGGTCGGCTGTGGAGCATCGATCTCCCGGCCGTGGATCCGGCGCTGCACCATGAGATCGGAATTGCCGTTCCGGCCGACCTGCGATCACGCTGGTCCTACGTGGCGGGAACGAGCCGCGAGCGGATGCCGCGGCTGGTGCGAAAGCTGCGGCGAGTGGACCTGTTCGTACACGACAGCCTGCATACCGCGCGCAACATGTGCTTCGAGCTGGACACGGTGTGGCCTGCGCTGCCACCTGGCGGGATCGCGATCGTCGATGACGTTGATCACAGCCTCGGGTTTCATCGCTTCACCGACCGGACGGCCCCGGGTGCGTGGCTGACGGCCAGGCATGTCACCGGACGCGGCCTGTGGGCCGCGGCGGTCAAGGCCGGGACCGCGTCTGCGCCGTCGCCGGGCAGCGAAATGCGGGAGCGGAGGCACCAGCGGATCGAGGACAGCGTCGTGCTCGAGATCGCCCGCATCATCCGGACCGTGGCGCCGGACCGGAGCCGTCTGCTGCAGATCCAGCCGGGACCGGGCCAGCAGACCCTGCTATTCCGTGATCAGCTCGCCGCTCCGGACCGCCCGGTTATCTACGATGAAGAAGATAAGCGCGACCCGCAGGTGAGTTCGCAGACGGATTTTCACAAAGTGGATCTCGAGGCGGCCGCATTCCCGGCGCCCGATGGCGATTTCGATCTAGTGGTGTGGAATCGTGACCTGGTAACGGTGAAAAACCTGTTGCCCGCCCTGCGGGAGGTGCGGCGGGTATTGCGGCCGGGAGGCATTCTGGTGGTCGCCGCGCCCAATCTCGCCGCACTGCACAACCGCCTGCTGCTGCTGACGGGACGGCAGCCGACGACACTGCATATAGGCAACGGTGATCACGTCCGCGGTTTCGCGATCCGTTCGATGACTGAATTTCTCACTGACGGCCTCGATTACCGGCTGCTGCAGGTTACCGGGGTGGGACTGGCCCCGGTAACCGCAGCCGTCCTGCCGGGTCCGCTCCGCGGCGTCGGCCATTCCGTGGTCTGGGCGCTACGCAGGCCCTGGCCCCACGAGAAATCCTGACGAAGCAAAGCGCAGCGAGATATGGATCGTCGTCCGCATCGAAGGGTGGCCTGGGGCCGGGTTGTTGTCGCTGGGGTAATCGCGGTCAGCGCCGGCTACGGGGGGTTGACCATGCGGGCGGTGGACGAGCACCGCTCCGCACCGCCTCCGCCCGGGGGTTATTTCTTGCTGCAGCCGGTTGGCTCTTACGCGCGGCTGCCCGACGACGCCGCCGCGGCGGCGGAGGTGCACCGCTCGACCTGGGAGCCACGGCCGGGCAACGCGCGGTACAACGCGGTGATGCCGGTTCGCCTGGAGCTTCAGCCAGTTGGCGGTGCCACAGGTGCGTACGATCCGCGCTGGAACAAGTACATCCTCGACCGGATCACCGGCCATTTCACGGGTACCACCGACGAGATCTTCCAGTGGGCCGCGGCCAAGTGGGGGATCCCGGATGACCTCCTCCGCACGATTGCGTACATGGAGTCGGACTGGCGCCAGTCCAACTACGGTGATTTCGTCACCGATCGGGCGCAGTGCCCGGCTGGCTACCAGAAACTGCCGTGCCCGGTCACCTTCGGCCTCGTGGGGACCAAGTCGACCAGCTGGCCCGGGATCTTCCCGTGGAACCGGGATTCGACCGCCGCTGCCGTCGATGTGCTCGGCGGGTGGCTTCGGGGCTGTTATGAGGGCTGGGTGTGGTGGCTTCGTGAGCACGGGAACCGGTCCCGCGGTGTCTACCAGGCAGGCAACCTCTGGGGCTGCGTGGGCGCCTGGTACTCGGGCAACTGGCTTGACGGCAACGTGGACAACCCTCACTCCGGTGCCGGATATATCCGCCTAGCCCAGCACTGGGAGCTACTCCAGCCTTGGCTTCAGCCCGGTTTCGCGTCCGGCGGCTGACCCAAGGCCGAAACTGTGCTGTTTAGCCCCGCCAAAGAGGGTATGTACACCTCCGTAACTGCGGCGTCAGGGCGCTTAGCTCCAGGTGGGGGACAGGCGGTGGATCTGACGGACGAACGCGACGCCAGCCAGCAGACGCCTGCTGAGCTCGACGTCCGTGCTGTGCCCGACCCGGCCGCGACGCAGGTCGTGGTGGGAGATATCCCGGAACAGCGGCCTGGTTTCCTGCCGAGGCCCGACTTGCTTGACCAGCTGGACGGCAGCGGTCATGCGCCCGCCGTGCGGGTGCTCACCGGAACGCCGGGAGCGGGTAAGACCCAGCTGGCCGCCGCGTACGCGCGGGCCAAGCTGACCGCCGGCTGGCGGCTGGTGGCCTGGGTCAATGCCGAGGACGCGGCGAGCCTGCTGGCGGGATTGACCGCAGTCGCGGTCGCTGTGGGGGTGTCTGAGCGCGGCTCTGGCTCTGGCTTGAGCCTGGGCGATTCCGGTCTGGCCATCCGGCGCTGGCTGGAATCTGACGGAGAGCGCTGCCTCCTGGTGCTCGATAACGCGGGAGATCCTGAGGTGCTGCGACCGTTCGTCCCGGTCGGCGGTGCGGCGCAGGTGCTGATCACCGCGGCCCGGGAATCGGTGGCTGACCTGGGCACCAGCATCCCGGTGGACGTGTTCCGCGCAACGGAGGCACTGGCGTTTCTGGCCGGGCGGACTGCCCTGGCCGATGAGACCGGTGCTTCGGCTCTCGCCGCCGAGCTCGGCCACCTGCCATTGGCCTTGGATCTGGCCGCCTCGGTGATCGCCGGGCAGTTCATGGGGTACCGGGCTTATCTGGGCCGCCTGGCCACGATACCGGCCGGGGAGCACCTGGTCGTGAGCAAGGACCAGCCGTACCTGCCGGGCACGGTGGAGGCGGTGCTGTTGTCGCTGGCCGCAAGCCAGGAGGTTGACCCGGGCCGGGTTGTGGCCGGCGTGCTGGACGTCATGGCCGCGCTATCGGCGGCCGGAGTCCGCCGCGAGCTGCTGCATGCCGCCGGGGAGGCGGGGGTGCTGGCCCGCAACGGGTCCCGGGTGGCCGCCGGCCAGGTGGATCAGGCCCTGGCGCAACTGGCCGGGCAAGCGCTGCTCACCTTCACCGTCGATGGCCAGAGCGTCATCATGCACAGCCTGGTGGGACGGGTGGTCCGCGCCGGGCTGGCCCACCGGGGCCGCCTGGCCGCGGTCTACGAGGAAACCGCCTCGGCCCAGCAGACGTACGCGAGAACGCTCGCCGGGACGCGGCATCGCACTACCCCCAGCGAGAGCCCCGAGCCGATGACCGGGCTGCCGGATGACGTGACCGGGCCCGCTGGTGAATCCGACGGGGATCTGATCCAGCTGCGGTTGCGCTGCCTTGAGCTGTATCGCCTGACCGACTCGGATGACAGCGTGCTCGAGGCCGTCGCGGTCGGTGAGCCACTGACCGCGGACCTGGAGCGGGTGCTGGGTCCCGACCATCCGGAGACGCTGCACGCGGCACATAGCCTGGCCGCCGCGTACCGGGCTGCGGGCCGGGTAGCCGAGGCCATTCCGCTGATCGAGCAGACCCTAGTCGGCCGGGTCAGGGTGCTCGGTCCCGACCACCTCGACACTCTGGCCTTGCAGAACACTCTCGCGGCTGCGTACCAGGAGGTCGGTCGGGCCGTCGAGGCCATCTTGCTCTTCAGGCTGACTCTCGCCGCCAGAGAGCGACTGCTCGGCCCCGACCACACCAGTACGCTGAACTCGCGTGAAAATCTCGCGTACGCATACCGGGACGTGGGCCGGATCGCTGAGGCGATCCCGCTTTTCGACCAGATCCTGGCCACGCGGGAACGCCTGCTCGGTCCGGATCACCCCGACGCCCAGCGCTCGCGGAGCAGTCTCGCCGCCGCGTACAAGGAGACTGGACGCCCGGCCGAGGCCATCCCGCTCGTCGAGCAGACTCTCCTGTCCCGGCAACAGGCCTTGGGCGCCGATCATCCGAAGACCCTGAGCTCGCGAAATAACCTCGCAGCCGCTTACCTGGAAGCAGGCCGCGCCGATGAGGCCATCCCGCTGTTTGAGCAGACCCTGGCCACCTGCGAACGACTGCTCGGCACCGATGACGCTAGGACCCAGGCCACGCGGAACAACCTCGCCCTGGCCCGCCAGCAGGCAGGCCAGGCCTTCGCCTGAGAACCACCGAGAGAACCAGCCAAAACTCTACATAGATAGAGCTCGCTGGTCCATAATGCGGCTACCCGTACGGGCGAACGCGCGAAGCGCCCCCGCTCACGCGTATCTTTCTGACGGCTGTCCACTCCTATGATCACGACCCCGGGTCTACTGATCGGATTCGGGTCTACATATGTAGATCCGGTCTCCAGCTGAATCCGGATCCCGCCGCCGACGGCGTAACTGGACGGAGGCCTCGCATGCCAGGCGATCAGGAGCTGCGCGTGCCGACCGGGAAAGGCACGGACCCCGCCCGGCCGGCACCGGCCCACTCCGCCCGGCCGGCACCGGCCCACTCCGGCCGGCCGGCACCCGCGGATCCGGGCCTGGGCCAGCGTCTCGGTCCGGCCATCGCCCGCGGTGCCGCGGTGGTGGCCAGCCTCACGATCTTGTCCCGGGTCCTGGGCCTGGTCCGCACGCTGGTGTTCTCGCAGACGGTGGGCGCGAGCTGCCTAGGCACGGCGTACGTGACCGCGAACCAGGTGCCCAACCTGCTGTACGAACTCGTCCTGGGTGGCGCGCTGACCAGCGCGATGGTGCCGGTGCTGGCCCAATCGGCGGAACGAGCCGGGCAAGATCCAGCGGCGAAGGCCCGGGTCGGCCAGATCACCTCGGCGCTGCTGACCTGGACCGTCATCATCGTGGTCCCGCTGACCGTGGCCATCGTGGTCGCGGCCGGCCCGGTGGCCTCGCTGCTGAACCCCAGCAATCCGAACGCGCACTGCGTCCGGGCCGACATGATTACGGTCACCGGCAACATGCTCGAGGTGTTCGCCCCCCAGGCGCTGCTGTACGGGTTGTCAGTGGTGTTGTACGGACTGCTGCAGTCCTACCGGCGGTTCGCCGCGCCGTCGATCGGCCCGGGGATCTCCAGCCTGGTGCTCATCGCTTGTTACCTGGCCTTCGTGCCGTTGAACAAGGGGCGGGCGCTGGCCCAGCTGCCGCTGGCCGCGGAACTCGTCCTGTCGGTAGGGACCACGCTGGGCATCGCCGCGCTGGTCGTGGTGGCGCTGCCGCCGACGTGGCGATTGCACCTGCGGTTCCGGCCGGTACTGCGGTTCCCGCCTGGGGTGGCGCGCCGGGTCAGCGGGCTGGCCCTGGTCGGTGCGGCTGAACTGGTCGCCATCGACGTGGCCAACGTCGTGGCCATCGACCTGGCCAACGGGCACGGCGAGACCGGCGCGCTGGTCTTGTTCAACTACGGCTCGCAGGTGTTCAACTCCATCGCGGCGATCCTGGCCCTGTCCATCGTGGTCAGCGCGTTCCCCGTGCTATCCGCGCGGGAGGGCGCCGCCTTCGACCGGACCAGCGCCGGGTCGACCCGGGCGGTGCTGCTGATGTCGTGGCTGGGCACGGCGGTGATCGCGGCCATCGCCATTCCTGCCGCCCACGTGCTCGCCAAGCAACCCGATCAGGTCTCGCAGCTGACCTGGACCTTCGCGCTGTTCGCGCCGGGCATCGCGGGCATGGCGGTGATCGCGAACCTGTCCCGGGTGATGTTCGTCATCAGGCGGCTCAAGATCGCCGCCGCGGCGCTGGCCGGCAGCTGGGCGATCACGATCATCGCCGATCTGGTGCTGGTCCAGCTGGTTCCGGCCCGCCTGGTGCCCGCGATGCTCGCGCTCGGCACCACCATCGGCCAGCTGACGGTGGCCGTCCCGCTGGTGTTCGTGACCAGGAGGGTCTGCGGCCCGGCCGCGGTGGCCGGTGCCCGTCGCGCGGCCCTGGCCGGGCTGGCCGCCTGTGCGGTCGGCGCCGCGGTCGGCGTGGCGGTCAGCCTGGCCGTGCCCCTGCATCACAAGCTGCTGGCCGCCGCCCTGGCCGTGCTAGCGGCCGGCTGCGCGATCATCGCCTTCGGCGTCGTCGCGTACTTCCTCGACCGTCGTGACCTGAAGGTCGGGCTGGACTGGGTGCGCCGGATAGCCAGGTTGCGATCATCCACCGGGAAGCGGGCCAAGTAGCCGTCACCGCTAGGTAGCCGTCACCGCTAGGCGGCGGGATCCGCGTTCGAGGCGGGGCCGGGCGGGGAACGATCACCGTGCGGGCGCTTGACCGAGCAGGGCCTGCCGGGAGGATCGTGATGCGGCGCGGTGATCGCCCGCCAGGCAGGCGGAGCCGGCTGGCCGGCCTCGCCGTCGCGGCGGCGCTGGCCCTGCTGGCCGCCGGCTGCACCGCCGCCGGGCCCGCCACCCCCACCGGCAAGACCACGGAGACGGCCAGCGCCGCGGCCCGGACCGCGGCCGCCGCACCCGGGACCAGGATCACGATCACCCCCGCCAACGGCGCCGCCGCCGCCGACCCGTCGGCGGGCATCACCGTCACCGCGGCCGGCGGGACCCTGACCGGCGTCACCGTGCGCACGCCCGCCGGGACCGTTCCCGGCCGCCTCAGCCAGAACGGCCGGACCTGGCACACCCTCTGGGCCCTGGCCGTCTCCCAGACCTACAAGGTCACCGCCACCGCCACCGGAAAAGACGCGAAAGCAGTCACCGCCACCAGCGCGTTCCGCACCCTGTCCCCGGCCCGGACGTTCTCGACCGAGATCCTCGAGGGCTACGACCAGACCTACGGCGTGGGCATGCCGATCATCTTGTACTTCAGCCAGCCGATCACGGACAAGGCCGCGGTCGAGCGGGCGCTGCAGGTCAGCACCTCGGTCCCGGTGGTCGGCGCCTGGTACTGGGACGAGCCGTGCAACATGGCCGTCACCTGCGCCTACTTCCGGCCTCGTGACTACTGGCCGGCCGGGGTCACGGTGAGCTTCACCGGGCACCTGAACGGCGTGCAGGGCGCCCCGGGCGTGTACGGGGACCACACGCTGACCCAGACGTTCCGCATCGGCCCGTCGCTGATCGCGGTCGGGAACACCCATACGCACCGCACCCAGATCTACTACAACGGCAAGCTCCGCTACGACTGGCCGATCAGCTCAGGCAAGCCGGGCGACGCCACCCCCGACGGGTCCTACCTGACCATCGAGAAGGCCAACCCGGTGCTGATGACCGGCCCCGGGTACAGCCTGGAGGTGCCGTGGTCGGTCCGGTTCACCTTCAGCGGGGATTACTACCACGACGCGTACTGGTCGGTGGGCGAGCAGGGCTTCGAGAACGTCAGCCACGGCTGCGTCAACCTCTCGCCCGCCGACGCGCAGACGTATTACAACCTGGCCGTGCCGGGCGACCCCATCACGATCACGGGCAGCCCCAAGGGCGGGACCTGGGATAACGGCTGGACCGAGTGGTTCCTGTCCTGGCCGCAGTACCTCAAGGGCAGCGCCACCGGCCAGGCCGTCATGGCCGGGCCGGGCGGCAGCACGTTCGTCGATCCCTCGAGCCTGCCGGCCGAGGTCGCGACCGCGCCGCTGCAGACCTCGCCGGCCAGCAACGCAACGGCGTAAGGCGTAAGGCGCAAGGCGTAAGCGCTACAGGTTCCCGCGCCTGGCCTGCTCCCGCTCGATCGCCTCGAACAGCGCCTTGAAGTTCCCCTTGCCGAACCCCTGCGACCCGTGCCGCTCGATCAGCTCGAAGAACACCGTGGGCCGGTCCTGCACCGGCTGGGTGAAGATCTGCAGCAGGTAGCCGTCCTCGTCCCGGTCGGCCAGGATCCCGAGCGACCGCAGCTCGTCCAGCGGCACCCGGGTCTCGCCCACCCACGAGCCCAGCTCGTCGTAGTAGCTGCCCGGGGTGGACAGGAAGTCCACGCCCGCCGCGGTCATGGCCTGGACGCTGGCCACGATGTCGTCGGTGGCCAGCGCGATGTGCTGCACCCCGGGGCCGCCGAAGAACTCCAGGTACTCGTCGATCTGCGACTTGCGCTTGCCCGCCGCCGGCTCGTTCAGCGGGAACTTCACCTTCCGCGTCCCGTCCGCGACCACCTTGCTCATCAGCGCGGAGTACTCGGTGGCGATGTCGTCGCCGACGAACTCCTTCATGTTGGTGAAGCCCATGACCCGGTGGTAGAAGTCCACCCACTCATCCATCCGGCCCAGCTCGACGTTGCCCACGCAGTGGTCGATCTCGGTGAAGAAAGGCCGGGCCGGCGGGGTCCCGATGGGCTCGGCCGGCACGTACCCGGGCAGGTAGACGCCGGAGTAGCCGGACCGCTCGACCAGCGTGTGCCTGGTGTCGCCGTAGGTCGCGATGGCGGCCACCACCACCTTGCCGTGGTCGTCCTCGACGATGCGCGGCTCGGTCAGGCCGCAGGCCCCGTGCGCGACCGCGTAGCGGTAGGCGTCCTCGGCCGAGCTCACCTCCAGGGCCAGGTCGACCACCCCGTCGCCGTGCGCGGCCACCCGGGCGCCTAGCGGCGTGCGGGCCCGCACCGGCCCGCGGAACACGAACCGCGCGCTGCCGGACTCCAGCACGTAGGCGGCCTCGTCCGGGGAGCCGGTCTCCGGGCCGCGGTAGGCCACCCGCCGCATGCCGAACGCGGTCGAATAGTAGTGGGCGGCCTGCTTCGCGTTGCCGACCGCGAAGACCACGGCGTCCATGCCGGTGATGGGGAAGGCGTCCTGCGCTGGCGTCGTCATGCCGATAGCATGCACATGGGTCTTCAAAGTGCGCAACCAACTGCTCTATTGACTAGTCATATTGACTATATATGCCGAACGGATCGTGGTACCTATGCACAGTCTGACTACCAGCCGCCCGGGGCCGGTCGACGGCCTGGACGCCGCGCTCATCGAACTGCTGGCCGCCGAGCCGCGGGTGGGCGTGCTGGAGGCCTCCCGGCGGCTCGGCGTGGCCCGCGGCACCGTGCAGGCCCGGCTGGACCGGCTGGCCGAGCGCGGCGTGATCACCGGCTACGGGCCCGAGGTGGACCCGGCCGCGCTCGGCTACGAGGTCACCGCGTTCATCACGCTGGAGATCCGCCAGGCCGGCGGCCACGACCCGGTGGCCGAGCGGCTGGCCGCCATCCCCGAGGTGCTCGAGGTGCACACCATCACCGGCGTCGGCGACCTGCTCTGCCGCGTCGTCGCCCGCACCAACTCCGACCTGCAGCGGGTCATCGACGCCATCGTCTCCGCCGAGGGCGTGGTCCGCTCCTCGACCCTCATCTCCCTCGCCACCCAGGTGCCCTACCGGATCCTCCCCCTGGTCCGCGCCGCCGCGTCGGCGAGCAGCGATCCGGCGCGGACATAGCGTATTTTGAAGGACGCGCCGGGATCTACTACATGAGGCATGGGAAAGGGGCAGGGAAGGGGGTGGCGGACCTGACCGTTGCGACCGACACCGGGTCGGAGGCCCGGGAAATGCTGTCGTCTGAGCCGGCAGCCGAGCAGGTCATGGTGGGCGACATCCCACGGGTGCCGCCTGGCTTCCGTCCCCGCACCGACCTGCTGGACCAACTGGACCGCGATGATGCCGGGGTATCGGTCATCTACTCCGCGGCCGGGCTCCAGGGGCTGGGTGCCACGCAGCTGGCGGCCGCGTACGCGCGGGCCAAGCTGGCCGACGGCTGGCGGCTGGTGGCCTGGGTCAACGGCTCGGATACCGGCAGCCTGCGGGCCGGACTGGCCGCGGTGGCTGACGCCACCGGACTGATCGACAGCGATTCCGGACGGGAGATCGCCGACGCGGCGCAGGCGGTACGGTACTGGCTGGAGGCAGACGGGGGCCGCTGCCTGCTGGTGGTCGACGATGTGACAGACCCCGAGGAGCTGCGGCCGTTTATCCCGGTCGGCGGGGCCGCCCGGGTGCTGGTCACCTGCGCCAGGCAGCCAGCACCGGCCCTGGGTCACAGCGTCCCGATAGACGTATTCAGCGCCGCCGAAGCGGCCGAGTTCCTTGACCGCACCACCGGCCTGGCCGATGCCGAGGGAGCCGCTGCGGTAGCAGCCGAGCTGGGGCAGTTGCCGCTGGCGCTGGCCCACGCCGCGACGGTGATAGCCGGGCAGCGCCTGACGTACTGGGGATACCTGGACCGGCTGCAGACGCGGCCGGCCCAGGAGGACCCGGCCCAAGACCAGACGGAGCTCCACCAGCGCGGCGCGGCCCGTGGTGCGGTCGGCGCGGTACTGCTGTCCTTGCAGGCGGTCAGGGCCTCCGATCGGACCGGCGTGTGCCACCGGGTCATGGAGATCATGGCGGTGCTGTCGCCCGCCGGGGTCCGTCGCGACCTGCTGCACGTGGCCGGCCGGGTCGGCGTGCTCGTCAGCGGGCGGCGGGTAGCGCCGGCCACGGTTGACCGGGCGCTGGAGTGGCTGAGCGCCCGGTCACTGCTGACCTTCAGCCTGGACGGCCAGACCGTCATCATGCACCGGCTGGTAGCGCAGGCGGTCCGCGACAGCCTGGTCCGCCGCCAGCGGCTGACCGCGGCGCGCCTGGCCGCCACCTTCGTGCTGGACACCTACGCTCGGGCGCTGGCCGGGTCACAAGATCGCCCCGCGGTCAGGGCGATCCCTCAGCACGTGACGGCGCTGCTGGCCTTGGCCGAGCCCGCAGTAGAGGCCGACGACGACCTGGCCCGGGTTCTGCTGCGGCTCCGGTTCATCGCGCTGTACCACCTGATTGAGCTGCGCGACAGCGCCACGCAGGCCATCGCGGTCGGCGAGCCGCTGAGCGCGGATCTTGAGCGGCTGCTGGGTGCCGAGCATCCGGACACCCTGAACGCGCGGAACAGCCTCGCCGCCGCCTATCTGGCCGTCGGCCGGACCGACGAGGCGATCACGCTGTTCGAGCAGATCCTGGCCGCCCGGCAGAGCCTGCTGGGCTCGGATGATCCCGCCACGCTGAATGCGCAGAACAACCTGGCCGCCGCCTACCAGGACGCGGGCCGGGCCACCGACGCGATCCCGCTGTACGAGGCGAACCTGGCCGTACGAGAGCGGCTGCTGGGCGCCGAGCATCCGAGCACGCTGAATTCCCAGGGCAACCTGGCCGCGGCCTACCGGGACGCAGGCCGGGCCACCGAGGCGATCTCGCTGTTCGAGCAGACCCTGGCCGACCGGGAACGAGTGCTGGGCCCCGATCACCTCGATACCCGGATCTCACGGCAGAACCTCGCCGCCGCCTACCAGGACGCGGGCCGGGCCGAGGAGTCGGCCCGGCTGGTCGGACAGGCCTCGACCAGCCGGAAACTCGCCGCGGCCTACCGCGACGGGGCCCGGACCGCGGAGGCGATCCCGCCCGTCGAGCAGGCCCTGACCGCGCAGGCGAGTCAGTCGGCCGTCGATGCCGCCGACGAGGTCCTGGCCACCTTCCGCCGTCCTCCGGCCGACTCGGCCCGGCGCACGCTTCCGGCCAGCTTCCGCCGTCCTCCGGCCGATCCCGCCCGGCAGTCGTTCCCGAAGAGCTTCACGCTCCCGGCGGCCAAGCCGGGAGCCCACGCCGCCCACGCCGCCCGCCCCGCCCCCGCCGAGGCCGGCCGGAGCCAGCAGCCGTCGCCTGAAGCCATCCGCCGCGACCGCGAGATCGTCGCGGCGATCGCGGCGGCGGACCCGGCGGGCATGGCCATGGCTTACGACCGGTACGCGCGCGGCCTGTACGGCTACTGCCATTGGCTGCTGCGGGAACCGGCGGACGCGGCCGCGGCCGTCCAGGACACCTTCATCATCGCCGCCACCGCGTCCAGTTCCCTGCCCGATGCGGCCAAGCTGCGCCCGTGGCTGTACGCGATAGCCCGCCGCGAATGCCGCCGTCGGCCCCTGGCCGTGCCGGCGAGCCGCGACCAGCGAGCCAGTACGGCGAACCAGCCGTCCGCGCCGGCCTCCGCGCCGGCCCTCGGTCCGGCGGATGCGACGATGCCGGTCACCCCGCTCAAGCCGCAGTACGCGCCGCCCCCCGGCCCCGCGGATGCGACGATGCCGGTCACCCCGCTCAAGCCGCAGTACGCGCCGCCCCCCGGCCCCGCGGATGCGACGATGCCGGTCACCCCGCTCAAGCCGCAGTACGCGCCGCCCCCCGGCCCCGCGGATGCGACGATGCCGGTCACCCCGCTCAAGCCGCAGTACGCGCCGCCCCCCGGCCCCGCGGATGCAACGATGCCGGTCACCCCGCTCAAGCCGCTGTCCGAGCTGGCCTCCGACCTGGGCGATGCGACGATAACGTTCCGCGCGATCAAGCCATCAGAGCCGCCCGAGCCGGTCCCCGGCCGGCGGATGCGACGGTGCAGTTCGCCGCGATCAAGCCGGCGCCGAGCCGGCCGCCGACCCGGCCGATGCGACGGTCAGGTTCCGGGCGATCAAGCCGCGGCGCGAGCCAGTCTCCGACCCGGCCGATGCGACGGTAACGTTCCGCGCGATCAAGCCGCGGCGCGAGCCGGCCGCCGACCCGGCCGATGCGACGGTAACGTTCCGCGCGATCAGGCCGCCCACCCAGACGCTCGACGGGGCCGTACCGTTTCCCGCGATCAGGCCGACCGCGGATCCGGCGAACTCCCTGCCCCGCGCCGACGGCGAAATGGGGCAAGCCGAACTCCGGGCTCTGATCCGCTCCATCCTGGCCGACCTGAAGCCTCGCGAACGGGAGGCCCTCGAGCTGAGCGTCCGGCACGACCTGCACGACCATGACCTGGCCGTCGCGCTCGGCGTGTCCTGGAAGCGGGCCCACACCCGGGTCTCACGGGCCACCACCCGGCTGGATAAAGACATTGCCGCGCTGCGCATCGCGCGCACCAAACGACACGCCTGCTCGGTGCTGGCGGAGCTGCTGGCCGACTGGGACGGGCAGCTGACCGAGGAAGTACGCGAGCTGGTCATCTGGCACATGGAGGAATGCCCGACCTGCTCTAGTCACCGGCAGGGCGCGCTGCGCCCCGCGGCGATTTCCCACCTGCTGCCGCTGGCCCCGCTCCCCCCGGATCTGCGGGAGCAGGTCCTCAGCCGCTGTACCTCCCCGGAGGCGGCCGCGGTAGCGTATCGCCGGCGGCTGGCCCGCCGCGCGGAACCGACCTGGTTCGCGGAGTTCGGGCAGGCGGTCAGGCAGGTCAACTGGGACAGCATCCGGGGCAACCCCGGAGCGGCGATCGCCGCGGTGGCGATCGCGTTGTGGCTGGCGGCGGCGGTAAGCGTCCCGCTGCTCACCTTGGCCGCCGACCACACCGCCCAGGCTCAGGCGGTTCAGCCACCCGTCCGGGCCTCCTCGAGCCTTCCCGCGCCGGCCCCGACCACGGCGCCGCCCTCCCCGGCGGCCATCCGCACGTCGCCCGCCACACGGCACTCCGCGTCCGCCAGTACGGCTCCGGCCTACGTGCCTCCGGTCCAGCCGCTGTACTCGCCGACCGTCTCGCCCTCACCGTCGCTCTCGGCTTCGACGTCGCAATCGGCCTCGGCCTCGGCATCGTCGTCGCCCAAGCCGTCGTCCTCGCCTAAGCCGTCGTCCTCGCCTAAGCCGTCGCCGTCGTCGTCCCCATCACCCACGGTCTGAGGCCGATGGACCTGAGCTAGCCGGGTGCCGCGCCCGCCTCCTGGGCCAGCGCGGTCCAGTGCGCCAGCTGGTACCAGACGGCCATGGTCTCTGCGTGCTCGGCGCCACTGACCCGCCTGCGTACCTCAAGCAGCGCCGTGAACTGGTCCCGCGCGGCGGCCGGATCCCCGGCCCGCCCGGTCCAGTAGGCCAGTTCCTCCCGAACGGCCAAGGTGTCGGGGTGGTCCGGGCCAGAGACACGCTCGCGGCCGGGCAGCAGCGCAGCGAGCTGGACCCGCGCCGCGGCCGGATCCCCGGCGCGCCCGGTCCAGTAGGCCAGGTTGAACCGGGCGGCCATGGTTTCGGGGGAGTCCGCGCCGAATACGTGCTCGCTGATCGGTACCAGCGCCGCGAAATGTTCCCCCGCGAGGCCCTCATCGCCCGCGTAGCCCGTGAAGTTGGCGAGATTATGGCGGCAGGTCAAGGTGTCGGGATGCGCTGCGCCCAGGACGCGCGCGGTCACCGGCAGCAGCGCGCCGAACTGGTCCCGCGCCGCGGCGGCGTCCCCGGCCTGCCCGGTCCAGTAGGCCAGGCTGGCGCGGGTCGCCAGGGTGTCGGGATGCTCACGTCCGAGGACGCGCGCGGTGGCCGGCAGCAGCGCGGCGAACTGGTCCCGCGCGCCGGCGGCATCGCCGGCCAGCCCGGTCGAGTAGGCGACTTCGCTCCGCGCGGCCAAGGCGCTGAGGTGCTCGGGCCCGGGCACCCCAGCGGCGACGCTGCTCGCCTTGCCGTTGACGGGCACGGTCCGGGCGGACGCAGAAGTCATCTGGTCACCCATCAGCTGGTCACCCGTCATCTGGTCACCCGATACCTCACGCATCTCCCGGATCAGGTCCCGTAGGTCAGCCTCGGCGTCGGGGTTCTCCTCCAGGAAGTCCGCCAGACGACCTGACCACCGGTCCGTCTGGGTCTCGCGGATCAGCTCCGCATCAGGTCCGGTCGCTCCGACCAGCAGCTCGCGGGTCTCTTCAAACCGGCGTTCGGTCAGCTGGACCTGCCCGGCATCCCCCCGGCCCAGCAGCTTCGCGAGCCCGCCGTCCGCTTTGTCCCATCCGTCGCTGGCGGCAGCAGCTACTACCGCCTGGCCAGCCAGGGCCGCCAGCTCGAAAAGACTCTCCCGGAGCATCTGCTCCCCTCTCATCGGCGGATGAGCGAGCCAAGGGGGCTGAGTCCTAAGCAATTATACCGGTACCCTGTTCTGGTCACCTTACGCCATCATCGGGCTGCTCCCCGCGACGGCTGATCGTCGTCGTCGCACAGCGCGATCCGGATCAGTGGATCAGGTCGGTGGCAATCTCCAGGACGATCGCGCGCAGCTTGTCCGGGTCATCGACCTGCTGCAGGTAGAACATGCACGTCGCGCCGACGGTCAGCACGGCCGTCGTGGCCCGGACCCGGTCCCGCAGCGGTGCGCCCGGCCCGGCCAGCAGCTCGACCAGCACGTCCAGGCGGTCGCGGAAGCGCGCGAACCGCTCCTTGCCCGCCTCCATGCCCTGTACGGCGGCCCGGTTCTGCTCCAGGAAGTGGAACACCTCACTGCCCGCCAGGACGACCCCGACGTACCGGTCGAGGATCTGGCGCCGGGTCTGCTCACCAGGCGGCTGGTCCTTGGCCCAGTCCAGCAAGGCGTCGATCTCCGCGAAGTAGTCGTCGGCGAAGCTGTGGACGATGTCTTCCTTGGACTTGAAGTGGTAGTAGAGCGCGGCCTTGGTCACGCCGAGGCGCTCGGCGATCTCACGCAGCGAGGTCTTCTCGTAGCCCTGCTCGGCGAACAGCTCGAGCGCGACCTTCTGGGCCTGCGACCTGGTGTCGCGTTTGGCGACGTGACCGCTCCCGGCAGGCGCGGTCCCTGTGGCCACCTCTCCCGCCTCGTCCATGTCCGTATCGCTCTCTCCTGGGCCGAAATTAACTTGACGGCCGGTAAGTAACCACCTTAGCATATAACTTGCCGGCCGGTAAGTAACGTAGCCGGGATGTGGCGGACGGGAACTCCGGACGCAGCGGGACGTGGCGGAAGGAGCAAGCAGGTGGCGGAGACAACGGGGCCTGGCGCGAGCGGGACGGGTGGGCCGGAACTGCCAGGCGGGGGCGGGCAGTTCCTGGCACCGCGCGAGGTGATGATCATCCTGCCCGGGCTGCTGCTCGCCATCCTGCTAGCCATGCTCGACAACCTCATCGTCAGCACCGCGCTGCCGCGGATCGTCGGTGACCTGGGCGGGGTGGCGCACCTGTCCTGGGTGGTAACCGCCTACATCCTCGCGTCCCTGGTCACCACGCCGTTCTACGGCAAGCTCGGCGACATGTACGGGCGGAAGAAGCTCTTCGTCTTCGCGATCATCATCTTCCTGGCCGGTTCGGCGCTGTCCGGCCTGTCCCAGTCGATGGACCAGCTGATCGCGTTCCGCGCCGTCCAGGGCCTGGGCGCCGGCGGCCTGATGGTCGGCGCGATGGCCACCCTCGGCGACATCGTGGCGCCGCGCGAGCGCGGGCGCTACATGAGCTACATGATGGTCGTGATGATGCTCGCCACCATCGGCGGCCCGCTGGCCGGCGGGTTCATCACCACCGCCTTCTCCTGGCGCTGGATCTTCTACATCAACCTGCCGGTCGGCGGCGCGGCGCTGGTCTACATCATCTCCACCCTGCACCTGCCCGCCAAGCGGGTGAGCCACCGGGTCGACTACCTCGGCGGCGTGCTGCTCGCCGTGGCCGCGACCTCGCTGGTCCTGCTGGCCACCTGGGGCGGAACCGAATACGCGTGGGCCTCGGCGCCGATCATCGGGCTGGCCCTGCTGGCGGTGGCGGCCACCGCCGGGTTCTGCGTGGTCGAGCTGCGGGTGGCTGAACCGATCCTGCCGCTGCACGTGTTCAAGAACCGGAACTTCTCGCTCACCATGGGCCTGACCTTCCTGACCGGCCTGGCCATGTTCGGCGCGATGACGTTCCTGCCGCTGTACCAGCAGACCGTCCAGGGTGAGTCGCCCACCATCAGCGGGCTGGCCCTGACGCCGATGATGCTCGGTGTGACCGTGACCTCGATCGTGGCCGGCCAGGTGACGACCAGGACCGGGCGGTACCGGATCTTCCCGATACTGGGCGGCGCCATCATGGGCCTGGGCATGTTCCTGCTGACCCACCTGGCCGTCGGCACCACCCGGCTCGAGTCGGCGCTGTACTACGTGGTCCTGGGCCTGGGCATGGGCTTCCTGATGCAGATGGTCTCGCTGATCGCGCAGAACAGCGTGCAGCAGCGGGACATGGGCGTGGCCAGCAGCGCGCGGATGTTCTTCCAGCAGATCGGCGGCTCGCTGGGCGTGGCCGCGTTCGGCGCCATCTTCGCCCGGAAGCTGACCGAATCCCTGGCCACCGCCAGCGGCGCGCACATCAGCACCAGCGGCGGCCAGCTCGACCCGGCCACCGTCAACTCGCTGCCCGCAGCGATCAAGCACGACGTGTTCTTCGCCATCGCTCACGCGGTGCAGTCGGTGTTCATCTGGGCCCTGCCGGCCTCGGTGCTCATCTTCGTGCTGGCCCTGCTCATCAAGGAGGTCCCGCTGCGCGGCCGCGCCCCGGAAGCCGGCGAACCCGCCAGCCAGGAACCCGAGCTGGTGTCCTGACCGGCCTCAGCTCATAGTCCAGGGCCTGAAACCCGGGTTTCACCACCGCAGGGTGTGTGCTGAAGCCCGGGTTTCACTGCCTGGCCCACCGCACCGGACAGGGACTGGCACGGCCGAATCCGGCCCATCATACTTTGGGGTGAATACAGCATAGCGGCGGTCGCCTGGCCGCCTTAATCCCCGGATCGAGGGGTACCAGCTGGCCCGGATTCCGGAGATTGTCCCGGAGTTTCCCCGTGAGCTAGGGGATGGCACCTGCGGGTGCCGCGGCTTCGAGTTCCTTTCTTTAGGCTCGCTGTATCGCTGGATTGCGGCCCGTTCAGGTCGGCAGCAGTGCCGTCGCGAGGCTGCCGGACAGCCATCGGTTGAAGTCGGCGGTGCTCCAGCCGCGCTGAGCGATCAGCAGCCGGTAGAGGTGGCCGTCCGTGAGCGCCCAGCAGAGTTCCGCGGCACGTTGCTCGGTCATGCCGGCGGCCAGTCCGTTCAGGGACGCGAGATACCGGATGAACACGGTAGCGCCTAGCATCCGGTTGCGGCTCGCCTCGGCGAGCAGCTGTGCGGCCGCCGGGTCGATATCGGCTGCGGCGATGAGAACTTCGCCGAGCGGCGTGGTGCGGGCGGCGACGTCGGCCACGGTCTGCACCCAGAGCACGAGTGCCTTCCGCGGGTCGAACTCGGCCAGGATCGCCTTGATCGCCGGGCGGTCGGCCAGGGCTATCGGCTCGTCGTCGCCGACGATGGCCCAATCCAAGGCCAGCTTGAGCAGGGCCACCTTGCCGCCCGCCGAGTTGAACACGGTACGCCGGCTCACGTGCGCGGCCGCCGCGATCCCGTCGATGGTCGTGGCCGCATAACCCTGGGCCAGGAAGAGGTGGTGAGCCGCGGTGACGATCGCCCGCCGGGTACGGCGGGCCTGCTCCTCGCGCACCTGCGACGCGTACCGCCTCGGCGGCTGGCTCGTTGGGTCAGGCGGCTGGGTCGTCGCATCGGGCGGGCTGGTTGCGTCGGGTGGAGGGCTCATCGTGACCCGCCCGGAGCCTTGACGTTCCTCCAAATTCGCTGCACTATTAGTGCATTAATCACATCATCAGCATACCAAAATTCCGCGCGTATGCAGTAACGACTAAGCAGTAACGACAGAGACAGAAGTGGTGAATCTCATGTCTAGTGCCACGTCCACCGACAGCGCCTGGGACCGGCGACGGTGGCTCATCCTGGGCGTGATCGCCCTGGCACAGCTCATGGTGGTGCTGGACCTCACGGTGATGAACGTCGCGCTGCCGTCCGCGCAGCGGGCGCTGCACTTCACCACCGTAGACCGGCAGTGGGTGGTCACCGCCTACTCCCTGGCGTTCGGCAGCCTGCTGCTGCTCGGCGGCCGGCTGGCCGACCTGCTGGGCCGCAAGGTCACGTTCCTGGCCGGCCTGGCCGGGTTCGCCGGCGTCTCGGCCATCGGCGGCGCCTCGGTCAACTTCACCATGCTGGTGACCGCGCGGGCCTGCCAGGGCGCGTTCGCGGCGCTGCTGGTGCCGTCGGCGCTGTCGCTGCTGACCACCACGTTCACTGAGCAGAAGGACCGCGGCCGGGCGTTCGCCGTCTACGGGGCGATCGCCGGGGCCGGCGGCGCGGTGGGCCTGCTGCTGGGCGGCGCGCTGACCGAGTACCTGTCCTGGCGGTGGACGCTGTACGTGAACCTGATCTTCGCCGCGGTGGCCTTCGCGGGGGGAGCGCTGCTGCTGAAGCGCCAGCCGTCCCCGGTTAAGCCCAGGCTGGACATCCCCGGCGTGCTGCTGGTCTCCGGTGCGGTGTTTTGCCTGGTCTACGGCTTCTCCAACGCCGCCGCGCACAGCTGGCACGCGCCGTCCACCTGGGGGTTCCTGGCCGCAGGCGTGGCGCTTGGCGCAGGGTTCGCGGTGTGGCAGGGCCGGGCGGCCCACCCGCTGCTGCCGCCCCGCGTGGTGCTCGACCGCAACCGGGGCGGCGCCTACGCCTCGATGCTCATCGCCTCGGCCGGGCTGTTCGGGATCTTCTTGTTCCTGACCTACTACCTGCAGCAGACGCTCGCGTACTCGCCGCTGGTGACCGGCGTCGCGTTCCTGCCGCTCAGCGCCGGCCTCATCCTGGCGGCCAACCTGTCCACGACCGTGCTGATGCCCAGATTCGGGCCCAAGCCGCTGGTCGCGTCCGGGATGCTGGCCGCGGCAGGCGCGATGGTATGGCTGGCCCAGCTGGGCCCGCACACCGCCTATGCCACCGGTGTGCTCGGCCCGACCATCCTGGCCGGAATCGGCGTGGGCATGGTGATCGCGCCGGTGATCAACACCGGCACCTTCGGCGTGGCCCCGCAAGACGCGGGCGTCGCCTCCGCCTCCGTCACCGTCGGCCAGCAACTCGGCGCCTCGGTCGGCACATCGCTGCTGAACACCATCTTCATCGCCGCCGTCACCTCCTACCTCACCGCGCACCTCGCCGCGGCCCGGCTCATCGGCCGCCCGGCCCTAACCGGGCTGGCGCTGGCGCACGGCTACGACACCGCGTTCTGGTGGACCGCCGGCATCTTCGCCGCCGGCGCGGTCACCGCCGGCGCCCTGCTCCGCCCCGGGCCACTGCACCCGGCGAGCACGCCGCCCCCGGCACCCGCCGAAGTGAAAACCGCACAAGCCAATGCCGACCCCGCTCTTCCCGGGTGATGTCGCTGGCGCAGATTCCGCACCGGATTCCGTCACGAGCCGTACTGGCCGCGTCGTTCGGAGGTCGGGCGTACTAACGAGCTCAGGTCCACCGTGTTCACCAGGCGAACGCTTATCACGGTGTCTTCTGGCACATCAAGGCCGGGATCGGCGGACCCGTCGGAGCGCCTGGCCGCGGCCAGCTTCCTGGCTGCTACGGCGAGGGCCTGCCGCTCGATCTTCGAGAACTCCAGTGATCCCCATTGCGTCACGGATTTGCCCGCGGCCGGCGTCATGGCGGGGTCGAGCGCTAGGCGGATGGTGAGCTGGATCTGGGCGATGTTGCCGTGAGCCACCTCGACCCGGGCGTACCAGACGTTCCAGTCGCGTTCGCCCAGCGAATCCGGCGCCATTTCCCGCAGCGTCTCACGGAGCGATTCGAGCACCTCGAGCGTCGCTCCCGGACGGTCCGGGGTCCGCATATGGACCCGCAGCAGCGGGTTCCGTTCGGCCTGGCCCAGTTCCTGCCTGCTTTGCCAGCGGTCGAGATAAACGGGCCCGTCACCGACGAGCGCGGCTGACCCGTTGGCGTCCTGGCGGCCAGGCAGGGTCGGCCCGGGCCGGAGTCCGCCCGTCCGGTGCGCCAGCAGCAGCAGGACCGCTTTACCGTGCAGGATGGCGGCGGTCAGGCCGGCCAGACCCAGTTCGGGGTCCAGCCGGCTGAGCAGCTCGTTCTCTATCCCGGTGTGCCAGTCGGCGCAGATGGCCATGATCCGCCAGGTTTTCGCCGACGCGCTCTCACCGCGCTCGGTTCCGCCGGCTGCGACGAGGTCGAGATCGCTGGCCAGGACCAGGGGCGCCCGGCCCTCGTTATCCTCCGCCGCGGGCCCGGGATTGGCCGCCGCGGGCCGCGGGTTGAGGATCCTGGGAATGCCCTCCGCGACGGTCTGCACGCCGACGATCCGGACTCCAGGTGCCCTGGCCTTCCCCAGCCGGGCGTGGTGGGGCCGGGTTCCTGGCTGGCGGTCGGCGGTCACGGTGAGCTCATGGATGTCGTTCAGGAACGGCGTCAGCCGCTTGAGGTCACGATCCTGCACGCCCAGCTGCACGCGGGCCCACTGCAGGTCGGCGTAGCCGGCTTCGGGCGCAGGCAACGGCAGCTGGACTTCCAGCACGGTAAGCCGGTGCTGCGCGGCGGCCCGCAGGATAGCGGTCACCGGATGGTCGCGGATCGGCGCCAGCCCATGGCCCCGGTCAAGCCCGACGAAGACCCCGATCACCCCGGTGATGTCTTCCACCGGCGCCAGCCGGCCGGGGTCCAGGTTGACCTTTATCACCTCGGCGGGCGTCCAGTCTGCCTTCGGCTCGTCCCGGAACACGGCATAGGTAAGCGACTGCCTGCCGGTGCTCGAACGCTGCAGCGCCAGGACGTTGGCAGGCTGTTCCAACGGGGATATCCCGGTGCCGGGCGGGCCATCGGCCGGCTCGTCATCCGGGCTGGCCTCGCCATCGTCGGCGTCCGCTGCCCTGACGCCCGGCAGCATTCCGGCCAGGGTCCGGCGATTACGCAACCAGTCAGGCACCCAGGACGCCGGCGCGTTCGACGATGCGGCCGGCCGGCCGCCCTGCAGCAGGGAACGCAGCGTCTGCGGAGTCTCGTGCTGCCAGACCAAGTAGCCGTAGGCCTGCCGGCCGACCATGAGCGCATCCGCCGTCGTGTTGCGCCACCAGCTGCTACGGAGCACGTCAGTGTGCGAGTAGTCAGGGCTGTCGGTGTACAAGGCCAGCCCGCTCGGTCTTGGCTGCCCGACGTTCTGCTGGCCTACGTTCTGCTGCCGTCCGCGGGCCAGCGCCCGGCGTCGCATCCAGAACAACAACCACATCAGCGATAGTTGCGCGCAGATGCTGATGCTGGTCCAGGTGATGGCCCAGTCCGTGGCCCGGGAGAACGCGAGAGCAACGACGAGGATCACCGTGGGCAGCACCGAGGCGATGATGAGCGCGTTGCCGACCGGCGCCAGCAGGCCGCGCACGGTGGACCGGTCCGCTCGTTCGATCCGCCCGATCTGGACGGCCGAGAACAGGGTCAGCACGAAAGACAGCACCTCGGCACTGATGTCGCTGCCGTGGATAGCCAGCACTCGCCCCACGACGAAGAACGCCAGTACGACCAGCATCAGCAGCACACTCATCCAGCCCGAGAACTGGGAAGTCGAGAAGTACTCCGAATCGGTAACCGCGATGTGCACCTGCATCCTGGCTTCGGTCGGCGCGACGCGCTGCGAGGCATCCTCGATCATGCGAGACCGCGCCACCACGATGTCCGGGCTGACGGTGTCCGTCGCCGTCCTGCGCTGCATCGGTATCTCGAGCCAGGTATCGGCCTGTTGCCCGTCCCGGATTCCCCCGACGTCCGCGAGCTCGCCACGCGTCTGCTCGTTCAGGCCCGCGGCCGAGATACCGGCCAGCACGGCGCTCAGCCGGTCCAGGCGTTGCCGGAACGTCCGGGTCAGGTCGGTCGATTCCGTTCTGGTAATTCCGGGCTGGCCCTTGGCCACTCCGGCCTTGTGATCCCGCAGTGATTCCCGCACTGCATCTGCCTTGGCCCCGGCCAGGTCGGCCAGGCTCTGCCCCAGCGGTATCGACCAGTGCCCGCTGGCCTGCGCCAACTGGGTGAGCAGTTCGGCCAGCTGACGCATGGGCAGCGGCCGTCCGGTCCTGATCTCGAGCTCAGCGCGGGTGTTCAGCGGCAGCGACGGGTCGGGTGACACTCCCTCCGGCAGGTTCACCTGCACCAGGCGGTCGGCGTCTGCCGAGGGCAGCAGCAGGTCGATCTGCAAGCTGGCCCGCGGCAAGATCCAGTTCTCCGGGTGCAGCCAGCGCCGCAAGCCCGGCCCGGCCCACCGGCGGGCATTGACGCTGACCTGCCCAGCCAGATCGGCCGAACGAACCGGGGCCTGGTGCAGGGCCCGGCCCGGGACCGTGACCGTCAGGACCGTCGGGGTGTGCATACGGTTCGCCTTCACGACCACGATGGCCGATTCGGCGAACGCGCGCAGGACCGTGAGGGCCCGCTCGGTAAGCAGCCGGGCCGAGGCCGTGTCCCCGGCCGGGGCCTCGGTGTTCTGGTCGGGCGGCCGCCTCAGCAGGCCCGAGTAGTGCTCGATCAGGTCACCTAGCTCGCGGCGCACGCGGCCGATCCTCGGTAGGTGCCCGTCTACGGGCTGCCGCGGCAGCACCTTACCGCTCAGCACATCCGACGGCACGTGCTCGCTGCGCAGCACGCGGTAGATCGCGGCCGACAGCAGCAGCCGGTGATCACGGGTCGCGCTGAAGCCGTGCCTGGCCGAATCGGGCAGCCAGGCCTCCACGTTGAGGATGATCTCGGTCAGGGCTGCCGCCACCCGGTGCCTGATGTCCGCGTTCGGCAGGGTCGCCAGCGGGCTCCCGCTGGCGTCGGTCACCGTCAGCGTGGAAAACGGATCCGGTTCCGGGAGCCGCTGCTGCTGCAGGGGCGGCAGCACCAGGACAGGGAGCCAGAGCCGCCCGACCCGGTCCCGGAACGCCTCATGCGTAATGCGGTCGAAATCGACGTCGATCTTGATGGTCGTGTCCACCACGTCGGACCGCGTGATATCGATCGTCTCCGAAGTGGCGCGCAGCCATTCCCGGTCAGCGATCAAGAACAGCAGCTCGCGGCCGAGCGCCGAATCGCGGTCGTAGTTCGCGTCCTGCCAGCCGAATTCCTCCGGGGTGATCTGCCCGATCATGTAGTCCAGCCGGAGCGCAATATCCTGCAGCGTTCCCGCATCCTGAGCCGGCTGCTGCGGCTGCTCGGCAACCGCTGATTCTTTACGTATTCGCGTCTTGACGGCGCGCAGAACCCGGCCTGTCACCAAGCGTCATCCGAGGCTAGCGAACTCATCGGGGCAGATCCTGCAGGTAGTCTCTTCCTGCGGTACGCCATATCCGGGTACGGTAGCTGCTGCTTATGCGCCGGTTCATCAGCCATATAACCATGATGCACGATTCTCATAACCATCAACGCTCCACGCACGCGCCATCGAGTCCCCACCCATCACCAGCCGACCATGAACCTGGCATCCGGCAAAACCCCACCTGATGACGGGCTCAGAATGAAGTGACCGCCTCCCCTGTCAATTCCGGATCTCAGCCAGGAGTTCCGGGACCGTGCGCTGATCAAGCTGGCCAGGGCACGTCCGATGCGTTGACCGCCTCGGTCATGGCTCGCATCGCGGCGTCGCGGTTCAGGATCCGGTACGCCTCGCTAAGCAGGGAATACGTCATCTGGAGCAGCTGCGCCTGGTCGGGGGTGAGGTTCCGGCCCAAGGCCAGGAGGATGGGAAGCGCCTGCTCGAGCGGCTCGACGGCGGCCGCGTACTGACGCTTTCCGAACAGGATCAGCCCCTGCAAGGTCAGGATCTCGAGGTCCTGTTCTGGTCCGGCCGCATGATCGTCCGCCAGCTGCCGGCGGAGCTCGATGGCCCGCGTATTAAGGTCCAGCGCCTGGTCCACGTCGCTGGCGGCCAGGATAGTGGCGGCCAGGGTGAAAGCTTCGGCGTGCTTGATATCGAGAAGCATCGGTGCCTGGTCAGACAGGAACCGTGCCCCGGCTGATATCTCCATGGCCGCCGTTTTCTTCTCGTCATCGGGCAGGCCGCCGCCGACTGCTTCGCGCAGGAATCTGGCGATCAGGCGAACTGCGGCCGCCGCTCCCGCCTGGCTCTCGGGCAGGTCGCCCGGCAGCTCGCGACAGGTGCGGGACATCTCGAGGGCGATCTGGAGGCTCTCGTTCAGGAACGCCGGCCGGGGCAGCTGATCCATCACCTCCACGGCCAGGGAAATGCAGTTAAGCCGCTCCCCGGACTCGCCTGGCAACGGCCTGCGGCAGTCAGCGAGGACTTCGATCATGGCCTGAGCCGCCTCGGCCTGGCACCCAAGCGCCTGACAAGCAGCAACGTAGGCCGCGCCCGCCTGGAGCAGCAGTTCCGTGTGCTTTCCGGCCCGGTCGGCAGCGGCGCGCTCGCGGAGAACCCTGATCGCCTCCCTGGCGCGGCCCAGCTGGTCGTTCGTCACCGGTGGCTGCGCAGCGCGATCTCAACGACCCCTATATGCGACATGTCCCCACCCATCTATCCGTTCTCAGAGTGCACCCGTGCGCGCATCAAGGCAATGGCCGAAATCCAGGATTGAGGTAAGCCGGATGAACTCAGGGCCGTCCGCGGCAAGTGCGTACTCAGCCTATTAACCCGGACCGATAAATGATCTTTCCCCGGAAGAATGCCGACGGCGCCGAGGTTGGCTGCTTACGATCCTGGTCCGCGCCCTGTTCGCAAGGCCTAGCCCCGGGGATTGACAGGAGCCGGGCACCCCTTCAGTCTTTATGGTGCATTTCCAGGCACCTGGGTGATGGTGGGGGATTTGATGGCGTACTCATCCGGCGGGGCAGGTACCCCCGGTTCGTCTGACGCTGACCCGGACCGGGTTCCGGCGGTCCCGGTCCCGGGGCAGGTTTCCGGGCGGGCGTGGGAGGTGCCCGGGTATACCACGTTGAAGGTGCTCGGCTCGGGCGGGTTCGGTGAGGTGGTGCTGGCCCGGCATGACGCCTCAGGCTCCCTGGTGGCGGTCAAGTTCCTGCGCCAGAACCTGCTGGCGGATCCAGAGTTCACCGAGATGTTCCGGGCCGAGGCCGGGGTGCTGGCCTCGCTGGATGACCGCAACATCGTCCGGCTGTATCAGTACGTCGAGTCGACGGCGGGCGCGGCCATCGTGATGGAGCTGGTGGACGGGGTCTCGGTGCGCGAGATCTTGTCGCGGCAGGGCAAGACCTCAGCGGAGGCGGCGCTGGTCGTACTGCAGGGCTCGCTGCTCGGGCTGGCCGCGGCGCACGCGCGGGGGGTGGTGCACCGGGACTACAAGCCGGAGAACGTGCTGGTCGACGCGCACGGGACCAGCAAGCTGACCGACTTCGGTATCGCCGCGCGGGCGGGTGACACCCCGATCCCGGCCGGCACCGTGGCGTATGCGCCGCCGGAGCAGTTCGCTGGCGGCACGGCCAGCCCGGCCGGGGATGTGTACGCGGCCACGGCCACCTTCTATGAGTGCCTGACCGGGCACCCGCCGTTCACCGGTCAGACCATGGAAGAGCTGCGGTCCCAGCACCTGTCTGCCCCGGTGCCCATGGATCCGGTGCCCAGACCGCTGCAGGCGCTGGTCGCCGCGGGGATGGCCAAGGACCCCGCGTACCGGCCCGCTGACGCGGGCGCCTTGGTCGCCCGGCTCCGCACCGCCGCCACCAGCGCGTACGGCCCGGACTGGGAAGACCGCGGCCGGGCCAGCCTGGCCGCGGCCGCGCTGCTGCTCGCCGCCCTGTGGCCATCCGGCTCCGCGCCCGCGGTGCACGGCAGCACCGCGGAGAAGCTCGGCCTGAACCACCAGCCGTCCCACGAAGCACGCAACCTGCAGCACGTAGAGCACCAGGAGCATCTGCAGCACGTACAGCATGAAGTACACCTGCAGCATGTGCAGCAGGAAGAGCACCTGCAGCACGAAGCGCATCTAAAGCACCTCAAGCACCTCAAGCGCTTCAGCCGCCCCAAGGTGGCGATAGCCGCTGCGGCTGCCGTTGCGGCCTGCGCCGTGATAGCGGTGGTGGTCATTCCCTCGGGCAGCTCCGCCCCGACGCTGCCCGGCGCGTGGGTTGACTCATCCGGCGACGTCTTCAACTTCACGTCGGCAGGTTCGGGCACGTACGTCGCGAGCTTGGTATCGAAAGGCGCACCCGAATGCGCGGTCGCCGACGACGCGAAGGTGACCGGAAGTAACGGCCATTACCAGGGGTCCATTGACATCTACAGCCAGACCGGTAGTTCAGGTCCGCACGGTTGCCACCCGCAAACCGGAGTTGCCACCCTCGCCATCGATATCGCCGCCAATGGCTCCTCGGCGCATATCACTATCAACGGGGCTAGCGACTGTCCAGGGTGCGTACCGCAGACCTGGACCCGGCGGGCCAGCTAACCGACGGCGTCGGCCGGCGTGTTGACTTCAAGCGCTTGAGGTATGGTTTCCTGCCCGCATGACAGGTCTGACCATCCAGGATGTATCCCGGTAGCGGTCCCGCAGGCGGGTCGATCACGGCGATCCCCCTAATCTGCCCGGCCAGCGTAAATCCGTGGATAACGAACGGCAATCCCGGCGCCCGGCTGGCCCGTCAGCACGGCTGTGACCTGGGCAGACATGGCAACTAGGCACATCACCCAATCCTGTGTATTTCCTGTGCATAAGACCTGTGTGGCAGCCCGCCATGCGTCACACGCACCATTGCGATAGCCAGTCCCGCGCCTAAACGACTCGAACCGGTCGAATACGGCAACCAGAAAGGAATCCGCCGTGCTCACCGCGGCCTACGCATTGCTCTTGGTGGCTTGCTCTTGTTCGCTGGGCTTGTTCGGCTTCTTTGCCGGGCGCTGCGCCCGGAAGCTCGCAGCTATCAGGCCCACGCGGCTGACCTCAAGGCTCCTGACCGCTCGCGCGCTCGGCACCGTCTGGGACGAGGCTAAGGTGCTGGCTGGGCTGGGCCGATGGGCCGCTGCCCTCGGCCCTATCTATGAGGCCGAACGGAACGTGCGGCTTGCCCAGCGCTGAGGCATCTGCCCCGGTTCGTCTGTGCGGATCATTGGTGACCACGCAGGGCCAAGGTGGCGGCCGGTAGGCTCTGGCCGTGGTCGAGCAACGGCAAGAATTCCAGCGTGAGCTGGAGGCCATCGAAGCGAAGGTCACCGGCCTGTTCGCTATGGTCGCTGATGGCCTGCCCGGGGCAACCTATGCCCTGGTGAGCGGCAACGACGAGGGGCTCGGGGTGCTGGCCGAACGTGAGCGGGTCATCGACGCCTTGTACCGGGAGATCGACGAACTGGCCAGCCGGGAGATCTTGATGCAGGCGCCTGTGGCGTCAGACTTGCGGTTCTTGCTGTCGGTGGTGCGGATCGTGCCCGAGCTCGAGCGGTCCCACGACCTGGTCGTGCAGATCGCCTCTCGGGCCAGTCACGGTCTCAGTGAGGAGCTTTCGCCGGGCTGCCGCAGGCTGGTCGAGCGGATGGGGGATCTAGCCTGGGGCATGTGGCGCCAGGTCGCGGATTCCTGGCGCCACCGCGACCGTACTGTCGCGCTGGCGCTGGGCGAGCGTCATCACGAGATGAGCGAGCTGCACGCCAGCTTGATCGCAGAGCTCGCCTCAGGACGCGTGACACTGCCTGTGGCGATGGAGATGACGCTGGTGGCGCGCTTTTACGAGCGTCTTGGCGACCACGCGGTCAACCTCGCCCGGCGGGTGATTGATCTCGCCGGGCCTGCGCCTGGCTAGCAGGCTGGTTGCCACCCGGATTCGGGCGCGGGCCAGGTCAGGAGAGCTGTTCTGGACGGCGCGACGGGGCAGGCGGCTGCTAATTCAGTCGGCGGTTGCCATGTGTTCATCTGGCGTTCATGTGTGGTTCGGGGGGGTGTCACCCGCGCCGGTTAGCTTTGTGTCGCGGCTGGAGACGGATCGCGGCAGGTCAGAGGTCATGGCAGGCCGCCTGCAGGGTTGGGGCGCGATGACCGAGACGCGGTCCGGGGACTTGATCGCGGCGCTGGATGAGGCGTCGCTGAGCCGGTTTCACCTGCGGGCGGTGCTGGTGTCGGGGATGGGGTTCTTCACCGACGCCTACGACCTGTTCGTCATCGGGATCGCGTCCACGCTGATCACCAAGCAGTGGCACCTGAGCTCGGGCAAGCTCGCCCTGCTGAACAGCGTGATGCTGGCGGCGGCGTTCCTGGGCGCGCTGGTGTTCGGCCGGTTCGCGGATGTGGCCGGGCGCAAGCGCGCGTACTGGATGGTCGCCGCGATCATGATCGTGGGCGCGGTGGGGTCGGCGCTGTCACCGTCTTACTGGATGCTGATCGTGTTCCGCTTCGTGCTCGGCTTCGGGGTGGGCGGTGACTACCCGGTCAGCGCGGTGATGATGAGCGAGTACGCCAACCGCAAGGACCGCGGCAAGCTGGTCGGCATGGTGTTCGGCGCCCAGGCGCTCGGGCTGATCGTGGGGCCGCTGGTCGCGCTGGCGCTGCTCGGCGGAGGGGCCAGCGACACTGTGACGTGGCGGGTGCTGCTCGGCCTGGGCGCGGTGCCCGCCGCTGCGGTGCTGTACCTGCGTCTGCTGATGCCCGAATCACCGCGCTACCAGGTGCAGGTGCAAGGACGGGCGGAGCAGGCGGCGAGCCAGATCTCCGCCTTCACCGGCGGCCGGGTCGGTGGCGACGGTACCGCCGGGCCGCGTCAGGAGCTGGGGCTGCGGGACTTCCTGACGGACCGCCGGTGGCTGATCATGCTGGCCGGGACGGCGGGCACGTGGTTCCTGCTGGACTACGCCTACTACGGGAACACGATCTCCACCCCGCAGATCCTCGGCCTGATCTCCCCGCACGCCTCGACCATGACCAAGATCGCCCTGCAGCTGGCCATCTTCGCGGTCGCGGCGGTACCCGGCTACATACTGGCGATCGCCTCTCTGGACCGGATCGGGCACCGGCGGCTGCAATGGACCGGGTTCGCGGTCATGGCGCTGTGTTTCCTGATCATCGCGGCGGTGCCGGGCATGACCACCACCGTGGCGCCGTTCCTGCTGGTGTACGGGGTGAGTTACTTCTTCACCGAGTTCGGGCCGAACATGACTACCTTCGTGATGCCCAGCGAGCTGTACCCGGTGGCCATGCGCGCGACCGGGCACGGGATCTCGGCCGGGATCGGCAAGCTCGGCGCGTTCATCGGGGTGTTCTTGTTCCCGGTGCTGTCGTCGTCCTTCGGCCTGCGCGGCACGCTGCTGCTCACCGCCGGGGTTGCCGTGCTAGGGATGGCGCTCACCTTCGTCTTGCCCGCAGGCCCGCCGCAGCCTGGAAGACATGCCCGCCAGCGTCCCGGCCGCGGCCCCTCAGCCGTTGCGCGTGGCCGACCAGACATCGTCCCCGTGAGGACATGACCGGTGCTCACCGGCATGTTCCTGGTGCCCGCTCTTAGGCAGGTGCCTGCATATGCCGCTACCCGGCATTCGCACGCTTGCGGCGTGGTGTGCGTAACATAGCCGGGTGGCCGATACCCGGACCTGTGAGCAGTGCGGCACCGTGTTCACGCCGCGCCGTGAGCATGCCCGGTTCTGCCGTCCCCGCTGCCGGGTCGCGTGGAACCGCGAGCATACCGGGGACCCGCAGGCCGAGGCCAGTGCGCTGGAGTGGTCCATCACCGCGATGCGCGAGGCCATAGAGCGGCTAGCCGCGGATCAGGTACTGGACCATGAGCAGGGGTTCGCGGTGATCAGCGAGGCAGTATGGTCGGTCACCATCGTCGACGCCACCTTGGTGCGATATCACCGCCATGCCTACAAAAGCGCCATGAAATCCCAGGCCCCGGCCCGGCGGCGGGCGATCGAGGGAACGTTCGCGGGCCTGCGGTTCGTGCGCAACCAGATGGGATATCACCTCGACCCCGCCGATTTCATCCAGCCGGAGCAAAATCAGCCCGGCGCCGACCGCGGTGTCGCGGCCTGGACGTGGAGACCGGTACCCGAGCCGGACCTCGGATCGCTGCCGCCGCGCGGGCAGGCGTGGGAGATGACACGGTACCGCGCATATCAGGCCCAGCTGGCCGGTCACACCATCGGGGAGACATTCGGCCAGGCCGCGGCGTTCCTTAAGCTGGCTGCCCCGCACCCTGTCGCGGCATAGCTGCCCGGGCCCCGTACCCCGCGCACCCGGATTACGATCGCGGCGCCGCTAGACCACGACCGGTAACCTGCGGGGTTCCAAACCGGAGCATAGGTTGCTGGCAGCGAGATGATTACGGAGTGCGGAACCGCCGAGGAGACGGGCGGAGGTGACGGTGCCGGATTCGCGTGGGCGCTCCCTGCGAGCACGGCTGCAGGCGGTGCCGGTGATGGGTGGGCTGCTGCCCGTGCGCCGGTCTCAGATAGCGGCGGACGTGCTGGCCGGTATCACGCTGGCCGCCGTGAGCATCCCGGTGTCTCTGGGGTACGCGAAGATTGCCGGGATGCCGGTGGTGACCGGCCTGTACACGCTGCTGATCCCGATGGCCGTCTTCGCCGTCTTCGGTTCATCGCGCCATCTCGTCGTCGGCGCGGATTCGGCCACCGCGGCCATCCTCGCCGCGGCCCTGGCCGGGTTCGCGGCTGTCGGCTCGCCGCAATACGTCCGGCTAGCCGGGCTCGCGGCCCTGCTCGCGGGCGGGCTGCTGCTGCTGGCCCGCCTGGCCCGGCTCGGGTTCCTGGCGAATTTCCTGTCCCGGACCGTCCTGATCGGGTTCCTTACCGGCGTCGGTATCCAGGTGGCTGTCGGGCAGCTCCCCGACATGCTGGGGGTCACTGCCACGGGCAAGAGCACCCCGGCCAGGCTCCTGGACGTCGCGCGGGCGCTCCCGCAAGTGCAAGTGGCAGATGTGGCGGTAGCAGCCGGGGTCATCGTGGTCGTGCTGGCGGCCCGGGTGATCGGCCGCAGGATCCCGGGCCTGCTGATCGCGGTGATCGCCGCGATCATCGTGAGCCGCGCGGCCGGCCTGGTCGGGCGCGGCGTAGCCGTGCTCGGCCCCGTCCCGCGCGGGCTGCCGCACCTGGGGCTGCCCGCGCTCGGCCGGCATGACGCCGCCGCGCTGCTCGGAACCGCAGTGTCGCTGTTCGTGGTCATCCTGGCGCAGAGCGCGGCGACCTCACGCGCGTACGCCGGGAAGTACGAGGAGGCATTCAGCGCGGACACCGACCTGGTCGGCCTGGGCGCCGCCAACGTGGCCGCCGCGCTCTCTGGCAGTTTTGTCGTCAACGGCAGCCCGACCCAGACCCAGGTCGCTGACAGCGCGGGCGGGCGCAGCCAGCTGGTCCAGCTCACCACCAGCGCCGTGGTGCTCATCGTCCTGCTCCTGCTCACCGGGCCGCTGGCCAGCCTGCCCATCGCCGCCCTGGCGGCGATCGTCTTCCTCATCGCTGCCGGGCTCATCGACATCGTGGGGATGCGGCGCATCCTGGCCTGTCGTCGCGTGGAGTTTGCCATCGCCCTGCTCACTACTGCCGCGGTCGTGATGCTGGGGGTCGAGGAAGGCATCGTGCTGGCCGTCGTCGCCTCGATCATCGACCACCTGCGCCACAACTACCACCCGTACAGCAGCGTGCTGGTGAAGTCACCGACCGGGCACTGGCAGTCTGCCCCGGTCCTGCCCGGCGCGCGGACCGAGGAAGGACTGGTGGTCTACCGGTTCGGCGCCAGCCTGTACTACGCCAACGCCTCCCGCCTCATCGACGACGTCGCGGCCCTGGCCGCGCAGGGAAGCCCGCTGCGGTGGATGGTTCTCGACGCCGCGGCCATCGGCGACGTCGACTTCACCGCGGCAGCGGCCCTCACCCGCGCCATCGAACACCTCCGCAAACGACACATCCGCCCCGCCGTCAGCAGCGTCCTCGGCCCGGTGCGCGAGCAGCTCGACCGCTACGGCATCAGCGCCGCCCTCGGCCCCGGCGCCTACTACGACACCCCCGGCGAGGCACTCGAGGCCTTCCACGCCGCAGAAGGGCTTACTGGCGAGTGAACAGCGCACATAACGGCCCAGGCAAGGTAACGCAGCCGCCGGTCCATACCCTTGCAGCAGCTCGGCGCTTACCAGCCGCAACGCTCAGGTCAGGCCGTTCTGTACCTCTCCGTGACGGTCGCTGGTCGCGGCCATCGGCACAACGCGATCCACAGGCCCCGACCCTACGTGAGTCCAATCGCCGCGCAAGGAAAGGACCTACATGCCGGGCGTTTCCGGGCTCGAGTCGCTTGGCGATCCAGGGTTGAGCTGGTGGATAGCTGGTGCCTGCTCGGTCGGGCTGGTCTGCTGGCCACGCGGACGGTTGGTGTTACCGTCCGGGCAGCAGCACGCTCAGGCAGGTGACGCAGCCTTCGAGTTTCTCGAACTCGCTGATGTCCACCACGACCGGGGCGAAGCCCAGGTCGTCCAGGAGCTCAGCGGTACGGGGGGCGGACGCGGCGATCAGCACCTGGTCCCCGCCCAGCGGGACGACATGGCAGCCGCCTTCTTCGGCCACGGGGCGGACCGCGGGGAACAGCCCGGCTGGCACCAGGTCGGGTAGCAGCAGGAACGTGCCGTCGGGCAGCGCGGTCACCGCGGACTTCAGGTGCAGCACGTTCCCCAGCGGGACGGCGATCACGGTACGGCCCAGCGGAGCCAGCAGCGCGCGCAGCTGGCGGATGCCCGCGCCGTTGGTCCGGCCGCCGCGCCCCACGTACACGGTGTGGCCGGCCTGCAGCACGTCACCGCCGTCCAGAGTCCCCGGCTCGCGGATCCGGGCGGTGCGCAGGCCCAGCGACCCGATGACCCCGGCGACGCCGGGCACCTCGGCCCGGCGGGCCGGCGCGCCCGGGCGGGCCAGCACCGCCAGATCCTCGCAGACCACCACGACATCTTCGATGAAGACCGAATCCGGGCAATCCTCAGCCGGCGGCGCCTGCCGCAGGATCCAGCCACTGGCCGCCATCGCCTCGGCGTACGCAGCGTGCTGAGCCCGGGCCAGGGCCACATCCACCGGAGTCCGGCTGATGTGGGTGACGATGCCCTCGGCCAGCCTGCTGCCAGGTTCGCGGACCAAGACCGTTCCGTTCACCGATATAACTCCCTAACCCCGGCCAGGATCCAGACACACCAACCAGCCATCCGGCGCAGGCGCCGGGTCTCATCCTGCCACCCGGCAGCGCTGGCCGCACTCGCCGAGAATGATCCTGACCGGCCCTTTGCGGAACGATTCCCTGACCTTCGGAAATGACATCCTCAGCCCGGCCAGCGAACTACGCGCGGCATCCAGCCTGGGTCTAGGCGTGATCAGGGAGGTGGCCAGGGTGCGCCGCTGCAAAGTTGCGCAGACGGCGGTGAACCCCCTCACGACCGATGCGCTGCGTTCATTCCTGAAATCGGCAGACGAGACCAGAACCGTTGAGCTGATCGGTAACCGCGTATTCATCGGTGCGGTCGTGTTGTCTAAGGCGGCGCCGAAGGGCTCGTCGCCAGCCATCGCTGACCTGCCCAAGCCAGGGGATCTGCTCACGTAAATCGATGCAGAGGTCGCATTCGCATACACAAAGAAAACGCCCTTCGGCAGACGAAGGTGTCTGGTCGCGGAGCGTGTGCGTGGTCAGGGATTTGGCTCGCGCACGGACAGCTAGGTTCGGCTCCGGCCAATGGCTCCAAGGCGGGTCTGGCTTCGTCTTGTCACTGGCTGGCTCGGGGTGGTGGGCTGGGCTGATGAGCCGGTCTCGTGCTGTCGGGTATGCGAGCGAGTACTTCGATTCTGGCGTCTTCCTGAGAGACCTAACCCGGAGGGTCGCATTCCAGACGGAGAGCGGGATCACCGGCCGTCGTCCGGACCTGCTGGCTTACCTGGAGCAGGAAATGGTCCCGGCGGCGCACCGGCTGGGCGCCACGGCCCAGATCGAGGCCAATCCCGTGTCCGGCGGCGGCCCATTGCTGATCGCACGGCGGGATGAGGATGCCGGGCTGCTGACCGTGCTGACCTATGGGCACGCCGACGTGGTGCTGGCGGAGCCGGAACGCTGGCGGTCCGGGCTGGACCCATGGCGGGTAACGGTCGAGCAAGATCGCTGGTATGGCCGGGGCACCGCGGACAACAAGGGTCAGCACACCATCAACCTGGCCGCGCTTGAGCAGGTCCTGCGTGCCCGTGATGGCCGGCTCGGCTTCAACTTGAAGATCCTCATCGAGACCAGCGAGGAGTCCGGCTCGCCCGGGCTGGCCGAGTTCTGCGCACGCCATCGCGATGACCTAGCCGCTGACCTGCTGATCGCTTCAGACGGGCCGAGAGTCACGGCCACCCGGCCGACGGTCTTCCTCGGCGCGCGCGGCTCAGCCGGTTTCACGCTGCGGGTGGTCCTGCGCGAGCGCGCCTACCACTCGGGCAACTGGGGTGGCCTGCTGCGGAACCCGGCCACGGTGCTGGCCAGCGCGGTGGCTTGCCTGGTGGGCGGCCGGGGCCAGATCCTGGTACCAGGCCTGCGCACGCCACCGATCCCGGAAGCGGTCCGGGATGCGCTGAGCACCATCACGGTCGGCGGGAGCGCCGATGATCCCGATATCGACCAGGACTGGGGCGATCCCGCTCTTACCCCGGCCGAGCGGGTCATCGCGGGGAACACGCTGGAGGTGCTGTCGCTAGCGGCGGGGAACCCGGACACCCCGGTTAACGCCATCCCCGGCTCGGCGCACGCGCACTGCCAGCTCCGGTTCGTGCCGGGAACGGACGTCGCGGGCATGATCCCGGCGATACGCGCTCACCTCGACGAAAACGGCTTCAGCCTGGTCAGCGTCGAGCCCGGGCATCTCATGAACACCTCGCGCACCGACCCTGAGCACCCCTGGGTCCGGTTCGTGCTGGCCTCGCTGGAACGCACCGAGGGCACCCGGCCTGACCTGCTGCCCAATCTCGGCGGCGGCCTGCCCAACAATGTCTTCACCGACGGACTCGGCCTGCCGACCATCTGGATCCCGCACTCCTACCCGGCCTGCGCCCAGCACGCACCCGATGAGCACCTGCTCGCCCCGCTGGCCCGCGAGGCACTGCGCCTGATGGCAGGACTGTTCTGGGACCTCGGCGACCACTCCGGCTACTGACCGAAGATGTCCGTGCTCTCGAGGCATGCCTCGAACTCATCGACCACCTCCGCGCCGGCTAGCCGGTGTGCGGCGGTCCTGACTGGCGGTCCAGCACCAGGTCCACCTCCGCGTACGCGCGCAGGCCCGCGATCGACGCGGTGAGGCTCACCTGGCCAGAGCTACTCACACGTACGGGGCCCCGCCAGGTGTCCTGATACAGGGCGTTACGGGAAGGTCATGATTGCCTCGAGGTGCCAACGGGACCATTGCCGGGTTGCCCTGCCAGGAAGGCGTGGCGAGTCATGCCTGGAAATGATATTCGGAAGCATTGCCTGTGGCCCGCATCCGTGTTCTTGCCCGCCCCTGGTGAGTGATGCAGACTCATGGGCGTGGACATGCCTGAGACTCGCTATGCGCGTAGCGGGGATGTCATGGTCGCCTACCAGGTGCTGGGTGAGGGCCCGTTCGACGTGGTCTATGTGCCCGGCGCCATCTCCCACGTAGAGCTGCAATGGGACGCGGCGGGGCTGGCTACCTTGCTGCGCGGTCTGGCTGAGCATGCGCGCGTGCTCGTTTTCGACAAGCGGGGGACCGGCATGTCGGACCGGGTCGCGGGGGCGCCCACGCTGGAGGAGCGAAGCGATGACATCCGGGCGGTGATGGACGCGGCCAGGTCAGACCGGGCAGCGCTGTTCGGCGTCTCCGAAGGCGTCCCGATGAGCGTGGTCTTCGCCGCGTCGCATCCGGAGTGCGTGACCGCGCTGGTGCTGTACGGGGGCATGGCCCGCACGCTGTGGGCGCCTGACTACCCCTTCGGGGAGACCGAGCGGGAATACCGTCAGGGAACCGAGGAGAACGTTGAGGACTTCGTCGCGCCCGGAGGTGTTGAAGCGGCCGTGCGCAGCGGCTTCCCCTCGGCAGGCCAGGAGGAGGTCCGGGCGCGGGCCCGCGTCCTCCGGTATGGCGCCAGCCCTGGATCAGGCGCGGCACTGGATGAGATGAACAAGGCGATCGACGTGCGTGGAGTGCTGGACGCCATCAGCGCCCCCGCGCTGGTGCTGCATCAGCACGCTGACCCGTGGGTCCAGGTCGAGCACGGGCGTTACCTGGCCGAGCACATTCCCGGCGCGGTGTACGCGGAGCTGGATGGCAAAGAGCACATTCCCACCGGTACTTTCGCGCCGCAGCTGCTGACGCACATCATCCCGTTCCTCCAGGAGGCGACGGCCAGGGAGGCCCCCGAACCAGACCGGGTGCTGGCAACTATCTTCTTCTCCGACATCGTCGGCTCAACCACGAGGGCGGCCGAACTCGGCGACGCGCGCTGGCGGCAGCTGCTGGCCCAGCACCACGCGCTGGTCCGGCGGCAGCTGGCCCGGTTCCACGGCGTAGAGCAGGATACGGCCGGGGACGGGTTCTTCGCCCGGTTCGACGGGCCGGCCCGCGCGATCCGCTGTGCTCTGGCCATCCATGAGGCGATGCGCGAACTCGACCTGCAGGTCCGTATCGGCCTGCATGCCGGCGAATGCGAGGTGCTCGACGGCAAGGTGGCGGGTATCGCCGTCTCGATTGGCGCGCGCGTTTCCGCGCTGGCGGCAGCGGGCCAGGTGCTCGTATCACAGACGGTAAAAGACCTGGTCGCCGGTTCCGGAATCACCTTCGACGACCACGGCGTCCAGGAATTGAAGGGCGTGCCCGGGCAATGGCGGATATACGCCGTGGCAAACCCGTAGCAACGACCGGCCAGGGCATCTTCCCGGTACCAGGTACTAGCGCTCGCAGCCCGCCCGTGCCTGTGCACGCATCCCGGTGAGAGCGCAATTCGATGGTGCGATCGGCGAGGGCGGGCGAGCATGGTTTGCGTGGTGAGGGATCGGAGATTGCCCCCTCAAGGCGGGCTGCCGCCGATGGATGGGGTTGGCGGCGACGTCGTAGAGATCGCCTGTGACGAATCCGGGTTCTCCGGCACCAACTTGCTGGATGCGTCCACCCCGGTGTTCACGCACGCGAGTGTCGACCTGCGCGTTGACGAAGCGGTTGAGCTCATACGGGCGCTGCGATCGGGGTTCTGGTGGTCGCGGAACGAGTTCAAGTCCGGGCAATTTCTCCGCGGCCCGCAAACGGGTGAGGCGTTGGAGTGGTTTCTGGCGGCGCTGGGAGGCCGGGCGCACGTCCACGTGGTCGACAAGGAGTACTTCCTCGTTACCCGGCGGCCGCCAGATATCGGCGATGATGACCTGCTCCGGCCGCTCGTGTCCCCGACCTCACTGCGAGATCCCGAGCGATGACGAACGGTCAGCCCTGACAGCCCTGGAGGCCGGGCGGCCGCTACGAGTTCGTGGCGGGCTTGCGGGCGATGAAGACCAATTCGAGGCCGGGACGCTGAGCATCACCCGCAGGGCCAGCCGTCTGACGAGATGGCAGGATGACAGGCATGCTGTTGGGTTTGGTGCATATCAATATGGGATCGATGAGCCGGCCGGATGCCCTGGTCAAAGCAGCGCAGGCGGCCGAGGCGGCCGGCTTTGACTCGGTATGGGCAGGGGAGCACATCGTGCTGCCGGATCCGCAGGTACCCCCGTCGCCGATGCAGCCGCAGGACCCGGCGCTCGACTCGTTGCTCGCGCTGACCTGGGCTGCCGCGCACACGACCACGATCCGGCTGGCGACCGGGATCATGATCTTGCCGCAGCGCAATCCCGTTGTCCTGGCCAAGCAGGTGGCGACCCTGGACGTGCTGTCCGGCGGCCGGGTCATCCTCGGCATCGGCGCCGGTTATCTCGAACCGGAATTCCGCGCCGTGGGGGCGAACTTCGCCGAGCGCGGCGCGGTCACCGACGAGTACATCGACGCGATGCGGGCACTGTGGTATGACGAGCATCCCGCCTATCACGGCCGGTTCGCCGACTTCGCCGGCATCGACGCACACCCGCGCCCGCTGCAGCAGCCGGTCACGCTGATTGCCGGGGGCCACAGCGCGCCAGCCTACCGCCGGGCAGTCGCGCGCGCCCACGGCTGGTACGGATACTGGCTTACCCCAGAGCAGGTCACCGCATCGCTGGCCGGGCTGGCCGCAGCCGCCGATCACATACAGCGGCCCGCCGAACTGGATGAGCTGGAGATCAGCGTGACGCCCCGCGGGCGGATGACCCCGGAGCTGGCCACCGAGTTCGCCCAGGCAGGAGTCCACCGGCTCGTCCTGCTCGCACCCCCGACCACGGACGGACCGGCACGGACGATCGAGACCGCCGCCACAGCCATCTCCGGTCTGTGACCGCCGCCCAGCCAGCACGCCCGCCACCCCGGCGTGCTGGCCGCCCAGCGCCGCGAACGCGCCCGCATCCGCAGCGAACGCCAGCAACGCTGGGGCCGCCCGGAACCTAAAGCTGCATAACCGGGCCGGTGCACGTTCGTGGCCAGCGCACTAGCGATGGCCGCGCAGGTCGTCCAGGAAGCTGCGGGCGGCGGAGACGGCGTCGGTGCCGCGGCGGAAGGCCTCTGCGGCGGTGCGGGCCGCGGTCCCGGTCAGGCCGGGCATCCCCGCGGTGGCGTCGACCAGCGGGTTGCCGGTTTCCTCGACGACGCGGGTGCCGGGCGGGATGTGCGGGCGGAATCCGGCCGGGTCAGCGGTATCGCCGGGCTCCGCGGTGACGCCGTCCAGTTCCCACCATTCTGCGGGGGCGTCGCCGTCGTACGCGATCAGCCGGAGCAGGCTGCCGGTCTCCGCGTCCACGATCGCGTCGGCCGGGTAGAACATCGTCGGCCCCTCGTGCGCCGCACCGTCGCCGCGGGTCACCCGCAGGTGGTAGCCGCGGCGGTCGTGGTAGGTGATCTCCACGCCGCCGGACAGCCGCTCGCCGAGCAGCCAGGACGAGCCGACCAAGCTCGCGATGTCGCCCGCCATCGGCCGCGCCGGCCCCACCCGGGCCCTGTTCTCGTGGATCCCCCAGTACTGCTCTCCGTCGCAGGCCATCACGAGCGGTCCGGGCCTGCCCTGCCAGGACGAGTAATCGAGGTAGTACAGCTCGGGGCCCCCGATACGCAGCCGGCCGGTCGACAGGGTCACCGTTTCCTTCCCGGCTACCGTGTCGAGGAGATAGCCGCCGCCACCGTGTCCCGCCGCGCGGAACGCGCCGGGCACCTGGCCCAGAACCGCCTTCGCGTCGTTCCACCGCCGCACCGCAGCGCCGCGGACCTGAGGGTCGTCGCCGTCATACTGACCGCTGCGGTAGAGCAGGCCGAGCAGGTCGTCGGAGGGCAGTGGCCCGTCTCCGGGATCGAGCGGGCCCGGTTCGGGAGACGGCATCGCGGCCAGGAAGCTGGCCCCGGCGGCCGGGCGGTGGCCGGGCAGGTGCGGTGCCAGCCGGAGCCAGGCCCCGAGGCCGCCCGCCGCCAGGCCGGCCGCGTTCGCCGCCACCTGCCAGCCGAGCCCGATCCGCCCGGGGGCATCCTCCGGATCCCGGACGGGGCGGCTGCCCGCGGGCGGCGCGAACCGGGCCGGGTCATCCGCTTCCGGCGGGCTCATCGTCACGGTCGTCAGCTCGAAGAGGGTGAGCAGCTGGCCCTCGAACGTCTCCTCGCGGCGGAGCAGGATGCCGGTCTCGGCGTCCACGATCAGCTCGAACGCGGTCGCAGGCGGGAGGGTGCAGGCTCGTCCCGGACCCCACGGCACCGTGCCGAGGCACGGCCGTCACAGCGATCGCCTCGCGGCCGCAGGCGGTGACCGGGCCGCCCACGTCCAGGGTGAACCGGGCGAGCAGGCCAGCCGGGCGGAACAGGGCCGGAACCGGCAGCCCCGAGACGACCTCGAAGCCGCGCGGCGGGAGCGGCGCCGCGTCCGGCGGCCGGAGCGTCCAGGCCTGCTCGCCGTCAGATCCGTCGGCGCGGCCACCATGGTCGCCCTCGTACTCCAGGCGGTACCGCCGGCCGGGCGCGATCAGCAGGGCCGCGTGCCACCGGTGATAGACGTCCCGCTGGGCGTCCGGCTCCTGCTCCACGACCGGCATGCCGGGAGATCCGGGGCGGATCCCCATCCGCCGCATCGACTCCGTCCGGACCGCGTTTTCCCGGCGGCGGGCCAGGTCACCGTCCTGTTCGAAGCGCACCTCGGCGGACAGGGACAGGCGGGTCCAGTCGGCCCGGTAGAGCAACCCGATTACTTCTGGCAGGCCAGCCATGATGCACCATCCGAGGCGAGTCGGTGGCGGGAGGCGGGAACGCCAGCCCGTTTGGTCAAATTATGCCCTGTGCCGGCTCGGGACCCGCACGGCTCGTGGTGACGTACAAGGGGCGGGATTGGCGCTTGCCGGGCCGTTGCGTGACGCCTAGTGCGCTGGCCACGAACGTGCACCGGCTCGGTTATGCATCAGCTGACCGGAATGATCGTCGCGGCCGCGAGCTGATCACGCTGGTGCGGCGCGCTGCTCGGCGATCGAGTTGCCGCCGTCCACGACCAGGTACTGCCCGGTGATGTAGGACGCGCCGGGGCTGGCCAGCCAGGCAATTGCGGCGGCGATCTCGTCGGGTGAACCGTTCCGGCCAGCTGGGGTGGCCTGCCCTTGGCCGCGCTCTTCGGGGGTCTGGGAGCCGGTTGCTATCCAGCCTGGGGCGACGGCATTGACGGTGATTCCGTGCCTTGCGGTGTCGACGGCGGCTGCGCGGGTGAGCCCGACCATGCCCGCCTTGGCGGTGGCGTAACCGACGTCCGCGCGGATCGCCATCACCGGGCCGGTCACGCTGGACACCATGATGATCCGCCCCCAGCCGCGGCTGGTCATGGCGGGCACCGCCGCCTTGGTGACCAGGAAGGCGGAGGTCAGGTTGCGGGCGAGCGCAGCCTGCCAGGTCGCCAGGTCCATGGACTCCACGGTGCCGGACTCGAACACCGGGTCAGCGGCGGAGATCATGCCGGCGTTGTTCACCACGATGTCCAGCCGGCCCCACTGCTCCAGCGCAGCCGACACCAGCCCGGACGCCACGCCGGCGTCGGTGAGATCGCCGATGATCCCCGCCGCGTCGAAACCAGCGCTGCGCAGCTCGCTGACCCGGTCATGGATCCGGGCCGTGGTGGCGCTGATCATCACGGCGGCTCCGAGTTCGGCGAGCAGCCTGGCGGTGGCGAAACCGATGCCGTCGGTACCGCCCGCCCCGGTGACCACCGCCGCCCGGCCGGACAGGTCAAACGCAGCTGGGATGGGCATTGTCCGATCCTAGTAGGGCTGCAAGATAACCTTCGGGCCTATGGTGCAGCGCCCTGACCCCTTGGAGAGCACGCCGCCTGCCTTCGGCGAGGAAGCAGCCAGGCAGATCCTGCGGGAAGGCTTCGGCGTCGAATCGTCGTCCCTCAAGCCCCTCGCGGGCGAACGGGACCAGAACTTCCGGGTGGACACCGCCGCCGGGCAACGCTTCTTGTTCAAGATCTCCAATCCGGCGGATGACGCGCCCATCCTGGCGATGCAGGCCGCCGCTCTCCGCCACATCGAGCGAGTGGATCCGGACCTGCCGGTGATGCGTGCCTTGCCGACCGCGGCGGGGGAATCCTGGGTCGAGGTGCCGGGGCCCGACGGCCGGACCTACGCGGCCCGGCTCTTCACGTTCCTGCCCGGGCAGGCAGTCGCGAACACGGCGCTCACCACCGCGGCGATCTGGTCCCACGGGCAGGTCACGGCGCGTCTGGGGCGGGCGCTGCGCGGCTTTTTCCACCCCGCGGCCGACTACGAGATCTTGTGGGACATCACCCGGTTGCCCGGGCTCCGGCCGCTGCTCACCCATGTCCGCGACGGCCGCGGGCGGGTTCAGGTGGAATCGGTTCTGGACCGGTTCGAGGCCCGCGTCGCGCCGGTGCTGCCCGGGCTTCGCGCGCAGGTGATCCACGCCGACATGAGCCTGGACAACGTGCTGTTCGGCGATGACCTTCGGGTCAGCGGGATCGTGGACTTCGGGGATATGACCCATGCGCCGCTGGTCTGCGATCTCGCCGTCGCCGTCGCCGATGTGCTGCACGGCCGCGACGACGCCATCGATGCGGCCGAGGTGATAATCGGCGGCTACGTCTCGGTGACGCCGCTCGACGACGAGGAGGCCGGGCTGCTCGCGGATCTGGTCGCGGCCAGGCTCGCCGCCGAGGTCACTATCGGCGCCTGGCGGCGCGGGGTCTACCCGGACAACGCCGCCTACGCCGCGACCGGCGAGCCGGGGGCCCGCGCCTTCCTCGATGCCATCGAGGCGATGGGGATAGACGCCGTAGGGCGGCGTTTCCGCGAGGCCTGCCGTCGGCTTCCCTACCGAAGGTCTGCTACCAGTGCCCTGCTCGAGCGCCGCCGCCGGGCGCTGCCCCGGTCTCCGCTGTTCTACGCCGACCCGGTGCACCTCGTCCGCGGTGAGGGTGTCTGGCTGTTCGACCCCGACGACCGGCGGTACCTCGACTGCTACAACAACGTGGCCGTGGTCGGGCACAGCCATCCAAGGATCGTGCAGGCGGTGACGCAGCAGCAGCAACTGCTCGCGACTCACAGCCGCTATCTGCACGAAGCCATTGTCGAGTTGGCCGAACGGCTCCAATCGACCCTGCCGCCGGGGCTGGACGCCGTCATGGTCGTGAACTCCGGCAGCGAGGCCAACGACCTTGCCTGGCGGATCGCCCGCGCGGCGACTGGGCGGGCCGGCGCGGTCGTGACCGCCTGCGCCTATCACGGGCTGACCGAGGCCACCCACGCCCTGTCCCCGGAGGAGTGGGCCCACGGTGAGCGGCCTGCCCACGTCGCGACGATCCCGGCACCTGACGGGTACCGCGGCCCGTACCGCCGGGGCGACGACGGGTGGGCGCAACGGTACGCCGCCCACATCGATGACGCCGCCCGAGCGCTCGGCGACCGCGGCTTCGCCGCCCTATACCTGGACCCGGCCTTTACCGCCGACGGCATCCTGTCGCCCTCTCCCACCTACCTGCGGGAAGCAGCCCGGCGGGCGCTGACGCTCGGCGGGCTCGTGGTAGCCGACGAAGTGCAAGCTGGTCACGGCCGGTCCGGGACTCACCTGTGGAGCTTCCATGCGTCAGGGATCGTGCCTGACATGGTGGTGATGGGCAAACCGATGGGCAACGGCTTCCCGGTCGCCGCCCTCGTGGCCAGGTCCGAGCTGCTCGAGGCCGTACCCGAGGAGGTCGAGCTGTTCAGCACCTTCGGCGGCAACCCGGTAGCGTGCGCCGCCGCCCTCGCGGTCCTGGCCGTCATCGAGGAAGAGGGCCTGGTGGCCAACGCCGCGAAAGTTGGCTCCTACCTCCGCCACGGCCTGCTGACACTCGCCGAACGCCATCGGATGATCGGGGACGTCCGGGGCGAAGGCCTCCTGCTCGGCGTCGAACTGATCGATGAGGCGCGCCTGCCAGCGGCCGGGAACGCCCGCAAAGTAACTGAGGCGATGCGCGAGCGGGGAATACTGCTCAGCGCAACCGGCCCGGCCGGAAACGTGCTCAAGATCCGGCCGCCCCTGGTATTCCAGCACGAACACGCCGACCTCGTCCTGCAGGCCCTCGATGAGGTACTCGCGTCTTCGTGACGCTGCAGTCAGGCGGCTTTAGCTCGCGAGCTTCGCCGCCTTTTCCTCGATCGCCGTGAGCAGCGCCGCCCAGTCCGCGGTGAAGGCGCCTGCTCCGTGGCGCTGGAGACGCTCGCCGAGGGCGTCGGCGTCGATGCCGGCGTCGGCGGCCGCGGAGATGGCCCGTTCCGCGGCTGCGTAGTCGGGCTCAAGCCGGTCGTCGAGGCTTCCGTGGTCGGCGAAGGCGAGCAGGGTCTTCTCCGGGACGGTGTTGATCGTGTTCGGGGCAGCCAGCCGGCCCAGGTAGTAGGTGTCGGGCAGGTCTGGGTTCTTGGTCGAGGTCGATGCCCACAGGACCCGCTGCGGGCGGGCGCCGGCCCCGGCGAGCGCCTGCCAGCGCTGATCCGATAGCAGCTGCACATGGGAGGCGTAGGTTTTCTGCGCCATCGCCAGCCCCAGGCTGCTGTGCAGCGCGGGCGGCAGCAAGGGGTCGGCGGCGGAATCCCAGCGGGAGATGAACATCGAGGCCACCGAGGGCTGAGCATCAGTGACACCTTCGCCCGCCAGGCGGGCCAGCGAGCGGTCATAGTCCGATCCGGCGGCCATGGCATGCCCGAGGATCGTGGGGTTGGACGTCAGCCCGGTGACCGCCAGGTTACGCACGTAACGTGCCAGCGTCCCGGTGCGCAGCATGACCCGGTTGATGCTGTCCAGCCACAGGCTCTGGCCAAGTGCATGCAGCCGCTGCGCGGGATTCGGCTCAGCGTCCATGCCTACCTCCCCGATGGGCCGACCCGGTCATCTTCGCCAGTCAGGCCCACGTCCAGACTATGTCGGCACGCCCGGTCCGATCCAAGATTCACGAGGCCTACGCGGATCAATCGACGATGGGATCGGCGTGCGGTGCGCCGAAATAGGGGAACTCACCGAGGATGTTGGTCCTAACGACCGCCGCGCCCTGGTCGATGGGAGTGTTGGCCTGCAGCGAGAGCATCACGTTCTCCACGTTGTCTGTCATAGCGCGCCCGTTGAAGCCTGCGAAACCGAACGAGGCCGCCGAATCCAGGACATAAGGCAACGTGGCCGGGAACAGGCGCTCCACCACACGCTGTGCGTAGGCGGCCGGGTCGCCGGCCGAGCCCGCCAGCTGGGTGACGCGCGCGAGGGCGTCCGCGACGATCCGGGAGAAACGCGGCACGTCCGCAGCGGGCAGGGACCGGTTGTAATCGTCCTTCACCGCGGGGTCGGTGATGAAGATATGTGTGATCAGCGGCAGGCCCCACCGGGACACTTGCACCTCGGGCGCGTGTCCGCACAGTGACACCGTGGCCCACGCGCGTACCGTCGCGGCCGGGTCACCGATCGACTGCGCGGGCACCTCCATCACGATGGCCATGACGTTGCGGTTCTGGAAGTAGTTCGCGCCGTCGTGAAACACCTCCGGTGCGAATTTCCCCGCGGCAAGTGCGGCGCGGTACGCGACATTACCTGTCAGGTTCGCCGCGAACAGATCCGGGGCCAGGCCCGCGAAGATCCGCACACCCGCCTCGCCCGCGACGATCCGGCCGGTAGTGCCCGAAGCGATGACCTCGCCCTCCGTGCCTTGTGCGGCATCCCTCCCGGTGGCCCGGCGCACCTCGAGAGTTTGCACGCGCCGGCCGTCGGGCCCCTCGCCTTCGGCCTGCCCCGCCCCACCGAAGCGGATCTTGAACGCCACTTCCTCGTGAGCGTCATCATTCACATCGAAACGGAACGCGTACAGACCCTCCTCGTGGAAGGTGTCCGGCGCCTTGGTTCCCGCGTTCGGGTTGACCGTCATCGCCATGACCGTGGTACCCGGCTGGCCGCGGAAAAGATAGAAGTCAAGGAGGTTGAGCCGCGGATCATCCCTGGCGATCGCGGTATCGAAATGATGAGACATTTTAAAATGACCTTTCATTTATCATCTCGCGTCCAGGGACGGAAAGGTCGTAGCGCTGCAGGTTGGTGCGCCACAGTCCCGGCGCCACCACGACCGCGGTGCTCGGGATGTTGCTGTGCTGCTGGGTGGTGCTCATCTCGGCCTCCCCGAGGGTTGTGTCAGGAATGACGCTACGATTCCCGCCACGCCACGCCGCCAGGGACATCCCTGGCGGCTGACCCTGGTCTGTCCCCGGCCGTCCCGGCCCGTATACGGGCCGGGACGCGCTTGTAGGCTTTTTACCGGTCCCTTCATGGCAGTTACGCTGCGGTCAAGGCGATGGCGCAGCTACGGCGGAGCTGGACCAGCCGGGAGGCCGTAATTCGACGGGTGGCGACAGCGAAAGCCTGCGAGTTCCTCGCCGTACCGAGACGGGTCGGCCCCAGGGCCGCACTCCCGGCGTGAGCGGACAGCCTCACCGGGACCCTGACCGAACATTACCGCCGGGTCCATCCCGAAGCGCTCGGTCTGCCGTCCCGGTAACCGTCCGTGGAGACCTGCCACTAATCTCGCTGTTCCGCAGGCGTGATCGGCCCAAGATGACTTTGCCGCGGCCCGACCCATAAAGCCTGAATCACGGAGCGTGCTTAGCCTGCGCGGAACCGGCACAATCAGTGACCGCAGCACGAGAACCCTGAACGATTGAGGATAGGGGCGATAATAGGCTGACCGCTTGTTCAGCGGTCTCGGAAGAATCGTACCCTGGAGTCGGCTGTTCGCATATTGACCCTGTTGGCCGGGGAAACGGACTAGTGTCTCTTGTCGCGGATTGCATTCGCATTTTCCTCGGGTCAGTGCCGGGCATAGCGAGGAGGAGGGGCGGCAGTATGTCCTCTTGAATGATCAGCCGGTTGACGGCAGGGAGAGTGATCTGCTTGGCACGGGGATATTGCTGAAGGCATCGCAGCGGTGCTTTTCGACTCGCGGGCTTCCTCACCATTCGTGCTGACAGTCGACGTCGAGGCCGACTGAGCCGTCACCTGTTCATAAGCGGGTGATCTGTCCCCTTCGCTTTCACTCCTGCCACAGTGGCCTGATCTCGATGGCCCGCCGGCGGCGGGATGTCTGGCGGCGATCTCAGCCGCCTCATCGAGGCTCGCGCACTCGATGATGTCGAAGCCGCCCGCTTATTCTTTGGTCTCGGCGGACGGGCCATCGGATACCAGCACCTCGCCGTCGCGGACGCGGACGGTGGCGGCATCGCTGCTTGGCCGGCGCCGCGCCGCCGCGCCGGATTCCCTGGGCGTCCACTTCCGCATCCCAGGCCTGGATCTGCGGCAGGGCGTGCACCTCGGCGGGGCTCAAGATCACCGATTCGTCATCGCAGATCATCAGCATGTACTTCATGGCCCTCCTTCGATTGTGACCATGCAGCCGGATGGCGGCGACGCAAGAAATTTCGCGCCGCTGACCCGAGGGTGTCCATCTGGGATACGTCCGCTCGTCGTGGGGGTGACACAGCGAAGAACGGACGGAAGGCCCTACGAAATGAACCCGTACGGCGGATACCAGCTCTACCAGGTCCAGCGGACCAGAACCCGCGCCGAGATCCTCGCCGGCGACGCATGGCGCGGACGCCAGGCGGCGGCGGTCTTTCGTGGCGGCCGCGTGCTAGCCGGCAAGGCCAGCACACCGGGCATCATGGCCCTGAACGCGATCAGGGCCATAGCGGCTCAGGTCACGGCCCGCGCCGTATGACGGTGACCGTACGGGCTCACCGGCCTCGCACAGCCTCGCGTGGCGAGACAGGCGGGACCGCCTGCAGCAGCGAGCAGGATCGATCAGCGTAAGAGAGGCTGTGATGGATGATCCGCCAGTCGTTTCACGAGATGAGTGGCTGGCCGCCCGCAGCGACCTGCTGGCGGCCGAGAAGGAATTCACCCGGCAGCGAGACGCGCTGAACGCCGAGCGGCGCAAGCTGCCGATGGTCGAGATTGACAAGGAATACATCTTCCAGGGCCCGGACGGCCAGGCCAGCCTGCTCGACCTGTTCGGGGGCCGTGGTCAGCTGCTGATCTACCACTTCATGTTCGACCCGGACTCTGACGAGGGCTGCGAATCCTGCTCGTTCCTGGCCGACGGCATCGGCCACCTCGCCCACCTGCACGCCCGGGACACCACGCTGGCCATCGTCAGCCGGGCGCCGCTGCCCAAGCTCGAGGCATTCCGGCAGCGGATGGGCTGGACCGTGCCCTGGTACTCCTCTTTCGGCGGCGATTTCAACTACGACTTCCACGTCACCCTCGACCCGGCCGTGGCCCCGGTCGAGTACAACTACCGGGACCTTGATGAGCTCGGACCAGACTGGCAAGGGTGGACCGGCGAGATCCACGGCATCAGCGCCTTCCTGTGCCGCGGCGACCGCGTCTTCCACACCTACTCCAGCTACGCGCGGGGCACCAACATGGTCAACAGCACCTACCAGTGGCTCGACCTGACCGCCCGCGGCCGGCAGGAAGACTGGGAGCAGCCACCCGGGCGCAGCGACGGTCCGCTGATGAGCTGGCTTCGCCACCACGACAGATACGGCGCGTAGCCGCCACCCACCGGTGCCGGCACAGCGTCGCAGGCGACAGGCCACACCTTGCTGGTGCCAGAGCACAGAACCGGCTGTCCTGCCACGCCCGGCTCGCGAACCACCAGCTCGCACCGTAGCTTGTAATCGGCAGATCTGATTTCCTATCGGGAGGATAGGAAAGGCTGCACGGTAACCGCTGAGGCGTCGTTGCGTGTGCCCGGCTATAGAAGAACCTGCCTAGTTCCGGACATATATCACGAAATTCTGCTGCGTCCCGGATGCTGATATCATGCTTGCTTGCTCACGCTTGGCGTGGTCGCGAGATTCCCGGGGGGGAGGGTCGCAAATGACGGCTCAGTGGCGTCGTACCAGGGTTCCCGGTTGAGCAGATGAGTGAGCGTTTGCTCGCATCGAGCGTCGCTCCTGAGCTGGTCGTGACCATCGACGGCGCCGGCCAGAAGCTACCGGCCGCCGACATCGTCGTCACCGACCCCCGGGTGTCCTGGAATCACACGGTCCGGCGGCTGGCGCTCGGGCGGGAGAAGCGTTGAACGAGGATTTCTCGGTTCAGCTGGCCAGGCTCCGGCCGGGCTCACATTTGGCGGGCTACCGGATCGAGGCCCAGCTCGGGGCGGGCGGCATGGGGGTGGTGCTCCGCGCGTACGACGAGCGGCTAAGGCGGCCGGTGGCGCTGAAGATCTTCGCGCCGGCTGCGGACGCGGACCGGGCCACCCGGCAACGGTTCATCGTCGAGTCGCGCCTGGCCGCGGCGGTGGACCACCCGCACATCATCCCGGTATACGACGCCGGCGAGGCGGGCGAAGTCCTGTTCATTGCGATGCGGCTGGTCCGAGGCGGTGACCTACGCGGACGGCTGCAGCGAGAGGGCGCGCTGGCACCGGCCCGGGCGGCCGAGATCGTCTCCCAGGTGGCCTCGGCCCTGGACGCCGCGCACGGGGCCGGCCTCGTACACCGGGACGTCAAGCCGGCGAACATCTTGCTGGCCGGGCCCGCAGGCGAGTCCGACTACGTGTACCTGTCGGACTTCGGCGTGAGCAAGCACGCCACGAGGCCGACGAACCTGACTCGGGCCGGTCAATTCCTCGGGACCCCCGACTACGCTGCGCCGGAACAGGGCCAGAACATAGCGGTAGACGGGCGCGCCGATCAGTACGCGCTAGCGTGCGTGGCCTACCACCTGCTGACCGGGGCGGCGCCGTTCGAACGCAAGGAGTCATGGGCGGTAATCATGGCCCACCAGTCTGAGCCGCCGCCGCCGGTGCGGGGGCGACGGCCGGAGCTACCCGAGGCAGTGGACACGGTCCTGGCCCGGGCCCTGGCCAAGGTACCGGACCAGCGGTATGGGTCCTGCCGGGAATTCGCGAACGCGCTGCGCGGGGCGCTCGGCCTCGCGGCCGCCGTCCCGGCCGAGCCGGCCGAGCAGGCCACGGTCGCCAGCGCGGACCTGGCGTCGGCCGGCCGGCCCGGTAATCGCACGCGGCAGGCCATCCAGGCCAGCTCCGCCCCGGCCAAAGGCTCCAGCCTGCTCCAGTCGGCGCCGCCCGGCGCCGGTCCGTCGCGCCCCAGGCGACGGAGCCGGGGTGTCCTGCGACTGGGCGCATGGGCCCTGGCGGGTCTGGTGCTGGCGACCATTGGCGTGGCGGGATTCATGCTGGCGACGCATCACAGCCCGAAGTCCGTGACTGGGGCCGTCAGCGACCAGAGCCCTGCGGCGGCGCTGCCGGCCGGCCCGCAGGTCAATCCCGCCCAGCAGCCACCGGGCGTCTCCCGGCAAATCGAGCGCATCGTCGCCGTGGGCAACAAGATCGTCACGACCGGCTGGCAGACCAGCGGCGGCGTGGAGCACCAGCAGTTCTTCGTGTCAGCCGACGGCGGTGCCACCTGGTACCTGGCCCCCATGCAGCAGCCGGGCGGCAGTCCGCCGGAGGCCGGGCACGTAGCCGACCGGATCGCCGGCGGCCCGCGCGGATGGGTCGCCGAGGGCCCGCAAGCCATCTGGACCAGTACGAATGGCCTGTCGTGGACGCTGGCGGCCACCCACGGGATCAGCCCGCAGCATCCCGCGGACAACATCGCTGCGGTCACCGCGACCGCAGACGGGTTCCTGGCCGCGGGCGGATCCGGGAAAGCCGGCGGAAACCAGGCCGTGATCTGGATATCGCACGCTGGCACGACGTGGCAGCGGCTGACGGCCACCCAGCTGGGCCTGCAGGTAGCCGGTATCACCCCGACGAGCATCCAGTACGCCACCTCGCAAGGGAACGACACGCTGATCTCCGACGGGTCCGGTGTCTGGCTGAGCACCGACGGCGGTACGTCCTGGACGCAGGTCACGGTGCCTGTTGATCATGGCGCGAGCGATGACATCAAGGGCCTGAGCTTCGACGGCTCCGGTCTGCTCGCGGTGCGGCCGGGGACCGCGACGAGCGGCGCCCCCGACGGGGTGGCCTATTTTTCCCCGAACGGGCAGGGGTGGCAGTTCGCGGGCCTCATCGACCCGGCCGGCGGCTGGACGCCCGGAGTGGTGAAGGGCAGCGCCTACGGTTTCGTCGTCGTCGGGACTACCGCGGCCAACCAGAACGTGGCTTACGCGAGCACCGGCACCGGCGCGACCTGGCAGCCGACGGAGTCGCTCGGCAGCACTCCGGACACCAAGATCAACTCTGCCACGGTCGGGTCGCGCGGCACGGTCATCGCAGTCGGCTCGGCCGGCCAGCACGTAGTCTTCATCAAGGCCAGCCCCTGATTCATTGCCGTCTCACGACGCGCGCGATCGCAGTGGCAATGGTCGAGGCGAGCAGCCATCCGGCGGCAACAAGCAGGTAGGACAGCCACTGCTCGAACCCGGTGGGGTTGAACGAGTCCTTCTGCCCGAGGCTGACCAGCGGCAGGAGCAGGTCCAGGGTGTAGATGACGGGGTTGAAGTGCGGTGCTCCGCTGATGTGGGGCGGGTACCGGTTAGCTGCGGATGTAACACAATGAGGACGCCGCAGAAAGTTTCCAGACGGCGCGAGGCATTGCCGCCGGTCACCATGAGGCCGGCTGCCGGCTGACTCACGTCTGCGGCCAGGCCAGCCTCATGCGCGAGCTGAGTCGCTACCGCGAGTACTGCGTGGGTCTTGTCGTGTAGCTCCGCCCGGAGGGGGTGTGCCAGATCAGGAGACCGGGCTCTGGCTGCTCGAGCCGCCAGCCGTTGGCCTGCTTGACCCGGTGGTGGTGCCGGCACAGCGGAGCCAGGTCGCATTCGCAGGTGATCCCGCCGTTGTCCCAGGCCACCGTGTGGTCCAGGTCGCATCCGGCTGCGGGTCTGCCGCAGCCGGGTGCGGTGCACCGGGCGTTGCGGGCCCGGATCAGGTGCTGGAGCTTGCGGCTGGGCCGGTACCCGGTCTCCGCGTGCTGGTGGTGGCAGCTGCCCCGGGCGACCGGCATTACCTGCACCCGCCGCTGCCGCAGCCAGTCCCGCAGATCACTACCCGGCGGCGGTCCGGGCCCCGGGGAGCCGCGGGCGGTTCCGGGCGGGGGATGCCGGCCGGGGATGCAGCCGTGGGCGGCGGCGGTGCCGTCCGGGTTCAAGAACGTGACACACCACCGGGTATGCGAGTTCCTCGCCGCAGCGGCCAGCAGGTCCTTGGCGTCGGCGTTGTCGATCACGCCGAACCCGTCCACCTCGGCCGGATCGGCGGACCCTTCTTCTTGCGCGGTCCACGGCACCGTGATGGTGACCTGCGCCGCCACACTCGGCCCGGTATCCTTCCCGCCCGGCCCGGTATCCGCTCCGCCCGGCCCGGTGCCATTCCCGCCCGGCCCGGTATCCTTCCCGCCCGGGCCGGTGCCGTCCGTGCCCGGCCCGGTGCCGTCCGTGCCGGGGCCGGTGTCGTGCTGGGGGGCGAGTCCGGTGCGGCTGTCGCGTTCTTGGAGCAGGTCGAGCATGGCCCGGACTCGCAGCTCGTCCAGGGTGCCGGGGTACCCGGCGTCGCGCAGGCCGGCGGCGCGTTGTTCGAGGTGCTGCCAGGAGGCGATGACCTCGGCGGAGGGCAGTTCCCGGGCGGTGAGGCCGGCGTTGCCGGACTGCTCGCGGAACCGGCGGACCTCGGCGACCCGGCGGGCGGCTTCCTTGCGCCGCCGGACCGCGTCCGGGTCCAGCTTCAGCACCAGCTTGCCCGCCGCGGCCCGCAGCTTCCCGTACGTCACCGTCCCCGCCAGCTCAGCCAGCTCCGCATCGGCTCTGGCCGCGTCTTCGGCGGAGAGGATGCTGGTTTCTTCTTCGATGATCCGCAGGTGCACCGGGTGGATTCTCCCGGCGCCCAGCGCGGCGAAACAGCGCGGCAGCCGCTCGGCCACGGCCTGGGCGTAGGCCATCTGCCCGGCCGCGGAGTTGTAGGTCAGGTGCAGTTCATCGGCCAGCTCGTCAGCGGCGAACTCACCCGCCGGGCCGCGCGCCTTGGCCCGGCGCCCGAACTCCTGCACGGCGGCCATCGAATGCCACGTAACCCACGATTCCATCCGCCGGGCCGCGGCCACGAACCCCACCAGCTGGTTATCTGACAGCCCGGCCAGGCCAGAACCGCCCCGGCCGGATCCGCCCGGCCCGCCGATCAGGTCCATGAGCGTCGCCGTCAGCGCCCCGGGCGGCAGGTCCGGGGACGGGCCGGACTGCGCGAACCGGTCCGGATCGAACTCCTCCGCCGGCAGGCACAAGAACAAGCCCTCCGGCCCCGGCCCGTCCTGGTCCTCAGGCGGCACGAAGCCGTCAGGCTCCTCGCCGTCGTCCGGTTCGGGGAACGGGTCCTGAGGCATCAGCCACGCTCCGTTCGGCAGAAATGATCTAAAACACCCCGTAGCCATAATCATAGCACAATGGATGCAGATAAGGGTAACAATTACGAACAATCGTTCCCAGAAAATTCGGCCCATTGGACGATTTGTCGTAGGCCCGTTCTAAAGTGGTCGGCATGAACCGGACTGATCGCCTTTACGCCCTCGTCGAGGAGCTGCGGGCGGTCGCGCCGCGCCCGCGCAGCGCCCGCTGGCTGGCCGGCCGCTTCGAGGTCAGCGTGCGCACGGTCGAGCGCGACATCAGCGCCCTGCAGCAGTCCGGCGTGCCGATCTGGGCCGAAGCCGGCCGCACCGGCGGGTACTGCCTGGACAAGTCGCGGACCCTGCCGCCAGTCAACCTGACCCCGCAGGAGGCAGTGGCCATGGCGGCGGCTCTGCGGCAGCTGGACGCCACGCCCTTCCGCGCCGCCGCGGGCTCGGCGCTGCGCAAGCTCGTGGCGGCGATGCACCAGGGCGATGCCGCCGCCGCGGGCGAGCTTGCGCAGCGCGTCCTGTTCCTCGGCGACGAGCCGCCCCACGCGCCGTCGTTCCCGCGCGAGATCGCCAACGCGCTGTCCGCGGGCCGCGTGCTGCGCATCGGCTACGCCGACCGCGGCGGCGCGAGCACCACCCGGGAGATCGAGCCACTGGGTTACGTCGGCAAAGAGGCAGCCTGGTACCTCGTGGCCTGGTGCCGGCTGCGTGACGGGATCCGCGCCTTCCGTATCGACCGCATCAGCGCCGTGTCCGTCACCGCCGAGGTACCCGAGCGCCGCGCCCTGCACCCCGAGGACCTCGACATCCGCAACGGCGTCCTGCACCAGCTCAGCCTGGGCTAACCGGCCGGCTAAACCAGCCTGGGCTAGCCGGCGGGCTAAACCAGCCTGGGCTAGCCGGCCGGCGAGGTGAACACCGCGAAGTGGTTGCCGGACGGGTCGAGCAGGTGCGCGAACCGCACCCCGACCGGGTTGACCTCCGGTCCGCGCTGGACCGTGCCGCCGGCCTCCACCACCCGCCGGCAGGTCGCCGCCACGTCCGGTACCAGCACCGTGAACACCGCGTAGCCCGGCATCGCGCCCTTGGTATCGAACAGCGCGCCGTTCCGCAGCCCCTGGTCGGCCCCGGTGCTGAAGATCCGGTACGCGGGGTCGGGGCTCTTCGCGTCGTCCTGCGCCACGGTCCACCCGAACACGTCGCCGTAGAACCGTTCCGCCCCCGCCGGGTCGTCCGTGCCGATCTCGAACCAGGCCACCGCGTTGACTGCTGACATGTCATTCCTCCGTCTCGATCCGGGCCCATCCCGGTCTGCTCCACGGTGACCGCCGCCCGCGACAACCCCCTGTCGGTATTTCGGAAACCAGATCTCCCGACGCGGCTAACGGACCCCAGCCTGGCTCGCCAGCGTCGGCCCGGCCGACGCTGGCGAGCTCAGGCCAGGGTGCCCGCGGCTGCCCGCCAGGGGGCCGGCCGGCGCGGTGTCGGGTCCAGGAGAGAATCGGAAGATCCCCGAGTCGCGCCGGTGCGTGTGCGCCGGCGTCCCGTGGGCGGGATCAGGGTCAACAGTGCTGGAGGTCAGATGGCGGACACCGCGCCTGCCGTGCTCATCACCGGTGCCACTTCCGGGCTCGGCTGCTACCTGGCCAGGGAGCTTGCGGGTTCCGGGTGGCAGGTGCTGGCCCACGGGCGCGATCCGGTGCGCGTGGCGGACCTTTCCGCCGAGCTCGGCGGTGTACGGGGTTATGTCGCGGATCTGGCCTCGCTTGGCGAGGTGCGGAAACTTGCCGCCCGGGTCCGCGCGGAGGTGCCGCGGCTTGAGGTGCTGGTGAACAACGCCGGGATCGGCTTCGGCGCGCCGGGTGAGCGGCGGCAGGTCAGCAGGGACGGCTACGAGCTGCGGTTTGCCGTCAACTATCTGGCGCCGGTACTGCTCACCCGGCTGCTGGTGCCGCTGCTGACCGCGTCGGCGCCGTCCCGGGTCGTCAACGTGGGCTCGCTCGGCCAGGTTCCCTTTGACCCCGCTGATGCCGGGTTCGAGCGCGGCTACAACGGGGTGGACGCCTACCGCAGGTCCAAGCTTGCGCTGGCCGCGTTCACCTTCACCCTGGCCGCCGAACTCGAGGCGGCCGGCGTGACGGTGAACTGCCTGCACCCGGCGACGTTCATGAACACCGCGATGGTCACGCTCGGCGGCATCACTCCGGTCTCCACCGTCGAGCAGGGCGGCCAGGCGACCATGCGCCTGATCACCGATCCGGCCCTGGACGGGGTCACCGGGCAGTTCTTCGACGGGCTCCGGACCGCACGTGCCCTGCCCGAGGCCTACGACCCGCACTTCCGCGCCGAACTCGGCCAGATCACCAGCCAGATGCTCGGCTAGGCCGCGTAACTGCCGGGCCTGCCGCCCGGACCCGACCCGCAACCATCGCGTCACCTTCGGGCGGTTGCATGCCTGGAAGATCCATCCCGCTGACATCGCAGCGAGCAAGATCGTCCTCCGATAAATACGCAGCGAATTCCAGCAGTACATGCCGTCCCGGCAGGACAATTACATTGCAAAAGCGGCGTATGACATCTGGCTGAACAACTGGCGTACCGAGGTCATGATCTGGGTCGATAACCACCGCCAGGTCCCTATCGGCCAGCTCGACGGCACATACGACATTTACGGCGAGAAGTTCCAGCTCTGGCCGGATGGCTCCGGCATCAACGCCTACTATGCCTTTGTCCTTCAGGGCAAGCAGCAAAATAGCGGATGCGCCCGCATCCTGTCGGCGCTGCGGATCCTGGTGGCGCGCGGGGACATCCCGTCAGACAGCATCGTCACCGACCTCGAATTCGGCTGGGAGATCTGCTCGACCAACAACGTCCCGCTGAGCTTCACTGTCGACAACTACGCGGTCTGGACGGGCCTGAAGTAGCAGGCTGGCTTGCCACCCGCACCGTCGGCCGGTCACCGCTCCCGGGTGAAGCTCTCTTCTGCCGAACGGTCCAGGCTTATCACGGTCCTTTCGGCGCGCGTGAACCGTGATTTCAACCCCGCCGCCGTATTGGGCATTTGCTACGCTTTCATCGGGTTCGGGTTCGGGTGCGCCCGGACTGGGGGAGGTGACGGTGCATGTCGTCTGCGGATGGGTCGGTCCGGGCAGTGACGCCGGGGCAGTCCGGATTAATCGCTGCCGCTAGGGCCGGGGTCAGGGAAACCGTCGCCGAAAGCGCATCCGGAGGCTCCGGACGCCGGTGGCTCGTCCCCTTGGCCGCGGCGGCGGCTGTCGCGGCAGCGGCTTGTACGCCGATCGCGTGGCCGCTACTGGCGGGCGGTGCTGCGGTGGCCCCCGCCGCGCTGACCGCATTGTTCGGGCAGGTCGGCGGCGTCGGCGGCGGACTGCTGAGCGAGGCGGTAATTCGTGCCTGGGATCGGCTGCATGAGCGGAAGCATTCTGATGCCGGGCCAGGCGAGTTCCAGGAGGAGCTGGCTAACGAGCTGAAGGAAGCGCTGAGCTCCTCGTCAGCTGACGCGGCAGGTTTGCGGGCCGAATTGGCCGGAGTCCTGCAGGGAGTCGACGCGGTCAAAGTGGCGTTGACGACAACTATCGAGACCACCGTGCGTGCCTCCGGCAACCAGGTCCGGGCCGTGCTGATCGAGGGACTGCAAGACCTGGGCACCCGGTTCAGCGAGTTCCGGTGGATGGTCGAGGAGGTCAGCGACCAGCTCACGCGCATCGCTGAGTCGCAGGCCGAGCTCGCGGCCGGCTCGAGGGCAATCCTGGAAGCCCAGCAGCTGACGCTGATGCGGTTGACGCTGCTGATGCAGCGAACTCGGGGATCCCCTCTTCGTGACGGCGGCCAGGAAGCGGCATCGGAGATCACCAGCGCGTCTGCCGATGAAGAACGCGCCGCGATGCTTGACGCTGACCAGGTACCGATCAGTCCCGATTGCCCCTACCCGGGGCTGACCTCATTCGGGCCGCAGGACGCCACCCGGTTCTTCGGCCGAGAGCAGCTGACGGCTGTCCTGCTCACTCGCCTAGCCGAACTGCTGACCAGCCCCGGCCTGCTGATGGTGCTCGGCCCGTCCGGCTCGGGGAAGTCCTCGTTGCTGCGGGCCGGGCTGCTGCCCGCTATCGCGGCGGGAACGCTGCCCGCCCGGGAGTCCGGCTCATGGCCACTAGACCTGATGACTCCTGGGCGCCGTCCCTTGCTGGAACTGGCCACTCACGTCGCCGCGTTGGCCGGCATTCCGGCGGGAGGACTGCATGCCGACCTGCAGGATGATCCGGCCAGGATCACCGCCGCGATCCGTCAGGCCCTGCTCGTCCAGGATCGGCGGCAGCAACCGACCTCGCCCGTAGCCAGCGACGTTCCGGCGACGGCGCCTCGGCTGGTGCTGATCGTCGACCAGTTTGAGGAGGTCTTTACCCAGTGCACGGACGAACAGGAACGCCGGGGGTTCGTCCAGGCGCTGTGCGCGGCCGCTGGAGCGACAGGCGCGGCGGGGCCGGCGCATGACGGTGACGGCAGAGCTCGCGGCCCGGCCGATCCGCGGGATGCTCCGGCGCTGGTCATCATCGGTCTCCGGGCCGACTTTTATGCGCGCAGCGCCGCCTACCCCGACCTGGTGCCGTACCTTCAGGACCGTCAGGTGCTGGTCGGCCCGATGGATGAGGCCGGACTGCGTGCCGCCATCGAGGGGCCGGCCGCCTCGGCCGGCCTGGTCGTGGACGCTGGCCTGGTCGAGGTGCTGCTCGCCGACCTGGGCGTGCATCCCGGGCTGGCCGACCCCGGGCTGGCCGACCCATCGGCTGGCGGTAGCTACGAGGCCGGCCGCCTCCCGCTGCTGGCGTATGCCCTGCAGCAGACCTGGCAGCACCTGGAGGGCCGTCGGCTGACGGTGGCTGCCTACCGGGCGACCGGCGGCATCGATCAAGCCGTGGCTCGCGCGGCCGACGCCGTCTACGAAGGTCTCGACAGCCAGGCCGAGCAGGTCGCCCGCAGGCTGCTGCTGCGCCTGGTCAACCTGGGCGAGGGTACTGCGGACACCCGCCGGCGGGCGACGGTGGCCGAACTGACCGACGGCACTTCGCAAGCCGCGGCCCGTCAGGTGCTGACTGCTCTGATCCAGGCGCGCCTGCTGACCACCGATACGGACATCGACGGTACGGACACCGTCGAGATCAGCCACGAAGCGCTGATCTCGGCCTGGCCGAAACTGCACGAGTGGCTCAGGCAGGACCGGGCGGGCCAGCGGATCCACCGAGACCTGATCGGCGCCGCCCACGTCTGGCAAACCCAGGGCCGTGACCCCAGCCTCCTGTTCAGCGGCACCCGTCTCACCGTGACCAGGGACTGGGCCGCAGGTCATCATGAGGAGCTGAACCCCAGTGAGGACGCCTTCCTCAGCGCCTCCCAGCGGCGCAAGCAGCGTGCCACCCGCCTGCGCCGTGGTGCTGTGGCGGCCCTGGTCCTGCTTACCGTGGTTTCCGGTGTCACCGCCGGTTATGCGCTCCAGCAGAAGCACAAGGCGCAGGGCGAACGTGACCAGGCACTTGGCAGCGAGCTAACTACGGATGTCGGCCAGCTGCAGGGTACGGACCCGTCGCTGGCCGCCCAGCTCGACCTCGTGGCAGGTCATCTCCAGCCGGCCGTCAACAACACCACGCAGATACTCAGTACCGGTAATACTGCTTTGTCGAATGAGCTGACCGGCCCCAACGGGCCGGTCTCGGCGGTGGCGTTCAGCCCCAACGGCCGCATCCTGGCCACCGCCAGCGACGATGGCACGCTCCGTCTGTGGAATGTCACCAATCCTGACCGTCCGGCACTGACCGGAAGGGCCTTGCACGGGAGTGGCAAGGGTCTTACTTCGCTCGCGTTCAGCTCCGACGGGAACACCCTGGCCGCTGGCTCAGGTAATGGCACCGTCTTGCTGTGGAATGTCGCCGACCCGGCTCATCCCGCCCGGCTCGGTGAGCCACTGGCTGGGCTCGGACGTTACGTATCCTCGGTAGCCTTCAGCCCGGACCGGGAGATCCTGGCCGCTGGCAGCTACGACGACTCGATACTGCTGTGGAATGTCGCCGACCCCGCTCACCCGGTGCCGCTGGGCAAGCCCCTGGCCGGGGGCGGCGGTTCCATTCTGTCGCTGGCCTTCAGCCCGGACGGGAAGACCCTGGCCGCCGGCAACTACGGCGACACCACCTGGCTCTGGAATGTCACCGACCCCGCCCGTGCCACCCCGATCGGGCAGCCGCTGAAGAGCGGGTACCCCGTCTGGGCGGTAGCGTTCAGCCCGGCCGGCGATCTGGCCGTCAGCAGCGGCGAAACGTTCTGGATCTGGAACGTCGCCAACCCGGCGCATGCCAAATCGGTGGGGTTGCCGCTGACCGCCGCCGGAGCCAACAACACCGTTCTCTCGCTGGCCTTCAGCCCCGACGGGAACGTCCTGGCCGCAGGCAGCGGTGACGACAAGATCCGGCTGTGGAACCTCACCAATTCCTTCGATGTCGCCACTCCCATCGGGCTGCCGCTCCGCGGGCACGGCGGCCCGGTCTACTCGGTGGCATTCGACCCGGACGGGTACACGCTGGCCTCAGGCGGCGGCGATGACATAGCCCGGTTGTGGAACCTCCCGCTCACCACGTTGACCGGCCAGACGAGCGCCGTGGGCACGCTGGCGTTCAGCCCTGATGGCAGCTTGCTGGCGACCGGCAGCAACGACGACACCATCCGGCTGTGGGACGTCGCTAACCCTGCCTACCCAGCCCCGCTGGGGCAGCCGATCACCGGTGCTACCGGCTCGATAGAGTCCCTGGCCTTCAGCCGGGACGGGCCCACCCTGGCCGCAGCGAGCAATGACACGATCCGGCTGTGGAATGTCAGCGACCCCGCCCATCCCACGCCGCTAGGAACGCCTCTAGCCGTGTTCACCGGTACCATCCGCTCGGTGGCGTTCAGCCCGGATGGGCGCACGCTGGCCGCGGCCAGCGGCGAGACGATCTGGCTGTGGGACGTCTCTAACCCCGCCCATCCCGCGCCACTAGGTCCGGTCCTGACCAGCTTTACCGCCATCATCCGCTCGCTGGCGTTCAGCCCGCATGGGAACATACTGGCTGCAGGCAGCAACGATGACTCGATCCGGCTGTGGGACGTCACCGACCCCGCTCACCCCAGCCCGGTGGGGCCAGTCCTGTACGGCCATACGAACTACGTCGTGTCGGTGGCGTTCAGCCCGGACGGAAAAATCCTCGCCTCGAGCAGCAGTGACGACACGGTCCGCCTGTGGAACGTCGCCAAACCCGCTCACGCCAGCCCGATCGGGCGCCCCTTGACCGGGCCCACCGACATCATCTGGGGCGTTGCCTTCAGCCAGGATGGCCGGACCCTGGCCGCGGGCAGTGCTGACGACACGATCTGGCTGTGGAACATTTCCCATCCTGCCCATGCCAGTCCTGTGGGCCAGCCCATCACCGTTGCCAGCGCCGTCGACTCGGTCGCGTTCCAGCCCGGCCAGGGCGTCCTGGCCACCGGCACTGGCGACGGCACCACTCAGCTCTGGAACCTCAACGTCGATCAGGCCATCGACCGGATCTGCGCGACCACCGGCAACGACCTTTCCCAGCAGCAGTGGACGAACTACGTCGGCCAGTTGCCGTACACGCCTCCCTGCTCGGCCCAGACGCTGCCGCCGGCGTCGGCCAGTGCTGGAGTATCGATGCTCGCGGGCACCTGGAACGGGACGTATTACTGCCCTCAAGGAGAAACGGGACTCCGTCTCGTGATTCAGGTCGGCGCGGGCCAAGAACTCAGCGCCACCTTCACCGCCTATCCGCTGCCCAGTAATCCAAGTGTGCCCGCTGCCAGGTTCGCGATGACCGGTTTCTATTCCGGCCGGGGAATTGTTCTTATGCCGGCTTACTGGATCAATAGACCGCAGGGTTACATAATGGTCGGCCTGACCGGCGAACTAGCCGCGCGGGGCCCGCATACGATCACTGGCGAAGTAGCGGCCCCGGCCGGGTGCACGACTTTCTCCGTGCAGAAGATCTAACGTCAGGATCACTAAATGCAGATGGCGACGAGACGGCGCTACCGCGGTTAGGTTATTTGATCACGGGACAGGGACCCGGCAAAGTCGTGAAGTGAGGGTGTGACCTGCGGTGTCGTGATTAGGGGTGATGTGCCCGGCGTGTCCGCGGGTGGCGGGCGGGGTCCGGGCGGAACGATGGAAGTTCTCACGCTCACCGTCGTCTGCCCCGAGGGACGCCCGCCCGCCGATGCCATCTTCGCCCATCACGGCTGCCGGGTGCAGCCAGTACCTTCTTGATCTCCTGGCCCAGGTCCCGGACCCGCGCAAGAGACGCGGGCGGCATCCGCTGGCCGGGCTGCTCGCTGTCGGGATCGCGGCGGTGGCCGCGGGGGGCGCGGTCGTTCGCCGCGATCGGTCAGTGGGCCGCCGATGCCGGCCCGGAGGTGCTGGCGGGGCTCGGGGCGGCCCGCGGCCCGGCCGATGAGTCCACCTTCCGAGGCAGGCTGTCCGGATGGAGTTACGGTCGCGAGTGGGCTTCGGCCGAAATGCCCTGTCCTCCTGGCACAGCCTTGATCGTCTAGTAGACGTTAGATATCCGCGGAGTAGAGGAAGGAAGTTCTGTCGATGGCGCTGTATGTGGCTTTGTGTTATTACGACCGGGACCGGTACTGGGACGAGCCTCCCGAGACCGAGTTCTCTCCCGAGTACACGGAGTTCGCTCGGCGGGCTACCGAAGCGGGGGTGATGCGCGGCGGTGAGGCGCTTCACCCGGTGACGATGTCGACCACCATCACCGTTTCGGGCGGCAGGGGCGGCGACGTGATGTTGACAGACGGTCCGTACGCGGAGGCAAAAGAGGTCCTGGCCGGCTACTTCGTGCTGGAGACGGCCGATCTTAACGAGGCGATCGGCTGGGCGGTCCAGATCCCGGCCGCTTGGAGGGGCAAGATCGAACTCCGCCCGATCGCGCCACACCACGCCTAGGCGTCTCCCCATGGACGCCAGCGCCGCCCTGGTCAAGGTGCTCAGGGAGGAAGGCCCGAGAGTGCTCGCCACCCTGGTCCGCCACCTCGGCGACTTGCCGGTGGCCGAGGACGCCCTCTCCGAGGCCACGATCGCCGCTCTGGAAGCTTGGCCCGCTTCGGGAATCCCGGACAACCCCCGGGCGTGGCTGACCGTGGTGGCACGGCGCAAGGCGCTCGATCTCCTGAGACGGGAGTCGGCCAGAGCGGGCAAGGAGACCGCGGCGTACCGATGGGGAACGGAGCACGCGAAAGACGAGATAGAGGAGGTGATCGACGCGATGGAGACCGAGAGCCAGTTGCGAGACGACATGCTGCGCCTCATCTTCACCTGTTGCCACCCCGCTCTCAGCCGAGAGGCCCAGGTGGCCTTGGCCTTGCGCACGCTGGCCCGCCTCGAAGTCGATGCCATCGCCCGAGCCTTCTTGGTGCCCGAGGCCACCATGGCCAAGCGCCTGGTGCGGGCCAGGTCCAAGATCGCCACCGCGCGCATCCCTTATGTCATTCCCTCCGACGCGGAGCTCCCCAATCGTCTGGCCGCGGTGCTGGCCGTGGTGTACCTGATCGCCACCGAGGCCCACGCCCCAACCGGCGGGGACTCGGTGGCCCGGGTGGATCTGGAGGCCGAAGCCGTTCGCCTGGCTCGATTGCTTGTGGAGTTGATGCCCGACGAGCCCGAGGTGCTGTCTTTGCTGGCTCTGTTGTTGTTCACCTCAGCTCGCACTCCGGCGCGAAGCGACGCCGAGGGCCACGTCGTGACCCTCGCCAATCAGGACCGCGATCGATGGAACCGAGAAGCCATTGCGGAAGGATCTCGGTGGTTGCAAAGAGCTGTCAGCTGGTCGGCTGGTAAGGCGGGGCCTTACCAGCTTCAGGCTCACCTGGCTGCGGCTCACTCCACCGCTACGAGCTGGGCCGAGACGGACTGGGATCGGATCATCGAGCTCTACGACCTGCTCGGGTCGGTCGCAGCCAACCCAGTGGTGGCGCTCAACCGGGCCGTTGCGATCACGGAGCGCGACGGGCCTCAATACGGGCTTGCTGCGCTAGGGGCCATCGTCGGCATGGAGCGGTCCCATCTCTGGCACGCCGCACTGGCCGACAACCTGCGACGGCTTGGCCGGACGGCAGAGGCCGCCGAGGAGCTGGAAACCGCCGCCGCGTTGGCGCCCACCGAGGGCGAACGGCGGCTGCTTCTGTCCCGTCTCCTCGACGTGAGGTCCGAACCCGCCTGACAAATTCCAGGGCTGCAGGTGTCCTCTACTGGTTTCGCCGTTCGTCCCTTCACCGAACCCAGATCCCGATCTCGGAGAGATCACATTACTTAGAGAGGAGAAGGACATGACTGGCAGCAACCCCGGACAGACGATCTCGCAGGAGAAGTACGTGTCCGTGGCCACCTTCCGCAAGACGGGCGTGGCGGTCGCGACGGCGACCTGGATCGTCCCGCTCGACGGCGGCCAGGTCGGTGTCTTGACCTCCTCGGCCTCCGGCAAGGCCAAGCGGCTACGGAACAACCCGAGCGTGACACTGCAGCCGAGCGACGTCCGAGGCCGGGTCAAAGCCGGCACCACGCCGGTGACCGGCACCGTTGAGCTGGTGACCTCCGGTCCGGACTTCGAGACGATCACGTCCAGGGTGAAGGCCAAGTACGGCCTGATGGTGGCAATCAGCCGGCTGATGGACCGTTTGCGCCACCTGGGCAAAGGCCCCTTTCCCTATGCGGACACCGGCGTGGTGATCACGCTCCAGGACTGATTCCCGCGGCGACCGTCGCGGGCATCAGCGGTCGGACGACGGTGAGCGTGAGAACTTCCATCGTTCCGCCCGGGCCCTGCCCGCCACCCGCGGACACGCCGGGCGCCCTACCCGTTGTTACGACATCGCAGGTCAAAGACTCACTTCACGACTTTGCCGTGCCCCTGGATCACGGGATGAGGATGGATGTGACATAGCGGCGCTACCGCCGTCTCGCCCGGTCACCGCTGCCGGGGCGGCGCCAGGTCGGACCGGCCGGTCAGCACGAACCAGGTGATCAGCGCGGCCACCAGCGGCGGCGCCGCGGGCTGCCCCGGGATCAGCGCCAGCACAGTCAGGCACAGCACGATCGCGACCGCCGCCCGGATGAGCAGCCGCAGCGGCCGCCCGCGCCCGATCCGGACCGGCAGCTGCCACCACCCCGTCAGCAGCTGCCCGAGCCGGGCTACCCCCATCGGCCCCGGTCCGGCCACCCCGGCCGGCCCCGGCCCCGCCACCCCCGCCACCCCCGCCGGCCATGGCTCGGCCACCATCACGGCAGGCAGCACTGCAGTGTCGTCGGCCGCCGCCAGCACGTCGGCGTACGCCTCGCTGCGGCCCCACGGGGCACGCAGCGTCACGTAAGCCGCCGTGGCCGCGGTGTACCTGGCCAGGTCCCCGCCGTCGGTCCGGTCCGGGTGGGTGGCGGCGGCGATCTTCCGCCAGGCCGCCCTGACCTGCTCGTCGCTCAGGTCCGGCCGCGTCGGCAGCCCCAGCGCGTCGAATGGGCTGCCGCTCACCAGTCGCCTCCGAACACGTCATCCAGGTTGCCCGGCCCCGGCCCGGCCGACGCCGCGGGCCCAGGCCACGGATCCGGCCCGGATTCAGGCCCGCCCGGCGCCGCAGGCTCGGGCCAGGGATCAGGCTCGGACCAGCGATCAGGCTCAGACCAGCGATCAGGCTCGGGCTCGAGCCGCGGACCTGGCACCACGACCGGCGCCGCCGCCCGCGGCAGGCTCAGCGGCGAAGGCATGGGCCGCGCCACCTGGACAAAGGTCGCCGCGCCGCGGTGGATATAACAGGCCTGCCCGGTCTCCAGCCGGCGGATCAGCTCCGGGTCGGCGGTCCAGGCCCGCTGCTCCCGGGTCAGGCCCTCGTCGCCCCAGGCCGTGCCGACCAGCCGGTGCGCGGTGGACAGCACCCGCCGGTACCCGGCCAGGGCGGCCAGCGGCTCGGGCCGCGGCGTGCTCATCACCCAGATCCCGCCGTCGGCGGTGGCCGCGATCCGGTACCGCTCGTCCTCGTCGGCGCCCAGGCCCTGCCAGGACTGGGCCGAGACCTGCATCCCGATGCCCAGCGCCCGGCCGCGCTCGTACAGGTTGGTCAGCGGCACCCGCCGGGACACCGCGCTGTAGTCGTCGGCCGCCAGCAGCATGGCCCGCGGCTCCTGCCGCGGAACACGCGAAACATCCGCCGCGGCCTGCGCGGCCAGCTCGGTCAGGGCCAGCGCCTGGGCCTCGGCCACCGACGGCTCGCTGGTGCCCTCCAGGATGCAGTACCAGGCGTCGGCCTCGCCCAGCTCGCCCGGGCCGTCCAGGGCCGGGCCGAGCCGGCCGAGCAGGGTGGCGAACCGCAGCTTGATGTCGGGCAGGTGCTTGGCCGCGGCCCGGCAGCGGGCCAGCTGCTCCGGGTGACGGCCGTCGCCCCAGGCGTGCTGCAGCCACTTGGGCTCCAGCCGGTCCATGAACGCGGCCGCGTTCAGCGGCGGCCCGCCCGGCGCGGTGACGGCCAGCGTGAGCACGGCCTGCAGGATGTCCGCGTAGTAGGCGGCCGCCCCGGTGCCGCTGTCGATCATCTGGTACAGCAGCACGGCCAGGTCGGCCGGCGGCAGGTCCCACACCGACAGCCGGGCCTCGTCCGGCCAGATCGCCACCCGCCGGGCCCCGGCGCCGTACAGCAGGCGGCGGGTCCGGGCCGCCTTCTCCCGGGCGTCCCGGCCGCCCTTGCAGTCCAGCACGATCAGCAGCGGCCGCGGTCCGCGCCCGGCCCGGGCGGCGTCGAGCGTGGCCCTGAACCACCCGGCCCACAGCCGCATCATCAGGTTGGTCTTGCCTGACCCGGTAGCGCCCACGACGACCATGTGCCGCGCGCACGCCTCGGCCGGCACGGCGAACACCGGCCGCCAGCGGTGGCCGATGGCGCGGATGGTGCCGCCCACCGGGATCAGGCCGCCGCGGCGCAGCAGCGGCACGCTGCCCGGAGCCTTGTTCCGCCCCGCCGCCGAACCCACCTGGCGCTTCCACTGCCGCGCGTCGAACGTGACCGGCGCCGACGCCAGCCACCCGCCGATCCCGCTGGTCATCGCGAAGTTGCGCCACCACCAGGCCAGCGCGGCCAGGCCCAGCCCGGCCGGGATCGCCACCAGCGAGGTCAGCAGGAACGTCCGGCCCAGCCCGGCCGCGGTCAGCTGCGCCCAGCCCCAGCCGTGCGCCCAGTCGCCGGCCACGCCCAAGGCGATGCCCCGCCAGCCCTGCCGCTGCAGCGCGTCAAGCACCAGCCAGGCCCCGCTGAACGGCAGGAACATCAGCGCCACCCGGCGCAGCCGTACCGCGGGCCAGCCGCGCAGCCACGCCGCGCCGTACCCGGCGGCGGCCACCACCGTCACCGGCCAGGCCGCCACCGCCAGCCCGGCCAGCAGCACCCACTTGACGACCTGGACGCCCTTGCGCAGCAGCCACAGGCACGCCGCCAGGCGCAGCCACGACCACACGCTCACGGCCGCACGCTCACGGCCGCGGCTCGGGCATGAGCGCCGCGGGCGGCAGGTCCCGCACCGCCACCCGCGGCTGGTCGATGGGCGGCAGCGCGGCCACCGCCCGCAGCACCACCGCCCGGGCCGGCGGCGCGGTCAGGTACACCACCGTGGCGTACTTCGCCGAAGCCAGCAGCCCGGTCATGATCTCGGTGGTCCGGCCGACCGGCTTGGGGGTCAGCTCCACCTCAAGCGCCCACACCTGGTCGGCGTACGGGCTGCCCGCGATGCCCGGCCAGTGCACCTCGGCGTCCGGCACGTGCCCGGCGCGCGGCACCCGGTGCCGGGCCCGCAGCCGCCGCTCGGAGTGCCACCAGGCCTGGCCGTCGGACCAGGCCGGCCCGCTGGCCAGCCACAGGCGCGTGGCCAGCACCGCCCTGATATGGGCCAAACGGCCCAGGGCCGGTCGGTCCGCCACGAACCCCAGCCCGGTCGCGGACATACCTTCCCTGGTCAGCCAGCACCACCTCGGACCCGGGCCCAGCCGCCCGGTAGCCACGAATCCGGCCCGCTTCCACCGTCCGATGATCTTGATCAGCACCGCTGGCTGCACCCGCAGCGCGCTGGCTAGCAGGTCGGCCGGAGCCCCGTAATGCTCCCCGCACAACAACAGCCCGTCGATGTCCCGCTGACTCAGGATCATCGTCCGCGGCGGACGTCGCTTCCTCGCCCCGGTGCCCGGCCCTCCGGGCTGATCATGTGCCTGCGCCTGTGCCTGTCCCGCCATGATGTCCCCAAGCCACGTGTGTCCTGATGAACACGAGATGTGACGATTGTTCCGGCGGGCGGCGGCCATCGGCAGCGAAGCGCGCCGTCCGTAAGCGCATCGTCATGACTACGTTCGGTCACGACAGCGCTCGCTGATTGTTGTGGAGATCGTGTGGAGACCGCATGGAGATTCGGCATGTCCCGGGGTTCCCTCGCCGCCGAGCGGGTGATCGGTGAGCGGCCGGCGGCAGAATTAGTTCCGGATGTAGTCGAATATGTACTCCGCGGCGAATGGGGGGCCAGCAGGCCGATGGATGTGCTTCAGCCTGCTGATCCAGCCAGCGTGGGTGGCTACCGCCTGCTGGGCCGGCTCGGCGCCGGGGGGATGGGACAGGTCTACCTCGGCGTCTCGCCCGGCGGGCGGACGGTCGCGGTCAAGCTGATCCACGCCAGCCACGCCCAGACCGCGTACTTCAAGGAGCGGTTCGCCCGCGAGGTCGAGGCCGCGCGGCGGGTGGGCGGCTTCCACACCGCCACGGTGGTCGACGCCGATCCCGGCGCCGATCCGCCCTGGATGGTGACCGCCTACATCGAAGGGCCGTCGCTGCAGGAGGCGGTGGTCCAGGGCGGGCCGATGCCGCCGGACCGGGTGCGGGCGCTGGGCGCCGCGCTGGCCGAGGGGCTGGCCGCCATTCATGCCTGCGGGCTCGTGCACCGCGACCTCAAGCCGAGCAACGTGATCCTGGCCGCCGACGGGCCGCGCATCATCGACTTCGGCATCGCCCGCACGGTCGACGCGCACACCGGGATCACCAGCACCGGGACGCTGGTGGGCACGTTCGCCTACATGTCCCCCGAGCAGATGCACGGCGACCCGGCCGGGCCGGCCAGTGACGTGTTCTCGCTGGGCGGCATGCTGGCCTTCGCCGCGACGGGCCGGCCTCCGTTCGGCAGCGACTCGCCCCCGGCCATCATGTACCGCGTCATCAACGAGCAGCCGGACCTGGCCGGGTTGCCTGACCCCAGCCTGGCCGCGCTGATCAGCGCGTGCCTGGCCAAGGCGCCCGAGGCCCGGCCGTCGGTGCCCGACCTGATGGCCGCGGTCAGCAGGTCCGGCTCGGCCCCCGGCCACGCGCCGGTCGTCCCGCCGCAGTCCGCCGCCGACGGCCCGCCGACCCGCACTCAGCTGTCCGCGCCGCGGTCCACCGGGCCGACGCGCGAGATCACCGACCCGCTGGCCGCGGCCGGGCCGGCCGTCCCGGCCCAGCCTGGCTACGCCTCGCCCAACGGCCTGCCGCCCGCCCTGCCGCCCACTGGCTCGCCGCCGACCGCCCGGCTGCCCCGCCGCCGCTTCCGGCGCGGGCCGGTCATCGCCGCCGCGGCCCTGGTGGTCGCGCTGGCCATCGCCGTGCCCCTGCTGCTCACCTCGAGCACGCCGAAGGCCGCGCCCCCGCCCACCACCACCCCCAGCACATCGCTGGCCGCGAGCCATAGCCCGAGCACGACCCCGAGCACCGGCGCGAGCGCCAGCACGCAGCCCACGTCCACCGCCACCGCCATCAGCGGCGTCCGCGCCACTCCCGCGCAGGCCCAGCAGATCGCCAGGACCCTGCTGCCCTCCTACGGGTGGGGCACGACCGCGCAGTACACCTGCCTGGTGAACCTGTGGAACAAGCTGAGCGGCTGGGAGTACAACGACGCGGACCCCAGCGGCTCTTACGGCATCCCGCAGGCGCTCCCGGGCAGCCGGATGGCCAGCGCCGGCGCGGACTGGAAGACGAACGCCACCACGCAGGTCAAATGGGGCCTGGGCTACATCAAGGACAACTACGGCAGCCCGTGCGGCGCCTATGCGTCCCTGCAGAAGAACGGCTACTACTAGGTCCGTCGCGCTACCCTGGTGAGCGCACTTCGTACCGGTCGATCCGGCGATGACGGAATTGACTACCCTCAAGCGGCCTGACTCGGGGGAATCGCGTGGTTTCCAGGACGTCCCTGTTCCGCCCCCTCGCGGGTCGAGGAATCGACCCGCCCGCCGGTCGACTCCGGCCCGCGCTCGCCGCGCTCTTCCCCATGGCGCCCAGTGCCCCGCCCGGGCCAGCGGGGCTGCTGCGCGAGCGGCCGGTGCGGGTGGCCATCGGGATCTTCGCCGTCCTGGTCGCCGCGGTGGTGATGCTGCCGCGGGTCGCTTTCATTCCGGCCTGGAAAGAGGTCTATGCCGAGGACAACGGTGTCTTCCTCGTCGGGGCCCTCGAGCACCCGTGGGACCTGCTCGCCCCGTACGGTGGCTACCTGCAGCTGGTGCCGCGCATCCTCGGCCAGATCGTCTCGCTGCTGTCACTGTGGGACGCCGCGCGGATCTACGCGCTAGCTGGAGCACTCATCGCCGCCGCCTGCGCGCTGTTCATCTATCACGCGTGCGCGGGGTACATCCGGTCGCCCTGGCTGCGGGCCACGCTGGCCGCCGCCCTGATCCTGCTGCCGATGGCGCCGATCGAGATGGTCGACAGCGGGGTCGGCTCCCCGTGGTACCTGCTGGCGGCGGCGTTCTGGGCGGTGCTGTGGCGCCCCCAGACGCGCTGGGGCATGCTGGCCGCCGCGCCCGTGGCCTTCGCCGCGGCCTCGTCGGAGATCCTCGCGGTCATCTACCTTCCGCTGCTGGTGATCCGGGTCATCGCCCTGCCGCGCTGGCGGGAGCACGCGGTCACCCTCGGCTTCGTGTTCGGCCTGCTGGTGCAGGTGCCAGCGATCTTGTCGGCCCCCGGCGGGCACAATCAGCGGCTGCATGGCTTCGGTTCACCGCTCGCCTCGGTCAAGTTCTACCTGCACGCCTTCGTCCTGCGCTCGGTCGGCTGGCACCTGTCGTGGTGGCTGCAGAAGCTGCTCGGCCTGACCGGTGCCACGGCGGTCGTCGGCGTGTTCCTGCTGGCCGTCCTCGCCTGGGTCCTGATCACCGGCGACCGGCAGGTCCGCGTGTTCGCCGTGCTGGCCACCGTGACCGGCTTCGTGGAGGTGATGATCGCCGCGACCGTCCCCGGGCCGCCCGGCGCTGGCTGGGTCGCGCGCGGGGTGGCCAACTTCGGCTTCCAGCCGGGCTCCCGCTACGAAGCCCTCCCGGTGATGCTCCTGTACGCCACGGTGATCATCGCGGTCGACGCGTTCATCCGCCGCCCCGGCGCGGTCACGCCTACGGTCACGCCTGCGCCACGGTCGCGGGCCGCCCGGCCGGGCCCGCGACCGTGGACGGTGATCGTGGTCACGGCGCTGACCTGCGCGCTCGCGTTCAGCTGGCTGAGTGACTACCGGTATTACGTACCCAGTCGCGTCAGCCAGGGCTACTGGACTCACACCCTGGATCACTGGCTCAGAGCCTGCGCCGCGAGCAAAACCGGCGAGATCACGCTGCCCGCCTGGGATGCCCCCCGGGTGACCGTCCCCTGCTCACGCATCCGCACCTGATCAGCTGACACCGGACAACGCCGAACGGGCCGTGGCAGCTGACACCACGGCCCGTTCGGCCAAATCAAGTTCAGCAGGCGGTCAGGCCCCGACGTACGGTACGGCCTCGAGGATCTCGACCGTGGTGGCGCGGCCGTTCGGCAGCGAGTAGGTGGCTCGCTCGCCGACCTTCTTGCCCATGATCGCGGCGCCGAGCGGCGAACGCGGCGAGTAGACGTCGATGGGCGAGCCGCTCTCCTCGCGCGAGGCGAGCAGGAACGTCACCTCGTCCTCCTCCTTGAGGAACCGGATCGTGACCGTCATCCCCGGGCCGACCACGCCGTCGGTGCGCGGCGGGCCGCCGACGCGGGCGTTCTCCAGGATGTGCTGGAGCAGGATGATCCGGGCCTCGATCTGGCCCTGCTCATCCTTGGCCGCGTGGTAGCCGCCGTTCTCCTTCAGGTCGCCCTCGTCGCGGGCCGCCTCGATCTTCTTCGCGATATCGACACGCCCCGGTCCAGAAAGGTGGTCAAGTTCGGCCTTGAGCCGGTCGTACGCCTCCTGGGTCAGCCAGGTAACGGTCTCTTCGCGCGTCTCGGTCACGGGCACTCCTTGGTACTGCGCTGGACTAACTGCGTCCGCGGGACCACCCACGGTCCTCGGGGGTAATCTGCTGAGGCTAACAAGCGTCGGCGACTTGAGCGAACTAGTCAAATGGGGAAGGTCGCCGGCTTGCGGCGAACGGGGAATGTCGAGCAGGTAAACGGGTGTTTCCGGTGTGGGCAAACGAGGGAGATCCAGTGTCGGACAGCGAGCCGGACCAGTTGCGGCTGATGGCCGTGCATGCGCACCCGGACGACGAGTCGAGCAAGGGTGCCGCCACCATGGCGCGCTACGTGCGCGAGGGTGTCGAGGTCATGGTCTGCACGCTGACCGGCGGGGAACGCGGCGACATCCTCAACCCGGCCATGGAGCGGCCCGAGATCAAGGCCGACATGGCCGGGGTCAGGCGCGCGGAGATGGACCGGGCCCGGGAGATCCTGGGCGTGCAGCAGCGCTTCCTGGGCTTCGTCGACTCCGGCCTGCCCGAGGGCGATCCCAAGCCGCCGCTGCCCGAGGGCTGCTTCGCGCTTACCCCGCTGGCCGAGGCGACCGAGCCGCTGGTCCGGGCCATCCGCGAGTTCCGGCCGCACGTGATGCTGACCTACGACGAGAACGGCGGCTACCCGCATCCCGACCACGTGATGACGCATAAGGTCTCGGTGGCCGCGTTCGAGGCCGCCGCCGACCCGGACGCCTATCCGGAAGCGGGCGAGCCCTGGCAGCCGCTCAAGATGTATTACTTCGTCTCCTTCCACAGCGGCAAGTACGTGGCCCTGCACGAGGAGATGCTGCGCCGCGAGCTCGAGTCGCCCTACACCAAGATCTTCGAGGAATGGGAGGAGCGGGCCGCCAAGCGCGCCCAGGAAGGGCAGAGCGACTGGCGCGAGCACGAGATCACCACCCAGGTCCCGTGCGGCGACTACTTCACCATCCGCGACGAGGCGCTGAAGGCCCACGCCACGCAGGTCGACCCGAACGGCTTCTGGTTCCGCTGCCCGATCGAGGTGCAGCAGGCCGCCTGGCCGACGGAGGACTATCATCTGGCTAGGTCGGTCGTCGACAGCGACCTGCCAGAAGATGACTTGTTCGCCGGCATCCGGGAGAGGGTGTGCCTTTGACGCTCGGCGTGCTCGCGGCCGCCGCCGCGTCCTCCGTCGCCAGCAACGACGTGGAGCCCGGCGTCCTGGGCTTCCTGGTCGTGGCCGGGATAGGCGTGGCGCTGGTTTTCCTGTTCCGCTCCATGAACAAGCAGTTCCACAAGATCACCCCCGCGCCCGGGGACGAGCAGGCCGACGGCGAACAGGTCAAGGACCCCGCCCGTACGCCGGAGTAACACCCGTCTCGTTAGGCTAGCGAACGTGACGACCCTGCCCTTGTCTGCGGACGGGGCGCGCTGATCCCGACGGCCTACTACACCGGCGACAGCTTCCGGCCCGCGGCCCGCGAGCCGCTCGACCGCGTCCTGCATCTCGACCGCTGGTAGCCGTAATATTTCCGTTATATCAGTGCGATCCGGTTGAGACGCCGGATCGTGTGTCGCTAGCGTGTTCCCGGGGTTACGAAGGGAGCACGACGCGCATGGGCAAGCCGCTGGCCGGAGCCGCCGGTGTGCGGCGTGGCGTGGCGCTCGCCGCCGGGTTCGCGGTGCTGGCCGGGCTGGCCGTCTGCGGCGGGCTCGCAGGCGCTTCGCCGGCGCCCACCGTGGCCCAGGTTCAGGCCCGGATCAACCAGCTCACCACGCAGTTCGACACGGTCAGCGTGCAGCTCGACCAGGCCAGCCAGCAACTGGCCGCGGCCCGGTCCAGGCTGTCCCAGCTGCGCGTCGACCTCGGCCATGCCGACGCCCGGTTCCAGGCGGCGCAGGCCAACGTGGCCGCGGCCGCGGCGGCGGCGTTCGAGAGCTCCGGGTCGACCTCCATCGCGGGCGTGCTCACCGCGGGCGATCCCTCGGTGGTCCTGCAGCAAGGGTCCCTGCTCATGGAGATGTCCGGCGACCGGGACGCCCAGACGCTCCAGTTGCTCGCCGACGCCCGCCAGCTGGCCGGGGCCGAGCAGCAGCTGCAGGGCACCGAGAGCGGAATCGCGGCCCTGCAGGGCCAGCTGGCCGCCAGGAAGAAGTCGCTGGGCACGCTCATCGCTTCCGAGAAGACCACCCTGGCCAGCCTGACCGTGCCGCAGCAGGAGACGGTCGTGAGCAATTCGATCGGCGGCGACGGCACGACCACGGCCACCTATACCGGGCCGACCTCGACCCAGGCGGAAAAGGCCGTCGCCTTCGCCTACGCCCAGCTCGGCAAGCCGTACCAGTGGGGTGCGACCGGTCCGGACAGCTTCGACTGCTCCGGGCTGGTCCAGGCCGCCTGGGCGGCGGCCGGAGTCGCCATCCCCCGTGACACGTACGAGCAGTGGGCCGCGCTGCCGCACATCGCTGCTTCGGCCATCCAGCTCGGCGACCTCCTCTACTACGACAGCGTCGGGCACGTCGCCATCTATGTCGGGGACGGCTACATCATCGACGCCCCGCAGACCGGGATGGACGTCCAGAAGATCCCGATGGACAACAGCTGGTACGCGGCGAACTTCTCGGGCGCCGCTCGTCCGTAGCGACGCCCGTTACCAGTTATTCGAGGTCGAGTACGGCTCGGAGTGCGACGTTGATCTCCATGAGTTCGTCCGGGTCCAGGCGGCCCGCGAAGTCGCCGAGGCGCTGCGGGTCGACGGCGGTGGTCTGCTCGACCAGTACCCGGACATCCTGGCCGAGAAGTTCGATGGTGGGATGGATCATAGATCCGAAAGACTTGGTTGTCGTCGGGGCCACGAGCCAGGTTGACAGGTGTTCGTAGGCGTTGGCTTGGACGACCACGGCGTAGCGTTCGCCTTGCTGCTCGTGTTTTTGAGCAGAACGCGGTCTCTTGAGGCGGTAGACGTCACCACGCACGAAGTTCGTCCAGTTCCTCGCGGACGGCACGGATCTCCGCCTGGTACTCGGGATTAGCTGCCAGGCGCTCGGCGTCGGCGCGCAGGTCTTCCTGCCGTTTGCTGTGCGCGGCGATTTCCAGTGCGTGCCGGATCGCGTGGGTGGGGCTGGTTCCGTCTGCCGTGAGGATGGCAAGATTCTCCGTATCCTCGGATGTCGGACGGAATGTAATCGGATCTGCCATACTAGAAGTATACAGTTCTCATCGGCCTGCGCGATGGGTGGCCCGCTGGCCGGCGTTCCCTGCCGTGTTGCGCCGCGGAATGTCGGCGGGCCGTGGCATCGTGGATACAGGCAAGCGGGAGAATGGCGGCATGCGGGTTATTCACGGGATCTGGGCGCAGGACGCGCTCTGCCTGTGGGCCGAGGATCCGGGCCCGCGCGCGCTGCCCGGACCGCAGCCGGGGGACACGCATCCTTTCGCCTGCGCCGCCGGGAGCCTGGCCGACCTGCTGGCCGGGCTGCCCGATCCGGCCGGCGAGGCCGCGGGCAAGGCCGCCCGCGACGAGCTGACCCTGCTGCTTCCCTCGGCCGGCAAACCCGCCGCGCCGCTCGCGTCTGGCATCGGCGCCCCGGCCGGGCGCGGCCGGGTGTCGCTGGCCCGCTGGCGGGTGCCGGTGCTGGCCTTCGAGCCCGCGGCCGCCCATGACGTGCTGGCCGCGCTGCGCGACCCGGGTGAGCTCGGCGCGGTCGCGGCCGGGTCGCTGCCCTACCTGGCCGCGGTGGCCGCCTTCGCCGCCGACCTAGTGAGCCGGGGCCGGGTGCTGCCCGTGCTGGAATCCGGCGGGGACTACACCGCCCGGTGGCGGCCGGTGCTCGGCGGCGCCGACGCGGAACGGGCCCGTGACCTGGCCGCGGCCATGCCCCCGGCCTGCCGGGCCGCGGTGGCCGACGGCGAGCCGGACGGGTCCGCGCCGGGGCCGCTGCTGGCCGCCGCCCTGGACCGGCTGGCCGACGCCGCGGCGCGGACCCGGCTGCCCGCCTCCCTCCTGCCCGCCCGCCGCGGCCGCACTCCGGCCCGCCTCCCTTTGGCCGAACGGTACGTGGCCGCCCTCACCCAGACCGATCCTCGCCTGGACGTGGTGAGTGCGCGGGACGAGGCCGAGGCGGCCGCGCTGGCCGCCGACCTGGACGCCTGGCTGGACAGCGCCCGGATCCCGGCCGGCCCGGTCCGGACCTGCTTCCGCCTATCCGAGCCAACACTGTCCGGGCCTGCCGCCGAGGAAGCGCCCTGGCAGGTCGGCTTCGCGCTGCAGTCCGCCGAGGACCCGAGCCTCATGGTCCCCGCCGCCGACCTGTGGGCCGGCGAGGGGTTCGGCGCGGGCGGCGACCCGGTGGAGGAGCTGCTGGCCGGGCTGGGCTCGGCGGCCCGGCTGTTCGGCGAGCTGGAGGAGGCGCTGCGCGAGCCTGCCCCGGCCGGGCTCGAGCTGGACACCGCGGGCGCGTTCCGGTTCCTCTCCGAGACCGGGCCGCTCCTGGCCGGGGCCGGGTTCGGCGTGCTGCTGCCGGACTGGGTACGCAAGGCCAGGCTCGGGCTCAAGCTCACTACCAGGTCCCAGTCCACGCCGTCGGGCACGGTGGCCGGTACGGCCCGGTTCGGCCTGGGCGACCTGGTCAGCTTCCGGTACGACGTGGCCGTCGGCGACCAGGTGATCGACCCGGACGAGCTAGCCGAGCTGGCCCGGCTCAAGGTGCCGCTGGTCCGGCTGCGCGGCCAGTGGGTGGAGCTGGACGAGGCGCACCTCAAGGCCGCGCTGCGGTTCCTGGAGAAGAACCCGGCCGGGACCATGACCGCCGCCGACGCGCTGCTGGCCGGGCTGGGGCTGGGGGACGGTACCGGCGACGACGCCCCGCTGACCGGGGTGGACGCCGACGGGTGGCTGGGTGACCTGCTGTCCGGCCAGGCCGACCGGCGGCTGGCGGCCATGACCGCGCCGGACGGCTTCGAGGGCACGCTGCGGCCCTACCAGGAGCGCGGCCTGTCCTGGCTGTCGTTCCTGGGCGATCTCGGCCTGGGCGGCATCCTGGCCGACGACATGGGCCTGGGCAAGACGATCCAGCTGCTTTCGCTGATCGCCGCCCAGCCCGCCGGGACCGCGCCCACCCTGCTGGTGTGCCCGATGTCCCTGGTCGGCAACTGGCAGCGGGAGGCGGCCAAGTTCACCCCGGGCCTGCGGGTCCACGTGCACCACGGCGCGGACCGGCTGGACGGGGATGATTTGTCCGCTGCCTTGGCCGAGGCCGACCTGGTCATCACCAGCTACGGCGTAGCCACCAGGGACCGGGCCGCGCTGAGCACGCTGACCTGGGCCCGGGTGGTGTGCGACGAGGCGCAGAACATCAAGAACCACGCCACCAAGCAGGCCCGCGCCGTCCGGGCCCTGCCCGCCGCCACCCGGATCGCGCTGACCGGCACGCCGGTGGAGAACCGGCTGTCCGAGCTGTGGTCGATCATGGAGTTCACCAACCCGGGCCTGCTCGGGTCGGCCGAGAAGTTCCGGGAGCGGTTCGCGGTCCCGATCGAGCGGCACGGCTCGGAGGACGCCACGCAGGCGCTGCAGCGGATGACCCAGCCGTTCCTGCTGCGCCGCCTGAAGACCGACAAGACCATCATCTCCGACCTGCCGGACAAGCAGGAGATGAAGATCTGGTGCAACCTGACCCCCGAGCAGGCCAGCCTGTACGCCGCCACGGTGGCCGACATGATGAGCCGGATCGAGGAGGCCGCCGACGAGATCAGCCGCCGCGGCCTGGTCCTGGCCACCATGGCCAAGCTCAAGCAGGTGTGCAACCATCCCGCGCACCTGCTCGGCGACGGGTCCCGGCTGCCCGGCCGGTCCGGCAAGCTGGCCCGGCTGGAGGAGATCTGCGACGAGATCGTGGCCGAGGGCGACAAGGCGCTGTGCTTCACCCAGTACGCCGAGTTCGGCCGGATGCTGCAGCCGCACCTGGCCGCCCGGCTGGGCTGCCCGGTGCTGTTCCTGCACGGCGGCACGTCCAAGAAGCAGCGCGACGCGCTGGTCGAGCAGTTCGGCGCGCTTGATGAGCCCGCGCTGTTCCTGCTCTCGCTCAAGGCCGGCGGCACCGGGCTCAACCTGACCGCGGCCAGCCACGTGATCCACGTCGACCGGTGGTGGAACCCGGCCGTGGAGGACCAGGCCACCGACCGGGCGTTCCGCATCGGCCAGCGGCGGAATGTCCAGGTCCGCAAGTTCGTCTGCGTCGGCACCCTGGAGGAGCGGATCGACGCCATGATCGAGGAGAAGAAGGCCCTGGCCGACTCGATCGTCGGCACCGGCGAGAGCTGGCTGACCGAACTGTCCACCGCCGACCTGCGGTCCGTGCTCGAGCTGTCGACCGATGCGGTGAGCGAGTGATGGGCGAGCCACCGCGGGGAGACTGGCGCGACTGGGGGGCGGCCCGGCCGATCCGGGTCGAGGGCGGCATCAAGGCCCGCAGCAAGCGCGGCGCGATCGGCGAGCAGTGGTGGTCCCAGCGGTTCATCGCCGTGCTCGAGTCCGGTGGCATCGGCGGCCGGCTGACCCGGGGCAAAAGCTACGCCCGGGCCGGGCAGGTGCTGGACTTCAAGCTGTCCCAGGGCAAGGTCACCGCCCAGGTGCAAGGGTCGCGGCCGCGGCCCTACCAGGTCCATATCGGGGTGCTGCCGCTGACCAAGCCGCAGTGGCGCCGGGTCCTGGAGGGCCTGGCCGGACAGGCCCTGTTCCGGGCCAAGCTGCTGGCCGGCGAGATGCCGCACGAGATCGAGGACGTGTTCGCCGAGGCCGGCACGCCGCTGTTCCCGCGGCTGGCCAGCGACCTGGACATGCGGTGCAGCTGCCCGGACTGGGGCGTGCCCTGCAAGCACCTGGCCGCGGTCTGCTACGTGCTGGCCGAGGAGTTCGACCGCGACCCGTTCGCCATGCTGGCCTGGCGCGGCAAGCCCCGCGACGGCCTGCTCGCCGCCCTGCGCCAGCTCCAGGGCGCCCCGGCCGGCTCCGGCGCCCCGGCCAGCCGTCCCGCCCTTGACGTGCCGGCCCGGCCGCTGAGCGAGGAGCTCGAGTCGTTCTGGTCACCCGGGCTGAGCCCGGCCCGGCTGCGCGCGCTCACCATCGCGCCCGCCCCGGCCGCCCCCGACCTGCTGCTGCGCATGTTCCCCCCGCCCCCGGTCCCGGTCCGCGGCCAGGACCTGGCCGACGTGCTCGGCCCCGCCTACCAGGCCTTCGCCGCCGCCCCGGAGGAGCCAGCCGGGTCCTGAAGAGAAGTTTGCGCCATGGTGTATCTGATTGCCGCTTTGCTCCCTCCGTGGCAGTGATCGGCAAAAGACACCGGCGCGCGAGCCGACTCAGCCCGCTAGGGGTGCGCGCCACGTCCACACAGGGGAGTGGAGTTTTATGGCCAATCCAATCTGGGAGTTCCGGGAGTTTCCTGGCCCTCACCCGAACGGGGAAGACAACGCGGTTAACTTCCTGAACGCTCCGCCCCGGCAGGGACGTGGCGAGGCCGCCGCGGCGCTGCGCAGCGACGGCAGCGTGGGACTGTTCTACCTCGAGCCCGGCGACCTGGGCGCGGCCGGGCTGCCTGAATGGCAGTGGCGGGAGTTCCCCAGCCCCAACGGGGCGAAGGACGCCGCTATCTTCCTGAACGTTCCGGACCGGCAGGGACGCGGCGAGGCCGTCGCGACTCTGCGCGGCGACGGCACCGCGGGGCTGCTGTACCTGGAGCCTGGCAGCCTGGGCGCCAGCATCACCCACACCTGGGAATACGGCGAGTTCGTCGGCCCCAAGCAGGCCGTCGACTTCCTGAACGACCCGGCCCGGCAGGGTCGTGGCGAGGCCACCGTAACCCAGCGCAAGAACGGCACCGTGGGGGTGCTGTACCTGTCGCCCGGCAGCCTGGGCCACAGCACCGTCGAGACCTGGTGCTTCAAGGACTTCCCGGCACCGCACGGCGTCCGGGACGCCCTGGCGTTCCTGAACGCCCACCCCCGCCAGGGCGAGGGGGAAGTCAGCGGATACGCGCGCAGCGACGGCTCCGCAGCGATCTTCTACCTCGAGCCCGGCTCCATCTAACCGCCCCGGCCGCGATAGCGGCCTAGGGCAGACGCCCCGGTGCCGCCAGGCACCGGGGCGTCACCCTGCCCGGGCCGCCCGCGGGCTCCGCCGAGCCCGAAGAGAAGTTTGCGCCGTGGTGTATCTGATTGCCGCTTTGCTCCCTCCGTGGCAGTGATCGGCAAAAGACAGCGGCGTGCGAGCCGATCCAGCCCGCTGGGATCATGCGCGCCACGTGCCACACAGGGGAGTGGAGTTATGGCCAATCTGATCTGGGAGTTCCGGGAGTTTCCTGGTCCCAACGGGGAGGACAACGCGGTTATCTTCCTGAACGAGCCGGACCGGCAGGGACGTGGCGAGGCCTCCGCGGCCCTGCGCAGCGACGGCAGCGTCGGACTGTTCTATCTCGTGCCCGGCAGCCTGGGCGCGGGCGCGATCCCGGCCTGGGAACGCCGCGAGTTCCCCGGCCCGAACGGGGCGAAGGACGCCGCGATCTTCCTGAACGAGCCGGACCGGCAGGGACGCGGCGAGGCTACCGCTACCCTGCGCGGCGACGGCACCGCGGGGCTGCTGTACCTGTCGCCTGGCAGCCTGGGCTTCACCAACACGCACGCCTGGCAATACGGGGAGTTCGTCGGCCCCAAGCAGGCCGTCGACTTCCTGAACGACCCGGCCCGGCAGGGTCGTGGCGAGGCCACCGTAACCCAGCGCAAGAACGGCACCGTGGGGCTGCTCTACCTGGAGCCCGGCAGCCTAGGCGCCAGCACCGCCCATGCCTGGTGCTTCAAGGACTTCTCGGCTCCGTACGGCGTGCGGGACGCCCTGGCGTTCCTGAACGCCCACCCCCGGCAGGGAGAGGGAGAAGTCAGCGGATACGCCCGCACCGACGGGTCCGCCGTGATCTTCTACCTCGAGCCCGGCTCGATCTAACCGCCCCGGCCGCAATAGCGGCCTAGAGCAGACGCCCCGGTGTCGCCAGGCACCGGGGCGTCACCACGCCGTCGGCGAGGCCAGCATATGCCCGTTGCGGCCGACCTCTACCGAGCGTAGAGTCCATTTCGCAGAAGGTTGAGGGATGGCAGTGGGGTTACCAGGCTCTGCGACAGGAAAGCGGCAATCCGGCGTCGTGCGACCGGACTAACTATCCCGGCCCGTACGGCAGTGCTTTTCTTGTGCCTTATCGGGTTTACCGCGTGCTCAAGTTCTCCGCCCAGCGTGACAGGCGCTCAGTCAGGGTCGCCGTCGCCGTCAGGTTGTTTCACGTCAAGGTACGTGCAGCGGGTGCACAATTCGCGCACCGGCGGCCAGCCAGTCCTGGCCTCGGCTCAATTTGTGGATCCGATTGATATTCCGCCCCCGGGCGTTGACATCGACAGCACATACAACACGGACGACAATGACCGAATGTGGGCAAATGACGGGATCAGTAACGCGAAGAAGGCAGAATTGACGTGGCCGCAGGAGGATGGCCTTCAACCCACTAACGCGAACCTGCTGCATGAGTCAAACGCGGTAGTAGCCACAGAGGACAAGACGGCCCTCGCTGAGTCCATCATCGATTTCTTTGCCGATAAGGACTTCGCTGCGCACATGTGCGATGTGCTGACCTACGCGGATACCTTGATCCGCGCCGCTACCTTCAATCCGAATGACCCGACGCAGGTCGCCGACGCTGTTGAGAGCCTGCAATCGAGTGATGGCCCCTACGCGCCGGGCGTGGTGGCGGCGGGGATCAAGAGTACCTATATGGCCTTCGAGCAGGCTTTTCCGCAATGCAACAGTACCATCGGCTCCATAAAATGGATTATCGAGCAATTCCAGCAGTTGTTCTGCCCGCCAGGGTAACCAGGGCTTGAGCCGTGCTCAGATGTCACGGCCACCCCGACCACCTCGTCCACCCTGGGCCAGGGGCGGCTACGGCTCGACCTCCGCCTACCAGCGGTTCGCGCTCGGCGAAGACGGCGTGGAAAACGTATGAAGATTGTGTAGAGAAAATCCGGATGCGGATTCACGCTATTGATCAGCACCCTGGGAAAGGTTACGCTCCGGCAAGATTTCGAGGGAGGGATTCTTGCCGTGAGCACAGAAATTTCGTGGGTATTCGAAGCGGCGATCAAGCCTGATGATCTGGACGAATATGGCGCCCTGGCACGGGAAATATCGGCCGACAATCAGGCGGCCGAGCCCGGCCAGCAGATCTTCGAGTGGTTCGTCGACGGCCAGGACGTCCACATCTATGAGCGCTATCAGGACTCGGCCGCCGCCGTGGCCCACGTCCAGCGATTCGTGGCGAACTTCGGGGCCCAGTTCATGAGCCTGTGCACCCCGACGCGCATGAGCGTGTATGGCGAGCCCAGCGATGAGCTGAAGGAGGCGGTGGCCGGCTTCAACCCACGCTACCTGGAGCCGCTGGCCGGTCACGCCAGGAGCTAGCTTCAGCAGTACTCGCCTCGTGCCCAGATCTGGGCCTGTGCGGGCGGCAAGCCGTTGGCGGTTGCGTAGGCCCGGAATGCGGCAGCGAGTTGATGTGGCGCAGGCGCTGGTCCCTGCCGTGGGAAGAGGCGTCTGGCCGCACTTACAGCGACGCTCATGGCAGGCCCGGCTGGCGTGCCAGCGTGCATCACGGCCGCTATGCGAGCGCCGTTGCTAATCAGTTCTGTCAGTTCTCGCCGGTTGGCCCGGCGTGCTTCGTCGTATGGATTGCAGGCAATCACGCGCTCAGTGGCCGCCACGATTTGGGCCATCGGCAACTGCAGTTGCAGGGCAGTGCCGGCGACCGCGGCCTGTAGAACCCGATAGTGGCCAGTAAGGACCATGCGGGCGCTGAGGTATTCACCCATGGCGCTGTTCGTAGCGGCTTCCGCAGTAGGCCGTGGCATTCCGAGGTGGAGAAGCAGATCAGGCATGCGACGTGCGGCGTCGCTGGTGTCGGTAGCCGCTGCCATCGCGCTGAACGCAATCGCGGCCACCGCCGATAGCAGCGGCTCCTCAAGCGCACAGCCACGAAGCCCCACCACGCTCCCGGGTAGCGGCGCGGCGCCCAGACGCCGTCGCGTTCCGGCCGAGAGCCCAATGCCGTCCATCGCCCCGAGCAGGATCACCTCGCTTGCCTCGGTCAGCTGCCCGTCGGGCCCGAGGGCGGCAGCCCCGATTACCTGCCTGATCTTGCGGGCGCTCCCACGGGCGTCCCAACGTCCCATAACCCATTGCGCGCCCCGCATTGCCGTTATCGTTCCCGTGGACCAGCGCAGCCCGGCCGCCTCGGAACGTGTCCTGATCTCTTCCTGTTCGCGCGCCTGCTGATGCGGGGAGACCCAGAATGTTTTCTGGCGCCAGCTGCGGTTGGCCTCTTGCTGGGCTCTAACGCGCCGGGCCTCTGCCGCCGCCATCTGGCCGCCGACGGCATCGACTAAAGTCTGGGCGTTCGCCGTTAGGGCTCGCTGAATATCACCAGCAGCGGTCAGACCTCGTACCGCAGGAAGCGACTGGCCGAGTCGGCTTACGCCAAGGGCCATGACCGGGACGTGACTTCGCGGCTCGCCCCGCTGCCTGAACTGTCATCTTTGTGCCCCTCCCACGCTTTCCCATGCATCAGAATGCTGAGAAAGCTATTCGCGACCTCTCATGTTCGGTTTCGCTAGTCACAGCCGTACCGCTAACTAACGCCAGTTCGTTTCGGCATCTCCGTCAGTACCAACTTAATTTCCGTACGTCAAAAATTCCAGCGTGGAGCTTGCCCTCTCGCTCATGACTCCTTGGTTTTCTCGGATAGCCGGACGCGCCGGTCGCGAGACTCGTGCGGTCGGCAGCGCGAGTCACGCACCTGCACCGCATGGTGGCCTCGGCGGACGGCGTTGATCATGTGATGGCGGCATTGATCACGTCATCGGTAATCGCCAGGGATGCGGGCGTCATCATCGGCTGGATCAATGTCGGACAGGCCGCCGGCTGGTAAATCCGTCGCAAGCGACCGCAAACAAGCCGTCCGCTCCGAGTCTCCCGGCACGCAGGCATATATAGGCCCGCGCCCGGCTTACCAGCTGCCGTTGTGGATAACCTCGTCGAGCGGGCGCCGGTTGGGCTTGGCGATGGGTCGCAGGGGGCGGTCGGCCGGATACCCGATGCCGATGAGAAACGCCACGTCGTGGTCGCCGGGCACGCCGAGGATCTTGCGGGCTTGGTCCTGGTCGCCCACCGAGGCGTGGCCGGTCCCGATGCCCAGGTCGGCGGCGGCCACGGCTATGGCGTACGTGGCTTGGCCAAGGTCTAGTAGTCGATCAGTCGGGTGCGCTCGTCGTCGGTCTGCGGCACGACCAGCGCGATCGCCGCGGCGGCCCCGGCGATGTGCCCCGCGCCGCGCCAGACCTCGGACAGCGCGTGCAGCCGGTCCCTATCGGTGACGATGATGAAGTCCCAGTGCTGCCGGTTGGACGCTGACGGCGCCCGCCAGGCGGCCTCTGCGATCCGGTCCAGATCTTCCTCCGACATCGGCTCGGACTTATAGCTGCGAACGTTGCGCCGAGCGCGGATGGCGTCCCAGGTCTCCACGGGCAGGCTCTCCTTCATCGTCGTCCCGATATTTATCCGTCCAAATGGTAGACATTAGCCTGGTGTCATCAGACGAGGGCCGCCCTAACCTGCGGCCCGGGAATGGCTCACGGTCTTCCAGCTCCCGCCGTACTTGCCGAGCTCAACCCGGTCGAGCTCGTCTGGTCCAACCTCAGAAGGTCCCTGGGCAACCTCACCACGCAGAACATCGGGCAGCTGACTGTGCTGATGTAGACCCGCCTCAGGCAGATGCAGTACCGGCCCGGCCTCCTCGACGGGTTCCTCGTCAAGACCGGGCTTGAACTCAATAACTCCCACAATTAAAGATCGTTAGTACTTCCGATTGGCGCCTTGCGGATCGTAGATACTATGATTTCGCCATAGACATTTGAGGGTAAGCATTCAGGTCTTGGCCTGAGTTACCGGTGAGCTGCGTTGTGTGATTGGTTTCGGGCGTAATTCAGGCGGTTGCGGGGATGGGTGGTATCCAGGGGTTTCCGGCGAGTGCGTCGCGGATGGCGGTGAAGACGGTGATGCCGTGCTTGGCGGCGGTGGAGGCGTATCCGCGGATGGCGTACCGGTCGCGGGTGGTTTTCTCCGAGCGGAGCCGGCCGCTGATCTTCTGCTGGGTCTTGGAGGGCCGCAGGTCGCGTTCGGCCTGGTTGCTGGTTGGGGGGATGGCGGTGTCGGTGAGGAACCGCAGTACGTCGGCTTCGCGGTGGCGCAGGCATTCCAGCAGGAGCCGGGCTGGCGGCTGCTTGGTCTTGGCGCCCGGGACGCGGCGGATCTTGGACAGCCCGACGGTGACGCCGCGGCGGAACAGCGTCAGGTGCTCCGCGGTCATCTGTTCGGGGACGGCGGCCAGGCCCTGGCCGCGGGCCAGGTTGGCGGCGTGGATCAGGCCGCGCAGGGCCTCTGCGATCTGGCCGGGCCAGATGGCGTCCGGGTAGGACTGGGCGGCGTCCTCGACGTCCCTGAGCAGGTGCGCTGTGCACAGCTGGTGGCTGACGCCGGTGAAGTGGTCGTAGTTGACGTACCGGTCGTGCACGATCACGGTGCCGTGCAGGTCGCTGTAGATGAAGTCCTTGAACGAGGGCAGGTCCCGGCTGCCCAGGAAGTAATACGTGAGCAGGCTGGTGCAGGCGACCTGCAGGTACCTCTTCTTGGTCTTCGGGCCTGGGCCGGACCGGATAGGCGTCTCATCGCCGCAGACCACGCGGGCCAGGATGATCAGCGCCCGGATGGTCTTGTTCGCCGCCGCGACCGCTGTCGCCGCGCGGGCGAGCAGAGCGTGCACCCACCCGTCGGAGGGCCGGGTGCCCGACATCGACCCGAGGATGTCCGCGCACCGCTCGACCGGGACATGGTGCATCACCATCAAGAACACGCACCAGGCCTGGAGGTTCAGCCCGTACGTCACGGTGCCCGGCGCGCCCGCGGCTTCCGGCGGGGGACCCGCGACATGCATCTGGCCGCACGCGCACTGCACCTCATGCCGGTCGTGCTGGACGGTCTCCGCGTGTGCCTCGGGCAGGTCGGTGACCTGGTGGGAGTACCGGACCCCGAGATCACGGGCCCCGGCCAGGTTCCTGCCGCACCCGCACGCACCCTCCGGGAAGTGCGGGATCGTGTCGTCCGGGTGATCGTTCCACGGCAGGTACGCCCCTGGCGCCCCGGGCTGCTTGCCGGGTCTCCGCTTCGTCCCGCCCTGCCGCTGCCTGGGCTGCGGCGGTTTCCTCCCGGGCTGGTCGTCGCTGCCCGGCGGCATCGAGGAGTTGCCGCTGTTACGGGAGATCAGCCGCTCCAGCCGGGCGATCTGCTCCGCCTGCTCCGCTAGCTGAGCCCGCAAGCCGGCAATTACCGCGTCCTTGTCCTCGTTCAGCAGGCCGAGACGCTCAACCGCCTCCCGCAGCCGCGCGTTCTCCGCGCGCAGCTCAGCGGCCTCAGGCCTATCAGCCGTACCAGGCACACCGGTACTACACCACGGCCGACCTCAGTATGCGAATCGGCACCATCCGCCAGCCAGCACCACGCTCAGCCCGCACGTTGCTTGGGGATCTGAATGCTTACATTTGAGGAGTCCTCGTGTCGAAGCTGAACTATTGTTCCCGTTATCCCGTGCAGGTAGGGAGTTCGACGTTTCGGCTGAACGATGATCAGCTGGCCAAGCCCTTACTTTGCTGTCTCGGTTCAGGTCCCGCGAGTTAGTATAAGTGATGGCTCCGTCAACGAGATGTCAACCCGTGTCGCCGGATTAATTTCCGGTATCTGAATGTACACCGCGAGGGCGCTGGCTGAGTTTGGAAGTGGTGGCGTTAGTGCGGTCACCTCTTGCCAATTCGCATTGACGCGTGGATACACATCCTGCTCGGCAATGTATTTATACAGTGACTTATGGACGCTAAACCATTCCGCGCCGACTATTATATAGCCTTTAAAAATCTGGCCTCTGACCCGGATGGAGAACCGCCAGCGCTGTCCCGGCCCGACGGCGTGCCAAGTAGCCTGGAAGATCTCTATTTTCCGGTGCGGGCCTGTGTCTCCTGATTTGCCCGCATATGCGATTTCCTCGATTTCGTTACCCCGTTTATAGAACGGCGCACTGGACGTGGAATACTCCTGAAGCCATCCATTTGCCACTCGGCCGCCATCAGAGAAGCGGGAATCTAGCAGAACGTTGTGGCCGATACCTTGGCCAACTCCCGCACCAGTTGGCAGGTGCTTTGCTTCGGTTGGTATTCCGGTGAAGACCAAGCCCGCACCTAGAACTAGGACGACTATTCCTGCCATGATCCCTGCAGTGCTGAGAACCCATTTCATGAAGCTGCCCGTTGCCTTACTTCGACGGCCACCTCTCGATGCCATGGTTGCCGGTGGGGACGGATGACACCCCAATTACCGCTCACCAAGGCCATCTTGGTGTACCAGATTATACCGAGGGGGGTGATGATAAAGCTGCTCAGCAAGGTGTAGAAGGGCATAGCGAGAGTCCACCATTTGCCTTTACCGCGATGCATGTACAAACACAGGACGAGAGCAAGGTAGCCGAGCGCAGCAGCAGGCATGCGCCATGAAGTGTGCGCGAACGACTGCCACCGCAGAATCAAGGCAAGATACGCCACGCCGGCTCCGTAGACCCAGATGAACAGATGCCACTGACCGAAACGGATGTTTACAATGAACAACCTGAATTGGCCGCCAGCCCAGGCAAGGCGTTGCCGAAGCCATGGCCGGAACCGGGCCGGCACATCGCTAAGGATATCAAACGGAATGAATCCTACGCGATATCCGAGGGCGTGGCCAATAATACCTGCTTCTACATCGTTTCCCTGGAAGAACAAGCTGTGCCGGGCCATCACGTCTCTAAGCACCTCGGTGCGGGCGACATGACAGGCGCCAGAGAGCATCCAGGGGGCGATGAACTTTATCTGCATCGAAACGCGGTACTCGAGGGCCTGCAGACGCGTCAACAGGGATTCGGTAGGGTTGGCGGGAACGATTCGAACTGACGCCAAATCTAGGTGGCGACGCTTCAACTCGCCAGCAAGTACCTCGAAGTAGCCGGTGGGAATGCTATCCGCGTCTAGTGGTATAACGTACGACTCGGTAACCGTAGGTAGTACGTTACGTATGAGCCGGTCACGGGTAGTGCCGCCCGTTGACCTAGCCTTCGCGCCCGCTTTCTGTGCCGCGTGTCGGGCTCTCATCGGCTCGTCGATAAACATCCTGAAGCCGTGCTCGGAGGCGATTTTCCGCAGTGCCCGGTAGAAGAGTTGCGATTCGTCGCCCGTTGTGCATATTGTCACATGCGACTTATATCGCGCCAGCTCGTTGACATTTAGTAGATATCGTATATCTCCCCATATCGGTACGAGAAGGCGCAGGTCGTAGCAAAGAACATTGCCGAATTCGTACTTCCGACCACGGGAGTATATGCCGGCCAGCCCGTCTATTACGATAGCTATAGCGGGCAATAGAAGGATGCCGATGCCTTCTATGAATGTATTGATCACTATATTTTCTCCGCGAAGGGGACGCCAACCAGTCCAGCCAGATTCCGGCGCAGTTGCGAAGGGCTCACTTCTCCCATTGCCTCGTGTATCAAGCCCCTGACCGCCATCTGGTAGGCGAGATCGCCTGGCTCGACTGCAATGGCGGTAATCGCGGGATGCTCGGTTGGGAAGCAGACCTCTTCCGGCCCCGTCAGTTCCTCTTCGATCTTCTCTCCGGGTCGTCGACCTGAGCAGGTAATTGCTAGATCATTCGCGCCGGCAAGGAAGGCATACCGACGGGCAACATTCAGGATGTTATGCGGCTCGCCCATGTCTAGGGTGAAGATGCTCTTGTTGTCAGCCATGACAGCCGCTTCGATGACCAGACTGACAGCCTGCGGAATAGTCATAAAAAACCGGGTCATTTCAGGATCTGTGATTGTCACAGGCAATCTAGCTGACACCTGGTGAGCCAGCGTCTCAATAAAAGATCCCCGGCTAGCGAAGACGTTGCCGAACCGTACGGAGGCGGCAATAGTATTGACATCCTGCGTGTAATGAGCGGTGACGGTCTCTGCGATACGCTTCGTCATCCCAAGTACAGATACGGGACGAGCTGCCTTGTCAGTTGAGATATTTACCAAGTAACTAACTCTGTACTTAGCACTGAGGCGGGCGACGTTCATGGTTCCCTGGATGTTGGTGAGGATTGCTTGCGCGGGTGCGCGCTCGAGGAGCGGCAGCTGCTTACATGCCGCGGCGTGGAATACGAGCTGCGGCTGGTGGTACGCGAAGACTGCTTCCATCTGAGGGCCGCTGGAAACGTCGGCCAGAATTGTAGTCTCGTCGGTGAGCATAGCCTGCCCCGTCAACTCAAGCTGTAGGCGGTATAGGGCGTACTCATCCCGGTCCACGCATATAACCTCGCGGGCACCCAAGGCAGTGAGCTGACGAACCAGTTCGCTGCCGATGGAGCCACCAGCCCCAGTGACCAGGACAGTGCTGTTCCTAACCAGCATTTGGGCTCGCGTGCTATAAGTTACGTTTTTGTCTTGGCCGAGAACCGCGCTGGCTGTAACACCCGTGCCCGATATCGTTACCGCAGATTCAGGCTCTCGAAGACGTGCAGGGTCGTCGATTCCCTGGCTCACACTTCCCCCCCACGAGGATTTGAACGATGTTTGCATACAATATTCATTTATAAGGGGAGTCGCGTCTTTCGCTCACGACTGACCCATGTATCTACGACGCCCAGGTTCGTTGCGGAGTTTACGTTGAACGATAATTTATCCTCTCTGTCCATGTTGGTAACCCGCTTCTCGGCGCCTGACCTGCGTTGACCCGGGTATTTGATCTTCAAAATGCATGGGAGATGGATCTTGAAGTCCTCGTTGCTCCCAGTTTGCCTTCGTGCGAGCTCGGATAGATTACCGACATATAGGCAGGGAGAGGCAGGTTTCCGGCATAGGTAACTGTGGTCGAACCGGAGCGGTGGACGCACTGTCGGGTTCCATAGCCCATGAGTTCGCGGTTCCGCCACATATCCGCAGGGGATAGGCAGTAGCCATTAGCCTTTGAGCCGCTGCTCTACCAGGCGATGCAAGAACAGCGCCCCGTGACAGCGGCGACGGCGAAACCTCCAGTTTCAACCCGATACCATCGTACGCACAGGCTAGGTCGGCCTGTAAGGCGGCAGTTTCCGCCTACCGCGGGTACTGGGTGGGTCTCGTCGTATAGCTCCGCCCGGATGGGGTGTGTGCCCGATCAGGACACCCGACTCCGGCAACTCGAGCCGCCAGCCTTCGGCTCGTTTGACGCGATGATGGCGGCGCAAAAGGCAGAGGTCACATGCGCTGCGATCTGGTTCTCGTCGGGGAAGTTGCTGGACCTGGCGGAGCCGAAACGGGCCATCTATGCCTCTTCGAACGCAAGCATTAGCTCGAAGGTGCGATCTACGACATCGCGGGAAAAGTAACCGAAAGATCCGCGAAATCGACTATCTGATGCTCTCGCTGCGGTGCAGACAGTTACGTACAGACGCCCGTCCTCGGTGTTCATCGTGCTGCGAGTAACGCAGTCCCGGCCGACGACGCGGCGCTCGCGGCCGAGTGAGGACTTGACGAACGGGACGTCTTCGGCGCGGTCCGATACCAGCGCGAGTGAATCGCTGGGCGCAAGTGAAAGGTTACGAAAGCGTCACGTTTTGTGTTGCCGTCGTCCGGATCACTCTTTAACGCGTCACCTTTAAAGGCCGGATGAGAGGCTCTGCGGAGGGGATAGGAATGTCATACAGCGTAACTTTCGACACCGAGGACATCGCCAACAAAGCGGCCGCAATCCAGGCGACGGCTGGCGAGTTGGAGAGTCAGCTGGCCCAGCTGACCAGCCAGATGAGCGCGCTAGCCGAGACGTATACGGGCGCCGGTGCCAGCGCCTTCCAAGAGGTCTACGCACAGTGGAAGACAACTGCCGCTCAGATGAAGGAAGAGCTCGGCGAGATCGGCACCGCCCTGGGCCACACCGGCCAGGCGCGTGGCGACGTGGAGCAGCAGATCGCAGGCCAGTGGGCGTCGGCCCTATAGCCGATGGCAGCGATGAACGAGACACCGGAGATGGGTGAGGCCGTTCTGTTTGTCCTGGCCGCCCCGGAGCCCGATTCCGATGTCCCCGCCTACCTCGTGCACGAGGTAGGCGGGGTCGGCTGCGTGATTGCCTATACCGACCTGGAGCGCCTAGTCGAGTGCTGCGGCGAGCACCAGCCGTGGCTGGGGATCAAGATCGGCGCGCTCATGGCGGACCTGCGAGACCAGCGCTTGCCGGGTCCGGTGGTGAACCTGCCGCTGAACCGGGCCCTGTGGTGGACGGCCGATGGGCCGCCGTCGCGCACGTTGTCCCTGGCGACCGGGAACGGCGCTGGGGAGCGGCTGTCATGACCGGGGTACGGGCCGGGTTTGACCTCGGTGCGCTGCAGGCGGGCGCGGCCGAGATCGGCCATGCGGGCGACCTGTTCAGCCAGGCATCGGGACAGGTGGGAGGCACGCCGCGATCGGCGGCGCCGCTGAATGCCGACGAGCTCCTCGACCGGCTCCTCACGGCCGTCTCAGGTGCGCTTGGCCGGGCGGCGCGCGAGCTCGACAGCATTGGGTCAGGCCTGTCCAGCACCGCGGCCAGTTATGAGCACGCCGAGAAGGTCCTCGCGAACTGGAACGTACCCGGCGCAGGAGGGGCGAGGCGGTGAGCGCGCTCGGTGTGACCGGCGACCCAGCCGGCTGGCAGCACGCCAGTGACACGATCGCGGCGGCCGTCAGGCAGCTCGCTGACGAGCTGGACGCCGCCGACGCACACGGCGGTAGCGGCCTGCGCGGGGCCTGGTACGGGCCGGTGGCCGACGCCCACCAGGACCTGTGGAGCAAGCGGCACGGCCGCTACGGCGACCTGCTCCACCAGGCCGGACGGGCCGCGGGCGCGCTCGGGGACTTCGCCGGGCGGCTCTGGAACTTCCAGGTTCGGGCGGCCAACCTGGAAAGTCAGTGGCTTAGCCTCGGACTGCACCTCACCCTCGACGGCATGTCCTTCACGCTGCCCTGGGGGTGGGAGAGCCTCGAGCACGATCTCCAGAGCCTGCTGCACGCCCGGGTGGCTGAGGCCGTGCGGGACGTCGAGGCGATGTGGGACGACATCAGGGGCGCCGTATCCGACCTGGTGACGATCGCCGGGTCGGTCATTGACGCGGCAGAGGACTTCGGCGCGATCGAGCTCAGCGTGACCCTTGCTGCGGTCGGCTGGACGGCCGGGACGATATGGCGAGATGTGATCGAGGACCCGCTGGGCGACGCTAGCAGCGTCCTTGACGTGGCAGGCGATCTCATCAAGGCCGGGGCGGCGCACAACCTGGCCGTCGCGGAGTCCCTCTCGGCCGAGTGGGTCGAGGACAGCGACCAGGACGTGCAGGCCGCCGGACGGTCCATCCTCCTCGACGCGCAGGACAGCCAGGTCGTGGATGACGGCTTCGGTGACCTCGCCAAAACGGGTGGAACTATTTTCGCGGTCGCCGCGGCGGGAATCGTCGTCGGACAGACCTACCTCGATGCCCGCAAGCAGGGATGGGTGACCGCGATCGAGAACCACGCCGGCGGTCTGGCCGGAGCGGCAGCAGGTTTCGCCGTCGGGGCGGCAAGCGATGCGCTCATTGGTGGCGCCCTGGCGGGTGCGGTCGCCGCGGCTCCGGTCCTGGTGCCCATCGGCCTCGCCGTCGCCGGCGCGATCGTGGTCGCAGGCGTGGGCGCGGGCGTGAACTACGAGGTAGGGCATCATCGCGCGGGCACGACCCGGGTCCTGACCGATATCGGCCACGGAATCGCAGATACCGCCACCTGGGCTGCCGAGGAGACCGGTTTGTCCCCTGCTTCCGCCAGCTGACTCGCTTAGACCTCAGGCACCTGCACGAGCAGGGACTGTCCTGCGTGGATCAGGTAGCCCCGTCCGGCCGGCCGGGCAAACACCGCGCTCCGCCCGAGCTGCATGTTGAACAGCGCGGTCGACACCTGCGTGTCTTCCGGCGTGAGCAGCAGCCCGGTACGGTGCTCGCGCACCGCCGTCAGGAAGTTCCGCGTCGACCGCCCGAGCTGTGCCGCCGTCCCGGCGACGACCAGCCCCCAGCCTCGCGTACGGCCCTTGCCGAGCACCCCGCTGAGCAGTCCTTCGACCTCCGGCTGGCCGGCCAGCACGTCGGCATCGTCGGCCAGCACGACCAGCGGCCCGGCGGCACTCTGCAGGAGCGCGAGGAGCCGGTGCGGGTCTGGCTGCTCGTCGGTGAGCACCTCGATCACCCCGGCTCTGCCGCGAAGCTCGCGCACCGGCGACTCGCGCGGCGCCAGCCCGATGACCTGGGTTCCCGAGGCAAGCAACGACCAGGCGAGGACGACAAGCGCCGTGGACTTGCCCGACTGGATCGGCCCGGCAACCGCGAATCCCGGTACCCGCCCCAGGTCAGGTCCGACCCAGCCGAGCTCGTCACCGCCGATCGCAACGGCGGCCCGCAGCGCCCCGCGCCCTGCCCAGCCAGGCAGTGACACGGCCTGACCCAGCGGAAGGCGGGCCGGCAGCGCGTCCACCCGCAGCGGCGCGGTCGATACCGCGGGGTGCGCCAACCGCGCGCTGGCGATCACTTCGGTCATGGCCGCGCCCTGCGCCGGGCCACTCGGGTCGGAGCCCGCGAAGGCGAGCTGCACCTCGCAGGCGGCGGGCAGCAGCACGCCGCGGCCTTCGGTGGGGTTCGCGGGCATAGCCCCCCGGGGCACCCCGGCGAACTGGATGTCGTTGGGACCGGACAGCCGCAGCACGATGCGCTGCGGGCAGCTGCCCGCGAGCTTGGTCAGGGCGCTGAGCCCCCCGGTGACCATGACCCGCAGCCCCGCGCCTGCACCCTGGCTGAGCAGCCGGGTCAGCGTGGCGGCGGGCCGCCCGTAGTCGGCCTGCCCGAGATCCGCAGTAAACGTGTCCCAGCCGTCGAGCAGGAGCACCATGTAGGGCAGCCGCTCCGCGGCCGCTACCCGGTCGCGCTGCTCGGTGACTGTCGCGAACCCGCCGGCCGACAGCAGGTCGCGGCGCCGGTCGAGCTCGGCGTCGAGGCGGTCAAGCAGCCGCGCGGCCCGCTGCGGGTCGGTGTGCCGGACCACCGCGCCGCAGTGCGGCAGCTCCGACAGCTGCCCGAGCGCCCCGCTGTTGCAGTCGAGCACGTACAGGTGCACGTCGTCGGGGGAGCACCCGGTCGCGATCCCGGCGGCGAGCGCGCGCAGCGCCGTGGTCCGCCCGGACAGCGCCGCACCGCCGATGAGCAGGTTGGAGTCTCGCTCCAGGTCGAACGTCAGCGGCTCCTGACGCTGCTCGCCGGGCAGGTCGGCCATGCCGTAAGCGATGGGGGCAAGCAGCCCGCCGCCTCGTCCGGCCGAGCCGGACGCGCCTAGCAGCGGCGGTATCGCTGCCAGCGGGATCCGCGGCGGCAGCGGGTCGAGCCACGCCCGGTGCTCCACGGAGCGCCGCCCGGTAGCCCGCACCGCGCTGACCAGCTCAGAAAGATCGGTCGGCCCGGCGGATGCCACCTGGTGGTGCTCAGTTGGCACCTCTTCAAGCATGGCTGCCGCGCCCAGGGTCTCGAACGGCCGCGCCGTCGCGCGGAGCGGGCCAGCCACGGCTTCACCGCCTGCCGCGCGGCCGCCGTCCGCTGGCGCGCTGGCCCATGCTCCCTGGAACTGCGCCACCGCGCCGCTGGCGATGCGCGCGAAGCCGCGTCCCCGCAGGCCCGGATCGATCTCGGCCGCGTCCGGGATGTCGATCACGTTGACCGAAGCGACCTTCTCCTCGACCCGGAAGCACACCCGCAGCTTCGTGTTGTCCCTGATGTCCTCGTTGATCGCTTTCGCCGGGCTCTGCGTGGCGAGCACGAGGTGGATGCCGAGGGTCCGGCCGCGGGCGGCCAGGTCGGTCATCCCCTTGAGCACCTCGGGCAGCGATTCCTTCAGGAACCGGAACTCGTCGGCCATCACGAGCAGCCGCGGCAGCGTCCCGCACGGCTCCCCGGCCGCCCAGTACGTCTCGATATCCGGGCACCCGGCCTTTTCCGTGATCAGCCATTCCCGGTACCTGGCCTCCGCCTGCAGCGCGGTAAGCGCACGCCGGCCGAGATGCTCGTCGAGGTCGGTCAGGTAGCCGCTGACGTGCGGAAGGTCCCGGCAGGGCTGGAACGTAGCGCCGCCCTTGTAGTCGATGAGCACGAAGTTGAGCGCCTGCGGCGTGCTGCCGAGCGCCAGCGAGGCGACGAGGGTCTGCAGGAATTGGCTCTTGCCCGACCCGGTGGTGCCACCGACCAGCATGTGCGGTCCCTGCCGGGCGATGTCGAGGGTGAACAGCGCGTCGCCCGCGAGCCTCCCGAGCGGCACCGCGGTCGTCCGCCCTCCGCCGCGCTGCCACAGGTCTTCGACGACTGCGGGTGTCAGCCGGTCAACACCAAAAAGATCATTGAGCCGAACGGCCCCGCTATTCTCCATTTCCTGCACGCTCGACCGGTCCCTGAGCGGAGCGAGCGCGCGGGCCACGTCATCCGCCCAGCGCTCGCTGACCACGTTCGAGCCGGCGTATCAGCGTGCTGACCCCGGTCTCCCGCTCGGTGTACGTGCCGGTCCCCCCGCTGGCCGGATCCGTGTCCAGCCGGGCCCCGCAGCCGGGGAGCTCGCGGGCGTCGTCGTCGCGAATGACGACGAACACTCCGGCCGGAGGTCCCTCGAAGACCACCTGGTCGATGCCCCGGATGTCGCGGACCCCGGCCGCGCCGTCAATAATCACCACGATCGCGGGGCCATGACCGCGCAGGCCCGGCCGCTGCCCTCCGCGGTCGGCGGCGCCCTGATGCCCGCCGCCGAACCCGGCCCGGTTCCTGCCGCCGAATCCGGCTCCGCCGAAACCCATCCCGCCAGACCCGGAACCCTGCGGCCCGGCGCTCGCACGCCTGCTGTCGATCAGCTCGCACAGCTCAGCGATCCGCTTCGCCCGGGTTGCCTGGTCGGTGCCGATGCTCAGCCAGCCGCCGTCCCGCTTGGCGTCCTGGCCGCCCGCCGGGCGCAGGTGCGGCAGCCAGCGGGTCCACCGCCAGGCATCCGGGTTCTCCGTGAGCAGCACAAGCCGCAGGTCGGCAGGCGCGTGCGCGACCGCGAGCTGCCCGATCGCCCAGGCCAGCGCGGGGTAGCTGGTGCGCGGCGGGCCGGCGATGCCGAGCACGCCCAGCGTGGCCAGGTCGGCGGCGACGGGCACGTCGGCCACCATGGGCGGCGCGGCATCGGTGGTACCGGACATGGCCGGCCCGCCCGGTTGCGCCGCCGCCTGCCGCCCGGTGTGCGCTCCGTGGGCCTCGCGCGGCTGGCCGCGTACTGTGACGGTGCTGGTCGGCAAGTCGCCAGTGCCGAGGCGAATCCAGAGGAAGTCCGCACCGTCCGGGATGCGCTCCCAGAGCCTGCTACCCGGCTCGATGGCGGTAGCGGCCAGCGCGGCCGGGTCCGGGAGTGCCTCTCGCCTGGCCTGTTCCTCGGCCGCGATGGCGTCGGCCAGCAGGGCCTGGCCGGCGTCGGCAGCCTGCGCGAGCTGGCGCCTGGCGGCGCGGTTCTGTCTGGCCGCCGCTCGTTTGCCGGTCAGCTGCGGTATGACCGTCGCGGCGGTACCGCCCAGGCCGATGAGCAGGAACAGCCACTGGTGGGTGGCCGCGCCGAGGGCGACACCCGTCGCCACGGAGATCACCGGGCCGAGGATCATGGTCAGCCACGACACCCGGCCGGTGTCCTGGTGCCCGGTGCCGCCGAGGTCGATGGTGACCGGGCTCGGCAGCCCGGACCGGCCGCGCATCTGCCGGTTCACGAGCCGGCTGAGCGGGTCGCCGGGGTCCGGGCGGAGCGCGATGCCTGGTCCCGCGGGGGCCGCGATGGTGAGCACGTCGCGACCGACCTGGATGAGCTGCCCGGGGCGGACCACGACCGGAGCAGTGCCGATCCCCGTGCCGTCAAGTCCGGTCCCGTTCTGCGATTGCAGGTCGCACAGCATGAACGTGGCGCCATCCCCGGCGACCGTGAGCTGGCAGTGCTTGCGGCTGACGTCGGTGTTGTCGAGCCGGACCGTACCGTGCCGCCCGATAATGTGCTCCCCCGGAGTGAGCGGCACCGCGAGGCCGGCATCGGGCCCCGAGACCACGCGGAGCTCGGCGGCACCACGCGCACGCGCCGTCCGCCGTCCGCCGGACGGCGGACCTCCGAGACCGACCCGGGCGCCCGCCCTGATGCCGCTGGCCGCGAGCGGCGTGGCCGGATCGAGCCGACTCCCGTCTAGGTAGAGCGGGGGAGATCCACCAGGCGCGGGCACCCCGAGGGACGGACGGCCGGGCGGCCAGCCACCTGCGGCGCGCGCTATGCGCAGTGCCGCGGCCAGGTCCCCGACTGTATGCCTTGGTTCAGCCGAAATGATGAAATCTATTTCAGGCTGATCAGGTACACCATGGGCATCAGCAATGCTGATCTGGAATTCCACGCTTAGCCCTTCCCCCACCGTGCCCTCGTGGAAAATCGTCGCAACGCCGAGGGCACGATCCGTGATAGCCGCCAGTCTGCACCCACTTTCGGCAATCCTGCCTAGGAGCGCGATTCGCCATGCTACATTCTCGAAGCCCTGGCACTACCCGGTTCGCCTTGTCGTGATTGCGGTTGTGCATCTTTGAGCGCCAAACGGGAGATTTGGCCGCTGCGTGTTTTGACTGTTTTGGGGGGGCGGGTTGATGAGGCGTATCTCGCCACGCGTGACTTACGCAAGTGCTGGAGTCGCGCTTGTCGTAGGCTTGGCCGCGCTCGGCGTCGGCGGGCACGGTCTACCCGCTCTGGGCATGCAGCTGCGCAGCGGCCAGGCGTGGCTGGCCAACGCGGCTAACCACTCCATCTCGTTCATCGACGGTTATTCGGGCGATGTCGTCAGCTACGTCAATGTGCCCGGCGAGGCCGCATCCGGGCAGGTCGTCAACACCGCGAACGGCGCGGTCGTCGTCGGCCCGGACGGCCACCTGATCTCAGTCAGCAACGACAGCTTTATCACCACGAACTCGGTCGAGCTGCTCAGCGGCCAGCTCACGGCCGCCGCGGGCGGACCCAACGCGCTGTACGCGATCAACCAGTCCGCGGGCCAGGTCCAGCAGGTCAACCCGGACAGCCCGCAGCTGCCGCCGATAGGCCTGCCGATCTCGGCCGGCTCGCGCATCGTCACCCCAGTGGTGGCACCCGACGGATCACTGTACTTCGGCATCCCCAAAACCGGCTCGGTCGGGCACATCGCCGACGGCCGTCTCACCCTCATCAAGGGCGTCGGGCATCCGGGCGGGCAGATCGATGTCCTGCTGGCCGGCCAGCAGCCGGCCGTCGCCGACATCACCGACGGCATAGTCAGGCAGCTCGGCGCCACGACGGCCGTCGGCCAGCCGGTCAGGCTGTCCGCCAGCGTGCGCCCCGTAGCCGCCGTTACCGGCTCTGACAGCCTAAACGGACTGCTCGGCGTCGTCGGCCCGGCCACCGTGGACACTGCCAACGTCACCTCGGGCACGAAAACGAGCACGCCGATACCACCCGAGTTCACCCCGACCTCGACGGCGATGCTCGGCGCGAACATGGTGATGATCGACTCGTCCCTGCGCGAGGTGCTGTTCGTGAACACCGCGAAGCGAACCACCAAGCTGATCCCGATGCCGGGCGGGCAGCCTGCCGATCAGCTCACCGTCCAGGACGGCCTGGCCTTCGTCAATGCCAGCGAGGGCCCGGCCGCCCTGGTCATCAACGGCGACGGCCAACTCAAGCGGGTCACCAAGTACACGACCGCGCCGCCCACCCAGAAACCGAAGCCAGCCACGCTGCCCACGCCGACCAGGACCCCGAAATCGTCGACCACCTCGCCGTCGGGCCCGCCGAAGCCGCCGGGCGCGCCCGCTGACCCTGCGGCAGTGGCTGGCAACGCGATGGCGCTGGTCAGCTGGGGCGCCGCGGCGGACAACAACAGTCCCATCACGCATTACCTGCTGAGCTGGTCCGGCGGCTCGACAGGTAATGAGCAGCTGCCAGGCGGCAAGCTCAGCGCAACGGTGACCGGGCTGACTAACGGGTCGGCTTACACCTTCACCATCCAGGCGGAGAACGCGGTCGGCAAAGGCCCGGCGGTGCGGACCGCGCCGGTAACCCCGAGTTCCTCGGTCCCGGCGGCGCCGACCGGCGTGCGGGCGAGCACGCCCACCGATGACGGCTCGGTGCAGCTGAGCTGGACTCCCGCGAACGACGGCGACCAGGCGGTCAGCTACACGGTCACCAACGTGGCCACCGGGGTCACCACGCCAGGTATCACCGGCACGACCGCCACCATCCCGAACGTGGTGACGGCCGCGACCGCCTTTACCTCGCCGCCGTCCTCCTACACCTTCACCGTCACCGCGGTCGACGCGGGCGGCCGGGTGAGCCCCGCGTCCGCGCCAAGCGCCGCGGTGACCCCTTACCTCGCGCCCGGTACCCCCGCGGTGGACACGAACAACATCGAGTACAGCACGAACGGCACGTCGGCCACCCTGCCGGTCAGCTGTGACGCCACCTGTGCGCAGGGCGGCACGGTGCAGTCATACACGGTCGCCGTCGGCAGCGGCGTCGCACCGGCGACCGTGAACGCGGCGGCCGGCGGCGCGGCGACATCGGTCACGGTCAGCGGTCTTTCCCCCAACACGAGCTACACCGCCGAGGTCACCGCCACGGACTCGGCGGGCTTCTCGACCGGCTCCGCCGGTGCCCTCGGGGTCCCGCTCGCGACCCTGGGACCGCCGACCATCACCGGTGTCACGGTCACCCAGCCGACGGTCGGCCCCGGCGCGGGCGCGGCAATCGAGGTCGCGGTCACGGTCAACCCCGGCGGTGAGTCCAGTTCCTGCACGTACTCGATCGCCGTCAGCGGCGGTGGCACCGACAACGGCGTCTCCTGCGGCACGACCGCCGCGGCCGAGATCGCCGTCCCGGACTACAGCACCTCCTACAGCGTGACGGTCACGGCGTCCAATGCCGCCGGCTCCGCCCCGGCGCACAGCCCGGTGACCGGGCCAAGCAGCGCGAAGGCGATGACCTTGAACGCGCTGACCGCCTTCAACTGCACCAGCGGACCGTACTGCGGCGGCGCCGCGCACCTGCAGTCCGGGCCAGCCTTCAACGCCAGTACAGAAGGGGCGGTAGTTCCGGAGAACGGGACCGTCTACGCCAGCTGCGAGGACAGCAATGGCGGCGCCGAGCACGGCGCGGATGCGGCTTACCCGTCGAATGTCAGCTACTACGTGTGGGTCCAGGTGACCAGCTCGTACGGCAACGGCTGGGCGAGTGAGCTCTACTTCCCGAGCCCGTCGACCGTCTCCGCCGGCCTGCCGAGCTGCTCATGAGATGCCGTTCGTGAGGCGCTGCTGATGAGGAGGGCGCGTGCCCGGGGCAAGCAGCCCGCCCCGTTCGACCCGCAGCTGCCGCCGGAGGTCCCGGGCGTCACCGACCTGACGCTGGTGGGCGGCGGCGGCAGCGCGAGCGTCTACAAAGGCCAGGAGACCGCGCTCCGCCGCCCGGTGGCGGTCAAGATCCTGCACGCCCGGCTCAGCGACGCCAAGGAGCGGGCGGGCTTCGAGGGAGAGTGTGAGCGGGCCGGCCAGGTCGGCGAGCATCCCTTTGCGGCTGACGTCTACCGGCCCGGGTTCACCAGCGAGGACTGGCCGTACCTGGTCATGCGCTACTACGCGCGCGGCAGCCTGGCGGGCACGCTCCGGGGGCGCTCGCAGCCGGTCGACGACACCCTCGCGATGTGCGCGAACGTAGCCTGCGCGCTGCAGTACGCGCACAACCTGTCCATCGTGCACCGGGACGTCAAGCCGGAGAACATCCTGGTCGACGCCTACGGTGAGCCGGCCCTGGCCGACTTCGGCATCTCCACCGACCTGGACACCGCCACCAAGACCCTGCGCCACGCGATGACCCCGGCGTACGCCGCGCCTGAGGTGCTGCAGCACGGCGGCGGCTGGCCGTACAGCGACGTCTGGTCGCTGGCCGCCTCGCTGTACGCACTGCTGTCCGGGCACCCGCCGTTCTACGACCACCAGCGGCAGGACCCGCGGGCCAACCTCCAGGCGCTGACCGGCCCGCTGCAGCCGCTCGGCCGGCCCGACGTCCCCGATCACGTGCTGGCGACGCTCTCCCGCGCGCTGATCGGCCGCCACGACACCAGGACCGTGTTGGCCCAGCGGCTCGCGGAGGAACTCAACGCCAACCTGGAAATGCTCGGCGCCGCGCCGGTCCCCATCAGGATCGAGCCGCCAGGGCACGAGACCGGCCGGCAACCCGCGGTGGCGGCGCGAACGCCGGTTTCCCCGGTTCAGCTGGCCAGGCCGCCCGGACAGTATGCGGCGCCCGCGCCGTACCAGACCGAGCATCCGCAGGGCCGGCACAAGACCGGGACCGGATACCCGACAACGTACCCGTCCAGCGGCGGCTTCGCCGCGCCGCGTGACGTCGCCGCGCCGCGTGGTCCCGGCCAGGGCATGCCGCCCGGGCAGGCCTTCGTCCCGCAGGAACTGTCCTACAGTACGGCGTACCCTACGCAGGGCGGCAGCACCACCGGCTTCATCAACACCGGGCACTACCGCCTGCCGCAGCCGCAGGAGGAGATTCAGCCGCGGAAGCGACGCAGTCGCAGGCTCGTTCTGGCCGGGGCGGCCGTGGCCGTGCTCGTCGTTCTGGCCGTGGCGTACCTGGTGGCCGCGCCGAAGCATCCGTCCGCCGCCAGCGCAGGGCCGTCCGCGTCCGCCGCCGTGTCGTCCGCCAGCACCGATCCGACGGCCAACGGCGCCACGGTCTCGCCGCCGCAGCACGTCACGGCCGTTGCGGACGGGGAGACATCCGTCCGCCTTTCCTGGACGAACACCGGCACGCACGCCGCGGACTCCGAGGTGGTCGTCTCCATGGGCAGCGGCTACAAGACGCGCGCCCTCCCCAACCAGAGCCCGCAAGTGATCACCGGCCTTACTCCGATGCAGCCCTACTGCTTCGCCGTGGGGTACTACGTCGCGTCCGGACGGGTCGCCTACTCAAAGGTCACCGCGAGCTCCTGCGTCAACGGCGGTTCCCCGGCCAGCAGCTAGCGGCGTGGACACCATGCTGGCGACTTAGCTGTCGCCGGGCCGACGTTTAGCTCACCTGTGGCCGTCGGTCACCGGGCCACGGCGACCCGGCTAGTGGCTAGCTTGCCGCTAGCGTGACGGCAGCAGCCGCCGGCGTAGGCGCTTGCGCCAGTCGGCCGCCGCGAGCGCTGACCGCCGGGCCTGATCGCTGAGCCGCCAGGCTACGTCCGCGTCGGCGTCGCTGACCCGGTCGTAAAGCGCCCGCTCGGCCAACGAGGCCAGGTTACGGACCTGGCGCGTCGTGGCCGGGACGGTCGCGGCGGCATGCGCCGCGACGGCGGGCGCGCTTTGCCCGGAGATGCGCACCCCCGCCTGCCCGAGCGGCACCAGCGCCTCGTGCCACGCGCCAAGCAGCCGCGCCGCCGGGTCGGCCGCGCGGCGCCGCCGTGAGCGCCGGGTCGCTCCGTACGACCACACGACGGCCAGCCACGCGGCCACGAGCACGGCAAACCCCCCGATTCCGGCCGCGACCGCGGCCGCCGTCCCGAGGGCGCCCGCCGGCGGCGGCACGGCGATCGGGCTGCCCAGCCGGCCCGCCCGGTCTTCGGCGGGGTTTTCCGTATCTGCGTCAGGGCCGGCTGCTTCTCCCGGTCGGGATCATGGCCCTTGGCGGTCGACTTCGGTGTCGGGTCAACGTCCATCCAGCCGATCCCGGTGAGATCCACCTGCGCCCACGCGTACGCGTCCGCGTCCGTGACGGTGGCGACGCCGCCGGCCAGCGTGCCCGGGGTGTACCCGACGGCTACCCGCGCGGGGATGCCGAGCAGCCGCGCCGTGAGCACGAACGCCGTGGCGAACTGCGCGCTCGTTCCCTTGCGGCCGGCCAGCATGTTGTTGATGCTCGCGCATCCCTCGCCAGGTGCGGCGGCCTTGTCGTAGGCGAACGGGGCGGCGGTGAAGTACGCCTGCAGCCGCTCGACCTGTTCGCCGGGCAGGCTCGCCTCGGTCCGTAGCTTGGCGGCGAGCCCGCTCAGGGCGGTGGGCACGCACGACGGCACTGCGGTCAGCGCTGTGGGCATACCGCTCGGCACGGCCGCCGCGCCCAGCGCCGCCGCGGACGGGACACCGACGGAGACCCGGACCGTGTACTGCCTGACCGGCGTCGGCGCGGCGAGTAGCTCCAGGTCGGGCGCGTAGTCGAGATCCGCGGGCGAACTGCTCAGCACCACGGCCGGGTGCGGCAGCAAGGTGATCGGCGCGGCCATGACTACGGTGGCCGTCCCGGTGCCGATCGCTGACGGCACCGGGACGGCCGTCACCGCGGGCCGTGCGTCACCAGGTGCCTGCCATCCTGCGCCGGTGTAGTCGTCGTAGCTGAGCAGCACCCAGTTACGCGGCGCGGCGAGCAGCGCGCCGGAGAGGCGGGCGGTGAGAACGGGCACGGCTGGCGTCTGGAGCAGCGACGACAGCAGCGCTATGGGATCCTGCGTGACCTGGATGTCCACCGGAAGCTGGACCTTCGCGCGAGGGTTGTACGGCACCGCCGGGTGCAGGGCGCCCACGACGAGCACGGCAGCCGCGATCAGCCCGCCGCCGGACAGTATCCCGGTGACGCCCCGGCTGCGGACCGCCCCCGCGGTCGGCGGTGCCGCGACCGCGAGGAAGCTTACTGCGGCCAGGGCGAAGCTGCCGGTCAGCAGGGCACCCGTGACCGGGCCGTCAGCCCCGAGCACGAGCAAGCCGCCGAACCCGGTGACGGCGGGCGCCAGCGCGACGCCCGGATGCCGGCCGAGCGCGCACAGCCCGATCAGTGCCGCCAGCGCCGCGGCAAGCAGGAAGGGCAGATCGGTGAAGCTCCGCGTGAGCGGCACGGGAACCGGCACGGAGAGCAGCCGGTACCATCCGTCGGTCACCGCCTGCTCAAGCCGGGGGAGGAGGGCGCTGGGCCCGAACGGATCGGCGGCCGCCGTCACCATTCCCGGCGCCGCGCCGGCACCGAGGCCGAACAGGAATCCCGCGCCTACCGCCATCGGCGAACTGTCTCGCCACACGTCGGCGGCGCCGAGCACCCGGTTCACCAACGTCCGTACTACGACCGCCGCCACGCACGCCACCGGGGCGGCCAGCAGCACCACGCGCAGCCCGGGCGAGCCGAACACGCGCAGCAGCGGCAGTTCGGCCGCCACCGCGAGCAGCACCGCGACGGCCGCGAGCCCGAGCGCCCGGCCGTTGCCCTGGCCCTGGCGTTGCTTCTGGCCCCGGCCCTGGCGTTGCTTCTGGCCCCGGCCCTGGCGCTGATTCTGGCCCCGGTCTTGACGTTGGTTGTGGCCCCGGTCTTGACGTTCGTTGCCGCCTCGGCCCTGGCGTTGGCTATGGCCCCGGCCCTGGCGCTGTCCGGGGGCCGCCGTCTGCGCGCCTCGGGTGGCCGTCGTGCTCATGCGGCCGACCTGGCGCGCAGCAGCGCGGCCGACAGGTCGTCGACCGCGCGGACCATCACCCATACGACCCGGCCGGTCCTGGTGACCTGGGCGGGCCGCTCCGGCTGCCCGCTTAGGCTGCCCGCCGTCACCTGCTCGGCGACCTGAACCGCGATGACCCGCGCGTAGCACCCCGCGAGGAGCCGGAGTGGCTCGGCCAGACCGCGTGTCGGCCGGGTGGATACCACAACCGCGAGGCTGCCGCGCGCCCCGGCGGCCAGCCGACGCACCGTATCGGCCAGCGGGTCGACCGGGCCGGGCTTGGCCGGCTGCAGCGGGGTCAGCGAGTCAAGGACCACATCGGCGGTGACGCCCCGCCGGGCCATGGTCTTGGGCAGCAGCGACTGCCCCGAGCCGTCAAGCAGGCGGAGCGGCTGGCGCTGCTGCGCCGCGATCACCGCCACGCTGGCCGCGCAGTCCACCGCCACGTCGAAGGCGTCGGCTCCGCTAGGGCAGAAGGCATCGAGCACTACCGCGGCGGCCGCGTAGGCCGTGTCTACGTGCTGCTTCACCACGAGCTTGTTCGCGTGCGCCGAGGCCCGCCAGTGCACGTGCCGCAGTTCGTCTCCCGGCACGTACTCGCGCAAGGAGTTGAAGGCGAGCGTGCCCTCCGTCGTATTGTCTGACTGCGGGCCGTCCACCGACCGCGCGAGGGACGCGGACACCTCGGGCAGCGGCACCACCCGGGGCCGCACGTAGAGTACGGATGCCGCCCCGGTGTTCAGGGTACGGTGCGCGAGCCCGAACGCGTCGTCCCGGTCAACCAGCAACGGGCCGCTGGCGACCAGACCGCGGCGCCCGACGGGCAGCGGGACGGGCACCTCGCTCACCTGGCCCCGGCGCAGCCGAGGGACGGGGAACGGGAAGGCGCCAGGGCCGGCCAGGTCCCGTGCGGCCATCGCGGGAACGGTCCGCAGGGAGGCGCCGCGCACCACCACATGCGCGACGGCACCATGCGGGCTGTTGCGGGTCACCTTGGTCGGCTCGATCGTCCGGGTCACCGTGACCCGTGGCGCCCGCGCGACGAGCGCGAGAGCCGCACCCACGGCGACGACGGCTGCCGCACCAACCGCGATCAGCTCGGCGTAGTGCAGCACGAGTCCGGCGACGGCAACGGTTAGCCCGCCGCCGAGCACCGTGATTCCGCGCGGGGTGAGTGCCTGGTACAGCGGGGTGAAGCCGTGCTCACCGTCGCTGGCGGTCATGCCCGGCTGCCAGCCGTATCCGGCACCGGCGTACGGCGCAGCGCGTCGCGCACCACGTCGAGCTGGGTTATCCCTTCGAGCTCGGCCTGTGGAGTGAGCACGAGCCGGTGCGCGAGCACCGGCGTCGCCAGGTACTGCACGTCGTTGGCGGTTGCGTACTGCTCGCCATGCAGCAGTGCCCGCGCCCGTGCCGCCTGCACGAGAGCCAGCGTAGCCCGGGTGGACGCGCCGTGCCGGACGAGCGGGTGTCGTCTGGTAGCTGCGCAGAGTGCGACGGCGTACCGGGCCAGCGTGTCGCTGACGCGGACCTGGCTGGCCATGGCGATGAACTGCTGGACGGTACGGACATCCATGACCGGTCGCAGGTGGTCAACAGTCCGGCCGACGCTGTGCCCCTGGATCACCGCGACCTCGTCCGCGGGGTCGAGGTGGCCGAGAGTGATCCGCATCAGGAACCGGTCGAGCTGCGCCTCAGGCAGCGCGTAGGTGCCCTCCATGTCGACCGGATTCTGGGTGGCTACGACGAAGAACGGGTGCGGTACCTTATGCGGCACGCCGTCTACGGTGACGGTCTGCTCGCCCATGACCTCAAGCAGCGCTGACTGTGTTTTGGGAGAAGCCCGGTTGATCTCGTCGGCAATCACGACGTTGGCGAATACGGGCCCCTGATGGAACTTGAAGCCCCCGGAGTCCTGATCGAGCATCGTCGTGCCCGTAATGTCCGCGGGCAGCAGGTCAGGGGTGAACTGAATCCTTTTCCACTGGGCGCCCAGCGACGCCGCGACCGCCCGGGCCAGTGTCGTCTTACCAGTTCCGGGAACATCCTCAATCAGGAGATGCCCCTGAGCGAGCAGGCAGGTGACGGTCAGTTCGACCGCCTGCGGCTTGCCGATGACGACTTCGCTGATGACTTCAACAAGTGTGTTCGGATACATCGCCCAATCCCCCCAATGCGATCCGTAGCAGACAGACGCTAGCAAAAGCCGATGCGGTCCACGGGCCGTCTTGCCGTAAAAAGTGACGCCATTGCGGCCGTGAAGCCGATTACGCACACGTCGTTAGCCGGGCGGCCGGCCTCGTCACGCTGACCCGATCGAGACACGCAAGCAGGTTGGATCGTTCGGCCCGACTCCACCACAACGCCTGCGTGCTGTCATCCAGGTCCGGTCGACACCGCCGGGCACCTTTCGCGTGGCCTTCGGCGCGTTTTGTTCGACGGTGCTGGCGCGGGCTATATTCCGACGGGAGGTGCCGATGATGCCGGGCAAGCCGGTAGCGGCCCGTGGCCAGCGGTTCTCCCCGGCGGAGCTGGAAGCCGCTCGGCGGGTGCGCCTCGCCGACGTGATCGCCGACGACCTGGTGGTGCTGTTCTGCGGCGCCAACCCGGGGCTTTCCTCCGCCGCGGCCCGCGCGCCGTTCGCGACGCCGAGCGATCGCTGGTGGCCGGCGCTGTATGAGTCCGGGTTCACTCCTCGCCGCCTGGCCCCGCACGAAGCGCACGAGCTGCTGGCCCTGGGACTTGGCCTGACCAGTCTCGTCCGCCGCCCGACCGTCGGCGTCGCCGAGCTGGCCCAGGC
>CAWBNK010000019.1:0-297304 GCA_963790065.1 uncultured Actinomycetes bacterium | reverse complement strand
CTGCGACAAATAGAAGGTCCAAGCAAATTGATTATCCTGGTCACAGCCGAGGTCCCACTACGGTGCATACCAAGCACCACAACAGAGCGCCCAGAGACATGTTCGTGGGTTGTCTCTTGTTCGTACGCGGTCATGTCTGCCTACCTCCAGATGCCGTCTCGATTCTGGCATAATACCAGGGCAAACTCTTGTTGAAAGTAAGTATTCGAAAGTCCTGTGAGCACACATTAATAGCCCGCGTTTGCCGGCTCGCATGGGCGACACGGTACTGATTGCCAGGTGCGGGTCTAGGATGTTCAACGCGAAGGCCATGGGCTCTGGGTTGGGACAGTGAGCGTTTTCCATCCTGATTCCGCCTGATCTGGCCTGTCTGTCACAGGATGATCACCGCACGGCGCGCCGCTGCTGAGACCAGAGAAGCCCCTGGTAAGTGAGGCGATCGACCAAGAAAGCTTCACCACCACCAGGGGCTCCCATGCTTTTCTACCGTGCCGCGCTGCCGTTGTCGTCCCGGACCCTGACCTTCGTCTCCGGCCTCATCCGCCGCCACCGCAAGTCGATCGGGTCGTGCTGGCGGAAGCTGAACCCCGGGCAGCAGGCCCTTCTCGTCCTGGCCTATCTGCGCAAAGGCGAGACGTTCGCCGAGCTCGCGGCTGGGTTCGCGGTCGGCACCACGACTGCCTGGCGGTACGTCGGGGAGACCGTGGCCCTGCTCGCGGCCCGGGCGCCGAAGCTCCGCCAGGCGATCCGGGACGCGAAGAAGGCCGGATACGCCTACGTCGTCCTCGACGGCACCCTGATCCCGGTCGACCGGGTCGCCGCGGACCGGCCCTTCTACTCCGGCAAGCACAAGAAGCACGGGATGAACCTGCAGGTCATCGCCAGCCCCGTCGGCGACATCCTGTGGGTCTCCGGGGCACTGCCCGGCTCGGTCCACGACAAGAACGCCGAGTGGATCTGGGGCGTCCTGGCCGAACTCCAGGCCGCCGGCCTGATCACCCTGGCCGATAAGGGCTACCAGGGCAGCACGTACGCCAAGATCCCGTACCGGGGGAAGAACAAGCCGGAATCCCAGAAACAGGCGAACCGCGCACACGCGAAGCTCCGCGCACCCGGCGAGCGCGCGAACGCGCAGCTCAAGAACTGGAGGATCCTCCGCAAGCTCCGCTGCTGCCCCTGGCGCGCCGGCCAGCTCGCGAAAGCTATTCACGTATTGCAGGTCCGCGAGGCATAAACAGGATGGAAAGGGTTCAGTAGCGCAGGCTGCGCAAAGTTAGTTGTCCGGAGTCATCAGGGATCCGATGAGGCAGCTCGACCGTCATAGAGCGTGCTCGCTGAGTAGGCGTCTTTCTTGGTGTTCCGTTCTCTGGATGTTGCGACAAGTTCATGCGGCGGCTCCGAGCCGGGCGCTCGTGACGAATCACCGGGGACGCGTTCGATAGTGGCGAGTGGGCGGCGAAGTTCGACAGTGACGCGGAGGCCCTCGGGTGAGGGTGTCGCCGAGGCGCCGGCCAGGGCCATGGCGCGTTGATTCCCGAAGCGCAGTGCTCCGGTTCGTTGGCCCTCTCGATGTAGGGCTGGTAGATGCGCTCGAAGAGCGAAGAGCCGAAGGCACAGGCCTGGTCTAGCACGTTCGATCATAAGCAAGCGGTGGTTGTCCTGGCGGGCCTTGCCGATCGGGTCGGGCAGGTGCTCAAGGCGGGCCGGAATCCCAACGTCAGCGGGTTTGTAGATGATGGTCGATGCGCAGTGCCCTGCCTTCCTTCAGGTACTGCTTTACCCGGCTGTGCTTGAGGAAGAAGTCGATTGCCAGGTCAGTGGCCAGCGAGAACACCCTGGTGCGGAACGGGCCTTGGCGCGGCGAGGCCCGTCAGTCCCTACCTGGGCGGCGAACACTGCAGCGATCTGCTCAGGCTTTCCGACGCGGACATTGTCGGTGACGAGCGCCTCGAAGAAGCATCGCGCTCGCCGCAGGTCGTCGAAGGCCAGCGTGTAGGAGACCTCCACCCGGGTGCATCGATAGGTCCCACCACTAGGGCGCGTCCGGTGGACCTTCGAAGCTGGGTCGTGTGGACCAGTGCGATGCCTAACCGCCTGAATCGTCATGACCTGACCGATGAGGAATGGAAGCAGCTGCGGGTGCTCCTGCCTTCCGGCCCGCAGCAGCGCGGCGGCCGGTGGGCCGATCACCGGACGGTGATCAACGGGATCTTCTTCCGGACCCGGACAGGCTGCCCGTGGCGGGACCTTCCCGAGGGCCCGGGCCCATCGGCACGCGGCCGGCGCCCGCCGCGTCCCGGCCGCTGATGACCCCACAGGGGGCTTTAGCGAATGACACGAAATCGGGCCGGGAGGCGATCGGCCGGTCCCGCGGCGGGCTGACCACTAAATCCACCTGGCTGCTGACCTGCGCTGCCGCCCCGTCGCCCGGCTGACCAGCTGCGGCCAGCACGGTGACTCCCCGCGGTTCGTCCCGCTGATGGACGCGATCCGCGTCCCGCGCCGGGGTCTGGGCAGGCCCCGGCAGCGGCCCGGCCGCGCGCTGGCGGATAAGGCGTACTCCTCCCGGGCGAACCGGGCCTGGCTGCGGCGTCACGGCATCGCGGCCGTGATCCCGGTCAAGGAAGACCAGAAGAAACACCGACGTGACCGCGGCCGGGCGGGCGGCCGCCTTCGACCCCGGCTGGTACAAGAAGCGCAACACCGTGGAACACTGCTTTGCCAAGCTCAAGCAGTTCCGCGCCGTCGCTACCCGCTATGACAAGCGCGAGCGCATCTACCAGGGCACCATCGACGTCGCCTCGATCAGCATCTGGCTACGCGATCCCGTCCCATGATCCACGGGGACACGCCCTAGTCGTCGGCGCTGTCGGATGCAGTGAACGGGGGACCGGGATCACCGCCCGAACGCCTGCGCGTCGGACGGCCCGAAACGATTGCAGATCGCATGCACCCTGGGTGGTGAGCTACAACTTCGTCAAGGGAGGGCGGCGGGCCAGCCCCTACTACTTTTGTGCGGACCGTGACCTCGCAGTCGGTTTCATCAAGATCTGCAGTCACTTCCCGTACCCGGCGAAGGTCTGGCTCAACGGGCATGAGTGGGCCAAGCGGCAGGCCGTCGGAGAAGGCGTGGGGGACAACCTCGCTGGCCGACGGTTTCGCCACCTGCTCCAACCCGGGCTTAGGCGAGCGGGTACGCGCCCCCTGTCACCCGGGCCAGCACGATCCGCGCCCGCTGGGCCAGCCGCGTCACATAACTGGCGTCGCATCGAACACCAGGAATCGCATTGCGGGGTTCGGGGAACCCGCGGCCTGCCTCAGGTATCGTCATAACGCCGCCGCTTGGGCGCAGGCATCTTGTCCCACTTGACTCCGGGTTGTATCGGCTCAACGAACTGTTGCAGGCGCGACGGCCGCGGCAGACCTGCCGACGATCCATGGGTTTGGCCTGGCGGCGGATATTGGCGAAGCGGTCGCTCCTGCGTTACTGGTCGTTGGACCAGGCCGGGATATTCCAGTTGGTCAGTTGACGACTTTCGCATGCTTGAGGTTCAGTTCGATGACGTTAGTCGCAAGCACGCACGACCGGCACTCGGCTGCGAAACGCCTTATATATGGCCGGTGCTCGTGGATGTCGAATGCGGGCCTGTCTCGGTAGACCTCATAGAGGATTCTCTGCAATGGCGCGTTCGGCACGAAGTGCATGCCATATATGACGGTGCCTGGCTCTCGGGTCCAAACCTCCTTCGAGATCTGCTCTGCGAGCCAGTCAAAATAGGCGACCTTGTCATCCAGGAGAGTGAATATTACGATCCGGCCATAGGGTTTGGTGGGCGCCGCGTGCGATCTACTTGCCTCAGAAGGTACGCCGGATTCAGGTCGATTGGGTGCGCTCGGCCCGCGAGAGCCGCCGGGACCCGCTCCATTACCATTGCGCTGGTAATCAGCGGGGGGATAATAACGATTACTCGGTACGGACGCCTTTTGAGAATTTCCCGTATCACCTTTATCTGTATCCTTATATCGCCGCCTAGCAGTGTGCTTAGGTGGGTATGCCGGGCAACCCAACTATCCAGCCGCAATGCTGTAGAGGCGGGCAATCCGCTTCATTCGTAGCCCACTGGACTTGCCTCTATTAAGCAATGTTATTGCGTGGGGGGCGACGGCGACGATTAAATCAGGCCGCCAGCCAAGAGTCCTGTTGTCGGCTGAACCAGCGAATTACTGAATTGCGCGGCCGTAGCTCTAACTGCGAGTGCGGCTAGGAATGAAGACGAAAGGGCAGGGAAGACGGCCCTCCCAAGTGAACCAGAATTAGCTCCAGTCGTCTTCTTCATAGCGAACAAGTAGCACGGGAGAACTATGGGACCAATTACGGCTATATGAGCGAAGGCTGCGCCGACAATACCATTCCAGTGCACGCCCAGGGCCATAGCGGGAGCCAACGCGCCTAGCCAGGTAGTTGAACAACGAGCAGCAATTTTGTACGGCCTATAGCTGCAAGAACGCTTACGAAGAGGAGGCACACCATAGAAATTGCAGAGTAAATTGAAAGGACCGTCTGCACTTGGGCTGCCGCTATCCACTTTGCGCCATACAAGGTCAATATTAGTGGCCTAGCGACCGCCATCAGCACGCCACAGATTGGCATTACTATTAGGGCAAGATCATGCAGGCACTAGTTATCGCATCTCGGAGAAGCTTGGCGTCCTGTTTAACTCGCGAGAACGCAGGCATCGCAACGTTGTTGATCATAGCACCCAGAAGGGTGTAGGCCAGGATGTATGTTAAAGGCCAACACATAAGTGCCAAGCTTCACGGCACCCATTAGATGGCCAACTAGTGCGTTATCAACGTTTAGTAGTATATAATTTACAAAATTGGCGGTTCCGAACGGTACGCCAAAACGAAGAAGCACCGGAAGAGCATCACGTTCAAAACCAGGCCGATATATCTTCGGTACTGATGCAAGCCACACAAAGCCAACGACGAACTCACCGATCAACCTCGACCAGGCAAAGGCCATCGCGCCGCTGCCATCTGTGGCCAAGATCAAGAGCGCAGCATTAGAGGGGACAAAGCTAATGACATCGGCAAGCAATAGCCTTTCCTGCTTGAACTCTCTCACAAGTTGCGCACCAGGAACCGCGAATACGCCAGCTAGCAGGACAGTGAGCGCCGTTACTCTGACGGGCCCAGTAGCATATGTGGACCCGAGTTCTGCTGCGATCGGCTTGGCGAAGGCTCCATAGCGACCGCTAGTATTGTGCAGCCTACCAGTGAGACAGTGACCATTGTCGGAGCCAGGGAATCTATATCAAGATCGGCCCAATCAGGCAGGAAGCTACACCGGCCCGACCGATCGCGGTTACGATTGCGTACGCCGTCAGAGCTACAGCGTCAGCGCCAAAATCCCGTGATCGAATATGAGCGACAATGGCAGTAATAAAGATACTCGTCAAACGTAGTAGCAACGCATTGGCGATACTCAATAGAGCGCCTCGGCGCACTTTTTCAGATAGTGTCCGCGGCGCCGTGCTAGTCATTTGGTACCGAGATCCTTGGACAAAGGCCCAGAAGATATATCAATATCGATCGTGGACATTGACCATGAACGCATGCAGTTCGCACTAGTAGGGTTGCCCGAGCCAACCTTAACAGCGCGGGTCACGTGCCATGTAGCGGGCCTCATGTGATCTACCGGAAGACAAGGCGGGCACTTAGCCACAACCGTTGCGTGCTTAGATAACGCATAGATCTGCTGTCCCGCCCTTCGCGCGAACCCTGGATGACCTGGTCTTCCGTCTATCCAGGGAGATGAAGTGCTGCATTACCGTCCAGGCCACTCGACAGGACGTGACGCTACCGGGCTTTGCCCTATCCTAGGTCCATGATTGACTTGGACTGTCCCCCCGCTCATAACACGTGGGTCAGCGTCATCAAAAGGAGCTCTCCCGTGACGAGTTCCAGTACCATTCCGAGAACCTCTCCTCTGCTTATCTAGCGCATCGATTATCGATAGGACTACTAGAAGCAGGATTAGCCCGCCGCCGAGTACGGCAACGAGTGACCGTAGCTTTCCCGAACTCGATTCTTTGGCCTGGTCTGGTTTGACAATATCGATAGCCTTTACCATGAAAAAACTATCAACGCCGTCCGATTTCTGAAGTTGATAAAGCTCCGATTTCGTTGCATCTATAAGCAGGTTAGCCCCTTGGATCGCTTGTTGCGAGGTTGCCCCGAAGCTAGTGATATCGATGATGGGGGAGCGGCAGGCTCATTAGTGGCGGCGGTTAGCGCGACTTGATAAGCCGAATCGACTCCCAATTTGACAAGGACGGACTGGCTAGGCACGCTGTTAACAGAGTCGATCACTGCCTGAGCGATCACCGACAAGGTACCATAATTGGTAAACGCATTGTAAGAACTTGCCTTACGCAGCGCAGGATCCGCGGCAATCTGTGATTGCGTTGCCGACGGCGGTGGATTAGCCAGCAAGATGCTCGACGATACTTGATAGACCGCTGGCTTGATCTTGACGACGTAAAGCGACGCCAAAGCGGTCAGGATGATAACTAGGGCTGCAGCCAGCTTATGGCGCCAGACCGTCCGGACGATCGATACCAAATCCATTTAGTTCCTCCGCAGGACCGATAGTTTCTCTGTTAGCAAAGATATATCTTCTTGGCTTTCGGTCTGATCAATAAGTAGCTAGCATTAGGCGCCGCGCTGTTAGTTTTGCTTACAAGTAGCCATACCGCACCGATCAACCCGGCCACAAGCGCCTGTATATAGAGGAACATAGGAAAGCTGAACGAATCGAACGTAGCAGAGCATACCAAAGCGGCTAGCGCAGAGCCTGCGAGCGCGGCACACAGATCACGGAGTTGGGGATCGCTGGTGCGACGACGGGCAGTGAGCGCCGCCCAAAAGGGCCTCAGAAGATACAGAAGCAAGGCAGCTAGCCCGACCAAGCCGAGCTCAATGGCCGTATCCAGGTACTGGTTATCGAGGATGTGGTCTAGGTTCAGGTTAAGATACATGCCGCTAACATATGTTCCACCGCCTTGGCCAAACAACAAATTCTGCTGTATCAGATGTTCGGCGTAAGGGTAATTGTCAACGCGATGAGCGATAGAACTGTCACTCGTACCAGCCAGGAAATACTGCGTCAAGGTGCCGAGTACTCTGGGCGAAGCTACGTAGATGCTTGCCAAGGCTACTGGTATAGTCGCAATCGCCGTTAGCCGTTGAAGTGGACGCAGAGAGATGATGAGCGCGCCCAGTGCCAAGGCTACAGCCAACGCCCCAGCCCGAGATACCGCGGTTGGAATAGCGGCCGCAATGCAGATGACCGGGAACCAGCGCTTCACATTTGAGCGCTCTGTGTCGTGCATTGCCAAATAAACCGCAAGCGGCAGCAGCATGCCAGCTACCACTCCGAACTCTATCGGATCAGTCGCAGTTCCCTCCACTCGGTTAATCCCGCCTCGGCTGCCTATCGCGATGGCGCCAATGGCCTGGTTCAATGAGAAGCCTGGCAGAATTCGGAGATAACTTGTGATATCCAGTGACAGCAAGAATTGCAGCAGTGCAACAATAGCGCAGAAAGCTCCGCCCCACACCAACGCCCGGAGCACTCGGTGTATGTCTTCTAGCGATCGGAGGAATTCGGCTGCAACAAGTATCACACCGGAAACACCGGCAAGCTGAATTAGCCAACGATCTGCGGAGGATTGCTGGATGCTGCTTAGCATCGCCCGATCCATTAACGAATATGAAGCCAATGCGACTAGCCAGAGCACGCCGAGCCCTACCCTGATTGGGTAGCGGTAATCAAGCGGATTATGAAGACCGAATAGCGTTACAGCAACGTAAGCAAGGAACATCAAGTATGCGACGAGGGCTGCGACGTAGCCGCCACCGCCGATCGCCTTTATCACTGTATCTGAGGGAAAGATCATAATGGTTATAGCGAATACCTGCAGGAGACGGACGGCAGGGTCCCGAGTGATGGCGCGCTGATCTGTAATCTGGTCTACCGCAAGTGAGGTCATCTTGACCAAACCGAATTGTCGTCCCGTTCGCAGCGCGAAGTAACGTGGCGGCCAACTTCTGCTGAGACCAGGTTGGCAGGGTTCTGGTCCCCTTCGCTCGGTACCAAGGATTTTGCTCGACGCCGACATGGCGCCTCACCTTTAATGTGAGGCATCGACTCTCCCTCCCCCTCGCCATACTAAGTATGGCACTATCTTAATTAGACGCGCGAGCGACGATGCTGGTTTACGGCCTTCTCGGGTGAGCCTCTAAAATAGGCCCCTATCTGCCGCAAGAAGCGGACATTCGAGTATAAAACAGCTCACCTGGGTATATATGGGAGCACGAGTACAGATCTCTAGAGATCCTTGGTCGCTAGCTTCTGGATGTTTGTGTCAAGTTTTCACGCGGCTTTCCCGAGGCGTGCTTGGTTGATGTAGTCGTCGACGTGCTGGTCGATGGCGCGCAGGGCCTGGCGGAGCTCGGGGGGTGCCTGTGGCTGGTCGGCGGCCATGAGGGGGCGGAGCAGGCGGTTGTGCAGCTTGGTGTAGAAGACGGCGAACCGGGTGCCGTCGGGGGTGAGCACGTACCGGTTGGTGTGCTCGATCCGGTAGATCAGCCCGGCCAGGCGGAGCCGCCGCAGGTCGTAGGTCATCTGACCGCCGGTGCAGGGGGCGGCGAGCAGCCCGGTCATCAAGGCGCGCAGGCTCTTGTTGGTGATGCCGGTGGCTGCCAGCAGGGTGGAGCAGAGGGCGCCGGCCAGGGCCATGACCCGAGGATCGCCGAACCGCAGGGCCGGGGTCCTCCGCCCGTCCGCGGTCACGGACGGGTGCGCGATCCGCTCGAAGGCTGGACTCGCAAGGACGGTGCCCTGGCCGGCGCGCTCGGCATTCAGGATACGGCCGTTGACCGCCCGGGCCTTGGCCTGCAGCTCGTCCAGGTTGGGCAGCCGGGCGTTGCAGGCAAGGTCGCGGGGGCAGTTGATGACGGTCTCGATCCGCATCGCCCGGCCTTCTTTCAGGTACTGCTTGACCCGCGAGTGCTTGTAGAAGATGTTCACCACCACGCCCTTGTCGTCCGGGTCGATGACGGGGCGGTCGATGGCGGTGCGGAAGGTCCCGGGGGTGTCGCAGCGGACCCGCCGGCCGAAGATGATCTCCACGTTCTCCGGGCGGCCCAGGTCCAGGTTGTCGGCGATCAGCGCCTCGAAGAAGGACCGGGCCCGGCGCGGGGCGTCGAAGACGATGGTGCGGGAGACCTCGACCTGCCGCATCGAGCACTCCCACCAGTACCCGTCGTCGCGGTCCCGCCTTCCGAAGGGCATCGGCAGCCGGGCCAGCCACCGCTGGGCGAACACCTCGATGGTGCCGGGCTGGAGCCGGTCGCAGATGGCCTGCAGCCCGGCGGGGTCGTCGCAGGACGCGAACCCGTTGGACAGCTCGGTGAACCCGATCCCGACCTTGAGCGCCTGCCGCTTGGCCCACTCGTGCCCGTTGACCCAGATCTTGGCCGGGTAGGGAAAGTAGGCGCAGACCTTGATGAACGCCGGGCCGAAATCCTCGTCCCACAGGTAGAAGTAGTAGCAGGTCACCCGGCGGTCGGCCTTCGCGAACGTGTACTGCGGAGCCGCCGTCTTCGTGTCGCGCTGGTAAGCGGACCAGACCCGCTGGAACTCCTGCGCCACCCCGATCGCGGCCACTCCAGACCGCCCGGTGCCGGCCTGCGTGCGCAGGTAGGGCTGCATCACGTCGATCTTGCGGTCGCCCTTCCCGAACCTCACCCACGGGATCCCGTTGCCGGACGCATACGACTCCACCGAGCGGCGGAACTTCGTGCCGATCTTCTCCAGCAGCGCGGGAGACGGGATCGGCATCCCCAGGTGCTGGGTCATGAACGCAACCACCTGCCCGCTGGACTGCAAGATGGGCACGTAGGCGTTGAGGTAGATGCGGTCCAGGCACTCGATGTCTAGCACCGAATGCCCGTCCAGCAGTTCCCCTGCTGTCACGATATGCGCCACTTTGACCACCCGCAGCAACCGATCCTATGGTGGTCATGATGAACCAGCCCGCAGTGAACCGCCTGCGGAACCGGTGATCTCGGCGGTCAGAGGCGCAGCCTCACTGGTACGACAGCAGCAACTTGGGCTTTGACCTGCGCGTGAGCATACCCATGGTGGTGCATGACGCAGCCGCCTGTGCGCTATGTGTTGGTGAGATAACAAAGGCGGCGGCTACGGGCAGGATAGGCGCCACGTTGGCACGCCGGAAACGAGTTGAGCTGCTGGGATTGCTGTGGCCGTGTTTCGCGCGGACAGAGATGTGGCTGCAAGCAGGTGAGTGAGCGGCCGCCGTGATTAGCCAGATCTGTATTACAGTTGCCGTTTCTCGGTCTGTGACCGCGCTGCAGCCTAGCGTGGTGCTTGATTCTCATGGCTCGCCTACATGTCGTCACCCCCTTTCGGTCGGCCGGGTTCAGCCGGCGAGCGCTGGGAGGCGGGCGGAGTAGTGATGCCAGCGGGCGCGGGCCTGATGACGCCGCCGCCATGCTGACCAGCGGAGATGGAAGGCGAGGCGGGCGCGGGTGAGGAGTCCTTTCTTCCAGTCGCTGGCGAGGCGCGTGATCTTGCTGGTCTCGGCGTGCGACAGCGTGATCGGCGGGATGCCGGGCGGGCACGGGAGCCCGCCGGTGGCGGGCAGCGGCGCGTCACCCGTGTGGATTTGCAGGTCACCGGGGTTCACGGCCGGTTCCTCCGGAACGGGAGCGGTGCCCGGGACTGCTGGCGCTGCCGCGGGGAGGACGCGGCATCCGGTGAGGGCGGCCCGGGCGGCGGCGATGCGCAGCTGGGCGAGGGCGGTCAGGACGGTGTGCCGGTTGACCGCGTTCCAGGTGCGGGCCTGGGACTGGTCCCAGCCGAAGGCGTCTTTCCCGGTCCGGAAAGTAGTTTCGACTGGCCAGCGGCTTCCCGCGATGGTGATGAAATACGTCATGGTCGCCGGGCGGCCCACCGGGGCGTAGCACAGGTAGAACGTGTACTGGTTCTTCCCGCGGTCCGGCAGGCGGCGGATGAGCAGGCACTCGCGCGGGTCGTCCGTGCCGATGAGCGCCCAGTCCGCGTAGCGGGGGCCCTTCGTGCCGTTCCCGCAGGACCGCATCTCGAACACCGCGTCGCATACTGCCTGGTCAGCGCGGGTCACCTTGTTCCTCGCGAACGTGACGTGGTAATCGCAGGGGATGATGACGACGTAAGACAGGCCGAGGCCGCGGAGCGCGGCCCGGAGCTCGCCGGACCGGCCGTAGACCTCGTCAGCCGCGGCCCACAGTACCCGGAGCCCGCCCGCCACCAGGCGTTTCACCTGCTCGATGGCCAGTTCTGGCTTGGTGGCGAACGCCAGCTCCTCCGGGATCCCCGCTTTTTTCCTGCGCGCCGGGTCCTTCGCCCAGCAGTCCGGCATGTATGCGTCGAAATCGACCCAGGCCTGCCCGGACGCGGTGACCAGCGCGGAGAAGACCCAGGTCACGCAGTTCTCGATCTTCCCGGTCACCCCGGCGTGCTGCGGCGCCACGCAGGCCGTCGCGTTCCCTTTGCGCAGGTCGGCGGTCTCGTCGATCGCCAGTCCCGGCCCGATCCCGTCGCCGGGATCGCCGCCGAGGACGTCCTGGGCCAGGCCGGGCAGCAGTTCCCGCAGGTCCTCCCACCGCCACCTGCTCCTGCCCAGCAGGCCCTGCATCCGGTACGGCAGCCCGTGACCTGCTCTTTCCGCCAGCTCCCAGCAGTTCGCCCGCGTGTCCCGCGCCAGCGACCGGACATAGTCCAGTGCCGTCGCGATGGTGCCGCGCCGCCGCATCACCCGGGCCAGCAGGCCGATGACCAGCGCGTCCGCTCTCTCGTCACAGGCCGCGGCATCCTCTATGCTGGCCACCGCGGCCGTGGCCTCGTTGTTTTGTATTTCCACAAAATCAAGGGAACGAGCCACGGCCGTCTCGCGCCTCAGCACCGCTAGCCTGTGCCCTAATCGAGACACCAGCCCCAGCAGGCACTCACGTAACCAGCGCTGCAGCAAACCCGTCACGGAAAACATAGCGGGCGAACACTCAACGTGAAACGGCAACTGTAATATCTGCAAGCGCGACGGTGGACGATCTTCGCGCAGGCCGGGGACCGGATACCGGATGAGATGTCGCTGTCAGTCGGCGCTCCGCTGAAGTTGACACGCTGCCTCGAGTGCACCCTCGGTGGTGCTAGCGTCGCCTCTGGCGAGATCCGCGGCAACCATCATGTCCCGAGTTGGGACACGATCTAGCCCACAGTCAGCCGACGGCTCGCTGGCCAGCTACTTCTCGGTCCGTAACGGGCAAAGCTGACTATTTGCGCAGCTTCAGCGATGGTGAACAGCGAACTAGCAGCTCAGCGGCCCGCAAGATCACTAAGTGCGCGGCTGTGCCCAAGTCGGGTTACGCCGCACGATCGGCACCATCACGGCGGCGTCCAGCCCCGGCATGAATACGGCTACTACGACGGCCGGGGATGTTGGCTGCCGATGGTGCCTGATCCTCAGAATCGGTCGAGGTCGGCTGGGATGTGCCGAGCAGCTCGTCAAGCTGGGCGGAGACGGCGCTGGCCTCGATAGCGCCGATACGCTGATAAATGGTCTGCGCCTGGCACGGGCCGTCCTCGCTTCGACCACTTGGCCGACGGCGAGAGAGCAGCGCCCCAGGCCGGCGAGTGCGTTGGCCTGATCACGCGGGCAGGCAGCGGCTCAGGCGAACGTGACGCGTGGCCTTCGGCGCGTTTTGTTCGACGGTGCTGGCGCGGGCTATATTCCGACGGGAGGTGCCGATGATGCCGGGCAAGCCGGTAGCGGCCCGTGGCCAGCGGTTCTCCCCGGCGGAGCTGGAAGCCGCTCGGCGGGTGCGCCTCGCCGACGTGATCGCCGACGACCTGGTGGTGCTGTTCTGCGGCGCCAACCCGGGGCTTTCCTCCGCCGCGGCCCGCGCGCCGTTCGCGACGCCGAGCGATCGCTGGTGGCCGGCGCTGTATGAGTCCGGGTTCACGCCTCGCCGCCTGGCCCCGCACGAAGCGCACGAGCTGCTGGCCCTGGGACTTGGCCTGACCAGCCTCGTCCGCCGCCCGACCGTCGGCGTCGCCGAGCTGGCCCAGGCGGAATTTGTCGAGGGCGGTCGGCTGCTGCGCAGGCGGGTGCTCGCCCGCCGTCCCCGATGGCTGGCGGTGCTGGGAGTCACGGCGTACCGCGCCGCCTTCGGCCGGCCGGAAGCGGCAGTCGGTCTCCAGGAGGACACGATCGGGTCGACGAGGCTCTGGATACTGCCCAATCCGAGCGGCCTGAACGCGCACTATCCTCCCCGCGCGCTCGCCACCGAGTTCGCCCGGCTGCGGGTGGCCGCGGGTCTCCCCGACCGGTCGAGGCGGCTAGAAGACACGACGTTATGCGTCCCGGCGGTCCAGCAGTGTCCAGGCGATGGCGTACACGATGGCGACGAACAGGCACATCACGCCGAAGCCGGGCCACGGCTGGAGGGTGTGGGCGGAGTGGTGGACGTTAGTGAGCTGAGTCCCGGCCTGGGTCGGCCAGAACTCGGTGACCGGGTTGCGCCACGAGTCCGGCAGCGCCTGGGCGATCCCGGGCAGGACGAGCAGGACGGCGATCATGGCGGCGATGGCGGCGGCCGGGTGCCGGAGCAAGGCCCCCGCCGCGACGCTGAGCACGGCCAGGGCGGCCAGGTACAGCCCCCCTCCGGCGACCGCCCGGAATACCCCGGGATCGCCGAGCGCCGCGTGGGGGGCATGGCCGCTGATGAGGGCCTGGCCCGCGAAGAACGCCACGAAGCAGGTGACCTCGCCCACGACGAAGGTCACCCCGGCGAAGACCAGCGACTTGGCGGCCAGTACCCGGCCTCGCTTCGGGACGGCGATCAGGCTGGTGCGGATCATCCCGGAGGAGTACTCGGAGCTGATGGCCAGCACCCCGAGCACGACGATGGCCAGCGAGGCGATGGCCACCCCCGCCTGGCTGACCCCGGTCGGGTCCCAGCTCAGCTTGCTGGAGACGCTGCTCGTGGCGTAGCCGTGGGCGGCGGCCGCGCTGATGACGGCCCCCAGGCCGACGCCGAGCACGACGGTCACGGTCAGCGCCCAGAACGTCGACCGGACCGAACGGAGCTTGGTCCACTCCGAGCGCAGCACGTCGCCGAAGGTGGCTGGACGGAACGCCGCCCGGTGGTCCGGGGCGGCGAAGGCGGTCGTGGCGCCGGTCACCGGGCCGCCCCCGCCTGGTACTCCACGCTGTCCCGGGTCAGTTCCATGAACGCCTCCTCTAGCGAGGCCTTGACGGGGATGAGCTCGAACAAGGTGATGCCGTGGGCGGCGGCCAGCTTCCCCACCTCGGCGCTGTCCATCCTGGTGATCTCGATGACGTCGGGGCCGGTCCCGGCCCGGACGGTGGCGCCGGCCTCCCGGAGGCGGGCGGCCAGCTCGGCCGCCTGGGGGCTGCGGACGTGCACCGACTGCTGGGAACTGGACCGCACGAACTCGTCCACGCTGGTATCGGCGATCAGCCGGCCCTTGCCGATCACCAGCAGGTGGCCGGCGGTCAGCGCCATCTCGCTCATCAGGTGGCTGGAGACCAGCACGGTGCGGCCCTCGGCGGCGAGCTCCCGCATCAGGGTCCGGACCCAGTGGATGCCGTCGGGGTCCAGGCCGTTGACCGGTTCGTCGAAGATGAGCACGGCCGGGTCCCCCAGCAGCGCCGCGGCGATGCCGAGCCGCTGGCTCATGCCCAGCGACAAGCCCTTCGCCCGGCGCCTGGCCACGCCCTCCAGACCGACGGTGCGGAGCACCTCGTCCACCCGGCTGCGGGCGATCCCATTACTGCGGGCCAGGCACAGCAGGTGGTCGAAGGCCCGGCGGCCGCCGTGCACCGCCTTGGCGTCGAGGAGGGCGCCCACCTCGCGCATGGGCGCCGGCAGGTCGCGGTAGCTGCGGCCGTCGACGGTGACCGAGCCTTGCGTCGGCGCGTCGAGGCCCAGGATCATCCGCATGGTGGTGGTCTTCCCGGCGCCGTTCGGGCCGAGGAAACCGGTGACCATCCCGGGCCGGATAGAGAACGACAGGTCGTCGACGGCCGTGGTGGAGCCGTAGCGCTTGACCAGGCCGCGAGCTTCGATCATCGCTCTACGGCGAACGGGACGGCGAGGTCGCAGTAGTCGTCGGGGACGGTCGCCGCGGTCATGCCTGGGGTCGCGAGATAGGTGGTGCGGATGCCGAGGTCTTCGTCCGTGAGGGCAAGACGCGGCTCGGGCTCATCCGCGTGCTCCCGCTCCTGCTCCTGCACCCAGGCTCCCAGCGACTCGAAAGCGAGCTGCCAGTGGTGCACCGCCGCCGCTTGAGACCCACCACCCCAACCTGGCAGCGTGGCGAACGCCTCCGTATGCGCCGGCTCGGTTCGCAACGTCAGCTCGGGATAACGGTCCGCGAGGGCAGCCGCCTCTGCCGGGGGAACCGGCCTGCACCATTCGATCAGACCGTCGCTGTCAGCGCTCGGGTGGCTCCACCAGATGCAGAAGAACGCGCCCGCCCGGCCTTCCATCAACGGGAGCGGGCGCTTGCGCCAGATCCCGATGAACTCCTTGCCGAACGCCCATTGCCCCTGCTCGCTGACCTCGCGCTTCAAGCAGAGCAGGCTCCGCTCGGGTATCTCCCGGGTAGCGACTTCGTACATGACGGACCTCTCTCCGCGCAATCGGCTGACGAGGTAGTCGGCGAGCTCGCGCCGCGCGTCGTGCGCCGCCTCGGCGTCACGCCAGTGCTCAGCGATGCGCGTCGCCGCATCGGCCGGATCGCACGCGAGCAGCTCCTTGACCGCCGCGAGCGGCAACTGCAACTGGCGCAGCATCACCACCAGGCGCGCGTCGTCGAGCTGGGCCGTGTCGTAGTAGCGATAGCCAGACGCTTGATCGACGCGCGACGGCACCAGCACCCCGCGCTCGTCGTACAGGCGCAATGCCTTCAGCGACAGGCGCGACCGCCGGGCGAACTCCCCGATACTGATCTCTTTCACGCTGACTCCCTCGTCGCCGGGCCCCTCCGACCCGGCAAGATGAGTGTGCGGGCTCCCCCAAGGTGAGAGTCAAGGCCGCCGGCCGCCAGCCATCTCCCAGTAGAATCTTGCCGGACGCTACTCGGGTAGCGGCAACCTTGCGCGACCTTCCCCGGGCATTGACCAGTTGATCATTCTGGTGCAAGACTCAGATATGTAGCGCCGCTAACGAAACGCGGCAGGGATTTATGGGCAGCCGCTAAGCGGCTGGGGGCGGTATTCATGTTCGATTCTGGAATCTGCCTTGCCGTGCTGCCCGAATCGGATGATACCGAGGGGGTTGGAACTGTATGCCGGAGTGGAAGGTTCCCGGGTACACCGAGCTGAAGATGCTCGGTTCGGGCGGGTTCGGCCTGGTGGTGATGGCCCGGCACGATGCTACGGGCAACTTGGTGGCGATTAAGTACCTCCGCCATGAGTTGCTGGATGACCCGGAGTTTGCCGAGATGTTCCGCGCGGAGGCCCGGGCGCTGGCCTCGCTTTCGGACCCGAACGTGGTCCGGCTGTACGAATACGCCGAATCGTCGGCCGGGGCGGCCATCGTGATGGAACTCATCGACGGCGTCTCGCTACGCGAGATCCTGACGCGGCAGGGCAAGACGTCGGCGGAGGCGGCGCTGGTGGTGTTGCAGGGCTCGCTGCTCGGCCTGGCCGCCGCGCATGCGCGCCAGGTGGTGCACCGGGACTACAAGCCCGAGAACGTGCTGGTCGATGGGGCGGGCGTCAGCAAGCTGACCGATTTCGGGATCGCGGCCCGGACCGGAGACAACCCGATCCCGGCCGGCACGTTGGCGTACGCCCCGCCGGAGCAGTTCGGCAGCGGCCCGGCCAGCCCGGCTGGTGACGTGTACGCGGCCACGGCCACGTTCTATGAGTGCCTGACCGGGCACCCGCCGTTCACCGGGACCACCGTCGAGGAACTGATGCACCAGCACCAGAACCGCGTCGGTGCCGATGGAGCCGGTGCCCCAAGCGCTGCGGCCATTGGTAGCGGCGGGGATGGCCAAGGACCCGGCCTACCGGCCGGCCAATGCGGCCAGCTTCGTTCAGGCGTTGCGCGAGGCGGCCTGGCCCGCCTACGGCCGGGACTGGGAGGACCACGGCCGGTCGCACCTGGGCGAGGCCGCGCTGCTGCTAGCCGCCCTGTGGCCGTCCAATGCGGCGCCCGCCGCCGCCGGTCACACCGTAGAGCAGGTCCACCTGACCCACGGCTCCCAGGGCTCCCAGCAGGCCCGCAACCTCGACCAGACCCGGCACCTCGAGCACACCGAACACGTCGAGCATGCCGAGCATGTGCAGCACCTCGAGCACGCCGAGCACGCCGAGCATGTGCAGCACCTCGAGCACGCCGAGCACGCCGAGCATGTGCAGCACCTCGAGCATGCCGAGCACGCCGAGCATGTGCAGCACCTCGAGCATGCCGAGCACGCCGAGCATGTAGAGCACCTGGAACACGTCGAGCACCTGGAGCATCTCGGCCAGGCCCCAGCCAGCCACTCCGGCCTCAGCGCTGCGACCGCAGAAGCCAGCGAGCCCGCCACCGGGACCGCCGGAGCAGCCGGAAGCACCGCGTCCACCGCGTCCACTGCAGGCACCGGGGCCGCCGCGGGTACCGCCTCCGCCGCCGGAGCAGCCGCCGCCGCAGGCGCGGCGCCAGCTGGCCCGCCCCCGGACACGTCGCTCCAGCGCCTGGTCCGTAACGTGAGTCAATCCAGCCGTGTCCCGCGACGGCTGCGGCACGCCATACCGCGTGATCCGAGCCCGGGTGCGGCTACTGCCATCGTCGGCGGCGCCATCGCCGCGGCCGTCGTGCTCATCGTGGTCATTGCCGTGACAGCGTCAGCCCTGACCTCGGGTAGCGGGCCGGGTAACACTGGAGTTGCGGCGGCCGGGGGCTCATCAGGGTCCGGGGGGTGCACGCTTTACGAAAACTTCGAATACGAAGGAACAGCCACGCTACCTGTCACCGCTGCTTCCCTCGCAAGCTCTATGGAACAGGTAAACACCGCCTGCACCGGCAACGCGGTCCCCGTCACGTGCGATGACCCCACGAATTATTCCGCTTATATCCCCGGAACCGTGCTTTACGCGTGTTCGCCTCCGGCGCAGGACGTACAGGAGGCGCAGACTGCGCAGGGGGTAGGGATGGGGGAAGGCGACGGCGTTGTGGTCTATCCGACAACCGGCTTCTGGATAGACAAAAACTAATGCTGCTTAGGCGGCAATCAAGCGCTTCAGGACCTTGCCACCCAGCATCCCGGGCCCGAAGACGTTCGCCCGGCCAATCCGGCCCGGCCGGCGCCTACGCCAGCTCGCCAATGCCCTCGCGGCCCGGCTGATGCCCACACGTGCCGACCCACAGGATTGCCCACAGGATGGCTGTGCCGGGTGCCTCGCACGGTCACCTCGCCGGCCCGGACCGATGTCAGGCGACGGAAGGGAACCAGGCAAGGGGGATGCCGCGTCCAAAGCGCGTCAGTTTCCCGGCCGGGAGGAGCAGTCATGCTAAAGCGAATCCCCGTCATAGCGGCACTGACCGGGCTCGCACTCAGCGGGGCGCTGTGCGCCTGCGGCAGCGCCACCCAGCACAGCGCGGCAGCGGGCGCGAGCACGCCGTCATCTAAGACCACGCCCGCCAAGCCGTCGTCACCTGGCCAGAGCAGCTCCCCGGCGCCGGCCTCCGGCGCGCCGGTCATCTTCGCGGTCCGGCTCGGTCCCGGCTTCCAGCCCAGCACACTGCGGATATCACCCGGCCAGCACTTCGTCGTGACCGTCGACTCCTCGGTCAAGGCCAGCGGCCCCGGCCTGCCCAGCTCGTGCCCGGGCACCACCGCCCAGATCGATGGCGGCCTGCTGACCGTGCGCTGCACCTCCGGCGCCTTCTACTACACCGCGCAGCGTCCCGGCACCGCCGAGCTGACGGCCACGGTGCGACCCAACTGCGCCCACGGCAGCATGTGCCCGCAGTGGATCGCCGAAGCCACGCTCAAGATCACGATCCTCTGACCATGCAGTCAGCGTTGTTAAAAACCGGCATAAAACGTGCATGCCGCCCATTGTGGGCTTCAGGAAGGTACCCCCGAAATAAGGGTCTTGCGCGCATTTGCCCGCACTCTGTATGGTTGGGGCCGTTTACGCAACTCCTTTAGCTGGCGGAGTGCCGGATCCCGACGCCGAAGAGGGCTTACACGTCGGCGCAGACCTGTATTCCGCCGCTTCAACGGAGCGGCGCATCGTGTCCTGTTGGGGGGTCCGGTGCGGAGGGCGTTTGTGCGCTGCCGTACTAGATGCCGTTAGGTCACCGAAGGGAGGCGTCTTCGCCCCCGGGGACATGCGGTCCGGTCCGTTCAGCGCGCCTGGTCGGCCATAGGTCAATTTTCTGGCATTTCCATCCGATCAGACGATCGGTTCAAACGATCCAGAAACTAACGATGAATTAGTCATTTAAGGGGGGAAGCGCTTTGCGCGCTACCAATCTCCGCAGGAAACCGGCACGGCACCGCTGGCTGTCGATCATCACACCGATCGCGCTCATTGCCGGGGGAATGCTCGCCGCTACCCCGGCGGTAGCTTTTGCCGCCGCCACCACGCCTGCAACATCGGCATCAGGCTCGTCCGGCTGGGTGTTTGCCTGCGGCAAGTCCTTCGGGCTCGGGAAGCAACACTGCCTGGTTATCAAGAATACGGCTGGCCATCCGACGGCGCAGACGGTGCGGCCCGGTGCGATTCCTTCCGGTAACGGCTACGGGCCATCGGATCTCCAGTCCGCGTACGGCCTGACCGCGGCGTCCGCCGCCGACGGCTCGGGCACGACGGTAGCGGTGGTCGACGCCTACAACGACCCGACCGCCGCCACCGACCTGGCCGCGTACCGGTCCGCCGCAGGCCTGCCCGCCCTGACGTCGGGCCAGTTCACCCAGTACAACCAGGAAGGCCAGACGTCGCCGCTGCCTACTGAGGCCCCGGTTACTGATGACTGGACCCTGGAGGAGTCCCTCGACGTCGACATGGTGTCGGCGATCTGCCCGAACTGCAACATCGACCTGGTCGAGGCGGACAGCGATCAGGGCAGCGACTTGTATACCGCCGAGCAGACAGCCGCCACCACGCTGGACGCCAAGTACATCTCCAACAGCTGGGGCGGGCCCGAGTCGTCCGCGGACACCACCTACGACTCGGCGTACTTCGGTGTGTCCGGCGTGGTCTACACCGCATCTGCCGGTGACGACGCTTACAGCGGCGGGGTGAGCTACCCGGCCGCCTCGCCGAACGTGGTCTCGGTCGGCGGCACCTCGCTGAACACCTCGTCCAATGCGCGCGGCTGGACCGAGAGCGTCTGGGGCACCAGCTCCACCGAGGGCACCGGGTCGGGCTGTTCCGCCTATGAGCCCCAGCCGTCCTGGCAGAGCTCCATCTCGATCCTGACCGCGGCCTGCTCCGACCGCGTTGACAACGATGTGGCCGCCGACGCCGACCCGAATACCGGCGCCGCGATCTACGACACCTCCAACGGCAACATCGGCTGGGAAGAGGTGGGCGGTACCAGCGAGTCCTCCCCCATTATCGCCTCGGTGTTCGCGCTGGCCGGCAACGACGGCAACGGCGGCGACAACGCGGCCGACTCGATCTACACCCACACCGGCAACCTGTACGACGTGACCAGCGGCAGCAACGGCAGCTGCGGTGGCTCGATCCTGTGCACTGCGGCGACCGGCTACGACGGCCCGACCGGCTGGGGTACCCCTAACGGCCTGACCGCCTTCCAGACCACCTCGGCCGCTAACACGGTCACGGTCACCAACCCGGGCAGCCAGACCGGCACGGTCGGCACCGCGGCCAGCCTGCAGATCAGCGCCACTGACTCTGCTTCGGGTCAGACGCTCACCTACAGCGCCACCGGGCTGCCGGCGGGCCTGTCGATCAACTCCACCACCGGCCTGATCACCGGGACGCCTACCACGGCCGCCACCAGCAGCGTGACGGTCACTGCGAAGGACACCACCGGAGCCTCCGGATCGGCGTCCTTCACCTGGACCATCAACCCGGCGGCCGCTAACACGGTCACGGTCACCAACCCCGGCAACCAGACCGGCACCGTCGGCACCGCAGCCAGCCTGCAGATCACCGCGACCGACTCTGCTTCCGGCCAGACGCTCACCTACAGCGCCACCGGGCTGCCCGCGGGCCTGTCGATCAACTCCACCACCGGCCTGATCACCGGCACGCCCACCACGGCCGCCACCAGCAGCGTGACGGTCACCGCGAAGGACACCACCGGAGCCTCCGGATCGGCGACCTTCACCTGGACCATCAACCCCGCGGCCGCTAACACGGTCACGGTCACCAACCCCGGCAACCAGACCGGCACCGTCGGCACCGCAGCCAGCCTGCAGATCAGCGCCACTGACTCCGCTTCCGGCCAGACGCTCACCTACAGCGCCACCGGGCTGCCCGCGGGCCTGTCGATCAACTCCACCACCGGCCTGATCACCGGCACGCCCACCACGGCCGCCACCAGCAGCGTGACGGTCACCGCGAAGGACACCACCGGAGCCTCCGGATCGGCGACCTTCACCTGGACCATCAACCCCGCAAGTTCCGGCTGTACCGCGCAGCAGCTGCTCGGTAACCCGGGCTTCGAGACTGGTCGCATAACACCGTGGACAGCCACTCCCGAGGTGCTCGCCAATACCAGCTACGGCGTCCCCGCGCAGGCGGGCCACTGGCTAGCCTGGCTGGACGGCTTTGGCAGGGCCCACACGGACACTCTGGCCCAGAAGGTTGCCATACCGGCCACCTGCAAGAGCGCAGTGCTCACCTATTGGGTCGAAGTGAACTCGAATGTCACCAGCAAGACCCTGCAGGCACAGAACAAACTGGTCCTGGAGGTCCTGAACTCGTCCGGCACGGTGCTCCAGACGGTCCCGGTGGCGACTGCTGCGAACCACGGCACCAAGTACGTCGAGTACACCACCAACCTGGCCTCGTACATCGGCCAGACCATCACCCTCAAGTTCGTCGGCACCGAAGTTAACGGTGGGAACACCGCCTTCTTCGAGGACAGCAATGCGCTGAACGTCCACTGACCTGACGCGCACGCGACCGGGTGGCCATGTCCGATATGGCCACCCGGTCGTGCGGCTGTCGGCCTCGTCCCGGCGGTACCTGTAACCAGCACCTCATGCCGCGCGGCTGTCGCGCGGAAGGTGGGTAAGGTTCCGGCATGGCTGACTCGTCACTGATGGTCCCGCTCGGCACGCAGGCGCCCGGCTTCACCCTGCCCGACACCAGCGGTGTGATCGCAGGCATTGACGACTTCGCGGCCGCGCCCGCATTGCTGGTCGCGTTCTTGTGCAACCACTGCCCCTATGTCCGCCACATCGAGACCGCGCTGGGCGCGCTGCTCTCGAGCTACCCTGACCTGGCCGTGACGGGCATCTGCACCAATGACGCCGACGCCTATCCCGGAGACCGGCCGCACGAACTGGCCGGGCAGGCCCGGCGCGCCGGCTGGGCTTTCCCCTACCTGGTCGACGCCGACCAGGCTGTCGGCCGCGCCTACCATGCCGCCTGCACACCGGACTTCTTCCTCTATGACAGTGCTCGCCGGCTGGCCTACCGCGGAGCGTTCGATCAGTCCACGCCCGGTAACGGCAAGCCGGTTACCGGCGAGCTGCTCCGCGCGGCCATCGAGCTGACCCTGGCCGGCCAGCCGGTGTCCGAGCCGCACCGGCCCAGCGTGGGCTGCTCCATCAAATGGCGGTCCTGACTGTCTTCGCGCAGGCCAGCACGGCTCACACCTGACGCGGCCACCGTGCCTTGGACGACCGGATCCGCGCGAGTTCGGCCCTTTGCGCTCTGTGCCGGGCCTGCAGGGAACCCTGCGACCGGAAGAACGCGCTGGAGGCCGGGAGCCACAGCAGGCCCACCGCAGCGGCAAGCTGACGGGCCCGCTTAACACGCAATGCCGGATGTGTCTCGGGTCGTGCGGCAGGTTCTGCCTGCTGGTGGTGGTTTGCCTAGGATGAGCTGGTGGGCGGAGACCGTGAGCTCGATGTCGTGGTGTTCGGCGCCACCGGGTTCGCCGGGCGGCTGGTGGCCGGTTACCTGGCCGCTCATGCGCCTGGCGATGTGCGGATCGGCCTTGCGGGACGTTCTGAGCGGCGGCTGGCGGAGGTCCGGGCCCGGCTGGGCGCCGCTGCGCCGGCCTGGCCGCTGCTGGTTGCCGATCTGGCCGATCCGGTGTCGCTGGGGGCGCTGGCGCGGGCGGCCCGGGTGGTGGTCACCACGGTGGGGCCCTACCGTGCCCGCGGGCTCGCGCTGGTTCAGGCCTGCGCCGAGGCGGGCACCGATTACGCGGACCTGACCGGTGAGGTGCTGTTCATCCGGGACAGCATCGATCGCTGCCACGACGTGGCCGCCAGTTCTGGTGCGCGGATCGTGCACTGCTGCGGGTTCGACTCGGTTCCGTCCGACCTGGGGGTGCTGCTGCTGCATCAGGCCGTCCGCGCCGGCGGTGCCGGTGACCTGCTGGATACGACGCTCGTGGTGACGGCGATGCGGGGCGGGCTCAGCGGCGGGACGCTGGCCTCGATGATGGGGCAGCTGGATGAGGTACGGGCCAGCGCCGAGCGCCGCCGGCTCGTGCAGGACCCGTATGCGCTCAGCCCCGATCGCGCGGCCGAACCCGGCCTGGGCGATGAGCGTGACCTGGACCGGGCCCGGTATGACGGTGAGCTGCGGATGTGGGTCGGCCCGTGGCTCATGGCCGGGATCAACACCCGCGTGGTGCGCCGCAGCAACGCCGTGCAGGGCTGGGCCTACGGCCGCCGGTTCCGCTACCGGGAGGTAACTGGGTTCGGTGCCGGCCCGGCCGCGCCGGTGCTGGCCGTCACGGCCAGCGCGGGCACCAAGGCCGCGGAGGCAGGACTGGCGTTCGGGCCGTCCCGGGAGCTGCTCCGCCGGCTGCTGCCCGCGCCGGGCCACGGCCCCGGTGAGAAAACCCGCCGCACGGGCTTTTTCCGCATCCAGATCCATACCCGGACCTCGGCCGGGGCGCGGTACCTGGGCACTATCGAGGCCCAGGGCGATCCGGGGTACGCCGCCACCTCGGTGATGCTCGGCGAAACCGGACTGTGCCTGGCGCTGGACAAGGATCAGCTGCCCGACCGCGCGGGCGTCCTGACACCGGCCACCGCGATGGGCGCTGCCCTGGCCACCCGGCTCAGGTCGGCGGGCCACACGCTGGCCACCCGGCAGATCGCCCAGTTACCGGCAAACTCCCGCCCACTGGCTGATCAACCTCAGCGGCCGCGCGCTGCCCATCCGCCGCAGGTGCCGGATTGTCACCCGACTGGGCTCACGATCAAGGACTTTCGACCGGCTTAATACGCGGACCTGCGGATTTACTTCTCACGTTGGCGAAATCTGCGCCAGGAGATCCCGGTTGAGCAGGTGAGCGGCGGGGTGCTAGCGCGGATGCGGCCGGACCTGAGCGCCGGCGCCGCCCTGGCCCCGGCCGGGCGGCGACGCCGGGGTGGCGGCAGCCCGGGCGCTTGGCACGCACGCGCCGTCTGGGCGACAATGCGGGGATGGCTCGTGATGACCGCTGGGCCCAGGAGCTGCGGATGGCCTTGCCCATTCTGGACGGGGCCAGGCCCGCGGGGATGCTCGGATGGGTGCCCCGTGTCGCCCCGGTGGTGACCCAGGCCGCTGTCGGGGCCGGGTACTGGGCCGCCGGGCGGCGGCGGCGGGCCCTGGCCGCGTGGACGAGCGCTGCTGGCTACGGGCTGGTGGCGTGGGGCCTGGGCACCGAAGCGCCGACCCCGGCCGAGGTGCGAGAGACCATGCAGCAGAACATCCAGCGGCTGCAACGGGAGGGGGTGCTGCCCGAGCCTGGCCCCAAGGCCCCCGCTGCCGCCCGGACGCAGACACCCGCGGCCCGCCGCCTGGAGCGCCTCCTAGCGCGGGCCGCCCCCTTGTTCAAGGCCACGAACACCCCCCAGTACAGGCTTGCTTCTACCATCGTGGGGATGGTCCTCGGCGTGTGGTGGGGCCTACGCCACCCGCGGCGGCTGACGGTACTCGCGATCGCCAGCGAATCCTATACCGTCGTGTTCGAGGTCCCTTGGATGGCCCGGGCCGTGCAGCGGCGCAGGCCGAGGACCGCCGCCGGGTGGGCCCTGGTCATGGCCGGATCGGTAGCCCGGCTGCGGGCAGCAGCGGCTGAACCGCTCCGGTAACAGCAGGCCCACAGCGGCCCCGCGACAACAGAACACCGGGAAACCGCGCGGCACCTGCCTGCGAACCCCAGCAGGAAGCGTCGTCGGCATCGACCTGGCCGGGAGCAAGACGACAGGCGACCACGGCCCTGGCGGCTCGTCGGCCTCCGCGGCAGCCCGCAGATCGCAGGCTCTGACCGCCACCGGGTCGGGTAGCAGCACGCCGGCCGGCCAGGCTCCCTCAGCTCCCACCGACGTGGCGGCCACCGCCGTGAACCCGCACACCCTCCAGGTGACCTGGGCCGACAGCGCGACCGATGTCACCGGGTTCAACATCACCAACGGGTGCGGGACGGACGGGTGCAGCGGCGGTGCCATCAACGTGCGGACCGGCCGGGTCACCACGGCCGACATCACCACCACGCCCGGCGCCTACCAGTGCTTCTACGTGCAGGCCTTTAACAGCGCCGGGACCTCGACATCGCGGGTTCCCGGCTGCATATCGACGCCGGGAATCAATATCCGCAGCGACCAGGAATGGACTGATACCGGCGTCACCGTCCGTACCGGGGCCGCCATCGGCATCAGCGCCACCGGTGATGTCTACCTGGCGGCCGCCAGCTCAGCACAGACCCCACCGGCCAGCCGTCGTGCAAGCCGACGGCGAACTACGCCGCCCACAGCTCGCAGTTCCCGGCCCGCAACTGCCGTGCTGGTCGCTGATCGCCAGGATCGGCACCGGCCAGCCCTTCGAGGTCGGCACGTCCATCCTGGTCACCGCGACCAGCGGACGGCTGTACCTCGGGGTGAACGACGACTCCTTCTCCGGCAACACCGGAATATGGGCCGTAAAGATCAAGATCGGGGGCCTGCCATAACGAACCGCCTGTCACGCGGCCCACAGTGGCGGCTCAGGCGCCCTGCCCGGTCCTGCCTCCTCGGGCTTCGATTGCCTCGGGCAGCACGGACTCGGGGAGCCCGGTCAGCTCAGCGACAGGTTCGACCCCGCCGCTCAGCTGTGCATGCAGCGGCGGCGCCCCGACGCGCACGCCCGAGACCGGTCCAGTCAGGCGGTGCAGCCGCACCTGTACTGCTCCGATCGTTTCCGCGGTGAGTTCCGCGGCCGGGATCCGCACCGAGAACTCGCCGGATGCGCGCCCGGTGAAGTGGTGCCCACGCTGGTCGGGCGGCCCCTCGGGGTTGGGGAAGGAACGCTGTTCCTGCCCCAGATCCGGGACGGCGGCCGCGTGCACGAGCCGGTCGCCCGTGGTCACCTCATACACCGCTGCTCCGTGCAACGTGGTGGGTGCCGAGAGCGGGCCGTCCACGAGGCTACTGTCGAGCACGGTCAGCTGGTTACCGCGAACCCGGACCCGCAGCCGTACGTATTGCTCGGCCGGCCGGCCGGAGCCCGCGCCGGAGCGGGGCCGCTGCGCCGGATGCTCGCCGTCCGGGTGGTGGCCGTGCGCGGCCAATGCTTCTCCCGCCTCATCGGCCCGGGGCTCAGCTGCGGCTTTGACCCGCCGGCCGTCGCTGCCGTCCGCCGGGTGAGCGTCGGCCGTGACCGGCTTGACGAGCGCGGCGACGTTGCCCCCCGCGAGCGGGAACCGGTGATAGACATGGTGCCCGGTCGGCGGCTTGACCGGCCGGCTGTCCCTGACGTCGGCATCGGCCGGGGACCCGCCCTGCCGCGCCTGGGCCCCCGTCGTCTTGTGCTGCTTCATGTCCGTTCCCCTCTCACCAGTTCCGGCCGTAGCGGTAGGTGTGGATCCAACGGTAAAAGATGCGGTCGAGCGTGATCCCGCGCCTGCCGTTGATCACTCCGAACCAGTCGGTGTTGTGCACGTACAGCTGCGGATCACCGGACTTGCCCGTCATCCGGGCCGGCGCAAAGGCGTCCACCGCGCCCAGGTTCCACTCTCCCACCCAGTCGCCGTCGTAGTCGGCCTTGAGCGAGGTGCCCGAGCTGATCATCCGCCCCAGGTACTCGGTGGCCCAGTCGTCGTGGTTCCACACCCACAGGTCGGTCCGTCCGACGGTGTCGATGTCCGCGGCGAAGAAGTGGTCGTGCCGGGCCAGCCCGTCCCAGCCGGGTACATCGCCGTCGTAGCGGTGCGTGTAGGACAGCCCGGTGCCGGTGGAGCGGAACATCCCCAGGTACGGGATCGCCCAGTCGTCGCCGTTGAAGATGTACACGTCGCAGCGGCCGTCGCCGTCGAAGTCGCCCAGGATGAGCCGGTCGTTGGGGGCCAGCCCGCCCCAGCCTGGGATGTCGCCGTCGTAGCGATGGCTCATGGTGTAGCCGGCGGCGCTGGACGCGAACAGGCCGACGTAGCTCATCGACCAGTCCTGCCCGTTGAAGATGACCAGGTCATCCTGGCCGTCGCCGTTGAGGTCGCCGACGAAGAACTCGTCATGGCTAGCCAGTCCGCCCCAGCCGGGGATATCGCCGTCGTACCGGCGGGTCATCCAGAATCCCGTGCCGGTAGAGCGCAACAGCCCCACGTACGGGATTGCCCAGTCGTCGGTGTTCACCACGACGAGGTTGTCCTGGCCGTCGCCATTCAGGTCGGCGACCAGGAAACGGTCGTTCCTGGCGAAGCCGCCCCAGCCGGGGATGTCCCCGTCGTACCGGGCGACCAGCTTGAGCCCGCCGGTTCCGTCGGAGACGAGCAGGCCCAGGTACGGGATGGCCCAGTCGACACCGTTGAAGATAGCGACCTCATCGGCGCCGTCGCCGTTGAAGTCGCCCACGTAGACCTGGTCGTGCGGCTGGAACTGCCACGACCCGGGCACCCGCTCCACGCCGCTGAACCGGTGCGTCAGGGCGGTTCCGTCGGCCTCGAACAGCTGGATGGACGTCCCGTGATGAAGCAGCAGGTCGCTGAGGCCGGTGCCGTAGAAGCGCCCGGGATAGGCGTTGCGGAAGTGGTGGCCGGTCTCGCCGTCCCGCGCCGTCTTGATGGAGGTGTAGCAGACCGGGCAGTACGGCGGGGTGTTCGTGTTCATCCGGCAGTTCTCCACCGGCCGGTAGATCCCGGTGTCGTAGGTGCCGCCGCCCTCGAACAGCCCCACGTCCTGGTTGCTGTCCCAGGTCGCCGGCCGGGGCCCGTTGTTGTAGTTCGCCGCGGAGCCGATCCCGGTCGGCAGCGGCGTGGTCGGCGCAATGAACTGGTGCCACTTGGTGGTCGCCCGGTCGGTGATCGTGGTCAGGTCGATCCAGGCCTGCTCCCCGCCGGTGTAGGCCCCGACCCCCGCGGCGGAGTACTCGTCGGAGAAACCGCCGATGCCGTGCCCGAACTCGTGCGCGATGACGGGCCATTGCACACCCATCGGTACGTGCGCCCGGCCCCCGCCGCCGCAGCCGCCGTAGTGGGAGTTGTTGAGGACGACGAGCAGCTCGTTCCAGTCCGGCACCCATTTGTTGAGCGCGGCCTGGATGCGTGCCTCGGTGTCCGTCCCGTATTCCAGCCAGCAGTGCGCCCAGGAGCCGCTGAAGATGATGCCCAGTGCGGTGTCGCGGATGGTCTCGGAGGCCACCGTGTCGTCCGACGGGTCCGACGGGGTGCCGTGCTCGTCATAGGTGATCGTGCTCACCCCGGAGTCCACCGACTCCAGGTTGACGCGGTAGATGTTGTACGCGGAGGCGTCCTCGCTGTAGTAGTCGTTTCCGAAGACGCCGTTGATCAGGATGTCCTGCACCCACTGGTTGTAACTAGCCTGGTCCGCGGCGGTGAACCCATCGCCGAGGATCGCGATGTTGCGCTTGGTGCCGGGTGGTCCCGCGTTGCGCAGGATGGTCATGCTATCGGCCATCGAGAAGGCCTCCTCGTGGATATGAGCGGATTACCGTCAGCGTGTGGACATTTCCCGGCATCGTGATATTCATATCGGAAACGACAGCTAGGAATTCGGGAAATGAAGGCCATCGGCTGACGGAAGGAACCGAGGACCCGGACGCTAGTCATTTACCGGCCCCCTTGAGCAGGTTGGCATAGAGGAAAGGCCCCGCAATGAGCCATCTGCTTACCTGCGCAGACTGGCTTTCCAGACGCGGATCAGGCGCGAATCCCCAGGATTTGATTGGATCACCACATACCTGCCCTGTCAATAGGATAAAATCCGGCTCATTGGCGTTTTCCCAGTTAAGGACAAGCCGGGCGAACGTCCGGGGATGGGCGGGAGTGCATTTCTATATGATCTCCACGCTTTCTGCGTGCCGTCTCCATCTCACCTCGAGGGCCGGATCACCACCGCGGAAAACTGAGGGCTGGCCCTGTTCCTGGTTGCGTTGTGTGATCGTTCCTGGTTGCGGGTTTGTTGCTCGGGTTTCCTGCGTGATGAGTGAGGCTCCGGCTAAGAAGTGTGATTGTCTACGTCCCACTTCGCCACCGGAGCCTCACGTGTCTTCTTCTTACCCTGTCCTGTCGCGTGCCGTGCCCGTCTCAGCCGGGATGATCGTCGCGGTGCCGCTGGAGCTGGTTGCGTCGCCGTTGCGGAGCGAGCGCGACCTGGGCGAGGCGGACCGGTCCGCGCTGGTCATCGGGGGGACGGGGAAGATCGGCACGGGCGATGACGTGGTGTTCCTGAAGGTGGTCGCGGTGGCGGAGGCACAGGTGAGGAGGGACGGGCAGGTCCGGGCGAAGGGCAGCCCGGTGCATCACGCGACGCTGGGGCCGCTGGAGGGGCGGCTGGATGCGCAGGCCGGGCCGGGCGCGATCGCCGGGATCGCGCGGGACGCGCGGCTAGACGGCCGGCTGGTGAAGGGCGAGCGGGAGAGGCTGCTGGCCAGGGCGTTCATGATCCGGGTGATCGTGCTGATGACGCTCATGCCGGACGCGCGAGCCGCGGACGTGATCGCCGCGCTGGCCGGAGACCTGGCCATCGTCCCGTGGGCGCGGCCGTGGCATCCCGCGTCGGCGCGGTCGGCCGGGGACTGGCGGAGCGCGCTCGGCCCGGTCCCGCTGGAGGAGCTGCGGGACCTCGTGCTGGGCGCGTCCTGGCGGGAGCACCAGGAGGAGGGCTGCCCCGGCGCGGTCACCATCGGGAAGGCGAGGCCGCTGCGGGCGGGGTCGCTGGACGGGACCCTGATCCGGGTCCCGGACACGCCGGGGAACAGGGCGCACTTCGGGTCAGTCGGCACGGGGGACGACTCATCGCCGTTCCCGCAGGCCAGGGCGCTGCCGGTGACCTGCTGCTCGTGCCGGGCCACGTTCGCGATGCCGCACGGCCCCGCCGGCACGGACAAGGCGGAGTCCGAGCAGTCCCTGCTGGACGAGGCCATAGACCGGTACCCGTGGCTGCTCGACCCGGGCTGGATCTGGATCATGGACCGCAACTACCACGGGGCCGCCCGGATCGCCCGCATGATACGGTCCGCGCACGTGCTGATCCGCCTGAAGAGCGACGTCCCGCTGCGGCGGACCTCGGAGATCCTGCCCGACGGCTCTTACCGGGCGGAGCTGTCCGGCGACGGCGTCACCGTCCCGGTCCGGGTCATCGAGTACTACGCCGACGTGGAGGGCCAGGTGGTCCCGGAGATGTTCTGCCTGGTCACCGACCTGATGGACTACCAGGACTATCCCGGTCCGGAGCTGGCCGCGCTCTATAAGTGGCGGTGGGACGGGTCGGAGACCGCACTGCGGGAGGCCAAGGCGCCGCTGCGCGGCGCCGGCCCCGGCACGGGGCCGATGCTCCGCTCCTGCTCCCCGGCCCACGTCGCGCAGGAGCTGGCGGCCTGGGCGATCTCCACCGGGCTGGCCCTCCCTATGCGTTCACCACTAACGACGCAGAACCCGAAGGCACCATCAGTTACACGTGAATGACAGCGGACAGACGTCAGCCTTCTACGTCAACCCGGCACCGGCCAGATCCTTAACGGAGTCGCCGCCTTGCCGGTCAGCGAAGCCTCCGTCGCTGCATCTATCCAGCGGCAAGACTCGTCCTGCTACGGGACTCCGACCCCCAGATTTGGCGTACGGTTTTGTGCGGCCGTTCGGATATAGCTGCACCGTGCACTGTTGCGGGTTCGAGGCGGTAATTTGAACAGGGAAGTCTCGACCGTACCCTCGGCGCAATTGGGATTGCAGTTGTCATAGTTCCGCGCGCCCGCCCCGATTAGGTCGCCTTGGCTGCCCGCTGGAGCAACTGCAGTAGCGCCTGTGAAGGTCCACCCTGCGAACCTCCGGCGGATGTCCTTGAATCCGAGCTTTCCCGATACCGCCTTCTGCATAGACCAGATTGGTGTATTCGGAGGCAGTTTCCGCCTACCGGGGGTACTGGGTGGGTGCTGTGGCGTAGCTCCGGCCCGATGGGGTGTGCCAGATCAGGACTCCCGGTTCGGGCTGCTCGAGCCGCCAGCCTTCGGCCTGCTTTACGTGATGATGGTGGCGGCACAAAGGGGCCAGCCCGCATTCGCAGGTGAGTCCGCCTTTGTCCCAGGCGATGGTGTGGTCGAGGTCGCATCGGGCGGCGGGCCGGCCGCAGCCGGGGGCGCCGCAGCGGGCGTTCCGTGCTTTGATGAGGTGCTGGAGTTTGTGGCTGGGCCGGTATCCGGTTTCGCCGTGCTGGTGGTCGCAGTGGTCCCGGGTGATGGGGGTCATCCGGACCTGCCGTTCGCGGAGCCAGTCCTGGGGGCGTGGTGGCGGGTCGGGCCCGGGGCAGGGCCCGCCGCCGGGTCTGCGGCTGGCGGCGAAGCCTGGCGGGGGATGCCGTCCGGTGATGCAGCCGTGGGCGGCCGCGGTGCCGTCCGGGTTCAGGGTGGTCACGCACCAGCGGGTGTGCGGGTTGCTGGCCGCGGCGGCGAGCAGGTCCCGGGTGTCGTCGTTGTCGATCAGGCCGAACCCGTCTATGTCGGCCGCGTCCCCGGATCCCTGCTCCTGCGCGGACCACGGCACCGTGATGGTGACCTGCGCCGCCACGCTCGGCCCGCTGTCCTCGGCCTCGAGGCTGTCGCGTCCTTGGAGCAGTTCGAGGAAGGCCCTGACGCGCAGCTCGTCCAGGCTGCCCTCGACGCCGGCGGCGCGCAGGGCCTGGGCCCGCTCTTCCACGTGCTGCCACGCGGCCAGCGTGTCGGCGGAGGGCAGTTCCCGGGCCGTGATGCCCGCGTTCCCGGATTCCTCACGGAACCGGCGGACCTCCGCGGCACGGCGGGCGGCTTCCTTGCGCCGCTTGTCCGCTTCGGGGTCCAGCTTCAGCACCAGCCGGTGTGCCGCCGCCCGCAGCTTCCCGTAGGTCGCCGTCCCGGCGGTCTGGGCCAGCTCGGCGTCGGCTTCGGCCGCGTGGCCGGCGGACAAGATGCTGGTCTCCTCCTCGATGATCCGCAGCCGCGTGATGTCCAGCTTCCCGGCGCCTAGCGCGGCGAAGCTGGCGGGCAGCCGGCCGGCGACGGTGGTGGCGTAGTCCATCCGCCCGGCCGCGGAGTTGTACGTGAGGTGCAGTTCATCGGCGAGCTCGTCGGCGGCGAACTGGCCTCGGGGGCCGCGGGCCGCCGCCCGCCGCGCGAACTCGCGGGTCCCGGTCATCTCGACCCAGGCCGACCAGGACTGCTCCCGTTTGGCGGCGGCGATGATCCCGACCAGCTGGTCATCTGATAGCCCGGCCACGCCGGGGCCGTCCGGGCCGGCGACCAGGTCCATCAGCGTGGCTGTCATGGCGCCGGGCGGCAGGTCCGGGGACGGGCCGGACTGGGCGAACTGGTCGGGGTCGAACTCCCCGGCGGGCAGGCACAAGAACAGGCCCTGCTCTGGCCCGGTCTCGGCGTCCGGCGGCGGGGCGCCGTCAGGCTCCTCGCTGTCGTCCTCGTCTGGATCGGGGAACGGGTCCTGGTGCATCAGCCACCGTCCGTTCGGGAAGAAAGATCTGAACACCCCGTGCCTGTGATTATAGCATTAAGGTGCACGCCAATGCCATGATTGCGAACGTGATTTCATCAATGAGTCGTCGATCGTCGTCGTTTCGATCTTAAGGCCGTGAAATTGCATATGAACTAGGCGTTCGACGGTCTAAAATCGGAACCAAGCCAGCCCTCAGCGCTAGGGCGTGTCCCGTAGATCTTGGACTCGGGTTCGTGTAGATCAAGGCGGATGAGTGATCGCCTGGTTCGGCATGATCTCAGCGATGCGGACTGGCAGCGGCTGGCGCCGATGATGCCCGTTGATGCCCGGCAGGGGCGCCGGTGGAGTGATCACCGGATGGTGGTCAACGGAATCTTGTTCCGGACCCGTACCGGTTGCCCGTGGCGGGACCTGCCCGGCGAATACGGGAACTGGAAGACCGCCTGTAACCGGCATCGCCGCTGGGCGCTGGACGGGGCCTGGGAGAAGATCCTGGCCCGGCTGCAGGCCGGGTGCGATGAAGCCGAGGGGAAGGACTGGACCCTCAGTGCGGATTCCACCGTGGTCCGGGCGCACCAGCACGCCGCCGGGGCCAGGCACGCGCTGCCCGCGGAGCTGATCCTCGGGGGCGCCGCCGAATGACAAGATTCCGGCGGCCCGGCCGGGCCGGGAGGCCCTGGGCCGGTCCCGCGGCGGGCTGAGCACGAAGATCCACCTGGCTGCCGATCGCCGGTGCCGCCCGGTGACCCGGATCCTGTCGCCCGGCCAGTATGGCGACTGCCCGCAGTTCATCCCGCTGCTGGAGGCCGTCCGCGTCGCCCGCCGCGGCAAGGGCGCCGGCCGCGCACCCGGCCCGGCCGGGCGATGGCCGGCAAGGCGTACTCCTCGGCGGCTAACCGCGCATACCTGCGCCGCCGCGGCATCCAGGCCGTCATCCCGGTCAAGGAGGACCAGAAGAAGAACCGCCGCGCCCGGGGACGCTCCGGCGGGCGGCCGCCGGCCTTTGACCCCGGGCATTACGAGGAGCGCTATACCGTCGAGCGCTGCTTCGCCAAGCTCAAGCAGTTCCGCGCGGTGGCGACACGCTACGACAAGCGCGACTTCATGTACCAGGCCACCGTTGACGTCGCCTCGATCCGGATCTGGCTGCGAGATCCCGTCACGTGATCTGCCGGCCCTCCCTAGTGGTCCGTGCCGTCATGCCTGCGGAGATTGCCAGGCGGTTTCCGGTAGCGGCTTGCGGTAGCGGTCTGGCTGCGGCACGTCCCGCTTAGCCGATGCTGCGGATCAGCTGGATGAGCTCGTCGCGGGTGTAGCCGTGCTGGCGGGCGTAGCCGACGAGCTCGCGGGCCCGGGCCAGGACGGCACCCCGGTGAGCGGATCCGGCCACGGTGACGCCCCGGCCACGGCGGAACTCCAGCAAGCCCTCATCACGCAGCATGCGCAGGGCACGCAGCACGGTGTTGGCATTGACGTGCAGCACCGCCGCCAGGTCCCGGGCCGGCGGCAGCCGCTCGCCAGGGCCGATCTCCCCGTCCGCGATCGCCCGGCGGATGCTGGCGCAAACCTGGTCATACAGCGGCAAGGCATCACCGCGGTCCAGGTTGACCTCTAGCATAATGCTAGCGATAATAGCACCATGCAGCTCAGGCAGGGAACAACGGTCCAGGCCGCCGATCACCAGCTGCCCGGCACGACGGCGATGCTGCCCGCACAGGACATGGCCGCTGAGCGAAGGCACTGATCGCCGAGGCCCGCGCCCGCACACGGCGCCGGCGGCAGAAGATCGCGCTGGCACTGACAGCAGCCGCGGCAGTCCTGTCAGCAGCCGGGGTGCTCATCACGCTGACCCCCGGCCCGCCGCACCACGCCGGTGCCATCGCACCCGCCGGGCCGGCCGACCCGGACGGGCATCGTCACCGGGCATCTCTCCGCGTGCAGTGGCCCAGCCATACCCCCAGGCCACCCGCTACCCGTCACCCCGGGCACGGTCATGGTGGTCCGCGGAACGGCCCGCCACTCGCGGCAGCCCGGCGGACATCAGCGTGTACTGGTTGAAGTCGCATCAGTACATGGTCCCGGTCAGGTTGCCGCCCAGGTCATCGACGTACCAGGTGATGATCGCATCATCCTGCCCGGCGGGCCGGTCGTCGCCCGGGCCTACATCAGCAACAACTACCGCCAGCTATTCCGTTTTTCCTTGCTGCCAGGCACGTACGTGATCATCGGACGCTACGGCCAGGCCCCCTATGCCCCCGGCACATACGGGCCGTACACCCAGGTTTCCGTCATCGCGGGCAAGACCATCAACGCCGACCTCCCCGACGACTGCTCCTAGCGCGCACACGCCGCCACTGATCTACGGGACACGGCCTAACTGGCTGAGCACTATCTCTTCGGCTCAGTCGCGTCCGGACCGATCCCGGCATCGCGGAGCGTAGGACCCCGATCGCGAAGACCGGATGGGGAGGGAAACGACCGACCTGACGCACGAAATGGCGTTGCCATTGGGACAGCCGAATTGGCCTGCGGAGCTGGGAGCTGCCGGCGGTGCCGGCCTCAGCGTTGGCGCCCGCGGCGGTGCCGGCCGGGTTGCCCTCAGCGGATCCGTCGTCCTGAGCGTGTGGTGGCCAGCCGGTTAATTAGCCGACAGCCACGTCGAAACGTCGTACTGCAGGGCGTTATAGCCCAGGACCGTGTTCGGCCGGCGGCGTGATCGACGGAGCCGCAACGCACGCCGGGGGCGTGTGTGATCGACGGAGCCGCACCGCACGCTGGGGGCCTCGCTGGAGTCGTGTCGATGACCGACACCGTGTTGTCGAAGTTGTTGACCACGTAGACGTTGCCGGTTACCGGGTCCACCGCCAGTTCGACGGGGCTGTTGCCGACGGGGACGGTGGCGGTTACGGCGTCGGTGGCCTCCTTGATGACCGACACCGTATTGCCGCTGGTGTAGTTGGCCACGTAGACGGTGCTGGTAGACGGGCCGACCGGCTCCGCGCTGAGCTGGAGGAACTGACCGGCAAGCCGGTGCTGCTGGGCATAGGGGACGGCGAGCCCGGTCTGCACGAGGAGCCGGGAACGCCAGCATCCGGAACCGCGGGCTAAGCAGCGACCGGTTATCAGGCCGTCTGGTCGGCCGGGGCCAGGGCCGGGTCGGCCGTTTGGCCTTGGGCCGGGACCGCAGGCGGCTCGGCGGCCGGGACGCGGCGGCCGGGGAGGAAGAAGGAGGCCAGCACAGCGAGCACGGTGAACCCGGTCGTCCACCAGAACGCCTGGCCGAAGGCCTGGGTCAGCGTGTGGCCGCCGGCTACCGCCGACTCCAGCACGACGGCGCCGATCGCCACGCCGAACGAGCCGCCCACCTGCTGGCTGATACGGGTGATCATCGAGGCGTCCGGTATGTCGTCCGGGTCGATGTCGACGAAGGCGACGGTCATGACCGGGATCAGCACGACGCCGAGACCCAGGCCGCGGACCAGCAGGACCGTGCCCAGCCACCACTCGCTCGTCCCCGGGCCTGGCAAAGGCGAACGGCACGGTGGCCAGCGCGACCAGCACGAAGCCGGCCACCGCCACGGCCCGGCCGCCGACCCGGTCGGTCAGCCGCCCGGTTACCGTCCGGGTCGCCAGCGAGCCCACGCCCTGCGGGATCAGCACCAGCGCGGCATCGAGCACGTCGAACCCGCGCAGCTCCTGGTAGTACAGCGGGAGCAGGAACATCGCGCCGTACATGCAGGCGCCGGTCAGGAACAGCGCGGCCGAGGCCGCGCCGACCGAGCGGACGCGCAGCAGCCTTACGTTGACCAGGGCCGAGCCGGCCGCTCCTACTACCCGGCCCGCCGACGTCCGGTGGATCGCCCAGGCCGCGAACGCGGCCAGCAGCACCAGCCCGATGATCAGCGGCAGCAGGACGTCGCTGTGCCCGAAGCCGCCGTCGGTGGCGACGTTGGACAGGCCCAGCAGTACGCCGGTCACCCCGGGCGCCACCAGCAGCAGGCCAACCAGGTCGAACTTGGGCCGGTCCTCGGCCCGGGCCGGTGCATCGGCCGGCAGCGCCCGCCAGGCCAGGTAGAGGCCGACCGCGCAGACCGGCACGTTGATCAGGAACAGCCAGCGCCAGCTGAGCCAGTTGAGGATGACGCCGCCGAGGACCGGGCCGAGGATCGGGCCGACGGCGATCGGCAGGCTGACCGTGGCGGTCACCCGGCCCAGCGAGCTGGCCCCGCCTGGCACCGAACGCGCGGCCCGCATGGCCAGCGTCATCAGCAGCGGGAAGATCATCCCGGCGCCCGCGCCCTGCAGCACCCGGAACGCGATTAGGCTGTCGGCGTTCCAGGCCACCGAGCACAGCGTCGAGCCGGCCACGAAGATGGTCAGCGCGGCCATCCAGAGCCGCTTGCCGCCGAACCGCGCCTGGGCCCAGCCGACGACCGGGATCACCACGCCCAGGGCGAGCAAGTAGCCGGTGCTCACCCACTGGATCTGGCTGACCGTCGAGTGCAGCGTACCGACCAGGGTCCGCAACGCGATGGAGACGATCGTGGTGTCAAGCACGGCGGCCACGGCCCCGATGATCAACGCCGTCAGCGCCCGCTTGGTCTCGGGCGGCAGGGCCGTCTCTGTCTCGCTCATAGCATGCTCCAATAAGAAACTACTTAGTTTCTTATTACGGTAGCGCGATCAGATAAGATACGCAAGAGGTTTCTTAAGGGTGAGGTGGGCGATGAGCGAACAGCCTGATATAGATGATCAGAACGATCCAGCCAGCGAGAAGTCCACCCGGCGACGCGGGGCTGCGCTGGAGGCGGCGATCCTGGACGCCGCTTGGGACGTACTGATCACTGACGGCTGGAACGGGTTTACGTTCGCCGGGGTGGCCGAGCGGGCGCACTCGAGCAAGCCCGTGCTCTACCGGCGCTGGCGGAACCGGGAGGAGCTGCTGCGAGCCACGCTGCGCCGCCAGGGCGAGACCATCCGGCGCGAGGTGCTCGACACCGGCAGCCTCCGTGAGGACACGATCGCGGTGCTGACCAGCGTCAACCAGCTGCGCGGCAGCGTCGCCGCGGTAATGTCTATGAGCCTGAGCGCCCAGTTCCGGGAGCTCGGCCTGTCACCCGCCGAGCTGCGCCGGGAGCTGGTCGGCGACCGCGAGTCGTCGATGGAGATCATCGTGGCCCGGGCCGTGGCCCGCGGCGAGCTCGGGCCCAAGACGCCGCCCGCCCGGGTCATCTCGCTGCCGGTCGACCTGCTCCGCCACGAGCTGCTGATGACGCTGGAACCGGCCGCGCCGCAGACCATCACCTCGATCGTCGACGACGCGTTCCTGCCGCTGGCCCGTGTCTCGTCCGGCCTCCCTACAGCTGACCGCGTTGCTGAGGATACTTGAATCAAAGGGTGAAGCGGCTGAAGCGGAGGATCTCGTGAGCGGAGATGCCGTATCGCTGGCGGCCGAGATGACGCCGTACATCTCGGCAGCGGTGGGAGCGTACGGCGGAGCCGTGCTGGCCCGGGTCCGCGATGAGGCAGCCGACGCGACCGTGGGCCTGGGCCGCCGTCTCCTGCTGCGGGTGTTCGGCTCGTGTGATCCGGGGGAACCTCTGCCGGGACCGCTCGAGGACCTGGCCGCTGACCCTGATGACGAGGATGCGGTGTCCGCAGTCCGGCTGGCGGTCCGTAAGGCACTGGCCGCCGATCCGGTCCTCCTGTCAGACGTGCGTGCGCTCCTTGAGGGGGCGGGAAACGTAAGCCAGCGGGTTCGTGCTGGCCGGGATGCTTACATCGCCGGACGGGATCAGACGGTCATCCACTACCGCCCTTCGGGCGAGTGAACGGGGACGGCATCAGGGGCACGTGGCCATGTACGGCACCCCCGGTGCGTCGTTGGCCCACTGCGCGCGCGGGAAGGGCTGCCCGGCCAGCGCGCATAGATACGGAATGATGTCTGTGAGATAGGGAATGCTCCACAGCTGGATGCTGCCTACGCCAGTGCCCACCGCTAGCAGCGCATTCTTCGCGCTGGCGGCCATGATGATATTGCCGTGCAGGAGGCTGTCGAAGCTGTTGACCGGCAGAGCGCCGATCTTCTGACCCGTACTCGTATCCCATAGCTGTACCCCCTGGCCGTTGCCGATGGCCAGGGTCGTACTGTCGGCGCCGAACGCCACCGTAGAGAGGCCGTTGGTGAGGATAGGAGCGGTCGAGGCCTGATGGCCGGTGCCGACGTTCCATAGCCGGACGGTGCCGCTGACCGTCACGGCGGCCAGCAGCTTGCCGTCGGGACTGAACGCCACCGACCACACCTCGTTCGTAATCCCGGCGTGAAGCGTGGCCGTCATGGTTGGCCGACGAGGCATAACGTCCCATAGCTGAACGGTGCCGTTGCCAGTGCCGGCCGCCAGGGCCTGGCTGCCGGGGCTGAACGTCAGGGATTCAATCGCCTCGTCTGTGCCAGTCGGAAGCGTGGCTCGCACGGCCGGGACGCGAACGGTGGCGTCCCATAGCCTGACCGCGCCGTTGCCGGCGCTGGCGCCGAGCAGCTTACCGTCGGGGCTGAACGCCACCGACCAGATCAGGCTCTTCGCGCCGATGTTGAGCGTCGCTCGCAGCGTCCGGGTGGTGACGTCCCATAGCTGGACTGTTCCGTCGCCATTGCCTACGGCCAGGAACTTGCCGTCAGGGCTGAACGCTACCGGCAGGATCAGGCTATTCGTGCGGACGCTGAGCGTCGCTCGCAGCGTCCGGGCGGTGACGTCCCAAAGCTGGACCGTGCCGTCGCCGGTGCTTGCGGCTAGCAGCTTGCCATCCGGGCTGAGCGCCACCGACGTGACCGAACCGGGCGCACCGATCGGGAGGGTGGCGACCGGGCTGCTGATCGCCAGGTCATCCGCAACATGTGACAGCCGGGTCCCGGTGAGGGTGCCGGTGGCCAGGAGGTCGCTATCGGCGCTGAAGGCCACCGACACGGCCGAGTCGAGCGAACCCGCCGGAAGAGCGGCCTTCAGCGTCCGGGAGGCGAGATCCCACACCTGAGTCGTGGCGCTCCCGGTATCAGCGGCCAGGAGCTTGCCGTCGGGGCTCAGAGCCACAGAAAAGACGGCATGGCTGCTGTCGGCGGGGAGCGTGGCTTCCAGCGTCCGGGAGGCCAGGTCCCACAGCTGGACATTGCCGCTGGCCAGGCCGGCCACCAGCAGCGTGCCGTCGTGGCTTAGCGCCACTGAATTGACATCGCCGCCGGTTATGGCGGGTGCGGTAGCTTCCGGGGCCGATCCGGTGAGGTCCCATAGCTGAACCTCGCCAGCACCGGTGCCAGCGGCCAGCAGTTTACCGTCGGAGCTGAACGCCACCGAGCTGACCGAGTTGACCCCGTTGAGGGAGCCTACGGCGGGGAGCGTGGCGGTCAGGGTCCGGGCCGCGACGTTCCACAGCTGGGTACTGCCCAGGCCGGTTCTGCTTTCGATGCCGGCCGCCAGGAGCCTGCCGTCCGGGCTGAAAGCTACCGAGTACACCGTGTTGCCGGTGCCGGCCGGCAGCGTGAAGGCCGGTTGCCTGGAGGTGATGTCGAAGAATTTGATCATGCCGTCGAAGGTGCCTGCCGCCAGGAGCTTGCCGTCGGGGCTGAACGCCACCGACGTGACCCGATGGGGAGTGCCGGGGAGAAGCGTGCAAGGAGTTTTCGTGGCTAGGTCGCAGAGCTGGATCGTGCCGCCGAAGGTACCTGTGGCCAGGAGCTTGCCATGCGGGCTGAACGCCACCGCCGTGACCGATGTGCCATCGGCGCTGTCCATTAGCGCGGCCCACGGCAGGAACGCGGCGCTGAGTATGGCATACCTGGCCCGGGCCGTTGGCTGGATGCGCCAGGCGGCGACGGCTTCCAGCCGGGCCATGACAGGGTCCGCATCGCCGGTGGCCTGACTCTGCCCGGCCATCGCGTCGGATGCGGCGAGGTTTCCCGCGGACAGCGCTTGGGCGCGTTCGCTGTTGGCGGTGGCTCGCTGATGGAGAGCCACGGCCGCCAGCAGCGATGCGCCCAGGGCCAGGACGGCCAGGAGCGCCACGATTGAGCGCCATACCAGGGTCACGCGGTGCGCGAGCCGCTGGGATGCGGCCAGGAAGGCCCGGGCCGTCTGTGTGAGCTCACGGGAGCGGCCGCCCGCCCAGGCCACGGTGTTTTCCAGGCGGGCGCCTCGGTACAGCAGTGAGGAATCGTGGCCGGCGTGCTCCCACTCGGTGGCCGCGTCCTCGACGGCCTGCCGCTTCAGGCTGTCCGCGCGGTCCTCCTCCAGCCAGTCCGCCAGCCTGGGCCAGGCGGTGAGCAGCGCCTCGTGGGTGATCTGGACCGCGTCCCGGGCCGTGGTAAGCAAGCGGCTGCTGGTGTACGCATCGATCACGCCCGCGCTCTGGACGCCGCTCGTCAAGCCAGACCGCGTAGCCGGGCGCCGGACATCCTCGCTGGCACTGGCGCCGATCTTGACCAGGCGCAGGAACATGACCCTGCTCGCGCGCTGCCCGTCTTCGGTGAGCCCGGTGTAGACCTGCTCCGCCGTCCGGGCGATGGCGTGCTCGATGCCGCCGGTGGCACGGTAACCATCGAGCGTGAGGACAGCGCCGTGGCGCTGCTGCCAGGTCGCCCGCAGCGCGTGGGCCAGCAGCGGCAGCCGGCCGGCGTTGTAATCCGCGGCGAGGTCCCCCCGGCCGGGCTCTCGGCCCTGGTAGCCGGCCCGCAGGTCGGCGAGCAGGAGGTCGGTAAGCCCCGGCTCGATGTCCAGGCCTGCCGCTTCGGCCGGATAGCCGATCGCCTGCCGGAGTTCGTCCCCGGACATGGGGCCGACGATGATCTGGCCGTCCTCCAGCGACTGGCGGAGCTGAGGATAGCCGCTGACGCATTCGGCGTAGAAGTCCGCGCGGAGCCCGCACGCCACTAGGGCCAGTGCACTGCGCGGATCATCACCGCCGGCGGCCCGCCACAGCCACGTGATGAAGGCCCGCCTCTCGGCCTCGCTCTCGCAGAGGGTGAACAACTCCTCGAGCTGATCCACCACCACGATGACCCGGCTGGGCCGCCCGGCCGACGTTGCCAGCACGCTGCGCAGCAGCCGGTCCAGGTCGGCCGGGCCGGGGTCTGACGGCATTACGGGGCGGTTAGTGCCGTCAGGCCAGGCCGCCGCCAAGGCGGCGGCGGCGTTCCGTATCGGGCGTGAGCCGGGGGTGAACCAGACCTGCGGCCAGTGCCGCGACCCCTCGGCCGGCAGGCTGCCCCGGCTGATCCGGTGCAGCAGGCCCGCCCGCAGCAGCGATGACTTCCCTGCTCCCGAGGCCGCGACAACCATCACCGGGCCACCGTGGACCAGGCGTTCATCCATTCGCTCGAGCAGGTCGGCGGTCAGCCGGTCCCGGCCGTAGAACCACTCTGCCTGCTGGCCGGTAAACGCGGCCAGCCCTGGATACGGGCACGCCGTTTCCGTATATGCCGCCGAAGCCACGCGCCGCACGCCGTCGCGGTGATGGACGTGCAGATCACGGCCAGCCTGGTAAAAGTCACGGCCAGCCCGGCGGACAATCGGGTTCGGGGTTGTCGTCTCCGCTTGACCGGGATCGGCGGGCTCGTCCGGCGGACCGGGATCGCTCATCCGCCGCGCTGCCGGACGGTAAGCAAGACTTGCTCTGGATAACCGGGATGCAGTAATTCCGCGAAACCGCTTCTGCCGGGCCCTCGCCCGGCCGTCCTGACCAGCGTGGCCGCTGAAATGGCTGCCAACTCAGAACCCATGTCTTCCTCCGCCCACGGCGCATATTCGCCGAGCCGACCCCTGGCGTTCGATACCAGGCTAACGGAGGCGAGCCGCGCCCGCATTAGCTGAACGCCGCTGGTGGTAGCGTCATGGGCGGTCACGAACCATCTGAACGGCGTCGATCGCGTGGCCAACAGGTTCAGCATCATGCGGCACGCGCAGAGTAAGGCCAATACCGGCGGGATCATCCCGGGCCACGTGGCGCGCTACCGCTACTGACGACTCCGGGGTGCCGGCCCTGGCCAGCCGGCACCCCGGAAAATCAGCGTTCAGTCTCGCGCGAGACGAGACAGTCAGTTACGACGACTTGATGCCGTACTGGCTGAGGGTGAACGTCTCCGCGCTCGGGGTCGAGCAGATCTCGAACCCGTAGTCGATCTGGTTCAGGCCCGAGCCGGCCGGCAGGTAGCCGTGGCTCTCCAGCCAGTTGAGCATGGACAGGACGTCCACCGAGCCGGACTGCTCGTTGCCGCTGGACAGGTACCAGATCAGCTCGCTGCCGCCCCACTTGCACAGCGTCCAGTTCTGCGTCGGCACGCCGTTGGACCCGCCGAAGGTGGCGGTGGCCTGCTTCGTGGCCCCGCCGCACGTGCCCCGGTTGATCTGGTCGTTCCAGATCATGACCTCATCCGCGTAGTTGGTCGAGGAGTTCTGGCCGAGCCAGATGTCGTAGGCCGCCTCGGCGCTGGTGCCGCTGGCTTCACCCATCTTCTCGGTGAACGAGGAGACGATGGAGCTGAAGCTGGACAGCGGGTCGGGGGTGTTGTTCGACTTGGTGTAGATCTGCTGCGTGTCCGGGTAGGTCTGCACCGCGGTGGACCCAGCCGGCCCGGCATTGGCGACCACGCTCCAGCTTCCGGGACCGGTCGAGGTCAGCGTCTGGGTGGTACCCGCATTGGCGGCCCACATGTTGTTCAGCACGAAGGTGTTGCTGCCGCCGCTGCCCGTGATGCTCGGGTAGGTGTACGGACCGCAGCTGCCCTTGGCCGAGCTCGTGACGCACTGCGGGCCCGTGGCCGGGCTCGTCGGTGCGGAGGTGGTCGACGGCGCGGTCGTTGGTGCAGTCGGCGGCGTGCTGGTCGGTGCGGTGGGCGGCGCGGTCGTCGGGGCCGAGCCGGATGACGACGACGTGACGGGCGCAGGGTTAGTAGGTGCCGACGTCGGGTCGGACTGCCCGCTCCAGTGGACCCGGACGGAGCCAGCCGGGCAGTTCGGCGCCGCGGCCACGGTCACGTGGGTGAGCCTTCCCGACGCCAGGCAGGCGTAGACGGTTACGCCCAGGCCGGTGGTGCCGGCCTCGCCGTCCAGGTTCACGGTCAGCGGGGTACGCGGGGTGCTGCCGCCTGAAGCCAGCGCCGCCCCGCCGATCGCCGCCGCCGCGAGGCACGGCACGGCAGCCAGGATCACGAGCCTCCTGGGTTTCCAGGGTTTACCGGGGTCCCTCTGTTCACTCGGTTTGCTGTGGTTACCCATTTCCACTCCCTTTCCCGCTCCCGGCGACTTAACTTACGCGCGTGGAACTCGGCAGGGAGATTAAATCGTTATATTTGCAGCTCGTGGCGGCAAAGTACTACCGACGGCCGGCCAGGGCATCGCGCGAGGTGATCGATCGCTTGCATGAGACGCGCCGCCCGGAGGGGATCCGGTCAGGAGAAACCTGGTCAGCCCTCGCGGCCGGACGAGGGGGCCCAGACGCGCCGCATGGCCTCGGGCAGGCCCCACCAGCCCAGCGGGGTCAGGCAGTCCTCGTCGTCGATCGCGCCCAGCACCTGCCACAGCGTGGTGACCGGCAGGAACAGGCTTTCCATGCCCAGCTCGTCGAACTCGCCGTCGTCGTCATCGAAGCCGCCGAAGTCGTAGACCTCACCGTTGGCTTCGGCCAGGTCTGCGCCGTCATCTTCGCCGTCGTCAGGGTCGTAGTCGCGTACGTAACCGGCCAGGTCGGCGGCCGAGGCGGACGTGCCGGGGCCGCCGGTGGCCAGCGCGGTGATCACCGCGAGCCAGTCGAAGTGGTCGATGGCACAGATGGCGGCCACCGCGCTGTCGGTCTCGCCCAGCTCGTCGGAATCTGCCGGGCCCGGCCGGTTCAGCCAGTCATCCGAGCCGACCGGCGAGGCCACGCCCGCGGCCAGGCGCAGCCAGAGCTCGGCGTCGTCGCCCGGCAGGTCGCGGGCGCGCATGCCGCCGCATTCGATCAGCAGCTCACCGGGCCAGTCGGCCCGGGCGATGTCCGCGCGCAGCCGGGCACAAGCCTGCTGCAGATCCTGGCCGGGCAAGGGGCGCTCGCCGACCTGCTCGAGCAGGGCCTGGACGATGGCCAGCGCCTCGGCGTCGGCGGCGTCCCATTCGGCGGTGAACTCCTCGTCCTTCTCATCGAGCAGCACGTCCATCGGCACCCGCCCGTCGGGCAGCGCCGAGGTCATCCACCGCTCCTGCACGGCGATGTAGGCCGCGCAAGCGGCCGGGTCGGCCACGGCCAGCAGGTCGGGGTCGATCTCGCCCGCGGCCAGCCGGTCCTCCAGGTGGCTGACCAGACGGGTGTGCATCTCGGCGGCCAGCTGGCTGCGCTCGGTCTGGTCGTCCCAGACGTGCAGGCCGATGATCCCGTTGGGCTCGGTCCCGGTGGCCTCCAGCCAGGTCCTGACGTCCCCGACCGTAGCGGTGCCGTCCTCGATCTTGTGCAGCACGGTCTCGGCCGAGGACCAGAACGCCGCGGACAGCGGGTTGCCCGCCGCCAGCATCCCCCGGCGCAGGCCCGGCAGCGAGGCCAGGGCGTCATCGGCCGGCACGGTGAGCAGCGCCAGCGCGACATCGCGCCTGGTCAGGTCGCTCGGCGGCCGGGCCGCCAGGTCGGCTACCCGATCGGCGTCAACGTTCACGCCTCGCAGCGTACGCCAGTTTGGCGGTGGTTCAGAGAAGTTCCCGGCCGCCGTCCCATTTGGTTACACACCGAGGCCGTTCAGCCTCAAATGTAACATTTCCATCTCGGGCCGCAGGTCGCGGGCGTACGGTGTGTGCCCTGGCCACAGCGGGCCGGAGCTCCCAGGGCCTGTGGGGGGAGCGCTCCTAACTGTTAGGACGGCAGATGCCTGCGCAGGGGAATCCCAGGAAGCTTGTGGGGCTGGCCACCGTACTTTGCCTGATGATGGCCGCGGCCATCGGAGGGTACGCGGTGGAGAATAACCGGGCCCCGGCGACGTTGAACCTGGCCGCCGCCCAGGGCGGCGTATTGCCCCAGACCATGACCGTCCACGCTTGCCTGGCGGCGGGGAAGCTGACCCAGGTGACCGTGGCCGCGGCGCCGAACTGCCCGGCCAACTCGGTCCCGGTCCAGTGGTCTGTGCAGTCTGGCCCGGCAGCATCAGCTAACCCGCAACCCAGCTCGGCTCCGTCAGCCACGTCAGCCACATCAGCACCCGCGGCGCCCCCAACTACGCCCGCGCAGCCTCCATCGTCGGCGCCCGCCGGCAGTGCCGTGTTCACGGCGAGCTGCCCGAATCACGGGACGAGCAGCACGTCCGGCTGCGGCTTCTGGAACGCGGGGCCATCCTCGGGCCAGGCACCGGGCTTCGCCGCGGGACAGCAGTCGTCCCCGAACCTGCTCGGGGTCAACCAGGACCCGTGGACCACCAGCCAGGGGCCGCAGGTCCTGAGCGCCTCCTCCTTCCAGAACTGGTCGGTAACCGCGACCGACACGGATCCGTCCAACGCGCCCGGCGAGGTGCTCACGTACCCGGACGCGAGCTTCAACTACTACGTGCTCAACACGGCTGCTTCTGGTTACAAAACTCCCCCCTCGCAGTACGACCTGAACAACATCACGTCGCTGACCAGTGATTTCACCGAATCCATGCCGCAGAACAGTGACCTCAACGCCGAGGCCGCATACGACCTGTGGCTGAACAACTGGCAGACCGAGGTCATGGTGTGGGTAGACACCTCGCCCGCCAAGGACCGTAACCTCGCCGACGACGGCATGACTAAGGTCGGCACGTACACCTACATGGGCCAGAACTTCGCGCTCTGGCGCAGCGGCAGCGGGATCACCGGCTTCTACGTCTTCCTGCTGGACCACAACGAGACATCGGGCACGGTAGACCTCAAGTCGATGCTGGAGACCATGGTCTCGCTCGGCTACATCCCGGCGGCATCCCCGCTGACCCAGATCCCGTTCGGCTGGGAGGTCAGCGACACTGGCGGCAAGCCGGTCACCTTCTCGATGTCCATGTTCGACGTCAACCTGCAGAACTAACGCCTGACGAGGTTCAGAGAAGTTCCCGGCCGCCGAGATAGGGCCGCAGCACGGCCGGCACCTTCACCTGGGCCTCGTCGGTCTGCAGGTTCTCCACCAGCGCGGCCAGGAGCCGCGGCGTGGCCACGGCCGTGTTGTTCAGCGTGTAGGCGAAACGGACCGTGCCGTCGGTGTCCCGGTAGCGCACGTTGGCCCGGCGGGCCTGCCAGTCGTGCAGCGAGGAGCAGCTGTGCGTCTCGCGGTAGGCCCGCAGGGACGGCATCCAGGTGTTGATGTCGTTCATCCGGTACTTGCCCGCGCCCATGTCGCCGGTGGCGCACTCCACCACCTCATAGGCCAGGCCCAGGCCCTGCAGCAGCTGCTCGGCGGTGCCGAGCAGTTCGGCGTGCCAGGCGTCGGATTCGGCCGGGTCGGCGGCGCAGATGACGAACTGCTCGACCTTCTCGAACTGGTGCACCCGCAGCAGCCCGCGCACGTCGCGGCCCGCGCTGCCCGCCTCCCGGCGGAAGCAGGGCGAGATCCCCGCGTACCGGATCGGCAGCTGCTTGTGGTCGATGATCTCGCCGCTGCGGAAGCCGACCAGCGCCACCTCGGCCGTGCCCGCCAGGAACAGGTCGTCGGCCGGGATCGCGTAGGTCTCCTCGCGGTGCACCGGGAACTGCCCGGTGCCGATCAGGGCCTGCTCGCGGACCAGCGACGGCACGCTGACCAGCATGAAGTCCCTGGCCTGCAGCAGATCCAGGGCATAGGAGTGGACCGCCCGCTCCAGCAGCACGGCGTCCGCGGTCAGCGCGTAGGCGCGCTCCCCGGCCACCTTGCGGGCCCGGTCGAAATCGGCCCAGCCGCGCTTTTCCAGCAGGTCGACGTGGTCCAGCGGCTCGAAGCCGAACTCGGGCGGGGTACCGACCGTCTTGATCACCACGTTGGCCGAGTCGTCGGCCCCGACCGGCGCGCCCGCCCACGGGATGGTGGGGGTGAGCAGCATCAGGCCGGTCAGCGTCGCATTGGTCTCGGCCAGCTGCTCGCGCAGCGACCTGAGCTGGGCCTCGAGCTTCTCGTGCTCGATCTTCAGCTCGATCCGCCGCGCCTCGTCGGCCCGGGCGTACTCCTTGGACGAGCTCTTCCGCAGGGCCTGGGCCTGGTCCAGTTCGGTCTGCAGCCGGCGGCTCTCCCGGTCCAGGTCGAGCAGCTCGTCCACGTCCAGGGCGATGCCCTTGACCCGGACGGCCGCCTTGACCTCGTCCGGGTGCTCCCTGATGAATCGCTTGTCCAGCATGGGTACGCGTCAGTCCTCGTTCGGATTGGAATCTCGTGCCTGCCCCCGCAACGAAACGCTACCAGCACGCTCCGCTGCCCCGCCGCCGGATAATCCCCGGTCCGGTCCGCATACGGTGGAGGTATCACGAGGGGAAGGCACGGGCGGATGCTGCTGACCAACCATGTCCTGTCCGGCGCGGCCATCGGCGCGCTGGCCCGCCGCCCGGTACCGGCCTTCGCGGCCGGGGTCGCCTCGCACTTCGTCCTCGACGCCATCCCGCACTGGGGCGACTGGGAAAGCAAACGCCACTTCGTCCACGTCGCCACCCGCGACGGGCTGACCAGCCTGGCCATCATGGGCACGCTGACCGCGGCCGCACCCGCCGACCGGCGGCTGGCCGTGCTGGCCGGCATGGCCGGGGCGGCTCTGCCCGACGCCGACAAGCCGACCAAGCTGTGGTTCGGCTGGTCGCCCTGGCCGCGGGCCGTGAACCGGTTCCACACCGGCATCCAGCACGAGTCGCGCCGCCGGGCCTACGTGGAAGTGCTAGCCGCGAGCGTCCTCGCCTCCGCCGCCCTCATCGCCCTCCGCCGCCAGCCCGGCCTGACCCTTCCCCCACTTCACCCCCTAATTCGCTCTAGTCACATGTGCGGGGAGGATTGGGACGTTCAGCCGCAGTCCGGTCGCTGCTGGTGTGGGACTTGGGGAACATGGGTCTCTCCTGTCTGCTCGGGTCGGGCGGGAGGGTGTTTCCCGCCGCTGAGTGACAGGCTGCCCGACGCGCCTGCTGCCAGGCAGGGGCCGTAATGCTCCTTTCACGCGGCAGGCGCCGCTAGGCAGAACTACCTACACGACGCTGACCCCTTGAGCGCGAGGTGCCCCATCGAGAGCGCGGTGGTGGTGTACCCGGCGGCCGTGGTGGCCAGCGTGCTGTGTTATGGATTGCCGTGCCAGGGGCCGGTATGGTGCCGACATGGGGGGTAATCGGCAAGTCCTGTCGGGAGACACGCACGGTATTGCGGCCGCTCTGACAAGCTTCGTGGGCCGTACGGCTGAGGTCGGCGAGGTCGGCAGGCTGCTGGGTGAGTACCGGATGGTGACGGTGACCGGACCGGGCGGGGTGGGTAAGACCCGCCTCGCTTGTGAGGTGGCCCGGCAGGTGGCCGGTCGGCTGGCAGACGGCGCATGGCTGGTGGAGCTAGCGGTGGTGAGAGAGCCGGAGCTTGTCGCTGCTACGGTGGCAGCGTCTTTGGGCGTGCAGCAGGCACCTGGCGTGCCGACCACGGAATCGCTGGCCATGGTGCTGGCGCACCAGCAGTTGCTGCTGGTCCTGGACAACTGTGAGCATGTGCTCGTCGCGGTAGCGGAGCTATGCGCGGCGCTGCTGCCGATTGCGGATGACCTGCGGGTCCTGGCTACCAGCCGCGGCCCGGTAGGTGTGGCGGGGGAGACCCGGTACCGGCTCCGGCCGCTGCCAGTGCCGTCCCCGGATCTTCCGGGGGCGGGCTCGCTTGCGGCTGTAACGCTGTTCGCTGACCGGGCCCGCCAGGCCGACTCACGTTTTACCCTGGATGGCGAGACCGGGGAGGCCGTGGCGCGGCTGGTGACGCGGCTGGATGGGATGCCGCTGGCAATCGAGCTGGCCGCAGCGCGGGTCGAGGCGCTTGGCCTGGCGCAACTGCTGGACCGGCTGGAGGGCAGCTTCGGACTTCTGACCAGCGGCGACCGTGCCGCGCCGACCCGGCATAAGTCGCTGGCGGCGACTGTCGACTGGAGCTACCAGCTACTGGCCGAGCCAGAGCAGCAGGTGTTCCGCCGGCTCGCGGTTTTCCCGGGCCCGTTCTCCCTGGACGCGGCCGCGGCGATCACGGGGGCTGGGGCGGAGCCCGCGGTGCTCCACCTGGTCGACTGCTCGCTGCTCACCCCACCGGGGACAGGCCCGGACGGGCGGGCCCGGTACCTGATGCTGGAAACTCTGCGCTCGTTCGGATTCGAGTGGCTGACCCAGACCGGAGAATTTCCGGAGACCGCCGCCGCGCTGGCCTGCCATGCGCTGACGGTAGCAGAGCAGGCCGCGGCCGGAATGCGGGCCAGCGGCGGCGAACTGGCCGCCGCCCGGTGGCTGGACGCTGAGGACGTCACCGTACACCAGGCCCTGACGTGGGCCCTTGAGCATGATCTGCCTGCCGCGCTGCGGCTGGCCGTAGCACTGGCGCCTTGGTGGCCGCTACGCGGCCGCCTGGTCGCAGGGCAGGCATTGCTGCAGCGCGCAATCGGGCGCTGCCGTGAGCATGACAGGCTCTGGTTTGTGGCCAGGTTCTGGCTCGGCCGGCTGAGGACCGTCATGGGCGATTATCCGGCCGCGCTCGTCGACATCACGGCAGCTTGCGATGCCCTAGCCGACGGGCCGCCGTCGCGGGAACATGTTGATGCGCTGGCCGGCAGATCAGTGGTCCTGCGGAATCTCGGCCGCTTGCCCGAAGCCGCCGACGACGGCCGCCGGGCCCTGCATCTCGCCCGGCAAGTCAGCTACCCAGCCGGCGAGGCAATGGCGCTCTCGCACCTCAGCCTGGCCGCGAATTACGCGGGCGACCTGGAAACCGCCCTGGAGACAGCAGCACAGGCGTACCGGATTGACCATTCCGCCATACCCGACAAGACCGCGCGATTGTGCCGCATGGCCTACGCAAACGCGTTGATCCAGATGGACCAGACCGCGTTTGCGCAGCAGGTCTGCGCAGAGGGCCTGGCACAGGCCCAAGCGGCTGGCGACGTGGGCGACCAGGCAAACTTCCTGTACCTCACCGTCTACGCCGCCCGCCGCGGCGGTCAGATCGCCGACGCCGGAGCGCATCTGCGTCAGTCGATCACGCTGGCCACGCAGTCCGGCGACCGGCTGCGGATGATCGACAACCTTGACGACGGCGGCTATGTATGTGCGGCCACCGGGCGATGGGCGGATGCTGTGACGCTGTGGACGGCCTACGCCACCCATAATGCCGTTATCGGCGTTCCTGATCTACCGCAGGAAGCGCACCTCCGGCAGCAGTCTCTGCATCAGGCCGCCCAGACCCTGGGACCTGAGCGGATGCGCGAGGCGCAAGAGCGCGGTGCAGCGATGACCCTGGAGACAGCCGCGGAATTCGCGGCCATAGCCACCAGCCTGGACGCCGGCACGCCGGACACCTACCCTGCGCCGCCGGGCCTGCCTCTGCTCAGCGCCCGGGAGCGAGAGCTGGTGGTCCTGGTCGCCCAAGGGCTGACCGACGCTCAGATCGCAGGCCAGCTGTACATCAGCATCAGTACGGTCCGTTCCCACTTGGACCGCATCCGGGACAAGACCAGCTGCCGGCGCCGCGCCGAGCTGACGCGCTTCGCCCTGCAGGCAGGCCTGGCCTAGCGGGAGCGGCGCAGCTTCTGGCGACGGGCACCGTCTGCGGGCCGTTTCGCCGAGGCTCCCTCGGCCAGCTCACGCCAGATCAGACCGACAGCCACCCGCCGGATCCGGTCAACCTCGCCGAGCACCGGATCCGCCAGAAGCAGGTTCTCGGGGGACTCACTCACGAGTACTACATCGCAGCCTTAACACCCAGCGGTGCAACGGAAAACGCTGGTCACGGTCCGAATCGTATTTCCGAACCCCACACCGTCGGCGGCAGACATCAGCCCTCATGAAAGATCAGGGCTAGGTCCTCCACCTTGCAGCGGAGCAGCGGCACCCTCCAAGCCCGCACGTACGATGCCCTCGCAGGGTAAAATTAAGCGGCAATGAGCTATTTAAGACCGTCGGCCTCATGAGTACGGCCTTACCGTGGGGGGAAGTGTCATTAGTAGCTTTGGTGAGATGTTGAGGCGGCTCCGGCGTGAAGCGCGGCTGACGCAGGAGGAACTGGCGGAGATTGCGCGGATCAGCGCCCGCTCGGTAAGCGATTTGGAGCGGGGCATCAGCGCTACGGCGCGCACGGACACCGCGCGGCGGATAGCTGATGCGCTTAACCTGACCGGTGACCAACGTGAGGATTTCGAAGCTGCGGCTTTCGGGCGTACGCACGCTGCCGCAATGGTCCGGACCTTGCCGCGTGCCCCAACTTCTTTTACCGGCAGGGATGAAGAGCTGCGGCAACTTCAGCAGGCGGTCGCCGATGCTCATGGAATGGTAGAAATTCACGCGATAGGTGGCATGGCGGGAGTCGGTAAGACAGCTCTGGCGGTGCATGCGGCCTACCAGGCAGCCGGGCTTTTTCCTGACGGGCAGCTGTTTTTGCCGCTGCACGGGCATTCGGTTGGGCAGCAGCCAGTGACAACAGAGGCCGCGCTAGGCACCCTGCTGCTGGCCGCCGGAGTAAGTGCGGCCGACATTCCAGCGGACCTCGCGGCACGTACGGCCCTCTGGCGGGCTCATACCGCGGAAAAGAAGCTTCTGGTGATCCTGGATGACGCGGTAAGCAGCGAGCAGGTAAGGCCGCTGATGCCTGGCGCCTCAAGCAGCCTGATTATTGTGACAAGCCGAAGACGACTGATCGACCTTGAAGATTCCCGCGCTATCAACCTGGATACTCTCTCGGTGCGAGAGGCGGCGTTGTTGTTCGTGCGACTGGCGGATCGGAACGGCCTGGAGGCTGAATCTCCGCATGCAGCGGAAATCGTGCAGCTATGCGGATGCCTGCCACTCACAATTGGTATTCAGGCGCGGCGTCTGCACCACCATCCGACCTGGACGCTGGCCGACCTGGTGAGTGAGCTGAGGGAGGAGCGAGGTCGGCTAACCTTAATAGAACCCGATAATCTGTCGGCCAGCTCAGCGCTCAGAATGTCCTATGCGGAGCTCGGCGAAGATCAGCAACGCTTGTTTCGCGAGCTTGGCCTTCATCCGGGCACCGAGATAGATACGTATGTCGCGGCCGCCTTGGATGGCAGCGACCTTAATATAGCGCGCGCGAATCTGGAAAATCTCCACAGCTTCTATTTGCTCATTGAATTTGAGCATGGCAGGTATCGGATGCATGACCTAATTCGTGAATTCTCGCGCTCACTGAACGCCACCGACCCGTTGCCCGACCAGGCTGCCCGATTGAACCGGCTCATCAACTATTACCTGCATACCGCGCGAGCTGCTGATATCCACCTAGCGCGCCGCGCTCCATACTCCTTGAGCGGGCTCGCTGTAGAAAGTCCCGAATACACTCCTGACCTAGCTACTCAGAGTGCGGCCGTGGGATGGATGAACGCCGAGCGCCTCAATCTCGCTGCTGTCGTCGAATACGCGGCAGAGGAGGGCATGCCACGCTATGCCATAGCCATCCCGGCGGCGATGCATGGCTTTCTGCGAACCCAAGGGCATTGGGACCACGGTCTTGAATTGCATGCGAAAGCGCATAAGATGGCACACCAGGAAAAAGATATCAGCGGCGAGTGCGGCGCCTTGACCGACCTTGGCGACATGCAGTACATGACTGGAAATTACTCAGCTGCCGCAGCCAGCCTGAATCAGTCGCTGCGACTGAGTAGGCGCGCGGGGATCCTGCTGTCAGAAGCCGAGGCGCTCCGATTCCTCAGCTTTGTGCAATACGAAACCGGCGACCGGTCTGCGGCCATCGCGAGCCTGAGCCGGGCCCTCGACTGCTTTCGCGCACTGGGCAACCAGATAGAGGAGGCCGGCGTTCTCGGCTACATCGCCGTCGTACAGCACGCGAACGGCCAGTACGAAGCGGCAGCCGCCAACCAAGAGCAGGCGCTCGCACTGCACCGCGAACTCGGCGACCGCTACGGCGAGGCCAACGCGCTTAATTTCCTCGGTGCCGTGCAAGATTCCCTCGGCGAGTACGAAGTGGCAGCCGCCAACCAGGAGCAGGCGCTCGCACTGCACCGCGAACTGGGCAATCGCTTCGGTGAGGCCAATGCACTGCACTGGATCGGCTGCGCGCAGCAGGGATCCGGGGATCTCACCGCCGCTGCCACAAGCCAGCAGCGCGCCTTGGACTTGTACAGCGAACTTGGATATCGCATGGGCGAGGCCAATGTCCTTAATCGCATGGGCTCGCTAGCCGGTGAGAGAGGAGACTTCGACGCCGGGAAGTCGTTGCTCGAGCAGGCCTTGACGCTGTTCCAGCAACTAGGGATTGTGCAGGGTGAGGCCGAAGTCCTGAATACCATGGGCGAACTGGCCTTGGCCGACGCCAGGGAAGCCGATGCCCGCACTTGCTATGAACGTGCGCAGGTTATAGCCGAGCGGATCGACCTGCTACCCGAGCAAGCACGCGCCCTTAACGGACTCGCACATTGCAGCCTGCACCGCGGCGATCGCGGTCAAGCCGCAGCTACCTTCCATCGGGCCCTTGCCATCTACCAGCAGCTCGGCCCAGCTCAAGCGCAGCGTGTCAGGGAGACGCTGCGCCGCCATGGTCTGCGGTAAGTCGCGCATCTTCGCACCGGTAAGGTAGCCCGCCCCGGAGCCAGCCGCGCCGCTACGCGGCCACGGCCTGGAACCCGTGGGCATCCTGTGGGTTTCCTTCATGGTGCCGTCCACCCTTCACCAGGTTCCATGTAATTGACGGTCGGCCGAGCGAACCGATTGGCTTGCTGGTCGCATAAGTGCAGTGTCATACGAACCACAGGCCAGGGAGGGCACGTGGCAACGACGCCATCTCAAGCACAGGCCAGGTATACGCCTACGGCACCGCCAAATACCACGGCAACCCGTACGACATCTTCGGACCCGCTCGGGGGGGCATACCAACGGCGAACGATTCAACGGCAGCGTCGGCGAAACGGCGATCTTTTCGCTGTGGAATGCCAACGGGTACCGTGGCGGCAATTGCGGCACCTTCTCGGAAGAGGGTAATGGCCTGTCCTGCAGGCTGCCCTCTACCATCTACGGCGACGGCAGCAGCTACCGGTTGCGGGTGTGGAGATTGGAGAGCGACGCGCAAGGCCAATGGTGACGAGCGTGGATTCAAGACGCGCCGCAGGGACGTTCACATCGGAGGCATGAGGGTTCCGGCCACGGTCAGCCTCATCGCGTACGCCAACGACTTCAGCGAGTTCGGACCGAAAGCCGGCTGCGATCAGGTTCCCTTGTCCGTCGTCAACTGGACTTATCCAAACGCAGACGCTGGCGCAAATTCCGCCTCGTTTGCCCAGTCGTTCAAGGCAGGCTGCACCGGTGGAAGGGCAGCGCTGACCACCATCAACGGTGGCACCCCGGTCGATGGCGCCAGCCCCGGCTGACCGAGGCCCTAGCCCAAAGATTAGCCGACGAGGACATCATGTATAATAGCGATACCGGATCAGCCAAAACCGACAGGCTGCTCGCGGATATACTCAAGGAAATCCGCGAACTTCAGCCGCACCGCAGTCGGCTTCGCCAAGCACTCGTATGGATCCTGGTGGCATGCGCTACGCCCATAGCTGCCGCCGTTGCTGTTCCTGGCGCGCATCAGACTTTCGCTAGAGCCGCCTGTTACGTGAAATACTTGATCTCGCCGCATGAGGCACACCTTGCCGCCGCCATGTGGCAAAGCTACGGCGTGACTTCTGTCAAGGCCGAGTCTTCGACAACTGCCACCATCAGCCCGACCGGGTCAAGTGATATATGGTACGGCGCGGTCATGCCGATCACTCGGTATTGCGACTACAGCATAAGCTTCTCAGCTGAGCTCATCGGACCTTTGCGGTCCAGTCTCTCTGTCCCGCTCGGCTATGGCTACGGTGTTGGCGTAAGAGGGAGTGCGGTAAACGGAGTGCCGAATGCCACGACCGTTCAGTATGACCCACCTTTTGGCGGCCTGAGAATCGTACCTATCCCCTGCTGTGCTAATCAGGCGGGATACAATCCGCAACCTTTCCCCGGCGTGGTCCCAGGCAGATTCCACCGCTGGACGCTGAAAGTCATCGGCGCTACGGCCTATATCTCATTCGACGGCAAGGCATATAACTCCATGAGCCTCAGTAACGGTGATGACTTCCTGGTGCGCGTCTGGAATGCTGAGCTCATAATCAAAGATATTGTCATCAGCAGGATAAGTCCGTGGGGGTAATCCAAGGTCGCATGGAAGTCCTGAGACCACACACGACACAGGGGGCGCGGCTGCTGACTGTAGGTCGAGCGCCCGACGGTTACTGGTTCGTTCTGCGCCTACGCGGCCGTGCTGCTCGGATCCGCCGCGGTCCGGATGCGCTCCTGGCAGCGCCGATTCGGCAGGGAGTATGTGCTCAGGTGACGGCTCGGAGGGTCATGCGGACGATGAGCCTGGTGGCGGTTACGGACGAGCGGCGTCGCGCCGTGACGATCTGGTCCCATCCCGCAAAGCCGGTGGCGGCGACCAGCAGGTCGACGGCGTCGCGCTGGTTGAGGTCGGCTGCGAGCGCGCCGATGTCATCGAGGCGCTGGACCAGGTGTTCCATGATCTGTACCCGGCCGGCCTCAAGCTGGTCGATGACAGGCAGGGCCTCGGCTTGGGCGCGGGCCAGGGCAAACAGGTTGCGGACCAGGTTCGGGTCAAGAGCCCAGATGCCGCACCCGAGCCTGGTGACCTCGGCCAGCGCAGCGACCGGATCAGGCAGGCTGACGGCGGCGAGCAGCTGATCGAACCGGGCCCGGGACAGCAGATCTGCGGCCACGGCATCGAGGAGTCCGGTGATGGACCGGAAGTGCCGGTAGACGGTAGTGCGTGACACGCCGGCGGCGGCGGCGATCCCGGCCAGGGTCACCGGCTCGGGGGATCCGCGCAGCCGCTCGGCGGCGCACCGCACGATGTCCTGGCGGGTCCGCGAGACGGCATCGGCCCTGGCCCGCATCGTGTAGACCCGCGTAGGCCTATCGCCACCCACAATTTCACGGTACACTATGTCCTGTCGATATTGGCTGGAGGCAGGCGATGATCGAGTTCGACACCAGCGTCCGCATCGACCGGGCCCGCGAGCGGGTGTTCGGCATCCTGGCCGACTTCGAGTCCAACCTGGCCCGCTGGGCCAAAGGACCGGTAGCAGCGGCCAGGACAGCCGGTGATGGCGGGGTCGGCAGCCGCTACATCGTCACCGCCAGGATCGGTCCCGCGAAGGTCCGCTCACCGTACGAGGTAACTGGCTACGACCCGCCCGCGCGTTTCGCCGGCCACGGCACCGCCGGGCCAGTGCGCTTCCACGAGGAGTACAGCCTTACCGCAGACGGACCGATGACGATCCTCACCCAGTCGATCCGGGCTACCCCGCGGGGCCCGTTCCGCCTCGCCGAGGGGGCTTTGCGCCGTCAGCTGCAGCAGCTGATAGCGTCCGACCTCGACCGGCTCAAGAGCCTCGCGGAAGCAGAGATCCCGCAGACCTAGCGCTCACCCCCGTCTTATCGACAGCCCGGTGATCCGGTCTCGGTCTCGGTGACGTACCAGTGCTGACAGCCACGCTACTCAGGGAGGGTTTATCAGGTGAGCGCTGACGCCAACATCAAGACCATCACAGCGGTGTACGAAGCCTTCGGGCGCGGGGATGTGCCCGCGATCCTGGATGCGGTCACCGACGACGTGGACTGGGCCGCCGAGGCGGCTTCGTCCGCTGCGCCGTGGTACGGCGTGCGCCACGGCAGGGACGCGGTCGCGGTGTTCTTCTCAGATTTCGGCTCGGCCATGGAGGTGGAGGAGTTCACCCCGGTCTCGCTGGCCGCCAACGACACCGACGTGCTGTCCGTGGTGCGGTTCCGGGCCAGGTCGCGCGGTACCGGCAGGATCGCGGAGATGAACCTGCACCACTACTTCAGGTTCCGTGACGGCAAGATCGCCTACTACCGGGGCACCGAGGACACCGCCCAGACCGAGACGGTGCTGCGCGGCTGACCGATGCCCGGGGCGTTCTGGGCCGCGGTACCTGAGGGCAGCTATCCCATGACCTGTGTGGGCGAGAGGGTCGGCGTGGCGGGCGTGGTCGCGGCGCTGTCTGTGGTGAGCGACCTGACTCGGGGGCATCCTGCGGGTGAGGCGATGCGTGCGTGCTTGCTCGCGACGGAACTGGCTCGGCGGGCGGGGCTCGGTGAGCGCGGCCGGGGCGAGGTCTACTACGGGACGTTGATGCGGTTCGCGGGCTGTGCCGCGACGTCGCATGAGATCGCCGCCGTGTTCGGCGGCGATGACATCGTGGTCCGGGCCCGGGGTGACCTGATCGATCCGGCTGTGCCTGGCGAGGCGATGGAGTTCCTGGCGGGCTTGGGCGTAGACGCGGTGCGCCTGCGGGCTCTGGGCGGCCCGGCAGGCGTGGCGAAGCTGAAGGCGGAAGGGGCGCGGGCCGATTGCGAGGTCGGCGCGGATCTGACGGCTCGCCTGGGGCTGCCGGAGGCGGTGCGGCGCGCGGTCCTGGACAGCTTCGAGCGTTTCGATGGCCTTGGTGTCCCGGCCGGCCGGGCTGGCGCGGAGGTCGCTGAGGCGTCCCGGTTCGCCGCGGTCGGGTATGCGGCGGTGATGTTCGACGCCGTCGGCGGCGGCGATGTCGCGGCTGCGGCGGTGGCCCGTTGGTCCGGGCGCGCCCTGGATCCGGCGATTGCGGCGGTTTTCGCCGAGGCACCCGGGGAGCTGCTGGCGATCGCCAGCCCGGATGACCTGTGGGCGGCTGTGGTCGACGCGGAGCCGGCGCCGCGACGCGCGTTCCGCGACGAGGCCGCGCTGGCGGAGGCTCTGGCCGGGTTCGGGGATGCCGTGGACCTGAAGAGCCCGTGGTTCACCGGCCACTCGCGAGGGGTCGCCAGGCTGGCGCGCGCCGCGGTCGGCCTGGTCGCGCCGGCCGGAGCCCGGACCGTCTACCGGGCCGGGCTGGTTCATGATCTCGGCCGGGTAGCAGTGCCGGCCGGCGTCTGGGAGCGGCCCGGGCCGCTGCGCGCCGAAGACTGGGAACTGGTCCGCCTGCACCCTTACCACACCGGCCGGATCCTGGCGCGGTCGCCGGTGCTCGCGCCATTGGGCCTGATCGCGTGCCGCCACCATGAGCGTGCGGACGGGTCCGGGTATCCGGCCGGCATGGGCGGGTCTGAACTGGGCACCGCGGCGTGCCTGCTGGCCGCGGCCGACGTCTTTCACGCGCTGTGTGAGCCGCGGCCGTACCGGGCCGCGCTGGACCCGGCCGCCGCGTCGCGCGTCCTGTCCGGTCTGCCGCTTGACCGGGACGCGGTCCGCGCGGTGCTGTCCGCCGCCAGCGCGCCGGCGCCCGCCTTGCCGCGCCTGCCGGCCGGCCTGACCGAGCGTGAGCTGGAGATCTTGCGTCGGCTCGCTGCGGGCCGCACGAAACGCCAGATCGCCGCCGAGCTGGTGATCTCGGTCTCTACCGTGCATACGCACACGGTGCATATCTACGCCAAGTGCGGTGTCTCGACCCGGGCCGGCCTGGCCATGTTCGCGATGCGCCACGCCCTGGCGGCCAGGACCGGGCCGGGCGCCAGCGCCAAGATCGACTGAACAGTCGATAGCCCGCCACGGCACCGCCTGCCTACTGTTCCAGGCAGGCAATCAGGCCAGCGACCCGGCTGGCGTGGCCGCGTTCCGGGCCTGACCCAGCCCGCGAAAGGAAAGGAGCATGACATGAGCGCCGAGCAGAACATCGAGGTGGCCAGGCAGATGTACCAGGCCTTCGGCCGCGGGGACGTTCAGTCCATCCTGGACTTGGTCACCAACGACGTCGACTGGTCCACCGACGCGGCGACCGGATCCGCGCCGTGGTACGGCCCCAGGCACGGCAAAGACGGGGTGGCCAGCTTCCTGGCGGCCGTCGGCAAGACCGGGCCGGTCACCGAGTTCACCCCGGTGGCCTTCGCCGGCAACGACGACGGCGACGTCATGGTGTTCATCCGCTACGCCTTCACCGTCACCGCCACCGGCAAGGACGTCGCGATGAACATGCACCACTACTGGAAGTTCCGCGACGGCAAGGCCTGCTTCGTTCGCAGCTCCGAGGACACCGCGCAGGTCACCGCCGCCCTGACACCCTAAGCCGGTCTGGCCGGGTGATCCGGGGGTTTATTCGGTGACGTATCTCCTGTGAGTCCGCTTCGCGTCCGGAGGCGCCATGACGGCGCAACCGGGCGCCCGCGGCGTGGACGGAGGGGACCTGTCCGGCTTGCCTGGGCGTGCGGGCGCTCGCCGAGCGGGTCCCGGCGCTAACCGGTCTGGTACCGGGCCTGGCCGAGGCGGCCGCGACCGATCCGGCCGGCTCCGGCCCGGACGACCAGCCGAAGCCGCTGATGAGCTAGCGGAGGAGGCCGGTGCTCGCGACATGCTCCCCAGTCGATTACCTGGTCTGCGACCCCCCCGGAATTGGGTCTTGTCCGGTAGCCGGAACCGGGGCTAGCGTCCATGAGGTGGGGGGTACCGACGCGTTGCTCGCTGCGCGCCTGGCCGCCGGAGACCATCTTGCCCTGGCGGAGGTGTTCGACCGCCTGGCACCGGCGGTCTACACTGGCGCGCTGCGGGTCCTCGGGCACCATGCGGCCGCGCAAGAACGTTGTCCAGGATGTGTTCGTCGAGCTGTGGAGCCATCCCGGCCGGTATGACCCGGATGCCGGGTCGTTGAGCGGCTACCTGACCATGCAGGCCCGGCACCGGGCGGTGGACCTGGTCCGCAGCGAGCTGCGCCGGGTGGCGCGGCAGGAACGCAGCAGCCGGCTGGAACCCGGGCAGCCGCAGCCTTTCTCCTTACGATCAAGTGATGGCGTCCGAAGCCGCCGCCGCGGTCCGCGCGGCCGTGGAGAAGCTCCCCGAGAACCAGCGCCGGATCGTCGAGCTGGCCTACTTCAAGGGACTGACCTGCCGGGAGGCCGCGAAGGCGGCCGGGATCCCGGAAGGCACGGCCAAGTCACGGCTCAGGCTGGCCCTGGCCAAACTGGAAACCGCGCTGGACCGTCAGCTGCTGGAGTCGTCATGACCGCCGCCGACCAGCGCCCGGCGCTGCCGGATGGCCTGCGCGACCGGGTCCTGGCCGCTTCGCTGCAGGCCCGCGCGGCCGGCCGCCCGGAGCCGGCCGCTCCGCAGATCACTCCCGAGGAGGCGTTCAGCCGGGCGGCCGATGCTTTCTACGGGATGCTCGGCGTCCTGCAGGAGGAGCAGTGGGGGCGGCCGGCGCTGCGCGGCCTGGACGTCCAGGAACTGGTCGGGCACCTGACCGGCGTGGAGGAAGACGTGCAGCGCTGCCTGGCCGGCGATCCGCAGGTAGCCCGGGCCAGCCATGTCGGATCGACTCAGGCCGCGGCTGACCGGCAGGCCGGGCGGCCCCCGGCCGAGACGCGGGCCGAGTGGCGGCGCGCTTCCGGCCGCACCCTCGATCTCGTCTACGCCGCCGGCGATCCCGGCGTTGAGGTCGCGGTGCACGGCATGCGGCTGCCGCTGGGCCTGCTGCTGGTAGTCCGGGCGTTCGAGCTGTGGATCCACGACAACGACATCCGCCAGGCTGCTGGCCTGCCCCCGTCGGTCCCCGACCCGTCCACGCTGAGCCTTATGACCCAGGCTGCGGCCCAGCTGCTTCCGCATGCTGCGGCCGAGATCGGCTTGCGCGAGCCCACGAGCGTGCACCTGGTGCTGACCGGGCCCGGCGGCGGCACCTGGGACATCCCGATCGGCGACGGACCGCCCGCGCCCGCCCCGGTGGGGATCGTCGCCGATGCCGTCGGGTTCTGCTGGCTGGCCGCCAACCGGGCCACCCCCGATCGGCTCGACCTGCACATCACCGGGGACCCGGATCGCGCCGCCATGGTGCTGGCCGCGGCGTCATCGCTGGCGCTGGACTTAGGCGGACTCCGCGGCCAGGCGGGCAAGATCGCGCGGCACGGTAACGCCCGGCCGGGTTAGGCTGGGTCCCGGGCCGTAGCCGGTACGTCGCGGGCTATCGCAGTTGCGCTCGCCGCTCACCTTTTAGTTCGCTCCCGCTGTCTGAGCCGTAACGTTCACGGAACGGTCCGGGCGTAGCGTTGCGTTTCGTGGGGGTAAGTCAGCCAGCCAGCGGGCAGCCGCCGGTGACAGGGAAGTCGCGGCCGGCCGTTTTGCCCTGCGGCCCGCCTCGCCGGCTGGCGCGCTGCTGCTCGGCGGCTTGGTGCTGGCCATGCTGGCGGCGCTCATCCCGCTCGGCCTGCTCGCCCGCCAGGGCGGTGGCTCAGGGGGCGGCAGCCTGGTGCTGGCCCCGGCTTTCGGGGTCGTGGGCTTCGTCCTGGCCTGGCGGCGGCCGCGGAACCCGCTGGGCTGGCTCATGCTCGGCGCGGTGGCCTTCCTGGTCCTCAGCGGCGACGCCGGGGCCTATACGGTGGCCGACTACCGGCTCCGCCACGGGAGCCTGCCGCTGGGCTGGGTAGCGGTGTTCCTGCAGCCTGGCTGGGCGCCGGCCATTGCCCTGTTCGGGCTGACCGTCCTGCTTTTCCCCGACGGCCGGCTGCCGTCACCGCGCCTGCGGTGGATGCTGTGGACCTATCTCGCCGTGGCCGCGCTGTGGGTCGGCGGTGTCGTCTATATCTCGGCCGGTGCCATCATCGGGCACAACGTCCATGTAGATTCCAGCGGAGACCTCCTGCTCTTGGACAACCCGACAGGTTCCGCGGCCTGGTGGGGCGTAGTGCAGGGTGTGTTTTTCCCGGTGCTGGGGGTGTTCTGGCTGGCGTCGGTGGCGGCTCAGGCGCTCAGCTACCGGCGCTCGTCAGGTGAGCGCCGGCAGCAGCTGAAGTGGCTGGTGGGAGGGTCGGCCATCGCGGTGGTCGGCGGCGCGCTCGGCGTCCCGCTGTCGGACAGCCCGTCCAAGATTCTGCACATTGCCGGCAGCATCGGCATAGTCGCGGTCCTCGCCCTGCCGGTCAGCATGGGTGTCGCGATCTTGAAGTACCGGCTGTACGACATCGACCGGCTGATCTCCCGGACCCTGGCGTACGCGATCGTGACGGGGCTGCTCGTCGGGGTGTACGCCGGAGTGGTGGCCCTGGCCGGGGCGGCCTCGTTCTCCTCGCCGGTGGAGGTGGCGGCCGCGACGCTGACGGCGGCGGCCCTGTTCAACCCGCTGCGACGGCGGGTGCAGCAGGTGGTGGACCGGCGGTTCAACCGGGCCAGGTACGACGCCGACCACACCGTGGCCGCGTTCGCGGCCCGGCTGCAAGACACGGTCGACCTGGACTCGGTCCGTGCTGACCTGGCCGGCGTCGTGCATCAGGCCCTCGAACCCGCCCACGTGTCGTTGTGGATCAGCCCACGCGACTGAGGCCGCGGCCGCCGCCGGCGCGCGGCTCAGCGGTCCAGCGGGTAGCGCAGCCCGACCAGTGCGGCCAGGTCGCCGAGGGTCATCTCGAACATGGGCGCCGCGTCCTCCAGCGCGAACTTCATGTGGCCGAAGACCTCCATGGCCACCCCGCCGTACAGCACGGTCCAGCAGCGCAGGAAGGTCAGCACCGCGCCGACCGGGATGTCGGTGCCCAGCGTCGCGCGGTAGCGCTCGAGCTGGTCGAGCAGGCCCGGGTCGATGTCCCCGGCCTCGGGCACCGCGAACTGCGCCTTGGTCCACAGCTCGAGGAACAGCGTGAAGAAGGTACCGGCGAAGGCCAGCGCGCACTCGTCGGCCACGTCGTACTGGCCGTAGTCCAGGCCCGGCAGCGGCACCCCGAACACCAAGCCGAACTCGCCCGGGTTATTCAGCGACCAGCGCCGGAACTCACGGCACGCGGCGATCATCTTGACCGTGAGTTTCTCGCTCACGTCGTGCGAGCCGGCCGGCACCGGCGCGGAGTCGAGGGCCCGCTGGATGTCCGCGCCCAGCTCGGTGAAGATGCTCGCGCAGACGTGCCGCAGCAGCACCTCGTGGCTGTCGAAGTACCGGTACAGGCCGGGAGCGGTCATGCCCATCTCGCGCGCGATGGCGCGCAGCGACATGGCGTCGGGGCCGCTGGCCACCAGCAGCCGCCGGGCGGTAGCGATGATCTCCTCGCTGGTCGCCGCGCGCAGCCGGTCCCGCCGGGACACCGGCGGTTCCCCGCCCGGCGCGGTACCTGCGACGTCGACGGCCTGGGTCAAAGCTTCCTCCTTGCTTTGATGCTAACCCGCCCGGGAGATCGCCTTGACAGTTATTCCCCTTGACACGCGTGAACACCGTATGCGAAGTTAGCGATGTAATCAGTTTACACCATTTACTTGAGTTATCAACAGAATCTCGGGAGGCAGACATGTTCGAGGCATGGGGGCATGCCTTGTTCCGCAGGAGGCGGCTGGCGCTGGTTGTCACGCTCCTGTTCGTGGCCTTCGCCGCGGTCTGGGGGACCGGGGTGTTCGGCAAGCTGTCGTCGGGGGACAACTTCACCCCGCCGTCCAGCCCGAGCCAGCAGGAGGCCAACCGGGCCGACCAGGTCTTCGGCCGCAACGACGCCGACGTCGTGGTGCTGTACCGCAGCGCCGCCATGACCGTGGCCGACCCGGCCTACCGGCAGGCCGTCACCGCCGCGCTGGCCGGCCTGCCGCACGCCGACGTGGCCCGCGTCACCACCTACTGGTCCAGCGGGTCGCCCAGCCTGGTCAGCACCGATAAGCACTCCACCTACGCGGTGCTCCAGCTCACCGGGGCCGACGACGCGGCCCGGCACACCACCTACGACGCGATCAAGGCCGAACTGACCCCGGCCAGCCTGGCCGCCGACGGCGTTAGTGCGCGCGTGGGTGGCAATGTCCCGCTCGAGGTCGCGATCAACAACGAGGTCAGCGCCGACATCGCCAAGGCCGAGGGCTTCTCGATGCCGGTCCTGCTCATCCTGCTGCTGGTCATCTTCGGCAGCCTGGCCGCGGCCAGCCTGCCGGTGGCCATCGGTGGCGTGGCCATCCTCGGCTCGTTCACCGTGCTGCGCCTGCTCGCCATGTTCACCACGGTGTCGATCTACTCGGTCAACATCACCACGATCCTGGGCCTGGGCCTGGGCATCGACTACGGGCTGTTCATGGTGACCAGGTTCCGTGAGGAACTGCACCGCCAGCCGACGGTCGAGGAGGCCGTGGCCCGGACCGTGGCCACCGCGGGCCGGACCGTGGCCGTGTCCGGCGTCACCGTCGCGCTGGCGCTGACCAGCCTGATGCTGTTCCCGGTGGACTTCCTGCGCTCGATGGGCTACGGCGGGGTGGCCACGGTGGCGGTCGACGTGCTGGCCGCGCTCACCGTCCTGCCCGCGCTCCTGGCTGTCCTCGGCCGCCGGGTCAACGCCCTCAGCATTCGCCGCTCGGTCCGCCGGCCGGTTTTGGATGGGACGAACGGAACGTGGTACCGGCTGGCCCAGTCGGTCATGCGCCGGCCGGTGGTGTACGTCACGGTGATCACCATCGCGCTGCTGGCCCTGGGCGCCCCGTTCCTGCGCATCTCCTGGGGCGGCACGGACGCCAGGTCGCTGCCCGCCGCCTCCACCATCAGGCAGGTATCCGACACGCTGGACAGCCAGTTCCCGGTCAACTCCACCGACCCGATCGAGGCCCTGCTCACCGGGCCGGCCGCCACCAGCCCGGCGCAGTTGTCCGCCTACACCCGTGCCGTCGAGGCCGTCCCCGGCGTCACGTCGGCCCAGGTCACCGGGGTCAAGGCCGGTGTTGACCCGGGGAGGCGGGACAGTGTCGCGCGGGTCGACATCGGCTACGCCCCGGCCCCGGTGTCGTCGGCGGCCCGGCACATCGTCAGCCAGATCAGGGCCATTCCGGTGCCGTCCGGCACGACGGTGCTGGTCGGCGGGACCACCGCCGGCCTGGTCGACGAACTGTCCAGCCTGGGCGCCACCCTGCCCTGGATGGCGCTGGTGGTCTGCGTCTCCACGTTCGTGCTGCTGTTCCTGGCCTTCGGCTCGGTGGTGCTGCCGCTGAAGGCGATCGTGATGAACGTGCTGTCGCTGTCGGCGACGTTCGGCGTCGTGGTCTGGATCTTCCAGTGGGGGCACCTGTCCCGGCCGCTGCAGTTCACCGCGACCGGCTCCATCGACCCGACCATGCCGATCCTGATGCTGGCCATCATCTTCGGCCTGTCCATGGACTACGAGGTGTTCCTGCTGTCCCGGATCCGCGAGCGGTACGACCAGACTGGCGAGAACACCGACGCGGTGGCGGTCGGGCTGCAGCGCACCGGCGGCGTGATCACCAGCCTGGCCCTGCTGCTGATCATCGTGATCGGCGCGTTCTCCGCCTCCGGCATCACGTTCATCAAGCTGATGGGCGTGGGCATGATCGTCGCGCTGCTGGTCGACGCGTCGGTGGTCCGGATCCTGCTGGTGCCCGCCACCATGCGGCTGCTCGGCCGGGCCAACTGGTGGGCGCCGCGCCCGCTGCGCCGCCTGTACGCCAGGTACGGGATCAAGGAGGAGAGCCAGGCGGGCCCGGTACCGGTGCCAGCCAGCTAGTTAGGGGACGGGAGTACAGTAGCCAGGCGGCCGGGTGGCCGCCTGGCTAGTGAGGAGACCGTCATGACCCAGCCCGTCGCGATCCGGCAAGTGATGTCGGCGGAGCTGCCAGCCGGGGTGTACCTGCTGGACGTGCGCGAGGACGACGAGTGGACCGCGGGCCACGCCCCGGACGCGGTGCACGTGCGGCTCGGCGATCTCGGCGCCCGGGCGGACGAACTGCCGCGGGACCGCGAGGTGTACGTGATCTGCCGCAGCGGCACCCGGTCGGCGTATGCCGCCCAGGCCCTGGCCGGGCCGGCCTGACTCCCATCAACGTGTCCGACGGGATGACCGGCTGGGCCGTGGCGGGCCGGCCGATGATCAGCGAGGACGGCAGCGAGCCGCACGTGGCCTAGCCGCCGTGGACCTCGTATCCGTCCGGGACCTGGCCGTGCAGGCGGTCATCGGCGTGCACGACTGGGAGCGCGAGATCACCCAGACGCTGGTGGTCAGCGTGGACCTCGCGGCCGACGTGCGGCAGGCCGCCGCGACCGACGACCTGGCCGACGCCCTGGACTACTCCGCGGTGGCGCAGGCCATCGCCTCGGTCCTGCAAGAGGGCCGGTTCCGCCTCATCGAGACCGCCGCCGAACGCGTGGCCGAGCGCCTCCTCGCCGACCACCCAGTCCCCTGGCTCCGCCTCGAGCTCCGCAAGCCCATCCCCGCCGCCGGCTACACCGCCGCGATCACCATCGAGCGCAGCACCCCGGCCGCGCCCTCGGTACCATTCGAGCGCAGCACCCCGGCTGCGTCCTCGGTACCAATCGAGCGCAGCACCCCGGCCGCGCCCTCGGTACCATTCGCTGATGCTTGACTTCGACGCGTACCTGCGCCGGATCGGCCTGGACCCGGCGGACCAGCGGGCCTGGCCGGCGGTCCACCGGGCGCACGCGACGCGGATCCCGTTCGAGAACCTCGACTCGCACCGCGGCCTCCCGGTCTCGCTGGAACAGGCCGATCTCGAGCGCAAGCTCGTGGCCAGCCGGCGGGGCGGGTATTGCTTCGAGCACAACCTGCTCCTGGCGTCGGCGCTCGATCACATGGGTCTGGTGGTCGAGCCCATGCTGGCGCGCGTCATCGTGGGCGGTGCGCGCCGCGAGACGCGGCAGGCCTCGCATCTGGTCCTGCGGGTCACGGACCGGGACGGGCGCCACTGGCATGCCGATGTCGGGTTCGGGCTCGGCACGCTGCTCGACCCGATCCCGTTCGGCCCGGCCGGCGTCCACCAGCAGTCAGGCTGGAGCTTCCAGGTGGTGCCGGACGATGACGAGCTGGTCCTCCAGACGCTGGGTCCGGACGGATGGTCTGGCGTCTACACCTTCCCGCCTCGCCCTTCGTTCCGGGTCGATATCGAGGTGAGCAACTGGTGGACGTGCACCAATCCAGCGTCGCCGTTCGCGTCCGGGTTGATCGTGGCGGTCAGTCATGATGACGGACGGCGCGAGGCGCTGTCCGACTTCTCGGGCCCGCTGCTCACCAGAACCAGCTCCCCTGACGGCACTGAGGTGACGCCGGCCCAGCGCGAAGCGATCCCGTCCCTGCTGGCCCACCGATTCGGCCTGCCCGGCTTCACCCTCGCCTCCGACGGCCGGGTCGTCCCAGCCGACACCTAGTGCCCCTGCAGACACCGTTCGCCCCGGAATCCCGGCGGCGGAGCCAGTGCGATGGACCATCGAACCGGCTAACTCGAGCAAGTAGCGGATACAGCCATCGTCCGTTTCTGGCACTCTCGCCCCTTCTGGCTGTTCTGTCACCACCAGCAACAGCCGCGGAGGGGCCGCTCAACGACGTCGTTGTCACAACGACGCGCACCCAACGACATGGCTGTCACAACGACGTCGTTGCCGCCGAACCCAGGCACCCCTCAGCACCATCGCCTCACAAGCGACGGGATCGGCCGCAACTCGCCGGTGATGGTCCACAGGCGCATTTCCTTGGGAGCGACTGCCCGGCGGCCAGGCTCTGGAACCTCAGTCGTTGCTCCCGCCCCAGCCGCCGCGCTCCCGGCCCCCGAGGCCCGCACCATGTCCATGATCACGGGCACTTTTGGTCGCCATTTGGTCCGAACTGCCCGCGATCATGAAACCAGCCCATCTCGGGCGTGATCAGGTAGGACGGCGCCGCGGCGCGGCCCACGGCAGGCGCAGCCTCAGTCCACCAGAGCCGCACCCATAGTCCATCGTCCCGGTCCGCGAGGGCTTCACGTAAGCCGGGCACAGCGCACTGCCCTCTTCCCGGACTCCGTCCTCCAGCGCACAGTTGCCACGTCAGCTGTGAGCCGTGTTGATCTGCGGGCCCACGCGGGCCCAGCGGTACCGCCTTGACCAGGACGCCGGACCCGAGTCGGCCCGCAGGTCGGTGCGGGGCTGGTCGGTGACTGGGCCAGGTGGAGCCGGGCCATCGCCGGTGCCTCCGCATGGTCCGGCTTCGAGGGCGTGGCCGCCCGGGCCCGGCCGGGGCGGCAGCTGCCCGCGGGAGTGCCTCTGCGCCACCGAGATGGCCACCCCGATGACCAGGATGCCGAGCGCGGTGAGGACGGCGGCAACGGCCAGCAAGACGAACGGCTTGGCCAGGGAGTGATACGGATGGAAGCCGGCGCCGTCCGGATCGAAGTAGAAGGCGACCCGCATGGAAGCGGCCGCGATGACCAGGCTGAGGCCCGATCCGGCGGCCGCCCGGGCCAGCGGTCGGCGCCTGGACGGGGCCGGTGGGCCGGCGGGCCGGGCTGCGACTGGGGCGGGCGGGATGTCGGCGGTGAGCGCGGCCAGGTCGGCGTTGGTCCGGGCGAGAAGCGCCTGGCCCGCTCGCGCGTCGAGTTCGTCCTTGGTCAGCCGGCCGTGCACGAACGCGTCCTTGAGCGCCTCGATCGCCTGCTCGCGGTCGGCGTGGCCCGCCCGGAGCCGGTCACGGCCCGCTGCGGCCGGGTCTAGCGGTCCCGTTGTCACCGGCACAACCCCCACTCGCGCAATAAGCGTCAAGCGTACGCTGCTGCTCCTGGGGTAGCCATCCGCAGCACTAGCCGATCTGGTGGCTATGGGCGTAGCCGATGGCGGCGGCCCGGTCCCGGGACCCGGTCTTGGCGAAGATCCGGTTGATGTGGGTCTTGACCGTGTGGTTGCTCAGGAACAGCCGCGCGGCGATCTCCGGGTTGGTCAGCCCCTGGACGATCAGGGCCAGGATCTCCGCCTCGCGCTCGGTCAGGCCGTCCGGCAGCGGCGCGGCCCGGCCGGGGGCCTCGCCCTGCGCGGCGGGCTGCGGTGCCACGGTGGCCTGCAGCAGGGTGGCGTGCACCCGGGGGTCGAGGACGGTGAGGCCGGAAGCCGCGGCGTGCAGCGCCTGGGCGATGTCGGCCCGGTCGGCGTCCTTGGTCAGGTAGCTGCGCGCGCCGGCTCGCAGCGCCTCCAGGACGGTGCCGTCGTCGGCGTAGGTGGTGAGCACCACGATGGCCACGCCGGGGTGCTCTGCGACCAGCCGCCGGGTCACGCCCAGCCCGTCCAGGACCGGCATGTGCAGGTCGAGCAGGATCGCGTCGGGCTGGTGCTCGGCGATCAGGTCCAGCGCCTGCTGCCCGTCGCCGGCGGCGCCCACCACGTCGATGCCGGGCAGCCCGCCGAGCAGCAGCACCAGGCCCTCGCGCACGCTGGCCTGGTCGTCGGCGATGACGATGCGCAGCGGCCGGCCTGCTTCCGCGGTGGTCATGACGCCATGTTCTCAGGCTCCAGGCGCGGCAGCGCGGCGGCTACCACCCACTGGCCGTCGCGGCGGCCCGCCTCCAGCGTCCCGTTCAGCAGCCTGAGCCGTTCCCGCATGCCGGTCAGCCCGTAGCCTGCGTCGAGGGTGCTCACCGGGGCCGGGCCGTCATCCAGTCCGCCCACGTCGTTCCGCACGGTGAGCCTGACCTCGGTGTCGGTGTAGTCCAGGCGGACCGCGACGGGTTGCCCGGGCGCGTGCTTAACCGCGTTGACCAGGGATTCCTGGGCTATCCGGAGCAGGGCCAGCGTGGCGTCGGGCGGCAGCGGCGCGGGCCTGCCGCCGGTCTCGAAGTCGACCTTCACGTTGTAGCGCTGCGCGTAGGTCTCGGTCACCAGGGCGAGTTCCTCGTCCAGCGACCGGATGTCGGAGCGCAGGGCATAGACCGCCCGGCGCGTCTCCACCAGGCCCTCGGCGGCCATCTTCTGCGCCGCGGTCAGGATCTCACCGGCCTTGTCGATATCGGCGTGGTCGGTCAGCACGGCCCGGGCCGCCTGGATCTGGATGCCGAGCGCGCCCAGGGAGTGCGCGAGCACGTCGTGGATCTCGCGCGCGATGCGGGCTCGCTCCTCGAGCAGGTCGGCCCGGCGCTGCTCGGACTGCAGGCGGTCACGCTGGGTCAGCAGCGCCTTGGCCTGCTCGGCCGCGATCCGGTAGGCGCCCCGGTTCCGGCCGATCAGCAGCCCGGCCACCACGATCGAGGGCAGCCCCACCAGCCCGCCGTAGCTGTCGTTGAAGACCAGCCCGCTGACCTCGATGGCCAGGATGGACGCGCCGGTCACAGCCAGCGCCGCGGTCAGGCCGAGCTCACCGCCGGCGATCATCGTCGCGACCGCCGCGAAGACCACGACCACGGTGCCGCCGCCCCCGGCGGCGCACGCGATGCCCGCGCCCACGGCCATGACCCCGAGGATCACCGCGGCCACCCGATCGTGGTGCGGCGCCGTGGCCGGACGCAGGTCGGCCAGCATGGAGGCCAGCAGGGCCAGGCCGGTCAGGCAGAATCCCGCGATCTGAACCGGCAGGTTGAGGGTGCCGTGCGGCCGGGCCACGACGAAGGCCAGCGCGGCCACCCAGGCGAAGCCCAGGCTCCGGGCCGTCCAGTTGGCCGCGCGCAGCATGCTTCCAGTATCGTCCGGCCAGGCCAGCCGCGGACGGCGGCGCGTGCTGCCGTCTGCCGGTGCGCCATGGCCGCCGTCGGCCTCAGCAGGCGCGGGACGGCCGGTGTCGGCCTCAGCAGGCGCGGGACGGCCGGTGTCGGCCTCAGCAGGCGCGGGACGGCCGGCGCTGGCTTCGATCTCTGGCACGGCACGCTCCCTTCCGCTCGCGAGGGGCCGATTCTCCGACGGTACCGGCGGGTCCGGTCCGGGGGCGTCAGCCCGGGGGCTGACCCGGCAGGCCCGCCGTAGTACCGCCTAGTACCACGCCCGTCCCCGGCTGGCTCATGCCGGCGTTCAACCCCTGCTCCGATTCGGGACCGGGCCGGAAACGCGATCGTGGATCCATCAGCGAAACGCCCGACTAACAGGAGCACAGAAGATGTCTTCCCCACTTACCGAAGCCATGATCGTCAACGGCATCGTGCTCGCCACGGTGCTGGCCACCGACCTGGGCCCGGCGCGCAAGATCGGCCCGATGCGGCTGCTGCGCCCGGTGATCGCCGCCGCGGTGATCATCCCGCTGTTCGTGGACAGCCCGGTCACCCACGGGACCGGCCTGGTGGTGGAGATCGCGGGCACCGTGGCCGGCCTGCTGTTCGGCCTGGCCGCCGCGGCCATGATGACCGTCTACCGCAGTCCCAAGACCGGCCGCCCGGTCAGCCGGGCCGGGGTGCCCTACGCGCTGCTGTGGACCGTCATCGTCGGCGCCCGGGCCGCCTTCTCCTACGGCTCCGCGCACTGGTTCCAGCACTCGATCGTCAGCTGGGCCATCGCCAACCAGGTCACCGAGGCCGCCATCACCGACGGGCTGATCTTCATGGCCCTGGCCATGGTCCTCGTCCGCACCCTGGGGCTCCGCGTGCGCGCCAGCCGGCTGCCCGACCAGGCCCCCATGGCTCTGCAGGACGTCAACGCCTGAGCCGCCGCAACGCCTGAGCCGCCGCCCGCGGCACCGGGCTCTACCGCAACCGCAAGGCCCTCGGCGCTCAGCCGAGGGCCTTGCGGCGGTACAGGTGCACTGCCAGCGGCGCGAAGACCACCAGCATGGCTGCCGCCCAGCAGGCCACGGCCAGCTCCGGGTGCCGCATCGGCCAGGCGTGCACGCCGGCCGCCGGGTCCGGGTTGCCGAACAGGTGCCGGCAGGCCGCGGCCAGCGCCGACATCGGGTTCCAGTTGGCGATGGGCTGCAGCCAGCCGAGCATGCCCTGGGTCGGCACGAACGCGCCGGAGATGAACGTCAGCGGCAGGAAGATGAGGAACCCGGTCTGCTGAGCCGCCTCCGGACTGCGCAGGGCCAGGCCCAGGCAGATGCCGGCCCAGGTGAAGGCGTAGCCGAACAGCAGGGCCAGCCCGAACGCGGCCAGCACGTCCCGCGCGCCGGTATGCACCCGCCAGCCGATGGCCAGGCCCACGCCGGTCACGATCACCGCGCTGATCATCTGCTTGAGCAGCTCGGCGATGGTCCGGGCGGTAAGCACGGCCCAGCGGGACATGGGCAGCGACCTGAACCGGTCGATCAGCCCGGTGGACATGTCGCTGACCAGCGCCACGGCCACGCCGGGCGCCGTCTGGGCCAGCCCCATGCCGAGCATCCCGCCGACCAGGTACTCGTGGTAGCTGCCGTGGCCGGGCAGCACGATCGCGCCGCCGAAGACGTAGGCGAACATCAGGATGAAGATGACCGGCAGGAACGTGACGTCGGCCAGCGTCTCGGGTTCCCGCGCGATCCGGGCGATGCTCCGCTTGACCAGCACCCACACGTCGGTAGCGAAATGCCGGGCCGGCCCGTGCCGGTAGGTCATGTCCCGGCGCGGGACCAGGCGCGCGACGACCGCGCTCATGCCGCGCCGGTGAGCGACAGGAACACGTCGTCCAGCGAGGCGCGCTGGATGGTCACGTCGTTGACCCGGATCCCGGCGACGGCCAGGGCGTGCACTACCTGGGTGGTCAGCCCCTCGGCCGCGATGACCGGAACGGCCAGGCGGCGGCCGTCCCGGTCCGGCTGCACCTGGCCCCGGGCGTAAGGCTGGACGGCGCTGATGGCCCTGGTCAGGTCCGAGCCGTCGGCCAGGACCACCGCCAGGCTGATGCCGCCGACCGCCGCCTTGAGCTGGCTGGGCGTGCCCTCGGCGATGACCGTGCCCCCGTCGATGACCGCTACCCGGCTGGCCAGCTGGTCCGCCTCCTCCAGGTACTGCGTGGTGAGCAGCACGGTGGTGCCCTCCGCGGCGAGTTCCCGGACCAGCTCCCAGGTCATGGCCCGGGCGTTCGGGTCCAGGCCGGTGGTCGGCTCGTCCAGGAACAGCACCGCGGGGCCGCCGATCAGGCTGGCGGCCAGGTCGAGCCGCCGCCGCATGCCCCCCGAATAAGTACGGACCGAACGGGTCGCGGCACCCGTCAGCCCGAACCGCTCGAGCATCTCGTCGGCGCGGCGCCGGGCCGCCTTGGCCGTCAGCCGGCTGAGCTGGCCGATCATGACCAGGTTGGCCCAGCCCGACAGGAACTCGTCCAGGGCCGAGTACTGGCCGGTCAGCCCGATCAGCCGGCGTACCTGCGGGGCGTGCGCCACCACATCGTGGCCGAGCACCCAGGCCCGGCCACGATCCGGCCGCAGCAGCGTGGCCATAATCCGGACGGTCGTGGTCTTGCCGACACCTTGCGCATCCTGTGCCGCCTGACCAGCGGAAACCGGCAACTGTGTCACCCGGCAGCCCATGAGCTGACAGCAACGCCGTTCTGCTCTTGCCGTCGGCGCGGAACATGGCCACATCAAGACTGCCCGAGTGTTGTCGGCGTGAGGGTGGCGCCAGCCTTCGCCACGACGTGTTGCAGGGCAGCGACGTAGGCGTCGAACGCCTCCCGGCCGGGTGGGGTCAGGCTGAGCCAGGTGCGGGGGCGCTTGCCGACGTAGCCTTTCCGCTGCCGCGGCCCCCAGCACCACCCTGTCCCTGACACCGTCCGCCATCATCAGCGGACCAAGCAGCGCGAACCGCATCGGACTTCGCTCTCCCAGGCCCACCGGCCCCGCCCGGTGCCCCCGATCGGGGCCGACGCGGGCGATCGTGTAGCACGTCTCGGGGTTGCAGAACGTGACGCGCTTCAGTACGCCGTCCAGGACGGCGACGTTCGGGGCAGTCCGGCCTTCCGTGACCGGCCGTGAATCGGGTGACGGGGGCACAGCCCGCATTGTGCCGCTCCTGCCTGCGGGTGCGCCCCCGGGCACTATCTTTCAGGGATGCGCACCTGGTTCGAGATCGAGGAGACGGACATCTACCTGACGGTCCGTGAGACGCTCCTGCGGCGGTGCGAGGCGTGGGCCGCGGCACGCAGCCTGGCGATGGCGCCGTCGCTGGCTGAGGCGTTGCTGGACTCGCGGCACTTCAGCACGGACGGGCGGCTGGGGTACTGGACCCCGGCACAGGTGGAGCGGGCGCTGCTGGACTGGATCCCGGAGAAGGTGACGGCCGCCCCGGAGGACCTGCTGGGCGCGCCGGAGACGCTGCGGTCATTGCTCCGCTACCTGGAGGCGACGGGGCTGCGCGACCCCCGGGGCGCCACCGCCGCGGAGAACGAGGCGGCTATCGACGCCGCGGCGGCGGAGTTCAGCGCCGCGATAGCCGACCCGGACCGGTACGGGCTGGCGAAGACCATGGCACTGGCCGCCGGCCTCGACAAGCCGGAGGCCATCGAGGCCTTCATGCAAGGAGGGCCCGAGACCCTGCCAGACGTCGATCCCGAGGTAGTCCGGGCCGCCATGGCACGGCAGGCTAGGCTGCGCGCCCCTGCACGCGGAGCGGAAGATGCCCCAGCTCCCGGTGTCCCTCCCCGCCCGCGAAGAGCTCGCCGCCGCTGCCGGGCGCAGCAAGGTGGTCGGGCAGTTCCGCGCGCTGGCCGAGTGGCTCGGCCCGCAGGGCCGGGCACTCACGACGGCGAAGAATATCAGGCCCGCGGACGCCCGGGAGCTGGTCACGCTGCTCGGCACGGGCGAGGAAGGCCTGAAGTTCCGCAGCGCCGCCGAGCTGCCCGGCCTGAACCTTGTCGTCAGCTGGGTGCTGGAGGCCCGGATCATCCGCCGGCAGGGCACCCGGCTGCTCCCGGTCGCGAAGGCACGCCCGCTGCTGGCGGACGCCGAGGCCCTCTGGCAGCGCGCCTTCGAGGCTGCCTTCGCCATCGGCGCCGCCGCCTGCCCGCCCATCTGGGCGGACGAGCCCCCGTCGCCGGTGCAGCGCCTGTACGGCGTGATCGTGCCCGACGTCCTGGCCTCGATCTACAGCATGGAGGAGCCGGTCCCGGTGCCCCGGCTGGCGGCGTCCGTCTGGCAGACCGTCGAATCCCGCTTCGACCTGGACTTCCTCAGCCCGCTGGGCCTGATGGGCCTGCGCGGGCGGGCCGACAACGACGTGGAGCACATCTTCGACGCCTTCGAGGCGCTCGGCGCGGTGGCCTCGGCCCGCGGCATGGCCAGCGGGGTGTTCTCGCGAGACCTGGACGGAGAAGATGGCCTGTTCCGGGGCGGCGAGGCGGCCGAGCTGCGCAGGCAGCTTGCCGGCCCGGTGCGGCTGGTGTCCCTCACCCCGCTGGGCACCCGCGCGATGCGGGAGCGCATGCTCGCCGAGGGCCGGGAGGCGGCCCTCGTCGGCGAGCTCGCCGACGCCGCCCCCGCGGAGATGCTAGGTGTCGTCGCCGAGCACTACACGAACGCCAGCGCCGCGGAGGAGATCGCCCGCTGGCGGGAAGCCCACGGCGGCTCGCTGGACCCGCTCGTGCAGGCGATCGATGACTGCCCGTTCGTCACCCGGCGCGTCGCCCTGCTGCAGACCCTCGTCAGCGCCGTGCCGGAAGGCCCCCAGCTCCTCGATGACCTGGCCCGTGACCCTGGTCGCCGCCCGGTCGTCCTGCTCGCCCGGCGGCCGGACCTCCGTCCGCCGGACGCGACCCCGGAGGAGGCCACCTGGATGATGACCGGCACCCTGCTGGAACTGCTGGAACTCGGCGGCCCCGAGGCGGTCACCGAGCAGCTCGCCCGGTTCCCTCCCGGGCAGCGCAAGGAATTCGTCCGCACCGTGCTCGCCTCCGGGTTCCCGGTCCCGGAGACCCTGGAAGAGTTCCGGTCCCTAGTCGCCGCGCCACTCCTGCACGGACCGCCCCGGCCGCACCCCACCGCCCATGTCACTCGGACGCAGCGCACCCGCCCGAAGCGGCCACGCCGACGCTGATTCATGCACGGCGCATGAATCAGTGGTAGCGTACGACCATGAGCGAGTCCACGGATGCCGGCATCGTCCAGGTCCGCGATGTCGACCCGGCAACGCTCGCGATCCTTCGCGAGCGTGCTCGGTCACTCGGCCAGTCGCTTTCGGGGTACCTGCGGGACCTGATGGACGCCGACGCGGCCACCGACACCAACGCCGAGGTCATCGCCCGGATCGCCCGCGAGAGGGAACCGGTGGAGCTCACCATGGACGACATCCTCGCCGCGCGCGACGAGGGGCGACGGTGACCCTCACCTACGTGGTGGACTGCTCTCTCGTCATCGACGCGCTGTCCGCCCGGAAGGAGGACGAGGTGCTGCGCCAGCGCCTGTCAGTGCCACGCGCACTGCACGCCCCGCATCATCTCGACGTCGAGGTCGCGTCAACGGTCAGGGGGCTGGCCGCCGGGAAGAAGATCACCGACCACCGCGGCGAGCAGATGCTGACCGACTACGCGCGCCTGAGGATCACCCGCCATCCCGTCTGGCCGTACCACCCCCGGATGTGGGAACTGCGGCACAACCTCGGCGCCTACGACGCCGCCTACATCGCGCTCGCCGAAGCACTCGGCTGCGAACTGCTGACAGGCGACGTCAAGCTCAAGAACGCCGCCGGGCACCACGCGACGGTCATCGTCACCCGCTGACCGGGAGCACCCGCGAGACCCACCGATCTCTGCGGTTGCCGGGCGGCGGCGTCCGGGATGCGGCAGTATCTGCGGGTGGCGGTAATCGAGGTGAGCGAGGAGAGCCTGCGGCTGATCGCAGGCGATGAGGTGCTCGGGCAGGCTGCCGGGCTGGTCGATGGCGGGATGGTGGCGGATGTCCGGCTCGACGGGCTGCTGGTCTCCGCGATCGTGGCCGGGACGCCGGTCAGCGTCCGGGTGCTGGAGGACGCGCTGGCGTGGAAGTGCCCCTGTCCGGGCGATGCCCCGTGCGTGCACGCGGTGGCCGCCGCGCTGGCCTGGGTGCGGACGGGGACCGATAAGGAGACGCCCGACCTGCTCGCGGCCCTGCAGGAGCAGTCGACGGCGTGGCTGGCGTTGCGGCTGGCGGCGATCGCGGACGGCAACGCGGAACTGACCCGGCTGCTTCTGGCGGAGGCCGTGGATCCCGAAGTACCCGGTGCGCTAGTGGAGCTGCGCGCTGAACTGGAGTCGGCGCTTGACGCCCACGAAGACGAAGCCGCGGGAGAAGCCGAGGATGACTACGGCGAGTGGTACCCCGACTTCGAGGGAGTCGAGGCCCTGATCGAGGAGGCCGGGACCTACCTGGAGGACGCCCCCGGCGAACTGCGAGAGCTGGCCGACTACGTGATCACCCGGATCGAGAGACTGCTGGACTACGAGAACTGCTACGGCAGCGGCCCGACCGACGCCTTGGAGATGGCACACGAACTGCACCTGGCGGCCTGCCGGGCCGCGCCGCCGGACCCGGTCACGCTGGCTGACCGGCTGATGTCAGCGAGGCTGAACACCGGCTGGGACGTGTTCACGGACGGCCCGGCGAAGTACGCCGACGTGCTCGGCCCTGCCGGGCTGGCCCGGTGCGCGGAGCTCCTGGGGCAGCACAGGGGTAAGAAGAGCCATAGCCTGGCCGGGTTGCGGGAGTCGCTGGCACGCGCGCAGGCCGCGCTGACCTCAGCAGAGTCCTGAAGCCGGCGACTGAGGAGACAAGCATCGCGTGAGTGAGTACCAGTACTACGAGTTCCGGGCGCTGGACAGGCGGCTGACGGCCGAGCAGCAGCGGCGGCTGCGGTCGCTGTCGAGCCGGGCGGAGATCTCGGCGACGCGGTTCACCAACGAGTACTCGTTCGGGGATTTCCGCGGGGACCCCGGGCGGCTGCTGGAGGAGTATTTCGACGCTTACCTGTACGCGGCGAACTGGGGGACGCGGGAGCTGGGGTTCCGGCTGCCCCGGGCGCTGCTGGACGCGGAGACGGCACGGTGGTACTGCGATGAGGAGTACCGAGCATGGGTGACGGAGACCGCGGAGCACGTGATCGTCCGGTTCCGGTGGGACGACGATGAGGGCGACGACTGGATCGAGGGCGAGGGGATGCTCGACCCGCTGCTCGCGGCCCGCAGTGAGCTGGCTGCCGGGGACCCGCGGCTGCTCTACCTGGGGTGGCTGCTCAAGGTCCAGCTGGGCGGACTCGACGAGGACGACGACGAGGACCTGGAGGACGAGGCCGAGCCACCGGTTCCGGCGGGCCTGAAGGAGCTGAGCGACTCGCTGGCCTCGGTCGCGGAGTTCCTGAAGATCGATGATGACCTGATCGAGGTCGCGGCGGAGGCCAGCGGCCCGCTGGTGCCGGTCAGCGATGACGGGATCGCGGACTGGGTCGCGGCGCTGCCGACCGGCGAGAAGGACAAGTTCCTCACCATGGTCGCGGAGGGCGAGGGGGCGCAGGTGGAGGCGCTGCTGGTGCGGCGGTTCCGGCGGGAGTCCCGGCCAGCGGGCGCCGCGGCGGCCAGTGCGGGGCGGACCGCGAGCGAGCTGCTGGCGGGCGCGGAGGCCCGGCGGGCCGCGCGGGAGGAGGCCGAGGCGCGGGCGCGGGAGGAAGCACGGGCGCGACGGGCGGCGGAGCAGGCCGCCGCCTACGAGCGTCACCTGGAGAAGCTGGCGGGGCGCAAGGACGAGGCGTGGCAGCAGGTGGAGAAGCTGACCATGTTCTCCAAGCCGAAAGAGTATGACCATGCGACGCAGCTCCTGCGCGACCTGCACGTGATCGCGCGGCGGGAGGACGACATCGCGGCGTTCACGGCGCGGGTACGCGAGCTGCGGACGCGGTACGCGAAGCGGCCGTCGCTGATGGAACGGTTCGACAAGGCAGAGCTGCCGCGGCTGGGGTAGCCACCGAGCCGCCCGGTGAAGCCGGGTGCCTGCCCGGTGTCGTCGCCGGTGTCGGTGAGCACCGCCGCGAGCGTGACGGCACCTGGCGGCAGGTCTGCGGCCTCCGCGCCGAGACCCTCAGGACCCTGGTCCGGGCGGTCACCGGCGTGCCGCTGCCCGTCGACCCGAATGAAAGTCACAAACCCGTAACGGGGTTGCCCGCTCCGTTCGGCCCTAGCAGCCCGTAGACCAGCCCGCGCGGGACGGCCAGGTCGAGGCCGGCCAGTGCCGTAGTGCGGCCGTAGTGCCTGACCAGGCCTTCCGCCTCGATGGCGGGAGTCACGCTCATGGTCGCTCCCGCATGTCCGCTCCCACTTGCCGCTACTCGTACGATGTACTACAGAGGTACGATGTACGAACGGTCAGCATTTACCGACCGTGGTCAGTACTTTACTGACAGCGTCGGGTCGGAGGAGCGGTCATGGACGAAGACGACCCCGGGCCAAAAGACGACCCCGTGCTAAAAGACAACGCTGAGCTCGACGACGAGTCCGGCGACGCCGAGCCGTGGCCGTTTCCCCGGTTCCCGCGCGGCTACCCGCCGCCTGGCCGGCACCCGCGCCCGGGCGAGCAGCGGGCCGCCGCGCTGGTCCAGCGGCAGCGGGACCGGGGCGGGCGGCCGCCGGGCCGGAACCAGCGGCTGTCCCGGGAGGAGATCGTCCGGGCTGCCATCGCGGTGGCCGACGCCGAGGGCCCGGACGCGATCAGCATGCGTCGCATCGCCCGCGAGCTGCGGTCCGGCGCGATGTCCCTGTACTGGCACGTCGGGTCCAAGGAAGAACTGCTCGACCTGATGCTGACCGCCCTCGAGGACGAGGTTGAGGTGCCCGAGCCGACCGGGGACTGGCGGGCCGACCTGCGGACCTTTGCCCGCCAGATCCGCGCGGGGATGCTCAGGCACCCCTGGGCCATCGAGTTCATCGGCGGCCGGCTGCTCGACCGCCCCGGCCGATGCGCGGAACCTGGAGCACGTGCTGGCCATCCTCGACGGGCACGGCCTGACCGCCCGCGCCACGATAGACATCGTCGGTACCGTGGTGACCTACGTGCTGGGCGCGGTGGTCCGCGAGGGCCGCGAACGGCGCGGCGAGCGTGACCAGCAGCGCGCCCAGGCCGGCCAGAGCCCCGAGCAGCTCGACGAGGATCGCAGGCGCTACCGCGACTGGTTCACAGGCTCCGGCCGGTACCCGCACATCGTCGCTCTGATGGACGAGAACGTCGACCCGGATGACCCGGCCACCCGGGACGAGCGGTTCGAGTTCGGCCTGGACTGCGTGCTGGACGGCGTCGCGACCCGGCTGGCCTAGCCGACAGACCTAGCCGCCAGACCTAGCCGCCAGAGCTAGCCGCCAGAGCTAGCCGAGAGCCTTGCGGCGGTACAGGCGCACCGCCAGCGGCGCGAAGACCAGGAGCATGGCCACTGACCAGGCCACCACGGCCAGCTCGGGGTGCTGCATGGGCCAGGCGTGCACGGCGGCGGCCGGGTTCGGGTTGCCGAACAGGTGCCGGCTGGTGGCGGCCAGTGCCGACATCGGGTTCCAGTTGGCCACCGGCTGCAGCCAGCCGGGCATGCCCTGGGTCGGCACGAACGCACTGGAGATGAACGTGAGCGGCAGGAAGATGAGGAACCCGGTCTGCTGGGCCGCCTCCGGGCTGCGCAGCAGCATGCCCAGGCAGATGCCCGCCCAGGTAAAGGCGTAGCCGAACAGCAGGGCCAGCGCGAACGCGGCCGCCACGTCGGCCGGGCCGGTGTGCACCCGCCAGCCGATAGCCAGGCCCACGCCGACCACCACCACCCCGCCGATCATCTGGGTCAGCAGCTCCGCCACCGAACGGGCCATCAGTACCGCCCACCGGGACATGGGCAGCGACCTGAACCGGTCGATCAGCCCGGTGGACATGTCCGTGACCAGCGCGGTGGCCACGCCCGGCGCGGTCTGGGCTAGGCCCATGCCGAGCATCCCGCCGATCAGGTACTCGTGGTAGCTGCCGCCGCCAGGCAGGCCGATGGCGCCGCCGAACACGTAGGCAAACATCAAGATGAAGATCACTGGCACGAACGTGACGTCAGCCAGGGTCTCCGGCTCGCGCCTGATCCGGGCGATGCTGCGCTTGATCAGCACCCACACGTCGGTGCCGAAGTGCGCCAGCGGGCTGCGCCCGTAGGTCACGTCACCGGCCGGGGCCAGGTCCGCGGTGATCGCGCTCATGCGGCCTCACTCCTTCCGGTCTGGCTGGCCTCGGCGTCGCTGCCGGTGAGCGAGAGGAAGACGTCGTCCAGCGAGGCACGCTGGATGGTCACGTCGTTGACCTCGACTCCGGCGCCGTCCAGGGCCCGCACCACGCGGGTGCTCAGCCCCTCGGCCGCGGCCACCGGAACCGACAGGCGCAGCCCGTCCCCGCCGGCCCGGATGGCGTCGGTGGCGAACGGCTTCACCGCGACCACCGCGGCCTCGACGTCCGAGCCCGCGGCCAGGATGATCTCCAGGTGCTCGCCGCCCACCGCCGCCTTGAGCTGGGCGGGCGTGCCCTCGGCGATGACCGCGCCGTCGTCGATCACGGCCACCCGCCGGGCCAGCTGGTCGGCTTCTTCCAGGTACTGCGTGGTCAGCAGCAGCGTGGTGCCCTCGGCGGCCAGGTCCCGGATCAGGCCCCAGGTCATGGCCCGGGCGCCTGGGTCCAGGCCGGTGGTCGGCTCGTCCAGGAACAGCACCGACGGGTAGCCGATCAGGCTGGCGGCCAGGTCCAGCCGGCGCCGCATGCCGCCGGAGTAGGTCTTGACGATCCGGCCCGCGGCCTCGGTCAGCCGGAACCGCTCCAGCATCTCGTCGGCCCGGCGCCGGGCGGCGCGCGCGGTCAGCCTGCTGAGCTGGCCGATCATGACCAGGTTGGCGCGGCCGGTCAGGTACTCGTCTAGCGCCGCGTACTGCCCGGTCAGCCCGATGTGCCGCCGGACCTCGGCGGCCTGTGTCACCACGTCGTGGCCTAGGACCTGCGCCCGGCCCCCGTCCGGGCGCAGGAGCGTGGCGAACACCCGGACGGCCGTGGTCTTGCCCGCGCCGTTCGGCCCGAGCAGGCCGTAGATCGTCCCGGCCGGCACCTCCAGGTCCAGCCCGGTCAGCGCCTTGGTCTTCCCGTAGTTCTTGATGAGCCCTTCCGCCTTCAGGGCGGGCTGGCCAGGCATGACTACCATTCCCCGACTACTCCCCGTAACTCGTACACCGTACTTACCTGTACGCCGTACCATAACAGTACGGTGTACGAGAGATCAAGTGCGTTCCTGGCTCACGCTGGCCCTCCGGCCAGAAATAATGGCTCTTGCTTTCCGGAAATAAATTGCTAGTTTTATTTTTCCAGAGTAGTCTGAAGGCAGGACAAGGGAAGCAGCAGCCGAAGGCTGCCAGGCAAGCCCGGGTCCGTAACGGAGCCGGCCAGCGTCTCAGCGGCCCGCTTCCCTGGAAGAAGCCGTGTCATGACCGCAACACCACAGGGCACCACCAGCATGTCGCCGCCCCCCTCACCCAACGGCTCCGCCCCGCCACCCCCGCTCGCGCCTGAAGCGCCCCCACGCCGGCCTGCGCGTACCCGGATCAGCGGCATGCGCACCGGCCTGATCGCAGGTACCGTCGCCCTGATCGTGGTGATCATCTTTATCGTCCAGAACGCCCGCGCCGTGAACATCGCCTTCCTGGGCGCGCACCTGCACCTGTCGCTCGCCGTGGCGCTGCTCCTGGCCGGCATCGCGGGCGCCCTGGCCATGGCCGCCGCCGGAACCGCCCGGATCACCCAGCTGCGCCGGATCATGCGACGTAACCGGCGCCACCCGGAAGCTGTCTAACCGCCCGGACCATCCGCGCACTCCTAGGTACATCACTGACTCGCGCACCCCACGTACATCACTGACTAAGGAGTCAACTATGGGCATCATCGCCTGGATCGTTCTCGGCCTCGGCGCCGGCCTGCTCGCCAACATGCTGATCCCCGGCAGGAGATCACAAGGCCTGTTCCTCACCTGCGTGATCGGCGTCGTCGGAGCACTCGGCGGCGGCTGGGCGGCCACAGAACTGTTCCACATCCACACCCTGCACGGGTTCTTCAACCTGTCCACCTGGCTCACCGCCATCGCGGGATCGGCCGTCCTGCTGCTAGCCAGCCACCTGCTCATGGGGCGCAGCAGCAGATCCCGCCGGTTCGCCCATCGCTAACCCGCACCTACCTGGGCGGCGCCGGCCTATCGGGGCTGGCGCCGTCGCGGCGCTGCCGCAGGCCCGTGATGATCAGCGCTAGGCCATGCTCGAACCGCTGGTCCGATGAGCCGAACGGTTCCAGCGCCGCCGTGGCCGCGCTGATCAGCGGGAAAGCCGCGCCCATCGGCACCGCCCCGCCTGCCTGGCTAGGCGCCGGCGCGGCGCCGGGCCGCCTCGCCCTGAGTGTCCAGCACCTCGCCGATCACGTAGGCGTTGAGCGCCTGCAGCGCCAGCATCGCGTCCGGCGGGCTGAACCCCGCGCCGGTCAGCGCCTGGAGCTGACGCTCGATGCCCGGCAGGGCCTGTCCGGTGGGCCGGTTCCCGGCCAGGATCATGGCACTGTCGCGGTGGGCCAGCAGGGCCGAGCGCATGACCCGAGCCCGCCCGGCCAGCCAGTCCCACCAGGCCTGGCCCGGCCGCGGCTCCCGCCAGCCGGCCAGCGCCTGATCCATGATCGCGCTAGCCACCAGGTCGAGCAGCTCACGCTTGTCCCGGACGTGCCAGTAGAGCGTCGGGGCCCGGATCCCGAGCCGGTCAGCCAGCCGCCGCAGCGTCAGCCCGTCAAGACCCACCTCGTCCAGCAGCGCCAGCGCCGCGGCGACGATCTCATCCCTGGTGACGGCCACCCGCCTAGCCTATCTAACAACGTTAGGGTAGGCTGATCGACATGGCTCTAACGACGTTCGAGAAGCAGCGCGACGCCGACGTCCTGGTGGTCGGCGCGGGCCCGGTCGGGCTGATGCTGGCCTGCGAGCTCAAGCTGGGCGGCGCCAGCGTCATCGTGCTCGAGCGGCTGACCGAGATCGACCAGACCGTCAAGGCCGGGAGCCTCAACACCGCGGCGGCGGAGGCCCTCTACCGGCGCGGCCTGCTGCCCGAGGTGCTCCAGGAGCAGCAGCGGATGCAGCAGCAGTTCCTGGCCTTCCGGCGCCAGCGCGACCCCCAGGCCGCAGGCGCCAGCGCTCCGGCCGCCGCGGCCCTGGCTACCTCTCGGACACCGAAGCTGGCCGGGCACTTCGGCGGGCGGTGGCTGAACGCCGACCTGGTCGACGGCACCGATCCCGACTTCGCCGCGCCGGGCCCGGCCGCGGCCGGCGCCATGATCACCCAGCAGGCCCTGGAAGAACTACTCGGCCGCCACGCCGCCCGGCTCGGCGTCGAGGTCAGGCGCGGGGCCGAACTAACCGGCTTTGAAGCCGACGCCGAAGGCGTCACCGTGTCGGCCGGCGGGCAGAGCATCCGGGCGGGCTGGCTGGCCGGCTGTGACGGCGGCCGCAGCCTGGTCCGCCGGCTGGCCGGCTTCGACTTCCCCGGCACCGGGCCCGAGATCACCGGCCACCAGGCGGTGGTCGAGATGACCGGCAGCGAGGCCCTGCGGCCCGGCTGGAACCTGACCGACCAGGGCGTGTACGTATTCGGCCCGGCCCCGGGGCGGATCCTGACCGTGGAGTTCGACGGCCCGCCGGAAGACCGCGAGGCGCCGGTCACCGCCGCCGAGCTGCAGGCCAGCCTGCGCCACGTCTCCGGCGCCGATGTCACCGTCACCGCCGTGCACAGCGCCACCAGGTACACCGACAACGCCCGCCAGGCCACCAGCTACCGGGCGGGCCGGGTCCTGCTGGCCGGGGACGCGGCCCACGTGCACTCGCCGTTCGGCGGCCAGGGCCTCAACCTGGGCCTGGGCGACGCCATGAACCTGGGCTGGAAGCTGGCCGCCGTGACCCGCGGCCGGGCACCGGAGTCCCTGCTCGACACCTACACCGCCGAACGGCACCCGATCGGCGCCTGGGTCCTGGACTGGACCCGGGCCCAGGTGGCCCTGATGCGCCCCGAACCGCGGGCCCGTGCGCTGCGCGCCGTGGTCAGCGACCTGATGGAGACGGTCAGCGGCACCACGTATTTCGTGAAGCGGATCTCGGGCCTGTGGCAGCGCTACGACCTCGGCGGCGGCCACGACCTCGGCGCGCGACCACGATCTCAGCGCCGGCCACGACCTCCGCGCCGGCCCGACGAGCTGACCGGCCGCAGCGCCCCCGACCTGGCCCTATCCGACGGGACCAGGCTGGGCGATCACCTGCACGACGGCCACGGCCTGCTGCTCGACCTGGCCGACGACCCTGACCTGCGCGCCCGCGCCGATGGCTGGCCGGATCAGGTCCGCGTGCTCACCGCCCGCTGCCCGGACCGCGCCGGCCTGTCCGCCCTGCTGGTCCGCCCGGACGGCTTCGTGGCCTGGGCCGCCGACGCGGACAACCACGCCGACGGCTCGGACATCCACGCTGACGGCCGCACCGGCCTGGACGCCGCGCTCACCAGCTGGTTCGGCGCGCCTCGCCCGGCAGCCGCGACGGCTCGCGCCCCAGGCGCTTAGGACGACTTGATGCTGAACTGGCTGACGGTGAAGGTCTGCGGGCCGGGGGTGGCGCAGATCTCGAACCCGTAGTCGATCTGGTTCAGGCCGGTGCCGGCGGGCAGGTAATTGTGGGTCTCCAGCCAGGTGAGCATGGCCAGTACGTCCACCGTGCCGGTGCGCTCGTTGCTGTTGGTCAGGTACCAGATCAGCTCGCTGCCGTGGTAGTCGCACAGCGTCCAGTTCTGCACCGGGACGCCGTTGGACCCGCCGAAGCTGGCGGTGGCCCGGACCGTGGCCCCGCCGCAGGTCCCGCGGTTGATCTGGTCGTTCCAGATCATGATCTCGTCGGCGTAGTTGGTCGAGGAGCTCTGGCCGGCCCAGATGTCGTAGGCCGCCTCGGCGCTCATGCCGCCGACGGTGGGCATGGTCTCGGTGAAGGAAGAGATGATGGAGTGGAACCCGGACAACGGGTCAGGGGTGTTGTCCGTCCGGGTGTAGAGCTGCTGCGTATCCGGGTAGGTCTGCACCGAGGTGTTTCCCGCCGGCCCGGCATTGGCGGTCACGGTCCAGCTGCCCGGACCGGCGGCGGTCAGCTTCTGGGTGGTGCCTGAATTGGGCGCCCACATGTTGTTCAGCACGTACGTATCGCCGCCGCTGCTGCCCGTGATTTCCGCATAGCCGTACGGACCGCAGTGACCCTTGGCGTCGCTCGTGATGCACCGGGCGCCCGAGCCGCTCAGGGTCGGGCTGGCCGAAGCGCCGCTCGCCGCCGGGCTGGCTGAACCGCCGCTGGCGGACGGGCTGGATCCGCCCGTCGAGTTGCTGCTACTACTACTGGGCGACGAGCAGCTTGCCGCCAGGACGATGGCTGCCGACACCGCAGCCAGAGCACAGATCCGCTTCGGCGTCACCAGTAAACTCCCCTTTTCCTGGTAGACAACCAATCTAGGCCAGTGACCTGAACTAACCAAATATGGCCTTTTCCTTGGCGGTTCTCCGCGGCGCGGGACCGGAGCGGCCGCGCCCCGGCTCGCTCACCTCCTCGACCAGGCCGGCTCACGTCGGCGCGGTGAACCTCTCCGCGCTATCCCGGCAGGGACCGCGGCAGCCCGAAGCGGGGCAGCACGCTGGTGTCGAAGCGGGTGATCGCGCTGACCTGGTCGCCGGCCAGGGTCAGCACGAGCATCCCGTTGGCGTGCAGCACCGGGCTGTGCCGGTCGCGCTCGTACACGCCGAACGCCGGCTGGTTGTTGGCCCGGGTGGCGGTGGCGATCAGCCGGAAGCTGCGCCCCGTGCCGAAGGCCACGGTGAAGAACCGCATGGCCAGCTCCCGGCCCTGGTACTCCAGCGGCAGCGGCGGCATGGTCAGCCAGGCGTCCTCGGTGAGCAGGGCGACGATGCCGGTCACGTCCGCTGCCTCGAACGCCCGGGTCAGCCGGTCGACGAGGTCCTGCTCGGCGGGGGAGTGCGGGGGCGGCGGCGCCTCGCGCCGGGCCGCCGGCGGGTGCTGCGCCAGGGTGGCCCGGGCGCGCTTGAGCGCGCTGGCCACTGATTGCTCGCTGGCCTGGAGGATCCCGGCGGCCTCGCCGGTGTGGAAGCCCAGCACGTCGCGCAGGATCAAGGCGGCCCGCTGCTGCGGCGGCAGTAGCTGCAGCGCGGTGATGAACGCCAGCGAGATCGCCTCCCTGGCCTCGTAGCGGGCCTGCGGGCCGGGAGCATCGTCGGGCAGATCGGCCAGCAGCAGGTCCGGGTACGGCTCGAGCCACACCACCTCGCTGCGCCGGGTGGGTTCGGGCGGCTGGACGTCCTGGCGGGCCCATTCCGTCGGCGGGCGGCGGCTGGCCGATCGCAGCGCGTTCAGGCAGCGGCTGGTGGCGATCCGGTACAGCCAGGTGCGCAGTGAGCTGCGCCGCTCGAAGCCGCCCAGGCTCCGCCACGCCGCCAGGAGGGTCTCCTGCACCGCATCCTCAGCATCCTGCGCCGAACCGAGGATGCGATAGCAGTGCACCTGAAGCTCACGCTGGTAGGGCTCGACCAGCTGCCGGAAGGCCTGCCCGTCCCCGGTCCGGGCGAGGTCAATCAGATCTGTGGCCATGATCGCATCCTGGAGCATTACCTCTTCCTTTGCCTCCGCTGTGCCCGCTCTGCAGGTTCCGCTGTCCCCGTTCGCAGGTTCCGCTGTCCCCGCTCTGCAGGTTCCGCTGTCCCCGTTCTGCAGGTACTGACACCGTCGGCCGCCGAAACAGGGCGCTGCCCGCCCGCCTCTTTGGCCGGCCGGGCGGTGTCTACCTGACCGAGAGCCGATCCCGGCCCGGGACCGGTCACCGCGAAGGAGCAGATCGATGACGACCTATGTGCCCCCGGCCCGCCTAGCCATCGAAGGGAGCTGATCATGACCGATACGGCTTACCCGGCGCCGGTGCTGGCCGGGCCGCCCGATCCGGCGACTCGGGCCAACATCCTCACCGTGCTGCTGACCTCGGTGGCGTACTTCATGGTGGCGCTGGACACCCTGGTGGTGGTGACCGCGCTGCCGTCTATCCACCGTGAACTGGGCGGAAATGTCGGGACCCTGCAGTGGGCCGTCAACGCCTACGTGCTGGCGTTCGGGGCGGGCATCATCACCGCCGCTGCGATCGGGGACCGGATCGGCCGCCGCCGGATGTACATGATCGGCCTGGCCGTCTTCACCGCGGCGTCGGCCGGTTGCGCGCTGGCCCCGGATATCGGGGCCCTGATCGCCTGCCGCGCGATCGAGGGCATCGGCGCCGCGATTATCATGCCCCTCGGCCTTACGTTGCTGACCTCGGCCTTCCCGGCCGAGCGACGCGGGGCCGTGATCGGGATCTGGGGCGGGGTGGCCGGCCTCGCCGTGGCCAGCGGCCCGCTGATCGGCGGGGCGGTGACCCAGGACCTGAACTGGCACTGGATCTTCTGGGTGAACGTGCCGATCGGCATCCTCGCGATCGCCGGATCCCGGCTGCGGCTGGCCGAAAGCCGCGGTCCCGCGGCGCGGCTCGATCTGCCCGCGCTGGTGCTCATCGCCGCCGGGGTCGGGGCGGTGACCTGGGGGCTGGTCCAGGCCGGCCAGGTCGGCTGGGGGAGCGCGCAGACCCTGACCGCCCTGTCGCTGGGCGCGGTGTCGATCGCCGGGTTCCTGGCCTGGGAGCGCCGGGCCGCCGAGCCGATGATCCCGCTGGGCCTGTTCCGGTCCGGCAGCTTCTCGGCCGCGGTCGCGGCCCAGTTCCTGCTGGCCGCGGCGATCTACTCGGCGGCGTTCCTGATCAGCCAGTACTTCCAGTTCGGGCTGGGCGACTCGCCGCTGGGCACCGGGCTGCGCTTCCTGCCCTGGACCGCGACCCCGATGGTCATCGCGCCGATCGCCGGAGCCGTGTTCGACAAGATCGGCGCCCGGCCGCTGATCGTGCCCGGCCTGCTCATGCAGGCGGCCGGCTTCGCCTGGCTGGTCTACCTGGCCGCCCGCTCCGCGGGTTACGCCAGCTACGTCGCCCCGTTCGTCATCGCCGGCGTCGGGATCTCGATGGCCATCCCGAGCGTATCCGCCGCGGGCCTGAACGCCGTCGCGCCGGAGGCGCTAGGCAAGGCCGCGGGCGTGATGAACACCATGCAGCAGTTCGGCGCGGTGGTCGGGATCGCGGTCGCGACCACGGTGTTCAACGCCCACGGCAGCCTGGCCAGCCCAGCCGCCATCAGCAGCGGCTTCCGGCCCGCTCTCGGCGTCTCCGCGGGCCTGTCGGTCCTGGGCGCCGTCGCTGCCCTCGGCATCCGCCGGGCGGCCCGGGCCGCAAAGCCAGGACCCGGCGCATCGCCCGCCGCCGAACACGCCGGCCTGGCCGTTCCGGCGCGCCCGTAGCGCAGGCGGTGGACCTTATGCCCGCATCGGCATAAGGTCCACCGGCGTCTGGACCGGCTGGCGGCCGCGGCAGGTTCCCGCCGCAGCCAGTTACCCTGACGAGATGGCTGAACGAGCAGGCCTCGACGGTCCGGCAACCGGCACCGCCGACGTGTGGTGGGCGCGCCGCCAGGACGCCTCGCCCCGGCTCGCTCACCTCCTCGACGAGGCCGAACAATCCCGCCACGCCCGCTACCGCCGCCAGGAAGACAAGGACCGCTTCCTGGTCGGCTGCGCCCTAGCCAAAACCGTCCTCGCCGGCTACGCAGGCGCCGGGCAGGACCCGGCCGGCATCCGCTTCGACCGGACCTGCCCCCAGTGCGGCCGCCCGCACGGCAAGCCACGCGCCGCAGCCACCGGCCTGCAGCACTCCGTCTCCCACTCCGGCGACCTGATCGCGGTCGCCGTGGCGCACGACCCGGTCGGCGTGGACGTCGAGCACTCCGATGCCCGCCGCCACGACCCCGACGCCCTGGCCCGCCTGGTGTTCTCCGGCGCCGAACGCGCCGCCCTCGCCACGGCCCACCCGTCCGACCAGGCCCGCGACTTCCTGGTCGCCTGGACCAGGAAGGAGGCCGTGACCAAAGCCACCGGCGACGGCCTGCGCGTCGCCTTCAGCCAGGTCGTGGTCGCCGCCGACGCCGGCCCGCCCCGCGTGATCTCCTGGCCCTATCCCCAGCCCCCGGACCGGGTATCCCTGCTCGACCTGGACGCCGCCCCCGGCTACGTGGCGGCACTGGCCGTCATCGGCCCATGCCGCGCGGTGCGCGATCGGGACGGCTCGGCACTGCTCGCGGCCGTCCCGCCCAGATAACCCGGACAGCCCGGATAGCCCAGAAACATCCGACCTCTGGTGCCGCGCCGCTCCGGCGTTGTGTAGCGTTGGCTGGCGGAGGCGCCAGATGCGTATCGGCTTGTTCGTGACGTGCCTGACTGACACGCTGTTCCCCGGCACCGGCCAGGCCGTGGTGGCCGTGCTGGAGCGCCTCGGCCATCAGGTGGACTTCCCGGCCGCGCAGACCTGCTGCGGCCAGATGCACTTCAACACCGGCTACCGGCGCGAGGCCACCCCGATGGCCCGCGGCTACCTGGCCGCCTTCGCCGGCTACGAGGCCGTGGTCACCCCGTCGGCCTCGTGCGCCTCGATGGTCCGGGAGTACTTCCCGGCGCTGGCCGCCGAGGCCGGCGACGCGCGGATGGCCCGGGAAGTGGCCGAGGTGGCCCCGCGGACCTGGGAGCTGTCGGTGTTCCTGGCCGACGTGCTGGGCGTGACCGACGTGGGCGCCTACTTCCCGCACCGGGTCACCTACCATCCCAGCTGCCACTCGCTGCGCATGCTCAAGGTGGGCGACGCCCCGCTGCGCCTGCTGCGCGCGGTCCGCGGCCTGGACCTGGTGGACCTGCCCGACGCCGAGTCGTGCTGCGGGTTCGGCGGCACGTTCTCGGTGAAGAACCCGGACGTGTCCGCCGCGATCTGCGCCGACAAGGTGACCGCGGTCCGGCAGACCGGAGCGGAGGTGCTGTGCGCCGCGGACAACTCCTGCCTGATGCACATCGGCGGCGCGCTGGGCCGGCAGCGATCCGGCGTGGCCACCATGCACCTGGCCGAGATCCTGGCCCGCACCGAGGCCCCCGCATGACGACCCCCCAACCGGACAGCAGCCCGCACCCCGGCATGCCGACCTACCTGGGCATGCCGTCCTTCCCGGCCGCCGCCGCCACCGCCGTGGCCGACTCCCAGCTGCGCCGCAACCTCACCCACGCCACGCACGCCATCCGGACCAAGCGCGCCCACGCCGTGGCCGAACTATCCGACTGGCCCCAGCTCCGCACCGCCGCCAAGGCCATCAAGGACCACACCCTGGCTCACCTGGACACCTACCTGCTCCGGCTGGAGGAGAACGTCACCCGGGCCGGCGGGCACGTGCACTGGGCCCAGGACGCGGGCGAGGCCAACGCGATCGTGGCCGGCCTGACCCGGGCGGCCGGCGCCGACCGCGTGGTCAAGGTCAAGTCGATGGTGACCCAGGAAACCGGGCTGAACGAGGCGCTGGCCGCCGACGGCATCGACGCGCTGGAAACCGACCTGGCCGAGCTCATCGTCCAGCTCGGCCACGACCGGCCCAGCCATATCCTGGTGCCCGCCATCCACAAGAACCGGTCCGAGATCAGGGAGATCTTCCGCCAGCACATGCCGGACGCGCCGCCCGGCCTGACCGACGACCCGCCCGTGCTGGCCGCCGCGGCCCGCGCTCACCTGCGCCAGGCATTCCTGTCCGCGCAGGTCGGAGTGTGCGGGGCCAACTTCGTCATCGCCGAGACCGGCTCGGTGGTGGTGGTCGAGTCCGAGGGCAACGGCCGGATGTGCGTGACCCTGCCGCAGACGCTGATCTGCGTGACCGGGATCGAGAAGGTCCTGCCCGCCTGGCGCGACCTGGAGGTGTTCCTGGCCCTGCTGCCCCGGTCCTCGACCGCCGAGCGGATGAACCCGTACACCTCAACATGGACCGGGGTCACGCCCGGCGACGGCCCGCGCGACTTCCACCTGGTGCTGGTCGACAACGGCCGGACGAACGCCCTGGCCGACCACACCGGCCGCCAGGCCCTGCGCTGCATCAGGTGCTCGGCCTGCCTGAACGTGTGCCCGGTCTACGAGCGCACCGGCGGCCACGCCTACGGCTCGCCCTACCCCGGCCCGATCGGCGCGATCATCACCCCCCAGCTGCGCGGGGTCACCTCCCCGGTCGACGCCTCCCTGCCCTACGCGTCCACCCTGTGCGGCGCGTGCTACGAGGTGTGCCCGGTGGCCATCAACATCCCCGAGGCCCTGGTCTACCTGCGCGGCAAGGTCATCGACGCCAAGCGGGACAAGACATTTTCTGCCGAACGGGCCGTGTTCACCGCATCCGCCACCGTGCTTCGCTCGCCCCGCCTGCTGGCCGCCGCCCAGCGCGCCGCGTCCCTCAGCAGCCGCGTCGTAGGCCGCTCCGGCCGCATCCGCCACCTCCCGCCCCCCCTGTCCGCCTGGACCGAAACCCGCGACGCCCCCGCCCCGCCCCGCGAGTCCTTCCGCGCCTGGTGGGCCCGCACGAGAGCCCCCCACCGAAAGCCCCCCCGATGACCACCTCCCGCGACCAGATCCTCGCCCGCATCCGTACCGCCATCCGCGCCGGCGGCAGCCCGGCCGACCCGGGTGCCGCCGCAACGCCCGCCGCCAGCGACCAGGACACCGCCGCCGACGTCGACGCCGCCTACGCCGCCCTGCCCCGCGACTATCTGCGCGCCCATCACGATCCCGCCGCGACCGACATCGTGGACCTGTTCGCCGAACGCGCCGCCGACTACCGCGCCGTCGTCGAGCCCGTCCCCGCCTCCGGCCTGCCCGCCGCCATCGCCCGCGCCCTAGCCGCCCGGTCGGAAACCGCCGGCGCACCGGACGGGCCGTTCGTAATCCCGGCTGGCCTCCCGCCCGAGTGGCTGGCCGAGCTGCCCGCGGGCCTGCGGCTCATCCGCGACACCCCGCCGCTTACCCCCGCCGAACTCGACCAGACCACCGGCGTCGTCACCGGCTGCGCGGTGGCCATCGCCGAGACCGGCACGATCATCCTGGATCACGGCCCGGCCCAGGGCCGCCGCGCGCTCACCCTGGTGCCCGACTTCCACCTGGTCATCGTCCGCGCCGACCAGGTCGCTGCCGACCTGCCCGACGCCTTCGCCCGCCTCGACCCGGCCCGCCCCCACACGCTGATCTCCGGCCCCTCCGCCACCAGCGACATCGAACTAATCCGCGTCGAAGGCGTCCACGGCCCCCGCACCCTCCACATCCTCCTCGCCGCCCCCTAGCTCGAAGCCCCCTCCTGTCCGCCGCGAGTAGCCCTCGCAGCCATCCCCGCCGCCCCGGGGAACAAGATCGCGCGCACATTTGTCGCCATGGAAGGCGCGATCACGAGTTGGCCAGCACACGCCGGATCGCTGGCCCCATCCGTCACATTTGCTGGGTGGATCCAGGTTCGCGGGTGGATTCGGGGTACGGGGAGCCACCGTATCCACCCCGGAACCCCGATCCACCCCGATCTTGGGGCCCGTGGAGCTGGTGTGACGCAAGGGCTGCATACCGGGCGTCGAGCGCTGGCCGGAGCCGCGTCCCCGGCCACGCCGCTAGCCGCGTCGCGAGGCGATCGCTGCGGGCGAACGGGGAGCGGAAATACCTGAGGGCTCTTCTTTCTTGAGTGTAGTGACTCAAGCTTTGGAGGCCATCAATGAGTGAAACACTCACGCTGCCGGTGCTGCCGCTGGACGACGATGTGGTGCTGCCAGGGATGGTAGTGCCGCTGGAGACGTCCCAGCCGGAGGTCGGCGCGGCGATCGACGCGGCCCGGCTGCCGTCCCGGCAGGTTCCCGGCATGCGTTCTGAAGTTCAGGCCCGGGTTCTGCTGGTGCCGCGGCTGCCTGACCGCGGCCTGGCCGGCGTGGGCACGCTGGCCGTGGTCGAGCAGGTCGGCCGGCTACCCGGCGGACAGCCGGGAGCGGTCGTGCGCGGGATCTCCCGGGTCAAGATCGGCTCGGGCACGACAGGCCCCGGTGCGGCGCTGTGGGTCGAAGGTACCGTCCTTGAGGACGCCAACGGCGGGCCCAAGGCCGACGAGCTGGCGCAGCAGTACAAGACGCTGGTGACCAGCATGCTGCAGCAGCGCGGGGCCTGGCAGGTCATCGACGCGATACAGCAGCTCAGCGACGCTTCCGCGATCGCGGACCGCGCGGGCTACTCGAGCTATCTGTCCACCGTGCAGAAGCTGCAGCTGCTCGAGACCGCAGACCTGGTTCAGCGCCTGGAGCTCGTCATCAGCTGGGCCAAGGACCAGCTGGCCGAGATGGAAGTGGCGGAGTCCATCCGCAAGGACGTCTCGGAGGGCATGGAGAAGCAGCAGAAGGAATTCCTGCTGCGCCAGCAGCTGGCCGCGGTGCGCAAGGAACTCGCCGACCTCAACGGCGACGCGGCCACCGAGGAAGACGACTACCGGGCCCGGGTGGAGGCCGCCGACCTGCCGGAGGCGGTCAAGACCGCCGCGCTGAAGGAAGTCGACAAGCTGGAGCGGACCAACGACGCCTCACCCGAGGTCGGCTGGATCCGGACCTGGCTGGACACCGTGCTCGACATCCCGTGGAACGAGCGGACCGAGGACGCCTACGACATCGCCAGCGCGCGGCGGATCCTGGACGAGGACCACACCGGCCTGGATGACGTCAAGGAGCGCATCATCGAGTACTTGGCCGTGCGCAAGCGGCGTGCGGACCGGGGCCTGGGCATCATCGGCGGACGGCGTTCCGGCGCGGTGCTGGCGCTGGTCGGCCCGCCTGGCGTGGGCAAGACCTCGCTGGGTGAGTCGGTGGCGCGGGCCATGGACCGGAAGTTCGTCCGGGTGTCCCTGGGCGGCATCCGGGACGAGGCCGAAATCCGCGGGCACCGGCGCACCTACGTCGGCGCGCTGCCCGGCCGGATCGTCCGGGCCATCCGCGAGGCCGGCTCGATGAACCCGGTCGTGCTGCTGGACGAGGTGGACAAGATCGGCTCGGACTTCCGGGGCGACCCCGCCTCGGCGCTGCTCGAGGTGCTCGACCCGGCGCAGAACCACACGTTCCGCGACCACTACCTCGAGGTCGAGCTCGACCTGTCCGACGTGGTGTTCCTGGCCACGGCCAACGTGCTCGACCAGATCCCTGGCCCGCTACTGGACCGGATGGAGCTGGTCCAGCTCGACGGGTACACCGAGGACGAGAAGGTCCTCATCGCCCGGGACCACCTGCTGCCCAGGCAGCTGTCCAAGGCCGGGCTGAACCCGGACGAGGTGACGGTCACCGAGGACGTGATGCGCCTGGTCGCCGCGGAGTACACCCGTGAGGCCGGGGTGCGGTCGCTGGAGCGGTCCATCGCCCGGATCCTGCGCAAGGTCGCGGCGCGCGTCGCCCTGGGCGACGTCACGCTGCCGGTCACGGTCGGCACGGACGAGCTGAAGGACTACCTGGGCCGGCCGCGGTTCACGCCGGAGACCAGCCTGGCCGCGCCTGACCGGCGGACCGCCGTGCCCGGTGTGGCCACCGGGCTCGCGGTGACCGGCGCGGGCGGCGACGTCCTGTTCATCGAGGCGTCGCTGGCGGGCCGGGAGACCGGCGAGACCGGGGTCACGCTCACCGGCCAGCTCGGCGACGTGATGAAGGAGTCGGCCCGGATCGCGCTGTCCTACCTGCGCTCGCACGGCGACGAGCTCGAGCTGCCGGTCACCGAGCTGAAGGACCGTGGCGTCCACGTCCACGTGCCCGCCGGCGCGGTGCCCAAGGACGGCCCGAGCGCCGGGGTCACGATGACCACCGCGCTGGCGTCGCTGCTGTCCGGGCGGCCGGTGCGGTCCGACGTGGCCATGACCGGTGAGGTGTCCCTCACCGGGCGGGTGCTGCCCATCGGCGGGCTCAAGCAGAAGCTGCTGGCCGCGCACCGGGCCGGCATCACCACGGTGCTGATCCCGCAGCGGAACGAGCCCGACCTGGACGACGTTCCGGCCGAGGTGCTGGCCAAGCTGGACGTGCACCCGGTGGGTGACGTCCGCGAGGTGCTGAAGCTGGCGCTGGAGCCCGTCGCGGGCGCCGAGCAGCCGACCGCGGTCCCCGACGCCGCCTGACCAGCGGCGTCAGCTCCCGCCGGCGTCCTGCGGGTCGTCCGGCGGGAGCACGGGTTCCGGCCTGGTATCCGCCGCCTTCGGCGGCAGGCCGGGTCCGGGGGCGGCCGGGAACACGTCGGTGGCCGAAAGATCCCAGATGAAACCCGGGTCCGCAGCTGAGCGGGCCCGGGTTTCGTCTTCTGCGGGCAGTGCGAGCGGTGCGGGCAGGAACTCCGTGGGCACCGGCGCCGCCGCGAAATCCAGGCTCCGCCGGGTCGGCAGTTCCGCTGGCGTCCCGAAGGCAGGCAAGGCCGGGCGGAAGTCCGCCGGAGCCTCGCCCACGTCCGGCGCGCCTGCGCCGAGATCAGGCTCGGCCGCACCCGAAGCGGACTGTCCGAACGCGGCCGGAGCCGGGCCGAAGCTCGCCGGGGTCAGGCCGAACGCGGGCGTGGACAAGTCGAAACCCTCGGGCGGCCGGGACAGGTCGAAGCGTGGCAGCGCGGGATCGGTGGTCTCGGCCGGCGAGTCCGCCATGTCCCCGGGCACCCGGATGCGGGCACTCAGCTCGGGTGCCGGGCCGCTGCCCGCGGCGGTCGGGAACGGCCCCATGGTGCGGTCCGGCGCGGGCGCGGGCTCCCAGGGCGGGCCGCCCGAGCCGTCCTGTGCGCCCGCCCCCCGGCTGGCCCGGTAGCTCCGGGCCCGCTGGGCCCCCAGGGTCGGCCTGGGGGCCGGGGTCAGTCCAGACGCCATGGTCACCCCGGACGCCGGGGTCAGCCCGGACGCCGTAGTCAGCATCGCGGGCGGGGGCGCGCTGGCCGGATGGCTGATCTCGCCGATGCCGCCGCCCTGCCAGCCGCCGCGGGACGGCCAGGCGTCCGCGCCGGCCGCCACGGCCGCGCCGACCGGCGGCAGCCCAGACTGGCCCGGGTCGCTCCCGGTGGAACCCGGCCAGACCCTGTCAGCAGAGACCCGGCCAGCAGAACCCGGTCGGCCGGGACACGGCCGGCCGGAACGCGGCGCTGGTCGCGGGCGTGCGCCCCGCCCGCAGGCGGACCTGAGGGCCTGGCCGGACCCGCGGCGCCCGCCGCCGCGGCAGCACGCCGCCGCCGCCGGGACCAGCCGGCCAGCAACATCACCACCAGCAGGATGATCAGCGCGCACACCCCGGCCACGGCGTAGCGCAGCACCGAACTAGCCAGGGTCCCCGCGCTCTGATGCTTCGGCGCGGCCGCCGCCGGCGGCGCCGGCTGCAGCCGGCGGGGGGGTCGGCGGGGCGGTGGACGGGTGCACCTGGCTGGCGGACGTGATGTCGGCGGCCAGGTCCACGGCCCGCGCCGCGTTCACGGTGCCGTACCCGGCCCCGCTGCCCGACTTGGGCGGCAGCGGCGGCAGGCTGGCCCCGCTGGCCCCGGAACCCGTCGCCACCGTGCTCTCGATCAGGGCCTGGGTCACCTGGGCCGGGGTCAGCTGCGGGAACCTGGACAAGATCAGCGCGGCCACGCCGGCCACGATGCCGCTGGCCGTGCTGGTGGAGCTGAACTGCGAGTACGCGGCGGGCGGGGCGGCGGCCACCACGTTGACCCCCGGAGCGGTCAGCACCGGGTAGGAGTGCTTGCTGCTGAACGGCGCGAGCTGCCCGCCGCGGGTGACCGCGCCCACCGCGATCACGCCCGGGTAGGCGGCCGGGTAGTTGACCAGGCCCGAGCCCTGCCCGTCGTCGCCGGACGGGGCCACCAGGACCACGTTCTGGCTCAGCGCGTAGGCCACCGCGGCCCGTTCGGCGGCGCTGCCGCCCTCGGCGGCCGGATCCCCGCCGTGGGTCATGCCCAGCGTGCCCGGATCAAGCGGCAGGTCGATGACCCGCGCCCCGTGGGCGACCGCGTAGGTGATGCCGGCCGCGATCGCGGCAGGCAGCCGCCCGCTGACGGCCGGGCTGGCGGTCAGCGGGTCGTTGAACTCCAGCGTGACCCGCAACGAGAGGATCTTCGCGTCCGGCGCGATGCCGACCACGCCCTGGGTGCCGTGGTCCCCGTGGCCCGCGATGATGCCCGCCACGGCCGTGCCCTCGACGCCCCAGAAGGGGCTGCCCGGTGCCCGCCCCGACCCGGTGTAGTCCGGCCCGGTGATCACGCTGCCGGTCAGGTCCGGGTGGCTGGCGTCCACGCCCGTGCCCAGCACCGCGACGGTGACCCCGGTGCCCTTGCCCTGCGCCCAGGCCTGGCTGACGTTCAGCCCGGCCAGCCACCATTCCTGGCCGCGCACGGTGCTGCCCGTTACCGAGCCCGCCGTCGCGGCCAGCGCGGGCGCGGCACCCAGCACTACCAGCGCGGCAATGGCCGCCGTTAGTCCCGTGGCGCACGGCATCAGAGTGCCGCGAAGCAATCGGTGTGACACCTTGCTCAGATATCTCCTCCGAGGCCGGCCGAGCTGGCCGAGCTGGCCTCGGGTAGGGATGTTCGGCCGGCTATGCAATCGTGCCACGGGCCCGGGCCCGGAGGAATGGACGATCCATTAATTGTTTACCGAATCGCAGTGACCGATACCATCGCGCCGGGCGGCAGAGCGAGCCGCTGCGCCGCATTTCCGCCGTTCACGGCGATGGACACCAGTCCCGCGCTGTCGGTATAGGCGACCAGGTCGCCCGCTGCCACGGCCCCGAACATATCCCGGTAAGGAATGGCCAGCCGATGACGGCCCGAGCCGATCAGCCCAGTGCTGACCAACCCCGTGCTGACCAGCCCCGTGCTGACCAGCCCCGTGCTGACCAGCCCCGTGCTGACCAAACACCGTGCCGCCCGGTTTGACGCCGATTTTCGCGGCATCGGCCGCGGTAATGGTCAGCTGGATATTGCCGAACCGGTCCACGGTCAGCACCTCGCCTTCGGCCACCGAATCGCGGATCGTCCTTTCCGGGACCGGCAGCGTGACCAGATCCGCCACCTCGACCGGCTGGCAGGCGGCAGGAACGGAACGGTCTGGGCCAGCACCACCGCGCCGCGCCTGATGTCGCCCGGCGGGATCAGGTGAGTCAGGTCGATGACCCCGATCTGCGGCGCGATACCCGCGGCCACGCCGTGGCAGGCGGCCACGAATCCGTCTTCGAGCCCATAGTCGGTGAGGAAGCTCAGATAGCGAAAATGGGTCACGCTACAGGGTACGTTCAGGGATTACAGGAGGTCACATGTCCGGGTTGTCCGAACGCGACATGCGGATCCTCGCGTTCGAGCGGCGCGGCTGGCGCTCGCCCGGCGTCAAGGAGCAGGCCATCTCCGAAACTCTCGGCATCCCCGCCACCCGGTATTACCAGCTGCTGAACGAGCTGATCGACCGGCCCGAGGCCCTGGCCTTCGACCCGGCGCTGGTCAAGCGGCTGCGCGCCCAGCGGGCCCGCCGCCAGCGCATCAGGTCCCCGAGGTCCAAGGGCCGCCCGGCGTGAGCCCGCCGCTGCCGCGGGCCCGGACGGCCGCGGGCCAGGCCGGGCTCGACGCGCTGCTGGCCGCCCCGGCTCGCGCCCTGATCGGCACCGACTTCGACGGCACGCTGGCCCCGATCGTGCCCGACCCGCAGGCCGCCCGGGCCCTGCCCGGCGCCGCCCCCGCGCTGGCCCGGTTGGCCCGGGCGGTGGGCACGGTCGCGGTCATCACCGGCCGGCCCGCCGCCGAGGCGGTCCGCTACGGCGGCCTGGACGCCGTGCCCGGCCTGATCGTGCTCGGCCATTACGGCGGCCAGCGCTGGCAGGACGGCCAGCTCACCGGCCCGGGCTCGCCGCCCGCCATCGCCGCTGCCCGCCAGGCCCTGCCCGGCCTGCTCCAGCGGGCCGGCGCGGACGGAGGCACCTGGGTCGAGGACAAGGAGCTCGCGCTGGCCGTGCACACCCGCCGCGCCGCCGACCCCGAGGCCGCGCTGCGCCGCCTGGCCGGCCCGCTCACCGACCTGGCCGCCGGGCTGGGCCTGGCCGCCGAGCCGGGCCGCCTGGTCATCGAGCTCCGCCTGCCGGGCACGGACAAGGGCGCCGCCCTGACCGGCCTGGTCGCCGAGCGCGGCGCGGGCTCGGTGCTGTTCTGCGGCGACGACCTAGGTGACCTGCCCGCCTTCGCGGCCGTCCGCGAGCTGCGCGCGGCGGGCCTGCCGGGCTGCGCCGCGGCCAGCGCCAGCCCCGAATCGCCGCAGGTCGCCGCCGCCGCCGACCTGGTCGTCGAGGGGCCGGAGGGCATCGTGGCCCTGCTGGCCGCGCTCGCCGACCGCCTGGGCCTGTGACTGGGCCAGCGGGAAGCACGGGCCGTTCGGTGTAATGATCTTTTGTCCGAACGGTCCGTGGTGCGTGCGGCCCTCAGCGGTCCAGCGCGGCCAGCTGGTCGCCCAGCCAGCGGGCGGGCGGGCTGGCTTCGGCGGTGGCGGCCAGGGCGGCGCTGCGCCGCCTGCGCTCGTCGTCGGGCATGGCCAGCGCCTGGTGCAGGGCGGCGGCGGTCTCGCTGACGTCGTACGGGTTGACCAGCAGCGCGTTCGGGCCCAGCGTCGCGGCCGCGCCCGCCTCGCGGGACAGCACCAGCGCGCAGCCGTCCCTGGACAGCACCGGCCCCTCCTGGGCCACCAGGTTCATGCCGTCCCTGATCGGGTTGACCAGCAGCACGTCGGCCACCGTGCAGGCGGCCAGCGAGCGGGCGTAGTCGTCCCGTACCTCCAGGATCACCGGCTCCCAGTCCGGGGTGCGGAACTGCTCGGCGATCTGCCGCGCGGTCCGCTCCACCAGCTCGGTGTAGGCGCGGTACTCAGGCACCGCGGACCGCGAGGGGTAGGCGAAGGCCAGGTGGACGACCCGGCCGTGCCATTCGGGGCGGGTGGCGAGCAGCTCGCGGTAGGCGGCCAGGCCGCGGACGATGTTCTTGGACAGCTCGGTCCGGTCGACCCGGACGATCAGCTTCCGGCCGCGGGCCGCCTGGCTCAGCGCGGTGATGTGATCGCGCACATCGCCTGCTCCGGCCCGGGCGCGCAGCGCGGCGGCGTCGACGCCGAGCGGGTGGACGGCCACCTCGGTCGCGTGGCCGTCGTACAGCACCCAGCCGGCCTGCGCCGCGCCGCGGGCCTGCGACCTGATCACCTGCGCGCCCAGGATCGCCTCGCAGCAGTCCAGGAACGCGCCCGCCCACCGGGCGGCATGAAAGCCCGCGTGATCCGCGCCCAGGATGCCCGCCAGCACGGCCCGGCCGACCTGGTCGGGCAGCATCCGGTAGTAGTCCGGCGGGGCCCACGGGGTGTGCGAGAAGTGCGCGATGCCGAGATCAGCGGTGCCGCCCGGCCGCTGGGCCAGCCGCGGTGCCAGTCGCTGGCGGAGCATCCGCGGGGCCAGGCTGAGGTGGTAGTCCTGGATCAGCGCGCGGACCGGCACCCGGGCCTCGTCCGCCCGGGCCTCGTCGGCCATGGCGGCCGCGAACGCCTCGTTGTAGGCCAGGTAGGACTGCCAGTCCCGGCGGAACTCCAGGCCGAACTGCGGCTGGTTCGGCGTATCGAACAGCAGGTGGTGGACGAACCACAGGACCGAGTTGGCCACGTTGTTGTAGGCCCGGTCGAAGGTGTCAGGCGCGATGTCCAGCATCCGGACCCGGACGCCGGCCGGGCCGGACAGGCCCGCGGGCAGCGCCACGTCCCCGGCCTCCGCGGCGTCTCCGCTGTCCGCGGCGTCTCCGCTGTCCGAGGCGTCCGCGGCGTCTCCGCCGTCCGAGGCGTCCGAGGCGTTTCCGCCGTCCGCGGCGTCCTGGCGCCGTGCCGCGGCGTCCCCGGCGTCCTGGCGCCGCGCCGCGGCCCGGTCGGCGTCGCTGAACGGCGCGCAGACCCAGGTCACCTCGGATTCCGCCGTCATCCCGGCCAGTCCGGAGGTCACCCCGGAGATCAGCCCGCCGCCGCCGCGCCGCCCGGTCAGCGTGCCGTCCGCACCGAAGTGGTACGAGACCGGACCCCGGTTGGACGCCAGCAGAACCCGTTGCTTCATCCCGGCAGGCTAATGCACACTCCGGCAGCCCCATGCGGAGCAGCCGGGCGGTCTGAGGTACTCTTATCTCGTTTGCGACACAACTGAATAACGCTCATCCAGAGGGGTGGAGGGATCGGCCCTGCGAAGCCCCGGCAACCTATCGCGCATCTATGCCCGTTTCCGGGCGGCGAGGCGCGTGACATGGTGCCAAGTCCGGCCCGCGGTCACGGCGACCGCTGGGAAAGATGGGGAAGGAAGGCCTCGCCGGTGACCACAGCAACGACACGCAACTCTCGCTCCTCCTCGGGCTCCTCCGCTGGTGCCTCTTCTGGCGCTGCTTCCGGGTTCGGCTACGCCACCGGGCTGTCCTGCCGCGAGTGCGGCCGGGTGTACCCGCTCGGGCCGAACTACGCGTGCGAGGAGTGCTTCGGACCGCTCGAGGTCTGTTACGACTACCCGCGGCTTGACCGGGCCGGCATCGAGGCGGGCCCGCCGAACATGTGGCGGTACGCGCCGCTGCTGCCGGTGCCGCAGGACATCGCGGACCGGCCCACCACCGAGCCGGGGTACACCAGGCTGATCCGGGCCGACAACCTGGCCCGCGCCCTGGGCCTGCGCCGGCTGTGGATCAAGGACGACCGCGGCAACCCGACCCACTCGTTCAAGGACCGGGTGGTGGCGGTGGCCCTGGCCGCCGCCACCGAGATGGGCTTCAAGGTGCTGGCCTGCCCGTCCACCGGCAACCTGGCCAACGCGGTGGCCGCCGCGGCAGCCCGGGCCGGCATCAGGTCGGTGGTGCTGGTGCCCGCCAACCTGGAGCTGCAGAAGATCATCACCACGTCGGTCTACGGCGGCACGTTCGTCACCGTGGACGGCACCTACGACGACGTGAACCGGCTGGCCTCCGAGCTGGCGGGCGAGCACGAGGACTGGGCGTTCGTCAACGTCAACGTGCGGCCGTATTACGCCGAGGGGTCCAAGACCATCGCCTTCGAGATCGCCGAGCAGCTCGGCTGGCGGATCCCGCCGCAGGTCGTGGTGCCCATCGCGTCCGGGGCGCAGCTGGTCAAGGTGGACAAGGGCTTCACCGAGCTGACCACGCTGGGCCTGGTGCCGCAAGCGCCGTGGCGGGTGTTCGGCGCCCAGGCCACCGGGTGCTCGCCGGTGTCGGCCGCGTTCGCGGCCGGGCACGACGTGGTGCGCCCGGCCAAGCCGGACACCATCGCCAAGTCGCTGGCCATCGGCAACCCGGCCGACGGGCCTTACGTACTCGACGTGGTGCGGCGCACCGGCGGCTCGATCGCCGACGTCAGCGATGACGAGATCGTCGACTCGATGCGGCTGCTGGCCTCGACCGAGGGCATCTTCGGCGAGACGGCCGGCGGGGTCACGCTGGGCGTGCTGCGCAAGCTGCTGGCCGCCGGGCAGCTCGACCCGGACGCCGAGACCGTGATCATCAACTCCGGCGACGGCCTGAAGACCCTCGACGTGATCGCCGAGGCCATGCCGCTGCCCGCGCCGATCCGGCCCACCCTCGAGGCGTTCGAAGAGGCAGTCCAGTGAGCGTGCAGGTGCGCATCCCCACCATCCTGCGGTCCTATACCGGCGGCGCGGCAGAGGTGACCGCCGCCGCGGGCACGCTGCGCGAGATCATCGCCGGCCTGGACGCCGCCTACCCGGGCCTGGCCGGCCGGCTGCTGGACGACGGCGGCCAGCTGCGCCGGTTCGTCAACGTGTACGTGGGCGAGGAAGACGTCCGCTTCGCGCAGGGACTCGACACGCCGGTGGCCGCCGGCGCCCGCGTTTCTGTCATCCCCGCGGTGGCCGGCGGAGCTGCGGGCCAGGCCGGCGGGTCGCCAGCCGACCTGGGCTAGATGACGTGTTTGGTGGTTAAGTGGCGCCAGGCGCGCTCGGTACACGGTAAGGTCGTTTCCGGTCGCCGTCGGACGGGGGCGCGTTTCGTGCTTTCCGCGAGCCGTTCTCACCCGGTGCGATCGACGGGTTCCGCGTTGGCAAGGGCGGGGCTCGAGGCCCGAGCGCAGTTAGGGAGTTGTTTGGAATGGCTCAGGGCACCGTCAAATGGTTCAACCCGGACAAGGGATACGGCTTTATCGCCGTCGACGGTGGCAAGGACGTCTTCGTCCACTTCTCAGCTATCCAGTCGGATGGCTACCGCACCCTCGAAGAGGGCCAGCGAGTCGAGTTCGAGATCACGCAAAGCGACCGGGGCGCGCAAGCCGACAAGGTAATCGTCGTCCCGTAGGTTTCGCAGATCTGCCGGGTTCACCAGATCGGCCCGGCCCCGTCGGGGGCCGGGCCGATCTGACTTCCGTGCCTGATTTCTGGGCTTCCGTTTGCACTCTCCCCATGAGAGTGCTAAACATGGTGCTGGCACTCTGCATGCCTGAGTGCCAGCATTATGGCGGGATCGGGCGATGAGGCACGACCTCGCGGCAGGAAGAGACTGTCCGCAGGTAGTGCCGTCCGTCGCGGGCGTCGGCTCGATCGCGCACACGCCACGGAGGACTGGAGCCTATGGCAGCGAAGATGATCGCGTTCGACGAGGAAGCCCGGCGCGGCCTCGAACGCGGTATGAACCAGCTCGCCGACGCCGTGAAGGTAACCCTCGGCCCGAAGGGCCGGAACGTGGTACTCGAGAAGAAGTGGGGAGCCCCCACGATCACCAACGATGGCGTGTCCATCGCCAAGGAGATCGAGCTCGAGGACCCGTGGGAGAAGATCGGCGCGGAGCTTGTTAAGGAAGTAGCGAAGAAGACCGACGACGTGGCCGGCGACGGCACGACGACGGCCACCGTCCTGGCCCAGGCGCTGGTCCGCGAGGGCCTGCGCAACGTCGCGGCGGGCGCCAACCCGATGTCCTTGAAGAAGGGCATCGAGGCGGCCGTCGAGGCGGTCAGCGAGGAACTGTCCAAGCTGGCCAGGGACGTGGAGACCAAGGAGCAGATCGCCTCCACGGCCTCGATCTCGGCCGGCGACCCGGCCATCGGCGAGATGATCGCCGAGGCCATGGACAAGGTCGGCAAGGAAGGCGTCATCACCGTCGAGGAGTCCAACACCTTCGGCCTGGAGCTTGAGCTCACCGAGGGCATGCGCTTCGACAAGGGATACATCGCGCCCTACTTTGTCACCGACCCCGAGCGGCTCGAGGCGGTGCTCGAGGACCCGTACATCCTGATCGTCAACTCCAAGATCTCGGCCAACAAGGACCTGCTGCCGCTGCTGGACAAGGTGGTGCAGTCCGGCAAGGCGCTGGTCATCATCGCCGAGGACGTGGAGGGCGAGGCCCTGGCCACCCTGGTGGTCAACAAGATGCGCGGGCTGTTCAAGTCGGTGGCCATCAAGGCCCCCGGCTTCGGCGACCGGCGCAAGGCCATGCTCGGTGACATCGCCATCCTGACCGGTGGCCAGGTCATCAGCGAAGAGGTCGGCCTCAAGCTGGACAACGCTGACCTGGACGTGCTCGGCCGGGCCCGCAAGGTCGTGGTCACCAAGGACGAGACCACGATCGTCGACGGCGCGGGCGACGCGGACCAGATCTCCGGCCGGGTCAACCAGATCCGTACCGAGATCGAGAACACCGACTCGGACTACGACCGGGAGAAGCTTCAGGAGCGGCTGGCCAAGCTGGCCGGCGGCGTGGCGGTCATCAAGGCCGGCGCGGCGACTGAGGTGGAGCTCAAGGAGCGCAAGCACCGCATCGAGGACGCCGTGCGCAACGCCAAGGCGGCCGTCGAAGAGGGTGTCGTGGCCGGTGGCGGCGTCGCGCTGCTGCAGGCGGGCAAGAACGCCTTCGAGAAGCTCGACCTGGTGGGCGACGAGGCGACCGGCACGCAGATCGTGCGCCGGGCGCTCGAGGAGCCGCTGAAGCAGATCGCGGTGAACGCCGGCCTCGAGGGCGGCGTGGTGGTCGAGAAGGTCAAGACCCTGTCGGCAGGCCACGGCCTGAACGCCGCGAACGGCGAGTATGTCGACATGTTCAAGGCCGGCATCATCGACCCCGCGAAGGTCACCCGCTCGGCGCTGCAGAACGCAGCCTCGATCGCGGGCCTGTTCCTCACCACCGAGGCGGTCATCGTGGAGAAGCCGGAGAAGAACCCGGCCCCCGCAGGGCCCGGCGGTGGCCCGGACATGGACTTCTGATTTCCTAGTAGTCCAAAGTCTGCTAAAACGGCCCGGGGCCTCGGCCCCGGGCCGTTTTGCGTCGGGTTTCTCGGCATAACCGCTGGGTATAGCGCCAATGCGATCTTGTATCGCGGCGAATCCGGCCTCACACGCGAACCCGTCCCAGCACCACCGACCGTGTGAGGCCGGACCCCCCTAGGGCCCGGGGCGCCCGCGCGGCGCCGGAGCCGGCCATAACGTAGCTGCGATCGGGCGTCCGGGACCGATAGCCTTAGAACTGCCCATAGCATCCTGTCGGTCACCTGATCGCTGGTTGTCTGTTCGTTCTGGAATACGTGAGGTCCGCGCGTGCCTACCGGCAAGGTCAAGTGGTACGACTCCGACAAGGGGTATGGATTCCTCGCTCGCGACGACGGCGGCGAGGTCTTCGTGCATTCATCCGCGCTGCCTTCGGGGACGACCGCGCTGCGGCAGGGGCAGCGGGTGGAGTTCGGCGTGGCCGAGGGCCGGCGAGGGGCTCAGGCCCTGCAGGTGCGGATCCTGGAGCCGCCGCCCAACGTGGCCGCGGCCGTGGCCAAGCAGGCCCGCAAGAAGCCGGACGAGATGATCGTGATCGTCGAGGACCTGATCAAGCTGCTCGACGACGTGTCCAATACCTACCGGCGCGGCAAGCATCCCGACGCGAGGGACGCCAAGAAGATCGGGGCCGTGCTGCGGGCGGTCGCCGACGACGTTGAGGCCTGACCCAGGTACTCGGCGAGCTGCGGCGCGCTTGGTGGGTGTTGGTAAATATGCGGGCTTCGGGGACCCATCCCCGGCCCCTGCGCGGCCGCCGCCACCAGCTGGTTGGCTCACTAGCCCCACCGTCCCCATGCTCAACATTTGCGGGTCGATTCAGGTTCGCGGGTGGATCCGGGGGACTGGGATACACCGGATCCACCCAGGAACCCGGATCCACCCCGGAAACCCGCGAGAGTGCTGCACCGCGGGACGCTCACACCTCACAGGACACGACGGCACCACAGCGGGCGGAGTCTCGTGCGGGGAACGAAGATCGCTAGCCGCTCCGCACCGGTTATCAGCGCTCGCTTAGCCTGGGGTAGGTGGACAGTTTCGGGCTCTCGACCACCTACCGCGTCGTCTGGACCCCCGCCGGGCCGCGGCCGCTGTCCGCGGCCGAGGTGGGGCGCCGCCTGTTCGGCCCGGTGGTGGCCGCGGGCCGGGGCAGCAGCCTGCTGCTCGGCAACGGCGGGCGGCTGCGGCTGGACGTGGCCGGCCAGCCGGAATACGCGACTCCGGACTGCCGCAGCCCGATCGACCTCGTTGTGCACGACAAGGCGGGCGAGCGGATCCTGGAAGGGCTGCTGGTGGACGCCGGCCAGCGGCTGCGCGCCGACGGCATCGCCGGTGACATCTCCCTGGTCAAGACCGGCAGCCAGGAGCATTACCTGGCCGGCCGGCGCGGCGGGTTCGGCCGCCTGGCCGACCTCCTGATCCCGTTCCTGGTCACCAGGCAGATCATCTGCGGTGCGGGTGCGGTCCTGCCGGCCCCGCGCGGTGCCGAGTACGGCCTCAGCCGGCGGCCCGTGCCCATCGGACCGGGCCGGCCGTCCCGGCCGCTGATCACGACCCGCGACGAGCCGCGCGCCGCCGCGGCGGGGTTCCGGCGGCTGCACGTGCTGGTCGGCGAGGCCAACATGAGCGAGACCACCACGCTGTTCAAGGCGGCCGCCACCGACCTCGTGCTGCGCATGGCCGAGGCGGCCGCCAGGCTGCCCGACCTGACCCTGGACCACCCGGTCCAGGCCATCGGCACGGTCAGCCGTGACCTGACCGGGCGGAGCCGGGTGCGGCTGGCGGACGGCCGCCAGGCGAGCGCGCTGGACATCCAGCGCGAGTACCTGGCCCGGGCGAGCGACTTCGCGGCCCAAGGCGGCGCGGATGCCGTCGCCGGCCGGGTGCTGGGCCTGTGGCAGCGGGCGCTGGACGCGATCGAGGCGGGGAACCTCGATGCCATCGCGCGGGAGATCGACTGGGTCAGCAAGTACCAGCTCATCGAGCGGTACCGGGCCGAGCATGACCTGCCCCTGTCGGCGCCGGAGGTAGCCCGGGCCGATGTGGCCTTTTCCGACGTGCACCGGGACCGCGGCCTGTACTACCGGCTGCAGCGCCGCGGTGAGGTGGAGCGCGCCGCGCGCGACATCGACATCTTCGAGGCGAAAACCGTCCCGCCGGCCCCGGGCCGCTACCGGCAGGCGGGCTGATCCCGCCCTAGCCCTGCCGGCGGCCCCGGGCCGCTACCGGCAGGCGGGTTAGCGCCGGCTGCCAGGCCGGGCGGGGCGCGGGCGGGGCCGGGACGGCGGGGGCTTGGCGCTGGCCCGGTCGGCCAGGATGCGGCGCCTGCGCCTGGCCGTCATCAGGACCAGCGCGACGGTCAGCAGGGCCGCCGGGATGGCCAGGCCGATCTGGCCGTTGTCGAGTATCGACACGAGCACGCCGAGCAGGCCGCCCGCCACGTTGGCCACCTGGTTCAGCGTCTCGGACACCGCGAACGTCGAGGACCGGATCTCGTCGCCGATCTCCCGCTGCACGATCGAGTCCTGGGCCAGCTTGGCCAGGCTGGCGCAGGTGATCGCGGCGAACGCCACCGCGATGACTGCGATCAGGCCGAAGAACCAGGCCGAGAGGGCCGCCACCACCGGCGCCACGACCAGCACCGAGAACATGATCAGCTGCGGGGCCCGGGAGCGGAGCCAGGATCCGATGGCCATGGCCACGATGCTGCCGCCCGCGACCGCCACGGCCAGCGTGGCCAGGGCGAAGTGCTTGGATACGCCGAGATGCTCGGTCTGCAGCAGGAAGGCGAAGAAGAAGAACGTGTAACCGGAGAACGCGCGCAGCACCGCGTTGCCGGTCATCGCCTCGGCCACCACGGGCCCCACCCGGCCCAGCGTCCGCCACCGGCCGCCGTGGGGATGAGCCTTACCCGGTTCCGCGGCGCCGGCGGCTCGTCGACCCAGGGGCCGGGGGCCGGGGCGCCCGGGGGCAGCGCGGTGGGTCCGTATCGCCCGTGGCTCCCGGGCTCGCCGTCCGGGGCGTCGTAGGCCTCGGTCTCGTACGGCATGGTCTCGTGGCGGAGGCGACCCCGCCCGTCCCGGCGGGCCGGGATGGTCGGGTCCATCGGCCCGCCCGCGGGATCCCGGTCGCGCCCGTAGCGCCCGTACCTGTGCTCCCGGGGGCCGGGGCGCCGCGACTCCGGCGCGCTCGGCCCCGGCCCGGCCTGGCTGTGGCCCGGCTGTGGCCCGGCTTGGCTCTGGCCTGCCGCCGGGCCTGCCACGGCCTGATCGGCGGCGAGCGGGGTGTCCACCTGATCGGGCAGCCGCAGGGCCAGGACCATGGCGCCCAGGTAGACGACCATGCCGACCCGCAACACCCAGGCGGCGCCGCCCACCGACTGGATGCCCTCGGCCGCCCCCGCGGCCACCGTGGCCCCGATCACGGCGATCAGCTGCGACCGCGCGTTCGCGGTGACCAGGGTGATCTGCTCGGGCAGCAGCCTGGGCGCCACCGAGGCGCGGACCACGCCGTAGGCCTTCTGCAGCACCAGGATGCCGAACGCGGCGGGCAGCAGCGTGATCGGGTTGCTGACCGCGGCCGACATGGCGTAGCACAGCAGGCCGCGGGCCAGCAGCGTGCCGGCCAGCAGGTACTTGCGGCCCTGCTGCACCCGGTCCAGGGCCGGCCCGATGAACGGCCCGAGCACCGCGAACGGGGCCATGGTGACGAGCAGGAACAGGACTACCTTGCCCCGGGCCTGGTCGACGGAGGTGTTGAAGAAGATGGTCCCGGCCAGGGCCACGATGACGAACGCGTCGCCGGCCCCGGCGGCGGTGGTCAGCTCGATGAGCGTGGACAGCCCGGTCCGGCCGGCCCCGGACGCGCTGGTCAGGCGGTGGACGAAGCCGCCGGTCGAGCGGGTGGCCGTGGCCCCGGCGCGCGCGCCGGTCCTGACCGCGCCGCCGGTTCGGCGCAGCGCCTCGGACATCCGCATGTAACCAGTATTCTTGGTAGGCGCCACTGCGGCGAGTCGCACCTTCGCCACAATCAATGGGTAACCCTACCCGCAGCATGCGTGATGAGTGAGAATTGGCAACCGTGAGCCCCACCCGTACCCGCATAAAGGAACCAGACCAGGCGTGCGCCGAGGCAGTTGAGCTCGCGCGGGCCGCGGTCGTTGACGTCGTCGGCCAAGACAACGTGGGCGAGCACCTCGACGTCCAGGCCGACGGCGAACGGATCGTCACCCACCTGTTCGCCTGCGCCGATCCGGCCTACACCGGCTGGCGGTGGGCGGTCACGGTGGCCCGGGCGCCGCGGTCGAAGCTGGTCACGGTGGACGAGACCGTGCTGCTGCCCGGGTCCGACGCGCTGCTCGCGCCGGACTGGGTGCCCTGGCACGACCGGCTGCGGCCCGGTGACCTGGGCGTCGGCGACCTGATGCCCGCCCCGCCGGACGACGAGCGGCTGGTCCCGCTGGTCGCGATCTGGGGCGATGACGCCGTGACCGACTGGTATCCCGGGGACGACGACCCGGTGGACCCGGCCGAGCTGCCCGCGTTCGGGCGCTCCCGGGTGCTGTCGGCCATCGGCCGGGACTACGCGTCGGACCGGTGGTACGAAAGCGAGCACGGCCCGCGCACCCCGCTGGCGCACGCGGCCCCGGCGCACTGCGTCAGCTGCGGCTTCTTCATCCCGCTGAGCGGGGAGCTTGGCCTGCTGTTCGGCGCCTGCGCGAACACCTACGCGCCGGACGACGGCCGGGTCGTCTCGGCCGACCACGGCTGCGGGGCCCATTCGGAAGCGGTGATCTCGGCCACGGCGGCCCGGGCGCCGGTCATCGACGAGTTCGGCTACGACCTGGTGGACTTGCCCGGCGTCTCGGTCGAGGAGACGGTGTTCGAGCCGCTGGCCCGGGGCGCCGACTGACCGTCGGGCCGGTCTGGTTCCTGGTCGTGCTCCCGGGCGCCGGCCCGGCTGGCCGCCGACCTGGCCCGGGACCGCTTGAGCCGCGGCACGTACCAGATGGCGAATAGCCCCAGCGCCAGCCCGGCCACACAGGTCCAGATCCACCAGCGCGAGCTGGCCGGCAGCTCGCTGCGGACGATGAGCAGCACGACCAGGGCCACGGCCCAGGCGACCGTGCCGACCACGGCGACCAGCTGATCGTTCGCCTCCAGCGGCGGTGGCGCCGCCGGCCCGCGGGACTGTTTCACGCCTCCAGGCTACGAGGCGGGCCGGATGGCCCAGCCACGGGAGTAACAGCCACGGGAGTAATCAGCGCCAGCGGCGTGGGCGGCAGGCCCGGTAGCGTGATGTACTTAAGCCACGCCCCCCGGCCGGCCGACGAAGGTTGCCGAAGATGACGATGACGCAGACCAGGACCGATGCCGGGCTGGCCACCGCCCTGCGGATCTCCGTGAGCCGGCTGGCCCGGCGGCTCCGGGCCCAGCGCACGTCCTCGGGGCTGACCGAGGCCGTACTGTCGGAGACCCAGCTGGCCGCGCTGTCGGCCCTGGAGGCCCATCAGGCCATGACCCCGGGTGAGCTGGCCGAGCACGAGAAGGTCCAGCCGCCCTCCATGACCCGGGTCATCGCGGTCCTCGAGGAACGCAAGCTAGTGCTCCGTTCGCCGCACCTAACCGACCGGCGTCAGGTCGTGCTGACCGTCACCGAGGAAGGCCGGGCCGTCGTGCAGCGGGTACGGCGCCGCAAGGATGCCTGGCTGGCCCGCAGGCTGGCCGAGCTGACCGCCGAGGAGCGGGCCACGCTCCGGGCCGCGGTGCCGATCCTGGAGAAGCTCAGCCAGTCCTGACCGCTACGGTGCGGTCCCGGCCGGGGCCAGCAGCGGCCAGCTGTCCACCGTGACGTACCTGGGCTGGTCGGTGGCGCCCAGGCGGCTGCGGACCAGGTGCAGCCGGTCCGCCGTCCACAGCGGCCCCTGATAGCCGTCCAGCGTGGCTACCAGAGCCGTGACGTCGGCCGGCATCCGGCAGCGGGCCAGGGTCAGGTGCGGCTGGAACCGGCGGCCCCGGTCGGGCGGCGGAGCGCCCGCCTGGCTCGCCCCGGCGGCCACCGATTCGGCCAGCCGGGCCAGGGCGCCGCGGTCCCCGGACAGGCCGCTCCACAGCACGTTGGCCCGGCCCGGCGCGGGGAAGGCGCCCGCGCCGGCGAACGCCAGCGCGATGCTGTGGTGCCGCCGGGCGGCGCGTTCCAGGCGCGGCAGCAGCCGGGCCGTGGCGGTCGCGTCGACCTGGCCGAGAAAGGCCAGCGTGACGTGCCAGGCCTCGCGGCTGGTCCAGCGCAGGTCAGGCCGGCCGCCCCGCAGCGGCTCGACCAGCTCATCGAGCTCGTCGAGCACGGCGGGCGGCGGCGCGATGGCCACGAACAACCGCATCAGCTCACCCGGCGTGACGCCGGCTCCCCCGGATAGTGTGACTCCCCCTGGTGCCCGGTGAGCTAAACCGGTGACCTGGGCGGGAGCGTGCTCGCCGAGCAGTCCGGGCCGGTTGGCAACCTCACTCATTGACCTACCTCGGATCTTCCTCGCCTGCCGGTTTGTAGGCTGTCGTCGTGAACCGGGTGCCCCGATGGCTGCTTCCCGCCGTGCTGGTGCTGCTGGTGCTGCTGGTCGTGATCGGCACGATCCTCCGTTAGCCGCCGGCGCGGGCCGCCACGTAGTCGATGCAGGCGGTCAGCGCGGCCACGTCCCCCGGATCGACCGCGGGGAACATGCCGATGCGCAGCTGGTTCCGGCCTAGCTTCCGATAGGACTCCGTATCGACGATCCCGTTCGCTCGCAGCGTGGCCGCGATGACGTCGGCGGACAAGCCGCCGGTCACGTCGATGGTGCCGACCACCGGCGAGCGCTGCGCGGGGTCGGCGACGAACGGATCCGCGTAAGCCGCCTGCTCCGCCCACGTATACAGTATGGCAGCCGATTCCGCGCAGCGGGCCGCGGCCCAGGCCAGGCCGCCCTGGGCCAGCATCCAGTCGACCTGCTCGGCCAGCAGGAACAAGGTGGCCACCGCGGGCGTGTTGTAGGTCTGGTCCTGGCCCGCGTTCTCCAGTGCCACCCGCAGCGACAGGAAATCGGGGATGTACCGGCCGCTGGCCGCGACCTGCCCGATCCGCTCCGCCGCGGCCGGGGACACCAGGGCCAGCCAGAGCCCGCCGTCGGAGCCCAGCCCCTTCTGCGGGGCGAAGTAGTACACGTCGAACTGGTCGGCCTGGACCTCCAGGCCGCCGGCCGCGCTGGTGGCGTCCACGATGACCAGCGATCCCGGGTCGGCGCCTGGCACGCGCCGCACCGGCATGGCCACCCCGGTGGAGGTCTCGTTGTGGGTCAGCGCGTAGGTGTCGGCGCCCGGCTCGGGCCGGGGCCGCGGATGGGTGCCCGGCGCGGATTCCAGCACGGTCGGCGCCGACAGCCACGGGGCCCGCGCGGTGATGGCCGCGAACCTGGCCGAGAACTCGCCGAAGCTCAGGTGCTGGGAGTGCTCGCGGATCAGGCCGAACGCGGCCGCGTCCCAGAACGCGCTGGTCCCGCCGTTGCCGAGCACGACGGTGTAGTCACCGGGCAGGCCGAACAGCTCGGCCAGGCCGGCCCGGATCCGGTGCACCAGCGACCGGACCGCCGGCTGGCGGTGCGACGTGCCCAGATAGGCGGCGCCCGAGCCGGCCAGCGCGGCCAGCTGCGCGGGCCGGATCTTGGCCGGGCCGCTGCCGAACCGCCCGTCCTTCGGCCGCAGCCCCGCCGGGATCACGAGTGTGCTCACGGGCGCAGCCTACCGGGCGGGCCCGGCGGTGCCGGTGACCGGTAACGCCCGGCGGTGCCGGTGACCGGTAACGCCCGGCGGTCGAGCACGTCGGCGGCGCCGGGGACGTCGCGGACGGACCGCGTCGGCGGGCCGATGTACCGCGCGGCGGGCCGGACCAGGCGGCCGGTCTCCTTCTGCTCCAGGATGTGCGCGGCCCAGCCCGCGGTCCGCGCGCAGGTGAACATGGAGGTGAACATGTGCGCGGGGACCTGGGCGAAGTCCAGCACGATGGCCGCCCAGAACTCCACGTTGGTCTCGAGCACCCGGTCCGGACGCCGGGCCCGCAGCTCGGCCAGGGCCGCGTTCTCCAGCGCCAGCGCCACCTCGTAGCGGGGCGCGTCGAGTTCCTTGGCCGTGCGGCGCAGCACCCGGGCGCGGGGGTCCTCGGCCCGGTACACCCGGTGCCCGAACCCCATCAGCCGCTCGTTGCGGTCCAGCACGCCGCGCACGTAGGCCTCGGCGTCCCCGGTCCGCTCGACCTCCTCGATCATGCCGAGCACCCGGGCCGGGGCGCCGCCGTGCAGCGGCCCGGACATCGCGCCCACCGCGCCGGACAGCGCGGCGGCCACGTCAGCGCCGGTCGAGGCGATGACCCGGGCGGTGAAGGTGGATGCGTTCATGCCGTGCTCGGCCGCCGACGTCCAGTACGCGTCGACCGCCTTGACGTGCCGTGGGTCGGGCTCGCCCCGCCAGCGGATCATGAACCGCTCGGTGATCGTGGCCGCCTCGTCGACCCGTCGCTGCGGCACCATCGCCAGCCCGACCCCGCGGGCCGCCTGGGCCACGAAGGACAGCGCCATGACCGACGCGCGGGCCACGTCGTCGCGGGCCTGGGCGTCGGTGATGTCAAGCAGCGGCCGCAGACCCCAGGCCGGGGCGAGCATGGCCAGCGCGCTCTGCACGTCGACCCGGATATCGCCGGAATGCACCGGAATCGGATAAGGCTCGGCCGGCGGCAGCCCGGGCGCGAAGGCATTATCGACCAGCAGACCCCAGACATGGCCGAACGAAACGTGGCCGACCAGTTCCTCAATGTTGACGCCGCGGTACCGAAGCGATCCGCCCTCTTTGTCGGGCTCGGCGATTTCGGTCTCGAACGCGATGACCCCCTCGAGACCGGGCTTGAAATCCGACATCAGTGATTCCTCTCTTCTTCCTCATGGGTGTCAGAGGGCACCCCGCGCCATGCTGAGCCGAGCCTGTTTCCGGGCGCGAGTGGGCGCCGGGCATGATGCCAGCGGTCCCATTCAACCGCCCTGAACTGGGTTGCGGTAGCCAGAGCAGGTGTGAGGATCATTACCCATGGACACGACACGGCGCGATCCCGATCCGCATCCGGCGGCCCAGGGCCCATCCGAGACAGCGGTGGCCGAGACAGTGCTGTCTGAAACAGTGCTATCTGAAGACGTGCTGGCCAGCGACCCGATGACGCAGTTCGCCTGGTGGATGGCCGATGCGCAGGCCTCAGCCATGCCGCAACCGACCGCGATGGTGCTGGCCACCACGTCGGCCGACGGCTACCCCCGGGCCCGGACCGTGCTGCTGAAGGCGCACGACCAGGCGGGCTTCACCTTCTACAGCAACCGGACCTCGCGCAAGGGCCAGGACCTGGCCGCCCGGCCGCGGGCCTGTGCCGTCTTCCCCTGGTACGCCCTGGGCCGCCAGGTCACCGCCGAGGGCAGCGTGCGCGTCCTGTCGCAGGCCAGCAGCGAGCCGTACTACCGGTCCCGGCCGCGCGGATCGCAGCTCGGCGCCTGGGCCAGCAGGCAGTCGCAGGTCATCGGGTCCCGCGCGGACCTGGAGCGCCGGATGGCCTCACTTGAGCAGCGCTGGCCGCCGCCCGCGCAGATCCCGATGCCCGACTTCTGGGGCGGCTACCTGCTGGTCCCTGAGACGGTCGAGTTCTGGCAGTCGGGCCCCGACCGCCTGCACGACCGGCTGCGATACCGCCGCGACGGCGCGGCCTGGACCGTCGAGCGGCTCTCTCCCTGAGAAGGCCCGGGCGAACACCGCCCGGCCCGGCATAGCATCACAAGCAGGAGGATGAGGAGTTGACAGCCCAGGGGCTCATTGACACGACGGAGATGTATCTCCGCACCATCTTCGAGCTTGAGGAAGAGGGAGTCGTCCCGCTGCGCGCTCGCATCGCCGAGCGGCTGGCGCAAAGCGGCCCGACCGTCAGCCAGACCGTGGCCAGGATGGAGCGGGACGGCCTGGTCCACGTGCACGGCGACCGGCATCTGGCGCTGAGCGACACCGGCCGGATGCTGGCCACCCGGGTCATGCGCAAGCACCGGCTGGCCGAGTGCCTGCTGGTCGGGGTCATCAAGCTGCCCTGGGAGGAGGTGCACATCGAGGCCTGCCGCTGGGAGCACGTGATCTCGGAAAGCGTGGAGCGCCGGGTGCTCGAGCTGCTCGGCTACCCGGTCCGCTGCCCGCACGGAAATCTCATTCCCGGCCTGGCCGAGCTCGGCCTGTCCGGCGAAGCCGAAGAGAAGGCACGCGCGGCAATGAATGAGACGGGTGAGGCGATGACAAAGCTCGCATCCGGGGACACTGTGCGGGCCGTCATCCGGCGAATTGGCGAGCAAATTCAGAGCGATCTTGATCTGATGCTTAAACTCAAGCACGCCGGGATACAACCCGGACGCGAGGTGATTCTCATGGCGGGCGATGATGGTGTGCGAGTGACGGCCGGCGAGCAGATGGACGCCATCTCGACGGAACTTCCCGGCGCCATCGCCGCGCATATCTTCGTCACCATATCCGCCCGGCTTCAGCCCGCGGCCGGAGCATGATGATGTCATTCGGCCGCGGTACCGGGGCGGGCCCATGACCGGCTGGAACCAGGCCGCATTCGACCCGTACCTGCCCGCGGACATGGTGCTGGGCCAGGCCGACATCGGCGTGGTGGTCGCCGACCGGCTCAGCAACCTGCTGTACATCAACGAGTTCGCGGCCCGCCTGTTCCGTATTTCCGGTGACGTGAACCGGCTGGCAGGCTCCCCGGTGCTGTCCCTCGGCCTGTTCACCGGCGACGACCTGCGCAAGATGGAAGACCTGGCCGGACAGGTGCTGCGCGGCCGGCCCTGGGAGGGGACCGTCGAGGCCGCCCGCGGCGACGGATCGCACGCCCTGCTGCGGGCCCTGGCCGTGCCGCTGCGGCACGGCGGCGGCGACATCGACGGCATGGTCATCCTGGCCCGCGAGGCCGGAAAGCGGGACGGGCGGCTGCAGCAGGACCGGATTGCCCTGCTCGAGCGGGTGGGCGAGCGGCTGGCCGGCTCGCTGGAGATCGGCACCACGCTGAAGCACGTGACCGAGATGCTGGTCCCGCAGTTCGCCGACCACTGCTTCATCGACCTGTTCCAGGGCGAGCAGCTCATCCGCCGGGTGCAGCGGCACGCCAGCGACTGGGTGCCGCCGCCCGGCACCTGGGCCCAGACCGGCGAGCAGATCCACTACCCGGAGGGGCACTTCTGCCAGCAGGCCATGGCCCGGCTGGACACCATCGCGGTTACCGACCTGGAGCTCGAGACCTACCCGGCGCCCAGCGCGGAGAGCCTGTCCGCCGGGCACGAGGCCGGGCTCACCTCGGTGGTGGCCGCGCCGCTGTACGCCCGGGGTGAGCTGCTCGGCGTGATGAGCCTGGCCCTGTCCCGGCTCACCGACCGCGAGGACCGCAATTACGAGCCGACCGACCGGGACCTGATCGGCGCCATCGCCAGCCGGGTGGCCGTCGCCATCGACAACTCGATGCTGTTCGAGACCGAACGGCAGACCGCCCTGGCCTTCCAGAAGAGCCTGCTGCCGCAGGCCATCCCGGACCTGGACGGGCTCGAGGTGGCCTGCCGCTACGTCCCGGCCAAGCCGCTGGAAACCCAGGGCCAGGGGATCCAGACCCAGGTCGGCGGCGACTGGTACGACATCATCCCGCTGGCCGCCGGGCGGGTGGGCATCGTCATCGGCGACGTGGAGGGCCGAGGTCCGCGGGCCGCGGCGATCATGGGCCAGCTGCGCGCGGCGCTGCGGGCCTTCGCCCAGGACGAGAAGTCCCCGGCCGACATCATGCGCAAGCTGGACGAGTGGTGCCGGTCGCTGGGGCCCACCGACAAGGCCGGGGTCCCGCTGGCCAGCGACCCGCCCACCGCGAGCTGCATCTACATGATCTACGACGCGTGGTCACGGGAGCTGACCTTCGCCAACGCCGGGCACGACGCCCCGCTGCTGATCAGCGGCGGGCAGGTCCGGCAGCTGGAGTTCCTGTACAAGGGCGTCCTGCTGGGCGTGCGCGGCAAGGGCATCCGCGGGCTGCCCACCTACAAGGAACAGACGATCATGGTGCCGCCCGGGGCGATCCTGGTCTTCTACACCGACGGCCTGACCGACCGGCGCACCCGCGCCGACGGCTCGGGCCACTACACCGAGGCCGAGTCGGAGCAGATGCTGCAGCACGCGGTCCGGGCCGCCGCGGCCAGCGGCGACGCCGACGCGGTGGCCACCGCGGCCGAGTACGCGGTGCCGGGCGACATCGACGACGACATGGCCATCCTGGTGGTCAAGTCCTCCGCCGCCGAGCTGGCCTCCGCCGAGCGCACGTTCCCGGCCGAGCCGATCATGGTGTCCGAGGCCCGGCGGGTGGCCGCCCAGACGTTCGGCTCGTGGGGCATGGACGCCGAGCAGAGCGAGCTGGCCTGCCTGCTGGTCTCCGAGGTGGTGACCAACTCGGTCCTGCACGCCTCGGTCTCGCCGGGCCCCAGCCGCGGTTTCGACTTCGACTTCGACTTCGACCCGGTCCTGCTGCCCGCGCCGGCCGCCGCGCCGGAACCGGTATCCGCCCGGGCCCGCGGGAGAACCCCCGCGGCGGCCAAGGCGGTACCGGTCAGCACGGGGCCCGCCAGCACGGCGCCGGTCAGCACGGGGCCCGCCAGCACGGCGCCGGTCAGCACGGCGCCGGTCAGCACGGGGCCCGCCAGCGCGGGGCCGGTCCAGACCGCGGCCGTGCCGGCCCAGACTACGGCCGTGCCGGCTCAGGCCGGCACCCGCCCGGTCCCGGCCGCCGTGCCCGGCTGGGACGGCCCGCCGGACGGCGGCCGGTCCGGGAACCCGGGCTCAGGCCGCGAGTTCAGGCTGCGCCTGCGGCGCGGCGCGAACGCGGTGTGGGTGGAGGTCTTCGACCCCGACCTGCGGCTGCCCCGGATCAGGACGGCGGCGGAGACCGACGAGGGCGGCCGCGGCCTGTACCTGGTCGAGCAGCTGGCCACCCGGTGGGGATCGCGGCCCACGCCCGAGGGCAAGGCGGTCTGGTTCGAGATACCGCGCAGCGGCAGCCGGTCCTGACCGCGGGCCGGCGGCGGTTAGTGACCGTTATGCGCGGCCCACAGCATCAGTATCAGGAACCCCACGATCACGATGGGTCCCAGCCAGTGCTTGCCCGTGACGGGCAGCTTCAGCTTGCCGCGCAGGCGCGTCCAGGCGAACGCCACCAGGACGGCGATGAGCACCAGCAAGACGAGCCCGGACATGGCCGCCTCCCTTTAAGCGCGGTTTGCGAACCCGTACCGAGCCTACGGCATCCGATGCCGTCACGCGACACGCACGCGACCCGCCGCACCGTGAGCGAGCCCTTCCGCGGCGCGGTCCGCGTTGCGTCGCCGCGTCCGCGGCGAGGTACCGTGAGGACACGATTCGTGCATACCTGGAGGCCCTGATGGCGGAGGCGTTCATAGCAGGTGCGGTCCGCACCCCGATCGGCAGGCGCAACGGCGGCCTGTCCGGGGTCCACCCGGTGGACCTCGGCGCGCACGCGCTCCGGGCGCTGATCGACCGCACCGGCATCGACCCGGCCGTCGTCGACGACGTCATCATGGGCTGCGTCTCGCAGATCGGCCCGCAGACCCTGGACATCGCCAGGAACGCCTGGCTGTCGGCCGGGCTGCCGGAGAGCGTGCCCGGCGTCACCATCGACCGGCAGTGCGGATCCTCCCAGCAGGCCGTCCACTTTGCCGCCCAGGCCGTCATGTCCGGCGCCCAGGACCTGGTGGTCGCGGCCGGGGTGGAGAGCATGAGCGTGGTACCCATGGGCTCGTCGGTGAGCCTGGGCGTGCAGGCGGGCCAGCCCGCGCCGTGGGGCAGCGGCTGGCACGAGCGGTACGGCGACCAGGAGATCTCGCAGTTCCGCGGGGCCCAGCTGATCTGCGAGCAGTGGGGGATCAAGCGCAGCCAGCTCGAGGAGTTCGCGCTGGAAAGCCACCAGCGGGCCATCCGGGCCATCGAGGAGGGCCGGTTCGAGCGCGAGATCGCGCCGCTGGCCGGCGTCAGCCAGGACGAGGGCCCGCGCCGGGACACCTCGCTGGAGAAGATGGCCTCGCTGGCGCCGTTGCGCGACGGCTGGGAGATCACCGCTGCGGTGGCCTCGCAGATCTCGGACGGCGCGGGCGCCCTGCTGATCGCCTCGCAGGCGGCGCTGGACCGGTACGGCCTGGTGCCCAGGGCCCGGGTGCACGCGATGACCGTGGTCGGTTCCGATCCGGTGCTGATGCTCACCGGCCCGATCCCGGCCACCAGGAAGGTGCTGGAGCGGGCGGGCATGACGGTGTCCGACATCGACGTGTTCGAGGTCAACGAGGCGTTCGCGCCGGTCCTGCTGGCCTGGTCGGAGGACACCGGCGCCTCGCTGGAGCGCACCAATCCCAACGGCGGGGCCATCGCCCTCGGGCACCCGCTCGGGGCGACCGGGGCGATCTTGATGACCAAGCTGCTGCACGAACTCGAGCGCGGCGGCGGCCGGTTCGGCCTGCAGACCATGTGCGAGGGCGGCGGCCAGGCTAACGCCACCATTATCGAAGTCCTCTAACCGGACTAGCACCGACCGGACTAGCACCGACCGGACTAGCACCGACCGGACTAGCACCGACCGGACTAGCACCGACCGGACTAGCACCGACCGGCCCGGCGGTCTCCGGGCCGCGCAGCACGTAGCCGTGCCCGCGCCTGGTGTGGATCAGCGGCGGGCTGCCCAGCTTGCGCCGCAGGTAGCTCACGTACGTCTGCAGCACCTCGGACTGGCCGGTGTAGCCCCGGCCCCACACGGTGACCAGCAGCTGGGTCTGGCTCACCACCGTGCCCTGATGGCGCATCAGGCAGGCCAGCAGCCGGAACTCGGTCGGCGACAGGTCCACCGGCGCGCCGGCCCGGTGCACGGTCCAGCGCGACTCGTCGAGCACCAGGTCGGCCGCCCGGAGCAGCCCGGGCAGCCCAGGCAGGCCGGGCGGGCCGGGTTCCGCGGACCGGCCGGCCACGGATCGTTCGGCATAAAATTCTCCGGCAGCCGGCCCAGCCGGCGCACCCCGCTGAACGCGGGGTGCGCCGGAACCGGCTGGACGGCTCGGCTCACCAGTGCGTGGGGGACGGGCTGGGCGTCGCGGCCGTCCGAGCCCCCACGTCGCTGCTGCTCAGCGGGCTGAACAGGACCAGCTGGGCGTGCAGCGTGCCGTGCGCGCGGGTGCCGGCCACCAGCACCAGGTCGCCGCGGGCCAGGGCATTAGCGGACAGCCACGCGGGCTGGGTGAACGTGACCCTGGCCGGAGCCGGCCTGGTGGTGGCCGGCATGGTCGCGGTCTGGGACACCGTGGCCATGCTCCTGCTCACCGTGACCGTCACGGTCAGGTCGGTGCCCGCCACCTGCACGCTGACCGTCACCGGGGCGGTGGTCGGCGTCAGCATGGCGGCGGCGGTGGTCGGGCTGCCAGCCAGCAGCGTAGTCGCCGGGAGCATGTTGCCCACGGTCATGGCCTGCTGGGTCGCGCTGGTGCTGGCGGTCAGCGCCGCCGTGCCCGACGTGCTGGCCGACACGTTCTGGAACTTGGTCCGGGCCGAGAGCAGCCACAGGTGCAGCGACCCGTTAGCCGACCGGATGATCAGGAAGTTCTTGGTGGCCAGGACCACGATGCCGCGCTGCAGGTCGAGCGTCTGGCCCTGGTGCGGGGTCTGGGTGTAGCCGGCCGTCAGCCGGGCCAGCTCGGCGTAGGTGGCCTGCCGGGACCAGCCCCAGGTGCTCAGCGCCGAGCTGAGCATGGTGCCCTGGCTGGCGAAGCGGGCCGAGTAGGCGGCCGGGGCCGCCGCCGTCGGCGCGGCGTGGCCGCCCGTGGCCACCGCGGTCACGGCGATGGCGCCGCCGCCGACCAGGGCGGCGACGGCCAGGCCGGCCCGGATCCTCAGCTTGGCCTGGCGGCTGTTCCGGTAGTGCCGATCGCGGGCCGTCATGACTGCCTCCCTAGGGGGACGCCGCGCCCGCTACGCGCGTCCAGGTCTGAGTGGATGTCCATGGCTCCGAGAGTGCCCCGGCCCGGCGGGCCCGGAACGACATTCCGGGCGCACGTAAGCAGTACGTTCGCATGCTCACAGGCTGCCGGGGCGCCGCGGCCGGGACGGGCCGGGGCGCTCAGGGGAGTTCAGCGGTCGGTTACATCCGCTCGGGAACAGGCACTCCGAGCAGGTCCAGCCCGGCCACCAGCACGCGCAGCGTCAGCGCGCACAGCGCGAGCCGGCTGGCCCGTACCGTCTCTGGCTCGGCCTTGAGCACCGGGCACTCCTCGTAGAACGAGGTGAACAGGCTGGCCACCTCGAACAGGTAGGCGCACAGCCGGTGCGGCTCGGCGGTCACGCCGACCCCGGTGACCACCGCGCCGAAGCCGAGCAGGCGCAGGGCCAGGGCCCGTTCGGCGGCGGCCCAGCCGGCACCGATGGTGATCCGCGAGCCGCGGATGTCCGGATCGGCGTCCGAGCCGGCCCGGCGGAAGATGGACCTGATCCGGGCCGTGGCGTACTGCAGGTACGGGCCGGTATTGCCCCGGAAGGAGATCATCCGGTCCCAGTCGAACACGTAGGCGCTGTCCCGGGCGGTGGACAGGTCGGCGTACTTCACCGCGCCGATGCCGACCGCCTCGGCGATCGCGTCGAGCTCGCCCGGGCTGAACCGCGCGGCCGCGTCCACCTCGTCCAGGATGCCCCTGGCCCGGTCCACGGCCTCCTGCAGCAGGTCGGCGAGCTGCACGTTGTCGCCGGACCTGGTACGCAGCCGGCCGCCGTCGGGCGCGGAGACCAGGCCGATCTGGGCGTGCTCGAACGACACGCCGTCCGGGATCCAGCCCGCTTCCCTGGCCACCGCGAACACCATCTGGAAGTGCAGCGCCTGGTCCGAGCCGACCACGTAGATCGCCCGGTCAATGTGCAGCACTTCGTTCCGGTACCGGATGGTGGCCAGGTCGGTGGTGGAGTAGTTGTAGCCGCCGTCGCTCTTGCGGATGATGACCGGCAGCGGCCGGCCCTCCCGGCCGGTAAAGCCCGGCGGGAACACGACCAGCGCGCCGTCGCTGTACACCGCCAGGCCGTCGTCTTCCAGCCGGGCCACCGTGTCGGCCAGCAGGTCGTTGTAGAAGCTCTCGCCCTTGATGTCGGCGTCGGTGAGCGTGACCTGCAGCCGGCCGTAGATCCGGTGCAGGTAGTCCATGGACTTCTCGACGATTTCCTGCCAGAGCCGCAAGGTGTCAGGGTCGCCGCCCTGCAGGTCGACGACGCGCTTCCTGGCCCGGTCCGCGAACCCCGGGGCGGAATCGAACTTGCGCCTGGCCGCCTGGTAGAACGCGTTCGGGTCGGTACGCAGCAGCGCGGCTTCGGGCGAGTCCTCGCCCACGTCCAGCAGGTACTCGATCAGCATGCCGAACTGGGTGCCCCAGTCGCCGACGTGGTTGTCCCTGATCACCCGGTGGCCGGCGAACTCGAGCACCCGGGCGATGGCTTCGCCGACGATGGTCGTGCGCAGGTGCCCGACGTGCATCTCCTTGGCGATGTTGGGCGAGGAGTACTCCACCACCACCGTCTGCGGCTCGGCCACCGGCGCCAGGCCCAGCCGGGGATCGGCGAGCATGTCGCTGGCCTGGGCCGCGATCCAGTCCTCGCGCAGCCGCAGGTTGATGAAACCGGGCCCGCTGACCTCCGGCTCGGCGCAGATGCCGGCCACGTCCAGCCCGGCGGCCAGTTCGGCGGCCACCTCGCGGGGCGGGCGGCCCAGCCGTTTGGCCAGCGGCAGCGCGGCGTTGGACTGAAAGTCGGCGAACGAGGACGGCCGGATCAGCGGGTCGGCGTCGCGGTAGTCCGGGCCGAACGCCGCGACGACGGCATTGCTCACCCGGTCGCTGAGGACCTGCTGCGGATCGGCCATGGCTTAAGGGTATCGGGGGAGCGGGCCGGCGCAGAAAGCGATAACGGGCGGCGCAGGAAATGGCCGCCGCGGCCGGGACCGCGACCGGGGCTGAGCAGCTGGGTGATCTTCTCGGTGAACTCACCGCGGGCCAGGTCGGCGGCGAGCCGGCAGGCTGAGGTGATCGCGCGCGCGGTGCTCGCGCCGTGGGCGATGACCACGGTCCCGCCCAGGCCGAGCAGGACGGCGCCGCCGTAGCTCTCCGCGTCCAGCCGCGCGGCCATCTCGCGCAGCCCGCGGCGCTGCAGGAAGGCCCCGAGCCGGGCGGCGGCCGTGCCCGTCACCGCGGCCCGCAGTTCGGCCGAGGCGAACCGGATCGAGCCCTCGAGCGTCTTCAGCGCCACGTTCCCGGTGAAGCCGTCGGTCACGACCACGTCCACCTCGCCGGCCAGCAGGTCGCCGCCCTCCACGTTGCCCGCGAAGGTCAGCGGGAGCGCCCCGTGCGGCGGGTCGGCGGCCAGCAGCTCGTGCGCCCGCCGGGTGAACTTGTTGCCCTTGCCGGGCTCGGTGCCGATGGTCAGCAGCCCCACCCGGGGCGCGGCCACCCCGAGCGCGAGCTGGGCATAGGCCACGCCGAGCTGACCGAACTGGACCAGCATCTCCGGCTTGGGGTCGGCGGTGGCGCCCGCGTCGATGAGCACCGTCCGGCCCGGCCGCGTGGGCAGCACCACGGCCAGCCCCGGGCGGTCCACGCCGGGCAGCGACCGCAGCCGCAGCCGGGCGGTCGCCACCACGCCGCCGGTCGACCCGGCCGACACCACCGCGGCCGCCTCGCCCCGGCGGACCAGCTGGCAGGCCACCGCCACGCTGGACCGCGGGCGGCGCAGGCTGGCCAGCGCGCCCTCGTCCATGGCCAGGTTGTCCTCGGCCGACACGATGTCGATCCCGTCGCTGCCGGGTTCCGCCCCGGCCGCGGCCAGCGCGTGCCGCAGCCGCGCGGCCGGCCCGGTCAGCAGGATCCTGATGCCGTGCTCGCGCCGGGCGGCCAGCGCACCGGCCACGATCTCGTCCGGGGCGTGATCGCCGCCCATGGCGTCCACGGCCAGGACCGGATCCCCGGCCGCGGCCGGGCCTCCGTTCCTGGCCGGGCCGGCCAGCCCGGCCGGGCTGGCCGGCCCGGCCAGCCCGGCTGAGCCGGCCTGGGGGACGGGCACGACGGAGCCGCCGCCCTCGCCGTCCGCGGCCGGCCGCTGGGGGCCGTCGGGTGCGGTGTTCAGCGTGTCACCGGGATGTGCGGCCGGGGATGAAGCCTCATCCTCGCTCCTTCCGCCGACCATGCCTGTCTGGTGGGCCCTATTATGGCCTGACCGGGAAATCCGGCCGGGCCGGGACCCCGCGCGACTATGGCCCGGCCGGGAAATCCGGCCGGGCCGGGGACCCCGCGCGACCCGCGTAACGAGCCCCCTCACGGCAACCGCCGTGCGCCGGGATTGTACGGCTGTGCACCAGCAAAAGAAAGGCTAAATAACAAACCGCTGGTGAGAAGTTGCTGTGATTCCGCCGAATACTTCCTGCGAAGCGCGGTAATTGTCTCAACGGAAGAAAGGCGGATGGAGAATCGGAACCAACGAGGCTTCCGGAGCGTAAATAAAAGTGGAAGCAGTTCTGGCCAAGCAGGTACCGGGGAAAGTGGCCAGTCCGGGGGGACCGCTGGGGAGCGGGTGTCATCAGGGCTATTTCGCGCGTGGCACGGCCGTTCCGGTTCTGCGGCGCGCACAACGAGGGAGAAGGCGCGTGACAGACATCCAGCAGGTCGTCCCGTCGGCCCGGCCAGCGTCGGCCCGGGCAGCGGGACGCGGGTTCCATGCTTACTCAGCGAAGCACCTCGACCAGCTCGTGCAGCGAGCCGGCCTGCCGGCCGATGAGCGGCTGGCCGTGCGGGCGGTGGCGGCCGTGCTGCCGTTCCGTACCAATTCCTACGTGGTGGAAAATCTCATCGACTGGGACGCGGCCCCGGACGACCCGATCTACCGGCTGGTCTTCCCGCAGCCGGACATGCTGCCCGCCGCCGACGTGCGGCGGCTGGCCGACCTGATCAGCGGCGAGGCGCCGCAGGCCGAGCTGCGCGCGGCCGCGCACGAGATCCGGATGCGGCTCAACCCGCACCCGGCCGGCCAGCTGGTGCTGAACGCCCCCACCCTGGGTGGCCGGCCGCTATCCGGCCTGCAGCACAAGTACCCCGAGACCGTCCTGTTCTTCCCCCGGCAGGGCCAGACCTGCCACGCGTACTGCACCTACTGCTTCCGGTGGGCGCAGTTCGTGGACGAGCCCGCGCTGAAGATGGCCACCGACGACATCGGCACGCTGGTCGCCTACCTGGCCGAACATCCCGAGGTGACCAGCGTCCTGATCACCGGCGGCGACCCGATGATCATGGGCGAGGCGGTGCTGCGGCGCTACATCGAGCCGCTGCTCGACCCGCGCCTTGAGCACCTGGAGTCGATCAGGATCGGCAGCAAGTCGCTGTCCTACTGGCCGCAGCGGTTCGTCACCGACCCCGACGCCGATGCCACGCTGGAGCTGTTCAGCCAGGTGGTGGACTCGGGCCGGACGCTGGCGCTGATGGCCCACTTCTCCCACCCGCGCGAGCTCGAGCCCGCGCTGCTCGACGCGGCCGCCCGCCGGATCACCGCCACCGGCGCCGTCATCCGCACCCAGGCCCCGCTGATCAGGTCGATCAACGACGACCCGGCGACCTGGCGGACCATGTGGCGCGCCCAGGTGCGCAAGGGCATGGTGCCGTACTACATGTTCGTGGAGCGGGATACCGGCCCGCAGGACTACTTCGCCGTGCCGCTGGCCCGCGCGCATCAGATCTTCCGCGACGCCTACCAGGGCGTCTCCGGCCTGTGCCGCACGGTCCGCGGGCCGTCCATGTCCGCCACCCCGGGCAAGGTGTGCGTGGACGGGGTGACCGAGGTGGCCGGCGTCCCGGTGTTCGTGCTGCGCATGATCCAGGCCCGCAACCCGCGCCTGGTCGGCACGCCGTTCTTCGCCCGGTTCGATCCCCAGGCCACCTGGCTCACCGACCTGGTGCCCGCCTTCGCCGACCGGTTCCCCTGGGAACCGGCTGGCTACCGGGCCGTGGCCGACGACCGGGCCAGCTACGAGATGGTGTCCGACGAGCTGCCCGGGCTCTGGCCGGATGACCCCGGCGAGCTGATGGTGCCCGCCATCTGACCCGACTCCGCCTCGGCCGCGGCCGGCGCGGCCGGCCCGCTGACCCCGGAGTGGAGCGCCAGGCAGCTGACCGCGGCCAGGAACACCACGGCGATGGGCATCACCATCGTCCACCGCATGGCGATCACGAAGCCGTGACTGAACACCTCGGCGGCCAGCCGCTGCAGCTCGGCCGCCAGCGCCTGGGACACGCCGGGCTGCGCCGTCGGGCCGCCCGAGCCGCCGCCGATCAGGCCGCTGGCCGCTGAGGTCCGGAACCCGTTGATGAACGAGGCCCGCACCGGCCCGGGCAGCCCGGCCGAACGGATCGTGGCCTGGCTGGTCAGCGAGGACACCAGCCGGTTCTCCAGCAGCGCGCCCACCGCCGCGGTGCCGATCACCGAGCCGACCTGCCGGACGGTGTTGAGCATGCCCGAGGCCGCCCCGGCCATCTGCGGCTCGATCTGGCGCATGGCGGTGGTGGTCAGCGGCGCGAACGTGCCGCCCATGCCGGCGCCGGCCACGATCAGCGGGGCCAGGAAGTCCTGCCAGCTCGAGCTAGGCCCGGCGATCAGCACCGCCCAGCCCATGCCGATCGCGAACAGGGTCAGCCCGCTGACCAGGATGTACTTGCCGCCGATCTTGTCGGTCAGCCGGCCCATGAACGGCGCGATGATGATCATGACCAGCGAGGAAGGGGCCAAGGTCAGGCCCGCCTTCAGGGCCGAGAAGCCCAGCGCGTCCTGCAGGTAAATGGTGAACGGCAGGAAGATGCCGAGCATGCCGATGGACAGCGTGAACGACACCCAGTTCATCAGCGTGAAGTCCCGGTTCCTGAACAAGGCGAAAGGCACCAGCGGCTCGCCGGACTGGCGCAGCTTCTGGACCAGCAGGAACACGCCCAGCATGACGACGCCGAAGCCGAGGATGAGCGGGATCGAGATGAACGAGGTGATCGTGCCCCAGTCGTAGTTCTGCCCCTCGACCAGCCCGTAGCAGATGGCCAGCAGGCCCAGGCTGGCCAGCCCCACGCCGAGCAGGTCGAGCCGGTGCCGCCGGCCCGGGTGCAAGTCCGGGATGATCACGAACGTCACGGCGAAGACCGCGACGCCGATCGGCAGGTTGACGAAGAAGATCCACCGCCAGTCGAACGCGGTGACCAGCAGCCCGCCCAGCGTGGGCCCGGCGATGGTGGCCAGGCCCGCCACCGCGCCCCACACGCCGAACGCCGCCCCGCGCCGCTCCGGCGGGAAGACCATGGTCACGATGGCCAGCGTCTGCGGCATCAGCATGGCCGCGCCCAGCCCCTGCACCGCGCGGAAGGCGATGAGAGCGCCCGCGCCCGGCGCGAGGCCGCACGCCGCCGAGGCGGCCGTGAACACGGCGATGCCGGCTACGAACATGGTGCGCGTCCCGATGATGTCCCCGAGCCGCCCCGCCGTGATGACCAGCACCGCGAGCACCAGCGCATACGCGTTGAGCACCCACAGCACGTCGTCCAGGGACGCGTGCAGCCGGTCGATCATGTTGGGGATGGCGATGTTCACGATCGTCAGGTCGAGCAGCGTCATGAAGAAGCCCAGCGACACGACGACCAGAACCGCCCAGGGGTTCCCGCGCAGCTTCGTCATGCTCCGACGATAGCTCACCGGTCCGACATTTCCAGGGGCCTTAAGAGCAAAAGATATATCTCGATCAGAACGAACCAGGCTTCAGCGTTCCGTCTCGTGAGACACGAGGATGGCGAGGTCAGCGGGGCCTAGTAGGCTCCGGGCATGAACTTGAATGGTACAGCAGCGATCGTTTCTGGCGGTGCGAGCGGGCTCGGCGAGGCCACGGCCCGGGTGCTGGCCGCGGCCGGCGTCACGGTCGTCATCGCCGACCTGAACGCCGAGGCCGGCCTGCGGATCGCCGACGAGATCGGCGGGCTGTTCATGCGGACCGACGTATCGGACGAGACCGACGTGCAGGCCGCGGTGGACGCCGCGGCCTCGGCCGGGCCCCCGCTGCGCACCGCGGTCAACTGCGCCGGCATCGGCTGGGCGGCCCGGACGGTGGGGCGCGACGGCACCCCGCACGACCTGGCCAGCTACCAGAAGGTGCTCAGCGTCAACCTGGTCGGCACGTTCAACGTGATGCGCATCGCCGCGGCCGCCATGGCCAAGACCGAGCCCGCCGACGCCGACGGCCAGCACGGCGTGGTCATCAACACCGCCTCGGTGGCGGGTATCGAGGGCCAGACCGGCCAGGTCGCCTACTCGGCGTCCAAGGGCGGCATCATCGGCATGACGCTGCCCGCGGCCCGGGACCTGAGCGCGATCGGAGTGCGGGTCAACACCATCTGCCCCGGCATCATCGACACCCCGATCTACGGCTTCCACGGGGACGCCGAGGAGTTCAAGGCCCACCTGGTGGCCCCGGTGGTCTTCCCCAAGCGGATGGGCCGGGCGGATGAATTCGGCCATCTGGTCCGGTCTCTGATCGAGAACGACTATATGAACGCCGAGGTCATCCGGTTTGACGGCGGGATCAGGTTCCAGCCGAAGTAGGCTGGTCCGGGGCACACAGCCACGGATTCCGATCGTCAGGCGGCGCGCATGGGCGGAATTACCGGCTGCCTGGCGCTGGCAGACGGAGCAGGCCCGGACACCGAATGGGTGGACCGGGCCGCTCTGCGCGTCGCGCACCGGGGGCCCGATGACCAGGGCAGTTACGCCGATGCCGACCTGGCCCTGGCCTTCCGGCGGCTGGCCGTCATCGACCCGTCGCCCCGCGGCCGCCAGCCCATCGCCTCCGCCGACGGCCGCTACGTGATGGTCTTCGACGGCGAGATCTACAATCACATCGAGCTGGCCGGCCGCTTGGCGGCCCGCGGCGTCCAGCTGCGCAGCAGGTCCGGCGCCGAGGTCCTGCTGGAGATGTACGCCTGGCTGGGCAAGGACGTGGTCCGCCAGCTGCGCGGCATGTACGCCTTCGCCATCTGGGACCGGCGCAGCCGGGAGCTGTTCTGCGCCCGGGACCCGTTCGGCATCAAGCCGTTCTTCTACGCGCTGACCCCCGGCAGCCACCGGCCCCGGTCCGGACCGCAGCTGCGGTTCGCCTCCGAGCGCAAGGCGCTGGCCGACGCGGGCGAGGTGAAGCTCGTCGACCCGGACGCGCTGCGCCGGTACCTGTCCTTCCAGTACGTGCCCGCCCCGGCCACGATGGTGCCGCCCGCCCGGGCGCTGCCGCCCGGGCACGTGCTCATCGCCCGCCCGGGCGGGCGGGTCGACGTGTTCCGCTACTGGCGCCCGGAGTTCAAGCCCGCCCGGTCGCCCTCGTCGGCCTCGCCGGGCAAGATCCTGGACGCGCTGCGCGACTCGGTGGCCGTGCACCTGCGCAGCGACGTGCCGGTGGGCGCGTTCCTGTCCGGCGGGGTGGACTCGGCCACGCTGTGCGCCCTGGCCGCCGAGTCAATCCCCGGCCTGCTGACCTTCACCGTCGGGTTCGACCGCGAGGGCTACAGCGAGATCGACCATGCCGCGGCCACGGCCACCGCGCTGGGCGTCAAGTCGATGCCCTACGTGATCACCCCCGAGGAGTTCTTCGACTGCCTGCCGCAGATCGTCTGGCAGCTGGACGACCCGATGGCCGACGCCGCGGCGGTCCCGCTGTGGTTCGCCGCCCGCGAGGCCCGAAAGCACGTCAAGGTGGTGCTGTCCGGCGAGGGCGCGGATGAGCTGTTCGGCGGGTACGGCGTCTACTACCAGCCCGGCGTGGTGCGGGCCGGGAAGGCCCTGCCCGGCTGGAGCCGGGCCACGATCGGCCGGGTCGCCGCCGAGCTGCCGACCGGCGCCAGGGGCAAGGGCCTGCTCAGCCGGACCTCGACCCCGCTGCGCCGGCGGTACATCGGCAACGCGTTCGTCTTCCACGGCGAGGAGGCCAGCCAGCTGGTCCGGGGCGCGTCCGGCAGCGCGTTCGACGTGACCGACCCGGTGTACCGGCAGGCGGCCGAGGCCGGCCTGGACGACGTGGCCACCATGCAGCTGGTCGACGTCAACACCTGGCTGCCGGGCGACATCCTGGTCAAGGCGGACCGGATGGCCATGGCCCACGGCCTGGAGCTGCGCACCCCGTTCCTGGACCGCGAGGTGCTCGCGGTCGCCGCCAAGCTGGCCCGGCCGGAGAAGACCGCGGCGGGCACGACCAAGTTCGCGCTCCGGGAGGCCGTCGGCGAGCTGCTGCCCCAGGCCGCCGCCGAACGTGCCAAGCTCGGCTTCCCGGTCCCGGTGGGCCACTGGCTGCGCGGCGGGATGTTCGGCTACGCCGAGCACGCGGTCGGCACCGCGCAGACCGGCCAGTGGCTGAACAAGAACGCCGCCCTGGACCTGCTGCGCCGGTTCCGGGCCGGCGAGCCCGACGTCACCTGGCGGCAGGTCTGGCTGCTGGTCGTGTTCTCGCTGTGGCACCAGATCTACGTCGAACGCGTCTACGACCCGGTCACGCTGGGCTGGGAGCCCCCGCCACCCCCCACCGACCCCGCCCGCACCGCCTACCTGGCCGACCTCGCCCGCCCCGCCCCCTACCCCAGCGCACCCAGCGACCCCGGCCGCCCGGCCCCCCACCCCAGCGATCCCGGCCGCCCGGTCCCCCACCCCAGCGATCCCGGCCGCCCGGCCCCCCACCCCAGCGATCCCGGCCGCCCGGCCCCCCACCCCAGCGATCCCGGCCGCCCGGCCCCCTACCCGGGCCCGGCCGCCGACCCCGGCCGCACCGCCGCCTACCCCGCGCCCGCCGAGGCGCATCCCGGCCCGCCGCACATCTTCACCGGATCGTCAGACCAGCACTCCGGGCCACCCGACATCTTCTCCCCGACCACCGACCCGCGCTCCGGCCCCCGCCCCGCCCCGCATCGTGCCCCCTCCTGACCCGCATCGTGCCCCCTCCGACCCGCGCCCCAGCCCGCCCCGGCTGTATCAAGACCCCGCCGACGAGCGGCCCGGCCCGCCCAGACCGTATGAGGGTCCCGTCGGCGGCGGGCCCGGACCGTATCAAGGCCCCGCCGACGAGCGCCCCAGCTCGCCCAGGCCGTATCAAGGCCCCGCCGACGAGCGGCCCGGCCCCCCGGACAGGTACCTAGGCGCGCCGGACCAGCGGCTTAGCCCACCGGACCAGGACCCGGACGTCACGGACCAGTACCCGGACCCGCAAAGCTCTTATCCGGACCCTACGGATCCCTGTTCCGGCCGCCCCGGCCGTTAGCGCGTCCCGGCCGCGTCAGCCTGCCGCCCAGGCAGTTTCAGCCTCGGCACATGTGCCCCGCCCGTCCCACCCGCAACTGCATCAGATCAACGTGTGCCGTTACCGTGCTGTGAAGACGGTAACGGCACACGATCATGTCGCGCCGCCGCAGGGACACCACAGCTGTCCCACCCGCCCCGCCGTTACCATGATCCAATTAACGTGGATGGTTACCTACCGCCCGCGGTAGGTAACCATCCACGATGATGCCGCGCCCAAGTGCGGGGCACGCGTGGGGCACGCGTGGGCACGTGGGATGCGGTCGGCAGGGCGGCCGGAAGCCAGCAGGGGCGGGGCGGATCAGCTAGCGTGCGCTCAAGGTGCCGGAACGAAATCAGGCGCCGGGGGATTCGGCGGACGCGGTGCCGAGGCCGGCGGCCAGCAGTTGCTCGCGGAGCTTGCGCCGGCCGCGGTGCAGCCGGGACATGACCGTGCCGACCGGCGTGCCCATGATCTCGGCGATCTCGCGGTACGGGTAGCCCTCGATGTCGGCCAGGTACACCGCCGTGCGGAACTCCCCGGGCAGGTCACGCAGCGCCCGCAGCAGGTCCGAGTCGGTAGTCCGGTCCAGCGCCTCGGCCTCGGCGGACGGCACCGGCGGCGTCAGCCGGTCGGCCGACATCTGCCATTCCTGCAGGTCTCCGCCGAGCGCCTGCTGCGGTTCCCGGCGCCGCTTGCGGTACACGTTGATGAACGTGGTGGTCAGGATCCGGTTCAGCCAGGCCCGCAGGTTGGTGCCCGGCGTGAACTGGCCGAAGGCCGCGTACGCCTTGGCCGACGTCTCCTGGACCAGGTCCTCGGCGTCGGTCGGGTTCCTGGTCATCCGGAGCGCCGCCGGGTACAGCTGGCCAAGCTGCGGAATGACATCGCGCTCGAAACGGGCGCGGTCTTCGCTAGAGTGTTCGGCTCGGCTCATGGTTCGCTCCGGTGGTTGTCATCTCAACTGTAATAGACGCACAACAGCCCCGGAAAAGTACCCCGTGTTGCGGAAATCACTCCGCAAGTAGCCGAGACCATTGAGCCCGACGGCCACTATCTTGCTCCGGGCGTTCAGGAGCAGGCTGAACGGAAGCTGTGAGTCGGCTGAACGCCGTTGACCAAGCAGGCCGTTGACCAAGCAGGCCGTTGACCAAGCAGGCCGTTGACCAAGCAGGCCGTTGACCAAGCAGGCCGTTGACCAAGCAGGCCGTTGACCAAGCAGGCCGTTGACCAAGCAGGCGGTTAACCAAGCAGACGGATAGCCGCGAACTCAGATCCAGCCCCGGCCCACCCGGTACCACATGTGGCTCAGCCAGTCCGCGTAGGGGATGACCTTGCCGCCCAGGATCGAATAGAAGTACCAGAACATCAGCAGGACGCACAGCACGTACGCGCCCACGATCCCGGCCCCGATGGACCGGCGCCTGATGCTGGCCGTGGCCGGCCCGAGGATCAGCCCCAGGCACAAGGTCAGCGACAAGATCAGGAACGGCTCGAACTCCAGCGCGTAGTAGTAGAACTTGGTCCTGCCCACCAGCGGGAACCACGGCCCCCAGCCGGCCAGCACGCCGAGCAGCACCGCGCCGGCCCGCCAGTCCCGGTGCAGCAGCCACCAGCCCAGGCAGAAGATCAGGGCCAGGATGGAGCCCCACCAGATGGCCGGGGTGCCGAGGGCCAGCACTTCGGAGGACCACTCGGGGCCGATGTATTTGGTCGGGCAGGTGTGCACGGCCGTCGGCCCGGTGTAGCACTGGTAGTAGAAGGCGACTGGCCTGGTGATCAGCAGCCAGTCCCAGGGCTGGGACTCATACGGATGCCGGGAGGTCAGGCCCAGGCCGAAGGTGATGGCCTCCATGTGGTACTCGTACAGCGAGTACAGGGCCGAGATGACCGGGGTGGTCACGCCGTGCGCCTGAGCGTATTGCCGGTCGAAGCCGGTGCTGGTCAGCAGCCAGTTGCTCCAGGTGGCCACGTAGGTCACCAGCGGGATGATGATGAACGTCAGCGGCAGCAGCAGGGCCTCGCGGAACGCGCCGCGGACGAACCGGGGCAGGCCCGCGGCCCGGCGGGCCCCGATGTCCCAGGCGATGACCAGAGCGCCGAAGCCGACGATGTACCAGGCCGCGATCCACTTGGTGCCCACGGCCAGGCCGAGGAGGACCCCGGCGATGACCAGCCACTTGCGCAGGCCGAGGAACGGCCCCGTGTCGCCGCCCTGGCGGCGGGCCACGGCGTCGGCCAGCCGGGCCCGGGATTTGTCCCGGTCGATCAGCACGCAGCCGAACGCGGCCAGCACGAAGAACATCAGGAAGATGTCCAGGATGCCGGTCCTGGACAGCACGAACTCCAGGCCGTCCAGCGACATCAGCAGGCCGGCGATGCAGCCGAGCAGCGTCGACCTGGTCATCCGCCGGGCGATGCGGCACATCAGCAGGATGGCCAGCGAGCCGAACACGGCGCTGGAGAACCGCCAGCCGAACGAGTTCAGCCCGAACAGCCACTCGCCCACCGCGATGAGCTCCTTGCCGACCTCCGGCTGGACCACGTACTCGCCGCAGCCACTGCCGGGGCAGGGCTGGAAGATGTTGGTGTGCCCGGCGATGATCAGCGCGTTGGCGTTGCCGACCGGGTTCCATTCCACGCCGTGCTGCAGGATGCTCCAGGCGTCCTTGGCGTAGTAGGTCTCGTCGAAGACGATCGCGTCCGGCGAGCTCAGCCGGCTGAAGCGCAGGAAGGCCCCGAACGCGGTGACCAGCAGCGGGCCCAGCCACCCCCACGGCCGGTCGGCAGGCATCGGCGCGACCAGCCGGGCGCGCAGCACCGCCAGCCGGCTGGCCTCATCGGGGCCGGGCGTGGCCGCCACGTCAGCCTCGGTTCCCATCATCGCGCACATGCTACTGCCCCGCGGGCCCAGGCGCGCAGGGCCGGCAGGATGAAGCTACTGCCCCGCGGGCCCAGGCGCGCAGGGCCGCCGGGATCAAGCTGCTGCCCCGCGGGCCGATCGGGCGAGGGGCGGCCGGGATCAAGCTGCTGCCCCGCGGGCCGATGGGGCGAGGGGCGGCCGGGATCGAGGAGAATGCTCCCCATGGCAGGACGCGAGCAGGACACCGCCGGCGTGCTGACGCTGGCCGCGGTCCCGATCGGCCGCCCCGAGGACGCGTCGTCCCGGCTGGCGGCCGAACTGGCCCGGGCCACCCTGATCGCCGCCGAGGACACCCGCCGGGTCCGCTGGCTGGCGGCCAGCCTGGGCCTCGAGCTGCGGGGCCGGGTGGTTTCCTACTTTGACGCGAACGAGACCCGCCGCACGCCCGGGCTGCTGGCCGAACTGCAGGCCGGCCAGGACGTGCTCCTGGTCACCGACGCGGGTACCCCGGGAATCAGCGATCCCGGCTACCGGCTGGTGGCCGCGGCCGCCGCGGCGGGCATCACGATCACCGCGCTGCCCGGGCCTTCCGCGGTGACCACCGCGCTGGCCGTGTCCGGGCTGCCGACGGACCGGTTCTGCTTCGAGGGGTTTCCGCCCCGGCGGGCGGGCGAGCGCGGCCGGCGCTTCGCCGAGCTGGCCGCCGACCGCCGTACCCAGGTGTACTTCGAGTCCGGCCGCAGGCTGGCCGCCACCCTGGCTGGGCTGGTCACCAGCCACGGCGAGGACCGGCAGGCCGTGGTGTGCCGGGAGCTGACCAAGACGCACGAGGAGATCGTGCGCGGCACCGTGGCCGAGCTGGCCGCCTGGGCGGCCGGTTCCGGCGGCGGCTCAGGCACCGTCCGCGGCGAGATCACGCTTGTCGTCGCCGGCACCGGCCGGACCCGCGCCGCCGGCCGCCGGAGCCGCGACCTCGCCGACCCGGACGGCCCCGCCAGCATCGCGCCGCGCCCCAGCAGCATCGCGCCGTAGCCCGGCACTGTCACGCCGCAGCCCGGCAGCATCGCGCCGCTGCCCGGCACTGTCACGCCGCGCCCCGGCAGCATCGCGCCGCAGCCCGGCACTGTCGCGCCGCAGCCCGGTGGCTAGCCGCCGCAGCATCCGGCTGCCCGCGGTGCCCGGGCTGAAGGCCATGACCGCGGCCAGGCAGGCGAACGGCACGGCCGGCAGCACGTACCGGTAGTCGAACTCGGCCGTGGCGGCCGGGATGAGGATCATCGCGAACGAAATGGCCCAGGGCAGCAGCGCCTCCCCGCCCAGCCGCCGCCAGGCCAGCAAGATGCCGCCCAGCCCGGCCAGCAGGATGAGCCCGTAGACGCTGCCGGGCAGCCAGACGTACCGCTGGTAGCCGCGGATGATGTTGGCGAAAGGCGCCACCACCTGGGTCAGCGGGTTGCCCTGCACGTAGGCGGCCGCGTAGGAGCCGTACTTACCCAGGCTGGCGTCGTCCCAGGTCGGGATGGCCAGCGAGCGGTAGCCGAACTTGTACTCGTCATACGTGGCCGCCTGCGGGAACACCTCCCGCTTCCAGCCGAACACCCGCCAGGTGTCGTCGAATACCGCCCGCGCGTAGCCCAGCGGCTGAGACTCGATGGCGGTGATGGCGAAGCTCTCGGCTAGCTGGTTCGGCCCCGGCGAGAACTTCGGCGATGGGAACCGGTCCAGCGGCGACTCCGACGTCCAGATGTAGGCCTGCGCGATCGGCCGCTTGGCGGGCGGCACCGTGGTGCACAGCCCGAGCTCGTCGGCGGGCAGCTGCATCTTGGAGCACTCGGCGAACGTCATCACCCGCGAGTACAGGAACACGCCGGTGGCGTCGCTCATCGCGAACTGCCCGTGCTCCGCATCAAAAAGTCCCGCGTACGCGAACACCGGGATCAGGCACACCCCGATGGCGGCCGCCACCTTCCGCCAGCTGAACCGCCTGATGATCATGTAAACGGCGAACAGCGCCAGCAGCGGCAGCCCGATCGAGCGCAGCACGGCCCCGACGCCGAGCAGCACGCCGATGCCCGCGCACCGGCGGGTCGACGGGCCAGCCGGATCCCACAGCAGCAGCGTGGTGGCCAGCGTGAGCACGAACAGGAACGGTACGTCGGACAGGACCAGGTGCTCGAGCTGGATCTCGAACCCGTCGTACAGCACCGGGATGGTGGCCAGCGTGGCCAGCCAGGCCCGGGCGCCGTACCGGTGCCTAGCCAGGGCGTAGATCATGACCGCCACCGCCAGGCCCATCAGGTGTTGCAGAATCGTTACCAAGGCGTAGCTGTGCAGTGGTTGCAGGATCTTCAGCCAGATGGAGTACCCGGACACCCGGGTCGGGTCGAGATTGAAGTGCACCGTGTTCTGCACGTACTCGAACGAGTCGTTGAACCAGGCCTGCCACCGGTACCCGAGCTCGGCGTCCACTCGCAGCAGCGCGGCGGGGATCAGCACGATGATGAACAGGCGGTGCCCGGACCACGTGCGGGCGGCCAGCGCCCGCGCCCGCTCCCGGCGGGGCCCGGCCGAACCGGCCGGCCGGCCGGGCCCCGCTCGCTGCGCCGATGGCGCGCGCGAGGCGGCCTCAGGCGTTACCCTCAACCCGTACCCTCCTGTGCTGGGCTGACATCCCCGACGTTGAACTATCGGCCGGTCCTGAGCGTTCCCTCGCCTACGGTAGTACGGGGCGAGACCGGGACTGGCCCAAAGCGGCCACCTCAAACACCTCGAAGGAGAAGAAGACGTGGAGCTGACCGTGGTCATGCCGTGCCTCAACGAGGCGGAGACCGTGGCAACATGCGTCCGCAAGGCTATCGGCTTCCTGGAAACGAGCGGAATCAGCGGCGAGGTGCTGGTCGCCGACAACGGCAGCACCGACGGCAGCCAGGCGCTGGCCACCGAGGCCGGGGCGCGGGTCGTCCCGATCAGCGACAAGGGCTACGGCAACGCCCTCATGGGCGGGATCGTCGCCGCCCGCGGCAAGTACATCATCATGGGTGACGCCGACGACAGCTATGACTTCACCAACCTGATGCCGTTCGTCGACGAACTACGCAAGGGCGCCGACCTGGTCATGGGCAACCGGTTCGCGGGCGGCATCGCCCCGGGCGCGATGCCGCCGTTGCACAAGTACCTCGGCAACCCGGTGCTGAGCTTCATCGGGCGGCTGTTCTTCCGCAGCAAGATCGGCGACTTCCACTGCGGGCTGCGCGGCTTCAACCGGGACAGCGTGATGGCCCTGAACCTGCAGGCCACCGGGATGGAGTTCGCCAGCGAGCTGGTGGTCAAGGCCGCGCTGTACGGGCAGCACGTGACCGAGGTACCGACCACGCTGGCCAAGGACGGCCGGAGCCGGCCGCCGCACCTGCACACCTGGCGGGACGGCTGGCGGCACCTGCGGTTCCTGCTGCTGTTCAGCCCGCGCTGGCTGTTCTTCCTGCCCGGCCTGGCGCTGCTGATGGTGGGCCTGATCGTGGGCGCGGTGGTGGTCCCGCACCCGTTCAAGTGGGGCTCGATCACGTTTGACGTGGACACCCTGGTCGCCGCGTCGGCCGCGGTGGTGATCGGCTTCCAGTCGGTGCTGTTCTCGCTGTTTACCCAGGTATACGCCGGCTCCGAGGGCTTCCTGCCCAAGGAGCCCCGGATCACCCGCCTGCTGGAGAAGCTCAGCCTGGAACGCGGCCTGATCCTCGGCGCGCTGATCGGCCTCGCGGGCCTGGCGGGACTGATCTTCTCGGTGCTGTACTGGCATGGCCAGGGCTTCCACAACCTCAACTACGAGCACTCGCTGCGGCTGATGATCCCGTCGGTGACGGCGCTGATGGTGAGCTGCCAGGTGATCCTGGGCACGTTCTTCCTGTCCATCCTGGGCATCAAGCACACGCGTCACCCGGTGACCGTCTCGGCACCGTCCGTCCCTGATGCCGTGGTAAATCACGTGGAGCAGCCGGCCGCTGCCCCTAGGCTCTAACCCATGCGCAACATCCTGTCTGCTCCGGCCTGGCCGTACGCGAACGGCCCTCGTCACATCGGGCACGTCTCCGGCTTCGGGCTGCCCTGCGACATGTTCAGCCGGTACCAGCGGATGGCGGGCAACCGGGTGCTGATGGTCAGCGGCACCGACGAGCACGGCACCCCGATCCAGGTCCAGGCCGACGCCGAGGGCGTCACCGCCCGGGCCCTGGCCGACCGCTACAACCGGGTCATCGTCGACGACCTCACCAGCCTGGGCATGACCTACGACCTGTTCACCCGGACCACCACGCTCAACCACTACGCGGTCACCCAGGAGATCTTCACCCGGCTGCTGGAAAACGGCTACATCTTCCCCAAGGTCACGCTGGGCGCGATCTCGCCGTCCACCGGCCGCACGCTGCCCGACCGCTACATCGAGGGCACCTGCCCGATCTGCGGGTACCCCAGCGCGCGCGGCGACCAGTGCGACAACTGCGGCAACCAGCTCGACCCGGCCGACCTGATCAACCCCAGGTCCAGGATCAACGGGGAGACGCCGGTCTTCGCCGAGACCGAGCACTACTTCCTCGACCTGCCCGCGTTCGCCGAGGTGCTGGGCAGCTGGCTGCAGGCCAAGGCCGGTCACTGGCGCCCGAACGTGCTCAAGTTCTCCCTCAACCTGCTCGATGACCTGCAGCCCCGGGCCATCACCAGGGACCTGGACTGGGGCGTGCCGGTGCCGCTGGACGGCTGGCGGGACCGGCCGGACAAGCGGATCTACGTCTGGTTCGACGCCGTGATCGGCTACCTGTCCGCCTCGATCGAGTGGGCGCGGCGCAGCGGCGACCCGGACGCCTGGCGGGCCTGGTGGAACGACCCGGACGCCGAGGCCTACTACTTCATGGGCAAGGACAACATCGTCTTCCACGCCGAGATCTGGCCGGCCATGCTCCTCGGCTACAACGGCCAGGGCGCCAAGGGCGGGACGCCAGGACCGCTCGGCACGCTGAACCTGCCGTCCGAGGTGGTCTCCAGTGAGTACCTGACCATGGAGGGCCGCAAGTTCTCCTCCTCCCGGGCCGTGGTCATCTACGTCCGCGACTTCCTGGCCAGGTACGACGTGGACGCGCTGCGCTACTACGTGGCCATCGCCGGGCCGGAGAACCAGGACACCGACTTCACCTGGAGCGAGTTCGTCCGCCGCAACAACGACGAGCTGGTCGCCACCTGGGGCAACCTGGTCAACCGGGCGGTATCGTTCGCGGCCCGCAACATCGGCGAGATCCCCGAGGCCGGCCACCTGACCGACCTGGACCAGGACCTGCTGGCCCGGTCCCGGCAGTCGTTCGGCACGGTCGGCGAGCACCTGGGCCGGTCCCGGTTCAAGTTCGCCATCAACGAGGCCATGCGGACGGTGGCCGAGGCCAACAAGTACTTCTCCGAGCAGGCCCCGTGGAAGCTGCGCGAATCGGACCCGGACCGGATGCGCACCGTGCTGCACGTGGCCCTGCAGCTGGTCGACGACGCCAAGACGCTGCTCACCCCGTTCCTGCCCCGATCCTCCCAGCAGGTGCACGAGATGCTGGGCGGCGCCGGCACGTGGTCGGACATGCCCCGGGTCGAGGAGGTCGACGAGGCGGGCGGCCCGTCCTACCCGGTCATCACCGGCCGCTACGACGGCGCGGCCCGCTGGGCGTCGGTGCCGCTGCGGCCCGGCACCCCGCTGGCCCCGCCGACCCCCCTGTTCGCCAAGCTGGACACCGCGGTGGTCGACGAGGAACTTGCCCGCCTCGGGGCCGGCTAATGATCATCGGGCCGAACGGGCCGTGGTAACCCCCCCGGCCCCCCCACCGCCGCTGCCCCGCCCGGCGCTCGACAGCCACACCCACCTGGACATGATCGACCTCCCGGTATCCGAGGTGGTCGCGGCCGCCCGCGCCGCCGGCATCGCGAGAATCGTCACCGTCGGCACCGGCCTAGAGTCCTCCGCCTGGTCCGCGCATTGCGCCGAAGACCACCCCGCCGTCTACGCCGCCGTCGCCATCCACCCCAACGAGACCCAGGCCATCTCCGCCGAGACCGGCCCGGGCGCCCCGGTCCCCGGCAGTCCCGCCGCGGCCGAGGTGCTGGCCGAGATCGAGGCGCTGGCCCGGCGGCCGCGGGTGGTCGCGGTCGGCGAGACCGGCCTGGACTACTACCGTGACCACGCCGCCCCCGACGTGCAGCGCTGGTGGTTCCGCGAGCACATCAAGATCGCCAAGCGGACCGGCAAGGCGCTCATGATCCACGACCGGGAGGCGCACGCCGATGTGCTGCGCATCCTGGCCGAGGAGGGCCCGCCGTCCCGGGTCGTGTTCCACTGCTTTTCCGGGGACGTCGCGATGGTCAAGCAGTGCGCCGAAGCGGGCTATGTCATGTCGTTCGCCGGGAACGTGACGTTCGCCAACGCCCAGCCGCTCCGCGACGCCGCCGCGGCCGCGCCCCCGGAGCTCATCCTGGCCGAGACCGACGCGCCCTTCCTGACCCCGGTGCCGAACCGCGGCCGGCCCAACGCGCCCGCCCAGACCGCCTACACGCTGCGCTGCCTGGCCGAGGTCAAGGGCCTGGACCTGGCCAAGCTCTGCGACACGGTAACCGCCGCCGCCGACCGCACCTTCGGCCCCTGGTGACCCCGTGTCCCCCCCAGCCCCAAGCACCCCCGAGCCGCAGCCGGACCCCGCTGCGCGGGCCGTGGATGGTCCCGGGAACGACGTCGTTGTGACAATCATGCCGTCTGGACAGTCGTCTGGTGCGCGTCGTTGTGACAACGACGTCGTTCAACGGACCGCCATGGCCAGGTCAGGTGATAACGGAGAGGCAGGCGAGGCGCGAGCGGCCCCCGTGGCCCGCCGGGGTGGCTGACGTGGTGGCGGCGGAGCCGCTCGTCCGGCTGCTCGGGCCGGCCTCGATCAGGGAACTCGCCGGGCAGCTGGACCTGCGGCCTTCCAAGCGGCTGGGCCAGAACTTCGTCGTGGAGCAGGGCACCGTGCGCCGGATCGTCTCGCTGGCGGGCCTGAGCCCGGACGACGTGGTGCTGGAGGTGGGCCCGGGGCTCGGTTCGCTCACGCTGGCCCTGCTCGAGGCAGGCCCGGCCCGCGTCGTCGCGGTCGAGATCGACCCCTCCCTCGCCGCCGAACTGCCCCGCACCGTCGCCACCCGCGCCCCGGCCCTGGCCGGCCGCCTGACCGTCCTGACCGCCGATGCCCTGACCGTCACCCAGCCCGACCTGACCGTCACCCAGCCCGACCTGACCGGGCACCCAGACCCCGCCGGGCCTCCAGACCCCGCCGGGCACCCAGACCCCGCCGGGCACCCAGACCCCGCCGGGCACCCAGACCCCGCCGGGCACCCAGACCCCGCGTGGCGGCCGGACCGGGCCGGGGCGCCGACGGTGCTGGTGGCGAACTTGCCGTACAACGTGGCGGTGCCGGTGCTGCTGCACCTGCTGGGCGCGCTGCCCGCGCTGGAGCGCGGGCTGGTCATGGTGCAGGCCGAGGTGGCGGACCGGATGTGCGCCGGGCCGGGCTCGCGGGTATACGGCACGCCGTCGGTCAAGCTGGCCTGGTACGCCAGCGCCCGGTCGGCCGGCACCGTGCCGCGCAGCGTGTTCTGGCCGGTGCCCAACGTAGATTCCAAGCTGGTCGCGTTCACCAGGCGCCAGCCCCCAGACACCACAGCCAGCCGCGAGGAGGTGTTCGCGCTGGTCGACGCCGCGTTCCGGCAGCGGCGCAAGACGCTGCGGGCCGCGCTGGCGGGCTGGGCCGGGTCCGCGCCGGAGGCCGAGCGGCTGCTGCGGCGGGCCGGCATCGACCCGGGGGCCCGCGGCGAATCGCTCGGCGTGGCCGAGTTCGCGCGCCTGGCCGCGGTCCGGGCGGCGGAACCGCGTACCATCTGATCATCGTGACCGGTGTGACCGCGCGGGTACCCGCCAAACTCAACCTCCAGCTCGCGGTGGGGCCGCCGCGCGCTGACGGCTACCACGGCCTGGTTACCGTGTTCCACGCCGTCTCGCTGTTCGACGAGGTCACGGTGGCGCCCGCCGCGAAAGACACCGCCGCGAAAGACACCGCCGCAAAAGACACCGCCGCAAAAGACACCGCCGCGAAGGACACCGTGAGCGTGACCGGCGAGGGCGCGGACCGGGTGCCGGAGGACGGGGACAACCTGGCGCTGCGCGCGGTAGCCGCGCTGCGGGCCGCGCTGCCCCGCCGCGCCGCCCGGCCCGGCGGCGTCCAGGTCACCATCGCCAAGCGGATCCCGGTGGCGGCCGGCCTGGCCGGCGGCAGCGCCGACGCGGCGGCCGCCCTGGTGGCCTGCAATGAACTGTGGGCCAGCGGATTTTCCCAGCCGCGGCTGGCGGAGGTCGCGGCCACGGTCGGCAGCGACGTGGCCTTCGCGCTGGTGGGCGGGACCGCGGTGGGCCGGGGCCGCGGTGAGCAGCTGACGCCCGCGCTGGTGCCGTCCACCCAGTATTACTGGGTGCTGGCCTTCGCCGACGGGCAGCTGTCCACGCCCGCCGTCTACACCGCCCTGGACCGGCTGCGGGCCTCCGGACCGGGTAAGACCGCCGGACCGGGTAAGACCGCCCCGGACGATCCCGACCTGGACGCCGCGCTCATGTCGGCGCTGCGCTCCGGCGATGCCGTCCGCGTGGGCGGCCTGCTCAGCAACGACCTGCAGCCGGCCGCGCTGTCGCTGTTCCCTGCGCTGCGCAAGACGCTGGCCGCCGGCCTGGAGCTCGGAGCGCTGGGCGCGCTGGTGGCGGGCTCCGGCCCGACCTGCGCGTTCCTGGCCGCCAACGCCGAGCGGGCCCTGGAGCTGGCCGTGTCCCTGTCCGGCGCGGGCGTGTGCCGGTCGGTGGCCCGGGTGGCCGGCCCGGTGCCCGGCGCCGCCGTGGTGACCGCCGGCTGAGATGAACCTGATCAGCCTGGAGAAGGCGGCCAAGGCCTACGCGCACCGCCGGCTGCTGGACGGCGTCTCGCTCGGCTTGTCGGCCGGGGACCGGATCGGGGTGGTGGGCCGCAACGGCAGCGGCAAATCCACGCTGCTGACGATCCTGGCCGGGCTGACCGAGCCGGACGAGGGCCGGGTGGCCCGGGCGGCGGGCCTGCGGATCGGCTACCTGCCGCAGGCCGACCGGCTCGACGGCACGGTGAGCCAGGTCGTGTTCGGCCGGGCGGCCGCGCCATCGGGCAGTACCCCGTGGGAGGCCGACCCGCGGGCCCGCGCGGTCATGGCCGAGCTGCTGCCCGGGATCAGCCTGGATGCCGACGCCGGGCGGCTGTCCGGCGGCGAGCGGCGCCGGGTCGCGCTGGCCGCCCTGCTGGTCGCCGAGCGCGACGTGCTGCTGCTCGACGAGCCGACCAACCACCTCGACCTCGAGGCCATCGACTGGCTCGGCCGGCACCTGCGCGACCGGGCCGAGAATGAACACTGGGCGGTGGTGGTGGTCAGCCACGACCGGTGGCTGCTGGACACCGTGTGCGACCGGACCTGGGAGGTCGACCGGGGCCAGGTGTACATGGCCGAGGGCGGCTACTCGGCCTACGTGCTGGCCGAGGCCGAGCGCGAGCGCAGCGGGGAGGTGGCCGAACGCCGCCGCCGCAACCTGGCCCGCAAGGAACTGGCCTGGCTGCAGCGCGGCGCCCGGGCCCGGACCACCAAGGCCAAGTTCCGGGTCGAGGCGGCCAACGCGCTGATCGCCGCGGAGCCGCCGGCTAGGGACAGCGTGGAACTGACCCGGCTGGCCACCGCCCGCCTGGGCAAGACCGTCATCGAGCTTGAGGACGTGAGCCTCGCCGTCGGGTCCGGCGCCACCGAGAGATCTCTGCTGCAGAACGTGACGTGGCAGCTCGGTCCCGGAGACCGGATAGGGATCGCCGGGGTCAACGGCAGCGGCAAGACCTCCCTGCTCAACGAGCTGGCCGGGACGCCAGGCCCGGGACTTCACGCCACCGGCACGGTGGTCAGGGGCAAGACCGTGCGGCTGGCCTACCTGTCCCAGGACCTGGCCGAGCTCGACCCCGACCAGCGGGTCCGCGAGGCCGTGGAGGAGATCCAGCTGCGGATCCGGGTCGGCGACCGCGAGCTTTCTGCGGGCCAGCTGCTCGAGCGGCTCGGCTTCAGCGCCGAACGGCAGTGGACGCTGATCGGCGATCTGTCCGGTGGCGAGCGGCGCCGGGTGCAGCTGCTGCGGCTGCTGATGAACGAGCCCAACGTGCTGCTGCTCGACGAGCCCACCAACGACCTGGACATCGAGACGCTCACCGAGCTTGAGGACCTGCTCGACGGGTGGCCGGGCACGCTGGTGGTGGTCAGCCACGACCGGTACTTCCTGGAACGGGTGACCGAGCACGTCGTGGCCCTGCTCGGCGACGGCGGGCTCTCCTTCCTGGGCGGCGGCCTGGATGAGTACCTGGACCGGATCCGCGCCGCCCGGGCCGTCGGCGCCGCGAGCGCCGCCGGGGCCGCCAGTGCCGCCGGGGCCGCCAGTGCCGCCAGGGCCGTGCCGCCGGCCGCCGCCGCGCGCCAGGCCCCGGCGGACGGGCCGAGGTCATCGGCGGCCGAGGACCGGAACTCCCGCAAGGAACTGCAGCGGCTGGAGCGCCAGCTGGAACGGCTGTCGGCCCGGGAGACCGAACTGACCGGCCAGCTGGCCGCGAACGCCACCGACTACGAGAAACTGACTTCGCTGGGCGCGGAGCTACGGGCCGTTCAGCATGAAAAAGCCGGTCTCGAGGACCGCTGGCTGGCCGTGGCGGCCGAGCTGGAGGCCTGAGCGCGCCTCATTCAGTGTCGTCATTACGCAGCGTCATCAGGTGGCGTCGAAGGGCGCGAGCAGGATGCGCATCAGGTCGGCCAGGCGGCGGCGCTCGTCGCCGTCCAGGCCCGCCAGCAGCGCCCGCTCCCGGGCCAGCAGGTCGGCCAGGGCCGCATCCACCCGCTCCCGGCCCAGGCCGGTGAGCGTGACCAGCACTCCCCGCTTGTCCCGCGGGTCGGGCGCCCGGCGGACCAGATCGGCGGCGGCCAGCCGGTCGATCCGGTTGGTCATGGTGCCCGAGGTGACCAGGGTGGCGCGGAGCAGGGCGCCCGGGGTGAGCTGGAACGGCGGGCCCTGCCTGCGCAGGGCCGACAGCACGTCGAACTCCCACGACTCCAGGTCGTGGTCGGCGAATGCCCCGCGTCGCGCGAGGTCCAGGTGCCGGGCCAGCCGGGAGATCCGGGACAGCACCTGCAGCGGCTCGACGTCCAGGTCGGGACGTTGCGCCCGCCACGCGGCGACCAGGTCGTCAACCTCGTCCCGCAGCCCGGGCACCGGGAGGGTCTCACGCCGGCCCATTACTAGAGGTTATAGCTTGACGTCAAGCAAACCAGTCCGGTACAAGGGAAGCGGCGTCAAGTTTCTCTTAGTATCAGAGAAGGATCAGCCACGATGTGGGACGCGACCCAATATCTGCGGTTTGGAGGCGAGCGCGCCAGGCCGTTCTTCGACCTGCTCGCCAGGGTCGGTGCCGAGCTGCCCACCTACGTCGTCGACATGGGCTGCGGTCCGGGGAACCTGACGGCGGTGCTGGCCGAACGCTGGCCGAACGCCGTGGTGCGCGGAGTCGACAGCTCACCGGAGATGATCGAGGCAGCCAGGAAGCTGATCCCGGCGGAGCCCGAGGCGGCGCTGGGGTCGCACGCGCCCGGCCTGTCCTTCGAGAAGGACGATATACGGCACTGGGAGCCGCAGAGCCTCCCCGATGTGATCATCTCCAACGCGGTGCTGCAGTGGGTGCCCGGTCATCGCGAGCTGCTGATCCGCTGGGCCGACCTGCTGGCCGATGACGGCTGGCTGGCGTTTGGTGTTCCGGCGAACTTCGATCAGCCATCGCACGCGATCCTGCGTGAGATGGCGAGCTCGCCCGGCTGGCGCCCGCTGCTGCGGGACGTGGAGCTGAACCGGCAGACCGCCGATCCGGCCGACTACGCCGACCTGCTGGCCGGCGCTGACTGCGAGGTCGACGCCTGGGAAACGACGTACGTGCACATCCTGGAGGGCGAGAACCCGGTGCTCGAGTGGTACAAGGGCACCGGATTGCGTCCCGTCCTGGCGGTGCTCGACGCGGACTCGGGCGCAGACTTCCTGGCCGAGTACGGCGAGCGGGTACGCGCGGCGTATCCGCCGAGGTCGTTCGGCACCGTCTTCCCGTTCCGCCGGGTGTTCACCGTCGCCCATCGGAGCAAGTAAATCAAGTTTTCCTATTGATTTAATAGGAAAACCCTGGCATGATCACGGCCATGCGCCGTGGCCTGCTCATCCCCTCAGTGCCTTGCCATCAGCGCGCTCTGACCGGCGCCTTCCCGCTGGGGCTCCACGCCCAGTGGTGTTGTCCGGTCGGCCCTCGCTGACCGGCCGGGCCCGTCTGCCGCGAGCCGGCCCGGCTCGCCCAGTTCCGGTCCCGCCCGCCCAGTCGGTCCAGCCCCCGCCGACAGGTCTGGCCCGCCGCTCCGAACTGGCCTGTCCTGGCCGTCCGGCCCGCCAGCCGGTCTGGCTTGCCCAGCCCGTCTGGCTCCGTAGTTCACCTGGTTACGCTGGCGCCCCCGCAGCCAGTCCTATCGACGTGAGGAGAAAAGCGACATGAGCACGATGACCCGGTCGGCTTCCGCCCCGCTACAGCCCGGCCGGATACTCGGGGCACGACAGCTGGGCGACGTGGTGCGCCGCCTGGCGGCCAGCCCGGCGGACTGGCTCACGCGGGTACGACTCAACCCCGAGGGCCGCTGGTACGAACGGATCCACATTGACGACAGCCACGAGGTATGGGTGATCAGCTGGCTGCCCGGCCAGGCCACCGGATTCCACGACCACGGCGGGTCGGCCGGCGCGTTCGCGGTGGTCTGGGGCACGCTAGTGGAGCGCCGGGTGGTCGGCGCCCGGACGACCGGGCAGATCCTGGCCAAGCCGGTCGGGGCCGGCGGGTCCCGTGCGTTCGGGCCGCGCTACATCCACGACGTGCGCAACGCCGCCGCCTCGGCGGTGGCGGTCAGCGTGCACGCCTACTCGCCGCCGCTGCCGGAGATGACGCGCTACGAGCTCACCCCGGCGGGCCTGGTCAACCTGGGCACCGAGGCGGCGGCGGCATGGTGATGACCAGGCCGCCAGGGGCCCGCACCATCGAGGAGATCCTGGCCGAGGCGCGCCAGCGCCTGGTACGGGTGCCGCCGCGCCAGGCGTTCCGGGAAGCGGCCGAGGGCGCCGTGCTGATCGACATCAGGCCGGCCGCGCAGCGGGCGCGGGACGGCGAGATCCCCGGCTCCGCGGTGGTGGAGCGCAACCACCTGGAGTGGCGGGTGGACCCGTGCTCCGACGCCCGGCTGCCCTGGGTCACCGGCTACGACCACCGGATCATCGTGTTCTGCCAGGACGGCTACACCTCGAGCCTGGCCGCGGCGGCCCTGCTCGACCTGGGCCTGCACCGCGCGACCGACATGATCGGCGGCTTCACCGACTGGGTGGCCGCGGGCCTGCCGTGGGCCCCGGGCGGCACGGCCCGCGTCATCCTGGCCCCCGGCGCGGCCCCGGCTTTACCGCCCGGCCGGGCCCCGGCCGTTCGCGTCTAGGTGGGACAGGCCGTTCCAGGCCAGGTCGATCAGGTTGGCGGCGACCTCTTCCAGCTTGGGTTTGCGTGCGTCGAGCCACCACTGCCCGGTGAAGGCGACCATGCCGACCAGCATCTGTGCGTACAGCGGGGCCAGCTTGGGGTCGTGGCCGCGCGAGTGCAGGAAGTCGGCCAGGATGTACTCCACCTGGCCGGCGATGTCGCTCAGCAGCGTGCCGTAGGTGCCCGTGGTCGAACCGGGGTTGGAGTCCCGGACCAGGATGCGGAACCCGTCGGCGTTGTCGTCGATGTACCGCAGCAGGCCCACCGCCGCCGCCTCGAACTTGTCCCTGGTGCGGGCGCCGTCCAGCAGGCCGGTGACCATGGTCAGCAGGCGCTCGACCTCCCGGTCGACGACCACCGCGTACAGGCCCTCCTTGCCGCCGAAGTGCTCGTACACCACCGGCTTGGAGACTTCGGCCGCCGCGGCGATCTCCTCGATCGAGGTCCCCTCGAAGCCGCGCTCGGCGAACAGCCGCCGGCCGATGTCGAGCAGCTGCTGCCGCCGTTCCTGGCCGGTCATCCTCTTGCGGGCGGATCTTGGGGGTTGGTTGCTCACTGGGACATCATTGCGGCTCCGCGGACACCGCGCCACGAGCCCGGCCGGAACGGGCGGCAGAGCCGTCACGGGAAAGTGCCCGCATGGTCATGTAGCCCAGCTTCCGCTTGGCGCCGGCCGGACGCTTGGCGCTGAGCCGCTCCTCGTCCGGCCAGCGCACGTCGTAGGCCCAGCCCAGCTGCTCGAACCAGCGGATGACGCGCGCGCTCGGGTCCAGCTGGCCCTTCAGCGCGCCGTGCCGCGCGCAGGTCGGGTCGGCGTGGTGCAGGTTGTGCCAGGACTCGCCGAACGAGGCGATGGCCAGCCAGGCCACGTTGCGTGACTTGTCGCGGACTTCGAACTCCTCGCTGCCGAAGGTGTGGCAGATGGAGTTGATCGACCAGGTCACGTGGTGCAGCAGCGCGATGCGCACCAGGCTGGCCCAGAAGAAGGCGGTCACCGCGCCCTGCCAGGACAGCCCCCACAGCCCGCCGATCAGCGCGGGCAGCAGCAGGGTCACGGCCACCAGCAGCGGGAACAAGCGGTCAACCCGCTTGATCCGCCGGTCGGCGAGCAGGTCGGGGGAGAACTTCTCCTGCGAGGTCTTGTTCGGGTCGAACAGCCAGCCCACGTGGGCGTACACCAGGCCCTTGGACAGCGCCTTCCAGTCGTCCCCGTAGCGCCACGGCGAGTGCGGGTCGCCCTCGCGGTCGCTGTACTTGTGGTGCCTGCGATGGTCGGAGACCCAGGTGATGACCGGTCCCTCGATGGCCAGGCTGCCCGCGACGGCCAGCGCGACCCGCAGGCCGGTCTTGGCCTTGAACGACCCGTGGGTGAAGTACCGGTGGAAGCCGACCGTGATGCCGAGCCCGGAGACCCAGTAGAAGACCAGGGCGATGATCACGTCGTGCCAGCCCAGGCCCCAGCCCCACAACAGCGGTATGGCAGCCAGCAGGGCCACCAGCGGGATGGCGACGAACACGCCGACCAGCACGCGCTGGAAGGTCGAGGTCGCCTCGTCCTCGAAGTCCGGCCGGACGGCCCGGGGCCGCGTCGTGGCTCCGGTCGTGGCACCGGTCCTGTCGACCGTGTCGGGGGAAGTGGTCATCGTGCTCCTCGAGGGTTACGGCTGGACGGGCGGAGCGCCTATACGCTTACGTAACCGTAGCCTACCAAACCGTAGGTTTGGCAAACCTTCGCGGGTGAATTTCTGCAAATAGTCGTATGAATTTCGTATGCCCGCCACTCGTCCCGTCTCACAATCCGAGACGCTTAGCGGACCGTGCTGCCTTGATCACACGTCGCCGATGAGGTCCCCCACTTGTTGCTCTTGACCGCGCCTACCCGGCGGACGCTTCGGTATGCGTGGCTTCGGAGTGCACTGGGAACGCGTAGCGGGTGCTGGCGTATGGGCTGAGCCAAATCCGCCGGACCGATTCCAGGTAGAGTATGGATTCGAACAATCCCGGATCGTCTAGCTGGCAAGACAACAGATTTTGGTTCTGTCAACCGAGGTTCGAGTCCTCGTCCGGGAGCACATCGGAGTTCGATGCCTGTCCGTTTGCGGACTGTATATTTGCGGGCCCGCTGCCGCTCGTGATCGCTGCCGCCCAGCCTTCGATCCTGCGGTACCAGCCTTCGATCCTGCGGTAGAGGTCAGCGCCGCGAAGGACGTCGATGCGCAGGCAGCCGTGATAGTCCTCGCCCACGTTCTTCCGCACGGTCTTCGGGTTGTGGTGCTTGATGGTCGGGGCGTGGAACTGCTCGAGCGGTGCATCGGTCACCTGCGTCCAGAACTTCTGGGCTCCCGCTACGTCCGCGCTTTGATGAATGTAGATCCGGAAGCCCAGGTCCGAACGCGCGAATGCCGGCCGCATCGAGGAAGCGCAGGAAGAATCGGATCAGCCCGGGGTCACTGTTCATGAAGCTCACCTGATCGCTGCGCCGATGTGGCTTGTTCTTCGTCCCCTCGCACCAATAAGCGACGGCGCCCGCGACGAGGAGCTCGCGGCCGGTCAGCTCGCCAATCTGCTCGGCAGCCGCGTCGCGGACCGCGGCGCGCCGGGCCTCGCGGGCCGGGCGCTCGGCCGCCCAGTAACGGTGTGCGCCCTCGGCGGAGCGCTTCCGGCGCTCCGCGTAGCTCAGCCTCTCGGGTACGGGCAGGTCGCGGACCCAGAGGGAGACCGAGCTCTTGGACACGCTGAGGGCGGCGGCGATCTGGTCGTAGCTCAGGCCCTGGCCGCGCAGCTCGCGGGCTCTGGCCCGCAGGTCGTCCTTGGCATTGGGGCGACGGGTCCACTCGGGCGGGGGCTCGTCCCTGAGAGCGTCATGCAGCGTGGTGTTGCTCATCGGGCCCAGGATTTCCTTGATCTGGCGGAGGGATTTGCCCTGGCGGCGCAGGGCGACGGCCTGTTCCCGCAGGCGGTCATAGTCTTGTGGTGTGCGCATATTCGAATTTTAGTGCTAGGTACTGACATTTTCGGACCCTGGACCAGGGCGGCCCGGGAATGTGGCTTATTATTAGTTGGTTAATGCGAAGCAAGTGATCGCCTTCCGGACTCAATTCGTTGGGGGCTTACCGGCAATGACGGCCAATTCCGGCGTGGCGGGCATGTCGGCGGGCAGGAGCCGCAGGGCAGAGCCAGGGCCGCACTACAAGTGGATCGCGCTGTCGAACACCACGCTGGGCGTGCTGATGGCCACCATCAACCAGTCCATCGTGCTGATCGCGCTGCCCGACATCTTCCGCGGCATCGGGCTGGACCCGCTGAGCCCGGGGAACACCAGCTACCTGCTGTGGATGTTCATGGGATTCCTGCTGGTGTCGGCGGTCCTGGTGGTGTCGTTCGGGCGGCTAGGCGACATGTTCGGCCGGGTCCGGATGTACAACATGGGGTTCGCCATCTTCACCGTGGGCTCCATCTTCCTCACCGTCACCTGGATGCACGGCAGTTCCGGCGCCCTGTGGCTGATCCTGTGGCGCGTGGTGCAGGGCATCGGCGGCGCCTTCCTGTTCGCCAACTCGGCCGCGATCTTGACCGACGCCTTCCCCGCCAACCAGCGCGGCACGGCGCTGGGCATGAACGCGATCGCGGCCATCGCAGGCTCGTTCCTTGGCCTGCTGCTCGGCGGCGTGCTCGGGCCGATCAACTGGCACTACGTGTTCCTGGTCTCCGCGCCGATCGGGGCCTTCGCTACGGTGTGGGCCTACTTCATGCTGCGCGACATCGGGGTGCGCAAGCACGCCCGGATGGACTGGTGGGGCAACGTCCTGTTCGCCGCCGGGCTGATCGCGATCCTGGTCGGCATCACCTACGGCCTGCTGCCCTACGGCGGGCACCCGATGGGCTGGACCAACCCGTGGGTGCTCACCGCGCTGTTCGGCGGGGCCGCCCTGCTCCTGGTGTTCACCTGGGTGGAGACCAAGGTGCCTGAGCCGCTGTTCCGGCTGTCGCTGTTCAGGATCCGGGCGTTCGCGGCGGGCAACATCGCGAACCTGATGATGGCCCTGGGCCGCGGCGGCATGCAGTTCATGCTGATCATCTGGCTGCAGGGCATCTGGCTGCCGCTGCACGGGTACAGCTTCAACCGGACCCCGCTGTGGGCGGGCATCTACCTGCTGCCGCTGACCCTGGGTTTCCTGGCCTCCGCGCCGCTGTCCGGCGTGCTGTCCGACAAGTTCGGCGCCAAGGGGTTCACCAGCGGCGGGGCTCTGCTGACCGCGCTGAGCTTCCTGTTGCTGGTGTTCCTGCCGGTGAACTTCCCCTACTGGGTGTTCGCGGCCTTCATCGTGCTGAACGGCTTCGGCTCCGGGCTGTTCGCCTCGCCCAACCGGGCCGAGATGATGAACGCCGTCCCGGCCGACCAGCGCGGCGCGGCCAGCGGCATGATCGCCACCTTCCAGAACACCGCCTTCGTGCTGTCCATCGGCATCTTCTTCTCGCTGATGGTGGCCGGGCTGTCCAGCAAGCTGCCTGGCTCCCTGTCCACCGGGCTGACCGCCCAGGGCATCCCGGCCGCGGCCGCCCACCAGATCTCCCACCTGCCGCCGATCGGCGTGCTGTTCGCGGCCTTCCTCGGCTACAACCCGATGAAGCAGCTGCTCGGCCCGCTGCTGGCCCACCTGCCCGCCGGCCACGCCGCCTACGTGACCGGGCGCCAGTTCTTCCCGAACCTGATCACCGCCCCGTTCCATGACGGCCTCGGCGTGGCGTTCGCGTTCGCCATCGCGGCCAGCGTGATCGCCGCCGTGGCCTCGCTGCTCACCGGCAAGCGCCAGCCCGCCGGCGAGGCCGGCGCCGCTGACGCAGCCGGCCCGGCCGAGCCGCTCGGCGCCGAACTGGCCGGGGTGGCCGCCGACGCCGGCCTCGAGCCGACCGAGCTGGTCGTGCCGGAACTGGCCGCGGAGCGTGCGCCGGGCGACCAGGCCCACGCCAACGGCCAGTCCGCCGCCGCCACCGAGCCGGGCGGAAAGAAGCCGGGGTGAGCGACGGGCAGGACACCTCCCGAGCGGAGGGAAAGACGCCGGGCTGACCACCGCGGGCGCGGCAGGCCCGTAGGCTAGAAGGCGGACCCAGGCACGGGACCTGCCCGGTCATCACGGAACCTGCCATCCGATCATGGCCACCGGGCGGTATCCTGCACATGAGGGATGGGTGAACACCTTCGCCGTCGTGTCCCGGGTCCGCAGTGGCGGGCGTTACCCCGCAGCGCCCGGAACCGCAGATGTCGGCGCTACCCAAGGAGACTTGCCGCGTGAGCGAACCTCGCCCGGTCGCTGTCATCGTCCTCGCCGCGGGCGAGGGCACCAGGATGAAATCGCGGATCCCCAAGGTGCTGCATCCCCTGTGCGGGCGCAGCATGCTCGGTCACGTCCTCGCGGCCGCCGCCGAGCTGGATCCGCAGCACCTGGTGGTCGTGGCCGGGCACGGCAAGGACCAGGTCGGCGCCGAGGCCGAACGGCTGGCGCCCGGCGTGAGCGTGGTGGTCCAGGACACGCTGGGCGGCACCGGCCACGCGGTGCGCATGGTGATCGAGGCGCTCGGCGTCATGCCCGGCATCGTGGTCGTCACCTACGCGGACATGCCCCTGCTGCGCGCGCAGACGCTCGGCGCGCTGGTGCGCGAGCACGCCGAGGCCGGCCATGCGGTGACCGTGCTCACCGCGCGGGTGAGCGACCCCGCCGGTTACGGGCGGATCATCAGGGACGCCGGCGGCGGGCTGGCCGAGATCGTCGAGGACGCCGACGCCACGCCTGAGCAGCGGGCCATCGACGAGATCAACTCCGGCTGCTACGCCTTCGACGGCGCCCTGCTGGCCGACGCGGTCAAGCGGGTCGCGACCAGCAACGCCCAGCGCCAGGAGTACCTCACCGACGTGGTGGCCATCGCCCGGGGCGACGGTCACCCGGTCGGCGCGATGCTGGCCGCCGATCCGGACGAGATCCAGGGCGTGAACGACCGGGTCCAGCTGGCCCAGGTCCAGCGGGCCTACAACGGCCGCCTGCTCGAGGCCTGGATGCGGGCCGGCGTGACCATCACCGACCCGGCCGCCACCTGGATCGACGTGGACGTCACGCTGGGCCAGGACGCCGAGATCCTGCCCGGGACCCACCTGGAGGGCCGGACCGAGATCGGGCCCGGGGCCCGCATCGGCCCCGGCTGCCTGCTGCGCGACACCACGGTCGGCCCGGACGCCACCGTGCTGTACGCGGTGTGCGAGCGCGCCGAGATCGGCGCGGGCGCCAGCGTCGGCCCGTACGCCCGGCTGCGGCCCGGCGCGCGGATCGGGCCCGGCGCGCACATCGGCACGTTCGTCGAGCTGAAGAACGCCACGGTCGGCCCGGGCACCAAGGTGCCGCACCTGACCTACGTCGGCGACGCGGACATCGGCGAGCACTCGAACATCGGCGCCGCCACGGTCTTCGTGAACTACGACGGGGCGGCCAAGCACCACACCACGGTCGGCGACCACGTCCGGATCGGCTCCGACACCATGCTGGTGGCCCCGGTCCAGGTCGGGGACGGCGCCTTCACCGCGGCCGGATCGGTGATCACCGACGACGTGCCCCCGGGCGCGCTCGGCGTGGCCCGCAGCCGGCAGTACAACTCGGCAGGCTGGGTCGAGCGGCGGCACCCGGGCTCGCCGTCCGCCGGGGCGGCCGCGCGCGCCCGCCAGGCGCAGCGCCCAGCCCAGAAGGATCGAGCCCAGAAAGATCCAGCCCAGAAAGATCCAGCCCAGAAAGATCCAGCGCAGAACGATGACGAAGGGTCACAGGGCACGTGAACAACTTCATTGAGCCGGACGGGAAGAAGATGCTGCTCGTCTCCGGACGGGCCTACCCCGAGCTGGCCGAGGAGGTCGCCGCCTGCCTGGGCATCAAGCCGACGCCCACCCGGCTGTTCGACTTCGCCAACGGCGAGATCTTCGTCCGCTTCCTCGAGTCGGTCCGCGGCTGCGACGTGTTCGTCCTGCAGAGCCACACCTCGCCCATCAACGAATGGATCATGGAGCAGCTGATCATGGTCGACGCGCTCAAGCGCGCCTCGGCCCGGCGCATCACCGTGGTCGCGCCGTTCTTCGGCTACGCCAGGCAGGACAAGAAGAACCGGGGCCGCGAGCCGATCTCGGCCCGGCTCATGTCCGACCTGTTCGCCACCGCCGGGGCCGACCGGCTGATGGCCGTCGACCTGCACACGGCCCAGATCCAGGGCTTCTTCGACGGGCCGGTGGACCACCTGTTCGCGCTGTCCATCCTGGCCACCCACCTTGAGAAGAAGCTCGACGTCAGCCGGGTCACCGTGGTCGCCCCCGACGCGGGCCGGGTCCGGGTCTGCGAGCGGTGGACCGACCGGCTCGGCTGCCCGCTGGCCATCATCCACAAGCGCCGCGACCCGGACGTGGCCAACCAGGTCCGGATGTTCGAGGTGGTCGGCCAGGTGGCGGGGCGCACCTGCATCCTGGTGGACGACATGATCGACACCGGGTCGACGATCTCCAAGGCCGCCGAGGCCCTGTTCGAGCAGGGCGCGGCCCAGGTCATCGCCACCGCCACGCACGGCGTGCTGTCCGGCGCGGCGGTGGACATCCTGAAGAACTCCAGGATCAGCGAGGTCATCATCACCAACACGCTGCCCGTGCCGCAGGAGAAGCAGTTCGACAAGCTGACCGTGCTGTCGATCGCGCCGCTGCTGGCCCGGGCGATCAACGAGGTCTTCAGCGACGGCTCGGTGACCAGCTTGTTCGACGGCCAGACCTGAACCGCGGGGACCCCCGGCCAGACCTGAGCCATCCGGACCGGCACGCAGCCGCCGAACCCCCAGGACCGCGATAACGCGTCGAGCGGCCGCGGAGACCGCCGTCCCCGCCCCCGCCAGAGGCGCGGAGACGACGGCCATGCCCGCGGCCGCGGGCGGTCCTGGCCCGAAGGCCGGCCCCTCCCACTCCCCTGCCAGGGGACCAGGACCGCTTCCCGCCGCACCCACCCCGCCAGGCGAGCGGGCGATCTAGGCGCCCGTCGAACGGCGCCCCCGTAAAGCCGTCCGGCGCGCTACCCCGCCTGCGACGTCGTTGTCCAGGCGATACGGTCATGATCGGGTAGCAGGTTTACGTCCCTATTGAGTCGTGATTAAGTGAAGCTTCTGACGGCTGAGTCGGGTTGAGCCGGAGGGCGAGTGGCCCAGGTAATGATGAGGTTCCGGCTGCTCGGACCGCTTGAGGTCCGGGTCGGGGAGGAATGGCAGGGGATCGGCGCGCCGAAGTGGCGATCCGTGCTGGCCACCCTGCTGATCAACGCCGGCCAGATCGTCCCGGTCGACGTGCTGATCGACGAGGTATGGGGGGACAGCCCGCCGGCCAAGGCGGGCAATCTCATCAGCATCTACGTGCTGCGGCTGCGCCGGCTCATGGCGGACGCGGACGGCAGCGTGCTGGTCACCCGCGCGCCCGGCTACCAGCTCCGCATCGCCGCCGGGGACAGCGACGCCCAGCGGTTCGAGACGCTGGTCGAGGACGGCAGGCGCGCGCTGGCCGCGGGCGACCCGGCCACCGCGGCCAGCCAGCTGGCCGAGGCGCTCGCGCTGTGGCGCGGCAGCCCGCTGGCCGACGTCCCGGCCACGCCGCTGGTCGAGGCGGTGGCGGAGCGGCTGGAGGACCTCCGGCTGGACGCCGCCGAGCTGCGCATCACCGCCGAGCTCGACTGCGGCAATCACGCCCAGGTCATACCCGAGCTGCGGCGGCTGCTGGCCGATCACTCACTGCGCGAGGGCCTGTGGCTGCTGCTCATGCGGGCCCTGGACGGCGCGGGCCGGCACGCCGAGGCACTGGACGCCTACGGGCAGGCCCGCGCCGCCATCTCCGAGGAACTCGGCGTCGATCCCGGCCCCGAGCTGCGCCAGGCCTACGCCGGCATGCTGGCCCAGGACACCAGCGAGGCGCCGGGCAGCATCTCGGCGGGCACGGTGGCGGCCAAGCCCGCGGAGCCGGTCGCCACGGCGGCCGCGTTCGTGCCCCAGGTGCCGGCCCAGCTGCCCACCGACGTGGCCGACTTCACCGGCCGCAGCGACCAGGTCAGGCACCTGTGCGACGTGCTGGTCAGCGCCGGAGCGGACGACGATGACTACGGCGCGGTCCGCATCGCGCTGGTGGCCGGGTCGGGCGGCCTGGGCAAGACCTCCCTGGCGGTGCACGCGGCCCACCGCGTCCGGGCCAGCTTCCCCGACGGCCAGCTGTACGTCGACCTGCTCGGCGCGACCGCGCATCCGCTGCTGCCCGCGGACGTGCTGGCCCGGTTCCTGCGCGACCTGGGCGTGGCCGGCCGCGACATCCCGGCCGACGAGGACGAGCGCGCGGCCCGCTACCGAACGGTCCTGGCCGGCCGCCGGGTCCTGGTCGTGCTCGACAACGCCAAGGACGCGGCCCAGGTCAGGCCGCTGCTGCCGGGCACCGCGTCCTGCGCGGTCCTGGTCACCACCCGCAGCCGGATGCCGGACCTGGCCAGCTCCCAGCTGGTCGACCTCAACGTGCTCGACGACGACGAGGCGCTGGTCCTGTTCACCAGGGTCGTCGGGGACGAGCGGGTGACGGCCGAGCCCGAGGCCACGGCCGAGCTGCTGCTGGCCTGCGCCGGGCTGCCGCTGGCCATCAGGATCTGCGCGGCCCGGCTGGCCACCCGGCCCGGCTGGACCATCCGGGCCATGGCCTGGCTGCAGCAACGAGCAGCGGCGGCTGGACGAGATGCGGGTCGGCGACCTGGCCGTCCGGGCCAGCTTCCAGGTCAGCTTCACCAGCCTGCCCGCCGCCGTCCAGCCCGGTGATGGTCGGCAGAGCGACATCGCCCCGGCCGACGCGTTCCGCATGCTCGGCCTGTGGCACGGCCCCTCGATCTCGTCGGCGGCCGCCGCGGCCCTGTTCGGCACGCCCGAGTACCTGGCCGAGGACGCGCTGGAGATCCTGGTCGACGCTCACCTGCTGGAGGCGACGGCATCCGGCCGCTACAAGTTTCACGACCTGCTCCGCGTTTATTCTTCGGAACGGGCCGTGGCTGATCTGTCCGGCCCCGACCGCGAGATGGCCGTGGGCCGCCTGCTCGGCTGGTACCTGCGCACCGCCGACGCGGCCGGCACCGCGGTCACTCCGCACCGCTACAACATGCCGCTGGAACCGGCCGATACGGACCCGCCGCCGCTCAGCTTCGTCGGCGCCCATGACGCCCTGTCCTGGTACGACAGCGAGCGCGCCAACTTGCTGGCCGCGACCCGCCAGGCTTCCTCTAGCGGCCTGGCCGAACTCGCCTGGCGGTTGCCGGCTCCGCTGTTCGGCGTCTTCAACGCCCGGGGCAATCTGGCCGACCTCGTCACCACGCATCGCATCGCCCTGGATAGCGTCCGCCAGGCGGGAAACCGCCAGGGCGAGGCCTGGATACTCAATAACCTGGGGGAGGCTCTCGGTATCACCGGCGATAGCGAAGGCATCGACTGCCTCGAGCAAGCGCTCGCCATCAGTGGCGAGGTCGGCGACCTGATGGGCGAGTCACGGGCGGCGAACAACCTCGCGGGCATCTACCTGAGACTGGACCGGACCGAGGAGGCGCTTGGCCTGCTCCACCGGGCGCTTGGCCTGAAGCGCGAGCTTGGCCACCGGTTCGGCGAGGGCGTCGCGCTGGAAAACCTCGGCGACGTGATGCTGCGCCTCGATCGCGCCGACGAGGCCATTGATTACCTCCAGCAGGCCAGGGGCGTATTTGCCGAGATCAAAGAGGCGGATGGCGCTGGCTACGCCTCGTACACCCTCGCGCGCGGCTACCTGTCCCTGGGGCGCGACACCGACGCGCTGGATTGCCTCCGGCAGGCGCTGAGCAGCCACCAGGCCTCGAGCAACCGGCAGCGTCAGGCGGTCACGCTGACCTTGCTCGGCCGGACCCTGGCCCGCGCTGGCCTGGCCGCCGAGGCGCACGAATCCTGGACCCAGGCCGCTGCCATCTTTGACGACCTCGGGGCCAGCGTCCAGGCGGCCGAGGTACGCGCCGAGCACGTCACATCCGGCATTTCGTGAGATGTCCGCTAAGTCGGCGTCGCGGCCCGATACGATGCTGCGCGTCTCCCCCCGGTATTTACGCCTCGGGGGCTAGGTAACCGAGAGGATAATCATGGGAAACGCAGCCGTCGCCGAGTTTCTGGCCAGCACTGAGGATCTTGACGAGCTCTACAAGCTGAACGCGAGCGAAACTGGGCCCGAGGACGACGGAGACGACGAGAACGACGAAGCAGACGACGGCGACGAGCACGGCGGCGGCATCAAGCCTGACGAAATGCCGGAGCCGTAAGCTTCGCGGGCCGCGTGCGGACACGGGAATCCTCGTATCCGCACGCGTTCGCGTTTTCGCAGGTCACCAACGTGAATCCTGGATCGGCTCCTGCTGTCCCACGCGGCAATTATTACCCGATCCCGCCAGTCGCTGAAAATTTATTTCTGGCCATTCCAATACTTGATCTTGTTGATATTCCCGGCCGCCGGAGCCTGGTGTCATAACCGGCCCGAAGCGGCCAGAGGTGAACCAGGCGGAAACGGATCTTGAACGCATTGCCGGAACCGCCCCGGCTAGGCAGCGGGCGCGGCCCGTTATCGGCCAGAACGGTCAATGAAAGTGACAACCTATCCGCAAGATCATTCAGGTTGCCGCGGCCATTGCGTCCGGCCCCGGACGGGCCAGAGGCATGAGCCCGCACCCAGCGCGCAGGCTGATCGCTGGCGACATCGCTGGCGACCGCGCGCGCTCGCGTTCTCGGCTACACTTCGAAGCCGCATCGCACGTTGAGTTGAGGAGAAGTACAGTGCCCGAGGTCCACATCGCCGCCGAGTCTCGTACCGAGTTCGGCAAGGGCGCTGCCCGCCGTACCCGCCGTGAGGGCAAGGTGCCCGCCGTGCTGTACGGACACGGCACGGAGACCCGCCACCTGACCCTGCCCGGGCACGACCTGATGCTCGCGCTCAAGACGCCCAACGTGCTGCTGTACCTGGACGGACTTAAGAAGGGCAACAGCGAGATCGCCCTGCCCAAGGCCGTGCAGCGCGACCCGGTGCGCAACATCATCGAGCACGTCGACCTGATCCTGGTCCGCCGAGGCGAGAAGGTCACGGTGGAGATCCCGATCCGGGTGACCGGCCAGATCTCCGCCATCGGCGACGGCATGCTCAACCAGCAGCTGGTGCAGATCCCGCTCGAGGCCGATGCGACCAACATCCCGCAGGGCATCGACGTCGACGTGACGGGCATGGAGGTCGGCCAGTCGGTGCACGCCAGCGACCTGACGCTGCCGCCGGGCGTCACCCTGCAGGTCGAGCCGGACACGCTGGTCCTGCACGTCATCGCGCGGACGGCCGAGGAGCCCGAGGAAGAGACCGAGGCGCCCGAGGTGCCCGAGGCGCTGGCTGACGCGGCCGCGGGTGAAGGAGAGCGGGACGCCTGACCCCGGAACGCTGGATCATCGTCGGCCTGGGCAACCCGGGACCCGAGTACGCGGGCAACCGGCACAACGTCGGTCACATGGTGACCGGCCTGCTGGCCGAGCGGGCCTGCGGGCCCGGCGCCCGGTTCAAGCCCCATCGCTCGGGTAACGACATCGCCGAAGGCCGGCTGGCCGGAGTGCCGGTCACCCTGGCCTGGCCGCGGGCCTACATGAACCTGTCCGGCCGACCGGTCGCGGCCCTGGCCGTGTTCTACAAGATCCCGCCCGAGCGCCTGGTCGTGATCCACGACGAGCTCGACGTCCCGTTCGGCGCGCTGCGGCTCAAGCTGGGCGGCGGCGACAACGGCCACAACGGGCTCCGCTCGATCACCCAGGCGCTGGGCACCCGCGACTACTACCGGGTCAGGTTCGGCATCGGCAGGCCGCCGGGCCGGATGGACCCGGCCGCGTTCGTGCTGCGTGACTTCAGCACGGCCGAGCGCAAGGACCTGCCGTTCCACCTCGACCGCTGCGCCGACGCCACCGAAGCCCTGATCAGCAACGGCCTGGCCGCCGCGCAGAACAGCTACCACCCCGAGGAGCTGTCCGGGTGAGCACCGACGATCACGTCCTGGCCCGCGACCTGGCCGCCGAGGCGGGCCGCCGACTGGTCGCGCTGCGCGCCCGCGGCGGCGAGCCTGACCTGCTGCGCAAGGCCGGCGACCGGCTCGGCCACGAGTTCCTGACCGAGGCGCTGGCCGCTGCGCGTCCCGGCGACGTGGTGCTGTCCGAGGAGGGCGCCGATAACCCGGCCCGGCTGTCCGCCGGCCGGGTGTGGATCGTGGACCCGCTGGACGGGACCAGGGAGTTCGGCGAGGCCGGCCGCACCGACTGGGCCGTCCACGTGGCCCTGTGGGAACGCGAACCCGGCCAGGCACGCGGCCCTCATCCCGGCCCCGGCCCGGATGCGGCACCCGGCCGGGACGGCGCACCCGGCCGCCTGACCGCGGGCGCGGTGGCGCTGCCGGCCCAGGACCGGGTGCTGTCCACCGCCAACCCGGCCGCGCCGCTGCCACCGGAAGCGGGCGCCCCGGTCCGCATCGTGGTGAGCCGGACTCGGGCACCACGCTTCGTTCGGGATATATCCGATCTGACCGGTGCCGAGCTGGTGCCCATGGGGTCAGCCGGCGCCAAGGTGGCCGCGGTGGTGCTCGGCCAGGCCGACGCGTACCTGCACGGCGGCGGGTTCTACGAGTGGGACACCGCCGCCCCGGTCGCGGTGGCCCGGGCCGCCGGCCTGCACGCGTCCCGGATCGACGGTTCGGCGCTACGGTACAACCAGCCGCAGCTCCTGATGCCGGATATCCTAGTATGCCGGCCTGCCTTGGCGAATACCCTCCTGCAAGCGATCCGGGAAGTAACCGATGCGCACTGATTACCAGATGTCCCAGCTCGACGTGCTCGAGGCCGAGGCCGTCCACGTGATGCGGGAGGTCGCGGCCGAGTTCGAGCGGCCGGTGCTGCTGTTCTCCGGCGGCAAGGACTCCATCGTCATGCTGGCCCTGGCGGCCAAGGCGTTCTGGCCGGCCAAGATCCCGTTCCCGGTCATGCACGTCGACACCGGGCACAACTTCCCCGAAGTGCTCGACTTCCGCGACCGCCGGGTGGCCGAGCTGGGCGTGCGGCTGGTGGTCGCGTCGGTGCAGGAGTCCATCGACGCGGGCCGGGCGACCGAAGAGACCGGCCGGCACGCCAGCCGGAACCGGCTGCAGACCGTCACGCTGCTCGACGCGATCGAGGAGCACAGGTTCGACGCGCTGTTCGGCGGCGCGCGGCGGGACGAGGAGAAGGCCCGGGCCAAGGAGCGGGTGTTCTCCTTCCGCGACGAGTTCGGCCAGTGGGACCCGAAGAACCAGCGGCCCGAGCTGTGGAACCTGTACAACACCCGGATCCGCCGCGGCGAGCACATCCGGGTGTTCCCGCTGTCCAACTGGACCGAGCTGGACATCTGGGACTACATCGACCGGGAGAAGCTGGAGATCCCGTCCATCTACTACGCGCACGAGCGGCCGGTCTTCGAGCGGGACGGCCTGCTGCTGGCCGACAACCCGTACGTGACCAGGGGCGAGGACGAGCCGCTGTTCACCGCCACCGTCCGGTACCGCACGGTGGGCGACATGACCTGCACCGGGGCGGTGTCCTCCACGGCGGACACCGTGGCCCGGGTGATCGCCGAGGTGGCCGCCACCCGGATCACCGAACGCGGCCAGACCCGGGCCGACGACCGGACCAGCGAGGCGGCCATGGAAGACCGCAAGCGCGAGGGGTACTTCTGATGGACTCTGTTAGCTCCGGGGGGACGACCCCCCAGGCCCCCCGGATGGACATTCTGCGGTTCGCGACCGCTGGCTCGGTCGACGACGGCAAGTCGACGCTGATCGGGCGGCTGCTTTACGACTCCAAGTCGATCTTCGCCGACCAGCTCGAGGCGGTCGAGCGGACCAGCCGGGACCGGGGCGAGGACTACACCAACCTGGCCCTGCTCACCGACGGCCTGCGGGCCGAGCGCGAGCAGGGCATCACCATCGACGTGGCCTACCGCTACTTCGCCACGCCGCGGCGGAAGTTCATCATCGCCGACACCCCGGGCCACATCCAGTACACGCGCAACATGGTGACCGGCGCGTCCACCGCCGACCTGGCCGTGGTCCTGGTGGACGCGCGCAACGGGCTGACCGAGCAGTCCCGGCGGCACGCGTTCCTGACCACGCTGCTGCGGGTGCCGCACATGGTCCTGGCGGTGAACAAGATGGACCTGGTCGACTACCGGGCCGAGGTGTTCGAGAACATCTGCGAGGAGTTCTCCTCGTTCGCCACCAAGCTGGACATCGGCGACCTGACCTTCATCCCGATCTCCGCCCTGCACGGCGACAACGTGGTGGACCGCTCGGCGAACATGCCCTGGTACGACGGCCCCTCGCTGCTGCATCACCTGGAGCACGTGCACATCGCCTCGGACCGCAACCTGATCGACGTGCGGTTCCCGGTGCAGTACGTGATCCGGCCGCAGGCCGCCACCGACGCCGCGCTGCACGACTACCGCGGCTACGCCGGCCAGGTCGCGGGCGGCGTGCTCAAGCCGGGCGACGAGGTGCTGCACCTGCCGTCCGGCTTCACCACCACGATCCGCGGCATCGAGACGGCCGGCGTGCCCGTGGCCGAGGCGTTCCCGCCCATGTCGGTGACGCTGCTGCTTGACGACGACGTGGACATCTCCCGCGGCGACATGATCTGCCGGCCGCACAACTACCCGGCCGGCGCCCAGGACGTCGAGGCCATGGTGTGCTGGATGTCGTCGGAGGCGGTGCTGGCCCGGCGCAGCCGGCTGGTCGTCAAGCACACCTCGCGCACGGTCAAGGCCATCGTCACCGACCTGCACTACCGGATCGACGTCAACACCCTGCACCGCGACGAGTCCGCCGCCCAGCTGACCCTCAACGAGGTCGGCCGGGTCCGGATGCGGCTGACCCAGCCCATCTTCTGCGACCCCTACTCGCGGAACCGCACCACCGGCGGCCTGATCCTCATCGACGAGGCCACCAACTCCACCGTCGGCGCCGCCATGATCACCGACGCCCACTAACCCCGCACCTCGCTGACCCGCGCTTCGCCGCCCGCCCGCAGCCTTGGCTCGCGGCTCGCCCCCGGCGCCGCTCCGAGCCCGTCCGGCAGTGCCTCGCCGCCCGTCCCTGGTGCCGCTCCGGGGGCCCGTCCTGCAGTGCCTCGCCGCCCGTTCCCACCTCACCCACCAGCCCCGACAGCCTCACACGCCTCAAGATCAATTTATCGTGGATGGTTACCGCCCGCCGGGGGGCAGTTTCCATCCACGATGATGGACCGGCCGGGGCCGGCCGGTCCGCTGCTGCTTGTAGCTCGCTCCCACCCGCCCCACGAGCCTCACTAAGCCCGCAGGTTTCAAGATCAACTTATCGTGTGACACCACCTCCGTCAGAGCACAGTTTTGGCCCACAATGATGGGTCGGGCCGGGGCCGGGGTATGGTCCGGGTGAGTGCGGGCGGCTTAGGCGAGGCGGGAGGTTCGGTGAGCGCTGGGACGGGCGAGGACGGCGGCCAGGCGGGCACTGCGTTTGGGGACCTGGTGGACTTCGTGGCCATACCGCGGGTCGCGGCGCTGCGGCTAGCGCCGGACGGGAGCTGGCTGGCGGCAGCCGTCCAGACCCTGAGCGCGGACGGCAAGAAGTACCTGACCAGCATCTGGCGGATCGACACCGAAGGCGGACCGCCGCGCCGGCTGACCAGGTCGGCCGAGGGCGAGGCCAGCCCGCGGTTCCTGCCCGACGGGTCGCTGCTGTTCACCTCGCGGCGGCCGGACACCGGGGCCGGGCCGGCCAAGCCGGACGGCGCCCCGGCCGAGGGCGCCAAGCTGTGGCTGCTGCCGCCCGGCGGCGGGGAGGCCCGGGTAGTGACCACGCTGCCCGGCGGGGTGGCGGGCGCCGAGGTGGCCGCCGGCCGCGGGACCGTCGTGGTCAGCTCGCCGGTGCTGCCCGCGGCCCAGGGCGATGACGCGGCGGCGGACGACGCGCGGCTGCGCAAGGAGCGCAGCGACGCCGGGGTTAGCGCCATCCTGCACGAGTCCGAGCCGATCAGGTTCTGGGATCACGACCTGGGACCGGACCAGCTCCGGCTGTTCAGCCTGGACCAGGAACTGCTCCGGGACGCCGAGGACCGGCAGGACCACGAAGCAGGGGAGCACGCCGGGCTGCGCGACCTGACCCCGGAGCCGGGCCGGGCGCTGGACGAGCAGGCGTTCGCGCTCACTCCCGACGGCGCCTCGGTGGTCACCGGGTGGTGGCAGTGGCATCCGGCCGGCCAGTCCTATTCCGAACTGGTGCTGATCGACGTGGCCAGCGGCAAGCGCCGGGTGCTGCTGTCGGATCCCCAGTACAACTTCGGCAGCCCCGTGGTCTCGCCCGATGGGCGGTACCTGGTCTGCGAGCGCGAGACCCAGATCACCGCCGAACGCCCCGTCGACATTGCGCTGGTCGGGCTCGACGTCAACGGCCCGGACGCTAACGGCCAGGGCGGGCCCGGCCGGGATCTGCTGCCCGGCCTGGACCGGTGGCCGGAAGAGCCCGCTTGGGCGCCGGACTCGCGCGCCCTGTACTTCGCCGCCGACGACGCCGGGCGGCGGCCGGTGTTCCGGCTCGAGGTCGAGACCGGCGGCCTGACCCGGGTGACCGGCCGCGACGGAGCCTACACCGACCTGCATCCGAGCCCGGACGGCCGGTACCTGTACGCGCTGCGGACCACGGTGGACGCCCCGCCCGGCCCGGTCCGGATTGACCTAACGGCCGGGGCTGAGGCCGAGCCGGTCACCCTGGACTGTCCGGGCGTGCCGCTCAGCCTGCCCGGCCACCTGGAGGAAGTCGAGGCCAGCGCGGACGACGGCCAGCCGATCAGGGCCTGGCTGGTGCTGCCCGAAGGGGCATCGGCGGACGCCCCCGTGCCGCTGCTGCTGTGGGTGCACGGCGGGCCGATGAGCAGCTGGAACGCCTGGTCGTGGCGGTGGAATCCGTGGCTGATGGCGGCCCGCGGCTACGCCGTGCTGCTGCCGGACCCGGCCCTGTCCACCGGCTACGGGCAGCAGTTCATCGCCCGCGGCCACCGCGACTGGGGCGCGCGGCCGTACGCCGACATCATGGCCGTGACCGAGGCCGTGCTGAACCGCCCGGACATCGACGCCGACCGGGCCGGCATGATGGGCGGTTCCTACGGCGGGTACATGGCTAACTGGATGGCCGGGCACACCGACCGGTTCAAGGCCATCGTCAGCCACGCCAGCCTGTGGGCCCTGGACCAGATGTTCGGCACCACCGACCACCCGATGTTCTGGCGGCCGCAGTTCGGCGACCCGCTCACCGAGCCCGCCATGTACGAGGCCAACTCGCCGAACCGGCACGTCGGCGAGATCCGCACGCCCATGCTGGTCATCCACGGCGACAAGGACTACCGGGTCCCGGTGAGCGAGGGGCTGCGGCTGTGGTGGGACCTGTCCCGGCACGGCCTGGAGGCCAAGTTCCTGTACTTCCCGGACGAGAACCACTGGATCCTGAGCCCGGGCAACGCCCGGATCTGGTACGAGACCGTGTTCGCGTTCCTGGCCCAGCACGTGCTCGGCCAGGAGTGGGTCCGTCCCGACCTGCTGTAGCGCCCCCTAGGCTAGGGGGATGCCCCGTGCCGACCTGGACAAGCGGCCCGGCGATGTCGCGGCCATGTTCGACGCCATCGCGGGCCGCTATGACCTGCTCAACGACCTGCTGTCCGGCGGGCAGGTCCGGCTGTGGCGGCGGGCAGTGGCCCGGATCACCGGCGCGGGCCCGGGCGACCGGGTGCTCGACCTGGCGGCCGGCACCGGCACGTCGTCGCTGACCTTCACCGCGTCCGGGGCGGAGTGTGTGGCCTGCGACTTCTCCCTGGGCATGCTCCGGGCGGGACACGACAGGCAGGCCGGGCGGACGCAGCCACCCGGCGCCGGGAAACTCGCTTTCGTGGCGGGGGACGCGCTGCGGCTGCCGTTCCGCGACGAGGCGTTCGACGCGGTGACGATCTCGTTCGGGCTGCGCAACGTGGCCAGCCCGGTGGCGGCGCTGGCGGAGATGCGCCGGGTGACCAGGCCCGGCGGGCGCCTGGTGGTGTGCGAGTTCAGCGCGATCCCGGTGGCCCCGGTCGATATGCTGTACCGGCGTTACCTGCTCAATGTCCTGCCCGCGATCGCCCGGCGAACGGCCCGCAACCCCGAGGCCTACAGCTACCTGGCCGAGTCGATCACGGACTGGCCGGCGCAGCGTGAACTGGCCGGGCAGATCTCCTCGGCGGGCTGGTCCGCGGTGCGCTGGCGCAACCTGAGCATGGGCGTGGTGGCGGTGCACGTCGGCCGTCGCCGTTAGCCCAGATGTAGTCGGGGATACACCTGACCCGGCGTAGAGGTAGGCCCATGTAGGTCTAAACTGATGGCAAAGATTTGTGAAGCGGTTCACAAGACGTTGAGGATCTCAGCACGTGACCGAGCGCACTCCCGTATCCGTCCAGACCAGCAGCGGACCCGCCTCAGGCCGTCCCGCCGGTGAAGCAGACGTCATCGTGGTCGGAGCCGGCCCGGCCGGCTCCACCACCGCCTACTACCTGGCCCAGGCCGGGCTGGACGTGCTGGTCCTGGAGAAATCCCGGTTCCCGCGGGAGAAGGTGTGCGGAGACGGGCTGACCCCGCGCGGGGTCAAGACGCTGGTGGCCATGGGCATCAGCGTCAGCGAGCAGGACGGGTGGATCCGCAACCAGGGCCTGCGCGTCATCGGCGCGGGCAAGCGGCTGGAACTGCCCTGGCCCGAGCTGTCCAGCTACCCGGGCTACGGCCTGGTCCGGCCACGCACCGACCTGGACGAGATGCTGGCCCGCCGGGCTCAGAAGGCCGGGGCCCGTCTGCTCGAGGGCATCAACGTGACCGGCCCCGTGCTCGACGAGCGCACCGGGCGGATCACCGGCGTGACGGCCAAGACCGAGGACGGCGAGCAGACCTACCGGGGCCGCATCGTCGTGGCCGCGGACGGCAACTCCTCCCGGCTGGCGGTGGCCATGGGGCTGCGCAAGCGCGACGACCGCCCGCTGGGCGTGGCGGTCCGCACCTATTACCGGTCCCCGCGGCACGACGACGACTACCTGGAATCCTGGCTCGACCTGTGGGACGGCGACCGGCTGCTGCCCGGGTACGGCTGGATCTTCGGCATGGGCGACGGGACGTCGAACGTCGGCCTGGGCCTGCTGAACACCAGCGCTGCGTTCGGCCATACCGACTATCACGCCCTGCTGCGCAAGTGGCTGGCGGGCATGCCGGCCGAGTGGGGCTTCACCGAGGAAAACCGGACCCAGCCGATCCGGGGCGCGGCACTGCCCATGGGCTTCAACCGGACCCCGCACTACTACAACGGGCTGCTGCTGGTCGGTGACGCGGGCGGCATGGTCAACCCGTTCAACGGCGAGGGCATCGCCTACGCCATGGAGTCGGGCGAGATCCTGGCCCGGACCGTGACCCAGGCGCTGGCCCGGGCCCGGCGGGCCGAGACCGAGCGGGTGCTGGCCGGCTACCCCGCCGCGCTCAACCAGGCCTACGGCAGCTATTACGCCCTGGGCCGCGTATTCGTGAAGGCCATCGGCCGGCCCACGCTGATGCGGTTCGCGACCAAGCACAGCATGGGCAGGCCGGCCCTGATGCGGTTCGCCCTGAAACTGCTGGCCAACCTGACCGATCCGGGCGGCGACGCGACAGACCGGCTGGTCAATGGCCTATCCAGGATCGCGCCTAACCCTGAGTGAGGGGTCATGCAGGTTGTCCCTAGGATAAGGGGTTGGCATCCGGCCGACGAAGGGAGGAAACATCGATGACGCTGTACATTCCGATCTTCGTGCTGGCCTTGCTGGCCCTCGGCTTTGCCGCGTTCTCGGTTACCATGGGCGCCGTCGCCGGGCCGAAGCGATGGAATCGGGCCAAGCTGGAAAGCTACGAGTGCGGCATCGAGCCGACGCCGCACCCGCCGGGCGGGGACCGCATCCCGGTCAAGTACTACCTGACCGCGATGTTGTTCATCGTGTTCGACATCGAGATCATTTTCCTGTATCCCTGGGCGGTCGCCTTCGACAAGCTCGGCGTCTTCGGCCTGGTCGAGATGGTGACCTTCGTAATCACGGTGCTCGTCGCCTACGCCTACGTCTGGCGGCGCGGCGGCCTGGAATGGGATTAAGCCATGGGTCTTGAAGAGAAGCTGCCGAGCGGCGTGCTGCTGACCTCGGTGGAGAAGCTGGCGGGCTGGGCCCGGGCCCGGTCGGTGTGGCCGGCCACCTTCGGCCTGGCGTGCTGCGCCATCGAGCTGTTCCAGACCGGCAGCCCCAAGCACGACCTGGCCAGGTTCGGCATGGAACGGGCCTCCAACACCCCGCGCCAGGCCGACCTGATGATCGTGGCCGGCCGGCTCAGCCAGAAGATGGCCCCGGTGACAAGGCAGATTTACGACCAGATGTCCGACCCCAAGTGGGTCATCTCGATGGGCGTATGCGCCTCAAGCGGCGGCATGTTCAACAACTACGCGATTGTGCAGGGCGTGGATCACGTCATCCCGGTCGACATCTACCTGCCCGGCTGCCCGCCACGCCCGGAGATGCTGCTCGACGCGATCCTCAAGCTGCACGACAAGATCATGAACATGAAGCTCGGCAAGGACCGCGACCAGGAGATCACCGAGCTGGAGAACGCCCGCCTCGGCTTCGCGCCGCTGCACCTGACCGCACCCGAGGGGTCACAGCTGTGAGCGGACCGGCCAAGGACGGGCCGGCCAGACCCGAGCAGACCCAGGGCTCGGCCGGGCCGCAGGGCCCGGTGCCGGACGCGGAGGCTAACCTGCCCGCCCGGCTTGGCGAGGAGCGGCTGAACGAGCCGGTCACGCGGATGGGCATGTTCGGCGTGCAGGGCAGCCCGGACACCTCCGGGTTCGGGCTGCTGCGGGTGTACCAGGCGCCGCCGCTGGACAGCCCGCGCCCGTACGGCTCCTACTTCGACGAGATCGCCGACACCCTTGGCCTGTCCGACGCCATCGAGCGAGTCGTGGTCGACCGGGGCGAGCTGACCTTCCACGTGCGCCGGGAGCGGCTGCCCGAGGTGGCGGCGAAGCTGCGCGACGACCCGGCGCTCCGCTTCGAGCTGTGCAGCGGCGTGTCCGGCGTGCACTACCCGGACGAGGCCGGCCGCGAGCTGCACGCCGTGTACCACATGCTGTCCATCACCCATAACCGCCGGGTGCGGCTGGAGGTCAGCGCGCCGGACGCCGACCCGCACATTCCCTCGCTAGTCGGCGTGTACCCGACCTGCAACTGGCACGAGCGGGAGACGTGGGATTTCTTCGGCATCATCTTCGACGGGCATCCCGCGCTGACCAGGATCCAGATGCCTGACGACTGGAAGGGCCACCCGCAGCGCAAGGACTACCCGCTCGGCGGCATCCCGGTGGAGTACCGCGGCGCCAAGATTCCCCCTCCCGAAGAGCGGAGGCACTACCAATGACCAGCGGCATGCCGCACGCGGCGGCCGGGGCGAGCGACGCCGAGGCCACCGAGGGCCGGGTCTACACGGTCTCCGGCGAGGACTGGGATGAGATCATCGCGGCCGCGAACGAGTCCACGGACTTCGAGAGCGGCGAGCGGATCGTCGTCAACATGGGCCCGCAGCACCCGTCCACCCACGGGGTGCTGAGGCTGGTCCTCACGCTGGAGGGCGAGACCGTGGCCGAGGTGCGCCCGGCCATCGGCTACCTGCACACCGGCATCGAGAAGAACATGGAGTACCGCACCTGGACGCAGGGAGTCACGTTCTGCACTAGGGCGGACTACCTGATGCCGCTGTTCAACGAGACCGTCTACTGCCTGGCCGTGGAGCGGCTGCTCGGCATCGAGGACCGGATCCCCGAGCGCGCCCAGATCATCCGGGTGCTGATGATGGAGCTCAACCGGATCACCTCGCACCTGGGCGGGATCGCCCCGATGGGCCTGGAACTCGGCGCCACCACCATCTACACCCAGGGCGCGCGGATGCGCGAACGGGGCCTGGACCTGCTGGAGCTGATCACCGGCCTGCGGATGAACCACGCCTTCATCCGGCCGGGCGGGGTAGCGCAGGACCTGCCCCCCGGCGCGCTCTCGGCCATCGGCGCGTTCGACGAGAGCGCGCCGAAACTCCTGGATGACCTGCATACGCTGATCGACGCCAATCCGATCTTCGTCGGCCGGAACAAGGACATCGCCTACCTCGACCTGCAGGGCTGCATGGCCCTGGGCGTGACCGGGCCCATGCTGCGGTGCACCGGGCTGCCCTGGGACCTGCGCAAGTCCCAGCCGTACTGCGGTTACGAGACCTACGACTTCGACGTGCCGACCCGCGACACGTGCGACGCCTACGGCCGGTACCTGATCAGGATGGAAGAGATCGAGCAGTCGCTGAAGATCATCAGGCAGTGCGCTGACCGGCTGTCCGAGCGCGGATCTGGCGGCAATGACCCGGTGATGGTGCAGGACGCCAAGATCGGCTGGCCGGCCCGGCTGTCACTCGGCCCGGACGGGCTCGGCCCGTCTCCCGAGCACATCGCGCACATCATGGGGCAGTCCATGGAGGCGCTCATCCACCATTTCAAGCTGATCACCGAGGGGTTCCGGGTGCCCGCCGGCCAGGCCTACGCGGCCATCGAGTCGCCCCGCGGCGAGCTGGCCGCGCACGTGGTCAGCGACGGGGGGACCAGGCCGTACCGGGTGCACCTGCGCGACCCGTCGTTCACCCACCTGCAGTCGGTCGCCGCCATGTGCGAAGGCGGTTTCGTGGCCGACCTGATCCCCGCGATCGCGAGCATCGATCCCGTGATGGGAGGCGTGGACCGGTAATGCCGTTCAGCGACGATGTGCGCGCCCGTCTCGACGCGGACGCGGCGCAGATCATCGGCCAGTACCCGCAGTCGAGGTCGGCGCTGCTGCCGCTGCTGCATCTGGTCCAGTCCGAGGAAGGCTACGTCTCCCAGGACGGCATCGCGTTCTGCGCGGACCGGCTCGGGCTGACCGAGACCGATGTCACCGGGGTGGTCAGCTTCTACACCATGTACAAGCGCCGCCCGGTCGGCGAGTACCACGTCGGCGTATGCACCAACACGGTGTGCGGCGTGCTGGGCGGCAACCAGATCCTGGCCGAGCTGCACGAGCACCTCGGCGTAGGCGACGACGAGGTCACGCCCGACGGCCAGGTCAGCCTGGAGCACCTGGAGTGCAACGCCGCCTGCGTGTACGCGCCGGTGATGATGGTGAACTGGGAGTTCTTCGACAACCAGACGCCCGCCTCGGCCCGTCAGCTCACCGACGACCTGCGCGCCGGGAACCCGGTGACCCCGACCCGGGGCCCGGGGCGGCTCGTCAACTTCCGCGCGGCGGCCCGGATCCTGGCCGGCTTCAACGACGACCTGGCCACCGAGGGCCCGACCGCGGGGCCGGCCGACCTGGTCGGCCTCAAGGTCGCCCAGGAGCACGGCTGGACCGCGCCGGAGCCGGACTCCACACGCAACCACGGGGCCGGCGCCCAAGCGGCGGGCCAGCAAGCGAAGGAGCCGCGGTGACCGACACCCTGACCCCGGTGCTGACCGCGCACTGGGACCAGCCCGACCTGTTCACCATCGACGGGTACCGCCGGACGGGCGGCTGGCAGGCGCTGCCAAAGGCGCTCGGCATGCCGCGGACCGAGGTCATCGCGACCGTGCGGAGCGCCGGGCTGCGCGGCCGCGGCGGGGCCGGCTTCGCGACCGGCGTGAAGTGGGGCTTCCTGCCGCAGGACGACGACAAGCCGCACTACCTGGTGGTCAACGCGGACGAGTCCGAACCGGGGGCCTGCAAGGACATCCCGCTGATGATGGCCAACCCGCACCTGCTCATCGAGGGCGCGGCCATCGCTTGCTACGCGATCGGGGCCGGCCACGCGTTCATCTACGTCAGGGGCGAGGTCCTGCACGTGATCCGGCGGCTGCGCAACGCGGTGGCCGAGGCGCGCGCGGCCGGGTACCTGGGCCAGAACGTCCTCGGTTCCGGGTTCGACGTGGAGGTCATCATCCACGCCGGGGCCGGCGCGTACATCTGCGGCGAGGAGACGGCGCTGCTTGACTCGCTGGAGGGCAAGCGCGGGCTGCCGCGGAACAAGCCGCCGTTCCCGGCCGTGGCCGGGGTGTACGCCCTCCCCACGAACGTCAACAACGTGGAGTCGATCGCCACCGCTCCGTCGATCATCTTGAACGGCGCCGACTGGTTCGCCGGCCTCGGCACGGACAAGTCGAAGGGCTTCGGGATCTTCAACCTGTCCGGCCACGTGACGATCCCGGGCACGTATGAAGCCCCGCTCGGCATCACGCTGCGCGAACTGCTCGACCTGTCCGGCGGGATGCGGGGCGGCCGCCGGCTCAAGTTCTGGACCGCGGGCGGCTCGTCGGCCGGGATCCTCACCGACCAGCACCTGGACATGCCCATGGACTTCGAGTCGGTCGCCGCCGCCGGGTCCGGGCTCGGCACCAGGTCGGTGATGGTCTTCGACGACACCACCTGCGTGGTCGGCGCGGTGCTCCGCTGGACCGAGTTCTACCAGCACGAGTCGTGCGGGAAGTGCACACCCTGCCGGGAGGGCACGTTCTGGCTGGTCCGCATCCTGGACCGGCTCGAAAACGGCCAGGGCACCGAGGAAGACGTCGAGAAGCTCCTGGACATCTGCGACAACATCACCGGACGGGCGTTCTGTGCGCTCGGCGACAGCGCGACGCCGCCGATCACCTCCGCGGTCAAGTACTTCAGGGACGAGTTCATCCAGCACCACAAGGAGGGCGGCTGTCCCTTCGACCCGGCCGCATCGACGGTCTGGAGCCAGGCATGACCGTGGAGACCAGGCCGGACACGGTGACCGTCACCATCGACGGGTTCGAGATCGCGGTGCCGAAGGGCACGTGGATCATCCGGGCCGCTGAACTGCTCGGCATCGCGATCCCGCGGTTCTGCGAGCATCCGCTGCTCGAGCCGATCGGCGCCTGCCGACAGTGCCTGGTCGAGGTGGAGGGCCAGCGCAAGCCGATAGCTTCATGCATCACCGCGTGCACCGAAGGCATGGTGGTGCACACCCAGCTCACCTCGCCGGTCGCGGACAAGGCGCAGCAGGGCGTGATGGAGCTGCTGCTGATCAACCACCCGCTCGACTGCCCGATGTGCGACAAGGGCGGCGAGTGCCCGCTGCAGAACCAGGCCATGTCCAACGGCCGGGGCGAGACCAGGTTCACCTTCGACAAGCGGACCTTCGACAAGCCGGTTCCCATCTCCACCGAGGTGCTGCTGGACCGCGAGCGGTGCATCTCCTGCACCCGGTGCACCCGGACGTCGGAGGAGATCGCCGGCGACGCCTTCATCGAGTTCCTCGGGCGCGGGCCGGCCCAGGTGATCGGCACCGCCGAGGGCAAGCCGTTCAACTCCTACTTCTCCGGCAACACGGTGCAGGTCTGCCCGGTCGGCGCGCTGACCGGCGCGGCGTACCGGTTCCGGTCCCGGCCGTACGACCTGGTGTCGGTGCCGAGCGTGTGCGAGCACTGCGCGTCGGGGTGCCGGCTGCGGACCGACGTGCGGCGCGGCCGGGTGATGCGGCGGCTGGCGGGCGAGGAGCCCGCGGTCAACGAGGAGTGGAACTGCGACAAGGGCCGCTGGGCCTTCGCCTACGCCACCCAGCTCGACCGGCTGACCGGACCGCTGGTCCGGGACGAGCACGGCGTGCTGGTCCCGGCGTCGTGGCCGCATGCGCTGGCCGTGGCCGCGGCCGGGCTGGCCGCCGCGCGCGACGCGGCCGCCGACGAACCGCACGGCGTGGGCGTGCTGACCGGCGGGCGGCTGACCCTGGAGGACGCCTACGCGTACGCCAAGTTCGCCCGGGTCGCGCTGGACACCAACGACGTCGACATGCGGGCCCGCGCGCACTCGGCCGAGGAAGAGCAGTTCCTGGCCGCTTCGGTGGCCGGCCGCGGCATGGACGTCACCTACGCCGACCTGGAGCAGGCGCCCGCGGTGCTGCTGGCCGGGTTCGAGCCAGAAGACGAGTCGCCCATCGTGTTCCTGCGGCTGCGCAAGGCGGTCCGCCGTCACGGCCTGAAGGTGTTCTCGGTGGCCGCGCTGGCCAGCCCGGGCCTGGCCAAGCTGTCCGGCACGCTGTTGTCCACCACGCCAGGCGACGAGGCCGCCGCGCTGACCGCGCTGGCCGCCGGGCGTCGAGGGGGTCCGGGGGGAACGATTTCCCCCCGGGATCGGGGGGATGTCGGGGGGTCGTCCCCCCGGGAGGACACTTCCTGGCAGCTGGCGCACCAGGCCGTGGGCGCGCCCGGCGCGATCGTCCTGGTCGGCGAGCGCCTGGCCGAGGTGCCCGGCGCGTACGCGGCCCTGGGTACGCTCGCGGTCGCGTCCGGAGCCCGGCTGGCCTGGGTACCGCGCCGGGCCGGCGAGCGAGGTGCCGTCGAGGCGGGTGCCCTGCCCGGCCTGCTGCCGGTCGGCCGGCTGGTCAGCGACGCCGCGGCGCGCACCGAGGTGGCCCGGACCTGGGGCAAGAGCTCGCTGCCGGCCGCGCCGGGCCGCGACACCGCGGCGATCCTGGCCGCCGCCACGGCGCACGAGCTCGGCGCCCTGGTCGTGGCGGGCGTCGACCCAGCCGACCTCCCCGACCCGCAGGCCGCGCTGCAGGCGATCGAGATGGCCTCGTTCGTGGTCAGCCTCGAGCTGCGGGCCAGCCCGGTCACCGACCGCGCCAATGTGGTCTTCCCGGTCGCCGCCGTCGCGGAGAAGGCCGGCACGTTCGTGAACTGGGAAGGACGCGGCGGCTCGTTCGCCGCGGCGCTGAAGGTCCCCGAGGTCCGCCCCGACCTGTACGTGCTCGGCGCGATCGCCGACCAGATGGACGTGCACCTGGGCCTGCCCGACGCCGCGGCCGCGCGGGCCGAGCTGGCCGCGCTCGGCACCTGGCACGGCACGCGGGCGGAATTCCCCCCGTCCGGGGGGCCCAGGGGGGTCTGGGGGGGCGGGCAGCCCCCCCAGGACCAGGGGGGGCATGGGGGGGATCGTCCCCCCGGGACAGCACTGCTGGCCACCTGGCGCCAGCTGCTGGACAGCGGGAACATGCAGGACGGCGAGCCCTCGCTGGCCGGCACGGCCCGGCCGGTAGTGGCCCGGATGTCCCCGGTCACCGCGACCGAGGCCGGCGTGGCCGACGGCGATAAGGTGACCGTGGCCACCGACCGGGGCTCGGTCACGGTGCCGGTGGTGGTCGTGCCGATGGCCGACCACGTGGTCTGGCTCCCGGCCGGGGGCCTGGCCCGCGCGGGCGCGGCGGCCGAGCTGGCTCCCTACCCGGGCGAGCAGGGACCCGCGGCCTGGACCGGGGCCACCATCCGCGCCCAGCTGGGCGTGGGACACGGCGCGACGGTCACGCTGAGGAGGCCGGAATGATGCAGGCAGGGGCGCTGGCCCACGTGCTCGCGGCACCCCCCCCGGACCCGACGCTGGCCGATTTCTACCAGCTCATCTGGTGGATGGTGCTGCTGAAGGTCGCGATCGTCTTCCTGTTCCTATTGCTGACCACGATCTTTATGATCTGGGCCGAGCGCCGCGTCATCGGCCGGATGCAGAACCGGCCCGGCCCGAACCGGGCCGGGCCCTTCGGCCTGCTGCAACCGATCGCGGACGCGATCAAGCTGCCGCTCAAGGAAGACATCATTCCCCGCACCGCGGACAGGCTGCTGTTCATAGCGGCGCCGGTGATATCGGGGACGATCGCCTTCGTCAGCTTCTCGGTCATCCCGTGGGGCCCGGAGGTCTCGATCTTCCACCACTACACCCCGCTGCAGCTCACCGACCTGCCGGTAGCGGTGCTGCTGGTGCTGGCCATGAGCTCGATCGGGGTCTACGGCATCGTGCTGGCCGGCTGGGCCTCCGGGTCGCCCTACTCGCTGCTCGGCGCGCTGCGCTCGGCGGCCCAGGTGATCAGCTACGAGATCGCCATGGGCCTGGCCTTCGTGGCCGTGTTCCTGTACGCGGGCTCGCTGTCCACCACCGCGATCGTCAACGCCCAGCAGCACGAGTGGTACGCCTGGCTGCTGCCCGTCTCGTTCGTGATCTACCTGGTCACCATGGTCGGCGAGACCAACCGGCTGCCGTTCGACCTGCCCGAGGGCGAGGGCGAGCTGGTGGCCGGCTATCACACCGAGTACTCCTCGATGAAGTTCGCGATGTTTTACCTCGGCGAGTACATCAACATGACCACGGTCTGCGGGCTCGCGGTCACGCTGTTCCTGGGCGGCTGGCGGGCGCCGTGGCCGCTGTCGCTGTGGTCCGGCGCCAACGTCGGCTGGTGGCCGGTGCTGTGGTTCCTGATCAAGGTCTTCATCCTGCTGTTCTGCTACATCTGGCTGCGCGGCACCCTGCCCCGGGTCCGCTACGACCAGCTGATGGCGATCGGCTGGAAGATCCTGATCCCGGTGTCCATCGTCTGGATCCTGCTCATCGCGACCGTCCGCGCCTGGCGGCTGGACACTAGCAACAAGATCCCGTACGTGGTGGGCGGCCTGGTCCTGCTCATCGTGGTGGTCATGGCCTGGATGTGGGAGACCGCCGCGGAGCAGCGCGCCGCCCGGTACGAGGTGGCGGATTCCGCCAGTGCCGCCGAGGCCGGCCGGGACGTGCCCTTCGGGGCCAGCACCTTCCCGGTGCCGCCGCTCGACCTGCCGCACTACCACGGTGTCGGCCCAGATCAAGTCGGCACAGACCAGGTTGGCACAGACCAGGAAACCTCCACCCGGGAGGTCACCGGTGCTTGATTTCCTCAACCCGATCAAGGGCTTCGGGGTCACCTTCCAGGAGATGTTCCGGAAGGTCGAGACCGTTGAGTACCCCGAGGTCAAAAAGCCCACCGCGCCCCGGTTCCACGGCCACCACCAGCTCAACCGGTGGCCCGACGGGCTGGAGAAGTGCATCGGCTGCGAGCTGTGCGCCTGGGCCTGCCCGGCGGACGCCATCTACGTCGAGGGCCGGGACAACACGGCCGAGGCCAGGTTCTCCCCCGGCGAGCGGTACGGGCACGTCTACCAGATCAACTACCTGCGCTGCATCCTGTGCGGCATGTGCATCGAGGCCTGCCCGACGCGCGCGCTGACCATGACCAACGAGTACGAGATCGCCGACGACAGCCGGGAAAACCTGATCTGGACCAAGGAGCAGTTGCTGGTCCCGCTGCTGCAGAGCATGGAGGCGCCGCCGCATCCGATGCGGCTCGGCGACGAGGAGAAGGACTACTACCGCCTCGGCGCGGCCGGCCTGGTGACCGGCCCGCGCGCGCCCGGCATGTCCGGGCCGGGCGGTCCGTCGGGTCCGGCGGTGTTCGCCGGATCCCCGGACGCCTCGCTGTCGTGGGCCCCGCCGGACGTCCGCGAGGACAAGGGAGACGACACGTGAGAGGCGTACTGGCCGCCGCACCGGGCACCAACGCCGACGTCATCGCGCGGGAGTGCCTCTTCTGGATCCTGGCCGCGGCCTCGGTCGGCGCCGCGCTGGCCATGATCTTGGTCCGGCGGGCCGTGCACTGCGCGCTGATGCTCGCCGTGGTCATGCTCTGCCTGGCCACTATGTACGCCATGCAGGGCGCGCCGTTCCTGGCTTTCGTGCAGATCATCGTGTACACCGGCGCGGTGCTGATGCTGTTCCTGTTCGTGCTCATGCTGATCGGCATCAGCTCGTCGGACTCGATCGTGGAGACCATCAAGGGCCAGCGGATGGCGGCCGGCCTGGTCGCCATCGGCTTTTTCGTGATCCTGATCCTGGGCATCGGGCACGCCGCCATCGGGCCGGCCGCCAAGCCGACCGCGGCGCAGGGGGCGGGCAACCTGACCGGCATCGCCACCCTTATCTTCACCACCTACGTGTTCCCGTTCGAAGTGACCGGCGCGCTGCTGATCACCGCCGCGCTCGGCGCGATGGTGCTGGCCCACCGGGAGCGCACCTCGCCCAAGCCCAACCAGCGGGAACTCGCCGCCCGCCGGGTGGCCAGCGGCCACCTGGCCCCGGACCCGTCGCCCGGCGTGTACGCGCTGCACGACTCGGCCGACCGGCCGGCCCTGCTGCCGGATGGCAGACCGTCCGACCTGTCGGTCAGCACCGCCCTGTCGCAGCGAAGCGTGACCGAGCAACCAGGCTTCGTTCCGCCTGAGGAAACCATCGAGATCGAGGCGGATGGCGGCGCGCGGGAGATCGAGCCGTCCGGGAGGGCCGACTCATGAGCCCGGTGCACTACGTCGCGCTGTCCGTGATCCTGTTCGTCATCGGCGCGGTCGGCGTGCTGGTCCGGCGCAACGCCATCGTCGTGTTCATGTGCATCGAGCTGATGCTGAACGCGTGCAACCTGGCCTTCGTCGCGTTCTCGAGCATGCACGGCAACCTGGACGGGCAGGTCATCGCGTTCTTCGTCATGGTGGTGGCCGCCGCCGAGGTCGTGGTGGGCCTGGCCATCCTGATGGCCATCTACCGGGCCCGCCGGTCCGCGTCGGTCGACGACGCCAACCTGCTGAAGTGGTGAAGGGATGACGACCTTGACTGGCACGGCCCTCGCGAACGTCGCTCACGCTCAGGCGCTTGCTACCGTGCCGGCGACCGGGGCGCTGAAGCTGTCGTGGCTGCTGCTCGCCTTCCCGCTCTTCGGCGCGGTGGTGCTGCTGGTCGGCGGCCGGCGCACCAACCGGTGGGGGCACCTGCTCGGCGTGGCGATGCCGGTCGCCGCGTTCGCCTACGGCGTGATCGCCTACTTCACCCTGCTCGGGGACACCAACCGCGAGCAGGACCAGCACGTGTACACGTACATCCTGGTGGGGCACTTCCAGGCCAACGTAAACCTGCTGATCGATCCGCTGTCGATCTGTTTCGTGCTGCTGATCACCGGAGTCGGGTCGCTGATCATCATCTACTCGATCGGCTACATGGCGCACGACACCGACCGGCGGCGCTTCTTCGGCTACATGGACCTGTTCCTCGCGGCCATGCTGCTGCTCGTGCTGGCCGACAACTACCTGGTGCTCTACGTCGGATGGGAGGGCGTCGGCCTGGCCTCCTACCTGCTGATCGGGTTCTGGCAGCAACGGAACTCGGCGGCGGTGGCGGCGAAGAAGGCGTTCGTGGTCAACCGGATCGGCGACGCCGGCCTCACGCTGGCCATCTTCCTGATGTTCAGCGAGTTCGGCACGGTGTCCTTCACCGGGGTGTTCCACCAGGCTCCGTCGGGCGGGAGCGGGGTGGCCACCGCACTCGGATTGCTGCTGCTGCTCGGCGCGTGCGGGAAGTCCGCGCAGGTGCCGCTGCAGTCCTGGCTGCTGGACGCGATGGAGGGCCCCACCCCCGTGTCGGCGCTGATCCACGCCGCGACCATGGTCACCGCCGGGGTCTACCTGCTGGTACGGTCCAACCCGATCCTCGCGCTGTCGCCGGACGCGCGGATCGCGATCGCCCTGGTCGGAACGGTCACGCTGCTGTTCGGCGGCATCATCGCCTCGGCCAAGGACGACATCAAGAAGTCGCTGGCCGGGTCCACCATGAGCCAGATCGGCTACATGACGCTCGGGGCCGGCCTCGGGCCCGAAGGATACGTGTTCGCGATCGCGCTCCTGCTCTCGCACGGGTTCTACAAGGCCGGGCTGTTCCTCGGCTCGGGCTCGGTGATCCACGGCATGGACGACGAGCAGGACATGCGGAGGTACGGGGGGCTGGACCGCTTCCTGCCGGTCACCTACGTGACGTTCGGCCTCGCGTACCTGGCCATCATCGGCATCCCGCCGTTCTCCGGGTTCTTCGCCAAGGACCCCATCATCGAGGGCGACTTCACCGAGCACGGCGCGGGCGGCTGGATCCTCGGCATCTGCGCGCTGATCGGCGCCGGGCTCACCGCGTTCTACATGACGCGGATGATGCTCATGACCTGGCACGGGAAGCGCCGTTGGAAGGCCGAGGCGCATCCGCACGAATCACCGCCGGTGATGACCTGGCCGATGGTCGTGATCGCGATCGGCTCGGTCGGAGCGGGCGGATTCCTCATCATCAATGACCGGCTGGAGAAGTTCCTCGCTCCGGTCGTGGGGGTGCCGCCGGTCTCGCACGGGTTCCTCACCGTCACCAGTGGCGTGGCGCTGGTGCTGGCGCTGGCCGGCGTGGGCCTGGCCTGGATGAAGTACGGCCGGGTCCCGGTCCCCGAGACGGCGCCGCCGGGGAATCCCCTGGTCGTCGCCGGCCGCAAAGACCTCTACGGCGACGCGTTCAACGAGTCGGTCCTGATGCGGCCCGGCCAGTGGCTGACCCGGCTGTCGGTGTACTTCGACAACCGCGGCGTCGACGGCCTGGTCAACTCGCTGGCCGCGCTGATCGGCGGGACGTCGGGCCGATGGCGCCGGCTGCAGACCGGTTTCGTGCGCTCCTACGCCCTGTCCATGTTCTTCGGCGCCGCTGTGCTGGTCGCCTTGCTCCTGGCGGTGAGGCTCTAGATGAACGGCTTCCCCTGGCTGACCATTGCGGGCGCCCTGCCGCTGCTCGGCGCGATCGTGATCGTGGCGGTGCCCGGCCTGCCGGCCGACAGCGCCCAGGCCGACGTGCGCGCCCGGGAGGCCTTGGCCAAGTACCTGGCCCTGGCGTTCTCGCTGCTGACGCTCCTCGTGGTGATCATCATCGCGGTCAAGTTCCAGGTCGGCGGGCCGAATTACCAGTTCACCGAGGTCTACTCCTGGATCCCGGCGTTCGGCGTGCACTACGCGCTGGGCGTGGACGGCATCGCGCTGGTCCTGATCGCCATGTCCGCCGTGCTGATGCCGGTGGTCATCCTGGCCTCGTGGAACGACGCGGACAGCGGCAAGCACAGCGTCAAGACCTACTTCGCGCTGCTGATGACGCTCGAGACCATGATGATCGGCGTATTCGCGGCCACCGACGTGTTCCTGTTCTACGTGTTCTTCGAGGCCATGCTGGTGCCGATGTACTTCATGATCGGCAGCTACGGCACCGGCAAGCGGCAGTACGCGGCGGTCAAGTTCCTGCTCTACAGCCTGCTCGGCGGGCTGCTCATGCTGGTCGCGGTCATCGCCCTGTACGTGTACTCGGTGAACAGCGGCGCCACCGGGCACCACGGCTCGTTCTTGTTCAGCGAGCTGGTCAACGTGTCCCTCAGTCCCACCGTGCAGAAGTGGCTGTTCCTCGGGTTCTTCATCGCGTTCGCGATCAAGGCGCCGCTGTGGCCGTTCCACACCTGGCTGCCCGACGCGGCCGCCTCGGCCCAGCCCGGCGCGGCCGTCCTGCTGGTCGGTGTGCTGGACAAGGTGGGCACCTACGGCATGCTGCGGTTCTGCTGGGAGCTGTTCCCGGCCGGCGCCAAGTACTTCACCCCGCTGGTCATCACGCTGGCCGTGATCGGGGTGCTGTACGGGGCCATCGTGGCCATCGGCCAGCAGGACATGAAACGGCTGATCGCCTACACCTCGATCTCCCACTTCGGCTTCATCGTGCTGGGCGTGTTCGTCATGACCAGCCAGGGCGTGGCGGGCGCCACGCTGTACATGGTCAACCACGGGTTCGCCACCGGCGCGCTGTTCATCCTGGCCGGGTTCCTGATCACCAGGCGCGGCTCGGACCGGATCGCGGACTTCGGCGGCGTGCAGAAGGTCGCGCCGCTGCTGGCCGGCCTGTTCCTGATCTCCGGCCTGGCCGGGCTGTCGCTGCCGGGGCTTTCCACCTTCGTCAGCGAGTTCCTGGTCCTGATCGGGACCTTCTCCCGCTACAAGGTGGCCGCCAGCTTCGCCACCGTCGGCATCATCCTGGCCGCGATCTACATCCTGTGGATGTACCAGCGTGTGGCGGGCGGCCCGGTGCGTGACCAGGTGGCCGGCATGAAGGACCTGAAGCCCCGCGAGCTGCTGGCCGTCGCCCCGCTGATCGTGCTGATCATCGGGGTCGGGGTCTACCCCAAGCCGGTGCTCGACATCATCAACCCGGCGGTCAAGGTGACCATGGCGCAGGTGCACGAGGTCGATCCGCAGCCCGCGCATCCGGCGCCCGGGTTCACCACCGCGGCCTTTACCACTGCCGGTCAGAAGGGAATGGCACCGTGACCGGCGTCCTAGCGGCCAGCGGGACCATCGCCCCGCCGAGCATCGAGTACGGCCAGCTCTCGCCGATGCTGGTGGTGTTCGGCGCCGCGGTGATCGGCGTCCTGGTCGAGGCGTTCGCCCCCCGCTACATGCGCCGCAGCGTGCAGCTCACGCTGACCCTGGCCGCCCTGGTCGTGTCGTTCGTGCTGACCATCGTGGCCGCCTCGGACAACATTTTCGCGAACGGCAGCTCGGGCCACGTAGCCGCCATGGGCGCGGTCGGCGTGGACCGGCCGACCCTGTTCATCCAGGGCACGATCGTGATCCTGGCCTTCGTCAGCGTGCTGCTCATCGCCGACCCGGCCAACAGCCCGTTCGCCGCGCAGGCGGCCGTGCCGCCCGGCAGCCCGGAAGAGCGCGAGGGCCTGGTCTCCGGGACCATGCACACCGAGATCTTCCCGCTGACGCTGTTCGCGGTGGGCGGCATGATGCTGTTCCCCGCGTCCAACGACCTGCTGACCATGTTCGTCGCCCTCGAGGTGCTGTCGCTGCCGCTGTACCTGCTGTGCGGGCTGGCCCGGCGCCGCCGCCTGCTGTCGCACGAGGCGGCCATGAAGTACTTCCTGCTCGGCGCGTTCTCCTCGGCCTTCTTCCTGTTCGGCGTGGCTATGCTGTACGGCTTCGCCGGCTCGGTGTCGCTGTCCGCCATCGCCTCGGCGGCCACCTCCAACACCGCCAACGCCACCCTGCTGTACGCCGGGATCGCGCTGACCGGGATCGGGCTGCTGTTCAAGATCGGAGCAGTGCCGTTCCACAGCTGGAAGCCCGACGTGTACCAGGGCGCGCCGACGCCGGTGACCGCGCTGATGGCCTCCTGCACGGTGGTGTCCGCCTTCGGCGCGCTGCTGCGCGTGTTCTACGTGGCGTTCGGCAACCTGACCTGGGACTGGCGACCGGCCATGTGGGTCATCGCCATCCTGACCATGGTGGCCGGCGCGGTCATCGCCATCACCCAGACCGACGTGAAGCGGCTGCTGGCCTACTCCTCGATCGCGCACGCCGGGTTCGTGCTGACCGCGGTCATCGCCACCAGCGTGGCCGGCCTGTCCGCCAGCCTGTTCTACCTGGTCACCTACGGCTTCACCACGGTCGGCGCCTTCGCGGTCATCACCCTGGTCAGGGACACGGGCGGCGAGGCTGACCACCTGTCCCGCTGGGCGGGCCTGGGCCGCAGGTCGCCAGTGGTGGCAGGTATTTTCGCGCTGTTCCTGCTGGCCTTCGCCGGGATCCCGCTGACCAGCGGCTTCACCGGGAAGTTCGCCGTGTTCCAGGCGGCCATCGCCGCCGGCGAGACGCCCCTGGTCATCATCGGCGTGCTGGCCAGCGCGATCGCCGGGTTCTTCTACGTCCGCGTGATCGTGCTGATGTTCTTCAGCGACCCGGTGCCCGACGGTCCCGAAGTGATCCTGCCCAACGTATTCACCGGCACCGCGGTGGGCCTGGGCGTACTGGCCACGGTGCTCCTCGGCATCGTCCCCGAACCAGTCCTCTCCCTGGCGTCACACGCCGCGAACCATCTGTTCGTGAGCTGAGTCTGGGGGCTTGATGGCACGCGCGGCACTGGTTGCACCACCCAAGAACGGGCATACTCGAAAATTCGAGGCGTTCGCGCGTGCCGATGACGTGGAGAGCATGTGATCACCGCAGTTCCGGTGGATTTCCCCGACTCCGCCCTGGAGGCGGAGGTTCTTGACGACCTGGCCCGGGTCGAGGCGCTGCTGGCCCAGACCGCGCATCCGGACGAGGAACTGTTCACCGAAGCCTCCCAGCACGCCATCGAGGCGGGCGGCAAGCGCTTCCGGGCGCTGCTGGTGCTGCTGGCCGCGCGGTTCGGCCAGCCCCAGGACCCGCGGGTCATCCAGGCGGCGGTGGCCATCGAGCTCACCCACCTGGCCACGCTGTTCCACGACGACGTCATGGACGAGGCCGAGGTCCGCCGCGGGCATCCCTCGGTCAACTCCCGGTGGAGCAACTCGGTCGCCATCTTGACCGGCGACTTCCTGTTCGCCCAGGCATCCCGCATCCTGGCCGACCTGGGCCCGGACGCGGTCCGGATCCAGGCCGAGACGTTCAACCGGCTGGTCGAGGGGCAGCTGGCCGAGACCATCGGCCCGCGGCCCGGCCAGGACCCGCTGGATCACTACATGCACGTGATCACCGAGAAGACCGGGTCGCTGATTGCCACCTCCGGCCGGTTCGGCGCCATGTTCTCCGGCGCGGCCGACGACATCACGACCCGGATCGCGGTGGCCTGCGAGCAGATCGGCGTGGCCTGGCAGCTGTCCGACGACGTGATCGACATCGCCAGCGATCCGGCCCAGTCCGGCAAGACCCCCGGCACCGACCTGCGCCAGGGCGTGCGGACGCTGCCGGTGCTGTACGCGATGCGCTCGTCGGCCGCCGCCGTGTCGGCCGCCGCGGCCGGCGCAGCTGGCGCCTCGGCGGCGGCTGGCGCCTCGGCGGCGGCTGGCGCCTCGGCGGCCGATGCCCGGCTGCACTGGCTGCTCACCGAGGCCGACCTGTCCGACGACGGGCTGCTGACCGAGACGCTGGCCGTGCTGCGCACCCATCCGGCCGTGGCCGAGTCCCGCGCGCACGTGCTGACCTGGACCCAGGGGGCCAGGAGCGAGATCATGGCCCTGCCCTCCGGCCCGGCCCGGGCCGCGTTCCTGGGCCTGTGCGACTTCGTGGAGAAGCGCACCGGCTGAGCCGTCTTGAGGCTGGGCCGTCTTGAGGCTGAGCCGTCTTGAGGCTGAGCCGCCTTGATCCCGGAACAGGTGCCTGCCGCCCGTGGTTACCTCACCGGAGGTGTACGTGATGGGGATTTTCGGATCGCGGAAGACGCAGCTGGTGGACGCCGCTTCGGCGCTGCCCGGCCGGGAGCAGCCGATGCCGGTCGCGAAACGGCACGTGGTGCTCGGCTCGCCGCTGGCGCCGCCGTATCCGCCGGGTACCGAGGTGGCCGAGTTCGCGCTGGGCTGTTTCTGGGGCGCGGAGAAGACGTTCTGGTCGACCCCGGGCGTGGTGTCGACCTCGGTCGGCTACGAGGGCGGGTTCACGCCCCACCCCAGCTACGAAGAGGTCTGCAGCGGGCGGACCGGGCACGCCGAGACGGTCCGGGTGGTCTACGACCCGGCCCGGGTGTCGTACGAGACGCTGCTGAAGGTGTTCTGGGAGGCGCACAACCCGACCCAGGGCATGCGCCAGGGCCACGACCGCGGCACCCAGTACCGGTCGGCGATCTTCTACCGGACCCAGGCGCAGCGCGAGGCCGCCGAGGCTTCAGCCGAGGCCTACGGCCAGGAGCTGGCTACGGCCGGCTTCGGCTCGATCACCACGCAGATCCTGCCCGCCGGCGAGTTCTACTTCGCCGAGAACTACCACCAGCAGTACCTGTCGGAGGCCAAGAACCCGTTCGGCTACTGCCCGGACCACGGCACCGGCGTCGCCTGCCCGGTCGGCCTGATGCGCGCCGACGGCTGAGCGCCGACGGCTGAGCACGGGCCAGCAGGGTGCCCCGCGGTGCGAGCGCGGCGGCGGCAAAGCTAATGTCGTGCCCGACACCAAGTCCCCAAGGAGGCTCGCGATGAGCACGACCGAGGACCGCAGCGCCGAGACCCTCGACATGAAGCTCGAGGTGATCGTCATCCCCGTCGCGGACGCTGACCGGGCCAAAGAGTTCTACGCCGGGCTCGGCTGGCGGCTCGACGCCGACGTCACCGGCGGTGACTTCCGCCTGATCCAGTTCACCCCGCCGGGCTCCGGCTGCTCGATCCAGTTCGGCCGGAACCTCACCTCGGCCGCGCCCGGCTCGGTCCAGGACGTGTACCTGGTCGTCTCCGACCTGGCCGCCGCCCGCGACCGGCTGACCGAGGCCGGGGTCGAGGTCAGCGAGGCGTTCCACTGCGCACCGGGGGCCAACTGCCGGTTCCACGGCGCCGACCTGGTCGGCCGGGTCAGCGGGCCCGCGCCCGGCGACGCCACCTACGGCTCGTTCGCCACGTTCAGCGACCCGGACGGCAACGGCTGGCTGTTCCAGGAGGTCACCACCCGGCTGCCGGGCCGGATCGACCCGGCCGCGACGTCGTTCAGCACCGCCAGCGAGCTGGCCGGCGCGCTGCGGCGGGCCGAGGCGGCCCATGCCGAGCACGAGAAGCGCACCGGCCAGGCCGACCCGAACTGGCCCGACTGGTACGCCGAGTACATGATCCGTGAGCAGGCCGGCGAGGAGCTGCCCGCATGAGCGACTACGACGTGATCCTGCTAGGCGGCGGAGCGCCCGGCGAACACTGCGCGGCGGCGCTGGCCGCGCGCGGCCAGCGGGTGGCGGTCGTCGAGCGGGAGCTGGTCGGCGGCGAGTGCTCCTACTGGGCGTGCATCCCGTCCAAGTCGCTGCTGCGCCCGGGCGAGGCGGTCCAGGGCGCGCGTAACGCCGCCGCGACCGCGCAGGTCGACGTGCAGGCCGCGCTGGCCTGGCGGGACTACATGGTGTCGAACTGGTCCGACGCCGGGCAGCAGAGCTGGCTGGCCAGCCGGGGCATCGCCCTGCTGCGCGGCACCGGCAAGCTGGCCGGCACCGGCGCGGTCGAGGTCGACGGCGTCCGCCACACCGCCGAGCACGTCGTGGTGGCGACCGGCGCCGATCCGTTCGTGCCGCCGATCCCGGGGCTGCGTGAGCTCGAGGGCGTCTGGGGGACCCGGGAGGCGACCAGCATGAAGGCGATCCCGCGCCGCCTGCTGGTGCTGGGCGGCGGGGCGGCGGGCGTCGAGCTCGCGCAGGTCGTGCGGCGTCTCGGCGGCCAGGCGGTGATCATCGAGGGTTCCGACCGTCTGATCCCCCGCGAAGCCGCGCCGCTGGGCCAGGCGCTCAGCGAGGCGCTGCGCCAGGACGGCATCGAGCTGCACCTCGGCGTGCACGCCACCACCGCCCGGCGCGACGGCGAGGAGTACGTCCTGCAGCTGGACGGCAGTACCGAGCTGCGCGGCGACAAGCTGCTGGTGGCGACCGGCCGGCGGCCGCGGGTCGAGGGGATCGGCCTGGAGACGGTCGGCATCCAGGCCGACCCGCACGGGATCAAGGTCGACGAGTACCTGCGCGCGGGCGAGCGCCTGTGGGCGATCGGCGACGTCAACGGCATCTGGCCGCTGACCCACGTCGGGGAGTACGAGGGCGACGTGGTCGCGGCCAACATCACCGGCCAACAGCGCCCGGCGAACTATGAGGCCGTCCCTCGCGTCACCTATACCGATCCGCAGGCCGCCGCGGCGGGCGCGCTCGAGGCACCGTACAGCGGCACCGCGCGCGTGTCGGAGGTGCCGAAGACCGCCACCTACACCCACGCGTACGCCGAGTCCAACGGGTTCCTGACCCTGCTGTCCGACGGCGAGCGGCTGACCGGCGCCTACGCGCTCGGGCCGGAGGCCGGCGAGTGGCTGCAGCAGGCCACGCTGGCCATCCGGGCCCGCGTACCGGTCGACGTGCTGGCCGACACGATCCAGCCGTTCCCGAGCTTCTCCGGGATCTACGGCCCCGCCCTGGCCGAGCTCCAGATGAACATCGCGGACATGCCGCCGCCCACCAAGCCCATGGACGCCCAGATGGCGAGCCTGCCGAAGTGAGAAGTGACCGGGCCGGGCGGGTGCGCCCGGCCGGCCCGGCCGCGCGCTAGTTGACTTCCCAGGTGTCGCTGCCGGCCAGCAGCGCGCTCAGGTCGCCCGGGCCGCTGCGGGCCTGGGCGCCGGCGATCTGGTCGGCCATGAGCTGGTCGTAGCTCGGCTGCTCCACCTGCCGGAACACCCCGATCGGCGTGTGCCGGAAGTCGGCGGAGTCCAGCCGGGACAGCGCGAACGCGTAGGACGGGTCGGCCCGCTGCGCGTCGTGGGTGATCAGCGTGTCCGGATCGGCGCCGTCGACCTCGACCGCCTCAAGCTTCCCGAAGTGCCCGAACCGCAGGCCCTGCGACCCGCCCGGCCCGAACCGGACCGGCTGGCCGTGCTCCAGCTTGATCAGCTTCTCGCCCGCCGAGGCCTGCTGCTTGAGCGGCTCGAACGCGTCGTCGTTGAAGATGGGGCAGTTCTGGTAGATCTCGATGAACGCGGCGCCCTGGTGGTCGGCGGCGGCCCGCAGCACCGAGGTCAGGTGCCTGCGGTCGGAGTCGATGGTCCGCGCGGCGAAGCTCGCGTCGGCGCCCAGCGCCAGCGACATCGGGTTGAACGGGTGGTCCAGCGAGCCGAACGGGGTGGACTTGGTGACCTTGCCCCGCTCCGAGGTCGGCGAGTACTGGCCCTTGGTCAGCCCGTAGATCCGGTTGTTGAACAGCAGGATCTTGATGTTGACGTTGCGCCGCAGCGCGTGGATCAGGTGGTTGCCGCCGATCGACAGCGCGTCCCCGTCGCCGGTGATGACCCACACCGACAGGTCGGTCCTTGAGGTGGCCAGGCCGGTGGCGATGGCCGGCGCGCGGCCGTGGATGGAGTGCATGCCGTAGCTGTTGACGTAGTACGGCAGCCGGGACGAGCAGCCGATGCCGGAGATGACGGCCACGTTCTCGCGTGGCACCTCGAGCTCGGGCAGGAAGGCCTGGAACGCGGCCAGGATGGCGTAGTCCCCGCAACCCGGGCACCAGCGAACTTCCTGGTCGGATTTAAAATCTTTGGTCACCGAACGGACCGTGGCCTTAGGCACCAGGGTCAGCGAGGCAAGCCGGTGGCCTTCGCCCTCGCCGGTACCTGCCTCCGCCCGGTGGCCGTTCGGCTGCGAGCCGTTGCTCTCAGTGCCGTTGCTCTCAGGCATGGCCGATCACATCCTCGATGACGCCGGCGAGCTCGGCGGACTGGAACGGCAGGCCGCGGACCCGGTTGTAGGAGATCACGTCGACCAGGAACCGCCCGCGCAGGACCAGGGCCAGCTGGCCGAGGTTGATCTCCGGCACCAGCACCTGGTCGTAATGGCGGAGCACCTCGCCCAGGTTGGACGGGAACGGGTTCAGGTGCCGCAGGTGCGCCTGGGCCACCGAATGGCCCGCGTTCCTGACCCGGCGGACCGCCGCACCGATGGAGCCGGATGTCGAGCCCCAGCCGAGCACCAGGACCCGGGCGGCCCCGTCCGGGTCGTCCACGGCCAGCGGGGCGATATCGGCCGCGATGCCGTCGATCTTGGCCTGGCGCAGCCGGACCATACGGTCGTGGTTGTCCGGCTCGTAGGAGATCTCGCCGGTCACGTCGGCCTTCTCGATGCCGCCGATCCGGTGCTCAAGGCCCGGGGTGCCGGGCACCGCCCAGGGCCGGGCCAGCGTCACCGGGTCCCGCCGGAACGGCTCGAACTCGCCGTCGCCTGCAGCCGCGAACGCGAACTCCTGGCTGATGTCGGGCAGGCTGGCCACATCAGGGATCCGCCACGGCTCCGAGCCGTTGGCTAGGTAGCCGTCGGAGAGCAGGATCACCGGAGTGCGGTACTTCACCGCGATACGGGCCGACTCGATCGCGGCGTCGAAGCAGTCGGCCGGGCTGGCCGCGGCCACGATCGGCACCGGTGACTCGCCGTTGCGGCCGAACATGGCCTGCAGCAGGTCGGCCTGCTCGGTCTTGGTCGGCATCCCGGTGGACGGCCCCGCTCGCTGGATGTCGCAGACGATCAGCGGCAGCTCGACCGACACGGCCAGGCCGATGGTCTCGGCCTTCAGCAGCATGCCGGGCCCGGAGGTGCTGGTCACGCTCAGCGAGCCGCCGAACGAAGCGCCCAGCGCCGCGCCGACGGCGGCGATCTCGTCTTCGGCCTGGAACGTGCGGACCCCGAACCGCTTGTGCTTGGCCAGCTCGTGCAGGATGTCCGAGGCCGGCGTGATCGGGTAAGAACCGAGGAACAGCGGCAGCCCGGCCAGCTGGGAGGCCGCGATGAGCCCGTAGGCCAGGGCGGTGTTGCCGCTGATGTTCCGGTAGGTGCCTCGCGTCAGCGGCGCGGGCTTGATCTCGTAGCGGGCCGGGAACGCCTCGGTCGTCTCGCCGAAGTTCCAGCCCGCACCGAACGCGGCCACGTTGGCCGCCATGATCTCGGGCTTGGACGCGAACTTGGCCTTGAGGAAGCTCAGCGTGCCGTCGGCGGGCCGGTCGTACAGCCAGGACAGCATGCCGAGCGCGAACATGTTCTTGGCCCGCTCGGCGTCCTTCCTGGTGATGTCGAACGACTCCAGGGCCTTGACCGTCAGCGAGGTGATCGGCACCGCGTGCACGTTGTACTGCTCGAGCGAGCCGTCATCAAGCGGGTTGGCCTGGTAACCCACCTTGGTGAGATTGCGCTTGGTGAATTCGTCGGTGTTGACGATCAGGTCGCCGCCCCGAGGCAGGTCCGAGACGTTCGCCTTCAACGCCGCCGGGTTCATCGCAATGAGCACGTCAGGCCGGTCGCCGGGGGTGAGGATATCGTGGTCAGCGAAATGCAGCTGGAAACTCGATACGCCGGCCAGGGTGCCGGCCGGGGCCCGGATTTCGGCGGGGAAATTCGGCTGGGTGGACAGGTCGTTGCCGAAGATCGCCGTCTCCTGGGTGAACCTGTCTCCAGCCAGCTGCATGCCGTCGCCAGAGTCGCCGGCGAAGCGGATGATGACGTGATCGAGCTTCTGGACCTGCTTGGTCACAGCTGGAAGACCTCCTCCGCATGCCGCGGCCGAACGCTACGCAGCACCACCCCACGACCTGGGGCATGAGTTAGGACGGTGTAAATCTTACGACGAAAACAGGCGCTGGAACGTTCATCTGGTAGGTGATATTCCCAGGCCGGCGGTCATCCGGCACGGCCAATGTACGTTGAGACAGATTCCGGTAAGAACTGGCAGCCAGGCATGTATAAAACGTTCCAGCCTCACCAGCTGAGATTTATGTCACACCCCGCTGGAACGTGTCATCATGCGACTGCGAGGCAGCAACGCGGGCCGCTTTGGGGAGGTGCATGACCGTGCCGGTGACCGGTGGCGGCCCCCCGTGCTGACCAGCGCGCCACCCGGCGGGTGGCCATGCTGACCGGCGCGGCCGCCCGGCTGTCCGGCGAGGCGTCCGGCGGTCCGCCATGCTGAGCGGCGCGGCTGCCCGGCTGGCCGTCGTAGCGCTGCTGCTGCTGGCGGCCGGCGCCGCGGTCGGGGCCGCGGTCGCCGCCGCGGGCGGCGCGGTCGCCGGGGCCGTCCTGGTCGGCCTGCTCGAGGCCGCCGCCTACTTCGGCGGCGCCCGGCTGGCCCTGTCCGCGCTGGCCGCCCGCCCGGTCGGCGAGGTGGAACAGCCCGGCCTCTACCGGCTGGTCCGCGAGCTGAGCAAGGCAGGCCGGCTGCCGGTGCCGCGGCTGTACTTGTCACCCGCCGAGCAGCCGAACACCTTCACCGTGGGCCGTGCCCCCCGCACCGCCGCGGTCTGCTGCACCGCAGGCCTGCTCAAGGCCCTGGACGAGACCGAGCTGCGCGCGGTCCTCGGCCACGAGCTGGCCCACGTCTCGGGCCGGGACATCCTGCCCGGCACGGTATCGGCCGGCCTGGCCACCCTCATCACCTTCCCGGCCGGCCTGGCCCGCTTCCTGCCCGCCCGCGCCGCCACCCGATCCGCGCCCGCGCCGCCCGCGCCCGCGCCGTCCGGACCCGCCCGGGCGCGCGGCACCGCCGGGTCCGGCCTGGGCCTGCTCGAGGCGACGCTGATGCTGGTCCTGGGCCCGATCGCCGCGCTGGTCATCAGGCTGACCGTGACCCCGGCCACCGAATACCGGGCCGACGTGACGGGGGCGCTGCTGTCCGGCGAGCCGGTGGCCCTGGCCAGCGCCCTGCGCAAGATCGATGCCGGCACGGCCGAACTGGCCCTGGCCCCCGACGGCCGGCTGACCTCGGTCGGTCATCTGATGATCGCCAGCCCGTTCCGCGCCGAAGGCTTCGCCGGCCTGTTCCGCACCCATCCTCCCGTCGGCGAACGCGTCCGCCGCCTGGAAGCCCTGGCCGGCTATCGCCGCTAGCCTCGGTCCCGCCGCAGGCGTCCTCGGCGCCCCAGCGTTCTCTCGCGTACCGGTCTTTCAGCACCCTCCAAGGCGATGGACTCAGGGTTTCATTACGCGGCGGAAAGGCCCGTGAGTCGTACCGCGGGCTGAATTCGCTGCGCGCAGAAGTGACGGGTTACCGGTAGTTGACGAACTGCAGGGCGAAGTCGAATTCCTTGCCTTTCAGCAAGGCGATGACCGCCTGCAAGTCGTCCTTCTTCTTGGCCGAGACGCGAAGCTCCTCGCCCTGGACCTGCGCGCGGATGCCCTTCGGGCCCTCGTCCCTGATGATCTTGGACAGCTTCTTGGCGTCGTCCTGGGTGATGCCCTCCTTGAGGGCCACCGCCATCCGGTACTCCTTGCCGGACAGCTTGGGATCGGCCGGGTCCAGGGTCTTCAGCGAGACGCCCCGCTTGACCAGCTTGTCCTTGAATACGTCAAGGACCGCCTTGGCGCGTTCCTCGCTGTTGGCCCGGATGTCCACCGCCTGGTCGCCGGACCAGGCGATGGACGCGCCCACGCCGCGGAAGTCGAACCGCGTGCCGATCTCCTTGGCCGCCTGGTTGAGCGCATTGTCCACTTCCTGGCGGTCAAGCTTGGACACGATGTCAAAGGAAGACTCTTGCGATGCCACGGCTTTAGGCTAGACGGCCAGGCCCCAAACCGTCACGTCGGCCACGCCGTCGTTTGCCTAAGATCGGGGCGGCTAACCGTCTGGCCGCGTCTTGGGCTATTCTTGCGATGCCGCCCAGCGCGGCGGCATACGGCAGGTTGCCCGAGTGGCCAAAGGGAGCGGTCTGTAAAACCGTCGGCTCAGCCTACGTTGGTTCGAACCCAACACCTGCCACCACCTGCGAAAACGGCCCGCTTGCTGCGGAAACGCGGCCTGGCGGGCCGTTTCCTTTTGTCGCGCCCTGTGTCAGCGTGTGCCGCTGTAGGTCATTGCGCAGCGATCGTTACGGACATATAGATGACATGCATCGGGCCAGGCTGAGCTGAGGCCGCTGCCTTGTGCGTGCGAGACCTCCCCAGCTCAGACGCGTCACGATTGACCGTGTAGGCATTCGCGCGGGGTGCTGAGGCCCCGCTGGAGCTTGAGGAGGTCCCGATGCCCATCGTAGGCGGGCTCGACATCCACCGGAAGCAGCTCACGTTCGACTACCTCGATACCGGGACCGGGGAGGTGAAGCGCGGCCAGATCGCCCCGGCCGACCGCATGCACCTGCGGTCCTGGCTGGCCCGGTTCGCCGGCGTGGACGACGTTGCGTTCGCGCTGGAGGGGTGCACCGGCTGGCGGTACGTCGCGGAGGAGCTGGCCGCGGCCGGCGTCGCGGCGCACGTCGCCGAGCCGGCCGATACCGCCTTCGCCCGCGGCCGCAAGCGGCACGCCAAGACCGACAAGACCGACTCGCGGCACCTGCGGGAGCTGCTGGCCGAGGGCCGGCTGCCCGAGTGCTGGATCCCGCCGTCGCACATCCTGGAGTGCCGGGCGCTGCTGGAGACCTACCACGACGTGCGGGCCGGGCACACCGCCCAGGCGCAGCTGCGCGGTGTTCTTCCATCAGGGCGCGCCCGCGCTAGGTGACGGCGCGCTGCGCACCGACCGCGATCTCGAGGCGCTACGTGCGGCCGCCGCCGCGCACCTGTCCCCGGCCGGGCAGCTGCAGGTGGCTACCGCCCTGGACATGCTCGCCGGGCTGGAGGCCCGCCTGGACGTGCTGCGGCGCCGGCTGCTGGCTGCCGCCCGGCACCTGACCGGGGCCAGGGTGCTCGCCGAGCGGCTGTACGGGGCCGGCCCGGTCACCGGGCTGGCGATGACCTGCTGGCTGGGCGGCGCCGGCCGGTTCTCTTCGTCCCGCAAAGCGGTCCGGTTCGCCGGGCTGGACGTCACCGTCTGGTCCTCGGACCGCAAGGGCCCGCCCGGGCGGCTGTCCCGGCAGGGGCCGCCGGTGCTGCGCTGGGCGGTGTATGAGGCCGGCAAGACCCACGCCCGCGCGTCAGCTCCCGACCACCGCTACTACGCACAGGTCAAGGACCGCAAGGACGGCAAGCGCGCCGCCCTGTCCGAGGCCCGCAAGATCCTCCGCCAGGCCAGCCACATCCTGGCCGAGCTCGGCGACGACGCGCTCGCCGCCGCCTGAACGATCCCGCCCATGGCGGCCTCGGCCGGGAAGGGCGAGCCGCAGCCGAACTCACCAGATGGGGCACAACCGCGGCCAGCTCCCGCCAGTCCGCTGTCAGCCGCTCCCGGCCCTGCCGCGCAGGGCCAGGCGGACGGCCTGTATAGACTGAGCGGCCGCGCCCCCCGCAGGCGGGAGGACGCCCAATCAATCATCATGTCGCCGGGCGCAGCGAAGCGCCCGCGGGCCTAGGTAAGCCTGGCTGTCTCCCCCCCGCCCCGTCCCGCCGCCGGCCACCCCCGGCCCCCGGCTAGGAGGTGCCCCAGCCCCCTGAAGCCCCGGCCACCCTTGCTCACCGGGCTCCCCGTCCCCGGCCGCCCATTATCGGCTCGCGGCGGGCCGCGTCCAGGGCGCCTGCGGCGCCGCTGCGCGGGCGCTACGCGCCCCTTGACCCGCCCCGCCGCTCGCACGAACTGGCAGCGATCGGGACCAGGGAGCAGACTGGGTCACGCCCCCGACCAGGCTGCCACAACCCCATCCGGCCAGGAAACGGGCACTTGCGCCCCCGAACCGATACAGGTAAGCGGACAGTGTCGGTGCCGCGAACGCTTATCGGTGGCGTTTCTGCAGGTCAACGGCTATGTGGTAGGGATAGGGGAAGCGGTCTGTAAAACCGTCGGCTCAGCCTACGTTGGTTCGAACCCAACACCTGCCACCACCTGCGTAAACGGCCCGCTGGCTGCGGAAACGCGGCTTGGCGGGCCGTTTCCTTCTTGTCACGTCGTGTATCAGGCTGTGTCACTGCGGGTCGATGCATGGCAGTGGGCACGTACATATGGTGTACAGCGTCCGGGCAAACTAGCGGTGCGTATGACCGCTCGCTTTGGCGATCTGGCGGCCGGACGGGCGTGATGAGAATGCCAGTGCGCCCCGGTGTCCAGCGATCAGGCGCCCGCGGACGCGACCGCTGCGAGGCATGACCCCGCCGTCGCGCCGCACTTGTCGTTGCGGGCGAGAACGGCCTGGTTGGCTTCCCATCCATCAGGGAACTTCACAGGGACACTTAGGTGGATAGGCTCGCCGGGTGGGTGGGCGTCGAGAGTCGGCTATCCGGGCACGGGCGACGACGATGCAGGCGTGACGGCCCCGATCCGGGCCAGAGGAGTCGATACCGGGGTCCGGCATCCAGTGGCGGCTCCCGGCGCGTCACTCGATCCAGTTCACCTGGATGAGGACCACGCGCTCGCCGCGGACATCGGTCAGGTAGACGAGCATCAGCGGGCCTCGCTGGATAGTGCGCAGCCCGGGCGGATCGCCCGTGAACCCCGGGCCGTCCAGGAATACCATCGATTCGCGTACGGTCAGTTCCTCAGCTAGCTGCTGGATTGCCCGCACGGCGTCAGGCGGCAGCCGGTCGAGCAGGTCATCGGTGACGCATTCCCAGCGCCATTCACCCACCCGCGACCTCGTGGTAAGCCGCCTGGACGATCTCGGCGGCTTCCTGGATGGCCCGTTCCCGGACGTCGGCGTCGGGGTCAGCGAGTGCGCGCTCGGCGGCGTGCAGGCGCGCGGCCACTGAAGGCCGGCGCTCAATCGCGATCGTGGCCCCCCAGCGCTGATAGAAGTGCCGGATCGGGAAGACGCTGTCCTCGTCGCCGGCCTGGCTGAAAGCGTCCTGGATTTCCTGGAAGAAATCGGGCAGCCGGGAGGGCACCACGGCCGCCACCGCTTGCCGCAGCGCGTCGAGTGTCAGCGCGGGCATGGGAATCAGCGACTCGTCACCTCGTATGTGCTCAGCCGTCATCCGTGGCGCCTCCTCTCGTATCCAGGAAAAGGATAACCGTGCCCGTAGCCTGCGGGCCGCGAACGGCAGCGGCACCCCTGCGGTCAGCCTGAGATCATGTGCACGACGTCGTAGTTCCCGTCGCCGAGGCCGCGGCGCAGCTTGCCGATGATCCTCCCCCCGTCGTCGTCCGGGCCGGAGATGTACATCGGCTTGCCGTCCCGGCCGAAGGTTAGCTCGCACTCCCCGTCCCAAGCCCCCAGATACCCGGCGGCCCGCCCGAAGTCCGCGTGCGGCTCGAATCCCAGCTCGCGCGCGTACCCGATCGCCCCGTAGACGATCTCCCGCCCCAGCTCCAGCGGTACCTGCACGGCTGGCTCCTCCCAGGCGCTGAAGATCTGCTGGATGAACCCGCCCAGCCGCCGCCGGTCCATTGACCGCGGCCCGGCCGCGTCCTTCAGCCCCAGGCACCAGGTGTCCACCAGGTAGAAGCACACCCCGGCCGTGGACCCGCCCCGGTCCCGGGCGACCAGCACGGTCACCAGCCCCGAGCGCCCGGTTCGTTCCGACGGGGCCGACCCCGGCCAGTCCGGCCGCTCCGGTGCCAGGACGCTGGATGACCAGCCCGGACTGATCCAGCACCCGATCAGCGCGTCCTCCCGGGTCCGCCCTTCGGCGGCGGCGACCGATCTGATGAGCGGCGCGACCGCGCTCGGCGGCATCTTCAGCGCCCGGGCGATCTCCTTCGGCGTGCGCCCGGCGTCCCGCAGCTCACGAACACGGTCAAGCAACTGCTGCGTTGGCATAAGGAATATAGTGCCAGAACCGGCCGCGCTCCTCGGCCGGCACGACGGGGTTCTGTCAGTTCGCGCGCGGCGTAGCACCTGGCCGTTCGGATGAATGCCGTCCTGTCCCCGGGTAGCCTGGCTGACTGACCGCGGGAGGTTCAGGGATGCCGATCACGTCAGGGGAGCGGCTGGCTAGGGTGCTCGACGGCTCGCAGGCGCCTGGCGCGTTCAGCGCGCAGCTGTCCGTGCCCGCGAGGGACGTCCGGCTCACGGTGGCGGGCGCGGGGCCGGTCAGCTTGCCGGTCAGGGCGCCGCAGGCTAAGCGGATGATCGCCTGCGCGCGGCCGGCCCGGTTCGGGCGGGGCGAGCAGACGCTGATGGACCTGAGCGTGCGGGACACCTGGGAGATCACGCCGGACCAGGTGACGCTGACCGGGCTGGACTGGGACGCGATCCTGGCCGTGGTGCGGGACGAGCTGGGGCTGCCGGCCCGGGCGCGGCTGCGGGCCGGGCCGCACGCGCTGCTGGTGTACGGGAAGGGGCAGTTCTTCCTGCCGCACCAGGACTCGGAGAAGGACGACACGATGATCGGCACGCTGCTGGTGTCGCTGCCGTCGTCGCACACCGGCGGGGAACTGCTCATCGAGCACAACGGCAAGACCGTCGCGTACCAGGCGTCCGCGACCGAGGTGTCGGTGGCCGCCTTCTACGCCGACTGCCGGCACGAGGTCAAACCAGTCAGGACCGGGTACCGGGTCACGCTTGCCTGCAACCTGCTGCTGGACTCCGATCCGGCCGGTGACGTCCCGGCCGAGCCGTCGGCCGAGGCCGCCCGGTATCTCACCGAGCACTTCACCACCAGGGTCTCCCGGTGGAAAGGTGACGACCGGGAGCCGCCGAACCGGCTGGTCTACCTGCTGGACCACGAGTACACCCAGCGCGGGCTGAGCTGGGACCGGCTCAAGGGCGCCGACGCCGAACGGGCCGCGCTGTTGCGGGCTGCTGCTGAGGATGCGGGGTGCGAGGCGGCACTTGCGCTCACCGAGATCAAGGAGACCTGGGACACCGAGCCGGGGCGGCGGGGCCGCGGCGTCGATCTTACGTAAATCATCACCTCCGAGCTGACCCTGAGCTGGTGGACCGGGGTGCCTGGCGGGGAGCCTATCTCGCTGTATGTGCCGGACGAGCAGGTGTGCGCGTCGACGCCGTCGGCGGACCTGAAGCCCTACGACTCCGAGTTCACCGGGTACATGGGGAACTACGGCAACACGATGGACCGCTGGTACCGGCGAGCGGCGGTCGTCGTGTGGCCTCTGCGAAATGCCTTCGCGGTCCGGGCGGAGGCGTCGCCTTCGTGGGCGCTGGCCGAGCTGAGAGCCCGGCTGAACGCCGGGGACCTGGCGGGCGCGCGGGCCGCTGGGGAGTCCGTCGCGCCGTTCTGGAAGGCGCCCGGTCCTGGGCTGCTGGAACCGGCACTGCGCACGGCCGCAGGGCTGGAGGATCCAGGCATCGCGCTCATGCTGCTGCGGCCGTTCGCGGTCGAGTGGGTGACGCCCGCGCACGCGGGCGGGCTGGCGGCGCTCGCCGTGCGGTACGGCGAGTCCTGGCACCGGAACCTCCTGGACGCGTGGTTCGGGTCGCGGAACACGTGGCGGTACACCGGGGACGTGGACCGCAAGGGCTGGGCCGGTGCGCTGCCCGGGCTCACCGCGGCGCTGCGGGACGCCGGCGCGGCGGCCGCCGCCGGGTGGCTGCTCGCCGCGTCGTGGGCCTGGCTGGATAGCGACATCCGGCTCTGGCTCGGGTACCCGTCACCGGCCACGCGGCGCAAGCAGCTCGCGGAGCTGGGCAAGCCGCTCGCCGGGCTGCTGGCCGCCGCCGGCGGGACAGCGCTGGCCAGCGAGATCGTGGCGGTCCTGCGGGAGCACGGCGACGACGTGCTCGCCTGCCTGCTGCCGATGCTGCGGGCGGCCGGGCCAGGACCAGGCACACCCCTCGAGGAGCTGGCACGGGACTGCGAGCGGCGGCTCACCGCGATCACCGAACGCCCGGCCCGGGCCGATGACGACTGGTCGGTCCCCTGGCCCGGCGGCTGCGGCTGCGAACTGTGCGGCACACTCGGCGAGTTCCTCGCCGACCGCAGCGACCGCACGCTGGAATAGCCCCTCGCCGAGGCCCGCCGTAAGCACGTCAAGGGCCAGATCAGCAGCGCCGAGCTGCCAGTCAAGCACGAGATCTGGAAATTCGGCAGCCCGCACACGCTGGTGCTGACCAAGACAGACGAGCTGTTCCGGCGCGAGGCCAAGGCGCGCCAGGACGCCACGGCCAGCCTGGAATGGCTGGCCTCCGCGTCGGGGCGTTGACCGCCTGCGCACGCGTCGGTCCCGGAACGCGTGCTCGTTCAGGATCTGACGGCCGAAGAGCTGCCTCGGGTCAACCTCGGTCAGCTGGGCAGCGGTTCATCAGAACGTCGGCTGTCATCCGTGGGCTATGCGTTGGCCGGATCCGGCTGCTCCCGGCCGCCGCAGGCGGGGCCGTGTGGTGCCGGTGAGCCGCGGATACAGTCGGTTCGCGGGCGTGACGAGGGCCTCATCGCGGCGGACCTGTTCTCTGCAGCCTCGGCGACCGCCTGCAGGCCGGACCGATCCTCCGCGGCTATGCTGGCCGGGTCGAGATCGTCGGTCAGCTGCTCGAATCGGTGGGCGGCGGCTTATACCCGGTCTATCCGCACGATGGTGATCTGGTCCCCTTCGACCTCGTACAGCACCCGGTGAGGGCCGACGCGCAGCCTGCGGTAGGCACCGCGGACGAACGCGCCCGGAGGCGCCGGATCGTCAGCTAAGGCTTCCACGGCGCGGCTGACGGCCATCATCCCGGCCTGGTCGGCCATGAAGCGGACGAAGGTCGCCTGCGCGATCTCTGACCAGGTGATCCTCACCGGGAATCGCCGAACACCTCAGCCATGAACTCCTCATGCGACTTCAGGCCCGGCCGCCCGGCCGCCTTCCACGCCTCGTGCTCGGCGATGGCGGCGTCGATCTCGGCTTCCTCGACCTGCTCGGCGGATGCGCGGTCCCGCAGGGCCTTCAGCGTTTGGTACTCGTGCACCGGAACCACGACAGCGGTTTCGCCGCCGAAGCGGATGACGTCGTGACTGTCGTGCTCTGAAGGCTGCGCGCTCATGCCACGATGCTAACTCGCCGCGCCGCCCACCCGGCCGTCTCGACGGCGCGGGCGCGCCGAAACCCCACGGTTCGTGCTTTCCGGGATAGCATTCGGCCTGGCTGCTGGCTGCTGGCTGCTGGCTGCTGGCGCACCCGGCCATACCCTATGAGCCGCTGTCGCTGCGGCGAATACCCGGCGAAGTCGAGGCAGAGCGTGCGTCCGTGGCAGGTCGCTGGCTGTGGGTGGATGTCCGTAAAAGGCGACTTCTTCGCCTGCCCAGGGAGGGCGTCCCTGCGTGTTTTGGCAGGTCAGCCTGTTCTGCGGACGGTGTCCGTGGCTGTCCGCGCGATCCGCCGTCCGAGTGCCGACGTCCACGGACACATGGCGGACAGGGTCGGCGCGGTGAATGTCATTCTGCAGCATTTGCACAGGTCAGAGGCCATGTGATGGGACGGGCAGTAGCGGTCTGTAAAACCGTCGGCTCAGCCTACGTTGGTTCGAACCCAACACCTGCCACGTAAAAGCCCAGGTCAGAGCCGGTGGCGCCGGATGGTGTCACCGGCTTTTCCGTGCAGAACGAGAGGTTACGAAAACCGTCGGCTGTGTCCCGTGGGCTATGCGTGGGCCAGATCGGGGCATCGCGTAGTCTCTGCGGACGTCACCCCAGATGTCGTCTGAGCTGCGGAAACGCTTACGATAGCGGAGTGCCGGCATGCGGTATTGCGGGCTGGCCGGGCCCGGTGGCCGTGGGCTGTGGGCGGGACCGGGACCGGCTCCGTGTACAGATAGATGACATGCATCGGGCCAGGCTGAGCTGAGGCCGCTGCCTTGTGCGTGCGAGACCTCCCCAGCTCAGACGCGTCACGATTGACCGTGTAGGCATTCGCGCGGGGTGCTGATGCCCCGCTGGAGCTTGAGGAGGTCCCGATGCCCATCGTAGGCGGGCTCGACATCCACCGGAAGCAGCTCACGTTCGACTACCTCGATACCGGGACCGGGGAGGTGAAGCGCGGCCAGATCGCCCCGGCCGACCGCATGCACCTGCGGTCCTGGCTGGCCCGGTTCGCCGGCGTGGACGACGTTGCGTTCGCGCTGGAGGGGTGCACCGGCTGGCGGTACGTCGCGGAGGAGCTGGCCGCGGCCGGCGTCGCGGCGCACGTCGCCGAGCCGGCCGATACCGCCTTCGCCCGCGGCCGCAAGCGGCACGCCAAGACCGACAAGACCGACTCGCGGCACCTGCGGGAGCTGCTGGCCGAGGGCCGGCTGCCCGAGTGCTGGATCCCGCCGTCGCACATCCTGGAGTGCCGGGCGCTGCTGGAGACCTACCACGACGTGCGGGCCGGGCACACCGCCCAGGCGCAGCTGCGCGGTGTTCTTCCATCAGGGCGCGCCCGCGCTAGGTGACGGCGCGCTGCGCACCGACCGCGATCTCGAGGCGCTGCGCGCGGCCGCCGCCGCGCACCTGTCCCCGGCCGGGCAGCTGCAGGTGGCTACCGCCCTGGACATGCTCGCCGGGCTGGAGGCCCGCCTGGACGTGCTGCGGCGCCGGCTGCTGGCTGCCGCCCGGCACCTGACCGGGGCCAGGGTGCTCGCCGAGCGGCTGTACGGGGCCGGCCCGGTCACCGGGCTGGCGATGACCTGCTGGCTGGGCGGCGCCGGCCGGTTCTCTTCGTCCCGCAAAGCGGTCCGGTTCGCCGGGCTGGACGTCACCGTCTGGTCTTCGGACCGCAAGGGCCCGCCCGGGCGGCTGTCCCGGCAGGGGCCGCCGGTGCTGCGCTGGGCGGTGTATGAGGCCGGCAAGACCCACGCCCGCGCGTCAGCTCCCGACCACCGCTACTACGCACAGGTCAAGGACCGCAAGGACGGCAAGCGCGCCGCCCTGTCCGAGGCCCGCAAGATCCTCCGCCAGGCCAGCCACATCCTGGCCGAGCTCGGCGACGACGCGCTCGCCGCCGCCTGAACGATCCCGCCCATGGCGGCCTCGGCCGGGAAGGGCGAGCCGCAGCCGAACTCACCAGATGGGGCACAACCGCGGCCAGCTCCCGCCAGTCCGCTGTCAGCCGCTCCCGGCCCTGCCGCGCAGGGCCAGGCGGACGGCCTGTATAGACTGAGCGGCCGCGCCCCCCGCAGGCGGGAGGACGCCCAATCAATCATCATGTCGCCGGGCGCAGCGAAGCGCCCGCGGGCCTAGGTAAGCCTGGCTGTCTCCCCCCCGCCCCGTCCCGCCGCCGGCCACCCCCGGCCCCCGGCTAGGAGGTGCCCCAGCCCCCTGAAGCCCCGGCCACCCTTGCTCACCGGGCTCCCCGTCCCCGGCCGCCCATTATCGGCTCGCGGCGGGCCGCGTCCAGGGCGCCTGCGGCGCCGCTGCGCGGGCGCTACGCGCCCCTTGACCCGCCCCGCCGCTCGCACGAACTGGCAGCGATCGGGACCAGGGAGCAGACTGGGTCACGCCCCCGACCAGGCTGCCACAACCCCATCCGGCCAGGAAACGGGCACTTGCGCCCCCGAACCGATACAGGTAAGCGGACAGGGTCTGGGGCGGTGCCGACGGTGTGGATAACGGCTCGCTTTCCCGCGTGGTGACGGATGGGTGATGCCGGTGCCTGCGTCAAGGGCGTCTTCGATCCGCTGGCTGACGGCGTTGTCCTGGCCGTCGGTGCAGTGCAGGTACACCTCATGCAGGACACGGGCGCTGTTCCCGGCCCGGGCGGCGACCTCCGCGGGCGCGCCGGTGGCGTTCAGCCACAGCGACAGGGCGGCGTGCCGCAGGTCATAGGGGCGGCGGGCCAGCGCGGTAGCGGCCAGGCCGGGACCGAGGGCGGCCTGGCGGGCGGCGTGCCAGGCACGGCCGTAGACCGATGCGCTGAGCATGCCGCCGCGGGCGCCGGGAACAGCCGCCCGTCCGGCGCGGTCCCGAACGCATGCAGGTGCTGGCCGAGCATGCCGGCCAGGACGGGCGGGATGGGAACGACACGGATGGTACCGCCGGGGCGGTGCTTGAGGCCCCGCGGCTCGAACGGCGTGCCGGTGCTGGTCCAGGCGGCGCCGGTGCGCGGGCAGGCGGCGGTGAGGATGATCGCGCAGCGGCCGTGCGCCGGGAGGATGAGGTCATCGCGGCGCAGCGCGACGGCTTCTTCGGGGCGCAGCGCCGCGTAGTACAGGCAGCCGAAGAACGCGGCCAGCTCCGGCCGGATCCGGGCGACCTCGGCCAGGATCACCCCGACCTGCGCCGGGCTGGGCACGGTCGCCGGGCTGACGGCCACGGCGGCCCTGGGCGCGCGCCAGCGCACCAGGCCGACGGGGTTGGCGGGCAGCAGCCCGAGCTCGACGGCGTAGCCGAGGGCGCCGTGGAACACCGCCCGCTTGCGGGTGATCGTGCTGGCCGCGGCGGGCGAGCCGTCCAGCCGCGTGCACAGCCCGTCCAGGGCCGCCCGGATGACGCGCGGGTCACCGAGCTGACTGAGCGGCAGGGAGGCCCGCTCCACCCAGGCCAGCGCGCTGGCCGTGTCCGGCCCGGGAACGCCGCAGCGCCGCCGGGCGTTGAAGGCATGCCCGTACAAGGCGGCGCGCAGCATCGGAGCCGGCGGCCTGCGGCCGGCTTCCCGGGCCAGCAGCGGCGTGACGGTGGCCAGCGCGTCGGCCAGGCTGGCCCGCGAATGCGGCGCCAGGTGCGGCCATTTCATCTCCGCGTACGCCACCGCGTGCCGGTACCAGGTCACCGGCTTGGGCCCCGGTGCGGCCCATGACTCAGGCTCCCCGGTCCCCGGGGCGAACGACAGGCCCTTGGCCGCCGCGCGGACCAGCTCGGCGCGGGTAACCGTCAGCCAGCGCCCGGGTAGCGAACGACCGGGACTTATCGTGGCCTGCGACCCGCCAGCGGACCTCGAACGCCTTCCGTCCGGGCCTGCACCGGATCGCGAAGATCCGGACATCGAACGAACTCACCGCAATCCCTCCCCCTGGAGATGACGGGAACCTCACGATCCCAGCCTCACCACAAGAGGAACATCCCGGCTCCACGTGCCACAGCCGTCACCCTCGGACGCGACCTGCCCCGTCAGCTCATCCCCGGCCACAAGCATCCGGCGACCGCGATCCGGCCCCCCTGCCAGCGGCCCGGCCCGGTCCACTGAACGCCGCTCGCCGGCCTGCCACATCCGCCGTCACCGGCACGCGCGATGACCGCTGCACCCCGCCCGCCAGCATGAAAATACCGTGACGCACGGTAACCGCGGGCAAGACGCCTCCTCTACGAAATACTCACAGATCGCACGTTATGTGGCACGGGCATTTTGGCCGCTAGGGCGAAGCGGTGGCTTGCAGGCCTATCCTCCTGCATCAGGGATCGTCTCAGCAGCGGCACCGCCGGGACGGGCAAGCGCCATCATGAAAGCGGGTGGCCTGCGTCGAGGGCCGGTACCGGCCCTGAGGCGCGGGGTGCCCTGGTCAGGTGCGGGAGCGGGCCGCGCTGGCTAGCAGCGGGACGAGGTACTGGGCGTCGGGGCTGCCCCAGCCGGTGACGGGGTCCCAGCCGGGTCCGGCGTTGTAGCCGGTGAAGACTCCGGTGGGTGTCAGTACCGAGTTGTCGCCGGTGATCACGTCGTGGAAGTCCTGGTGGTAGGCGGGGCTGCGGGCAATGGCGTAGATGAGCGGGTTGACGAAGCCGATGTCCCGGCCGGCTTCCTGGTCGGCCAGGGCGATCACGCCCGCCCACAGCGGGGCGGAAGAACTGGTGCCGCTGTCCCCCCGGAGCTGGCCGAAACTCCACTCCACCGCCATGGCGTCGTAGGGGTCGGCGTTGGCGGCCACGTCGGGGACGCCGCGGGTCCGGGTCAGGCCGTGCTGGTAGGACGGGCGGGGGAACAGGCTGCTGTAGCCGCCGGAGCCTTCGGTGTTGTCGTTCCAGGCCATCTCGCCCAGGTAGGTGCCGCCCGGGGTGGCGTCCAGGATAGTGCCGCCGACCCCGAGCACCAGCGGGTCGGAGGCGGGCAGGTTGACCTGCACGGACGCGCCGCCCTGGGAGGCGATCGCGCCGTTATCGCCGGAGGAGCCGAGGACGGTGACGTGCTGGTCGCGGGCCTGTTCCAGCGCCGCGTGCATCGCGGCTACCTCGGCACGGGTGAAGGAGTGCTCGCCGCCGCTGGCGCTGATCGAGAGCACCGCGGCGTGCAGGGCGGTGCTTTCCCGGATCGCCTTGGTGATCGCGGCGGCGAAGTCCGCGGGGCTGGAGATGGCATCGGCGGGGACCAGGATGATGTCGAGGGTCGCGCCGGGCGCGAACGCGTGCACCATCTCGGCGTCGCTGGCTTCTTCGTCGTTAGCCAGGTAGGGCGTCGAAGACCCGGCGATGTCCGTCACGACGTGCACTCTGGCCCGGGGGAGGCCGAACTTGGCATAGAAGACTTCATGCCCCTTTCGGGGCGCCCGCGGATGGGTGAAACTTGGGGCGCGCCGTCCGCTGACGTCGTTCGACCTTGGCGCTGCGTGCCTGTTTAGAAGACTGACGCTGGAGCCTGCCCGGTGGGTACCCCGGATTGCTGCTGCGAGCGCGTGTCACAGGATCTTGATCTTGTCGCGGGCTCCGCGGGCGGCGCGCCCTTTTATCCAGTATCGGGGAAAGCAGGGAGGTTGGCCATGGAGGTCGTCCATCCTCAGGTGGCCGGGATCGATGTGCACAAGAAGGTGATCTGGGTGGCGGTCCGGCTGCCCGGACAGGAGCCTGGTCAGCGCGCGCTGACCGTGCGGAGGTTCAGGACGTTCTGGCGGTCGCTGCAGAAGATGGCGGCCTGGCTGGCGGAGCTGGGCGTCACCGATACGGCGATGGAAAGTACCGGGGTGTACTGGTGGCCGGTCTACCACGCGCTGGCCCAGGCGGGGATCGAGGTGTGCGTGTGCAACGCGGCGCACATGCGCAACGTCCCGGGCCGCAAGACGGACCTGGCCGACTGCCAGTGGATCGCCGAGCTGCACGAGTACGGGCTGCTGCGGCCCAGCTTCATCCCGGGCGCGCAGGTGGCGGCGCTGCGGCAGCGGACCAGGTACCGCAAGAAGCTCATCGAGCAGCGCACCAGCGAGGGCCAGCGGCTGGCCAAGGTGCTGGAGGACGCCGGCATCAAGATCGACTCGGTGGCCAGCAAGCTCCTGATCAAGTCCGGCCGCAAGATGATCGAGGCGCTGATCTCCGGGGAGCGGGACCCGGGCCGGCTGGCGGACCTGGCCGAGGGGGTGCTGCGCCGCAAGACCGAGGAGCTGGCGATGGCCTGCGATGGCCGGTTCACCGACGGCCACGGCCAGATGTGCCGGCTGCACCTGGACGCCTACGACTACCTGACCGCCCAGATCGCCGAGCTGGACACCCTGGTCGCCGAGGCAGCAGCGCCGTTCGCTGCGATCATCGCCCGGCTGATCACCATCCCCGGCATCGGGCAGCGGACCGCTGAGGTCATCATCGCCGAGACCGGCGGCGACATGGCCCGGTTCGCCACCGCGGCCCGGCTCGCGGCCTGGGCCGGGCTGGCGCCCGGTGACAACGAGTCGGCGGGCAAGCGCAAGAAGGCCCCCGCCCGCCAGGGCAACCGGCAGCTCCGCACCGCCATGGTGGAAGCGGCCTGGGCGACCTGGCGCACCGCCACCCGCCCCGGCGCCCGGTTCCGCCGCCTGGCCCGCCGGTTCGGCAAGGGTAACGAGAAGAAGGCCGCGGTCGCCGTCGCGCACACCCTGCTGTGCATCGCCTGGGCGGTCATGCGCTGCGACGCCGACTACATCGACGCCGGCACCGACTACTACGAGCGGCGCGACCAGCGCAACCGCGAGCACCTGGTCCGCTACCACCAGAACGCCCTGGCCCGGCTCGGCGTCGAGATCATCGCGACCCCGCCCGGCGACGGCACCCCACCACCCCCGGCCCCGGATAACCCAGGCCAGGCAGCCTGACCCGCACGCCACCTCACCGGCCCGCCAGTTAGCCGGCTGCGCCGGCGCTGCCGCGCGCCAGGCTGAGGTCCCCAAGTTTCGTCACAGGCGGCTAGATCCTTGCGGATGTCGGTGGGGCTGCCGTGGGAGGCCGGGGTCTGGGCCAGTTCGGGCATGGCCACGGTCTCGCCGCGGCCGTCGATACCATGGCGCAGCAGCGGCGCGACGCCGCGAATAATCAAACAGTCACTTGGGGAGACGCCGGGAGGTGCAGAGGTAAGAAACCGGCCGCGGCACGCCACTTACTCGGGTAGATCCTCGGATCACTGCGGATCCGTCCTCACCCAAGGAGAAGGACATGCGCAAGCGCACATGCCTGGCAGCAGCGGGCGGCAGCCTGCTGGCGGCCACGATCGGCCTGTTCGGCGCGGCCACCGCGGCCAGCGCCAGCACGGCATCGCCGGTGGTCGGCTACACCTACGTCGACGGCAACACCGCCACGGCCAATACCATCGACGGGTACGCCCGGCACGCCGACGGCTCGCTCACGGCGATGGCTGGTTCCCCGTTCGCCGCCGGCGGCGCGGGCCTGGGTACGGGCCTGGCTTCCCAGGGCGCGATCCAGGTGACCCAGGACGGCAGATACCTGCTGGCGGTGGACGCCGGCAGTAACCAGATCTCGGTCCTGCGCGTCACCGCGGGCGGCGTGCCGGTGCTCGCCGGCCAGCCGGTGTCCTCCGGCGGGATCCAGCCGGTCAGCGTCGCGGTCTCCCCGTCCGGCCTGGTCTACGTCGCGAACTCCGGCACGGGCGGCAGTAACTACACTGGCTTCCGGCTGAGCTTCAACGGGACGCTGACGCCGATCCCGGGCTCGACGTACACCGTCCCGGATGGCTCCGGCCTCGGCGACGTGTTCTTCAATGCCCTCGGCGACCACCTCATCGGCACCCGCACCGGCACCTCGCTGATCGATAGCTTCGTGGTGCTGCCCGGCGGCCGCCTGCTCGCCGCGAAGGGCTCTCCCTTCACCGGGCAGGGCCTGGGCCAGCTCGGCGCCGAGTTCTCGCCCGCCAGCCCCTCGCAGCTGTTCGTCAGCAACGCGCATAACGGCGCGGGCCTGGGCACGATCTCCGCGTACCACGACAGCTTGTTCGGGCAGCTCTCCTCGATCGGATCCTCGCCTTATGCTGACGGGCAGACGGCGCCGTGCTGGGTGGAGATCAGCCACAACGGCAGATATTTGTTCACCGTCAACACCGGTTCCGGCAACATCTCCAGCTACTCCATCAACCCGGTTGGCTCGCTGGTCCTGATCGGCAGCACGCCCATCCGCGGCGGCGGGGCTGACATCGACGCCCGGCTGTCCCCGGACGGCAAGTACCTGCTGGTCGACGGCTCGGGCATGCACTTCGTGTCCGTGTTCGCCGTCAGCGGCGGAACCCTCACCGAGGTGCCCAGCTCACCGACCCCGCTGCCCGCCGGGGTCACCTCCTCGGCCGGAATCGTCAACATCTAAGAACAGCAGCTAGCTAGAAGGCCAGCTGTCCCTGGCCCGCCCAGCCGGGCGGGCCAGGGACAGCATCGTCGTTCAGGATCCCGGAAGCAGTCGGCCCGCTAGTCTGGCGGGCCCAGATGCCGTCGAACGGAGCCTCTTGTGACGGGCCTGCGACGCTGCGGGCGTAGCGGCGGCGGAGTGCATGTGGCCGGCATCCGGCCGCCGAAGACCCGCACGGTGCCCGGGCGGTCCAGGCCGCCCGCGCGCAGGCCATGGCGGCGTGCCATACCCGGGCGGAGGTGCTGCTCGTGGTGTTCGTCAACGAGGAAGCGCGGGTCGATGTCATCGGCCGGGATGTAGTACTGCGGATACTACGGCCATTCCCAGACATACCGCGCCCGGGTGGTGTCGAAAATCTGCTCGCCGCCCAGCGTCGCCCGCACTCGCCGCGGCGCGGGTTCGACGTGATCGGTCTCCGCGATCATCTGCGGGTAGTCGCGACCGGTTGCGACCTTTGTTACGGCCATCGTGTCTCGCTCCGTGAATCGGTAAGTCTGCCTGACTTTATCCATCGGGGCTTCCATCTCGGCTCTAGCAGCCCTCATGCCCCGCGCGTGCCTGTTAGCGGCGGGCGCAGCGCGGAACTTACCTCCGCCGGCCCGTCAGGAGCCGACCAGGCTCATGCCCCGCCCATCCGCACGCCGCCGCCGCCCCGTAGGTAACAGGGACCTGCGGATCGCCAGCTTCCGGGAACAAGATCCGCACCTCCATGCCACAGGCGGCGGTTCTTACATCGGCGGGAACCGGGAGCCGGGGACGGAGCAGCCAGGCCGGCCGTCGCCGTCGGTGCCCGGGGCGGTGTAGACGATGACCGCGCAGTTGATGTCGGCGCTCAGGTCGACCTGGATCACATTCTCCAGGGCCAGCTTGTTCCGGGTCAGCAGACCGCTCAGCCGGCCCGGCCCTTCGCGGCACCGGATGCCGCCGGGCGCACGACAGCCGCGGTTGCTCATTCATGCAACAGAACGCCCGCCGGCGTGGCAACACGGATAGCGGCCGCCACCGTGCCACGACGGAAATCAGCGCCCGTCTTTCGGGACCGGACTGGTCACGCTGTCTTGGCGTCGAGGATAGGCGTCCTCTTACCTTGCGGACGCCAGCGTCGCGGTAAGCCTTGTAAGGTCGGAGCATGTCGTTGGCTGGGAGTACGGCCGCCGGGGTCAGCAGACGCGGCCCGCTCGATGCGGAGTCGCGCGAGTGGCTAAGGTGCCTGGCCGGTACCGGCCGCGACGCCCCTAGCGCCGCCGAACGGGAACATGCCCTCGCCCGCCTGCACCAGCTGCTCCTGCGAGCTGCCCACGCCGAGCTGCGGCGGCGCAGCCCCGCCCGCATCGAGGGACGCGAGCGAGATGACCTCGCCCATCAGGCGGCGGACGACGCGTTGCTCGCGATTACCGGCAAACTGGACCGGTTCCGCGGCGACAGCCGCTTTACCACCTGGGCGTATAAGTTCGTCATCTTCGAGGTGTCAGCCAAGCTCGGCCGCCATTACTGGCGCAATCCGCCAGCGCAGGTCGACGGCGATGCATGGGAACGCATCCCTGACCGGTTCGGTGCCGACCCCGCGCAGCACGCCGAGTCCCGCGAACTGGCCGGTGCACTTCGCCAGGCCGTCACCGAGGCGCTGAGCGAGCGGCAGCGCCGCGTCTTCGTCGCGATCATCGTCGACGGGATTCCCCTCGACGCGCTGGCCGCCGAGCTCGGCTCGACGCGTAACGCGATCTATAAGACGATGTTCGACGCCCGGCGAAAGATCCGCGCGCATCTGGTCGCTCACGGATATCTGCACGACGAAGAACCGAGGAAGTCATGAGCGGATGGCAGGCGCTCGACCAGTTCCTGCAGACCGATCCGCAGGACGTGGGATGCGACCGAGCGATGGAAATACTGGACATTTACGTCGATGCGGTGATCAGACAGGGCACCGACGCGACCGAACGGCGCTACCCGGGCGTCGCAGCGCACCTGCGCGCCTGCGGCCCCTGCGGCGAAGACTACGTCGGCCTGCTCGCGGCCGTCAGCTGACCCACGTCGCGGACGTGACAGGACGTGACAGCGCGAGTTCGGCCGGCTCAAGCACGAGTGGGCCATGCTCCCGCTGCGGGTGCGGCGTACAGCGCGCGGGTCCGTACACTCACCCGGACACGTATCCGCCACCGTTCAGCGTCGCGGCCGAGGCGCTTGTCGCGCCGGTGAACACGAGCCCGCCGAGGGCGGCGCCTCCCAGCGCGATGCCCAGGGTCCGGTTCTTCAGACGGTGCATGGTACTTCTTCTCTCCGCTGCGGCGTGTTCCGCAGTCGGGTGGATTAGCGCCCGGCCGCGCGTCGCCCTTACGCGCGGCCTCCGACAATCTGAGAGGTCCTCGCGGGTACCTGAATACAAGGACGCCGACCTGGGCTCATAGCGGGCCTAGCCGCTCCCCTGCCAGGATGGGCAGGTCGATGACGTTGTCGCCCGGCGCGAGCGGGCAGGCCCAGCGGCTGTCGTACCGGCAAGACGGGTGGTACAGGAAGTTCAGGTCGATGACGAGGGACCGGCCGGCCGAGCCGAGATCGGCGCCCTTGGCCGTATCGAGCAGAAAGCGGCCGCCGCCGTAGCTGGTAGTGCCAGCCGTCGCGTCACGGAGCGGCAGGAACAGGCCACCGCCGTACTGATCCAGCCACCACAGCGCCACCCGCTGACGGACGGGATCCGCGAGCGTCACCCAGCCGGCCTGTTCGAGGCGGGTCACGCCATCCGGGCCGGTGTCGATCGCGAGCCGCCGCCCCCGCGAGACCGGCTCGACGCGCACGGTCCATCGCAGCGCCGGATCGTAGGGCCAGTAAGGCACGCCATGGGCTCGTATCGGGTCGCCGGCGGGCAGCGGGCTCTGCGGGTGCGATCGCATCATCTGGTCGCGGCCGTCGCGCCACAGCGCGTGCGCGGCCGCGGGATCCGGCTGCTCGCGGACCCGGGCGTACAAGGCCGCGGTCTGCCGCCGCCAGTCAGCCAGCTGCAACACGGATGCGGGGTTCATGACCGGGCGGCAGCGGTGCTGACGTCCCAGATGACCCCGGTGTCGTCTCCGCCCAGGCGTGCGATCAGGGCTGCGGCGGACTGCTCGGGGGTGATCAGGGTGCCTTCGGCGAAGTTCCGGTTGAACCGTTCGTACGCGGCGGTTCCGATGCGTCCGGGATCCTGCTGGCGGATCCAGGCCTGCATGACGGTGTCCACCCCGCCCGGCCGGTACACGTTCACGGTCACGCCGGTGCCGCCCAGCTCGGCGGCAAGGTTGACGGTGTGCGCCTCCAGCGCGGCCTTGGTCGCGGCGTAGGCGTTGAAGCGGACCATGGAATCCGGCCGCGCGACGATCCCGCTGGAGACGTTGACAATGCGGCCCCAGCCGGCGTCCAGCATGCCGGGCAGCACGGCGGCGGTGAGCGCAGCGGGCGCGATGACGTTGAGCTCGAAGGCGCGGCGCAGCCCCGCGGCCGGGATGGCGGCGGTCGGGCCGAGCGGCTCGACGGTGGCCGCGTTGTTGACCAGGATGTCCACGCGGCCTGCCGCAAGCGCCGCCGCGGCCGCGCGGCCGCGCTGTTGTTCGTCGCCGAGGTCAGCGGGAACGATCCGGACCTGCCCGGCGGGGATGCCCCGGCCGAGCAGGCTGTCCTGGGTCTGCGCCAGCTGGTCCGCGGAGCGGGCGACCAGGATCAGCCCGGCGCCGGCGTCCGCCAGCTCGAGTGCGACGGCACGGCCGATACCGCGCCCCGCCCCTGTGATCAGCGCGGTCTTACCGGCAAAGACGGTTCCCACTGCGGTCTCCTTTTCTGCTGGTCATGGTCAGGCCGTCGCGTGCTCGCGCAGGTAGCGGACCAGGCCGATCACGTCCTCGGGGACGAGCCGGCCGATGGCGCCGCTGGAGTACACGCTGACCACGACCTGGCCGGCCGGGCCGAGGACGAAACCGGTGGACTGCAGGTAGACCGGGTCGGGGTTGACGAACGCGCCGGTGAGCCCGGCGATGGCCCGGGCGTCGGCGCTGTGCCCGACCGGGAAGGTCAGGCCGTGCTTGGCGATCAGCTCCGCAGTGGCGGGCTCGTCGTCCACCGACAGCGCCGCGACCTTGATCCCGGCGTCGGCGAGACTGTCGCCGGCCCGCTGGAACGCCCGCAGCTGCGCGTTGCAGTACGGGCACCACGACCCGCGGAAGAACAGCACGACTCCGAAGTCACCATCGAACGCGTCCGGCAGGGTCAGGGCCGCGCTGCCCGGCGGGGTCAGCGGCAGGGCGGGAAACGAGTCTCCTGGGCTCAGCAGCGGCATAACGGCTCTCCTTCATCTGCTCACCGATGACGCCAGCGGAGTGCCGGACCGTCCTGTTGTTAGCGCCGCTGCGGCGGACGGTCTTACCTCGCGACGGAATTTTCTGTCGCGTCGTGATCTTGGCGAATGCGCCGTGAAGTTCAGCAGCCTGGAACGGTATCGCCTGGTCATGGAGGTAAGGGAGCGGTCGGCGGGACCGCTCCGCCGATCTCAAGCGGTCCTGGACTCCGATATCCATCCTTGCATCGGCAGCGAATTTGGGTGTCCATTGCCGACGGCCTTAAGCACGTGTGGCTGCTGGGCCTGGTAGGGTGACCGCGGCTCAGTCCAGAAGTCCGGTCGTCTGGCCGACCTCGATCAGGTGACCGTCGGGGTCGCGGACGTAGGCGCGGATCTCGCGCCCGTGATCCTTGGGGGGGCCAGGAACTCGGCGCCTTTGGCCGACCACTCCTGGTAGACCTTGGCGATGTCCGCGACGCGCACGTTGAGGAACGCGCTGGCACGGCCGGGATCTGGTGGCGTCATAAGGGTGACGCCAGGCTTGTCGTCGGTAGGACCGCCGCCGACGTTAAGCATCAGCCACGTGTTGGCGACCTTCATGACGACCGGGTCACGCTCCAGCACCACTTGCCCCTCGAACAGCGATCGGTAAAACTCCCGGGAACGGTCCTGATCGGCAACCACGAGCAAGTGGGTAATGACGAAGCCTTCCTCGGGCGCGGGAAACTCGTCCGGGTGCTGGTACTGACCGGCACCGGCGACCGGTTCATGACCGAGATCGACGGGCAGAGCCTGGACGATCCCACTGAGCCAGCGGTCTGGGACAAGACCACTGCCGAGGGCCGCCGGATAATGCAGCGGCTGGTCGACCTGGAGATGCCGATCCTGGCCGCGGTGAACGGCCCGGCCGCGGTGCACAGCGAGTACGTCCTGATCGCCAACATCGTCATCGCCGCCGACACCACCGTGTTCTCCGACTTCCCGCACCTGACTTTCGGGATCGTGCCCGGTGACGGCATCTACCTCGCCTGGGAAGAGGCCATCGGCCTTAACCGGGCCCGCTATCTCACCTTGACCCAAGGCTCGTTCACCGCCGAGCAGGCCGAGCGGTGGGGTGCGGTCGCCGAGGTACTTCCCCCGGACCAGGTGCTGCCGCGGGCGCAGGAATTCGCCGAGGGCCTCGCCACCAAGCCGCAGTTGCTGATCAGGCACCTGGCGGTCACCATGCGCCAGCGCCTGAGCCGCCGGATGGCCGAGGCATATCAGCTGGGCTCGGCGCTGGAAGGCCTCACCGGCGCTGACCTCGCCTATCAGCAGCCCTGACCACGGCCTTACCCGGGGCAGCACAGCAGGAGCAAAGCGAGCTACCAGCGGACCTGCCCAGAAGAGCGTCCAAGACGTGATCGTGACCGGGACCAGGCCGATCGGGCAGACCGTGATCCGCCGGGCCGGCGCGGCCGGGCTGATCGTGGCGGAGGTGGAGGGCACGCGCCGGGCCGGTGGATGCCCCGGCGGTATTCGCCCGCCGGGACGGGTATGTGACCCACGAGCGCGACGAGGACCCGGCCGACTGGGTGAAGGCACCTGTACCGTGCTGACCCGCGGGCACCGGCGGCCCTGGGTTACCCGGCACCGCCAGCGCGGGTAGTTCAGCTAGGGCACGAGGACCAGCGCCTGTCCGTTGAGCCGCTCGAGGTGCACAACGGGACCCGCAAAGCTTCCGGTGCGGAAGTCGAAGGCCACAACATGGTCCTCCCCTACGCAGTACAGGCGACCGTCCGGCCCGAACCTCAATCCCCGCGGCCTGCGGAATCCGACCGAGCGTTCGGGTGCGAAGACGCGCACGAGCTGCCCGGTGAGCGGGTCGTATTCGCGTACGCTCGGCACGGCGCCGGGAGCGCCGAAGGGCCATTCGCTGGCGACCACGATGTTCCCGTTGGGAGCGAGCTTCAGATCAAGCGGGCTCAGTTCGGGGTCGGTCACCAGGCGAGGCGTGAGCAGCGTTCCGCCGCGGTCGAACACCACAATGGTGTTGTCGCCCTGTCCTGACGGCGCGACGCCTGAGGAGAGGTAGATCCGGCCGTTGCGCCCGAAGCCGAACCCGCGCGGGAACGGGACGATACCCTCCGGCAGCAGGAATTCGCCCTCCCGATCAAGGGCAGCAGGCATCGCGCGTATCGTCCGCTGGCGGCGCATGGTGAGGTAGTAGCGGCCATCGGGCCCGAACTCGGCGCCGCCTGGGTCCAGCCCGGGTATCGGCCCCGAGTCGCGCACGACGCGCCCATGGAGATCGAGCGCCAGTACGCGGTCGTCGCCGCTGTTCACATAGATGAGTGCGCCTGACGGGTCAACGGACAGACCGCGCGGATCGGTGATCCGCGGGTCGCGGCCGAACGGCCCTGTGAATTCACCCACCGGGGCGAAGCCGAGGATCGCGCCGTAGCCGTTGCCGTTGGCTCCGCCGGCGCTGGTGACAAGGATGCGCATCACGACCGCCCTCCGTCCGCGGGCGCCCCCGCGGCATGAGTTCATCCTCCTGTGGCGTCCGGCCGCCCGCATCCTCAAAGGTGGTGGTTCTCTTGTTCATAATGACGGTCGGCCGCCTCAGAGCCGTGATGGGCATCGCCATCCGCGCAGCAGCCATGCCTGGTCAGCGCCGCCTGGTATACCTGTGCGCCGTCCTGGTCGGCGCCGAAACCGGCCTGGGTGATTAGGCTGGCCATCATCGACGGCCTGCGCCACCTCCCGGACGGCACGTATCGCTGTCCGAGCGAGGCCGTCTCCGCGATGATGCTCACCGCCATGCAACTCACCTTCTGGACCGCCCCCGGCGCCCCGGGTGGTCGTTACCGTGGCGCCGACTGTGCCTAGTGCCAGTTCGCGGGTCACCGTCGGCAGGCACACCATGTGGCCGCTCGATGAGAACACCAGCTCCGGGCCGCCGATCCAGCAGCAGGTCGACTAGCTGTGCTGGCGCATTCGGTTCGCCGTCGGCGACGTTCTTACCTCCCGGCGCACCGGGCGGCCTTATGAAGCCCCAGGTACAGGCCGGCCGCCCGCCCTTGCCGAGGGCCGGCAGAGGGTCAGCTTCGATCATGTCGTCATCGTGGATGGCGCCGGGGCGGCCGAGTGCCGCTTCCCGGATATCGCCGCGCACCTGCGTGCCTGCGGTCCGTGCGGCGAGGACTTTGACGGCCTGCTCGCAGCCGCCGCTGGAGCTGCGTCATAACGTGGCCAGGACGTCACCGTTTCATCTGCTGCGTCATCGCGCGGCAGTCCTCTGGCTGTCCAGGAGGTAAGAACGGCGCGTCCGGTGACGCTCACCTTGTGCCCGGTTTAGTTACCGACTTCAGGAGTGAGGCACGATGGCCCTATCACGTGTGGCAGCCGACCGTGATTATCCGCAGATGATCGCGGAGACCGATCACGCCGAACCCGCGCCGCGGCGAGTGCGGGCGAGGCTGGGCGGCGAGCTGATTTTCGACAGCACGCAGGCTCGGTACGTGTGGGAATGGCCCTACTACCCGCAGTACTACATCCCAGTTGAAGACGTCGACGAGCGTTTCCTGGTGGATGAGCACCACGAGCAGCGCCTGCGCCAGGGGACGGCACGCCGTTACGGCTTGCGGGCCGGCGGCGTGGACCGCCCAGGCACCGTGCGTGTCTTCGGTGACGAGGCGATTGACCGGGTGGCCGGCACAGCTCGTTTCGACTGGGACGCGCTGGATGCCTGGTATGAGGAGGACGAGCAGGTCTTCGTTCATCCCCGCAACCCTTACGTCCGCGTCGACGCACTTCGCTCGCACCGGCAGGTCCGGGCCTCGCTGGAGGGCATCACGCTGGCCGAGAGCGCCAGGCCGGTGCTGGTGTTCGAGACCGGTCTGCCGACCCGTTACTACTTCGACCGCACCGACGTCGACTTCAGTCACCTCGTGCCGACCGCCACCCAGACGGCCTGCCCGTACAAGGGCGTCACCAGCGCCTACTGGTCGGTGCGCACCGGTGATGACGTGCGCGATGGTGATCAAGACCTCGCCTGGGCCTATGACTTCCCCACCCGCCAGCTGCTGCCCATCGCGGGCCTGGTCGCTTTCTACAACGAGAAGATCGACATCGACGTCGACGGCGTGCGGCTGCCGCGCGCCCGAACTCATTTCTTCAAGTGATCGCCACCATCGCGGCCTGGCCAGCGCGCCCCGCCGGCCAGGCGTGCCGGGCAAGGCGAACGTAACCGTACTCCAGCGGCGCCATCGGCCGCCTGGTGCCCGAGGACGTGATCGGCCTGGCCCGGTACCTTCGCCGCGAGCTCGACAAGATCCACGTCGGCACCTTCCGGCAGCGCACCGAGATGACGAAACCCAGACCGCCATCTCAAGGCCCTGGAAATCAGCGCTCCACCCCGCATCTGCCAGCTGACACCCGCAGTGGAGGCATAGCCCCCACGGCCCACGCCGCCTAGATACACGCCGTCTGGCCAGCCGACGGCGCGTTTCCGCACGTCAAGCACCAGATTCAAGGCCTATGGCGCTACGTCAACTGCGGAACCCAGGTCTAGCGGCAGCCCGGCTGGCCCGGCCGCCGCCCATCACCACCAGCTCAAGCGGGTCGCCGGCCTCAGCCGGGCGGCGGTTCCGTGGCGTGCTCGCGCAGCCCCAGCATGTCCGCAAGCGCCGGGATGTCGTCGTGCCCGGCGGGCGCAAGGTGGGGGAATTCGGGCACCACCGGGTAGGGCGAGCTGGTCACGCCAAGGGGACGGCCGACCATCAGCGACAGCGTGGTTCCGAACGCGTCGTCGTGCAGGCCGCGGCCGTTTCCCGTGCCGGGCGCGAAGCGCGCCGGCTGGCCGGGCCGGTACCCGAGCTGGTCGGGCAGGAACGCAGCAACAAGCGTCGCAGCGTGCTCGTCGGGGCTGTTTCCGTCCGCGTCCGGCTGGGCGAATCTCATCCGCAACGCCCGGTCTTCGCGCGTGCCGCCATCGCTGGCGATGACGAACTCGTACTGGGCATCCGGCCGGAACGTGGTCGGGTTGGACCGCCCGGAGTCCGGGTTGACGGTAACGACGAGCGTCGATGTGCCCGGCGTCTCGGGAAACACGTATAGGTCGCCCAGGTTGAGCCGCACGTCATCGCCCGCCGTCGGACTGTCGAAATGGTGGGACATGCTGTCTCCTCATCAGGTGGTGAAAGCCCCGCGAGACCGGGCTCGTCATTGCTGGTCAGATCCCTTTCTGCCGGGTGCGGGCTGTGTCGCTGGACTCAGGGTCACTATGCCGGGCGTAGGCGGACGCTGACATGGTCAAAGTGCCTAGGTTTCTCTGCGATGCGCCGTCTGCGGCCTGCTCGATCACGATGCGGGCGAGCTCAACACGTGAGGTGATGCTCAGCTTGCGGAAGGCCTGACGGAGGTGGTGCGCGACGGTGTGGGTGCTGATGTACATGCGAGCCGCTGCCTGGTTGTTTCAGGCCCTTGGCGGCAAGGCAGGCGACGGCTTGCTCTGACCAGCCCAGCCATATCCTGGTGCCGACCATCCATCGCAACCGCGCCGGGATCCGCGACATCTTCCAGCGCGAGATGCCGGACGTCGATCCCGCGCTGACCGACGACCCGACCGTGCTGCCCGAGGCGGCCCGCCGCCACCTGCGCCGCAAGTTCCTGTCCGCCCGGGCGCGCAGCACTGCGCTGCATCCGCTGCCCGGCTGCATGAACGTGTGCCCCGTGTACGAGCGCACCGGCACGCGTACGGCTGGTTACCCCGGCTCGTCAGCGCCGGAGCTGGGCCCAGCGGGCCGCGACGTCTTGTCGGCCGAGCACTTCGATGCCGGAGACGGGACCCCGGTTGGTGAGCCAGAGCAGCAGGTCGGATTGGGTGCCCCTGACAGCGATGTCCGCCCTGGCGCGCCCCGGGACTGCGGCGGCCTCGGCACGCGCGTCGAGGTCAACCCACCACTGGCTCGGTCCGTCGGTGGCGTGCAGGTGCAGGGTGCCGGTCAGGCCGCCGACCTCGGGCTGGGCCGGCAGGCCGGGCAGGAACTCGGTCAGGAACTCCTCGATGCCGGCTGCTGCGACCGCGGCGTCCAGCGGCCGGGTCGGCGCGGCGCCGCCGAGCCCGGCGGCGTGCTGGGCATCCCACCGGTGGATGGCCAGTTCCACGGCCAGCCGCCGTCGCCACCAGCCGGCCCGCCGCTCGCTGCGGCTGGAGAACGTCCAGGCGGGAGAGTCGGCGGGCGTGGCGGTCAGGACGTCCAGAGTGCGGTTCAGGCGGGCCGAATACCAGGACGCCAGCGCGGCGGGCCCGGCCGGCGGAGTTTCCCTGTCCCGGCCCGCGACGCGCTCGCCGGTGGCGATGATCCTGGCGATCCAGCCCAAGATCGCGCCCATGTGGCCGACGAGGTCGGCGGCATTCCAGCCGGGGCAGTGCGGTACCGGCCGCAGCCAGTCCGTCTCGGCGGCCGCCAGCAGGTCGCGGCCATCGGCTGCGGTGACGGTGGCCAGATCGAGTTCAGGCATGACGCGAGGTGCCCAGCCGGCGCCGGGCTGGTCAGATGCCGAGCCGGTCGAGGGCGCTGAGGATCTGCGCCGGCTCGGTGCGGGTGCTGTAGTCGGGGTGCACGTCGATCCACCGCACGACGTGGCCGGCGTCGGCGATGACCACGGTCGGCATCGGCAGCGCGACGGTCCCGTCGGCGTTGACGGCGGTCAGGTCGAGTCCGAGCTGCAGCTGGGCGGTCCGTGCCTCGTCCGACGGCCGGGTCAGGATGCCCAGGCCGCGGGCGATCGCGTTGCCCGGATCGGACACCACGCTGAAGGACAGGTCGTGCTTCTCTTGCATGGACAGCGACCCGTTCGGGGCCTGAGGGCTGATCGCGACGAGCCCTATGCCGCGCCCGGTCAGCCGCGGGAGCAGGTGCTGCTGGTAAGCGGACAGGGCGATGTTGCAGTACGAGCACCAGGCTCCCCGATAGGACGCCGATACCTCCTGGGACGCCGCCGGGAGAGGCTGCGCGTGTCGCGGGCAAAGGTTTAGGTGCCTGGCGCGACGCGAGGCGTTAGCTGCGATCGGGTCTGGCAAGGGCCGCCGACACGCTTGGTAATTCTCGCTGGTTGCGTAGCTCGTCCGCTGTCCCTGATCGCGCCTCGCGCCTCCGATTGTCCTCATGCGCGGCAGGGCAGCGACGTGCCTTTCGTGTACCTCTTCAGTATCTCCCCGGGCCTGCTGGGTGGCAGTGGGACGCTTCTCCGGCGCATCGCGGGGTACTTCGAAACCTCCTGGCGGACGGGTTCGCGGTTGCGTGACGCGTAAGAGGCTAGGTCGGCGCTACTGGCTGAATTCCGGAACCCTGCAGGCGCATCCGCCTGCAGAAATGACCGATATACGGGTTCTGTGCCGGGACCGGCTCGGCGGCCTGATCCACGAAAATGACCAGGTTCGCATGGGGTGACACAGTATTCGGCACCCACAGGACCGGGCTCGGCGTCCGGGCCACCGCAGCGGCCAGCCGTCCTCCACGGCACACCGCGCCAGCCGCAGCCGCCCGGTCTCGGCCAGCGGGGCATTACGGCTGGGCATTGAGAGCCAGTTGGTAATCAGTCATCAGGTAAGAGCGCCGCGGTCGCCGACGCCTATAGGGGAGATGACGTCCACATTGGATCGGTGACGACTGATTCGGTGGTGACCTACAGACGGTGACGAATGAATAGTTCCGGTGCTCAGCGAGCCGCCTCTGCGGCTGCCGGCAGCCACGGTCCTGCCAACCGGTGGGCGGTCTTGGCGCTGCTGGGTGTGGCGCAGCTGATGGTCGTGCTCGACGTGACGATCGTGAACATCGCGCTGCCGTCGGCGCAGAGGGCTCTGCAGTTCTCCACCGGCGACCGGCAGTGGATCATCACGGCCTATGCGCTGACCTTTGGCAGCCTGCTCCTGCTCGGCGGCAAGCTCGGTGACCTGTTCGGCCGCAAGTGGACGTTGGTCGCCGGACTACTCGGGTTCGCGAGCGCGTCGGCTATCGGCGGGCTGGCGCCGTCGTTCGGCGTGCTGGTGGCAGCCCGGGCATTGCAGGGATCGTTCGGAGCGCTGCTGGCCCCGTCAGCGCTGTCGCTGCTGACCATTACCTTCCAGGATTCACCTGACCGGCCGAAGGCCTTCGGCATCTTCAGTGCGATCGCCGCCAGCGGAACCTCGGTCGGGCTGCTGCTGGGCGGCCTGCTGACGGAGACCCTCTCGTGGCGCTGGTGCCTGTATGTCAACTTGCTGTTCGCCATTCCCGCGGCCATCGCGGCGCTGCGCCTGGTGAACGGGACCGGTGCCCGGCGTCCGCGGCCGCGCATCGATGCCGCCGGAGTCGGCCTGGCCTCCGCCGGGTTCTTCTGCCTGGTCTACGGTTTCTCCAACGCCGAGAGCCAGGCCTGGTCGGCCGGGATAACCATCGCCGCCCTGACGGCGAGCGCGGTGCTGCTGGCCTGTTTCGTGGCCGTTGAGCACCGCATCAGGCACCCGCTGCTGCCGCTGCATATCGTCGCCGACCGGTCCCGTGGTGGCGCTTACGCGTCGATGGCCGTTGTCGGCGCCGCGCTGTTCTCGGTGTTCTTGTTCATGACGTTCTACATGCAGCAGATCCTGGGGTTCTCGCCCCTGAAAACGGGCCTCGGGTTCCTGCCGCTGACCGGTGCCGTTATCATCACCGCGCCCTTGGTTCAGACCAAGATCCTGCCTCGTGTCGGTCCCCGGGCCGTCATCGTGACTGGCATGATCCTGGGCCTCATCGCCATGATCATCTTCACCCGGCTGACGCCCGGCGGGTCCTACGCCAGCCAGGTGCTACCCGGGCTCATTCCCGCCGGGACCGGAGCAGCCTGCGTCTTCTCCGCTTCGTTCGCCACCGGCACGCTCGGCGTCGATCGCACTGACGCCGGCGTCGCCTCGGCAATGGTCAACACCGCCCAGCAGATCGGCGGCTCCATCGGCACCGCTCTTCTCAGCACCATCTTCGCCGGCGCTGTCTCCGGCTACCTCGCCAGCCATGCCCGCACGCCGAGCCTGCTCAGCAAAGCATCTGTGCACGGCTACGCCGTCGGCTTCACCGCCGGGGCGGTGATCTTCGCTGCCGGCCTCGTGCTTGCCCTCGTCCTGCTCCCGTCCCGGCGCACGATGCGAGCCCGGGCCGCCGTTGCCGGGAGCGCCACTCCTGTATCTGCCGCCTCTGAAGCCGTCGACGCCGCCTCCTGAAATCGTTCCGCAGCGCCCGCCATCGGCTAACTACGGAATGCCAGCCGGAGCCTACTGAAACGGATGACACAACGCAACGGACAATGCAGGGCCGGCGGCGACACGCAACCCGGCGCCATATGCCGCTGACCTGCGCAGACACCGCCGAGTCGCATCGCTGCACAAACGCTGTCCGCCATGTGTCCGTGAATGCCAGCACCCTCGCGGGTCCATGCACGGACAAGCGGGGACACAGTCCGAAGAGCCTGCTGACCTGCGCAAACCAGCGCTTCCTGGGGGCTGGACCCGGCCCGGACCTCCGATGGCATCCGGCCGGGGGGGACGCGCTTGGGAAGGAACGGCATCTGCCCGTCGGCGATGGTTGAATTCCTGCAACTGGTCTGGGTCCGAGCGGCTCGCCGCCAGGTGAATCAGTGGCCGGGGCGAACCTGGCGCAGCGCGCTGAGGGTGGTGCCGCGCCGCCGCCGGACCAGGGCGCGCAGCGTGCTGGTGTTCTGGTAGCCGACCGCCGCGGCGATGGCGTCGACCGTCTGGTTGGTCGTGCGCAGCAGGAAAGTCGCCTCGTCCAGGCGGATCTCATGGACGAAGTCGGTCGGCGACATGCCCAGCACGGCCGCGGTGGTGCGCTGCAGGGTCCGCTCACTGACGCCGATCGCGGCCGCCGCCCGGCTGATCTGCAGCGGCTCGGCCACGTGGTCGCGGACCCACCGCTCGAATGCGGTCATCGCCGGGTCCGCGGCGGCCAGGTGCGCCGGGACAGCGAAGATGGCCTGGGAAGGGCGATCGCCGATGACCAGGTACCGGGCGACCATGTCGGCCAGCGCGGGGCTCTCCTGAGCCACGATCGACAGCGCCAGGTCTATGTGCGCGAAAGCGGCGCCCGCGGTGGTGACCCGCCCGTCCCGGGCGAGCGTCCGGCTCTCGTCAAGCCGCACGGCGGCGTAGCGACGGCGGAATGCCGGACCTAGCCACCAGCTGGTGGTGGCCAGCAGGCCGTCGAGTACGCCGGCCTCGGCCAGGAAAAATGTCCCGGTGCCAATTGCTAGGCTCGGGCGGCACTTCTGGCGTCGCCCGGACGTGCGGCTGGAGGCCGAGGAATGGGACCGGCTGCCGGGCCGGTTCGGTTTCGAGCCCGCCCGGGAATCGGAGTGGCGGGACCTGCTGGCCGCGTTGCGCCGGGCCGTGGACACCGAGCTGACTGCGCGGCAGCGCGAGGTGTTCGTCGCGATCGTGGTGAACGGTGTTCCGCTGGACGCGCTGGCCGACCGGCTCGGCTCCAGCCGCAACGCGCTGTACAAGATGATGTTCGACGCCCGGCGTAAGCTGCGGGCCGCTCTGGCCGCTGACGGGTATCTGGACGATGACGATGCGGGGCGCTCGTGAACGGCTGGTCGGCGCTGGACCGTTTCCTGCGGGCCGATCCGCGCGATGCCGGCTGCGCCGAGGCGATACAGATGCTGCATGTCTACGCCGGCCTGGTCGCCGCCGGCGAACCGGCGGAGCAGCGGTACCCGGGCATCGCGGCGCACCTGTACGCGTGCGGCCCGTGTGGTGAGGACTTCGAGGCGCTGCTGGCCGCGGTCCGCGACGACGCGGGCTGACCGGAACCCCACGCTTGAGCTCGCGCGGCGTCTAACCGCGGTTGTTTCGCCTGAACCGCGTAAGACCGGGCTGCCCCCGGACGCCAATCAGTGGTGAGCAACCAGCGGCGACGCCGCGCCGCCGACCGGATCCGGCTTCGCCGGAGGAAAGAGCAGCAGATGAGGTTCGTGTCACATCGGCCAGGGCCGGCGGCCATCCGCGCCCAAGACGCCAAGCACGAGGTCAAGCACGTCCTGCGCCGGGGCAGGCCGAGCGCGTTGATCCTGGGCCTGGCCGCGGCCGCGGCCATTGCCGTGCCCGCCTCCGCCTCCGCCTCCGCCTCGACCGGTGCCTCCCGGGCCGGTTTCTCTCCGGTGGCCGGGCACGTCTATGTTTGACGACAACACCAAGGGAACCAACACGATCGGGGCGTTCAACCGGCACGCGGACGGCACGCTGACCCCCGAGGCCGGGTCCCCGTTCGCAGCCGGCGGCGCCGGGACCGGCACCGGGCTGGCCGACCAGGGCGCGATCCAGATCACGCCGGACGGCCGGTTCCTGATCACCGCCGACGCGGGGTGCTGCCGCCTCTTTACGTCTGCGAAATGCGGGCCCGGCAAGGCGCAGCACCGCTGGTCACGCAGCATCGCTGCTTCCCGGGCCGAGCCCGCGGCGGCCGTCCCGGTCCGGCCGGCTATCAAGACGCTATCCACCACCGGGCCACGGCTATCAGCACTGACGGATGCGCGCCGGCGCGCGCCGAACCTAGCGTCGATGTCATACCTCAACCGTCCAGGCGGCATGACGGGCGTGACGCCCGCGGAGCCATTCCGCGAGTTGCCCTGCAACAGAGGCAAGTACGTGTCAGCATCAGCCGCGATGCCCGGAATGGCCCGCACCAGACCACCTCGCAGCATGCATGGCGCACGGACAAACTGGCGGCCATGTCGGCAGAACTTCGTTTCCACAGGTGGAGAAAGCATGCAGTCACATCCCGCAAAAATCGTTCGCGCCGACGAAACGGACGCGGACGCAATCATCACAATATTGTCCACCGGCTTCCAGAACGACCCTGTCTGCCGATGGCTATTCCCAGATGACGATGCCCGGGAACGGCTGCATCGGGAGTTTTTCGGCCCCATCGTTCAAATGGCGCTAGAAGACGGCGAAATATATACGACCGAAGATCGGTCAGGAACCGCCTTGTGGCTACCCAGCCCTGGCCACCATGAGGATCAGCCAGGGCTGGGTGAACTTTATGAGCCGATCCTCGGAGCAGATTACGCCAAACGGATCGCGGCTTTCGACGAGCGTTCCACCGCCAATCATCCAGACCACGAGGACCATTTTTACCTGCCCTTTATCGCCGTCCGGCCACAGTTTTTCGACCAGGGCATCGGAACGGCCTTGCTCCGCGATCGCCTGGCTGCACTAGACAGCCAGGGCCTGCCCACCTATCTGGAGGCCAGCAATCGCGATAGCGCAAGGCTTTACGAGCGCCTGGGCTACAAGCGGCTTGACCGGACGACCGACATGCCGGGTGGCCCGAGCCTGTACCCCATGTGGCGTAATCCGGCCTAGCCGAAGGTCGGGTCCGGGCTGCCCGACCCAGGCCAAGCTGGGCCTGCAAGATAGATAGGAGCTATAGGACATGCCGAGTTCCAAGGACCCGGCTGCTAAACAGGAATTCGGCATGCTAGCCCGCCACGCCCAGCCATCGGGGCATCAGCACCGGACGGGAACTTGTCTGATTCGGCGAGCAGAAAGCATGCGACCCGGGATGCAGCATTATGCAGCTTCCCGAACACCTGCACGACCCCCCGCAAAGAGGAAAGAAATGAAATGGTAGAAGTCATAGAAAAGCCCCAGCCGGACAGCGGCCGTCTTGGCGCCAAGGTATTGTCGTTCCCTGATGTGATAGCGCAGTCCGTCGGATTTATGGGCCCGGTATTCACTTCGGCCTTCGTGATACCGCTGGTGGTTGGAGTGGCCAGCGTCACCGGTAAGGGAGGCGGCATCGCATCCCCGCTATCGGTGCTGATCGCCGGGATCGGAGTCTTCGCGATCGGCTGGATCGTGTCGAGTTACGCCAAGGAGGTCCGCACCGCCGGATCGCTGTACGAATATGTGACCCGCGGGCTCGGTGAGCGCATCGGGACGGCAGCCGGCTGGCTGTACTACGCGGGCGTCACCATGCTAACCGCCGCCGTGCTGCTGATTCTCGGCGGCTTCCTGCAGTCAACCATCGCCTCGGAATTCAACGTTAACCCGCTGCCGGGCTGGGCCTGGAGCCTCATATTCCTGGCGATCGTCGCCCTGGTCCTGTACTTCGGCGTCCGGATCTCCACCCGCGTCCAGCTCGCGCTAGCGCTGATCTCCATCATCGTGGTGACGGTCTTCTTCATTTCCGTCATCGTGAAGCTGGGATCGGCTAACAGCTTCAAGCCGTTCCGGCCATCGTCTTCCGCCGATGGCTGGCCCGGGATTTTCTTCGGTGTGCTGTACGGGATCCTGCTCTTCACCGGCTTCGAGTCCTCCGCGAATCTGGCCGAAGAGACCCCCGAGCCGTATAGGCATATCCGTGCAGCAGTCATGTCTACTGCCGGGATCGCCACGATCTTCTTCGTCCTGGCCACCTACGTCGAAGTGGCCGGCTTCCACTACAGCCTTAAGACCCTGGGCGCCGCCGCGTCAGCGCCGCTGTTCGCGCTTGGCGCCGGGAAGTCGGCCGGCGGGTATGGCGGCACCTGGATCGACCGCTTGCTCGAGCTTGTCGTTCTATTCGACATGCTGGCAGTCGGGATCGGCTGCGGCGTCTCCGCTACCCGCGGGATTTTCGCGATGGCCGAGGACGGCAGGCTCCCGGGACCACTTGCCGTGGTGTCCAAACGCCGTAGCTCGCCGCTCGGCGCCACGGTCTTCGTAACCGGCTTCTGCGCCGTGGCGCTGCTCGCCGACGTGTTCTGGAAGGGGCTGTTCGCGCTGCCGGCAACTCCCCACTATGACGCCCTGTTTTCCTGGGGCTCGACCTTCGGCGGCTTCGCCCTGGTAGTGGTCTACCTGCTGATGGCGATAGGGTCTCTGCGCAGCTTCGCCCACTCGCCGCGCCGGCTGTGGCTCGTGCTATCGGCAGTCCTCGCCATCTTGATCACCGCAGGCGCCATCTTCGGATCGTTCTACAAGGTTACGAGTCCCACAGTCCTCGCGCCGTGGTTCGCACTCGCCGTGCTGGTCATAGGTTTCGCCTCCACCTGGGTCACACGCGCCCGGAGATCAGCAGGTAGCCAGTCCCCGGCCTGACAGAAATCACGCAGCAAATCCGGCCCCAGCCCGTCAGCTACTAGCAGATCCGTGTCACCAGGGCCTGCGCCGCCAGCGGAGCCTGTCTGTCCAACGCCGCCCGGGCCCGCGCCTGGAAGGTGGAGCTCGCCCGGCTGGCGGCCGAGACCGGGCTGGAGGTCACCGTGTGTCACTACCCGCCCGGCACCCGCCGGCGGCGGATGCCTGGAGCCTGCTATGCCGGTTGTGTGCCTGAGCATCCCGAGAGCGCGGGAAGATATGGCTGGGGTCCCCGCACTGCCGTTCCCGGTACTGGTGAATCCGGCACCGAGGGCTTTGTGCCTGCGGGTTTGGGGAGCTGTACGGGCCTGTACGTGGCTGTCCGCGAGATCGACGGTGACGGGCAGGCGCGCACGCACATATGGCGGACAGCGTCGCCGGGATAAACCTAATTGAGCGGCGTTCATGCAGGTCAGAGGGTATATGGAGGTACAGGCAGTAGCGGTCTGTAAAACCGTCGGCTCAGCCTACGTTGGTTCGAACCCAACACCTGCCACCATCAGCGAAAACGGCCCGCTAGCTGCGGAAACGCGGCCTGGCGGGCCGTTCCTTTTGTCACGATGGCGGGGCCTGATGGTCAGCGCAGGCCCGCGCTGCGTGCCTGGGCGGCGGCGTCGGCGGGCGTGCCCGCGAAGGGCTCGCCGTGGCCAGGCAGCAGCAGGGTGGCGTCGATGGTGTCGAGTGTCGTCAGGGAGGCGAGGGCCGCGCGGCTGTCGTGGGTGAATGCGCGCGAGGGAACAGTGGGCCCGTGGTAGCCGGTGCTGCCGTCGTAGGTGACCAGGGCGTCGCCGGTGAACAGGAGCCCGCGGTCCGCGACCGCGCGGATATCGCCGAGCGAGTGGCCGGCGCCTTCCAGGTACGACCGGAGTGGCGGGAGGTGCCCGGGCAGCCCGCCGTCGACCAGCACGAGGCCGCTGGGGTCCGCCGGGAGGTAGAAGTTGACCTCTGCGTCACCGAGCCGGGTGACGCCCGGGGCAGGCGACGGCGTCGCCGCCCGGTGCGGAGCAGTGCTGGGCATGGCATCCTCCAGGTGAGCGCCGGCGAGCGTCGGGAGCCCCGCATAATTAGATACAAATTACTGTAACGAATTTTGGAGGCACGCTATGCCCGCGCCCAGGCCCTACGACGCCAGCAGTCGGCGCGAGAGCGCCGCCCGCAACCGCGCCGCGGTCCTGGCGGCCTGCCGCGAGCTGCTGTTCCGCGACGGCTACCACCGCATGACGGTGCGCTCGGTGGCCGAGCAGGCCGGGGTGTCGCCCGAGACGATCTACAAGGCTTTCGGCGGCAAGCCGGGGCTGATGAAGGCGCTGTGGGACGTGACGCTCGCCGGCGACGACCAGCCGGTGGCCATCGCGGACCGCCCGCAGATGCAGGAGGTACGGTCCGCTAGGGAGCCAGCGGAGAAGCTGCGCCGGTGGGCCGGGTTCGTCCGCGGCGCCAACCAGCGGCTGGCACCACTGTACGGCCTGCTCGCCCAGGCCGGCCCCGAGGTCACCCAGATGCTAGCCACGACCCAGCAGGAACGGCTGACCGGCGCCCGCGCGCTGGTCACGCACCTAGCCGACTCGGGCCTGCTCGCTGCCGGGCCTGACCAGGAAACGGCCGCGGACGCCTGTTGGGCGCTGACCGGGCCTGGCCTGTTCCTCGACCTGACCACGGACCGCGGCTGGCCACCCGGCCGGTACGAGGACTGGCTGACCCGCATGCTCGCCGCGAATCTCCTCACGCCCGCCAGCCACGCGCCGGCACCCGGCCAGAAAGACCCCACATGACCGCGAACGGCCCGCCTCGTGCATCCCCGCCTCCCGTGTCCGGGACTCCTGGGTCGTCAGCTGCCGCTGACTCGGTCCAGCCATTCGGATAGGAGCGCGCGTTCGGCGTGGCTGAGGGTCGCGAGGTCGGGCACGAGGGTGCGGAACGTGACGGCGGCTGCGGTCGTACTCTCCTCGGGGAGCGCGGGGGCGTCGGTCAGGATCGTCTGCATCACCGCGTCGTACATGGCATCCGCTAGGTCGGGGTCCCGGTCCTGCGGCGCCATAGAGAGCAGGGTGAACACGGTGCCGGTGCTGGCGGCGTGGAAGAGGTCCACGGCACGGCGCTCCGTCACCCTGAGCCGGCCGGTCGCCGCGAGGCGGCGCACTCGATTCCGCAGTACCTCCATGCCCGCGGCCGCGGCCGGCGAGCGACTGCCCCGGCCAGGGTCCGCGAGAAGGGAGAACAGCGCGGCGTTGGCGAGACCGAAGCCGACATGCGTGTGCCATGCAGCTCGCAGGACCGCGATCGGGTCGCCGCTGTCCGCCGCGAGCGCCTTATCGGCGACATAGACGGCAAGTACGTGCTCGGCAACGGCGTCGAGCAGCCCGTCCTTGTCCCCGAACAGCCGGTAGATGGTCGGCGCCTGCACGCCGGCCGCCAAGGCGACGGCACGGGTAGTGACGGCCGCCGCGCCCTGCTCGCGCAGGAGTCGCGCCGCGACCTCCACGAGGTTCTCCCGCGTCTCGCGCCTGTCGGCGTACGTCCTTGCGTCCGGCATGTACCAACGATAACACAGTATTGCTATCAATGTAATATCGATGGTAGCGTCGGATTGATTCCATCGATAACAGGAGGACAGACAATGATCGTCATCACCGGCGCCACCGGCCAGCTTGGCTCCCTGATAGTCGAGTCGCTGCTCGAGCGCGTCCCCGCGCGGGACGTGGGCGTCAGTGTCCGGGACCCCGGCCGTACCGCCGGCCTTGCCGAGCGCGGCGTCCGGGTGCGGCGCGGCGATTTTAGCGAGCCGAGCACCCTGGCCGACGCGTTCGAGGGCGCCACGCAGGTACTCATCGTCTCGGCGAACGAGGTCGGCGGGAATGCGGTCGGCACGCACGCAGCCGCGATCGACGCCGCGCGCGCCGCCGGAGCGGAGCGCATCCTCTACACCAGCCACCAGGGTGCCAGCGCCGATTCGCTCTTCGCGCCGATGCCCGAACACGCCGCCACCGAGAGGTACCTGGCGGAGACCGGAACGCCGTTCACGTCGCTGCGGAACGGGTTCTACGCCACCACGGTCCCGTTCATCCTCGGGCAGGCGCTCACGACCGGCGAGATCGTCGCGCCTGCAGACGGACCCGTCTCGTGGACCACGCACCCTGACCTCGCCGAGGCAACGGCGATCATCCTCGCGGATCCGGGCCGGTTCGACGGCCCGACCCCGCCCCTGACCGCGCCGGACGCGTTCGACCTCGACGACGTCGCCGACATTCTGACCAAGCTCACCGGGCGGACCATCCGCCGCACCGTCGCCGACGACGACGAATGGGCCGCCGGACTTGCCGCGCACGGCGCGCCTGAGGCGCTCGCCACGATGATGCTAGGCATGTTCCGCGCGGCGCGGCGCGGCGAGTTCTCCGCCACCAGCCCGACCCTAGGTGACCTGCTCGGGCGTCCTGCCACGCCGCTTAGCTCGTTCCTCGAAGGAGTGGCCGCCGCACACTGAGCGGAGCTGACGGCGGCGGCCCGGCCCCGCCGCCCCGGACGGCGTCCGCACTGGTCAGCGCCAGGTATCAGCGGGTGCCACTTTCAAGCAGGCGCTTATGCCGCTCCCAGGGCGACTAGGGAAAGCGCGGTGGCCTGCTGGACGGGATCGTCGGCTAGCCCTCGCCTGACCCGGTACAGGGACTCGGCGAGGGTCTTGCCTTCTTGCAGGTAGGTGTGCAGGTCGACCATGATCGGCACCACGGCGCGGTCGTTCAGCGGGACCACGGCGGCGGCGACGCCGGCCGTGCCCAGCGGCAGCAGGCTGCTGACCAGGCCGAGCAGTTCGTTGGCCCCGGTCGGGGCGAGCCTGCCGGAGTCGCAGCTCGGCAGCACCAGCCGGTACGGTGCACGGTCGAGCTGTTCAAAGTCGTACACGGTGAGCGGCCCGTCGTGCATGCGCAGCGAGGAGAACAGCGGGCTGTCGGCCCGGAACGTCCCGTGCGCCGCGATATGGGCCACCCAGGCCCCCTCCAGCGCACCGAGCACGTTATGGGTGGTGGCTCCGCTGTTGGTCAGCACCGTCACGTCATCGTAGAGCTTGGCGACGAGCGGCACCTCGGCGCCGCCGGTGCTCAGGCCCGGCCCGCGGGCCAGCGTGACGCGGTGGTGCGCCGGCGGCGCGGCCGCGTGTGCGCGCATCCAGGCGCTCGCCGACGGGGCCACGCTGACCACGCGGTCGCTGAGTACGGGCAGCAGTGCCCACGGGATCGCGTGCAGCTTGCCGGGCGGGACGACGACGACCGGGCCGTCGCCCAACTGCCCGGCGGCCGGGCCGAACAGTGCGTCCTGGAGCCTAGGCCCGGCTGCCGCCAGCACCGCCAGCGCGCTGCCCGGGTCGTCGCCTGGTCGGTCCTGCGCCAGGCGGCGCAGCGCGAACCGCGCGAAATCGGCGGCGCGGACGGCGTCGGCGGCGCGGCCCGCGGTGAACTGCCTGACCCGTCCCGCCCCGCACACCAGCACGTACAGCACGCCGTCAACATCGACGATCTCGGCCAGCGTGGCCGGGCCGAGCCGGCCGAGCAGATCGGCGACGTCGACCATGCGGGGCCCGGGGCCCATCCCGCCAGCGGCCCGCAGCGCGCACGCGCGCACCACCCCTTCCAGCCGCTGCTGTTCCCGCTGCAGCCTGGCGTTGGGCCGGCCCAGCTGCCTGGCCTCCTCCAGCTGGCTGGTCGCCTTGCGGAACGCGGTCAGGCCGGCGTTGATCTCGGCGCTGGCCGCGGGCCGTACCTGGGGGACCGCGAGCGCGGTGGCCCGCCAGCGTTCACTCCAGGCCAGCAGTTGCCGCGGCCGGTGCTGGCGCAGTGCGTGCCGCTGCGCGAGCACGGCCAGTTCGGCGCCGTGCGCGGTCGCCTGCGCACGCAGTTCCGAGGCACCGAGGGTGAACCGGTACTCATCCAGCACCTCGAGCCCGCGACGGCAGGCGGAGAGAAGCCGCCGCGGGTGGCCCGCTGCCTCGGCCCGCAACGCCTCGCTGAGCCACCCGCTGGCCCGTGACAACGCCAGACCGCGCCTGCGGTTCCGGGCCGCCTCGATGAGATGACGCTCGGCGGCATCGCGTCGGCCCAGGTCCAGCGCCACCCTCCCGGCCAGCAGGTGCGCCTGGGGCGCATCACTGGAGCTCAGTTCCTCCAGCCGCCTAGCCGCCTGGTTCGCGTCGCGAAGCAGCTTGCCCGACACCGGCTCTGCCGCATACTTCGCCCGGACGAGGACCAGGCCGGTACGGGCCAGCCCCCAGTTGCTGCGCTGAGACCGGAACAGGCGCTGGGCGTCCTCGGCGCGATCCAGGGCGGCCTGCGGTTGGGCAGCGGCCAGCGCGCAGTTGGCCGCGACCAGCAGGAGTTCGGCCTTCTTGGTGGACGGGCCGCCGGTCCGCTCGATCTCGCGGACCGTGTTGTCCGCTTCGGCCAGTGCGTCCGTGACCAGTCCGCCCGCCAGCAAAACGACACACCGGTCGATGGCCAGTTCTGGCACCAGCACATTCAGTGACTCGTACCGGGAAGCCGCCGCGGCGAAATAAGAAAGCGCCGTCGGAATATCATTTATCGAAGAGGCGACCAGCGCGCGATTATGCACCATGTAGACGGACTCGAGAACCTGGCTGGTTTCGGCCCACAAATGCTCCGCGTCGGCGAAAGCCGCATCCGCGCGAGCGGGAAATCCCATTGCATGATAAATCAGCCCGCGGGACGTCATCGCGCGGGCCGTCCACAGATTGTCACCCGCGCGGCGCAGTATGGTCGCCGCGCGTCGCGCGTCGTCCAGGGCCTCGGCGTGCCGGCCCAGAGCCAGCAGCGCGACGCTGCGCCGGTGGAGCACCTGGCCGGTGAGCGCGCCCCGGGATATCCGTAGCGCACGGTCAAACGCGGCCAGTCCGGCCGCGGTCCGGCCGGCGTAGACCAGCGCCACGCCCAGGCTGGCGAGCACGTCGGCCTCGCGCTTCACCGAACCGATCCGGCGGACCAAGCGCAACGCCATTCTCAACTCGGCGATTGCTGAATCCTGATCACCGAACTCACGCAACACGATTCCCGCGGCCTGATGTGCCACTGATGCCGCATATGGGCTCGGTTGCCCGCGCAATATCGCTCGCGCCCTAGCCAATGCCTCCCGCGGGCGCGACAGGGTCAACGGCAGCAGGTCATCGAGATCTCCCGGCTCGCCAGCGGCCGCGGTTTTACCTGCCACAGGCTGATTTTAGAGGTCTACGGTGGAACGGTCCATCCGATAATCTCGCCGTGCGCACTTTCGGTAAATGAAGGTTTACGAATCGTGACGGGCGCCATCGCCCTTTCCCGAATTTTCCATACGTCCTTCACACGCACCGTGTATCAAGCACACATGCGGGTCGCTCCGCAGCAGTGCAGCCCACCATGCCCTGACTCAGGGAGGAAATCGTGCCCGCACCAAAAAGCCCCGCACCAAAAGGCCCCGAACCCAGAGGCCCCGAACCCAAAAGCTGGGAACGCCACCTCATGGGCAGGATCGCGGACCAGGTTGAGACCATCAAGGAGGAATTCAAGAACCAGCTGAACCTGACGATCGTGGACGTTCCCGACGGTCTCGGAGGGGTCGCCTACATGTACGTCGAGGGCCATGTCTTGGTCCAGGACAAGTACGTCGAGGAAGTGTTCGCTGTCTTCAACCCCGGGGTGAAGTTCAACCACGAGCAGGTCGAGCGTGTCGTTCCCGGCGTTTCCCTCTTGACCCAGGACCCGAAGGCCCCGGCCAAGAACCGTCGCAGCGTGCACGACACGCTCACCACGATCGACCGCCAGCTCGGCGAGGGCGTGGCCACGCCCGACCACCTCTTCACCGTCTGCCCGGTCGGCCCTTGCCCGGCTACCGAGCCCGAAGAGGTTTACTACGACTGCGAGCCCTACCCTTCGCTCTGCCTAGAAGGCGGCGGTGCCGGGGTCCTGGTCTATGTCGCCGACACCGGCCTGCTGCAGAACTCCCCGGTTGACCACCCCTGGCTGCAGGGCGTGACCCGGGCCACCTTCTCGACCGGCGCCCTGCAGGATTGGGATCCGGCCGGCGTAACGCTGACCGGCACCAACACGATCCCGCCCTACGCCGGGCACGGCACGTTCGTGGCCGGCCTGATCCGGGCCATGGCACCACAGGCCGACGTCATCGTCTCGAATGTCTTCAAGGTCGCGGGCAGCTGCCTGGAAAAGGACATGGTCAAGGAGCTTGACCAGGCGCTGGATCTGGGCGTCGATGTCTTCAATCTGTCGATCACGGCCACGACCAGGCATGACCTGTCCTCGCTCGGCTTCGACGGATTCCTGCGGCGCCTTCACCAGCACCAGGGCGTGGTCTGCGTCGTCGCGGCCGGCAACAACGGAAGCCGCAAGCCGTGCTGGCCAGCCGCCAGCCCCGGGATGGTCTCCGTGGGTGCGCTCAGCGCCGACTGGCGCGGCCGCGCCACGTTCAGCAACTACGGCCACTGGGTGCGGGTCTACGCGCCCGGCCGTGATCTCGTCAACGCCTACGCGTCCGGCCCCTACGAATGCCAGGACGCCCCCTATGCAGGCCAGGTGCGGAATTTCTACGGCATGTGCAAGTGGAGCGGCACGTCGTTCTCCACCCCGATCGTGACCGGTCTGGTCGCGGCCCGGATGTCCCGGACCGGCGAAACCGGCCAGGAAGCGGCCGCCGCTCTGCTCGAGGAGGCCCGGGCCCATGCGATCCCCGGCGTCGGCCCCGTCCTGCTGCCCCGCTGCGGCCCCTGCCACCAGCCCGCCCGTTGCTCCTGCCGCCCCACCGAACCCTGCGCCCACGGCTGCTAGCGCCGCCCGCCATAGCTAGCCCGCCCACGACAAGGTGAAACCCGGGTTCCACCACCCTCTAGCGCCGTCTAGCAAGGTGAATTCCGGGCCGGGCCGCCCACCCTGCCCTGACCGGTGGCCTGCATTACTGGTGGCCAGGCCCGTCGCGCGGGCTGCCGCGTGGGCGGCGGCCTATTAAGAGAAGCGGCGCTCGGCGCCGGGCGGGCGATGCCTGCCTCCGATCCGCCAGGGGTGAGCGGGCGTCACCTGTCAGCGTGATTGGGCGGCCGTGCACTGGCCGATCCGGTCAGGAAGGGCGGTGGGGGGCACTAGCGGCTCGCCGGACCCGTTCTGGCGGGGGCGAGCAGGCCGAGGGCCCGGGCGAGGTCGACGGCTTCGGCGCGGTGGTGGGTGCCGAACTTGGCGTACAGGTGCCGGATGTGGGTCTTGACGGTATTAGGGGAGACCGACAGCTCGCGGGCGATTTCCGGTGCGCTCAAGTTGGTGGGCAGGTAGCGCAGCACGCGGACCTCGCTGCCGCTGAGCGGCTCCAGCAGCGGCCCGGGCCGGGAGGGGGGCGCCCTGTGCTGCGGCCCCGGCTGGGTTCCGGCGAGCAGGCCGCGGATCTCCGCGACCAGGGCGGCGTGGGCGGTGCGGTGCCGGGCATGACGCTCCAGCAGTCCCGCAGCGGGATACAGCAGGAACAGGGTCAGGTCGCCGCTTCGCTCGGACAGGTCGAGTGCGCGCTCGAGGGCGGCATCGGCGGCATCGGGGTCGCCGAGCGCGACCCTGGCCAGCGCCTCCAGCACGTCGGCCCGGGCCCGCCAGAACCCCCAGTAGTCCTCGGGAACGGGATGCTCCTGGACGGAGTCGAGCGCGCCCAGCGCGGCCTGCGGGTCGCCCTGGGCGAGCCGCAGCGTCGCGGCGGCGACGCGGATCTCCCCGCGCTCGCGGTCCTGCTCGCCGAGCCCGGCCAGGAACTCCTCGGCCCGCTCGGCCTGGCCGAGGCGGATCAGGGCATGCACCAGCAAGGCCCGCGTCCGGGCGACGAGGTAGTGCGGCCCGGCGAGCCGCCGGGCCAGCGCCTCGCCGGCCTCGAGCGCGGCCAGCGCCGCGGCGTTACGGTCTCGCTCCAGCTCAAGCGTCCCGCGGAGGTACCGGATCCCCAGTACGGCCACGGGCTGGGTGTCGGCGGTGAGGGTGCGCTCGGCGCGCTGCACCCACGGCTCGGCCTCATCCGGTCGTCCCTGCCACACCAGCACGATTCCGACTGTCGAGCAGGCGATGCCGACCGCCGGGTCGCCGGTCCAGCCGTGCTGTTCGGCCAGCTCCACTGCCTGCTGGCCGCGCTCGGCCCCCCGCGCGAACGAGTGGTAGAACTCGTGCGGCGCCTGGTTGGCCAGGCCGGTGAACTCCAGGTAGGGCCGTCTGCCCTGGCGGGCCAGCGCGATGCCGCGGTCAAGGTAGCGCTCGGCGTCCTGGGACGCGGTCGCCCAGTACTCGGTGCTGCCGAGGCTGATCAGCGCCAGCGCGCTCAGGTCCGCGCCCAGGCCGGGCTGCGCCGCGTCCGCGACCTCGGCCATGGCCTGCAGTTCCTGCGCGTCGGCGGCCACGGCCGGCAGGTTCCCGCGCTGGCGGTCCAGCAGCAGCCGGACCACCCCGCGCAGCAGCCGCCCGTATTCTTCCCGGCCGGCCGGCACCGATGCCGAATGCCGTTCGGCCAGGGTCAGGTACTGCTCCGCGGCCTCCAGCGATCCTTGCGCCAGCTCATCCGCCGCGGCGACCACGGCCAGCTCAGCGTCGGCCGCGCGGGTCTGGTCCGGGAACCCGGCCAGCAGCTCATGGACGGTGGCGGCGTGCCCGTCCAGATAAAGGGCCGGCCAGTGACCGGCCAGCAGCCGGGCGGCCAGCTCCCAGTCCTGCGCCGCCTGGGCGTGCCGGACCGCCTCCACACCGAACCCGCGGGCGGCCAGCCAGCCTGCGGCCGCGGCGTGCAGCCCGGCCACCGCGCCCGGCTCGGTGCGGCGCAGCTCCAGCCGCAGCAGGCCGGCGAACATCTGGTGATAACGGAACCATGACCGGTCCGCATCCAGCGACACCACGAACGCGCCGGCCGCCTCCAGGTCCAGCAGCACCCGCTCCCCGCCCTCATCCCCGGTCAGCAGGTCCGCAAGCTCCCCGCTGACCCGCTCCAAGATCGAGGTCCGCAGCAGCACCCGCCGCACCCGCTCGCTCTGCCGGTCCAGCACCTCGGCCAGCAGGTACTCCGCCACCGTCCGCTCGCTGCCGGAGAACTCCGCCGCGAACTTCGCCGGATCCGCGCCGCCGGCCAGCGACAGCGCCGCCAGCCGCAGCCCCGCCGCCCACCCCTCGGTCCGCTCATGCAACACCGCCAGGGCCGGCTCGTCCAGCTCCACCCCGGCCGCGGCGAACAGCTCCCGGGCCTCAGCCAGGGTGAACTTCAGGTCCCCGGTCCGGAGCTCGGCCAGCCCGCCCTCCAGCCGCAGCCGGTGCAGCCCCCGCACGTCATGCCGGGCCGCCAGTACGAACCGCAGCCCCGGCGGCGCCCGCATCACCACCAGCTCCAGCTGCCGCAGCGCCTCCGGGCCCAGCTCGTGCACATCATCGACCACCAGCCAGACCCGATCTTCGAGCGGCGCCAGGTCCTCAAGCAGCCGCTCCGCCAAGCCCCACCCGTCCAGGTCCGGCGCCGCCGACACCGCCCGCACCAGCCCCGCCCCAGCCGAGGTCTGCCGCAGCGCCCCGGCCACCGACAGCCAGAACCGCTGCGGGTCACGCTCCTCCGGGCCCGCTGCCACCCAGGCCGCCTGGTCCGCTAGCCCCGCCTCGGCGATCCAGGACCGCAGCAGCACCGTCTTGCCGCTGCCCGCTGGCGCCGACACCACCGTCACCCGCGTCGGCCCCCCGAGCCGCCCGAACAGCCCCGGGCGGGCCACCACTCCGCCCACGGCGCGGCCACCACCGGCCGCGGAGCGCGATCCCGCCGGAGATCCCACACCCCTAATCATCCCACCAACCGCATTCTCAGTGTGGTTTAAGCTCCCTTCCCTTCGGCTTGTCACGGGGGACAGGCGAATCACCGGGCGCGCACATAGGGGAACTTCGGGTTCGGGGCCAGGCCGCCGTCCGGCAGGGTGAGCGGGCGTCACCTGGTTGGTGGGATTGGGCGCCCGCGGGCGCGCGCGCGCCGGCTTGCTCAGCGGGAGTCACCACGGCCCGTTCGGAAAAATCAAGAAATTATCCGAACGGACCGCGGTAGCTCGCCACCACACACGCCTGACAGCGGTCGCGCAATCACGCCGACAAGGTGACGTCTGCTCACCCTGGCGAATCCGAGGCTGGAATCACGGTGCCGCTGGTAAAGCACGCTGGCATCTCGCGACCGAGGAGGAACGTCATGGGAAAGATTGCGCTTGAAGAGCACGTGGTGCTCGACCACGCCGCTGACGCCGCGTCCCTGCCGGCCAGCCTGTCCGGCCACCCCGAGCTCATGGGTGCCACCTGGAGCTGGACGGCCGAGACCGCGACGCATGCGCTGCGCATCGTGTTCGGCGGGGTGTTCGAGCGGTTCCCGCGCGTGCGGGTCATCCTGGGGCACATGGGCGAAACACTGCCCTTCTTCCTCTGGCGCCTTGATCAGCGAGCCCGCGCATTCGCTGATCACGCTCCTGAGGCGACGCCTTCGGAGCTGGTCCGGCGCAACATCTGGGTCACGACCGCTGGCGCCTTCTCCGGCGAGCCGCTGCGCTGCGCCCTCGACGCACTCGGCGAGGACACCGTCATGTACTCGGTCGACTACCCCTTCGAGTCGATGGCTGAGGCAGCCGAATGGCTCGACGCAGCCGAACTCGACGCGAAGGTCCGCGCGAAGATCGAACACCAGAACGCTCAAGCGCTGCTGAATCTCAACCAACCTGGCGCATGACGCAAGGCGGACCGGCCGCCAAGGCATCTGCCGCCAGGGGCCCTGCTGGCCCGGCACCTCGGGGGCTGTCGGGTCAGTAGGGCCCAGACCGGCACATCAACACCGAGGAGGAGATCATCGTGGCAACTGAGACACCGGACACCGGGGCGGCCGTCGCAGAAACAGGCGCCGCGCCCGGCACGCCCGTCGCGCCCGTCGCGCCGGCGCCGAAGCGGCTGGGCCTGGTGCTCGCCGTCATCGCGACGGCCCAGCTCATGATTGCGCTCGACCTGACCATCGTCAACGTCGCCCTGCCGCACATCCAGGCCGCGCTCGGCTTCTCCGGGTCAAACCTGGAGTGGGTCGTCAACGCCTACGCGGTGGCGTTCGGCGGGCTGCTGCTGCTCGGCGGCCGGTCCGGCGACCTGCTCGAACGCCGCCGGATCTTCATCGCCGGCCTGCTCGTCTTCTCGCTGGCCTCGCTGCTCGGCGGGTTCGCCACCGACCAGGCCTGGCTGCTCGCCGCCCGCGCCGTGCAGGGCGCCGGCGCGGCGATGGCCGCGCCCACCGCGCTGTCGCTGATCGCCGTCACCTTCCCCGAGGGCCGGCCGCGGAACCGCGCGGTGGCGGTGTACACGGCGATGTTCATCCTCGGCCAGGTGATCGGGCTGCTCGCCGGGGGCCTGCTGGTCACCTACGCCAGCTGGCGCTGGGTGTTCTTCGTCAACGTCCCGATCGGGCTGGCCGTTGCCGTCCTGGCCACCCGGGTGCTGCCGCAGACGGGGCGGCGCGCCGGGCGGTTCGACCTGCCCGGCGCGATCACCGCGACGGGCGGGGTCGCGTTGCTGGTGTACGGGCTGTCCAACGCCGCGACCACCCCGGACGGCGTCTCGCACTGGGGCGACACCAAGGTCGTCGTCTCGCTGGCCGCCGCCGCGGTGCTGCTGGCCGCGTTCGTGGTGATCGAGACCCGCAGCAGGCACGCGCTGCTGCCGATGCGGCTGCTGCGCAGCCGGGACCGGTCCGGGGCGTTCGGCATCAGCTTGTGCGTCGGTACCGCGATCCTCGGCATGTTCTTCTTCCTGACCGTATTCATCCAGGAGGTGTGGGGGTACAGCGCGCTGCGGACGGGGCTGGCCTACCTGCCCTACGTTCCCGCGATCTTGGTCATGACGGTGGTCGCGCAGCGGGCAGTGAGCCGGATCGGCGCCCGGCCGCTGCTGGTCGCCGGCAGCGCGATCGCGGCCGGGGGGATGTTCTGGCTGTCCCGGATCACCGAGCACAGCACCTACGCCGGCGGGATGCTCGGCCCGGCACTGGTCCTCGGGGTCGGCCTGGGCCTGGTGTTCGTGCCGACGTCCCTGGTCATCTTGAACAAGGTCAACACCGGCGACGCCGGCGCGGCGTCCAGCCTGTTCAATGTCGGGCAGCAGGTCGGCGGGTCGATCGGGCTGGCGGTCGTCGGCACGGTGGCCTGGAGCGCGGTGGCCAGCAGCCTGCGATCCCAGGCCGCCGCGGCGGCCAGGGCAGGCGTGCACGCGTCCGGGGCCCGGGCCGCCGCGCTGCAGACCCAGATCTACCATCACGCGCTGGCGACCGGGTTCGCCCGGGGCTACCTGGTCTCGGCCGGCGTCCTCGCGCTGGCCGCGATCATCGCGCTGGCCATGATCCGGGTCCGCCGCCAGGACCTGTCCGGCGCTGACCCGACGTCGGAGCCGGCCGGTGACGCCACCTCACCAGTGCGGTCGTGAGGCCCGGCGCCAGGCGGCGTCGTACCTGGCCCCGGTGACCAGTGCGAGCATGCGCATGCTATTCCCCGTCAGGCGCGTTAGATGATTCCGCCGTTGACGCGGATGGTCTGGCCGTTGATCCAGTGGCCTTCGGCACTGGCGAGGAAGGCGACCACCGGGGCGATGTCCTCCGGGACGCCGAGGCGCTCGAGCGGGACGGCGTTGGCGAGCCGGTCCAGCAGCTCCTGGTCCTTGCCCTCGAGGAACATGTCGGTGGCGGTCGGACCGGGAGCGACCGCGTTGACGGTGACGTCACGGCCGCGCAGCTCATGCGCGAGGATGAAGGTCATCGCCTCCACGGCGGCCTTGCTGGCGCCTCGCCGGATCCCACAGCCACGATCATCTCACCGGCCTCTGACGGCCTCAAGACAACCACCCTGCACGATCTCCTCTCCCGATTTCCCCCGGGCTAGCGCGGAGGTTGCCGAGCTCGCGGCGCTGTTCGTGGCGGACGAGCTGGCCCGTGACCGGCATGGTGGGCGAGCCTCACCGGGGTGACATGAATCAGCGCGGTCTCATGACGATGACTCCTGCTGCCCGTCCGGCGGCAGGCGGCGGACTTCGATGAGCTCGAGGCCGAGCGCCTCGGCCTCGGCCAGCACGCCGTACAGCGCGGCCTGATCGGCTAGCACGCCCGTCAGTACGGTGTCGCCGCCGTCCGCCCGGGCCCGCAGGGCGGGGAACGCGGAGCGGATCGTCTGGCCCAGCCGGCCGCGGACGCGAATCTGGTACCGCTGCGGCCGGGCCTCGCGCTGCGCGGCCATCACCGGTGGCTCGCGGGTGAGTCCGCGTCGCGCACGTACGTGGGCGCGCCGCGGGTGATGAGCTTGATGATGATCCTCCTGATCGGTTCCCAGGCTGGGGACAGCCAGCGGCGGCAAGGCACTCGCCTCGCTGATGCCCGCCGGCCTACGGCACGATCACGAGCGGCACCGGGCAGAAGCGCGCGAGGCCGCCGCCTGTGGCTGGCTGTCTGTGGTATCTGGCATGTCAGCGAGCCTGGCTGCCGACAGGATGAGCGGCAATCACCTCGATCGAGTGATTGCCGCCCGATTGGCGGGAATCGAGCCCGGGAGCCCGCGGTTTCCGTCCGGGATCAAAGATTCAACTCATCATCCCGAACGGACGCGGGCGACTGTGCTCCCGTCGCCCTCATGCGGGCCGCGAAGCGGGGCACCAATTGACGCGCCGTCCACCCTGAAGGGTGGGAGATTCAATCCGTGCCGTTTCATGCGGCACTGGCTGATTGACTCCGGTTGCGCTCGTCCCTGCATGAGGCTCTCGTGATCGTCGGTGCTTTCGTGCTAGCGCCGCATCGAGCCTCCCTCCAGCTGGCCGCCTGGGATGGCGCCACGGCCCGGGGCGATGGGATGATGATGGTCGTGAATCCTGCGGGCGGACCGGGCTCCGTGGCGGGAGGCGAGACGGGCCGTGTTACGGGCACGGTGGTGTCGCGTCCGGTGCTGCTGGAGCGGCTTGAGGGCCCGGCGAGGGTGACGGTGGTGTCGGCGCCGGCGGGCAGCGGGAAGACGGTGCTGCTGCGGTCGTGGCTCGGCCAGGCAGGGCTGGACGGGCGGGCGGCGTGGGTGCCGGCGGGACGCGGGGAGCGTGACCCGCAGCGGTTCTGGGTGTCGGTGGCCGGCGCGCTGCGCCAGACCTCCGCGGGGACGGGACTGGTTCAGGCGGTGTCGGCCGCGCCGGACCTGGACGCATGGGGCCTGGTGGAGCGGCTGCTAGCGGACCTGGCGCCGTTGCAGGACCGGCTGTGGCTGGTCATCGACGACGTGCACGAGCTCGGCTCCTCGGAGGCGTTGCGGCAGCTTGAGCTGCTGGTGATGCGGGCCCCGCCGCAACTGCGGTTCGTGCTGGCGGCCCGTCACGACGTGCGGCTGGGGCTGCACCGGCGCGGCTGGAAGGCGAGCTGGCCGAGATCCGCGCCAGGGACCTGAAGTTCACCCTGGCCGAGGCCGGGCAGCTGCTGGCGGCCGCCGGGGTCGAGCTGCCGGAACTGGTACTGGCCGCGCTGCATGAGCGGACCGAGGGCTGGGCGGCGGGACTGCGGCTGGCGGCACTGGCCCTGGCCGGGCACCCGGACCCGGTCCGGTTCGCCGCGGAGTTCTCGGGCACCGAGCGGACGGTGGCCGAGTACCTGCTGGCCGAGGTGCTGGAACGGCACAGTGAGCAGGTACGGCGGCTGCTGCTGCGCACCAGCGTGCTTGAGCGGGTCAACGGGGAGCTGGCCAGGCGGCTGACCGGGGACGACGGCGCGGAGCGGGTCTTGCAGGACCTGGAGCAGGCGGGCTCGTTCGTGGTGTCGCTGGACACGGCGCGGACCTGGTTCCGCTATCACCAGATGTTCGGCGATCTATTGCAGCTGGAACTGCGGCGCGCCGCGCCGGGCGAGGTCACCGGGCTGCATGCCGCCGCCGCCGAGTGGTTCGCCGGGCACGGGTTCCCGGCGGAGGCGGTCCGCCACGCCCAGGCGGCGAGGGACTGGGGCCTGGCCGCGCGGCTGCTCGTCGGCCACTGGCCCCGCCTTTACCTGGACGGGCAGGCCGCCACCGTCCACGAGCTCGTCGCCGGATTCCCCGTCGGCCTGCTGTCGACCGATGCCGAGCTCGCCGCGGTGGCCGCCGCCGATGAGCTGGCGCGAGGATCGCTGGAGGCGGCGGAACGGTGCCTGGACCTAGCTGAACGGCGAGCGGAGAGCGTGCCCGAAGCCAGGGGCGGCCAGCTTCGGCTTCTGCTCGGAGTTGTCAGCCTGCTGCTGGCAGGCCAGCGCGCGAACCTGCCGGCGGTGACCGAACAAGCGCAGCGACTGGCGGCCATAGCCGAGGATGAAGACACAGCGCAGCCCGGCCTCATCGAGGACCTGCGTGCGCTCGCGCTGATCAGCCTGGGCAGTACCGGGTTCTGGGTGGCCGGCGAGGACGCAGGGCGCTACCTGGAGCGCGGTCTTACGCTGGCCCGCCGGATCGGGCGGCCCTATCTGGAGTTCGCCGGCCTCGCTCACCAGTCGGCAGCCGATCACTACAAGTCGCTTACGCGTTGTACCGAGCGAGCCACAGCAGCGGTCGAGCTGGCCGAGCGGCACGGCTGGAGCAACGACCCGGCCTTCGGCGTGGCCTGCATGGCACTCGGAGCCGTGCTGATCTGGCGGGGACAGGTGGACGAGGCCGAGCCGTGGATCCAGCGCGCCGAACGCACCCTCCGAGCCGAAACCCATCCCGCGCCCGCACTGAGTATCCGCACCGTCCGCGGCGTGCTCGAGCTGGCGCGCGGACAGGACACCGAGGCGCTGGCCGCCTTCCAGGCCGCCGAGCGGCTGGCCCGGCAGCTGGTCGCGCCGCACCATACCGTCCCCCCGACACGGGCCATGATGGTGCATGCCCTGGTGCGCCTCGGCGAGCCCGAGCGCGCCGAGCAGGTGCTGGCCGGGCTCAGCCAACAGGACCGCGAACATGCGGAGATCCGCATCGCCGCCGCAGGGCTGCGGCTCGCCCGAGATGACCCGCACGCCGCGCTCGCCGAGCTCGCCCCGGTCCTGGACCGCCCCGCTTCCGTCTACCGGCGAATCTGGCTGGTGATGGCGTACGTGCTGGAGGCGACCGCCCGGGACGCACTCGGGGATCCGGCTGGCGCCGACAGCGCCCTTGAGCGCGCGCTGGACCTCGCCGAGCCGGACGGCGCGGTGACGCCGTTCTTGTTGCACCCCGCGCCGGGACTGGTCGAGCGCCACGCCCGGCATCCCACCGCTCACGGATCGCTGCTCGCCGAGATCCGCAGCCTGCTCTCCGGTACCCGGCCCTCGCCTCCGGCCAGGCCGCGGCCGCTGCTCGAGGCGCCGAGCGGCAGCGAGCTCCGCGTGCTGCGCTACCTGCCGACCAACCTAACGGCGCCGGAAATCGCCCGCGAACTGTACGTCTCGCCGAACACCGTCAAGACCCACATCCGCAACCTCTACGCCAAGCTCGGCACCCACCGCCGGGCCGAGGCCGTCGAGCGCGCCCGCGCCCTGGGCCTGCTCGCCCCCACCGGCACGGACCGTGCCAGCCGCCACGACCGCACCACCGCCAACCTCACTTAGGGAAGGCCCATGACGGTGGCTGCCGCGGCTCGTCCGGCGGCAGGCGGCGGACCTCGAGCGGGTAATGAGCTTGATGATGACCCTCCTCGTAGCGTCTCGGTCCTGGCTGCAAGCCTTCAGGCCGCGCTGCGCTGGCCAGCCGGCAGGCGGCGGAGGGCCAGCTGCTGGAGGGCCTGGGGCCGGTAGGCCATGTCGAGCCTGCCGACGTCGGTGCCGGGCCGGACGATCTCGTCGATCTGGTCCAGGATCTCGTCGGTGAGCGTGACGTCGGCGCCGGCGAGCAGGTCATCGAGCTGCTCCATCGTGCGCGGCCCGATGATCGCGCTGGTCACGCCGGGGTGGGCGATCGCGAACGCCACCGCCAGGTGCGTCATCGGCAGGCCCGCCTCGTCGGCGAGCGGGATGATCTTCTCGACGGTATCGAGGCGCCGCTCGTCGCGCATGTGGCTGAACATGGCGGTGCGGCGCAGGTCGGTCTGCTGGCCCTTGCGGACGCGCCCGGTGAGCAGTCCCTGCGCGAGCGGGCTCCACACCATGATGCCCATCCCGTAGCGCTGGGCCACGGGCAGCACCTCAGCCTCGATGCCCCGGTTGAGGATCGAGTAGGCCGGCTGTTCGGTGCGGAACCGTTCCAGGCCGCGCCGCTCGGCCGCCCACTGCGCCTCGACGATGCCGGAGGCGGGCATGCTGGACGACCCGATCGCCCGGACCTTGCCGGCGTGGATCAGGTCCGAGAGCGCGGACAGCGTCTCCTCTATGTCGGTGTCGGGGTCCGGCCGGTGAATCTGGTACAGGTCGATGTAGTCGGTCTGCAGGCGGCGGAGCGAGTTCTCGACCGCGGTCATGATCCAGCGCCTGGAGTTGCCTCGCTGGTTGGGATCAGCCTCTGTCCGGTCCGGCGTCGCAACCAGCGCCCGCGGACGCAGCTTGGTCGCGAGGACGATGTTGTCGCGACGTCCCTTGAGGGCCTTTCCCACGATCTCTTCTGACTCGCCGTCGGAGTACACCTCGGCGGTGTCGACGACGTTGATCCCCGCGTCCAGCGCCTTGTGGATGATGCGGATCGAGTCGTCGTGGTCGGGGTTGCCGATGGCCCCGAACATCATCGCGCCGAGCGCGTAGGCGCTGACCTTGATGCCGGTCCGGCCGAGAGTGCGGTACCGCATGTATGACTCCTTACGTTGGTGCTGCGTTGGTGGCCACTACCGCCTGGCCGAGAGTGTTGATGCCGAGCCAGAAGTTGTAGTCGTCGAAGGCTTTGCTGAGAGCCGGGGCGACCATCAGCAGGCCCGCTCCCTCCAGCCAGTGCGCCATCTTCAGGTCGCCGGTGTCCAGCGGGCGCAGGGCGAGGCTCTCGATGAACGCTGACACGCGTGCTTTGGCCTCGGCGTCGTCGCCGGCGATGAACACGTCCAGCGGGCGTCCCTCGCCCGGGCCGGTGGCCAGGACGTGGCCGAAGAGAGTGTTGAACGCCTTGACCACGTGCGCGCTCGCGGGGGCGGCCTTGGCGGTCTCCTGCGCGGCGGAACTGCCGTCAGGGGTGACGAGTCCGGTGCCGGCCGGATCGAAGGGGTTGCTGATGTCGATGATGACCTTGCCGGCCAGCGCGTCCCCGTACTGGGCGACGACCGGTGCGGCGCTGGCGTACGGCACGGCGAGGATGACGATGTCGCCGGCCGGGGCGCTGCCGGTCGTTCCCGCTGCGGCGCCGCCGCCAAGCGCACTGGCCAGGGCAGCCGCCTTGGCGGCGTCACGGCCGATGACCTGGACGGTGTTGCCGCCGGCGAGCGCGCGGGTGCCCAGGATGCGGGCTATGGTCCCCGTGCCGATGATGCTGATGCTGCTCATGACGTGTCGCTTTCTCCTGGTCGGCGGGGGCCAGTGGTGCGGTGCGGATGAACTCGGCCGCCTTCCCGGTCGGCTCGAGCGGGTAGTCGATGGAGAACATCACGTTGTCGATGCCGACCGCCTGGCTGCATCGGGTGTTCCGTTCCTTCGGCCCTTGGTGATGCCAGCCTCGGATCTGACAGGGTGAGCAGGCCTCACCCTGTCAGCGTGATTGGGCGGCCGTGAGCCGACCGATCCGTTCAGGTTCCATGCCCGCGAGGGCGCTGCCCTGCCCTGGTCATGCCGTAACTGCCGGCACGGCCGCGCGGGCAGCCGCCTGGCGCCGGCGGATGAGCGCGGTGCCGGCCATGATCAGCGCGCCGCCCAGCGCGTAGACCGACAGCACGACCAGCGGCCGGGTGATGTCGATGTCCACGTGGTAGACGATGTTGCGGGCCAGGCTGAGCGTCGCCCCGGGCGGCAGCAGCTGCCCGAGCACATCCCAGGGCGATGCCAGCAGCGGGGTGGCGATCGACGTGCCCGCGGTCGGGTTGCCGAACACCACCATGGCCACGATGGCGATCAGGGTGCCGGGCAGGCCCAGCGCGGCCTGCAGCCCGGCGGTAGCGGCAGCGGCCGCGAACACCAGCAGCGCGCCGCAGGCCGCCAGCCACGTGCTGTACCCGGGCACGATCCCGAGTCCTGGGCCGATGACCGCGGCGCCCAGGAGCCCTGATGCCGCCGCGTACCCGGCCAGCATGGCCAGGCGCAGGATCACCTCGCGCAGCCGCGAGGCGCGCGGGCCGCCCATCAGCAGGCTCAGCGCCGTGGCGCCGACGTAGCCGCCGAGCATCCACCCGATGATCAGGAAATACAGCGAGGTGCCCGTCGGGTCCGATGCGGGCAGCGGGGCGAGATCACGGACCAGCAGCGGCGTCCCGGTCACGGCGGCGTCCTTGGTGAGCTGCCTGGTGAGCAGCGATGCGGTCCCGGGGCTGGCGGCGCTGGCGATCAGCAGGGTGGTCCCGTGGCGGCCGCCCACGATCGCCCCGTAGGCCCGGCCGTCATGGATGGCTGCCTGCGCGGCCGCGACGCTGGGCTCCGGCAGCAGGTCGATGGCGCCGCGTTCCTGGCGGGCGAGCACTGCGCCCAGCCGCGGCGAGCCGGTCACGGCGACCGGGGTGTGATGAAACGCGGGCTGGTGCAGTACCGCGACGAACGCGCTGGCCAACAGGAGCTGGAACGCGATCACGGCCAGCAGGACGGTCGCCGGCAGGGCCAGCTTGCGGGCCGGGTAGCCGAGCACGAGGCGATCAGCGCGGGGGGCGTGGGCCTGCTCCGCGCCCTCGGCCGGGACTTTGCTTTCGGGTTGTGTCATCATCTGGACCTCCATTAGCTACGGCCGCGCCGCCTTGACGACGATGGCCTGGCCGGTTCGCCGGCCGCGCAGGAGTTGCCTGCGTGCCGTTGGGGACGTCGGCGGGGTGTCCCCGTTCCTTCGGTCCCCGGTGAGGCCAGCCTCGGATCCGCCGGGGTGAGCAGGCGTCACCCTGTCAGCGTGATTGGGCGCGTACAGGCATGGCGTGCGATGACCGGGCGGTCTCCGCGTTGAGGGACACGGCCCCTGGCCTCAGTAGGAAGACGTGCCCCCTAGTCTTTCCGCATCGCCGGTGACTGTGACGCCAAGGCGCTGAGCGATGTGCCGGGCTGTCTCCTTCCTGCGGGCGGTGAGTGCCGCCACGGACCGCTTGACGGCTTCCAGGACGGCGGGCGGTGCCGTGTCTGGCCGACCGCTGTTGAAGGGCGGCTCGGGTGCGTAGGCGATGGCCAGCTGGACAGCTTCCGCTGCTGCCTGGCCTCGCAGTTCCGCGGCCAGCCGCAAGGCACCGTCGATGCCCGCCGTGACTCCGGCGGCGAAGATCATGTTCCCGTCCGCAACGACCCGCTCATCGACGGGGCTGGCGCCGAAGTAAGGCAGCAGATCCAAACTGGCCCAGTGGGTGGTGGCGTGGCGGCCTTTGAGCAGCCCGGCCGCGCCCAGCAGCAGCGCACCCGTGCACACCGAGAAAACGCGACTGCCTCCGGCGACCTGCTTGTTGAGCCATCCGAGGACCTCGCTGTCGTCCATCAGCGCCTCCTGGCCAGGTCCGCCTGGCACGTGAAGCACGTCCAGTTGAGGCGCCTCGGCGAGGGTTGCGTCGGGAGTCAGCTTCAGGCCATTGATGTCCCGGACCGGGCTCGCCGTCTTGGCGTAGATGCTGTACTGACTGTCAGGGAGACGGGAAAGCACCTCAAAGGGACCGGTGAGGTCGATCTGGTCGATGCCTTCAAATAGCAGTGCGCCGATGCGAAGATGCGCAGAAATCATCAGCTGATCAGCCTCTCGTAGCTGCGTCGGAGTGTTCAGGTTCGGCTGGCCGCGTCGGCTCAGTAGAAGCGGCGGAAGCCCCGCCCGGTGTTTCGGCATGCAGGCGTACGGCCGGCGGCAGGACCCAGTGGCGCCGGCGAGCGACGAGATACAGAACGCCGCCGATGGCGGTGCCGCAGGCCAGTCCCGCACCCGGGTAGTGGAGACGATAGGCGGTCATCATGACCAGGGCGCCTGCTGCGGCGCAGGTCGCGGACAGGGTGTTACCACCGAAAATCTCTGGTACGCGCCTGAGCACCACGACGTCGCGGACTGCGCCGCCGCCCACCGCGCTGACCACGCCTAGCAGCACGGCCGAGAAGGGGGCAATGCCCAGCGTGGCCGCCCTTTCCGTGCCGGTCACAGCCCAGGCCCCGATCGTGGCAGCCTCGGCTACCGGGGCCAGAAGGCGCCAGGCTACCCCGCGTGGGGAGGCGAAGCACACAACGGCACCCGCTGCGAATGCGACAGCGGGGTTCCAGGGATTGGCGATGCTCGCGGGGACCCCATCCTGCAAAAGGATGTCACGGAGCAGGCCGCCGCCCAGGCCGCTGATGAAAGCGCAGCAGAGGACGCCAACAGGATCTAGTCCACGGCGGCGGGCGGCGGTACTGCCGGCGAGGGCGGCGCAGGTGATGGCGATGAGGTTGAGGATCTGGTAAATGGTGGCGGCGCTTGACATCGCGGCCAGCCTCCTGGGGCCGGGGGCGCCGCCAGGGCCGGTGCGGGCGGGATTGGGGCGTGGCCGCCAGTGGGGTCAGCGCTGGCCGGCAGGGGTTGGTTCGACGATGGTGTCGAGGGTGCCGGCTGCGGTGTTGTAGACGTACCCGCTGATCCTGATGTTGGGGGACATCTGTGGTGCGATGAGCAGGGTGTTGACGTCGGCGCGGACTGTGGCGGCTGGGTCGGTGGCCGGCAGCCAGGCCAGTTCGGCTTCGTCGAAGCCGCCGCGGGCGGCGAAGTCGCGGCGCAGTTCCGGGTCGGCCAGGAGCGTCGAGCCGCAGTCGGTGTGGTGGATGACGGCCAGCTCCCACCAGGGTTCGCCGGGGGTCTTGGTCTCCGTCAGGTAGCTGATGTAGGCGATGTCGCGCAGCACGGCCGGGGTGACCCGGCCGCCGATCACGCGCTGCACGGTCGCGTCGCCGAGGTCGACGCCGAGGATGGCGGCGGGTTCGACGCGCGAGTCGATGCACGTGATGATGTAAGACAGCTGGTTGGGGAGCCACGGGATCTTCGGGTTCTTCGCCACGGCGTCGGTGGCTGCGAAGGCCTTGTTCCGGTCCAGCAGCGTTTCGAGGGACATGAGGGTTCCTTCCGGTCGATGAGAGCTGTCGGTGATGGACTGATTCCAGCCTCGGATCCGCCAGGGTGAGCAGGCGTCACCCGGTCAGCGTGATCGCGCGGCCGTGCGCCGGCCCCTCCGGCGGCGAATGGCTGAGGGTGCCGAGCCACTGCGGGCCGTTCGGGCAATTTCTTCGATTTTCCGAACGGGCCGTGGTGACTCCCGCTGAGCAAGCCGGTGCACGCCCGCCCGCGGGCGCCCGATCCCTCAACTTGCTAGCGGGGTAACCGTGGATTGGCTTCGAGGTCGCGGTAGGGCTGGAACGCGGCGCGGAGTCTTTCGGCCAGCAGCTGCGGCTCGGCGACGGCTGGGAAATGGCCGCCGCATCGGTGCTCGGCCCAGTGGACGACGTTGAAGTACCGTTCGGCGAGTTCGCGAGGGGGCTTGGGGAAGGGGATGATCTCGCCGCCGAAGATGTCGATCGCGGTCGGTGTGGGCGCGGGGTCATCCGGCGGAAGAGCGCTCTGCGGGGTATGGCGATAAGCCCAGTACGGCAGCAGGGAGGATGCGGCGGTCCGGGTGGTCCAGTAGAGCGTGAGCGTGGACAGCAGATGATCACGGTCGAGCGCTGGCTGGCCGTCGGCGGCCGTGCTGCTCCACTGGGTCAGCTTCTCGCCTGCCCAGGCGGCCAGGGCCACCGGGGAATCGTCGAGCGCGGCGCCGATCGTGGCGGGCTTGGTGGCGTGCATGTGCGCGTACCCGCCTTCCTCCGCCGACCATCCCTCGACCTCGCGGAAGTGCTCGGTTAGCGCGTCGCTCCACGGCTGCGGCGGCGCGGCCAGGCCGGGGGTGGCGAGATGGATCGCAGCGACCGCTTCGGGGTGGGCGCGGGCGAGCCACGCCGTGACCCCGGCGCCCAGGTCGCTGCCGTGAGCGACGAAACGACGGTAGCCAAGCGCGTCGGTCATGATCCGGTACCACAGCTCCGCCACCTGCTCGTGGACCAGCCCGCCCGCCGGCGGCGGGCCGGAAAAACCGAATCCGGGTAGTGATGGCGCCACGACGGTGAACGCGTCCGTGAGCAGCGGAAGCAGCTTCCAGTACTCCAGGAACGAGCTGGGCCACCCGTGGGTCAGCAGCAGCGGTAGAGAACCTGCGGCGGTGGCGGGCGCATGCACCAGGTGAACGGAGATCCCATCGACCTCGACGCGCAGGTGAGTGAGCTGGTCGAGACGGGCCTGCAGGTCGAGCGGGTCGAAGGCCTGCCAGTCGGCGACCAGTCCGGTGAGCCAGTCGCCGGGCGTACCGCGCGCCCACGTGCCGCCGGCGTCCGGCGCGAGGCGGGCCGCCCGCAGCCGCCGGCCCAGGTCCTCGAGGGCCACGCGATCGAGGACGACCCGGACTTGCTCAGCATGCAGCGCGGCGGCGGCCACGCCGAGATTATCGCAGGGCGCGCCGGCCGCCCGCCAGGCCCGCGGATGCGCCCCCAGCCGCTCAAACAACGCCGGACGGGCGCCGTCGCGGTCTTCACCTCATCTAGACGATGTGCCCTCACCCTCCCGCCGACGACGCTGAGCCTAGCCAGATCCTGCTGGAGGGATGAACGATGCAGCGAACCGAGGTGGTCGTCGGCCAGGAGGCCGTCGACCTTGAGAACCAACTCGTCCACCAATGGCGGGTCACTCGCCTCACCGGTCTGGGCATCCCCCGGCCGATGGCCGAGGTCGACGCGGACAACGTGGACTGGCATCAGATCGCCAGGCTCGTCCACGGCGGCTGCCCCCCGCTGCTGGCCCTGCGGATTGTTCGCTGAGCCGTCATCGCGAGGAACGAAGGTAATCCGCCGGGAAATCACCTCGTTCCCTGCGGCACGCCCGCCGACGTGACCTGGGGCGCAGGGTTCGGGACCGTGCTCTGACCGGCGGCCTGGATTACTGTGCCGATCCGGGCGTGCTGGCGGCTTTGGCTGGTTTGGGCCTGGCTAGCAGCAGCGCCGGGATCAGGGCCAGGGCGGTGAAGCCGGTGCACCACCAGAACGTGTGTGCGTAGGCGGTGGCCAGGCCCGCCGCGCCGGCTGCCGCGTGGGCGGCGGCCTGGCGGTCGAGAATCACGCCGACCAGCACCGCGGCGCCGAACGAGCCGCCCACGAACTGCAGGATCCTGGTGGCGCTGCTGGCGTGCGGCACCTGCTTCCGGCTCAGCCCCTGGAAGGCGCCGGCCATGACCGCGATCGTCGCGGTGCCGAGCCCGGCGCCGCGGACGACCAGGGCCGCGCCGAGCAGCCAGTAGCTGGTGTGCAGCCCGGCCAGCGCGAACGGGATCGTGCCGATGGCGGCCAGCGCGACGCCGGCCAGGACGACCAGCCGGGGGCCGATCTTGTCGGTCAGCCGGCCGGCCAGCGTGCGCGGGGCAATGCTGCCGAGGCCCTGCGGGACCATCAGCAGGCCAGCCGTGAGCGCGGTGTCGTGCCGGACCTGCTGGAAGTACAGCGGCAGCAGCAGCATCGCCCCGTAGATCGAGAGCCCGGCCAGGAACAGCAGGGCGCTCGCCCCGGTGAACCCGCGCGACCGGAACAGCCTGAGGTCGACCATGGGCGTCGCGGACGTCCGCAGCGCGTGCACGCAGTAGGCCGCGAGCAGCACGACGCCGGCGCCCAGCGGGATGATCACCCCGCGGTGGGCGAAGCCGCCATCGGTGCTCACCTCGGCCAGGCCGTACAGCAGCCCCACGAGCGCTGGCGGCAGCAGCACCAGCCCGACCAGGTCGATGCGCGGTGCGCCGGCCTGCGGCCGCGACGCCGGCAGGTGCCGCCAGGCGAGCACCAGGCCGGCCAGGCACATCGGCACGTTCACGTAGAAGATCCAGCGCCAGCTGATGTTGCTGATGATCAGCCCGGCCACCACCGGCCCGAAGATCGGGACGACGACAATCGGGAGGCTGATCGCGGCCATCAGCCGCCCCAACTGGCCGCTGCCGACCGCCTGCACGAGCAGCGTAGTGATCAGCGGGGTCATCATGCCGCCGCCGATGCCCTGGACCACGCGGAACGCGATCAGGCTGCCGATGTTCCACGCGGCGCCGCAGGCGACCGATCCGGCCAGGAACAGGGCCAGCGAGAACATCCATACGGCCCGCCCGCCGAACCGGGCCAGTGCCCAGCCGCTCAGCGGGATGACCATGGCGAACGACAGCAGGTAACCGGTGATCACCCACTGGATCGTGGACACGGTGGTGTGCAGGTCCCGGCCGATCGTGTCGACGGCCACGTTGACGATAGCGGTGTCGAGCAGCGCCGGGATCGCGCCGGTGAGCAGGACGACGATGAGCTTGACCACCGATGGGTCCAGGCGCTCGCGCACCGGCTTGGCGGCGGTTCCCTGGCCAGTCTCAGACGTTGCGTTCACAAAAGTAAACTACACCGTACAGTACACTTATGTAAACTGGTGAGTGTAATATTGGGCAGGCGAAGCGAGAGGGCGAGGTGCGGCGGTGACAGGCGCGCTAGCTGAGCAGGCCGGGAAGCCGCGGCCGGATCATGGGGCGACGGCATCCGGCGCGGGCCGCCCGGCCGGAGTGTCCGGTGCGGGCCGGGCGGTCGGTGGGGCCGGCCCGAAGGGGGAGGCGATCGCGCAGGCGGCGTTGCGGCTGTTCCTGCGCGACGGCTACGAGCGCACCAGCGTCGACGCCATCGCGGCCGAGGCCGGGGTATCGAAGCGCACCATCTACAACCGCTACGGCGACAAGGAGAACCTGTTCAGGTCCGTGCTGCACGACACGTTCACCACGATGATGGCGACCTTCCGCCGCATCGCCGACGCGCACCTGACCGACGTCACCGACGTGGAGCGCGACCTGACTGCCTTCGTCCGCGAGGCGGCGCTTACCTTGACCATGGCGCCGGACCGGATCGCGTTGATCCGGCTGATCCTGACCGAGGCACCGTACTTCCCCGCGCTGCTACGGGAGGAGCGGGCCCAGGAGACGATGCACGCGACCCTCGCCGCGGTCCTGGCCCGGCTGGCCAAAGCGGGCCGCCTGACCATCGCCGACCCGGACGAGGCGGCCGAGCACCTGTTTGCCTTGACGTTCGCCCAGGCCAGCAACCGGTCCATGTTCAGCGCGGCCAGGCTCAGTGAAGCCGAGGTCGAGCGGATCGTCAACGGCGGCGTCCGGGTGTTCCTGTGCGCCTATGGCCCGCCCCGCCCCGCCTCGACCGCCACTCACTGACCCACTCCCAGCGGGCCCTGACCACGATCGTGGCGCGCGGCCGATCGGATTTGCCCGCAGTGTCACGGCACAGGTTCGAGCGCGATGACGGGCAGCGGGCGGTCGGTCTTGGCTTGCATCTTGTCGTAGGCCGGATAGGCGGCGGACAGTGTCGGCCAGCGGCTGGCGCGTTCGCAGTCAGGCAGGATCCGGGCGCGGAAAGCCGCGGTTCGCTTGCCCCGGCGGACAGTGACCTCGGGGCAGGCTTCGATGTTGCGCACCCACAGCGGCTGGGTGGCGGCGCCGCCGTTGCTGGCGACGACCAGCCAGTCCGGGCCGTCCGGGATGCCGATGACTGGCGTGCTGCGCGGCTGGCCCGTCTTGCGGCCGGTGGTGGTCAAGATGATGAGGGGATGCCCGCCCAGCCGGCCGAGCATCCGGCCGCCGCTGGCGGCGAGGATCCGGCGGTGCGCACCGACGAAGACGCGGATGAACCGGCGATCGGTTTCGCGGATTGCCCGTCCGCGCTGTCCGTTGGCTAGCGGTGGCTGTGCTGGTGGCATGGCCTACTGCTTTCTGTGGAGCTGCCAGACGAAGGCCCTGGCGATCGCTTGCTGGCCGGCGGCAGAAGGGTGGATGCCGTCGGGCTGGAGCATGGCCGGGTCGAGGGGCCGTCCGAAGGTGTCCTGCAGGTCGACGACGGCGTCCCCGCTGCGAGCTTGGGCGCGGATGGCGTCGCTGACGACTATGACGTCCGCGTCCCGGAGCCAGATCTGCTGGGCTTTAAGCGGCGGGTACGAGGCAGCCGTGGCCACGTCGAAGCCAGCGAGCGTCATCCAGACGGGCCGGGCGCCTGAAGTCACCACCAGGCGCCGCATCTCGGCCAGGTTCCGTGCCGTCTCGGCCATGCTGACCAGCGGCTTTTCTGCACCGACGCCATAGCGGAGCACGTCGTTTCCGCCGACGGACAGGACCACCCAATCGGGCCGGTGGCGGAGCAGCACGCCACATAGGACGCGCTGGCACATGGTCGTCGGATAGCCGGAAACGGCGGCGTTGACCAGCCTGATGTCAGCGTCCGGCCGCCGCAGCCGGAGCATCTGACCGAGGATCTCGCACCACGAATCGGCTGCGTCGCTCGTGCTCTCGCCGATGACGGCGACCGTCGAGCCCGGGGCCAGGGCCAGCGCGTCAACCGCGGCAGCGGTCGGCGGCTCGGCTAGCAGCTCTGCTGCGGCCTGGCGCGCCTGCCGAACGAACCGGTCACGCAGACTGGCATACGCGGTCTCATCCAGGCCGTAAAGGGCGGCCAGATTGGCGGTGGTCATGCCGGGGAGGAAGTCGAAGACCTTTTCCGGGTGAATGGAATGGACCAGCCCTTCGGCCGCCGGATTCACGTTGCCGGTCATCGCTGGCGCTCCTCGCTGGGCACCGGCCGGCCGGCAATTTGGCGCAGCGGCGCGGTCGTCGGGCCATGGGCGTCCAGGAAGGCGAGAATCTCGTCATTGACGGCCTGCGGCCGCTCCTGCTGCAGCCAGTGACCGGCACCGGGGATGATGACGCTCCGCAGGCTGCTGACGGCCCGTTCCATCGGGCGGCGGTCGAGAAAGCGGGTGGCGGTGTCGTGTTCTCCGCCGAGGAACAAGGTGGGCTGGTCGATGACCGCGGCGCCGAGCGCGCTGAGGTCCGCCCAGTCCCGGTCGAGGTTGCGGTACCGGTTCAGGGCTCCGGTGAACCCGGTTCGCTCGAAGGCGGTCACGTAGGTGCCGAAATCACCGTCGGTCAGCCACGCCGGCGGGCGCCCGGGGTCGGGTATCGGATCAAGCAGCGACGGGCCGGCGGGCAGCCCGCCGAGCAGTCGTGCCGCAAGCCCGCCGGGCGCGTCGCCGGACAGGGCGGAGAACACCAGCCGGAGCGTCCGGGGCACATCCGCTTCCATCTCGGCTTCGGCCTTACCTGGCTCCTGGAAGTACAGCGCCCAGTTGAAGTGGTCGCCGGCCATCTGGCGGAGGATCTGGGTCGGCGGGGCTGGCGGGCGGGGCATCAACGGCACGCTCAGCGCCACCAGCGCCCGGACCCGGCCGGGGTGCAACTGCGTCGTGGCCCAGGCGATGTTGGCGCCCCAGTCATGCCCGACCAGGACGGCACGATCCTCGCCGAGCAGGTCGAGGAGGCCAGTGACGTCCGCGACCATCCGCGTCATGGCGTACTCCTCGACCGCGCCGGGGGCGGCGGTCAGCCCGTACCCCCGAAGGTCAGGAGCGATGACGTGGTAGCCGGCCTGAGCCACCGCGGGGAGCTGGTGCCGCCACGAGCACCACAGCTCGGGGAATCCGTGCAGCAGCACGACCGGTGGGCCGTCCCCGGCCTCGGCCAGGTGGACGTCGAGGCCATTGACGCGCACCCGGCGATGGGTGACCGCCGCGGTCATGACCCGCCCGGCCCGCCGGCTGGCCCCTCCCGAAGGTGGCCGGCCCCGGGGATGGGCGGTGCCCCGCGCGTGCCGGCGATGAAGCTCATGTGGATGGACGCGAGCTGCCAGCTGCCCGAATCGCCGGCCAGGACCAGCGTGGCCCGGGCGGCTTCTGGCACCGGATGTCCCCGGTAGGTGCCGCGGGTGTTGTTGCGGGCGATGACGATGGCGGTGCCCCCGTGCTCGCGCGTCTGGATGTCCTCCAGGTCGAAGGCCTGGTAGGCGAGCTCGCGGTGGCGAGCTAGCCAAGCGGGCCTGGGCAGGATGAAGCCGAGAGGTCCCACGCCGCAGAAGTCGTCGGCGAGAAGGCCTTCGAGCTTCTCGGTGTCCCCGGCGCATTCGGCGCGGGTCCAGGCCGAGAGGAACGAGTCGATGTGCTCGGTCATACGAGTCTCCTCATACTCGGATGGCAGCGTGTGGATCGCTTGGCTCAGCACCAGTTGGCCGTGCGCCGGGATGGCTCCCCGTCAGGACGCCGCGACTGGGCACCACCATCGGCTGGCGATCGGTGCGGCATGGCTGTAGATGATCCCCGTTAAGTGGAAGGAAGAACTTTCACTTATGGCCCTAAAGATAACATGATGCGGAGGATTCTCTATCAGTTTCTGCCCTGGACCCGGACCACGGGCCAGGAGGGCAGAGTGAGTGTGATGCCACCGACCGCTGACGCCGATGAGCCACGGCCGCTGCGCGCCGACGCCCGCGACAACCGGGAGCGGCTGCTCGACGCTGCGCGCGACCTGTTCATCGAGTACGGCCCCCGAGCCTCGCTCGATGAGATTGCCCGGCGGGCAGGTATCGGGATCGCCACCCTCTACCGGCGGTTCCCCCAACGGCAGGCGCTCATGCACGCCGTCGTCCTGGACGCCTTGCAGCGCACCGCGGCAGAGGCCCGCCAAGCGGCCGACGAGGAACCCGACCCGTTCCGCGCCCTCGTCCGGTACATGCATCGCGTCATCGCCGTCCGCACCGCAGCGGTCATCCCCGCTCTGCTCGGGGAGATCTCCCTCGACGACGAGGAGATCATGCGCGCTCGCGAGGCGGTTTCCGCCCCGGTCGAGGCGCTGGTCGAAGCGGCGCACCGGGCCGGAACACTCCGCCCGGATGTCACGTCCGCCGACATAGGCATGCTCACCGTGCGCATGTCCCGCCCGCTGGCCGGCGGCTTCTCCCGGGAGACCAACACCGGCCTCAGCCACCGCCACTTGGACCTGGTCATTGATGGACTACGCGCCGCCGCGCAGCCGGGCGCTCCGCTCCGCGGCCCGGCCGTAACCCTCGACGACCTGCGCCAGCTCCCCGGCTCTCCGCAAGCGTCATAGACCGGTATTTGCTCTGGTCAGAGCCGTGGACGAGATTCTCGTCACCACTATTGGCGCGCGGTCCGGTTGATTACTTGCTACGATCGTAGCGAAACGGCTACACTCGTTTTATGAGCGCTATCCCGGCACGCGATCTCCGTAACCACACGGCGGAGGTGCTGCGGCGCGTGGAGTCGGGCGAGGAGATCGAGGTCCTGCGGGACAACCGCCCGGTGGCAAAGATCATCCCGCTGTCGCGGCGGCGGCAGTGGCTGCCCGCACCGGAGATCGGCCAAGAACTCGCTCGGCTGGGTCCTGATACCACTGGGCTGGCGGACGAACTGCGGGCGGTTCTGACCGAGACGACTGACGATCTGCCGTGGTGACGGCCCAGCGGGCGCTGGCCGACACGTCGGTGTTCATCGGCCTGGAAGCGGCGCGATTCGATGTCGGCAAGTTCGCCGATTTTGAGTGGGGTATCTCGGCGATCACGCTCGGTGAGCTGCGACTCGGCGTGCTGCAGGCCAAGGATCCGGAGGCCGCATCCCGCAGGCTGTCAACCTATCTGCTCGCTCAGCGGTTCGAGGCGCTGGCCGTCGACGAGGCCGTCTCCGAGGCTTGGGCGCTGCTGGTATCGCGGCTTCGCGCGGCAGGTCTGAAGGTGCCGATCAACGACAGTTGGATCGCGGCTACGGCCATCGCCCATCGTGTTCCGATAGTGACTCAGGATTCTGATTACGACGCCATGCCCGATGTTCAAGTCATCAAGATCTGACCGTTCAAGGCCGCTTGGCACAGGGCATTCGCGGAACCGTGAGGCCAGCCTCGGATCCGCCGGGGACCGGCCTCACTTGGTCAGCGTGATTGGGCGGCCGTGCGCCGGCCCCTCCGGCGGTCAATGGCTGAGGGTGCCGAGCAACTGCGGCCCGTTCGGCCCCACGCCGCTTGAGCTTCTGGCCCTGCGCCGCTAGCGGAGCGCCGGTCATGGCGCGGCGCGGGTCCGCCTCCTCGCTGTCGAGTCGGCTGCGGTAGCGAGGATGAGCAGAACGAACAGCCCGCTGACGACCAGGTTCAGCCGGATCATGAGAGACCTTTCCACCGGGGTGAAGACGTACCCGTCGTATAGGAAGTACTCGATCAGCGGGTGGTCGTCAGTGATCACTTGGCCCGTGCCGGCGTACGCGTTTACCTGGTTGTCAGTAAGCCAGACGCTGTGCCGAATGATCGACACCCACTGCGCAGTGGAGCGGACAGGGAAATCGGGCGCGCCGGCCAGATCGGCCTGCGCGGCCTTGCTACCGAAGACCGACCGGAGCGCGGGCTCGGTGAAGTTGATCGGGGCCTGGGAGCCCATGATGTAGGTGCCGCTGTGCTGGGGGTTGTAGACGACCGACACGTGGCGGAATTCCGGCCCGATAGTCCTGAGGATCATCTTTTCCAGCCCCGGCTTCTGCGTCGGGATGTAAGTGGCAAACACGCCGTCAGCTGTCAGGCGCTGGGCGGCCTCTTGGTAAAACCCCTGAGTCAACAGCACCGCCGCGCCAGCGCTCCAGATAGGCGGCGGAAAGTCGACCGTGATCAGGTTGTAGTGCTTGTCGGATAGGCGGACATAGTTCCGACCGTCGCTGAGGATGATGTTGCCGAGCGGACTGTGCAGGTACTTACTGGCATCCGAGTAGAACCACGGCATCAGCGACGGCACTGTCGGATCCAGTTCGACCGCGGTGGTGTGGAGGCCGAGAATGATGGAGGACCGGTACGTCGCGCCCATCCCGAAGCAGATGTTGAGCATCGAGGTGGCATCCGGCCGGGCCGCCTTCGCCACGTAGGCCAGCACCTTGGTAATGATCGTCAGATATGTAATGCCCGTGCCGTTGATGTCAAGGTGGCGGTTGCGGATGTTGCTGCCACCGGTGACATCCACCGAGGCGACGCTGTCCTCGAAATGGGCGGTAGGGAGGCCGGTAGTGGCGATTTCGTTCTGGACGTAGGTCAGCTTGGTCGCCGGGATGAAGAACACCGTCAGCAGCGCTGCCACCGCCGCGAGGCAGGCCGCCGGGCGCAGTTTCTCTCCGCGCGGCGCGAACCCGAACGCGAGCACGCCGCCGACCATCGAAAGGATCGCGCCTACAGTGATGATCGCCACGCTGGTCCCCAGCGCCGGGATCAGCACGAATCCGGCGAGCACGGTGCCGGCCACGCACCCCGCGGTGTTGGCCGCGTACACGAGTCCGACACCCCGGCTGGCCTCATCAGCGCTGCCGACGAAAAGCCGCACCGTAAGCGGGAAGGTATATCCGAAGATCGTGGTGACAGGGAGGATGAGCAGGACCGCGACCGGCAGCCAATGCGGCCCGGACAAGTTGCTGAGGATCATCGGCACGACCGTCAGCCCCCCCGCGGTGGCCAGGAGCGCGCCGAGAGTGGCCATCTGCGGATTGCGGTCGCGCCGTCGCTCGTAGATCAGGCTGCCGCCCGCGATACCAATGAGGAAGACCGCTACGACCGCGATGAAGACGTAAATCGATGAGCCGGTGCTTTGGAGCATCATCCGGGTCCACAGCACCTCCAGGGCCAGGCTGACCAGGCCGGAAGTAAAGGTGACGGCCAGCAGAAGCCGGTGCCGACCCGGCAGCGGCGGCCGCGGCGCGGCCGCCGGATGGGGCCCGGCCTCCGCTGCCCCGAACACCCTGGACATGAAGACGGCACCGGCGCCGGCGAACAGATTCAGCCCGACCGCCACCAGTGTCGTATCGCGCAGTCCAATCAACTCGATCAGCAGGTAGCCGCTGGTCAGCGACCCGACCACCGCGCCCAGCGTGTTCAGGCCGTAGAGCCGGGCTATCCGGTCCCCCACGTCCGGGTCCTCCCGGACCAGATGTCGGGTCAGCAGTGGCAGCGACATCCCCATCAGAATGGTCACCGGCGCCAGCGCCACGAATGCCAGCCCGAACCGGATCAGGGCCACCTCAGTCGGCGACAGCGACAGATAGGCGCTGCGGAACACCGTCGCGATCACCCCGAACGCCAGCGGCATCAGCAGCGCCAGACAGCCAACCGTGATCTCAAGCAGCCCGTACATCGCCAGCGCCCGGCGCAGCCGCGCCCCCACCGCCGCTCCCACCAGCGAGCCGATCCCCAGCCCGGCCAAGAACGCCGACACCGTCGTGACGATCGCCAGCGTGGTATCCCCGAAGATCAGGACCAGATCCTGCGTCCACACGACTTGATAGATCAGCCCGGCCGCGCCGGAGGCCAGGAACAGCACCGGAACCCAAGAGTCGAAGCCTGTCCGCCACCGCCTAGTCCCGGCGGACGGCAAGCGCTGGTCGCCGAAGGGTTTCATCGCTCGTGTCTGTCTAACTACGAACCGGGGTTCGGTGCCGGGGACGCGGACCTGCTCGCCCGGTCGTCGCGGCGGCGGCTGAGCAGGGTCAGGTGCCTGCCCTTACCTGGTCGGCGAATTGGTGGCAGTCCTTGGGGTCGAAGGCCAGTATGGGACCGTGCGGGTCTTTGCTGTCGCGGATCGCGATCCGGTGGTCGGCGTTGCCGACTTCGACGCAGTTCCCGCCGTTGTTGCCGCTGTAGGTTGATGTGCGCCACGTGGCGCTGGTCAGGTCCATTTCTCTTTTGCCACGCTCACAATCAGGTCTCGTGAGGCTCCCTTGGGCAGGGCCTCACTGCGGAGGGTATCGAAGCGCAACATCACCTCGGCGACCACGGCGGGCTCTTCCCCGGTCCGTCCTTCGGCCGCGTCCTCCATGTAGACGATACTGCCCGGTGTCGTCCAGGTCCGCGATGACGAACGCGCCGAGCAGGCCTGAGTGGCCGCCCGCCCCGTACGGGACCACCTGGATCGTGACGTTGGCCCGGGGCATCTGGGCCAGGTACAGGGACTGGCTCAGCATGCAGCGCGGCGGCGGCCACGCTGAGATTATGACAGGACGCGCCGGCCGCCCGCGCTGGTAGTGTCGCGCAGGCGATCGCCGGCCACCGGAGGAGGTATCGCGATGATCGAGCGCGACGTGCTGGATCTCGGCGAGATCGACCAGACGCAGGTCGCGCTCGTGGGCGGCAAGGGCGCGAACCTGGGGGAGCTTTCGCGGATCGAAGGCGTTCGCGTGCCGGCTGGCTTCTGCGTGACCACGGACGCCTTCCGGCGGATCATGGCGACGGTGCCCTGGATCGACGTGCAGCTCGAACGGCTGTCGGGCCTGGACCCCGACGACCGGCAGGCGATCCGCGCGCTCAGTGCGGAGATCCGCCAGACCGTGGAGGAGATCGCCATCCCTGCGGACCTGGCGGCGGCGATCACCCGTTCCGTCGCCCGCCTGGGCGGGCCAGTGGCCTGCGCCGTCCGGTCCAGCGCCACGGCGGAGGACTTGCCGACGGCCTCCTTCGCGGGCCAGCAGGACACGTACCTGAACGTCGTGGGATTGGCTGCGATCCTCCAGGACGTCAGCCGGTGCTGGGCCTCCCTGTTCACCGAGCGGGCCGTGACGTACCGCCTGCGGAACGGCTTCGACCACCAGAAGGTCCACATGGCCGTGGTCGTGCAGCAGATGCTCTTCCCGCAGGCGGCCGGCATCCTGTTCACGGCCGACCCCGTCACCTCCAACCGGAAGGTCGTCTCCATCGAGGCCAGCTTCGGCCTCGGCGAGGCCCTGGTATCCGGCCTGGTGAACGCGGACGTCTACCAGGTGCGCGACGGTGAAATTGTCGCCAAGGCGGTCGCCGCCAAACGGCTCGCCATCCACGCCTCGCCTGCAGGCGGAACGCGGGAACTGGCGATCGAGCCAGCGAGCCAGGAGCAGCCGGCCCTGACCGATGCGCAGATCGTGCGGCTCGCTCAGCTGGGCCGGCGGATCGAAGCGCACTTCGGCCACCCCCAGGACATCGAATGGTGCCTGGTCGACGATGGGTTCCAGATTGTCCAGAGCCGGCCGATCACCACGCTGTTCCCCATCCCTCCGGCCAGCGATCAGGGGAACCACGTCTATATCTCCGTCGGTCATCAGCAGATGATGACCGACCCCATGAAGCCCCTGGGGCTATCTATATGGCAGCTGACCACCCCGCGGACCATGGCCGAGGCCGGCGGGAGGCTGTTCGTCGACGTCACCCAGATGCTGGCCTCGCCGGCCAGTCGCGCGGCCCTGCTGACGGCCCTGGGGAGATCCGATCCGCTGATCGGGGACGCGCTGCGGACCGTCCTCGAGCGCGGCGACTTCATCCCGGACCGGCCGGACGAGGACCGGGGGGAGATGGTGGTCGGCAGCGAGCCCGCCACGATCGAGACCGATCCGGCCATCGTCGCTGAGCTGGTCGAGCGCGGCCAGGCCTCCATCGCCACGTTGCGGCGTGACATCCAGGCGAAGTCCGGGCCGGAGCTGTTCGACTTCATCCTGGCGGACCTTCAGGAGCTGAAGCGGGTCCTGTTCGATCCGCGCGGCCTCCAGGTGATCCTGGCGGCGATGCAGGCCAGCTGGCAGCTCAACGAGCAGCTGGAGACGTGGCTCGGCGAGAAGAACGCGGTCGACGCGCTGACGCAGTCGGTCCCGCACAACGTCACGTCGGAGATGGGGCTGGCGCTGTTGGACGTCGCGGACGCGATCCGCCCGCATCCCGACGTGGTGGCGTTCCTGCAGCACGTCGAGGACGAGAACTTCCTGGACCGGCTGCCCCCGCTCGCGGGCGGGCGCGAAGCCCGGGACGCCATCGGTGCGTATCTCGACCAGTACGGCATGCGCTGCGTCGGCGAGATCGACATCACGCGGCCACGGTGGAGCGAACGCCCCGCCACGCTCGTGCCTATGCTCCTCGGCAACATCAAGAACTTCGAGCCGGGCGCGGGCGAGCGGCTCTTCGAGGAAGGCCTGCAGAAGGCTCAGGCGAAGGAACGGGACGTGCTGACACGCTTGCGCACCTTGCCGGACGGGGAGCGGAAGGCCGAGGAAGCCAAGCGGCTGATCGACCGGATCCGGACCTTCAGCGGGTACCGGGAGTATCCGAAATACGGCATGATCAGCCGCTACTTCGCCTACAAGCAGGCCTTGCTGAAGGAGGCCGAACGCCTCGTAGCGGCCCACGTCCTTCGTGACCGGGAAGACATCTTCTACCTCAGGTTCGAGGAGTTCCGCGACGTCGCCCGCGCGAACCAGGTGGACGACGGGCTCATCCGCCAGCGCCAGGACGCTCATCGGTCGTATCAGGCGCTCACGCCGCCCCGGGTGCTGACCTCGGACGGAGAGGCCGTGGCCGGGACCTACCGACGCGCCGACGTCCCGGCCGGCGCGCTGACCGGCCTGCCCGTTTCCGCCGGGACCGCCGAGGGGCGGGCCCGCGTCATCCTGGACATGGCCGACGCCGATCTCGAAGCGGGCGACATCCTGGTCACCGCCTACACGGACCCCAGCTGGACGCCTGCGTTCGTCGCGATCAAGGCCTTGGTGACGGAGGTAGGGGGCCTGATGACCCATGGCGCGGTGATCGCACGGGAGTACGGCTTGCCGGCCGTCGTAGGGGTGGAGCATGCCACCCGGCTGATCCGGGACGGACAGCGGATCCGCGTGCACGGAACGGACGGGTACATCGAGATCCTTTAGTACGCGGGAGAGGTACCGTAGGAGCAGGTGCTGTCGTGCCGGGTAGGCCCCGGCGGCGGCCTTGTTGCTCCAGACCCTGGCGACGTAAGCCCCGAGCGATGTGATCGGGAGACGTCCAGGAGGACAGAGCGACGAACAGAACTGCACCTGGCCTTCCTGTCCTGGCGCCCGGCCGCGGCTGTGCCGCAGACCGGCTGCCCGCCGCCGTCGATCCTTCGGTGGCCGGCTTTCATGCCCTGGCGCTGCAGGTACGGGCGATGGGCCTGCTCGACCGCAGGCCGGGCTACTACCGGGTGAAAATCACCCTGACCATCGTCGCCTTCTTCGCGGGCTGGGCCCTGTTCGTCGTGGTCGGCAACTCGTGGACGGCCCTCGCGGTCGCCCCGCTGGTGGGGATGACGTTCACCCAGCTGGGCTTCATCGGCCACGACGCGGGGCACAACCAGGTTTTCTGCGCGCGCCGGCGCAATCACCTGCTCGGCCTCGTCGTGGCGAACGCACTCATCGGGCTGAGCTTCGGCTGGTGGGTGCCCAAGCACAGCGCACACCATGCGCATCCCAACGAGCTGGGCCGCGACCCTGATATCGGCGAAGGATTCGTCCTGGCCTCGTCTGACGCGCGCGGCCGTCTCGTATCGTGGCTGGCCCGCTGGCAGGCGCCGCTGTTCTTCCCGCTCATGCTGCTGCGGAGCGGCGGGCTGCACGTACTCGGGATCAAGCGCCTGCTGGGGCGACGAGACCGGGCCTCGGCGGTAGAAGCCGCTCTCATCATGCTGCATGCCGCGCTGTACCTGACGGTGGTGCTGTGGGTGCTCTCCCCGCTCAAGGCACTCGCTTTCGTCGCCCTGCAGCAGGCGGTCTTCTCGGTGTACCTGGGCATCAGCTTCGCGCCCAACCACAAGGGGATGCCCATCATCGAATCCGCCACGGCGGCCGGCTTCGCCCGCCGCCAGGTGGTCACGGCGCGGAATGTCAGGGGCGGCTGGTTTACCACCTTCATGCTCGGCGGCCTCAACTACCAGATCGAGCATCACCTATTCGAGTCGATGCCCCGGCCCAATCTGCGACGGGTCCAGGGCCTGGTCAGGGAGTTCTGCGTAGCGACCGACCTCGGTTACCGCGAAGAAAGCTTCGTCGGGTCGTTCCGCCAGATCGTCCATCACCTGAGCGAGGATGGAGCGGCCGTCAGCGCCCATCCTGACTGATACGTGCTGACTGACACGTCCTGACTGATTAAGGGGAGCAACATGCCGATTTTCGGGAGCAAGCAGGGCGACGACGCGGCCACCTGGGAGCCGCAGGCCGCGGCCGGGCGGCTAGCCCAGACCGCAGGCGCCGCTCCGGCGGGCGTTTTCACCTCTGACCTGTCGGTCTCGGAGTACGTGCTGCTCGGCGAGGCCGGGTTCGAGCCGCTCGGCTTCGTGGTCGGATCGTCCATCTATCACATTGGCCTGCAGGTCGGAAGATGGTCGCAGAACCAGGAACTGCAGGTCCTGACTCAGGCGATGTACAACGCCAGGGAACTGGCCATGACCAGGATGCAGGCCGAAGCCGACCATCTCGGCGCTGACGGTATCGTCGGCGTTCAGCTCCGCATACAGAGCTACGCGTGGGGCCAGGGCGTGCTGGAGTTCATCGCTACCGGGACCGGAGTGCGGGCCCTGGGCAGCACCGGTCGCGGTACGGAAGGCGCCCATCGGGCCCCGGACGGCCGGGCGTTCACCTCGGACCTGTCGGCTCAGGACTTCTTCCGGCTGCTGGCGGCCGGCGCTGTGCCGGTGGCGTTCGTGCTCGGAACCTGCGTGTACCACATTGCCCATCAGTCGGCGATGCAGTCACTGCGCCAGGCCGGCCAGAACCAGGAGATGGTCGTCTTCACCCAGGGCATTTACGAGGCCCGTGAGCTCGCCCTGGCCAGGATGCAGGCGGAGGCAACGCAGGCCAAGGCCTCGGGCATCGTCGGGGTGAACGTCGCGGTCAATAATCACGTCTGGGGCGAGCACGCTACCGAATTCCTCGCCACCGGAACCGCCATCCGGCGCCTCGCCGATGAGCACCGGCTCCCCGAGACCTCGCCGAAGCCCACCTTCACCTTGGGGCTCGACAGCTAGACCCCGGTCAGGCTACGTAGCGGAGCTTGAGTTCGTCGGTGTGGCCGGACCAGCTCAGGTGGAGTGTCCAGCAGCCGGGCGCCGGCAGGTTGATGATCGACGGTCCTGGCCCGCCCGGCACGGACACGGTCGCCGTGCGCGTGCTGTCCGCGAGCGTGGCGTTGATGACCAGCGGATTCGGCGCGACGAACGGAATCCTGGACACCCAGAGGATCTTGTTGCTCCGGTCTGGCCGCGACGGCGAGTGCAGTGCGTCGCGGGGCGCCCACAGGATCGCCACGATGTTGCCCGCCTCGCCCATCACGTGCGGCATGGCCAGATCCGCAGGCGTGAACCCCGACCGTGCCCAGACGGGCAGCGGGCTGACGGGAGGCTGCCCGGCACATCCGTTCGAGGTGACCGCGCCTGCTTGAGCCGTACCCGCCTGGGCCGCGCTTGCCTGGGCCGTGCTCGCCCGCGCCGCCGGCGCCTGACTGTTACTGCTACATGCCGCCACGAGCAAGGCTGCCACGGCCAGCGGCACGGCAACCACGCCATGCCTCATGTCCCCACGGTACGCTCGCGGGCGCGCATCGCATACCTAGCTGCGCAGCGGCCAGTCGCAGACTGGGCGCTCATCGGCGGGACAGACGCGCCGCCAGTGCTGCCGCAGGGCGGTATCCGGCCGAGCCGGCTGGGCCGGACGTTGTTTGCAGGGGCACTTGTTAGCGGCAAACTCCCTGTATGCGCGAAAAGGCGCGTACGGTGAGAAGAGTTTGCTCCGGACCTCGGCAAGCGCATCCGCGATATTACAGCTGACCCGGAGCTTTTTCGTGCCCGGAACGATACAGGCCAGACACTATGCCAAACGGACCGTGCGAGAAGACAGTCGGCCCCCTCACCGGTAGCCGGGGCCCACGCGCCACGACCTCCCACTCCTCGGATTTGGATCCACATACCTACCTGCACCTGCCCGGTCCGTCCGGAGGCTCGACACGAGATGGAGGCTGACGGTGGCGGTCACGGAGTCCCAGGCCGCGGAGCGGCTTTACGACGCGCGGCGCGGTGTCTACTACGTCAAGCCCGTTCTTCGTGGCTGGCTGCACCTGCTCTGCTTCGGGGTGTCGCTGGTGCTCGGCCCGCTGTTGCTGGCCCGCGCGCACGGCGCCGCGCAGCTCGCCGCGGTCGCCGTCTACTCCCTTAGCGTGAGCGCGCTGTTCGGGTTCAGCGCGCTGTATCATCGCGGCACCTGGACTGAGACCGGGCGGCGGCGCATGCAGCGCCTGGATCACGCGATGATCTTCTTCCTCATCGCCGGCACGGCAACTCCCGCTTTCCTCCTGGATACACCCGGCACCTTCGGGCTGGCCTGCCTGATCGTGATGTGGACGCTGACCCTGACCGCGGCCGCGATCCACCTGACGTGGATGGACGCACCAGAGCGCCTGGTCGGAGCGACGTTCATCGGGCTGGGCTGGGCTGCCGGCCTCGGGCTGCCGTGGGTCTGGATCCATGCCGGCGTCGCGCCTGCCGCGCTGATGCTGGCCGGCGGCCTGCTCTACACCGCCGGAGCGCTTTCCTACCATCGTCGCTGGCCCAACCCTTACCCGTCGGTGTTCGGCTACCACGAGGTCTTCCATGCCTACGTCTGCGCCGCCGCGGCCTGCCAGTACGTGGCGATAGCGCGGTTCATTGCCTGAACCGGCGTGGCGCATGGCTGAACGGACTGGCTCCGCCGGTACGGGCACCGGCGGAACGGGACAGGGGCGAGTATTCGGCGTAGTGTCGGTGGCGGACGTTCGTGAACTAGCCGCTGGGTCAAGACTCCCGCCTTGCTGCTTCAGCAGGAAGGCGGTCCTATGACAGCCGTTGCCGGACCGCCCGCCGCCGCTGTCGCTGTCGTTGATCCGGGGCGGCCACGCCGGCGATCCGGCCGGGAGGTCTTGCGCACCGCAGCTTCGGTCGCCCTCGCCGCGGCCATATTCGTGTTCGCCGTCCCGCATTTCGCGTCCTACCGCAGCGCGTGGGCCAGCATGCAGGCGATGACGTGGGCCCAGGCCCTGCTGATCGTCGCGGCCGCCATAGCCAGCATGGTCGCGACCTGGATCATGATCTGCGCGGTCCTGCCGTCGATACGGCTGCGCGAAGCGGCCGTGGTCAACCTCGGCTCCAACGCCGTGGCGAACACCCTGCCCGCCGGAGGAGCCCTGGCCATGGGAGTCAGCTGGGCCATGCTCTCCAGCTGGGGTGTCGGCCCGGCTGAGTACGTGCTCTACACCCTGGTGTCGGGCATCTGGAACGTCTTCGCCCGGCTGGGCCTGCCGGTCCTCGCCCTGCTGATCCTGGTGACGGACGGCCGGCCCGGGACCGGCCTGATCGCCGCCGCCGCCGTCGGCCTGGCCTTGCTCGCCGCCCTGGCCGCCGGGCTCGGCCTCCTCATGCGCAGCGAGTCGTTCGCAGTCCGCGCGGGCCGCGCGCTGCAGCCAGTGCTGGCTATCGGCTGCCGGGTGGCACGCCGGCCAGCGTCTTTTGACATCCCCGGAGCACTGTCCGGCTTCCGCGACCAGGCCGGCGCCTTGATCGCCGCGCGCGGCTGGCGGATCACCGTCACCACGGCGGCCAGCAACCTCACCTTGTGGCTCGTCCTGCTGGCCTGCCTGCGCGGCATCGGCCTATCCCAGGCTCAGGTCTCCTGGCAGACCTCCCTGGCCGCCTTCGCGTTCGTCAGGCTGCTGACGGTGCTGCCCATTACCCCCGGCGGTCTCGGCATCACCGAGCTCGGACTGATCGCCGTCCTGGCCGGCGCCGGCCACCGAGATGGTGCGCAGGTGACAGCGGCCGTGCTGTTGTACCGGGCCGTCACCTACCTGCCCCCCATCCCCCTGGGCGCACTCGCCTGCCTCACCTGGCGGCACGCGCCAGCGCTTATTCACGCCAAGCCCGCGGGTGCCGCCCAGCCCACCCGCCAGGTCAGCCCCTAGTTCGCCGCAGGGCGACGGCGACGACGAACGGCCAGCAGGTCTCGATCGACAGGAACAGACGCTCAGCCAGGCCCAGGTCATGGCCACCCTGGGTTTCGATGACGAGCCAGCCGAGCAAGGCCGTGAACACGGCCGTCACGAGGGCGCGGCCGTAGCTGCTCAGGATCAGCGGCCGCGGCGGCGCGCGCCGGGCGACGAAGCCAGGCCAGACCGCGAGTGCGACCGCGCCGAGCGAGGTCCAGGCGAGATGCTGCGCAATCGAACCGCGGACGGGTTCGGGAGAAAGGGCGATGCCGATGCTGGACAGGCCCGCGACGGCGAGCAGCATGCGGGCGGGCACCCCGACGCCGGCCAGGCCCGCGGCCGCCACGAGCTGACACCCGCCCACCAGGAGCAAGGCCCCCGTCATGATCCACCGATCGGTTCCGGCGTAGCCAGCCATCACGCTGATCGTCTTCCGGATCGGGCTGTAGGAGGCCGGCTGGACCGCGTCGGCGATCAGCCAGCCCGCGGTCGCCAAGACGGGCGCCAGGCCGGCCGAGACCACCGCCCACCACGGAACCGGCTGGCGCGGACGCGGCGGCCACCTTGCTGGGCGCGACGCCCGGCGCACCTGGAGGGCCAGGATGCCGACCGAAGACTGGGCCGGGCCAGGCCGTACCTGGTCATTCCGGGATGAGATGCGCGCGGGGTCTGGGCGCGCGGGCTGGCGCATGGCGCCCTCCAGCAGTCGTGCTCGGCTACCTGGGCGCGCTGCTGGCCCACGGCCAGGATAACCGTTACGGGACGGGGGCGGATAAGCTGGGGTCCTGTGGCTGCCGCCTCCTGGAGGCAGCGAGCCAGCGCCCGTGAGCGCCGCGGCGCCGGTCCCGGCCGCTGTCACGGTCGTGCAGCACCCCCCGTTGGGGGTGCCGACCCTGTAACCGCCACGTGCCGAGCTGGCAGATTCCCTGGCGGTGGACTATGCGCGCTGGAGCCCGTCATCACCGGAACACCACTTGACCCGCTGGTCGCCTTCGCCGAGCTCGGCCGGATGAAGCTGGGTGAACGTGACCTGCAGGCCGTCCTCGGCCGGGTCGCGGAACTAGCCAGGCAGACCTTGCCCGGCGTGGCCGGCGCCTCGGTCACCCTGGTCGAGTCCGACCGGGCCTTCACCGCGGCTTTCAGCGGTCAGCTGGCCCTGGACCTGGACGAGACGCAGTACCAGGACGGCTTCGGTCCGTGCCTCGAGGTCGCCCAGTCGGCCGGGACCGTCACCGTCCCCGACATGGCGGCAGAGACCCGCTGGCCGGCCTTCGCCCGCCAGGCCCTCGCCGCCGGCGTGCACTCCTCCCTGTCGGTGGCACTGCCTCTCCAGGAAGCTGTCCTCGGCGCACTGAACATCTACGCCGCCCAGCCCGCCGTATTCGACCCGGACGCCATCGAGATGGCCCGGACCTTCGCCGGGTACGCCGCCGTCGCCATCGCCAACGCCCGCCTCTACCAGAGCACGGCCACGCTGGCCGAGGACATGCGGCGGGCGATGGAAACCCGCGCGGTCATCGAGCAGGCCAAGGGCATCCTCGTCGCGCAGCAGCACTGCACCCCCGAGCAGGCCTTCGAACTGCTCACCCGGCTCTCCCAGGCCACCCATCGCAAGCTCCGCGACTGTGCCGCCGACCTCGTCACCAGCACAGCCGAAGACCGCCCGGCTGACTGAGGCGGAGCTGTCCTAACCGACCGAGCCCTCCATCTGCAGCTCGATCAGCCGGTTCAGCTCGAGTGCGTACTCCATCGGCAGTTCGCGCGCGATCGGCTCGACGAACCCGCGCACGATGGTAGCTGCGGCCACGTCCTCGGTCATGCCCCGGCTCATCAGGTAGAACAGCTGGTCCTCGGAGATCTTGGAGACACTGGCCTCGTGGCCCATCTCCACGTCGTCCTCGCGGATGTCCACGTAGGGATAGGTGTCGGACCGGCTGACCGTGTCCACCAGCAGCGCGTCGCACTTGACCGTCGACTTAGCATGCGCCGCGCCCTCCTGCACCTGGACCAGGCCCCGGTAGGACGTACGCCCGCCAGCCCTGGCCACGGACTTGGAGATGATCTGGGAGGAGGTGTTCGGCGCGCAGTGGACCATCTTGGCCCCGGCGTCCTGGTGCTGGCCTTCGCCGGCGAACGCGACGGACAGGGTCTCGCCCCGGGTTTCTACTGCCTGCGTGCCGAGACACCGCGGTGGCGATGTTGTGGATGGCGGGCTACCCAGCCCTGGGCACCGGGCCCAGCTGCGACGCGGCGACGAACGCGTTCGTGATCTCGCCCGTGATACCGTCGGGTTACCGCTCCGGACCTCGGTGGCTGATGGCGCTTGCTACCTGCGACGCCGCCGAGATGCTCGGAGCTTTCGATGCTGGGATCGGGTAAGACCCGCGCGGCTCGTGCCATTGCGACGGCCAGCTCGCCCCGTAGCCAGGCGGCCGACGTTTACCGCCGTTACGCCGCCGCGCTGCTCTGGCAGGCGCTGCTGACTCGCGACGAGCCGGCGTTGGACGAGCATGTCGGCTGTACCGTCATCACCGATGAGTGTGCGCTGGCCGCAATAGCGGAGCATGGCGAAGACGATGCACGTTATCGCCGGACCGAGTCGGTCCTGCGGCGCTGTCGTCAGCTGGCCGTCGGCCGGACGTGGCAGATCCGCCGCCCCGGGCACGCCGCCGTGGTCGAGGACGACAGCCAGGTAGGAACGTCAGCCACAGGCAGGCAGTGAGCCCGGTGGCGGGGACCGGGCTCACTGCCTGCTCCGGAGTGACGGACATCAATGTCGCGCGCCGCTATCGCGGACCCGCGGAAGAGCAGAAGGACCTCATGTCGGCCGGCTGACCGGTACCGGCTTGACGGGAATGAGCGCCGGCGTCTCAGCGACCGCGGGCCGTACATTTGGTGGCCTGGGAATCAGGCGTACTGTCAGCATTGGGAATATCGCCCTTGTCGTGCCAGCGTGTACACGAGATTGCGACTCCGGCTGCTCTGGACCCTGGCGGCACCTGACAATCCAGGTCGAACAGGGTGGCACGCCATGACAGGTCCTATCGGCTCGCGGGTCCCGGCAGGCTGTACGGGCCAGGAACTCGCCGAACTGAGTGACCGTGAGCTGCTAGCCATTGTGAGGTCGCTGCCCCGCTTCAGCCAGCGGCGGATGGCGGCGTGCGACCTGCTGGTCAGCCGCCACCGTGACCTGGTCTGGTCCTGCGTCCGGCGATATCGGCACGGCCCTGAGCCGACTGAAGACCTGATGCAGGTGGGCTACGTTGGCCTGGTCGCGGCGATCAACAACTTCGACCCAGCCGTTGGCTGCTCCCTGGCGACCTATGCTCACCCGCACATTACCGGCGAGATCAAGCGGTATTTCCGGGACAAGCGCTGGCAGGTTCACATCACCCGGTCCGTCAAGGAGCTGGCCATCCAAGCCCGGACGGCGACCTGGCGGCTGACCCAGGAGCTCGGGCGCATGCCGGCCGAGTCCGACCTGGCCGCTTCCCTGGGCGTCAGCGACCATGACCTGCGGAACGCCCAGCTGGCCGAGATGGCGTTCCAGCCGTCCTCGCTGGACGCGCCGACGTCCAGCCAGCCCGGAGCGGCCATACCGGCTGACCTCCTGGGCGGGGAGGACCCGCGGATGGAGCACGTGCTCGACATGCAGGCCGTCGCGACCCACTGGCCCGAACTGCCGCTGCTCGAGCAGAAGATCCTGCTCCTGCGCTTCTACGGCAGCATGACCCAGGATCAGATCGGCCGCCATCTCGGCATCTCCCAGATGCAGGTCTCCCGGCTGCTCAGCCACGCGCTCGGCTACCTCCGCCCACGCCTACTCGGGCTAGACGAGGCAACCGCCGGGTGAGGACCGGGTAGACCCCGGTCGGCAGCGGAGCTGGGTTCTGCAGCCCGCACGCCGCGCTGCGGCAGCCGACCCAGGTCTGCAGCTGCGAAACATCGTGTTACGCTGAGTTTCTCGTGTAACTAACCTCGGAGGCGGCCGTGGACCAGGCGGCGATCGACCACATCGAACAGCAGATTGACGGCGAGGTGAAGAAACGCTTCCCCGGCGCGGTGCGGCGGGTCGCGGTGCTGCAATACGGCGATGACCCGGTGATTGAACCAGGAGACCTGCTGGTCCGCGTGATCATTGAAGCGCCGGAGGAACGCCAGGGCCAGCGGGAGGCCTTCGAGGCGTTCGAGAAGGCGCACGGCGGGGCGATCAAGCATTTCCGGCGAGACCTGTCGGCCCAGCTTCCGGAGGTCGGGCGGCTCGAGTTCTGCACCAGCGACACCGGCCATGGCCCCAGCAGGATGATGCTGGGTGAGGGCAGATCCCGCGGCTCACTGGAGGCCCGCGCGCTGGAAAGCGGTGAGCTGACCCCCGTGATGGCCCGGCTCGGGCCTGCGGACCTGGAAACACTGGACGCGCTTATCACGGCGGGCATCGCAGCCAGCCGCGCCGAAGCCGTCCGCTGGGCCCTGGCTCGCATCCGCGAGCGGCCAGCCTATGCGCAGCTGCGTGAGCGGGCCCGGGAGATCGAACGGCTTAAAACCGAGTTCTGACTCCGGGATCGCCTGGTGCGCCAGCCGGCCATCACCAGCACGATGTGGCGGATGATCGCAGTATAGAGCTCGGGCCTGGCACTGATCCAGACCGAAGCAATCCTTGCTGAACTCGAAATCCTCTTCCACGGGCCACTAGGCGCGGGGATCCGGTCTGCGCTGTGCATCTACTGCCGCACGGACAGGTTTGTGTCCTGGCCGCCGGCGAGCAGACCGCGCTCGCCAGACTGTCCTGGCTGCCAGCGGCGGACAACCCGGCCAGCGCACAGGCCGCCATCACCGGCTTGACGGGTTACCTTAGTAGTGAGCTTTCTGGGCTCCTGGCGCGGTTCACGACGCGGCTCCTGCCCTGCATCCGCCGCTCGGGACCCCGGCGGCACATCGACTAGCCCAGCCACGATGTGCCTTCAGGAGTCCCGCAGTGCAATCCTCCGAATCGGACCCGGGCCTGGCCCGCCCTCGCCGGACGTCCCGGCTGGTGCGATGGCTGGCCGGGCGGAACGTGCTCAGGCGGCCCGTGGACAGAATCGAGGGCGCGGTCCTGGTGGTGTTGTCCGCCGCCTTCCTCGCTGCTGTGGCCGTGGGGTCCATCATTGGCGCGCACACATATCAGTCGCAGGGCGCGGCCTCGGCTGGCCTGCGACCGGCGGTGGCCGTGCTGAGTCAGGCCGGGCCGTTGTTTCGTAGCAGCATGGCCCGGCTCGGGCAGGCCGAGGCGCGCTGGCGCGAGCCGGGGGGCAGCGCGCAATCCGGCGTGCTGACCACCGCGACCGCGCCCGGCATCGCAGGTGCGGCGGCTGGCGCCCGGATACCGATCTGGCTGGATCGCTCGGGTCAGCCGGCCGCTCCTCCCGTCGGCCAGGTCGCCATGATCGTTAACGCGCTGGCCGCGAGCGCCTCGGTGATCGGGGCGGCCGCAGTTACGTTGCTCGCCAGCTATGGGTTGTGCCGGCTCGTCCTCGACCGGCGGCGGCTGGCGGCATGGGAATCCGCGTGGTCCCTGACCGGGCCCCGCTGGACAACCCGTCGCTAGGCTCGGTGCCCGCGCCACGCGGGCCTGACGAATCCTGTCCGCCGACGGCGCTGCTACGCGGCCCGTCGGTCAGAACGTGCAGGTCTGCGAAGTTGATATTCCATCGTTAACACTGTAAGTTCACTTCGTAGGTCTACTGTGTAGACCGCGCGTGGTGCTGACTGGCCGCCATCGGCGGTTGCCCTCACCGCGCCGCCAAGGGAGATGACCATTTCATGACTGTGACTCTGGATCGCGACGTCGAAGCCTTCATCGGCTCCCCGCGACAGCTGTTCATCAACGGGCAATGGTGCGACGCGGCGTCGGGCCAGACGTTCGAGACGCCCAACCCCGCGACCGGGGAGACGCTCGCCCGGGTCGCCGAGGGCGATGCCGAGGACATCAACCGGGCTGTGCGGGCGGCGCGCCGGGCGTTCGAAGAGGGCCCCTGGGGCAGGATGACCCCCTCGGAGCGGGGACGGATCATCTGGCGGATCGGCGACCTGATCCTCGAGCACGCCGACGAACTGGCCCAGCTCGAGTCGCTGGACAACGGCAAGCCGTTCGCCGTGGCCAGAGCGGCTGACGTGCCGCTGGCCGCAGACTTGTTCCACTACATGGCCGGGTGGGCGACCAAGATCGAGGGCAACTCGATCAGCATCTCGGTGCCCTACATGCCGGGCGCGAACTTCCACTCCTACACGCTGCGCGAGCCGCTCGGCGTGGTCGGGCAGATCATCCCGTGGAACTTCCCGCTGCTGATGGCCGCGTGGAAGCTCGGCCCGGCGCTCGCAGCCGGCAACTGCGTGGTGCTCAAGCCGGCCGAGCAGACCCCGCTGACCGCACTGCGCCTGGCCGGGCTCGTCGCCGAGGCCGGCGTACCGGACGGGGTAGTGAACGTGGTACCCGGCTTCGGCGAGACCGCCGGAGCGGCCCTGGCCGCCCACCCGGACGTGGACAAGGTCGCGTTCACCGGTTCCACCGAGGTGGGCAAGCTGATCGTCGCGGCCTCGGGGGCCAGCAACCTGAAGAAGCTGACCCTGGAACTCGGCGGCAAGAGCCCCAACATCGTGTTCGACGATGCCGGGCCCGGCGCCATCGAGGGCGCCGCGAACGCGATCTTCTTCAACCACGGGCAGTGCTGCGTGGCCGGCTCACGGCTGTATGTCCAGCGCGGCCGGTTCGATGAAGTCCTCGACGGCGTCGCGCAGATCGCCAAGTCGATCAAGATGGGATCGGGGATGGAACCAGGGACGCAGATGGGCCCGCTGGTCTCCGACGAGCAGTTCCGCCGGGTAACCGGCTTCCTGGAGTCCGGGAAGGCCGACGGCGCTACTGCGCTGACCGGCGGCGGGCGGTACGGTGACCGCGGCTACTTCGTCGAGCCCACCGTGCTGACCAATACCCGCCCGGAGATGCAGGTCGTCCGCGAGGAGATCTTCGGTCCGGTCCTGGTCGCCGCCCCGTTCGCCGATCTGGATGAGATCGCCGCGGTGGCGAACGACTCCGAGTACGGCCTGGGGGCGGGCATCTGGACCAAGGACATCTCCAAGGCCCATGCCCTGGCCAAGAAGATCCGGGCCGGCACCGTCTGGATCAACTGCTACAACGTGTTCGATGCGGCACTGCCGTTCGGCGGGTACAAGCAGTCCGGCTGGGGCCGTGAGATGGGCCACGAGGCGCTCCATGCCTACACCGAAGTCAAGGCCGTCACCACTCAGCTGTAGCACATCAGCAGCCGTAGCCCCGGGGCCGGACCGGCCCCGGGGCTACGGCGTCGCATGGATATAGGTGTCACCACGGCTCGTTCTGAATCATGAGCTTTTCATCTACTAGCCGTGATTTTCGGGTTTGCGCCGACCATGTCTCCCGGAGCTGGAAGCAATTTCAGAGAGCTACCGGGGTCCGGGGACAGCTATTAACAGACTAATGGTCCTGGGACTTTCCGTACTGGATGTGCCAGGGTTGCGGCTAACTGCGGCCGGCGGCCAGGACGGGGGCGAGACTGCGGAGCATTTTTTGCCGCCGAACGGGCCGTGGTGACAGCCCTACGCCCAAAGCCCGGGGTCAGCTGCGGACCGAGGCGCGCCGGGAGGGGGCCAGGCGGCAGGCCCCGAGACGGATCATCCCGGCCGGTCCGCCTGCTCAGCGCCTGCCTGGCCAGGCGGACCAGCTCATCGGCAGAGACCGCCAGTCCCGCCTGGCGCGACCGGGGGCGCAGCACTGACTCGGCGAGCGTGAACTCAGCCGCTTCCTCGTCGTCGCGGTACACCACGAACTCGCCCCACTGGCTGCCGGAACTGATGCCGAGGTGGTCGATCTGGTAGGTGCTGCCGTCGTGCTCGAAGGCAGCGATGGTCTCGCCGGAGCCGGGGTCATCTGCTGCGGCCCGCAGGGAACGACACTCCTGGCACTCGCACAGGCAGGTCTCGCGGGTGGTGGTCATCGGTCATCCTCCGTTACGGCAGGCACGTGCTGCCCGGCGCGGCTGGACGGAAGGTTCGCATCGACGAGTGCGCTCCATCCAGCCGGGCGGGCACTGACGTTCTCGCAGCGCTGCTGAAGCCGGTGCAGTGACTCGCTATCGCCAAGCCGGAATGCCGCCTCGACGCGTGCGCTGTCCTGGACCTCGGGAAGATCCAGCACGGCATCGACCAGGCTCGCGCGGCGTCCTGGAGTGATGTGCCCAGGCTCGGCGTGCAACGACACCCGGGCGGTGCCGCCGGATCCTTCGGAGGTGGTCACCTCGGCCGTGGCGACCGTGCGGTCGTCATCGCTGACCTCGACGTGCTGATGCAGATCATTCTCAGCCATGACGGACCCGGGCGTGAGCTTCTTGGCGGTATTCATGGCTGCTCACCCTTTCTAGTGAGTCGTCTGCTGGGGGCGGGTGCACCGGCAGGGGTGGTTCAGTGCCTGCGCAGGAACAGGACGACAAGCACGATGATCACGATGACGATAATGGCTCCGAAGCTGACGAACATGGAGTACTCCCCTGATGCCTGGAGGGTCAAGACGGGGGGCCTGATCCGGCTGAGCCGGGCGGGCTGGCAGGACGGCTGACGGGGATCCCGGGCCACGTTGCTGACGCGAACCGGGGATCCGCCGGGTCAGCTACTTCCTGAAGGCGTCCTTGATTTTCTCGAAGGCTTGCTTGAGGCTGCCCTTGGCCTGATCGGCGTGGCCTTCGGCTTCGAGCGACTCGTTGCCGGTGACCTTCCCGGCGCCTTCCTTGACCTTGCCCTTGGCCTGCTCGGCGGTGTTGCTGACCTTGTTTTCTGTGCTCATCGTGCTATCTCTCTGTTTACCTGCGATGGTCCGGCCGCCCTGGTTCAGGGCAGCCGGCAGAACGTGTGCGCCAGCCCGCGCCGGATCACCGCATGGGCATGACCGCCGTTGGCCAGCACGCCGGCCACGCCGACGATCACCGCGGCGACCAGGATGACCAGCCCGAGAATGACGATCAGGGTGCACCCCAACCTGTTTATGTGTAGATCTACAGTAAATCACCTGGATAGGATCATGTCAACGGCGTAGACCTACATCGATGAGGTATGGTGGTGGCCTGCATCCGCTCACCAGGAGGGGACGGTACCCCGTCATGACCACCCCGACCGCCCGCGCCGCCGGCGGCCCCGCCCGCGGCCCCGCCGAGGGCGGCGGCAAGATCACCCGCGAGGCCGTGCTGGCCGCCGCGCTGGACATCATCGATCGCGACGGCGCCGACGCGCTGTCCATGCGCCGCCTGGCCCGCGCCCTGGACCGGGACCCGATGATCCTCTACCGGCACGCGCCGGGCAAGGCCGCCCTGCTCGACGGCGTGGCCGAGACCGTCCTGGCCCAGCTGCACGTCGACTCCACCGACCCCGACTGGGTCGGCCAGCTACGGCAGGTCGCCCGCCGCTTCCGCGCGCTGGCGCTGGCCCACCCCCACGTGGTGCCGCTGATCGTCACCCGGCCGCTGGCCACCCCGCTCGGGCTGCGCCCCCTCGGTACCTTGCGCCCGCTGGAGAACATCCTGGCCCTGCTCACCCGGGCCGGGTTCAGCGGACCCGACGCCCTGCACATCTACCGGGCCCTGTTCGGCTTCCTGCACGGCCACATCCTGGACGAGCTCCAGGAACTCACCGTCAACCCGGACGAGACCGACGATCTGCTCCGCCTCGGCCTGCACCGGCTCCCCATCGGCGACTTCCCCCTGCTCCGCGGCCTGGCCCCCGCCCTGGCCCGCTACGACGGCTCCGCCGAACTCGAACGCGGCCTCGACATCCTGCTCACCGGGCTGACCACTACCCTGACCCCCAGCCGGCCCGACGCGCCCGCACCCGGTGAGAACGCCGCGCCGAGTCGGCCTCCGGAGGGCGACAATGAGTGACTTCTACGGCATTAGGCGGGGTACGATCCCCGGCTTCGCCGATGCCGGCGACGGGAAGTTCATCGGCGTGCAGGGCCTGCCGGAGCACACCGTGCGGCACATGACCACCTTCATGGGCAAGCTGCGCGGCATGTACGACGAGGACGCGCTCGCGTTCGAGGTGTGCGTCCGGCACGTCGCTTCGATGATCGAGGACCAGCGCCGGGGAGAGGGGCAGGCTGATCCTAGGGAGAATCCCGGCCAGTAAGGTACAGCGCACCGGACAGTGCCGCCGCCGCGGGACAATGCCGTGATATGGCCAGGAGGTGAGGCGCATGGAAGCGTCGGATGTGTGGGTGGCCGGAGACGACGGCAACATAGTGCGAGCGTCGGCGATTGTCGGTGTCGGCGTGGACCCCAACGGTATTGTCACCGCGCGGCTCGGCGACGGCGAGTCGGCCAGCGTGATCCTGGCCGATCCCGGCCAGCGGGGCGGCGCGCATCCGGCGGATGACTTTCACCGCCAGCTGATCAGCACCATCGCCCAGCTTTCCGACGCGTCCGGAGCCTTCCTGGTGCGGCCGGCGCACGACGAGGCGCGCGGCTGGCGATGGGTCACCGAACCTCTTTAGCACCTCTTTAGCGCGCTGCTCCGCGTTCCGCGCTGGGCGGAGCCGGTCTCCCGTTACAGGACCGCACCGCGCGGAGCCACCTCGACCGTGGCGACACCCCGGCCGTAGAGCACCATGAGCCGGTCGCCGTGGTGGCAGCGCAGTGCCCCGCCGTCCTGAGCCAGGGTCGAGATGACGTGCTCCAAGATGTCGTCCGCTGCGACGCCCGCCTCGTCGTAGACGACGTCCAGGTGGTCGCCGGCGAGGAGGCGGATCCGCAGCACGATCTCGGTCATGGTCAGTACCTGCGGCGTCCGCGCTGGCCGCCGGACATGCGCGACACCGCGGCCGCGCCCGGCCCGGTGGCGTTGGCCGCCGTCAGGGCCTGGCCCTGGCTGTGGTGCCGGGGAGGCGGCACGATCCGCTCAGCGGGTGGCCCGGCAATGGACCGGAGCACCGGCGAGCGCGGGCCGGCCGTCACGGCGTGGGGGACTACGCCCGCCCGGCGCATGAGGCGGCCTACCTCGCTGCCCTGGGCCGGGGTCTGCACGGTGATCACCACGCCGTCGGCGCCCGCGCGTGCGGTGCGTCCAGCCCGGTGCAGGTAGGCCTTGTGCTCGGCCGGCGGATCCGCGTGGATGACCAGGCCGATGTCGTCGACGTGGATGCCGCGCGCTGCGATGTCGGTCGCGACCATGACGCGGACCCCGCCGGAGGAAAACAACGCCAGGTTCCGGGTGCGGGTGCTTTGCGTCAGGTCGCTATGCAGTTCGGCGGCCGGCACGCCCGCCTCGGCCAGCTGCCGGGCGAGCTTGTGCGCGCCGTGCTTGGTTCGGGTGAAGACCAGCGCCCGGCTATGGCCGCCGGCCAGGGCGCAGAGCACGGCCAGCCGGTCCTCGGGGCTGACGGTGAGCAGGTGATGGCTGATCTGGGCGGGCGGCGCGACCGAGTCAACGGCGTGCCGCGCAGGGTCGTTCAGGAAGCGCCGCACCAGGACATTGACCGCGTTGTCGAGTGTCGCCGAGAACAGCATCCGCTGTCCCTCCGGCGGCGTAGCCTCCAGGAGGCGCCGCACCACGGGCAAGAACCCCAGGTCGGCCATGTGGTCCGCCTCGTCGACCACCGTGATCTCGACGTCACCCAGGTGGCAGTGGCCCTGCTCGATGAGGTCGGCGAGCCGCCCCGGGCAGGCGACGACGATATCAGCACGGTCGCGCAACGCGGCCACCTGTGATCTTTGGGCGGTGCCGCCGAAGACCTCCGTGACGCCGAGGCCCATAGCCTGGGCCAGCGGCAGCAGAACCGCCCGGACCTGGCTGGCGAGTTCGCGCGTCGGCAGGAGAACCAGGCCACGCGGACGGCAGGCCATGGTGTAGCCGTCGGCCAGTCGCGCCGCGAGCGGGAGCGCGTAGGCCAGCGTCTTACCTGAACCGGTCCGGCCCTGCCCGAGAATGTCGCGCCCGGCCAGGGCGTCGGGCAGCGTGACGGCCTGAATCGGGAACGGCGCGGTGATGCCAGCCGCGGCGAGCGTCGCGACGAGCGGTGCCGGGACGCCGAGTGAGCCGAAGGTGGCGGGAAGCCCGTGGACGTCGTGCCATGCCGGGTCAGCGCCCGGCCTTCCGTGGGGCAGGATGGTCAAAGGGTCCCTTCCGGATTGGGCAGCCGCCTTGTCGAGGCCTCCACATCCGTGGGAACCAGTCCGCTCACCTGAGCGAGACACGACCGGCGTTACGGTACGGTAACGCCTTGCTGTTTGTGTCCCTCACAATACCGTACGTCCCGGTCGGCGCCGGGGTTGGTCACCGAGCGCCGGCCAGTAGCCAGGCGAGCATGCGCAGGCCGTTCCGCACGAGATGCCGTGGTGCAAGCCCCGTGGTGCAAGCCCCGTGGTGCAAGCCCCGTGGTGCAAGCCCCGTGGTGCAAGCCCCGTGGTGCAAGCCCGTGGTGCAAGGCTGGACAAAGGAGCGGATTAAACCGCCCGTTGCCTCTCGGGCCGGTGCGGCCGACGATCGCTGTCGCCAACCATGGGGGCGCGGGGCCCTGAGGGGCGCATACTGGTATTGATGAAGCCTGCCCGCGCCGCGTCCCGGCGCTTCCTGCCCGGAAGTCCCTTCAATGCCATGCCCGTGGCTCCGCCCCCTGAGGAGTTCACCGTCCGTGATCAGGTAACCCACGACAAGTACGGCCTCGGCTGGGTTGTCGTGGTCGAGGATGACGATGCGGTGGTCGTGGACTTCGGTTCACGCAAGGTCCGGATCCTTTCGCCCTTCGACCGGCTGACCAAGCTCTGACCGGTCTCAGGTCACGTCACGTCCACGTCGGCCAGGAGGGCCAGTACCTCGCCGACGGTGCGTGCCCGGGCGGCGGGCTCTGGCAGCGGCAGGTGCGCCTGGATGCGGTAGCGGTTGCGGCGGCCGTCCTTCTCCTTGACCACGTATCCGGCCTCGACCAGATCCGCGATGATGCCGAAGGCGCTGCGTTCAGTGATGCCCAGGCTGGCCGCGATGTCGCGCAGCCGCGCTCCGGGATCATGGGCGACGCATAGCAGAACCCGGGCGTGCACGGTGAGAAAAGTCCAGCTGACCACCAATAGAAGTTACCAGATTCCGGAAAAATATTGCTAGTTTATTGACGCAGGTATACGTTTGGAAACCAGGTTGGCCAAGCTAGACCGATCGCGGCGGGTGCGGGCAAATCCGGCAGCTATCTGGATGCTTTAGCACCTGGTAGCGCCCGAGCCGCCCCCGGCTCCGCGTAGTGTGGTGGACGAGGCAGCCGCTCGGATTTTCTGTCATGTTGTCTTCCGGCACCTGGCAGACAGCGCGGGTTCACCAGTGTTCCGCCTTATTGTCGTGGATCCCCGGGAGAGGATGCCCGTGTCGCAAGCCAGCCCGGCCAGCCAGGCGTCGAGCCGGTCATGGCGCGCTGCGGTCCGGCGAACCAGGGCGTGCCCGCCGGGCGGGTCCATAGGCCAGGACCCGGGGCCGGCGGCGGCGGTATCGGCGCTGCCATGGGCTTGAATCACCTGGCCGCCCCGGGCGGGGATAGTGACGCCCTTGAGATCGGCGGACCGCTGCCGGTCGCTCCGCTCGAAATGGCCCACTCAGGTCCGGTCCGAGGCGTGCCGCGCGCTCCGCGGGAGGCGGCCGGTGAGCAGGTGCCAGGCACCGGCCCGGGCGACGTCGCGGCTGCTGCCGCCCAGCCGCATCCGGCGGCGGCCGAGGAGAGCCAGGACGAGCGGCTGGTCTCCGGCGAGGACGACGAGGACGACGAGGACCTCCCTCCCGCCCGGGTGACAGTCGCGGGCGCCACTGCCGATCCGGTGAAGGACTACCTGAAGCAGATCGGCCGGGTGCCGCTGCTCAACGCCGGGCAGGAGGTCGAGCTGGCCAAGTGGATCGAGGCCGGGCTGTTCGCCGATCAGAAGCTCGCCGCAGACAGCCGGAACCTCTCCACCGAAGCGCGGATCGACCTTGAGCAGGTCGCCGCCCACGGCAGGAGAGCCAAGAACCACCTGGTAGAGGCCAACCTGCGCCTGGTCGTGTCGCTGGCCAGGCGGTACGCCGGGCGCGGGATGCTGTTCCTGGACCTGATCCAGGAGGGGAACCTGGGCCTGATCCGCGGCGTGGAGAAGTTCGACTACACCAGGGGCTACAAGTTCTCCACCTATGCCACCTGGTGGATCCGGCAGGCCATCACGCGCGCCATGGCCGATCAGGCCCGCACCATCCGGCTGCCGGCGCACATGGCCGAGGCCATCAGCAAGCTGGCCCGGGCGCAGCGCCAGCTGCTCCAGGATCTGGGCCGCGAGCCGACCCCGGAGGAACTGGCCGCCGAGCTGGACATGACCCCGGAGAGGGTCGTCGAGGTGCAGAAGTACGGCCGCGAGCCGATCTCCTTGCACACCCCGCTCGGTGAGGACGGCGACAGCGAGTTCGGTGACCTGATCGAGGACTCCGAGGCCATCGAGCCGGGCGAGGCGGTCAGCTTCACGCTGCTGCAGGAGCAGCTGCACTCGGTGCTCAGCACGCTGTCCGAGCGCGAGGCCGGCGTGGTGTCGCTGCGGTTCGGGCTGACCGACGGCCAGCCCAAGACGCTGGAGGAGATCGGCCAGGTCTACGGGGTCACCCGGGAGCGGATCCGGCAGATCGAGTCCAAGACCATGTCCAAGCTGCGGCACCCGTCCCGGTCCAACCTCCTGCGGGACTACCTCGAATGACCTGACCGTCGGCCGTCTTGGCGGGCGGTGAGTTGCCGACCTTTTGTCAGTAGCCTGCGGCAGGATGTAGTCGTGGTCAGCGCAGCCTCTCCCTCGGCGCACAGCCGGGGCGAGCCACAGCCGTTCGCGCACCTGAGCGTGCCGAATGCTGACCTCTACCGGAGCCTGCTGCAGACCTTCGCCCGGGCCAAGGAGCGCTTCGTCGTGCACCTGCGGCCCGAAGACGTCGCCTCCGAGCTCCGGGTGGTGCCAGTTGCTGGGGCCGACGAGCAGCTCACGGCCGCGCTGGAGCAGCTCGTCCTCTGGGGGAACCTGCGCGCGGACGTCGACACCGGCCGGGTCACCACGGTGGAGGACTTCCACCGCAAGCGGTCCCTGTACCAGCTGACCGCCGCCGGGCAGGCGGCTGAGCAGGCGATCGCGTTCTACGAGGAGGCCATTGGCCGGCGCGGGCAGCTCCAGTCGGTGGCCCTGGCCGACATCGCCGACCGGCTCCGGTCGCTGCTGGTCCTGGCCGCGGACCGCGACCCGGACCCGGCCAAGACGCACCTGCTGCTGCTGTCCGTGGCGGAGCGGTTCTCCTCGCTGGCCGACAACGCGCAGGCGTTCATGTCCGCGCTGCGACGCGCCATCGACTTCTCCGACGGAGACGTCGACGGGTTCCTCGCGTACAAGGAACGGCTGATCGACTACATCAACCGGTTCATCGCGGACCTGGCCAATTCCGGCGCCCGGATCGCGCTGCTGCTAAGCGAGCTCGAGGACAAAGGTCACGAGCGGCTGCTCGAGCTGGTCGCGCGGCGGGAGGCGGCCGACGCGGTGCCCGAGGGCGCGGACGCCACCGAATCCCTGGCCCGGGCGGAGAAACAGGCGCTCGACGCGTGGCGGAACCGCTGGCGCGGGCTGGACGACTGGTTCACCTCGCGGGACGCCGGGCATCCGAGCCAGGCCCGGCTGCTGCGCCAGGCCGCCGTGACCGCGATCAAGCAGCTCATCGACGCCGTGGGCCTGCTCAACGACCGGCGTTCAGGCCGTTCGGATCGTTCGGCGGACTTCCGCGTGCTCGCCCGGTGGTTCGCCGAGGCGCCGGACGACGAGGCCGCCCACCGCCTGTGGCGGGCGGCGTTCGGCCTGTGTCCCGCGCGGCACCTGTCCGTCACGACCGCGACCGCCGACGCCTGGCACGACCTCCCGAACGGGACGGCCTGGGCGGATGCCCCGCCCATCCGCATCTCGCCCCAGCTCAGGAAGACCGGGACCTACGAGCGGCGCGGCCACCCGAACCAGGTGCGGGACCGGTCGGCCGAGCGGGAGATCCTGCGCAGGCAGTCGGAACGCGAGACGGCCGAGACGGCCGCGGCGCGGCGGCGCCTGCGCACCACCGGGCCGACGCTGCTGTCCGATCTCGACGTGCTGGACCCCCGGGCGTTCCGGCTGTTCCTGGCGCTGCTCGGCGACGCGCTGGCGGCCCGCAGGCCCGGCGACACCGAGGTGAAGACCGTGACCAGCGACGGCACGCTGGAGGTACGGCTCTCGCTGGTCCCGGACGGCGGCCCGGCCACGATCCGCACCGCCGACGGCCTGCTCACCGGTCCGCAGCACGTCGTCGAGATCACGGACCTGGGATCATGATCCCGGCCGAGGAACAGCACCAGCGCCAGGCCGCGCTCCGCGCCCTGCTGGCCAAGCCGCTCCTGGTCGCCGACACCGACCGCGACCCGCTGATCCTGGTCCGGCGGCACCTGACCGAGCTGCGCGAGTGGCTGACCCGCGAGACCGGCTGGCGGCTGGCCGCGGATTCGGAGACGGCGCGGCTGTTCAAGACCGCCCCGGTGCCGTCCGACGCGTCCCACCCGGCGCGCGGGCACGACAAGGAGCCGTTCGGCCGCCGCCGGTACGTCACCCTGTGCCTGGCCCTGTCGGCCCTGGCCCGGGCCGACGCGCAGACCACGCTCGGCAGCCTCGCCGACGACGTGCTGACGGCCGCGGCCGAGCCGGAGCTCGCCGGATGCGGGTTCACGCTGACGCTGGAGCGCCGGTCCGACCGGTCCGACCTGGTCGCGGTGGTCCGCCTGCTGCTCGCCTGGGGCGTGCTGAGCCGGGTCGCCGGGGACGAGGATGCCTACCTGGCGGCCGGGACCGACGTGCTGTACGACGTGCGCAGGCCGGTGCTCGGCGTGCTGCTGTCCGGCACCAGGGGCCCGTCCACCGTCACTGCCCCAGCCTTCGAGGGGCGGCTCGCCGAGCTGACCGCGGAGCCGGTCCCCGACAGCGACGACCTGCGCAACCAGGCGCTGCGCAGGCGGCTTACCCGGCGGCTGCTCGAGGACCCGGTCGTGTACTACGACGAACTCGGCGAGGACGAACACGCCTACCTGCTGTCCCAGCGGCACGCCATCACCAGGCGGATCGCCGACGCGACCGGGCTGGTCCCGGAGCTGCGCGCCGAGGGGATCGCCATGGTGGACCCCGAGGACGAGCTGACCGACGTGCGGATGCCCGAGCAGCGCACCGACGGGCACGTGACGCTGCTCGTCGCGGAGTACCTCGCCCGGCGGGATCAGGCCACGCTCGACGAGCTGCGCGCCTTTGTCCGGCAGGCGGCCGCCGAGCACCGGGGCTACTGGCGCAAGGGCGTGACCGAACCGGGCGCGGAAGCGGAGCTGCTGGCCACTGCGCTGGCGAAGCTGTCTGCGCTGCGCCTGGTCGAGGTGGCCGGATCCGCGGTCCGCAGCCGCCCGGCGATCGCGCGCTTCGCCCTGGGCGAGCCGGTCATCCGCGAAACGAGAAAGGCGCGAGCCGATGCTGCCAGCACCCTGTTCTGAGCGGTGGAAGCCGCTGCGGGCCGGCCTGGTCGACCTGTTCTACTACGACGCCGAGGAGTTCTGGTTCCACGACGGCCGCCTGCTGCTGCGCGGCAACAACGGCACCGGCAAGTCCAAGGTGCTCGCGCTGACGCTGCCGTTCCTGCTGGACGGCGAGCTCGCGCCGCACCGGGTGGAGCCGGACGGCGACCGGCAGAAGAAGATGGAATGGAACCTCCTGCTCGGCGGCAAGCATCCTCATCCCGAGCGCCTCGGCTACACCTGGCTTGAGTTCGGCCGCCGCGCCGTGGACGGGACGGCCGAGTTCTGCACCATCGGCTGCGGGCTCAAGGCCGTCGCCGGCCGCGGCATCGCGCGCCACTGGTTCTTCGTCACGACCCAGCGCGTCGGCGCGGGCCTGGACCTGCTGCCGGCCAGCCGAGTCCCGCTGACCAGGGAAAAGCTACGCGAAGAGATCGACGGGCACGGATTGGTGTATGACCGGGCCGCCGACTACCGGCGGGCGGTGGACGAGGCCCTGTTCGGGCTCGGAGAACACCGCTACGAGGCGCTGATCAACCTGCTGATCCAGCTCCGGCAGCCGCAACTGTCCAAGCGGCCCGACGAGAGGCTGCTGTCCCGCGCGCTCACCGAGGCGCTGCCGCCGCTGAGCCCGGGCCTGGTGACGACGGTAGCTGACGCGTTCCGCGGCCTGGATGAGGAACGGGACGCCCTGCGAGCGCTGTCAGAAGCGCGCACCGCCGCGACCGACTTCCTGCACCACTACCGCAGGTACGCGCGGGTCGCCGCCAAGCGCAAGGCGACCGGACCACGTCAGACGCAGAGCCGGTACGAACAGCTCGGCCGGGACCTGACCGCGGCGGAGGAGGCGTACGCGGCGGCGGACGCCGAGCTGCAGGCGGCGCGCGGTGAGCTGGCAGAGCTCGAGCGGGAGCGGACCAGGCTGGAGGCGCGGCGCGAGGCGTTGCGAGCGGACCCCGCGATGCGCGACGCCGGGGAGCTGGACCGCCGTCATCAGGACGCGCGGCGCCAGGGCGAGATGGCCAGGGACCGGGAACAGACCAGGGACCGGCTGACCGTGGAAGTAACCCGTCGGTCGGCGAAGGCCAGCGAGGCCGCCCAGCAGGCCTCGGCCGCGGCGAACGAACTGCACGCCGCGCAGGACACAGCCGGCGCCGCCGCCGCGGCGGCCCGGTGCACGCCGGGTCACCGTGCGGCCATCGAGGGCTGGCGCGACGACCTGTCGCGGGCCCGGCGCGCGGCGCACGCGGTCGCCGACCGGCAGGCCGGGGCGATCGGGCAGCTGGAGCGCCTGCTCGCGGAGGTCGCTGCGCGCCGCTCGGCGCTTGCCGCGGCCCGCGCCGAGGTGGACCGGCTGACCGCCGAAATCCAGGCCGCCACCGACCGGGTCACCGCGGCAGAGCAGGAATCTACCGAACGAGCCGGGGAACTCGCCCGCGCCTACCGGTTCTTCCTTCGGGGGCTGACGGAGCTCAGGGTCGCCGATCCGGAGGAGCTGATCAGCGGGCTGGAAGCGTGGGCGGCGACCGGCGACGGCGCCAATCCCGCGGTCGCGGTCATCGACGACGCGGCCCGGGCGGCAGGCGCCGAGCTCGGCCGTCTCGGTGCCGAACTGTCCGCCCGTCGTTCTGCGCACGCTGGTCACGCGCGTGAGCTCGAGGCCGAGATCGAGCGGCTGCGAGCGGGCGGCCACGACGCCCCGCCCGCGCCGCACACCAGGGATCCGCAGGTCCGTGACACCCGGCCGGGGGCGCCGCTGTGGAAGGTGACCGACTTCGCGCCTGGCGTGCCCGACGATCACCGAGCGGGCCTGGAGGCCGCCCTGGAGGCGGCCGGGATCCTCGACGCGTGGCTCACTCCCGGCGGTGACCTCATCGGCAGTGACCTCATCGACGGGGACGTCGTCCTGGTCAGCGGGCGCCACCCCGTTACCGGGCCGTCCTGCGACGCCGTGCTGGTCCCGGCGGTCAACGCCGGCGACCCGCAGGCCGCCGCCCTGCCGGAGACCGCCGTCCGTGCCGCGCTGTCCGCGATCGGCCTGGGGCCGGGCACCGGGACCACCTGGGTGACCACCGACGGTCGCTGGGCGAACGGGGTACTGGCCGGGAGCTGGCACAAGGATGCCGCGGGCCACATCGGGGCAGGCGCGCGAGAGACGGCCCGCCGGGACCGGATCGCCCGGCTGACCGCCGAGCTGGCCGAGGCGAACGACGCGATCGCCACCCTCGACGAGACCATCGACGAGCTTGACCGCCGCCGGGACCGGCTGGCCGCCGAGCACCGCGCGGTGCCCGCGGATGCGGCGGTCCGCGAGGCGCACACCAGGGGCGCCGAACAGCGCAAGCGCCGCCAGGAACTCCGGGACGCCCGCGCCGAGGCGGAACGGGTATGCGCCGCGCGCGAGGCGGCGCTGGCGGTCGCGCGGACCGCGGCGGACGAGTTCGCCGCCGATACTCTCCTGCCCGCCGACCCGGAGCAGCTGGCCGCCGTCAGGACCGGGCTGGGGGACTACCGCGTGGCGCTGGCCGCGCTGTGGCCGGCCGCGGAGAAGACCGAGGCCGCGAGCCGGAGCGCGGCCGAGGCCGCCGACGAGCTGGCCGAGACACGGGAACACCTCACCGAGGCCGCCGAGCGGGCCGGGTCGGCCCGGGAGACGGCGACGGCCGCCCAGGCGCTGTACGAGGCGCTGCGGGAGACGGTCGGCGCCGCGGTCGAGGAGCTGAACCGGAAGCTGGACGAGCTCCGCAGGGATACCGAACGCCGCAGCGCCGACGAGCAGGCGGCCCGCGAGCTTGAGCAGCAGGCGATCAGCGACCGCGGCCGGGCCGAGGGAACGCGGGACACGCTGCGCACCGAGATCGCCGAGGCGGCCCGGGTGCGGGACGCGGCCGTCGCGGAGTTCCGGGCGTTCGCCGCCACCGGGGTGCTGCGGATCGCGCTGCCGGATCTGGAACTTCCGGATCCGGCCGAGCCGTGGCCGTCGACTCCCGCCGTGATCCTGGCCCGGGCGGTCAACGCGGCGCTGGAGGGCACCGACGACGCGGACGCTGGATGGGACCGGCTGCAGCGCAAGGTGAACGAGGAACACAAGCTGCTGGCCGACGCGATGGCCCGGCACGGCCATTCGGCAGGCCTGACGGTGCGGGACGGGATCATGGTGGTGGACGTGGTCTTCCAGGGGCGCAGCCACGACATCCCCGGCCTCGCCGAGGCGCTCCGCACCGAAGCCGAGCAGCGGGCCCGGCTGCTGTCCGCTCGGGAACGGGAGATCCTGGAGAACCATCTGCTCAACGAGGTGGCAGGCACGCTGCACGAGCTGATCACGGCGGCCGAAGCCGAGGTGCGCGGGATGAACGACGAGCTCGAGTCCCGGCCGACGTCGACCGGCATGAAGCTGCGGCTGACCTGGCAGCAGGCGCGCGACGCGCCGGACGGGCTGGATCAGGTGCGGCGCAAACTCCGGCAGACGATCGACGCGTGGTCCGCCGATGACCGCGCCGCGGTGGGCGCGTTCCTCCAGCAGCGCATCGCCGGCGAGCACGCGGCCAACCCCGCGGCCGGGTGGGCCGAGGCGCTGACCGCCGCGCTGGACTACCGCGGGTGGCACGAGTTCGCGATCCAGCGGTACCAGGACGGCCAGTGGCGCCCCGCCGCCGGTCCGGCCTCGGGCGGCGAGCGGGCTCTGGCCGCTTCCGTCCCGCTGTTCGCCGCGGCGTCGGCGCACTATAAGTCGGCTGGCAATCCGAACGCCCCGCGGCTGATCGCCCTGGACGAGGCGTTCGCCGGAGTCGATGACGACTCCCGGGCGAAGTGCCTCGGGCTCCTGGCCACGTTCGACATGGACGTGGTGATGACCAGCGAACGCGAGTGGGGATGCTACCCGCAGGTCCCCGGGCTCGGCATCTGCCAGCTCGCCCGGCAGGACGGCGTCGACGCGGTCCTCGTCACGGCGTGGCGGTGGGACGGCCGGGAACGCCGGCGGGCCGAATCGGCGGCCCCGTGACCGACACCCCCGTGACCGAGGTCGGCGCCATCGAGACCCCTGCGCCCGAGATCGGTGCCATCGAGACCCCTGCGCCCGAGATCGGTGCCACCGAGACCCCTGCGCCCGAGATCGGTGCCACCGAGAGCCCTGCGTCCGAGGTCGGCGTCCGGCTGCACCGGCTGCTCGGGGGCGAGCCATCCGCGTGGCTGGTGCGGCGGGCCCGGGACCGGCTGGAGACCGGGCGTCCGCTGACCGGCACGGTGACCTTGGCCGCCGCCACCCCGGAGCAGCGGCGCGCGGTGGAGCGGCTGATCGGACGCGCCGCCCGCTCCGGGGCGTCGCTGTCGGTATCGCTGGCCGAGGTGGACCGTATCCTACGGAACAGCGGCGCCGCGCCGGGCGGGCTGGCCGAGGCGGTGCGGCGCCTGACCGGCCCGCTCCGCGACCTCACCCGCGAACGGGCCGACCTGGCGGCCGCCTGGAGCGCCGCCTTCGCCCCGCTGGACGAGGCCGCCGGCGGCCATGACGAGCTGACGCGGTGGCGGGAGTGGCTGGACGCGACCGGCCTGGTGCGCCGTCTTGCTCCCGAGCCCGATCAGGCACGGCTGCTCCTCGGCCAGGTCGCGGCGGTGCTCCGCCGGCTGCCCTCGCCCGGCGTCCCCATCGGCAGGCTGGCCGCCGAATGCTGCGGTGATGCGCACGCCCTGGACGACGGGCGCCCGGTCGGCACGCTGGCGCTGTCGGCGGTCCGTGCGCTGGCCGGCCTGCCGTTTGCCGGGGAGGGAACCGCCGATTCCCGCCGTACGGCCTGGGCCGCCGTCGGCGTCCACCTCGACGATCTGTCGTCGCTGGTGCTGTGCCTCGGCCTGCCAGGCGACCACCGCACGCCTCTCGGCCGGCTGCTGGCGTCGTGCCGCGAGGCGGGTCAGCCGGCCGTGCTCACGCTCCGCCAGCTCCGTTGCCATACTGAGCCCTTGAACACGGGGCCCTTGAACACGGGGCCCCTGAACCTGGGACCCCGGCCGGCCGCTCGGGTATGGATCTGCGAGAACCCGGTGGTGGTCGCGGCCGCCGCCGACGAACTGGGCGCCGCGGGCCAGCCGCTGGTCTGCGTGGGCGGCCAGCCCTCCGCGGCCGGATGGCGGCTGCTGGAGCTACTCGCGGCCGGGGGAGCGGAGTTCGGTTACCACGGCGACTTCGACTGGGGCGGCGTCCGGATTGCCCGTACCGTGCACGACCGGGTGAACTGGCGGCCGTGGCGGTACGACCGGCAGGCCTACGAGGCCGCGGCGTCGGCGGCGCATCCGCTGACGCCGCTCGCCGGGCTCGCCGGCGAGCCGGCCGCGACGCCCTGGGACCCGGAACTCGCGGCCGCGATGCGCCACCGCAACGTCCGCATCGAGGAAGAACTCACGCTCGACGCTCTGCTTCAGGATCTCAGTCCAGGGTGACCCGGGCGGTCCAGGCTGGTCAGGCGTACTCGTCGCGGCGGCGGATCCAGGTCTGGAACCCGTCGCTCTCGTCGCGGCCGTTCGGCGTCCGGTCCAGGATCGGGTAGTAGCCCATGACGAACTCCACCCCGCGGGCCGAGGTCGCATAGGTCTGGTAGACGGCGCCGTCATGACGCGTGAACACGCTCGCGGCCGGTGATTCCGATAGGTACCCGGGGATGTCGGTCCCGGTCGCGGCCGCGTTCTGGGCCACGATGGGCGGCAGCCCGTCCCAGGCATCCGGCAGGAACCCGCGCACCTGCTCTGGCGGGTAGGAGCCGCCGAAGTCGTAGTTGAAGTCATCAGGCGCCGCCGAGACCCAGGGCAGGTGCCAGCCCATCCGCTGCTGGTAGGCCTGGATCTTGGCCAGCGGGGCCTGCGAGACCAGCAGCAAGGTCACGTCGCGGGCGTGCAGGTGCGGCAGCAGGCCGTCCAGGGCGTCGGCGATCGACGAGTTGACCGGGCACCCGGCCTCGTAGCTCGGGCCGAACATGAAGTGGTAGACCACGAGCTGCGAACGGCCGTCGAACAGCTCGGCCAGGGTCCGCGTCCCCTGGTCAGTGTCGAACCGGTACTCCTTCTCCACCGCGACCCAGGGCAGCTCACGGCGCTGGCGAGCCAGCTCGTCCGCCATCCGGGTGTGCTCCTTCTCCCGCCGCAGCAGCTCGTCCCGGGCCGCCTGCCATTCCTCCCGGCTGACTACCTGATGATCGGTCATCGCGTCACGCATCCTTAGTTGGTGCCTACTCATACAGACCAGCCGGACGTGCCGGAATCGCCGTCCCGCACCGCACTGTCGGTTGGTGACCGCATGTAGGCGGAAAGTGACTAGATCTTCCGGTAGATTGACAGACAGTTCCTGCGACGTCACGGTAAGGAACGACCAATCCCGTCCGGCTCATAGTGGAGGTAGCGGATGCGCTGGTTAGCCCGTCGGCCGTCGGCGAAGGCCGACCCACCGCAGGCGGAACTGACGGACCCGGGCGCAGCGCATGCCGATGATCCGCTGCCCGGTACCGGTGAGCTGC
>CAWBNK010000018.1:0-282137 GCA_963790065.1 uncultured Actinomycetes bacterium | reverse complement strand
GGTCTGTTTGCGCAGCGGGTCAGCCTGCCCGTCCGCAGGTGAGTCAGCCTATTGAGCTGTCCAGGAGTGACCGTGAGTTCCCCGTATTGACCGGCCGATCGGGCACGCAGCGGGCACGCCGCATCCGCTCGGGTCCGTAATGCGTAGGCCATGTTCTCGGCGGGACGGCGCTATCGAACGACCTTCCGCTTCCGGCTGTCGTGAATACTCCTACGGCGGGTTCGGGGGAGGACACCCGCACTTCAACCCGCACGTCGTCTTCGGGAAACCCAGCCAAGGGTTTTCAAGAGCGGCCGCGGCGTGCGCAGGAAGATGGCGAAGGTGGCCGAGGCTCCGGTGTCGGGGTGGTCCTCGCCCAGGACGCGGCGGCGGCGGGCCAGGATGTCTTCGTTCAGCTCCTTGGCCGCCTGGTACTCGCCCAGCTCGAACAGCTCGCCGGCGAGGATGAAGGCGGAGGCCAGGGTGTCGGGGTGGTCCTCGCCCAGGACGCGGCGGCGGCGGGCCAGGGTGTCTTCGGCCAGTTCCCGGGCCGCCTGGTGCTCGCCGACCCGGCCCAGGATCATGGCGAGGTTGTCGGCGGAGGTCAAGGTGTCGGGGTGGTCCTCGCCCAGGACGCGGCGGCGGCGGGCCAGGGTGTCTTCGCCCAGCTCCCGGGCCGCCTGCCCGCGGACCCCCTGCAGGCTGACGGCCAGGTTGTCGGCCGAGGCCAGGGTGTCGGGGTGGTCCTCGCCCAGGACGCGGCGGCGGCGGGCCAGGGTGTCTTCGGCCAGTTCCCGGGCCGCCTGGTGCTCGCTGACCGCACGCAAGCTGATGGCCAGGCCGTTGGCGGAGGTCAGGGTGTCGGGGTGGTCCTCGCCCAGGACGCGGCGGCGGCGGGCCAGGGTGTCTTCGCCCAGTTCCCGGGCCGCCTGGTACTCGCCGGGGTGACGAACGATGGTGGCGAGGTTGCTGGCGGCGGTCAGGGCGCCGGGGAGCCCGCCGACCGCACGCAGGCTGACGGCCAGGCCGTCGGCGGAGGCCAGGGTGTCGGGGTGGTCCTCGCCCAGGACGCGGCGGCGGCGGGCCAGGGTGTCTTCGTCTAGCTCCCGGGCCGCCTGGTACTCCCCGGCCGCACGCAGGCTGACGGCCAAGGCGTTGGCGGCGGCCAGGGTGTCGGGGTGGTCCTCGCCGAGGTCGCGGCGGCGGCGGGCCAGGGTGTCTTCGTCGAGCTGCACCTCGGCCCTGCCGTCATCACCAGCCATCCCCGCATTGTCGCCCCGGCGGCGCGTGCGTGCCAAGCTCCCGCCATCGAAGAGCATCAGAGTGTGAGCGGCTTGGCTACGGTCGGGGCCGGTTCATGATCGCAAGTGGCCTGTGGCCTGGCGCGCTCGGAGGGACTCGAACCCCCAGCCTCCGAGGGCAGGCCGCTGAGGCGTAGTAACTTCTGCCGCCGTGTCTGGCACCCGGCGCTGCGCGCGGCCAGGCTCCCGCCGATCCACTTCCACGACCTGCGGCATACCGGTAACCAGTTCGCGGCGAACGAGGGCGCTAACCTGCGTGAGCTGATGGACCGCATGGGGCACTCGACAGCTCGCGCCGCTATGGGCTACCTGCATGGCAGTGACGAGCGGCAGCAGGCCATCGCGGACGCGCTGAGCAGCCGCGCGGCGGCCGAGCTGGGACGGTCCGAGACCAGGCCATCGGGCACGCAACGGGCACGACGGCGGGGGAGGGCTACGTGAGCATCACCGGCCGCCATGGCGATATGAGCCTTGAGCTGCGGTTCTGGTCGAGCGCGCCCGGCAGGATTCGAACCCGCGACCCGCTGCTTAGAAGGCAGCTGCTCTGTCCGGCTGAGCTACGGGCGCCCGAAGATAGATTGTGCCCGGCGAAGATCACACGACGGATACACGAAGGTCGCAGTGTGTCGCGCCCCCGAAGCCGCCTCGGGACGGGTAAGCCACCGACCCCGATGGCCTCCAGGTCAGAGAGCCTACCCGAACCCGCCGTCAGCCATAGAGCTCGTGGAAACCCCACCACCGGCAACGCAGAAGTACGCACCTTACGTCCGTACACCTTCGGTGCGTACTTCTACATCTCCGCACGGAGCACGTCGGCCACCAGAGAAGGCAGCGCGGCACCAACCAGCTAACGCGAACCGCGTCAGCCCGCCTCGTCCAGCCGCTCCCGCTGCTCCGCGGTCAGCTCCAGGTCCACCGCCGCCAGGCTCTCGTCCAGCTGCGCTACCGACGACGCCCCCACCAGCGGAACAACCGGTATCTCCCCGCCCATCAGCCAGGCCAGCACCACCTGGTTGGCCGTCGCCCCGGTCTCCGCCACCACGGACCGCAAAGCCGAAAGCCGCGCCGCCGTGCCCGCGTGGTCGAACTCCGGCCCCAACGGCCGGTCGGCCCGGACGTAGCCGCCGCTCAGCAGCGGCGAGTACGCCACCAGCGTGAGCCCGGGCTCGGCCCGCAGGTAGCTGAGCAGGTCCCCGCTCGCCACCCCGGCCTGGCCGTCCGCCGACCGCCGCCCCGGCAGGTCGGCACGCTGCCGCAGGTAGGTGTGGTGATACTGCAGCACCTCGTATCCCGGCACCCCCGCCGCCGCGGCCGCCGAACGAGCCCGCTCCACCCGCCACGCCCAGTGGTTACTCACCCCGAGCAGCCCGACCTCACCCGCAGCGACCAGCTCCCCGAACGCCCCCACCGTCTCCTCCACCGGCACCGCAAGATCGTCGATGTGCGCGTACATCAGGTCCAGCCGGCTCACCCCGAGCCGCTCCATGCTCCGCTCGGCGGACTCCCGGATCACCTTGGCCGACAGCCCTTCCATCTCGACCGCCTGGCCCGCGTCATCCACGAAACCGGTGCTCGGCACCACCGGCCGCGCCCCGACCTTGGTCGCGATGACGATCTCGTCCCCGATGCCGCGGCTGCGCCGCCAGCGGCCGAGCAGTTCCTCGCTCTCCCCGCCCTGCGTGCCGTTGACCCAGAACGCGTAGTTGCCTGAGGTGTCGATGAACGTCCCGCCCGCCTCGACGTACCGGTCGAGGATCGCGAACGACGTCGCCTCGTCGGTCCGGCTGCCCATCAGCATCGCGCCCAGGCTCAGCACGCTCACCTCTCGCCTGGTCGCCGGGATGCTGCCGATCGTGCGGTACCTCATCGCGGACTCCTCCCGAGCTTCGACGCGCCCCACCGAGCATGCGACATGGAGCGCGCTCTAAGTCAAATCCGCGAAAACGAACCCGGTCACCGAACGCCGGATCCCCGCCGCGTCCAGCCCGTGCTGCGCCGCGTGATCGGCGGGCTGCCCGTACCGTCGCAGCTCCGCCCGCGGCACCCCCACGCTGAGCAGCCGGTGCGGCCGCCCGGCGAGCGCCTCAGACACCACGTGCGCCGACGTCCCGGCCAGGTACGGCTCGACCAGCACCACCGTCCCCGCCGCGGCCGCCGCCAGCGCCCGCAGCCCCTCCCCGTCGAACGGCCGCACGGTCGTCGCGTAGGCCACGGTCACGTCCAGGTCGCCCACCGCGTCGAGCACCGGCGACAGCATCGGACCCACCGCCACCACCACGGCCCGGCGACCCGAACGCACCACCTGCAGCCCCGGCCACAGCGGCAGCGCCTCCCGGTTGGCCTCGGCCGACAGCCGCAGGTACGTCGAACCGGAATCAAGCACTCCCACCGCCCCGCGCAGCAGCCCGCGCACCTCATCCGGATGCCCCGGCACCTGCACGGTGAACCCCGGCAGGGCGTCGATCAGCGCCACGTCCTCGGGCGCTTGGTGCGTGCGGCCGCCCCGGGCCGCGTCGTAGGACGCGCCGATGCTGACCAGCACGGCCCGTGCGCCCTGATGCGCCAGATCCAGCTTGACCTGCTCGAACGCCCGCTCGACCAGGAACGGCGCGTAGGTGTGCACGATCGGCCGCAGCCCGGCCAGCGCCAGCCCGCCTGCCACGCTGACCATGAGCTGCTCCCTGATCCCCACGTTCAGCACCCGCTCCGGATGCCGCGCCGCCGCCTTGGCGAACAGGTCGGCCGAGATCTCCGCCAGCACCACCGCCGCCAGCGGGTCCTCATCGAGCAGCGCCGAAGCGGCGTCAGAAAAAACCGTCCGCATGTCCGTCATGACTTTCCCTCCACCGTGGCCACGACCAGCCGCGGCCGCCCGTCACCGCTCGCCTCGAACGCCGCTTCCAGCTCGGCGTGGTCGCGGCCGTTCACCCGCGTCACCGACCAGCCGGCCACCGCGAAGTGCGCCTCGATCCCGCCCGGCCCCCAGCCCCAGGAGGACGACTGGTTGTCCACCGCCACCACCGTCAGGTTCGGCAGCCCGGCCGCGCCCGCGTACACGATGGCCTCGCTGTTGCTGCCCTCGTCCAGCTCTGCGTCGCCGACCAGGACGAACACCCGCGGCGCTCGACCACCAACGGCGGGCAGCCCCGGGGCGATCAGCCCGTGCGCCACGCCCACCCCGATCGGCAGCCCGTGACCCAGCGACCCGCTGGAGATCTCCACGCCCGGTACCAGGTTGCGGTCCGGGTGATAGCCCAGCCGCGAGTCGGCCGACCCGAATCCGGCCAGCCACGACTCCGGGATGAACCCCTTGGCCGCCAGCACCGCGTAATAGGCGGCCGGCCCGTGCCCCTTGGACAGCAGGAACCGGTCCCGGCCGGGATCATCCAGCCGGTCCGGCGACACCCGCAGCACCCGGTCGTACAGCACCCACAGCACGTCGAGGGTCGACGTGGCACTCGGCCCGTGCTTCTCGTCCCCGGTCATCAGCGTCATCAGCCCGGGCAGTTCCGCGTACGTTCTGCTCATAACCGACAGCCTGCACGCACCCGCACGCCCGGCACATCGGCCGCGCGCCCCACCCTGCCTCGGCCGATGGTCCTAGGCCCACGGCACAATGGCCTGATGCCCAACCGCTCGCGCTGGCCGCTCGCCGCCGGGCTGGCCGCCGGGGTGGCGCTCGACGCGCTGCTCGGCGACCCCCGCCGCGGTCATCCGGTGGCCGCGTTCGGCCGCGCCGCCGCCGCGCTCGAGGCCCGCGACTACGCCGATTCCCGGCTCCGCGGCACCGCGCACGCCGCCGCCTGCGTCCTGGCCGTGGCCGCCCCCGCCGCCCTCGTGGCCCGCCGCACGCGGGGCCGGCCGCCGCAGCAGGCGGCGGCGGCCGCGCTCGCCGTCTGGGCCGTCACCGGTGCCCGTTCACTTCATCTTCAGGCCGAACGAATCCGGGTTGCCCTGGCCGCCCACGATCTGCGCACCGCGCGGGCGGCGCTGCCCAGCCTGTGCGGCCGCGATCCGGCGCACCTGGATGCGGAACAGATCGCCCGGGCGGTGATCGAGTCGGTGGCCGAGAACACCTCGGATGCGGTGGTGGCGCCCCTGCTGTGGGGGGCGGTGGCCGGGTGGCCCGGATTGCTGGCCTACCGCGCGGTCAACACCCTCGACGCCATGGTCGGGTACCGCTCGCCCCGTTACCTGCGGTTCGGCTGGGCCTCGGCCCGCCTGGACGATGTCGCCAACTGGGTCCCGGCCCGGGTCACCGCCGCGCTCACGATCACCTGCGCCCCGCTTGTCCCGCAGGCCCCTTCGCCGACGGCTTCCGCCCAGAGTCCGCCGGCGAAGGGACGTCCTGCGCACGGTCCGGCCGCGGCGGCGCTGCGGGCCGTGCTTCGTTACGGGAACTGCCATCCCAGCCCCAACGCCGGCCGCTGCGAGGCCGCGTTCGCCGGGGCGCTCGGCCTCCGGCTGGGCGGGACCAACGTCTACAGCGGCATCACCGAGGCCCGCCCGGGGCTGGGGGATGGGCGGGCCCCGGAACCAGACGACATCCGGCGCGCGATCCGGCTGTCCCGGGCTGTCACGGTGTCCGCGACCGCCCTGGCCGTCCTGCTCGCGCTCGTGCGTCCGTCCGGGCGCCTGACGGGCTAGACCCGGCGGACAAAGGCTCCGATCAGCCAGACGACCAGCGCCGCGATGGCCACCCACCACAGCACGTGGAGCGCGAAACCCGCGCCGGCGACGATCAGGATGATGAGCAGTGCCAGCAGCATCAGCATTTTCCGGCCTCCTTCTGAGCTAACCGCTCCTACAGGTACCCGCGTGCACGTCCTCAAACATGCGCACTAGCCTTCATCCGTGCGAGGAACGCTGCTGGTAGCCGGGACCGGATCCGACGCGGGCAAGAGCGCGCTGGTGGCAGGGCTGTGCCGGTGGCTGGCCCGGCAGGGCGTCTCGGTGGCCCCGTTCAAGGCGCAGAACATGTCCCTGAACTCGTTCGTGACCGCCGAAGGCGCCGAGATCGGCCGGGCTCAGGCCATGCAGGCCGCCGCGGCCGGGATCGAGCCGACCGCGGACATGAACCCGATCCTGCTCAAGCCGGGCAGCGAGCGCCGCAGCCAGGTGGTCGTGCTCGGCCACGCCGAAGCCGAAGCCGACGCGCTGGGCTACCGGGCCCACGCGCCGCGGCTCCGCCAGGTCGCGCTGGCCAGCCTGGCCCGGCTGCGCGAACGCTACGACGTGGTCATCTGCGAGGGCGCGGGCAGCCCGGCCGAGATCAACCTGCGCGAGACCGACGTGGCCAACATGGGCCTGGCCCGGGCCGCCGGCCTGCCCGTCATCGTGGTCGGGGACATCGACCGGGGTGGCGTGTTCGCCAGCCTGTACGGCACGCTCGCCCTGCTGTCACCCGAGGACCAGGCGCTGATCTGCGGGTTCGTGATCAACAAGTTCCGCGGCGCCGCCGAGCTGCTGGACAGCGGGCTGACCATGATCCAGCAGCTCACCGGCCGCCCGGTGTACGGGGTGCTGCCCTGGCGGGACGGCCTGTGGCTGGACGCCGAGGACTCCCTCGCGCTGGCCCGTCCCCAGAACCCGTTCCCGGACGGCGGTCACCACGGCCCGTTCGGCCCAAAAGATTTTCTCCGGGTCGCGGTGGTCAGGCTGCCGCGGATCAGCAACTTCACCGACGCCGACGCGCTGGCCGCCGAGCCGGGAGTGCTGGTCAGGTTCACCGACAGCCCGGCCGAGGTGGCCGACGCGGACCTGGCCGTGCTGCCCGGCTCCCGGGCTACCGTGGCCGACCTGGCCTGGCTGCGCCAGCGCGGGCTGGCCGAGGCGATCGCCGCCCGGGCGGCCCGCGGGCGGCCGGTGCTGGGCATCTGCGGCGGGTACCAGATGCTGGCCGGCCAGATCGACGACCCGGTGGAATCGCGCCTGGGCCAGGTCGGCGGGCTGGGCCTGCTGCCGGTGCGGGTACGGTTCGGGCCGCGGAAGCAGCTCGGCCGTCCCGCAGGCTTCGCGCTCGGCGCGCCGGTGACCGGCTACGAGATCCATCACGGGATCGCCGAGGTCACCGACCTGGCCGGCACCGGGTCGGAGCCGTTCCTTGACGGCTGCCGCCGCGGCGTCGTGTGGGGCACCAGCTGGCACGGGGTGCTGGAGAACGACGAGTTCCGGCGCGCGTTCCTGGCCGAGGTGGCCGCCCAGGCGGGCCGGGACTTCGCTCCCGCGCCGGACACCGATTTCGCCGCGGTGCGGCAGGCCCGGCTGGACGTCCTCGGCGACCTGGTGGCCGGACACCTGGACCTGGCCGCGCTGAGCGGGCTGATCGAGAACGGGGCGTCGAAGAGCCTGCCCGGACTCGTGGCCTCACTGGATCATGGTCGGTAAGGTTTCTCCATGCCGGACAGGGTTCTGTACACCGCGGAGGCCACGTCGACCGGGGACGGCCGCAGCGGCCACGTCATCTCCTCGGATCATCGGCTCGACCTCGACCTGGCTGTGCCGGCCGAGATGGGCGGCAGCGGGCACGGCACTAATCCCGAGCAGCTGTTCGCGGCCGGGTACTCGGCCTGCTTCCACAGCGCGCTGCGGGCCGTCGCGCGCCGGGCGGGCGTGGATCCCGGCCCGTCGATGGTGACCGCCCACGTGGGCATCGGACCCGAGGGCGACGCGTACGGGCTGGTGGTCACGCTGGTGATCAACATTCCCGAGCTGGACCGGGAGCAGACCCGCGAACTCGCCGAGGCCGCCCATCAGGTTTGCCCGTACTCCCGTGCCACCCGCGGCAACATCAGCGTCGAGCTGCGCGTCCCGTAGGCCGCCGCGCGACCCGCAACCCGGTCAATCGCGTCTGCAGCCAGGTCAATCGCGTCTCCGCGGCCAGGTCAATCGCGTCTCCGCGGCCCGGTCAATCGCGTCCCGTAACCAGGTCAGTTCTGTCCGTTGACCCGGATGCTTTAACGTTCTAAGGTTCGCCTCATGAACGTTCGTGCGGGATGCGAACCTACGACCAGTGGAGGTCGTCGTGAACGACTGGGACGCGACCACTTACGACGCCAAGGACAACCTGCTCCGCGTGCTGCGGCGAGAGGCCGAGGCGCTGTTCGAGATGGCGGAGAACGGTCCCTGGACCGGCGCCACCGCGTGCTCGCGGTGGGAAACCCGGGACATCGTCGGCCACCTCATTGACGTAACCGAGAGCTACTTCACCGGTTTCGACGCGGCCCGTTCGGGTGCCGCGGTCGCGGATGCGCTGGGCGTGCGGGTCATGCAGGACCGGCTCGACGCGGGAGCCAAGGAGCACCGCGGCCTGAGCCAGGCCGAGGCGGTCGAGCGGCTCAGGACCGACTTCGCCAAGATGATGGAGATCTGCGCGGCGCTCAGCCCTGACGAGTGGGGCGGGCTGCTGGTCACGCACAAGTACATGGGGCCGCTGCCGGCCTTCTTCTACCCGGTGTTCCAGCTCATGGACTACGGCGTGCACGGCTGGGACATCCGGCAGTGCTCGGGCCGGGCGCACAGCCTGCTGGGGGATACCGCCGACCTGCTGGCGCCGTTCATGTTCATCCTGTGGCAGGCCACCGCGGATGTTCCGTCCGACCTGGAGGCGTTCGCGGTCGGCATCCGCCTGTCGGGCCGTAACGCCCGGGACTACCTGGTGAACGTCACCGTCGACGGCCTGAGTTACGCTCAGGAAGACGTGTCGGGACTGCCCGCGGTTATCGAACTCGACCCCGGGACCCTGGTGCTGACCGCGTTCGGCCGGGTGAACGCGGGAACCATCAGGGGCGACCGGGCAGTGGCCGACCAGTTCCTCAACTCGTTCTTCCGGATCTAAGGGGCATCGGGCCTATGGACCTCGCGGCTATCGAGACGGAACGTGCGCGGCTGCACGACACCTACATCACGACCGACCGGCCGCCGAGCAGCGCGCGGGGGATCCACCACACCGCGCTGCTCAGCTCGGACGTGGAACGCACGATCCGGTTCTACGCCGGCGTGCTGGAGTTCCCGCTGACCGAGATCATCGAGAACCGCGACTACCAGGGCTCCAGCCACTTCTTCTTCGACGTGGGCAACGGCAACCTGCTGGCCTTCTTCGACTTCCCTGGCCTGGACATCGGCCCGTACGCGGAGGTCCTGGGCGGCCTGCATCACCTGGCCATCTCGGTCACGGCGGAGAAGTGGGCCCACCTGCGGGGCAAGCTGGACGCGGCCAGCGTGCCCTACCAGGAGGAAAGCGGCGTGTCGCTGTACTTCCGCGACCCCGACGGCGCCCGCCTGGAACTCCTCGCCGACCCCCTGGGCGAGATGTACGGCAGCCAGGTCCTGTGACCCCGATTTCCATGAAGCACGCCATGATCACGAAGGATTTACTACGGTTTTTGATACCAAACCCTTCGCGATCATGAAACGCGCCCGCGGGGCGCTGTACGGGCTGGCGATCGGGGATGCGCTGGGCATGCCCACGCAGATGCTGTCGCGCCGGCAGATCGCCGAGCGCTGGGGCGGCCTGCTGCACGGCTTCGAGCCCGCGCCGCCCGGTCACCCCATCGCGGCGGGCCTGCCCGCGGGCTCGGTCACCGACGACACCGAGCAGGCCGTGCTGCTCGGCAGGCTGCTGGTCCAGGGCCACGGCGTGGTCGACCCCCGTGAGCTGGCCGAGGCTTTGGTCAGCTGGGAACGCGAGATGGCCGCCCGCGGCTCGCTGGACCTGCTCGGTCCCTCCACCAGGCGCGCGGTAGCCGCCGTCCTGGCCGGCACGCCTCCCGAACAGGCGGGCGCCTCCGGCGACACGAACGGTGCCGCCATGCGCGTCGCCCCCGTCGGCATCGCCGTGGCCCTGAATCTTCCCGACCCCGCGTCCCGCGCAGACCCGGCGACCGCCCAGAGCCCGTCCCTCGGCGCTAGCATGTCGACCCTCGTCGACCAGGTTGAGGCGGTCAGCCGGGTGACGCACGATACCGGCCTGGCCCTGGCCGGGGCGGCCGCGGTAGCGGCGGCGGTGAGCGCGGGCGTGTCCGGCGCCGGGATCGACGAGGCCACGGCGCTGGCCGTGACGGCCGCCCGGATCGGGGCGGGCCGCGGCCACTGGGTGGCGGGCGCCGACGTCGCCGCCCGCGTCGAATGGGCGGTCGGCCTGGTCGCGGGCCGCGACCAGGACGCGGCCGCCGAGCTGATCTACACCCTGGTCGGCACCAGCCTGGCCACCCAGGAATCGGTGCCCGCCGCCTTCGCGGTGCTGGCCGCGGTGCCCGATGATCCCTGGCAGGCCTGCCTGCTGGCGGCCTCTCTCGGCGGCGACTGCGACACGATCGCGGCCATGGCCGGCGCGGTGGCGGGCGCCTGTCACGGCCTCGATGCCTTCCCGCCCGAGGCGATCGCCGTCATCGACGCCCACGGCCTGGACCTGCCCAGGCTGGCCGATGACCTGCTGGCCCTGCGCCGGCCGGCTGCGAGCAGCCCGTGAACACCCGGCTGGTCTTCGCGGGCGAGGCCATCGTCGACCTGGTGATGCGGGTGCCCGCGCTGCCCGAACGCGGCGGCGACATGCTCGCCGCATCCTCGTCCATCCAGGTGGGCGGCGGGTTCAACATCATGGCCGCGGCCGCCAGGCAGGGCCTGCCGGTGGTCTACGCAGGCGGCCACGGCACCGGGCCGTGGGGTGACCGGGTCCGGGCCGCCCTGGCCGCCGAGGGCATCGCCGTCCTCCGCAGGCCCGATCCGGAGGCGGACACCGGGTTCGACGTGGCCCTGGTCGAGGCCGGCGGCGAGCGCACCTTCGTCACCAGCCTGGGCGCCGAGACCCTCCGCGAGCCCGGCGTCTGGGACCAGGTCCGGGTCCGCGCGGGTGACATCGTCTACGTGTCCGGTTACGGCCTGGTCGCCCCGGAGTCGGGCGCGGTCCTCGGGGCCTGGGCCGCGGCTCTGCCGCCCGCGGCACTGCTGTTCACCGATCCCGGCCCGCTGGTCGCGGACATCCCCGCCGCCGTGCTCGGCCCGGTTCTGAGCCGGTCGGACTGGTGGAGCTGCAACCAGCGTGAAGCCGCGTTGCTCACCGAATCGAGCGACCCGGTCGAGGCGGCCCGCCGCCTGGCCCGGCGCACCGGCCGGGCCGGAGTCATCGTCCGGGCCGGGCCGTCCGGCTGCGTCCTCGCGCTCCGCGGGCCGGCCTCGACCGGAGCCGCGCAGCCCGGCCTGTCGCTCAGCGACATTCCCGCCCCGGCCGTGACCGCGGTCGACACCACCGGGGCCGGTGACGCCCATGCCGGGGTCTTCCTGGCCGGCCTCGCCGCCGGGCTGCCCCCGGCCGCCGCCGCCCGCCGCGCCAACGCCGCCGCCGCGCTGGCCGTCACCCGCGCCGGCCCGGCCACCTCCCCGTCCCGGGCCGAGCTCGACCAGTTCCTGGCCCAGGGCGGGCCACCGGTGCCTAGGCGCTGATGCTGAGCACCACCGTGACCGTCGCGTCGCCCGGGCTCACGGTGAGCCTGGTGTCCACGGCCACCTTGCTCTGCACCGAGACGGTGATCACCACCCAGTCCCCGGAGGTCAGCGAGCCGGAATACCGCGACAGCACCACCTTGCTGGCCACGGCCGCCGGGACCGTGATCACCCAGTGGGTGACCGGGCCGTCCACGGCACCCAGCCTGAACGTGCCGCGGGCCACCTTGCCCGCAGCGGCCGCCAGCGTCAGCCTGGCCGGGGTGACCGTCAGGGTGCCCTGGGCCGGCGGGGACGAGGACGACGGGGACGGGGACGGGGACGCCGGCGAGGACGGCGCCGTTTTCGAGACCGTGGCCTGCGCGGAAGCCGTTGCCGGGCTCAACGTGGATCCGTCTGCAGGCACCGGCGATGCTGTCGTGCCCGCCTTCGTCCCGGGCTTACGGGTCGGCGATGACGGGCCGCCCGCCTGAACCGAGGAAGCGCCGAGGGCGGGAATCCCGCCGCCCAGGGCGACAGGCGCGGTCGGCGTCTGGTGCGAGCTGCCCAGCATCAGCAGAGCGACGATCCCGCCCAGCAAGACCGCCCCGCCGGCCGCGGCCACCGCGGCTGCCGCCCGGGGGCGCCGCCGGATGTCGTGCCACCACCGGGGCCCGGACGGGACGGCCGGTCTCGGGAACCCGTTCCGGCCGAACGGGCCCGCGCGATGAATCACGCTGACCCGGTACGCGCGTCCGGTCGGCGAGTTGTCGGCGCAGGCCGCCAGGACCTTGCCCCTGAGCCCGTCGGGCAGGACGACCGGCGGCATCGCGCCCTCCGGGGCCGGGAACCCGGCGGGCGGAGTGGCGGGAGCTGCGGACTCCGGGCGTTGGGGTCCGAGCCGGCGCAGGCACTCGTTCCGTGCGACCGCGTGCAGCCAGGACCGGAGCCGGTCAGGGTCACTCAGCCCTGGCACCTTGGCGACGGCGATGATGAAGGTGTCCTGCACGGCCTCGGCGGAGCTGCCCATCGGGTCGAGGTCGGGCAGCATGAACCGGCAGTAGGTATACAGCGGCAGCGCGTAGCGGTCGTACGCCTCGCCGAGCCCGTCCACGTCACCTGCGGTGATGACGGCGACCAGCTCGCGGTCCTGCATGCGCCTACCGTAGTTGGCTGGCGCGTAGCGGGCAGCCGGAACAGGTAACAGATCAGTTGTAAGCGGGATCCGCGCTGGGTGCCTGCTCCTGATCGCGGATCTTGTCGCCGGGATGGGCCGGGGGATGGGCGGGGATCCAGACCTGGACGCTGGTCCCGGCCCCCAACGCCGACCTGAGCATGGCGTGCCCGCCGTGGGCCGCCGCGATCGCCTGCACGATCGACAGGCCCAGGCCGCTGCCGCGGCCGTTGCCGCCGTTGTGCCCGGCCCGGTAGAACCGGTCGAACGCGCGGGCCGCGGCCTCGTCGCTCATGCCCGCGCCCGCGTCGGTCACCTCGAGCAGCGCGCCCTGGCCCGCCTGGGCCAGCCGGACCGCCACCGGCGTGCCGGGCTCGGTGTGCTCCCGCACGTTGCCGAGCAGATTGGCCAGCACCTGCCTGATCCGCGGCTCGTCGGCCACCACGATCAGGCGGGGCGGCGCCGTCGCGCTGACCGGCCGGCCGGGCTCGACCGCCTTGGCGTCGGCCACCGCGTCCCTGACCAGCTCGGCCAGGTCGGTGTCGGTCAGGTCGAGGGAGGAGTTGCGGTCCAGCCGGGCCAGCTCGAGCAGCTCGGCGACCAAGCTGGACATCCGGTCCGCCTCCTGCTCGATGCGGCGCATGGCGTTCGACAGCCGGTCATCGACGAGCGCGCCCTGCCGGTAGAGCTCGGCGTAGCCGCGGATGGTGGTCAGCGGCGTGCGCAGCTCGTGCGAAGCGTCCGCGGCGAACTGGCGGACCTTCTGCTCCGAGGCCCACCTGGCCGAGAACGCCTGCTGGATCCGGTCCAGCATCGTATTGATAGCCGCCGCCAGCCGGCCCGCCTCGGCATGGTCACCGGGATCGGGCATCCGGGCGGTCAGGTCGCCCCGGCTGGTGATCATGTCGGCGGTGCTCGCCATCCGGTCCAGCGGCGCCAGGCCCCGGCTGATCAGCCAGCGGCCGCCCAGCGCGAGCAGCGCCAGCAGGATCGCCCCGGTGATCAGCTCGGCCAGGACTAGTCCGCGCACCGCGCTGCCCACCGCGGAGCTGGGGCGGGCTATGACCAGAATGCCCGCATGCGGCGGCACCACGCCGTTGCTGTGGGCCGCCTCGTTGACGCTGACCAGCCGCCAGATCGCGGTCAGGGCTGGCTGACCCGGCTGCGCGATATTGAACAATTGGCCCGCGGGATACTGCGCCCGGAAGGCGCGGATCCCTTCGGTACTTACGTTGTCGAGCAATCCCTGCAGTTCCGTGGCGGCCGGCGACGAGGCGGACAGCAGCGTCACCGACGTCCCGTCGTCGTAGGCGATCGCGTAGCCGCCCTGCACGCCCTGGATTTCGCTCAGCTTGACCCGGGCGGTCAGGATCAGGTCGGAGGTGAACTGGTTGTGATCGGAATTGCCCAGCACGATCGTGGTGACCGCGCCCATGACCACCAGGAACAGGAACGTGATGGCAATGAGCCCGGCCAGCAGCCGGGACCGCAGCGACAGCCTGCCGCGTCCCCTTAGCCGCCGGGTGAGGCTCATCGGTTAGCGTGCTCGGCTTCCGGCGGCAGGCGCAGGCTGTAGCCGACGCCGCGCTGGGTGTGGATGAGGGGCGGGCCCAGCGGGTCGAGCTTGCGCCGCAGGTAGCTTACGTAGGTCTCCACGACCTGCGACTGGCCGGCGAACTCCCAGCCCCACACGTTCTCCAGCAGCTGCTGCCTGGTCAGCATCCGCCCCTGGTTCCGCATCAGGAAGGCCAGCAGCCGGAATTCCGTCGGCGACAGCTCCACCGGGGTCCCGGCGCGACGCACGATCCAGTGCTCTTCGTCCAGCTCCAGGTCGCCTACGTGCAGCAGCGCCGCGCCGCCGGAGTGGGCGCCGCCTTCAGGTGTCCGGGTGGTGCGGCGCAGCACGGCCCTGACCCGGGCCACCAGTGCTTCAACCGAGAACGGCTTGGTGACGTAATCGTCGCCGCCCAGGGTGAGCCCGCGGATGGTATCGGAGGTGGTGTCCCGGGCGGTCAGGAAGATGACCGGGACGTCGTTGCCGTTCGTGCGCAGCGACCGGCAGACCTCGAATCCGTCCATGTCCGGCAGCATGACGTCCAGGATCATCAGGTCGGGGTCGTAGGTCTCTGCCTGATGCAGCGCGTCCTTGCCGTTGGCGCTGACGGCGACCGCGCAGCCGTGGAACTTCAGGGCGACCTCGACGAGCTCACGGATGTTCGGCTCGTCGTCCACGACGAGCACCTTGGGGATTCGGTCACCGTCTGCCATGGCATCTCACGTTTCTTCGTCCAGCATAGAAGCAGCATAGGAGTGTGCAGCATGATGCGGCGCGCCCGAAGCCAGGGGCGCGCCGCCGCATGCGGCCGGTCAGCTCACTGTGGTGCCTCCCGGCCCGGAAACCGAACTTGACGAACTTGACGAACCAGAGCCAGATCCGGCCGGCCTGATCACGATCAGCCGGATGTCCTTGGCCCCGTTGACGATCGGGCCGCCGGCGAACACGGTCTGGTTGGCGGCCAGCGCGCTCGTGGTGGTCTTGTTGCCGTTCTGCCTGACCACCGTGTCGCTCACGATCAGCCAGGTCCAGGTGGTCCCGTCGGGCGCCTTGACCACGACGTTATTGCCGCTCACCGACTGGATGACGCCGCGCTCGAACGCCAGAGTGTGGAAACCCGTCTTGTTGTGGAAGGTGAATTCGCCGTCAACGCCGCCCAGGGCCCGCAGCCGGGCCAGTGCCCACCTGATGCGGGGCAACGGCACCGAGGCCGAGGTGCTGCTCGCCGTCGCTAGCTCAGCGTTCAGCGTCGCGCCCTGCGTCTGGCTGGCGGTCGAACCGGAGCTGGCCGCCGCGGTGGCGCCGCCGGTCATGGCCAGGGCGATCCCGCCGCCCGCGAGGAAGCCGGCCAGGGTGACGCCGGCCGCCCAGGTGAGCAGCCGCTTCTTGCGGCTGTGGGCGGGAGAAAAGCGTGCATCAGGATCTACCGAGCCAACCGGCTGGGTACGGTCCTCGGGACCGTGGCCGGATGGCGTGTCATACATGTTGTTCATATCGGTAAGGGTTAGCCGCAGGTCTTGGACATCGCCCCGTCCAGGCTGAATCTGAGCTGTGAGTGGTCCGCGAGTTTGCTTATCGTCGGCCTTGCGGTAGCGGGGAGCGCACATGATTCTCTCGGGTTCGGACCGGCTTGACCAACTCGGACATCTGCTCAGAAATGGCTTCGGCCATTCGTGAATCGCGGATCTTGTGCGACACTGATGCTGTTGACCTGCAGAGGGGGGTTGGCGACGTGATGGCTCACGTCCCCCGGACGCCAGCCGGAGTGGATGTCACCAGGCCCGCTCCGGCTCGCATCTATGACTACATGCTGCGCGGCAGCAACCACTTCGACACCGATGTCGCGGCCGCCCAGCGGATCCTCAGCGCGGTGCCCGAGATCAGGGACTGCGCCTGGTCCAACCGCGGCTTCCACCAGCGCGCAGCGAAGTGGATCGCCGAGCAGGGGGTGCGGCAGTTCATCGACATCGGCTCGGGCCTGCCCACGGTCGGCAACACGCACGAGGTCGTCCAGAAGGTGATCCCGGGCGCCCGGGTGGTCTACATCGACAACGATCCGATGGTGGCCGAGCAGGGCACCCAGCTGCTGGCCAAGGACCGGTCGACCCGGCTGATCTGCGCCGACTTGCGTGAGCCTGACACGATCCTGAACAATCCCGACCTGCTCGAGCTCATCGACTTCCGTGAGCCGACCGGGCTGCTGCTGACCGCGGTCCTGATGTTCGTATCTGACCGCACAGATCCCTGGGGTACCGTCGCCCGCTACGTCTCGGCCCTCTCCTCGGGCAGCTACCTGGCGCTCTCGCACCTCACCGATGATTACAAGCCGCCGGTCACCGCGGAGCGGTTCCGCGCCGTCTTCGACAACGCCACCGAGCACCTGTACTTCCGCTCCAAGGCTGGCATCGTCCGCTTCTTCGACGGACTTGAAATGGTCCCGCCCTACGAAGACGCCGAGCCCGCCATCTGCTACACCGGAGTCTGGGGCGCCGAGGATCCGGTGCTGGCCGACAGCGACGGCGCGCGCTGGCTGTACTGCGGCGTCGCCAGGAAACCGTGACCGCCAAGCCCACCGTCACCGAACTCGGCCTCGACCCGGCCGCGCAGGTCTGGCAGCGCTCCGGCACCGGCGCCGGCGCCATCGAGGTGGCGTTTGCCCGCGCCCCGGCCCCCCCGTCGGCTCCGGCTCCGGCTTCGGCTTCCCGGCCCGCTCCGGCCTCCCCGTCGGCCGAGTGGGTCCTGCTGCGGGTGGCGGGCGATCCGCAGCACCGGGTGCTGGTGTTCGACCGGCACGAGTGGGAGTGTTTCCTCGACGGCGCGCGCAAGGGCGAGTTCGACGCGGCCGCCGCCCCCTCGGAGGCGGCATCCATCTAATCGCTGGTTTGCGAATCACAATTTGGGTACCTTGGGGTCATGGCGGGGGTTCCTGCCACGAAGGAGAGCGGGACCATGAGCGATGACACCTACGGTGCCACCATCGCCAAGCGCCGGCTTGCCCGCCAGCTGACCGAGGCGCGGGTCAGGGCCGGGTACACCGCTAACCACGCCTGCGACATTCTTAACTGGGGCCGCGGCAAGGTCGGCCGTTTCGAGGCTAATCAGTGGAAACGCCCCGAGATGAGCGACATCAGGGACCTCATCAGGATCTACGAAATCGAGGGCCGGGAGAAGGAAGAACTCGAGGACCTGGCCATCCGGGCCCGGGCCAGGCCCTGGTTCCGGGAGTATCCCGAGATCTTCGACAGCGAGTTCCCCGGCTACGAGAACGACGCCACCACTATCCGCGTCTTCATGCCCCTGGTCTTGCCGGGCCTGCTGCAGACGGCGGCCTATACCGAGGCGCTGATGCGCTCCGGGCCCCGCCCGCCCGCCTACCGGCGCAAGGCAGCCGAGTCCCGGCTGCGGCGGCAAGAGATCCTGGACCGCAAGGACGGCACGGTCCCGATGGTCAGCGCCGTGATCACCGAGGCGTCCCTGCTGTACCGGTGGGGGCTGCGCGAAGACCGCCGGGAGCAGATCGAGCACCTGGTCGCGCTCAGCGCCCGCCGCAGCATCCAGCTGCACATCCAGCGATTCGAGGACGGCCCGCCGACCGGAATCGTGTCGATGGTGAACATTTTCGGGTTCCGCGACGACGAACCCGGCCTGGTCTTCGTCGAGACCGATTACTCAATCGAGGAGGTGAGCAAGCCCGAGTCAGTGCAGGGCTATATCGAATCGTTCGAGCGTGCCTGTGATGCCGCGCTTGAGCCTGCGGATACCACGGGCTACCTGGAACATCTCGCAAAGCGAATGGAGTAGGGGGCCATGACCGACCTGTCTCAGGCCATCTGGCGGAAAGCCCGCCGGAGCGCCCACAACGGAGGCTGCGTGGAAATCGCGGCCAACCTCCCCGGCGTCGCCGCGATCAGGGATAGCAAGCGCCCCGAAAGCGGAGCCCACATCGTCGGCCGGGACTCGTTTGCCGAGTTCCTGGCCGATATCAAGGACGGACGTTACGACCTGCTGTAAGCGTGGCGGGGAGCAGAAAGCCCCCGGGCGGATGCCGCCGCACGGGGGCTTTCTGCATGCTCGGCCTGTCTCGTGGCCTGGTGGGCACCCGTAAGGTCACCTCACAAAGTGAGACTCTACACGCCCGCTGCAATTGCTGGCTAGGCCACGGAAGCCGCCAATCCCCGCAAAGAAGACAACTGCACCAATCTCATCACAAGATGCACATAAATGATCATGCGCATCGCGGGATGCCGTTCGCTCCGGCGGCCCGATCGGCCGCAAGAACCAGGAGCATTGGGCGCATTAAATGCTATATGCCCGAGACGACCTAAATGTCCAATACGGTACTCCTGTACAGAACTGCGACAGAGATAACAATGCCAGCAATATTGCGAAGCGGGTCAGCTGAGTCGTAACCTGTGTTTCACAGATTAAGACTCAGAATCCAAGTATCGTGGGTTAGCGGAATTGTCGCCGACGGCACCCCCTCCTGCCGACGGGCTTTTAGTCAGGGAACGGCGGAGGCGCCAGGTATGAGGGTGCAGAGCATCAGTAGTTGGCGGGGCGTGCACGCGGGCTCATGTCACGCGTGGCCGCTCCCAGTCGATGCCACATGCGCATCAGTCGCGCGGCACGTGTTCAGGGACGCAGTAGCCGAGCTCGGCCTCGAGGCCGAACTGCTCGAGGACTGCGTCCTGATGGCCAGCGAGCTCGCGGCCAACACGTTGCACGCGCAGGTGGTGGTCGGGGCCGGCGGAGGGGGGAATCGGCTCGCGTCCGTAAGCCCGGACGTGGAGGGCGAGCCGACCAGGTCCGCCGGCCCGGCCCCTCACGGTCCACGGGGCCAGCATGCGCCCCGGGGGCAGCACGCCCACCGGGCCCGTCCGGCCGCCCGGGCCGCTGCGCCCGCTCCTGTCCTGCTGGCCGCTCCCACCCAGCTCACCCTTCCGGCCGCTCGGCCTGACCCGGAGTCCCAGCCCGAGCTGTGGCTGTACCTGCGTGGCCTGGGCGCCAGGCGAGAGCTCGTCTGCAAGGTCTTCGACTCCTCCCGCGGCTGGCGGCACGGTGCTCCGCCCTCAACCTCCCGGGCGCCCTGGATGGCCGTGAACGGGCGCGGGCTGCAGCTGGTGGAGGAGCTGTCCAGCGGCCGGTGGGGTTACCACCTCACCCGGTCCCGGCTGGGCGGCTGGGGGTTGCGCGGGAAGACCGTTTGGTTCACGGTGCCCGCTCCGCTGGCTCATGCCCGGCTGGTGGACGTGACCGGCCTGCGGGCCTACACCGACTCGGCCGACGTCACGGCGGCCCGGGCCAGCGAGCAGCTCAGCGCGCGCCAGGCCGCGCGGGAGCTCGAGACGATGCTGGACGGACGCGGGTTCGGCGGCACGCTGGTGCGAGACGACCGGCCTGCGCACGACATGTCGATCCTGTCCATCTGCCGCGGGCTGACCGTGTGGTGCCGGTCCGGCATCGTGTCGCTGACCACCCCGGCCGGCTCCAGTCACCGATGGCAGTACGCCGACCTGGTGGAAGCGGCCGAGCAGACGGTCCGGCACTTCGAGGAACTGGACCTGGAGCGGGACCTCGCCCGGACCCAGTGAGCCGGCCCGCCGCCGGGCTCAGCCGGGCAGGGCCTGCGCCACCCGGCGGTAGACACCGAGCGTCAGCTCCCAGAAGCCGTCCACGTCGATCTGCATCGCGACCTGGGCGTTGCCGCCGTCGGCCGCGCCGGGCGCGGCGAAGTCGGTCACCGTCATCCCGGCGGTCAGCTGCCCGGTGATCTCCACCTGAACGCGCGCCGGAACCAGCCCGAACACGTCAGGCTGCGCGACCCAGGCCACGGCGCACACGTCATGCACGGGCGGCCCTCCGGGCCCGCTGCTCGACCGGTACTGCTCGAGCGCGGGCAGCAGCAGCTCGGTGCCGAGCGGTCCGAGCTGAGCCATCCGCTCCAGTACCGCCGGCCCGGCTCCGGTCCGCTGGGTCACGTCCAGGCCCAGCATGTGCACGGTCCAGCCCGCCCGGAATACCACGGCCGCGGCCTCGGGGTCGGCCCACATGTTGTACTCCGCGGCGGGCGTGGTGTTGCCGCGGGCCGACGACCCGCCCATGATCACGAAGTCGCGCACCCAGTCCGCCAGCCGCGGCTCCTTCCGCACGGCCAGCGCGATATTGGTCATCGGGCCGGTGGCGACCAGCGTGATCTCGCCGGGGGCGGCCTGGATGGTGTCGATGATGTAGTCGATGGCGTGCCCGGGCGCCGGACTGGCCTTCGGCGGCGGCAGCGTGGCGCCGCCCAGGCCCGAGTCGCCGTGCACCTGCCGCGCGTCGAGCGCGGGCCGCAGCAGCGGCCCGGCGCTGCCCGCCGTCACCGGAGTCCCGGCCGCGCCGACGAACTCGCACACCGCGAGCGCGTTCACCGTGGTCTTGGCCAGGCCGACGTTGCCGGCCACCGTGGTGATGCCGAGCAGGTCGATCCCGGGGTGCCCGTGCGCGAAGGCGATCGCGAGCGCGTCGTCGATCCCCGGGTCGCAGTCCAGGATGATTTTCGTCGGCATGTCCGGGCTCCCCATGCTTGCCGCTGTTGTGGTGACCTGATGAAGGTACCGAACGGACCTTGGTGCGCGCCGCCGTGACCCGCGCGCGCCTGGGTGTGTAGCCTGCATGCGAGGAGGTCTGTCATGCACAACCCGCCCATCCCGGCCGTCGAGAGCGCCGATCCTGAGATCGCCGCGCTCATCAACGGCGAGGCCCGCAGGCAGTACGAGAAGGCCCGGCTGATCCCGTCGGAGAACTACGTGTCGCTGGCGGTGCTCGAGGCGTCGGGCAGCGTGCTGACGAACAAGTACTCCGAGGGTTACCCCGGCCGCCGCTACTACGAGGGCCAGCAGTTCATCGACCCGATCGAGACGATCGCCAGGGACCGGGCCAAGGCGCTGTTCGGCGTGGACCACGCGAACGTCCAGCCGTACTCGGGCTCGCCCGCCAACCTCGCGGTCTACCTGGCCTTCGCCCAGCCGGGCGACACGATCATGGGCATGGCCCTGCCCATGGGCGGCCACCTCACCCACGGCTGGCCGGTCTCCGCGACCGGCAAGTGGTTCCGGCCCGTCCAGTACGGGGTGCGTCATGACACCGGCCGGGTCGACCTGGACGAGGTCCGCGACCTGGCCCTCAAGGAACAGCCCAAGATCATCTTCTGCGGCGGCACCGCCATCCCGCGGACCATCGACTTCCCGGCCTTCGCCGCCATCGCCGCCGAGGCGGGCGCGGTCCTGGTCGCCGACATCGCGCATATCGCCGGCCTGATCGCGGGCGGCGCGCACCCGTCGCCGGTCGGGTACGCGGCGGCGATCACGACCACGACGCACAAGACGCTCCGCGGCCCCCGCGGCGCCATGATCATGTCGGACGCCGAGCACGCGTCCGCCCTGGACCGTGCGGTGTTCCCCGGCCTGCAGGGCGGCCCGCACAACCACACCACGGCGGCGATCGCGGTGGCGCTGCACGAAGCAGCAGAGCCCAGCTTCAGCGACTACGCCCACCAGGTGGTGGCCAACGCCAAGGCGCTGGCCGACGCGCTCCTGGCCCGCGGCTATGACCTGGTATCGGGCGGCACGGACAACCATCTCATCCTGATCGACCTGACCTCCAAGGGGATCGGCGGCAAGCCCGCCGCCAAGGCGCTGGACCGGGCGGGCATCGAGACGAACTACAACACGGTGCCGTTCGACCAGCGCAAGCCGTTCGACCCGTCCGGTCTGCGTATCGGCACGCCGGCCATCACCACGCGCGGCCTGCGCGAGGAGCACATGGCCCCGCTCGCCGCCTGGATGGACGAGGCGGTCACCGCCGCGACCAAGGACGACGAGGCCACGCTCGAGCGCATCGCCGGCCAGGTGCGCGACCTGCTGGCCTCCTTCCCGGCCCCCGGCTGGACCCCATAACGGCGTCCCCCCGCGGCTGGACCCCGTGGCCGGCTAGCCGGCTCGCTTGCGGCGCTCGGGCGGCTCCCGGGTGCCGAGGACGGGCTGCCCGCCGCGCCCGCCCTGGTACCGCTGGTCCCAGGGCCAGTGGCCGCGCCGGTCGGCGTGCACCAGCTGCAGGCCGCGTATCCGGTTGCCGTAGAACTCGACGGCCAGGTTCAGGTGCGCCCAGGGCCTGGCCACCTTGACCACCTCGACCAGCGGGCCGTCGAGCAGCTCTGCCTGCGTGCCCGGCTCGGGGACCTCGGCGTGCAGCAGGTGCGAGGCCACGCCGTTCAGCACCCCCGTGGCCCGCGTCAGGCCCATGCCGGTGATGACCAGCTCGGGCCTGCGGTGCGCGGTGAGCCCGACGGTATAGGCCCAGGGCGGGTGGATGCCGTCGCGCTCCACGCCCTGCACGGCCCAGCCGTACGTAGCGATCAGCCGCCGCATGTGCTCGGCGTAGTCGTTCTCGGTAGCACCCGGATGGTCACAGATCCAGCACACGTTTGCCTCCCTCGGATGGGCCGGACGGCTCCTACTATGCCGCCTGGTACTGACATTTCCGGGTTTCTGCAGTTCAGATAGCAAAGCTTATTTGCATCTCAGTTCGAATGAACTTATATTCGATCATGGTCCGGGACCGGCTCGGTCCCGATCACGGATCGCAACTGCCTGTCTTCCCCTTGCGGCAGCGGTGAACTTGGTGACCCGGCGAGGACCGCATGGCGGGCAGGGGAGGGCGATCGCGCATGAGCAGGGCGTACGGCGAGCCGGTCAACGTTCAGGCCCGGGACGACGGCAGGCCGTCCCGGTTCGTGTGGCGCGGCCGGCTGTACACCGTCCGCGCGATCGAAGAGCACTGGGTCATCAACCGGGAGTGGTGGCAGGATCCCGCGGTTCCGGGGCCCGAGCCCGGCCAGCCCGAGCTCGAGTTCTGGCGGGTCGAGGCCGCGGCGGGCCCGGGCCTGGCCGCCGCCGTTTACGAACTGCGCCGCGAAACCGCCACCGGCACCTGGACCCTCCGCCGCGGCCTCGGCTAGGCCAGGCCTTCCAGGTGCTCGATGTACCGCAGCGCCGAACTCCGCACGGTCTCCCAGGCCCCGGACCGCAGCACCGGCGCCCACCAGCCGCCGTAGATCCGGTCGAACGCATATGGCTCCACCGCCGAGACCACGCCCCGGACGGCCGCCGCCGACAGCGGCAGCCGGTTCGGCGCCGACCAGACGAACGTCACCCGGTCCTCGCCCGGCGTCACGAAGATCGTGTCGCCGCTCAGCAGCACCCCGCGGCCGTCCGCGCCAGAAGCCCAGTGCAGCACGGCGCTGCCCGGGAAGTGCCCGCCGCACTGGATCAGCGTGACCGACGGCAGCACGGCCAGGGTCCCGGACCACAGCCGCACCCGCAGGTCCGGGTCCGCCCGCAGCCAGGCTACGTCGTCCGCCGGCACCAGGATCTCCGCATCGAACTCCCGCGCCCAGCAGGCGATCGCGCCGTAGAAGTGCGGGTGGCTGGCGGTCACGAAGCCGAGCCCGCCCGCCGCGCGCACCGCGGCCACCGCCGCGTCGTCGACGAACCCGGACGGGTCCCACAGCACGTTGCCCGCGGGCGTGGCCACCAGCAGCGACCGCTGCCCGATGGCCACCGGCGGCGCAGCGCCGATCCCGGTCAGCCCGGGCTCGACCTCGCGCACGTCGGACTTGTGGCCCGCCGCGGCCAGGTCGGCCAGCGTCGTCCAGCGCTGCCCGTCCGGCGGCAGCCACTGCCGTTCGTCCGCGCATACGGAGCAGGTCTCCGGACGCGGCTCTGCGAAGTGGTTACCGCAGGTCGCGCACACCCAATTCGTCATGACAAACACCACGGCCCGTTCGGCAAATGAAAGATCATTTTACCGAACGGGCCGTAGTTGCACCTTTCCCTCAGGCGCGCGCGGTCCCTAGCCGGCGGTGGGCTCGCGCCACTTCACCGTCGGGCGCAGGGCCTCCAGGCGCACCCGGTGGGCGTACCGCTTGGTGACGTCGAACAGCGACTCGATCAGCGTGTCGGACAGCAGGTGCGGCTCCAGGCCGAGCTCGATCAGTGCCGTGTGCTTGACGTTGTAGTAGTGCTCCGGCGCCTCGACCCGCGGGTTGTCCACGTTCTCGATGGTGACGTCGCCGGGGTAGGCCCGGGCCACGGTCTCGGCGATGTCCTTGACCGACATCCACTCGGTGATCTGGTTGAACACCCGGAACTCGCCGCGGTTGGCCGGGTTCTCGCAGGCAATCTCGATGCACCGGACGGTGTCCCGGATGTCGATCATGCCGCGGGTCTGGCCGCCCGAGCCGTACACGGTCAGCGGGTGCCCGATGACGGCCTGGATGGCGAACCGGTTCAGCACCGTGCCGAACACCGCGTCGTAGTCGAACCGGGTGGCCAGCCGCTCGTCCCGCGCGGTCTGGGCGGTCTGCTGGCCGTAGACCACGCCCTGGTTCAGGTCGGTGGCCCGCAGGTCCCAGATCCGGCAGGCGAACTCGATGTTGTGGCTGTCGTGCACCTTGGACAGGTGGTAGAACGAGCCCGGCCGCTTGGGGAACAGCACCCGGTCGGTCCGGCCGTTGTGCTCCAGGTCCAGCCAGCCCTCTTCGATGTCGATGTTCGGCGTGCCGTACTCACCCATCGTGCCCAGCTTGACCAGGTGAATGTCCGGGTTGGTCTCGGCGATCGCGTACAGCAGGTTGAGGTTGCCGACCACGTTGTTCTGCTGGGTGTACACCGCGTGCGCCCGGTCGATCATCGAGTACGGCGCGGCCCGCTGCTCGGCGAAGTGAACCACGGCTTCCGGCTCGAAGTCCCTGATGATGTGGTACGTGAAGATCGGGTCGGTGAGGTCGCCGACGTACATCCCGATCTTCTTGCCGGTCAGCTCCTGCCACACCGCGATCCGGTTCCGCAGCGGCTCGATCGGCACCAGGGACTCCACCCCGAGCTCGTCGTCGTAGTGCCTGCGGACGAAGTTATCGGCCACGGCCACCTCGTGACCTGCCTCCGACAGGTGCAGCGCTGTGGGCCAGCCGAGGTATCCGTCGCCGCCCAACACCAAGATTTTCATGCTCCGGCTCCTACCGTGTCCTTCTGTCAGATTGCTGTGAGTTTGCTCTGCCGTTGTGCGGCGATCCGCACGGGGGCGGTAACGTGCTCTGAGTGCGGAAGCTGAACACCCTCCTCGAAGCTCGCATGGGGCGGCTTCGCCAGGGTAGCTTTACCGGCCTGCGGTTTCCGTACTGTATACCTGCTCCTCGATTGTTGGTCGGCTAGCTAACCTAGGACAACAATGGCATTGGTCACCAATCGGCTCGGCGAGACGATCACCCGTAAGGCCCGCAGCAAGCTCGGCATTCGCTTCGGGCGCTTTGCCATCGCGGCCATCGCGGCGTTCGTCACCACCGAGGTGACGTACACCATCTGCGCCGCACCGCTGAACCTGACCTCCACCTGGGCCACCCTGATCGCCTGGTTCTCCGGCGCCGTGGTCAGCTACGTGCTCAGCCGCTGGGCGTGGAAGCGGAAGGGCCGCCCGAACCTGCTGAAGGAGACCCTGCCGTTCTGGGTGGTCTCCGCGATGGTCATCGTGGTCCTCGAGCTGGCCAACAAGTTCGGCTACCACTCCGCGGAGTGGATGCAGCTGAGCGGCGCCGAGCGCGTGCTCTACCTGGACGCCGTGTATGCCGTCGCCAACGTCGGCACGTTCCTGCTGCGTTTCCTGTTCTTCCACTACGTCCTCTTCGCCGGGTCGGCCGGTGCCGACGCGCCCGCCGCCGCGGAAGAGGCGCTGGCCTCAACCGACCCGGGACCCGAGCCGTTCGCCCGCGCCACCGGTTCCGGCGCCGCGGCCGAGGACGACGAGGACGACCGGCCGGAGGACCGCGAGCGCTGACGCTCGCGCCACCAGGTGCCGTAGATCACCCGGGCGAAGCGCATCCCGTAGAAGAAGTTGTTGACCCCGGGCAGGTGCAGCCCGTAGAGGAAATTCTGGCCCTTCTTGCTCTCCCCGACCCGCCGCCGGTGGATGGTGGCGGGCACCTCGGCCACCTTGTAACCGTGGGTGATGACCCCGATCAGCAGCTCGGACGCCTGGTACTGAGGCTGTTCCAGCCGGACGGCGCCGGTCACCTCGGCCCGCATGGCCCGCAGGCCGAACGTGGTGTCGCTGATCCGCTGCCCGGTGAGCAAGCTGAGGCTGAGGGCGAAGAACCGGCTCCCGGCACGGCGGATGAAGTCCTTGGTCTCCTGGCTGCCCAGCTGGCGCGATCCGGTGACGAAATCCGCCTCGCCGGCCACCACCGGGCCGAGCACCTGTTCCATCTCCGCCGGGTTGTACTGGCCGTCGGCGTCGGTCGTGATGATGTAGGTCGCGCCGCCCTCGCGGGCCAGCCGGTAGCCGAGCCGCAGCGCGGCGCCCTGGCCGCGGTTGACCGGCACGTCGGCGACCATGGCACCGGCCGTGGTGGCCTCCTTTACCGTGCCGTCGGCGCAGCCGTCGGCCACGATGACGGCCGCGGTGGCCAGCCCGCAGACCTGCTCGGGCAGGGCCTCGATGACCGGGCCGATGGCACCTTCCTCGTTGTAGGCGGCGATCACGATCGCCACCGGAGGCAGGCTGCTGGCGCGCTCCCCGTAGGTATCGGTGAACGCGGCCAAGGCCGCGTCGTCGACGACCTGGTCCCGCGGGTTGCTGTAGATCATCGCATCACCGCGCCGGCCGGAACTCGGGCCAGACCGTGGCCATGCCCGATGGTGGCCAGGACGCGGGAACGATCAGCCATGCGTGCTCCGTTCAGCGTGCTCGTATGTCTCATGTTGCCGTCCGCGCCAGGCCTGCGCGGGCTAAATGCGTCTGCTCGGCGTGTTATGTCTTGCGGCCAGCAGGTGGCTCGATTCGCCATCCGGTTCTACCGGGATTCCGCTGGCCCACGCTACCCGGACCCGCTGAGAGTTTGCTGGCAATGGCTGGTAGCGTGCGACCCGGAGACGGCCCGGTCCGGATCGGGGCCAGTGTACCCGGCCCCGATCGTGGTCCCGGCCGTAACGCCCGAACCGCTCTTCCGCGGGACCGCCCCTGGCCGCGGGACCGTCCGGCGAGGTAGAGATGGTGACGTGCATCCCGCGGATCCCGCCGAAGCCGAGTCCTACCGCATCCTGCGGTCGCGGCTCGACCTCAGCGCCCTGCCCCCGCTCAGCCGGGCCGTGACCGAACGCGTCATCCACGCCACGGCCGACTTCGACTATGTCACCGACCTGGTCTGCGACGAGGCGGCGCTGGCCTCCGGCCTGGCCGGGCTGCGCCGCGGCGCCCCCGCCGTGGCCGACGCGACCGCGGTCGCGGCGGCGCTCGGCGGCTACCAGGTGATCTGCAAGGCGGACGATTCGCTGGCCGCCCGGCTGGCCCGCACCGCGAACCTCAGCCTCAGCGCGGCCGCGGTCCGGCTGGCCTTCAGCGCGGCCGGGCCTGGCGCGGTCTGGCTGGTCGGCTCCGCGCCGGACGCGCTGTCCGAGATCCTGGCCCGGGAGGTCGAGCCCGCTCTGGTCATCGGGGTGCCGGTCGGGTTCGTGGGCGCGGCCGAGGCCAAGGACGCGCTGCGCCGCAGCGGCCTGCCTGCCCTGAGCAACGTCTCGGAGAAGGGCGGCCCGGCGGTCGCGGCGGCCGCCTTCGAGGCGCTGCTCCGCATCGCCGCGGCCGTCCCGGATGACCCGCATCCCCCTTCCCGTCGCCTGGAGGACGCTGATGGATGAGCAGAACGCCTACCCGGTGGAGGACCAGAACGCCTACCCGGTGGAGGACCAGAACGCCTACCCGGCCGAGCAGCGGGACGCGATCTACCGGGTGATCGCGGAACGCCGCGACGTCCGGCGCGGGTTCCGGCCCGACCCGGTGCCCGCGGACGTGCTCGGGCGGGTCCTCGCGGCGGCCCACCAGGCGCCTTCGGTCGGCTTCTCGCAGCCGTGGGACTTCATCGTGATCACCGACCGGGCCCGCCGCGAGCGGATCGCGGACCTGGCCCGGCGGCACGCGGCCGAGTTCGCGGACGGCCTGCCGGGCGCGCGGGCCCGGGCCTTCGACCGGCTGAAGATCGAGTCGATCCGGGACACCCCGGTCAACATCGTGGTCAGCTGCGACCGCACCCGTGGCGGCCGGCATACGCTGGGCCGCCACGTCCAGCCGCAGACCGCCGAGTTCTCCAGCGTGCTCGCGGTAGCCAACCTCTGGCTGGCCGCCCGGGCCGAAGGCCTTGGCCTCGGCTGGGTCAGCTTCTTCGACGAGCGTGAACTCGCCGCCGAACTCGGGCTGCCCGCGCACCTGGAGGTCATCGCCTATCTTTGCCTGGGCTACGTGACCGAATTCGCGCCCGAGCCGGAACTGGCCACGGCCGGCTGGGCGCGCCGCCGGCCGGTGTCCTGGGCGGTGCACGCCGAGGAGTTCGGCCGCCGCGGACTGCCAGGGGAGGAACCAGTGGACCCGCTCGCCGAGGTGATCGCCGCGATCGCCCCGCCGGATGCGGCCGCGATGACCGCGGCCGCCGAACGGCAGGACCGGATGACCAAGCCGCGCGGCTCGCTCGGCGTCCTCGAAGAGGTGTCGGTGCGGCTGGCCGGCCTGGCGGGCAGCTGCCCGCCGCCGCTGCCCGAGCCGGCCTGCGTGGCGGTCTTCGCCGCCGACCACGGCGTGCACGCCCAGGGCGTCAGCCCGTGGCCGCAGGAGGTGACGGCCCAGATGGTGGCCAACTTCCTGGCCGGCGGGGCCGTGGTCAACGCGTTCGCGGCCCAGGCCGGCGCCGAGGTCACGGTGGTGGACATCGGGGTGGCTGCCCCGCTCGAGCCGGTTCCCGGCCTGCTGCCCCGCAAGATCGCGCCGGGCACCGCGGACTTCACCGCGGGACCCGCGATGACCCGCGACCAGGCGATGGCCGCCCTGATCACGGGCACCGAGATCGCCCGCGACCTGGTCGCGGCGGGCAACCGGTGCCTGATCACCGGCGACATGGGCATCGCCAACACCACCGCGTCGGCCGCGCTGATCTGCGCCTTCACCGGGGCCGACCCGGCCGAGGCGACCGGCCGCGGCACCGGGATCGACGCCGTGACCTACGCCCGCAAGATCGAGGTCATCTGCCGCGGCCTGAGCCGGCACCAGCCGGATCCGGCCGACCCGGTGGGCGTCCTGGCCGCTCTCGGCGGTTTCGAGCATGCTGGCCTGGCCGGGTTCATCCTGGGCGCCGCCGCGCTGCGCACCCCCGTGATCCTGGACGGCGTCATCGCGGGCGCCGCCGCCCTGGCCGCCGCCGCCCTGGCGCCCGACGCCGTCGCGGCGTGTTTTGCCGGGCACCGCAGTGCCGAGCCCGGGCACGCTATTGCCCTGGATCACCTAGGCCTGCGCCCGCTGGTGGACCTGGGCCTGAGGCTGGGCGAGGGCACCGGCGCGCTGCTGGCCCTGCCCCTGGTACAAAGCGCGGCCCGCGCCCTGCGCGACGTCGCCACCTTCGACTCCGCCGGCGTCACCGACAAGTCCGCCGACGTCACCGGCCCCTCCTAGCGCCATGGACCCGTACCTGCTGGGGCTTCGTCTGAACGGCCGCCGCGTCGTAGTGGTCGGCGGGGGAGCGGTTGCCACCCGCCGCGTGCCGTCGCTGCTCGACGCCGGGGCCGACGTGGCCGTGATCTCACCCCATGTCAGCACCTCGCTCGAGGGCCTGGTCGCGAGCGGCCAGATCAGCTGGGCGGCCCGCCGCTACGCCGACGGCGACTGCGCCGGTGCCTGGCTGGTCTGCGCGTGTACCAGCGATCCCGCGGCGAACGTGGCGATCGCGGCGGCCGCCGAACGCCAGCAGACCTGGTGCGTCCGGGCCGACGACGCGCAGGCCTCTGCGGCCTGGACCCCGGCCGCGGGCGCGGCCGACGACGTCCGGGTCGGCGTGCTCAGCGGCGATCCGCGGCACAGCGCCGCGATCCGGGACGCGATCATCGCCGGGCTGCGCTCCGGCCAGCTCAGCGCCCGGCACGGGCGCGGGCGCCGCGCCGGGGTGGCCATCATCGGCGGCGGGCCAGGAGATCCCGGGCTGATCACGGTGCGCGGGCGCCAGCTGCTGGCCGAGGCCGACGTGGTGCTGACCGACCGGCTCGCGCCCCGCTCGATCCTGGATGAGCTGCCCGCGGACGTGGAGATCATCGACGCCAGCAAGATCCCCTACGGCCGGGCCATGGCGCAGGAGCAGATCAACGCGACGCTGATCGACCGGGCCCGGGCGGGCCGTTTCGTGGCCAGGCTCAAGGGCGGTGACCCGTTCGTGTTCGGCCGCGGGGCCGAGGAGGTGCTGGCCTGCCTGCGGGCCGGAGTGCCGGTCACCGTGGTGCCGGGGATCACCAGTGCGGTCGGCGTGCCCACCAGTGCCTGGGTGCCGGTGACCCACCGGGGAGTGGCGCAGGAGTTCCACGTCGTATCGGTGCACGTCCCGCCGGGTGACGACCGGTCCACCGTGGACTGGGCCAGGCTCGGCGCCAGCTCCGGCACCCTCGTGCTGATGATGGCCGTGGAGCGGATCGGGGCGGTCGCGGCCGAGCTGCTCAGCCACGGACGCAGTCCGGATACGCCCGTTTCCGTAATCGCAGACGGGACTATGCCCACGCAGCGCACAATTAACTCAACACTGGAACAAGTGGACCGCGTGGTAGGACAGGAGGGGATCCGCCCGCCCGCGATTATCGTGGTCGGCGGCGTGGTAGGCATCGCGGCGGAAATAAGAGCGCTCATGGGTCATGTAACCGCCCGCTGAACCGGATAAACTCCGCGTGCTAGGCGACTGGGCGGCAGACCCGGTAGACCCCTTTCCCGCTGGTCCCGGGGGTTTGCCGGGTTTCGAGGAGGTCGTGGGAACAATGGAAGGGCAGGGCATGGCGGCGTCAGCAGCGTCCGCGGCCGGTAGACATGGCGAGCCCGGCCTTGGTGCTGTTGTGTCTGCTGAGCTTGATGACCCTGGCGTGAGCCATGTGACCGGTAATGTTGCGGGCGATGGTGAGAGTGCGCAGAGTAACGGGGATGAGACTCTCGTGATTCCTGCTTTCGGCCAGCAGCAGCCCCAAGAGCCAAAAGAACCCCAAAGGCCCCGGCAATCGCAAAATCCTCAGGAATCCCAGCCGTGGGAAGCCTCGCAGGTGGCCCCGAACCCGGCCCGGCCTCAGGAGCATCAGACGTCTGAGCCGAATCAGCAGACTGAAACGGACAAACCGGATAACATCAGTGATCCGGAGCATACAGTCAGTACCGCGTCAAGGGATAAGGATACGGTTCGTAACCAGACGACGGCCGACGTCACGGACCAGGCCGTTCAGGTGCCGCCCGGCGAGCCAGCCGAGCCCCTCGAGGACGCCGGCGCTCCCGGGACTTCAGTAACCCCGCCGGCCCCCGGGGCTTCCGCCGTGCCCGCGACCGCCGAGCCCCCTGCCGAACCCGCCGCCGGCCCATCGCCCGCCCGCGCCGCCGACGCCCCGCCTGAGGAAGCGACCCCGCCCGTGACGCCGACCTGGCCTGCGCCGGCATCGCCGCAGGCCCCGGCCACGCCCCGGGCGCCCGTCCAGTCCCACGTCCGGGTCGACGCGCGCCTGCTGGAAGCCGCGCTGCTCAACCTGCGGAAACGGATCGCCGCGGTGCCCCTGGTGTTCGAGATCGCCGGTGCCGCCGAGGTCAAGACCGAACGCACCAAGCTGCTCAGCCAGATCGATGACTACCTGCTGCCCCGGATCCGCCGGTCCGCCGCGCCGGTCCTGGTAGCCATGGTCGGCTCGACCGGAGCCGGGAAGTCGACCCTGGTGAACAGCATCGTCGGGTCGCACGTGAGCGCTACCGGCGTGCGCCGCCCGACCACCAACAGCCCGGTCCTGGCCTGCCATCCCGACGACATCGACTGGTTCGCCGAGAACAACTTCCTGCCCACCCTGCCCCGCGTCCGGCAGGAGGGGCTGGCCCGGCCCGGCCGCGACGGGCTGCTCGTGCTGGCCGCCAGCGAGGGCATGCCGCGCGGCATCGCGCTGCTGGACACGCCGGACATCGACTCGGTGGTCCAGGCCCACCACGAGTTCGCCTACCAGTTCCTCGACGCCTCGGACCTGTGGCTGTTCATGACCAGTGCCAGCCGATACGCCGACGGGCCGGTGTGGGAGATCCTGCAGCACGCCAGGGAACGTAAGGCCGCGCTCGGCGTGGTCCTGTCCCGCATCCCGCAGGCCTACCGCACCGAACTATCCGACCACTTCAACGCCATGCTCGACGCCAACGGGATCACGGCCGAGAACCGCTTCGTCATCATGGAGACCCCGCTCATCGACGGCATGCTCCCGCCCGACGCCTACCAGCCGATCAGGGACTGGCTGGCCGACACGGCCGCGCGCAGCGACCGCCGGGTCGCGGTGCTCTCCCAGACCATGTCCGGCGTGCTCGACACGTTCAAGACCCGCGTTCCGGCCATGGCCGCGCACGTCGAGGAGCAGGTCACCTTCAGCGGCCAGCTGCGGCAGACCGCCGAGGCCGCCTTCGAGCGCGCCTACACCGAGGTCAACGCCGGCCTGAAGAACGGCTCGCTGCTCACCGGCGAGGTGGTCGCCCGCTGGCAGGACTGCGTGGTCGGCGGCGACCTGCGGCCGCGCCGCGGCGGCAAGGCCGCGAAGCCCGTCAGCCGGAAGGGCAAGCGCGCGCGCCGCGGGCCGTCCCGGACCGCGGCCCTCAACTCGGCGCTGCGCTCGGCCCTGGAGTCGTTCGTCGTCTCGATCGCGGACCGCGCGGCGGAGAACGTGGACGGCAGCTGGCGCGGCCATCCCGCCGGGACCACGCTGCTGGCCGACGCGGCCGCCGAGCGGGCCCGCGGCGAGTACGCCAAGCAGATCTTCGAATCCGCCTTCGGCAGCAGCGGCGGCACCGGCGGCGGCGCCCAGAACGGGACCGCGGAGGCGAACCAGGCCGCCGCCTTCGGCCGCTCTTCGCCTGATCTCGCGCTGCGCGCCGCGCGTGCGATCGGCGCCTGGCAGGATCACCTCACCCGGCTGGTGGAGCTGGAGGACCTGCGGCCCGCGGCCCGGCGGATCGCCTTCGACGACGAGGCCCTCAGCCTGGTCGTCCTGGTCGCCATGCTCGGCGAGAACGCGCCCGGCAACGAAGCAATCAGCGCTGGCGCGCCCGCCCCCGACGTCGAGGGCACCAGCATCTACACCGAGCCCCGGCGGCTGCTGACCTCGGTGTTCGGCCCGGGGATGCTGGCCGAGATCCTGGCCAGGACCCGCGCCGACCTGCTGCACCGGGTCCGGCTGCTGCTTGACGAGGAAACGGTCAGGTTCGTCGAGGTGATCGAGGGGGCCGGACCCTGCGAGGACGTCGCGGCGGTCCGGTTGTACCAGGCGGAATTCTCGCTCGAGGCGGTCAGGTGACAGCGAACACAATCGGGGTGACCGGCCTGCCGGTCACGCGCCTGCCCGCCAGGCTCGCCTCGCTCACCGAGCTCACCCGCCTCGGATCCGCCAGATCCGGATCCGAGGGGTTCAACCCTGAGCTGCTGGCCGACTCGGAGACGCTGCTGCGGCGGTCGGGCGAGCGGCTGCGGATGTCCGCCACGCACACCGTGGTGGCCCTGGCCGGCGGCACCGGCAGCGGCAAGTCCTCGCTGTTCAACGTCCTGGCCGGCGCCTCCTTCTCGCCCGCCGGGGTGATGCGGCCGACGACCAAGCACTCGCACGCCTGCGTGTGGGGCATGGAGGGGGCCGCCCCCCTGCTCGACTGGCTCAGCGTGCAGCGGCGGCACCGGTACGCCCGGGCCAGCGCGCTTGATGAGGGCGAGGCATCGCTGACCGGGCTGCTGCTGCTCGACCTGCCCGACCACGACTCGGTGGTCACCGGCTCGGCGGCCCTGGTCGACCGCCTGGTCAAGATGGCCGACATGCTGGTCTGGGTGCTCGATCCGCTGAAGTACGCGGACGCCTCGGTGCACCGGCGGTACCTGGTGCCGCTGGCCGGCCACGCCTCCGTGATCACGGTGGTGCTCAACCAGGCCGACACGCTGAACGCCGAGCAGGTCGACGACTGCCGGAACGACCTGCGCAGGCTGCTGGATGCCGAAGGGCTCACCGAGGCGCCCGTGCTGGTGACCTCCGCGATCACCGGCGCCGGCCTGAATGAGCTGCGCCGTGTACTGGCCAAAGCGGTGGCCGCCCGGCGCGCGGCGTCGGACCGGATCGCCGCGGATATCGACGCCCTGCTGGAGCGGTTCGCCGCCTACGCCGGCGACCCGGTGCCCGGCTGGCTGCCGTCGGAGCCGGCCGCGCTGCTGTCCGCCGCGCCGGCCGTCGGCGCCGCCGCGACCACCGCGGGCAACGGGAACGGATCACAGCCCGTCGCCACGCCCGGGGCCGAACGTCCGCCGTGGGAGCAGGACGAATGGGCCGCCGGCGACCCGGCCCTGGACGCCGACGGCGCGCAGCAGGCGCCCGCCGCGCCGTGGGCAGACCCGACCGGGCCCGCCAACGGGCAGGCGGGGGCGTCAGACGAATGGCAGCCCTGGCCAGCCGGCTCCCCGACCGCCAAGTCGGCCTCCTCGGCGCGTCCGCCCTGGGAGGACGCCACACCGGACGGCACGGGCGTCGCGCGCGCCCTCGATCCCGCCATGTACGTCCCGGCCAGCCCCGCGGGAACGCTGACGGCTGCCTTCGCCAAGGCCGCCGGGGTGGCCGCGGCCACCGAGGCCCTGAACGGCATCCGCGAGCGGCGCGCCGCCGCCCTCATCGGCTGGCCGCCGGCCCGGCTGGCCGACCGGCTGCGCGGCTCCGGCGGTACGTCGGCCCGCAAGCTGCTGGCCAGGGCCCCCGCCGACGTTCCGCAGGCGCAGCGATCCGACATCGACAACGCGATCACGGTATTCGCCGACCAGGTCGGCGGTTCGCTACCTGAGCCCTGGTCGCGGACCGTGCGCGCGGCCGCCAGGTCACGGGCCAACGAAGCCCAGACCGCGCTGGGCGCGGCGGTGGCCCAGGGCCTGCCGTCCCGGGACAAGGTGACCAGCTGGTGGCGGCTGATCGCGCTGGCCCAGGGCCTGCTGATGCTGCTGGCCGCGGCGGGGGTGGTCTGGATCGCGCTGATCCTGGCCCTGCACGGCTCGCATAAGTCGTCCTCGCTGATCAGCGTCTCGCTGGCGCCCTGGCTCGGTGTCATGGTGATCGCGCTGCTGCTGCTCGGCTGGCTGATCGAGTCGTGGTGCCAGAACATGGTGGTGCTGGCCGCCGACCGCGAACGCGAGCAGGCCAACCAGGCCATCATGGCCAAGATCGGCGACGTCACCAGCGATCTGGTGCTGGCCCCGGTCGGCCGCGAACTCGCCGACTACGAGCACTTCCGCACCGAACTGGCCGCCGCCCGCAGCCACTAACCCGGCCGGCGTCGCCATAGGACCGGAACTCATCCCGGTTCAGGTTGACCCGCAGGCTGGTCCCTGCCCCGGGCGGGATCTTCTCGACCGAGGTCGGCGGCTGCTCGCCGGCCTGGTAGGTGATCGCGCGGACCAGCCCGCGCAACGGCGGGCCCGGCCTGCGGACGATGCCGGTCACGGCAGGCGGTGTCCCTTTTCGCCACAATCCTGGATCCCGAGGGCAACGCTGTCGGCCTGGCCGCCCACGCCGCGCCCCGGTAACCAGGCCCGGCTCGATTCCGCTTCGGGCGGAACGCCTCCCGGTAAGCAGCCTTCCCAATTCGTCGTTGCACTGTAATGCTGTAATCAATTGTGGAACGGCTCTGGGAGATCTGATGGCGGCTGATCATCCGCTTGACGCATACTCGCAGATCGTGACCGGCGTGGCCGAGCGGCTCACGCCGAAGGTCGCGAGCCTGCGCGTCCCGCGCGGCGGCGGGACAGGGGAGAGCCTCGGCTCGGCCGTGGTGTTCACCGGTGACGGGTTCCTGCTCACCAACGCGCACGTGGTCGGCAAGTCCAGCGGCGGGACCGCGGCGTTCTCCGACGGCACCTCGGCACCGTTCCGCGTGGTGGGCGTGGACCCGCTGTCCGACCTGGCCGTGCTGCGCGCCACCGGGCAGACCCCCGCGCCTGCCGAGCTCGGCGAGGCCGACCAGCTCGTCGTCGGCCAGCTGGTGGTGGCGGTCGGCAACCCGCTCGGCCTGGCCGGGTCGGTGACGGCCGGCGTGGTCAGCGCGCTTGGCCGGTCCCTGCCGGCCCGCGGCCGGGTGATCGAGGACGTCATCCAGACCGACGCCGCGCTCAACCCGGGCAACTCCGGCGGGGCGCTGGCCGACGCGGAGGCCCGGGTGGTCGGCATCAACACCGCTGTGGCGGGCGTGGGTCTCGGCATGGCCGTGCCGGTCAACAAGACCACCCGGCGGATCATCTCCGCGCTCATGCAGGACGGCCGGGTCCGGCGCGCCTACCTGGGCCTGGCCATGGTCCCGGGCCCGGTGCCCGCCGCCTGGCGGGAGCGCCTGGGCCGCCAGACCGGCCTGCTCGTGGCCCAGGTGGTGAGCGGCGGCCCCGCCGACCGCGCGGGCTTGCGCGCCGGTGACCTGCTGCTCACCGTGGCCGGCCAGCCGGTTGCCGTCTCCCAGGACCTCCAGCGCCAGATGTTCTCCGAGGCGATCGGCCGGCCGCTGTCCATCACCGTCATGCGCAACGGCGCCCTGGTCGACGTCATCGCCGAGCCCACCGAACTAGTCGCCGCCTAACCTCGCTCCCTCACCCGTCGGCCTGCCTTCAAACCCCACCCGCCTCACCCGCCCTACCAGCCCCATCTCCGGGGTGGATTCGGGTTCCTGGGTGGATTCGGGGTACTGGGATACACCGGATCCACCCCGAAGCCCTAATCCACCCCGGTAAGCGGGGGACCGCTCTGTTTCGCGCAGGAACTGCCGGACTGCCCTGGGGCTAGTGAGGCGGATGAAACGCAAGTGGGCAAAGGCCGGGTCGGCCGCCGCCGCCGTGTACCTGGCCCGGTTCCGAGCGTGCGTCTGCCACGCCCCAGCGCGGAGGCAAATGTCGACTTGCCCGCTCCGGAGGTGCCCACCACCGACACGCGCCGCACAGCGTCATCCAAAAGTTCGCGTTAGGCAAGAAACCCGCTGCGGTTGCTGCCCGTGCGATCGGCACCGGCCGCTCGCGCAGGCCCAGAAGGCCTGCCCTCGCGACCGGTCTTGCCTAACGCTCACAGGCGGCGAACCTAGCAACCAAGCGCCGATCTGTCACCCGGATAAGCGTCCTGCCATGATGGGCACATGATCGCCAGCCACGAACCGATTCACGCGCCGCGCGGCCCGCAGCGAACCTGCAAGGGATGGGCCCAGGAAGCGGCCATGCGCATGCTCATGAACAACCTCGACCCCGAGGTGGCCGAACATCCCGACCAGCTCATCGTCTACGGCGGCTCCGGCCGCGCCGCCCGCAGCTGGGACGCCTATGCGGCGATCATCAAAACCCTGCAGGACCTGAACGACGACGAGACCATGCTCGTCCAGTCCGGCAAGCCGGTCGGCGTGATGCGCACCCACGAATGGGCCCCGCGCGTGCTCATCGCCAACTCCAACCTGGTCCCGCAGTGGGCCACCTGGGAGGAGTTCCGCCGCCTGGAGCACCTCGGCCTGACCATGTACGGCCAGATGACCGCGGGCTCCTGGATCTACATCGGCACCCAGGGCATCCTGCAGGGCACCTACGAGACCTTCGCCGCCATCGCCGCCAAGCGCTTCGGCGGCACGCTGGCGGGCACGATCACGCTGACCGCGGGCCTCGGCGGCATGGGCGGCGCGCAGCCGCTGGCCGTGACCATGAACGGCGGCGTGGTCATCTGCATCGAGTGCGACCAGTCCCGGATCACCCGCCGGATCGAGTTCGGCTACCTCGACGAGCAGGCCGCCGACGTCGACGACGCCATCCGCCGCGCCGTGGCCGCCCGCGACCAGAACCAGGCCCTGTCCATCGGCCTGCTCGGCAACGCCGCCGACCTGCTGCCCGAACTGCTGGCCCGCAGCGCCCCCATCGACATCGTCACCGACCAGACCTCGGCCCACGACCCGCTCAGCTACCTGCCCAGCGGCGTCGCCTTCGAGGACATGGCCGCCCTGCGCGCCGAAGACCCCGAGGGCTTCACCACCAGGGCCCGCGAGTCCATGGCCGCCCAGGTCGCCGCCATGGTCGGCTTCCTGGACGCGGGCGCGGAGGTCTTCGACTACGGCAACTCCATCCGCGGCGAGGCCGAACTGGCCGGCTACACCCGGGCCTTCGCCTTCCCCGGCTTCGTCCCCGCCTACATCAGGCCGCTGTTCTGCGAGGGCAAGGGCCCGTTCCGCTGGGCCGCACTGTCCGGCGACCCGAAGGACATCGCCGCCACCGACCGGGCCATCCTCGAGCTGTTCCCGCAGAACGAGGCGCTGGCCAGGTGGATCAGGCTGGCCGAGGAGAAGGTGCACTTCCAGGGCCTGCCCGCGCGGATCTGCTGGCTTGGCTACGGCGAGCGGCACCTGGCCGGCCTGCGCTTCAACGAGATGGTGGCCAAGGGCGAACTCCAGGCCCCCATCGTGCTCGGCCGCGACCACCTGGACTGCGGCTCGGTCGCCTCGCCCTACCGGGAAACCGAGGCCATGGCCGACGGCTCCGACGCGATCGCCGACTGGCCGCTGCTGAACGCCCTGGTCAACACGGCCTCCGGGGCCTCCTGGGTGTCCATCCACCACGGCGGCGGCGTCGGCATCGGCCGCTCCATCCACGCCGGCCAGGTCTGCGTGGCCGACGGCACCGAACAGGCCGGACAGAAGCTTGAGCGCGTCCTGACCAACGACCCCGCGATGGGCGTGATCAGGCACGCCGACGCCGGCTACGACAAGGCCTCGGCCGTGGCCACCGAACGCGGCGTCCGCGTCCCCATGGCTGAGCTGTGACGTTCGCCGACCCGGGGGGACCACCCCCCCAGGCCCCCACGACGTTCGCCGACCTCTGGCGGGAGCTGGAGTCGATCGGCCGCGACCAGCAGACCGGCGGCTACCGCCGGTATTCCTGGACCCCGGCCGACACCGCCTGCCGCACCTGGTTCACCCGCCAGGCCGCCAAGCGCGACCTGGCCGTGGAAACGGACCATAACGGCAACCTGTGGGCCTGGTGGGGCCCGCGAGGTCCCGGTGCCGTGGTGACCGGCAGCCACCTGGACTCCGTCCCGGACGGCGGCGGCTTCGACGGAGCCCTGGGCGTCGCGGCCGCGCTGGCCGCCGTGGACCTGCTGAACGAGAAAGCCTTTTATCCCGAACGACCCGTGGTCCTTGCCGTCTTCACCGAGGAAGAGGGCGCCCGGTTCGGCGTCTCCTGCCTGGGCAGCCGCCTGCTGGCCGGCGCCGTCCAGCCGGACGCCGCGCGGGCGCTGACCGACGACCAGGGCGTGACGCTGGCCGAGGCGATGCGGGCGGCCGGCCATGACCCGGCCCGGATCGGTCCCGACGAGCGCCGCCTCGAGGGCATCAGCGCCCTGGTCGAACTGCACGTCGAGCAGGGCCGCGCGCTGGCGCCGCTGGACGCCGCGGTCGGCGTGGCCGAGGGCATCTGGCCGCACGGCCGTTGGCGGCTCGACTTCACCGGCCGTGCCGATCACGCCGGGACGGCCCAGCTGGCCGACCGCCGCGACCCGATGCTGGCCTACGCGAGCACCGTGCTGGCCGCCCGCCAGGCCGCGACCGCTCACCGGGCGCTGGCCACGTTCGGCAAGGTCATCGCCGAGCCGAACGGTACCAATGCGGTGCCCTCGGCCGTCCGGGCCTGGCTCGACGCCCGGGCCCCCGATGAAGCCGTGCTGGAGACGACAGTCACCACGATCCGTTCGGCCGCAGAAAAATGGGCTCGGGAGCAGGGGGTCACGCTCAGCGTCAGGCAGGAGTCGTACACCCCGCTCGTCCGCTTCGACTCCAAGCTGCGGGACCGGATCCGCGGCGTGCTGGCCGCGGCCGGGATGACCTCGCCGGTGCTGCCCACCGGGGCCGGCCACGACGCCGGGATCCTGGCCGCGCGGGTGCCGGCCGCCATGCTGTTCGTCCGCAACCCGACCGGCATCTCGCATTCGCCCGCCGAACACGCCGACCTGGCCGACTGCGAGGCCGGAGTCCGTGCCCTGGCCGCCGTCCTCGAGGACCTCGCGGGCCCCGCGTGAGCAGTGTTTCCTCGGGGGGAACGATCCCCCCCAGATCCCCCCAGCTCCTGGGGGGACCCATCCCCCCAGACCCCCCTTGGGAGGGACTGCCCGTCCCCCCGTCCCCCCCTGGACGGCGATGGCTGGCCGACCTGGCCTGGCTGCCCGGCCAGGGCGTCCGGCGCGACGTCCTCATCGAAGCCGACGGCGACCGTTTTACCTCCGTCACCCCATCCGCCCCATCCATCCCGACAGCCGTCGAACGCCTCCATGGCCTCACGCTGCCCGGATTCGCCAACGCCCACTCGCACGCCTTCCACCGGGCGCTGCGCGGGACCACGCAGGCGGACCGCGGGACGTTCTGGACCTGGCGCGAGCGGATGTACGACGTCGCGGCCCGCCTGGACCCCGACAGCTACCTGGGGCTGGCCCGCGCCACCTACGCCGAGATGGCCCTGGCCGGGGTGAGCTGCGTGGGGGAGTTCCACTACCTTCACCACCAGGCGGGCGGGCACCCCTACGACGACCCGAACGCCATGGGCCTGGCCCTGATCCAGGCCGCGGCCGAGGCCGGCCTGCGCATGACGCTGCTCGACACCTGCTACCTGTCCGGCGGGCTGGCCCCCGAGGGCCTGCTGCCGCTGGCCGGCCCCCAGCTGCGGTTCGGCGACGGCGACGCCGTGCGCTGGGCCGGGCGGGTCACCAGCCTGGGCTACGACGCCCACGGCATGATCACGCCGCAAGCCCAGGTCGGCGCGGCCATCCATTCCGTCCGCGCGGTGCCCAAGGGCCAGATGCACCCGGTCGTGGCCTGGGCTCAGCGGACCGGCGCCCCGCTGCACGCTCACATGTCCGAGCAGACCGGGGAGAACGAGGCCTGCCAGGACGTGTACGGCATGTCGCCTGCCCGGCTGCTGTACGACGAGGACGTGCTCGGGCCCCGGACCACGGTGGTGCACGCCACCCATCTCGAGGCCGGTGACCTGGACCTGCTGGGCGGCTGCCAGACGTATGCCTGCCTGTGCCCGACCACCGAACGCGACCTCGGCGACGGCCTGGCCCCGGCCCGGGCGCTGGCCGCCGCGGGCTGCCCGCTCACCCTGGGCAGCGACAGCCACGCCGTGATCGACCTGCTCGAAGAGGCCCGCGGAGTCGAGTACGCCGAACGCCTGGCCCAGCGCGCCCGCGGCCACTTCACCGCCGAGGCCCTGCTGCGGGCCGCCACCGCGGACGGGCACACCAGCCTCGGCTGGCCCGACGCGGGGGAGATCGCCGCGGGCGCCTGGGCCGACCTGGTGACCGTTTCCCTGGACAGCGTGCGCACCGCCGGGGCCGCCGAGGGCCTGGCGCTGGAGACGGCGGTCTTCGGCGCCTCGGCCGCCGACGTGCGGGACGTGGTGATCGGCGGCCGGGACGTGGTCAAGGACGGCGTGCACCTGCTGGTCCCCGACGTGCCAGGCGAACTGTCCCGCTCCATCCGCGCGGTCCTCGGCTAGCGCCGCTTGCCACAATGGCCCCATGAGCGAGATTCCCGTGGTTCGCCTGAGCCCCGACGTGGCCATGCCGATGCTCGGCTTCGGTACCTGGCAGGTACAGGGCCAGCGCGCCTATGAGGCCGTCCGGCACGCGCTGGCCGTCGGCTACCGGCACGTCGACACCGCCACCATGTACCGGAACGAGGCCGAGGTCGGCCGCGCCCTGGCCGGCAGCGGCCTGGACCGCGGCGAGGTGTTCGTCACCACCAAGCTGCCGCCCGGCAACGCCGGCCGGGCGCGGGCCACCATCACCGAGAGCCTGCGCGCCCTCGGCACGGATTACGTGGACCTGTGGCTGATCCACTGGGCGCCGCGCAGCAGGCTCTCAGTGCCGCTGTGGCAGGAGTTCCTCGCGGCCAGGGACGAGGGCCTGTGCCGCGCGGTCGGGGTGAGCAATTACAGCCTGCCCCAGATCGACGAGCTGATCGCGGCCACCGGGCAGCGGCCCGCCGTCAACCAGATCCCCTGGAGCCCGTCCCGCTACGACCTGGCCCTGCTGGCCGGCCACGCCGACCGCGACGTGGCCGTCGAGGGCTACAGCCCGCTGGCCGGCACCAGGCTGCGCGACCGCGTCCTGACCGAGATCGCCGTGGCGCACGGCGTCACGCCCGCCCAGGTCGTTCTGCGCTGGCACATCGAACTCGGCATCATCGTCATCCCCAAGTCCGTCCACCCCGACCGCATCGACGAGAACTTCAACCTGTTCGATTTCACCCTCACCTCCGACGAGGTAACCCGCATCAACCACCTCTAGCCCCGCCCGGCCCCGTCTCGTAACCCCGCCCCGTCTCCTAACCCGGGCCCCGTCTCGGCAGCTGAGGTGCCAAAGGGTGCGCATCATCCCGCAACGCCATGCGAATGGCAAGTGGTTGTCCACAGGTGTGCGCATCGCACCCGAGTTATCCACAGGTGCGCCGCTGCTCCGCCGCCGGATTCCGTGACCGCGGCACCGTGGGAGGACCGGTGGCGTCAGGCCGCCGGGCAGCCCAAGGAGGAACGTGATGAGTCAAGGTGGATACGCCACCGTGGTCGGCTTCGTGGCCCAGGACCCGATTCAGCGCTTGACCAAGGACGGCACCAGGGTCACCGACCTGCGGGTCGGCACGACGAGGCGGGTGCAGGACCGGGCGACCAGCCAGTGGCGCGACGCCGATACCTCGTACTTCACCGTCAGCTGCTGGCGCAGGCTGGGTGATCACGTGCGGGCCAGCCTGCGCAAGGGCGACCCGGTCGTGGTCAAGGGACGGCTGCGCTCCCGGACCTACGACGACAAGAACGGGCAGCCCAAGTACGTGGTCGACATCGTGGCCGATACCGTCGGGCATGACCTGAACCGCGGCGTGGCCAACTACATGCGCCAGCGGCCCCAGCCGGTCAGCGTCGACGGCGACCCGGCCGCCAGCGGAGCCCCGGGCTCGGCTGGCGAGCGCGACCTGGCGGACGAGAACGACATGGTCGACGACGTGGACGAAGAGGCGATGGAACGGTTCGAACAGGAACTAGGCGATGGCCTCAACGAGGCCGATCTCGCCGCGCAAGCACTCGGGGAAGGCCAGGCGGCCGACGTCACGGCACCGCCCGTGTCCCACTGAGTGCTAGGTCCAGATAACGCCTCGCACCGGGTCCACTCTCCTCAGGTCGGGGTGCCGAACGGAGCGGTTACGTCTGGCATCGTAGCGTAGCCGCTCCCGCGGCACCGGCAGTACCCTCCGTAACGCTACGGGTGTGTCTGCTCCGCAGTCCCTGAGGACTCCCGAATCCTCCCGCGCGGGCGCCTGAAATCCCGCCGCAGGACGCGAAGCAGGCCAAACCATCTGCGTGAAAACCGCGGCCGCAGCCGCGTCAGTCAACATACCCGTTTGCCGCCGCGTCGGTACTCCCCGCATCTATAATGTTACCTAACGTGATGGCCGGACCTCAGATCTCGGGTTCGCGGTGGCCTGGCTCACGATTGGCGGAGGCATGTCAGCAGTTCAAGAGGCGATCGGGCGGCGCCAGCGGGGGCTGAGGCGTCTGATCAGGTGGCCATGGTGCTGGCCCCTGCTCAGCATGCCCATGTCACTGATTGTGTACGTGCTGGCCGTGCTCGCCTGCGACCTGGCCCTGATCGGCTGGGAACTCGCCCGTACTCCGCTCCGCATGGACAACGCGGCCCTGTTCGCCGCGCTGCTGGCCGCCGCGGTGATCTGCATCGAGGCCATCCGGCGGCTCGGCCAGCCGTCAGGCGTGTCGCGGGACCTGCTGTCGGCGTGGTGGCTGCCGATCGCGCTGCTGCTGCCGCCGGTGTACGCCCTGCTCGCGCCCTGCGTCATAGGGCTGGTGCTGTACCTGCGAGCTCGGCGGATACCGCTCTACCGCCGGGTGTTCAGCTCGGCCGCGCTCGGGCTGGCCGGCGCGGCCGCCTCGGCCACCTTCCACCTGGCCGTGCCCGACGCGATACGGGTCAGCCTGAACGGCTCGCACACCTGGCTGACCCGGCCGGCCGTGGTACTGACCGCGATCGGCTGCGCGGTCCTGTTCGCCGTGCTCAACACCGGCATCATCGCGGTCGCCGCGCACCTGGCCGAGCCTGATACACCGCTCAGAAAGCTGCTCTGGGACCGGGAGAGCCTGCTGCTCGACCTGACCGAGACCTGCATCGGCATCCTGGTCGCGGTCACCTGCGCCCTGAGCTTCGTGCTGCTCCTGGTGGCCCTCCCGCCGGTCATCCTGCTGCAGCGCAGCCTGATGCACCAGCAGCTGGCGGCGGCGGCTCGCACCGACCCGAAGACCGGGTTGCTGAACGCCACCGCCTGGCAGCGCGAGGCCGACGCCGCGGTGGCCCGGGCCCAGGCCGCGGGCGCACCGCTGGCCCTGCTGCTGGTGGATGTCGATCACTTCAAGCGCGTCAACGACAGCCACGGCCACCTCATCGGGGACGACGTCCTGCGCGCCCTGGCCACCGAGCTGCGGCAGCAGGTGCGCGAGTCGGACGTGGTGGGCCGGTTCGGCGGGGAGGAGTTCACCGTCCTGCTGCCGCGCACCGACGCCGACGGCGCCTGCCGGATCGCCGAGCGGCTGCGCAGCAGCGCGGGCCTGCTGAGCGTGGCCGCCGCCGAGGCGAGCATCAGCGTCACGGTCTCGATCGGCGTGGCGGTACTCGGCCAGCACGGCAGCGACCTGTTCGAGCTGCTCGCCGCGGCCGACCTGGCGCTGTACCGGGCCAAGGACGACGGCCGGAACCTGGTGCGTCTGTACGCGGCGGCCCAGGAACTGCCGCCCGCTCAGCCGGATAAACAGGGTGACGCGGCAACGGACGCATGCCCGTAGGCTTGCTGGCATGCCGGAGTTCATTTACCAGATGCGAGCCGTGCGCAAGGCACACGGCGACAAGGTCATCCTCGACAACGTGACGCTGGCGTTCCTGCCCGGCGCGAAGATCGGCGTCGTGGGGCCGAATGGCACCGGCAAGTCGACCCTGCTGCGGATGATGGCAGGCGATGAGCAGCCGTCCAACGGCGAGGCGCGCCTGATGCCGGGCTTCACCGTGGGCCTGCTCGCCCAGGAGCCGAAGCTGGACGAGACCAAGACCGTCCTCGGCAACGTCGAGGACGGCGTGGCCGAGACCAAGCGGCTGCTCGAGCAGTACAACGAGATCGCCGAGAAGATGGCGACCGACTACTCCGACGAGCTGCTCGAGGAAATGGGCCGCCTGCAGGAGCAGCTCGACCACAAGGACGCCTGGGATCTCGACAGCCAGATCGAGCAGGCCATGGACGCGCTGCGCTGCCCGCCGCCGGACGCCGAGGTAACGAGCCTGTCCGGCGGCGAACGCCGAAGGGTGGCTCTGTGCCGCCTGCTGCTGTCCCAGCCCGACCTGCTGCTGCTCGACGAGCCCACCAACCACCTGGACGCGGAGAGCGTGCAGTGGCTTGAGCAGCACCTGGAGAAGTACCCGGGCACCGTCGTAGCCGTCACCCACGACCGGTACTTCCTGGACGACGTGGCCCAGTGGATCCTCGAGCTCGATCGCGGCCACGCCTACCCCTACGAGGGCAACTACTCAACCTACCTGGAGACCAAGGCCGCCCGGCTGAAGGTCGAGGGCGCCAAGGACGCGAAAAAGCGCAAGCGCCTCGAGGACGAGCTCGAATGGGTCCGCTCCAGCCCGCGGGCGCGCCAGGCCAAGAGCCGGGCCCGGCTGCAGCGCTACGAGGAGATGGCCGCCGAGGCCGACAGGAACCGCAAGCTGGACTTCGAGGAGATCCAGATCCCGCCGGGCCCGCGCCTGGGCAGCGTGGTGGTCGAGGTCAGCAACCTGGTCAAGGGCTTCGGCGACCGGTGCCTGTTCGAGAACCTCTCCTTCACCCTGCCCCGCAACGGCATCGTCGGCGTCCTCGGCCCGAACGGCGTCGGCAAGACCACCCTGTTCAAGATGATCGTCGGCGAGGAACAGCCGGACGAGGGCACGATCCGGGTCGGCGAGACCGTGACCATCTCCTACGTGGACCAGTCCCGGGAGCGCATCGACCCCAAGAAGAACGTGTGGGAGGCCATCTCCGACGGCGAGGCGCACATCCGCGTCGGCAACGTCGAGATCCCCAGCCGCGCGTACGTGGCCGCGTTCGGCTTCAAGGGCGCGGACCAGCAGAAACCCGCCGCGGTCATGTCCGGCGGCGAGCGGAACCGGATGAACCTGGCTCTCACGCTCAAGTTGGGCGGCAACCTGCTCCTGCTCGACGAGCCGACCAACGACCTGGACGTGGAGACGCTGGGCTCGCTGGAGAACGCGCTGCTCGAGTTCCCCGGCTGCGCGGTCATCACCAGCCACGACCGCTGGTTCCTGGACCGGGTGGCCACGCACATCCTGGCCTGGGAGGGCGGCGCGAACTGGTTCTGGTTCGAGGGCAACTTCGAGGCCTACGAGAAGAACAAGATCGAGCGCCTCGGCGCCGAGGCCGCCCGCCCGCACCGCGTCACCTACCGCAAGCTCACCCGCGACTAGCCGACCGGCGCTTTTCCGCCCACCGCCGGGATGGCCGCTGCAGTCAGCGGTCGCGTTAGCCGAGGTTCTTGCGCGGCTCGGCCAGGCCCGCCCAGGGCGCGTCCTCCCGGTCGGGTCCGTCCACGTTCGCGGCTAGCTGGCCGAGCAGGCTGTCCAGGGTGTCCAGGTCCGCCTCGGTCAGCCCACCCCGGAGCCTGGTGTCGAAGGCGAGGGCGGCCTGTTGCATCTGGACGAACAGGGCCTCGCCCGCCTCGGTCAGCTTGACCACGTGGATCCGGCGGTTGGCGCTGTCCCGGGTGCGGGTGATCAGGCCGCGGGCGTCCATGGCGTTGAGGTGGTGCGTCAGCGTGGCCTCGCGAACCCCCACCGCCTCGGCTAGCTCCCGCTGATTAGCCGGCTTTTGGATCTTCAGGTTGAGCAGGATCAGCCAGACCGGCAGCGTGCCGCCCGCCTCCTCCAGGACCTCATCGAACGCGCGGCTGACGGTGCGGGCCGTCTGGCTGAGCCGCAGGCCGATCGGCAGGCGGAACGGTCGTGACATGCCATCAGCCTAGCACAGAACGTAGGTCTCTAAGCATTTGACATCTAATCCTTAGATATCTAATCTAGGGGAATCGGGCCGGCTTGAACGGCCTGCAGGACGGGATGGGAAGGACAGCGCGATGAACGCTCCCGCTATCGAGGCCGATGGCCTAAGGAAGGCCTTTGGGCAGGTCACGGCCCTGGATGGGCTGAGCTTCCAGGTGCCGCAGGGCTCCCTGCTCGGCGTGCTAGGACCGAACGGATCAGGCAAGACCACGGCCGTTTCGATCTTGTCCACATCACTGCGGCCCGATGCCGGACGTGCCACCGTGTGCGGCCTGGACGTGGTGGCCGACGCGGCCGCGGTCCGCGGCTTGATCGGCTTCGCAGGCCAGTTCGCGGCCGTGGACCCCAACCTGACCGGACGGGAGAACCTCACCCTGATCGGGCGGCTGTCCCGGGTGGGCCGCAAGCAGGCCCGGGCCCGCGCCGACGAACTGCTGGACAGCTTCGGGCTGACCACGGCGGCCAGCCGGCTGGCGCGCACCTACTCGGGCGGGATGCGGCGGCGGCTCGACGTGGCCGCCGCGCTGCTGCACCACCCGCCGGTGCTGTTCCTGGACGAGCCGACCACGGGGCTCGACCCGGAGAGCCGCCTCGGGCTGTGGGAGTCGGTCCGCGCCCTGGTCCGGTCCGGCACTACCGTGCTGCTGACCACGCAGTACCTCGACGAGGCCGACGCCCTAGCCGACCAGGTGGTGATCATCGAAGCCGGCCGGGTGGCCGATGTCGGCACTCCCGCCCAGCTCAAGTCCAGGTTCGGCACGGTCGTGTTCACCCTGGGTTTCGGCACCAGGGACGGAGCAGAAACCGCTGCCCGGGTGCTGGCCGCGGACGGGTACCGGCCCGAACAGGACGGCTCGCAGATCCAGGTCCGTTCGGCCTGCGGATCCGGCGCCGTCACCGGGGTCCTGCGGGCCCTGGCCGCACGTGCACCCGACCCGGTCTCGGTCGCCGTGCACGAACCCACCCTGGACGACGTGTTCCTCACCCTGACCCAGGGAGCCAAGACCGCGACCCAAGTAGCCAGGACCGTAACCGAAGGAGCCATGATCTCATGAGCACGATCACCCTCCCGGCGCGCCCGTCCCTCACGGGCCGGGTCACGGCGGCGTTCGCGGACACCGCCGACGTCGCCGGGCGCAATCTCCGGACGTTGTTCCGCACCCCGCAGGCGCTGATCTTCGCCACCGTCCAGCCCGTGATCTTCGTGCTGCTGTTCCGCTACGCGTTCGGCGGCGCGATCCACGTGCCAGGCGTGGATTACGTTGATTACCTGATGCCCGGCATCTTCGCGCAGTCCGTGTGCTTCGGCGCGATCGGCACCGCGGTGGGCCTGTCCGCCGACCTCCGCTCCGGCCTGCTGGTCCGCTTCCGGACCTTGCCCATGGCCCGGATCGCGGTGCTGGGCGGCCGGACGCTAGCCGACCTGGCCCGCAACCTGGTCGTCGTCGCCGTCATGATCGGCGTCGGCTTCGCGGTCGGGTTCCGCAGCAGCCACGGCGCGGGCGCGCTGCTGGCCGCCCTCGGCCTGGTGGTCGCCTTCGCGTACGCGGTGTCCTGGGGCTTTGCCGCCCTGGGCCTGCGCGTCAGCGATCCGGAGGCGGCCCAGGCGGCGGGAGTGCCTGTCATGTTCCTGCTCGTCTTCACCTCCTGCGCCTTCGTGCCGCTGTCGTCCATGCCCGGCTGGCTGCAGGCCATCGGCGCTCACCAGCCGGTTAACGCCCTGGTCACCGCCGAACGGGCCCTGATCCTGGGCGGCCCGGCCGCGCACGACGTCCTGATCTCGCTGGCCTGGACCGCCGGGATCCTGCTGGCCTTCACCCTCGTCTCCGCCCGCACCTACGCCCGGATGGGCCGCTGAACCCCAGCCGGGTAAATCACGCCTGCAAACCCTCCAGCCGGCCAACCCCAAGCCGGTAAACCTCACCAGGAGTCACGATGACCATCCAGCTGAACCACACCATCGTCCCCGCCCGCGACCCGAAGGTATCGGCGCAGTTCCTGGCCGGCCTGCTGGACCTGCCTATCGACCCGCCGATCGCGCGGTTCACGCCGATCACGCTGGCCAACCGGGTCACCCTGGACTACCTCAAGCAGGAGGCCTTCGAGTCGCACCACTACGCGTTCGAGGTCACCGAGGAGGAGTTCGACGTCATCTTCGGGCGCATCAAGCAGGGCGGCGTCACCTACTTCGCCGACCCCGCCTGCCAGCAGGCTGGCCAGATCTACCGCAGTAACGGCCGCCGGGGCACCTACTTCCGCGACCCGGACGGCCACCTGATGGAGATCCTCACCCCGGCCGCCTGAACGCGGTCACGGCACGAGGGGCGCGGCCATGACCGCGCCCCTCGCCGCATGACGGCTAGCCCTGCCGCGGCGGCGGCGATGTGGTAGGCGGATAGCTAGGCGAAAACGGCGGTGAGGTCGACGGTGCTGCAGACGTCGGTGTCGGTGTCGGTGTCGGCGTGGGCTTCTTGGTCGGCTTCGCCGACGTAGCGGGCGTAGTCGGCGGCGCCCCGAACGTCGGCGTGACCGCGGGCGCCGTGGTCGGCGAAGGCGTCGGCGACGGTGAAGGCGACGGCGATATCGAGGTCGAGGTCGCCTGGAGCGAGACGTGCTGCGTCGCCGCGGCCGGCTGGCTGAGGTGGACGGGAACGGTGGCCTTGGTCAGGCGGGTGGCGGCCAGCGCCGTCCCGGCCGCCACCACCACGATCACCACGGCGGCCACGAAGGCGACCTTGATCATCTTGGTGCGCCGCCCCAGCGAGATCCGTTCCACCGTGAAGCCGTCGACCGCGGGCGGGCCGCCGGACGGCCACAGCACCGCCAGCAGCAGTGCCGCCTCGCCCAGATGCGACCGGCCGCGCTCCTCCCAGTCCGGGCCGTACTCTCCGACCGCGGCCGCCTGGAGGGCGGCCACGAACGAGGTGCCGTCGGTGGGTCGCCGCTGGGGTTCCTTGGCCATGCCCGCCTCGACCAGGGGCCGCAGCGGCTCGGGCACCGGCTCCAGCGGCACCGGCTCGACCTGATGCTGGCGCATCAGCATCTCGGCGGTGTTCCCGACGAACGGCGGCCGCCCGGTCAGGCACTCGTAAAATGTGGCGGTAGCCGCGTACACATCGGTGGCCGGGCTGGCCGGCGCGCCGGCGAACTGCTCCGGCGGCGCGTACACCAGCGTGCCGGCCGGGATCGCCCGGTCCCCGGCCCGGGCCGCGATGCCGAAGTCCGTCAGCTTGCTGTCGCCCGCCCCGTCGACCAGCACGTTCTCCGGCTTGTAGTCCCGGTGCACCACGCCCCGCCGGTGCGCCGCGGCCAGGCCGAGCAGCGACCCCTGCAGCACGACCAGCGCCGCCTCGGCGGTCGTCTTGCCCTGGTTGCCCAGGATCTGGCGCAGCGAGACCCCGTCGACGAGCTCCATGACGATAGCCGCGCCCTCGGGTGACTCGATGTACTCATACAGCCGGACCACGTTCGGGTCGTCCAGCGAGCCAAGCACCGCCGCCTCGCTGCGGAACAACTCAGCGAACTCCGGGTCCGACAGCAGTTCCGCCTTCAGGTACTTGATCGCCACCCGGGTACCCGTCACGTCGTGCCGGGCCAGCACCACATCACCGAACCCGCCCGCGCCCAGCTTCTTCAGCTCGGTGTAACCGGGAACATCCCACTCGGCCATAGCAGATCTGCTCCCTTCGCGTTAGGGGCCGGGGCGTTACGTTCTGTAGCAGGCGGTCTGGCCGCCGTCCTACGTCAGCAGTTGATGGTCACTTCGGTCGGGGCACTCGCCGGGTCGGGGCTGAGGACCTGCAGGGTCACCTTCTGGGACGCGCTGCCGTGGCCCTGACCCTCGACCGCCACGGTCACGACCACCGAGTGCTCTCCCGACACGACCGTCTGGCTCTGCGGCTGGGGCGCCTCGGCCTGGGGCTGGAACACCCACTCGTAGGTGACGGTCCCGGCCGCTCCGTTGGTGTCGATCTTGCCGGTCACGTTCACCGCGCACCCGGACTTGGTCTGGCTGGTGATGGACGCGCCGCTGGTGTGGAACGGCGCGTGATGGAAGCGCAGGAACAGCACCACGGCGGCCGCCGCGAGCAGGAGCACGGTGAAAGCGGTGCCGGCCACCCGGCGCAGCCGGCGCGGGCGCTTGGCCGGCTCGGGCATGCGGCCCGTGCGCCAGACCTGCTCGGCCGTCACCCCGGCCTGGCTCTCGGGCACTCCGGGACCGTACCGGACCATGTCCGACCCGGGCGGCGGGGGACCCGGCGGACGGGGCGGCGGAGCCATCGGCGGCGGGACGACCGGCGGCGGCCCGCCCGCCGATCGCTGAGTCTGCATGTCGTACGCGGACTGCTGAGGCTGCGCAGGCTGGACATACGTCGGGGGCGGCGGCTGGTACTGGCCGTACGGCCCGCCGCCCGTCCCAGGCTGGCGCGGGGCGATGTACGTCGGCGGCTGGTGCGACACGGCACCCGGCGGCGGCTGGCGGGGCGGCATGTACGTCGGCGGCGGCTGCGAACCGCCCGGCGGCGGCTGCGAACCGCCCGGCGGCGGCTGGCGCGGCGCCACGTAGGTGGGCTCCCACGGCGGGGCAGACTCCGGCGCCGGCTGGCGCGGCGGCACGTACGTGGACTCCCACGGCGGCGCGGCATCCGACGGCGGCGGCTGGCGCGAAGGCACGGTGGGTTCCGTGCGCTGGGACCCCATGGCCTGGTCGCGCCCCCAGTAAGGGTGCGTTATCTCGACGTCATCGTCATCGTCCGGCGGCACGGGACCATACCCGGATGACCCTTCACCCATCTGAACCATCTTTCGGTTAAGCGATGAGCAGCTTCGGTGTCAGGGCAGGCGGTACTTCCCTGTCGCACAAGTACCGTCCCCCCCGGCCGTTCTAGCGGCCGCTCAACCGTGCTCGACTACGTGGAAGCGCTTCCTGCCATGCGGTCAGGGGCTTATCGGCCACTGGGCCCGCTCAGGCCTAGGCGCATTAGACACCTGAGTTTCGCACTTGGACCAATATGAGGTCAACGTGTTCCCGAGGAACGCAGCGTGCGGCCGGCCCGTTCGGTATAGCCCAAATACCAGCAGAAATGGACATTCGGATTTATTCGACTCGGTACCGCCCCAGTGGCTCCTCAGCCCGGTATCCGCGGCTGATCCGGCGGCGCCAGTAGCATGCGGGCATGACGATCGTGCCGGACACCAAGGACTGGACCTGGGTGCTGCAGCGCCCCTGCCCCGAGTGCGGCTTCGACACCAGCAGCTTCCCCGTCGATCAGGTGCCGGAGCTGATCCTGGCCAATGCCGCGTCCTGGCACCGGGTGCTGACCGGGCCCGGCGACCTGCGGACCCGGCCCGCGCCGGGCACGTGGTCGCCGGCCGAGTACGGCTGTCATGTCCGCGATGTGTTCCGGCTGTTCGACCAGCGGCTGGAATTGATGCTCAGCACCGACGACCCGCTGTTCCCGAACTGGGACCAGGACGAGACCGCCGTGGCCGGCCGCTATCAGGAGCAGGATCCCACCGAGGTCGACGCCGCCCTCCAGCAGGCCGCCCAGGCCATCGCGGCCAGTTTCGCCGCCGTGACCGGCGACCAGTGGCAGCGGACCGGCAACCGCAGCGACGGCGCCCGCTTCACCGTGGAGACCTTCGCCAGGTATTTCGCCCACGACCCGGTGCACCATCTCTACGACGTCACCGGCCGGCGTCAGCCGGGCCCCGCGCCAGGCTGACCCCGGGTCTTATTCTTTTGGGCCGAACGGTCCATGGTGCTCCAGGCCCCTTACGCCGACGTCAAGCCCAGGTCCGGCCGCCCGGGGGCCGGGTCCACGTTCACCAGGCTGTGCGCCGCCATGACCAGGTAATCCCAGAGCTGCGCCTCCAGCGCCTGGTCAAGCTCGAGCTCGTCCAGCGCCACCCGCATATGGTGCAGCCAGGCGTCCCGCTCGGCTTCGCCGATCTTGAACCTGGCGTGCCGCATCCGCAGCCGGGGATGCCCGCGCAGCTCGTCGTAGGTGCGCGGCCCGCCCCAGTACTGCATGAGGAACAGCCGCAGGTGCTCCTCGGCCGGGCCGAGATCCCGCGCGGGGTAGACCGGCCGCAGCACGGGATCATCCGCCACGCCCTGGTAGAACCGGTGGACCAGGCGGCGGAAGGTCTCTTCCCCGCCCACGGCCTCATAGAAGCTGGTCGGCTGGCTCTGTTCTTCCACTCGGAGGGTCCTCGCTCGTTCCTCGTTCGTCCCCCGAGGGTATCGCGGGCGGTGCGGTGATCACGATCGTGTCCGGGCCGGCCGCCGCCACCCCCGCCGCGTCCAGCGCCGCCTTGACCCGGGCCCGCAGCTCGCGGGCCACCTCCCACTGGCGCATGGGCGCGGTCTTGGCCACGATGCGCATCGTCACCTCGCGGCCGGACAGCTCCTGGGCCCCCCACACCTCGGGCTTTTCCAGCATCAGCTTGCGCCAGCCGCGTTCGGTGAACAGGCTGTCCGCGGCCTGCTCCATCAGCGTCCGGATGCGGCCCAGGTCCTCCTCGTAGGGCACCGGGTAGTCGATGACCGCCCGCGACCAGCCCTGTGACTCGTTGCCAACGCTCTCGATGGTGCCGTTCCTGACGTGCCAGACCACGCCGTTGACGTCGCGCAGCCGGGTGGTGAGCAGCGTCATCGCCTCGACCGTCCCGGTCGCGTCCTTGAGGTTGATCGTGTCCCCGACCCCGTAGTGGTCCTCGACCAGCATCAAGATGCCGGACAGGTAGTCCCGTACCAGGTTCTGCGCGCCGAACCCGAGCGCCACCCCCAGCACGGTGGTGCTCAGCAGCAGCGGAGTCAGGTTGACGCCCAGGTCACCGAGGACGGTCAGGGCGGCGATGCCGAACACGACGATGGAGACCCCGCTGCGCAGGATCGACCCGAGGGCCCGGGCCCGCTGCTCGCGCCGCTCAGTGCCGGCCATCTGGACCGCCTCGGCCGCCCGGTGCGCGCGGCCGTTCGCGGCCACCGGCAGCGACGCGGTCGCCGCCCGCTCGGTGATCTTGTTGATCACCCGGTGCAGGACGTACCGGAACACAAACGCCAGCAAGATGACGAACGCGATCCGCAGTCCCTGGTAGACCGGCCCGGCCAGGTAGACCCGGACCACCTGCGCCGCGTTCGCGCTGTGCGTCAGGTCCCAGGTCAGGCGGCAGGCGATGCCCGGGTTGTCGCCGCAGCTCCCGGTCAGCGAACCACCCGAGTCGAGCAGGCCCAGGCTGGTGGCGTGAAACACAGAGCTCCCTCCGCTAGGTGCCGCTCCACGCGAGGCTACTGCGCGCCCTGAGCCGCGGGGGGCCTACTCCAGGATCAGCCCGGTATAGCGGGCTGCGAACGCGAGCGTGTCCCCGGCCAGCTCCGCCGACCGGCTCACCGCCCGCGCCCCGTGCCCCACCTGGCCCTCCGCCCGCAGCAGCACCGGCCGGTCCTCCGGAGACGATGAGGTGGCGTACTGCAGCGCGGCGCACATCTTGTAGGCGTGCACCGGGTCGACCCGAGTGTCGCTGGTGAACACGGTGAACAACACGGCCGGGTAAGCCGTCCCGGCAACAACGTGATGGTAGGGGGAGTAGGCCAGCAGCCAGCCGAGCTGCTCCGGGTCCGCCGCGGTGCCGTACTCGACGTTCCACGTCTGGCCCAGGCCGAACCTCTCGTACCGCACCATGTCCAGCAACGGCGCCGAGCAGACCACGGCCGCGTACAGCTCGGGTCGCTGGGTCAGGGCCGCGCCGACCAGCAGCCCGCCGTTGGATCCGCCGGAGATGGCCAGCTGCCCGGGCGTGGTCCACCCGTCCCCGATCAGCGTCTCCGCGGCGGCGTGGAAGTCGTCGAACACGTTCTGCTTGTGCTCCAGCATCCCGGCCCGGTGCCACTGCTCGCCTTCCTCGCTGCCACCGCGCAGGTTGGCCACCGCGTACACGCCGCCCGCCGACACCCAGGCCAGGGTGTTCGGCGAGAACGCGGGCGTGAGGCTGATGTCGAATCCGCCGTACCCGGTCAGGATGGCCGGCCGCGGCCGGTCAGGTCCTGCGGGCCCGGCATCCGGAGCGGCCGCCGATGACGGGCTGATGATCAGCATCCGCACCGGCGTGACGTCCGCCGAGGAGTAGGTCACCTGGCGGGTGGCCACGGCCGGGACCGCCACACTGCCCGGCGGGCTAGCCCAGGTGGTCACCTGGAAGGTCCTCGCGTCGAACCGCAGGATCACCGGCGGCGTCGTGTAGTCCGTGTAGCCGAACCATGCCTCGTGGCCGCCCTCGGGCCGCTCGCTCAGCCCGCCCGCGGTGCCCAGGCCGGGCAGCGGGATCTCGCCCAGCCGGTCGCCGGTGACCAGGTCGTGCACGGTGATCTCGCTCAGCGCGTGCCTGGTCCACGAGGCCAGCAGCACCGGCCGGTCCAGTTCGGGCCCGTCGAGCAGGGCGAACCCGCGCAGCACGGCCTCGGGGTCCTCCCGGATCAGGTCCCGCCAGCTGGCCCGGTCGGCCAGCTCGGCCGCCGCCGGATCGGCCACCGCCACCCGGCCGCGCGGCGCGTCGGCGTCGGTGGACAGGTAAAGCAGCCCGTCCCGCCCGATCCGCACCCAGGTCTGCGCGTCCACCCCCTCCTGCACCACGCGCAGGTCCGGGACCGCGGGGTCGGATTCCGACAGGTCGGCCAGCCACAGGTCGTTCCGCGGCGCGGTGCCCCGGGAGGCCGAGATGGCCAGCCACCGGCCGTCCCGGCTGACCGACACCGCGTAGTAGTCGGTCTTGTCCCGGCCGGTGCCGAAGATCAGCACGTCATCGTCGGCGGGCGCGCCCAGCTGGTGCAGGTAGACCCGCCGGTGGTACTGGCTTTCGCCTTCGGGCACCTCGTCCGGCGGCAGCCGGCGCGTGTAATAGAACGCCTTGCCGCCCGGCAGCCAGGCCACGTTCGAGTACCGGCACCGGTCGATCGGCCCGTCGACCAGGGCCCCGGTCTCGACGTCAAGCACCCGCAGCAGCGATTCCTCGTCGCCGCCCTGAGACAGCTGGTAGGCCAGCAGCCGCCCCTCCTTGTCCGGCTGCCAGGCGTCCAGCGTGGTCAGGCCGGACGGGTCGATGGTCATCGGGTCGATGAGCACCTCGGCCGGGGCGTCGGCGACCTGCGTGTAGAGCACGCCGTGTTCCTGGCCTGGGTCGCGCCGGCTGAAGAAGGACCGGTCGGCGCGCCAGGCCGGCGTCCCCACGTAGCCCACGCTGAGCAGCGCGCGGACCTGCTCGGCCAGGGCGGCGCGCCCGGGCCAGCCGTCCCGCTCGGCGGTGTACAGGCCGGACTGCCCGGCCAGCCACTCGGTCCGTTCCGGGCTGGCCGCGTCCTCCAGCCAGCGGTAAGGGTCACTGACCTGGTACCCGAGGACGTCCTCGGTCAGGTCCAGCCTGCGCGCCTCCGGATAGCGAAACTCGCTCATGCTGTGTCCTTCATGCTGGCACCTTACGTTCTCGCTGACCTTGTACGCTTATGTGGTGGCAGAAGCGAGCACCAGGCGACACACTGGGAGCATGTGCTTCTGTTAGACGGCCCACGCCAGCGGGAGGTGCAGTGCGGCGAGTGCTGCTGCTCAACGTGACGTATGAACCGCTGACTACTGTTGGCCTGCGCCGGGCGGTGTGCCTGGTGCTGGGCGGCAAGGCCGAGGTCGTGCACGATGATGTGGCAGGTGCGGTGCTGCATGCGGCGTCCGTCTCGGTGGTTACCCCGTCGGTGATCAGGCTCAGCCGCTATGTCCGGGTGCCCTACCGCAACCGGGTGCCGCTGACCAGAGCCGCGCTGATGCGCCGGGACAACTACCGCTGCGCCTACTGCGGCCGCAAGGCCGAGACCATTGATCACGTGCTCCCCAGGAGCCGGGGTGGCCCGCACGCCTGGGAGAACTGCGTCGCCTCCTGCACGATCTGCAACCACCGCAAGGCCGACCGGCTGCTCGAGGAACTCGGCTGGACGCTGGCGGTGCCGCCCGCAGTACCACGCGGCGCCCACTGGAGACTGGTGGGCGCTCAGCACGACGGCGACCCCCAGTGGGCCGCTTATTTGCGTGAGCCCAGTGCCGCCTTAGGGACCAATGGTCCCCGCCGCAGGTGTGCCTTTTATGCCGAACGGTCCGTGGTATCACCCCGCGGCCCCCTTACTCGCCGCCGTCTGCGTCACCGCGGCTGAATCCTCCGCGTCGCTCGTACTCTCTGCCGCCGCGCCGAACTCCCGGAACTCGCGCTGGGTCAGGCCGCCCAGGATGGCCACCACTACCAGACCGCCCGCAATCGGGAAGAACAGCGACGGCCCGGTGTGCCGGACCAGTACCCCGGAGACGGCGACCGACAGCGGGAAGCTGCCGAACGCGCACAGCATCAGCGCGCTCATCACCCGGCCGAGCAGCGCCGCAGGCGTCCGCTTCTGCAGCACGGTGAGCAAGGTGACGTTGCCCAGCCCGTTGGCGGCGCCCCCGATGAACATCGCCGCCGCCGCTCCGGCCTCTCCGCCCAGGTAGGGGACCAGCGCGAGCGCCGTCCCGTCGATCAGGAACACCACCGACGCGAAGATGGCCGGTCGGCGCAACCCGCCGGTGCGGGCCGTAGCCAGCGTCCCGAGCACGCTTCCGGCCGCGAAGCAGGCCAGCAGCGCCCCGTAGCCGGCCGCGCCGAACCTGTCGTGCGCGAGCGAGGGGAGCGCCACCCCGTCGATCCCGCCGCCGGCCAGGTTGGCCGCGATGACCACCACCAGGATGACCTGCAGCGCCCGGGACTTCTTCAGGTAGGCGAGCACCCCCTGGCTTCCGCCGCCGTCCGCGCCGTCCGCGCCGTCCGCCCGGTTCGCGCCTGCGCTCACCGTCCCGGCCGCGGCCTTGCTCGGGATCAGTGCCAGCGTCAGCGCCGAGATCGCGAACGACGCGGCGTCGATGGCGAAGGCCCAGGTCGACGCATGGGTCGCGGCGACCAGCGCGCCGCCGAGCGCCGGGCCGAACAGCGACCCGACCTGCACGGCCGCGGTGGATATCGCGTTGCCCGCCGCTAGCCGCTCGCCGTCCAGCAGCGACGGCATGATCGCGAACGACGCCGGGATGAACAGGCCCTCGCCGGCGCCGATGCCCGCGGCGATCGGTCCGAGCGCGGCCAGCGAGATCACGTGCCGGGACGCAAGCACGGCCAGCGCCGCCACCAGCACGCACCGGGCCGCGTCGGCCGCGAGCATGATCGTGCGCGGTCCGACCTTGTCGGCCAGCACCCCGCCCACCGGGATCAGCACCATGCGCGGCACGCCGTAGCAGGCCAGCACGGTACCCAGCAAGATCGTGCTGCCATGAGTGGACAGCACGAGCCAGGGGAGAGCCACCGCGTAGCAGTAGTCGCCGATAGTCGATGTGAACTGCCCGCCGGCCAGCAGCCGGAAGTTCCGTACCGCCAGCGGCCCGCTCCCCAGGGCTCCCCGCATGGCTGCCATCCGCCCGGTCCCGGTGTTCATTTCGCCTCATCCGGCCCGAACCACGGGAACATGTCCACCATGAGCCGCACCGGCAGCGCCCCCGGCGACCGCTCGGCCGGGTCCAGCCGGACATAGGCGGATATGACCTCGAGCACCTTCGCCCGCAGCTCGTCAAGCTCGGCCGCCGTCACGTGCGCCACGCTGAACATCTCGCCCGACGCGGCCTGCCATTCGGCCGGATAGGCCGTCTCCCGCTCCACGTAACGGAGCCGTGCGGCCTCCGCCGCCGCGCGCATGTTCTCCGCCAGCAGGCGGCCGGCCACCCGCGTGGCGGCTGGCTCGCTGGGATCCTCGCTCATCGTGAGGGCCAGCAACCGCGCCCGCCAGGGACGTTCCCGCCCATCGGCAGCGCTGGCCCGGTCCTCCTCGATGAACCCGTACCTGGCCAGCGTCCGCAGGTGATAACTGCACGCCGAGGGGGAGAGCCCCGCCACCTCCGCGCATTCCGTCGCCGTCGCCGGCCCGTGCAGCCCCAGGTACGTCCAGATCTCGATCCGCGCCTGGTGCGCCAGGGCCCGCATCATCCGCGGATCGGTGAGCTTGATCGGGTTCCCCGGCATCCCCGGCTCAGCTGCCGGAGCCCGAGTCTCGTCTCCCGGTCCTGGCGCTCCTCCCGACCTGCTGCCTGGCGCGCCCGGCTTGCCGTCTGCCGCCCAGGGCCCGTTGTCTGGTGTTCCCGGCCTGCCGCCTGGCGTTCCTAGCCCGTTGTCTGGTGTTCCCGGCCTGCCGCCTGGCGTTCCTAGCCCGTTGTCTGGTGTTCCCGGCCCGTTGTCTGGCGGCCCAGCTGTCCCTGTCCTGCCCGTCATATGTGAAACGATACTTTCGAAGTAACTCTTTCACAATCTCGCGGCGCATCACGATACGGCCACGGCAACGGGTGGGCGCGTTCATCTCCATCTTCGGCCGCAGACCCATTCCTGACATTTCCGCTCAATACGACATTAGGTAACAGAGAGGGTCATCGAATCGGAGCGGGAATTATCAGTATGTATCGACTTTTGTGCCGACCTGTGGGATAACGGTTCAGGCGCGCGCCCCTGACTCGCCCGAGCCTGCGTGCCTGGCCATGGGCCCCTTACTTACCTCGGCGGGTACCAGGCGCCGTTAAAGGAGTGGAATGCCTGTGTTCTCCAGAGCGTCGGCGCGCAGCGCCGTATCGTCCCCTGGCCGAGCGGTGTCACGTAGCCGGTCCGCGCTCATGCGAGTGACCGCCCGGATCGTTCTCCCGGTCACGGCGATCGGCGGGCTGGCCGCGCTGTCGATCGCGGTGCCCGCCGCGAGCGTGGCGGTTACCGCCGCCAGCGCGGCGACGCATACGGCCTCCGTTAGCCCCATTCCGGATGTGGGTGCTCCGATCTTCAAGTCCGCGCAGTTCCCGGCCCCGCAAACCATCGCGGAGTGCCAGGCTGATCTCGGGATCGCCTGTTACACGCCGGTGCAGTACCGGGTCGCCTACGACCTGAACCCGCTGTACAGCGGGGCGGCCACCGGCCGCGCGATCACCGGTGCCGGCGAGACGATCGTGATCGTCGACTCGTACGGCTCGCCGACCATCCAGAACGACCTGCGGACCTTCGACGCGCAGTTCGGGTTCCCCAACCCCAAGCTGACGATCGACCAGTTCGGCGCCATTCCGCCGTTCGACCCGACCAACTCGACCATGGTCAACTGGGCTCTGGAGACCACCCTGGACGTGGAGTACGCGCACTCCATCGCGCCCGGCGCCAGCATCGTGCTGGCCGAGACCCCGGTCGCCGAGGTCGAGGGCACGTCGGGCTTCCCGCAGATGATGAACGCCGAGAAGTCACTCATCAACTCCGGCGTCGGCGACGTGATCTCGCAGAGCTTCGGCGCGACCGAGAACACCTTCCCGGGCTTCAGCAGCGGTAACTTCTCGAGCCTGCTCGACCTGCGATACGCGTTCGAGGATGCCTTCCAGCACCGCGTCACGGTGCTCGCCGGATCGGGCGACGAGGGAGCGACCAACGACGAGTCCGACGCTACGACCCTGTACCCCATGCGGGTCGTCTCGTGGCCGTCGTCGGATCCGCTGGTGACCTCCGTCGGCGGGACAATGCTCAACCTGGACCAGAACGGTAACAAGCTGTCGCCCGACACCGTGTGGAACGACGGTTTCGGCGCGAGCGGCGGCGGCCCGTCGGCCATCTTCTCCCGCCCGCTCTTCCAGATCGGTGTCGCCGGAGTGACCGGTAACCACCGGGGGACGCCGGACATCTCGATGAGCGCCGCGGTCAACGGCGGCTGCTGGGTGTACCTGTCCTTCGGCGGCGCCGACGGACCTGGCTGGTACATCGTCGGCGGGACCAGCGAGGCCACTCCGATCATGTCCGGGATCGTCGCCCTCGCCGACCAGCAGGCTGGTCACCGGCTCGGCCTGATCAACCCGGCGCTCTACCTGCTGGGCGGGCTTCAGCAGCACGGAATCCGGAACACGGGCATCGTGAGCGTCACGTCGGGCAACAACAGCTTCGGCGGCGTGACCGGCTTCGACGCCGGGCCCGGCTATAACCTGGCCACCGGCTGGGGCACGATCGACGCGGCGAAGTTCGTTCCCCTGCTGGCACGCATCGGTTAGCGCTAGCACGACAACCACCCCGGCCCGGGCCGCTTCGGCGCCCGGGCCGGAGTGTTCTCCGCCGTGGCCCCATCGGCCGCGATCGCTACTACGTTCCGCACCGGGGTTCCGGGCTTCACCTGAAGCGTGACCTTCGGCCTGGTCAGCGGCCGTCCTCGGCTCAGACGGCGAGCCAGCCGGTGATGACGCAGGCTCGGCCCTGGCCGGCGCCGAGGCGGCAGCGCAGACGGGCCTGGCCAAGCGGGATGGCTTCGGTGCTGAACCGCCCGAGCCCGTCGGTCTCGATGGTGATCGTTCCCGCGGCGTGCCGGATATCGACCACGGCTGACTGCCGCGGGATCAGCCTGCCGGCGACCAGCCAGGTTTCTCCGAGGCTGGTTATCTCCAGCTCGACCACCAGGCCGCTGGTCCTGAACAACAGCTGCCGCCGTTCCGTCGGGCCGTCCGCCGCGCCGATCCGGGGGAGTGCGCCGCACGTCTCGGATCCGTGGGCTTGGCCGAGCGGGTCGCGGATCGGCTCGTCGGGTCTGGCGTCACGAGGATTCACGGAAGGTCCCTCCTCATGCCAGCCAGTCGCTTTTCAGGTCGGCCATCCGGCGCGCTGGCCATCTGCCAACCGGTCCTTTATTCGTCCTCACTTCACATTAATACTCTACCCGACACGACCATAGACGACTATCAAACCGGGAGGCATAAGCCGGATACGTTCAGGAAGCTGTCACGGGCGGGGCCCCTTAGGCTGGCTGCGCTCCCGCATGAGACGGCAGCGGCTTGAGGTGGCCGTGGGCCGCGGCCACCTCGGCCATCGTCGGCGGGTCGTTTCCGCGCCGCTGGCAGTTGAGCGAGGCCACCAGCGTCGCGTCGTCCAGCGCCCCGGCCAGCTGGTCCGCCGCGCACCGGGCCAGGTCCGCGGGCGCCTGCTGGCCTCGCTGGAGGAGCGACCCGATCAGCCCGGCGGTGAAGGAGTCGCCTGCGCCGACGGTGTCGACCACGGTGACGTCCAGGGCGGGGCGGTGAACGGACTGGCCCTGGGCGGTGAAGACGTCGGCGCCATCGGCCGAGCCGGTGATGACTACCACCGTCGTGCCCAGCCCGAGCCAGCGCCGCGCCACATCAGCGGCCGGCTGGCCGGGGTACAGCCAGGCGATGTCATCGGAACTCGCCTTGGTCAGGTGGGCCAGCTGTACGGCCCGCTCGACCAGGCCTTGGGCGTCCCGGTCATCCGCGAACAATCCGGGCCGGACGTTCGGATCATAAGTCACCAGCACGTCACCGCGGCGCCGCATGCGGTCAGCCAGCTCCAGGATCCTCGCGTCCCCTGGAGGGGTCCAGGAGGCGAGTGACCCGAAGTGGAGCACGGCGGTGCCCTCAGGAGCACGACTGGTTTCCTCGGCTGCCCACTGCCAGTCGGCGGTGCCGTTGAGGTAGAAGTCGTAGCTGGCCTGGGCCGAGGCGTCCAGGGACACCACGGCCAGCGTGGACGGCTCGGGCGCGTGCGGCGCGGCACTGAGGTCGATGCCCTCGGCCTCGGCGTGCTCGCGCAGGATGCGGCCGAATGCGGTGTCGGCCAGCCGGGCCATCAGGGTCGTGCGGTGCCCGAGACGGGCCAGGCCGATGGCGACGTTGTACGGGCTGCCGCCGGGAACAGCCTGGAAGGTCCCGGGCTGACCGCCGGGGACGAGGTCGATGATCGCCTCGCCGATGACGGTGACGCCCGCCGCGGCACCAGACGTGCCGGTCATCCGCTGGCCGCGCTGACCGGAGCGGGCCTGATCTCACCGGACCCGCGCATCACCATCCCGGTCGGTACCGTGTGTGTCTGGGGTGGCGAGACATCCCCGTCGAGGCGCGTGAACAGCAGCTCCGCCGCCAGGCGGCCTAGTCGGCGCACGTCCTGGGTGATCACCGTGACACCCGGATCGAGGACATCGGCCAGCAGGAAGTCGTCGAATCCGACCAAGGCGACCGCATGCTGCAGGCCAGCCTGCCAGAGCGCCCGGACGGTGCCGATCGTTACCAGGTTCTGGCTCGCGAACAACGCGGTCGGCGGATCGGCCAGGCGGATCATCTCGGCAGCGGCCTGAGCCGCCGCCTCGATGCTGCGCAACCCCTGCCTGATCAGGAGCGGGTCAAGCATCAGCCCGGCGCGCTCGAGCGCATGGCGGTAGCCGTCGAGCCGATGCGCCGCGCTGGTGATCGCGGAGCTGTCCCCCAGGTACCCGATCCGCTGGTGACCATGCGAACGCAGGTGCTCGACGGCCGCGATCGCGCCTTGGCGGTTCCCCGAGATGACGATGTCGGCGTTGAGGAACCTTGGCTCGCGGTCCAGGAACACCACCCTGATCCCGAGGTTCCGCTCGACCAGCAGGTAGCTCTGATCTGGTGCCGCGGGCACTATGATCAGGCCGTCGACGCCACGGTCGATGAGTGTTGTGGCCAGTTCACGTTCCCGGTCCTGGTCCTCATCCAGGCTGCCGATCAGGATCTGGACCCGGCGCTGCCGGGCCACGTCTTCCACCGCGCGCAGCAAGCCCGCCGAGAAGGGGTTGGCCACGTCTTCCAGCAGCAGGCCGATCGTCGCGGTGCGCCGGTCGCCGCGACGCAGGCTGCTCGCGGTCAGATTGGGCCGGTAGCCGAGCTTGCCGGCCGCGTCACGGATTCGCGCCGCCAGGTCCGGCGTCACCGTCGGGTCGCCGTTCATGACCCGGGACACCGTCTTGATCGCCACTCCGGCCAGCGCCGCCACGTCCTTCATGGTGGGTCGGGCCGGACGACTCTGACTGCCGGCAGGGGCCGCAGACATCGATGTCCTTCCAAGAACGAGCGAGTTGTGGCTCTGAGTCGATCATAGGGTCTGCGCACGGACAATCCAATGCCTTAACTGCCAGCTTGAATTACGTTATCTCACCACCAGTTGCGCTAGCTGATCAGCGTGCTGGCCCGCCTGATTCAGGCTAAATATGCCTAGACTCAGGTGAAATCTAGGTGATTCTGGCATTTGCGAACCACCTTTCTTAACCTGAAATGACACGTTCGCAACAAGGGCGCGAAGGTATTGATCGGGCCGGTCAGGTGCTCATTCCGGCCAAGGCAACGTTGTCTCGGAGGTGTCTTAGCGGTGCTCCTGCTCCTGGTCTCTGTTGACGGGAACTCCTCCATAGCTCACCTCAGTTCGAGCAGGTCGAGGGCCCAGCGCCGCAGCATGGCGGGGCTGGGCATCGCCTCACCGGCCGCAGCTGGGCCCGGCGCTCGAATGGGAGCAGCCTGGGTTCCGGCGGACTGGGTGTCCAGTCCGCCGGAACCGTGCGTCGTTCGGTCGTCCTCCCTAGCCGCGGATGGCCAGGCCTGTTTGATTATCGAAGAACTGCATGTCTTCGATGTCGATGCTGAAGGTCATCCGGTCCCCGACCTTGACCGGGGTCTTGGCTTCGACGCGGGCCACCCCCTCGCCTTTGCCTACGGCCTCAGCCTCGTCTTTATCGAGAGCCCCCTCGGCTATGACCCGGTTCGCGTCGATATTGAAGTGGACCACCAGCTCGGAGCCGAGCGCCTCGATGAGGTTCACCTCAGCGACGAGAGTCGGGCCAGTGTCGCCCGGCTTCGCTGCGGGCAGGTGCTCGGGACGCATGCCCACCACGACATCCTTGCCCGCGTAAGAAACCAGGGCCGGACGCTTGGTCCGGACGGCCTCCGGCAGCGGTATCTCCTGGGAGCCAAGCTTGATCGACCGTGCGCCCTCGGTCAGGGCGGCGTCGTACAGGTTCTGGGCCGGCGAGCCGATGAAGGCCGCCACGAAGACGTTGTCCGGGTTGTCGTAGAGGTTCTGCGGAGTATCGACCTGCTGCAGCACGCCGGCTCGCAGCACGGTCACCCGGTCGCCCATGGTCATGGCCTCGATCTGATCGTGCGTGACGTAGACCGTGGCGACCCCGATACGCCGCTGGATCCGCTGCACCTCGGCCCGCATCTGCACCCGCAGCTTGGCGTCCAGGTTGGACAGCGGCTCGTCCATCAGGAACACCGACGGCGAGCGGACGATGGCCCGGCCCATGGCGACCCGCTGGCGCTGGCCGCCGGACAGCTGCCCCGGCTTGCGGTCCAGCCAGTCGGTCAGGCCGAGGATGTCGGCCGCATCCTTGACCTTCGCGTTGAGCTCGTCCTTGGGCAGCTTGCGCAGCTTGAGCGCGAAGCCGATGTTCTCCGCCACCGTCATGTGCGGGTACAGCGCGTAGTTCTGGAAGACCATGGCGATGTCCCGTTCCTTGGGCGTCTCGTCGTTGGCCTCCTTCCCGCCGATGCGCAAGATGCCGCTGGTGATGTCCTCCAGCCCGGCGATCATCCGCAGCGCGGTGGTCTTGCCGCAGCCGGACGGGCCGACCAGCACCATGAACTCGCCGTCAGCGATCTCCACGGACAGGTCCTTGACCGCGTGGAAGCCGTTCTCGTAAACCTTGTTGAGTTTGTCGAGACTTACCGTGGCCATGATGACTCCTTACCGGGCGCGCGCCCGAGATCGCAGGACTTGCTCATCCCTTCACCGCGCCCGAGGTCAGGCCGGAGACTACGAACTTGCGGAAGATGAAGACCAGGAGGCCGATAGGCACCACCGCCACGACGCTGGCCGCGAAGATGGTCCCGTACGGGACCTGGAAGTTCCCGCCGAAGTCGGCGATGCCCACCGGGATGGTCCGGAAGTTGTTTGAATTGTCGAACGTGAGCGCCATCAGGAACTCGGTCCAGCAAGCGGTGAAGGTGAAGATGCCCGCGGTGAACAGGCCCGGCAGGGCCTGCGGCAGGACGATGCTCCAGACCGTCCGCAGTGGCCCGGCCCCGTCGATCCGGCCGGTCTCCTCCATCTCCTTCGGGATGCCGAGCATGTAGTTCCGGAGGATCCAGATGGCGAACGGCAGGAAGAAGGCCGTGTAGGGCAGGATCAGCGCCGGATAGCTGTTCAGCAGGTTGAGGTCGCGCTCGAGCAGGTACAGCGGCGCGATCACCGCGACTTCCGGGAACACCGAGATGATCAGCAGGGTCACCATCGTGGTGAACTTGCCCCGCATCGGCAGCCGGCCGAGCGCGTAGCCGGCCAGGGTACCCAGGATCAGCACCAGCGCGGTGGTGACCAGGGTGACGACCAGGGAGTTCCGGAAGTAGATCCCGAAGTCGTAGCCGACGAACGCGTTGCTGTAGTTCGCCCCGCTGATCGGGCTGGGGAACAGCTGAGTCGTGCCGACGTCGTTCGGTGACTTGAAGCTCGACGCGATCAGCCAGTACAGCGGCAGGACGATGAAGATGACGGTGACCGTGGTGGAAATGGTGACGCCGTTGATGTACCGGTGCCATCCGGTCCGTTTGCGGTTTCGCATCAGTTGCCCTCCTGCCCGACCTGGGCCCGGAACACCCGCAGCGTGGCCAGGCAGCCGAGGAGCACCAGCAGCGCGGTGCTGGTCGCCACGGCGGCTCCTGGCCCGAAGGCGAGGTTCTTGAATAGCGCGTTGAACGCGAGGATCGACAGGGACTGGGTTGCGGTGCCCGGACCGCCGCCGGTCATGACGTAGGGCAGGTCGAACAGGCCGAACGCCTGCAGCACCCGGAACATGACCGCGAGCGCGATCGTCGGCCGCAGCAGCGGCAGGGTGATGTGCCAGAACGTGTACCAGCCCGAGGCGCCGTCCATTTCTGCGGCCTCGTACACGTCGCCGGGCAGCATCACCAGCCCGGCCAGCACGATGATCGCCACGAACGGCGTCGTCTTCCAGATGTCGGCGATCATCAGCCCGATGATGGCCGGGGTCGGGGTGCCGAGGATCACCGGGTGGCCGAAGCCGAGCCCGCCCAGAATGTAGTCGGCCACGCCGTAGGTCCCGTTGTAGATGTAGGCCCACAGCTCGGCGTTGATGACGGTGATCATCGACCAGGGCAGGAGCATCAGCGCCATCATGTACCCGCGCCCCTTGACGAGACGCTCGAGCACGAGCGCGATGCAGGTTCCGAGCACCAGCTCGACGATGACGGTTATCACGGTGTAGTAGACGGTGAAGAACAGCGCGTCCCGCCACAGGGACGCGTGAATCAGCAGGTTGTAGTTGCTGAAGGTAAAGCCGTCCAGGCTGAAGCCGCTGCCCGTCACGGTCACTTTGTTCAGGCTCATGATCACCGAGTACACGATGGGGAAGATCGTGACCGCGGCGATGACGATTAGCGCGGGAAGCGAGAAGCCCCAGCCCATCCGGGCTAGCCGTTTCCTATTGATATCGGGGCGCGGGACCGGGGGGACGATGGTGTCCACCGGTCCAGCAGCGCTCTGTCCAGAAGCACTTATGGCGGTCATGGGTAACTCCTCGCGGCCGGGGGCCGAGATAAGCAGGTAGGTATTGCCAGCTGACCGGGCGGGGCGACCGCCCGGGCCGGGAAGCGAATCGCTTCCCGGCCCGGGCAGCTCTGGCGGCTAGGTCACAATCCGCCGCTTGATGTGCTGCTGAGTGCGGTGTTGGCCGCGGACTCCATCGCCGCAACCGCGGCCGCCGGACTGGCCGACCCGGCCAGGGCGCCGTTCACGTTCTGGTAGATCGCGGTGGACAGCGCCGGGTACTCGGGCGTGCCCGCGGGCCGCGGGACCAGCTTGGTCATCGGCACGACGGCAAAGACCGGGTTGGAGGCGATGGTCGCGGGCGCAGAGCGGACCGCGGTCACGGTGGAGATGAACCCGTACTTCTTGGACAGGATGTCCTGCGCCGCAGTACTCGACAGCCACTGGATGAACGTCAGGTCCGCACCCAGGTGCGTGCTGTGCGGGTTGATGTACATGTTCCAGCCGCCGATGTTGGAGTAGCCGGGGGTCGACTGGCCCGCGAAGGTCGGCAGCGGCTCCACGCCGACCTGGCTCGCGGTGAGCTTGCCGCCGTCGGCCGGGGTGATGGCGCTGGTGTAGGCATAGTCCCAGTTGCGCAGGAACACGGCCTGGCCGGACCCGAAGGTGTTCATCGCCTGCGGCTCCTGGAACGTGGTCACCGCGGCCGGGCTGACGCCGGAGGTGATCAGGCTGCGCATGAACGTGACCGCCTTGAGCGCCGCGGCCGAGTTAAGCGTGGCCGTGGTGTAGCCGCTGTTGGTCGCCGTCCCGCCCGCGTCCGTCAGGTACTCCATGAAGTTGCAGGTCAGGCCCTCGTACGAGTCGCCTTCCCAGACGAATCCGTACTTGGCCTGCCCCTTGGCCAGCACGGCCTTGGCGTCGGTCTCCAGCGCCTCCCAGGTCGCCGGGGGCGTCAGCCCGTCCTTGGCGAGCAGGTCCTTGCGGTAGTACAGGAAGCCCTGGTCCTCGAACAGCGGTGAGCCGTAGACCGCGCCCTTGTACGTGGCCCCGGAGACCAGCCCGGGAGCGAACTTGCTCCAGTAGCTCGCCGGGAGGTACTGCGACAGCGGGACGGCCAGCTGGTGCGCACCGAACTGAGCGGGCCAGATCACGTCGCCCATGAACACGTCGGGGGAGGACGAGCCGCCCGCGATCTGCGTGGCCAGCGTGGCCCGGTTGGTGTCGGTGTCGGTCGACGCCGACACCAGGGTGACATGGATGCCCGGGTACTGCTTCTCGAACGCGTTGATCAGCACGGTCCGGGCGTCGTTGGCGCCGGTGCCGCTCAGCGGGCTGGCCGACCAGACGATGCTGCCGGTCGTGGTCGAGCCGACGCCGCTGGGGGCGCTGCTCGCGCTGCTTGTACCAGTAGTAGTACTACTGCTGGAGCCGCTGCTACCGCAGGCACTCAGCACCAGAACGGTGGCGCCGGCCAGGGCGGCCAGCCCGACACCCCTCTTGGGCCAGTGAGAGTTTCTCGGCGAACTTCTTCGTGACATGTGTGCTCCTCTGCACTCTTACTCTTCTTCTGGGCTACTCATGGGAACGCCGGCCATTCATGCGACGCCCGTGACCGCGTATGGCCGGATCCGGCCTGGCCACGACGAGCCCGGCGTACTAGTCCTGCTCTTTCCTGACTACGTGGCGGGCCGAGTCGCCGTGTCAGGCGACCAGGGCTGACACGATGCGCGACGCGGGTCGGCAGTTCTCCGCCGCGAACGGACGGCCCGGCCAACCAGGGGCACGCACAGGGGGCTAGTTCCACGGACGCCTCTCCCGGCAAGCGGCCGGGCCTCCGCTGGAGGCCCGAGCCGCGGCCATTCCTCTTGTCAGGCGTGGATGACTCATAACGGACTTCCTTAGAGCCTGAGCCGGAGCAGCCGGTCTCCTAGATAACGTTATCCCGCAGTTATCTCACAGCGTGATGGAACGTTCTGCTACGGTCAAGCCTAGTTTCCATCTCGTTTCCAAAATGTGACGTCTGAAACCCAGGCATACGCAAGGAGCAGCTACGGAAGACATTTTTCCCTGCTCCCGCTGGGCGCCAGCCTAGATCATTAAGGCGCTGGTGAAAAGTACCGCCACGCCCTTCCGTGCAAATCTACAGACGGCTATGAGTCAACGTTGTCTGACCGTTGGACGGCCTCCGGATGTTGCCGTGGCAAGCCGTCGTCCACTTGCCGGTGTGCCCGCTGGGGCTAGGGTGAAATCGCCATGCCTGACACCTCCTGGTGACGTCTACGGGATCCGCAGTGGTGAAGACTGCGGTTGTGATCGTGACGGGCGGCCCGGGCTGCGCAGGTGGGCCGAGTCTGCGATCCGAGTGGTACGGCGGGCCAGGAACAGCGCCGCGGCCGCGGCGGTGGCCAGGGCGACGGCCAGGATCTCGGCGATCGTGGTGGCGGGCAGGCCGGCCGAGATACCCGCCCCGATACCGCTGGTCTGGCCCTGCATGTTGATCAGTCGCGGCGCGATGACCAGGCCCGCGGCTGTCCCGATGGCCACCCCGATGCTGGTCAGGATCGCCGTGTTGACCACCAGGGTGGCCATGACCTGGCGCGGCGTGAGCCCGAGGGCCTTGAGCACGCCGACCTCATGCACGTGGTCGCGCAGCCCGATCGCGGTCGCGGTGAGCAGGTTCGCGAGCGCGATGACGGCCAGCACGACGACCGCGACGGCGATCACCGCCCGCACCACCCCCAGCCCGTCGGCCGGGTTGCTCACTACCTGTACGTCCAGCTGATCCTGGGAGGCCGCCAGCAGGTTCGCCCGGGCCGCGGCCGGCTGCACTCCTGGCTTCAGGACCAGGCTGTAGACCAGCTGGCCGGGCGCTGCGCCCGCGTCGCTGAGGGCGTCGAGGCCGAAATCGAGGACGTCGCCGTTATTGCCCGGCTCGATGGTCCGCCCGACGATATGCAAGATCACCGGTACGCCTTCGATTGTCGGCGAGATCCACGCGCCCACCCCGATGTGCATGAGGTCAAGGAAGCCCTGGCCCGCCACGGCCTCGTTCGGCGCATGGAACATCCGTCCCTGGACCACCTGGAACGGGTACGGGCGCCAGGAGTAACCCATGGCCCGAGCGGTGAAGGTGCCGTTGTCGCCCGGCAGCAGCGTGTCGAGCGACGTGCCCGGGTAGTACGCCTGGACCTGATTGTCATGACCGATCAGGGCCACGGCCTGCTTGTTATCCAGGCCGCCCTGGCTCACCGTGACGGCCGCCGCCAGGCCGATCCGGCCCGGGTCACGGGTGAACCCGTCCACGGTCGACCAGCAGGTCAGCGCGATTGTGATCATGACCATGGGGACGGCCAGGCCGAACACGGTCAGGGCCGCGGGCAGCCGCCGGCTCAGGCAGTCCCTGGCCCCCAGGACCAGCGGTGCCGGCAGCCGGACGAGCAGGCCGAGCCGCGCCATCCGGGAGAGGTGACCGTGCGGCGGGCTCGGCTGGACGGCGGCGACCGGTGACACCCGGCCCGCATACCAGGCTGGGACGATGGTGGCGAGCGCGACGGTCAGCACCGTGCCGACGCCGATCACCGCCACCCAGGAGCCGGATAGCGGGGCCAGGCCCACCGGGGTGCCATCGGGCGGCCGCACGAACGCTGGCGAAGTCATGATCCGTGTCGCGGCCAGCCCGAGCACCGTGCCGGCCGCGCCCAACGCGGTCTGCTCGGCGACCAGCATCCGCACCACCTGGCCGGGCGTGAACCCGAGCGCCTTCAGCATCGCGATGTCCTGCCGCTGCACGAGCACCCGTCCGGCGGTGACGTTCGCGATGGCGCACGGCGCGGCCACCAGCGCGATGATGCCGAACAAGGCCAGCAGCAGCCCGAGCAGCCGGTCGTTACTGGCCATCGAGTTCTGCACCTGCTGCCAGGTGGAGTAGCGCTCGACCGCCGAGCTCGAGTTCTGGTCCGGGCCGTTGTAGAGGTTCCAGATGGTCTGCACGACCTGGCCCGTGGCCACGGCGGAGCTATCGGTCAGCCGGAGGCCGACAATCTCTTGCGTCTCGTCCGGGTTCGGTTCGACCTTGACCAGCAGCGCGTGCTGCACCCAGATCAGGCCCGGCGTCCATTGCGGGTAGAAGCCCTGGTCAGCTGTGTCGGCGATGCCTATGACCCGCATCGAGGTCATGGTGCCGTCGATGCCGTCCACGACGATCTGGTCCCCGACACCGACGTGAACCGCCTGAGCGAACGACGCCTCGACCACGACACCGGCCGGCGCCGAGGCCCGCAGCCAGCTGCCCGCCACCACCAGCGGCGTCGACATGGCCTGCGGCACCGGCGTCATGCTGCGGAGCTCGACAGGTGATTTCTGGGCCCCTTGCGCCAGCGTCGCCGAGGCGGCCTGATAGGGCTGGCTGACCGCCTGAACTCCTGGCAGCGAATGCAGCTCACTGGTGTCGGTCCGGTCCTGGAAATAGACCAGCACGTCCGCCCCGTGGGTCCGCGCGAACAACTGCTGCCAGGGGTTGAGCGTGCCCTGCAGCAGCATGCTGGCCAGGAACAGGGCAGCCGCCACCCCGGCGACCACGGCGACCGTGAGCAGGGCCTGGCCACGACGGGCGCGCAGATCCGCGCGTGCCCACCGCAGCGTTCCTCGCACCGGGCCTCAGCCCCTCAGCTCCAGGACGTCACGCACCCCGTTCAGGCCGCGCGGTATGGGAACGATCTTGGCGTCGTCGGCCACCATCCCGTCGAAGAGGTTGATCACCCGGTCGGCCATGCTGGCCACCCGCGCGTCGTGGGTGACCAGGAGGATCGTCTGACCGCGATCATGCGTCCGGCGCAGCAGCCGGAGCACGTCGCGCGTGTTGGAGCTGTCCAGGTTGCCGGTCGGCTCGTCGGCCAGCAGCAGGCTCGGCTCATTGGCCAGTGCCCGCGCCAGCGCGACACGCTGCTGTTCGCCGCCGGACAGGCGGGCCGGGGCTGCGCCTGCCTTGTCCGTCAGGCCCAGCTCGGACAGCAGTTCTTCGCGGCGCTTCCTGGCCTGCCGTGGGGTGGCGCCCGCGAGAAGCGCGGGGAGTTCGACGTTGTCGGCGACCGTCATGCTGGACAGCAGGTTGAAGAACTGGAACACGAACCCGATGTGGCGGCGCCGCAGGAGCGCCCAGCCGGAGGTGGACAGGCCGTCCACACGTTGGCCGCGCAGCCAGAGCTGGCCGCTGGTAGCCGGCTCGAGCCCGCCCAGGACGTGCAGCAGGGTGGACTTGCCCGAACCGGACGGGCCCATGATGGCCACGAACTCGCCCACCGCGAGCTCGAGGTCAACCCCCCGTACGGCCTCGACCGAGACCCCGTCGGCCCGGTAGACCTTGACCAGGCCTGAGGTCTTCAGCAAGACGGGGGAGTCGGCTGACCGCTCTGGCGGCCAGGGCAAGCCTTTCGGCGCTGCGCGGCTCACACGAATTCCTCCTGGCATCGTTCCAGCCAGTCCAGGTCGGCCTGCAGATGCAGGAGTGCGCCCTCGATCAGCAGCCGGGCTGGGGTGTCCGCTGGGTCGGTGTCGGCGTGCAGCTCGGTGAGCCTGCGTATGAGGCTGAGGTAGTGCCGCCGCTGGGTGTTCATGAGAGCGATCCGGTCGGCAAGCCCCGTCATGGGCGCGAGGATGAGCTTGATGAAGAACTCGTCGCGGATGCGAGGTCCGTCGCTCGGTTCGTCGATCCAGGCGAGGAGCGCTTCGCGGCCGGCAGGCGTGAGCTCATAAACGCGCTTGTTGGGCCGTGTGGTCTGCTCCACATCTTGGCTGCGGACCAGGCCGTCCTGTTCGAGGCGCTTCAGCGTGACGTAAACCTGGCCGATGTTCGGGGACGGGTACGCCTGCCCGAAGGTCTGTTCCAGCGCCAGCTTCAGCTCGTAGCCGTGGGCTGGCTCTTTAGCGAGGAGCGCCAACAGGGGCTGCCTCACGGTTCCGTCACCTCCATGGGCCTGGGTCGGCCCGGGCTCAGATTACCGCTGTACATAACAATTATGTAAGACCTAACGTGGGAGAACTCTTCTGGGCCGCCGCGCGCCGCTGATCTGGGGAGCGGCGGGCCGGCCGGTCCCGCGTGCGCCCCCGGTCGTCGGGCGGGGCGAAACATCTCTGACTCGTTATGCGATCCGGTTGACATATACCTAACGGCGGTGCATAACATGCATCTACGAAGCTACCGGACGTTGGTTTGGCGGTGACCCGCATGCGGCGTGCGATGCCCGGAATCGCGGCCGTCGCTGCGGGCCTCTTCCTGATCGCCGGCTGCACATCGGGAAGTCCAGCCCGGGACGGGTCGGCCCCGTCGACCAACGGGATCGGCCCGATCACCTTCGCCATCGGCAAGGACAATCCCGGCTGGCTGCAGGGCGTGATCACCGGCTGGAACGACGAGCATCCCAGCCAGAAGGTCACGCTGCTGCTGCTCCCGCAGGCCTCGAACGACCAGCTGGCTCAGCTGGTGGCCAACCTCCAGGCCAAGAGCGACGAGTACGACGTCATCGACATGGACGTCATCTGGACGGCGGAGTTTGCCTCGAACGGCTGGATCATCCCGCTGCCCGAGAACCAGTTCCCCGAGCTGAAGGATTTCCTCAAGCCGGCCGTGGCCACCGCGATGTACCAGGGCCGGCTCTACGCGGTGCCCGACTACAGCAACGCGGACCTGCTCTATTACCGCAAGGACATCCTGGCCAAGGCCGGTAAGCAGCCGCCCAGGACCTGGTTGCAGCTGGCCGAGCTCGCCCGGACGGTGGCCCCGAAGTACGGCTTGGACGGGTACGCCGGCACGTTCGCCCCGTACGAGGGCCTCACCGTCAACTTCGCCACGGCCGTCCAGTCGGCCGGAGGGTCGATCCTCTCCGGCGAGGGGACCAAGATCACCGTGGACTCGCCCCAGGCCCTGCAAGGGCTGCAGTTCCTGGTGAGCGGATTCCAGCAGGGCTGGATCCCCAAGGTCGCGCTCACCTATGAAGAGGAGTCGTCCCAGGCCGCGTTCGAGGCCGGCAAGTTCCTGTTCCTGGACAACTGGCCGGACGTCTACGCGGCCCTGTCGGCGGCTGGCCCGGCCAACAAGGTGCGCAGCGAGTTCGGGTTCGAAGCCGTGCCCGGCCCCGATGGTCCCGGCTCCGCTTCGCTCGGCGGCGCGAACCTCGCCATCAGCGCCTATTCCCAGCACCAGCGGACGGCGATGAGCTTCATCAAGTACATGACCGACCTGGCCAACGAGAAGGAGATGCTCGAGCAGGGGTCGTTCCCGCCGGTCTGGACCTCGCTCTACACCGATAAGAGCCTGATCCGCAGCTATCCCTATCTGCCGGTGCTTGAGCAGGCCATCAACTCCGCGCAGCCCCGGCCGGCGATTGCCAACTACGACCAGGCGAGCCTGGCCATCTCCAGCGCGGTGTACCAGGCCCTGACCAGGCAGAAGCAGCCGCAGCAGGCGCTGGCCGAGATGGCGGCCCAGCTGACGCAGATCATCCGCGACGGCTGACAGAAGTCAAAGCTTCACTACCCAGGCGTCTCACAACTCAAAGGGTGGTCACGCCCGACCGGGCTGGCCGCGTCAGGGCTGGCCGCACGGGGGTCGGCCAGCCCTGCGCTGGCCCGTACGCGCCCACCTGACCGCACCACCGCCCGCCTGGGCGTCACCTGGCCGAGATGATCACTGACAAGGAGCGTGACCAATGACCAGACAGGTCGCGACCGTGGTAAGGACCCACATGAATGACGAGCTGTCGAGTATCGAGCGCGACTACCCGGCCTGGCATATCTGGCAGTCGCAGGCAGGCCGCTGGTGGGCGACCCGCCTCGGGCGCGCCCGGCCGCTTGCCACGGCGGAGGTCGCGTCGGCCGGGGAACCGGAGTTCGCCCTGACCCTGGACGCGGACACCGCAGCTGAGCTGCGGCAGGCGCTGGCCGGCCAGCCCTGAACCGGCCAGCCCTGAACCGGCCAGCCCTGAACCGGCCAGCCCTGAACCGGCCAGCCCTGAACCGGCCAGGGCAGCGGCGGCACTCAGACGTGATGGCGTTCAGGCAGCGCGCGTGCGGCGGCCGCCCGATCCGGCACCGCCGGACGGTCCACCGGGGTCGCGGCCCGGGTGGTACGCCGGTTCCCTGAGCCCGCGGGGAGCGGCCGGGCAGGCAGTGAGATGACGGCTTCGAGCGTGGCCAGCCGCCGCAGGAACGCATAGGCGAACCAGGTCGGAATCCACAAGATGCTCCGCCAGCACCCGTGCTTCACCGCCAGCGGGAGGCTGACGGCTAGCGGGACCGCGCCGCCGACGGCGTACAGCACCAGGAACGTGGCGACGTTGTCCCGGTAGCTGGGATGAGTGAGCACGAGCTCGAGCACGAAGATCGGGGCTACCAGGCCGGCCTGCAGCGAGAACCAGGAGAATCCGCGGCGCATCGTCCACAGCCACACCCGGGGCCCGGCGCCGCCGCTGCGCAGCGGGACGTGCCTGGCGTAGGCGTGAATGCCACCCCGGGCCCACCGGGTCCGCTGCTCGACGAATTCGCCGATGCTGCGGGGCACGTCCTCGTAGGAGCGGATGCGCGGATCGACCACCACCCGATAGCCGAGGCGCCCGATCTGCATGGTCAGGTCGGCGTCCTCGCCGTTCATGCCGACCGGGAAGCCGCCGGCCCGCACCGCCGGATCCCGCCGGAACGCGGTGAAGGTCCCGGGGATGACGATGATGCCGTCGACCAGGCTCTGGCCCAGGCGCACGAACCTGAACTGGAACAGGGCTTCCAGGGTCCGCAGCCGGTGGAACCAGGTCACGGTGTCTGTCCTGGGTTCCTCCATGGCGCCCACGCAGCCGATCCGCGGATCACGAAACCACGGAGCGGCGTAGACCAGCGCATCCGGGCCCATTACGCAGTCGGCGTCGATGCGGACCATGATCTCGGCACCGGTGACGGCCAGCCCGCGGTTGAGCGCGGCCGCCTGCCGCCCGTTCGGCGCGGTCAGGACCCGCCCGCACGCGTACCTGAAGCCGGCGATCTCGGCCACCGCGATCTGCGCGGTGCCGTCCGTGGACCCGTCGTTGGACACCAGCACGTTCACCGGGCCGCCGTACCGGCCAGGCCGCGATGTCGATCGAGCGCAGCAGCCGGGCGATGTTCTCCGCCTCGTTGTACGCGGGGATGATCACGTCGACCCGCGGCCGGTCCGGACCGGGCTCGGGCAGCTTCCTGTTCGTCCACCACAGCAGCCACAACGGCCCCGAGAGCAGCACGAACAGGATGCTCACCGCGTACAGCGGCACGAACACCTGCCATTCCGAGGTCAGGTTGGACGGTTCGGACAAGTACGCGTAGCCGACGACCAGCAGCGCTATCACGGCGACCAGCGAGCAGAAGGCCAGGATGTTGTCCCACACCCACCGCGGCCGGTCCGCGGGCACGGTGGTGGCCCGCGGCAATATGAAGGTCGTGAACGTCAGGCGCATGATCACGAGCCCGCCGACCAGCAGGTTGCTCAGTGTCGCCTCGATACCGAACGGCGCAATCAGCCACCCGGTCGTCATCCCGGCCACGATCAGCAGCGCCTGCAGCAGCACCGAGATCGCCAGGTAGAGCACGCAGTGCGCCAGGATCGCCAGGCGCCGGGTCGGGCTGGCCCGCGCCACCACGGCCAGGCCGATGATGTAGGCCACGGCGAAGAATTCCGTGGCCGGCCGCAGCCGGGCGATATACCCGTTGACGCTGGCTGGATCCCTGGTGATCGCGGTCGTCACAGCCCGGACCAGGTCCGCGTAGGCCGTCGGCGGCGACGGCCGCTGCCAGCCCAGGAACAGCACCCCGAGGGCGGCCGTCACGCCGAGAAAGATCCAGGTCCGCGGCCGGTAGGTCGGCGTCTTCACATGCTGCGGGATCAGTACGAGCCCGCGGCCGTCACCGCCGTCTTCGATGCTGTCCGCCCCCACCGGGAGCAGGCAGGCCACGATCAGGGTTACGAACGCGCCGATGGTCGCGAGCAGGAGCGCATTATCCATCGAACTCGGGTCGGTTCCCCTCTAGCCAGGCCTGCTAGAACCGTGCGGTACTCACCCAAAATGACATATGGGCCCTGTGGTGCGGGCGGGTTTCGGTAGATCCGCCGGTGGCGACCTGTCCCAAATGACCTACCTTCACCCGATGTAACAAGTACGGTTACCGATGTATGCGAGGCCTGCGCATCGGTAAGGGACGGGGATGGGCAATCCGGACACGAACTCCTGGGTGACGGGCAAACCGGACGCTCAACCGGAACAGTGGTCCCAGCCGCGGCGGTCCCACCAGCCCGTGGCCGACTACTCGTCCGCGGGGCCCAGGTCCCAGGCTCCGGTCAGCCACCCAGACCGGCAGCAGCCACTGGATCAGGCTCCCGGCCACTACCCGGCCCGGCCGAGGCCGTACGCCAACCCGGTCCGGCCGGCCTACGAGAACCCGGTCCGGCCGGCCTACGAGAACCCGGTCCCGCGGCCCTACGCCGAGCCGGCTGACTACCCGATCCCGCCCCGGCCTGGCCGGGCCAATGGCCTGGCCACGCCCGCATCGACTGCCTCCCGCCAGGTGTCGCGCCAGTCCCCGGCGACCGCATCCGTCTCCCTTCAGCCCGCCCATCAGCTACGCGGGCACCGGCAGGAGCAGGTCTGGACTCGCCGCCAGCGGACCTGGCCGCAGCGGGTCGGTGGGCTGGTCATCGCAGCCGCCTGCGTGGCCGCCGTGGCGTGGTACGTGCCGCGGGTCATACGGGATGACCGGCAGCTGTTCACCGGCACGGTAAGCAGCAGCGGCATCGTCACCCTCAACTTCCCCGTCTCCGGGCAGATCGGCAAGGTGGCCGTCCACCTGGGTCAGCCGGTGCACAAAGGCCAGGTGCTGGCCACCGAATACGCGCCCAGCGTTTACTCGGTGCTGGCCGCCGACCGTGCCGCTATCGCCGCCGAGCAGGCGAAGATGGCCCAGTTGCGCGCGGCGGCGGCCGCGGACCCGGCCGCGGCCGCTGGTGACGACGCGCAACTGGCGGCCGAGAAGGCCCAGCTGACGCTGGACCAGGCCCAGCTCGCAACCGACCAGGCGAAGATGACCGCAACCGAGATCATCGCGCCGTCGGGCGGGAAGGTCATCGCCGCCAACGGCCAGGCTGGCCAGAGCGTCACCTCGGCAGGCATCAGGACCTACGTCACCGACTCGGCCCAGGCGACAACCAGCCAGGGCCCGGCTTTCTCGCTGTTTCCCGAGGGTCCGCAGACGGTCCACCGGACCTCGGTCAGCCAGACCTCCTTGCCCGTGGTCGCGCTGCGGGTCTCGAACAGCTGGCAGATCGTCGCGCTCATCCCGGAAGGCTCGATCTCCAGGATCAGCAACGGCAGCAGCGTCACGATCAGCGTGCCGGCCGACCACATCACCGCCGTGCCTGGCCGCGTCAGCGAGATCCTGCCCGATCCGACGTCCAGCTCGGCTGGCACCTTCTATCAGGCCGTCATCACCATTACCGAGGTTCCGAAGATCGCGCCGCTGAACGGCATGACGGCCGACATCCGCATCGGCTCGTAACCGCTAGCAATGAGGAGATGAGGACAGGCATCCGTCCGCAGCGTTCCCCACAGATCCCTGCCCCGGCCCGGGAAGCCGGGGCGGCCGCCTTCGCCGTGACGGCGGTCGTGGTGGCCGCGGCCGTCTGTCTGCTGGCCGCCTGCTCGGCTGCGGTCTCCTCCGGCGGCCACCCCTCGCCCGCGCCCGCCGCCAGTCGGCCAAGCAGCACGGGCCACGTCACGGTGCCCGCTACTGGCCACCTGACCTGGCTGCTGACCCGCTCGGCGCTCGCCCAGCTGGCGGCCGACCCGAGCGTCCGCGCTGAACTGCGGGCCGCGCGGGTGTATGAGATCCTGCAGCCGGGCCAGCAGCCCCTCACCGGGTTTGCCGCCCGGTCCGTGGTGACCTTCGCCTCGGCCGCCGCGCTCGAGAGCGCGGTGAACGCGGGGCAGGTCCCGCCCGGCACCTGGGGTGTCCTGTATGACCCCGAAGCCTGGAGCTTCACCCCGGTGGCCGAGCAGCGTAATCCGGTGCTGGCCGCCACCCAGGCCGCGGCCGTGGCTCACGCTAATGGCCTGCGGCTGATCGTCACCCCCGCTCTCAATCTCACTACCGTCCTGCAGCCCGGCAGCGCCCAGCCGCGGTGGCAGCAGTTCCTCGACCTGGATCTGGTCGGCCACCTGGCCCGGGTCGCCGACGTCATCGAGCTCCAGGCCCAGAGCCTGGAGCGGGATTCCGGCACCTACTCCGGCTTCGTCGAGGCCGCAGCGGCTCAGGCCACCGACGCGAACCCCGCCGTCACCGTGCTGGCCGGATTGTCCACCAACCCGCCTGGCGCCCCGGTCAGCAGCCAGCACCTGACCGCCGCCATCCAGGCCACCAGATCCAAGGTGGCCGGCTACTGGCTCAACATTCCGGGCCAGGGCCCGCGCTGCCCGACCTGCAACGCGCCCCGCCCCGACATCGCCATCCAGACCCTGCAGGCCCTGAGCTGACCCGGGCCGCCGGCCGACAGGCATCCCCGGCCGGGCGGTGGCGGGATTTCTCGCCGGCGGGACGGTAAGCCGCCTACTCTGCGCACCCGGTTGCGGGTAGCGTTCGGGTATGACGACAAGTAGCGCGCCGTTCGGCCAGATGATCACGGCGATGATTACTCCCATGACCCCCGACGGGGCCGTCGACTACGACGGGGCTGCCCGCCTCGCCGACTACCTGGTCACCGCCATGCGCAACGACGGCCTGGTGATCAACGGCACCACCGGGGAGGCGCCGACCACCACCGACGAGGAAAAGGAGCGCCTGCTCCGGGTGGTGCTCGAGGCGGTCGGCTCGCGCGCCCAGGTCGTGGCGGGCGTCGGCACCAACATCACGTCGCACACCATCGAGCTGGCCCGCGCCGCCGAGCGCGCCGGCGCCCATGGCCTGCTGGTCGTCACCCCGTACTACAACAAGCCGCCGCAGCCGGCCCTGGAGGCCCACTTCACCGCGGTGGCCGACGCCACCGGGCTGCCGATGCTCATCTACGACATCCCGGGCCGGACCGGCGCGGCCGTGGCCAGCGAGACCCTGATCCGGCTGGCCGCCCACCCCAGGATCATCGGCGTCAAGGACGCCAAGGACGCCCCGGGCGCCACCTCGCACGTGCTGGCCCAGACCGACTTCGTCTACTACTGCGGCACCGACATGCTGAACCTGCCCTGGCTCGCGCTCGGCGCGGTCGGTTTCGTCAGCGTGGTCGGCCACGTGGTGGGGGACCGGCTGCACGAAATGATTGACGCGTTCGGTGCCGGCGACGTCGGCCGGGCCCGGCAGATCCATTACGACCTGATCCCCGTGTACGACGGACTGTTCCGTAACCAGGGCGCGGTGATGACCAAGGCCGCGCTCGACCTGCTCGGGCTGCCGGGCGGCGCGGTGCGTGCCCCGCTGCTCGCCGCCACCGAGGCCGAACGGCACCAGCTGGCCCTGGATCTCACTGCTGGCGGCGTTAAGCTGCCGGGGTCGGCCGCGTGAGCCACCCGCATCCCGACCTCGCCCCGCCGCCCGCCCTCGCGCGCGACGGCCTGCGCATAGTCCCATTGGGCGGGCTCGGCGAGATCGGCCGGAACATGACCGTCTTCGAGTATCGCGGGCGCCTGCTCGTCGTCGACTGCGGCGTGCTGTTCCCCGATCCCGACCAGCCCGGCGTGGACCTGATCCTGCCCGACTTCGGCTTCCTGCGCGGCCGGCTCGACCAGGTCGAAGCGGTCGTACTTACGCACGCGCACGAGGACCACATCGGCGCCGTCCCCTACCTGCTGCGGGAGCGGGCTGACCTGCCGCTGGTGGGCTCCAAACTGACTCTGGCCCTGATGCGCAGCAAGCTGACCGAGCACCGGGTGGAGCCCGTCGCGGTGGAGGTCACCGAGGGCGACCGCATCTCGTTCGGGCCGTTCGAGTGCGAGTTCCTGGCCGTCAACCACTCGATCCCCGACGCGCTCGCCGTCGCCATCCGCACCCCGGCCGGCGTCGTGCTGCACACGGGCGACTTCAAGATGGACCAGCTGCCGCTGGACGGCAGGCTCACCGACCTGGCCGGGTTCGCCCGGCTCGGCACCGAGGGCGTCGACCTGCTGATGGCCGATTCCACCAACGCCGAAGTCCCCGGCGTAGTGACCTCGGAGCGCGACATCGCACCGGTCCTCGATGAGATTTTCGCGAACACCGAGCACCGCATCATCGTGGCCTGCTTCGCCTCGCACGTGCACCGGGTTCAGCAGGTGCTCAACGCGGCGGTTAAGCACCGGCGCAAGGTCGCCTTCGTCGGCCGCTCCATGGTGCGGAACATGGGCGTCGCCCGTGACCTCGGCTACCTCCACGTTCCCGGCGGCATCCTGGTCGACTTGCGCGAGGCCGAGGAGATGCCGCCCGGCGACGTGGTGCTGATCTCCACCGGCTCGCAGGGCGAGCCGATGTCCGCGCTGTCCCGGATGGCCGGCCGCGACCACCCGATCCGTATCGCCGCCGGGGATACGGTCATCCTGGCCTCGTCGCTCATCCCGGGCAACGAGACCGCCGTCTACCGGGTCATCAACGGCCTGACCCGGCTCGGCGCGCGCGTCGTGCACAAGGGCTCGGCCCTCGTGCACGTGTCCGGCCACGCCCCGGCGGGTGAGCTGCTCTACGTGCTTAACCTGGTCCGGCCGCGCAACTTCATGCCGGTACACGGCGAGTGGCGGCACCTGCGTGCCCACGCCCGGCTGGCCTCGCTGTCCGGCGTCCCCGACGGCAACATCGTGATCGCCGAGGACGGCGTGGTCGTCGACCTGGTCGACGGGCAGGCCAACGTGACCGGCGCGGTCCCCTGCGGGTACGTCTACGTCGACGGGCTCACCGTCGGCGAGGTCACCGAGTCCCAGTTGAAGGACCGCCGGATCCTCGGCGACGAAGGCTTCGTGTCGGTCGTCATCGTGGTCGACGCCAGCTCGGGCAAGCTGGTGGCTGGCCCCGCCATCCAGGCCCGCGGCGCAGGCATCGACGACGCAGCGTTCGGCGAGGTCCTCCCCAAGATCGAGGAAGCGGTGGGCCTAGCCGCCGCCGACGGCATCAGCGACGCCCACCAGATCAGCCAGCTCGCCCGCCGCATCATCGGCAAATGGGTCAGCGACAACTACCGCCGCCGCCCCATGATCATCCCCGTAGTCATCGAGGCCTAGCCCTCCCAGGGCCCGCCCCTTAGGCCCCGCACCGAGCAGGTCTCGCTCCGCGCCCCGCGCGGCCGACCTCGGCTCCCACCTACCCCTCAGTTCCCACCTGCCGGGTCTTCACGCCGGCTCGATGTTCCATGGGTGCGGCTCTGGTGGAGTGACTGCCCGGCGGCCAGGCCCCTGGAACCTCAGTCGTTGCTCCCGCCCCGGCCGCCGCGCTCTCAGCCCCGGGGCCTGTGCCACTTTCATGATCACGGGCAGTTTGAGCTAAATAGCGACCAAAACTGCCCGCGATCATGAAGCCAGCCCCTTCCGGGCGTGATCATGAAGGACCGCCGCCGCGGCGCGGCCTCCGGCAGGCGCAGCCTCACACCACAAGAGCCGCACCCATGTTCCATCGTGCCGGCAGAGATCTCGCGTGAGATGTCCGATCGCAGCCACCTACGCCCAAGCCCAGCGAGCTCTATGCACCATCCGGATATGCGTGCGTACGCTCGGTTTGTCAGACCCTGGCGGCATAATGCCCGCATGCCTGCATCTATTCAACTTGGCCAGGACCCGCTCACCCGGACCCTAGATCGCCAGCTCGACGTGATTAGCCGCCGGCAGGCGCTCGCCGCCGCCCTGACCAGGCATGCTCTGCAGTATCGCCTGCGCATCGGCGGCCCGTGGCAGAGCTTGCTGCCCGGTGTTTACGTCGCCGCGACTGGGACGCCCACCAAGGTCCAGCAGGAAATGGCCGCGCTGCTGTACGCCGGCCCGGCCAGCGTGATCACCGGTCCGGCAGCCCTGAGCCATCACCGCATCCGCGGGCCTGCCACCGAGCAGATCGATGTCCTGATGCCCGCCTCGCGCCGGCGGCGCGACGCGCAGTTCGTCCGGCTCCATCGCACTACCCGGCTGCCGGAGCGGATCTGGCGCTTCGGGCCGCTGCGGTATGCCCTGCCCGCACGGGCCGTCGCCGATGCCGCCCGCGACCTGGACAGCCTGCGGGACGTGCGGGCGGTTGTCGCCGACGCCGTGCAACGCCGGAGCTGCGAGATCATGCGGTTGCACGAGGAGCTCAAGGCCGGGCCGAACGTCGGCTCGGTCCCGCTCCGCGAGGCCCAGTCCGACGTCGCGGATGGCATCAGGTCGGCCGCGGAGGGAGACCTGAAGGACCTGCTGGTCAAGTCCGGCCTGCCCCTGCCGCTGTTCAACCCCACGGTCTGCGCGGCCAATACCTTCGTGGCCAGGCCCGACGCCTGGTGGCCAGAATTCGGCATCGCCATCGAAGTGGACTCTCGCGAATGGCATACCTCTCCTGAGGACCACGCCAGCACGCTGGCCCGCGGGCGCCGGATGGCCGCCCACCAGATGATCATCCTCCGGTTCACGCCCAAGCAGATCCGCACGGCGCCCGCCGAGGTCATCGCGGACATCCGGCGCACGCTCGAAAGCGCTCGCCGCTCAACCTGCGCACCGTCCCGGCCGCCGAAGCCGCCTAAGCAGCTCCGCCGCCCAAGTCGCCTAAGCAGCTCCGCCGCCCGAAGCCGCTCAGGCCGGGGGAGAGGCGGCGTGAGAGGCTGCGTAACGCGTCGGCGGCACCCCGATGGTGGTGGTGAACTCGCGGGTCAGGTGGGCCTGGTCGGCGTAGCCGAGGTCAAAGGCCAGCGCGGCCCAGTCGACCACCTCGCCGCTGTCGGCCCGCTCCGCGGCCTCGTGCAGCCGGGCCCGGCGCATCACCCACTTCGGGCTGACGCCCACGTAGTCGGCGAACAGCCGCTGCAGGCTCCGCACCGACCAGCCGGAAGCGGCGGACAGCTCGTCGACCCGGCGCAGCGAAGGGGAGGACGTGATCAGCGCCACCAGGTCCGCGGCCTGCTCGGCCACCGGGTCGCGGTCCGGCAGCGCCGAGTACAGCAGCGACTCGGCGTGCGCCGTCATATCGGCGTCGCTCTCGGCGCACATGATCTCCTGCCGCGTCTTCTCGACCAGCGGGCCGAACAGTCTCGTGGCAGGCACCACCCGGTCGCTGAGCTGCGAGATCGGCGCCTGCCAGAACGGCCGGAAGCAGCCCGGCCTGAACCGCACCCCCAGCGCCTGGCCCCCGCCGGAAAGCTGCCGCGTGAACAGTGACCGGTCCACGCCGTAGATCCCGGCCCCGGAGGCCTCGAAGGCCAGGTTCACGTTGGGGTGCGGCAGGATCGTCTGCTCGTGCGGCGGCTGGCCGCGCAGGTCCCACCGGACGATCCAGTAGTAGTCCACGAACGGCGCCAGCGGTACCGACGGCAAGTGCCGGGCCAGCTGGAACCGCTCCGCCGCCAGCCCGGCCCGCAGCACCCCGCGCCCCATCGCCGCTGCCCCAGAAGGCACCCCGGAAGACGTCCCGGAAGGCGCCCCGGAAGACGTCCCGGCGGCAAGGTCCGCGTCCCGCCACGACGCGTACCGGTCGGCTCCGTTGCCGCTTGATGGCACGTGACCAGCGTAGCTGTCGCGTTTGTTCAAGAGCAGGCCGACCGCTGTAGATACGGTGAACAGATGACTACCGACGAACAGAACGGCCCGGCCCTGATGTCCGCCGCGGCCGCCGAGACCGCCCGCGTGGTCGGGAACGTGAACGCCGGCGAGCTGGACCGCAAGACGCCCTGCGCCGACTGGGACCTGCGCACCCTGCTCAACCACACGATCTTGTGGACCGCCTATTCTGCCGAGCAGCGGGCCTACGGCAAGAGCGTCGCCGAGGACCTGATGAGCAAGGACTTCGCCGCCGAGCCCGGCTTCGCCGCCGACTACCAGGCCCAGGTGGCCAGGGCCGTCCAAGCCTGGTCCGACCCGAAGGCCTGGGCGGGCGGCCGAAGCGTCATGGGCAGCGAAACCCCGGCCGCCGACATCGCCGCGATGCTGATCGCCGAGATGGTCCTGCACGGCTGGGACATCGCCAGGGCCACGGGCCAGGACTACCAGTGCAGCCAAGAACTGGCCAACGAACTGCTGCCAACCGTCGAGACCCAGGGCGAGATGTTCCGCCAGTATCAGGGCTTCGCCGCGATCGTCCCGGTACCGGACAGCGCAGACGCCTTCGACCGCGCGCTGAGCCTGTCCGGCCGCGACCCCGCCTGGAAGCCGGGCGACTAACAAGCCGGGCAACTAACACGCCGGGCAGCTAAAACAGCCTAAAACAGCTAATCCGACAGCACCCGCACCGGCGCGCCCTGGGCGAAGGCCACGATGTCCTCTGCGGCCTCACCGTAGAACACCCGGTAGGACTCCTCGGTGACGTAGCCCAGGTGCGGGGTGAGGACCACGTTCGGGGCCGAGCGCAGCGGCGAGGACAGCGGAAGCGGCTCGACGTCGTACACGTCGAGCGCCGCGCCCGCGATCGACCCCGAGCGGAGCGCGGCCAGCAGCGCCGCGCTGTCCACGATTGGCCCGCGCGAGGTGTTGACCAGGTAGGCGGTCGGCTTCATCAGGGCCAGTTCGGCCTCGCCGACCAGGCCCACGCTGCGCGGGCTCAGCTTGTAGTGCACGGTCACCACGTCGGAGGTGGCGAACAGAGTCTCCTTGCTGACTGCCTTGACGTGCGCCTTCTTGGCGTGCTCGGGGTCGAGGTTCTGGCTCCACGCCGACACCTTCATGCCGAACGCCCGGCCGATATCCGCCACCCGCTGACCCAGATGCCCGAGGCCGACGACGCCCAGCCGCTTGCCGTCCAGCCCGGTGCCGACGGTCTGCTGCCAGGTGCCGCTGTCCCCCAGCGCCGCGCCGCCCGCCCCGCCGGCCATCTTCAGCCGCCGGTCCTCCTCCGGGATGTGCCGGACCAGGGCCAGGATGAGCCCCCAGGTCAGCTCGGTCGTCGTCGACCCGACGCCGCCGGTGCCGCACACGGTGATCCCGCGCTCGGCCGCCGCGGCCAGGTCGATCGAGGCGTTGCCCATGCCCGTGGTGACCAGCAGCCGCAGCCGCGGCAGCCGGCTCAGCCGCTCGGCGTCGAACGGCGTCCGCTCCCGCATGGCCACCACCACCTCGTACGGCTCCAGGGCGCTGACCAGCGCCTCCGTCCGCGCGATGTGCTGGGCGAAGACGTGGATCTCGGCTAGCTCGCGTACCGCCGACCAGTCCGCACTGGCCAGCGCGACCTGCTGGTAATCATCGAGGATCGCGACCCGCATGGGCCGACCCTACCGCGCCCGCCAACGCCCGTTCCGTCCGCTCCCCGCTCCCGCGCCCGGCTCCGCACCTGTTTTACCTTTTATGCCGAACGGTCCGTGGCCGATGCCCCGCCCTCCACCCCCGTATCCCGGCGACACGCGGTCGCGGTGCTTCGTCCCGGTGCGGATGCTCGCTACGTTTGTAACTATGGCGACCCGTGTCCGGACGGAACCAGCCCGTCAGCCCGGCACCCGCGCCGGCCAGGCCGGCGCGGGCCGTCGTGGCACGTCAGAGAACTGGTCGGGCCAGCCGCCCCGCCGGAAGACGAGCAGCGGGGCGGGGCGGAACAGCCCGGCCCGTTCGGGGAAAAAAGGACCGGCCCGTCCGGGCAGCAAGGGAAAGAAGCGCCCGCCGGGCCGGCCGAAGGGACGCCCGCCCGCGCGGCCCCCCCGTCCGCGCAATCCGGTCGCGATCCTGGCCATCTGGATCGCCCGGACGATCGCGAAGGCCTGGATGCTGCTGGCCGGCGGACTCGGGTTCGTAGTCCGGTCGATCGGCCGCGGCGCCCGCGACCTGGAGCCGCACCACCGCCGGGACGGCCTGGGCCTGTTCATCCTCGCGGTGGCCGTCGTGCTCGCGGGCGGCCTGTGGGCGCACCTGGACAACGCGGCCGGCCACGGCATCCAGAAGGTGGTCATCGGCGGCTTCGGGTCGCTGGCCTTCCTGGCTCCGGTGCTGGTCGCGCTGCTGGCCTGGCGGTTCCTGCGCCATCCGGACCGGAACTCGGCGACCAGGCGGGCCGTGATCGGCTGGACCGCGCTGCTGCTCGGCCTGCTGGGCCTGATCCACATCGCCAAGGGCACGCCGCGTCCGTCCGATGGCCAGGCGGCCATGCACGCGGGCGGCGGCCTGGTCGGCTACGCGGTGGCCAGCCCGCTGGTCAGCGCGCTGTCGCCCTGGGTGGCAGCGCCGCTGCTGACCCTGCTGTCGCTCTTCGGCGTGCTGCTCATCACCGGCACCACGCTGCACCAGATCCCTGACCGCCTCTACGACCTGCGGGTCCTGCTCGGCCGGGCCGAGCCGCGGCCGGAGCAGGACGAGGACGGCCTGGAGGTCGACGAGGACTACGAGGCAAGCACCGGGATCCGGGGCCGCGGCCAGCTCACCGGCCGGCTCAAGCTCCGGCCGGCGATCGAGTCCGGCGACCGGGTCAAGCCCTACGACACGCCGCTGATCGAGCCGGGCAAGCGCGGCGCCAAGGCGGTCGCGGGCACGGCTCCGGGCCAGGGCGGCCGGCCGGGCTCGGTCCACGACGGCGAGGACGGCCTGATCGAGGCGCTCGGCTTCGGCACCTCCGACGCGCCCCCGGCTGAGACCCACACTGCCGCCGCGGCCGACGCCGGCCTGCCCGAGTCCATCTCGGCGGGCGTGGCCGGGAAGGCGGCCGCCCCGGCCGGCAAGCCCGAGCAGCTCACGCTGACCGGGGCCGCGCTGGGCGGCTACACGCTGCCGCCGGTGGCGCTGCTGCGGCCAGGCACGGCACCCAAGCAGCGGACCCGGGCCAACGACATCGTGGTCGAGGCGCTGACCGAGGTGCTCGAGCAGTTCCAGGTAGACGCGGCGGTCACCGGGTTCAGCCGGGGACCCACGGTGACCAGGTACGAGATCGAGCTCGGCCCGGCGGTCAAGGTGGAGCGCGTCACCAACCTGTCCAAGAACATCGCATACGCGGTCAAGAGCGCGGACGTCCGGATCGTCTCCCCGATCCCGGGCAAGTCGGCCATCGGGATCGAGATCCCGAACGCGGACAAGGAGATCGTCAGCCTGGGCGACGTGCTCAAGTCGCAGGTGGCGATCTCGGATCATCACCCGATGGTGGTCGGGCTGGGCAAGGACGTCGAGGGCCGGGTGCTGGTGGCCAACCTGGCCAAGATGCCGCACGTGCTGATCGCGGGCGCCACCGGAGCCGGCAAGTCGGTCTGCCTGAACGGCCTGATCACCTCGATCCTGGTCCGGGCCACGCCGGACGAGGTACGCATGATCCTGATCGACCCCAAGCGGGTCGAGCTGACCATCTACGACGGCATCCCGCACCTGATCACGCCGATCATCACCAGCCCGAAGAAGGCGGCCGAGGCGCTGGACTGGGTGGTCGGCGAGATGGAGCGCCGCTACGACGACCTGGCCGCCAGCGGGTTCCGGCACGTGGACGACTTCAACAAGGCGGTGCGGACCGGGAAGCTGGTCCCGCCGCCCGGCAGCGAGCGGGTCTACCAGCCTTACCCGTACCTGCTGGTGATCGTGGACGAGCTGTCAGACCTGATGATGGTGGCCCCCCGCGACGTGGAGGACGCCGTGGTCCGGATCACCCAGCTGGCCCGGGCGGCGGGCATCCACCTGGTGCTGGCCACCCAGCGGCCCAGCGTGGACGTGGTGACCGGCCTGATCAAGGCCAACGTCCCGTCCCGGCTGGCCTTCTCCACCTCCAGCCTGATGGACTCCCGGGTCATCCTGGACCAGCCAGGCGCGGAGAAGCTGGTCGGCCAGGGCGACGCGCTGTTCCTGCCGATGGGCGCGTCCAAGCCGATCCGGCTGCAGAACGCGTTCGTGTCGGAGAAGGAGATCCGCGAGATCGTCGCGCACGCCAAGAAGCAGGCCGAGCCGGTCTACCGCGAGGACGTCGCCGCCGCGCCGGAACGCACCCGCGAGATCGACTCGGACATCGGCGACGACCTCGGGTACCTGATCGAGGCCGCGGAGCTGATCATCAACACCCAGTTCGGCTCGACGTCGATGCTGCAGCGCAAGCTGCGCGTCGGTTTCGCCAAGGCCGGGCGGCTGATGGACCTGCTGGAAAGCCGCGGCATCGTCGGACCGAGCGAGGGCTCCAAGGCCCGGGACGTGCTGGTCAGGCCGGAGGATCTGGACGGCACGATCGAATTGCTACGGGGGGGTGGCTAAGACGCTGAACTGCCATCCGGCCTTTACCGATCCCGTACTGTTTGCTGTCTACACTTGGTGATGGCCCCCGCACTCGGGGAGTGCCTCATCGCCACCGCAAGTATGGGGAGGCGCAGCGTGAGCATCGGTGAATCCCTGACGGACGCACGCCGTCAGGCCGGTCTCACCGTCGCTCAGGTCAGCCAGCAGACCCGGATCAGGGAATCGATCATCCGGGACATCGAGCACGATGACTTCGCCGCCTGCGGCGGCGATTTCTACGCCCGCGGCCACATCCGCAGCATCGCCGGCGCCATCGGCACCGACCCCGCCCCGCTGATCAGCGAGTACGACGCCGACCACGGGCCGCCGCACGCGATGCGCGCGGCCGACGTGTTCGAGCCCTCGCGGCCGATCAAGATCAGGGAACGGCACTCGCCCAGCCTGGCCATGATCGTCGTCGTGGTGCTGCTGGCCATCATCGGGTTCAGCGCCTATCACCTGGCCACCCGGAGCGGCAGCGGCAAGCACCTGGCCTCGGCCCCGCCCACCAGCCATCCCTCGGTCCACCCCACGGCACCGGCCAGGCCGTCGCCCCAGCCTTCGCCGACGCACACCGCCGCCAGTGACGTGGTGATCAAGCTCGCCGCGGTGGAGGAATGCTGGGTGCTGCTGACCGACAGCAACGACGGGTCGCAGATCTACATGGGTGTCGTCCCGGCCGGCGGCTCGATGACCTGGACCGAGAAGCAGGCGGTGAACATCCGCCTGGGCAACCCGGGCGGCGTCGTGCTGACCGTGAACGGCAAGCGCCAGACCACCCAGACCCAGCTGCCGGTCACGCTGAGCTTCACCCCGGGCTCGACGTCCGCATCCAGTCCCGCGGGCGGCACGGCCTCGAGCCCCTCGGGATAGCGCCAGCCTCGGAGCGGTGTCGCGTAGGCTCTCGGTGTGTCTTCACGTTCCGGATCGCAGTCGGCCCCAGGATCCGCACCGCGGACGGTCAGCCTGGTCACCCTGGGCTGCGCGCGCAACGAGGTCGACTCCGAAGAACTGGCCGCTCGGCTGGCCGCGTCCGGCTGGGACGTGGCCCCGGCCGATGCGGCCAGCGTGGTGCTCGTGAACACCTGCGGCTTCATCCAGGCCGCCAAGCAGGAGTCGATCGAGGAACTGCTGTCGGCCGCCGAGTCGGGCGCCAAGGTCGCCGCCGTGGGCTGCCTGGCCGAGCGGTACGGCGCCGAGCTGGCCGGTGAGCTGCCCGAGGCCCAGATCCTCAGCTTCGATGACTACGGCGACATCGGGGCTCGCCTGGACGACGTGCTGGCCGGCCGCCGCCGCCCGGCACACACCGCCCGCGACCGCCGCACGCTGCTGCCCATCTCCCCGGCTGCCCGCCAGGACGTCCGGGAGACCGGCGGCCAGGCTCCCAGCGACCAGGCTCCCAGTGACCAGGCCCCCCACACCGTCCGGCCTGCGCCGCTCCCGGACCAGGCGGCCGCTCCGTGGATCGGCCCGGACCTGTCCAGCGGCGGCGTCTTCCGGCGGCGGCTGTCCGGCGGCGTGGTCGCGCCGCTGAAGATCGCCTCCGGCTGCGACCGCCGCTGCTCGTTCTGCGCCATCCCGTCCTTCCGCGGCGCGTTCGTCTCCCGGCGGCCGCCCGAGCTGCTGGCCGAGGCGCGCTGGCTGGCTGATCAGGGTGTCCGCGAGCTGGTCCTGGTCAGCGAGAACTCCACCTCCTACGGCAAGGACCTGGGCGACCTGCGGCTGCTGGAGGAGGTGCTGCCCGACCTGGCCGGGATCGACGGCATCGAGCGGGTCAGGATCAGCTACCTGCAGCCCGCCGAGCTGCGCCCCGGGCTGATCGAGGTCATCATCGCCACGCCCGGCGTGGCCGACTACTTCGACCTGTCGTTCCAGCACGCCAGCGGGCCGGTGCTGCGGGCCATGCGGCGGTTCGGTGACCGGGAGCGGTTCGGTGCCCTGCTGGAGCAGATCCGGGAGCTGAGCCCGGGCGCCGGGGTCCGGTCCAACTTCATCGTCGGCTTCCCCGGCGAGACCGCCGACGACCTGAAGGAACTCGAGCTGTTCCTGGGCGACGCGGGGCTGGACGCCATCGGGATCTTCGGCTACTCCGACGAGGACGGCACCGAGGCCGCCTCCCGGCCGGGCAAGCTGGACGACGCGGAGATCGCCCGCCGGGTGGAGGAGTTCGCCGACCTGGCCGAGGAGCTGATGGCCCAGCGGGCCGCCGACCGGCTGGGGGAGACCATCGACGTCCTGATCGAAGAGCCCGACCCGGACGAGGCCGGGTCCTTTACCGGCCGGGCCGCGCATCAGGCACCCGAAGTAGACGGGGTAACCACGGTCCGCACGACCCGGCCGCTGGCGGCCGGTGACATGGTGCGTGCCGTGGTAACCGGCTCGGAGGGCGTCGACCTGACGGCCGACGTGGTCGTGCCGGGCCGGCGGTGACCTCCCAGGTCGGGCTCTGGAATATTGCCAACGTGCTCACCGGGATCCGGATCATCCTGGTCCCGGTGTTCATCGCCTTCCTGCTGGCCGGCGGCACCGGCTGGCGGCTGGCCGCCCTGGCCGCGTTCTGCATCGCGTCGCTGACCGACCTGCTGGACGGGCGGCTGGCCCGCAGCCGCGGGCTGGTGACCGACTTCGGCAAGATCGCCGACCCGGTGGCGGATAAGGCCCTGACCGGCGCGGCGCTGATCTGCCTGTCCGCCCTCGGCGAACTGCCCTGGTGGGTCACCGGGGTGATCATGTTCCGGGAGCTCGGCGTGACCGCACTCCGGTTCTGGGTGATCCGCCGGGGCGTGATCGCCGCCAGCCGCGGCGGCAAGCTGAAGACCCTCCTGCAGGTCATCGCCATCTGCCTGTACGTGCTGCCTGCCTCGCTGAGCCCGCCGGGGATCGTGCGCGGGCTGTTCATGGGCGCGGCGGTTGTCGTCACCGTGGTGACCGGTGTCGACTATGTTCAGCAGGCAATGCGGCTGCGCCGCTCCGAGCCGGCGGCGGGGCGGTGAGCCAGCCGGGCGCCGAGGGTTGGGAGGTCAGGATCGTGGTCCTGGGGTCGGAGCCACCACAGCGACACTCACCACAGCGACACTCACTACGGGCACACTCACCACAGGCACACTCACCACAGGCACACTCACCACGGGCACACCAGGTCGCGGCAGACGGCGCGGGCCAGGGTTCCGCGGGCCAGGACGCATATGAGCTGGCCGGACAGGTACTGGCCCGGCTGCGGGCGGTCGGCCACACCGTCGCCGTAGCGGAATCGCTCACCGGCGGCCTGGTCGCCGCCGCGCTGACCGACGTCCCGGGCTCCTCGGAGGCGTTCCTCGGCGGCGTGGTGGCCTACGCCACCGAGCTCAAGGCGCTGCTGCTCGGGGTGGACCGGGGCATGCTGGCCCGGCATGGCGCGGTCTACGCGCCGGTCGCCGCGGCCATGGCGGCAGGCGTGCGGACCAGGCTTGGCGCGACCTACGGGGTGGCCACGACCGGGGTGGCCGGCCCCGACCCGGCCGACGGGCAGCCGGTGGGCACGGCGCACATCGCCGTGAGCGCCGCGGACGACACGGTGGTGCGGACCATCGCCCTCACCGGAAACAGGCATCAGATACGTAGACTGAGTGTGGAGCATGCCCTCGGACTGCTGCTCGGCCGGCTCAGGGAAGAGACGGGCTGATTACAGCGTTACGTTGGCAGCGAACACGGGAGGACATGATCTCGCGAAGTAACCGTAATGCCAGGTACGGTGGAAGTTGTCGGTGGGCCGACCTCGGGGAAGGGAGTGCGACATGGTTCTGCTCCGTCAGCTGCTAGGTGACGTGCTGCGGCGGCTGCGCCTGCGGCAGGGCCGCACGCTGCGCGAGGTGTCAGCCTCGGCGCGCGTCTCCCTGGGCTATCTCTCCGAGGTCGAGCGCGGCCAGAAGGAAGCCTCGTCCGAGCTGCTCGCCGCCATCTGCGGCGCCCTGAACACCCCGCTGTCGCAGGTGTTCCGTGAGGTTTCTGACAACTTCGCCCTGGCCGAGCTGCAGCACGATCCGGTACTGGGCATGCCGAGGGAGCCGGGCCTGCGGGTCCCGGCCGAGACGGGCGCCGGGCTCCCGCCCGAGCAAACTTTCGTCTCCATCGCCGCCATCGATCCGGGCTCCGGCACCGCGCTGGAGTTCGCCGATACCGAGCGGGGCTTCGGCGCTGCCTCAGACGTCACGGACATGGTGGCGGTCTGAGCACCGGCCGGAGGTAAAACGGGCTGGCCGGGATCAGACCCAGGCGATCAGACCCAGGCGCGGGGGTTTTCCGTCAGGATGCGGACCATGTCGGGGAGCCTCCCCGACACGATGTCGGCCAGCGTGACCTGCTCCAGGACGGCTCGTTCGTTGGCGCGCAGCGCGATCCAGACCTGCTGCAGGGGTTCGGCCACGCCGGGATAGCTGATGTTCTCCGGCCGCTCGCCCCGCACGCCGAGCAACTGGCCGTCGATGACCCGGATGATGTCCGCGAGGGAGATCTCGCTGGCCGGCCGGGCCAGCCAGAAGCCGCCGTCAGGTCCGCGCTGGCTGCGGATCAACCCGGCGCGGCGGAGCTGGGTGAGGATCGTCTCCAGGAACTTCCCTGGTATCTGCTGCGCTCGGGCCAGCTGATCGGCGGTGACGTGACCGGCGTCGGCCGCGGCGAGTTCGATGGCGGCGCGCAGCGCATAGTCGGCCCGGGCTGACAGTCGCATGACCGTCATTATGCACGTTCCCCACCGATTTTCTGGCATTGGCGTACCGCCGACGCCAAGCTTTGCTGGCTACAGCTTGCTGCGGACGGCGATCTGGTAGAGCTCGGGCAGCTTCTGCTCGGCCGCGCGCGCGGCGATCAGGACGCCGATCCAGGCCAGCCCGAGGCCGTAGACGACGCCGCACGCGACCAGCACCGGCATCCGCACCGTGGCCGGATCCGAGCCGGTCAGCGCCGCGCCCAGCAGCACCGGGAGAACCAGTACGGCCACGCTGAACAAGGTGGCGAACGTGGCGCCGATGGACCGGCCGGTGTATCCGCTGATCGCCCGGGGCGTCGGGCTGCCGGCCCGTTTCTCCGTCGGGTAGGCCAGGATCACGGTGCAGATGCTGGCCAGGCCCAGGCCGGCGCCGATCCCGGCCAGGTCCACGGCGGCGGCCAGGAACCCGTCCACCGGATGCCCGGCCACCGCAGCCAGGGCGAACGACACCGCCACCAGCAGCGGTACCGCGATCAGGCCGAACGCGATGTCCTGGCCGGAGAAGTAGGCCCGCAGCGCGCGGCGCCCGGCCAGCGCCATGGCCTCCAGGCCGAAGCCGGGCCCGGTCATCCCGATCGAGTTGGCGTGGAAGCTGCCGACGAACGCGGCCCCGAGGCCCGCGCTGAACAGCAGGGCGAACAGGTAGTTCGGGGTCCTGATTGTGCTCACCGAGGACGCCGCCATGATGACCGCGATGATGCCCCAGAGGATGAATGAGCCGGGTTCGCGCCGCTGGTAGATCAGGAACCGGGCCAGCACCGTGCCGCGCAGGCCGTACCGGGCGAACGGCAGCGCGCTGCCGCGTACCGCCGCCGCCTGCGTGGTGGTGTCGACCGTGACCAGCCCGCGGCTGAGGGAGGCTACCCACAGCCAGCCGAGCACGACGATGACCGCGGCCAGCAGCGCCAGGCGCGCCAAGGCGGTACCGGCATGACCGTCCGAGGCGTCCAGGATCGCGTGCGCGGCCAGGCCCGACGGTGTCCAGCGCAGCCAGCTGTCCACGCCGGCGAAGCTGGCTGCGGTCAGCTTCCCTTCGGCGGTCAGCCGCGGCACGATCTGCACGAAGGCCTCGTACAGGGCGAAGATCGGCAGGATGAGCAGGGCAGCCAGGTCCCGGCCGCGGCGCGAGCGCAGCAGCCCGGCCAGGCTCGTGGTCACGAACCGGGCCAGCGTGATGCAGAACAGCACCTGCAGCAGCACCGCCAGCACCGCGATCAGCACGCCGACGACGCCGTGGGCCAGGCCGATGGTCACCCCGAGCAGGCCGATCACGTTGGCCAGCGGCCAGGCGCCGGTGGCCGAGGCGGCCAGCAGGCCCACCGCCAGCGGGCGCAGGCGCAGCGGGAACAGGGCCAGCGTGGCCGGGTCCAGGGTGCTGTCCAGGCCGAAGGCGACCAGCGGCACGATCAGCCAGCCGAACGCGAACACGGTGAAGATCACCGTGGTCAGGTCCACCGCCGCGCCGTTGCCGTGCAGCCTGGCCAGGACGACGAAGACACCCGCCGCGACCAGCGCGGCCCCGATCGTGCTGAAGATAAAGGCCACCCTGTTCCCGGTGGAGGCGCGCAGCGCGTTACGCAGCAGCCGCAGCTTCAGCTGGACGAGGAGCCGAGCCACGACAGTCCCTCCTCGTCGGTCCCCCGCCCGCCGACCAGGGCGATGAACGCCTGCTGCAGGGTCTTGCCGCCGCGGACCTCATCGGTGGTGCCGGTGGCCACGATCCGCCCCTTGTCGATGATCGAGACGTGGTCGCAGACCTGCTCGACCAGCTCCATCACGTGGCTGGAGAACAGCACCGTCGAGCCGGTGCCCACGAAGCGGCTCAGCAGCCGGCGGATCACGTCGGCGGAGACCGGGTCCACGCCTTCCAGCGGCTCGTCCAGGAACAGCACCGGCGGGTTGTGGATCAGGGCGCAGCCGAGCGCGGCTTTCTTGCGCATGCCGGTGGAGTAGTCGGCCACCAGCCGCTTGGCATCCGCGGTCAGGTCGAGCACGTCAAGCAGCTGCGTGGTCCGCGAGCGCACCTCGGCGACCGGCAGGCCGCGCAGCCGCCCGGCGTACTCGAGCAGTTCGGTACCGCTGAGCCGCTCGAACAGCCGGGCCTCGGCCGGCACCACCCCCATGATCGCCTTAGCGGCGGGCGGGTCGGCCCACACGTCAAGCCCGTTGATCAGCACCTGGCCGCCGTCCGGCCGCAGCAGGCCGGTCATCATCGACAGGGAGGTGGTCTTCCCGGCCCCGTTCGGCCCGACCAGCCCGGCGAAGGATCCCGCCGCTATCTCCAGGTCGATCCCCGCGACCGCCTCTTTGTCCCCGAAGCTCTTGCGCAGCCCGCGCACCGCGATGGCTGGTCCGCCCATATCGCCTCGCCCTCGCCACGGCGGTCAGGGGCCCCGCCCCGTCCGCCAGCCTGCCCCCGCGCCCAGGATGTCACCGTCCGCCCTCCCGCGCACCATCAGGCCCCACCGTAAGGGGCGGGGTTACTCGGGCTCGGCAAGCTGGTCCAGCGCCCTGACGGATGCCGCGGTGAGCCGGAGGCTTCCCGCCGCGATGTTCTCGGCCAGATGGGCGGAGTCGGAGGTTCCGGCGATCAGCAGCGTGTGGTCGTAGTGCGTCAGCAGCCAGGCCAGCGCCACCTGGGCCGGGGTGGCGCCCAGGTCGGCGGCGATGCCGGCCACGGTCGGGTCGTCGGTCGCCTTCAGCCGGTTCGGGAAGGCCGAGCCGAGCGGGAAGAACGGGACCCAGGCGATGTCGTGCTCGCGGCACAGCTGCAGCACGGGTTCGGCCGTGCGGTCCAGGATGCCGTAGGAGTTCTGCACGCACGCGATCCCGGCTGGCAGCGCCTGGCGAAGCTGGCCGGCGGAGACGTTGGACAGGCCGATGGCGCCGATCTTGCCGGCCTCCCGCAGCGCCGACAGCTCGGCCAGCTGGTCATCCAGGTCCACCTTCTGGTCGCCCTCGGCGATCAGCCCGGGCGGGGCGTCAAGCCGCCGCAGGTTGACCACGTCCACCTGCTCGACGCCGAGCGTGGCCAGGTTAGCCTCGACCTGGTCCCGCAGCTGTTCCGGTCGCTGCCCGGAGCCGAACGTGCCGTCGGCGTCCCGGGCCGCCCCCACCTTGGTTACCAGGACCAGCTCGTCCGGATAAGGCGCCAGCGCATCGCGGATCAAGGCGTTGGCCGGACCGTAGAAGGCGGCGGTGTCGATGTGGTTGACGCCGGCCTCGACCGCCTGGCGCAGGATCGCGAGCGCCGCGTCCCGCCCCACGCCCGCGCGTTCTAGCTGCATCGCGCCGAACCCGATCCGGGCCACGGTACGGCCCGCCAGCTTCGCGGTGCCGCCGGGGGCAGGCACGGGGGAACCCGTTCCGGTCATCGGTGATCCTCCTAATGGGCCAGTAAGCCATCCGCCGCCCCAGCCCGCCAGTAAGCGCAGTCCCATCAGCCCCAGGTTCGGGGTGGATCCGGGTTCCGGGGAGTATTCGGTGGATCCCAGTACACCGGATCCACCCACAAACCCGAATCCACCCAGGAAAAGTGGCGGGTGAGTAAGGTGCGGCTGGAGGCGCTGCACTACGCCAGCCCGAGCAGCTCCGCGGCAGCCTGCGCGCTGGCCCGGGATGCGCCGTAGGTGGCCAGGTACGAGGTTCCGTGCGGCGGGTGCCAGAGCGGCAGGCCCATCTCCACCAGCACGGTGTCGGGCCGGCCCGCGAGCAGGTCGGCGATCAGTGACCGGGTGGCGTGGTCCCGGTGCGCATCGCGGACCACGGCCACCAGCGAGCGCCCGGCCGCGCTGGCCAGGAGGTCAGCCACGCTGGCCCCGGCAGGGTGGATCCGGCGCACGCTGCCGGCCGGCGCCCACGGGCCTAGCCCCCAACCGAACCGTCCCGCGGCGAAGTTCTCACCCGGCTCGACCTCGATGATCAGCGGATGAGTGAGCACCGGCGGCGGGCCCGACCTCCGCACGGCCCGCCTGGCCGCCTCCAGGCCCACATCGCGCCCGCCCGCGCGGGCGGCCAAACCCGGTCCGCCCGGGCCGCCGCCGGGGCGCGGGCCGCGGGCCAGGCCCCCGCGCAGGCCCGCGACCCGGTCGGCGGCCTCTTCCAGCCGCTCGCCCGCCAGCGTGCCGTCGCGGACGGCGGCGACCAGGGCGTCGCGCACCGCGACGTAGTCGCCCTGATGACCGTCCCGGCCCAGGCACAGCAGGTCGATTCCGGCCGCCACGGCCAGCACCGCGGCCTGCGCGATGCCGAACAGGTCCCTGGTGGCCTTCATCTCTAGCGCGTCGGAGACGATCACGCCGGTGAAGCCGAGCTCGCCGCGCAGCAGGCCGATCAGGGCGGCCTCGGACACCGTGGCCGGCAGGTCGCCGGTGAGCTCTGGCACGCGCAGGTGACTGGGCATGACGGCGGCCGTCCCGGCCTTGATGGCGGCCGTGAACGGCGGCAGGTCGCGCCGCCGCAGCTCGTCAAGCCCGCCTTCGATGGTGGCCACGGCCAGGTGGGTATCGGTCCCGGTCCGGCCGTGCCCGGGAAAGTGCTTGGCGCACGCCGCCACGCCCGCGCCCTGCAGGCCCGCCACGGCGGCGGCGGTGTGCCGCGCGACCAGGGCCGTGTCGGTGCCGAAGGACCGGGTGCCCACGGCCGGGCTGTCCGCCGAGCCGAGCACGTCGGCGCACGGCGCGAGGTCGAGGTTGATCCCCAGCCTGGCCAGGTCGGTGCCCATGGCCTGGTAGACATCCCGGGTCAGGGCGACGTCGTCTACCGCGCCCAGGGCCGCGTTCCCCGGGTAGGGGCTCCCGTCGGCGTAGGCGACCCGGGTGACGTCCCCGCCCTCCTCGTCGATCGCGATCAGCGGCCCGGCCCCCGCCATCCCCGGCGCCCGGCCGGCGGCCGCGCGCAGTTCCTCGGTCAGCGCCGTCACCTGTTCCGGGCCCGCGATGTTGGGGCCGAACAGGGTGACGCCGGCCAGGCCGCGCTCCAGCGCCCGCAGGGCCCAGCGCGGCGCCGCCGGCCCGGGAAAGGCCGGGATGAGGATCGCGTCGGCCAGGCGGATCAGCGCCGGGTCCAGGCCGGTGCCCGGGGTCGTGTCGTGGCTCACCCCTTCACCGCCCCGGCGAGCAGGCCGCCGGACAGGCGGCGCCGGACGAGGAAGAAGAAGGCCATGACCGGGATCGTGAACAGCGTGGAGGCGGCCATGATCGGTCCCCACTGGGCCCCGTTCCTGCCGTAGAAGTACTGGACGTACAGCGGCAGCGTGAACTTCGCGGTGTCGACGTTCAGGAAGGTCAGCGCGAAGATGAACTCGTTGTAGGCGAAGATGAACGCGAACACGCTGGTCGCGACCAGCCCCGGCGCGACCAGCGGCAGCAGGATCCGCCAGAAGATTCCCATCGGCCCGGCCCCGTCGATGGCGGCGGCTTCCTCGAGTTCGCGCGGCACGGCCGCCACGAAGTTGCGCAGCATCCAGATGGTCACCGGCAGCGCGAACGTCGTGTACACCAGGATCAGCCCGATCAGGCTGTCCAGCACGCCCAGCGTCCTGAAGTCCAGGTACAGCGAGATGACCAGCGCCTGCTGCGGCAGCATCTGCACGATCAGCAGCATGATCAGGTAGGTGGTGCGGAACCTGAACCTGAACCGGGCCACGGCGACGGCGGCCAGCAGCGCGATCAGCGACGACGCCGCGACCGCGACCAGCGTCACGAACAGGCTGTTCTTCAGGAAGTTCCAGTACGGCAGCCCGATCACGCTGCCGTTGATGACCGTGCGGAAGTTGGACAGGGTCGGATGGGCGGGCAGCGGGTGCGGGGTCAGCGAGTAGATCTCGGTCGCCGGCTTGAATGCCGTGGACACCATGAAGAAGATCGGGAACAGCGTGACCAGCGCGACGAGCAGCCCGAGCAGGTTCAGCCCGGCCCGGCGCGCCCTGCGGGACCGCAGCCGCCGCCGCGACCGGCCGGAGCCGGACCGCTCGGCGCGTGCCGCCAGGATCGTCATTGGATTGCCCCCTGCTTGACCGAGGCCCGGACGTAACCGACCGTGATGATGAGCAGGACGATGGTCAGGATGAAGGCCAGTGCCGAGGCCAGGCCGTAGGCCGGCGGCATCGTGAACGCCTTGGAGTACTCGTAGATGCCGAGGTTGTATTCATCCCGCTGGCCGAGCTCGCCGATGATGATGTACACCTGCGTGAACACGCCGAAGTCCCAGATGATCGACAGCAGCAGCAGGACCAGGAAGATCGGCTTGAGCAGCGGGTAGGTGACCAGCCAGAAGACGCGCCACGGCCCGCCGCCGTCGACCCGGGCCGAGTCGTGCAGCTCGGCCGGGATGGTCCGCAGCCCGGCCAGCACGCTGACCGCGATGAACGGGAAGCCCGTCCAGATCACCAGGGCGGTGATCAGCGTGTAGGCCGGCAGCGCGGCGTTCGTCCAGCTGAACCCGGCCCAGTGCGCGCCGCCGCCCAGCCAGGACGGCACCTTGGTCAGGAACCAGTCGACCACCCCGCCGTCCGGCGTGGCCAGCCAGACGAAGATCACGCTGGCCGACACCGCCGGCGTGGCCCAGGCGAGCATGGCTACCGAGGACACGAAGGCCGCCATCTTCCGGCCCAGCCGGTTCAGCAGCAGGCCCACCAGGGTGCCGGTCAGCAGCGTCAGCGGGACCATGGCGATGGCGGAGATCACGCTCAGCCGCAGCGACAGCCAGAACTCGGGATCGTGCAGGATCTGCGAGTAGTTGCTGACGCCGACCCACTGCGCGGGCTCGCTCCCGGCCAGCTGCGGCAACCCGTAGTTCTGGAGCGAGAACTCGCCGATCTGCACCGTGGGCCAGATCACCAGCGCGGCGATCAGCGCCAGTGACGGAAGGACCAGCAGGTAGGGGGCCATCCGGTGCCGCCGGACCCACATCTTTATGGTGCTGGCCAGCGGGGCCGACCCGCCGGGGGCTCCCGGGGTGCGGGGGGACGCAGCGCCCCCCCGCACTTGATGGGGGCGGTGACTAGTTCTCACCATGCGGAGACTAGACCGCCTAGCTTTCGGATCCGGTGTTCAGGACGGTCTGGAGCTGGGAATTCGCCTTGGTCACGGTCGAGGTGAAGTCTGCCCCGTTCATGAGGGACTTGAGCATGTCGGGGATGACGTAGTACTGCCCGGTGTCGGCCGTAGCCCAGTTCTTCGCGTTCAGCGGCGAGATCTGGGCGTTGCTCGCAGCGGTGGCGAAGCCGGCCATGAACTTCTGGGTCTTGTACGGGCCGTTGGTCAGCTGCGAGCTGTAGGGCGGGAAGAAGCCCTGCAGGTTCGCGAACGAGGTGGAGTTCGGCTCGTTGTCCATGACCGAGATCAGGTCCCAGTCGGCCTGCGGGTACTTGCTGGTCTTGAAGACGGCCAGGTCGGAGCCGCCGGCGAAGACCGGAGCCGGGTTCGGGCCGTTCTCGCTGGGGATCGGGAAGGAGGACCAGTTGGACTTGTCCGTGGAGTTGGCGGGCATGGTGGCCGTGGCCCACGGCCCGTCGATGTACAGGTCGAGCTTGCCCAGGCCGAAGTCGGTGTTCGCGCCGCCCGAGGTCGAGCCGGTGTTGCCGAGCTCAGTCTGGCCGATGTACTTCGACGGTGACAGGTGATCGGTGCGGTAGAGGGATACGTAGAACTTGATGGCCGCCTCGTCCGCCGGGGAGGTCAGGTCCGCGGTCCAGGTGCCGTTGCTCTCGGTGGCGATCTGGCCGCCGGCGCCCCAGACGAAGCTGGCGAAGGCGTTGGTGTCGTCGGTGATGGCGTCGAAGCCGTAGGTGCCTGGGTACTTGGCCATCAGCTTCTGCGCGTCGGTGGCCAGCTGCGCCCACGTAGTCGGCGGGCCGGAAATGCCGGCCGCCTTGAACTGGTCGGTGCGGTACCACACGGCGCGCACGCCGCCGAACCACGGCACCGCGTACAGGCTGCCGTTCTGCGTGTCGTTCGCCAGCATTCCGCTGACCAGGTTGGGCTTGGCCGACCACGAGTTGACGTAGCTGCTGATGTTGTCCAGCACGCCGAGGTTGGACTCGGTGGGCGTGTCGGTGTTGCCGAGCTCGGTGATGTCAGGGGCGTTCTTGCCGCTGGTCAGCGCGTCGTTCCAGTCGGTGGTGCGGCTGGTCCACGGCACCCAGACCACCTTGACCTGAGTCTTGGCGTACTGCGGGAAATCCTTGTGGAACTGGGTGGTCACACCGTTCATCCAGGTGACCTCGGACGCGACGGAGGCGCCCATCCGCCAGACGGTGAGCTGGGACGGCGCCGCCGCCGATGACGAACCCGATGATGCTGTCGACGAACCGGTCGTCGAGCTGCTTGAACTGCAGCCCGCGATCGCGAGCGCAGCCGCGGTGCCGAACGCGGCGAGCGCGGCCGGCGTTTTCCTGAGTCCCACTGCTGGCACTCCTTCCGAGTGGTCAAAGTGGTATAGGGGGTGAAGTCGGCGTTGTCGCTATGATTGGCCGTAGGGAGAAACTAACAGGAAACTTTCCTGTAAGATAGCCCCCGTTGCTAGATCGAGACGAAAGCTGCTTCCGTGGCCTGACCGTCCGGGTCCCACCGAAGCCGCCCGCCCCGGAAGGGACCGCGATGCAGGACCCACTCCAGCCACGGCAGCCGCAGGAGACACGCGGTCGGCCGGGCACGCCGAGCCTGCTGCGCGTGCTGAACGACCGGGCCGCCCTCGATCTGCTGCTCCGCGGCGAGATGCTGACCAGGTCCCAGATCAGCGAGTACACCGGGGTGTCCAAGGTTACGGTCTCGCAGATGCTGGCCCGGCTGGAGGAGCGCGGCCTGGTGGCGGTGGTAGGGGAGCAGGCCGGCAACCGCGGCCCGAATGCCGCGCTGTACTCGGTCGTCCCCTCCAGTGCCTACGTGGCGGGCCTTTACATGGAATCCGACCTGGTCGCCGCGGCGGTCGCCGACGTCACCGGCCGGCGGATCGCCGACGTGAGCGTCAATCCCAGCGGCGCCGACGACCCGGTCGACCTGGTCCGCGGGGTGGTGGAGCGGGCCTGCGCCAGCGCCGGGGTGGACGTGGCCCGGCTCAGCGCGCTGGTGATCGGCAGTCCCGGCGTGGTCGACCCGCGGACCGGCGACCCGCGGCTGGCGGTGAACCTGCCCGCGTGGCACGAGGGCGCGCTGGACGCGCTGCGCGGCGTCCTGCACAAGCCGGTCATGATCGAGAACGACGTGAACCTGGCCGCGATGGCCGAACGCGCCGCGGGTGCCGCCGCCGGTGCCGATGACTTCGTCCTGGTCTGGCTGGGCGGCGGCCTCGGCCTGGCCACCATCCTCGGCGGCCAACTGCACCGCGGCACCGCGGGGGCGGCAGGCGAGATCGGCTACCTGCCGGTGCACGGGGCCCCGCCGCCCTCCGATATCAGGCATCCGCTCCGCGGCGGCCTCCAGTTCCTGGCCGGCGGCGCCGCGGTGCGCGCGCTGGCGGCCAGCCACGGATTCCCGGCGCCCACCGCCGCCCAGGCGGTGCAGGCCGCCGTCTCCGCGGCCGCCATCTCAGGGACCCAGACCGCCGCGGCCTCAGCCTTTCTCGACGAGCTCGCCGAGCGCGTCGCGGTCGGCGTCGCCTCGGTCTGCGTCGTGCTCGACCCCGGCCTGGTGGTGCTGGGCGGTGAGGTGGGCCGGGCCGGGGGAGCCGCGCTGGCCTCGCGGGTGGCGGCCGGGGTGGCCCGCATCTGCCCCGCCCGGCCGCGCGTGGTGCCGACCGGGGTCCCCGGCGAGCCCGTGCTGCGCGGTGCCATGCTGGCCGCCGTCGAGCAGGCCCGGGCCGCCCTGCTGGCCTCGGTGGCTGATCCCAGCACCGCGCCCGCCCGGGCCCAGTGACCTGGACCAGGCGGGCCGCCGGCCGGCATCGAGGCCGCCGGTCCCTGACGACAGGATTTTTTTACCGAACGGACCAGGCCGCCCGCCATCCGAAGCACAGCGCAATCCGCTGGTTACGCTCGCGTATCTGCCGCTAGGCCCGCGGAAACAGACGTCCCAGGAGCACGTGCGCTCGGGCTCGTTGCACGTGCATAATGGTGGAGTTAGCGAGATCCCGTTACGGAGAAGGCTCCCCGGTGCCTGAACCTCCCTATGTTATCGATTTAGCGTTCCGAGGAGGGTTCGGCATAACGGAATAGATGGGAGTTGCGGGCTGTGCCCTCAGCAGGAGTACCGACTGAGCAATCAGTACGGTTCCGGGTGGGCGACATGCCTGTTCTGGCCGAGGGATTCAGCGACCGGCCTGACACCGCGCGGGGCATCCTGGACGCCCTCGTCCCAGGTTCGACCATCGCGCTGGTACCCGGCTCGGCGTTCGCCGAAGGCAAGCAGAACTGGCTGGGCCCGTCGGGCAAGACCCAGATCGCGGTGCTGCTCGCGGAAACGCTGTGGCGATCCGGTGCCGTCGACATGGTGGTCTGGATCTCCGCTACCAGCCGGTCGGCGGTGCTCTCGGGATACGCCGAGGCGTGGCTGGCGGCCACCGGCATCGAGCCAACCGGGACGGCCGAATCGGTCGCGGCCCGCTTCGTCAGCTGGCTCGCCGAAACCGGTCAGCCGTGGCTGATCGTGCTCGATGACCTGCCGGACGTGGACGAGCTGGACGGGCTCTGGCCCGAAGGCCCGGCCGGCCGGCTCCTGATCACCAGCACGCAGTCGAGCGTCGCGGCCGGCAAGCACCGGACGCGGGTCTTCCCGGTCGGTTTCTTCAGCGTCCGTGAGGCCCTCGGCTGCCTGACCGAACAGCTCAGCGTCAACCCGGCGCAGCGCCACGGCGCCATCGACCTGATCGAGGCGCTCGGCCGGGAGCCGCTGGCGCTGGCCCAGGCCGCCGCGGTGATCGCCAACTCGACGCTCGCCTGCCGGGACTACCGGGACTACTTCGCCCGCCGGCGGCAGCAGATCGGGGTGGCGGCGGGCGAGGTCCCCTCGGCCGCCTCGGTCACCTGGACGCTGTCCCTCGGCCAGGCCGAGATGCTGCTGCCCGGCCAGTCGGTCCGGTTCATGCTGGTGCTCATCGCCCTGCTCGACGGCCACGGGATTCCCGGCCCGGTCTTCGACACGCAATCAGTCAGCGTCTACCTGGGCGGCACCGCCGTCGGGTTCGGCACGCCCGTCGACGCCAAGGCCGCCTGGGAGGCGCTGCTCGCCATCGAACGGGCCGGGCTGATCAGCATCAGCCGGGCTGGGGCCGCGCCGACGGTCCTGATGAGCCCGGTGGTCGCGGCCGCTATCCGGCTGGCCGCGCCTCTGGCGCTGCGCGACCGGGCCGCCCGGACGGCAGCGGGCGCGCTGCTGGAAGCGTGGCCGGTGGCCGAGCCCGAGCCGTGGACGGCCGCCGTCCTGCGCGCCAACGCCGCCAGCTTGCAGAGCGCGGCTACCGATGTCTTGTGGGCCGACGGGTGCCACCCGCTGCTGCTACGTGCCGGGCGGAGCCTGGACACCGCCCGCCTGGCCGGGCCGGCCGTCGAGTACTGGCGTGAGCTGTCCGTCCACTGCGACAACAAGCTGCCGCCCGAGCACCCCGATGCGCTGGTCGTCGCCGCCCAGGTGGCCGGCGCGTACCTGGCGGCCGGGTACGGGGCTGAGGCGGTCACCTGGTACCAGCGCGTCCTGGCCGAGCGAAGCGTGGATCTCGCGCCTGGGCACCCGGCCATCATCGCGGCCCGGGTCAGCCTGGCCGGGGCGATGATCGCCGCGGGCGAGCCCGCGGATGCGGTGACCGTCCTGCACCGGGCCGTGGCCGAATCCGAGCAGTTCCGCGGCCCGGGCCACCCGGACACCCTCGCGGTCAGGGACGAACTCGCCCTTGCTTACGAAGCCGCGGGCGATGTCCCGGCGGCGGTCAGGCTGCTGACCCGGACGCTGGCCGACCGCGAGCGGCTGCACGGGGCCCGTGACGTGCACACCATGACCACCCGCGATCGCCTGGCCGCGGCCCTGCTCGCCGACGGCAAGGCCAAGGCGGCCATTTCGGGCTATAAGGGAGTGCTGTCCGACCGCGAGCGCGGGCTCGGCCGCGATCACCCCGACACCATCGCCACCAGGGCCAGCCTGGCGGGTGCCTACTATGCAGCGGGCCGGATGCCGTCGGCGGTGCAGCTATCCGAGCAGACGTGCGCCGATTCCGTGCGGGTCCTGGGTGCTGATCACGCCGATACGCTGGCGCGCCGGGCGCACCTGGCGACGGTGTATTACACCGTCGGCCGGGTCGGCGACGCCGAGGCCGTGCTTTGGGACACGGTCGCCCGCTGCGAGCGGGTCCTGCCCTACGGCGATCCGCTGACCCAGACCATCCACCAGCGGCTGGTCAGCATCGCGGGCGACGCCTGATGATCTGGTACTCAGTGACTTGTGTGACCTAATGAGAATAGAGTGCATTAAAACCACTTTAGTGCCACATGCCGGTCAACGATGCGGAGGTGATGCCTATCTTCATGCGCTGCGCAGAAGTAATTGTCAGGAAACATCCCGATATTCGCAAAGCTCTCCGGGTCCGAACCTGCACGTGTTATTAGATGTGGGGGAGATTATCCCAGGACAGCAGCATCGGTGGGGGTGGGCGGTGATGCCCCGTGGGAATGCCGGCTGAGCCGGCTCGGAGATTCCGGATCGGTGCGGTACCTCCGCTGGCTGACGGCTGTACCGACCGTCCCGACACCGCCGGCGGTCTCGCTGACGTCCTGGTTCCGGGTACGGCCGTAGCGCTCGTGCCGGATCCGGCGGTGCCCGAGATCCTGCCGAACTGGCCTGGCGCGGCGGGCAAGACCCAGACCGCCGTGATGGTCGCGGAGTCATTGTGGCGGTCAGGGACCATTGACGGGCTGGTCTGGATCGCGGTGACCAACCGAGCTGCGGTCCTTTCCGGGTTCGTGCAGGCTTCGGTGGCGGCCACCGGGCTCGAACCCACTGGATCGGCCGACTCGGTGGCGGCCCGCTTCGTCAGCTGGCTGGGCGAGACCAGGCAGCCCTGGCTGGTGGTCCTCGATGACCTCCCCGAGGCCGTGGACCTGTCCGGGCTGTGGCCCGAGGGCCGGGCCGGGCGGCTGCTGATCACCAGCTCACGGCCTGCTGCCGTGGGCCGCCGCGCCACGCGGGTCATCCCGGTCGGGTTCTTCAGCACCCGGGAGGCGCTGAACGGACTGTCCGAACGGCTCAGCGCGAACCCGGTCCAGCGCCAGGGGGCCATCGACCTGGTCGAGACCCTCGGCCGCGAGCCGCTAGCCCTCGGCCAGGCCGCTGCGGTGGTGGCGAGCTCCAACCTGACCTGCCGGGACTACCGGGAACTGTTCATCCAGCGACGGGACGAGATCTGGACCGGCGCCGGCGAGATCCCGTCGGCGGCCATGGTGACCTGGAACCTGTGCCTGGAGCGGGCGGAGTCGCTGCTATCCGGCCCGGCGGTCCGGCTCATGCTGGTGTTCCTCGCCCTGCTCGACGGCCACGGCATCCCGCGTGTCGTGTTCGGCGCACGGGCCCTGATCGAGTACTTGGGCGGCGCGGCCACGCCGTTCTCCGCCGCCGCCGACCCGAGGCGGGTGTGGGATGTGCTGCTCGCCCTCGAGCGGGTCGGCTTGATCAGCATCGACCGGGAGGCCACGCCGCCGACCGTCCTGATGAGCTCGGTCCTGCAGACGGCGATCAAGCTGGCGGCGCCCGCCGAGTTCCAGGAGCCCGCGGCGGTCGCGGCCGCGAGCGCGCTGCTCGAGGTGTGGCCCGCCCAGGAGGACTCGCCGTGGGCGGCGGCTGACCTGCGGGCCAGCGCGGCCCGCCTGCAGGATTCAGCCCTGGATTCGCTGTGGGCCGACGGCTGCCATCCGCTGCTGCTACGGGTAGGCCAGAGCCTGGACGACGCCCGCCTGACCGGGCCGGCCGTCGAGTCCTGGCAGGATCTGGCCGCGCGCTGCGACGCCAAGCTGCCCCCCGGCCACCCGGACGCGCTGCTGGTCGCCGACAAGCTGGCCGCCGCCTACCTGGCCGCCGGGAACGCAGGCGAGGCTGTCCGGTGGTACCAGCGCGTGCTGGCCGACCGGACCCGTGAGCTCACGCCCGGACATCCCGCGATCGCGGCCGCCCGGGTCAGCCTGGCCCGGGCCCTCGTCCTGGTCGGCGAGCCCGCGGATGCGGTGACCGTCATGGTCCGCGTCGTGGGCGAGTACGAGCAGTCCCGGGGGGACGGGAACCCGGAGACCCTCAGCGCCCGGGATGAGCTGGCTGCGGCGTACCAGGCCGCGGGCGACTACCCGGCGGCGGGCCGGCTGCTGACGCGCAACCTGGCCGATCGTGAACGCCTGCAGGGGCCGCGGGACCTGCTGACCATGGCCACCCGGGAGCGGCTCGCCGCGGTGTGCCTGGCCGAAGGCCGGATCAAGGACGCTATCTCGCACTACAAGCGGGTGATGTCGGACCGCGAGAAGGTCCTGGGACGCGATCACCCGGACACGATCGCGACCGCCGCCAACCTGTCCGCCGCATACCGCGCGGCAGGCCGGATGCCGGCCGCGATGCAGTATGCCGAACGGTGCTGCGCGGATTCGAAGCGGGTCCTGGGTCCGGACCACCCGGATACACTGGTCCGGCTGGCGAACCTGGCTCACCTGTACTACGCCGTGGGGCGGGTGGGAGATGCGCTTGCGGTGCTGCGCGATGCGGCGGCGCGCTGCAAGCGTGTCCTGCCGTACGGGGATCCGCTGACGCAGGCCATCCGGCAGAGCCTGCTGAACATGGGAGAGGCCTGATGCCGTCACGCTCCGCGATGGCATGCGGGGGGGAAATTCTGCCTCTTGTCCTCATCTGCCCGAATCGGCCGCTACTATCTCGCAGGTGGCCACCTGCGCCTTCTGGGGCGCTGAGCGAAGTTTCCGCTGCTCGTAACCATGCGAACGTCGGTGGCAGAATAGGAGACCCGGATGACGGTTGAGTCCCCGGCTGGTCTAAACAGAACCGGAGCCGTCCCCGAGGCCAGACTCGAGCCCAATGCGATCGGGGTGGCGCAGGACACCGTCATCGGGATGTCCACGGCCGCACCGGCTGCCTCGGCCGGGCTGATCCTGGCCGGCCTCGCCGCGTCGACCGCGTACGCAAGCGGCCCGGCCCTGATCATCATGGCCCTGCCGATGATCGTGATCGCCAACTGCTACCGCCGCCTGAACCTGTGGAACGCCAACTGCGGCGCGGCCTTCGAGTGGGTCGGCCGCGTGATCAACCCGTACGTCGGCTTCATCGTGGGCTGGCTGATGATCATGGGTGGCATCATCGGCACGGTCAGCACCACGGTGGTCCTCGGGCCGTCGGTGCTCTCCGTCTTCGGCTCCAACTCGACCGCGATCCCGGCCAACCTGGCCATCGACACCGCCGTCATCGTCGGCATGCTGGTGATCGCGATCGTCGGCATCCGTCTCACCGCCCGGACTCAGGTCGGCATGGCGCTCGTCGAGTACACGATCCTCCTCGGGTTCGCCATCGTCGGGCTGGTGGCGGTCATCAACCACCGGCACGGCACCTTCCCCATTACCAAGGGCTGGTTCAGCCTCAGCGGGATCGGCGGTAAGGGCAGCCTCACCGCGGGATTCCTGGTCGCGCTGTTTGCATACACCGGCTGGGACGGCACCGTCTACGTCAACGAGGAGGTCAGGCACCGGCGCGTCAACCCCGGCAAGGCGGCCATGGCGGCCGTCGCCCTCCTGGCCGTCGTCTATACCCTGACGCAGGTGGGCCTCCAGGGCGCGGTGTCGCCCGCCAGACTGCAGGCCAACTCCGACACTGCTTTGGTCTACGTCGCCCAAGTGCTCGGCGGTGGCGGATGGGCCAAGGTCATGGCGCTTAGCCTCGCGCTGTCGGTGGTCGCCACCACTGGCGTCGGTATCGTGCTCGGCGCCCGGGTCATCTACGGGATGGCCAGCCACCGGGTGCTGCCGCCGGTCCTCGGCAACGTCAACCGCCGGTTCTCCACCCCGGTCGCCGCGAGCATTCTGGTCGGGCTGATCCTGCTCGGCGGGACCTGGGCCTACCTGCTGTCCACCTCGCTGGCCAACTGCCTTCAACGACGCGATCGCCGTGACCGCCCTGCTGTACGCGGCCTTCTATATCCTTACCGCGCTCGCCGCCGTTACTCTACTACTGGCGCCGGGTGTTCAGCAATGTCCTGGACGGGGTGATCCTCGGGGTGCTGCCGCTGGCCGCCGCCGGGTTCCTCGCCTGGATCTTTGTCAAGTCGCTGCAGGCTGCCGCGGCGCCGCAGATCTGGTCGCTGGTCGGCATCCTCGGCGTTGGCGTCATCCTCATGATCATCGCGCGGCTGGTGCTCAAGCCACAGTTCTTCCACCTGCGGCGGGAGACCGAAGGCCGGGTCCGGTAACCGGGGACCGGCGAGGCGCACGCGTGACCGATACGATCCCGGCGGGCGGTAAGACCGCGCGCGACAGCCGCTACGACATCCTGTTCGAGCCGGTGCAGCTGGGGCCCGTCCGGGCCAGGAACCGGTTCTTCCAGGTGCCGCACTGCAATGGCATGGGATACCGGGATCCCACCGCTCAGGCGGCCATGCGCAACGTCAAGGCCGAGGGCGGCTGGGCCGTGGTCTGCACCGAGCAGGTGGAGATACATCCCAGCTCCGACATCACTCCCTACATCGAGCTTCGCCTGTGGGACGACGGCGACCTGCCCGCACTGACCAGGATCGCGGACGCGATTCACGCCGGCGGCGCGCTGGCCGGGATCGAGCTCGCGCACAACGGAATGAACGCGCCGAACCTCTCGAGCCGGGAGCCTCCCCTGGGACCGGCCCACCTGCCCGTCGTGACCTGGACGAACGACCCGGTTCAGGCCCGCATGATGTCCGCCTCGGACATTGCCGACCTGCGGCGCTGGCATCGCCTGGCCGTCCGCCGCGCACTGGCCGCCGGATACGACGTCATCTACGTCTACAGCGGCCACAACCTGAGCCTGCTGCATCACTTCCTGTCCCGCCGGTATAACCAGCGCACCGATGCCTACGGAGGGTCGGTCGCCAACCGGGCGCGGCTGCTGGCCGAGGTCCTGGAAGACACCCGTGAGGAATGCGCGGGCCGGGCGGCGGTCGCCTGCCGCCTGACCGTTGACGAGGGAATCGGCGAGGCCGGAATCACGCCGGCCGAGGCGGCGGAGGTCATCTCGCTGCTTGATCATCTGCCCGATGTCTGGGACCTGGTCCTGGGCTCCTGGGAGCTGGACTCGGCCACGTCGCGCTTCGCGGCGGAGGCCGAGCGTGAGCCGCTGATCGCCGGCCTCAAGCAGCTGTCCGCCAAGCCCGTGGTCGGCGTGGGCCGTTTCACCTCGCCCGACACCATGGCCCGGCAGGTGCGCGCGGGCATCCTGGACATGATCGGCGCGGCCCGGCCGTCGATTGCCGACTCCGTTCCTGCCGGCCAAGATCGAGGCCGGCCGCGTGGACGACATTCGCGAGTGCATCGGCTGCAACATCTGTGTTTCCGGTGACATGACCATGTCTCCGATCCGCTGCACGCAGAATCCCAGCATGGGCGAGGAGTGGCGCCGCGGCTGGCATCCGGAGCGGATCAGGCCGAGGGAATCGGAAGAGGCTAGCGTCCTGATCGTCGGGGCCTGGCCGGCCGGCCTGGAGGCCGCCCGCGCCCTAGGCCAGCGGGGCTACCCCGTGATGCTGGCCGAGGCCACCGGCGAGCTCGGCGGCAGGGTCACCCGGGAGGCTGGCCTGCCCGGCCTGGCCGCCTGGCGCCGCGTCGCCGAATACCGCACGGCGCTGGCCAACCCGTGATCGCCGTCCACGACGTGGCGCTGGCGGTCCTGGAGGACGACCCGTATCCCACCTACGCCTGGATGCGCCGCCATCGCCCGATCGCCTACGTGCCGGAAACCGGGCGGGTCTGGATCACCACCAGGCGCTGTTTGACGAAGCGGGCCGCAACGATGGGGTCTTCGGTCCCACCAGGGACGTCTTCCACGCCGTCTACGGCAATCCGAACGTGATGAGCCTCACCGGCGCCGAGCACCTGGGCCATCGCACCGCGCTGAACGCCCGGTTCCGTCCCCGTGCGGTCAACGAATTCCGCGAGCAGCTGCTGCGCGCTACCGCCGCCGGGTACATCGACGCCATCCGTGACCGCGGCGAGGCGGATGCGAACGCCGATATCCTCGAGCGCATCAGCCTGCGCGCCATCGGCGATGTGTTCGGATTCAATGACGTCCACGACGTGCTCATCCGCTGGTTCCACGGATTCGCCGCCTACCTGGTCGACTTCGGCCGGAGCCGCGAAGTCGCCGAGCACGGCCGGGCCGTCAAGGCGGAGGTCGCCGCGTACCTGGAGCCGCGGCTCGACCTGCTGGCCGGGAATCCCGACGGCTCTGCCTTGTCCCACCTGATCCATGACGGCATGCCGGGAGAAACACCCGCGGTCTGGACGAGGTCATCGGCGACGTGGGCGTCATGATCGTGGGCGGGTTCCAGGAACCCGCCCACAGCGCCGCAGGCTGCCCAACCTGCGACCGGATCCGGACCAGGAGACGACTGTACACAGCTGGGCGGTGCGGGCAGCCAAGCGGCTGCCCGTCGTCTGGGACGCGTGAGCCCCGGCCCGTTACTCCTTCTGGCTCTCAGCCGACCCGGCTTCTGCCTGCGGGGCTCCGGGCGACGCGGCTTCGGCTGACGCGTCTCCGTCCGCGGTGGCCGCCACCGTGTCCAAAATCAGGACTGGGCTGGCCGCTTCCTGCTCCACAGATCCTCCGCCTGGTCGGTGCGTATAACGCATCACCGGTGCTCTGCCGATCTTGGCCGTACTGTGCGAACTGTAGCGGTTTTGCCAGCCTACGTACCATTTATCCGGGCGAAAGTCTGGTCACGAAGTGCTGAGATGGGACCGCGTGCAGGCCAGGCGGAGAGCCATTCTGGTGTTGATATTCGATCATGCCTTTCGCGTGCCCGCGACAACCGGATGTCGCTGCCTCCAGTAACGGCAGCATTCGGGCGGACCGAAAGCGACATTCAAGGCCTGGTAAGGCATGGGTTCAGCGGACAGGTTAGGCTTAGTGTGTCCTAAGCTCCGACGGTCAGCGTCGTACGATACGGAAGTTTCCCTCCATATCAGGCATGCGCCGCCTGGTTAGCCGTTAGAGTGGCGTCGACTATACTGTCGGCGCGCCCGGAATGGGCCGCTAGGGGAGGGCGTCATGCTGAATGCGCCACCGGGCCGGTTCCCGATGGTTCGCAGGGACGGGCGCCCCGAACCATGCTGAGCCAAGTTTTCTTCGTGGCCCTGGTCGTGGTGGTAGCGGCCCTCATGACCGTGGATCTGGTCAGGACCCGGCACGAGACCTCGCACGGGCACGCCGAACGGCAGGCGTACGGCGCCGACCGGGTGGTTGCCGCGCCGTCCCGCACCCCGGTGGCCAGCGCGTTCTCTCCTGAGCCGGTCAGAGGCATGGCGGCCGTGGCCGTGGCCGCGCCCGCGACTGCGCCTGCTGCCGTCCCCCCGCCTGCTCCGGCCCCCCGGCGGCAGCAGGCCGAGGCGCAGCCGGGTGTCTTTGACCAGCCGAACCGGGAGCTGCCGCGGTCTGCGGTCAGCGACGGCGACCGGGTCAGTCCCACCTTCGTGAGCCTGTCGCACCGCAGCCAGTCCCTGGTGGAACGTCAGCTCCGCCTGATCGAAGATCTCGAGCGCGGGGAGCAGGACGGGCAGCGGCTGGCCAGCCTGTCCAGGCTGAATCGCATCGCCGTTCGCATCTACCGCAACTCGCAGAACCTGCTCATCCTGGCCGGTCATCAGCCGTCTCCCGTCTGGAACCAGCCGGTGAGACTGGCGCAGCTGGTCAGGGCGGCGCTGGCCGAGGTCGAAGACTACGAACGTGTCTCAGCTGACGTCCAGGCGGACGTCGCGGTGCGCGGCCCTGCTGTCAACGACCTGGTGCATCTGCTCGTCGAGTTGATAGAGAACGCGACGTCGTTCTCTGCGGCAGAAATGCCGGTCCATATCAAAGGCCAGATTCTGGCCAGCGGTGGCGCTTTGCTCGACGTCACTGACCGGGGCATCGGGATGACCCCGAAAGAGATGGGCTACGCAAACCAGCAGCTGGATAATCCCCCGGCGGGGAATATCGATGTCCCCAAGTGGATGGGTTTGCTGGTGGTCGGCCGGCTGGCGGCCCGGCACGGGATCAGGGTCCGGCTGAATCAGCCCGAGTACGGCGGTCTGACGGCGCTTGTCTGGCTGCCGGATGACATCCTCAGTCCCTATGCTGCCGCCGCTGATCCCGGCCTGGCCGCCGCCGGTCAACGGACCGTCCCGGACGGCTCGACCGCGTTTTCTGCGGCGCGGACTCCCGCGCCGGACGCCCCGGCCGCCCAGCGCGATCCAGCCTGGTCGGCCCGCACCCCGCAGGCCACGCTCCAAGCCGAGCCGCCTGCGGCCCGGCTCGCCGGGCCGGCTCGGCCCGAAGCGCCGGGCGCGGACCGCAACGTGGTCGTGCCGCACACCGAGAGCCAGGCCAGGGCCCGCGGGCTGCCCATCTTCGACGAGGTCGAGTCGCGCTGGTCGCGGAATGGTGCCGAGGCATCCGGCCCGGCCGACCTGGCCGCGGCAGCCGGGCCGGCCGACAGCGGTCTGCCCAGGCGCCCGCCGGCCGTGGCTCAGGGCCCGCGTACCGTTCCGGCCACGTCACCCGGATTGCCCGGCCGGCCTGGTGCCGCGGGCAGCGAGGGGTTCAGCGGGTTCCAGCGCAGCACCGGCCAGGGCCGGACCTCGCCTGCCGAAGAAACCAGCCCTGGCGGACAAGACCAGTCCTTACGGTGCGCTTCCGTCGCATTCCCCGGGGGCCAGCCCTCAGGCACCTCTTGATGGCCCGGTCGTCCGGCCCGGCGCCGTGACGCGCACCGCCCCGTTCGGCTTCAGCCGGGTCGTATTCCTCAGTCATGTCATCGACGCTGGTACGCCGGTGTTCCCTGGCGATCCGCCGGTCGAGATCCGCCCGGCCGCCCGGATCGAGCAGGACGGCTACTACCTGCAGTCGCTCACGTTCGGTGAGCAGGCCGGGACGCACTGGGCCGCGCCCGCGCACTTCCACGAAGGCCAGCCGTCCGCGGACGAACTGGACCCCGCCGACTTCTTCCGTCCCGCGGTCGTGCTCGACGTGCGGGCCGCGGCCGCCCGGGACGCTGATTTCGCCCTCGGCGTCCCGGACATCAGGCAGTGGGAGGCGGTCTGCGGCCCGATCCCGCCGGGCAGCGCCGTCATCATGTGGACCGGCTTCGAGGACCGGTGGGGTGACCCGGCGGCCTACCTGAACGCGGACGCCGCCGGCCGGCTGCACTACCCGGGCTTCGGTGCCGAGGCCGCGCGCTGGCTGATCGAGCAGCGCTCCGTCCGCGTCCTCGGAACCGACACGATGGGGATCGATCCGGGCGCCGACACCACCTTCGCCGCCAACCAGCTGTTTCTCCAGCAGCATCGCCTGCACCTGGAAAACCTGTGCGGGCTGAGCCAGCTGCCGCCCGCCGGAGCCTGGATCGTCATCGGCGGATTCCGGATCCGGGCCGGCTCCGGCTCTCCGGCGACGGTGTTCGGGCTGATCCCGTGACGCCCGCCGCTTGACCGCGAATGCAAGTATTCGCTAACGTTAGTAGTGACGAACATTAGCGGTGGAGCGGCTATGAACGAGCGGGAACACGAGCTCGACGAGACGCTGCGCGCACTCGCCGAGCCTCGCCGCCGCGCCATCCTGCGGCTCGTCGCCGAGGCCGAGCTGGGCGCGGGCGAGATCGCGGGCTACTTCGAGGTGACCAGGACCGCCGTAAGCCAGCATCTCACCGTGCTCAAGAACGCAGGTCTTTTGGCCGAACGGCGCGTGGCTACCCGCCGCCTGTACCGGGCTCGCCCCGAGGGGTTGGCGGGGCTGCGCGAGTTCCTCGACCAGATGTGGGCGTCGTCCCTGGAGGTCGCCCGCGACCTGGTCGAAGCCGACCGGGCCGCCGGCCCCGCCGGCCGCGCCTCGGCCGCGGGATAGAGAGGGTCCGCCATGGACGTCACCAGGTTGCGCCAGCGCCACGATGAGTTCCTCGCCGTGGCGGAGGCCGGCGGCTTCGGGCCGCCGCCCGCGGGGGAGTGGGATGCCGGCCAGATCCTCGCTCACGTCGCGCTGGGCGAGGCGAGCGGCGCGGCCGCCTCACTGGCCATCGCCGCTGGTCAGCGAGCTGTCTACGACAACCGTCCCAGCCTGGACGAATGGAACCTGCGGCGGATGGTGGGCGACGCCTCCGGCGCGGGTGGCCTGGTCGGCGTGGTCCGCCGGTACGGCGAGTTGCTGTGCGACATCGCGGCGGGCCTGACCGAGCGGGACTGGAGGTCTGCTTGCCGGTGCTGATCATCTCCAAGGACCAGGTCCTGGTGGACGAGCCCCGGCCGCTGCGGTCGCTGCTGGCCGGGTTCGGCGAGGTTCACCTGCCCGGGCATGCGGAGCAGCTGCGCGGTCTGCGACGATGAGCGGAGGAGGGTAGGCGTCGCTCAGGACGGCGATGGCGAGGCACCGGGGACGGTGACAGCGCTGCGGCGCCCGCCGGTCAGGCAATCGGTGCTGGTCCGCAGCGACCAGCGGCACACCTTCGAGGTGTTCGTGGACACCATCGGCCTCTGGTGGCCGGTCACTCCGTTCTCGGCCGGGAAGGACCGGGTCCGGGACGTGACGTTCGAGCGGCGGCCCGGCGGCCGGGTCTTCGAGACCTGGCAGGACGGCACCGAGGTCGACTGGGGCGAGGTGCTGGCCTGGGAGCCGCCCGCCCGGTTCGTCATGACCTGGAACATGGCCGCGGCGGTGACCGAGGTCGAGCTGACCTTCACCGTCCTTGGCCCGGCGCTGACCCGGGTCGCGGTCGAGCACCGCGGCTGGGAGCAGCTGACCGAGGAGGAACTGGCCAGGGACTGCGCGCTGCACGGCGGCTACCTGGGCGGCGCGTACGGTGAAGGCTGGGCGCGCATCCTTGGCCGCTTCGCCGCCGCCGCCGGGGGACCGGCATGAAGGCCGTGGCGCTCTACGAGATGACCCCCGGCCTTGTCCGGAAATGGGTTATCCGCGACTGGCACGAGGCCCTCGTCCCCGAGCCCCCCGCAGACTGGCACGGCTAGCTGAGGTCAGGCCACTGGTCCAGGGTGTAGGCCATCTCCCAGAACCTGCCCTCGAGCCGTGAGCTCATCATGAAGATCCCGGCCAGATGCTCCCGCTTCTCGTCGCTGACCGCCCCGGCCCGGGTCATGTCGTCGAAGGTCTCGCGCATGTTCAGGACGAGATCCGCCTCCTCCTGCTGAAGGTAGAAGGCCACCCAGTCCGAGTACACGGGATGATCGGCGATCTCGTCCTTCAGGCCCGCCGCGATTTCGATGTAGCTCCAGGAGCACGGCAAGATGGCCGCGGTGATCTCCAGCGGGCCGCCCGCCGCGGCGGTGGCCAGCAGGAAGCTGGTGTAGGCGACGTTGGCCGGGGCCATGCCCCGCGCGCCGCCCCGATCCTCGGCCCCCAGGCTGACCACCTGGGCCAGCAGCCTGCGGTTACTCGGGATCTCCAGCCGGATGATCCCGTCCAGCTGCCTGGTGAAGAACTCAAGATCCGCGTCGCTGGCCGACTTGGCCGCGCCCAAGGCCAGGCACCGGGCGAAGGCGGGCAGGAACAGCAGGTCCTGCTCGATGAAGAAGCGGAACCGGTCGAGCGGCAATGTTCCCCGGGCCAGCTCGCTCAGGAACGGGTGCGCGCGCAGGCCAGCCCAGATGCGATCGCACCGGTCCCGCAGCCGGGCCGAGAAGGCCCCGTCCGGACGCGCCGCTGGTGAGGTCTCCATGACCGCACCCTAGCCTGGTAGCCAATTCACGCACCTGGTCCGCTAGGAGGTCTGGTGATCAGATCGGCCACCGCGGGCCTCGCCATCGCCGGGCAGACATGCGAGCGGGGTGCCGCTGACAGGGTACGGCACCCCGCTCTCGGCGGCAGGCGCCTGCGGGGCTAACGCCGCACCGCGCGCCCGCCTTGTGGCCGAGCCGGTCCGGGAAGAGTAAACCGCCCGCCAGGAGGTCCTGAGGGCGGCCTGCGGTCCTGCCTCAACCATCGCTTAAGCCCCCAAAACGGTCAACCCATTTTCCGTCGAGGCAAGGTGCACGCCGCCGCGGCCGCCGCGAACAGGGCCACGGCGGCAATCAGCAGGCTGGCCCGCATGCCGGACAGGAACGAGGCGCGCTGCGCGATCAGCGCGCCGAATACCGCCACGGCCAGCGTGCCGCCGACCTGGCGGCTGGCGTTGAGCAGGCCCCCGGCCATCCCGGCCTGGTCGGCCGGGATGGCCTCGAGCAGCACGACAGTCAGCGAGGGCAGGGCGAAGCCCAGGCCCGCCCCGGCCGGGATGAGCGTCATGGTCAGCAGCACCTGGTCCGGCCCGCTGCCCAGCAGCGTGACCATCACCAGGGCCGCCATGCCCAGCGCGCTGACCAGCAGCCCTATCGTGATCGGGGTGCGGGGTCCGGATCGCGCCGCCACCTTGGCCGAGGTCAGGTTGGCGCCGGACAGCAGGGCCGTCATGGGCAGGAACTCCAGGCCCGCGGTGATCGCCGACTGCTCCAGGACGCGCTGGAAGAACAGGCTGAGCACGAAAATCACGCCGTAGAAGGCCACGTTGGCCGCGAACCCGATCGCCACGCACACGCTCACCGTCCGCGACCGGAACAGGCCGAGTGGGACCATCGGGTGCGCGGTTCGCGCCTCGGCGGCCACGAAGGCGCCCGCCGCGATGCCGGCCAGCAGCAGGCAGCCCAGCACGAGCGGCCGCCCGAAGCCGATCTCGCCGCCCTCGATGACCCCGTACGTCAGGGCCGCCAGCGCCAGCACGGCGGTGACCTGCCCGGCCGGATCCAGCGGGACGGCGCGCCGCGGCGACCGCGACGCGCGGGTCAGCAGGATCGTGGTGGCCATGCCCGCCGGCAGGTTGAGGAAGAAGATCGCCCGCCAGCTCAGCGCTGACGTCAGCGCGCCTCCGGCCACGGGCCCGGCCGCGATGGCCACGGTCCCGCCCACCGCCCATAGCGCGATGGCTCTCGCGCGCCGGGCCGGGTCGGCGTACGCCTGCCGGACCAGCGCGAGCGAGGCCGGCAACATGACCGCGGCGGCGCTGCCCTGGACCGCCCGGCTGCCGATCAGGAACCCCAGCGCGGGTGACAGCCCGCATGCCGCCGAAGCCGCCACGAACGCCACCAGCCCGATCGCGAACATCCGCCTGGCGCCGACCCGGTCCGAGATCGCGCCCGCCGAGATGAGCAGCGCCGCGAACATCAGCGTGTAGGCGTCGACCACCCACTGCAGGCCCGCCGTGGTCCCGCCCAGCGTGCGCTCCATGCCGGGCAGCGCCACGTTCACGGCGGTGGCGTCCAGGCACAGCATGAAGAACCCGAGCAGCGCGGCCAGCAGCACCGTCGTCTCCGCCGCGGCAGGCCGCCGCGTACCCGTCTCTGGCCTGCTCCTGGTCACCTGGCCCGCGCGCGTCACGGTACTCACGATGCTCATCGGCTCCCCTCGACTCGGTCCCCTTCGACCATGGTGCGGAATTCCCGGCCGGAACCAGCCTGCTGCGACGCGGCCGTCCGCGGCAGACCGGGATCTTCCTGGGCGGCCCATACGGGGGTGTGACAGGGCCCCCCTGGCCGGCCGCTGCGGGCGCGCGACGAGCGAGACTGGAGCTATGACGACGGAGCAGACCGAGCTCGGCCGGTTCCTGCGGACCCGCCGCGCCGGAGTACGGCCCGCCGACGTCGGCCTGCCCGCGGGCACCGGGACACGGCGCACACCCGGGCTGCGGCGGGAGGAACTGGCTACCTTGGCCGGGGTGTCGATCGACTACTACACCCGGCTGGAACGGGGCAAGGAGACCAGGCCCAGCCCGGCCGTGGTCGACGCGCTGGCCCGCGCGCTGCGCCTGGACACCGAGGAGCACGAGTTCCTGCAGGCTCTCGCGGCCCAGGCCGCCCGGCGGGCGCCGGTCCCGCCGCCGCCGCCGTCCCGGCTGGTCCGCCCGACCGTCAGCCTGCTGCTCGAGACGCTGCGGCCCAATCCCGCCTACGTGCTGGGCCGGACCAACGACCTGCTGGCCGCCAACCAGGGCGGCCTGAACCTGCTGCCCGGCCTGGCCGAATGGCCTGCCAGGCAGCGCAACACGATCAGGTACACGTTCCTGCATCCGGGCGCGCGGGGCCTGTGGCCCGACTGGGAGCAGAAGGCCCGGGGCTGCGTGGCGCACCTGCGGTCCGTGGCCGGCACCGACCCCGACGCTCCCGACCTGGCCGCCATCATCGGCGAGCTGATGGTCAAGAGCCCCGATTTCGGCCGCCTGTGGGACCGGTACGAGGTCCGGCGGATGGGCGACGGGCAGAAGCAGTTCCGGCACCCGGTGGTGGGGACGATGACCCTGGCGCACGAGTCGCTCGAGCTGACCAGGACCGACGGCCAGCGCCTGGTCACCTACATGGCGACCCCGGGGACCGCGGACTACGACGCGATGGTGCTGCTGGACATGGCCGGCTTCGGCGGTGCCCGCGCCACTCTGCCCGACGGCACCAGCAACTCCTACGAATCCGGAGTATCCGATCCGGGATAATCCGCTTCCGGATAGTCAGTTCCGGGATAGTCCAGGACCGCGCGGATGGTCCGGTGCAGGCTGGCCCGCAGCGCCGAGGTCGCCTCTAGCCGCCGGACCGGGTGCACCGCGTTGGTCAGCAGCACCACCGCGACGTCGAGCGCCGGCGCGATGAGCAGCGAGGTGCCGGTGAAGCCGGTATGCCAGATCGTCCCTTCCGGCCAGCGACCCCAGGCTTCCGGGTCCAGCCGCCAGCCCAGCACGCGCGCCTCGGCGCCCGCGCCCGCCCGCCTGGCCGTCATCAGCGCGAGCGTCCCGGCGCTGAGCACCGGGTGCCGGTCCGGCGTGAGCAGCGCGGTCGCGAACCGGCCCAGGTCAGCGGCCGTCCCGAACAGCCCGGCGTGCCCGCTGATCCCGCCCAGCGCGAAGGCGTTGCCGTCGTGCACCTCACCCCAGACCACGCCCGTGCCTGCCCGCTGATCCCCGTCGGCCTCGGTGGCCGCGAGGCGCTCGAGCGGGACCCGCGGCCGATAGCCGGTCGAGGTCATGCCGAGCGGCCCGAATACCTCGCGGTCAGCCAGTTCGTCCAGCGGCTGGCCGGCGCATTCCGCCACGGCCCAGCCGAGCAGCATGAAACCCAGATCGCTGTAGCTGACCGGGCCGGGAACGGCATCGGCCAGCTCGGCGATGACCGCCCGCCTGATCTCGGCCGGGCCGGCGCAGGTGGCGTAGTAGGGCCGGTGCGGCACCAGCCCGGCCGCGCTGGTGCAGCAGCAGCACCAACGGCAGCGTCACCACCACCTTGGTCAGCGAGGCCAGGTCGAACCGCGTTCCGGCGTCGGCCGGGATGGCCACACCAGCGACACCAGCGGCACCAGCGGCACCAGCCAGCCTGGCCCAGCCGCCGGCCGCCGCATAGGGGCTGCCCTCCGGCGTGCCCACCCGAACGGCGACGGCGGGCGGGAACCCGCCGGCCAGCTGGCTCAGCAGCAGCCGCGACACCGCCGGGTACCCGCCGGCGGGGTGATGCGGCAACCCCTGGTAGCTCGCCGTCAGCCGCCGCGAAGTAGCCGGAGAAGGTGTCACGACAGCGCCTTGACCAGCCGTATCTCGGCCGCCTCGTACTCCGGCTCGACCCGCGTGCTGCCATCGGCCGCGTACCCGGCGGCGATGTTGGACGCCGCCGCGGCGGCCGTCTTGGGGTTGAGCACCCGCTCCAGCGACGCCTTGACGTCTGCCGACGTCATCGTGCTGCCGTCGTCGAACTTGACCCCGGAACGCAAGGTGAACGTGACGCTCTTGCTGCCGCTGCTGAACGTCCAGCTGGCCGCCAGGTCGGGCACGACCTGAAGGCTGGCGTTGAGGGTTACCAGCGGCTGGTACACCAGGCCGAGGGCCTGCAGGTCGAGGAAGTTGGTGGCGATCTGCGGATCCAGCTTCTGCACGCTGGAGGTATTGGCGATGACGAAGGGCGCGCTGCTGGTGCTTGAGCTCGAATTCGTCGGCGTACTGCCGCTTGAGCTGCAGGCGGCCAGGCCGATAGTCAGCGCAATCAGTGCTGCGGCGGGAGCGCCCCGCCGCGACAGTGAAGCGAGGGGCATATTCCCTCCCGGTAGCGGCGGCGCTCGAGGGCGCCAGTTCGGCAGGGCCTATAGGTCCTGGGTCCGGGTCGGGAGCATCGTCCGCGTGCCCGGCGCGTTGGATGTAAGGATGTTACGAGCAGGATGTTTAAGGTGTCACCAAGCAACATAAGCCCCGAACGCAACAGATCGATAACCTCCGGCGGTCTCGTTGTGCCGAACGGACCAGGCTGACACACTCCGGCCACGTCCCCGCATGCCCCGCCAGCCCCGGCGAAGGTGGTGAACCCGGGTGCCACCCCGGTTGCGCCGCCCGCCACCCGCGCGGCCCGCTGGCCGCTACTCACGCGGGCTTCCCGGCGCGGGCTCCCTGGCCCGGGTTCGGGTTGCGGCCAGCGCGGCGCGGACGCTGCCTCCGGCCGCCAGGGCCCCGGCCGCCGCCTCCGGCTCCAGCCCGGACAGCAGGCACAGCATGGCCAGCCGGAGATCGCCGCCGCAGCGGGCCAGCTCGGCCTGGGCGGCCGCCTCGGTGGCGCCTGAGGTCTCCATCAAGATGATGATCTGCCGCTGGCGCAGCTTGGCGTTCGTGCCGGACAGCGACACCATGAGGTTGGAGTAGGTCCGGCCGAGCTTGATCATGACCGCCGTCGACAGCGAGTTCAGGATCATCTTCTGGGCCGTGGCCGCCTTGAGCCGGGTCGACCCGGCGATCGCCTCGGGTCCGGTATCGACCAGCAGGCTGCGATCCGCCAGTTCTGCCAGTGAGGCCGACAGGTTGCTGCTGATCAGCACGGTGAGCGCCCCGGCGGCCCGGGCCGCGCGCAGTGCCCCGGCGACGTACGGAGTCCGCCCGCTGGCCGACAGGCCCACCGCCACGTCGGCCGCCGTGACCTGGACAGCCGCCTGGCGGCCGAGTGACTCCCGGTCCTCCGCGCCCTCGACCGCGTGCGCCACGGCGCTCTCGCCGCCCGCGTGATGCGCGACGAACAGGCCGGCGTCCACCCCGAAGGTCGGCACCACCTCGGCCGCGTCGAGCACCCCGATCCGTCCCGAGGACCCGGCGCCGAAGTAGTGCACGTGCCCGCCATCGCGAATCCGGACAGCGGTGAGGTCGACCACCTCGGCCAGCGTCGGCAAGATCGCGGCCACGGCCCCGGCCACCACCGCGTCCTCCGCGTTGAGCAGCCGGAGCAGCTCTAGCGTCCCGACCGTGTCGATCTCCGTCGTGCGGTCGTTCCGCATCTCGGTCCGTGATGGCGGCGGCCATGGCATGGCGTCTGGCTGCGATTCTGCGGGCACCCCCGCCCTCCTCGATCCGTTCCAGGGGCGACGGATCCATGTTACTGTTTTCCGTCGTGAGGTCCAGAGCTGTTGCATATTCACATATACGCCGGGCCCGCGTGCTCGGCTGCATGTCCGGCACCTCGGTCGACGGCATCGACGTCGCCTGCGTGGACCTGGAGCTTGATGGCGGCGAACTCGGCTGCGGCTACCGCGGCGTGCTGTCCGTCTGCGACCTGCGCAGCCGTGACGTGGCCGCGGGCGGTCAGGGCGCGCCGCTGGTCTCGATGTTCGACCAGCTGCTGCTCGCGGGCCGGCCCGGTCCCCACAACCCGGCCGCTGCGGTCAACCTCGGCGGCATCGCCAACCTGACCATCGTGGACGGCGGGCAGGTGCTGACTGCCTACGACATCGGCCCCGCCGGAGCGCTGATGGATCCGGCCGGCTCGTGGGCCAGCGGCGGAACCGAGCAGTTCGATCCCGCCGGGACCTACGCCGCGCGCGGCACGGTATCGCAGCCGCTGCTGGCCCGGCTGAAGGCCGAGCCCTACTACCAGCTGCCCCGCCCGCAGCACCGGCCGCGAGCTGTTCAACGCCGGTTACCTGCGGGCCATGCTGGCCGGGATCGATCCCGTCCCGTCCGGGCCCGATGTGGCCGCCACCGTCACCAGGCTGCTCGTCGACCTGCTGGCCGAGGCGGCCAAGCAGCACGGCCTGACCGAGCTGGTCCTGTCCGGCGGAGGCAGCGAGAACCAGACCACGCGGCGCTGGCTGCGCGAGGCGGTGCCCGGGGTACGGGTGCTGACCACCGCCGAGCTCGGGGTGCCCGCCCAGGCCAAGGAGGCCGTGGCGTTCGCCGTGCTCGGCTTCCTGACCTGGAACGGGCTGCCCGGGTCGGTGACCGCGGCGACCGGTGCGGCGCATCAGGCGATTCTCGGGACGATCCAGCCCGGCGCCACCCCGCTGCGGCTGCCCGAGCCCGCGGATGCGCCACCGCGCTACCTCCGGCTCCGCTAGCGCCGCTCACGTCGACCGATGCGCTCCGCGTCCCGCCGCGTGACCTGGGCTTCCCCGCTCCTGATTTATCCGCGCAAACGGTAACCTGACGGCGTGGCCGAACACCAGGCACGACCGGATCAAGGCCCCGACGTCGGGATCCTGGTCACCATCCGGGCGCTGCTGCCTAACCTCGCGCCGGTGGAGCGCCGCGTGGCTCACATGGTCCTCGACGATCCGGCCGGGGTGGCCTGGCGGAGCATCTCCGAGCTGGCCAACTCCTGCGGCACCTCGGCCACCAGCGTGGTGCGCTTCTGCCGGGCCGTCGGGCTGCGCGGCTACCCCGACCTGCGTCTGGCACTGGCCGGCGCCGTGGCCCACGACGCCGCGTCCGTCGCGGCCGCCTCCGGCGACATCGATCCCGACGATGACGCCGCCACCATCACCAAGAAGATCGCCTATGCCGACGCCCGGGCCGTGACGGACACCGCCAGCCATCTCGACATCGCTACCTTGAACCAGGTCGTGGACACGCTGGCCAAGGCGAGCCGGATCGACATCTACGGCGTCGGGGCCAGCGGCTACGTGGCCCTGGACCTGCAGCAGAAACTGCAGCGCATCGGCCGCTCTGCCTTTGCCTGGCCCGACCCGCACATGGCCATCACGTCGGCCTCGCTGCGGGAGCGGGGGGATGTCGCGATCGGCTTGTCGCACACCGGAACGACCGTCGACACCATCGACGCGCTGCGCGAGGCACGGCGCAACGGTGCCGTCACCGCCGCGGTCACGAATTTCCCGTGGTCCCCGATCACCGAGGCGGCCGATTTCGTACTGCTCACTGCGGCCCGGGAGACAGCCTTCCGCTCCGGCGCCATGACCAGCCGGATCGCGCAGCTGACCGTGGTCGACTGCCTGTTCGTCACGCTCGCCCAGCAGGACCTGCCCCGCACCCGGGTGGCCCTGGAGCGGACCTTCGCCGCCGCCCAGGCCAAGCGCGTCCGCCGCACCCGCCGCCAGCAGCCTGGTGACTGATCCCGCCGCGACCGCCCGGCCCGGGCGGCTCCTCGGCGTGGACGCGGGCGGCAGCGCAACCCGGGTCGTCCTCCTCGAAGGCGGCCAGGTAACCGCCCGGCCGGACGGCCCGCCGATGAACGCGCTGCTCACCGCGGGCTTCACCAACCGGCTGCAGGACATCATCGGCGCCGCCGGCCCGACCGCGGCGGGAATCGGCCTGCCCGGCGTGCGCTCGGCGGGCCGGGCCGACGAGCTGAGCCAGACGCTGACCAGGCGGGCGGCCTGCCCGGTACACGTCACCAGCGACGCCGACACCGCGCGGCACGGCGCGTTTCTCGGCGCTCCCGGCATCGTGGTCATCGCCGGCACCGGATCGGCCGCGCTCGGCTGGGACGGGGAGCGCTTCGCCCAGGCCGGCGGCCACGGCTTCCTGCTCGGCGACGAGGGCAGCGCCTACTGGATCGGCCGCGAGGCCGTCCGCGCTGCGCTGCGCTTCGACGAGCAGGCCGGCGGTTCCGAGCTGATCTACCTGACGGTGCTCCAGACGGCCGGAGCCGGTCTCGACGCGCTGATCAGCGAGGTCAACGCCCAGCCGGCGGAACGCGGCCGCCTGACCGCGCTAGCGCCCGCCGTCACGGCCATCGCCGGGCGCGATCCCGAGGCGCAGCGGATCGTCCGGTGCGCCGCCGAGCACCTCGCCGCCCTGGCGGAGTCCGTCCGGCACCGCCTCGGCCCGCTGCCCGTCACGGGGGCCGGAGGCGTGCTCGGCGCCCCGGCCATCTGGGCGCGCTTCACCGAGCTGACCGGCGCCACCCGCCCGCTCGCCCCGGCCGCCGTCGGCGCCGCGCTGCTGGCCGCCGCATGCGCACCTCGGTCACCCAGCGCCGCATGCTTCCTGCACAGCGCGCGGACCGCGCCGAGCGGATGAACGCCGAGCCCGCGCTCAGCCCTGCCAGAACGGCCTGACCTCGATCTTGCCGAACTCGGCGACCGGATGCCGGGACGCGACCTCGACCGCCTCGTCGATGTCCGCGCACTCCAGCACGTCGTAGCCGCAGATGACTTCCTTGGTCTCGGCGAACGGGCCGTCGCTGACCAGGACCTCCCCGTCACGCACCAGCACGGTCTTGGCCGTGCTCGGCGACTTGAGCCGGTCGCCGTCCAGCCGGATACCGCGGGCCATCACGTCGTCGAGCCAGGGGAAGCTCCCGCTCTCCTCGGTGCCCTCCTCGTCCGTGGCGGCGACATCGTCGTCTTCCAGGCCGGACGGTTCGACGCAGACCAGCATCAGGAACTTCATATCTTCTCCGATCTCATGGGCTCGAACGTGACGCATCTTCACGACGAACAGCGGCCGCGAAATGGACAGCGGCTCCCGCCGGCCGTCACGACGAGCCATCGGGTGCCTGTGCTGATCTTGCCCGCCAGGGTTACCCTGAAGGGAATTCACCTGCCTCATCTGTTGGCTGCACGATCACGCGCGGCGGAACAGGAGCCCGGCCGATGGATGACCCGCGCCACGTGGCCTGGGCCGATGCCGTCCTGCGACGGCCTGCCGTCGATCCTGACATCCCCCCTGCCGACCGGGTCCTGCTGACCGCCCCCGGCACGCTCCTCACCCCGGCCAGCCGGACCCGGCCCGCCCGCACCCGCGGCTACCTGCCCGCCGACCCCAGCGAGCGGGAGGCCACGGTCGAAGGCGCGGTCATCGGGCTGGTCGCCGCCGGAGGCGTCGCGGTGGGCGGCACGACTCCGCTGGCCATCGGGGTCCTGGTCTTCCAGGGACCGGTGGGCTGGCAGTCCGCCTCGAGCCATGTCGCCCTGATCCTGGCCGAGATCATCGCGATCGTCACCGCCGTGATCTTCGGGACCCGGATGATCCGGTTCGGGCAGCTCAACGGCCAGGTACCCGCGGAGGTGGCCGCCCGCGCCTACCACGGCCGCTACCTGACCGGCGCGGACTTCGACGGCAGGTCCCGGGTCCTGCTGCGCCGCGCGCAGGATGCGGTCGATGTCGTCACCTCCGCCGCGGTCTACCAGGCCGGCTTCCTGGATGCACCCGCCGCCACCGCGGCCCTGGCCGACCAGGAATGGGATATCGCCGTCACGCTGCGCGAACAGGCCAGGCTCCGGGCCCGGCGGGCCGAGCTGAGCAGGCGTAACGCGGGCGCCGCGACCGCGCTGCTGAAGCGCCACTCGCAGGCCGCGCAGCTCGCGGACTCCAGCGTCGCCGCGCGGGTCGCGGCGCTGGAACGCTACGCCGCCCAGGTCCGCGAGGCCGACGCCGCCTACCGGGACTGGCAGCAGGCCGCGGCCCTGGCCGAGCTCGGCGATCAGCACCTCGACCTGCTCGCCCGCACCGCCGCCGACGAGCACGGCATCGCCGAGATCGAGGCCATGTCCGAGCAGGCCCGCGCCGTCTACCTCGCCCTGCGCCATCCGCGCGACTAGAGCGTGAGCACCGTTTCGCGGGCCATCCTCACACCCACCGAACTGGCACCAAACTCCAGTGCGCCCGGCGGCCGTCTGCGGTACTGTCCGGCCGTGGACGACGAGGACGGGTATTTCGGGGAACGCTCCGCGGCCAGCTACGACGAAACGGCCGACGTGTACGGGCCGGGTGAGGTGGCGGCGACGGTAGAGGTGCTGGCCCGCCTGGCCGGGTCGGGACGGGCGCTAGAGCTGGGCATCGGGACCGGGCGGATCGCGCTGCCGCTGGCGGCCAGGAGCGTGCCGGTGCACGGCATCGAGCTGTCCCGGGCCATGGTGGCCCGGCTGCGGGCCAAACCCGGCGGCGATGCGATCGCAGTGACCATCGGGGACTTCGCTACCACCCGGGTGAACGGCACGTTCCGCCTGGTGTACCTGGTGTTCAACACGATCATGAACCTGACCAGCCAGGCCGCCCAGGTGGCCTGCTTCCGCACCGCCGCCGCCCACCTCGAACCAGGCGGCTGCTTCCTCGTCGAGGTCCGGGTGCCGGAGCTTCGGCGGCTGCCGCCCGGGCAGACCGTGCTGCCGTGGCACATCAGCCCGGAACGTTCGGTGTTCTACTCCTACGACCTCGCCACCCAGGCCATGCAGGGCCACTACATCGAGTTCACCGACGGCCGGGGTGAGTACAGCTCCATCCCGTTCCGCTACGTGTGGCCGTCGGAGCTGGACCTGATGGCGGAGCTGGCCGGGCTGGTGCTGCAGGACCGCTGGGCGGGCTGGGCCGAGGAGCCGTTCACCGGCGACAGCGCCAAGCACGTCTCGGTCTGGGAGAAACCCCGCGGCTGACCGCCCGTTCAGGCGGCGCGCCGGCGGACCAGCCAGACGGCCGCGGCGATGAGCAGCACAGAAAGCGCGAGCAGCCAGCCGCCCTCGATCCACTGGAACGGCCAGAACCGGCTGCCCGGCTGGTAGGTCGTCAACAGCGTGTACCCGTGCTGGACGAGGTACTGGTTCACGCTGGGGACGTCCTGCGGAACCCCGCCCTTCCCGCCGCCCAGCTGTGGCGCCCCCTGGAGCACCTGGGCGAGCACGTCCTGGCCGACCGGCTGGCCGCCCTTGGCGTACCACACCTGGCTGATGACCCATGCGGAGCCGGGCGCGTCCCCGTTCTTGACCAGCAGCGGCGTCATGTAGTGCTCGCGCAGGTACAGCGCCGCCGCGAGGGCGAGCCCGGTGTAGACGGCCATGGTGGCGACGATGGCGGGGACGACGCGGCGGATGAGCATGCCGGCCAGGGCGCCGATCGCGAAGGCGGCCAGCGTCCAGGCGGCGAACGCCACCCCGAGCAGGTCGAACATCCCGGCATCCAGCCGGACCGGGCTGCCGCCGAATTGCACGTTGCCGGACAGGAACGGCTCGTAGTACCAGGACAACAGCGCGCTGAACGCCCCGGCGGCGGCCGCCACCACCACCGCCAGCGACACCAGCTTGGCCAGCGTCCACCGCCACCGGCCGAAGCCCTGGGTCCAGGCGTACCGGAAGGTGCCGGTCTCCATCTCCCGGGCCAGCACCGGCGCGCCCACGAACGCCCCGATCAGCGCGGGCACCGCCTGCAGGACGGTCGCGATGATCTGCGCCGGCTGCCAGTCGGAGATGACGTAGCCGGCCAGAGCCCCGCAGGCACCCGAGCTGGCCGGGTGGCATGCGACCGCGGCGGTATAGTCGCGGTGGATCTGAAGGCCAGCGAGCCACAGGTAGAGCGCCAGCCCGCCCAGCAGCGTGGCCGCCCCGGCCAGCGCGATCCGGTGCTGCCGCCAGGTGACCCAGGCCATCCGCCGCCACGGCACCGGCCGCAGGCTCGCGTCCTGCTCCGGCCGGGCGGGCACCCTCAGCGCGGTCATCGCGTCACCTCCGACGGTTCGCCATCCTCAAGCGGCAGAGCCCGGTCGCGGGCCGGACCGGGCAGTGCCAGGCCCGGGCAGTGTCGGTCCGGGCAGGGCCGCGGCGCCGGGCTCGCGCAGGTACGCCAGGGCGAGTTCTTCCAGGCCGACCGGGTGCGCCTCCCAGCGCGGCGGGACCGGATCATCCGCGCCGGCCCGGACCAGCAGGTGGGCTTGGACCTCGCCGCGACGCACATGCACCACCGGCCGTTCGGCGTACCGGTCAGCCTCGGCGGCGGGGCCGGTCAGCACGCGGTGGGAGGCGAGCAGGTCATCGACCTCGCCGGCCACCTGCACCTGGCCCCGCGACAGCAGGACCAGGTAGTCGGCCACCCGCTCCAGCTCGGCCAGCACGTGCGAGGACAGCACCACGGACACCCCGTCGTCAACCGCCGCCGTCAGCACCGTGGCCATGAAGTCGTGCCGGGCAATCGGGTCGAGCATGGCCACCGGCTCATCGAGTACCAGCAGCCGCGGCCGCCGGGCCAGCGCCAGGGTCAGCGCGAGCTGCGCCTGCTGGCCGCCGGACAGCTTCCCGGCCTTCCGCTTCAGCGGGATACCAAGCTCACCCAGCCGGGTTTCCGCATAGTGCTGGTCGAAGCGCCAGTTCAGGTTGCGGGTCAGGTGCAGCATGTCCGCGACGGACAGGTTCTTGTACAGCGGCGTGTCCTGGGCCACGAACGCGACGCCGTCCAGCGCCGCCGGGGAACCCGCGGGATGCCCTCCGAGCACGGTGACGCCGCCCGCGGACGGCGCCGCCAGGCCGACCGCCAGGTTAAGCAGCGTGGTCTTGCCCGCGCCGTTCGGCCCGACCAGCGCGGCCACGTGACCGGCGGGGACCGCCAGCGAGCACTCGCGCAGCGCCCACGTGCTGCCATAGCGCTTGCCCAGCCCGTTGGTTTCGATGATGTTCATGCGACGCCCTCCGTTTCGCCGCTCGCCGCGCCGCCGCGCCCCTGCGGCTCAGACCGGCGGCGTTCATGGAAATCCCGCAGCGCGCTGGTGAACAGCGCGACCATGCCATCTTCGTCAAGGCCCGCCGTGCCGGCCGCGGCCAGCCAGCCAAGCAGGGCCTTACGCAGCCCGGCTAGCTCGGGGAGAGCGACCTGGCTCAGCGTGGCCTCGATGAACGTGCCCTGGCCGGGCCGGCCTGCCGTCAGGCCCTTGGTCTCCAGCTCCCGGTAGGCCTTCAGCACCGTGTTCGGGTTGATCGCCAGCGAGGCGACCACGTCCCTGACCTTCGGCAGCTGGTCACCTGGCTTGAGGTAACCCAGCCGCAGCGCGTGTTCGACCTGCTGAACAAGCTGCAGGTACGTCGGCACGCCCGAGGCCGCATCCAGCCGGAACTCGATCGGCGACGCCTCCGCGCGCACGCCAGGCGGGGGAGTGCTCCCGCCCCCCGTACCAGGCCCGCCGCCGCCCGTACCAGGCCCGCCGCCGCCTGCACCAAGTCGGCCGCCGCCCATTCCAGGCCCCGACCCGACCGCGCCGGCCCCTGTTCCGCCCCGGTCGCTGATCGGTTTATCTATTGTCATAAGACAAAGATACAGACGGCCGCCTGACTGTCAAATAGCGAGGCGCCTGATGTCATGAAACCCAGGTTCCAGGACCTCCTAGGGATATGAAAACCGGGTTTCGTGACCCTGGTCCTAGGCAGGCCTAGGACCAGGGCGCGCGGGTCATTGGTGAGCCCGAAGCTGTGGCTGGTGATGCGGATGGGGCGCACGGGATTGGCGAGAGGTCGGCGCCGCGCTACGGTTGCGGGACTCCGCGGTAGTACCGGACAGTCCGCAGCCGGAACCAGCGGTCCCGCAGCCCCACCCAGCGGTTGCCGAACCACACGCCCCAGCCCACGGTGAAGGTGAGGAAACGGCGGGGACGACGCCGCAGGGGCCCGGCTACCGCGCCGGTCCGCCGGCCGCCCGGCGGACCTGGCCGGGCCAGGTCCGGATGGGCCCCGGTCACCAGCTGCTGCACGCGGTCGCTGTGCTGACGCACGACCGAGTAGCGCTGGTCGTCATCCAGGTTCAGCTGCGACGCCAGCCGCCAGGCCGCGTCCTGTTCCAGGTGACACAGCGCCTCCCGGTCGCCGTCCCGGCGCAGCCGGTCCAGCGGCAGGTGGTCCTGCCGCCAGCGCAGCACGGCCCAGGCCCGGGCATCCAGGCTGCCCACCGCGAGGGGCGGGCGGTCCATGCTGCCGGCCGGGGCGAGCGCGGGCATCACGAGCGACGGCAGGTCAGCGGGTGCCCCGAGGCCGGCCAGCGCGGCCCGCCGTACCGTGGCGGGCTCCAGCCCGGCCCGGCTCAGCGTCTCGGTCACCCCGGGCGTGGCTTGGTCGAGCAGCGCGATGAGCAGGTGCTCGGGCTGAGGCGGCTGGCCCAGGTCGGCAGCCAGCGACATGGCGGCCTCCTGGGCTTGCATGTGCAGGTAGCCGACTCCGTCAGAAGCGCCGTCGGCGGCCCCAGCCGCCGCGCGGACGGATCGCCCCCCGTCCGGCTGAAGCGCCGCCGCGGCGGGCCCGGATCCTCCGGCGATGCCGACCAGGAACTCGACCGGGCCGCAGCCGCGGCCGAGCTCGTGCGCGAACTGGAAGGCACGCTGCATCGCCTCCAGGTAGGCGCCGCTCGGCTCCGGCTCGGGCACGCTACCAGCATGCCACCTCCGGGTGGCGGCCGCCGGGCCGGACCGCGCATACCCGTCCAAGGACCGCAAAGGTTCGTGGTATCACTATCACCGCTACGAAGGTCTAGTAGCGGACCACGCCTCGCGTGGGCCAGCCTGAGCGGATCTTGACCTGAGCAGAGCCGGGCCTTCGGCCCGGATGGCGACCCACTGCGGTAGGCCGGACCGGCAGGCCATGCCCCGGCCCTAAGGAGAAGACCATATTCATGGCAGCCATGCTTCAGGAGACCTTGCTTACGCCGGACACCAAGCCCAAGCTGGTCGCCGACTGCCAGGCCCTGATTGACCAGCAGGTTTCCGAGATGTCCGGACTCTCGGGGACCGCGATAAAGCTTGCCTACAAGACGGCGAACGCCTTCGCCTCTGGCTATATCCGTCACGTCGTGGAAACCCTGCTTCCCGACCTGGCCGACAAGCTTGAGCCCTACTGGGCGGACTTCAGCGCGGCCGGCGGCGCTGAGTTCGGCGACTACCTGGCCAAGCGGGGCCCGGAGGTCGCCGAGGCGATGCTCTCGGTGACCGATGCACGGGCGGCCAACTCGGGCCGGGCCACCATCGTCAGGGCCTACGGCAGCGTCCGCAGCCGGGCCGGCAAGCACGTCGAAGCCGCGCTCCCGCAAGTCGGCGCCCTGGTCCAGAAGTACGCGGCCTGAAGGGGCCGCACCCCCGCCCGCGGCCCGGCCAGGATGGCGGCCGGGCCGCGGAGTTGGGAATACTGGCGGCATGGACCTGCAGGTTGTCCGGTACAGCGAGCAGCCGGAACTCTGGGACGACATCGGCGATCTGAGCGGCGATGTCTGGCCCGAGTACAACCTGCACGGCGAGACGCTGAATTGCTACTGGCGGCAGCTGTACGACGTCTTTCCTGACTGGCAGTTCGTCCTCTACGACCCCGGCGAGCAGGTGGTCCTGGCCGAGGGGCACACCATCCCGCTGGCCTGGGACGGCACCGACGCCGGCCTCGGCCCGGGTATCGACGCTTCCCTGGCCGCCGCCTTCGAATCGCACGCCGCGGGCCTGCCGCCCACCGCGGTCAGCGCGCTGGCCGCCGAGATCCCGCCGCGGCACCAGAACCGGGGCCTGTCGCCCGTGCTGCTGACGGCCATGGCCGGCCTGGCCCGCCAGGCGGGACTGAAGCACCTGATCGCGCCGGTGCGGCCGAGCCGCAAGGACCGCTACCCGACGATTCCCATCGAGCGTTACGCCCGCTGGACCCGCCCCGACGGGTCACCATTCGACCCGTGGGTCCGGGTGCACACCCGCCTGGGAGCCCGCATCGGGCCGGTCATCCCGCACTCCCTGCACATCACCGGCACCGTGGCCGAGTGGGAAGGGTGGACCGGCATGCCGTTCCCGGAGACCGGCGACTACGTCTTCCCGGCCGGGCTGGCCCCCGTGCACATCGACCGGGAGCACGACACCGGCGAGTACTGGGAACCCAACATCTGGATCATCCACCAGGTCAGCGCCGGCCCGGCCGGCTGAGGCGCGGGGCTGGCACACGGGCAGCGCGCCGGGATCGTAGTCGTAGAGCCAGCCGGTGGCCTTCTCGTAGAACCGGTTGAAGACGTGCGGCATGACCAGCTCGCGGACCCGGGCCGCGACCGGGCCCGCGGTCTTCGCGTCCCGGTTGGCGGCCTCGGTCTTGGCCAGCTTGCCCGAGCGGGGCTGCCGCAGCCGGTCGAGGGCAGCCAGGCCGGCGGGCACGGCCGCCGCGCTGTCCAGTTCCCTGGCCAGCGCGACCGCGTCCTCCAGGGCCATGGACGCGCCCTGACCCGCGCCGACCGGATAGGCCGCGTCGCCGATCAGCACCGTCCGGCCGTCATGACGGCGGGCCACCGGGGCCAGCACGTACCCGAGGTTCGCGGCCCGGATCCTGGTGGCCGCGGCCAGGATCGCGGCGGCACCCTCCTCGGTGCGGAACAGCACCTCGAGGTCGGCTCCGCTGATCGCGGCCGGGTCCGGCGGCGGCTCGTGCGCCGCGACCTGAGCCGTCCACCACACCGATCCGTCCGGCGCAGGCAGGAAAATGAACACGCCGCGCCGGGCGAAGATCCAGTTGAAGCCGGGCCGCCACCGCCCCTGGATCAGCCCGGTTCCGTCCGAGGTGCCCGAGACTGAGTACAGCCCGGCGTAGCGCGGCCTGGGTGCTGCCGGATCCAGCAGGTGGCGCGTCTCGGACCAGATTCCGTCGGCCCCGACCACCAGGTCGGCCCCGGCATACAGGTCGGCCCCGGCTGTCCGGTCGGCTTCGGCGGCCGGCGTGGCGGTCCCGCCGGTGACCCGCTGGCCGGTGATGATGCGGGCACCGCACCGGAGCGCCTCCTCGCGCAGGGCAGTCACCAGATCGGCCCGCATCAGCGTGACGCTGAGCATCGGGTCTTCCGGCCGCCGGCCCCGCGCCACGTCACCGAGCAGCTTGCCGCGACCCGACCACATGAGCTGCCGCGCGACCGGGAACCCGGCCTGCTGCACCTGCTCCAGGCAGCCGAGCGCCGCCAGCGCCCGCAGGCCGTTGACGGCCAGGCTCACATGGGACCCGACCGGCCCGGCCGGGTCCTCGTAAGCCTCGTACACGACGACCTCGGCCCCGATCCGGGCCAGCGCGATCGCGCTCGCCGATCCTGCCACGCCGCCACCGACCACGACTGCACGCATTACAACTCCCCGAATGAATTTTCACTGAATCCAATTTCAGTGAATTTAAATTCAGTATGATGGTGAAGCACCCAGCCAGTCAAGGGGATACCGTCCAGGAGGGAGGAAGCCATGGGAGCCACGGGAGTGCGCAAGGCCAGGGCCGCGGAGACCGAGGCGGCGCTGAAGGAGGCGGCCCGGCGCCAGTTCGCCGAGCACGGCTACCTGAACACCAAGATCACCGACATCACGACCGCCGCGGGCCGGGGCACCGGATCCTTCTACGAGCACTTCGCCAGCAAGGAAGACCTGCTGCAGGCCCTGCTGGACGACCTGCACGCCCGGGCGAGCAGCCAGTTCGGCTCCCGCGAGCACCCGCCGCATGACCTGGCCGATCCCGCCCAGCTCCGCGAGCACGTAGCGGTGGCCTGGGGCGTGATGCGTGATAACCGTCCGGTGATCAACGCCTTGTTCGAATCGGCCCTGGCCGAAGGCCCTGCCTCTGGGGCGCTGTGGGACCGGCTGGCCGCGGACACCAGGGTGTTCCGCGAGCACCTGGAGTACCTGCGCCAGCAGGGACACGATCTGCCTGGCGATCCGGCACTCATCGCGGCGGCGATGGGCGGGATGCTCTCGATGCTGGCCTACGCCCTGGTGCCGGTGACCCAGGCCGGCCAGCCCGACCGGTCCGCGCCGTCCTACCCGGACCGGGAGGTCATCGACAGCCTGACCAAGCTCCTGCTATACGGCCTGGCCGGCCCGCCTGGCTAGCCGGGCGGGCCTGCTTATCGCGGGAATTCAGCCGATGCCGCCGCGCTCGCGCAGCGCGCGGATATCTTCGGAGATCCGGAAGATGACGACGAAGAATTCCAGGATTATACGGTAAATCGCCAGCACGATCAGGATGAACAGCGGATCCCCGAAGAGCAGCGTCACGACGCCGAATGTCAGGCTGGCCTTGAACGCGATGATGGTAAATACCATGGCGCTCACCACCGTGCCGATCATTATCAGCACGTAAAGCACCTTTATGACCTTCGGCGTGACGAACGACTGGAATCCGAAGTCGAACAGGGCGCCCAGGAAACCCTTGGAATCCGCCATGTCATCCAGTGCCGCATGCCGGATCGAGACCGTTCGAGGTTCGGCCTCCGGCCGGCTCTGTGCGGTCCCGGCCCCCGTGCGGGCCTCGGCCGTCCTCGTGCCATAGGCGGCCGTGGTGTCGCCGAAGCAGTCGGCGTTCCCCGGGCCAAAGGCCCCGGCCTCACCGAACGCCCCGGCCTCGCCAAAGGCCCCGGCCTCGCCCAACGACCCGGCTTCCCGGAACGCTCCCGCCTCCCGGAACCCCCCTGCCTCGCGGAACGTCCCGGCCTCACCGAACGGGTCGGCCTGGCCTGTGCCGTACGTCCCCGACGTCCCGGCCCCGAGCGGATCGGCCTGGCCTGAGCCGTAGTCGCTGCGCATGGTGGCCCCGAACGGGTTGCCGTTCACCGGCCGGTAGGCCTCCGGCGTCCCGGGCCCGTAGCCGTCGCCATTCCTGGCCCGGTGAGAGTTGACCGGCTCGGTGCGGTACGCGTCGGCGGCGCCGTACTGCGGCTGCGATCCGCGGGCGTGGCTGCCGCGCCCCCGCTCCTCTGGCAGGTCCTGGCCTGATGAACGATCTGGCATCGTGTCTCCCCGGGAAATGAACTCGCCTCGCACCTCGCCCTAGCGGTCAGACTACTTACGCCGAAGCCGCGAAATACGCACTTTCCAGAAGATGACAGATAATGGTAATCCATTTACGCGTAGCCGCTTTGCGGCATATGGGCGTTATTTATAGGGGCGGGCTAGTGCCGCCGGGCTTAGCCGGCCCGGAGCCGCAGGCCGCGAGGAGTGGGCCGGAAACCGGCGGCCTCCAGTGCGGCCGCGAGCGGGGCCGGCCGACCGCCGGCTGCGGGGGCGACCGTCAGGCCATCGGCACGTTCCACGGTCAGCCGTCCCAGCGCCCCGTCCCGCACCGACGCGGCCAGCGCCGCGGCGCTGGGCGCCAGCAGGTCCGGATCATCCGTCCAGGACAGCAGGGTCCGGCCGCCGCGCTCGACGTACAGCACCAGTGACCCGTCGACCAGCACCACCAGCGCGCCGGCCTTCCGGCCGGGCCGGTGCGAGGTCGGCGTCTCGCCGGGACGCTCCGGCCAGGCCAGCGCCGCCCCGTACGGCTGAGCCGGGTCGGCGGCCGCGAGCACGAGCACGGCCCGGTCGGCCGACCCCCGAAGCCCGCGCCCACGGGGTCAGCCGCGCGCCGCCCATGCCCCCCAGGCCCGCATCCGGTCCACCGCGCCGGGCAGCGCGAACTGGGCCGCGCCCAGGCCCTCGACGAAATACCCGCGCCGGCACTGACCGGCCTCCTCCATCGCGCGCAGCACCGGGTACACCGCGGCGAAGCCGCCCGGGATCCGCTCGGAGGCCACCGCGCCCCTGGTCAGCACGCCGTGCCGCTCCAGCAGGGTCAGCGCCAGCGCGTGCGCCCGCACCGTCTGCCCGCCGTCGCGGCCGTCCGCCGAGGCGGGCGCCGCCGCCTCCAGCCGCCCGGGCAGCAGCGACCACCGGCCGCTGACCGTCGGCGGGCCGGTCCGCGTCGGCATCGCTGGCCGGCCGAAGCCATACCGTCGTCCGGGGCCGCCCGGCCGGGGCCGCGGCGCCGCACGGGGGGCGGCGGCCGCCCGGCGCTGCTGGCCGCCGAGCGTGACCCGCAGCGGGGCCAGCGTGTCGTTGGTCAGCAGCCCGGCCCAGACCAGGTCCCAGATCGCCGCGGCCACCTCGCCGTCGTCCGGCAGCGGGGCGCCCGCAGGCCCGAGCAGCGCCGCGGCCCGGTCGCTGAGCATGCGGAAGAACAGCGCCCCGCCTCCGCTCAGCGCCTCGAGCACGGCGGTGTGCAGCGGGGTCATGCTCACCTCGCCCGCCTCGGGCAGCATCAGCGGCGCGCCGTCCGCGGGCGCGAGCACCAGCCAGCCGTCGCCGCCGGGCAGCGCCCCGGCGCCGGACCAGGCCACCTCGCCGGCCGAGGTCAGCTCGTCGAGCAGGGCGGGGGAGTAGCCAGGCATCCGCGCGGGCAGCACCAGCGTCTCCAGCGCAGAGGCGGGCACCGGCGCGCCGGCCAGCCGCTCCACCACCTCGAGGACCGCCCCCGCGTCGGCCCGGCGCCGGCGGGTCCCGGAGCCGGCCACCGAGGACCCGCCGATCCCGTGCCAGGCAGGCAGGAACCTGGCCAGCACCTCGGGCAGTACCGGCTCGGCCTCCTTGCGCAGCCGGGCCAGGCAGCGCCGCCGCAGCAGGCGCAGCACCTCGGCGTCGCACCACTCCACGCCGGCCGCCCCGGCCAGCGAGCCGGACGACGCGGGATCGCGGGCGGGCAGGAACTCACCCTCGACCACCCGCCCGTCGGCGGCTAGCCGCCGCAGCGCCATCGTCACCACCGCGACGCCGAGGCCGTACCGCCCGGCCACCGCGGCCGTCCGGAACGGCCCGTGCGTCCGTGCGTACCTGGCTACCAGGTCACCCAGCGGGTCGGCCACCGGCTCGGTGAACGCCTCGGGAATGCCCAGCGGCAGCGGTACCCCGAGCGCGTCCCGCAGCCGGCCCGCGTCCTCGATCGCGGCCCACATCGGCTGCCCCGCGACCCGCACCTCGATGGTCCGGCGCGCCGTGGCCAGCTCGGCGAGCCACGCATCAGGCGAGGCGCCATCCACGCACCGCGCAGCAACCTCCGCCGCGGTCAGCGGCCCGGCCGTGCGCAGCAGGTCGGAGACACCCTCCAGGTCCCGGCAGCGCCGGCCCTCCGACAGGTGCTGCAGGTCACGTTCGGTCTCCGCGACGACCGCGGGATCGAGCAGCTCGCGCAGCCCGTCCTGACCGAGCAGCTCGGCCAGCAGGGCCGGGTCCAGCGACAGGGCCTGCGCGCGCCGTTCGGCCAGCGGCGCGTCGCCCCCGTACATGAACGCCCCGACGTACCGGAACAGCAGCGACTTGCCGAACGGGCTCGGCGTCGCCGTCTCCACCTCCACGATCCGGATCCGCCGGGCGGCGATGTCCCGCAGCAGCGCGGTCAGGGCGGGCACGTCGAACACGTCCCGCAGCACCTCGCGGACCGTCTCCAGCACGATCGGGAACGCCGGATAGCGGCTGGCGATCTCCAGCAGCTGCGCGGACCGCTGCCGCTGCTGCCACAGCGGGGTGCGGCGGCCCGGCTGCCGGCGCGGCAGCAGCAGCGCCCGGCTGGCGCACTCCCGGAACCGGGACGCGAACAGCGCGCTCGCGCCGACCTCGGCGGTGACCAGGTCCCCGATCTCGTCCGGGTCAAGCAGCGCCAGCCCGGCCGGCGGCGCCTCGTCGGCGTCGGGCACCCGGATCAAGATCCCGTCGTCGGTGTGCAGGGCCTGCACGTCCATGCCGCCGTACCGCTCCCGCAGCCGGGCCGCGATGGCCAGCGCCCACGGCGCGTGCACCCGGTCGCCGTACGGGCTGTGCAGCACCACCCGCCAGTCACCAAGCTCGTCCCGGAACCGCTCCACCACCAGCGTCCGGTCGTCGGGCACGTACCCGGTGGCCGCGCGCTGGTCGGCCAGGTACCTGATCAGGTTCCGGGCCGCCAGCTCGTCCAGGCCGGCCTGCTCCAGCTTGGCCGTGGCCTCCGCCTCGGACGCCGACGCCAGCGAACGGCAGGCCGCCCCGATGGCCCGGCCGAGCTCGGCGGGCCGGCCGGGGGTGTCGCCGTGCCAGAACGGCAGCCGTCCGGGCTGACCGGGCGCCGGGGTGACCAGCACCCGGTCCGGGGTGATGTCCTCGATCCGCCACGAGCTGGCGCCCAGCACGAACACGTCGCCGACCCGCGACTCGTACACCATCTCCTCGTCCAGCTCGCCGACCCGCCGCGGCTGCCGACCCGAAGAATCACCCCCCGAGGCCAGGAACACGCCGAACAGCCCCCGGTCCGGGATCGTCCCGCCGCTGGTCACGGCCAGCCGCTGCGCGCCGGGCCGGCCCCGGATGATCCCGGCCACCCGGTCCCAGATGATGCGCGGCCGCAGCCCGGCGAAGTCCTCGCTCGGGTACCGCCCGGCCAGCATGTCGAGTACCGCCTCCAGGATCGGCCTGGTCAGCCCAGCGAACGGCGCGGCCTGGCGCACCATCCGTTCCAGCTCGTCGACCGGCCAGTCGTCCACCGCGGTCATCGCCACCACCTGCTGGGCCAGCACGTCCAGCGGGTTGTGCGGGATCTTCAGCTCCTCGATCTGGCCGTCCCGCATCCGCTCGGCCACCACCGCCGCCTGGACCAGGTCGCCCTGGTACTTGGGGAAGATGATGCCGCGGGACACGTCGCCCACGTTGTGCCCGGCCCGGCCCACCCGCTGCAGGCCGCTGGCCACCGAGGGCGGCGCCTCCACCTGCACCACCAGGTCGACCGCGCCCATGTCGATGCCCAGCTCCAGGCTGGAGGTGGCCACCACCGCAGGCAGCCGCCCCGCCTTGAGCGCCTCCTCGATCTCGGCCCGCTCCTGCCGCGACACCGAGCCGTGGTGCGCCCGGGCCACCTCCGCGGGCGCGCCGGCCGAGGCCCCCGCCTGGGCCATGATCTCGGCCGGCATCCGCCCGTTCCGGCTCCCGGCCGTCGCAGTGCCCGTCACCACAGGGCGCGCCTCGAAGGCGGCTTCGGCCCGCTCGGCGGCCAGCTCGTTCAGCCGCCCGCACAGCCGCTCCGCCAGCCGCCGGGAGTTGGCGAACACGATCGTGGACTTGTGCTGCTCGATCAGGTCGAGCACCCGCTCCTCGACGTGCGGCCAGATCGACCTCGCCGGGGCCGGCCCCTCGCCGGAGTCGCCGTCCGCGCCCCGGCCAGGCGCGGTGTCCAGCTCGGTCATGTCCTCGACCGGGACGACCACGGTCAGCTCGATGCGCTTGGGGCTGGGCGGCTGCACCACGGTCACCGGCCGGGCGCCGCCCAGGAACGACGCCACCTCGGCCACCGGCCGCACCGTCGCGGACAGCCCCACCCGCTGCGCGGGCCGCGCCTCCCCGCGCAGCGCATCGAGCCGTTCCAGTGACAGCGCCAGGTGCGCGCCGCGCTTGTTGCCCGCGACTGCGTGCACCTCGTCCACGATGACCGTCTCCACCCCGCGCAGGGTCTCCCTGGCCTGCGAGGTGAGCAGCAGGAACAGCGACTCGGGGGTGGTGATGAGGATGTCAGGCGGCTTGCTGACCAGCCGCCTGCGGTCCTCGGCGGCGGTGTCGCCGGTGCGGACCGCGACGTGGATGTCCGGCTCGGCCAGGCCCAGCCGGCGCGCGGCGTGCCCGATGCCGGTCAGCGGGGCCCGCAGGTTCCGCTCGATGTCCACGGCCAGGGCCTTGAGCGGGGAGACGTACAGCACCCGGGTGCGCCGCTTGGGATCCTCCGGCGGCGGCACCGCGGCCAGCCGGTCGATGGCCCACAAGAACGCGGCCAGCGTCTTGCCCGACCCGGTCGGCGCCACCACCAGCGTGTCGTCGCCCTGGCCGATGGCCCGCCAGGCCCCCGCCTGGGCCAGGGTCGGCTCCGCGAACGAGCCCTCGAACCAGGCCCGCGTCGCCGCCGAGAACCCCTCCAAGGCCTCGGCGCCGCCTGGCGCAGACTCTTCTCCCATGCTCACATACTGCCTTGTCCCACCGACATTCTCGTCCCGTGGCGGCGACCCGCCGCCGGTAACGGCATGCACTAATGTCGGCTGCACCCGGAATGGGATCGTGAGCGCGGCGGGTGACGGCATGGGGTTGGCTCGGAGGATTTCGTCGGCGGCGGTGATCATCGCCGCGGCCCTGCTGACCGGATGCAGCAGCGGCGCTCACCCGTCCGCGCCAGCGAGCCCTCCGAGCACGGCCAGCCCGGCTGCCAGCGTCAGTCCGCAGCCAAGTCCGGCCTCCGCTTCCGCGCCCCAGGCCGCCGGCTCGCCAGCCGCCCTGCCGGTCGCGCCGGGAGCGGGTGCCCTGCCGCAGACCCGCGCCCTGCCCAGCATCCAGTCGGTGGCTTTCCGCAACGCCATGCAGGACCTGTGGCTGGCCGTGATCACTGGGAACCCCGACCTGGCCCTGCCCGCCTTCTTCCCGCTCGCCGCCTACCAGCAGGTGAAAGCTATTACCGACCCGGCTGCCGACTGGCACAACAGGCTGTGGCACGACTTCGCCCTCGACGTCGGTGCGGCCCACGCCGTCGTGGACCCGGGTGACCGGGTGGCCCGGATCATCGTGCCCACCGCCGACGCGGCCTGGATCGACCCGGGCGCCTGCTACAACTCGATCGGCTACTGGCACGTCCCCGGTGTGCGGGTCGTCTACACCCAGTACCGTCAGCAGCGCTCGTTCGGCGTCGCGTCGCTGATCTCCTGGCGCGGCGTGTGGTACGTGGTCCACTTCGGCGCCGTGACCAGGAGCACCGTGACCGGGATCATCGACCAGCCCGCCGCCGGCCCCGGCGTCCCCGGACCGCCCGGCGGCTGCTGACGCCTCTAAACTTGGGATACAGCATGACTAAGGGTTGAATCCCAATATGGTACCATCATGTCATGAGCACTCAGATCGCGGTCAGACTGCCGGATGACACCGTGGCGTTCCTCGATCGGCAGGTCGCCGAGAAAAAGGCAGCCAGCCGGGCCGAGGTCATCGCTCGTGCCCTGGAGCGTGAACGCCGTCGCGAGATGGCAGCCAGGGATGCAGCCATCCTGGCCGAGTCCGGCGAAGACCCAGACCTGGCTGGACTTATCCGGTACATGGCCGGGCACCCGGTGGACCCAGATCGGTGAGGCCGATCCACACAGCTCACCTGGACAAAGCGCGGCCAGTTCTGGTGCTGACGCGCGAGCTGGTACTTCCTCACCGGCAGCAAGTGACGGTAGCTCCGATTACGACAACCGTGCGCGGCCTGTCAACGGAAGTTCCGGTTGGCCCAGCCAACGGTATCGGCCATGACTCCGTGGTGAGCTGCGACAACATCATCACCATCGAGAAGGATGCGCTCGGTGAGCGGATCGGCTACCTGCCCGCCGCGCAAGAGGCCCTGCTCACCGCAGCCATTCACGCTGCCTTCGACCTCGAGTAGGGGCCGGCCCGCGTTGCCCAGCGTCGAGTGACGAAGCGCCAAGCGGATCTCAGCAGCCTTCAGCCCGCGCCGCGCCTGTCATGTCTCAAAACTCGTGTACGAAAACAATGTATCATTACGCCTGTCCATCGTTTCTGATACACTGCTGCCGTGAGCTCCCGCATCGGCTACGGCCGCGTCTCCGCCTGGGACCAGGATCCCGGCTCTCAGCGCGACGCGCTGGAAGCCGCCGGGTGCGGGGAGGTCTTCGTCGACCAGGCGTCCGGGAAGCTGGCCGCGCGGCCCGAGCTGGACAAAGCGCTCGGCCGGCTGCGCCCCGGGGACACGCTGGTGATCACGAGGCTGTCACAGGCCATGCGGTCGCTGCGGGACCTGATCGACCTGTCCGCTACCTTGGCCGAACGCGATATCGATCTGGTGGTGCTGGAGCAGGCCATCGACACCACCACCCCGCACGGGCGGCTGGCCTTCCACGTCGTGGGGGCCATCGATGAGTTCCAGCACGAACTCGTCACCGAAAGCACCCGCGAGGGCCTGGCGGCCGCCCGGGCCCGCGGCCGCGTCGGCGGGCGGCCGCGCAAGCTGACCGCCGCCCAGGCCGTGCTCGCGCGCCAGCTGTACGACGAGCGCGGCCCGGACGGCAAGCGGGCGCGCACCGTTGCGCAGATCGCCGCCACGCTCGGGGTCACCCGCGCCACGATCTACCGCCATCTTGACCGCCCTGCCATCGCGGCCGCCGCGGCTATCCCCGGCCACCGCGGTGCGGACGCAGTACCAGGCGCGGCCCGGACGCCGGGTGATCGTGGTCACCGACCTGGCGGACCTGCGCGGCCCGGCCAGCGGCCCGGTCACGCTGCCGCTCCGGCTGTACTGGAGTCCTCCAGGCCGCGTGTTCGACCTGGACGACCCGTACCAGCTGCGATCGATGTACCAGACCGTGCTGGGGGAGGCGGCGCGTCCGGAGGACCTGACCAGCCACCTGGATCGCGACACGCTGATTGCTGTCTGGCCGGGCCTGCACCTGCCCAAGGGCGTACGGCAGGCCTGGGAAGAGCACCACCCGGTGCTGCGCGCCGCCGGGGTGTCGGCCGCCTGATGCCCCTCGACGAGCTGCACCGCCAGGTCGCGGCCATCGCCCTGCAGGCCGCCGCCAGGCACGGTTTCGCCCTGGGCGGCGGCAACGCCCTGATCCAGCATGGCGTCATCAGCAGGCTCACCGAAGACGTGGACCTGTTCACCGACCACGAGCACGGCGTGGAAGCTGCCGCCGGCGCCGTGGAGTCCGCGCTGCGCGAGGCCGGCTTCGGCACCGAGCGCATCGACGAAGCATCCGGGCTGGCCGACATCTTCCCCGACCTGGGCCAGGGGCTGGCCGAATGGATCATCACCGCGCCCAGCAGCAGGCAGATGGCCCTGCAACTGGCCTACTTCGACCGGACTCGTGGCCCGGTGATCACCGACATCGGCCCTGTCCTGGACCTGGAAGACGTCATCGGCGGGAAGGTGTGCGCCCTGGCCAGCCGCTCTTACGAGCGCGACTACGTCGACACCGCCGCCGTCCTGGCCCGCTACAGCGCCGGGCAGGTGATCGGCTTCGCCCGCCGCCTGGACCCGGGCCTGGAAGACCGGGACTTCGCCGCAGCCGGCCAGCGGCTCGACCGCATGCCCGACGAGGCCTTCACGTCCTTCGGCCTGGGACCCGGCGGCGTCGCCGCCCTGCGGAAACGCTTCGCGGACTGGCCCCGCACCTGAGCATGTCCGCGCAGCATCGCGCAGAGCGGATGCAAGTTAAGCGGTAGAATGCGCAAAATTGCGCACACGCCAGTGTGCGCGGCCAGCGCCGGAGGTCGGTGACGTGTCCAGGTACGAGCGGTGGAACGCGCTGCTCGAGCTGATCCCCGGCGACGGGCAGCTCAGCGTGGCGCGGGCCGCGGACGCCCTCGGCGTGTCGCAGGCCACCATCCGCCGTGACATGGACCAGCTGGCCCGGCAGCAGCTGGTGACCAGGACCCGCGGCGGCGTGATCGCCGGCCACGTGTCCTACGACCTGCCGCTGCGGTACAAGACCGCCCGGCACGCCGCGGAGAAGCAGCGCATCGGCCGGGCCGCCGCCGCCCTGATCGCGCCGGGCGCCGCGGTGGCGCTGAACGGCGGCACCACCACCAGCGAGGTGGCCCGGGCCCTAGCCACCCGCCCGGACCTGCAGGACGGCACCGGCGCGACCGCCGTCACCGTGGTGACCAACGCCATGAACATCGCCAACGAGCTCGCCGTCCGCCAGCACATCAAGATCGTGGTCACCGGCGGCGTGACCCGCGGCCAGTCCTACGAGCTGATCGGGCCCTTCGCCTCCCTGGTGCTTGATCAGCTCACCCTGGACTGGGCCATCCTGGGCGTCGACGCGCTCGATCCGCGGGCCGGGGCGACCGCGCATCACGAGGGCGAGGCCAGCATCAACCACCTCATGGCCACCCGCGCCGAGCAGGTAATGATCGTCGCCGACGGCTCCAAGCTGGGCCAGCGCGCGTTTGCCCGGGTCTGCGACACGGACGAGATCGACGTCATCGTCACCGACCGGGACGCCGAGCCCGCCGTGCTGACCGCCTTCACCGAACGCGGCATCCGCGTCGTCACCGCCTGACCGCACGCCTCCGCCTGCGCCCGTGCCGTCTTTATCGTCCACCAGCAATGATCTATACTGATCGTAAGGTGCAGTTTCTGAGCAAAAACATGCAAGTTTCATGATTACCGGGAGCCTGCGATGAGCCATCTGACCGACGAGATCGCCAGCCAGCCGGAATGCTGGGCCAAGGCGATCGAGGCGGCCGCTTCAGCGGGCTCGTCGCTGCCTGCCCCCGGTGCGCGGGTCGCGGTGATCGGCTGCGGCTCCTCGCTCAACGTCGCCCGCTGCTACGCGACCCTGCGCGAGGCCGCCGGCCACGGCGAGACCGACGCCTTCCCGGCCTCTGAGATCCCTCCCACCAGGCGCTACGACCACATGGTGTTCATCTCGCGCACCGGCACCACCACCGAAGTCCTCGACGCGCTCGCCCACGCCCGGCCCGGGATCAGGACGACGGCGGTCAGCGCCGACCCCGGCTCGCCGCTCGCGCGCCAGGCCACCGCCGCGGTTCTGCTGGATTTTTCTGCGGAACGGTCCGTGGTCTCCAGCCGCTTCATCACCAGCGCGATCGTCCTGCTCAGAGCCCACCTGGGCGCGGACCTGAGGACACTGCCTGATGCGGCCGCCCGGGAACTGGCCCGCCCGCTGCCTCCCGGACTCGCCGAACGATCCGAGTTCACCTTCCTCGGCCGCGGCTGGGCCGCCGCGGTGGCCGACGAGGCCGCGCTGAAGCTGCGCGAAGCCGCACGCACCTGGGCCGAGTCGTACCCGGCCCTGGAGTACCGGCACGGCCCGATCAGCGTCAGTGACGCCAGCACCGTGGTGTGGGCCCTGGGCCAGGTGCCGCCCAGCCTGCTGGCCGACGCCCGGCGGACCGGGGCCGCGGTCATCGCCCCGGCCGGCGACCCGCTCATCGGGCTGATCGGCGCCCAGCGGCTCGCGGCCACGCTGGCCGAGCGCAAGGGCCTGGACCCGGATCAGCCGCGTGCCCTGTCACGTTCTGTCATCCTGGCCTGATGTTGCCGGAGCCGGACGGGGCCGTGCCTGCTGACCGCCTGCTCACCGGCGGCCGGATCGTGACGCCGGATGGCGTGCTCAATCCCGGCTGGATCCGGCTGGCCGGCGGCCTGATCGGCGCGGTCGGCGCCGGCGATCCGCGCGGCCAGCTGGCCGGGCTGGCCGCCGTCGACCTGCGCGGGCAGTGGGTGCTGCCCGGGTTCGTCGACATGCACGTCCACGGCGGTGGCGGCGCGTCGTTCACCGAGGGAACCGCCGAGCAGGCCCGGCAGGCCGCGGAGTTCCACCGTCGGCACGGCAGCACCAGCCTGGTGGCCAGCCTGGTCACCGCGTCAGTGGCCACCCTGGAAGCCCGGGCCGCCATGCTGGCCGACCTAGTCGACGAGGGCATCATCGCCGGCATCCACCTGGAGGGGCCGTTCCTGGCCCCGGCCCGGCGCGGCGCGCAGGACCCGCGGCACATGATCGCCCCCGACGTAGCCGTCTTCGAGCGCCTACATGCCGCGGCCCGCGGCCACCTGCGGGTCATCACGCTGGCCCCCGAACTGCCCGGCGCGGCCGCGGTGATCCAGGCGGCGGTCCGCTCGGGCGTGACGGCCGCCATCGGGCACACCGACGCCACCGCCGACGTCGCGGCGGCGGCCATCGACGCAGGCGCCAGCCACGCGACTCACCTGTTCAACGGCATGCGCCCGCCGCACCACCGCGAGCCGGGCGCCGCCGGCGCGCTGCTGGACCGGGACGAGGTTAGCTGCGAGGTGATCGCCGACGGCGCGCACCTGCACGACATCACGATCCGCCTGACCGCCCGGGCCGCGGGCCCCGGCCGCCTGGTCCTGATCACCGACGCCATGGCCGCCGCCGGCATGCCGGACGGCAGCTACCGGCTGGGCTCGATGAGCGTGAACGTGACCGGGGGAGTGGCCCGGCTGGCCAACGCCACGCCGCCCGGCGCGATCGCCGGCTCGACCGCCACCATGGCCAGCGTGGTCGCTCACGCGCTAGCCGCGGGCCTGCCCGTTCCCGAGGTGGCCGCGGCGGCGAGCACCACGCCCGCTCGCGTGCTGGGTCTCGGTCACCGGACCGGAGCCCTGGGCCCGGGTCTGGCCGCGGACCTGGTGGTCTGCGACGATGAGTTCCGCCTGCGCGCGGTGATGCGGCAGGGCCAGTGGCTGGCCGGGTCGCCCTGAACATCCAGGGCCCAACACATATAGGCACAGCATAGGAAGGCACTCGCAGCCGTGAAAACCGTGACGGTCGCCATCGATATCGACGCTCCGCCGGACGCGGTGTGGGCCGTGCTCTCCGACCTGGCCGCCTACCCGCAGTGGAACCCGCTGTTCCCCAAGGCCAGCGGCAACCTCACCGCGGGCCAGCGGATCACCCTGACCAGCCGTCCCAGCGTCGGGCGCGCGATGAGGATCCGGCCCAAGGTCCTGGTCGCCCAGCCTGGGGGCGAACTCCGCTGGGCGCTGAGCCTGCCCGGCATCATCGGCGGCGAGCACTCCTTTACCCTGACCCCGGCCGGCGACGGGACTCACCTAGTGCAGAGCGAGACCTTCCGCGGCCTGCTCGTCCGGTTCTCCAAGACCATCGCCGCCGCCGAAACCGACTACGCCGCGCTCAACCAGGCCATCAAGCAGCGCGCGGAACACCCGTCAGGGTTAGCCGCTCTGCCGGACCGATCCGGTCAGCGGCCCGCTTGACGAACTGACCTCGCAGATCACGGTATGGACGCCGGCCTGCCAGGCCTTCTGGTCGGGGAAGACGTACTGCTGGCTCAGGCCGGCGGTGATCAGCTGCGGGTTCAGGTAGCCGCCGATCCGGCTGGCGCAGCCGTTGCCCGCCTCCTGCTGCGCCGCCGCGCTGCCGGGCCAGGATTTTCCCGCGAGGCTGAACGTGGCGAACACTTCGGCTTGGTGCGGTGTGGTACAAGACAGGATCGTGACTGCCAGGCCGTTCTGCGATGAATTGATGCAATCGCCTGGCTGCAGGCGGAATACGGCGGCCGGCCGGTACGTGACCACGGTCTTCGGCTTGAAGCCATGAGTCACGATGGCCAGCACGACAAGCGCCGCCACAGCCAGCACCAGGATGCTGAAGATTAGGGCCATGACGGCCAGCGGACTGGTCCTGCGGCGTCCCCCGGTATACCCGGCTTCCGCCACCCCGAGATCCGGTTCCGGCTCCGTCGCGCCTGCCGCGGTTTCCCCAGCAGCGGCGGCCGGCTCCTCTGCAGGCGGCAGCTCCCCGGCCGGCTCCTCTGCAGCCGCCAGCTCCCCGGCCCGCGCTTCCCCGGCCTGCGCCTCTGCAGCCGCCAGCTCCCCGGCCTGCGCTTCCCCGGCCGGCGCCTCTGCAGCCGCCAGCTCCCCGGCCGGCGCCTCCGCGACCGCCACTTCCCCAGCCGGCGCCTCTGCAGCCGGCACCTCCGCCTGTTGCGGAACCGCTACCTCCGCTCCGGGCGGTTCCCCGGCCGCCGGTTCCGAAGCTGGCCCGCTCAGCCCCGCAGGCGCGGCCATGCCATCCGCCTCCATCATGCGCAGTGCCCGCCACGGCCGGTCCCCGGGCCCGGCGCTCTGGTCGGACGGCGCATCATCTGGGTCACGACGTGCGCCTTCGTCTCCAGTAATTCCCGCGAAATCTATAACGACACATCGGACTAAAGGGACTTTGCGGGCCCATGCGGTCGGCCTCCTCGGACCGCCAGGCGCGCGACTCGCCTGGCCCGGGGGGACAGTACCCTTGGCCCGTGCGATTGACGGCATTCTGGGACCGGATGAGGGCGCAGTTCGGCGAGATATACGCCCAGAGCGTGGCCAAGGACTTCGTGTTCGACAAGCTCGGCGACCGCACCATCGAACGCGCCCTGGCTGAAGGCGTAGACACCAAGCTGGTCTGGCGGGCCGTCTGCGATACCTTCGACGTCCCCGAAACCCTGCGCTAGCGCCAAGCCCGCTCATGATCACTTAGCGTGGATGGTTACCTACCTCAGAGGGGCAGAAAGTATCCACGATGACGGCGGCCGCCATCCGGAACGGCACAGCTGTCCCGAGTGCCTCCGCTGTTAACGCGCACGTTGATCCCGGACCGGCGTGCGGGTCCCGCGGGTCGGCTAGCGCTGGTGCGAGGTCTTGACCTTGTCCGGGGTGATCTTCAGGATCACGCGGCCCTCCGGCCCGATGGGGTTGGCGTACTCGTGGCCGTTGTACCGCTGCGACAGCTCGTCGATGTGCTCGCGCGCGGCCTCGCCGCCGACCGTCTCGATCACGTGCCCGCGGATCTCGGCCCAGTCGTAGAAGTCGTCGCTGCGGATCAGGATGGTGACCCGCGGGTCACGGGCGGCGTTCCTGGCCTTCTGCCGCTGCGGCTCGGTGTTGATCAGGAGGTGCTCACCATCGGTGTCGATCCAGGTGAACAGGGCCTGCGGCTGCCCGCCCGGCATCAGGGTCACCACCGCGGCCAGGTTCTTGCCCTTGGCTAGCCGGACCACATCCTCGTCGAGCGGCATCTGAAGTCTCCTCGCGCGGCTTGATCTGATTTCGTATGGCCAGGCCGCCTGACGGCCCGGCTCGTGCCGATGCTAGCCCTCGGCCGGCTAGCTGCCGCGCCGGCCCCGGCGGGTAAGGCGCCCGCGAGCCTGGCCGGAAGGGCGCCAGCGAGCCCCGTGCCTGGCCAGGATTTTCGCAGAATTTCCCGGCGTCTTCGGCGTGTCTCCCATGATCGAATACACGTTCGCTCTATAGTGGACGAGTGGCAGTGGTCCCAGTCACCGGTGCCTCGGATCACGGTTACGGAAATCCCCGACGACGGGCGCCTCGCGAAAATGTCAGTAGGCCCGCGTAGCTTGTCCAGCGATGCCCGCCGGGGGAATGACCGGCGGGACCACAACTAAGACGACCTGGGCGGTGCGGGAAGGCGCCCGCAGGCCCTTAACCCCGGCAGGGAGTCCGCAATGGCAGCAAACAGCAGGCCGACCCTCGAGCGGGCGGGCGACAGGGACAAGGCCCTGGAGACTGCGCTCCTGCAGATCGAGCGGCAGTTCGGCAAGGGCTCGGTCATGCGCCTCGGCGAGGAGACGCGGGTCCCGGTCGAGGTGATCCCGACCGGTTCGATCGCCCTCGACGTGGCGCTCGGCCTCGGCGGCCTCCCGCGCGGCCGCATCGTCGAGATATACGGACCGGAAAGTAGCGGAAAAACTACCGTCGCACTACACGCCGTAGCCAACGCGCAGAAGGCGGGCGGCATCGCCGCGTTCATCGACGCCGAGCACGCGCTCGACCCGGACTATGCCCAGAAGCTCGGCGTGGACACCGACCAACTGCTGGTGTCCCAGCCGGACACCGGTGAGCAGGCCCTGGAGATCGCCGACATGCTCATCCGCTCCGGGGCCGTCGACGTCATAGTCATCGACTCGGTCGCCGCCCTCGTCCCGAAGGCGGAGATCGAGGGCGAGATGGGCGACAGCCACGTCGGCCTCCAGGCCCGGCTCATGTCCCAGGCCCTCCGCAAGATCACCGGCGCGCTGAGCCAGACCAAGACCACCGCGATCTTCATCAACCAGCTCCGGGAGAAGGTCGGCGTCATGTTCGGGTGCATGGCTTACGCCACCCGGGTCACGCTGGCCGACGGCACCCAGGAGAAGATCGGGAAGATCGTCAACCAGCGGATGGACGTCGAGGTCCTCTCCTACGATCCGGAGACCGACCAGGTGGTTCCGCGCCGGATCGTGAACTGGTTCAACAACGGGAAGGCCGACAGGTTCCTCCAGTTCAGCGTCGCGAAGTCGGGGAAGAACGGGCTCGCCCAGTTCGCCGCGACGGAGAATCACCTCGTCCGTACGCCCGGCGGATGGCGTCAGGCGGGAGAGCTGATCCCCGGCGACCGCGTTCTGATCGCAGGACAGCAGCGCCTGAGCGGGCAGCAGCTCCAGCTCATCCTCGGTTCGCTCATGGGAGACGGGAACCTCTCGCCGAACCGCAAGGGCAGGTCCGGGACTCGTTTCCGGATGGGCCACGGCGCCAAGCAGGCGGCTTACCTGGACTGGAAGGCATCGCTCCTGGGGAACATCCCGCACGCCAGGACGGTAAACGCCAAGGGTGCCGTCTTCGCCGACTTCACCCCGCTCCCGGAACTGGCGGAGCTGCACGAGGCGGTTTATTTCGGTGACGGCAAGAAGTACCTCAGCTCGGATTACCTCAAGAGCCTGACGCCGCTGGCACTGGCGGTCTGGTACATGGACGACGGCGGATTTACCGTCCGGTCGAAGGGCGTCCAGGAGCGGACTGCGGGCGGCACCGGCCGGATCGACATCTGCGTCGAGGCGATGAGCCCGGGTTCCCGAGAGCGCCTCGCGGAATACCTGCGGGACACGTACGGGCTACAGGTCAAGCTCACGCATCGCGGGGCACGGCAGGTGAGCGTGCTGCAGTTCAGCACCTCGTCGTCGGAAAAGTTCCAGCAGCTCATCGCGCCGTATATTCACCCGTCGATGGACTACAAGCTGCTGCCGCGGTTCTGTGGCCAGTTCAGCGTCGAGCCGGAGTTCGCTCCCGCGACCCCGAGGCTGGTTCCGGCGCGGATCCTGGACATCCACGTCAAGCCGCGGACCCGCTCCATGAACCGCTTCGACATCGAGGTGGAAGGGTCTCACAGCTACTTCGTCGACGGGGTAATGGTGCACAACAGCCCGGAGACGACCAGCGGCGGCAAGGCGCTGAAGTTCTACGCCTCCATCCGCCTGGATATCCGACGCATCGAGACCCTGAAAGACGGCACCGATGCCGTCGGCAACCGGACGAAGGTTAAAGTCGTCAAGAACAAGATGAGCCCGCCCTTCAAGGTCGCGGAATTCGACATTCTCTACGGCATCGGGATCAGCCGGGAAGGCAGCCTCATCGACCTCGGCGTGGAGCAGGGGATCGTGCGCAAGTCGGGCGCCTGGTACACCTACGAGGGTGATCAGCTCGGCCAGGGCAAGGAGAACGCCCGTAATTTCCTCCGCGAGAACGAGGACCTGGCCAACGAGATCGAGAAGCGGATCAAGGAGAAGCTCGGCGTGGGCCCGCGTGTCGATGCGGAAACCGCGGTCGCCGCGCCCCCGGCCCTGGGCAAGGCTGGCAACGGAGCGGGTAATGGAGCCGGCAACGGGGTCACCAACCTGCGGCCGGTCACGACGCCTCCGGGTGCCGCGAACTAGCAGTTAACCAGTGAGGACACCGGGCCAGCAGGCTTCAGGGTCACCGGCCGAGATCGAGGCCAGTGACCCTGAAGCTCAGGCCAGGCAGATCTGCCTGCGTCTGCTGACGGCTGCGCCCCGAACCCGGGCGCAGCTGGCCCGGGCGCTGCAGCGTAAGGGCGTGCCCGGCGAGGTCGCCGAAGCGATGCTCGGGCGTTTCGCCGACGTCGGCCTGATCGACGACGCGGCGTTCGCCCGGGCCTGGGTCGAATCCCGGCACTACAGCCGCGGGCTGTCCCGGCGGTCCCTGTCGGCCGAGCTCCGCCGGCAGGGCGTCGATACCGAGGAGATCCGCGAGGCGGTCGGCACCCTGGACCCGGAACAGGAGGTGGCCACCGCCCGTCGCCTGGTCGAGCAGAAGATGGCGGGCACCCGGGGCCAGCCGTCTGAGGCCCGGGTCAGGCGGACCGCGGGTGTGCTGGCCAGGAAGGGCTATCCGCCGGGCCTGGTGTTCCGGCTGATCAAGGAGTACCTGGAGCAAGAAGGCGCAGCCGGTTTGGAACTCGACCCCGACCAGTACCTGGACCCGGACGCCGACCCCGACGAATCCGGCGACTAACCCGTACAGCCGTCAGCCGCCGTGCTCGCTCAGGTTCATCAGACGGCCGACGCGAACCCGGCCACCGCGTCCGCGAACGTCTCCAGGTACGGAGGGAACTCGGGCCGCGGCGGCTCCGGGCAGGCGGGCAGTTCGGAGGCTCCCGGCAGCAGGCCGAGCAGCGCGTCCACCGTAATCCGCTGATGGAACGGGTTCACGAAAGCCGAAGGCAGCACCCCGGCCGGCATCTCCAGCTGGCCCAGCTCCTCGTCGGTCACGCCGCGCAGCGTCCGGCCGGACAGCAGCGCCTCGATGACCTCATCCGGCGCGCCCTGCGCGGCCAGTTGCGCCCGGTCGCGGGCATCGACGACCCGATCACCGGCCGTGGCCGGCCAGGTCAGGACCAGCCCCGACACCGCCCTGGGACAGGACAGGGCCAGGCGGACCGCGGCCGAGCAGCCGTTCGAGCCCGCCACCACGGTCACCGGCGCCCCGGGCAGCACAGCGGCCAGGTGGCTGGCCTCGCTGGCCCAGCTCGCGGCCCGGTACTCCCGGTCGGGAGCGAGGACCCCGAACCCCCTGTGTTCCAGCGCCGCCACGATCCCGGGCCGCCGCCAGAAGCGCGCGGCGTCCATGCCCTCTTCCCACAACCCGCCGTGAATGAGCAGCAGAGTGGTCATGCCTCATGATTGCCTAAAAGCAGGGCCCCGGACACGCCCAAACGGACTGCTCGCACCGTCCGGACCCGCCATGACCAGGCCTGGAACGCCGCCGCGCCTTTCGTCCAGGTAAGGCACCGAAAGCGTCGATCCGAAGGCCTTTGCTTGATAAAAAGGTTATCAAGCCTTAACCTCACGGCAGCGAGATGTTGTCCCACTCTGCACGCAGAGATAACAGAGGAGGATCAGGAAGACACGCAATGTAACCATGGTTTATAGGAAGATCACCGGCAGGCTTCCATGGCGTGCGCCCGCTCGCACGCGGGCATAACTGCAGCACCGGAAGTCACGGTTCAGCACAACAGAAGGCTGCCCCGAGGGCTATGGACGGAAAGGGGTGACCGTGAGCAGCGGATTGTCGCTCGCGTTCATGGTGATCGGGTTGCTCGCGGTAGTGTTCGCGCTGGTCGTGGTGTGGCGCCGGACCGCGAATATCCCGGCCCTCGCCCCCGGGAAGGCCCAGGATACCGATCGCGCCCAGCTCGACGCCGAAGCCGAGCACATCCGCGCCCGCGCCGAGACCGAGGCGGCCGGTATCCTGGCCCGCGCCCGCGAGGAGGCCGAACAGGCCGCCCAGGGCCGCCGCGAAGTAGAAGAAGAGATCCGCGCGGTCAAGGACGAGGTGCGCGAGCTGCGCGGCGACCTCGAGCGCCGCGAACTGCGGCTGGCCGACCGCGAGCAGCGGCTGGATGAGGAAGTCAAGCGGATCGAGGACCGAGCCCAGGCCCTGTCCGCCCGCAGGCAGGACCTCGACCACCGCAGCGCCGAGCTCGACCAGCGCGACGCCGACCGCGCCAAGGAACTCGAGCGCGTCGCCGGGCTCACCGCCGACGCGGCCAAGACCGAGCTGGTCACCGCCATCGAGAACCAGGCCAAGCGGGAAGCGGCGCTGATCGTCAGGGATATCGAGGCCGAGGCCAAATCCGAGGGCGAGAAGCGGGCTCGCAAGATCGTCACCCTCGCCATCCAGCGGGTCGCCACCGAGCAGACCAGCGAGTCGGTGGTCTCGGTCCTGCACCTGCCGGGCGACGAGATGAAGGGTCGCATCATCGGCCGCGAAGGCCGCAACATCAGGGCCTTCGAGTCCGTGACCGGCGTCAACCTGATCATCGACGACACGCCCGAGGCCGTCCTGCTGTCCTGCTTCGACCCGGTCCGGCGCGAAATCGCCCGCCTTACCCTGGAGCGGCTCGTCGCCGACGGCCGCATCCACCCCCAGCGTATCGAGGACGCCTACGAGCGCGGCAAGGCCGAGATCGAGCAGCTCTGCAAGCGGGCCGGCGAGGACGCCCTGGTCGAGCTGGGCATCACCGACATGCATCAGGAGCTCGTCGGCCTGCTCGGCCGCCTGCGCTACCGCACCTCCTACGGCCAGAACGTGCTCCGGCACCTGATCGAGTCCGCGCACATCGCGGGCATGATGGCCAGCGAGCTGCGGATCGACCCGCTGCTGCTCAAGCGCTGCACGGTGCTGCACGACATCGGCAAGGCGCTGACCCACGAGGTCGAGGGCAGCCACGCGCTGATCGGCGCCGAGATCGCCCGCCGTTACGGCGAGCCGGAAGACGTGGTGCATGCCATCGAGGCGCACCACAACGAGGTCGAGGTCCGCACCGTGGAGGCGGTGCTGACCCAGGCCGCGGACGCGATCAGCGGCGGCCGGCCCGGCGCCCGGCGCGAGTCGCTCGAGATGTACGTCAAGCGCCTCGAGCGCCTGGAGCAGATCGCGGCCGCTCACGAGGGCGTCGAGAAGGTCTTCGCCATGCAGGCGGGCCGCGAGATCAGGGTCATGGTCAAGCCGGACCGCATCGACGACATCCAGGCCCAGGTCATCGCGCGCGACATCGCCAAGCAGGTCGAGGAGGAGCTGACCTATCCCGGCCAGATCCGCATCACCGTGGTGCGCGAATCCCGCGCCACCGAATTCGCCCGCTGACCGGCGCTTATCCGCCGGTCAGCGGAACCCGCGGCACGCCCGGCGGGGTGAAGCCCATGATCTGGCCGTAGAAGGACAGTTCGGCCTCCAGGCTGATGATGATGTTCTCGGCCCGGCGGAATCCGTGCGACTCCCCTTCGAAAGGCAGGTAGGCATAGGGGATGTGATGCGCGGCCAGGTCGGCCGCGATCGACTCGGCCTGGGCCGGCGGGACGATCGGGTCATCAAGCCCCTGCAGCAGCAGCACCGGGCAGGTCAGCTTGCTGACGTGGCCGACCGGCGCCCGCTCGGTGTACAGGTCGCCGCAGTCCGGCAGCGGGCCGATGAGGCCGTCCAGGTAGCGCGATTCGAAGTCGTGCGTCTGCGCGGCGAATCCCCTCAGGTCGCTGACGCCGAAATAGGAGGCCGCGGCCGCGAACACCCCGTCCTCGGGCGTCCCCCCGGCCCCGATGCCGGATGTCACGGCGGCCAGCGCGGTCCAGCCGCCTGCCGACCCGCCGCGGATGCCGAGCCGTTTCCCGTCGGCCTCGCCCGCCTCGGCCAGCGCGAGCACGGCGGTCATCACGTCGGCCACGTCCACGACGCCCCACTGCCCGCGCAGCCGTTCCCGGTAGGCCCGGCCGTACCCGCTGGAACCGCCGTAGTTCACGTCGATGATCCCGATGCCCCGGCTGGTGAAGAACGCCTTCTCCAGGTCCAGCCGAGGGATCACGTGCGCGGTGGGGCCGCCGTGCACCCAGACGATGTACGGCGGCAGCTCCCCGTCGGGGGCCGCCGCCGCGGGATGGGCGGGCGGGTAGACCACGGCGTGCACGACCGAACCATCCGGCCCGGTCAGCCGGGCCGCGCGCGGCGCCGGGAGGTAGCCGCGGTCGGGCAGGTCGTCGGTTTCCCGGCGCAGCTCACGCACCGAAGCGGCCTGGCCGGCCGCCGCCGGGATGCTGATCCGGACCACGCTGGGCGGTACCGCCGGGCCGCCCGCGATCGCGGCCACGGTCTGGCCCGAGGCGGACAGCCAAGGCGAGAACGCCTCATACCCCAGGTCGAGATCGGTCAGCTGCCCGGTGCCGGGGTCGAGCACGCCCAGCCGGTACGCCCCGGCCCCGTGGCTGGCGGCGATCCGGCCGTCGCCGAGCACCACGTACGGGTGCATGCCCAGCTGCCACAGCGGCGCGGCGAACTCCTCCTCCCGCGGGCACAGTGCCCGGACGGACCCGTCCAGGCCGGCCACGTACAGGTTCCACCAGCCGGACCGGTCCGAGACCGCATACAGGCTGCGGTCGTCGCGCCAGGCCGGGGCCAGCACCGATTCATGCTCGCCGCCCATGATCACCTGCTGGGCCGGCTCGCCGATGACCGCCACCCGCAGCTCGGTGCCGTCCCACGGCATCCGCGGGTGATCCCAGCAGATGAAGGCCAGCTTGGTGCCGTCCGGCGACGGAGCCGGGAAGGCGTAGAAGTCCGACCCGCTGACCAGCACCCGCACGGCGCCCCCGTCGCCGGTAGCCGAGTCGCCGGTGGCCGAGCCGTCCAGCGGGACGGCCACGATCGCGCGCGCGATCGTGCCGCCGGCCTGCCGCTCCCGCACGCACCACACCTCGTCGCCGGACGGGGCCAGCACGAAGTCGGCAAACCGGTCGGCCGCCACCTCCTGCGGGGCGGAAGTCAGCGGCTCCGGCTCGGCCGGTGCCGTCCCGTTCTCCCGTACGCGATACAGCCGCTGGTCAGCGAAGTTCGCGAAGACGAAGCCGCCGTCCGGCAGGGGCAGGTACGCCGTGCCGCCGTACTCGTGCACCCGCGTCCTGGCGTTCCACGGCGGCGGCAGCAGGTCCGCCCTGCTGCCGTCCGGGCCCTGGCGGACCACCGCCTGCCGCCCGCCTTCTTCCGGACGTATCTCCTGCCACCAGATGCTGTCCCCGGCTGCGACCGGGAACGCCAGCCCGACGTGCTTGCGGGCCACGTCGCCGCCGCTGATGGGGGAGGGCCATTCACCGTAGTTGTACGTTTCTGTAATCATTTGCCTACAGATATATCATGCCGGATGGCGTTCCCGATATGCGCACCTGACGCTGGAGTTGTCCGCTGGCGTTTGACGCTGATGCGCGTATCCGCCTCTATCCTGGTCGTGTGTCAGCAGCCGGCCGGACGTACCAGATCCGCACCTACGGGTGCCAGATGAACGCGCACGACTCCGAGCGCCTGGCCGGCCTGCTCGACGAGGCAGGCTACCAGCCCGCCGGCGAGGGCCAGACCCCGGACGTGGTCGTGTTCAACACCTGCGCCGTCCGGGAGAACGCGGCCGACCGGCTGTACGGGAACCTGGGCCATCTGCTGCCGCAGAAGAAGAACGGCATGCAGATCGCCGTGGGCGGCTGCCTGGCCCAGATGGAGCGCACCCGCATCATCGAGCGCGCGCCCTGGGTCGACGTGGTCTACGGCACCCACAACATGGGCTCGCTGCCCGAACTGCTCGAGCGGGCCAGGATCAGGAACGAGGCGCAGGCCGAGTTCGCCGAGACGCTGGAGACGTTCCCCTCGCTGCTGCCCGCGCGGCGCCAGTCCGCGTATTCGGCCTGGGTCTCCATCTCGGTGGGCTGCAACAACACCTGCACCTTCTGCATCGTGCCCAGCCTGCGCGGCAAGGAGAAAGACCGCCGCCCCGGCGACATCTTGAGCGAGATCGGCGCGCTGGTCGCCGACGGGGTGCTCGAGGTCACGCTGCTCGGCCAGAACGTGAACTCCTACGGCGCGGAGTTCGGTGACCGGCAGGCGTTCGGCAAGCTGCTGCGCAGCTGCGGGACGATCGACGGCCTGGAGCGCGTCCGCTTCACCTCGCCGCACCCGCGGGACTTCACCGACGACGTCATCGAGGCGATGGCACAGACCCCGAACGTCATGCCCAGCCTGCACATGCCGCTGCAGTCCGGCTCGGACACCGTGCTGAAGGCGATGCGCCGGGCCTACCGCCGCGACCGCTACCTGGCCATCCTGGACCGGGTCCGGGCCAGCATCCCCGACGCCGCCATCACCACCGACATCATCGTCGGCTTCCCCGGCGAGACCGACCGGGACTTCGAGGACACCCTGGACGTGGTGCGCCAGGCTCACTTCGCCGGCGCGTTCACCTTCCGGTACTCGATCCGCCCCGGCACCCCGGCCGCCAGCATGGACGGCCAGGTGCCGGCCGACGTGGTCCAGGCACGTTACGACCGGCTCGCGGCCCTGGTCGAGGAGACCACCTATGCCGAGAACCAGAAGCTGACCGGCGCGACCGTCGAGGTGCTGGTAGCCGAGGGCGAGGGCCGCAAGGACGCCGCCACCCACCGCATGTCCGGCCGCGCCCGTGACAACCGCCTGGTCCACTTCGCCCCGCACTCCGACCCGTCCGGACCTGGACCGCACGCCCCCCGCCCCGGCGACATCGTGACCGTGACCATCACCCGGGGCGCCCCGCACTACCTGCTGTCCGACGCCGCCCCGCTGTCGGTCCGCCGTACCCGGGCCGGCGACGCCTGGGAAGCCTCCGTCACCGCACCCGCGCCGGCTGCCCCGTCCGCCAGCGTCCCCGTCGCCCTCGGCATGCCCGGGCGCCTTTCGCCCGCCCGTTAGCCTCCCCAGCCGCCCCCGGGTGGACCCGGCCGTCAGGCGGGCCCGATCAGGTCCCAACTATTGCCCGCGATGTCGAGGAACACGGTCACGCGCCCGTAGGGCTCGGTCCGTGGCGGCCGCACGAACTTGACGCCGGCGGCCGCCATCCGGCGGCAGGCCTCGTCGAAGTCATCCACGTGCAGGAAGAACCCCACCCGCCCGGCGACCTGCTTACCGACGACCGCCGCTTGGTCCGCCCCGTCCGCCCGGGCTAGCAGGAGCCCGGTCACCGCACCCGGCGGCCGGACCACCACCCACCGCTTGGGACGCCCGTCGTTGGTCAGCGAGGGGGAGTCCTCGGCCAGCTCGAACCCGAGCGTGTCCACGAAGAAGCCGATCGCCTGGTCATAGTCCCTGACCACGATCGTCACCAGGCCCAGATGCATCGCGACAGCCTAATCCAGTCCCGCCTCCACTCCAGCTCCGGAACCTGATGGCCACAAATGACACAGATTTGTGTTATCTGTGTCATTGCTGTACGATCAGCCATATGGCAACCGATGAGCGACGTTATGTGGCTTCCTGGCCCAGTAAGGAGAACCAGTCGTGATGACCCAGCAGGCGCACGGTAACCAGCACTACGCCACGGCCGCGGGCGCGCCCCCGGTCGGGCAGCTGTACGACGTCGGGGGCCGGCGGCTGTGGCTGCACCGCTCCGGTGCCGGCGGCCCCGCCGTGGTCTTCCTCGCCGGGGCCAGCGCCGTCGGCCTGGACTACCTCAACATCGATGACCGCATCTCCGGGTTCACCACCTCCGTGCTGTATGACCGGGGCGGCACCGGCTGGAGCGACCCCATGCCGCTGCCGCGGACCGCGGCCGGGGTCGCCACCGAACTGCGGGACCTGCTGCATGTCGCCGGAGTGCCCGGCCCCTACCTGCTGGTCGCGCACTCCCTGGGCGGCGCCTACGCCCGCCGCTTCGCGCAGCTGTTCCCCGACCAGGTGGCGGGCCTGCTGCTGCTTGAGTCCTTCTACGAGGACTGGGACAGCTATATGCCCGAGCGGCTGCAACTGGCCCGCAGCCGCCAACCGGAGCCCGGTCGGCTCCAGCTACGGCTGGTCAGGCCGCTGGCCCGCCGTATGTACCGGCAGATGTTCGCCTCGTGGCCCGAGCCGGTCCGCCAGGTGCTCATCGGCCGTCACCTGTCGCCCGAGTGGTGGCTGACCGGCGTGCGCGAGCGGAGCAACATGCCCGAGCTCGCCGCTGAGATCCGCCAGGGCGGAGACGTACCTGACGTGCCGCTGATCACGGTCACGGCCCTGGCCACCGATCCCGGCCAGGCCATGCTGATGTCCAAGAAGACCCTGCGTGAGCTGACCGAGGCCAAGCTGCGCATGTACGCCGCGCTGGCCGGCTCGGCCACGCGCGGCGAGCACCGCCCGCTGGAGGAGGCCAGGCACAGCCAGCTCACCACCGACCGTCCCGACGCCGTTATCCAGGCCGTCCGCGACCTGCTCGGTCAGTCGCGCAGCTGACCGGCCTCATCCGTTGCTCCGGACCACCCCGCAGCCCACGCCGCGGCTGCTGAAGAGTTTCTCGACCTCGCCTATACATGGCCCGGTGCGGGTCGCGGCCGTCGGGCAGGCGCTCGACGGTGACGTGGATGAGGGTGCCGGGCAGGACCGGCAGGTTGTTCCTGCCGGCGAACCAGCCCCGGTCGCCGTGGATCAGGGGGTGCACGCCGTGCCAGGCCCTGGCCCGGACGGTGCCGTAGAGCGGGGTACCGGGGAGGATGAGTTCCTCGTCGGGTTCGGGGTTCGGGGGCAGGGGCTTCTTCCGGCCCCGCGGCCCGCCGCCGGCGGCGGCGGCGAAGTCCGCAGGCTCCAGGCAGTGCACCGCAGCGCCGCGCCGGGGAGGGCGGCCGTACTTGCCCTCCCAGGTGACGGGCTCGGCATAGAACACTGCGCCGGCGGCGAGCCGGACCAGGACGTGGACGGGGCAGCCCAGGAGGCCGTCGGCGAGGGCGGCGGCGCTGTAGCCGGCGTCGAAGACGAACAGCGGCGCGGCTTTCGCCCCGTGCCCGGCGGCGCGCAGGCGGCCCAGCACGTTCTTCACCTGGGCGATCGTCTGCGCTGTGCGGGTTGCGGGCACGGTGCGCGCCACGTCGACTAGCGCGGCCCACGCGGTGCGCAGGTGCCCGATCGCCGCGGTGAACTGGTACTCCCAGCCGGGCGCGGTCTTGGATGAGCCCCTGCAGTGACAGGCGCCGTTGTGCACGTGCTCCCGGCCCGGGGAGCACCACGCGTCCGGCCTGGGGTAGGCGGTCGCGTCGACGGCGAACCGCAGCCGGGACCACCGGGCGCACGCGTCCCGCACCTGCCGGGCATCGCCGGGGGGCAGCCCGGCCAGCGCCTTGTCCAGCAGCCCGTGATCGATCACGTCGTGCTCGGCGATCCACTCCCGGGCTGCGGGGCCGTCCACGGCCTGCGGCAGTTCCGAGGCCAGCAGGGAGAACAGCTTCTCGTCATCGATCCGCCCGGCGGCCAGCGCGTCATACAGCGCGCCGTGACCGCGGGTGAACTCCGGTTCCAGGCACAGCTGCACCAGCGACGTCACCGCGCCTGCGCGTTGTCCTGGAAACGGATCGCGTACAGGCCGACCCGGCGGGCTCCCTCCACGCATCGATCCGCGTCGTCCACGAATACCGTCTCCTCCGGACGGACGTCGAGGCGTTCACAGACCAGGGCGTAAATCCGGGGATCGGGTTTGCTCATGCCGGACTCGTGCGAGTAGACGATCTCGTCGACCAGGTCCTCGAAGCCGTAGGCCGCCTGCTCCCTTTCCCGGGCGCCGACGAAGCTGTTGCTCAAGATCCCGGTGCGGTACCGCGGCCGCAGCTGCCTGACGTACTCGATCAGCTCCGTGTTCGCGGTGCCCAGGTACTCCCGCCACAGATCGGCCATGAACGCCTCGAGCTGGGGCTCGTCCAGGCCGAGGCGTTCCCTGACCGCCTGATGCACGTCATGCTCGGTGATCGTGCCGATGCTGCCGCCCACCCAGGCTTCATGCATGCGTTCGTCCAGGCCGCCGGCGGGCAGCCCGAGCCGGGCTTCCCATCGCTGGGTAATACCCAGGTCAGGAGTAACTTCCAGCACCCCACCGATGTCGAATACCACCGCGCGGATCGCCATGACCACAATGCCCCTTACGCCGGGAACGGTGCCTTACGCCGGGCACGGTGCCCGGCTGGCCCATGTTGGGGCTTTCCCCAAGGGCAAGGTCAACTGCGGGCGGGCGGCCGCGGCTCGCGGCGGCCGGCCGGGCGCCACCCTACGCTGACCAGCCTGTGCGTAGGGAGCCCGCGGTTCATGACCTCATCCGGCGCTGACGCTCTGCTGGCTCTTGCTAATTTAGGCAGTTACGATGCGGTTTGGGAGCAAAGATGGCTAGCAGGCGGCGTCGGCTCGACCCGGTAGGGCCGTTCGGGAATCCGGACGGATCACGAGCCGACATCGAGGACGTGCTCAGCGAGTTCGTCGACTTCGGCGGCAATCCTGCCTATGGCCACCTCGCGACCCGGGCCAACGACTCCATGGTCCGGGTCATCGTCGGCAAGCTCGGCGCGGGCAAGACGGTCTACCTGCGGCGTCTTCAGGATTTCCAGGCCCACCAGGACTCCGTCTACGCTGCTGTGCCGCAGCAGGACCTGCCGAAGACCGAAGTCGTGGTGAAGGCGTGCCAGTGGTTCTCGGATCGTGTCCTGGTCGAGAAGTGGATGCAGATCTGGGAGCGCGCGATCATGCGATCGCTGGTCTCCCACCTGCTGCGCCGTCCCGAGTTGCGTCAGCAGCTGCGCGATGACCAGGCCGATGAGATCGAGCAGTCCTATGCGCGGCTGCTCGGTGATTCCCGCCGGCCTCGGTCGATCTACAGCCAGGTACGCGACATCGTCAACGAGCGGCAGACCGCTCATCAGCTGTCTACGTACCTCGACGATCCGCTCTGGGACGACCTGGAGGATCTGCTGGGCGAGGTAGTCAGCCGGTGCAAGCCCATCTACTTCTACCTGGACGCGGTGGACGAGGAGTTCGGGCACGCCCCGATGTACTGGCTGAAGTGCCAGGAGGGGTTGTTCTACCAGGTCATGCGGCTGCTCCGTGACCCCAGGCTGGGCGGTCGGCTACATGTCGTCATCTGCATCCGCGACATCGTCATGTCGTCGGTGTACCGGTCAGAGCATGCGCCGCGGTACTACAACGAACCGCACATACGCGTCCTGACCTGGGACCGCACCTCGCTGCTCTACCTGCTCGGGCAGAAGCTGGCCCGGCTGCCGCCGACCCTGCTGATGCAGCGCGCCACCGACGGCGCCCCCACGATCCGCGACTGGCTCGGCGTCAACGGCCACTGGCCGGGACCCGATGGCGACGAAACGATCGAGGACTACCTGCTCAGCCACACCAGGCTGATCCCGCGCGACATCATCTCGCTCGGCAACGAGCTGAGCGAGGAGGTCCTGCGGACCAAGCAGGCGGGCCACCAGGGCCTGACGCCGGCGGCTCTGACGGCGGTCGTCCAGCGCTGCGCCAAGCGGTTCGGCGACTCCCAGCTCGCCCAGTGCGCCAACCAGGTCTCCTCGGACCTGATGCCGGCCGGCGCCGCCCTGCACGACTACTCCGAGCTGTTCACCAGCACCCAGGCCTACATCAGCGGCGTGCAGGAGGACATCCGCTCCTTCGTCCGGATGATCGGCGCCGACCGGTTCTCGCGCGGGGACCTCGTGGCCCTGCAGGAAGTGGCGGACCTGCACTTCGAGAAGGCGACTGACCTCTCCTCGGTCCTGTGGCAGAACGGCCTGCTCGGGTACGTCGACGAGGCCGGGCGGCGCCGGTTCTATTCCATGGGCGACGTCGAGGCGTTTCATTTCCCGCCCGAGGTAGCCACGTACGTGCTGCACCCGTGCCTGGTGCATGCCGTCGGGGGAATCCGGCATGTGGGGGCGGACTCCGCGGCAGCCGGAGATGCGGGCGGCACCCGCCCGTTCAGTTCTGCCGAACGCAACGAACTACCCGGGGTACCGGCTGCTACGCCGGCCAGGGCTGCTGACTACGCGGCCGGCGACGTCCTCGATGGCCGCTTCGAGATCCTCCAGCTACTCGGCCGGGGCAGCTTCTCGAAGGTCTACCGCGTGCGCGATGACGTCGAGGGTGTGGAGCGGGCGCTCAAGCTCTTCGAGAGCGCGGCCGGGGATGAGGCGGTGCGCCGCGAGATCGGCGCCCTGCGGAAGATCGATCATCCCAACGTGGTGAAGGTCTTCTGGGCCGGCAAGACCAGCGCGGGTGACTGGTATCTGATCACCGAGTTCATCGACGGGGAATCCCTGGATGAGTTCGTCTCCGGCACCAGGCGCCTTCGCGACCGGGAGGCGGTAGATGTTGCCCTCGATGTGCTGGACGCGCTCGTCGCCTTCCATCCTGACGCCACACGCCTCGAGCAGCTGGAGGCCCAACGCCGCGAAGGTGACCTGCCGGAAGCCGAGTCGCGCGAGTGGGCGGAACTCCAGGACAAAGGGCTGGTCCACCGCGACATCAAGCCGCTGAACGTGATGCTCACCCGCAGGGGAGCAAAACTGCTCGACTTCAACATCGCCTCCCGGGTCGGCGATCCCGTGCATACGCACTCGGGCACACCGCCGTATCAGCCACCCGACGCCGGCCTCACTCACTGGGACGTATCCACCGACCTGTTCGCCGTCGGCGTGCTGCTCTACCGGCTCGTCTGCGACGGTCAGCATCCGTTCCCCAACGCGGTGCCCATGATCCACGTGGCGGTAACCGACCCGAGGTCGATTCGCTCTGATCTCCACCCCGACCTGGCCGAGTTTCTCATCAAGGCGTGTGCCCCGGCCAGAGCTGATCGCTTCGCCACGGCAGCCGAAATGCAGGCCGCCTTGCGTAACGTCCGCGCTGACCTCTGAGGGCCAGTATTCGTGGCCCGTAGTCTTGGCGCGTGGAAGAACGCATCCTGGGTAAGACCGGCCGCGCCGTCTCGGTGATCGGGCTGGGGACCTGGCAGCTTGGCGCCGACTGGGGCGAGGTGGCCGACGCCGACGCGCTGGCCACGCTGGAGGCGGCCGCGCAGGCCGGGGTCACGTTCCTGGACACGGCCGACGTCTACGGCGACGGCCGCAGCGAGCGGCTGATCGGCCGGTTCCTGGCCGCGAATCCGGGGCTGAGGATGACGGTGGCCACCAAGATGGGCCGCCGCGTCGCCCTGGATCCCGCGCTGTACACGCTGGCCAACTTTCGGGAATGGACCGAACGGTCCCGGGCTAATCTGGGCACCGCGACGCTGGACCTGGTCCAGCTGCACTGCCCGCCCACCGCGGTCTACTCTACGGAAGCGGTCTATGACGCCCTGGACACGCTGGTAGCCGAGCAGCGCATCACCGCGTACGGGGTCAGCGTGGAGACCTGCGACGAAGCGCTGACCGCGATCGCCCGGCCCGGCGTGGCCAGCGTGCAGATCATCCTCAACGCATTCCGGCGCAAGCCGCTGGACCAGGTGCTGCCCGCCGCCCAGGCCGCCGGGGTCGGCATCATCGCCCGGGTCCCGCTGGCCTCCGGGCTGCTATCGGGCCGGTATACCCACGACACGACGTTCGCCGCCAGCGACCACCGCAGCTACAACCGCCACGGCGAGGCGTTCGACGCCGGCGAGACGTTCTCCGGCGTCGATTTCGACACCGGCGTCGACGCGGCCCGCGAGTTCGCCGCGCTGGTGCCGCCCGGAGCCACCCCGGCTCAGGCCGCACTCGCATGGGTAATCCAGCAGCCGGGCGTGAGCACCGTCATCCCCGGGGCGCGCGACCCGCAGCAGGCCCGCCAGAACGCGGCCGCCGCGGAACTGCCGCCCCTCACAGACGCCCAGCTCAGCGCCATAAAAGCCATCTACGACCGGCGAATCCGGGCCCAGGTCCAGCACCGGTGGTGAACCACGGAACGGCTGATGTCACAGTGCGGCGCGTGGATTTCGGCTACTTCGTGCGGCCCGCGCAGGAGACCGGGACGGGCGGCCCGCGGGTCGAACCCTGCCTCGGCTATGTGGTCAGCCATCCCCAGGGGATGGTCTTGTTCGACACCGGCATGGGTTCCGACCCCGAGGTCGACGCCTATTACCGACCGCGCCGGACCGGGCTCACCGAGGCGCTGGCCGCCGTCGGAGTGCAGATCGACGACCTGCGGCTGGCCGCCAACTGCCACCTGCACTTCGACCACTGCGGCGGCAACCCGCTGCTGGGCCCGGTACCGGTCTTCGTCCAGGACGCCGAACTCCGGGCCGCCCGCCATACCCGGGACTACACGCTCCCCGAACTCCTCGAGGGCACCCGCTTCGAGCAGGTAACTGGCCAGGCGGAACTGCTGCCCGGGATCTTCCTCATGCCCACCCCGGGCCACACCGCCGGTCACCAGTCGCTGGTCGTCCGCCGGGCCGACGGGACGGTGATCGTGGCGGGGCAAAGCCATGACACAGCGACGCAGTACGCCGCCGACCGGCTCGCCTGGCAAGCCCGCCGTGACGGTCATGGCCCGCCCCTGCCCGGCTTCCCGGACTGGATCGGCGCCCTGCAGCAACTCGATCCCCGGATGGTCTACTTCGCCCACGACCATTCGGTCTGGATCCCCTGATCGGATGTTCCGCACCGAAGTCGGCGGGCAGCGCCTGATCCGGGCTTGATCACCGGTGATCTGGCCGGAGGCACCGGGCATCGTCACGCCGCCCCGCCGCGGCCGGCCGGTCCCCAGCGCGCCCCGGGGCCGCTGGCACCGCCGTCACCGACCAGGTCTGCGTCCGGGCCAGAGCGGCCGGCGGTTCGGGTGTCCGGACAGGACCCGCGATGAACGTGATGTCGGCTTGCGGGTAGGCCAGCGCGGTGATGCGGAGCAGTGAGGCCGGAGGGTCGTGCGCGATGAGGCGGACGCCCGGGTGGCGGCCGGTGATCGCGATGAGCTCACGGGTGCAGGACAGGTCGATGAACCGCAGCCCGGTCAGGTCCAGGTGGATTTCGCCGGTGCCGTCGGCGGCCAGCGCGGCCAGCGCGGCGCGCAGCGCGTCCTGGGTGGTGATGTCGGCCTCCCCGGTGAGCATCAGCTCGGCGCGGCCCGGCAGCGGGCGGATGGTGAGCGTGCCCGTGCAGGAAGACGGTCGCGGCGCGAAACAATCAGGCATCGCCAGATCCTCTTCAACCTGTGGTTGCCTCGTGCTGGATGCTAGGCTCGGCTCATAGCCTAGGCCCGGAACAAGAGGTTGTGAAGAGATAATGAGTAGAGAACGGTCACTATCCTCCTCATATACTCTTCATTCCGGTCGGGGGATGGTCCGCGGATGAGCGGGCCCGGCGGGGCGGCGCAGGAGGGCCGTCCGGTCTACAGCATCAGCGCGGTGGCCAGGATGGTGGATGTCCCGGTGGCCACTTTGCGGACCTGGGAGGACCGATACGGGCAGGTGGTGCCCGCCCGCAATGCCAGCGGGCACCGGCTGTTCAGCCGGTATCAGGTGGAACAGCTGGCGTTCGTGCGGGCGCAGATGAGCGAGGGGGCCAGCGCGGCTGACGCGCACCGCCTGCTGGCCGAGCGGGCCGAAACCGGGCTGCCGCTGACGCCGCCGCCGGCCCGGCCTGCGCCACGGCTGCTGATCCTGCTGGCGGAGTCCGATCCCTACGCCGCCGAGTTCGAGGAGTACTTCCTCACCACCGAGGGATTCGAGGTCGCGGTGGCGCTCGGCGAAGACGCCGCGAGGGACGCGTTCGCGTCGGCTGTGCCCGCGGTCGTGATCCTCGAGGTCCTCATCTCCGGCGGGGAGGGCCTGGCGTTGTGCCGCTGCTTCCGGGAACAGGCCGGGGTTGCGATCATCGTGGTCTCGGCGGTGGACGTCACGGAGCAGGCGTTCGACGCCGGGGCGGACGCATTCTTGCGCAAGCCCCTCGACCCGTTGCAGCTGGTGTCCACGGTGCGGGATCTGCTCCGGTCCAGCGCCTTCCTGGCCCGGTAGGAGCATCTGATGACGGACAGCCGCCTGCGCAGCGGGCACCAGCCACTGGATGACGTCCTGGGCGGCGGCCTGCCTGCCAACGGCATCAGCATCATCATGGGGCTGCCGGGCACCGGTAAGACGATCATCGCCCAGCAGTACACCTTCCGCAACGCTAGCCCGGACCGGCCCGCCGTGTACTTCTCTACCCTGTCCGAACCGCTGGAGAAGATCCTCCGTTTCGGCCAGACCCTGAGCTTCTTCGACACCTCTGCGGTCGGCACGTCGGTGTTCTATGAGGATCTGGGGCTGGTGGCCGGCCAGGACGGCCTCACGGGCGTCGGCGATCACGTGGCGGCCGTGCTGAAGCAGCGGCGCCCCGGGCTGGTCGTCATCGACAGCTTCAAGGCCCTGCGGGTTCTCGCGGCGGATAACGCGGAATTCAGGCAGTTCCTGCACCAACTGGCCGGCCGGCTGACCGCCTTCCCGGCCGCGTCGCTGTGGGTCGGCGAATACGAAGCAGACGAGATCGCGCTGTCCCCGGAATTCGCGGTGGCCGACGCGATCGTGGAACTGGCCACCGTTCCGCTCGGCCAGCGGGAACAGCGGTTCCTGAGCGTCAGGAAACTGCGCGGCAGCGGGTTCCTCTCCGGCCGGCACGGCTACCGGCTCGCCCCGGAAGGGCTGCACCTGTTCCCCCGGCTCGCCGACATCCCGGCAGCCGGCAGCTACCAGCTCGGCGACCACCGGATACCGTCCGGCATTCCGGGCCTGGATCCGATGCTGGGCGGCGGGCTGTGGCCAGGTGCCTGCACCATGGTCGCGGGCCCGTCCGGCTCGGGCAAGACCGTCATGGGGCTGCATTTCATCTTCGGCGGGGCCCAGCATGGCGAGCCCGGCGTGATCGCCACCCTGCAGGAGAACCCCACCCAGCTCCAGCGCATGCTCGGCGGCCTCGGCTGGCCGATCGCCCACCCGGCCGTCGAGGTCATGTACCGCTCACCGGTCGATATCTACATCGATCAATGGGTCTACGAGCTGCTGGAGACGGTGGAGCGCACGGGAGCGCGCAGGGTGCTGCTCGACAGCCTGCTGGACGTGCGGGCGGCGGCCGTGGAGGAAACCCGCTTCCAGGAGTTCATGTACTCCCTGGTGCAGCGGTTCTCCCGGCAGGGCATCAGCCTGCTCACCACCTATGAGATGCCCAGCTTCGTGACCGGCCAGAACCCGCCGGGCGTCGACATGTCCCACCTGTCCGACAACGTGATCACGATCGACTACCACCACGACCACGGCACGCTGAAGCGGTCCCTGGCCATCATCAAGACCCGGGCCAGCGGCCACACCACGGACATGCGCGAGTTCCGCATCAGCCCGGACGGCGTCATCCTCAACGGCACCGCCACCTCCGGTGGTGAGCCAGCCCCCGGTGGTGAGCCAGCCCCCGGTACCGGAGCATGACGCTGGACGGCTTCAGTGTGCCTGCGCCCCGGCGGCCCCGCTCCGTCCTGATGGGACAGGGTGTCTGGCGGCTACGGCCGCGCTAGCGGGTGGATCTGTCACGCCGCGTCTTGGTCGTCGGATGTCCGGCTGCGGCGAACCGCCGGGTACCGTGATGCCAGAGCGCACACGCCGGGACTGTCCGCCTGCGATCTCTATCACGTACTGGATCGGCCCGACCGTGAGGCGGGCAAACTGCAGATCCCGATAATGGAGCCGAGATGGCGCGAGTTCTTTACACGGCGGAGGCAACGGTCACCGGAGGCCGGGTAAGCGGTCACGGGCGCACGAATGATGGAGCCCTGGATGTGCAACTCCGCTCGCCGAAGGAGGTGGGCGGCGAGGGCGGGGGCACGAACCCCGAACAGCTCTTTGCGGTGGGCTATGCGGCCTGCTTCGAGAGTGCTCTGGGCGTGGTCGGCCGTCGCGAACGCGCCGAGGTAGGTGATGTCTCGATCGACAGCCGGGTGAGCCTGCTTCCCACCGGGGAGCGTGGCTTCAAGCTCGCCGTAGAGCTTGATGTGACCCTGCCGCAGGTTCAGGACCCTGAGCAAGCGGCGCGGATCGTTGCTGCCGCACATCAGGTGTGCCCTTATTCGAATGCCACTCGGGGCAACATCGACGTGAGGCTGACTGTAAACGGCCGCGACATCGGCTGAACCGCTCCCGGTATCAGCGGGTCCCACCGCCAGTCGCTGCGCCGGGAAACGGTGGTCTCGGCACTGCCGCCTAGGCGCGGCTTCGACGTCACCTTCCGTAGCCGGCGGGATAATCCGTGGTCCGGGCGTCCGGCCGGCGCTATCGTCTGGACGGTGGGACGGTGGAGCAAGATCGCGGAGAAGGTAGGGGTCGGCCTGCCGGCCGGCGAGGGGCGCACGGCCAGGGATGCTATCGACGGACTGCTGGAGCTGTCCCGGAGCGAGGAGAGCCGGGCTCGCCAGCTCGCGTGCAGGAACCTGTGTACCTGCCACGTCCGGGCCGACGACGACCGGGTATGGACGAGGTTGCTCGAGCTGGTCGCGGATCCCGATCCAGGGGTCCGCGGCGACGTGATCCACGCCATCACCGACAGCACGCCAGCGTCCCGGATCCCGGCCGTGATCCAGGCCCTGGAGTCCCGCCACCACGACCCGGACGTGGGGATTCGCCGGCAGGTCCGCAAGACCCTCGCCCACTACCGCCGGACCGGCAAGGTAACCGACGCTGCTCACTAGCCGTGAGAACCCGCGCATCCGAGCCCTCAACCCCACGGAACCGGCCGCTAAACGGTCCCGCCGACACCGCCAGGGATCCCGATTCCGTCGGGGCTCACGAAGCCGTAGTTGGTCGGCTCGGACACTGCCGCCGCGACCGGGGAGCTGGTATCGAACTCCCAGCCGAACAGCTCGCCGAAGCAGCCCGCTGAAACTCATCGCCGGGCGGGGACGATCATAGGGAGGTCAGCCAGACCCCGGAGAAGAGGCCGTTCATGCCGCTCGATCCGCAATTCCGCACCGCCCTGGACACCCTCCAGGACAAGGGCATGCTGCCGCTGGTCAGAGGCGACGCGCTGGAGACGCGCGCCCACTACCAGAAGCTGTCGATGAGCCGCCGCGGCCCGCAGTACGTCCCGGAGCAGGTGGCGTCCGTGGCCGACCAGCGGTCGCCAGGCGGGGTGCCGGTCCGGATCTTCGAGCCGCTGCAGCCGAACGGCAGCATCCTCGTCTACCTGCACGGCGGCGGCTGGGTCGTCGGCAACGTGGAGACCCACGATCCGCTGTGCCGCCGGGTCGCCAACGCCACCGGGGCCCGCGTGGTCTCGGTCGACTACCGGCTCGCCCCCGAACATCCCTACCCGGCCGCCCTCGACGACGCCGAGGAGGTCCTGCGCTGGCTGGCCGCCGCGAACCAGGGCCGGCCGCTCGGGGTGGCCGGCGATTCCGCCGGCGGGTCCCTGTCCGCCGGGCTGGCCATCCGGGCCCGCGACCAGCAACTCCCGCTCACCGCCCAGCTGCTGCTGTACCCGCCCACCGACCCGGCGATGACCAGCCCGTCCATCACCGAGAACGGCGAGGGCTACTTCCTGACCCGGGACGCCATGGACTGGTTCTACCGGCAGTACTTCCCGTCCGGCGTCCCGGCGGCCGACGACGCCGACCTGGCCCACGCCGATGTGGCCGGGGTCGCCCCCGCCGTCGTGGCCACGGCGGAATTCGACCCGCTGCGCGACGAGGGCGCCGCCTACGCCGACCGGCTGAAGAACGCGGGCGTCAAGGTCGAGTACGTGCCCGGGCCGGGGCTGATCCACGGCTTCGCCGGCTTCCTCGGCGTGGTCGACGCCGCCGACCGCAACGTCTCCGCCATCCTCGAGCTCTTCACCCAGGCCATGCGCGGCTGACCTACAGGGCGAAGGCGCAGCCGTCCCAGTACGCCTCGACCCGCGGGCGGCGCCGGCCGCGCAGGCCGATCTCCAGCACGTCGGGCCGCCGCCCGCCGGGGATGCGGCACCAGACCTGCAGTCCGGGCCAGTCCACCGCCGTGAAGCCGGACAGGCGCGTCGGCGGCGCGGTGGCCGCATGCATGTAGGAGGGCGTGCTCCAGCAGCACACCATGGGGCGGGCCGCCCAGACCCACACCTGGCCGCCCCGGCCGCGGACGAACTCCTCCGCCTCCGGGCTCATCTCCACCCGCACCACTTCATCGTGCCACCCGCCAAGCCGGCGCGCCAACGCCTGCCCGCCAAACGCCGCACGGCTCACGGCTCACGGCTCACGCCGCACGGCTCACGGCTCACGGCAGGAGGCTTCCCGATCCGCCCCAGTTCCCCGACAGGTGGTAGCTCACCAAGGCCAGGACCAGCCCGGCGGCCAGCGAGCCGGCCAGCAGCAGCCAGCGGGTCAGGCTGGCCGCCAGCACGGCCTGCGCCCGCTCAGCTGGACGGCGGGCCAGCAGCCGAGGCAGCTTCGGGACATAGGAGGCCAGGTGGAGGACGATGACCACCACCCAGACCAGGAACGCCTCGCGGTGCAGCTGATGCCACTGCCAAGACCCCGGCCCCTGACTCTGGAAGGCCAGGACCACACCGGTGCCGAGCACCGCCACGGTGGTCAGGATGACCAACGGCCCGAGTATCCGCTGCGGCAGATGCGGCGGGCCCTTCCGTACGTAAGGCTCCGAGCCGGTGTAGTACCTGGTGAAACGCCACAGCGTGGAACCGATCTTCAGGCTGACCGGGCCGAGCAGCAAGAACCCGAGGAAGACGTGCAGGGTCAGCATGTTGCCCAGATCCAGCAGGGTCAGGCACTCCGCGACGAACAGCACTAGCAGCACTGACCCGGTCATGGCGGTCAGCCGTTCGTTGCCCCTCGGGTCACCGCCCCGGCGGCCGAGGATCCGGCCGCCGGGGACCTGGTGACCGGGGACTGGGCCGCCTTCAATACGGGGGCTTGGCAACCGGCGGTCCGGTTCCCGCATCGTCACGGCGTTATCGTAGGCAGTGCCTGCCCCGCGCCGACATGGTGATGACCTCCGTCTTCGGGGTAGACATAGGTACACCCACATCGCGCTGATTCGGAGTCGGTAATGGGCTTCTTTTCCCGGCTGCGCTCCCACTTGTCCAGATACGAGGACGAGATCGCAGAGGAGCAGGAGCAGCCCAGCCTGGTTCGCCGCAACTACGAGACCCCCGAACTCGAGGAGATCCAGGAGGCCGCCGCCGAGGACGTGGCCCGGGTCCAGCAGGACGACAAGTACTTCGGCAAACACTCCCCGGGCAACGATCCGGATGCGCTGTAAACGCTAGGCCTGGCACTCCGGGTGCGGGCTGGGCGGGACGTCCAGGGTCGGATTGCGGTCGAAGAAGCCGAACGGCTTCAGCCAGAACGACACCGCATCGGTCGGCATTACCGGCCAGTCCTCCGGCCGTGTGATGTGGTGGATGCCGAACACGTACCACAGCACCACGTCGGTGTCCTCGATGGACCGGTTCGCGGCCGTCCAGGCCGGCAGTCCCTCGTCGTTCAGGCTGAGGTTGGGGAAGTCGCCGCACGGCCAGCGCTCGTCGGGCCGGTACGGCGTGACCCACAGCGTGTGCCCGATCACCTCGGCCCGCTTGAAGGCGGGCGACGAAGGGCTGAGCAGCGGCGGGAACGCCCCGGACGGCACGAGCTTGTACCCGACCGGGGTGCCCAGGCCATTCCGCACGCCGGGGTTGACCACCTTCCAGCCGCGCTGGGTGGCCCAGTCGTAGTCCTGCTTCCCCTCCGCCTCGGTGCGCAGCGGCGTGTCCGCGATCTCCAGCCCTAGGCCGTAGGGATCGTCTCCGGTAACCCGTGATTCGACCGCGTGCACCGTGTTGTCTGGCCCGTCCACGTCCAGGTCGAGCCGCGCCACGATGAAGTGCTGGTGGAACGGCGCGTAAGTTCCCTGGTCCACCACGGTCCCGGTCCTCGGCTCGCCGCCGTCCTGCGGAACGTGCGAGGTGACCACGATCCCGGTGGCCCGGACCTCGCACTCGATATTCCCGTCCTGGTAGAACCGCCAGTACACGAGATACTCGTAGTTGGCCACGGTCACGTGGCAGGAGACCACCAGCCGCCGCTGGCGCCGCACCTCGGCGCCGGTCCGCTCGTCGACGTGCTTCCACAGCACGCCGCTGTCCTCCTCGTGGATGCAGATCGCGTTGGGGATCTCCCGCGGCACGCCTGCCGAGTCGTGCACCACCGCGTCCAGGTAGCTGATCACGCCCAGGCAGTCGCAGCCCAGCTCCAGCGAGGTGGTCATGAAGCCCAGGCCCCACTCGCCGATGTCGAACGCGGTCCGCCGGTAGTGGTCCGGGCTCGCGTCCCGGTACGGCACGAACATCTCCGCGAACGACATCCGGTGCGCCACCGGCCGCAGCCGGCCGCCGTCACTGAACCCCACCTGGTGCAGCACCAGGCCCTCGCGGTAGTTGAACCCCAGCCGCAGCTGCCAGTTCTGCCAGGACAGCAGCCGGCCGTCCAGGGTGAACCCGGCCCCGTCCGGCTGGCTGACCTCCAGCGGCTTGACCTCGCGCAGCGGCCGCCCGAGCAGCGCGGGCCGGTACTCGGCCGTCACCTCGGGCTGCTCGCCAGGATCGGCGTCCTCGATTTCCAGCAGCGTCATCCGGTTCAGGTCGACCACCGGATGCAGCCCGGTCATGTGATGCGCGTACGGGTTGCTGTCGGGGCTGTCCCGGTACCACACGTCCGACCAGCCGATGCGCAGGCCCCGGTAGCGTTCGGGCACCAGCGCGGCGCCGTAGGCCCACATGTCGGTCAGCACCAGCGACAGGTCGGTGATCCCGCGCCTGGCCAGTGCCTCGACCAGCGCCGGGTGGGCCCGCAGCATCTCGTCGCACTCGTGCCACTCGTCCACCGTCATGTTCGGCTGCTGGCCGGGCAGGTCTTCCCAGGCCGTCACCGCGTCATCGGTCAGCGACACCACCGCCCGCCAGGCCCGCCCGTCCGAGCGGTCCCAGCACACCACGGTCGTCTCGCGGCCGACCACCGCACCCGCTGCCAGCACGTCCTTGGCTGGCTCCCTGAGGTCGATCGACGCGAACCGCCAGCCGTCGCCGACCCCCCGGTCGCGCCGCAGGATCGCGGCCGCCTGCCGGATCTCCTCGGCGGTCAGCGGGTCGAGCGGATGTTCCGGTGCGCTTGTCACGATTGTCCCTTCATCACCGCGGGCAAGCCCCATCCTGACGGATGACCGCATGCGGCGCCACATCCGCCCGCTCCGATCTTTTTTGTGCCGAACGAAGCGTGGTATCAGCTCCCAGCCAGTTCAGCCGGTCCGGTGGGCTTCGCGGCAAGGCCCGCGATACTTACAATGACGGTTACATGTGAACTTGACCGGGTTGACGTGCCGAGCGTGGGAGTTGCCGGGTGGGGTGCGGGCGGTGCGGTGCGCTTCTGGACGACGGCGACCAGTTCTGCGGGGACTGCGGCGCTCCGGTCGGCGGCTGCCCCACCTGCGGTGAGCCGGTAACTCCCGGCAAGCGTTTCTGCCGCCGTTGCGGCGCCACCTTGTTCGAGGCTGCGCCCGCGCCGTCCGCGGCCGCGCCGGCGGCCCAGATCGTCCGCGAGTCAGCCGCCGAGCGGCGGGTCTGCGCGGTGCTGTTCTGCGACGTGGTGGGGTTCACCCCGTTGTCGGAATCGCGGGACCCGGAGGCGGTCCGGGAACTGCTGTCGCAGTACTTCGAGGTGGCGCGGACCGTCATCGGCCGCTATGGGGGAGCCGTCGAGAAGTTCATCGGCGATGCGGTGATGGCCGTGTGGGGCACCCCGGTGGCGACCGAGGGAGACGCGGAGCGGGCCGTGCGGGCCGCGCTGGACCTGGTGGCCGCGGTGGCCGAGCTGGGTACCGAATCGGGCCTGCCCGGTTTGGCCGCGCGGGCCGGGGTGGTGACCGGCGAGGTGGCGGTCAACCTGGGCGCCGTGGGCGAGGGCATGGTGGCCGGGGACGCGGTCAACACCGCGTCCCGGGTGCAGGCGGCCGCGGAACCCGGCTCCGTGCTGGTGGACACCCCGACTCAGCGCCTGGCGGCCAGCGCGATCGGTTCTCCGACGCCGGGGAGCGGACCCTGAAGGGCAAGGCCGAGCCGCAGCGGCTGTGGCGGGCGACACGGGTGGTCTCGGCGGTGGGCGGGTCGCAGCGGGTCGATGGCCTGGAGGCCCCGCTGACCGGACGGGACGCCGAGCTGCGCACCATCAAGGACCTGTTCCACGCCACGGCCGAACGGCGCGTGCCTCGGCTGGTGCTGGTGTCCGGGCCTGCCGGGGTGGGGAAGTCGCGGCTGGGGTGGGAGTTCGAGAAGTACGCCGACGGCCTGGCGGCCGAGGTGTGGTGGCACCGCGGCCGCTGCATGTCCTACGGCGAAGGGGTGGCGTTCTGGGCGCTGGCCCAGATCGTCCGCCAGCGGCTGGGCATCGCCGAGGAGGATCCGCCCGAGACCGCCGCGGCCAAGCTGGCCGCAGGCCTGGACCGGTTCGTCCCCGACCCGGCCGAGCACACCTACGCGGGCCTGCGGCTCGGCCGGCTGCTCGGCGTGGCGTTCGCCGGGGACAGCGGTGCGGCGCTGTCCCGGGAGGAGTTGTTCGCCGGCTGGCGGCTGTTCTTCGAGCGGCTCGCGGCCGAGAGCCCGGTCATCCTGCTGGTCGAAGACGCCCAGTACGCCGATGCCGGCCTCCTGGACTTCCTGGATCACCTGATCGACTGGGTGCGCGACCTGCCGGTTTACGTGCTGGTGTTCGCCCGTCCGGAGCTCGGCCAGGCGCGGCCGGGATTCGGCGCGGGCCGGAACCGGAGCACGCTGACCCTGGACCCGCTGGACGCGGCATCTATGGACCTGCTGGTCGACGCCCTGGTCCCTGGGATGCCGCCGGCGGCCAGGTCCAAGATCACCCGCCAGGCCCAGGGCGTCCCGCTGTTCGCGGTGGAGACCGTCCGCTCGCTGATCGACCGGGACATCGTCCAGCCGGTCGAAGGGGCGTACCGGCTGACCGGCGACGTCGGTGAGCTGGCCGTGCCGGATAGCCTGCACGCGCTGCTGGCCGCCCGGCTCGACGCCCTGGATCCCGGCGCCCGGCGGCTGGTCGCGGACGCCGCCGTGCTGGGCACCACGTTCCCGGCCGAGGCGCTGATCGCGGTGTCCGGACGGGACGAGCCGTCCGTGCGGGCGGAGCTCGCCGACCTGGTGCGCCGCGAGGTGCTGAGCGTATCGGCCGACCCGCTGTCGCCGGAACGGGGCAGCTACCAGTTCTCGCAGGAGATGCTGCGGCAGGTCGCCTACGACACGCTGTCCCGCCGCGACCGCAAGGCCCGCCACCTGGCCGTGGCCGCCCACCTGCGCGCGGTGTTTCCCGGCGACGGCGAGGAAGTCACCGACGTGCTCGCCCGGCACTACCTGGACGCGCTCAACGCCGTCCCTGACGCCCCCGACGCCGACGAGATCCGCGGCCAGGCCGTGACCGCGTTGACCCGAGCCGCCGAGCGCGCCGAACGCACCGGTGCTCCGGCCCAGGCGGCGGCCAGCTACGCCGCCGCCGCGGAGCTGAGCCCGCCCGGGACGGCCGACGAAGCGGTGGCCAGGTTGTGGGAGCGCGCCGCCCGGGCCGCGATCGTCGACGCCAGCTATCCGGTCGCGATCCAGTACGCGGATCACGCCCGCGGTCATTATCTGGGTCGCGGTCAGGACCGGGCCGCGGCGCGGGTCCAGGCTCTCGTCGGCCGGGCCCTGAGCAGCTGGGGGCGGCACGCCGAGGCTCGCGAGCAGCTCATCGCCGCCGTGGACGTCCTGCGCGCTGGTCCTCCCGACACCGACACCGTATGGGCCATGAACCGGCTGGCGTCCGTCGAGGTGTTCGCCGGCTCGCCCGACGCCGACCGGCTCAGCACCGAATCGCTCACCCTGGGCCAGGCCCTCAACGTCGGCCCCGGCCAGCTCAGCGAGCTCCTCCTGGTCCGGGGTCTCTACCACGCTCTGGCCGAGCGGCGGCCGCAGGCCACCTCCTACTTCCGCGAGAGCGCGCGGCTAGCCACCCAGGCCGGCGACAGCTTCACCTTGGGACGTGCGCTCCTCAACCTGGCCGACGCCCTGATGCGCAGCGATCCCGCGGCCGCGGCCGAGGCCGGGCGGACCGCCGCCGGCCACCTGCGCCGCACCGGGGACCGGTATCACCTGGAGGCGGCGATCCTGAACGTAGCCGAGGCGATGCTCCAGATCGGAGACTGGGACACCGCAGAGACCGAACTTGCCCGTGCTGTGGACTCTGACGGGCTGACGGATATGGGGGATCTCACCTGCGAACGCGGCTGGTTTGCGGCCCTGCGTGGCGACATCGCGACGGCCTCGGCCATGCTTACCGCCGTGCGGGACCTGCGGGCCAGCGAAGATGCCCAGGACCAGTCGCTGATCGGCCTGCTGGAGGCGTTCACCGCCGCCGCCCGCCGTGAGCCGGCCGATGCCCTGCGTCACGCCCGGGCCATCTTGGCTCTCGCCGAGGCGCTCGGGGTCAGCGCCGTAGCCCTGCGCTGGGCGTGGCCGCTGGCCGCGCGCTGCGCACATGACCTGGCCGATACCGCCGCCGTCCGGGATCTGCTCGCCCTGCTCGACTCCTACCAGCCCGGGTACCTCGCTCCCATGCTGCTGGCCGAACGCGACCTGATCCGCGCCCGGCTCCTGGCTAAGGACGGCGACGGCGACGCTGCGGCTTCTTTCGCCGCCGCGATCAAGAGCCTGCGCGAGCAGTCCACGCCCTACCACCTCGCCCACGGCCTGCTCGACCACGCCGAGTTCCTGCTGCGCAGCGGCGATGCAGGGTCCGACGCTGACCTCGCGTCCGGCGCTGCAGCCGCTGACCTCGCGGCCGCCGCGAGTGCCATCGCCGAGGCCCGCGACATCGCCAGCCGTCTGCGCTGCCAGCCCCTCCTGGACCGCGCCGCCGCTCTGACCCCACAGGACGCGCCGCGCGTCACCAGTTGACCCTTGCGATCCGGCGTCCCGAGCCTCTACGGTGCGCCCATGCACAGTGTGAATGCGACGACGGAATCGATGATCAGATCGGTGCTGGCCTACGCGGAGAACCGGCTGCGGCTGGACCCGGTTCCGCTGGACAAGGGCTCCCGGGATCCGGCCGAGCTGGACGCGGCGCTGCGGGGCCTGCTCGGCCCCGGCCCGCACAATCCCGATCAGGTGCTCGGCGTGTACACCTCGGTCGTCGCGCCGGCGGTGATCTCCGCCGACAGCCCGCGCTTCCTCGGCTTTATCCCGGCCGCGCCGACCAAGGCCGCGCTGCTGTTCGACATGCTCGTCTCGTGCGCGTCGATCCAGGGCATCTCCTGGCTGGAGGCGGCCGGCGCGATCCATGCCGAGAACCAGGTGCTGCGGCTGATCGCCGACCGGGCCGGGATGCCGGCCGACGCGGGCGGCTGCTTCGTCTCCGGCGGCTCGGCCGGGAACCTGTCCGCCCTGGTCGTGGCCAGGGAGGTGGCCAAGCGCAAGGCCGGGCCCGCGGCTTCGGCCGGGCGGCGGTGGCGGGTGGCGGTCAGCGAGGACGCGCATTCCTCGATCACCAATACGCTGCGCATCTGCGAGATGGACCCGCTGATCGTGCGGGCCGACGGCCACCGGCTGACCGGGCTGGGCCTGCGCGCCGCGATCGACGCTGACGGCGATCCGGCCTCGATCGCCGCGGTCGTGGCCACGTCGGGCACCACGAACGCGGGCATCATCGACGACCTGGCGGGCGTGGCCGCCGTCGCCCGCGATCACCACCTGTGGTTCCACGTCGACGGCGCCTACGGCGGCGCGGGCCTGTTCGCGCCGAGCGTGCGGTCCAGATACGACGGCATCGAGAACGCCGACTCGTTCATCGTGGACCCGCACAAGTGGCTGTTCGCCCCGTTCGACTGCGCGGCGCTGCTGTACCGCGAGCCGTCGATAGCCCGGTCGGTGCATACCCAGGACGCGTCGTACCTTGACGTCATCCACGACACGCCGGGGGAGTGGAACCCCACTGATTACGCCTACCACCTGACCAGGCGGGCCCGCGGCCTGCCGCTGTGGTTCTCGCTGTCCGTCTACGGGACCGACGCCTACAGCGAGGCCATCGAGACCGCGATCGGCCTGGCCCGTCAGACCGCGGACGAGATCCGCCGCCGGGACAACCTGGAGCTGATCCGCGAGCCCGAGCTCGGGGTGGTGCTGTTCCGCCGCCGCGGCTGGGACTCCGCCCAGTACAACCAGTGGGCGGCCCAGCTGCTGACCGATCAGATAGCCTTTATCCCGCCGTCCGCCTGGGAAGGTGAGACGGTGGCCAGATTCGCCTTCCTGCATCCGGAAACGTCAATGGACCTGGTTATCCAGATTCTCGACCGGATGAACTGACACACAATTTTCAAGCCGTCAAAACGTCGTTATTGACCGCCTGCCTCGCCCCATGCCCCATGCTCAGCGCTCGGCTACCTTGCCGCCGATTTTACCCCTGCTCGTTTCGATAGCTAAGGCCAGAGTTCCACCCTGTTCGATTGTATGTTTTAATAGCTGTGCGAGCGCGAGCTCGCTGACGAGAGTTCCCGGTCACGGCTGACCGGGCCGGTGACCACCGGGGACCTCGCCCGACCGCGACCGGCCCGATCAGGGAGACGACATGGTCTCAGCCGTTGCCGCTGGCGCCAGCCAGCCCGTAGTCGCCGCCTTGCTCGGACTCGGAGCGTCCGGGCTCGCCGGGGCGGTGGTAGCCATGGCCTGGAGCGTGCACGCCAGGCAGATCCGGCTCGCCGAGCAGCTGACCCGCCGCCAGTTCGTGGTGGCCGGCGAGACGGAGGCGGCGGAACCTGCGCTCAACGGCCATGCCAGTGCCGAGGCGGCCCTCGTCGAACTCCGCGAAGCGAAGGAGGCGGTAGCAGCCCAGGCCGGGGCGAAGGTGCCTGCCAGCCGCGTAGCTACGGCCGCGCGGTCAGCCAAGCTCTTCATCGACGGGCCGGAAACGGTGGTGGCCGGCGAACAGGTCCGCTACCGCGTACGGCCCGCAGGCGACGGGAAGATGGTGACCTGGGCGGCAGGTGGCGGCTCGGTGTCCCAGTCGCCCGATCCGGCCCATCCCGACGAGCTGCTCCTGATCGCCGACCAGCCGGGCAACCTGATGGTCAGCGTGCGGGTACGCGAAGGCCTGAGCGAGCGCCGCGAAACAAAGACAGTGACCGCGTTGCCCGAGGTTTCCACCACGCCCCCGTTCACCCTGCGGCTGTTCCTGCACGGGTGGGGACTGATCGTTGTCGCGGTGATGGTCATCGGCTTCGCCGGAGCGCTGGACGCCCTGGGCAACCTCACCTCCGCCGATTTCATCGCGCTGGTCGTCCCGCTGACCGCGCTGCTCGGCGTGATCACCGTCACCCGGGGAGCCAGCGACCTGAGTCCCCGCCCGGGTCGCGGCAAGGGTCCGGCCGGACCCGAATCGTGAGGTCGGCTCTGGCCGGCGCGACCTGCTGAAGGTCGATGCCCGCTGCTGGCTAAGGTTTGCGCGCCACTGCACACCAGGCTGTTACGTGCGGCGGGCTGTGGACACCCGGCTCCGGACGCCATTGCTGGGGCTGCACTATGCCGGGCTCGACCAGTTCCAGGCCGTCGAAGAAGCGGGTGATCGCCGCCCGGTCGCGCATGGTGGCCCTCGGCCCGCTCATGCGCTCGTTCACGCGCTTGGTCATCTCGGCCATCCTGTCGGCCAGGATGTCGCTGGCCGGGTGGGCGAGCACCAGGTAGCTGCCGGAGGACAGGGCATCGAGCAGCGTGGTCACGATGCCGTACGGGTCGTCGGCGTCCGGGATCAGATGCAAGATGATCAGCAGCATGAGCGCGACCGGCTGGCCGAAATCGAGGGTCTGCGCCGCTTCCCGCAGGATGGCCGAGGTGTCGCGTAGGTCGGCGTCCAGGTAAGCCGTCGCGCCCTTACGGCTGCTGGCGAGCAGGGCCCGGGCGTGTAGCAGCACCGCCGGGTCGTTGTCGGCGTAGACGATGCGCGCCTCCGGGGCGGCCGCCTGCGCCACCTCGTGGGTGTTATTGGCCGTGGGTAGTCCGGTGCCGATATCAAGAAACTGCCGGATTCCGCATTCCGACGCGAGATACCGCACCGCACGAGTCAGGAACGCCCGGTTCTCCCGCACGTCCGCCACGATCCCGGGGTTCGCGGCGATCGCCCGCTCGGCTGCCTCCCGGTCGGCGGCGAAGTTGTCTTTGCCGCCCAGCCAGTAGTTGTAGACGCGAGCGGAGTGGGCATGGCGGGTGTCCAGCTCGGGAGTCTGCCCCCGGGCGGGTTGCCCCTCGAGTTCTTTCCCGGCCTGTCCGGACATGAGGCGATGTTAGCGTCCTGCCCTAAGCCGCCGCCCCGCCGCGCCCCCGCTCCCGCCCGCACGCCACTAGCCCCGCGGGCTTACGGCTCACGACTCACATGGCCGGACGGACAGCCTCCCGCAGGAAGGCGACCAGCATCGCGGACAGTTCCTCCGGCCGTTCCAGCGTGGGCAGGTGCCCGGCCCAGGCCAGCTCGACCAGCCGGTCAGCAGGCAGGCGACCGGCAGCCAGGCCGCCGGCAGGGAGCAGGTCGGCCAGTTCGGCCGCGATCTGCCTGAAGTCTGGCAGGTCCTTCGCCCCGGCCACCACCAGGTTGGGCGCGGTGATCGCGTGCAGGTCCACGGCCGCTTCGACCGGCTCGAACTCCTCCGGCGCGGCCAGCTGAACCTCCAGCGCGTGCCGCTGCATCTGCCGTACCTTCTCCCGGGTCGGCTCGTCGGCCTCCGGCCCGAGCCAGGTCGCGACGTTCAGCTCGACGGCCCCGCCGATGTCGCCGGTCTCGATCAGCTCCTCTTCCTGCTGCCAGAAGGCGCGCAGAACCTCGCTGGGCTCATGCCCGGGCATCGCGGAACACAGCAGAGCCAGGGCCGTGACCCGGTCCGGCTGCCGGGCCGCGATCTCCAGGGCTACCTTGCCGCCGTAGGAGGAGCCGACCAGCGCGATCGGCCCGAGGCCAAGCTCGTCGGCCACGTCCAGCACGTCATCGGCGTCGTTGTGCGGTCCCTGCGGGACGGGCGTGCTGCCGAAGCCGCGGAAATCGCAGCGCATCACCCGATAGCCGGCCTCGGCCAGGACCGGCCACTGCGGATCCCACATCCGCCGGTCGCACACCGTGGAATGCAGCAGGACCACCGCCGGACCGGTTCCGGTCACATCGTAAGCAAGCATCACTGGGACCATAGGCCCTCGCACCGGCCGAACGCATCCGCTTATAAGTCCCAGTCAGCCTAGATCGTCGAGATCGGCGGCCAGTTCCCGCGGCGCGCGCATCCGCCACGCGTCCGTCACCAGCTCCGCCAGCCGCTCCATGTCCACCTCCGACAGGCGCAGCATGATCAGCGGCCAGCCGTCGTACCCGGGCGTGGTGAAGAAGACCTCTGGCTCGCCGAGGAGCAGAGCCTGCTTCTCGCCCTCATCACCCACGTACAGCACGGCTATATCGGTCCTGATCACCCGTCGCTGGCCCGGCTCGCGTTCGGGGTAAGACCAGACAAACCCCTTGCCCCCGACCCGGAAGTCGAAGCCGTCGCTGTCGATCTCCTCGACATGCGGCAGGGCCAGCGCGAGACGGCGGACGTCCTCGGCGTCAGCCACCCAATCCCTCCTCGCCACCGCCTGCAGATGTGCCCCGATCATAGGACCGAGCCGCCAGGAAACGGCAAGATGAGCTATATATGGGTGTCATCATTGGGCGGTGACCAGGCAGCTCAGCCGGTTTCCGGCCTCGACGGTAGTAATCGCCGCGAATAGATTTGGTCCATGACGAGTGAGGCCGGTCACGTCTCGTCCACCCGTCGGCTCGAACTCGTTAGTGATCCGGCCGATGAGCTTACGGTCATGCTCGCGGACGGGGCCCGCGCGCAGTACGCGGACGGAGACCTGAGCGCCAGCCGCCGGCACTTCGAGCAGGCCTTCCAGCTGGCCGAGCGGGCGAGCGACGTCCGGGCCATGGCCCTGGCCGCCTTGGGCCTGGCCGGGCTGTGGGTATCCGAGCGCCGCACCATGACCGGCGCCGTGCTGCTCGAGGCGCGGCTCGAGCACGTCCTCTCGCTGCTGGACCCGCACTCCAGCCTCGCCCTTCGCGTCCGGACCAGGCTGGCGGGGGAGGCCGATTACCTGCACGGCACGAGCGAGGCCATCCTGACCGCGCTGGCGGCCGCCCGGGCCGCCGGGGACCCGGAGCTGCTGGCCGAGGCGCTCAGCATGGCCCATCATTGCCTGCTCGGTCCCGACGACGTCGGCAAGCGCCGGGAACTGGCCGTCGAGCTGATCAAGGTCAGCTTCCGCAGCGGCCGCCGCAGCGACCTGCTGATGGGCCTGCTGTGGCAGACGGTCGACTCCTATTCCCAGGGCGACCCGCACGCCGGACGGCACCTGGGCGAGCTGCGCGATCACCTCACGCAGCAGAACCACCTGGCCGTCGCGTTCGTGGTCAGCGCCATCGACGTGATGCTGGCCATCCGCGCGGGCCAGTTCGAGGACGCGGAGGCCCTGGCCCGCAACTGCGCCGCGAACGGTGCGGCCGCGGGCGACATCGACCACGGATGGTGGTCCGGCTCCCAGCTGGTCACGATCCGCTGGTATCAGGGCCGCCTCGGGGAACTGCTGCCGACGCTGCAGGACCAGGTGAACTCCCCGGACCTCAGCGCGGTGGACAACTCCGCCGTAGCGGCGCTAGCCGTCGCCGCGGCCCTCACCGGCGACCTGAAGACGGCCTCAAGTTCGCTGGGTGCCCTGTGCGGTACTGACCTGGCCCGGCTGCCGCGGTCCAGCAGCTGGCTCGTGACCATGGACGGCATCGTGGAGGCCGCCTACCTGCTGGGCCAGGCCGATGTGGCCGAGGCAGCCTATGAACTGCTCCGCCCGTACGCCGGACTGCCGATGGTCGGCAGCCTCGGCGTGACCTGCTTCGGGTCGGCCCAGCACGCTCTCGGGGTCGCCTCGCTGACCTCGCGGCACCTGGACCGGGCCATCGATCACCTGGCCGCGGCCGTCCAGCACAACCTCGCGCTGGCCCACTGGCCGGCGGTGGTGGCCTCCAGGCAGCGGCTGGCGCAGGCCTACCGGCTGCGCGGGCAGCCGGGCGACGCCGAGGCCGCGCGCCGTGAGCTGGGGACGGCGGCCGGCGAGGCGGCCGCGCTGGGCATCCCTGTCCCGCACGGCCCGGCCGACGCTCCGGAGTCCCGCGCCGCGAAGGGCCAAGAACAAGACATAGAGGCGCCGAACGGCCCGGCGCACAGCGCGGCCGCCATCACGGCGCGTGCCGCGGCGGACGGCCCGTATGCGCAGTGCCGCCGGGTCGGCCGGAAATGGCGTTTGACCTGGCAGGACCGGGTCCTCCTGGTCGAGGACAGCATCGGCCTGGCCCACCTGTCCGTGCTGCTCGCCAACCCGCGCCAGGAGATCCTGGCCGCCGACCTGGCCGCTGGGCTCGCCGCGCTCAGGTCCGCCAGCGACGGCGTCTCGGCCCAGCCGGTCCTGGACGAATCCGCGATCAGCGAATACCGGACCCGGCTGAAGCGGCTGGACGCCGAGCTTGACCGGCTGGACCCGGACGCCGACCCGGACCGGGACCCCGCCGTCCGGGCCGAACGAGACTGGCTCGTCGCCCAGCTAGCCGGGGCAGCAGGCTTCGGCGGGCGCATCCGGTCCTTCCCCGATCAAGGCGAACGTGCCCGGGTCGCCGTGGGCAAGGCCATCCGGCGGGCCCTGGCCCGGATCACCGAGGCGGACCAAGCGCTCGGCGGCCACCTGCGCCAGACGGTGCACACCGGCGTCCGCTGCTCCTACTGGCCTGGCTGAACCACCCCGGCGTTCGCGTCGCGGCATGGAACGGGATGGCACCGGATGGACCGCCTCAGGCATATAAGCCGTGGCGGCGCTGGCCGCCTCGTTCTTTTTTGCCTACGGGAGGACCTCATGGCACTTCGAGATGCAATGCGCGAATCCGCGGCCCCGTACCTGCGGCCCGGCGAGCCCATCCAGGCGGTGTTCGGCGCGCAGACCGCCAGCCCGCTGCTGGCCGGGCTGACCGGTGTTTTCGTGTTCTTGAACTTGAACCGGTACCGGATCCTGGCCGTCACCCCGACCAGGATCGTGGTCCTGGACGCGGGCAAGACCAGCATGAAGCAGGCCCGCGGCGTGGTCACCGAACTGCCGCGGTCGACCCGGATGGGACCCGGCACGGGCGTATGGCAGCAGATCCCGGCCGGCGGCGAGAAGCTCCGGGTGCACCGCCGGTTCTACAAGGACCTCGACGCCGCCGACGCCGCCCTCGCTGCCGCCTGACCACGCCGCCTGACCGAGCGGCCTGACGGCGCCGCCCGACCCCGCCGCGGCCCGCCACTAGCGGCACGGGCTCACGCCAGCCAGCGCAGCCACGTCCCGTGGCTGTCGGTGCAGGCGACCGGGTGCCCGTCTTGGGCCAGGACGCACGTCTGCCCGTCGGCGGCGGGCACGGACGTTCCGGGCACGATGCCGGGTGCCTCGCTGGACAGCCAGGTGGCACCCAGGTCGCGCACGGTCCTGATGAACTGCGCACGCAGCTCCGGGCCGACCTGGTACAGCACCGAGGTGTGGTAGACGACCAAGGTGGCGGCGGCCGGCGCCCGGGCGGCCAGGCCCGGCACGCCGGTGAGCAGGTCACCGCGGTGCACGGCGGGCGGGTCACGGCGGGCCGCGGCGATCGCGGCCGCGAGCCGCTCGGCCCGTTCGCCCTCCCCGGGCCAGACCAGGCAGGACAGCCAGCGCACGTCGTCGTCGCTGGTGACATCCAGCGGGTTCAGGTCCAGCCCGGCCCGCCAGCTGACGGCCGGGACCCGCGGCGGCAGGGGCACCGGCCCGCGCGGCTGGCAGCGCAGGGTGGGCGCCTGCGGGTCGGTGCCCGCGAGCCGGTAGCCGCCGTAATCGTAGGAGTAGCGGTCGAGGAGCAGGGTGAGCCCGGCGCTGGCGCCGACGTCGATCAGGGCCAACGGCGGCGGCAGCCGGGCCAGCACCGGCAGCAGGGCGGCGCACCGGGCCGGCTCGTTGGTCTGCGTGCGCCGGGCCAGGATCACCCCGGTGAGTTCCGCGCGGGACTGGCTGACCAGCTCGCGCAGCGTCCCGTGATCGGGCGGCCTGCCGAGCAGGTAGCGCGCGGCCGCGAACACCAGGTTGGGCTGGCGCTTGCCTGGCGGCAGCGACGCGACGTAAGCGCACAGGGCCGGATCGCCGGCCACCGCCTCGGCCAGCGACTCGTACGCCGCCGACCGGCCCCGTGCCTCCTGCCGGGCGAACGACCGGTACACCTGGGCCGTCTCACGGACCATGCTGCCTCGCATCTCGCCGCCCGTCAGGTCCGGGTCGTTAGGTGCGCACCGCCTGGTAGAGCGCGGGGTGCGGCCGGTAGTCGGCCAGACCGGAGGCTGAGGTCCGGAATCCGGGGCTCTGGGTGGCCGCCATGAAGTCACCGGCGCTCGCCCACCGGGCCACGTTCACGAACTGGAACTCCGCATCCGGCCGGACGGCCTGGTGCAGCACCGTATCGATGTAGCCGGGCTGCTCCTGCAGGTAGTCCCGCGCCTGCTCCCACGCGGCGATGAAGTTCTCCGCGTCCGCCGCCGGGACCTCGAACGCGTTGATCAGGGTCACTTCCTCGGCCATCAGCTCTCCGATCCCCGTCCCCACCGTCCCCCTGAGACGAACCTAGCCGATCGCCGGGAAAGCCCCGCCGGGCAGGCGGGCGGTAGCGTGATCCGCATGGTGACCGATGACCACGCAGCAGGCCGGGACGGCCCGGCCGACGCCGCGGCCGCCCTGGCTGAACGCCTGCGCCACGACCTGACCGGAGCGCTCGAGCTGTTCACCGTGTACCTGGGCGAGCGGCTGGGCCTGTACCGGGCGCTGGCCGCCGACGGCCCGGCGACCTCGGCGGAACTGGCCGGGCGGACCGGCACCACCGAGCGGTACGTCAGGGAGTGGCTGGAGCATCATGCGGCCAGCGGACTGCTCGAGGTGGACGTCCCGGCCGCCGACCCGCTGGCCCGCCGGTACCGGCTGCCGCCCGCGCATGCCGCCGTCCTGGCCGATCCCGACCACGTCCGCTACCGGGCCTTCAGCGGCGTCGAGATCGTGCGCGCCGGCCGGTGGCTGCCGCAGCTGGCCGAGGCGTTCCGCACCGGCGGCGCGCCGCCCCCGCTGCCCTGGGCGCCTGAGGGCCGGGCCGACTACAACCGGGCCGTGTACCTCAACCTGCTGGGTACGCAGTGGCTGCCCGCCATCGCCGACGTCGACCAGCGGCTGCGCAGCGAGCCGCCGGCCCGCGTCGCGGACCTGGCCTGCGGCCCGGGCTGGTCGAGCATCGCCATGGCCCAGGCTTACCCGCTGATCACGGTGGACGGTTTCGATCTTGACGCCGACGTGATCGCCGCCGCCGGCCGCAACGCCGAGCAGGCCGGGCTGTCCGGCCGGGTCAGCTTCTCCGTCACCGATGCTTCGGGACCCGGCTGGGCCGGCCGGTATGACCTGGTCACGATCTTCGAGGGGCTGCACGACATGTCCCGGCCGGTAGAGGCGCTGCGCCGGGCGGGTAACCTGCTCGGGCCGTCCGGCTCGGTCATCGTCGCCGACGAGCGCGTCGAGGACGAGTTCACCGCACCCGCCCCGGAACTGGAGCGCTACCACTACGGCTGGAGCGTGGTGTCCTGCCTGCCCTCGGCCATGGGCGACCCGGGCACCGCCGCCACCGGGTCGGTCATGCGTCCCGCGACCCTGCGCCGCTACGCCCTCCAGGCCGGCTTCGCCGGCCTGGAGGCCCTCCCGATCGAGACCGAGTCCTGGCAGTTCTATCGGCTGACCCGCGAGCAGCCGGATCAGTGATCCGCCGGGCCGCCGGCCTGCTCCGCCCGCAGCCAGTCCGCCCGCTCCAGCGCGTACTCCACGTCGCCGAACTCGTCCCCGTCGATCGGGTACGGCCACGGCTGGTGGTAGGTCCGCACCAGCCTCAGGCCCGCCTTCTCCATCACCCGCCGCGAAGCACCGTGGACGACGAGGGTCTCCGCCACCACGCGCTGCACGCCGAACTCGGTGAAGCCCTTGCGGATCAGCGCGCGCGACCCCTCGGTGGCGTACCCGCGGCCCCAGGCCGTCCTGCGCAGCCGGTAACCGAGCTCGACCTCGCCCGGGGCGGCGTCCGGCCGCGGCCGGAAATGGAACCAGCCCAGGAAGTCCCCGGTGGCCTTCTCTACGGCCGCCCAGAACCCGAAGCCTTCGTACCGCTGGTAGTAGCCCAGGAAGGCGGGCAGGAAGTCGCTCTCGATCTCCGCGCGGGACGTGGGCACCCCGCCGGTGACGAAGTGCATGACGTCCGGATCGGCATCCAGGCTGGCCAGGAGGTCCGCGTCGGCCGAGGTGAACCGGCGCAGCACCAGCCGCTCCGTCTCCAGGAAAACGTCCATAGCTTGGCCCTCCTGCTGCGATGAGTCTAGGCGGCCGGGCCAGTCTTACTGGTGCACGCGCCACCAGACGACATTAGGAGCAGCCCATGGCCAGTCCGGTGACCAAGCTGGACCAGCGGTATAGCGATCCGGCCGCGAACGCTACCGGGTGGGAGGAGACCCGCCAGGTCCTGGAAGCCGCGGAACTGTTCTGGCTCACCACGGTCCGGGCCGATGGCAGGCCGCACGTCACCCCGGTCGTGGCCGCCTGGGCCGACGGAGCGATCTGCTTTGCCACCGGTGCGGAGGAGCAGAAGTTCGCCAACCTGCGCGCCAACCCCCACGTGGTCCTGACCACCGGATGCAACCGCTGGGACGGCGGCCTCGACGTGGTGGTCGAGGGCGACGCCGTCCAGGTCACCGGCCAGGCCGCGCTGCGCCGCCTGGCCGCGGCGTTCACCGCCAAATGGGACGGGCGATGGCAGTGGGAGGTCGGCGACGGCTGCTTCAACCACCCGGGCGGCGGTGCGGCCATGGTCTTTACCGTCACGCCCGCCAGGGTCTTCGCCCACGCCAAGGGCGACCCCTTCGGCGCCACCACCCACCGGTTCTGACCGCCCCGACGCCGCAGCGCCTGGAAAACCAGGGAATGCCCTAGCGGCTCAGGCGACGGTAACGGTGCAGGGATAGCGGGAAGAAGATGGCGACGATCAGCAGCGGCCAGGCCACGGCCATCGGGACCGCGTTGGCTGTGATCCAGGAGGGGTGGGCGCCGACGGGATCGCCGAAGAGCTGGCGGGCCGCCGAGACGGTTGACGATAGCGGGTTCCACAGCGCGATGGCTCCGAGCCATGCGGGCATGGTGGAGGTGGCGACGAATGGGTTTCCGAGGAACCCGATGGGAAATTCGAGGGTTCGGACCGCGGTGACTGCCTCGGGGTTGGAGTCGAACCTCAGCCCCAGGTAGACGCCGATCCACAGGAAAGCGAACCGCAGCAGCAGGAGCAGGCCGAGTGCGCCGAGGGCACGGGCGGCGCCGAGGTGCGGATGCCAGCCCACCAGCAGGCCGCAGCCAGTCAGCACGGCCAGTGCTGCCGCCGCGCCGAGCATGTCTGCGGCGGCTCGTCCGACGATGACGGCCGAGGTTGCCATGGGCATCGAGCGGAACCGGTCGGTGATCCCGCGCGCGGCGTCGGCGCTGACGGCGGTCAGGGTGGCGCCGATCCCGAACACCATGGTCATGGCGAACATACCGGGCATGAGGAAGTCGCGGTAATCGCCGCCACCTGGCACGGTCATGGCCCCGCCGAGCAGGTAGCCGAACATCAGCACGATCATGACGGGGAACAGCAGGGTGCTGGCGATCGCCGTGCCTGGCTGCCGCGCCCAGTGGGCCAGGTCGCGGCGGGTGATGACCCAGGCGTCCGTGATCGCCCAGCCCATCCGGGACCGGACTGCCTGCGGGATTACCGTCGTGGGCATCATGGTGTGCTCATCGCGTCAGCCTGGCCGGACGGGTTGCGTGCGGTGTCGCCTGGCGGCACTTGCTGGCCGGTCAGGTGCAGGAACGCTTCGTCCAGGGTGGGCCGGCGCACGGCGATGTCTTCGGCCGCGATGTTCTCGTCCTGCAGGGAGCGGATGATCCCGGTCAGGGCGGCGAGGCGGTCGGTAACCGGCATGCTGATTTTCCGGCTGTCGCGATCGACGCTCACATCGATGCCGAACCGGGCCTGCAAGAGCTTGGCCGCAGCAGTCACGTCGGCGGCGTCGTGTAGCACGACATCGATCCGGTCGCCCCCGGTCAGCGACTTCAGTTCGTCCGGGCGGCCGGCGGCCACGGCGCGGCCGGCCGCGATCACCGTGACGGCGTCGGCGAGCTGATCGGCCTCCTCAAGGTATTGGGTGCTGAGCAGCACCGTGGTGCCGGCGATGGCCAGTGCGCGGATCGACTGCCAGACCTCGTTGCGGCCATGCGGATCGAGCCCGGTGGTCGGCTCGTCGAGGAACAGGACCCGCGGGGCCACGATGAAGCTCGCGGCCAGGTCAAGCCTGCGACGCATGCCGCCTGAATACTGCCTGACTGACTTGCTGCCGACCTCGCCCAGGCCGAACTGACCGAGCAGTTCCTCAGCCCGGCGCCGCGCCGCACGTGCGGGCAGGTGGTACAGCCGTCCGAACATCACCAGGTTCTGCATGGCGGACAGGATCTCGTCCACGGCGGCGTTCTGCCCGGCCAGCCCGATGCGAGCCCGCACCTGGGCTGGCTGGCTGATCACGCTGAACCCGGCCACCTCGGCGCGCCCCGAATCGGGGCGCAGCAGGGTGGCCAGGACCCGGACTGCGGTTGTCTTGCCTGCCCCGTTGGGCCCGAGCAGGCCATGGATGGCGCCTTCAGGCACGGCCAGGTCAAAGCCGTCGAGCGCCTTCGTTTTCCCGTAATACTTGCGAAGGCCCTCGCAGGCGATGGCGGGGGTGGCCAAGAGCGAACCTCAACTCTCTACAGTGTATAGAATTTTAAAAACTATACACTGTATGGAGTTCTACGGCAAGGACTGACCGGGACATGCCCACTGAGTACAGCGGCAGCGGAGACCCTCAGCGCACCATCGACCTGCTCTGGGGGGTGCACCGCCGCCGCCGGGGGCCCAAGCCCAGCCTGAGCGGCGAGCAGGTCGTGACATCTGCCATCCGGATCGCCGATCAGGAGGGGCTTGGCGGGCTGTCCATGCGGCGGCTCGCCGACGAGCTAGGCATCAGCGCAATGTCCCTCTACGGCTATGTCCCCAGCAAGGCCGAGCTGCTTGACGTCATGGCCGACCGCGCCTACGCCGAGATCACCCGCCGGGACAGCCAGGCCACGCCGTGGCGGGAGAAGCTCGCCGTACTCGCCGAACAGCACTGGGGTGTCCTGCTAGCCCATCCGTGGCTCCTGCATATCGCCACCAGCCGGCCGCTTCTCGGCCCCGGCCTGACGGCTTTCTATGACGCTGAACTCGCGGCCGTGGACGATCTCGGCCTCACTGACGTCGACATGGACCTCATCGTCAGCCTCCTGGACGACTACGTCCGCGGCGTCGCCCGAGGAGCTGTCGAAGCAGCCCAGGCCGAGGCCCACACCGGCGTCTCTGACCAGCAATGGTGGCAAACCTACGGTCCTCTGCTCGCCGACGTCCTCGACCCGGCCCGCTACCCCACCGCCCTCCGCGTCGGCGCAGCCGCCGGAGCGGAGTACGGTGCCGCCCACGACCCCGCCCGCTCCTTCAGGTTCGGCCTGCAACGCATCATCGATGGCATCGAGGCCTTCATCGCCGAAGCCTCAAGCTGAGGCGATCACCGCGCCGGCGGACTAGTGCCCGTTCCGGCCTCGCCCGGGCCGGGCTGGACGAGTTCGACGTCGATCACCTCGGTCCTGGCGATCACCCGGTCGCGCTCGCCGGCCAGCGCCTGCCGCCGCCCGTCGGTCATGAACTCCTGCAGCGCCTGCGACGAGGGGAACCGCAGCAGCTGGATCTCAAGCGGCTGCCCGCCGGCCCCGCTGCCGCGGGCCCGCTGCAGGACCTGGCCGCCGTGCCCGGTGGCGATGCCGAGGACCTGATCCTCATAGGCGATCAGGCCGTCCTCGGTGCCGGGCCGCGCCCACAGCAGGACGCCCAGCGTCACCGCGCCGACCTGGGGCAAGGGCTCACTCATCCCCATATGATGCCCTGGCCCTGGTACGCCGCCGCGGTGGCCCGTCAGGTTGAATAGGACGATCATCGCCGACCCGCGGAAGGTTTCATGACCGCAGCACGTGACCTAGCCGACCGTTTCCATCAGCGCTGGCTTGAGGAGAACCCCTTCTCGGCCACCATGTACGGCATTCCGGGCTACGACGACCTGGTCCCGGACGAGAGCGAGCAGGGCGGCCACGCCTGGGGGACCGAGGTTGAGCAGTTCCTCGGCGAGGCCGACGCCATCGCCCGCGAGCCGCTCACGGCGGCCGATGCCGTCACGCTCGACTGCACCAGGGAAGCGGCCGTCCAGGAGCTGGAACTTCTCCAGCTGGCCCGGGCGGAGTACACGGTCACCGCCATGCAGTACTCGGGGCCGGCCACCCTCATGGCGCTGGCCGCCCGGACGGTCCTGGTCGACGCGACGGCCGCCGAGGCCTACCTGACCCGGCTGCGGCGCAGCGGCGAGTGGCTCGACCAGATCGGCGAGCGGCTGCGGGCCGGAGCCGCCCGGGGACGGCTTCCCGTCGCCCCGCTCGTCGAGCAGGCCATCACCTGGGCCGAGGAGGTGCTGGCCGCTCCGGTCCCCGCGCCGGTGCTGGCCCCGGTTCCGCCCCAGGGCTGGGACCGGACCGCGGACTGGGAGGCCGAACGCCGCGCGGCCGCCGCCGAGGTGGTCAAGCCGGCCCTGGCCCGGTGGGTGGGCACCGTCAGGGACCTGCTCCCGCGGGCCCGGCCGTCCGACCGGGCCGGGCTGGTCTACCTGCCCGGCGGCGCCGAGGACTACGCCCGGTCGGTCCGGATTTACACCACCCTGCCGCTCCAGCCGGAGGAACTGCACCAGACCGGCCTGGACCACATCGCCGCGCTGGAGGCGCGTGCCGTCGAGCTGGGCGCCGGGCTGGGGCTATCCGGCCTGGACGCGGTACTCGACGCGCTGCGGGACTCGGCCGGGAAGCTGCCGCCTGAAGAGTCCATCCGCGAGGCTGCGGTCGCGGTCAAACGGGCCGAGGCCCGGGCCGGGGAGGTCTTCCCGCAGCCCCTGCCGCCGCCGTGCAACGTGACGCCCATGCCCGAGGTCGTGGCCATCAGCGGCGCCGCGCCGCACTACACCCCGCCGCGCCTGGACGGCGGCCGGCCGGGGACGTTCTGGTTCAACACCGAACGGCCCACCGCGGGCACCGGCTGGGACATCGAGGTGGTGGCCTTCCACGAGGCCGTACCAGGACACCACCTGCAGCTTTCCCGCCTTCAGCTGCTGACCGAGCTGCCCGCGCTGCAGCGCCAGCGCAGCCTCCCGGTGTTCTCCGAGGGATGGGGCCTGTACGCCGAGCAACTGGCCGAGGAAACCGGCCTGTACGCCGACGATCGCGGCCTGCTCGGCTCGATCAGCACCTCGCTGATGCGGGCCGCCCGGCTGGTGGTGGACACCGGCATCCACCATCTCGGGTGGAGCAGGGAGCAGGCCCTGGAGTTCATCGTGGCGCACGTCCCGATGCCGAGGGAGTTCCTGGCCAACGAGATCGACAGGTACATAGTGATGCCCGGGCAGGCGCTGGCCTATCTCACCGGCAAGCTCGAGATACTCCGGCTTCGGGAGGCGGCCCGCGACCGCCTCGGCCCGGCCTTCTCGCTGCCTGAGTTCCATGCCGCGGTCCTGGATCACGGCTCGCTCCCGATGCCCACCCTGGACCGCAGCATCGCCGGCTGGCTGGATCGGGCCGGCAGCCCGGGCTAACCCGCCCGATCGCGGTCGGCCTGCACCCTGATCAGGAACAGCCAGGCGTTGATCACGCCGCCGGCCAGGCTGGCCAGGACGGCCGGGATCATCCAGTACAGGCCGCCGCCCACCTTCAGCAGGAAGGTGAGCCCGGCCACGCCGACGAGCACGGCGGTGATCGAGTTGGGGGAGGCCTTCTCGATGTACCGGGCCACGCGGTTGCCCGGATCGTGCCCGGCCCGGCGGTCGAGGACCAACAGGGCTGAGCCGCTGATCGCGGACAGTACCAGCAGTTCCGCGCCCAGCGCCGTCTCGGGTTGCGGCGCCACGAGCACGATCGCGGCGATCGCGGAGGTCATGAACAGCACCAGGGTCTGGGCGGCGCGGGAACTGAGGCTGCGCGACTGGGCCAGCGCCTGGGCGTTGATGGACACGGCGACGAACAGCAGGCCGGTCAGCGCGCCGGCCAGGCCGGCCACCGTGACGGCGAAGTCGTGCCACATCGCTGGCAGGTAACCCACGGCCGCCCCTGGCATGTGCCGAGCGGGGCCGGACCCGGATCGTGATCGGCATACGCCAAGTGTGGCGGGCGCGGCCGGTGCGCGATACTGAGGGCGGGCCAGAGGGAGGGCGTTTGATGACCGCCGCTAAGAGCCAGGTAACGACCGACGCGGGCGAGCCCGTCCTCACCGTGTACGGGGCACCCTGGTGCCCGCACTGCAAGCGGGTCAAGAAATTCCTGTCCGCCCACCGGGTCCGGTACACCAACATCGACATCGACACCGAACCCGGCGCCATCGACCGGATCAAGGAGCTGCAGGACGGCGGGCAGATCATCCCCACCGTGGTCTACGCCGACGGGACCCATGAGGTGAACCCGAGCAACGAGGCGCTGGCCCGCCGCATCGGCCTCACCGTCGAGGCGCACCGCACCGCCTACGACCTGGTCATCGTGGGCGGCGGGCCGGCCTGGCCGCCGCCCTCTACGCCGCCCGGGAGGGCATCGACGCCGTGGTGGTGGACGCCAGCGCGCTCGGCGGCCAGGCCGGGATCAGCGACCGGATCGACAACTACCCCGGATTCCCCGACGGCATCTCCGGCGCCGAACTCGCCGAGCGGTTCGTGGCCCAGGCCCGCCGCTACGGGGTCGAGCTGCTGTCGGCGGTATCGGTCACCGCCGTCATGCACGACGGCGAAGACCTGGTGACCAAGCTCTCCTCCGGGCAGAAGCTCGTCTCGCACGCCGTGATCATCGCCACCGGGTCGACCTACCGGCGTCTCGACGTGCCCGGCGAGGACGACCTCATCGGCGCCGGCGTGCACTTCTGCGCCACCTGCGACGGACCCTTCTACAAGGGCGCCGACGAGATCGTGGTCATCGGCGGCGGCAACTCCGCGCTGGAGGAGGGGCTGCACCTGTCCGAGTTCGCCAAGCACGTGAAGGTGCTGACCCGCAACGGCCTGTCCGCCTCGCCCGTCCTGCAGGAGCGGGTGAAGTCCGACCCGCAGTTCGACATCCGCACCGGGGTGGACATCGTGGAGCTGGAGGGCGGGAAGGACGGCCGGTTCGCCGCAGTGGTGGCCAAGGATCGCGACAGCGGCAAGACCCACAGGTACCCGGCCGCCGCGGCCTTCGTGTTCGTCGGCCTGACGCCGAACGATGCCTTCCTCGGCGACGAGATCGAACGCGACAAGGGCGGCTTCCTGGTGACCAGCCCGACCATGGAGACGTCCATGGAGGGTGTCTTCGCAGCCGGCGACGTGCGCTCCGGGTCGACCAAGCAACTCGGCTCGGCGGTCGGGGACGGCATCGCCGCCCTGCTCATGACCCGCCGCTACCTGGAAGTCCACCACCACAAGGCCCCTGCCCTGGTCGACGCCTGACTCCCACCCAGTCGTCACACCCTCAGCCTTAAGAGCTGTCCCATTTCCATAATCGCTCCTGCGGTCAGCTCATACTGGTATCAAGGCCACCTATTTATTGACCGAACGTTCGGTAATATAGTAGCCTGCGAAGCAAGAGATCGGAGGCGGCGTGTACGGCAACTACGACGCTGGCAGCAGCGGCTCAGGAGCATCCCGGGACCCGGCCGAAGCCCGCGACGCCGCCGCGCAGGCCGCCGAGGCCCGCTTCGACCAGCTCATCGCGGCCGACCAGCGCATCGAGCCGCGCGACTGGATGCCGGACGCGTACCGCAAGACGCTGATCAGGCAGATCGCCCAGCATGCCCACTCGGAGATCATCGGCATGCAGCCCGAGGGCAACTGGATCACCCGGGCGCCCAGCCTGCGGCGCAAGGCCATCCTGATCGCCAAGGTCCAGGACGAAGCCGGCCACGGCCTGTATCTCTACTCGGCCGCCGAGACGCTCGGCATCGACCGCGAGGAGCTTCTCGACCGGCTCCACGACGGCCGGCAGAAGTACTCGAGCATCTTCAACTACCCCACCCTCAACTGGGCCGACGTCGGCGCGATCGGCTGGCTGGTGGACGGCGCGGCCATCATGAACCAGGTGCCGCTGTGCCGCTGCTCCTACGGCCCGTACGCCCGGTCCATGGTCCGTATCTGCAAGGAAGAGTCATTCCACCAGCGGCAGGGGTTCGAGATCCTGCACACCCTGGCCCACGGCACGCCGGACCAGAAGGCGATGGCCCAGGACGCGGTGAACCGGTACTGGTGGCCGTCGCTGATGATGTTCGGCCCGCCGGACGGGGAGTCGTCGCACTCCGCCCAGTCCACCGCCTGGGGCATCAAGCGGTTCGGCAATGACGAGCTGCGCCAGCGTTTTGTCGACATGACCGTCCCTCAGGCCGAAGTCCTCGGCCTGAGTATCCCCGACCAGGATCTGCGCTGGAACGACGAACGCGGGCACTATGACTTCGGCGCCGTCGACTGGGACGAGTTCGCCCGCGTCATCCGCGGCGACGGCCCGTGCAACGCCGAGCGCCTGCGGCGCCGCCGCCAGGCCCACGACGACGGCACCTGGGTCCGCGAGGCGGCCCAGGCCTACGCCGACAAGCAGGCCAAGCAAGCCAAGCAAGAGGCGCGAGCGTCATGACCGAAAGCAGCAAGCGGGGCTGGCCGCTGTGGGAGGTGTTCGTCCGGGCCCGCCGCGGCCTGTCCCACCAGCACGTGGGCAGCCTGCACGCGCCGGACGCCGCCATGGCCCTGCGCAACGCGCGCGACGTCTACACCAGGCGCGGCGAGGGCGTGTCGATCTGGGTGGTGCCGTCGGCCGCGATCACGGCCAACAGCCCGGATGAGAAGGACGCGTTCTTCGACCCAGCCCTGGACAAGGCCTACCGGCACCCGACCTTCTACGACGTGCCCGAAGGGGCCAAGCACCTATGAGCGGCGACGGCATAAGGACGCTGCCGCCGCTGGCCGCCTACGCGCTGGCCCTCGGCGACGACGCGCTCATCTTGTCCCAGCGGCTGGCCGAGTGGGTGGCCCACGCGCCGCAGATCGAAGAGGACGTGGCCCTGGCCAACATCGCACTCGACCTGCTCGGGCAGGCGCGCACCCTGCTCAGCTACGCGGGCGAGGTCGAGAGCGCCGGCCGTGACGAGGACGACCTAGCGTACCTGCGCGACGACCGCGACTTCCGCAACGTGCAGCTGGCCGAGATCCCGAACGGCGACTTCGCCGTCACCATGGCCCGCCAGCTGGTCTTCTCGGCCTATCAGTACGAGCTCTACACCGCCCTGCTGGACAGCGCCGACGCCACCATCGCCGGGCTGGCCGGCAAGGCGGTCAAGGAAGTGGCCTACCACCGGGACCACGCCACCCAGTGGGTGCTCCGCCTGGGCGACGGCACTTCCGTGTCCGCGGCGCGCATGCAAGCCGGACTTGATCAGGTCTGGCCGTTCGTCGCCGAGCTCTTCGACCCTGACGACGCGGCGGCCAGGCTGCCCGGCGTCGCCGCCGATCCCGCCACGCTCCGGCCCGCCTGGGAGCGGTACGTGACGGCCGTGCTGAGCGAGGCGACCCTGCAGCGGCCGGAGCCGGGCTGGCGCTCCCGCGGTGGCCGCGCCGGGCTGCACACCGAGCATCTCGGCCACCTGCTGGCCGAGATGCAGCACCTGCACCGCTCTCACCCGGGAGCGACCTGGTGAGCCCCGCACCGCAGCAGACCACGCTCGACCGCACCGCGCTGCTGGCCGCGGCCCGGGCCGTGCCGGATCCGGAGATCCCCGTGCTCACCCTCGGCGACCTGGGGGTAATCCGTGACCTGCGGGTCACCGGCCAGGCGCAGGTGGAAGTCGACGTCACCCCCACCTACACCGGCTGCCCCGCCACCGCGGTCATCGCGGCCGACGTGCAGGCCGCCCTGAAGCAGTCCGGCGCGGCCGAGGTCCGGGTCCGCACCGTGCTGTCCCCGCCCTGGACGACGGACTGGATGACCGAGCCCGGCCGGGCCAAGCTGCGCGAGTTCGGCATCGCGCCGCCCGGCCCCGCCGCGCACCCCGGCCGCCCGGTCGCGCTTACCCTCGCGGCCCGCTGCCCCCGGTGCGGCTCGGCCGACACCCGCGAGATCAGCCGCTTCGGCTCGACCCCCTGCAAGTCCCTGTGGACCTGCCGGTCCTGCGCCGAGCCCTTCGACTCCTTCAAGGCCATCTGATGTCCGTCCCCGCCGGCCAGGCCGCCACGGCCGCCCCCGCCGGCCAGGCGACCACGACCGCGCCGGCCGGCGCGGCGCCGGGCACTCCGTGTTCCACCCGCTCCGCGTGGCCTCGATCGACCGGCTCACCGAGGACGCGGTCGCCGTCACCTTCGACGTCCCGGCCGAACTACGCGAGGCCTTCGCCTTCGCCCCCGGCCAGCACGTTTCCATCCGGTCCCCGGTGGTGGGTGACGACGTGCGCCGCAACTACTCCATCTGCTCCGCGGCGACCTCCGGCCGCCTGCGGATCGGCGTCAAGCGCATCCCCGAGGGCGTGTTCTCCAGCTACGTCGCCGAACGCCTCCGCCCCGGCGACAGCCTCGACATCATGACCCCGACCGGGAGCTTCTCCACCGCGCTGGACCCCGGCCAGCGCAAGCGGTACGGCGCCATCGCGGCCGGCTCCGGCATCACCCCGGTGCTGTCCATCCTGGCCACCGCCCTGGAGGTCGAGCCCGCCAGCCACGCCGTCCTGGTCTACGTCAACCGCACCATCAACAGCATCATGTTCCTGGAGGAACTCGAGGACCTGAAGAACCGCTACCCGGACCGGTTCCAGCTCGTGCACGTCCTCGACGAGGAGCCGCTGGACGTCGAGATCCTCTCCGGCCGGCTGGACGCCAGCCGCCTGGGCCGCATCCTGGACGTCCTGGTCCTGCCGGACGACGTGGACGAATGGTTCCTGTGCGGCCCGCTGCCCATGACCGACATGGCCCGGGAGGTGCTGCTCGCCTACGGCGCCGGCGAGGACCGCGTCCACCGCGAGCTGTTCTTCGTCGGCCCGCCGCCCGCCGCCGGCGACCGCGCCCCCGCCAGCGCGCAGGAACCGGAAACCGGCGCCTCGGTTACCGTAATGCTCGACGGGCGCTCGCAGAGCTTCAAGCTTCCCGAAGACGGCGCCTCGATCCTCGACGCTACCCTCCGGTACCGGGCCGACGCCCCCTTCGCCTGCAAGAACGGGGTGTGCGGCACCTGCCGGGCCAAGGTCGTCGAGGGCCAGGTGCGGATGGACGCCAACTACGCCCTGGAGCCCGCCGACATCGCCGCCGGATACGTCCTGGCCTGCCAGTCGCATCCGGCCGCCGAACGCGTCGTCCTCGACTTCGACCAGTAACGGTGTGCCCATGCCCCCCGATCGTGATTCCCGCCACCGGCCCGTCCCGCCCTTCCACGTCAGGCAGCTGACCATCGAGGACGGCCTCACCCTGGCCGCCTCGCCGCATCCCGGCGCCTGGCAGGTCTACGACGCGCTGCAGCCGTTCCCCCCGGACGAGGGCTACTGGGCGGTGGCCGACCGCCACGACATGCTGCTCGGCTTCTGCTGCCTGGGCGAGCCCGCCCGGGCCGCGGGGGAGAGCGGTCATCCGGCCGTGCTCGACATCGCGATCGGCATCCGCTCCGACCTGTCTGGCCACGGCTGGGGCGCCGAGCTCGGCCGCGCCGCCGTCGGCTACGCCCGGTCGGTGGCGGCAGACCGCCGGCTGCGCACCACCGTCCCGGACTGGAACGAGGTCGGCCTGCACGTCGCCGAGCAGTCCGGCTTCACCCGCTCCTGCACCCTCGCTCTGGCCGGCCGTCAGTACATCGTCCTGGAGCAGCCGTTACGGCCCAGCCTCAGGGCTTGATCCGCAGGCCGTCGAACGCCACCGTCACGATGATGTCGGCCAGCTCCGCGGGCCGGCCTCCGCCGCGCGGCCGGTACCACTCCACCACCGAGTTGACCATCCCGTACAGCAGCCGGGCGACGACCGCCGGATCAACGTCAGGTCGCAGGTCGCCCTCGTCCCTGGCCTGAGTGACCAGGCTCGCGACCGCGGCGTCGAACTCCCGCCGCCGCGCCAGCGCCTGGCGTTCGGCCTTGGTGTTCCCCCGCACCCGGAGTAGCAAGGTGACGAACGGCAGCTCGGCGGCCAGCAGCAGCACGCTGCGCCTGGCCAGCTCCTCCAGCCGGGCCATGGCCGGCGCGTCGAGCCCCGAGACCTCATCGAGGATGACGAACAGCCCGTCCAGCGCCCGGCCCACGCCCAGCCGCAGCAGCTCCTCCTTGCCCGTCACGTGGTGATAGATGGCCGACTTGGTGATCCCGAGCTCGCGGGCCAGGTCCTCCATGCTGGTGCCGTCGTAGCCACGCTCGTTGAACACCTTGACCGCGCCGCGCAGCACGGACTCCAGGTCGTGCCCGGGTCGGCCGCGTCGCGGCCCCGCTTCCATGCCTAGCGCCCACCTCACCTGCGACGACCACGGCAGCCGGGAACGAGCCGCGAGTCATAAACTGACCGAATGTTCAGTCGAGAACTCTAGCGCAAACAGGCCAGAAGTCAACCATCCGCCGTGCCGCCCCGCACGGACCGCGCGCCTCCTGGTCATCAGCATTTTGGGCCGAACGGTCCGTGGTGCCCGCCGCCCTGCCGCTAACCGCACCGCGGGCAGGCCGAACATCGCGAACAGCCGCGGCTCGTTGAATGAAACGATCCGGGCCACGCCCGCCGCGGTGGGCGCAGAAGTTCTACCGTGAGCTGTTCGGCTGGCAGGTCACCGCCGACCCGGCCATGGGCGGCTACGGCCTGGTCGACACCGCAGCCGGGGACGGGGCCATCGGCGGCGGCATCGGCCCGTCCGGCGAGCCGGGGGAGCGGGGCGTGAAGATCTACATGCGCGTCGACGACCTGGACGCCTACCTGGACCGTGCCGAGCAGCTGGGCGGCCAGCGGCTGGTCCCGCCCACTGACCTGCCCGGCGACTACGGCCGCTTCGCCATCTTCACCGACCCGGACGGCAACCAGGTCGGCCTGTGGAGCTGAGCCGGCCCGCCGCTAGTCAGCCTTCTCGGTCAGGACGGGGCGCAGCGCGTCGAGGACCGCCGGGTCCTCGATCGTGGACGGTATCGCCTCGTCCTGGCCGTCGGCTATGCCCCGCATGGTCTTGCGCAGGATCTTGCCGGACCTGGTCTTGGGCAAGCCGGAGACCACGTCCACCCGGCGGAACGCCGCCACCGGGCCGATCCGGTCCCTGATCAGCTGCACCAGCTCCGCGGACAGCACGCCGGGCTCGGCGCTGATGCCCGCCTTGAGCACCACGAACCCGCGCGGTACCTGGCCCTTGAGCTCGTCGTTCACCCCGATGACCGCGCACTCGGCCACGGCGGGATGGCTGGCCAGCACCTCCTCCATCTGCCCGGTGGACAGCCGGTGCCCGGCTACGTTGATCACGTCGTCGACGCGGCCCATGACGTACACGTAGCCGTCCTCGTCGCTGAACCCGCCGTCGCCTGTGGTGTAGAAGCCGGGGTGCCGCGACAGGTAGGAGCTGACGAACCGGTCGTCGTCATGCCACAAAGTGGGCAGGCAGCCGGGCGGCAGCGGCAGCCGCACCCCGATCTCGCCCGTCTGGCCGGCCGGCATCTCGGTCCCGGACGGGTCCAGGATGCGCACGTCGTAGCCGGGCATCGGCACGGTGGGCGACCCGGCCTTGGTCGGCAGCGGCTCCAGCCCCATCGGGTCGGCCACGATGGACCAGCCGGTCTCCGTCTGCCACCAGTGGTCGATCACCGGGATGCCGAGCAGCTCGCCTGCCCACCGGTAGGTCTCCGGGTCCAGCCGCTCGCCGGCCAGGAACAGGTACCGGAACCCGGACAGGTCGTACTGGCGGGCCAGGATGCCGTCCGGGTCTTCCTTCTTGATCGCCCGGAACGCGGTCGGCGCGGTGAACAGCACCTTGACCTTGTGCTCGGCGACCACCCGCCAGAACGCACCCGCGTCCGGCGTCCCCACCGGCTTGCCCTCGTAAAGGACGGTGGTGCAGCCGGCGAGCAGCGGGGCGTACACGATGTAGGAGTGCCCGACCACCCAGCCCACGTCGGACGCGGCCCAGAAGACGTCGCCGGGATGAGCGTCGTAGATATTCGGCATGCTCCAGCGCAGCGCGACCGCGTGACCGCCATTGTCACGGACCACGCCCTTGGGCCGGGCCGTGGTGCCCGAGGTGTACAGGATGTACAGCGGGTCGGTGGCCGCGACCGGGACGCAGTCGGCTGGCTCGGCGCCGGCCACCGCCTGCGCCCAGTCCAGGTCGCGCCCGGGCACCAGGGCGGCGGTCGCGGCCGGGCGCTGCAGGATCACGCAGTGCTCGGGCTTATGGTCGGCCAGGTCGATCGCGCCGTCCAGCATCGGCTTGTACTCCACCACCCGGCTGGGCTCGATGCCGCAGGACGCCGAGACCACCACCTTCGGCGCGGCGTCGTCGATCCGCTTGGCCAGCTCGGCCGCCGCGAACCCGCCGAACACCACCGAGTGCACCGCGCCGATCCGCGCGCAAGCCAGCATCGAGATCACGGCCTCCGGGATCATCGGCAGGTAGATGACCACCCGGTCGCCCTGCTCCACGCCCAGGCCGCGCAGCAGCCCGGCGAACCGCGCCACCTCGTCCCGCAGCTCCCGGTAGCTGAACGTCCGCTTGGTGCCGGTCACCGGGCTGTCGTAGATCAGCGCGGCCTGCTCGCCCCGGCCGTCCCGCACGTGCCGGTCCACCGCGTTGAAGCAGGTGTTCAGCACCCCGTCAGGGAACCACCGGTAGAACGGCGGATTCGAGGCGTCAAGCACCGTCGTCGGCGCCCGGTCCCAGTCGATGTCTCTCGCCGCCTCACCCCAGAACCCCTCGGGATCGGCCAGACTCCGGTGGAACACCTCTGCGTAGCGGCCCATGACGCCCTCCTCTTCACCCGCTATCTTCTTACGAAGACCGGGTGAGCGCGACATAATCGGGTGCTCGCCGTGGGCCTTCGACTCATTGCACGCCGAGGCTCGAGATCCATTCCGCGACGCCTACCACGTCGGCCTGGCGGGGAAACACCTTCTCGGTGAGTACCCGGTGCACCTCGGGATCGCCATCCAGGCAGCCGTCGGCCAGGATCGTGAGCCGGTAGTCCAGGTCCGCGGCCTGCCGCAGGGTGGACAGCACCACGCCGCTGGTCGCGACGCCGGTCAGCACCAGGCTGTCGATCCCTTCCGCCCGCAGCACCACGTCCAGGTCGCTGCCGGCGAACGCAGACACCCGGAGCTTCCTGACCACCACGTCACCGGGGGCCGGCGCCACCGCGGGGTGGATGCGGGTGGCGGGATCGTCTTCGGTGAACCGGCCGGTGCCCGTGATCGCCGCGAAGGTCTTGTTGCGCGGGCTGACCTCTGGATACCCGGCCCGGAACGCGACCGTCACGTAGATGACCGCGATCCCGGCGCCGCGGGCCGCCTCGGCCGCGGCGGCCAGCCGGGGCAGGTAGTCCTCGTCCCCGGCGAAGCGCTCCATCACGCCCTGCTGGACGTCCATGATGAGCAACGCGGTCGATGTCACGGTCACGCTCCTTGGTGCCCGGGGGCGGCTGGCGGGACGAAGTACGGTACGGGTGTGGCGACTATAGACGACGTGTCCCGGCTGGCCCTGCGGCTGCCCGAAGTCAGGGAAGGCGAGCGGCACGGCAGCCGGACCTGGTTCGTCGCCAGCAAGGCCTTCGCCTGGGAGCGGCCGTTCAGCAAGGCGGACCTGAAGCGCTTCGGTGACCAGGTACCGCCGGATGGGCCGATCCTGGCCGTCCGCGTCGAGGACCTGGGCGAGAAAGAGGCTGTGCTCGCCTCGCGCCCCGAGGCCTTCTTCACGATCCCGCACTTCGACGGCTACTCGGCCGTCCTGATCCAGTTGCGGGAGGTCTCGGCGCAGGCTCTGCGGGAGGCGGTCACCGACGGCTGGCTGGCCTGCGCACCGCCGCGCCTGGCTGAGGAGTTCCTGGGCCGCCCGTCCTGACTGCTACCGACCCCAGCCGTCCGGCGGTTCGCGGCGGCCCGGCCGGACCTGCCAGTACTCCCACAGGTCCTGGCAGCGGCCGTCGGGCGCGAAGCGCAGCAGCAGGCAGCCGGGCAGGGTGATCTCCCCCTCGTCCGGGTCGATCATCGTCGTCCACCACTCCACGGCCACCCGTTCGTCCGTGACGACCGGCCGTCCCATCCGGACCGCGACCTCGCGCTGGGTGCCGGCGCCGCGCCGCCAGTACTGCCTGATCGCCGCACGGCCCACATAGGGCTCGCGGAAGACGCTGGACAGGTACGACGCGTCCGGCGTGAACAGGTCGGCCACCTCGTCCTCGTCGGCCGTCTCCCAGGCCCGCCGGTACCGCTCGATCCACTGGTCATGGCTCATGCCCGGCCTCCCCGCCGCTCGCTGCCAACTGTCCCACCAATCCGGTCATCCAGCCTGCCCGGGCTTGACCTGCGGTCCGTCTCCATCTGTAGGGTGGCCTCCGTGACCGAAGATACGCGCGACCCGGCCACGTACGCGGCCGAGATCGAGGCGGCCAGGGACCGCCTGATCGCTTTCGCGTCCGGCTGCCCTGACGTCCAGTGGCGCGCCGCGCCGCTGGACGGAGATCCCCGGCCGGTGGCGGTGGTCGTGGATCACGTCGCCCACGCCTATGAGTACATGTCGGGCTGGATCCGCCAGGCCGTGGCCGGCCAGCCGGTCCAGGTGACCGAGGACCAGGTGGACGGCCTCAACGCGGAGCACGCCGCCGCATCCGCGGCGGTCAGCCAGGCCGAGGCCGCCGAGCACCTGCGCCGCAGCGGCGCGGACATCTGCGCGCTGATCGCGGGCCTGTCCGCCGCCGACCTGGCCGCGGGGGACGGCCTGGTCGGGCGGTTCGCGCGGGTCGCTATCAGGCACGCGGACAATCACCGGGCCGACATCGAAGCGGCCCTGGCCGCCCAGGGCCTGCGCCCCGCCTGACGCCGGGCTGCTCCGCTGCCGGGGAGCCGGGCGCGGTATGCCAAGGTGAGGGCATGAGCTTTTTCGAGTCCCTCCCGGCGCGCGCCCCGACGCTGCCGCCGCGGCGGGCCCGGCGCCCGGCCTGGGCCCACCCGCTGCCGCCGGACGGCCCGGTCACCCTGGTGGTGTCCTGGCCGGCGCAGGGCATCGAGGAAGCCCGCGCCGAACTCGACGGTGCGGCCATACGCGCGGCGGCCCAGCGGGCCGTCACCCTGTGGCCCGAAGGGCCCGCCCCCGAGTCGGCCACCGGCTGGACCACCTCTACCATCACCGCCACGCAAGGAGCCGAAGATGACTGAAGGTGCCGTGGCCGGCGAACACCGGATCGTCGTTGGCGTGGACGGGTCAGAGCCCTCGAAGCAGGCCCTCCGCTGGGGTGCGCACCTGGCCGCGAGGTTCGGTGTCCGGCTGGACGCCGTGGCCGCCTGGGACTTCCCGGTCGGCTACGGCTTTGCCTCCGTGCCGCCCGACTGGGACCCGGCCCGGGACATGCGCCAGGCGCTCGATGAGACCGTCCAGGCCGTCTTCGGCGATCAGCCGCCAGCCGGGCTGCGGCGGGAGGCCCGCGAAGGCGGCGCGGCGCGGGTCCTGATCGAAGCCGGCCAGGGTGCGACCATGCTGGTGGTCGGCAGTCGCGGTCACGGCGGCTTCACCGGGCTGCTGCTCGGCTCGGTCAGCTCGAACGTCGCCGAGCACGCCCCCTGCCCGGTGCTGATCATTCACGGTGACCAGCCGCCGCCCGCCTGAGCCTAGGCCGTGGCCGGCCGCGACGAGGTGAGCGAGGCGAATACAACCGTGGAACTGAGGTAATGCCCGGTGGTGTAGTCGAAAACGCCGCCGCAGGTAATCAGCCGCAGAGCCGCGTAGTCGGTCGTGCCGTAAATCGCTTTCGCGGGGAATTCGGATTTGAGGTACTCGCGGACACCGGTGACCCGGAAAATGGCCGTGACCCCGTCGGCCAGCGTCACGTCGATGGCGTCTCCCGGGCGCAGCGCGCCGAGCCGGAAGAAGACGGCCGGGCCCTGATAACTGTCGACGTGGCCTTCGATGACCGACGACCCGATCTGGCCGGGCGTGGCCGAGTACTTGTACCAGGCCGCCTCATCGGAACTGGTTACCAGCGATGGCACCTGGATCGTGCCGTCGGGATTGACCCCGAGGTCCAGCAGTCTCGAGTCCACGCCAATGGCCGGGATAGCCACCGAGACCGGCACCGAGCGCGGCAGCCGGGGCCCGTGGCCCGCCGGGCCGAGGGCACCGGCGGCGGACGCGGAGGGCTGCGGCGCATGCCGCTGGGACATGATCGCGACGCCCACGATGGCGGTACCCGCCAGGATGAGCAGCACGCCGGCCACCCCGGCCAGCCGGGCCGGAAGGCTTACCAGCCGGGCCGGCGGTCGGGCGTAACCGCCTTCCGGCCACGAGGCGACTACGCGGAACCCGGCTATCCGCGGCCACCTCGCCAATGCCGGCGCCCTCCCTCCGTGTTCTTCAGGTGTTCTACCCCGCCAAGCCTAATATTGCGCTGTTGAGCGCGCCATTCCCCGTTTGTGCCACCCGCGGGCCTTAGCATTGTCGTCGCCTGCGCAGCCACTGGCCGGCCACGCTTTCCTTCCCGCGCCGGTTTCTGCGGCCGGGAAGAGGGAAAAGCCCCGCATGAAGGAGGTTCAATGAAGGTGCGCGCAGCGATCGCGGATCCGGCCCTCAGGGGGAGGCTCACCGCCGTCGGCTGGGGCGGCTTGATCCTCCTCGGCGCGGCCGGCGTTTCGGCCTGCTCGTCCGGCTCGACGCCGTCGTCGATATTCACCCCGTCCGGCGGCTCGGTCAGCGCGACCGTCTCGTCCACGTCCACGTCCTCCACCAGCGCCAGCACGAGCACCTCGGCCAGCTCGTCGACGTCCGCCTCGACTAGTCCGTCGCCGAGCCCCAGCCCCAGCCCCAGCCCGAGCCCGAGCCCGACGCCGTCCCCGAGTTCTTCGTTCCCGACCGAGGCTCCCGTCACCGGAGGCGGCGGGACGGCCGGCCTGCAGGACGGCCTGCTGTTCGTCCTCGGCGCGGCGGCGATCCTGGCCGGCGCCGGGACCATCGCCTACCGCCGGAAGCTGAACCGGAGCCGCTGACGGCGCTCGGCTGATTCGTTGCAGGTCACCCGATGCTGACCGGTGCGGCCGTCTGCCCGCAGCCGCCGTTGCTGATCCCCGCGGCGACCGGCGCGCCAGGTCCCGGTGACGCCGAGCTCGAGCGGCTGCGGACCGCGTGCCACCAGGCCGTCGCGGACCTGCTCAGCGAAGGCCCGGACCTGGTCGCGGTCGTCGGCGGAGCCGCGCATACCGCCCAGTACCCGCCCGATGCACGGGGCAGCCTGCACGAGTTCGGCATCCCGTTCACCGTGGGCGGGCCCCGACCCCTTAGTTCCTCAGACCCCTCTGGTCCCACCGCCACGCCCGGCTCCACCGCCACGCCCGGCTCCACCGCCACGCCCGGCTCCGCTGACACGCCTGGCCCCCTGGACGCCGCTGGCTCGCCTGTGCTGCCGCTGGCCCTGACCGTGGGGAAGTGGCTGCTGTCCCGGGCGGCCGGCCCGGTGCCTGCCGTCTGGTGGGGGATCGCGTCGGACGCGCCCGCCGCCGGATGCCTGGACCTGGGCGAGAGGCTGGCCGCGCTCGCGCCGCGGGTCGCGCTGCTGGTCCTGGGCGACGGGCCCGGCCGCCGGGCGCGCGGCGTCCCGGGCGCCGTCGACGCGGACGCCGACCGTTACGACGACCAGGTGGCGACGGCGCTGGCCAGCGCCGATGCCGCCGCGCTGGCCGCGCTCGACCCCGGCGCGGACCGCAGGCTGTTCGTGGCCGGCCGCGCGGCCTGGCAGGTCCTGGCCGGCGCGGCGGGCCGGGACGCGTTCTCCGGGGACCTGCGCTACCGGGCCGTCCTGTTCGAGGTGACCTATCTGGTGGCCCGCTGGCGCCGCCGCTAACGGCACACTGGTGGGCATGGGCACGCACGTCATCGCCGTGGTCGGCGCGACCGCCACCGGCAAGTCCGGGCTCGGCGTCGGCCTGGCCCGTGCCCTCGGCGGCGAGATCGTGAACGCCGACTCGATGCAGCTCTACCAGGGCATGGATATCGGCACCGCCAAGGAGCCCGAGGCCGCCCGCCAGGGCGTCCCGCATCACCTGCTCGATATCTGGCCGGTGACCAGGACCGCCAACGTGGCCGACTACCAGCAGCTGGCTCGCGCCGCGATCGACGACATCACCGGCCGCGGCCACGTAGCCGTGCTGGTCGGCGGCTCAGGCCTGTACATCAGGGCCGCTCTGGATGACCTGAATTTCCCCGGAACGGACCAGGCTATCCGCGACCGTCTCGAGGATGAGCTGGACCGGGTCGGCGCCGCGGCCCTGCACGCCCGGCTGGCCACGCTCGACCCGGCCGCGGCCGGCGCGATCCTGCCCAGCAACGGCCGCCGCATCGTGCGGGCCCTGGAGGTGCTCGAGATCTCCGGCGGCCCGTTCACCGCCACCATGCCCGCCTACGGCCAGGCCCGCCCGGCGGTCCAGGTCGGCCTCACCCTGCCCCGCCCGGATCTGGACCAGCGGATCGCGGCCCGCGTCGATCGCATGTGGGAGTCCGGTTTCGAGGCCGAGGTCCGTGCCCTGGTCGCGGTCGGCCTGCGCCAGGGCAAGACGGCCAGCCGTGCTCTCGGCTACGCCCAGATGCTCCGCCACCTGGACGGCGAGCTCACCCTGGACGAAGCGCGCGAGGAGACGGTCAAGGCCACCAAGCGCTTCGCCCGCCGCCAGGAATCCTGGTTCCGCCGCGACCCCCGCGTCCACTGGATCGAGGCCAGCCCAGGAAACTCCCTCCTGACCGAGGCCCTGCAGCACGTGCCAGCGAGGGTCCCGTCAGCGAACCGTGTAGACCACCAGCTGAGGTGAGCCGCCCTTAGGCCCGAAAATGCTGGGCCCGCCCGCGGGGACGAGGATGGAGTTTCCGGCGATGGCGATGGGCGCGTTGGCGGAGGTGGGCAGCTTGCGCTGGTAGACGACGGCACCGGTGGTGCGGTCGAGCGCGATCAGGACGCCCGTGTACAGGGTGGTGAAGACGAGGTCGTTGGAGACCGTGGCGGCGCCCAGCGGGTAGGCCGGCACCTTGGTGTCCCACTCGACCTTGCCGGTGGTGAGGTTGAGGGCCACTATCTCGCCGCTGCCGTTGCCGTCCTGGGCGCCCAGCGGATAGCTCATCTTGGCCAGCGTGAACCGCTGGTCGACCGTGGCCACGTACACGGTGTTACCCGCCAGGGCCAGGTTGGACAGGACGCCGCCCAGGGAGCCGGGCAGGATCGTGTAAGGGGCCGTCAGGGCGAGCTTGTGCTCCATCGCTTCGAGCGGGTAGCTGTCCGACGTGCTGTGCTCGCCAACCGGGGTCTTCCAGATCAGCTTGCCGGTGCCGGCGTTCATCGCATAGACCACGCCCAGCTTGCCCGAGCCGATGACCGCAGGCTGTCCGCTGATGGTCGCGGCAATCGGCGAGGTCTGCATGTCGTGGTCCATGAAGTCGTTGGCCACGCCCTGGTAGTACCAGCGCAGCTTGCCCGTGGCGGCATCGAGATTCACCTCGCTATCGGTGTAGAGCCATGGCGACGGGTGGGCGATCGCCTCAGCGGCCGACTGATAGGGGTTGCCGGTGCCGAAGGTCACCGAGCCGTCGCTGCCGGGCAGCGGGGTCTCCCATGCGCCGCCTGAGCCGTAAGGGGTCTGCGCGCCATTGCTGGGGACGACCGTGTTGAATGTCCAGACCAGCTTGCCGGTGGCGGCGTTCAGGGCCAGCAGGATCCCGCCGGTGGGCCCAGTTCCGATGGAACTGGCCAGGTACACGCGGCCGTTTGCGACCAGCGGCTGGATGCCGAACGTGCCCTGATCATTGCTGAGCAGATCCTGGTCGTCCCAGATAGTTTTGCCGGTGGCGGCGCTGAGCGCGAACACAGTGGTCATCGTGTCCCCGTACACGACACCGCCCGCAAGCGCGACGCCGTTCGGGCCGCCCTCGACTATCTTCGAGCTGACCTGGTACTCCCACTTCAGCTTCCCGGTGCCCAGAGCCAGCGCATACACGTTGCCACCGAGGTCCTGCAGGTAGACGACGCCATTGGCCACGATCGGCGTGGCTGCCAGCGAGCCGAAGCCTGGCCCGGACGTTACCAATGACGGGGGCAACTTGAAGCTCCAGGCCTGCTGCAGGCCGGCCACGTTGGCGGCCGAAATAGTGGCGCCCGCCGCATCCCGCGTGTTATCGAGATCGCCGTTCGGATACAGCCACGAGCCAGCGGGCTGGGCCGCCTTGGCATTCGTCACCGTGCTCCCGGCCGGCTTGCTGGTGCCGCTGCAGCCGGCCAGGACCACGCCGACCGCGAGGATCAGGCTGGGCCATACGATCTTCCTGGTTCTCATCGCACACTCCCTCCCGGCCGGGCCGGCCCACGAACCAAAATCTGATATCAATATGCTAGATCCTTGGTATCGGTCCCGTCAACGGCGGACTGCCGGGCGAGCGGCTCGGCCACGCGTTAGCCCGGGCCTTCACGATGATCGCCAGCCAGGCGCGCGGCCAACCTGAAGGTCTCCTGACCTGGGACGATAGAGGTGCTCGAGCCCCGCGTGCGTGCGGCGGCCGGTCCCGCCGGACAGTCACTCCACAAGAGCCGCACCCATGTTCCATCGTGCCAACCCGCGAAGCGGCGCCGCGGGCTGGATAGTGTCCGGACGGAGCCCGGCGGCGGGGGTGGTCCGTAGACGTGCCGCTATCGCCTGTTGGCCCGCCCCGCCGGACCCTTCGCGATCAGGACGGGTCGCTCCAGGTTCCGCCGTCGGGGAGCAGGGCGGCAGCTTCGGCGGGGCCCCAGCTGCCGCGGGCGTAGGGGTGCAGGGGCACGACGTCGCCGAGGACCGGGTCGACGACCCGCCAGGCGGCTTCGACAGTGGCCTCCGAGGCGAACAGCCAGCGCCGCCCGTCGAGCGCGGCGCCGATGAGCCGGTCGTAGGGGCGCAGGTCAGATGCCGCGCTCTCGGCGAACTTGAGATCCTCGACGGCAGCCTGCCAGCCGACACCGGGCTTCTTACCGACCAGGGACATGGCGACGCGGTCGTCCGGGTCGACCCGGAAGCGCAGGGTGTTCGGCGCAGCGGAGTCGCCCAGCCCGAAGACGTCGTACGGCGGGCGCTTGAAGGCGATCGTGACCTCGGTCGCGGTTAGCGGCAGGCACTTGCCGGCCCGGATCAGGATCGGCACGTCGGCCCAGCGCCAGGAGTCGGCGGCCAGCCTGATCGCCGCGTAGGTCTCGGTCTTGGAGTCCGGGGCGACCCCGGTCACGTCGAGGTAGCCCCGGTACTGGCCCTTGACAGTGGTTTCCGGGGTCAGCGGGCGTAGCGCGCCGAGGAGGTCGGACTTGGACGTCCGCCAGGAGTCCAGGCCGGTGCCGTCCGGCGGCTCGGCCAGGACGGTGGCCAGGACCTGCAGCAGGTGGTTCTGGATCACGTCCTTGATCGCGCCGGTCTTGTCGTAGAAGCTGCCCCGGTCGGAGACGTCGAAGGCCTCGGCCATCGTGATCTGGATGCTCTGCACGTAGGTCCGGTTCAGCAGCGGCTCGATGATCGTGTTCGCGAACCGGACGAACATGAGGCTGTCCACTGGTTCCAGGCCCAGCCAGTGGTCGACCCGGTAGATGGCATCTTCAGGGAAGAAGGACTGCAAGGTGGCGTTCAGCTGCTGGGCGCTGGCCACGTCGTTACCGAACGGCTTCTCGACCATGATCCGGCCGTCTTGCGCGCGTCCGGCGTGGGCGATGCCCTCGGCGATGCGCCCGAATATTCCCTGCGGCACCTCAAGATAGAACAGCGCCTTCTTGGCCGGGCCCATCTGGTCCGACATGGCCTGGTAGGTGGCCGGGTCGCCGAGGTCGCCGTCCACGTACCGCAGCAGGCTCAGCATCTTGACCGCGGCCGGGCTGCCGGGATCCATATTGTTCAGCTTCAGCGAAGCGGTCGCGTAGTCGCGGAACTGGTCCAGGCCCCATCCGCTCTTGGCCACGCCGATCACCGGGACGTCGAGCACGCCCCGCTCGACCAGCCCGACCAGCGCGGGGAAAGTCTCGAGTTTGGCCAGGTCGCCGGTCGCTCCGAAGATCACCAGTGCGTCAACTTGGTCGGTGCTCATGTCCGCCCTCTCGACGTGGACCGCTCGGGCCTCAAGCACCCTATCAACCCCCGCCCGGCACCTCCTGCCGGGTGTACCGGGCGGTCAGGCCGTCCGGCGCTGGGCCATGTCCCGCAGCTCCTTGGGCAGCGCCTCGGCGACCAGCAGGCGGGGGAGCAGTTCCGGCTCGACCAGCAGCGCCCGGAAGACCAGGGCCACGGTGACGTCATGATCGGGCCGCTGCACGACCTCGATCTCGTCCCCGGCCTGGATCTCGCCCGGCTCGATGACCCGGAAGTACGCGCCAGCAGGCCGGCCAGCGCGAACCGCTTGATCCAGCCGGCCTGCGCCAGCCAGCCCTGGAAGGTTCCGCACGGGACGCGCGGGCCGGTCGCCTCCAGGACCAGCGTCGGCCCGACCCGCCAGCGCTCGCCGATCAGCGCGCCGTTGGCGTCCGCGCCCTCAGTGGTGAGGTTCTCGCCGAAAACCCCGTTGGGCAGCGCCAGGTCCAGCTCGTCCGCCCAGAAGTCCATGTCTTCCCTGGTGTAGGCGTAGACCGCCTGGTCGGGTCCGCCGTGATTGCGCACGTCGTAGACCCGGTCCCCGGCCAGCCCGACCAGGCCCATGCCCTTGGCCCGCGGCGGCGTGACCATGACCGGGCCCTCCACCGGCCGCTTGTCGATGCCGGTCAGCTTCATCGTCTTCCACGGGTTATCCCGCGGCTGCCCGACGTTGACCGAGATGACCTTCATGCTCTATCACCACATCTGGCATTACATCTGATCGGCGAGCTGGTAGGCGCGTTTGGCATTGTCGGCGCAGAGCATCCGGGTCAGCCGCACCACGGTCCGTTCTGAATAAAGACCTTCTGCCAACCCGGCCGACAAGAAGCCGGACAGCGCGGTCCGGAACAGCATCGCGCCCAGGTAGAACAGTTCCGGCAGCCCGAACGCGTCCGAGGAGTACAAGAACTTGCCGTACGGCGCGAGCTCGAGCGCCTCGGCCAGCAGCGCGGGGGCGCGGCCGCCCAGATTGTGAGTGGCCAGCCCGGCATCGACGTACACCTGCGGGAACACCTGGGCCAGGTAGCCGGCCTCCCGGTGGAAGGGGTAGTTGTGCAGCAGCATGACCGGCACCCCGGTCGGCTGGATGGCCCGCAGCAGCGGGGTGAGCAGCAGCGGGTTGCAGCGGTGCAGGTCGACGTCGCTGTCCCCGTAGCCGACGTGGAACTGCACCGGCAGCCGCAGGTCCACGCCGCACCAGATGAGGAACCGCTGCAGGGTCTGGTCGGCCAGCCGGAGCGAACCCGAGCTCAGCCAGCGGCCCGCGGCGGCCGCCACCTCGGTGTCGGACGGCCGTTCCGGGGCCAGGTCGAACCCGGTCCGGTAGGCCGCGATCGACTTCACGCCGACCGCGGCGGCGGTCCTGGTGGCCAGCGCGGACCGCATCGCGTCGGCGAAGCCCGCGGCGCCGATCCCGGCCGCGGCGACGTCCTCGGCGACGCGTTCGAGGCGGACGATCTCGTGCGCGGTCGCGCCCGCCAGCCCGCCCAGTTCGACCGGGGAGGTGATCGGCTCCGGGGTGAAGCCGGTGTCCACGCACAGCACGGACAGCCCGGCCGCCTGCAGGAACCGCTTGCTCACCTCGGTCACGCCGATCTCGGCCCGGCGCGCCGCGTAGTCAGCGATTTCGGCGTGCGCGGGCAGGCCCAGGACCGGCGGGCACAGGCGGCGGAACGCGAACCCGGCCTGGGAGTCGAACACCGACCCGCCGGGGACACCTGGTCCCTCGGTCAGCATCGACTCCAGCGTCGCCTCGTCCGCGTCCCGGCCCAGCACCCCGTGACAGTGGTGGTCGACGAGGGGCTGGTCGGCGACGCAGGCGAGCAGCCCGGGCACCCCTAAGACGCCTCGCCGCCCGCGGGCGCGAGCCCCGGGCTGGACGCCGGCACCTGCTCTTCTCCCGGAGCCTTGATGCCCTCGCGGGCGGCCAGCGCGACTCCGAGCTTGCGGGCCGTGCCGGCCGCGAAGATGACCGCGACGATCGCGACCAGCAGCCAGGCGCCCGACACGACGGGGAACCACGCGGCGTCGCCGGTCGGGTACGGGATCACGTTGCGGTACAGCGTGTAGCCCAGCACGATCAGGCCCGCTACCGGGATCACGACCTGCCACGTCGGCACCGGGAGCTTCCGCCGGACGAAGACCAGCATGATGCAGCCGATCGAGGCCAGCACGTAGGCGACCAGCAGGATCAGCGTGCCGATGGTGCCCGACCACAGGAAGCTGTCGAACGCGGTGGCGTGGAAGGCCGTCGCGGAGATGATCACGATCAGCGCCGACATGGCCGTGATCACCACGGTGGCGTTGGCCGGCGTGCCCCAGTGCGAGCTCGCCCCGATCCCGCGTGGGCCGCGGACGTCCCGGGACAGCGCGTACATCAGCCGCGCCGCGCCGACCGTGGAGGCCAGGCAGCAGCCGAAGGCGCTGACCGTGGTGCCGAGCGTGATCACGTCCCCGACCCAGTGGCCCACGTAGGAGGAGCCCAGGTCGCCCAGCAGCGACGGCGAGGCGATGAAGTTCTTGACGCCGGCCGCGCTGGTGCCGAAGCCCATCATCTCGACTGCCGTGACCACGGTGAAGTAGACGCCGCCGAACACCGCGACGCCGAAGATCGCGCGCGGGATGTCGCGGGTCGGGCGCCTGGCTTCCTCGCCCAGGGTGGCTGCCGCCTCGAATCCGGCGAACGACAGGAAGCCGAACACCACGCCGAGGAACAGGTCGTTGGGCTTGGTCCCCGGCGCCACCGTGAACACGCTCAAGGTGAAGTGCGCGTGCCCCGGCGCGTTCCCGGCCAGCAGCCTGACCAGCACCACGACGGTGACGATCAGGATCAGCGCGACCGTGGTGCCCTCCACCGACAGCAGGATGCCCGCGCCGCGCCTGGCCGGGATGATCGCGAGAAACAACACCAGCGCCAGGACCACCCCGACCAGGATCCACGGCGCCCAGGTCGGCGGGTTCGGCCAGGCCCCGATTTCCTGCAGGAACGCGGTGCCGAAGATGCCGGCCGCGCTCGCGGTGACCACCGCGTAGAACGTGTAGGTGCCGAGCATGCCCCAGCCCGCGACCACCCCGGCCCGCGGTCCCAGCGTCGCGCCGACGAACGCGTAGACCGAGCCGGAGTGATGGAAGTACTGGCACAGCCGGACGAAGGAGTAGGCCACGAGCATCACGCCGACGGCCGCGATGAGGAAGGTCAGCGGCACCGCACGGCCTGCATAGGTCGCGCCTCCCTGCGGATTGATGTTCGCGGCCATGCTCGGCGCCATCAGCGCCACGGACAGTCCGACCGCTGCCCAGATGGACAGTGATCGCGTGAGTCCCGTGCCTCCGGACGGGGTAGCGGCCATGTCCTCCTCCTTCGCTCTCTGTTCCCCATAGTGTCCCTCCGACCCGCGCGCCACGGAAGGGGCAAAAGGTGCGAAACATCGATTCGACCAGCTATTTCCAGGGGATGTGCTCGCGGCTTGCCTGACGGCGCCGTCACGTTCCTGTTCCGGGTCGGAAATCCTGATTGAACCATTTTGCGTCCTCGTGCGTCACTGACAGTAGGAGTTATTGCGTAAGGAGGTGACCCGCCGTGACTGGTGCCTACCCGGTGCTCCACGTGGGTTCCTCCGGTTCTGCGGATGCCCCGCGTCCGGCCGGCTCGCGCAGCGCCAGGAGTCCTCTGGGCCGCTGGTCCCGTGCCTTCCGCGGCGTGCCCGCGTCAGTGCCGGAGGCGCGCCGGTTCGTGGCCGGGCTGCTGGCCGGCTGCCCGGCCCGGGAAGTCCTCATGACGTGCGTGTCCGAACTGGCCGCGAACGCGATCGAGCACACCGACTCGGGTAACGGGGGCGTGTTCGTCGTCGAGGTCGACTGCCCGCGCGACGGCGTGGCCCGGGTCGCGGTCACCGACGAGGGCGGTTCGTCGGCGCCGGCGCCCGGCTCGCTCGACCTGATGGCCGAGGGCGGCCGCGGCCTGGCCATGGTGGCCGCCTGCACCAGCCGCTGGGGCTACGCCGACGCTTACCCCGGCCGCACCGTGTGGGCCGAAGCCTGCTGGCCGGTCCCCGTCCCCTCGCCGCGCCCTCCTGGCCAGAGTCCCGCCGCCCGCCGTCCCCGCCTCTCGTTCCCCCCGCCCGACCTGCCCCCCGACTCCGCCGCGTAGCGCCCCGCTCCCGTCCGGCCCCGGCGGACCGTTCGCCGGCCCTGGCGGCGTTGCGTGCATCGGCCAGTTCGGCAGCGGTGAAGATCGTGACGGACAGCCCGATCAGGATCGCGCCGAGAACCCGGGCCGCGGTAAGCGGGTCGCCAAGCCAGACGACGGCACTGGCCAGCCCGAAGACGGGAATCAGATTCACGATGATGCTCGCCGGGGCCGCCCGCACCCGGACTATGGCGTAGTTGTAGAGCAGGAAGCTCGCGGCGTAGCCGATGACGCCCACGAAGATCGCGGCCAACCAGAACCTCGCGGCCACGTGGCTGGGTACGGTTTCGACGTGCATGGCCCAGACGAAGGTAACGGCAGGCAGGGTGAGGATCGTCGCGGTGGTGAACTGGTAGGCGGTCACCGTCAGCGGGTCGGACTCGTCCCCCATTCCTCTGGCGACGATCGTGTAGGCAGCAGCGCTGAGCACTCCGGCCAGAACGAGCAGGTCGCCGAGTCCGGCAGCCGCGAACGATCCCGTGCCTTCGAGGGCCGCGACGCCGGCCAGTGCTAGAGCGAGCGCCACGGTGATGCGGCCGGTGATGCGTTCGCGCAGGAAGACGGCCGCCAGCAGGACGATGAAGACCGATTCCAGACCGGATAGCAGTGCGCCGTTGGCGGCGCTGGTCCGGGCCAGGCCGAGCAGGTCGCCGGCGTAGGCGAGTGCCGGTTCGAACAGGCCTAGCAGCACCGCCCGCCGCCACGGCGGCGGCGGGCGGTGGCCACGCAGGATCACGATCGTCCACAGCACCGCGGTGCCCGCGATCAGCGAGATGGCCAGCAGAGTGATCGGACCGAAGCCGAGCAGGGCGTATTTGGTCGCGCTGACCGCTACGCCCCAGAACAGCGACGCGGTGATCAGCGCGGCAAGCGGCAGCCTGGTGATCATCGTCGCCCTGCTCGCCTAGTGGACGAGAACATTTCTGAACTGCCACGGATCGTCGGGGTCGATGTCCTGCGGGAACAACGGCGAGCGTGCCGTCAGCGGCGTCCAGGTAGTGAAGTGGCCTTCGACGGGGCCCAGGTAAGGCGTCTGCACCTGCAGGCACCGGGCGAAGTCGATCTCATCGGCCTCGACGATTCCGGCGTCGGCGTTCTCTACCGCCCAGACCATTCCGGCCAGCACCGCGGAGGTGACTTGCAAGCCGGTGGCGTTCTGGTCAGGCGCGAGCTTGCGGGTCTCCTCGACCGACAGCCGCGAGCCAAACCAGTAGGCGTTGCGGGCATGCCCGTAGAGCAGCACGCCGAGCTCGTCGATGCCGTCGAGGATGTCTGCCTCGTCGAGGATCTCGTGGGTGCGCTGCGGCTGGCCGGGATTGCCGAGCAACTCGTGCCAGGACAGCAGGGCGTCGTCGGCCGGGTGGTAGGCATAGTGGCAAGTTGGCCGGTAGCTGACCGCACCCGACCCGGAGGTCAACGTGAAGTAGTCGGCGATCGAGATCGACTCATTGTGGGTGACGCACAGGCCATACTGGGGGCCCGCCGTCGGGCACCAGGTCCGCACCCGGGTGTCGGCGCCGGGGCGGCCCAGGTAGATCGACGGTGCGGCCGGATCGTCATGTGCCCGGGCGTGCGGCGGCAGCCATTTCTCGTGGGTGCCCCAGCCCAGCTCGGACGGCTGCAGGCCTTCGGAGATGAACCCGTCGACTGACCAGGTGTTGACGAATGTGCCGATGGCCTTGGGCTTGCGGCCCCGCTGGGTGTCACGTTCGGCGATGTGGATCCCGCGGACGCCGGACTCGCGCATGAGTTCGGCCCACTGCGTACGGGTGGTGGGGCGGGCGTGGCCGAGCCCGACCGCGTTTGCCACATCGAGCAGGGCCTGCTTGACGAACCACGAGACCATGCCCGGATTGGCCCCGCAGGCCGAGACCGCCGTCGGCCCGCCGGGCCGGCGGCGGCGTTCGGCGAGCAGGCCCTGGCGCAGGGCGTAGTTCGTGCGCTGCGCGAGCGGTGCCGACGGGTCGTCGTAGAAGCCAGGCCAGGGTTCTATGACGGTGTTGATATAGAGCGCACCGAGTTCCCGGGCCAGCGCCATGATCGCGACCGATGACGTGTCGACGGAGAGGTTGACGCAGAATGCCCGGCCAGCTCTCGTCGTAAGCAACGGGGTCAGGACGGCACGGTAGTTGTCCGCCGTGAGCAGCGAGGTGAGCTTCTGCACGCCGTACTTGGCGAGGATCGCGGCGTTGGCGTCGTCGGGCGCCACCACCGTGATCTGTTCCGGCTGCACGTCGAAATGCCGGAGGATCAGCGGCAGGGTTCCCCGGCCGATGGAACCGAACCCGATCATGACGACCGGGCCGTCGAGAGGTCCGTAGTTGGGGTAGTCGTTCATGCGGTCAGCCCCGATCCGGCCGTGGCAGGCAGGTAGTAGCTCGTCAGCGGGGGGAAGCCGTTGAATCCGACCGATGAATAGGACGACGTGTACGCGCCGGTGCCAAGGATCTCCAGGTGATCGCCCACCTGCAAGTCGAGCGGGAGCTGGTACTGGTAGGTCTCGTAGAGCACGTCGGCGCTGTCGCACGACGGGCCGGCCAGCACGACCGATCCGGTGCCTGACCCGTCGCGCGGGGCCTGGATGCGATAGCGGATCGCCTCGCCGAGGGTCTCGGTGAGACCGTTGAACAGGCCCACGTCGAGGAACACCCAGCGGCGATCCGGGTCGCTGGCCCGGCGGACGATCTGGACCACCTCGGTCCGGATCACGCCCGCGTCACCGACCAGATAGCGGCCGGGCTCGATCATCATCGGGCCGCCGAACCGGGCACCGAGGTGGGTGGCGATGGACCCGCGGATCGCCTCGCTGTAGGTTTCGAGATCAGCGGTCGGATCGACGTGCCGGCTCGGCAGCCCGCCGCCGAGGTTTACCCCAGCGAGCTCGTGTCCCTCGGCCGTTAGCCGCCGCGCCAGTTGCGCGACCTGACCAAGCGGCCGGTCCCAGGCGCCGGGGTTGCGCTGCTGCGAGCCGACGTGAAATGAAATGCCGACCTGCAGGCCTGCGCGTGCCGCCTGCCGGAGCAGCTGCCACGCCTCGCCCACCGTGCAGCCAAACTTCCGTGACAATGGCCAATCAGCCCCGGCACCGTCGGTGACGATGCGGACGAACACCGTGCCGCTGGCCACCGTGCGCAGGACCTTGTCCAGCTCGGGCCGCGAGTCAACGGTAAAGATCCGGACGCCGCATCGGTATGCCGCGGCGATATCACGCTCCTTCTTGACCGTGTTGCCATAGGACAACCGGGCCGGATCAGCACCGAGACCAAGACACAGCTCGATCTCCCCGCGGCTCGCCACATCGAAATTCGAACCCAGCTTGATGAGCAGGCTCAGGACCTCTGGCGCCGGGTTGGCCTTCACCGCGTAGAAGACCTCGGTGCCCGGCAGGGCCGCGGTCAAGCTGAGGTACTGGCGGCGAACGACATCAAGATCGACCACCAGGAACGGCGTGATCGCATCAGGATGCCCGGCCAGGAAACGATCGAGCCTCTCGGCTACCAGGGTTGGCGCAAGCATTCCATGCATGAGGGGTCCCTTCGATGCTCGTCTGGAACTACGTCGGTGGCCAATGACCTGATAGCGATTAGCCATGCGCCTAGCTCAGCGCGTCCGGCGTGGCGACCGCATCGGGAGGCGTCCCTATCTTTGGTGCCGGTCCGGCCGGCCTGGGCCCGAGGTGGCCAAGCACGGCCGATACGCCGTGGGCGAGGGCCCGCTTCGATAGCAACGGGCACGACGGCAGGCCTAAGTGACGGGTTCGACCGAGCGGCGCGCGAAGCCGGCCGCGAAAGATGGGTATGCGGCGCCCGTAATTTAGGGAGATCGCTCCGATGCAGCCGCGCAATCCCCGCTCTTACGCTCTAGCTGTCCCGACCGGGAACTACCGCACAGCGTCCGATACCTCCCAGTCGGCACGGTGCGCATTCGATCTAGTTGAGAGAAGATCCTGAATATGGTGCTGCTGGAGCGCGATCCGGTGCTGGCCTCACTGCGCCAGTACGCGCGCGAAGCGGGTCAGGGTGAAGGGCGGCTCGTCCTGGTCGCCGGTGAGGCGGGCGCGGGAAAGTCGGTGCTGATCGAGCGGTTCCAGCGCGATCTGCCCGACGCCCGCTGGTCGTGGGGCGCCTGCGACGGGCTCTCGACGCCGCGCCCGCTCGCCCCGTTGTTCGATCTCGCTCGCGATCTCGGCGGCACGCTGGCGGATTTGTGCCGGGGCCGACCCGAGCGCGAGGAACTGTTCGCCGCGCTGCTGCGGCAGGTCACCGGTGATGGCCGGCTCGACGTGATCGTGGTCGAGGACATCCACTGGGCGGACGAGGCGACGCTCGACCTGATCCGGTTTCTCACGCGTCGCATTCACGCGGCGTCGGTGCTGGTGATCGCCACCTATCGGGACGACTGGCTGGCACCATCGAGCCCGCTGCGTCTCGCCCTGGGCGACCTCGCCGGAAGGCGGTGGACGCGCCGGCTCGAGCTGCCACCGCTGTCGGTCGAGGCCGTCCGGACCATGGCCGCCGGGACCGATCTTGACGCCGACCAGTTGTACCAGCTGGCCGGCGGCAATCCGTTCTACGTCACCGAGATGCTTGAGGCCGGAACACACGGAGTCCCGCTGACGGCGCGTGACGCGATCCTCTCGCGGACCGGACGGCTCGGCGACGCGGCCCGGCAGGTCCTCGAGACCGCCGCGCTCATGGGCCTGCGGATCGACCCGAGCCTGCTCGCCGATCGACAAGCTGCGCTCGACGAGCTCAGCGCGTCCGGACTGCTGGTCGATGAGGGAATCGGCCTGCGCTTCCGGCACGAGATCGCCCGGCTGGCGATCGCACAGGAGATCCCCGCCCACCGGCAGGCGGTGATCCACGCCGAGATCCTCAACGCACTGCTCGTCAACGGCAGCCGCGATGACGCGCGCATGGCCTTCCACGCCGAGGGCGCGGGCGACGACGAAGCAGTCGTCCGGCACGCATCACTCGCCGCGAGACGGGCCGTCGACCTCGGCTCACATCGCGAGGCGGCGGCCCAGTACGAGCGCGCATTGCGGTGGGCGACGCATGCCGCACCGTCCGCGCTGGCCGAGCTCTACACGGGCCTGGCCGAAGAGGCGACCCTGAGCGACCGAACGCAGACCGCGGCCGACGCCGACGAGCAGGCACTACGGCTCTGGCGGCTGCTCGAAGATCGCCGCCACGAGGGCGAGTCGTTGCAGCACTACTCGCTGACGCTGAAACACCTGTGCCGGGGCGATGAAGCGGTAGGCGCCGCCGTCGAAGCGATCGGCACGCTCGAGCCGCTTGGCGAGACGCCCGAGCTGGCCAGGGCATACGCGACGCTAGCCGCCATCAAGATGACGCGCAACGAGAACGACGAAGCGATCGAGCTGGCCCGACGGGCGGCGGCTCTCGCCCGTTCGCTTGGCGCATCCGACGTCATCGCCGATGCGCTGAACACCGAGGGCTGCGCCGCGGCCGCGACCGACCCGAGCTGGGTGGAACTGCTTCGCCGCTCACTTGAGCTGGCCATCTCCCGCAACCTGCCCAATCAGGCCGGTCGTGCCTACAGCAACCTGTACGGCATCTCGTGCGACCAGTTCCGGTTCGACGAAGGAGAGCAGTATTACCGCGACGGCCTCGCCTACTGCGAGCAGCACGACCTGGACACGCACTCCTATTTCCTGCGCGCGACTCGAACCGCCGTCCTCGAACATCGTGGGCACTGGGACGAGGCGGTGGCGATCAGTACTCAGCTGCTCGAGGAAAGCTCGGCCGCCCCGCTGAACCAGATCTGCGTGCAGGCCCTGATCGGCGCGATCCACGCGCGCCGCGGCGAGCCGGGGGTCTGGCGTGCCCTCGACAGCGCGATCGCCAACGCGGCACCGACCGGCCAGCCGCAGTACGTAGTCCCGACCCGGCTCGCCCGGAGCGAGGCATACCTGACCGAAGGCCGACTTGACGAGGCGCGACACGAGGCCGAGCTGGCCGCAGATGCCGCGCACGACATCGACGAGTGGATGCGCGGCGCGCTGCGCCGCTGGCTTGACCGCACCGGCTCCGACCGGATCGTCGATGGCCCGATACCCGAGCCATACCGCCTCGAGGAATCCGGCGAGCACGCAGCAGCTGCGCGCGCGTGGGATGAGCTCGGCTGCCGCCTAGACGCGGCGCTCGCCCTGCTTGACTCGTCCGACGAAGACGAATTGCGCGACGCACTGCGGCGTCTGGATGAACTAGGCGCCAAGACGACGGCCAGCCTCGCCCGCCAGAAGCTGCGCCAGATAGGCGCCCGGTCGGTGCCGGTCGGCCCGCGCCGAGCGACCCGGGCGCATCCACTCGGGCTCACTCCGCGTGAATGCGAGGTGCTCGACTTGATCTGCGCACGACAGACCAACGCCCAAATCGCCCGCACCTTGTTTATCTCGGTCAAGACGGTCGATCACCACGTCTCCGCCGTGCTGGCCAAGCTCGGCGTCGAGACCCGCGAGGCGGCCGCCGATATGAGCCGGAACCTGACTGCCTGATCGAGTCGGCGATGAACAGTCCTTAACGCCGCCACTCGACGCTGCAGTCGCACGTCCAGCAGTCAGTATCTCAAATATGAGATATCCTTTGCGGTATGGACAGCGATCAAGACCGGGGGCTGCCGGTCATGCCGGGCTTCCGTGAGATGGCGCTGCGCCGCCAGGCCGGTGAGCAGGCGGCCCGGATGGCCGAGGACCGGGCCGGCTGGTCCGCGAACTGGCCGAACAGCGCCAGGCGGCCGGCCTGTCGCAGACCGAGGTCGCGGCCCGCATGGGCACCTCCCAGTCCGCGGTGGCGCGGCTGGAGTCCGGCACCGCGGACGTCCGCGCTTCGACGCTTGAACGTTACGCGGCTGCCGTCGGCGGCCAGATCACCTGGGAACTCGGCCGGCCCGGCGAAGGGGAAGGAGCCAGCGGATGACCTACGGAGCACTGCGCGCCCACGTGCCGGGAGGACCGCCGCGACCGGGCGAGCCGGGCTGGCCCGGCCAGCCGCTCGTCCCCGGCAGGCCGCGCGTCCCAGGCCAGCCGCCCGTCCCGGACTGGCCGTCCACCCCGCCGCATGAGCCGGGTCGCGTCAGCGAGCCGGTCAGGGTCTGGCTGGACCCGGAGGCCGAATGGCGGAGCAGGCTGTACCAGGGACTGCTCGAGAAGCGGATCGTGCTGGCGTCGGGTGTCCTGGACGACGACGCGGCGGCCCGGCTGTCGGCGCAGCTGCTCACCCTGGACGCCGAGGGCCAGAAGCCCATCCGGCTCGAACTGCAGAACCTCCGGGCCGAACTGCCCGCCACCCTCACCGTCATGGGCATCCTGGATGTCCTGCATGTCCCGGTACACGCCTGCGTGAGCGGTGAGATCAGCGGTCCGGCCCTGGGCGTGCTCGCGTCCTGCCCGCGCCGGACCGGGTACCCGAACGCCTCGTTCCTGCTCACCGAGCCGAGGCTGCAGTTCGGCGGCACCGTGACCGCGCTCACCGCGCGGCAGCAGCAACTGACCCGGATGCTCGACACGCTGTACTACCGGCTGGCCGAGGTTACGGGCCGAGAGGTGGACGAGATCCGCGACGACGCGCGCCGCGGATGCTCGCTGACCACCGCCCAGGCGATCGGCTACGGCCTCATCCAGGCCCAGGAGACCAGCCCTCGGTCACGGCCGGACCCCTCGAATGGCTGAAACGATCAGCTTCCAGAGGTCCAGTTACATCCTGTGACGAGTCTCCCGGCCGGCAAGCCTGGCGCAGGATAGCGCTCCGGCTCGCATCGCCGCTGGCCAGAGGGATCTGGCCGCGCAAGCCGGCGCAGAGCGGGTCAGGCGACGGCAAATCCCAGAAAATAGCCCTCTGTACACTCTCGCTCTCAATGGGTAACATCGGACATGGGATGACCCGTACGAAATAGCAGGGATCGGCGAGGACTATGACATCTCGTCGTAAACATGGCCGAACTGGGACCTATGATGAACACGAACAGTGATGGATCGAGTGAGAATCGTCATCAGCAGTCCATGGCAGCCGGAGAACCGCGGCCTGCTAACGGTTCTGACCTCGCCTGGCCCAGCCGCCCGGCACCAGCCTGGTCGGTGCCGCCAGGCCTGCTCGGCTCATCCGCTGACCGGCCCGATTCCGCTGACCGGCCCGAATCCGCTGACCGGCCCGAATCGGCTGACCGGCCCGAATCCGCTGACCGGCCCGAATCCGCCGAGGCAGCGCTCGCGGATCCGGCCCCCGATGATACGGCGGAGCAGGATGACGGCTGGCCCGGTGCGGCTCCGCCCGCGGGCTGGTTCCTGCGCACGCCCGCCGACCCCCCGGCCGGCGCGCCCGCGGAACCCGGCGCTCCGGCTGGTGCCCCGCCCGCGGACCAGGACATAGCTGACGGCGACGAGAGCCTGACCGGCGAATGGTTCGTGCCGCCCGCACTGGAGTTGGACGAGTCCCCGGTTTCCTGGTCCCTGGACGAGGCCGACCTGAGTACGCCACCCGCTGCGCCAGACCACGCTCCGGGCTCCGCGCCGGACGCCGCGGACTCCGGCGAAGACACCTGGACCCTGAACGGCGCCGCGGCGGCCCTGCCGTGCCGCCAGCCGGGCGCATCCCTGACCGAGCAGGCGGCGCCACCGCCGCCCGGCGGCCATGGCGCGGTTAACGGCCACCAGATCCCGGATGCCGGGAGTCCCAGGCGGAGCCGCCCGGCCGAGCCGGTGGTCGGCGCGACGCGGGCCCTGCGGGGCCGCCCGGGCGGGCCCGGCTTCCACCCCCGGCGCCCGGACGCACGGACCAGGAGGCTGACGGCCAGCCAGTCGCCGTGGCAGATCTCCTACCGCCTGTGGGCCGAATCGGAAATCCCGTGGGAGCTCCGTATCGGCGGCGGCGCCTACCAGCCACAGACCGCGGAGCGCCTCCCGCACCGGGAACCCGCCACGCGGCGGCCCGCCGCACACCGCAGCCCGCCGCTCTCAACCCTGCCGCCGAACGCCGTGCCACCGCCGCGGACCCCGGTGGGATCGCCACCACCGCCGCGGAACGCGCCCGACCGGCACGTCAGAACCGGACCCGTCCCGTCCGAGCCGGCGAACGGAGCCTGGCCCGGGCCGGTACGGATCCCGCTCGGCGCGCCCGTCTTCGCCGGTGCCCAAGCCGATGCCCAGGCCAGCGCCCAGGACGAACGCACGACCGAGCCAGCCAGCGAAGCGCAGCCGCACCCGGGGCACGATTCCTGGCTGGCCGCCGACCGGCCGCCCCCGCTATGGGAGCGCGCGCAGGACCCGGCGCTGTCGCCCAGCCACCGGGCCTTCGCCAGCGACACCCTGCTCCTCGAGCCCGAACTCCCGGACACCTTGTACCAGGGCCCACATCGCGGCCTCAGCCGCCGCACCGCGACCATCGCGGTGCCGGTCCTCGTGCTGGTAGCGGTGGCCGTCCTGGCCCTCGCCCTGCTGACCGGCCACGGCCCGAAGTTCGGCCAGCTCACGGCCAACCAGCCCGGCGCCCAGCGCGGCGCCCAGGGCACCACCGCGCAGTCCGCGCTGACCATCGGCATGTATCCCGGTCAGCAGCAGCGCGGCGTGTTCCAGAGCATCGGCCGGATCGTGGCCTCCGGGACGACCATCGTGGCGATGGGCTCGCAGGTCAGCGACGGCGTGGTGCGGCAGCAGTTCTTCGTGTCCACCAACAGCGGGGCGAGCTGGCGGCTGGCGCCGGTGCGGGCCTCGGGCGGCGGGCAGCCGCCGCTGGGCTACCCGGCGGCGCGGCTGGCCGGGGGTCCCGGCGGCTGGCTGGCGGTGGGCTCGCAGGCCACCTGGACCAGCCCGGACGGAACGACCTGGACCCTGGCCGCCACCCACGGCATCACCCCGCAGCAGCCTGGCGACCAGATGTGGGTGCTGAACAGCACCGCGCAGGGCTACCTGGCCGCGGGGCTGGCCCCGGCCGGCCATGGCGCGACCCAGGCCGTCCTGTGGACCTCCCGCGACGGCCTGACCTGGCAGCGCGAGACGGCCGGCCAGCTGGGCCTGGCCGGGCCGGGTGAGACCGTCACGAGCATCTCCTACATCACCACCCGCGGCGCGGACACCGTCATGTCCGGCGCGGTGGCCAAGGGCGGCACGGCCTACTCCGCCGCGTGGCTGACCACCGACGGCGGGTCGGCCTGGACCCGGGTGACCGTCCCTGCCGACCACGGCGCGAGCTTGTCGATCACCGGGCTGGGTACCGACGGGTCGGGGATGGTTGCGGTCCGTCCGGGCCGCTCGGCGAGCGGCGCCCCCGACGGTGTGGTCTATTTTTCGCCGAACGGGCAGGGGTGGCAGTACGCGGCCACCATCGACGCAGCCGGCGGCTGGACCCCGAACCTGGTCAAGGGCAGTGACTACGGCTTCGTGGTCTCCGGCACCACCGCCGCCGGGCAGCTCGTGGCCTACACCAGTACCGGCACCGGCACCGCCTGGCAGCCCACCGCGCCGCTCGGTGCTGCCGCCGGCCAGGCGGTGGACGGCGCCACGGTCGCCCCGGCCGGCACCATCATCGTCATCGGCGCCTCGGCTGCCAGCAAGGTCAGCCAGCAACCCGTCTTCCTCCAAGCGAACACCGCGGGCAGCGTCCGGCCGATCCCGCTGGCCAGCATCCCCGGTGCCACCGTGCCGGAACTGGCCGTCAACGGCCTGGCCATCGCCGGCGGCCAGCAGATCGCCGTGGGCAGCGCCGACGGCTACCCGGCGATCTGGCGCAAGGCCGCGGGCGGCTCCTGGGCCCTGGTCTCGGCCCTCAACCAGGTCTCCGCCGAGCCGGCGCCGCAGTCCCTGACCGGCGTCACGCACGGACCGGCTGGCTGGCTCGCCGTCGGCGCGCCCGGCCCGGTGGTGTTCACCTCCGCGAACGGCGCGAACTGGCAGGCCGCCAGCGGCCCCGGATCGATCACCGATGACCTGGCCGACCCGACCGTGGTGGCCACCGCCGCCGGCCCGGCCGGATACATCGTCGTCGGCACGATCGTCAAAGCCGGCGGCGGCTGCCTGGCCGACGTGTGGTGGTCACCGAACCTGACCTCGTGGGCCCGCGGGCACGACGTGAACGACGTGACCGGCTCCAGCACGATAATGTCCGTCGCCGCGGACGCGCACGGCTTCGTGTCGGTCGGGTCGCACAACGGCAAGCCGGCCGCATGGGTCACCACCGACGGCCGCAGCTGGACGACGATCCTCCTGCCGCTCCCGGCCGGGTCTCGCTCAGCCATGCTGCAGCAGATCGCGATCAGCGGCAACCGGGTCGTGGCCCTGGGCCAGGAAACCACCCCGGCCGGCGTGGTCCTGCCGTTCGCCGAGCTGTCGGTCGACGAGGGCATCAGCTGGAGCCAGGTGCCGTTCAGCTCGCCCGGCCCGGACACCACCTTCACCGCGCTGACCGCCCGGGGCGGCGGTTTCACCGCCATCGGCCAGTTCGGCCAGGCCGGACAGCGGGAGATCGCGGTCTGGACTTCGGCCGACGGGACGACGTGGACACCCGCCCAGATAAGCGGGGTCACCGGCGCGCAGACCGGCGGCAGCTACCAGATCACCGCGGTGGCCCCGTCCGGATCCGCCCTGACCGGCATCGGCTCGATCACCACCCAGCAGAGCCAGGAGGTCTTCACCGTGGCCCTCCCGGCGCACTGATCCCGCCGGCTACGTGGTCACCGATGCGTGGGTGAACTCCCGGACGAGCTGAGCGAACCTGGCCGGCTGATCCAGCGGGATGAGCGTGTAGCTGTCGTCCACCTCGATCAGCTGCCCGTGCGGGAGCAGCGCGGCTAGGCGCCGGCCGTGCTCGGGCGGCATCACCCGGTCCCCGCTGGCCCACACGACCAGGGCCGGGCGGTCGAAGTCCGCCAGCCGCCCGGCCGCGTCGGTCAGCAGGTCGCGGTCGGCCGCCACGGACCGCAGCACCCGGACTGTATCCCGCCGGATCGGCGGCTGGGTGAGCACGGGACGCAGCCACCGGGCGGTGGCCGCGTCGCCCCGCTTGGTCAGCCAGCCGAAGGCGACCGGCAGCCGCCGCACCGGCCGCAGCCGCATCTGCCGCATGAACAGCCCGAACGCCGGGGCCGGGAGCTTCCCCGCGGTCACCAGCGCCTTACCGGTCAGCCCGGGCGGGAAGTTGTCGAACGCATCGCAGGAAGCCAGCACTACCCGGCCCACCCGGCCGGCGCCCGTCCGGCCGGCATTGGCGTCGGCCGCCAGCAGCTGGACCAGCGCCCCGCCGGTGTCGTTGCCGATCAGGGTGACGTCCCGCACATCCAGGCGGTCCAGGAACTCCGAGACCAGCCGGGCGATCCCGGGCAGCGACAGGTCGGCGTCGGCGCCCATCGGCAGGCGGTGTGCCCCCAGCGGGAGCGTGGGGACCAGGCACCGGTGATCGGCGGACAGGTCAGCGACCGGCCCGTCCCATAGCGAGGCATCCATCATCAGCCCGTGCAGCAGCACGAGCACGGGGCCCTCGCCGGTGTCTGAGTACTCGATGGTTCCGCTTGATAGCTCGATCTGCTGCATCGTCGTCTGCATTGTCGTCTTCTGCATGGCCGTCTTCTCCATGGTCGCCTCCGTCAGCGCCGCCCGTTGCCCATGATCCCAAGCCATAAGTGAACCATCCGGTTCGCAAAATGTCCACCGCAATAAACGCCCGTCCGCCCCGGGAATCCTGGCTCTAGCCCCCGAACCCCATGAACCCCGACCACCTCACGCCCCCCAGGCCGGGTGCAATGAATGTGGCACTCTACCTGCTCTTTTCGGTAGAGTGCGGCATTCACCGGTTGCCGCAGGCCCTGCCAAGCGGCGGTCTCTTCCGGGTTAGCCATCGGGGGATGACCCGGGGCTAGCTGCCGGAGGCTTCTTCCCGGTCGAGGGCACGGGCCAGCGCCTCGAGCCCGGCCTCCGTCCCGGTGATGTCCCCGCTGGTCAGCCAGTCGATGATGAATCCGCGCAGGACGGCCATGATCATCTCGGCGACCTCGAGCTTGCGCTGCTCCGGCCAGTCCGGCGGGCAGATCGACAGCAGCGTCGGCAGGTACTGCTGCGAGGAGCCGCGGCCGAGTTCGGCGTAGCGGCCGGGGTCGTACAACATCAGTCCGATGGCCTGGTCGAGGACCCGCGACTCCTCCCCGGCCAGCGCCGACCAGACCGCACGTACCCGGCCCGCCAGGCTCTGCCGCCCGGGGTCGGCCGCGATGGCGGCCAGTCCGCGGCCGACGCGCCGCTCGCGCAGCTGGAAGATGGCCTGCGCGAGCAGGTCATCGGCCCCGTCGAAGTAATACAGCAGCACCTTGTGCGTGGTGCCGGCCGCCCGCGCGGCTCGCCGGAGCGAGAAGTCGACCAGGCCGTTGACGGCCAGGTCGTCGGTGACGCGCCTGAGCAGTTCCTGGCGCCTGGCCTCCCCGCGCGGCGACCCCGCCGAGCGGCGGTAGCCCGCCCGCTCCGGCTCGCCCCGGCCGGCGGCTTCGGTTTCCGCAGCATCCACGGGCCGACAATAACTCTCGCCTCAGCCGAGAGGGACCGGGAAGGCAACGCCCGGCCCGCTGCGTTACATTGCGTGGTGGAAGTTCTGGGCCTTATCGCGGCGCGTGCGGCGGCGGCAGGCCCCGGTCGTGAGCGAAGGTGAGGCTGTCAGTGGCACTGCCGAACGATTCTGCGCCTAAATTCCAGGAGTACGCGCACCCGGAAATGATCGTCTCCACCGACTGGGTGGCCGAGCACCTGAATGACCCCGGCCTGGTGGTGGCCGAGTCCGACGAGGACGTCCTGCTGTACGAGACCGGCCACATCCCGGGCGCGGTCAAGCTCGACTGGCACACCGAGCTGAACGACCCGGTGACCCGTGACTACGTGGAGGGCCCCGGCTTCGCCCGGCTGATGTCGGAGAAGGGCATCAGCCGCGACACCACGCTGGTGCTGTACGGCGACCGGAACAACTGGTGGGCGGCCTACGCGCTGTGGGTGTGCTCCCTGTTCGGGCATCCCGACGTGCGACTGATGGACGGCGGCCGGGCCAAGTGGATCGCCGAGGGCCGCCCGCTCGACACCGTGACCCCGGAGCGGCCCAGGACCGACTACCCGGTCGTCGACCGCGACGACAAGCAGTTCCGGGCGTTCAAGGAGCAGGTGCTCGATCACCTGGGCCAGCCGATGATCGACGTGCGATCGCCGGGGGAGTACACCGGCGAGCTGCTGCACATGCCCGACTACCCGCAGGAAGGCGCCCTGCGCGGCGGTCACATCCCGGGGGCGCAGAGCGTGCCGTGGGCCCGAGCTGCCGCCGAGGACGCCACGTTCCGCACCCGCGCCGAGCTGGAGGCGATCTACCAGGGCGAGGCCGGGCTGGAGCCGGCTGACGACGTGGTGGTGTACTGCCGCATCGGCGAGCGGTCCAGCCACACCTGGTTCGTGCTCCACCACCTGCTCGGCTTCCCGCACGTGCGCAACTACGACGGATCCTGGACCGAGTGGGGCAACAGCGTCCGGGTGCCGATCAGGCGCGGGGACAGCCCGTGACGACCGCTCTGAATCCGCGGTTGCAGGAGATCGCCGACGACTTCAACTCGATGCCGGGCAAGGACCGGCTGCAGCTGCTGCTGGAGTTCTCCGAGGAGCTGCCGGCCTTGCCCGGCCGGTACGCCGAGCAGCACGACCTGCTCGAGCCGGTGCCCGAGTGCCAGTCGCCGCTGTTCCTGGCCGTCGAGGTGGACCCCGACTCGGTCGTCCACCTGTTCTTCGAGGCCCCGCCGGAGGCGCCCACCACACGGGGCTTCGCGTCCATCCTGCATGCCGGCCTGGACGGGCTCACCGCCGACGAGGTCTTGGCCACGCCCGCGGAGTTCACCAGCCAGCTCGGCCTGCAGGACCTGGTCAGCCCGCTGCGGCTGCGCGGCATGGCCGCCATGCTGGCCCGGATCAAGCGCCAGATCCGCGACCAGCGCGCCGCGAGCGCCCCGGCCTGACCGGAGAATCTGACCCGGGGAATCTGACCGGGGAAGCTAACCGGAGAACTCGGCCACGCCCTGCGCCACGGCGCACGGCGCGCACAGCGACACGTTCGCCTCGCCAAGCCGCCGGGTCATCACCGCCTTGCCGTCGCACACGCCCCGGTCATCCGGGTGCGCCGTGCCGCACGGGCAGCGGCAGTCACGCCAGTCGCCGGACATGGCCGCGCGTCCGGCCTGGACGGCGGCCTTCAGCGCCGGGTCGAGTTTGTTCAGCGCGTCGTTGGTCGCGGCCGAGACCCGCTGCCGCCATTCGCTCATCGCGTCCGTGGCGGCCTGCCAGGCCGCGGCGAACTGCCGCCCAGGGTCGTCTGCGTTACCGCTCATAGCAGCATTTTCTCACCCAGCGCCGGTTGTGGCCAGCGCCGCCCCGGCCTTACCGCGCCGGCTACCAGCGGTCGTAGTGAGTGATCTCCGACAGCGGCCTGCGGTACGCGGGCTTGAAGTCCCGGCCGATCGGGTGAGCGGTGGCGATCAGGGCCACCTGCATCACGCCCGACGGCAGCCCGAGCACCCGGTTGGCCTCCGCGCCGTCGCCCGGCAGCAGGTGCAGGCTGGTCCAGCACGTGGCCAGCCCGCGGGAGCGCGCGGCCAGCATGAAGCTCCAGGCGGCCGGGATCACCCCGGCCATCAGCACCGCCGCGTACCCGCGCGGCCTGCCTTCCAGAGACCCCTCCACGCACGGCACCACGTGGGCGGGAACCTGGTCGATGTGCTCCACGAGGTACTCCGCCGAGCTGATGGTCCTGATCCGGGCCGCCTCGCGCTCCTGCTCGTCGTGCGCCATGGCGTACAGGCTGGTGGGGAGCGTCTGGTACATCTCGAAGCCGCGCCGGAACAGGTCACCCAGAGCCGCTCGCTGACCAGGATCGGTCACGATCACGAAATGAAAGCGCTCCGCGTTGGACGGCGACGGTGCCTGCTGCGCCAGCGCCAGGCACTCGGCGATGATCGCCGGATCGACGGGCCGGGCCAGGTCGAGGCGCTTCCTGACCGCCCGGGTGGTGGTGAGCGCCTCGTCCACGGACATGACGCGGGTGGCGGGATGGGTGTCAGCGGTCATGTCTGCCCTCCTCCGGTTGTCCGTTTCGCGCCCGGCTCGGCCGGCGGCCGCGCCCGCACATCATCGGCTGGTAGCTGAACGAGAAGTCGGGGTCCTCGAGCAGTTCGCAGCAGCGGTCGACCTCCTCGCCGCTGACGTCGGCCAGGTCGCCGCGGAGCTGCTCAAGGTTGGCGCGGACCAGTGTGGCGCCGGGCGATCCGCCGGCCGAGACCACGATGTGCCCCTCGACGTGCACGTCGGCCAGGCCCGCCTGCCGCAGCAGCCCGTGGAAGCGGCGCCCGTACGCCATATCCAGGCCGGCCCGCTCCAGGACGTGATGCAGCGCGCCGACCACCCGGCGGAACAAGTCGGCTTGCGCCGGCGTGCCGTACGGTCCCAGCGGCAGCCAGCTGCAGTCGAAGTCCTCGATCAGCAGCCAGCCGCCAGGTCGCAGTGAACCGATCATCCGGCGCAGCGCCCGGGCCCGCTGCGGCAGATGCAGCAGCACCAGCCGTTCGTGGGCCAGGTCGAAGGCTTCCCGCTCGAGCTCGTCGGCCGCGATGTCGTGCCGGCGCAGCTCGATGTTCGGGCCGCGGGCCTCCAGCCAGCGCGGGTCGATGTCGGTCACCACGACGCGACCGCCGGGCGTCACCCGATCGGCCAGCCAGCGGGCGATCGAGCCGCCGCCCGCGCCGACCTCCAGGCACGACCACCCCGGCGCCACGCCGATCGCCTCCAGCTGGCGGATCGTCACCTGGTCATAGCAAGCTTGCAGCGCTTCGAACCGCTGCTCGGCCTGCGCGGCGGCGTTGTCCATGACGTAGCGGCTCATCAGCTGGCCTCCTCGGCTGGGCTGAGGCCAGTCTCGGCGGGCGCCGGCCGCCATCGCATCGGACTGGGCGTCGTATCTTTTGCCGCCGGCCGTCTTACCGAATCGGCCCCCGTGTCTCCGCCCGGGACGACCCGGCGCCGGGAACACCGCTGGCCAGGGCGCCGGGCAGCTGGGCCCGGCGGCTGACGCCAAGCTTGCGGTAGGCCCGGGTCAGGTGCACGGCCGCCGTCTTGGTCGTGATGAACAGAGCCTGCGCGATCTGCCGGTTGGTCATGCCCTCCGCGGCCAGCCGCGCCACCCGCAGCTCGCTGGCCGTCAGCGCGTCCCGGCCGGTGATCGCGTTGCGGCGCGGCTTGGCCCCAGTGGCCACCAGCTCGGCCCTGGCCCGGTCCGCGATCCGCTGCGCGCCCCAGTGATGGGCCAGGTCAAGTCCCCGCTCGAGCTCGGTGCGGGCCGCCGCGCGCTGGCCGGCCCGGCGCAGCGCCGCGCCGTAGTCGGTCAGGGTGCGGGCCAGCTCGACCGGGGCCCGCGCGCCCTCAAGGACCCGGACCGCCTCGGCCAGCAGGTCCAGCCCGCGCTCGCCGCCTGCCACCAGTCCCTGGTTGCGCAGCGCGATGCCGAGCGCCCCGGGACGGCCGAACGCCCGGGCCAGATCGGTCTCCTCGCCGGTGAGCCTGCGCGCCTCTTCCATGTCGCCGAGCAGCGCGTACGCCAGCGCCGCCTCGGAACGCCAGTGGTACATGACCGAGACCCGGCCCAGCCGCCGGCTGCGCTCGCCGCAGTCCAGGAAGTCGCCCAGCGCATCCGCGGTGCGTCCCTGGGCGGCGCGGAGCCTGCCCCGGGCGAACAGGAACGTAGTCACCATCATGGAGTGCGAGGCAAGCGGTTCGGCCACCCGGCCTAGCTCGGTCTCGGCCTCGCCCAGGCGGTCCCGCTCGATCAGCGGGTCGATCAGCTGGGCCGCCGCGTGCAGGGCGTAGATCCCGGTCGCGCGCTCGGCCGCCCAGCGCGCCTGCGCCTCGGCGTCGGCCAGCTCGCCGCGCCGGTACATGGCCCAGGCCGAGAAGCTCGCCAGGCCCACGGTCTCCTGCAGCGCCGAGCGGCGCCGGGCGCTGGCCATCAGGTCGTCGCACAGCCGTCGCAGCGTGTCGTGCGCTTCCAGCGCGATCAGCGTGGCGATGACCGTGGTGGCGGCATCAAGCGGCAGCGGGTCGTACGGGACGGCCAGCACCCGCTCCGCCAGCTGCTGCGCCTCGGCCGGCCGCTGCTGCCGCATGGCCACGTTGGCCAGCACCGCGAGCAGGACCGCGGGCGGCTCGCCGGGCTCGCCGATCCGCCCGGCCAGGCGGCCGAGCTCCCGCAGCGCGGCCGGCGCGGTCCGGTCGTCCATCACGCCGGTCAGCGCCAGCGACGACTCCAGCGTGAGCGCCAGCCGGGCGTCCGCCGGCCCGAGCCGGGCGATGGCCTGCTCCAGGACGCCGACCGACACGTCGCTGCGATCGGCCACCCGATGGGCCAGCGCCAGCGTCTCGGCCGCGGCGGCGACCGTGCCGGCGTCCGCGGCGGTGGCGAGGGCCTGCTGCAGGTGAGCGACGGCGTCCGGTTCCCCGGCCCGCCACTCGGCCGTGCCCAGCTCCAGCATCAGCGCCGGACGCTGATCCGCCCGAGGCGGCTCGGCCGCGGCCCGGCGCAGGTAGCTGGCGGCCACCCCGGGCGCCCCGCGGTCCAGCGCGCTGCGCGCCGCCGCGCTCAGCCGCTCGGTCACCCACGGATCGCCGCTCGGCCCGGTGGCCAGCAGGTGCGCGGCGACCCGGTCCAAGGCACCCTCCCGGTCCGCGATCACCGCCGCCCGCCGGTGCGCCACCCTCCTGGCACCCGGTGCCAGGTCCGCGTAGACCGCCTCGCCGATCAGCGGATGGAAGAACTCCAGCGGCCGGGTCGGCGCGAGGATCTGGGCCGTCGCCAGCGTGTCCGCCATCAGCTCAGCGGCAGGCCCGCTCAGCTCGGCCAGCTCGGCCGCGACAGCGACCTCCGTGCCGGCTCCCGCCACGGCCACCGCGCGGGCCAGCGCAACCAGGTCCGGGCCGAGCTTCTCCAGCCGCGGCAGCACCGAGGCACCCACCGCGGTGGCCGCCAGCGACCGCAGCGCGGCTACCTCGCCGGCCTGCCCGGTCAGGCCCTCGCCCCGGGCTGCCGCCGCCAGCAGCCGTATGTACAGCGGGTTGCCGCCCGTCAGCTCCCAGCAGGCCAGGCTGAATTCCGGGCCCGGCGCCCGGCCGAGCGCGGCCCCGATCACGACCGCGACGCTGCCGGCCGACAGCGGCGCGAGCCGGACCTGCTCGACCGCCGGGTCGGCAATCACGGCCACGACGTCGGGCTGCGCGGCCCGCGGATCATCCTCGCGGACGCTCACCACGACCAGGACCGGGAGGTCAGCGGCCCGCCGGGCCAGGTAGGACAGCCAGGCCAGCGACGGGCGGTCGACCCACTGCAGGTCGTCCACCGCGATCAGCACCGGCGTGCGCTCGGCCAGGTTGGCACATAGCCAGTACAGGCCATGCCGGGCCGCGAACTCGTCTCCCGGTGCCTCGCCCGTCGCCAGGCCCAGCGCGTTCGCGCCCAGCTGGGCCGGGCCGGCCAGCAGCAGGCGGCGCTGCGCCGCCCCGGCCCCGAACACTGCGGGCTCGAGCAGCTGGCGGGCCGCACCGAAGGCCATGCCCGCCTCGAGCTCGCCGCCGCGGGCGCGCAGCAGCGCCAGGCCCAGCTCGCGGGCTGCCGCGCCGGCCGCGGTCAGCAGGGCCGACTTGCCGATCCCGGCCGGGCCGCGGATCGCGACCACCCCGCCGTGCCCGCTGCGCGCATCGGCTAGGCGGCCGCGCAGGTACGCGAGTTCCGCCTCCCGCTCCTGCAGCCGCGGTCCGGACCCGGCGACGCTCACGGTGCACTCCCGATCGTTCAGGCTGACCCGGAGGGCGTCACGCCGGCGGCGGCAGACCGCGCAGCGAGGCGTCGAGTATCTCGGCGATGTGCGCGACCGCGATGTGCTGTCCGCGGTCGGCCAGGGCCGAGGCGATCTGCAGCGAGCAGCCGGGGTTGGCCGAGATGAGCAGCGGCGCACCCGCGTCCAGGACCGACTGCGCCTTGCGCGCGCCCAGCTCCCCGGCGGCCTCGGGCTGCAGCAGGTTGTACACGCCCGCCGACCCGCAGCAGGTTCCCGCGTCGGCCAGCTCGACCAGCTCGAGCCGGGGGATGGCGCGCAGCAGTTCGCGCGGCTCGCGGGTGATCCCTTGAGCGTGGGCCAGGTGGCAGGCGTCGTGGTAGGCCGCCCGGACCGGCAGCGGGTGCCGCGGCGCGACCGGGCCCAGCTCGGTCAGGAACTCGGAAAGATCGCGGACCCGGCTGCTCAGCGCGGCCGCCCGGCCCGCCCAGCCCAGGTCCTGGCCGGGATGGCCCAGCAGCCGCTCGTACTCTTTCATGGCCGAGCCGCAGCCGGCCGAGTTGACCACGATCGCGTCCACCCCGGCCTGCTCGAACGTGACGATGGTCTGCCGGGCGAAGGCGATCGCCTCGGCCTCCCGGCCGGAATGCAGGGACAGCGCCCCGCAGCAGCCCTGATTCGGCGGGATGATCACGTCGCAGCCCTCGGTGGCCAGCACCCGGGCGGTGGCCGCGTTCACCTGCGGGAAGAACACCGACTGCACGCAGCCGGTGAGCATGCCGACCACCGCGCGCCGCGGCCCGCGGGCCGCCACGCGTTCCGGCAGCCTGACCGCGGTGGCCGCCGGAGGCGCCAGCCGCAGGGCCGCCCCCAGCACGGGCGACAGCCGGCCCGGCAGGCTGCTGCGGGCCAGCCTGCGGTCCAGCCCGGTGCGCTGGGCCGCGCGCAGCGGCTTGATGGCCGCCCTCAGCCGCGCCGGATAGGGGAACAGCGAGAAGATGGCCGCCCGGGCCGCCCGGTCCCGCAGCCGCGCGGCGCGTCCCGCCGAGTCAGCGGGAGGCGCCGCAACCGCAGGTCCCGACCCCGGCCCCGCGTCCTCCGCGCTCGAGGACGTCCCGTTCCTGGCGTCCTCGGTCCACACCCGGGCCGCCTCGATGAGCTGGTCGTACTGCACCCCGGACGGGCAGGCCGTCATGCACGCCATGCAGCCCAGGCAGCGGTCGAAGTGCTCGGCCGCCGCCGGCGTCATCTCCGCGCCTTCCAGGATCTGGCTGACCAGGTAGATCCGGCCCCGCGGGGAGTCCATCTCCTCGGCCCACAGCTGGTAGGTGGGACAGGCCGGCAGGCAGAACCCGCAGTGCACGCAGTCCTTGATCACGCCGCGCAGGTGTTCGGTATCGTCCATCAGCTCACTCCCACGCGTCCGGGGAACATGCGGTGGCCGGGATCGAACTGGTCCTTGACCGCTTGCATCAGCGCGGCCCCGGGGACCGTTCCGTAGACCCCGGCGACCGCCAGCACCGGCGGGGGAGCGGCCAGCACCACCACGCTGCCCCGAGGGCCGTCAGCGCCCGGGCCCGCCAGCAGGTCGCGCACGCCACGGACGAACCGGGCCGCGGTGTCGTGGTCCACGTCCGCGTCCAGGCAGGCGTACAGCACGCCCGCGCCGGCCTGCTCACCGCCGGCCGCGCTCCGGCGGCCGCGCAATCCGCACCCGCTGCGGCCAGCGCCTCGAGCACCTCGCCCAGTCGGCTGACCCAGAACGTCACCCGCACCACGGTGGCAGGTGCGCCGCCACCCGGCACCGTATCCCACCAGCGGAACGGCTCGCCGGACAGCGCCACGACCGGCGTCCCGCCCGCCGAGCTGATCAGTCCGGACACCTGGTTCGCCCGGTCGGCCACGCCCGGCTCCGTGCCCTCCAACAGCACGCCGACCCGCAGCACGGCCGGGCCCGGCCCAGAAGATCCCGGCCCAGAAGACCTCGGCCCAGAAGACCACTGCAGCTCCACCGCCGAAGGCACCAGCGCGGACCCTGCCGCCCCAGCCACCGCCGCGACCGCCCCGGCCCGGTCCGACGGCCCGAACTCCCCGGTGACCCAGGCCACCGCGGCCGGCCGCGGGTGCAGCCGGAACGTGGCCTCGGTGATCAGCCCCAGCGTGCCCTGCGAGCCGGAGAACAGCTTGCCCAGGTCGTAGCCGGCGACGTTCTTGACCACCTTGCCGCCCGAGTGCGCGACCATCCCGTCGGCCCGCACGATCGTGATCCCGATCAGCAGGTCCCGCGGCGCCCCGTAGCGGAGCCGGCGCGGCCCGGCCATCCCGGTGGCCACCATCCCGCCCACCGTGGCCTCGGCCGGGACGTCGAGCGCGAGCTCCTGGCCGGCCCCGGCCAGCACCGAGGCCAGGTGCCCGATGGTCGCGCCGGCCTGCACCCGTGCCACCAGGTCGCCGGCCGCGTGCTCGAGGACCTGGTCCATCGCGGACATGTCCACCACCAGATCGCAGGCGGCGGGCGGAACCCCCCAGCTCAGCCCGGTCCCGGCCCCCCGCGGCACCACAGCCAGCTCATGCGCGGCCGCGACCTGCAGCAGCGCCGAGGCTTCCTCGGTGCTGCCCGGCGAGGCCACGAACGCCGGGGTCACCCCGGCCACGGAATCCAGGTCGGGATCAGCCTCCCGCACGACCGGGCAGGCGGCCACGAGCGCGTCCCTGACGGCGGGCGCCACGGCCCGTTCGGTATCCACTAGAAGATCTCCGCCTGCCCGGCCGCTACGGCCGGATGCGGTGCGCGCCGGCGGCCGGGGACCTCGCCGCACAACCGGGGCGTGGGGAACACCTTGCCCGGGTTGCACAAGCTGGCCGGGTCGAACGCGCAGCGCAGCAGCTGCATGGTGTCCAGGTCGGTCGGGCTGAACATCTTGGGCATGTACCGGGACTTGTCCACCCCGACGCCGTGCTCGCCGGTGATGGACCCGCCGGCCTCCAGGCACGCGTCCAGGATCTGGCCGGACACCTCCTCGGCCGCGGCCTCCTGGCCGGGCACCGAGTCGTCGTAGAGCACCAGCGGGTGCAGGTTCCCGTCCCCGGCGTGGAACACGTTCGCCACCCGGATCCCGGCGGCCTCCGACAGCGACGCGATCTGAGCCAGCACCGCGCCGAGCGACGTCCGCGGCACCACGCCGTCCTGCACGATGAACGACGGGCTGATCCGGCCCACCGCGGCGAACGCGGACTTGCGGCCGGCCCAGATCACGGCCCGTTCGGCCGGGTCGTCGGCCGCCCTGATCTCGGTCGCGCCCGCCTTCTCGCAGATCGAGCGGACCAGGGAAAGCTCGGTCTCGACCTCGGCGGCCGGGCCGTCGAGCTCGACGATCAGCACCGCGCCCGCCCCCGCCGGGTAGTTGCAGTGCACGGCGGCCTCGGCCGCCTCGATGGCCAGCGCGTCCATCATCTCGATGGCGGCGGGCATGACGCCGGCCGCGATGATGTCCGAGACCGCCCGGCCGCCGTCGGCGGTGGTGGCGTACGCGGCCAGCAGCGTGTGCACCACCTGGGGCAGCGGCATCAGCTTGACCACGATCTTGGTCACCACGCCCAGCGTGCCCTCCGAGCCGGTGAACGCGCCGACCAGGTCGTAGCCGGTGCTCACCCCGGTCCCGTCGCCGAGCCAGGTCAGCTCGCCGGAAGGCGTGACGATCTGCAGCCCGGTCACGTGGTGCACGGTGAACCCGTGCTTGAGGCAGTGCGCGCCGCCGGAGTTCTCGGCCACGTTGCCGCCGACCGAGCAGACCACCTGGCTGGACGGGTCGGGCGCGTAAAACAGGCCGAACGGCGCCGCCGCCTTGCTCACCGACAGGTTGGTGACGCCCGGCTCGATGACGGCCCGCCGGCTCACCGGGTCGATCTCGATGATCTTCCGCATCCGGGACATCACGATCAGCACGCCGTCCTTGTGCGGCAGCGCCCCGCCGGACAGGCCCGTGCCGCTGCCCCGGGCCACGAACGGCACCCGGGCCGCCGCGCACGAGGCCACAACCGCGGCCGTCTCCTTCGCCGTCGCAGGCAGCACCGCCAGGGCCGGCACCGACCGGTGCGAGGTCAGCCCGTCACATTCGTAGGTCCGCAGCTCCAGCGGATCGGTGATGACGTTGCCCGGCCCGCAGATGCTCTGCATCCGCGGTACCAGCGCCTGGATGGCCGTCGTCATAACTACCACCTCACCCCGGGAGACCTGTGCTGATTGTCTCCTTTTAGCGCGCCCGTGACCAGGAACGCCGTTACGGCATCCGCTCGTAGGCCGGGATGGTGAGGAAGTCGACGAAGGTGTCGGCCAGGGCCACCTCGGTGAACAGCGCGGTGGCCTGCCCGTACTGGGCCGCGTCGAAGTCCTCCCCGGCCGCCGCGCGGATCTTGCTCAGCTCCTCGTCGATGAGCTGCTCGACCAGCTCCCTGGTCACCACCGGCCCGTCGGCCAGGGCTACGTCGTTGTGGATCCACTGCCAGGTCTGCGACCTGGAGATCTCCGCGGTGGCCGCGTCCTCCATCAGGTTGAAGATGCCCACCGCGCCGTTGCCGCTGAGCCAGCTGGCCAGGTACTGCAGGCCGACGCTGATGTTGTTCCGCAGCCCGGCCTCGGTGATCGAGCCCGGCGTCTTGCTCACCGCGAGCAGGTCCTCGGCGGTGACGCTGACGTCCTCGCGGGTCTTGCTCAGCTGGTTGGGGTTCGACCCGAGCACGCTGTCGAACACTTCCTTGCACAGCGGCACCAGGTCCGGGTGCGCTACCCAGGAGCCGTCGAACCCGTCGCCGGACTCGCGGGTCTTGTCGTCCCGCACCTTGGCCATGGCCTGCGCGTTGACCTCGGGATCACGCCGGCTGGGGATGAACGCGGCCATCCCGCCGATGGCGTGCGCGCCGCGCCGGTGGCAGGTCTTGACCAGCAGCTCGGTGTAGGCACGCATGAACGGGGCGGTCATGGTGACCGCGTTCCGCTCCGGCAGCACGAACTCCTTGCCCCGGGTGCGGAACTTCTTGATGATGCTGAACAGGTAGTCCCAGCGGCCCGCGTTCAGCCCGGCCGAGTGCTCCCGCAGTTCGTAGAGGATCTCCTCCATCTCGAACGCGGCCGGGATCGTCTCGATCAGCACCGTGGCCCGGATCGTCCCGCGCGGGATGCCCAGCGCGTCCTGGCCCAGGTTGAACGCGTCGTTCCACAGCCGCGCCTCGAGGTGGCTCTCGTTCTTGGCCAGGTAGAAGTAGGGGCCCTTGCCCTTGTCCAGCTGGCGCTGGCCGCAGGTGGCCAGGTACAGCGCGAAGTCGACCAGGCTGCCGGAGGCGCGCACGCCGTCGACCAGGATGTGCTTCTCGTCCAGGTGCCAGCCACGCGGCCGGACCACGATCGTGGCCAGCTCGCCGTCGGGCCGCAGCGCGTAGTCCTTGCCCTCGGGCGAGGTGAAGTCGATGGTCCGGTCCAGCGCGTCTTTCAGGTTGAGCTGGCCGGTGATCATGTTGTCCCACAGCGGGGTGTTGGCGTCCTCGAAGTCCGCCAGCCACACGTTGGCGCCGGAGTTCAGCGCGTTGATCGTCATCTTCTTCTCGGTCGGCCCGGTGATCTCCACCCGGCGGTCGACCAGGCCGGACGCGGGCGGCGCGACCCGCCAGGAGGTGTTCTCCCTGATCTCCTGGGTCTCGGGCAGGAAGTCGAACATCCCGCCGCGGGACAGCTCGGCCTGCCGGCGGCGGCGGGCCGCGAGCAGCTCTGACCGGCGGGGCCCGAGTTCGGCGTGCAGGGTGGCGATGAGGTCGATGGCCTGCGGCGTCAGGATCTCGTCGTAGCGATCGCCCGTCGGCCCGGTGATCTCTACGCGTTCGGTTCCCGGCATGTGTGAGCTCCTCCTCCAAGCGTGGCCTCTACATCCTAGATGGCCTCGTCGCAGCGCTCCCGGAACGGTCCGGGCGCAGCGCTCCCGGAACGGTATGGCCGGAAAACCCTCGGGCGCGGTTGAACCCGAGATCACCCGGACGGCGTACTGCCTGACGAATTCCCGGCCATAAGGGACCAGATGAAAGGAATTGTCATGCCGCAGAACAACACCCGGCTCGACCAGGCTGATGGGCACCAGCGTGCGGTGCGAAGCAGGAGGCGCGGACGACTGACGCGCGGTGCGATCATGCTGACCGCGTTGGCGGCGATGGCGCTCGCCGCTGCGACCCCTGCGTTTGCGTCGACCGGCGAGCACGCCGTCGTCCGCTACCAGCGGCCGGCGATCAAGCTCGTCGCGGTTACTCCCACCCCCGGCGATGTCGCAGGGGCTGGCGGCGTGTTCAACGTGGACCTCGCGGTGCTGGCCCGCAACGCCATCGGCAACCGCGAGTTGTCGGCGGCAAACGGCTACCAGCCGGGAATCAACTCCACCCCGGTCCCTGGCCATCCGGACCCGTTCGCGCCCGGCCTGGTCGTGCTGCTGTCGACCACGCCACAGGCGGTCGGCGGCCCCGACGCGAACCTAGCTGGCCTGTTCCAGCTGACCGACGTCGCCCGCAGTCACGGCCAGGCCCAGGTGTTCGCCGACTGGGAGGTCGGCAAGCCGGGCGTATTCGGCACCGGCAATAGGGTCACCTTGACCGCCTACCTCGTGCGCGGAACGGCCCCGAGCATCGTGACCGGCTCGGACAAGCCGATCTCAAACGTAGTCAGGGAGACGTTCACGATCGGCAGTTAGCACTCACCTCAGACCGGCGCGCCGCGCGCCGTCAGGTGCGCGGCGCGCCTTGCCCTCTCACATCTCGCTATGGCTGCCCAGGCGCTAATTCCGGGAAACAGGAAATCATTCCCGTAAATGTCACGGGTGCTTTGCGGGTAATTACCGACGCACAATTGGGCCGAGCGGGCCGTCACCTGATGGGTACAGCCTCATAGCGCACTACCTGCGCCTATGGTGGATCCTGGCCCTTCGCCCGCAGCTCAGTACTGACGTCACTGACGAAAGCTGCTAAACTTACCTGATCTCGATATTCGGCGTTTACCGGCCAGGACATATCTAAAGAAAGTATATCACGAAATATGACGTCTCGCCAATCCGAATCAGTCGCCGCCGGTGGAGAAAGTGCCGTCGGCCAGGAGCAAGCCTACGTCGATATGCTTTACCGCCTGCTGGATACCGCCCGCGGCCGGGCCGGGGAGGCGCTGGCGCTGACCCATGGCAGCGGCGGCACGGGCGGGACGTTCCAGGCCCGGGTCGAGCGTGATATCACCGCGGCCGAACAAGGCAGGCGGCTGGCCCAGCTCAACGCGGTAGAGGCCGGCCTGGTCTTCGGCCGCACCGATGGCTACGAGGCCCGCAGCGCGGACGGGGCCCCGGCCACGCTGTACATCGGCCGGATCGGGCTGCGCGACGACGAGCACGAGCCGATGCTGATCGACTGGCGGGCGCCGGCCGCGCACCCGTTCTACGCCGCCACCCCCAAGGACCCGAACGGCCTGATCCGGCGCCGTCACATCTACACCAGGAACCGAACCGTCACCGGAGTGGACGACGAGGTCTTCGACCTGGACGCGATGTCCGAGCCGGACCGCAGGACGCTGTCCGGCGAGGCCATGCTGATCGCCAGCATCACCGCCAGCCGCACCGGCCGGATGACCGACGTGGTGGCCACCATCCAGGCCGAACAGGACCGCGTGATCCGGGCCGGCCTGCAGGGCGTGCTGGTCGTCCAGGGCGGTCCCGGCACCGGCAAGACCGTCGCGGCCCTGCACCGGGCCGCGTACCTGCTGTACACCCACCGCCGGACCCTGGAGCGGCGCGGCGTCCTGGTCATCGGCCCGAACGCCACCTTCCTCCGCTACATCAGCCAGGTCCTGCCGTCGCTGGGCGAGACCGACGTGGTGCTCAGCTCGATCGCCGAGCTGTTCCCCGGGGTCAGCGCCGCGCCGGACGACGACCCGGCCGCCGCCGTGATCAAGGGCGACCTGGAGATGGTGCAGGTGCTGCGCCGGGCGGTGCGCAACGCCCAGCAGGTCCCGCCCGGCGACCTGGAGATCACCGCCGACGGTGTGACGATGACCGTGCCGCGGCCGACCTGCCTGCGCGCCCGCGACCGGGCCCGCTCGCTGCGCAAGCCGCACAACGCGGCCCGCAAGCTGTTCGTCACCGAGATGCTCGGCGCGCTGGCCGGTGCCGAGTCGGCTGCCCTCGGCAGGCCGCTTGACCCCGACGACCTGCCCTACACCCGGGCCCGGCTGTGGGACGAGGCCCCGGTCCGGGCCGCCCTCGACGGCCTGTGGCCGTTCCTGACCCCGCAGCGGCTGGTGGCCGGCCTGCTGGCCGAGGAAGGTGCGCTCCGCCGCGCCGCCCCGGCTCTTTCTGAGGCCGAACGGTCCGTGCTGCTCCGCCCGTCGGCCCCCGACGCGTGGACCGTGGCCGACGTGCCGCTGCTTGATGAGGCCGCCCAGCTGGTGGGCACCGACGACTCGACGGAGAAGCGGCAGCGCCGGGCCGCGGAACGGGAACGCCGGGCCGAGGAACGCTACGCCCGGGAGGTGCTGGAGATCACCGGCCTGGCCGGCCAGGGCTTCGTGGACGCCGCCACGCTGGCCGACTGGAACCGCGATCCGGGCCAGCAGCTCACCACGGCCGAACGGGCCTGGGCCGACCCGTCCTGGGCCTACGGCCACGTGATTGTGGACGAGGCGCAGGAGCTGTCCGCCATGGCCTGGCGGATGGTGATGCGGCGCATCCCCACCCGGTCGCTCACCGTGGTCGGCGACGTGGCCCAGCGGGGGAGCGCGGCCGGCGCCCGGTCCTGGGCCGAGATGCTCGACACGTACGTGAAGGGCCGCTGGCACGAGGAACTGCTGACCGTCAACTACCGGACGCCCGCCGAGATCATGGCCGTGGCCGCCGACGTGCTGGCCTCGGTCGCCCCCGGCGAGCAGCCGCCTGAGTCGGTCCGCGAGGAAGGCGTCCCCCCGCGCGCAGTCCGGATCCCGTTCCGCCCTGTCCTGGTCCCCCCGCCCGGCTCGGCTCTGCCCTCATCGCTGGCCACCGGCGCCGCGGTAGTGGTCGACGCCGAACTGGCCGAGATGGAGGACGGCGGGCGGCTGGCGGTGATCGCGCCGACCAGCCGGATCGGCGAGCTGGCCCTGACCCTGCCCGCGGCGGTGCCCGGTGACCGGCCCGAGGTGCTCGACTCACCGGTCGCGCTGCTGACCGTGGGCCAGTCCAAGGGCCTGGAGTTCGACCGGGTAGTGCTGGTGGATCCGGCTGGGCTGCTCGCCCAGTCCCCGGCCGGCGGCCATGACCTCTACGTAGCCATCACCCGGGCCACGCATCGTCTCACCGTGGTCCACGACGGCGACCTGCCCGCCGCCCTGCGCGGCCTGGTACCCCAGCCGTAGATCGTGATCATTGGCCGCCGGGCTTGTTGTCCAGGCAGCAGCGGACGAAGTCCTGCACGACGGGGTCGGTGTCGTTGGCGGGCGGCCAGGCCACGCCGACCTGACTGGGGCTGACGCCGGTGACGCGCCGGTAGGCGATGCCGGGGCGGGCGTAGTAGCGGGCGGCGGATTCGGGAGCCAGGGCAATGCCGTAGCCGCTCGCGATCGCGGTCAGCCAGGCGTCGGGCTGGTCGGTGACGTACCCGATGCGGACCGGGTGGCCCTGGCGTTCGCCGGTAGCCAGCCAGTAATCGCGCCACCAGCCGGTTTCCTCGGGGGCGGCCAGGAACGGCTCGTCCCACAGCTGGTCGAAGGTGATCTGGTCACGGGCGGCGAGCGGGTGGGTGGCGGGGAGCGCGACCCAGCGGGGCTCGGTGAGCAGCACCTCGATCCGCACGTCATCCTGGCCGGGGAACGGCAGCCGCAGCAAGGCCGCGTCGACATCGCCGCTGGCGAGCCCGGCCGTGGGGTCCGACCAGGCGGCCTGCTGCATGTCCACCTGCCAGCCCGGCCGGCGGCGGCCGAACGCCGCGATGATGTGCTGGGTGGCCTCGTTGGCGGCGCTGGACATGAATCCGACCCGCAGCACCCGGGCCGCGCGGCTGGCGGCGGCCTTGGTCTCCCGCAACACCTGATCCCAGCCGGCCAGCACAGCGGGGGTTCTGTCAGCCAGCGCCTGGCCTGCCGGGGTGAGGGTCATCCCGGCCTGGGTCCTGGTGAACAGCCTGACTCCCAGCTGGCTCTCCAGTTGCTTGATCTGCTTGGTCAGCGCCGGCTGTGACACGAACAGCCGCGCCGCCGCGCGGGTGAGGTTTCCTTCGGCCGCGACGGCGGCAAAGTAGCGCAGCAGCCGGGTGTCGACGTCCATGCCATCAGGTTATGACCGCATGTATTGGACGCCGGGCGGACGCCCGCGCAAGGCTGCGTCTGCGGAGGAGAGAACCAGGAAATGCTGGAGAAGGAGTTTCGGATGCGACGAGTGGTCTTGCAGATGGGTGTCACCCTGGACGGATACGTCGCGGGATCGGGCGGCGAGGGTGACTGGGGGCTCCCGGCCGAGCAGCCGGACGTGCGCGCCTGGAAGGTCGCATCCCTGCGCCAGGTCGGGACCCACATCATGGGGCGCGTCACGTACGAGCAGATGGCCGGGCACTGGCCGAACGCGACCGGCGAGTACGCGGACTTCATGAACAAGCTGCCCAAGGTCGTCTTCTCCAAGACGTTGCCAGCCGCCGAATGGGCCGGCTCCCGGATTGCCCGCGGTGACCTCACCGAGGAGATAGCCGCCCTCAGGAGCGAGTCCGGGGGCGAGGTCATGGCCCACGGCGGCGCCGCGTTCGTCCAGGCACTGTCCAGGCTCGGCTTGATCGACGAATACCGCCTGGTCATCCTCCCGGTCGCCCTGGGCCGCGGGCTGCCGCTGTTCAAGGATCTGGCCAAGCCGCTCCGAGTGAACCTCGCCGAGTCCAGGAGTTTCCCTGACGGGACAGTTATCCACGTCTACCAGCCGATCACGACCACGGGATAGCACCTTCGCCGCCGCCGTCGCGCCCTGCTGCACCGCCCGCTGCCTCGGGACCTTAGGCTGCGGCGATGAGCCATGGCCCAGGAGAGGAGCCAGCCGGACCCGCGCCAAAGACGCCAGCCCGATCCGCGTCGCCCCACGAAGCGCAGCGCGCGTCGCCCCCTGAGGTGCTGCGAGCGTCGCCCTCTGAAGCGGTGCGAGCGTCGTCTTCTGAAGCGGTGCGAGCGTCGTCTTCTGAGGCGGTGCGAGCGTCGCCTCACGAGGTCCTGCGGGCCCTGGCGGCCCGGGCCCGCGCGGGCAGCCAGCCCGGGAGCCGCGACGACGGGCTGCGGATCGCGCTGGCCATCGAGGGCGGCGGGATGCGCGGCACCGTCTCGGCGGGCATGGCCCTGGCGCTGCACGAGCTTGGCCTGGTACCAGCCTTCGACACCCTGTACGGCGCCTCGGCCGGCGCGATTACCGGAGCCTGGCTGCTGAGCAGGCCGGAGGGCCTGCACGGCTGGACCGAGCCGGCCTACGCCCGGACGCTGATCCGCCGTTCGGCGGCGCTGCGCGGCCGCCCGGTCGCCGACGTCCGGGCCTTGATCGAGGACCTGTACCAGACCACGTTCCCGATGGACTTCGCCGCCGTGCTGGCCAGCCCGGTCGAGTTCCATCCCCTGGCCACCGACGCCGCCACCGGCGAGTCCACCGACCTGCGTCCGCTCATCAGCGATCCCGCCGGACTGCGCCTGGCCCTGCGGGCCAGCGCCGCGCTGCCCCTGCTGGCCGGCCCGCCCGTCACCATCACCGGCCGCCGCTTCTACGACGCCGGCGTATCGGAATCCATCCCCTACCGCACCGCCCTGACCCAGGGCGCCACTCACATCCTGGTCCTCCGCTCCCGCCGCGCCCAAGACGCCCCCACCCCGGAGCGACGCGCCCCGGCCACCGCCCGGGAAGGAGATACGCCGGCCGCCGCCCTGGCGGAACGCGCCCAGGAGGAACGTGCCCCGGCCGTCGCGCCGGAGGGACTCGCCGCGGATGCTCCCGCCGTATCGCGCGTGGCCCGCCTTCTCGCCCGCACCACCTTGCGCCGCGAGTCCCCGGAGTTCCGCGCCGCCTTCCTGGCCCGCGAAGCCCGCCGCGCCGCCGACGATCTCCGGCTGTCGGCCTACGAGTCGGCCCAGGTCACTGGCCCCGCGGTGTACTCGATCCGCCCGGCGCCGGATTCGCCCGCGGTAGGCCGTCTCGCCACCGAAGGCCCCCTGCTGCGAGCCGCCTTCGAAGCCGGCCGCGCCGCCACCCATGCCGCGTTCCGCCCCTGCGACCTGCCCCGCTTACCCGCCGCCTCAACCCCATTCACGCCCGCCACCCAGATCACTCAGCCATCCCCCGACGCAGCCACCCCACGGCATTGCGTCCCACCAGCAGCAGCAGTAACCGAGACCATGATCGTGAAGACTTTTCCGTGCTGGGCCGTATAAAAGTCTTCGTGATCATGAAAACGGCTACCAGGGCAGGATGCCGTAGGCATCGGCGGGGCCGTCGGCTGACCACAGGTGGCCCCACAGGATGCCGCTCGGGCCGTCCGCGGGCAGTGTAGCCAGGTACACGCTCGCCTCGGCGCCTTCCGCGACCGAACGGAATCCGCTGTTGCGGTTCAGATCGGTCTTCGTGTAGCCGGGATTGGCCGCGTTGACCTTGATCGGCGTATCCCGCAGCTCCTTGGCGTACATCGCGGTGATCATGTTGAGCGCGGACTTGGACGACGGGTAGGCCACGCTGCCCGGCATGTGCGCCAGCGGGCTGGACGGGTCGGTCATCGAGGTGATCGACCCGACCTCGCTGGACACGTTGACGATCCGCGCGGCCGGCGCCCGGCGCAGCAGCGGCAGCAGGGCGTTGGTCACCCTGATCACGCCGAACACGTTGACCTCGTAGACCTCGCGCATGGCGTCCAGGTCGGTCTCGCTGGGCCGGTTGCCGCGGGCGATTCCCGCATTGTTGACCAGGATGTCCAGGCGCCCGTACTCGCGGTCGATCCAGTCGGCCGCCCGCTGGACGGATCCAGGGTCGGTGACGTCGAGCGGGACGAACCGGGCGTCGGCGCCCGCGGCCCGTACCGCGCGTTCGGCCTCCCGACCGCGTTCCTCATCGCGCGCGGCAGCCAGCACGGTGGCACCGCGAGCCCCGAGCTGCCGCGCGGTCTCCAGCCCGATTCCCTTGTTAGCCCCGGTGACCAGGGCGATTGTCGTGGTCATGGCATCGACCGTAGGCGGGTCCCAACTGGACAGAAAGAGACCCGCCGATGCTGGGATCAGCAGTCCTACCCTCGGCGCTGCCGCGACCGGAGGCCAGGGGCGAGACTGGAAAGGTGAACTCGACCAACCGGGCCGACCTGGCGGCGTTCCTGCGAGCCAGGCGGGCCCGGCTCCGCCCGCGCCAGGCCGGGCTGCCCGAGACCGGGGATCCGGGCCGGCGCCGGACGCCGGGGCTGCGGCGGCAGGAGGTCGCCCAGCTGGCCGGCCTGTCCGTGGACTACTACATCCGGCTTGAGCAGGGTCGCGGCCCGCACCCGTCGCGGCAGGTGCTGTCGGCGCTGGCCCGGGCGCTGATGCTCACCGCCGACGAACGCGACTACCTGTTCCGGATGGCCGGCCAGTCGCCGCCGCCGACGCCCGCCCCCAGCCGCGAGATCACGCCGGGCATCAGGCACCTGCTCGACAGCCTGCCGGAGACCCCGGCCTACGTGGTGGACGCGGCCTACAACGTGCTGGCCTGGAACAAGCTGGCCACCTGCTTCATCGGCGACCTCTCCGCATACACCGACAGGAACATGATCCGCTGGACGTTCCGGCGGGGGGCGCAGGACACCATCTGGGACGACGAGCATTTCGTCGGCTTTACCCGGTCCACGGTCGCCGACCTGCGCGCGTCGTACGCCCGCTACCCGGGTGACGCTGCCATCGACCAGCTGGTCACCGAGATGCTCGCGCTCTCGCCCCGGTTCGCGGACATGTGGCAGGAGCACGAGGTGGAGGTGCGCGGGCCGATGCTCAAGCGCGTCGTGCACCCGCAGGCCGGGCCGCTGGAGTTCGAGTGCCAGGTCCTGCATGTCGCCGACACCGGGCAGCGCCTCATCGCCTACTGCGCCGCCTCCGGCTCCGCCACCGAGGCGGCCTTCCGGCAGCTGGCCGCCCTGCTGCCCGCCTGAGTACACCCGGGCCCGCGGAAAGGTTGCCCGGCTGGGGGTACCGCGGATCGTTCGGCAGCAATGAAGAGGAAGCGGCGGGGCACATATGAACCCGCCCCGGTGTTAATGAAATGAAATCCCGCGCGGCGCATGGCACCATCGGGGGACAAGCGAAGCACGAGCAGACCACGGATCGCGGAGGACTATGAGCACGGTCTTCAATGAGCAGCCCGACGTACCCGACCTGTCCGGGGAGATGGACCTGGAGGAGCGGCACGCGCTGCGGCGGGTGGCCGGGCTCTCCACCGAGCTCCAGGACATCAGCGAGGTCGAGTACCGGGCGCTGCGCCTCGAGCGGGTCGTGCTGATCGGGGTCTGGGCCGAAGGCAGCCTGGCCAGCGCGGAGAACTCGCTGCGTGAGCTGAGCAGGCTGGCCGAGACGGCGGGTTCCGAGGTTCTCGACGGGCTGATCCAGCGGCGCAGCCGGATCGACGCCGCCACCTACGTCGGCTCGGGTAAGGCGAACGAGCTGGCCGGCATCGTGGCCGCGGTGGGCGCCGACACGGTGATCTGCGACGGCGAGCTGACCCCCAGCCAGCTGCGGCGCCTGGAGGGCGTGGTCAAGGTCAAGGTGGTCGACCGGACCGCGCTGATCCTGGACATCTTCGCCCAGCATGCCCGCAGCCGGGAGGGCAAGTCCCAGGTCGAGCTGGCCCAGCTGCAGTACATGCTGCCCCGGCTGCGCGGCTGGGGCGAGTCGCTGTCCCGGCAGGCGGGCGGCCGGGTGGCGGGCGGCGGCGGGATCGGAACCCGCGGTCCCGGCGAGACCAAGCTGGAGACCGACCGGCGCCGGCTGCGGGCGCGGATCGCACGGCTGAAGAAGGACATCGACGGCCTGGCTACCGGGCGGAAGGTCCAGCGCGGCCAGCGCCGGCGTCGTGACGTGCCGTCCGTGGTGATCGCCGGCTACACCAACGCTGGCAAGTCGAGCCTGCTCAACGCGCTGACCGGCGCCGGCGTCCTGGTCGAGGACGCGCTGTTCGCCACCCTGGATCCGGCCGTGCGGCGGGCCGAGACCCCGTCCGGGCGGACCTACACGCTGACCGACACCGTCGGCTTCGTCCGCCACCTGCCGCACCAACTGGTCGAGGCGTTCCGGTCCACGCTGGAGGAAGCGGCCGAGGCGGACCTCATCGTGCACGTGGTGGACGGGTCCGACGCGGAGCCGGAGGCGCAGATCGCCGCGGTCCGCGGCGTGCTGGCCGAGATCGGTGCCGCGCACGTGCCCGAGCTGGTCGTGGTCAACAAGATCGACACCGCCGACCCGGTCGTGCTGCAGGGGCTGCGCGCGCGCGAGCCCGGCAGCGTCAGCATCTCGGCCCGGACCAGGGCCGGGCTGGCCGCCCTGGCCGATGCCATCGAGGCCGCACTGCCCCGGCTGGACATGCAGGTCCGGGTGATCGTGCCGTACCGCCGGGGCGACCTGGTGGCGCGGGCCCACGCCGACGGCGAGGTGCTGAGCACCGAGCACGTGGCCGACGGCACGCTGCTCGAGGCCCGGGTTCCGCCGGCCCTGGCCGCCCAGCTGGAAGCGGCCGCGCTGGCTCCGGCGGCGGTGCCGCCGGCGTGCAGCCGGCGTCAGCCGGCCAGGAACAGCGCGGCACATGGACGCCTGTGTCTGTATCAGAACGTGATAGTGGTCACCTTTGGCGGGTATTTTTCGGCTGCTAAGAACTTCTAAACAACGCCAGAGGATATGGTGCGCCATTTCGCCGAAAGTCTTGTGGGCGATGGTTGCGGTGCAATACCGTGTCTGGATCGATATGTTGGTGGCCGCACCCGCACGGCGCTAACGCAAGGCGTGGTGCGCAAGCGAAGCTCATCCAGTGCTCGCCGGTGATCCGGCGTGCACCAGGCATGGCAGGTGGTCGCGTATGGCGCATGAGATCACCGGTCCCGGGGGGGATCGCCGGTGACTGTTCGCCTGCTGACCAACATCGGCCGGCTGTGGACCGGATCCGAGATCCTGTCCAACGCCGCCATCGTGACCGGCGATGACCGGATCGCCTGGGTCGGGCCCGCCGCCGAACTGCCCCAGCGCATCCCCGGCGTCGTCGACGACATCGTCGACGTCGACCACGTGGAGAACCTAGGCGGCGGCCTGGTCACGCCCGGCCTGATCGACGCCCACACGCACCCGGTCTACGCGGGCAACCGCTGGGCCGAGCTGGCCATGCGCTCCAACGGCTCCTCGGTGGCGGAGATCACCCAGGCCGGCGGCGGGGTGGCTTCCACCGTGACCGTGACCCGGGGCACCGACCCGTGGACGTTGTGCAACGGGGTCAGGGAGCGGATGGGCCGCTGGCTGCGGTCCGGGGCGACCACCATCGAGGCCAAGACCGGCTACCACCTGACCAGGGACGGCGAGCTGGCCGACGTCCGCATGCTGCGCGGTCTGGAGGGCGAGCCAGGGATGCCGCGGGTCCACGTCACCTTCCTGGCCGCCCACGCGGTGCCGCCGGAGTTCTTCGGCCGCCGCGCGGACTACATCGACGCGGTCACCGCGTGGAGCGCTGACGCCGCCGCGGTCGGCGCGGACAGCGTGGACGTGCTCTGCGAGGAGGGCCGGTTCTCCGAGGAGGAGGCTCGCTGGATCCTCAGCGCGGGCCGCCGCTCCGGCCTGCTGCCGCGGCTGCACGCCTGCGGCGACTCGCGTACCGGCGCCGCCCAGCTGGCCGCCGAGCTCGGCTGCGCCTCCGCCGACCTGCTGCACGAGGCCAGCGAGGACGACGTGGCCTCGCTGGCCCGGGCGGGCGTGGCCGCCGTGATGTGCCCGAGCACCGCGCTGCAGACCGGAGCCAGGCCGCCGGTCCGGGCGCTGCTCGATAAGGGCGTCACGGTCGCCCTCGGCTCGGACCACACCCCGGGCGGCACCGGGATCACCTCGATGGCCCTGGTCATCTCGCTGGCCGTGTCCTACCTCGGGATGAGCGTGGAGGAGGCCCTGCGGGCGTCCACCATCGGCGGCGCGCACGCGCTGCGCGCGCCCGACCGGGGCGCGATGGTCCGCGGCCGGCTGGCCGACATGGTGCTGTGGGACGCCGATCACGAAGGCGCCTTCGTCTGGTCCTACGGCCTGGCTCCGCGCCGGGTGTGGCTCGGCGGCGAGCCCGTCACCTGAGGCTGAGGTCATCCCGGTCCCAGTCACCCTGGACTGTACGGCAGGCCGTCGAAGGTGTTGCCGTAGCTGAGCGACCCGGCGGCCGGCCCGGACACCACGTCGACCGGCCGGACGAATGCCGGCGGCGGCGGGCTGGGCAGCGTGCTGGTCGCGTCCCGCGGCGCGTACCCGGCTCCTGTGACCTGCTCGGCGTAGGTGCCCGGGCAGATGTCGATCACCGGGACCGCGTGCGCGTGCCCGGCCTCGTACGTCTCGGCGGCGCTCACCGCCTGCTGGACCGAGTTGTAGGCGGCGGTCGGGCAGCTGGTATCCGGCGCGGTCGAGGTCCCGGCCGTCGATACCCAGTAGCCGGGCGGCGCGGATGCGCTCGCCGCGGTCGCCGACGTCATCACGGCCGACGCCATCAGGGCCGCCGTCACCGCCAGCGAGCCGCCCGCCGCGGCCAGCCGCCGCCGGGCCGGGCTTAACGCGCGGACGCCAGGCCTGCGGTGGCCAAGGCGGCTGAACCGGCCCGGGAAGCCTGGCATGGGAAGCTCCTTCGTACTGGGGGTTGCTCGGGGGTTGCTCCGGAGGACTGATTACTTAGAGCACCTAATCGGATGCGTTACGTGTATAACGCGTATGCGCGCCGATGTCACGAGTTCCGCGAAAAAGCCTCCCCGCGGCGCCGCGGTTCGGCAGCCGGGCCGCCGGCATGGCATGCTGCGGTCATGGCAGCGCGTACCGCGGAAGGCCCGTCGCCGGTCACGATCGTCGTGGGCGAGGAGGAGTTCCTCATCGACCGGACCGTCCGGGAGCTGATCACCGCCAGCCAGCAGGCGGATCAGGCCGGGGACGTCCACGACCTGGACGGCGCGGCCCTGGGGCCCGGCGAGCTTGACGCGCTGACGTCGCCGTCGCTGTTCGGCGGCGGATGCGTGGTGGTGATCAGGTCGGCGCAGAACACCGCCAAGGAAGTGGCCGCCGAGCTGGTCAGCTACGCAGGCCACCCGGCCGAGGACGCGGCCCTTATCCTGACCCACCCGGGCGGGGCCAAGGGCAAGGAACTGCTGGCCGGGATCAAGTCGGCCGGGGCCCGCGTGATTGAGTGCCCCAAGGTCACCAGGTTCGCCGAACGGCTGGACTTCATCCGGGCCGAATTCCGCCGGGCGGGCAAACGGGCCGACGATGCCGCCGCCCGCGCCCTGCTCGACGCCGTGGGCTCGGACCTGCGCGAGCTCGCGGCCGCGTGCGACCAGCTGGGCGCCGACGGCGGCGATCACGTGAACGAGGCCATGGTGGCCACCTACTACCGCGGCCGCGCCGAGGCCACCGGGTTTACCGTGGCCGACCGGGCGGTGGAGGGGCACCTGGCCCAGGCGCTGGAGCAGCTGCGTTGGGCGCTGGCCATCGGCGTCTCGCCCGTGCTGATCTGCAGCGCGCTGGCCCAGGGGGTACGGCTGCTCGGCCGGGTCGGTTCGGCGCCCCGGGGGCAGAACGCCGCGGCGCTCGCGGCCGAGGTCGGCGCCCCGCCCTGGAAGATCGACCGGGTGCGGCAGCAGCTGCGCGGCTGGCAGGCGGACGGCATCGCCCGCGCCCTGCACGCCGTGGCCGAGGCCGATGCACAGGTCAAGGGCGAGACGACCAGCGCCGCCTACGCGCTGGAACGCGCCATCCGCCGCATCGTGGCCGCCCGCGCCGCCTAAGCGGCGAGCGGGCGGGCACCACGCGGCGAGCGGGCGGGCACCACGCGAAGGGACCGCAACAGGAGGCTAGGCCTGCTGGATCTCGGCGTAGCGCTTGGCGATCGCGGACTTGCGGTTCGCGGCCTGGTTCTTGTGGATGACGCCCTTGCTGGCCGCCTTGTCCAGCTGCCGGCAGGCGGTGCGCAGCGCCTCCTCGGCCTCGCTGGCGTTGCCGCCGTCCGCGGCCTCACGGAACTTGCGGACCGACGTGCGCAGCGAGGACTTGACGGCCTTGTTCCGCTGGCGCGCCTTCTCGTTCTGCTTGTTGCGCTTGATCTGAGACTTTATGTTCGCCACGCGTGGGAGTCCTTATGGAAGTTGGCTGAGGTGACGCGACGCAGAAGCGTGACGCGACGCAGAAGCTTATCCGAGCCAAGGCCCTACACTCAAACCGCGAGCCCCGGCTGCCCCAACCCGGGCAGCCCGCCTGACATGGGATCATGGAACACCCAGGCGAATACCCGAGGCCGCGTGGCGGCGAGTTACCCGAACGGACGTGCGTGTCACCTACCAGCCCTGCCCCTGGCCACACCGACCAGGCCATGATCAGGAACTTCTGCATCATCGCCCACATCGACCACGGCAAGTCGACGCTGGCCGACCGGATGCTGCAGCTCACTGGCGTGGTCGAAGGGCGCCAGATGCGCGCGCAGTACCTGGATCGGATGGACATCGAGCGCGAGCGCGGCATCACGATCAAGAGCCAGGCGGTCCGGCTGCCCTGGGCCAGTGACGGCACGCAGTACGTCCTGAACCTCATCGACACCCCCGGCCACGTCGACTTCAGCTACGAGGTGTCCCGCAGCCTGGCCGCCTGCGAGGGCGCGGTGCTGCTGGTGGACGCCGCCCAGGGCATCGAGGCGCAGACGCTGGCCAACCTGTACCTGGCCCTGGACGCCGACCTGCGCATCATCCCGGTGCTGAACAAGATCGACCTGCCCGCGGCGCAGCCCGACCGCTACGCCGGCGAACTCGCCGGGATCATCGGCTGCGACCCTTCCGAGGTGCTCCGGGTGTCCGCCAAGACCGGCGAGGGCGTCGAGCACCTGCTGCACGAGATCGTCCGCCTGGTCCCCGCCCCGCACGGCGACCCGGACGCCCCGTCGCGCGGACTGATCTTCGACTCGATCTACGACACCTACCGCGGCGTGGTCACCTACGTCCGGGTGGTCGAACGGCCGGCTCTCCCGGCGGGAGCGCAGCCTGATGATGTCCACCGGTGCGGTCCACGAGACGCTCGAGGTGGGGGTCATCTCGCCCGAGCCGATACCCAGCGAGGGCCTGGCCGCCGGCGAGGTGGGCTACCTGATCACCGGGGTCAAGGACGTCAGGCAGGCCCGGGTCGGCGACACGGTGACCAGCGCCGGCCACCCGACCGACAAGCCGCTGGCCGGGTACTCCCACCCCAAGCCGATGGTGTTCTCTGGGCTGTACCCGGTGGACGGCGACGACTACCCGGACCTGCGCGACGCCCTGGACAAGCTGCGGCTCAACGACGCCGCGCTGGTCTACGAGCCCGAGACCAGCACCGCGCTCGGGTTCGGGTTCCGGTGCGGGTTCCTGGGCCTGCTGCATATGGAGATCGTGCGCGAGCGGCTGGAGCGGGAGTTCGACCTGTCGCTGATCTCGACCTCGCCCAACGCCGTCTACCGCGTGGTCATGGACACCGGCCAGGAACTGCGGGTGACCAACCCGAGCGACTTCCCGGGCGGCGTGGAGCCGGGAAAGGGCAAGGTCGACAAGGTCTTCGAGCCGGTGGTGCGGGCCACGGTCATCTCCCCGTCCGAGTACATCGGCACGATCATGGAGCTGTGCCAGAGCCGCCGCGGCGCCCTGATCGGCATGGAATACCTGTCCGCGGACCGGGTGGAGATCCGCTACACGCTGCCGCTGGCCGAGATCATCTTCGACTTCTTCGACCAGCTCAAGTCGCGCACCCGCGGCTACGCGTCGCTCGACTACGAGCCCGACGGGGAGCAGCAGGCCGACCTGGTCAAGGTCGACATCCTGCTGCAGGGCCAGCCGGTGGACGCGTTCAGCCAGATCGTGCACGCCGACGAGGCCCGGGAGTACGGCCTGTCGATGACGGCCAAGCTGAAGGAACTGATCCCGCGGCAGCAGTTCGAGGTCCCGATCCAGGCCGCGGTCGGCGCCCGGATCATCGCCCGGGAGAACATCCGCGCTCTGCGCAAGGACGTGCTGGCCAAGTGCTACGGCGGCGACATCACCCGCAAGCGCAAGCTGCTGGAGAAGCAGAAGGAAGGCAAGAGGCGGATGAAGACCATCGGCCGGGTCGACGTCCCGCAGGAGGCCTTCGTCGCGGCCCTGTCCACTCAGCCCGGTGACAAGGGCAAGCGGTAGCCGGGCATTTTTACTGGGCCGAACGGTCCGTGGTGCGTGCCGCGGGATCCCTCACGGCGCGGGCGGCGGTACCGCCTTCAGGATCGGCAGCCCAGGCTGTGACTTGAAGACCGGCATCAGGTTCGCGTGCTGCAGCGGCGTGTAGACCACGGTCTGGGTGTGCGCGGCGATCACGGCGGTGATCAGCGCGGCCAGCGTGAAGATGACCAGCGCGGTGATGATCAGCGCGGCCGCGGGCTTCCAGCTGCTGGCCGGCGCGGCGCTGACCGGGACCACGGCCCCCTGCGGCCCGATCGGGTACGGGCCCGCTGGATAAGGCCCCGCTGGATAAGGCACCGCCCCGGCCGGCAGATCGGCGGTCAGCGCCCATAGCTGCTCGTAGGTGCGGGCCGTGTAGGCCAGCGCGACGCGGTCGTCGAGCTCGTCCTCGGTCAGGCGCCCCTCGGTGAAACCGGCCCGCAGCACGCCCACGGTCCGCTCCCGGTCCGCGCTTGACGCCAGCCAGGCCGGGTTGACCGCGGGCACCGGAAGCCCTCCGGGCCCGTAGCCTTCGGGCACGCCAGGCTGCGGCGGATATGCCTGAGCTGGACCATATGCCACATGAGCCTCCCGCGGACGCCTCTCTTGAGTGTAGACGCGCGAGGCGCGCCAGGAGTGCCAACAACGTTTCGCGGCGCTCGGTGGCTAGGCTTGGCCAGACCGCGAGCTCCCCCTACCCAAGATCAACTTATCGTCTTCAGCGGTCGCCGAGGGTGTTCCGCAGGGCGAGGTAATCCTGGTTCATCTGGCTGACCGCGTGCTGGAGGGTGCCGGAGTCCGTGATGCTCTCGTACTGGCTGGCCGTGGTGGCCGCGCCCAGGCTGCCGAACACGCCCGAGGCGTGCGCCGCCGACGCAGTCAGCGCCGCGGCCGCCGCGCCGGCCTTCCCCCGAGGCATCGCGATGTTGGGGACCTGCCCGGCGAACGCGCCGATGGTGCCCGCGACCTGGCGATCCAGGCTGGTCAGGCAGGCTAGCTGGCCGTCGCACGCCTTGGCGCTGGTCGCGTAGTTGTCGATCGCGCTGTCCACCGGCACGAAGTCCGCCTCGAGTTCGGCGCTGGCCGCCGCCGAGGTGAGGATGCCGCTGGTGGCCAGGACCACGATCGCGCTCTGGCCCGCGGCCAGCAGCGCGCCGAGCACGATGAAGCCGGTCATCAGCTTCCTCGCGGTGCCGGACAGCATCAGCCGCCAGTGCGAACCGTAGCCCTGCGGCGCCCAGTAACCGGGCTGCGCGTACCCGTACCGGGGCTGGGACCAGGCCACCTGCGGCGGCACGGAATCGCCGAACAGGCCACCCGGATACGCGCTGGTCAGCATCAGCGAGTAGCCGAGGACCCGGGTCTGGTAGCGCACCGCGGCGGCCAGGGCCGCGTGCAGCGAGGCGGGCATCCGGCCGCTGGCCAGCACGATCGGCCAGCTCACGAACGCCACGATGGTGAACGCGCCGTAGGCGATCACGCTCTGCATGATCCAGGCTGGGATCAGCAGCACGATCCGGAACAGCACGGCCAGCCGGTTCAGCCGGCCCGGGCGGACCACCACCCCGATCGGGTAGTCCGCGTCCTCCGTCGTGAACGGCGGGTAGGCGCCGGTGAGCAGGATCGCGTACCCGAACACCCGGGTCTGCCAGCGCAGGAAGCCCGTCAGGTAGTCGGCCGCGAACACCGGGAGCCGGCCGGTGAACAAGGCGCCGAACCAGCCGATCATCGCGATCACGTAGGCGGCGACGGCCAGCGCCCACAAGATGAACAGGTGCGGGATGACCATGAGCACGCGGAAAAGCACGCTGAGCCGGGACTGCGGTGCCGGGTCCGCGAAGGCCACCAGGACCGGCGCAGGTTCCTCCCGGCCGGTCATAGCCGCGGGCACGCTGCCGGGTGCTGCGTAGTACGCGGAAATGCCCGTGCTCCCTGCTATTGCCCGGCGGCGACCGTCCCTAGGACGGGACGATCATAGCCGGGCGGCCGGGCGTTCCGGGCAGGTTTCAGGGCGGCCCTGGCGGCCCGGCCGGGCCGCCGTTGTGCGCGATCGAGATCGCCACACTCACCAGCGTGGCCGCGATGAGGACCGACCAGAAGATGATCGCCATGTACCCGAGGACCAGCCCGCTGGTGGCCAGCCCGTCGCCGCGCTCCGCGGTCTGCCTGATCTGGCGGCGCGCGATGTGACCGCAGACCACGGCGGGAATGGCGGTCAGCCCGACGGTGAAGAACTCGGCCACGCCCAGCACCATGGACGCGATGGCCATCGAGTTCGTGCTGGTGGACGGAGCCTGGTAGGCCTGGACGGGCCAGGCCGGCAACACGCCGGCCGGCAGGTCGGCGGTCAGCGCCATCAGCTCGCCGTAGGTACGGGCGGAGTAGGCCCGGCCCATCCGGTCGTTGTACTCGTCCTGGGTCAGGCGGCCCTCGGCGAAGCCGGCCTTGAGCACGTCGACGGCCCGTTCCCGGTCCGCCGAGGACGCGCGCATGGCGGCGTGGCTGGCGGCCGGCTGGGCCGGGTAGCCCGGGCCGATCGGGTAGCCGGGCGGCTGGACCTGGTAGCCCGCGGGCGGAGCGTGATAGCCGGGCGCCGGGGGATGGTATCCGGGTGGCGGTACCGGGGAGCCGCCGGGCGGGCTGTACCTCGGGTACTGGGCCGGCCATTGCGACTGGTTGTCTGCCACCGACTGCCTCCCGTGAACGCGACCCGAGTGCCTACCGTGCCCGCGACTGATTCCAGTCTAAGCGCGTCAATCTCTAATCAGGCATCCCCGGTCAGGCTCGTCTGAACCCTGCACCCGGCGCGGGTAGCGTAACTGGCATGCCTGGTGCGCTGCCCGAGGGTGAGCCCGTCCCCGCCGACGGGTCCCTGCCGGACGCCGCGCGGGACGGGCTGGGCGAGCGGCCGTTCGGCGTCTACGTGCACGTACCGTTCTGTACGACGCGCTGCGGGTACTGCGACTTCAACACCTACACCGCCGCGGAACTCGGCGGCACCGGAGACTCGGCCGCCGTCTCGCTGACGGGCTACCCGGGCCTCGCCATCGCCGAGATCGGATTCGCCCGCAAGGTGCTCGGGTCGGCGGACATCCCGGTCAGCACGGTGTTCTTCGGCGGCGGCACGCCGACCCTGATGCCGCCGGCCGCGTTCGGCGCCATCCTGCGCGCCATCGACACCGAGTTCGGCTTGGCCCCGGGCGCCGAAGTCACCACGGAAGCCAACCCGGAAAGCGTCCAGGCGCAGACCCTGGAAGAACTGCGGGCGCAGGGCATTACCCGGGTGTCGTTCGGGATGCAGAGCGCGGTGCCCGGCGTGCTCGCGGTGCTGGACCGGGTGCACCAGCCCGGGCGCCCGGCGCGCTGCGCCGCCTGGGCCCGCGCGGCCGGGTTCTCCCACGTCAGCCTGGACCTGATCTACGGGACGCCGGGGGAGACGGCCGCGGACTGGCGCTGCTCGCTGGAGGCGGCCATCGGGGCCGGCCCCGATCACGTATCCGCCTACGCGCTGACCGTCGAGACCGGCACCCGGCTGGCCGCCCGGGTCAGGCGCGGTGAGCTGGCCGCCCCGGACGACGACGTGCTGGCCGATCGCTACCTGGCCGCCGACGAGATGCTCACCGCGGCCGGCTTCGGCTGGTACGAGATCTCCAACTGGGCGGCGGGCGGCCCGTCGCAGTGCGCGCACAACATGGGTTACTGGGCCGGCGGCGACTGGTGGGGCGTGGGCCCGGGCGCGCACAGCCACGTCGGGGGCACCCGCTGGTGGAACGTCCGGCACCCCGTCGCCTACGCCGCGCGGATCGGCGCGGGGATCAGCCCGGGCCAGGCCCGCGAGGTGCTGGCCGAGCCCGAACGTCAGCTGGAGCGCATCATGCTGCTGCTGCGCCTGGCCGAGGGCTGCCCGCTGGCCGTTCTCGGCCCATCCGGGCGCGCCCGCGCGGCCGCGGCGGTCACCGAGGGACTGGCCAGCGCGGCGGGCTACAGCCAGGGCCGGATCGTGCTCACCCGCCGGGGCCGGCTGCTGGCCGACACGGTAACGCAGCTGCTCACCGAGTGAGTCACTTGGCCATCTGGCCGTAGATCCAGCTGGGCGGCGCCTCGGGCCGCTGGCCGCGGTTGGCCGCGGCGAAGCCGCGGATGAGGTACCGCAGCACGCTTAGCCACAGCACGAGGGCCACCGGGATGGCCACGGCCAGGGCCACGGTCATGCTGTCCAGCAGGAGCAGTCCGCACAGGATCAGGCAGCACAGCCCGTACAAGATCCCGGTCAGCGACAGGTTGAGCGCCATGGCCGCGTGCGCCCGCAGGAACGGCGACCGTCTCCGCCCGACCAGGTAGACGACCAGCGGGATCACCGGGCCGGAGAGGATCGCGCCCAGGTAGGCGTAGCTGGCCGATGTCACGTCAGCCTCGCGGACTGGTCGGCTCTCGCGGACCGGTCGGCTCTCGGCCGGGTCACCGCCGGCCTGCTCCTCGGGATCGGCGGGCCTGGCCGCGGCGGCGTCTGCTTGCTCGTCATCGGTCCTCGCGTGTGATCCGCTGCTACATCCACGCTATTCGCTTCCGGGCGAGGTAACGAAATCGATCAGCTCCTCGACCCGGCCCAGCAGCTCGGGCTCCAGGTCGGCGAAGCTGGTGACCGAGCGCAGGATCCGCTTCCAGGCCGCCGGCACCTCGGGCGGCCAGCCGAGGGCGTGCAGCACGCCTTCCTTCCACGGCTGTCCCGGCGGGACGTCCGGCCAGCCGGCGATGCCCACGGCCGCGGGCCGCACCGCGGCCCAGATGTCGATGAACGGGTGCCCCACGATCAGCACGTCGGGCGACCGCACGCCCGCCGCGATCCGGGTCTCCTTGGACCCCGCCACCAGGTGGTCCACGAGCACGCCCAGGCGGCGGCTGGCGACGGGCGAGAACTCGGCCACGATGGCCGGCAGGTCATCGATGCCTTCCAGGTACTCGACCACCGCGCCGACGTCTCGCAGGTCATCGCCCCAGATCTTCTCCACCAGCTCGGCGTCGTGCTTGCCCTCGACATAGATCCGGCTGGCCCGGGCGACCTTGGCCCGGGTGTTCGGCGGGGGCACCGACCCGGAAGCGGTCCTGGCCGGGCGGGCGGGCGCCGCCGGGGCAGGCGGGGTCACGGTAACCCGCTGGCCGTCGAGCAGGAAGGCCCCGGGGGAGAGCGGGAAGACCCGCCGCTTGCCGTGCCGGTCCTCCAGCGTCACCGCGCCCTTCTCGTAGGCCACCACGGCCCCGCAGAACCGGCCCTCGGAATCCTCCACGACCAGGCCGCGCTCGGCCTGGACCTCCGGCACCGGGCGCTGCCCAGGGCGGGGCCTGCGCGGTCCGCCGGCGAGTACGTCGGAACCGTATTGCCTGCTCCGCAACGCGACGCCTCCTCAGCTCGGGCCCGGTAAGGCGAGGTTCGCCTGAAGCGTAGCCGGGCCGCCGCGGCCGGGACGGCGGCGACACGCCGCTATCGCGGCCCGGGCCTGCCGGGTTACCATCCAGGAGGGTTCATATCCTGTGCGGCTTCACGGAACCTGACGCCGAGGAGTGATCACAGCGCCTGTTCGCCTCGCTGTTGCGCGCCAGGAACACCTCGGACGCAATAGACTTAGCACTCGGGGCTTATGAGTGCCAAGGAGGTGAACGCGTGCTTGACGAGCGGAAGCTGACTGTGCTCCGGGCGATCGTCGAGGACTACGTGTCCACCACTGAGCCGGTGGGATCGAAGTCGCTGGTCGACCGGCACCACTTCGACGTGTCCCCGGCGACGATCCGCAACGACATGGCGGTGCTCGAGGAACAGGGCTTCATCGCCCAGCCGCATACCAGCGCGGGCCGGATACCCACGGACAAGGGCTACCGCCTGTTCGTCGACCGGCTGTCTAACGTCAAGCCGCTGTCCGCGGCCGAGCGGCGTGCCATCGAGTCGTTCCTGGCCGGCGCGTACAGCCTCGACGACGTGGTCATGCGCACGGTCCGCCTGCTGGTCCAGCTGACCCGCCAGGTGGCCGTGGTGCAGTACCCGTCGCTGACCAGGTCCGCGATCCGCCACATCGAGCTGGTCTGGCTGGCCCCGCAGAAGGTGCTGCTGGTGCTGATCACCGATACCGGCCGGGTCGAGCAGTGCACCGTCGACCTGCCGGCCGCCTGGGACGAGGCGTCGGTGTCGCACGTGCGCGCGGTCCTGAATGCCTGCCTGGGAGGGCACAAGCTGGCCGACGCCGCGGCCATGGTCACCGACTTGTCCGACCGGATCCCGGCGGAGGAGCGGACCAACGCCAACGCCGTGTTCTCCGTCTTGCTGGCCAGCCTGATCGAGCGGAACGAGGTGAAGATCGTCTTCGGCGGCGCGGCGAACCTCAACGCGCAGGACTTCAACCGGGGGCTGCGGGAAGTGCTCGAGGCGCTAGAGGAACAGGTGGTGCTGATGCGGCTGCTGGGCGAGGCGACCGATCCGGCGATCCTGACCGTCAGGATCGGCTCGGAGAATCCAGTCGCGGGCCTGCAGGCCACCTCGGTGGTGTCCACCGGGTATGGCAATACGGCCCAGCCGCTGGCCAAGCTGGCCGTGCTCGGGCCCACCCGGATGGACTACCCGGGCACGATGGGCGCGGTGCGCGCCGTCGCACGTTACGTCGGCCAGATCTTGATGGAGTCTTAGTGGCGGCGGATTACTACTCCCTGCTCAAGATCCGCAGGGACGCAACACAGGACGAGGTCAAGCGGGCCTACCGGCGGCTGGCGCGCGAGCTCCATCCCGACGTGAACCCCGATCCCGAGACCCAGGAGCGGTTCAAGGAGATCACCCAGGCCTACGAGGTCCTGTCCGACACCGAGAAGCGCCGGATGTACGACATGGGCGTCGACCCGTTCGCTCCCAGCGGGACGGGCGCCGGGGCCGGTCCGTTCGGACCCGGGTTCTCGCCGCTGAGCGACCTGCTCGATCAGTTCTTCGGCGGGTCGGCGGGCGCCACCACGCGGGGACCGCGCAGCCGGGCCCAGCGCGGCCGCAACGCCACGATCAGGATCGAGCTGGACCTGGCCGAGTGCTCGTTCGGTGCGACCCGCGAGCTCACCGTGGACACGGCCGTGGTCTGCCCCACCTGCTCGGGCGAGGGCACCGCGCCCGGCACCCACCCGCAGACGTGTGACATCTGCGGCGGGCGCGGCGAAGTGAGCCAGGTGACCCGCTCGTTCATCGGCCAGGTGATGATGGCCCGGGTCTGCCCGGGCTGCGGCGGATACGGCACCGTCCTGGTCCGGCCCTGCCCGGAGTGCGACGGCGACGGTCGGGTCAGGACCAGGCGCACGATCAAGGTGCGGATCCCGGCGGGCGTCGAGGACGGTACGCACATCCAGCTGGCCGGCGAGGGCGAGGTCGGCCCGGGCGGCGGCCCGTCCGGCGACCTGTTCCTGGAGATCGCCCAGCGGCCGCACGCTATCTTCGAGCGGCAGGGCGACGACCTGCACTGCACGGTGACTATCCCGATGGTGGCCGCGGCCCTGGGCGCCACGCTGTCGGTGGAGAGCCTGGACGGGCCCGCCGACATCGACATCCGTCCCGGGACCCAGTCCGGGCAGGTGATCCCGCTCTACGGCCAGGGCGTCAAGCACCTGAACGGCAACGGGCGCGGCGACCTGGTCATCCACGTGACGGTCGAGACGCCGTCCAAGCTCGACGCCGAGCAGGAAAAGCTGCTGCGCGACCTGGCCAAGCTCCGCGGCGAGGAAGCACCGCCCGGCCGGTTCCAGCCGGGCAGCCAAGGGTTCTTCTCCAGGCTGCGCGACGCGTTCAACGGGCGCTGACCCGGAGACTTGGGTGCCGCAGCCGCCCCTCTTCCTGGCCGACCGCGCCGAACTCCAGCGGGACACCGTGGCCCTGTCCGGTCCCGAAGGCCGGCACGCGGCTACCGTCCGCCGGCTGCGTCCCGGTGAGCGGGTCGACGTCGGCGACGGCGCCGGCCTGGTCGCCGAGTGCGTGGTCACCGGCCACTCAGGGCACGGGCTGGAACTGGCCGTCCGGGCCCGGCGAGAGGTCCCCCGGCCGGACCCGGTGATCACCGTCGTCCAGGCCATCCCCAAGGGCGACCGGGGCGAGCTGGCCGTCGAGGAGATGACGGAGGTGGGCGTCGACCGTATCGTGCCCTGGGCGGCGGCGCGCTCCGTCCCGGTCTGGCAGGCCGAGCGCGGCGCGCGCTCGCTGGCCAGGTGGCGGGCCACCGCGCGGGAGGCGGCCAAGCAGTCCCGGCGTGCGTGGCTGCCCGAGGTGACCGAGCCCGCCTCGGCCGCTGACGTGGCGGCGGTGATCACCAAGGCGGCCTGCGCGGTCGTCCTGGAGCCAGACGCCGCCGCGGGGCTTGGCGACCTGCGGCCGCCGGACTCGGGTGACCTGGTGCTCGTGGTCGGGCCGGAAGGCGGGATCACCGAGGCAGAAAGCGCGGCCTTCCTCGCGGCCGGCGCTCACGCGCGACGGCTCGGACCTACCGTGCTGCGGACCTCGACCGCGGGCCCGGTGGCGGCGGCCATCCTGCTCAGCCGCACCCGCCGCTGGTAAGGCTCGTCGCGGCGTCAGCTGGGCGGAGCGCTCGAATCCGTCCCCGTCACCGACCCGCCATTGGAGGTCGTTCCGCTTCCAGTCGGCGTCGAGCCATCGGTCGGAGCGATCTCGCCGCCGGTCGTCGGCGACGTGCTGGAAGTATCCGGCGGGCTCACGGTCTGCGACGATGTCGGGCTCGGCGAGGTGGTGGGCTGCGCCTGCTTCTTCGTGGCTGAGGAGGTGGGCGTCGCATTCGGCGCCTTGGTGGGCGACGGGCTCGCGCATCCGCCCGCTGTCCCGCTCGGCTTCGGTTTCGCCTTGGGCGAGCTGGAGGTAGTCGCACTGCCCGTGGGGGACGCCTTGGCCGTCCCTGTCCCGCTGTCGGTCGGGGTCACGCTCTGGCTCGGGCTGTCAGTCGGGCTCGCCGGGGGAGTGGTCGTGGCCGTGGACGGACTGGGCGACGGGCTGGTCGTCGTCGGGGTCGGCGACGGGCTCACCTTCGGCGTGGCTTTAGGCGTTGCCTTGGGCGTCGCAGGCGGCGTCGATGAGCATGTCGGGGCAGGCGCGGTGCTTGATACCCGCGGCGCCCGCGCCGGTCACTGTTCCCGCCGCCCGTTCCCGAAGGTCCGCCCGGCGAGCCGGAGGGCGACGCGGACGGGGTGCTCGTGCCGCTGAAGGCCGACTGCACGCTCTGGATCAGTCCCTGACGGAACGGTGGCACCGCGGCTAGCACGACGCCTACGGCGAACACGGTGATACCGATGGCCAGGGCGGGCCGGAGCATGACCTCGCTCCAGTTCCTGGGCCGCCGCGGCGCGTGCCGCCGCTGGGCGGCCGAGCGCGGCCGGGCCGGCGCCGCGGTGCGGCCGGACCACGCCTGCCGGAAGGACCCGGCCAGCTGTGCGAAAAATCCCGCGATCGCCAGCCGGATCGCCGCCATCCTGGGCTGGCTGGCGTGAGCCGGGCGGGACCGGATCTTCTCGCGGATCCGCTCCAGGCCGTCGCCATGCGGCTCCACCTGGTCGGCGGCAGCATGCAACGCACTGCGGACGAAGTCCGCGAAATCTCCCTGCCCGTGGGGGCCGTGGCCGGGTCTGCTCATGACTCCCGCTCCAATGCTGAGCGAAGAGCCGTCATGCCCCGCGCCGTATGACTTTTCACTGCGCCCCGGCTGATGCCCATGGTGGCCGCGATATCCGCCTCGGATAGGTCGGCGTAATACCGCAGCACGAGCGCCTCGCGCTGCCGGTCCGGCAGGCCCCGCAGCGCCGCGATGACCGCGGACCGCTCGAGCAGCGCCATCGCCCCGTGCTCGGCACTGGGCATGTCCGGCGGCGCCTTCAGCAGGTTCTTGTCCACCACCGTCCGGTGCCGCAGTACCGACCGGGACCGGTTGACCACTGCCTGCCGCAGGTAGGCCAGGGCGTTCTCCGATTCCCGCAGCCGCTGCCAGGCGTCGTGCATGGCCACGAACGCGTCCTGCACGACTTCCTCGGCGGTAGGCATGTCCCTGACCAACAGCGCGGCCAGCCGCACCAGCGGCCGGTAATGCAGTGAGTAAAGCTCTGTGACCGCGGTGTCCGCGCTCCATCCGACGCGCGTAGACGGCGCCAGGAAAGCGGTGGGCATGATGGCGTCTGCGGCCATCAGGGTTTCGGTCACGTTAGTTGGACGCGCTTCCCCACCCTCAGGTTCACCCACCAGACGGCCGCCTCCGTGCTGCTGCCGCCGGACCCGCGCAGGACCTGGCTTGCCGGCCCCTCATTCTCAACGCTCCCACCCTCTGACGGTCCGCTGCCAAGTCGCCCCCCGGCAAACCCGTCCGGCCCCAGCCCGCCGGATGATTGCGGAAAGATAAGGATATCCGTAGTCTGCGACATCCGACAGCACTTGCATAGATCGCCGGGATAACACCCGATGGCGACTCGGTTACTCAGTAGTATCGCCTGCGGCGGTCGAATGCCGACATATACCGATGGCTCAAACTCGAGGATCACGCCGTGCCTGACTGCCTGTTCTGTGCCATTGCCGCAGAAACGATCCCCGCCACGACGGTCCTGGCCACCGACCGCGTGCTGGCCTTCCGCGACATCAGGCCGCAGGCCCCCACCCACGTTCTGGTCATCCCCAGGGAGCACTACCCCGACGTCGCCGCCCTCGCGGCCGGGGACGCCGCGCTGCTGCACGAGGTCATGAGCCAGGCCCACCAGGTCGCGGTGGCCGAGGGCGTCAGCGGCAGCGGCTACCGGGTCGTGTTCAACACCGGGCACGACGGGGGCCAGGAAGTATCCCATGTGCATGCCCACGTGCTCGGCGGCCGGTCCCTGACCTGGCCTCCCGGCTGAACTGGATATGGCATGGGCCGGGCGGCCAGGCCGGATAACATGGAGTGCAGCACACTCGGGGGACGGTCCTCCGAGTTCTTCGAAAGCGTCGAATTGACGTCGAATTGACAGATATCCGTAACGACAACCTGCGCGGCAGAAACGGCCCCGGCGGCAACGGGCAGTCGGCTGAGCCCCCGGGCGAGGCGGCGGGCGAGCCGCGATCGCAGGTCAAGATCGTGGTCCCGGCTGATCATTCCATGGTCAGCCTGCTGGGCTCGGGTGACGAACTCCTGCACGTGATCGAGCGGGACGTTGGTGCCGACATCCATGTCCGCGGCAACGAAATCACCGCGACCGGCAGCGCGGCCGAAACCGCCCTGGTCTCAGACCTGTTCACCGAGCTCATCGAGCTGCTGCGCAAGGGCACGGACCTGACCCCCGACGCGGTGGAGCGCGCTGCGGCCATGCTGCGCGCCGAGCGCGGCGTGCGCCCGGCCGACGTGCTGACCGTCGGCATCCTGTCCGCCCGCGGCCGCACCATCAGGCCCAAGACCCTGAACCAGAAGCGCTACGCGGACGCGATCGACAAGCACACGATCGTGTTCGCCATCGGCCCGGCCGGGACCGGGAAGACCTACCTGGCCATGGCCAAGGCGGTCAAGGCGCTGCAGGCCAAGGAGGTCAACCGGATCATCCTGACCCGGCCCGCGGTCGAGGCGGGGGAGCGGCTCGGCTTCCTGCCCGGCACCCTGTACGAGAAGATCGACCCGTACCTGCGTCCCCTCTACGACGCCCTGCACGACATGCTCGACCCCGACTCCATCCCCCGTCTGATGTCCGCCGGCACCATCGAGATCGCCCCCCTGGCATACATGCGCGGCCGCTCGCAACCTGTTGCCACACCGGTGCTCACCCCGGATGGCTTCCGGGCCATCGGCGAGCTCACCGTGGGCGACCTGGTCATCGGGTCCAACGGCAAGCCCACGCCGGTGATCGGCGTCTACCCGCAGGGCGAGAAGGACATCTACCGTGTTACCGCCCAGGACGGCGCCTCCACGCTGGCCTCGGGCGACCACCTGTGGGCCGTGGCCACCCGCGACGACCGCCGCCGCGGTAAGCCGCTCCGGGTCCTGACCACCCGCGAGATGATCGGCAACCTGCGCGCCAGCCACTACCACCGATACGAGCTTCCCCTGCACAGCGCACCGGTGCGCTTCCCGTACCGCGAAATCCCGATGGACCCGTACGCGCTGGGGCTGCTGCTCGGTGACGGCTGCCTGACCGGGAGCACCACCCCGAGCTTCGCTACCGGTGACCCGGAGCTGGCCTGGGAACTGCAACTGCGTCTGCCAGGCGTTCAGGTCCGGCCGCGGCAGGGACCGAACTACATGCTGGGTCAGTCCACCTCGCCGTGGTACGGCACCACGCGAATGGAGAACCCGCTAACCGGTGCGGCCCGCCAGCTTGGTGTATGGGGTTCCCGCGCGACGACCAAATTCGTGCCTGAGTCCTATCTGTACAACACGCCGAAGGTGCGGCTGGCTGTCCTACAGGGCCTGCTCGACACCGACGGCGGCCCGGTCACCCAGCGGAACCGGACCTGTCGCGTCCAGTTCTCGACCACTTCGCCGCAATTGCGCGACGACGTGATCTTCCTGGTTCGTTCCCTCGGCGGCATCGCCTACCAATGCACCCGTCCCGCGGCTGGCCGCACGCCCGGCTTTGCCAAGGGAAAACCTGTCTACAACCGCCACGACGCGCACATCGTCGACATCCGGCTGCCAGAAAGCATCGAGCCGTTCCGGCTCACCCGGAAGCGGGAGGCTTATAACGCCGCAGGTGGCGGCGGCCGTCCGATGCGCTTCATCGAGAGCATCGAGCCGGCCGGCACGGCCGAGGCGGTGTGCATCGCGGTGGCCGCCGAGGACTCCCTCTACACCACCGAGGACTTCCTGCTCACTCACAACACCCTGAACGACTCGTTCATCATCCTGGACGAGGCGCAGAACACCTCGGGCGAGCAGATGAAGATGTTCCTGACCCGGCTGGGCTTCGGGTCGCAGGTGGTGGTGACCGGCGACGTGACCCAGGTCGACCTGCCGTCCGGCCAGGTCAGCGGCCTGCGCGTGGTGCAGGACATCCTGGACGGCCTCGAGGACATCCACTTCGCCCGGCTGACCAGTCAGGATGTGGTCCGGCACCGCCTGGTGGGCAAGATCGTCGACGCGTACGAGCGCTACGACGCCCACGAACGCCAGCTGGGCGCGGGCAATAACACGGGGCGGCCGAACCGGAGGAAAGGCAGCTAAGACGGGGTTATGAGCATCGATATCGCCAATGAGTCCGGTGTCCCCGTCGACGAGGTGGGGCTCGCCGCGGTGGCCAGGTTCACGCTGGACCAGATGCATATTCATCCGCTGGCCGAACTGTCCGTGCTGCTCGTCGACGAGCGCACGATGACCGAGCTGCACGAGCGGTGGATGGGCGAGCCCGGGCCCACCGACGTCCTCGCCTTCCCCATGGACGAGCTGCGCCCGCCGCACCTGGGCGGCAACCGCGCCGACCCGGAGCCGGGCGGCGACCCGGGGCTGCTAGGCGACGTGGTGCTGTGCCCGCAGGTCGCCGCCCAGCAGGCCGCCAAGGCCGGTCACTCGGCCCAGGACGAGCTCGAGCTGCTGGCCGTGCACGGCATCTTGCACCTGCTCGGCTACGATCACGCCGAGCCCGAAGAACACGCCGTGATGTTCGGCACCCAGGACCAGCTGCTCAAGTCCTGGCGGGAGGGCAGGCAGACGGCCCAGGCAGAGCCGGGCGTGAAGGAGCGAGAAGGGACCGTGTGATGTCACCCCCCGGGTGGCTGCTGGTCGCGGCGGCCGTGCTGGCCATCGCCGCGGGCTGGTGCGCGAACGCCGAGGCCGCGCTCATCCTGGTCTCCGCCACCGGCGTGGCCGAACGCCCGGAGCACCGGGGCTCGCTGGAGGCTGTCGCCGCCGACCTGCCTCGCTACATGAGCGTGCTGCTGCTGCTCCGCGCCGTCCTCGAGATCATGGCCGCGGTCCTGGTCACCGCGGCCTTCGCCAGCTGGCTCGGCGACGACTGGCGGGCCTTCCTGGCCGCGGTCGGCACCATGGTCCTGCTGCACTACGTGCTGACCGGCGTGCGCCCCCAGCTAGGCCGGATCGCGCCCCGGACCGAACGGACCGCCGAGCGCGCGGCCCGCTTCCTGCACCCGCTGACCCTGGCCCTGGGCCCGCTGCCCCGGCTGCTGGTGGCCGTGGGCAACACGCTGCCGCCGCGTCGGCGCGCCCTGCGCGCCGACGGCGGCGAGCCGGGTCACGAATCGGGCGCCCCGGTGGCCCGCTCCGAGCTGCGCGGGCTGGTCGACTACCTGGAGCGCCGGACCGGCATCGAGCCGGGGGAGCGCGAGATGGTCCGCTCGGTCTTCGAGCTGGGTGACACCATCGTCCGCGAGGTCATGGTGCCGCGCACCGACATGGTGTTCATCGAGAGCGACAAGACCGTGGAGCAGGCCCTGTCCCTGGCCCTGCGCAGCGGGTTCTCCCGGATCCCGGTGGTGGGCGAGAACACCGACGACGTGGTCGGCATCGCCTACCTGAAAGACATCGTGGCCTGGAGCCACGACCATCCCGGCGCCGAGGCCAGCGAGAAGGTCGCCACCGTCATGCGGTCAGCCAGCTACGTGCCGGACAGCAAGCCGATCGACGAGCTGCTGCGCCAGATGCAGGCCCAGCGCAACCACGTGGCCATCGTGATCGACGAGTACGGCGGGACCGCGGGCCTGGTCACCATCGAGGACATCCTCGAGGAGATCGTGGGCGAGATCACCGACGAGTACGACAACGAGCAGCCGCCGGTCGAGTGGCTGTCCGGCGGCTCGGCCCGGGTGACCGCCCGGCTGCCGGTGACCGAGCTCGAGGAGCTGTTCGGCATCCGGGTCGAGGCCGAGGACGTGGAGACGGTGGCCGGGCTGCTGGCGCACAAGCTCGGCCGGGTACCCATCGCCGGCTCGGCCGCGACCGTCAGCGGCCTGCGGCTGACCGCCGAGAACCTGGCCGGCCGCCGTAACAAGATCGGGACCGTGCTGGTCCAGCCGGACGGCGACGAACCGCAGTGACCTCGCCGTAGACTCCGTCGCGTGAGCGATGAAACTCCTAACCGGGGGGGTCTGGGGGGGCCGCCCCCAGATAGATACCGAAGATCTCAAGATCATCACCCTGGCCCGGTCGTCCCGGGCCCGGGTGGCGGCCTCCGAGGGCGCGGCCGTCCGCGACGAGACCGGCCGCACCTACGCCGCCGCCGCGGTCGCCCTGCCCTCCTTGCGGCTGTCCGCGCTGCGCCTGGCGGTGGCCATGGCGGTGTCCAGCGGCGCGCAGAAGCTCGAGGCGGCGGCGCTGGTCAGCGAGGCCGACCTGGACCCGGGCGACCTGGCCGTGGTCCGCGACATCGGCCCCGCCGCCACCGTCTACCTGGCCGGCCCCGACGGCACCGTACGCCGCACCCTCACCGCCTGACCGCGCCGTCCTGCTCCGTAATTTATTTATGCCGAACGGTCCGTGGTAACTCACCCGTCGGACATGCGGCAGAATCAAGTGGTGAACCACCCACCGGCCGCCAGCTCCCCGGAGGCCGTTTCGCCTGCCGCCGGCCCCGCGTTCCGCTCCGGCTTCGCCTGCCTGGCCGGTCGGCCGAACGTCGGCAAGTCGACGCTGACCAACGCGCTGGTCGGCGCCAAGGTCGCGATCACCAGCGACCGGCCGCAGACTACCCGGCGGGTGATCCGCGGCATCGTGCATCGCCCGGACGCGCAGCTGATCCTGGTCGATACGCCCGGCCTGCACAAGCCGCGGACCCTGCTCGGTGAGCACCTGGACAGCCTGGTCCGCTCGACGCTGGCCGAGGTCGACGTGATCGGGTTCTGCGTCCCGGCCGGCGACCCGGTCGGGCCAGGCGACCGGTTCTTTGCCCGTGAGCTGGAGAACGTACGGAAGACGCCGGTCGTGGTGGTCGTGACCAAAACCGACCAGGTGCCGCCGGAACGGGTCGCCGAGCAGCTGGTCGCGGTCAGCGAGCTGGGCGACTGGGCCGACGTGGTGCCGGTCTCGGCGGTGACCGGCTTCCAGCTCGACGTGCTGGCCGACGTGCTCGTCTCGCACCTGCCCGAGGGCCCGCCGCTGTATCCCGACGGCGAGCTGACCGACGAGCCCGAGCAGATCATGGTGGCCGAGCTGATCAGGGAAGCCGCACTGGACGGCGTCCGGGACGAGCTGCCGCACTCCATCGCGGTGGTGGTCGAGGAGATGGGCCCCCGGCCCGGCCGGGCCGACCTGGTCGACGTGCACGCCGAGCTGTACGTGGAGCGGTCCAGCCAGAAGGCCATCGTCATCGGCACCGGCGGCGCCCGGCTGAAGGACGTCGGCACCCGGGCCCGCCGCCAGATCGAGGCGCTGCTTGGCACCAAGGTCTTCCTCGACCTGCACGTCAAGATCGCCAAGGACTGGCAGCGCAACCCGAAGCAGCTCCGCCGCCTCGGCTTCTACGACTGAGCCCGCCCGGCCCGATCGGGCCGACCCGATCGGCCCCAACCCGATCGGCCCTACTCGATCGGCCCTACTCGATCGGCACCGCCCAGCCGGGCCGCCTGATCAGGCAGAACGGATGCCCGGCCGGGTCGGCGTAGACGTCGTCGCCGTCGAGCTTGGCCGCCCCCAGGGCCAGCACCCGCGGCCCGGCCGCGGCCACGTCTTCCACCATGATGTCCAGGTGGACCTGCTGCGGCACGGCCGGATCGGGCCAGGTGGGCGGCTGGTGCCCGGGTGCCAGCTGGAAGGCCAGACCGGATGAGGTGTCGCTGGCCGCCACCACCACGAAGTCGTCGCTGGTGTAGGTGACGGGCAGGCCGAGCAGCGCGGAGTAGAACCCGGCCAGCGCGGCCGGGTCGGGGCAGTCCAGGATCACGTGGTGCAGTCGCCCGATCATGCCGCCATGATGGCAGGCCGCCCGCGCCGCGCCGAGGTACCGGATCCGCATAAAGCTGGTCCGTTCCGCCCAATCCAAGACATGATGGATCTCACCTGCACCGAGAACGGGGCGTGCGTCGGGCGGAGGCCAGAAGGGGGAATCGACGTTGCTGATCATTTTCGGGATGCGCGTGTTCTACCGGACAATCGCGCAGGGCACCTTCCACTGCCGCCGCTGCGGCGGGGACCGGAAGTACCGGCTCCGCGTCGGGCGCCGCTGGTTCACCTTGTTCTTCATCCCGGTCATCCCGCTGACCAAGGTGGGCGAGCATGTCCAGTGCACCACCTGCCGGACCAGGTACGTCACGGACGTGCTCAGCCTGCCCACCACGGCGCAGATGCAGGCGGCGCTGCCCGCGGGCATGCGCGCGGCCGCCTCGGCCATGCTGCGATCAGGCGACCCGGCCAGCCCGGCCGCGCGCCAGCGCGCCATTGAGGCCATCATCGGAGCCGGGATGCCGGGCTATAACGAGGCCATGCTGGAAGACGATCTCCGGCAGCCCTTCGAGGCCATCCGCCCCGCGCTCAATCAGGTGGGCGCCCAGCTCACCATCCAGGCCCGGGAGTGGTACCTGGCCGACGTGATCAGGATCGCCCTGGCCGGCGGCCAGCTCACCGACAGCGAGCGGCTCGCCGCCCAGGCCATCGGCGGCGACCTCGGCATGACCCAGGCGCAGTCCCTCGGCGTGATCGCCATGACCGAGCAGTCGGCCGGCCGAGACTAACCTCGCACCGGCGCCACGCTCAGCTGCTGCGAGGTCGACGGCGGGCCCAGGACGGTGTAGCCGAGCGCCTCGTTGACCGCGATCATGTACGGGTTTTCCGCCCCGTTCCAGGTCGACATCCGTTCCACCTGCGGCTCGGCGGCGATCAGTAGGTCCAGCATGGCGACCTTCACCAGCAGGCCGAGCCGGTGCCCGCGGTGCGGCCGGCTCACGCCGGTGATCGCCTGGTGGGCCCAGTCGGGATGGGCGGGATCCACCACGACCTCGGTCAGCGCCACCATTTCACCGGCGGCGGCCTCCCGGTGCACGGCCGCGACCGCGTAGTCGCGGCTGCCGTAGTGCGGGCGCCGGGCGTTGGCCTCGCGGACCCGCTGCGCATCCCAGAACGTGGGCGCTTCCCCCTCGTCGTGCGGGGCGTCGTTGAGCGCATCGTAGACCGGGGCCACCCGCTCGATGAACTCCTCGGGCACCGGCCCGGTCCAGGACACCAGCGAGTAGCCGGCCGCGGCCCGTTCGGCCTGCTCACGCAGCCTTTCCAGCCTGCCGTCGGCCAGCTTGCCGAGCTCCAGCATGCGCTGGACCTCGACCACGCCTGGTTCCGCCCCGGCCCAGCGGGCGAAGGCGGCCCCGGGCGTGCCGTCCCTGGTCGCGCTGGCCAGCACCGAACGCCCGTGGCAGGCCGCGCGTTCCGCCGCGTGCCGCAGCAGGGCGGTACCGAGCCCGCGCCGCCGTTCCGCCGGGTGCACGAATAGGTCCAGGTTGGCCCGGTCCTGGTTCTCCCGCTCGGGCAGTTCCAGCCGGTACCAGCCCAGGACCGGCTGCCGTTTCCCGTCGCCGGCCAGCATTGATGACGTGGCCGCGGCCAGCCAGACCTCCCGCGGGTTGCCGTCCCAGCCCACGGTCAGCCAGCCTCGGAACGGCCCGGCGGTCAGCCGCGGCTCCTCGGGGCAGTCGGCCTCCTGGGCCGCCAGGCACACCTCGTCGCACGCGCCTATGCTCTGCGCGTCCGTCAGGTCTACTCGCTCGATGTGCATTCCCCCAGGAAACCTTGCGTCCCGCTCTGGGCGCCACCGAATATTCGGGGCGGCGCCGGGCCCGGTTTCACCGGTGCGTGGCCCGGCTGGTACAGTGAGCGGCAATGTTGCGCGAGCTGCTCCTGCTTAGCGGCCGCGGCGGGGGCCGATAGGCCGGCTCCTCGCCGCGGGGTTTTTCCTTGTCCGCTGGCCGCCGTCCTCCAGCTCCGAGGAAGCAGCAGAAAATGCAGCACGATCCCGTCTATAGGCGCGTCGCGCCGATCCAGCAGCAGCCCAGCGGCATGCCCTGTCAGCGCTACACCCCGTTCCAGCCGGTCGACCTGCCGGACCGCACCTGGCCCGCCAAGTCCATCACCCGGGCCCCGCGCTGGCTCTCCACCGATCTGCGCGACGGCAACCAGGCCCTGATCGACCCGATGAGCCCGGCCCGCAAGCACAAGATGTTCGACCTGCTCATCCGGATGGGCTACAAGGAGATCGAGGTCGGGTTCCCCTCCGCCAGCCAGGCCGACTTCGATTTCGTCCGCGAGCTGATCACCAGCGACCGCATCCCCGACGACGTCCGGATCTCGGTGCTCACCCAGGCCCGGGAGGACCTGATCGAGCGCTCGGTCCAGTCCCTGGCCGGCGCGGCGCGGTCCACCGTGCACCTGTACAACGCCACCGCCCCGATTTTCCGCCGGGTGGTCTTCCGCATCGACCGCGAGGAGTGCAAGGCGCTCGCCGTCGAGGGCACCCGCCACGTCATGAAGTACGCCGAGGAACTGCTCGGCGACGCCGACTTCGGCTACGAGTACTCGCCCGAGATCTTCATGGACACCGAGCTGGACTACGCCCTCGACGTCTGCGCCGGGGTCATGGAGGTCTGGCAGCCCGGCCCGGACCGGGAGATCATCCTGAACCTGCCGTGCACGGTCGAGCGCTCCACCCCGAACGTCTACGCCGACCAGATCGAGTGGATGAGCAGGAACCTGCCCTCCCGCGACCACGTATGCCTGTCCGTGCACACCCACAACGACCGGGGCACCGCCGTCGCCGACGCCGAGCTGGCCGTGCTGGCCGGGGCGGACCGGATCGAAGGCTGCCTGTTCGGCAACGGCGAGCGCACCGGCAACGTCTGCCTGGTCACCCTGGGGCTGAACCTGTTCAGCACGGGCATCGACCCGATGATCGACTTCTCCGACATCGACGAGATCCGTCGCACAGTCGAGTACTGCAACCAGCTGCCGGTCCACCCGCGCCACCCCTACGCGGGCGACCTGGTCTATACCGCCTTCTCCGGCTCTCACCAGGACGCCATCAAGAAGGGCTTCGAGGCGCTCGAGGCCGAAGCGGCTGCTGCTGCGGTGCCGTTCGGCGAGTACCCGTGGGCCGTGCCGTACCTGCCGATCGACCCGCACGACGTGGGCCGCACCTACGAGGCGGTCATCAGGGTCAACTCGCAGTCCGGCAAGGGCGGCGTCGCCTACGTGATGAAGGCCGAGCACCGGCTGGACCTGCCGCGCCGCCTCCAGATCGAGTTCTCCAAGGTCATCCAGGCCCGCACCGACACCGAGGGCGGCGAGGTGTCGCCGGCCGAGATGTGGGAGATCTTCTCCGCCGAGTACCTGGCGGCCGGCCCGCTGGCCCTGCTTGACCAGCAGACCTCCTCGGTCATCGAGTCCAAGCACGCCCTGTCCGCCGAGATATCCGCCGACGGCCAGGCGCAGCAGGTGGAAGGCGTCGGCAACGGCCCGATCTCCGCCTTCTGCGACGCCCTGGCCACCATCGGGATCAGCGCCCGGGTGCTCGACTACACCGAGCACGCGCTGACCGAAGGCACCGACGCGCAGGCCGCCGCCTACGTGGAGTGCGAGGCCGGCGGTCAGGTCTTCTGGGGCGTCGGCATCGACACGAACACCGTCACCGCCTCGATGCGGGCCGTCCTTTCCGCCGTCAACCGCTCCCGCCGCGCCTGATCCTTCCCACCTGACCCTTCCGCGCCTGACCCTTCCGCGCCTGACCCGCCTGCATCTGACCCTTCCGCGCCCAGATTTCCCTGCGCCCCACCCGGCGCAGGCCTTTACCCGCGCCCCACCCGGCGTCAGACGTGGCGCGCCCGAACCCGGTGCGCGTCAATCCCGGCGCGGAGGCGGCCCATAGCCCACAAGGCACGCCGCCTCCGCGCCGTACACGCCTTCCCATGCCATTACGGCTGCCACGCCCCATTTCCATGATCGCGGGCAGT
>CAWBNK010000017.1:0-47014 GCA_963790065.1 uncultured Actinomycetes bacterium | reverse complement strand
AGCCCAGGTCACGGTCGTCCCCCGGGTCCTGCGGGTACCCCAGGTGCCGCGCATAGCCCGAATCCACCGCATAGCCCGGTCCCGCATAGCCGGGACCCTGCGGGTAACCCGGTTGCCCCGGGTGTCCGGGTCCGGGCCGCTGCGGAAACTCCGGCTCATAGGAGTAAGGGGAGAACGACGGTTGCGGATAATCGTCGTCCGGCGCTACCGGCTCGACCCGATCGCCCCAGCCGGCCCACCCGTGGAAGGCCGAGAAGGCCTCCCCGTCGTGTTCCGGGAACGAACCGGCATCCTGCGGATAGTCGTGCGCGTCATCGCCGAAGATCTGCGGCGTATCGTTGTTCATCGTCACGGGTCGTCCCTCTTGGTCCTCATGGGTGGGGCGCGCATGCGGGCCGGGTTCGTACATCTCTCCGAGCGTAAGCCAGATTACCCGCGATTTCGATACCCTGCGCACTGGCATGGTGGCACTGCGTTGCGATATCTGGCTCCCTGTCGAGCAGATGACCCGGAGATGACAGAGTTGGCAGGCCTGGCTACCGAGCCAAGGAGAGAGGAGAGGAAATGTACGCCGTCGTCATCACCGAGCCCGGCGAACCCGACGTCCTGCGCTGGCTCGAGGTGCCCGACCCGGTCCCCGGCCCCGGCGAGGTGGTCATCGAGATCGCCGCCAGCGGCGTCAACCGCGCAGACCTGATGCAGCGTGAGGGCCGCTACCCGCCGCCGCCGGGCGCGCCGCCGTACCCGGGCCTGGAATGCTCCGGCTGGGTCCGATCCGTCGGCGACGGCGTTACCGGGTGGCGGCCTGGTGACGAGGTGTGCGCGTTGCTGGCTGGCGGCGGTTACGCCGAGCAGGTCGTGGTGCCCGCCGGGCAGCTACTGCCGGTGCCCGCCCAGGTGGACATGACGGAGGCCGCCGCGTTCCCGGAGACCGCGTGCACCGTGTACGCCAACGTTTTCCAGCTGGCCGGGCTGACCAGCGGCGAAACGCTGCTTGTGCACGGCGGCAGCAGCGGGATCGGCACCATGGCGATCCAGCTGGGCAAGGCCTTCGGCGCCCGCGTCGCCTGCACCGCGGGATCGGCGGAGAAGCTGGCCCGCTGCCGCGAGCTCGGCGCCGACGTGGCCATCAACTACCGGGACGAGGATTTCGTCGCGGCGCTGCTCGACGCCACCGGCGGCGCGGGTGCTGACGTAATCCTCGACATCATGGGCGCCAGCTACCTGGCCCGTAACCTGGCCGCGCTGGCTACCGGCGGCCGGCTGGTCATCATCGGCCGGCAGGGCGGCAGCCGGGCCGAAATCGACCTGGGCGTCTTGCAGGGCAAGCGGGCGAGCGTGCACGCCACGACGCTGCGGGCGCGGCCGGCCAACGAGAAGGCCGCGGTCGTGGCGGCCGTGCACGACCACGTATGGCCGCTCATCGACGCCGGGAAGGTCGCCGCCGTGATCGACAGGAAACTGCCCATGTCGCAGGCGGCGCAGGCGCACCGCGCCCTGGCGGCCAGCGAGCACATCGGCAAGATCTTGCTCGTGCCAGAGTGACCCCGGCCGCCTGAGCGGGCCGGGTAATCGGACAGACTAGGGGAATGAGCGACGGGATGAATCCTCAAACACAAGAGCATCCGCAGGTCCTCGTGGTGGGCCCGGACGGCATAGCGACGGCAGGCAGCGAGCAGGACGAGAACGCCAGCCGCGAGCGCCCGGTCACCGAGATGGTCGAGCAGCCGGCCAAGGTCATGCGGATCGGCAACATGATCAGGCAGCTGCTCGAGGAGGTCAGGGCGGCTCCGCTGGACGAGAAGAGCCGGGCCAGGCTGAAAGAGATCCACCAGAGCTCCATCAAGGAACTCGAAGACGGGCTCGCGCCCGAGCTCGTCGATGAGCTCGAGCGGCTGTCACTGCCGTTCGCCGAGCACGATGTGCCGAGCGAGGCCGAGCTGCGGATCGCCCAGGCTCAGCTGGTGGGCTGGCTGGAGGGCCTGTTCCACGGCATCCAGACCACGCTGTTCGCCCAGCAGATGGCGGCCCGGGCCCAGCTCGAGCAGATGCGCCGCGCGCTGCCGCCCGGCATGATGCCCCCGACCCAGGAGGCACAGCAACAGGGCCCGGCCTCGGGACCGTACCTGTAAAGATCATTCGGCCGAACGAACCCGGCGCGTGCTCCGGGTCAAACAGCCTGCGGCTCCGGGCTAAGGGCGGCCGAAGCGCAGCCGCCCCAGCCAGGCGGCGGCATCGGCGAACTCCACGTCCGAGGTTCCCGGCCTGACCTGGGCGGTGCCGCCGTCGCACCGGGCGTAGCTGCCGAGGAAGCGCACTTCACGGCAGACCCGGCGCAGCCCCATCAGCGCCTCGCCGACCCGCGCGTCATCGACATGCCCCTCGCAGTCGATGAAGAAGTAGTACTGGCCGAGCCGGTCGCCAGTCGGCCGGGACTGGATCGTGGTCAGGTTGATGCCGCGCACCGCGAATTCGGTGAGGATCTCGAGCAGCGCGCCCGGGTGGTCCTCGACCAGGAACGCGGCCAGTGACGTCCGGTCCGCCCCGGTGCGCGCGGGCAGTGGCGTGGGCGGTGACACCACGACGAACCGGGTGACGGCGTTGGCCCGGTCGTGCACGTCGGGTGCGATGACCTGCAGGCCGTACCTGTCCGCGGCGAAAGCGCCCGCGAGCGCGGCGTCCACGTGCCCGTCCGCGGCCTGGCGGGCCGCCTCCGCGTTGGACGCGAGCGGGACCCACTCGCCGTCAGGCAGGTTGGCGGCGAGCCAGCCGCGGCACTGCGGCATGGCCTGTGGGTGGCCGCCGATCCTCTTGATGTCGCCGAGCCCGGTCCCCGGCCTGGCCAGCAGCGCGAATGCGATGGGGATCTGCAATTCGGCCACGATGACCAGGTCATTCCCCGTGGCCAGGTCATCGAGGGTGGCGGTGACGACACCCTCGACCGAGCTCTCGATGGGAACCACGGCCCGTTCCGCCGCGCCTTCTCGCACGGCCGCGAGGGCGGCCTGGATGGTGGGGCAGGACAGCGGCTCGGCGCCCGAGTCGGCGGCGCGCAGCGCCGCCTCGGAGAAGGTCCCCTCGGGCCCCAGGTAGGCATAGGGCATAGCCCACATGATGCCAGCATCGCGAGGGTGCGCGGCGCGACGGACGGTTACGCCGCCGGCGTCGACGAGCGCGTGATGTATCAAGACCACCGGTATCACGCGTCGCGCTATATCGATTACTTAAAGTTAACGAACGGGAACGCTCCGGTCCGCGGCCCGCAGCCGGGCGATGATCACGATGAGCGCCACGGCAGCGATCCCGAAGGCGTCTTCCACCACCCTGGCCGCCAGCACCGGCACCTCTGGCTGGCCGAGCAGGGACCGGCCCCACCAGGGGATGGTCAGGGCGAAGAACGCCGCCGTCCCCGCGGCGAGCGCGATCCGCCGCGGCGAGCGCCCGTCCGCCAGGATCGCGCCGATGACCACCACCACAACGAGGAAGTGGTGGATCCAGGAGACGGGCGAAAGCAGCACGCCGAGCAGCGCGGTGACCGCGATGGCCTCCATCTCCCTGGACTCCCGCGCCAGCCGCCGGACCACCGCGAAACCGGCCACCGCGACCACGACGGCCACCGCGGCCCACAGCTCGCCGGGGGCCTGGCCGGGCAGGAATTCCCTGAGCAAGATGCCGCGCAGCGACTGGTTGGACGTGCCCGAGTTGGACCCGAGCCGGCCGGACTGAAAGATCACGCTGGTCCAGTAGGTGACCGAATCATGGGGCAGCAGCAGCCAGGCGCCGAGCGTAGCGGCCAGCGCCGTCACCGCCGCGGTCACCGCGGCACGCCGCCGACCCGACAGCCACAGGTACACGATGAACACCCCGGGCACCAGCTTGATCGCGGTGGCGAGCCCCACCAGCATGCCGCGCGGCCAGCGCGGCGCGCGGGCCGCGCAGTCTGCCACGGCCATCGCGAGCAGGACCATGTCCACCTGGCCGAAACGCATTTCATCGCGCAGCGGGAACAGGTAGGCGCAGGCCGCGAAGATGACCGCGAAGGCGGCCGCGCGCAGCCCGCCCGTGGGAGCCCGGCGCAGCAGCGGCGCGAACGCGAACCAGATGACCACCGCGAGCGGTCCATAGATGAAGGGCACCCAGACCAGTTGGGCGGCCGGCCAGGGCAGCAGCGCCAGCGGCACCGCGAAAAGCGCGGCCACCGGCGGGTAGGTGAACGGGAGCAGTTGCGGCGGCTGGGTCAGCACGGCGTAAAGCGGCTGGCCCTGCAGCACGCTCAGGCCACCGGTGCGGTAGACGGCCAGGTCCACCATCCGCTGGTCGGGCACGCTGGTCAGGTACCCGCGGACCAGCGGCTCGACGACGGCCAGCGCCGCGACCCAGGCCAGCACGGCCAGTATCGTGGCCGCCCACGGCGGCCAGGTGGCCAGGTGCCCGGCCAGGCGGCCGGGCCAGCTCGCGGGTCCCCGGCGGCCGGCTTCGGCCGCGGCCGGGACTCCGGTAGCGGTGCTCACCTGCTGGCCTCCCTCGCGGGCGCTTCGCTGGCTTCGGGAGGCGGGTCCTCGCGGACCGGCTGGTCCGGCGCCGAAGGCCGGGCCCGCAGCATCAAGGACACCAGCCAGACCGTGGCCACGGCGAGGACCGCGGGGGTAACTCCGTGTCTGATCACGGGCTGCAGCCATCCGAGCCCGGGCGGCAGCGCCGCGTCGGTCTGCCGCGCGGGCAGGTAGCCGAACCCGAGCGCCGCGGTCCGGGCGAGCAGCAGCCAGACCAGGCCCGCCGCGGCGGTCCCGGGCACCAGCGGCACCAGCGGCAGCAGCGCCCACGCCAGCGCGTCGTACCACGGCAGCACGTACGGCCAGGCGAACAGCCAGGCCAGGGCGAGCGCGAAGGCGGGCGTAGCGCCCACTCCGATGGGCAGCCCGCGGATGAGCAGCACCGCGAGCACCACGATCAGCGCGATGGCCCCGAGCTTCACGATGTCGGTCGCGGCCGTTCCGGCCACGGCGAGATGGATGATCGTCCGGATCACCCGCCACGGCGACCCGATCGACACCATGTCGCTGGCCTGTGATGACTGCCTGAGCATGGCCGACCCGCCGATAGCCACCGCCGCTCCCGCCGTCACAGCGAACCCCGCACCGAGTGCCGTAAGGCGCGGCACGAGCCGCCGCCACTGGCGTCCGAGTATGAGCATGAGCGCGATGGCGAGCCCGACCCCCACCAGTGCGGCCGTGATCTTGACGGCGAAGCCCAGGCCGATCAGGACCCCGGCCATCGCGGCGCGCGGCACCGAGCTAGCGCGCGGCGAAGTCCGCTCGGGCCCGGCGGCCGGCCACGGCCCGAACATGACCGCCACCGCCGCGACGCCGAAGACGACCGCCTGGCCGTCCACGTGCGCCCCGGCCACGAGCACCTGGAGCAGCAGCGGGTTGCAGGCCCATAGCAGGGCCGCGCGCAGCTGCTGCACCGGATCATGACGCGTCATCCGGTGCAGCAGCAGCGCGGTGACGGCGAAGGCGGCCAGGTTCGCCAGGCCGAGCACGAACACGGTGAGCCGTACCGAGGTCCCGCCGACCAGCGAGGCCAGCCCCTGGATCGCGGTCGCGAGCGGCCCGTAGACCGATGGCGACCCCGACCAGTCCTGCACCGCCCGGGCCACCGGGTCACCCAGGGCGGCCAGCTGGGCCGGCGTCGTGGTGTACGGATTGTGGCCGGTGACGAGCATCCGCCCGTAGGCGGCGTAGCTGAGGTGATCCGACGACCCGAACGGCGGCACCAGCGTCAGCGCGACCGCCGCCAGCAGCCCCGCCACCAGGACCGCCCGCGCCGGAACCGACCAGCCACCACGGACCGCCCGCAGCACGAGCACCAGCCCGAGCGTTCCGACGGCCAGCCCGGCGGCGGTCAGGCTGACCGCGAGGTAGGGCGACGGGTGCAGGCCGAGCGACCATGGCGGCGACCCGGCCCGGACCCGAGAACCCGGCAGCACCGGTTCCATGACCGAGGGCCCGGCCACCGCGACGGCGAACGTGAACGCCACGCTCACCCCGATGGCGATGAGCCCAGCGGTTCCCCCGGCCCGCGCGGACATCTTGGGTCCGGCCGGACCCAAGGACCCGACCGGTCCCGCCCGCTCCGGCCGTCTGGTCATAGCCGGGTGGCGAGCGCCCTGGCGATGTCGGTGAGCTGGCGCGCACGGTGCAGCTGGGCCTGCAGGCCGGTCCCGGTGGCCCGGTGCGCGAGCTCCACCTCGACCTCGGTGACCCGGAGTCCCTTACGCAGCAGGTCGATGGTGAGCGCGGTCTCCACCCCCCAGCCAGGTGCCAGCGGGCGCGCCGCCTCGAACGCCGCCCGGGTCAGGCAGCGCTGCCCGTTCAGCGGCTGGACCGGCCGCCAGCCGACGGAGCGGCGGATGCCGGCCCCGGACAGCCCGACGACCAGGCCGTGCCCGCCGAGCTTGACGGTCGCCGCGAAGACGGCGATGGTCATGTCGGCCGTCCCCGCGACCACCGGAACAGTTAGCGGCCCGGCCTGCGCGGCCGACTCGGCTAGGTCCGCGTCGAGGAACAGCAGGTGCCGGGGCTGCTCGCGGCGCTCGCGCTGGTCGACCAGGCTCACCGCGTCGGCGCCGGTCTGCATGGCGGCCGCCTTGCCCCTGTTCCTGGCGTGCCGCATCACCACGGCGCCCGCACGGCGGGCCACGGTACCCGTACCGTCGCCGGAACCGTCATCGACGACCACTACGAGACCGACGCCGGCCAGTCCGGCCGCAGCCGTCACGGTCGCGGCGATGCGATCGGCCTCGTTCCGCGCCGGAATGACCACCGCGACGTCGCCGACTCCGGACCCTGCTGGCATGGGCCGATCCTAGGTCGAATATGCTGCCTAGTTGCGCGGGACTGCGGGCTTCGGCCTATTCAGGTTGGCGCCGTTCAGGTTGGCGCCGTCGACGAGGGTGAACACCGAGTCGAGGCCCGTCACCTGAAGGATCTTGCGCACCGCGGGCTTGGGAGAGGCGATCTCTAGCTCGCCGCCCCGCTCGCGCACCCGGCGCAAGCAAGACAGCAGCACGTTCATGCCGGTCGAGTCGCAGAATTCCACGCCAGACATGTCAACCACAACCCGGGTGGGCATGCCATCGGCCAGGACGGCACCGAGCTCGCTGTGCAGCCGCGGAGCGGTATAGAGATCGATCTCACCGCAAATGGTCACGACTGTGTGATCATCGTGAAATCGACTTGAGACATTTAGCTCCACGAGCCGAACCTTACCGCGCCGAGCGTCCGGATGCCAGGCAACTATGCTGAGCGCATCCTTAGAGATTCCTGGATTTCCGCGGCCGGGAGCGGCGCCGTAATTCCAGCTAGCCCGTCCCTAGCCGCTGTCCGTCGCCACGACCGGCACGCCGACCGTCGTCATCTCGGTCTTCACCGGACGGACCGGCACCTCCGCCCATACGGTGGTGCCCTCGTCGCCCGTGCTCGTGCCCCAGCGTCTCGACAGCTTCTCCACGATCCTCAGGCCCCGCCCCCCGGTGGCCGCCTGGGTCGGCTCGCCCAGCTCAGGTACGGTCTGCCCGCCGCCGTCACTGACCGAGACCTGGACGCTGTCCCCGTCGATGCGCCAGGCGACGCGGATCTTGGATCCGGGCAGCGGCACCGCGTGCCGCAGTGCGTTGCTGAACAGCTCGGTGATCACGAGCGCGACGTCACAGACGGCAGAATCATAGGTATCGGCTGCGATCAGGTCCGACACCAGGCGCCGACGAGCCACGCCGACGCTTGAAGCGGCGAACGGGAGCAGTAGGACGCTCGCCTCAGTCACCTCCATGTCAGCCCCAGCCCGTCTGTCCGACCTTGAGCGAACCCAATACGAGCGGAAATGCCCCGTGAAAGCGCTCCGGAAACACGCGGGCACTCCAGATATCTGAACGGTAACGGCGTCCCAGCAGAAACCCCGGGTGGCTCCGGCACCCGCCGCCGGCACGGTAACGTCTCTCCGTGAAGGTTGTCCGTTCATTCCGCGGCGCGCGGTCCGCCCGGCACGCCATAGGCTCGCCGATATGAAGGAGCGAGCACGTGACCAAGGCGGCCCGGGCACGCTTACCGACGACCTGGCGATTCCCGAGGTAGACCAGGCGGCACTGGCGGACGAGCCGCTCGCCGAACTGGCCGCCAGGTACCAGCTCAGGCCGAGCGCCGCCCGGCCCGGCATCTTCGCCTACGCCGGCCAACTGTGGGCGCGGCGCCACTTCATCGTGGGCTTCGCCACCGCGCGCAACGTAGCGATGTATACCGAGGCGAGGCTCGGCCAGCTGTGGCAGGTGCTCACCCCGCTGCTGAACGCCGCCGTCTACTACCTGATCTTCGGCCTCATCCTCAACACCAGCCGCGGGGTGCCGAACTTCCTGGCCTTCCTCATCACCGGGATCTTCGTCTTCAACTTCACCCAGCGGGCGTTCATCACCACGTCCCGGGTCATGCCGGACAGCCTGCCGCTGATCAGGGCGCTGCCCTTCCCGCGCGGCTGCCTGCCGATCGGGTACGTGCTGATCGAGCTCGAGCAGCTCGTCATGTCCATGCTCGTGCTTTCCGTCATCGTGCTGGCGACAGGCGAGCCGCTGACCTGGTACTGGCTGCTGGCCATCCCGGTACTGCTGTTGCAGGCTGTGTTCAACGTCGGCATGGGCCTGTTCCTCGCCCGGCTGGGCGCCGGCGCGGACGACTTCAGCCAGCTGATGCCGTTCGTCGTGCGGACCTGGATGTACTCCTCGGGCGTCATGTTCAGCATCCAGACGATCAACTCGCTGGCCAGGCACCCGACCCTCACCTATCTGCTGCAGATCAACCCCGCCGCGGTCTACATCAGCCTGGTGCGGAACGCGATACTGCAGTCGCAGCGGATGCCTGGCCGGGCAGCAAGCCGTACAACCGCGCCGTATTGCGCTCTCTACCATTCACCGGGAGAAAGCCACGACCTCGAATTCAGCGCCTACTGCCACGGGACGGTGACGATGAACGGGCTGTGGCTGTGGGGCATCGGCTGGGCAATTGTGGCGCTCGTGGTCGGCTTCGTGTTTTTCTGGCAGGCGGAAACGAGGTATGGCCGTGGGTAGCGGGCCCGGGACTAACGGCGCTGAGCCCACCGTGGTCGTCGACGATCTGCACGTGGTCTACCGCGTCTACGGCGCGGGCGGCGACAAGGGCACCGCGGCGACTGCGCTCATGCGGGTGGTCAAGCGACAGCGCCGCCCGTCAGTTCGCGAGGTGCACGCGATCAGGGGCATCTCCTTCGTGATCAACCACGGCGACGCCGTTGGCATCATCGGCCGGAACGGCTCGGGCAAGTCGACGCTGCTGCAGGCGATCGCCGGGCTGCTCCCGCCCGAGCAAGGCTGCGTCTACACCAGCGGGCAGGCCGCTCTGCTCGGCGTCAACGCCGCGCTACTGGATGACCTGACCGGAGAGCGCAACGTGGTGCTCGGCTGCCTGGCCATGGGCATGACCCCCCAGGAGACCAAGGACCGCTACCAGTCCATCGTGGACTTCTCGGGAGTTGGCAATTTCATCGATTACCCCATGCGCACCTACTCGACCGGGATGGCGCAGCGGCTGAGGTTCTCCATCGCGTCCGCCAAGAACCACGAGATCCTGATGATCGACGAGGCGCTGGCCACCGGCGATGCGAACTTCCGGGCCAAGAGCCACGAAAGGATCGTCCAGCTCCGCTCGGAAGCAGCCACGGTGTTCCTCGTCGCGCACAACCTGGCCGAGATCGAGGCGAGCTGCAACCGGGTCATCTGGCTGGAAAAAGGGCAGATCATGCGGCAGGGCTACGATGTCCCCGCGATCGTCGACGCCTACCTGGAAGCCACCGGGGGCGAGCCGCGCAAGCGCGACAAGCCCGCCGAAAGCGAGCACAGTGCCGCCGAATGAGGGCCGCCGAATGAGGGCTTAGCCCGCGGCGGGCCGCAGGCGCAGGGACATGACCGTCCCGCCGGAGGGACGCGAGCCGGCGGTGACCTCGCCGTGCTGCGCCTCGGCCAGGCGGCGGACGATGAACAGGCCGATGCCGACGCCGCCGAACCTGCGGCGATCGCCCGCCTCACCCTGGAAGAACCGGTCGAAGATGCGCTCGTGATCGCCGTCGGCGATGCCGATGCCCTCGTCTTCCACCGTGACCTCGATCCAGTCCCCACCCACCTCCTCCCCCTTCACCCGGGCCCGGATGCTGACCGTGCCACCTTCGGGCGAGTACTTGAAGGCGTTCTCGAGCAGCTGCCCGACCATGATGTCGGTGGCCATGGTGTCGCCGCTGGCGGCCGGCAGGTCGGCGGGGATGTCCGCCACCACGACATGCTTGTCCGACAGCGGCCGGAACGCGGCGGCGGCCCCGTGCAGCACGGCTGCGAGGTCGAACGGGCCGTTGCTGACGGGCAGCTGATCGGCGCCGGCTCGCGAGCCGAGCAGCAGCTGCTCGACCAGCCTGCCGAGCGACCCGGCCCGCTCCGCGATGATCCGCACCGCGGCACGTCTTTCGGTATCGGCGAGCTGGTCCCACCGGCTGGCCAGCGTGCTGGCGAATCCCTGCACCACGGTGATGGGCGTCCGCAGCTCGTGGGAGGTGGTGGCCAGGAACAGGTCCTTCGCTTCCTCAAGCTCCTTGGCCGCGGTGACGTCCCGGAAGTCGATCACTAGCTCCCCGTGGTCGGCGAGCGAGGTGCACAGGACGTCGAGCCAGCGCCCGTTCGGCAGCTTGTGGGTCAGCGTCGAGCCCGGATCAGGCAGCGGGAACGACGGCGGTTTGCCGATGGCGTCTTGGGCGGGCGTCCCGGTGATCCGGTGCGCGGCCGGATTCCACTGCCGCACCTGGCCGACCGCATCGAGCACGGCGATGCCGTCCGCGCTGCCGTCGATGACCGCGCGCTCATGGGCCCGCTGCCTGACCACCTCCTCGAACGCCATCGCGTTAGTGAGGGCCACCCCGGCGTGGCCGGCCAGCAGCTCCAGCAGTTCCAGCTCGACGTGGCTGAGCTTGCGCCTGCTGTACAGCGCGTACAGCGCGCCGTAGGGCTTGCCCGCTACGTGCGACAGGCTGAGCGCGATCGTGTGCAGGCCGGGCAGCGCCGACCAGATCAGGTCATCGAAGCCGCCCGATTCACCGGTCGCCATCATGACCGTCTTGCCCGAGCGCATCAGCTCGCCGACCAGGCTGCTGGACAACGTGGCGATCCGGCCGCGTAGCCGGGCCGGCAGCCCGGCCGTGCTGACCAGCCTGAGCGTGTCATCCTCGATGATCACGAAACCGCCGGCGTCGGCACTGGTCAGCTCGCGCAGGCTGGCCGCGATGCGGTCGAGTACCGATTCCAGGTCGCGCTGCGCGTTCATGTCGGCGACCACGTCGCCCAGACGGCGTACCACCCGGGCCCGTTCGGCCATATAGTGCCTGGCCACGTCGTCTTCGCCGGCCTGATGGCAGACGTTGACCCAGCCAGTCACTTCGCCCGCGCCGTCGATCAGCGCGCTGGTGTCGATGCGCACATCGATGACCGTGCTGTCCTTGCGGACCCGGCGGGTCGCGTAGGAGATCTGGCCGCCGCCCCTGACCCGCTCCAGTACCGCATTGTGCTCGGCCTTCAGCTCCTCCGGGATGATCTGCGGCTCGAGGCCGACGACCTCAGCCGCGGCCCAGCCGAACATCCGCTCTGCCGCGGGGTTCCACAGCATCACGGTGCGGTCGGTGCTGAACGCGACGATCGCATCGGCGGCGCATTCGATCACGGCGCGAGCCGTCGCGTCCGTGCGGCTGCTGATCGTCCCCGCTTGCTCTGCGGTCACCTGAACATCGTGCCACGTTGGCACCCGTGAGTACTCACCATATGGTCGCGCGCTGATCTATAGTGCTTTTCAAATACGAGTAAGGCCGTTCATCCGGGGCATTCATCACGGTATGGCTGTCAAGGAAGCGGTCTTCCGCTAGGACGCGGATTATGGACCAGGCAGAGTCAAGACCATCACCGGGCCAACCAGGCCCCATCCAACCGCAACGGGATCAGCCGGAGCGGTCGGAACCGCCTGCCCCGTCGTCGTCCCAAGAACCTGAACAGGTTGCGGCGGAAGCTGGCCCGCAGGAAGCCGGCCCTCAGGAATCCGACACTGAGGTTCCCGAGCCGGCTCCGCTCGCCGCGCTTGAGTCGTCCGCGCTCAGGCTCCAGCACCCCGTCATCGCGGGCTACGACGGTTCCGAGTCGAGCCGCAACGCGCTGGCGTACGCGGCTGGCGTGTCCCAGCGGCTCGGCAGGCCGCTGCTCGTCGTGTACGTGTGCTCGTCAGGGGTCTACTGCGAGCCGCTGACCGGGCAGGTCGTGGGGGTGCCCCGGGACGCCGAGGCGCTGGAACGCTGGCTGCTCGCCGAGCTTGACCAGGTGACCGGGCATGCCGAAGTGGACGTGCACGTCCGCACGAGGCGGGGCAGCCCGGCCAGGGAACTCGCCGCAGCCGCCGAGGAATTCAGCGCGGACGCGCTCGTGATCGGGGCGCCGAAGCACATCTGGCATCGGGTCGCGGGTGGGGTCTCCGGATGGCTGGCCCGCCACGCCCGCTGCCCTGTCATCGTCGTTCCGTAACGTGTACCCGCGTGCCGATTGGGCCGTGCCGATTGGACCGGGGATACACCTCATGTGTGGGCGAGGAGGGATTTGAACCCTCACGTCCTTTCGGACACACGGACCTGAACCGTGCGCGTCTGCCGTTCCGCCACCCGCCCTGGGCAACGAGTAGGTTAGCACGACCGCGAGCGCTCCCGCGCCCCGGATACCATCGGGGGCGAGGGACGTGAAGGGAGGTGGCACGTTGGGAGTTCTGCAGCGCTTCGAGCGTCGTCTTGAAGGCATGGTAGAGGGTGCCTTTGCCCGCGCCTTCCGGTCCGAGCTGCAGCCGGTCGAGGTGGCGAGCGCAGTTCAGCGTGAGATGGACGACCGGGCCGCCATCGTGGCCAAGGGGCGCACGCTGGTGCCCAATGATTTTGTCGTCGAACTGGCCGAGAGCGACCACGAGCGCCTCGACGTATACGCCGAGAGCCTGGGCGTCGAGCTGGCCAACCTCGCCCGGGACTACGCCAAGGAACAGGGCTACTCGTTCGTGGGCCCGGTGCGGATGCGGTTCGAAGGGGTGCCCGACATGACCACGGGCACGTTCCGGATCCGGTCCGGCGTCATCCGGGGCTCGACCATCGAGGGCGGCGAGATCAGGCTTCCGGCCAGCGACCTGCCGCGGACGCAGGGGCGGGGATTTCCCGGCCACCCCCGGCTGCTGGTCTCCGGACCAGGTGCTCCCGGCGACCCGGCCGGCGGTGAGCAGCACACTTACGACCTGCAGACGCCGGTGACGCTGCTCGGCCGGGGCACAGACTGCGACCTCCGGCTGGTGGATCCGGGCGTGTCCAGGCATCATGCGGAGCTAAGGGTAGAAAACGACCAGGTCGTCCTGGTGGATCTGAGTTCCACGAACGGCACCTTCGTCAATGGCCAGCCGATCAGGCGGGTAGCGCTCACCGACGGGACCCATATCTCGCTGGGCCGGACCACGCTGATTTTCCACCAGGATGGCCAAGACCGCGAGGATGGCCAGGGCACTGCTTACTCGCGCACCAGCTACTAGGGTCCAAGGGCGTAGCCGCAGATGAACGAGCTGTCTCTCACCATCATCAGGGTGGCGTTCCTGGCCGTGCTCTGGCTTTTTGTCATAGCGGCCATCGGAGTCGTCCGCACTGACCTGCTCGGCGGCCCGTCCACGACGGCCAGGCGGGGCAAGGCCCAGGCGCCGCGTCAGGGGCGCTCAGCCAGGCCGCCCCGGGCCGGACGCGGGTCGCCGCGCGTTCTGATGGTGACGGCGGGCGCGCTGAAAGGCACTAGCCTTGATCTCGCCCAGCAGCAGATCACGCTCGGGCGGGCCAATGATGCCACGCTGGTGCTCAACGACGACTACGCTTCAAGCCGACATGCCCGGATTTTCCCGCAGGACGGCCAGTGGATCGTCGAGGATCTCGGTTCGACCAATGGCACCTACCTTGACCGTCAGAAGGTGACACGGCCGATGCCAGTGCCATTGGGCGTGCCGATCCGCATCGGTAAGACCGTTCTGGAACTGCGCAGATGACACTTGTACTCCGCTATGCGGTACGTTCCGACGTCGGCCTCCTCCGTGAAGGAAACGAGGACTCGGCGTATGCGGGACCTCGTTTGCTCGCGGTGGCGGACGGGATGGGCGGCCACGCCGCAGGCGAGGTGGCCAGCTCCCTGACCATTGCCTCGATGGCGAAACTCGATTCCGAACCGCCCGGCGGCAACATGCTGGCGGAACTATCCTCGGCGGTCGCCGCGGCCAACACCCGGCTGCAGGAGATGATCATCGCCAACCCGGCGGTCGAGGGCATGGGCACCACGCTGACCGCGCTGTTCTGGTCCGATGGGCATGCGGCGGTGTGCCACATCGGCGACTCGCGCGGTTACCTGCTGCGCGATGGCGAGCTTTACCAGATCACCCACGATCACACGCTGGTGCAGTCGCTGGTCGACGAGGGCCGGATCAGCGCCGATGACGTCTCCACCCACCCGCAGCGCTCACTGCTGCTGCGGGCGCTGGACGGCAGGTCGGTCGCCGAGCCCGACCTGTCCGTGCACGACGGGCAGGCAGGCGACCGCTACCTGCTCTGCTCGGACGGGCTGTCCGGCGTGGTCAGCGACGAGACACTGCGCGAGACGCTGGCCACCAGCGGAGACCCCGAGGCCGTCACGCGCCAGCTGATCGAGCTAGCGCTGCAGGGCGGCGGCCCGGACAACATCACCTGCATCGTGGCCGATGTCGTGGACACGGCCACGTCCCGGGTACCGGCCACCGGGACCCCGATCATGGCTGGCGCCGCGGCGAGCGTCAGCGACCCGAGGCTGAGCACCGACGGTACCGCCCCGGTCAGGCCCGTTCGGCGTCATCGATGATCACCTGGAGAATCACTTCGGGGGTTCCTATGACGGTCATGGGCGGCCGTCGAACACCGCTCCGCAGCCGATGGTGGCCGTCGACGAGCTGGACCCGGCCGCCATGCCGCTCGCGGTGGCGACCGAGAACGGTACCGACCCGAGAACGGCGGGGGTCCGGCGCAGCCACCGCGCCCAGCCCAAACGCGCCTCCAGATCAGGTCGGCGCCGCTGGCCGATCGTGACGACCTCGCTGGTGGTACTGGTGGCCGTCATCGTCGGCGGCGGCTACATCGCCTGGCGGTGGAGCCAGGACCAGTACTACGTCGGGGCTGACAGCAAGGGCGAGGTAGTCATCTACCGCGGCGTCAACCAGCGGATCGCCGGGATCAGCCTGTCCAAGCCCTATCAGCCCACCGGGATTGAGCTCGCCCAGGTACCGGCGCCCTACCAGCAGACGGTGAAGGCCACCGACGCGGCCAGCAGCCTGGGCGACGCCCAGGCGATCGTCGCGAACGTCCGCACCCAGGTCACGGCGTGCCAGCAGCAGTACACCCAGCTGAAGGACTGGGTGACCAAGGAGAACGCCTACCAGGCCGCACTGGCGCGGGCCAAGCTGGCCAAGAAGGCCAAGAAACCCGCGCCCAAGGTCCCCCCCAACCCGGGCCCGCAGCCGCCGAAGGCCGACGGGATGTGCCCGCCTTCCACGGCGTTCGGCATCGCGGCTAGTGCCCTGGCCCCGGCCGCCACAGGGCACTCGTGAGTAGCATTACCGCCCCGTCGCCGGCGGTTGACCCGACGGGTCCGCTGGTCCCGGTGACCCGCGGCAGGCGGCGCACCGAGCTGATCATGCTCGTTTTCGCCTTCGCGCTTGTCGCGTTCGCCTTCGCGAACGTGGGTTTCAGCCTCAAGGGCAAGCTGCCCTCGGGGACGGCGGAATACATGGTCGCCTACATCGTCATCGTCGGAATCGCCCACCTGGCCATGCGGAGATTCGCCCCGTGGGCGGACCCGCTGCTGCTGCCGCTCGCGGCCTTGCTGAACGGCCTCGGCATCGTGATGATGTACCGGCTCGCGTCGCAGGTGAATCCGGCCACCGGGAATCCCGTGCTCAGCGCGTCGGCGACCGACATCCAGATCCTCTTCTCGGCCATCGGCATCGGCTGCTTCGTCGCGGTGCTCGCCCTGATCCGCGAACCGCGGGTGCTGCAGCGCTACACCTACACGCTTGGCGTCATCGGGATCTTGCTGGTGGCGCTGCCCGCGCTGCTGCCCGCGTCGATCAGCGAGGTCGCCGGCACCGGCGCCAAGATCCAGATCCGGTTCGGCTCACTGATCACCTTCCAGCCGGAGGAGTTCGCCAAGCTGGCGCTGGCGGTCTCGTTCGCCGGCTACCTGGTGGCCAAGCGGGACGTCCTGGCGCTGACCGGTCGGCGGGTGCTCGGCATCGACCTGCCCCGGGCCCGGGATCTCGGCCCCATCATGCTGGCCTGGGCGGCCAGCCTGCTGCTGCTCGTCTTCGAGAGCGACGTCGGCACCAGCGCGGTGTTCATGGGCTTGTTCGTGGCGATGCTGTACATCGCCACCTCGCGGACCTCCTGGCTGCTGCTCGGCTTCCTCATGTTCGTGGCGGGCGCGTTCGCGGCGAGCAAGCTGTTCCCCCATGTCGGCGAGCGGTTCGACATCTGGCTGCATCCGTTCGTGGGGCCGAATCCCACCCACAATTCCTACCAGCTGGTGCAGGGCCTGTACGGGATGGCGAGCGGCGGCCTGCTCGGCAAGGGCCTGGGCGGCGGCCAGCCGTACATCACCCCGCTGGTGCAGAGCGACCTAGTGATCAGCGCGTTCGGCGAGGAGCTCGGGCTGGCCGGGGTGATGGCCATCTTGCTGATCTACGGGCTGATCGTGCAGCGCGGGCTGCGGACCGCGATGTTGGTCAAGGACCCGTTTTCCAAGCTGCTGGCCGGCGGTCTTTCCTTCATGCTCGCCCTGCAGGTGTTCGTCATCGTCGGCGGCGTCACCCGGCTCATCCCGCTGACCGGCATCACCACCCCGTTCCTGTCCCAGGGCGGGTCCTCGCTGGTGGCGAGCTGGATGCTGATCGCCCTGCTGGCCCGGTTGAGCGACACCGCCCGGCGCCCGCCACCGCGGCCGATACAAGAAGAGGGCCTGACGCAGGTGGTGACGCTGAAGTGAACCGGGCGTTGCGCCGCATATCGATCGCCGTCCTCGTGATGTTCCTGCTGCTGCTGATCAACGTCAACTACCTGCAGGGCTTCGCGCCCGCCAGCCTGGCGAGCAAGCCGGGCAACTCCCGCGCGTTCTACGCCGCGCAGAACCAGTACGAGCGCGGCAGCATCGTCACCTCCGACGGCGTGACCATCGCGGCCTCCAAGCCGAGCAGCGGCTCCATCAAGTACCAGCGGTACTACCCCTCGGGTCCCCGAGTACGCCCCGGTGACCGGCTACGACACGCTTTACAGCCAGACCGGCGTGGAGGCGGCGGAGAACTCGTTGCTGTCCGGCAACGACTCCTCGCTCGACGTCAGGAAGGTGATCGACCTGATCACCGGCAAGACCACCAAGGGCGCCACGGTCGAGGTCACTGTCAACTCTAAGGCGCAGGACGCGGCCTACAGCGCGCTCGCGGCACTGGGCAAGCCGGGCGGTGTCGTGGCGCTCGACCCGAAGACCGGGAAGATCCTCGCCATGGCTTCCTACCCCAGCTTCAACCCGGCCCTGCTGGCCGTGCACGACGGCACGCAGCTCAACAACAACGACAACGCGCTGCTCAGGGCCCCGGGCAACCCGTTGGTCAACCGGGCTCTCCAGCTCACCCTCGCCGCCCGGCTCGACCTTCAAAATCGTCACGAGTGCCGCGCTGCTCACTCAGAGTCCCAGCACCACCATCAACACCAACGTCGATTCGCCGACCCAGCTCACGCTGCCGCAGACCACCCACGTGCTCACCAACAACGACGGCGAGGTCTGCGGGGACGGGAGCGGCCAGGCGCCGCTGATCACCGCGTTCGCCCAGTCCTGTGACACGACCTTCGGCAAGATCGGGATGGACCTCGGCGGGTCGGCGCTCAACGCCATGGCCGAGAAGTTCGGCATGAACGACGCGAACCTCTACGTCCCGCTGCCCGTGGCGAAGAGCCAATACATCATCCCGCCGAGCCTGGCGCTGACCGCCTTCTCGGCGATCGGCCAGTACAGCGACACGGTCACGCCTATGCAGGAGGCCATGTTCGCCGCGGCGATCGCCAACGGCGGCACGCTGATGAAGCCCTACCTGGTGCAACAGGTCACCGCCAGCGACCTGAGCACGGTGCAGACGACGTCTCAGTCCGTCCTGAGCCAGTCGGTCACCCCATCCGTTGCCAATGACGTGGGCCAGATGATGCGGGCCGTGGTGCAGGACCCCGACGGCACGGCGGCCAGCTTCAGCGCCGCCAACGAGGGTGGCCTGGTGATCGCGGGCAAGACCGGCACCGCGCAGAACGGCGTGAACAACTCCGGGCTCAACGATGCGGTCTTCACTTGCTTTGCTCCTTACGCCAACCCGAGTATCGCCGTCGGCGTCATAATTCAAGGCGGCGGTTACGGAGCCTCGGCGGCCGCACCCATCGCTGTGCAGGTCATCAAGGCGTATCTGGCAACCCTGAGGAACCCGTGAGCGACTATCTGCTGGCCGGCCGCTACCGGCTGACCGACCGCATCGCGGCTGGCGGCATGGGCGAGGTTTGGCGCGGCGAGGATGGCTTGCTCAACCGCGCCGTCGCGGTCAAGCTGCTGCCTACCGGACGGGCCGGCGACGAGGCGTTCCTGGCCAGATTCCGCGCCGAGGCGCGGTACGCGGCCAGCTTGTCTCATCCCGGCATCGCGCGGGTCTACGACTACGGTGAGTCCTCCGAGTTCGGCGGCGCGTACCTGGTCATGGAGTTGGTCAACGGTGAGCCGCTGTCCGCGATCCTGGCCCGGGCGGGCCGCCTTTCCCCGGATGCCACGCTGGACATCGTCAGCCAGTCGGCGCGCGCCCTGGACGCCGCACATCAGGCCGGGCATCGTGCACCGCGACATCAAGCCAGGCAACCTGCTGGTCGCCGCGGGTGGCACCACGAAGATCACCGACTTCGGCATCGCGACCGCGATGGCCGCGGCACAGGCGTCGCACCTGACCGAGACCGGCATGGTGATGGGTACGGCGATGTACGTATCGCCCGAGCAGGCCACCGGCACCCCGGTGACCGATGCCTCCGACATCTACTCCCTCGGCGTGGTCGCCTACGAGTGCCTCGCCGGGCATCCGCCGTTCACGGCCAGCGAGCCGCTGGCGATCGCGTTCGCGCACAAGCACGAGCCGGTGCCCGCGCTGCCGCCGGACGTGCCGCAGCCGGTCAGCGATCTGGTCTACCACATGCTGGCCAAGACGCCGGAGGAGCGGCCCGCCAGCGTCCGGGTGGTCGCCGATCGCGCCGACGTGCTGCGCGACGCACTGACCCTGGGCGAGTCCGCGCAGTCCGCCGGATACCTGGGCGCGACCCGGGCGGACCTGCCCTCCGCGGCGACGGGTACCTGGCTCGGCGAGGGGGGCTCCGGCGCCGGACGGCCGCGTGGCGTCGGCGCGCGCCGCACCAGCCGGCGCCGCCAGCTGGTGGCGGCCGGGTCGACCGCGATCCTGTGCGCCGCCGCGGTCGCAACCGGCCTGTATCTGACCGGCCATCCCTCCGGCCGGGCCGGCGGGGACGCGGGCAGCAACACGACGCAGCACCTGAAGCTCGCCCACCTCCACGCCTTCGCATCGCGCCAGCCAGAAGCCCAGTCCGACGCCGAGTCCGACCCTGGTCAGGCAACAGCAACAGCCGTCCACGTCGCCTCGCCCGACCGGCAGCCCTAAGCCGACGAAATCCGTTCAACCGACACCGTCCCGGACGGTGTCGCCGACGGTGAGCCCGTCACCGTCGGCGAGCAGCTCACCGAGCCCGACGAGCTCACCGAGCCCGACGAGCCCGTCACCGTCGTCTCCTACATCGACGCCAAAGAGACACTAGAAAAAACGCAGGGTGGTTTGGCACAGTGCGAGATATGACACAGCCCCGTCTACTCGGCGGCCGCTACGAGCTCGATGGCGTGGTCGGCCGCGGCGGCATGGCCGAGGTGTACCGGGCGCGTGACATCCGGCTTGACCGGATCGTCGCGATCAAGACGCTGCGCGCCGACCTCGCCAGGGACCAGATATTCCAGGCTAGGTTCCGCCGCGAGGCACAGTCGGCGGCCTCGCTGAACCATCCGTCCATCGTGGCGGTCTACGACACCGGCGAGGACATGGTCACCGGTCTCCCGGTGCCGTACATCGTCATGGAGTACGTGGACGGCCGCACAGTGCGTGACCTGCTGCAGGAAGGTCACCGGCTGCTGCCGGAGCGGTCACTGGAGATCATCGACGGGGTGCTGCGCGCCCTGGACTACAGCCACCAGGCCGGCATCGTGCACCGCGACATCAAGCCGGGCAACGTGATGGTGACCCGCAAGGGCGACGTCAAGGTCATGGACTTCGGCATCGCCCGGGCGATGAGCGACGCCCAGGCTACGATGACCCAGACGGCCCAGGTGATCGGCACCGCGCAGTACCTGTCGCCGGAGCAGGCCCGGGGCGAGCGGGTCGATTCCCGCAGTGACCTGTACTCGACCGGCTGCCTGCTGTACGAGCTGCTGACCGGCCGCCCCCCGTTCACCGGCGACTCGCCGGTTGCCATTGCCTACCAGCACGTCAGGGAGAACCCGGTGCCACCGTCCCGGGTGGACCCCGACGTCCCGGCGTGGGCGGACGCGATCGTGCTGAAGGCGCTGGCCAAGTCGCCCGGGGACCGGTACCAGACCGCCGCGGACATGCGCGCCGACCTGCAGCGCGCCGCCTCCGGCATGCCGGTGGCGGCGGCGCCGCCGACCAGGCTCGACATGTACCCGCAGACCCAGCGGATGGGCGCAGGCACGATGATGGGGGGCGCTACATCGCAGATCCCGCCGGTGGAGGACTATGACTACGCGGGTCAGGGCTATGACCAGGGCGGGCGTGGCGGCGGCGGGACCCGCCGCTGGATTCCGTGGGTTCTCGGCCTGGTAGTCGTGGTCGGCGTGGTCGCCGGCGTGGCCTACTACCTGCTCGCCGGAGGCGGCAAGACTTACGCGGTGCCGCTGGTGAACGGCGAGCCTGTCGCGCAGGCGCAACAGCAGATCCAGGCCCAGCACCTGCGCTCTACCGTGGTCGACCAGGCTTCGTCCAGCGTCAAGCAGGGCCTGGTGATCAACTCCAACCCCCAGCAGGGCAACAACGTCCCGGCGAATACCGTGGTGACCTTGTTCGTCTCCAAGGGAGCGGCGCCCGTCGCCGTGCCGAATGTGGTCGGCCAGCAGGAGACCGCGGCCGAGTCCGCGCTGCAGAATGCGGGCTTCAAGGCCGCCGTCAAGAACGACCCAACCTCGTCCGCGCCGCTCGGCCAGGTGACCGCCCAGAGTCCAAGCCAGGGCACGGCCGCGCCGGGCTCCACGGTGACCATCACCGTTTCCGGTGGCGCGGTTACGGTGCCGTCCGTCGTCGGTGATTCCCAGGCGACCGCCAACCAGATCCTGACCCAGGCCGGCTTCCAGGTCAGCGTCCAGCAGGGGTCGGGGCCGGCCCAGTACACCAACGGAACGGTCTTCAACCAGGTGCCCGGCAACGGCAGCGCGGCGAAGGGCTCCACGGTCACCATCTACGTGCAGAACGGCGCGTCTCCGACCGGGTCTCCGTCCGCCCCGTCCTCCACCGCGCGCTCCCCGCCCGCCAGCGGCGGGCGGCGGCAACGGGTTCTGAGGTCCTAACCGTTCAAGCCAGAGGTGTCCGGGAAACGAGGATCGCGCGGACTACGCCGGAGAGCGGATACGCTTAGGTCCGCATCGCAGGGATTGATCGCGGGTTTGCCTCGCCAGGTTTGCTACGCAGGAGGCCGTCGTGCCCAAGTCGCGCGTCCGCAAGAGGACGGTCTACACGCCTCCGCCGCCGAAGACGGCGCGGAGGAAGGTCAGTGCGCCATGGGTCGGTCCGACCATCGTGGTCTGCCTGGTCGTCGGCCTCGCCTGGATCGTGACGTACTACCTCTCGAACGGTTCGGTACCCGGCATATCCAGCCTGGGCGCATGGAACCTCGTGGTGGGCTTCGCGTTTATCATCGCGGGCGTCACCTTGTCCACCAGGTGGCGCTGACTCCAAGAATCGGGCCTGGCCCCCAACCCTAGATCTGCCTGCCCCTAGAAGCCGCCACTGGTGAGCTGGCCGTTCCTGACCACGACCGCGACCGCCATCAGGGCCACGACGGCGACGGTGGCGGCTACCTGGATGACGGTCGCGGTTCTTGCGGGGCGCGTACGCATAAATGGCGGTGAGCAGCGCGCCGGTGAGCAGGCCGCCGATATGGTCCTGCCAGGCGATGGCGCTGCGGAAGAAGAAGCTGAGAGCCAGGTTGATGGCGATCAGCATGACGATCCCGCGGGTGTCGACGCGTAGTCGCCTGGACACCACGAACCACGCTCCGAACAGCCCGTAAGATGGCGCCCGAGGCGCCTGCCGCGGCAATGTACTGCGGTGCGAGGAAGTAGTACATCACCGCGCCGCCGACGGCGCTGAGCAGGTATACCGCCAGGAAGCGGACCCGGCCGAGGAGGCCCTCGAGCGAAGGGCCCACGAAGACCAGCGCCCACATGTTGAACAGGATGTCCAGGAGTCCCAGGCCGCCGGCCCCAGGGACCACGAACGCGGACGTGATCAGCCGGTACCACTCACCCGCGGCCACGCCGTGCACGGGGCCGCCGTTCGTGTATGGGGCGTACCCGAGCATCTCCAGGTGGTTGACGATGCCCGGGCGGACCCAGGCGACCAGGTACACCGCGACGTTGATCGCGACCAGTGTCCAGGTGACGACGGCGCCTGCGGCCGGGCGGCCGCCGAAGGTGGTCCTGGCCTGGCGGGTGCTTCGCGCGCCCTCGCCCACGCAGTCCACGCACTGCTGGCCCACCGAGGCCGAGCGCATGCAGTCAGGGCACGCGTGGCGCCCGCACCGGACACAGGAGACGTACGTTTCCCGGCCGGGATGGCGGTAACAGGTCGGGACTTCCGGGTCCCCACCAGGCCCCGGCGCGACCCCGTCCGGCCGGCTCTGTCCGCCCGATCCGGAATCGCTGGGCATGCTCACGGCTTGGTCCAATCAGCTAGAAGCGCCGTTGCCGCGTTCTACCGTGACCGACTCGATGGTCACGTCCTCCACTGGCCTGTCCTGGCTGCCCGTCTTGACCCGGGTGATCAGGTCAACCACGTCGGCACCCTCGATGACCTCACCGAAGATGGTGTGCTTGCCGTTCAGCCAGGGTGTCGGCACGACCGTGATGAAGAACTGCGAGCCGTTGGTGCCGGGTCCGGCGTTCGCCATGGCCAGCAGGTACGGCCGGTCGAACGCGAGGTCCGGGTGGATTTCGTCGGCGAACTTGTAGCCGGGGCCGCCCCGGCCAGATCCGAGCGGGTCCCCGCCCTGGATCATGAAGTCGGGGATGACGCGGTGGAAAATCGTCCCGTCGTACAGCTTGTCCGTGGTGGCCCGTCCGGTACGCGGGTCCGTCCACTGCCTGCCACCCTCGGCCAGTTCCACGAAGTTGCGTACCGTCTTTGGCGCGTGATCAGGGAAAAGGCGTATGACAACCGGGCCCTGATTCGTGTGCAGCGTCGCGGTCAGCGTGTCTGTCATGCGGTTGACTCCTCGTCCAGCCAGCTAAATGGCCGGACATTTCGTCGTTGTAAATTTCCTCCAGTCATCACCGTACCGGTAGCGCGCGATGATTGAACCCAGCACAGCCGGGAAGCCTGTGATAGCGAGATCACGCTCGGGAGGTTTACTGTGTCCCTTATCAATACCAACCGCACCACCAACGGGGCGGCCGCGATCGGCACCAACCGCACCACCAGTGGGGCGGCCGCGATCGGCGCACGCGCCAAGGACGCCGCCGTGCAGGCTATCCCGGTGGGAAAGCGGGCGGGAACAACAGCGGTTCAGGGAGTCCGCCAGGGCGTTCAGGGCGCAAAGGAGTGGGCCGCACCTCGGCTTGAGGACGCCGTTCTGGGCGCAAAGGAGTGGGCCACGCCACGTCTGGAGGACGCCGTTCTGGGCGCACGGGAGTGGGCCGCGCCACGTCTGGAGGACGCTGCGGAGGCCGTCGACACCACCGTCGCCCCGAAGGTGTCATCGGCCCTGCGGTCCACCGCTGCCCAGGTCAGGCCGAGCGGAACGAAGCGGACCGGTATCCGGAGGCTGCTGGACTGGCGCTTGCTGCTCGGAGTCGGCGCAGCGGTGGCCGCGGCCGGCGCCGGGGCTGCCGTCACCATGCGGCGTCGTTACGCCAGTGCCACCGCGGAGGCCAAGAACGCCACCGAGTCGTCCGAGGACGAACGGGGCACACAGGCCGGAGACTCCGTAAGTGATGCGGCCGCGGGTTCGGACGTGAACGGGCGGGTTACGACGCCCGGCATGTAACGGGACGGGGGTATCCACGTCCCGATACTAACGAAAGAGGCGCCCGCGGCGCTGATCGCCACGCTGAATCGCCAGAGGCGGCGGTGCGACGACAGTCCGCGGGCGTTTCCGTCTCCGCCACGGGTGTCCCTGCCTTCAGTGGTCTGGGCTTTCACCGGCCTGGGCGGCATTGACGCCCGAGTCAGGACCGCCGTAGGCATGATCCGGTACCGTCTAGTCACGGACCCGCGAGTGCGGCAGCCATGATTATGACCAGTAGACGGGCGACTTGGTGCGTGACAAGGACGGGGTTGAAGCGACGAGCGCGGCCCAGGTGAACCGTCCGGCCTCGCCCGGACTCACCCGTCTGACCGGCTGGCTCGCCGCGGCCGCCATCGCGGCCTCGACGCTGGTCATGATCGCGATCTCGGCTGCGGGCCCGAACGTCTCGGTGCCCGCCATGCGCCGGGCGGGCGGTCCCCCGTGGTGGCATGCGTTGCACCTTACGGCCACGTTCGTGACGGTATCGCTATGGGCCGCGATGGCGCTGGGCTGCGCCGGAGTGATCGCCGGCTTGGTCGCCGTGGCCCGTGGGGCACGCCCGCCGGTTCGGCCGATCATCGCGGCCGCGTTCCTGGCCGTAGCGGTGCTTACCGTGCTCCCGCCCGCCGGCTCGACGGATTCGATCTCGTATGCCGCCGGCGGCCGCACGGCGGTGATCGGGCACAGTCCATACGTCATGACCCCGCTGCAGCTGGCGCGGACCGGCGATCCGGTCGGCAGGCAGATACCCTTCGGCGAGATCCCTTCTAGCTGGGCGAACGCGGTGTCCGTGTACGGGCCCGTGGCCACTGCGGCGGAATGGGGCGCGGCCGAGCTTGGCGGGACATCGCTGGCCCGCATCACGTTCTGGCTGAAGCTGGAGGAAGCGATCGCCTTCGGGGCGGTGATCCTGGCCCTGGACCGCCTGCTCCGCTCCGACCCCGAGATGCGGCTGCGGGCCCATTTGCTGTGGTCAGTGAACCCGCTGCTGCTGTGGGAGATCGTCGCGAGCGGCCACATCGACGGGCTAGCCGTGGTGTTCGGGCTGCTGGGAATCGCGGCGCTCCGGGCCCGCACCCCGCAAGGAGAGAGCGGCCCGCGGGGGGAGAGCAGGGCGCAGGCGGAGATCCCCGTCGGCGGGGCGGTCCTGGCTGGCCTGCTGATCGGCGTGGCGGTTGACACCAAGGTGGAGTACGCCCTCTTCGGCCTGGCTGTCGCCTGGGCTTGCCGCAGGTCGCTCAAGGCCTTCACGGCCGCCGCGGCCGGCTTCGGAGTGGCGGTCATCCCGGCCTACCTGGCGGCCGGCACCCCGGCGATCAAGGTGCTCGTCACCCGGAGCACGGGTGTTACCTGGGACACGATGTACCAGCTCTTCTGGCGGCCGGTACTCGGCTATACCCAGTTCAGCGTGTCAAGCGCCCCGCCGCACCTCGAACTGATCGCCTATCTGCTGTTCGCGGGGGTCGCGCTGCTGGCGCTTGTGCGCCTCCCGGACCGGACCCCCGGCCTGCCGGCCGTCGCCCCGGCCCTCGCCCTGAGCCTGGCGTGGCTCTTCGTCACGGCGTTCCAGCGACCCTGGTACGACGTGATGGCCATCGGCCTGCTCGCGCTGTACTCGGCGTCCCGGCTGGACTGGGTGGTCCTGATCCGCCTGCTGGCGGGCGCGACCATCTACACCCAGGCCATCCAGAGTCCGGTCGAACCACATTGGCTCTATGACCTCGGCCAGTTCAACGGAACCTGGCTCACGCCGACTGTCCGCCTCCTCGCCGCCGTGGCGTTCGTCTGGCTCTGCGTTTCCGGCCGATGGGGCTGGCGTTCGGTGTCAGCGGCATCGTCCGGACGGCTCCCCGAACTGTTGCCGGTGACCTGAGCGACGTTCTCCACAAGCACGCATTGTGGATAACTCTTTACGCAACGGCCCAGTATGCAGAGTGCCACTGGCAAATCGATGCACACTTCTGTGGATTCCGCTGTGGACAACTAAGCCCGGCCCGTTGCCGCCCGTTCCGAGCATCTACTACACATGAGTGCCGAAAGGCACCTGAGTTACCGCTGCTCTGGGGGATCCCCGAGCGGGTCGGCGGTCAGGTACAGCCGCGGCCAGCGGCAGTCGACGAACTGGTCGAGGTAGCCGGTCAGGCGCTCCTCGAAATCGTCGTCTTCCGAGCGGGCACCGACGGCTTTCTCGACGTCGGAAGGGCTGTCGACGCCGAACGCCACGGCCCGCACCTCCCAGTCATCACGCTGCGCGCCGTCGTACCAGCGCTGCACCGTTCCCACCTGGCGCGCACAGGTATCGCCCGTAATCGCCTGCCCGTACGTCCGCTCCCATTCCGAACTCCGCGGGTGCGGGCCGGCCCCCGGGCTCTTCCTGTCGGCCGATTTGAGCGCGTCGAGGACGAGCGTCCACTTGTAGGCGGGGGCGAGCCACACGGGTTCCTCCCGCTGGCACAGCCAGCTTCCCCGCGAGACCCTGGACCTGATCGCGGTGCTGACGTGAGATGCGAGGCCGACCGGACTGACCCGCCCGGCGATGACCGGCACCCGCGCGCCGAGGGCCGCATCGACGCCGTGCGAGATGGCGCAGTCCCGCAACCGGGACGGCATCATCTGCAGCAGCGACAGCAGCGCGGTGCGCGGCACCGGCATGGGCCAGCCAACGAGATGCGCGAGGACCGACAGTTCGGCCCACAGCCTGATCGCCGGATACTCCTCAAGCGCGCGCTGGGCTATCCGCATGTCCCGCAGCGTGCAGGGCCGCCCGAAGCAGTCGGCGCCGCAGGTGATGCTGCGCGACCGGACGACTCCGGCCGGGGTGGCGGTGGCTGCCTGCGTGGCTGCTTCCCGGCCGGTGCCGTCGGGCATCTGCGCCAGCAACGGGAAGTCCATGCCGTCGGCGAACACCGCGGCCTCGCCCGGCTTGAGCGTGACCAGAAACCGGTTCTGCGCCTGCGTCATGTTCATCGTGGCGCCCACGGCATCGCGGTCGTCGGCCGCGGGCAGCCGGTGGGTGATCTTCACCGCCGTGTTCTTGATGACGTCCTGGATGAGGCGATCCGGGATCTGTTCGGCGATGATGAGCCCCTCGCCGTAAGCACGGATCTCGGCGAGCAGTCCGGCGAACATCTCGACCGCGTGGGCCGCCGCGCCACCCGAGGCACCGCTCCCCGGAGCATCTGGCCGGCGGAGCAGCCGGTGCGCTTCCTCGATGACGGTCAGGTGGCGGAGCGTGGCCGGGCCTGCTGGCTTCGCCCGATTCACCATCCGCAGGTGTTCGACCAGCCTGATCAGCACCGTCCCCATCAGGAACGCCTTGTCGCCGTCGTCACCCACGTCCTCGATCTCGAGTACGGCGTTGGTCCTGAGCAGCTTGCCGAAGTCAAGCTGGTGACCGCCTTGGAGGAACCGCCCGGTGGTACCGAGCCGCAGGCTGGAAAGCCGCACCTTGATGAAGCCGAGCACATCATCGGTAATCCGCTGGCTGTAACCGATTTCCTGGACGATCCTGATCGCGGCCCGCTGAAGATCGGCGAGGTTCGGATAGCTGGGGTTGGCGTCCGCCGCGACCGTCTCGCCTAGCGCCAGGTCCCAGCCGGCGTCCTCATACACCCTGGTCAGAGCCGCGCTGAGCACCTGAGGGAAGGGCTCGTCCGAGCGGAAGGACGCGGTGAACAGCGCCTTGACCAGGTTGGCGTGGGTCTGCAGCGGGAAGCGGCGGCCGTTTTCGTCCGGTGCGGGCTCGAGCGGATTGAGCCCGGCCGCGATCGCATCCGACTCACCCGGCCGGATCCGGACCACCTCGGAGACCACCGCAGTGGTTCCCGATGCTCCGCCGTCGATCCCGGCCAGACGCGCGGCCATCAGCCGGTATTCGGCCTTCGCCGGCTCCACCACCAGCCAGGGAATGCCGGCCCCGGTGGCGGCCTCGAGCAGCGTCCGCACGGTCTGCGATTTCCCTGACCCGGTAGCACCGCTGACGAACACATGCCGGTTCAGGGAGTCGAGCGGCAGCACCAGCGGGCCTGCTGACCTGCGGCTTCTGTCCAGGATCTGGCCGACGTCGATCGCCTCGCGGCCAGCGGCAGGTTCCTGGGTGACGTCGAAATCCGGCTGCAGCGCCAGCCGGATTCCGGGCATCTCACGCTCTGGCGGCCGGGAAAGCGCGGCGATCAACTCGGTGCTCGCGTAAAACGGGTGGCCAGGCACCGCGTCGCCCCCAGCGGCGGTCGGGCTCGGTTCCTCCAGCACTTCCTGCAGGCTGCGAGCCGCACTGCTGGCGGGGGTGACGGCGTAGGGCAGGCCGTCCAGGTCGGCCGAGGCGCACACCAGCCCGGCCACCCGCGACGCGGCCTCGGCACTGGTGCCGCCCGCGAGCAGGCGGACCCGCCACAGGCCCGCCGAGACGCCCTTCCGCATCTCGGCGTGACGCAAGCTCAGCCGGCGGGCCGTCATGGCCCGTTCCGGGAATCTGTCCGAATTACCCGTCGACAATTGCTCGCGCCGAGCCAGCTCGTCCGCTATTTGCTGGATCTCGTCCGCACTCAGGGGCTCAGCAAGAAGCAGCCAGCCAAAAGGCCCTGGCCACACCGCAAGCAAACATTCTTCCATCGACGGGGGCGGCCGGTCGCCAGTGCGCCGCTCATTATCCGGCAGCAGCCCGTCGCTTATCCCGCCGATCGTGCGCCAGGATGGCAATTGCGCCATCAGCCTGGCCACCGTGCCACGCAGCAGCGGCTGCGCTCTCGCCCCACCGGGAAGCGTCAGGAAGACTTCCTGGCCGGCTTCACTGCCGACCAGGCCCGTGCCCGCCACCAGCACCTGGACCGGGCCGCCCGCGCTGTGCCTTATCCAGCCGATGGCCAGCGCAGGAGAGCCATTACCCTTGGCTTCGGCCCCGGCGTGATACGCCGCGATCAAGGCGGCGAGCCGCTGAGTCCGGCCGACGTCGTTAGGCTGGTCCAGCGCAGGCCGTGTCGCGTCGGCGTCGGAGCGCCGCGGTATTTCGGTAATCCGGTACGCGTTGAGTTCGTTCAGTGCGTTCCAAGCTAACGTCACGACGCCCCCTCCCACCGCTCCTTGAACCGTTCCATCAGCACATTGGCCTCATCCTCGCTAATCTGGTGAAGTTCTTCGGTAGCCTCGCCGCGCTTCCATTCGACAATGATCGTATCTCGTTTCCAGGTGAGATCCTGGCGAAGCATTTCGTCTTCTATACCGCCCTCAGACAACCAGCGGCGACGCGCCAGGCCGTCCGGATTCGCCCTATCTCCGGATTGAGGGTAACCGCATAGTAGGTAACTTTCTCACTCACGATTTTCCGACTGGCCTTTCACGTAGTGGGAAATAGTCTCGACTCCCGGAGGAACAGGAATTGCCGCAACGATCAGTCTTTGTTGTTCTTCTAGCTGTTCGCGTTCTCTTGGCGGAGTCCTTGTATCACACAACTTCTCGTATATGTCGTGTGTTTTCTGCTTGGCCTGCCAGCTTTCTGGTGTATGAAACTGGACCTCGAACAGCTGCCCCGCTGTCGGTATCGCACCATCGGTGTTAATTCCTCGGTAGTCTCCCTCGTTCCACGAGGGCTTTCGTTCGACTGAGTTCATATCCGCGGTCACTGAGCGCTTGGGTCGCGTCCGCCACCCCAGCCGTGTAATCCTCGGTCGCGAACAGGAACGTATAGCGGATGCCGTCATGGATCGCCGCGACGAGCTCACCGCAGGGCTGACCTGGATAACGTGCGATCATCTTGGCTAGCTTTTCCTTGAAGCGGTCGGGGGATTTGAGGGCGAACTTCTCGGTGTCCGGCACCAGGGTGCCGTGCTCTAGTTCGGCTTCGACGCGGCGCATCGCGGGGGTAAGGCCTCCCTCGCCGTAGTTGCCCTCCGCGTCGCGGCCCTCGGCGGCCTGGCGGACGGCGAGTCCCTCATCCGCGACGCGGTTGGCTTCCGGGCTGAGTTCCAGCCCCTTCCACTTCCACCGGCCGTCGCCGCCGAACCCCGGCTCATCGGGGCGCCCGGCCTGGCCGGTGCCCGGGGACCTGGTCGTAGGCGCGAAGGTCGCGGTAACACTCCTCGCGGTCGTGCGCCTCGGTCGGATCCGCCGACCTGACGTGGTCATGCTCTGGTATCCGGTCATCGGCATCGCCATCGGAAGGATCGTCAACCCTCATCCGCACACCGTGTCTGCCGCGAGCGCAACCAATTGCTGCCAATCAACACGTTTGCCCGTTACCGATACGAATACCTTAGGCACGCAGAGTCGAGCTTAGGAAGGCCGCCGGGCTCCTGGCCCAGAACCGCTTAAGATCTCCGATCGCCCGTCGCGTCGTCCTGGGCGGCCCACGGCGACCGGGCGGGGTCGTACAACGGGTACGGATCGTAGCCAGGAGGGTACCCGTATCTCCAGTCAGGCCGGTGTCGTTCTTCGTTGCCCAACGGCGCCTTGTCGTCCCTGCCTCCGGGCCAGTGGGGCGGCGGCAGCATCCGCCAGTCCGAGGGGTCATACCGTCGGCGGTGGCGCTCGGACTGCGGCCGCCGACGGTACGATCGCGCTTTGACCTGCAGCACCGCGAACGCGCCCACGGCGAGCACCGCCACGGCGACCAGCGCGATCCGGCCCACGACCGAACCGCTCCCGCCCTGATGGCCCGCGGCCAGCCAGGCCACCGGAGTCATGACCACGGCACGGCTCCCGGCATGCCATCGCCTCACCTGCCTTCCCCCGCACGGGATACGTCCTTTATCAACCACGCCGGGAAAGCGCGATCATTTGCGTGACCGGTGCCGCGGCCGCCATTAGTGAAAGAAGGCGGTGATCATGGCCCGCAGATCATTTCGTGACCGGCAGGCCGTGATCTTTCATGGCGGCCGCGTGCACTGGCCACTAACCGGGACTACGGGCAGCCAGCCAGGCGCGGTTCGGCCGCGAGTAGAGTACGTAACCTTTTCGTCACAAATCGTGAGTATTCCCGAGGACCCGGGTCAGGTAGGGATTACCGAACCTGGCTTCGGGGTCGACCTCGGCGCGGACCCGGCGGAACTCGTCATAGCGGGGGTAAAGCGGACGGAGACGTTCCGCGTCCAGCGAATGGAGCTTGCCCCAGTGCGGACGGCCCGCGACCTCCGCCACGATGGACTCGAACCGGTCGAAGTAGGCCCGATACGGCAGCCCGGCGTACTGGTGGATCGCGACGTAGGCGGACTCCCGGCCGTAGGCGGTGGAGAGCCAGATGTCGTCGGCGGCCGCCACCCGCACCTCGACCGGGAACATGACGGGATCGGGCAGGCGGGGCACGGCGCGGCGCAGTTCGGCGATCACGTGGCCGAGTGATTCACGTGGAACGGCATACTCGGACTCGGCGAAGCGGACCCGGCGGGGGGTCACGAACACCCGGTGGGACAGGTCGGTATAGGACCGGGAGGACAGCGCGGTCGAAGAGAACCTGTTCAGCGCGGGGATGAGGCGCGGCCTGGCCCGGCCGATCCGGCACAGCGTCCCGAAGCCGGCGTTCTCCATCACCTCGAACTCCCAGAACCTGCGCCACCCGGGCATCGGGTGGGCCGCACCGGGAGCAGCAGAACCGCCGGGCGATAGCCGGTTGTTCCGCTTGACCAGGGCCTTGCGGCCGTAGGGGAACCAGTAGAACTCGAAGTGGTCGTTGGCGGCGGCCAGCGCGTCGAACTGCTCGAGGACCTCCTCCACCGGCACCGGGCGCTCGTCCGCCAGCAGCGTGAACGACGGCACGCAGCGCAGCGTCACCGTGGTGATCACGCCGAGGGCGCCGAGGCCGATCCGTGCGGCCGCGAAAAGCTCGGGCCGCGACGTGGCCGAACACGACACCACCGACCCGTCCGCCAGGACGAGCTCGAGCGCCTCCACCTGGGTGGCCAGCCCGCCGAGCCGGGCTCCGGTGCCGTGCGTTCCGGTGGACAGGGCGCCGGCCAGCGTCTGCGCGTCGATGTCGCCGAGGTTGGCCATGGCCAGCCCGAACCCGCCCAGCTCGGCGTTGAGGGCGCGCAACGTGGTCCCCGACCGCACGGTCACCAGGCCCGTCCGGGTGTCCGCAGCGGTGATCCCGGTCCACTGGGACAGGTCGAGCGCCACGCCGGAGGTCGCCGCGGCCGCGGTGAACGAGTGCCCGCTGCCGAGCGCCCGCACCTGCAGCCCGGCCGACGCCGCGTCCTTGACCGCCGCCGAGATCTCGGCCTCGCTGCGAGGCCGGCACCAGCGGGCCGGAGTCGCGGTCGCGGTCCCGGCCCAGTTCCGCCAGGCGCGCGGCTTCGCCGAGGATGCACCAGAGGAAGCCTTCATTACCCGAGAGTATTCATATTTTCCGCAGCGCTGGTCTACTGTGCGAGCATGTCAGTCGACCAGGGCGGCAGGCTCGCGCAGCGCGCGGCACCGAAATCCCCCGACACCCAGCGACTAGGTGCCCTGCGCGCGAGGTACGACCGCGCCACCGCGGACCTCGACCCGCCGCTGGCCGTCGTGGACCTGGGCGCCTTCGACCGCAATGCCGCCGACATGACGCGCCGGGCCGCGGGCCGCCCGATCCGGGTGGCCACCAAGTCGCTGCGGTGTCGCTACCTGATCGAGCGCGCGCTGGCCACGCCCGGCTACCGGGGTGTCATGTGCTATTCGCTGCCCGAAGCCCTCTGGCTGCACGCCATGGGCACCAGCGACGACCTGCTGGTGGCCTACCCCACGGTGGACCGGCGGGCGCTGCGCGCGCTGGCCGCCGACGACCAGGCCAGGCAGCGCATCACGATCATGACCGACTCCGAGGCGCACCTGGACGTGGTGGACCGCGTGCTGGGTGACGGCCACCCGGAGATCCGGGTCTGCCTGGACCTCGACGTTTCCTGGCGCCCGCTGGGCCGCAGGCCCGCGGTGCACATCGGGACCAGGCGGTCTCCGCTGCACACGCCGGAGCAGGCGGCGGACTTCGCGAAGGCGATCACCCGCCATCGCGGGCTTCCGCCTAGTCGGCGTGATGGGTTACGAGGGACAGATCGCCGGGCTGGGCGACGCGCCGCCCGGTCACCCGGTCCGGGCTCAGCTGATCCGGCTGATCCAGGGCCGTTCGGTCCCGGAGCTCAACCGGCGGCGGACCGAGACGATCCGCCTGATCCAGGCCCTGACCACCCTGGAATTCGTGAACGGCGGCGGGACAGGCAGCCTGGAATCGACCGCGCGGGACGCGTCGGTGACCGAACTCACGGGAGGTTCCGGGCTGGTCGGACCGACCCTGTTCGATGCCTACCGCCGGTTCACCCCCGAGCCCGCCCTGCTCTTTGCGCTGCCGGTGGTGAGAAGGCCAGGCCCGGGTATCGCCACGCTGTTCTCCGGCGGCTACGTCGCCTCCGGCCCCGGTACCCCGGACCGGCTGCCGCGGCCGTACCTGCCCGCGGGCCTCAGCCTCATCGGCGTCGAGGGCGCCGGCGAGGTCCAGACGCCGGTACGCGGCGCGGCCGCCGGGAACCTGCGGCCCGGCGACCGGGTCTGGCTGCGCCACGCCAAGGCCGGCGAACTCGCCGAGCGCTTCCGGGAGTACCACGTGATCCACGACGACGGCCAGGTCACCGAGGTGCCGACGTACCGGGGCGAGGGCCAGTGCTTCGGTTAGGCCGCGAGCCAGCAGGCGGGACATCCCCGGACGCCGCCACCGCGGCGGCCCACGCGAGCCGGTCGTGCCGGTCCGGGCGCCCTGGATCACGCTGCGTCCCGCGGACAAGGCCGTCCCGGTGGCCGACGCGACAATTACCCGGTCCGTTCGGTCCCTTAAACCGCCGCCGCCGGCGCGGCCCGTGATATCTATGCCGAACGGGCCGTGGTTACTGCCCCGCGTAAAGCTGCCCCAACCGCGGCGGCGCGGCGGACGTCGTATGAGTGAGACGGCTCAGCGAGCCGCTAAGGAAATCTGACTGACTGGGGTGGAATCCATGTTGACCACGTATGCGCGCAGAGCCCGGCAGGCCGGGGGGTGGGCCGCGCTGGCTTGCGCCGCCTTGCTGGTGACCGCTTGTAGTTCATCGAGTAGCTCGGCAGCGGCGGCCGCTAGCCCGGCGAGCGCCCTGGCCGCGTCGTCCAGCTCGACGTCGTCAGCTGGCTCCGCATCGCCGAGCGGTCCGGCCTCAGCGCCCGCGAGCCCGTCGACCTCACCAAGTGTGACCACCTCGGCCACCGGGGCCAGCACCTACCTGGCCCAGGCCCAGGATATTAACGGGACCGTGCTGTACCGGCCCGCGTGTAATTCGGGTTGCCCGCTATCCGGTGATTCCACCGCGATTCTTGACAAGATGACATGGAGCACGTGGTCCGCCACCGAGGCCGTCGGAGCGGGCATTTATAAGCTGGATGGCTGCAATCCGAGTTGTGCCGCTGGGCCCATTTATTCAGTGGCTACGGTGGTCACGTTGAGCGATCCGGTGAAGGTCTGCTCGTCGTCGGGAACCCGCTGGTTCTGGACCCGCGCCTCGTTCAAGTTTCCCAGCGGCCTGCCCAAGGCGCTGCAGGGCGGCAGCGCGCCGGAGAACCCCTGGGTCTTCTCTACCGTGGCCTCCGCCGCCCAGCAGAGCTGCGCCAGCTAGCTCAGCCACCGCGTCTCCAGCGACACCGATGCTCCATCGTGGTCGCTAGGACGACAACGATGTTCCATCGATGCGATTGGCTTGCGAGGGCGCGGTGAGCTGATCCGCCATCGCCTGCAGGCCGGCGGCGAGTTCGGCGGGTGAGGGGGCCCGCTCCGGGTCGATCAGCCATTGCACCAGGACGCCGCTGACCAGCGCCTGGTGCAGTGAGCCGATCGCCCGCGCCTGCCGGTCGTCGGCATCGACACCGTAGAGCATCCGCGCCCAGAGCATCCTGGCGTCTTCCAGGCCGTCGGCCACCGCGGCGCGCACGTCGGGATCGCGCTGCGCCACGGTGAAGATGTCGAAGGTGGCGAGCCACACCTGATTGCTGGTCCGGAACGAGTCGATGATGTGGGTCCAGAACCGCTCGAAGCGCTCCAGGGTGGTCGCGTCGGCGTCCAGGTCACCGATGGCCTGCGCCATCTGCTGGCCAAAGTCATCCATGGCGGCCAGCACCGCCGCGTTGAGCAGCGCCTTGGTCGAGCCGTAGTGGTAGCCGATCGAGGCGAGGTTGGTGCTCGAGGCCGCGACGATGTCGCGGGCGGTGGTGTGCGCGTAGCCCTTCTCCCGCAGGCAGCGGACGGCGCCCTCGAGGAGGTCTTCACGATGGCCCATGGCGTGATCCTAGCAAGAATCTATACAAACGTACTATACAAATGTCTTATACATTTGTATGATTCCGGCCATGGACAACCGACGCATCCTGATCTCCGGCGCGAGCGTCGCCGGACCCGCCCTCGGCTACTGGCTCGCCCGGCACGGGTTCCGCCCGACCGTGGTCGAGCGCGCGCCGCACCTGCGCGGCGGCGGCTACGCGGTCGATTTCCGCGGCGCGGCTCACCTGACGGTGCTGGAGAAGATGGGCATCCTGGACCAGATCCGGGAGCAGCAGACTCATCTCGCCACGACCACCTACGTCAACCAGGACGGACGCCCGTTGGCTCAGATGCCGGCCGCGATCTTCGCGGGTGACGTGGAGATCCTCCGCGGTGACCTGGGCCGGATCCTCTACGAGGCGACCACGGATGGCACCGAGTACCTGTTCGGCGATTCGATCACCAGCCTGCGGCAGGACTCCGACGGCGTGCGGGTCACCTTCGCCCACGCCGCGCCGCGCACCTTCGACCTGGTGATCGGGGCCGACGGACTGCACTCCAACGTCCGCCGGCTGGCCTTCGCCGACAACCCGGGTTCGGTCCGCGACCTCGGCCTTTACGTGTCCATCTTCAGCGTGGCCGACTCCTTCGACCTGGACCACTCCGGACTGCTGTACAGCGTGCCGGGCAGGACGGCCGCCGTCTTCAGCGCGCGGCACACCGGACAGGCGGTGGCGCAGTTCTTCTTCACGGCCCCGGACCAGGCCCCGATCAGCTACGACTACCACGACACCGGCCAGCAGCAGAAGATCGTGGCCAGCGCCTTCGAAGGCGTGGGCTGGCATGTGCCCCGCCTGCTCGAGCAGATGCCTGAGGCGGCCGACTTCTACTTCGACTCGGTGAGCCAGGTTCACCTGGACCGCTGGTCAGCCGGGCGGGTCGCGCTCATCGGCGACGCCGGCTACGCGGCCGGGCCGGGCGGCAACGGCACCGGCACCGCGGTGATCGCGGCCTACCTGCTCGCCGGGGAACTAGCCGCGGCCGACGGCGACTACCGCGTCGCGTTCGCCCGCTACGAGCAACTGCTGCGACCCTACGTCGCGCGGGGCCAGAAGCAGGCCCGCGGCGGCGCGGCCTTCCTGGCCCCGGCGACCGCGAAGAAGATCAGCCAGCGCGACCGGTTCTTCCGGATGCTGGCCTACCTGCCGGCCAAGGGCTTCATCAGGTACATGTCCACCAGGACCGCGACGGCCATCAGGCTCCCCGACTACGCGTAAACCGGACGCGGGAGCGGGGGCCTCGGCTTTGGCCCGGGTAGCTGGCATGCTTGCTGATGTGGAACCGCGGCGAAGCCGCCGCTACCGCCCACCGGCTCCGGCTCTTCGACTCGTTCTCACCCGAGGACCCGCCGGGACCTTAGCCGGCCAGGGCGCCTAGGGCCGGGCCGACGGGAATCTAAGGACCCGCCGCCCCCCAATACCGGGCAATCGCCCGATTCGCGCCGCCCTGCCTTAGCCGCATCCTCGGGATATAGCCCAGTACGCCACCGAGGAGACTTGCGATGCACCCCACCGTCAGCTACGAACTGACCCAGGCTCGGATCGCCGACTTGCACCGCCGAGCCCAGCGCGAACGCCTGGCCCGCGCCGCCCACGTGCCGCCGAGCGCACCGCCACCGGACAGGAAACGGATTCCCGTCCGCCTTCGCCTCTGGTCCGGCCTCCGGCGCCGGGAATGGCAGGCCACAACCCCCGCTGCGTCGTCACAATAGACACCGGTCAAGGAGGCCCACGATGTCGTCCGTGTCTAGTGATCTCAGCATCAGCGCCGTCCGGGCCGGTGCGCTGTTCGCATCGGGGCTGCAGCGCTCCGATGAACCCAGCGCATGGCAGGTCCGGCAGGCGGTCGCCGCGGCGGTCGCCGCCTACGGCGGCCCAGGCTGCACAGCGCGGGTCGCGCAGGCCTTCGGCGAACACCCGGAGACCGCGGTCACGCGGATGCGCTGGGCGCGCGCCATGGTGGCCAGCGTATTCGGCGGTTCACAGCCAGAACTGGCACCCGCCCCCGAGCCCGGCCGGTTGGCCGGGCCCTGCTTCTCCCGCGCCGCGTGAGCCACCACCTCACGACGCCGGGCTAAGAGCTCTCGTCTCGATGACGGCGAAGGCGGCGGGGGGCATTGTCACCGTGTCCTGCTGGATCGCGACGCCCGGGCTGGACGCGGCGAGCACGCCGGTGCCGGGCTGCCCGAGCGGCAGCCGGACGGCGCTGGGGCCGAGGTTCGCCACGATCCGCAGCCGCCCCCGGCGGACCAGCAGCCAGCGCTCGTCATCGTCGAAGTCGGCGTGCACCCGGTCCAGCCGCGGATCGGTCAGCTCGGGCCTGGCCCGGCGCAGCGCGATCAGCTCCCGGTACCAGGCGTGCAGGCCGAAGTACGGTTCGCGATGGCGCTGCTCCCAGTCCAGCTTGGAGCGGCGGAAGGTCGCCTCGTCCTGGGGGTCGGGCACGTCGGCCGCGTCCCAGCCGTACGCGGCGAACTCGGCCTTGCGCCCCTCGGCGACGGCCTTCGCTAGCCAGGGTTCGATGTGATCGGTGAAGTACTGCCACGGGGTGTCCGCGCCCCACTCCTCCCCCATGAACAGCATCGGGGTGTAGGGCGAGGTCAGCACCAGGCCGGCGCCGACCTTGAGCAGGTCGGAAGACAGCGTGGCGGCGATCCGGTCGCCGGTGGCCCGGTTCCCGACCTGGTCGTGATCCTGCAGGTAGCCGAGGAAGCGGTGAGCGGGAATGCGGAACACGTCGACCTGCCGCCCGTGCGTCCGGCCGCGGAAGGCGGACCAGATGCCGTCGTGGAAGAACACCCTGGTGTAGGTCTTGGCCAGTGTCTCCAGCGACCCGAAGTCACAGTAGTAGCCCTGCCGTTCGCCGGTGATCGCCGCGTACACCGCGTGGTGGAAGTCGTCGCTCCACTGCGCGGCCAGCCCGTAACCGCCCGCCTCCCGTGAGGTAACCAGCCGGGGGTCGTTGGTGTCGGATTCGGCGATCAGGATCAGCTCGCGGTTCAGCAGGGCCGCGAGCGCGTGCACCTCGGTCGCGAGTTCCTCGAGGAAGTGCAGGGCCCGGTGGTCTTCCAGCGCGTGCACCGCGTCCAGCCGCAGCCCGTCCAGGTGGTAGTCGCGCAGCCACATCAGCGCGTTACCGATGAGGAACGCGCGTACCTCGTCCGATCCGGGCTGGTCCAGGTTCACCGCGGGGCCCCACGGCGTCACGTGGGCTTCGGTGAAATACGGCCCGAAGTCGCTCAGCCGGTTGCCGATGCCGACGTGGTTGTACACCACGTCGAGCAGGACGGCCAGGCCCCGCGCGTGGCAGGCGTCAACGAACCGTTTCAGCCCGTCCGGGCCGCCGTACGGCTCGTGCACCGCCCACAGGTTGATCCCGTCGTAACCCCAGCCGTGCCGGCCGGGGAACGCCGCCACCGGCATCAGTTCCACCGTGTGCACGCCGAGGTCGCGCAGGTGGTCAAGCCGTCCGATGGCGGCGTCCAAGGTGCCTTCGGCGGTGAACGTGCCGACGTGCATCTCATAGATCACCGACCCGTGCAGCGGGCCGCCGCGCCACCTGGAGTCCGTCCAGCGGAAGGCGGCGTGATCGTAGGTTCGGCTCAGGCCCTTGATGCCGAACGGCTGCCGCAGGGAGCACGGGTCAGGCAGCGGCTCGCCGTCGTCCAGCCGGAACCCGTAGTCGATGCCGGCCGTCACGTCGGGCACATCCGCGGTCCACCACCCCCCGTGGCCCGCGTTTTCCTGGCTCATCGGGTACCGCTGGCCCGCGACCTCCACCTCGGCCTGGCTCGCGGCGGGGGCCCAGACGCTGAATGTGCTCAACGCAGGCTGCCGTTGGCGCGCCGCTCCTGCTCCATTTCGTAGACCCGGTCCGGGATGAGCAGCGCCACCGGAAGCCGCCTGGTCAGCTCGGAAAGCGGCGGCCGCAGGCCGGCGTGCCTGACTCCGGTCAGCACGTCCCGCCAGTGCAGTTCGGGCAGCGGCAGGGCGGTGTCGGCCCAGCCGCCGCGCCGCCGCAGCCCGGCGGGCAGCCGGGTGACGACGGTCACCGCGTGGCCGCCGCGCAGGAAGGCGACCGCGTGCTCGGCGGCCGGGCCTTCGCTCGCCAGCGGGGTGTAGCTCCCGGCGAACCAGTCCGGGTGATCGCGCCGCAGCCACAGCGCCCGGGAGGTCACCAGCATCTTCTCGGCGTCCAGGCCGACCGCCTGGTCCGGGGCGGCCTCGAGCGCGGCCAGCAGCTCGCCGGCGGCGTGCGTAGTCGACCGGCCTGCGGTTGTCCGGGTCCACCAGGGACAGGCCGGTCAGCTCGCAGCCCTGGTAGACGTCGGGCACCCCGGGCATGGTGAGCTGCACCAGCTTCGCGCCGAGGGTGTTCACCCTGGCGTCCGGCGCGATCTTGGCCACGAAGCTGGCGACGGCGGCGGTCAGTTCGGGGTCGCCGAGCACGGCGTCGGCCAGGCCGAGCACCGCCGACTCATAGCCCATCCGGCGTACGGTCCAGGATGTCCGCGTCTTGGCCTCGTGCATCGCCTTGCCGAGGTATTCACCCAGCCGTTCGGGCCCGATCAGCCAGGCGCCGACCAGGGTCTGCCACATCAGGTACTCAAGATCGGGCTCCGGGGCCCGCTCCGTGGCCTCGGCCGCGGCTCCGTCGGTGAGCCACCTGGCCAGGCCGTGCCACTCGGCCACCTGGTGTCCCCACTCCTGCGGCCATTCGGCCAGCACGGTAAGCCGGGCCCGGACATCTTCCTGCCGTTTGGTGTCGTGCGTGGACAGCGTGGTCATGGTGAACGGCCAGCGGCGGGCGAGGCGGCCGGCGGCGGCGTGGAACTCGGCCGGGCTGATGCCGAAGATGTCCGGGCTGCCGCCCACCTCGTTCAGCGCCGCCAGCCGCGACCAGCGGTAGAACGCGGTGTCCTCCACCCCCTTGGCCAGCACCGGGCCGGTGGTCTGGCCGAACCGCACGACCAGCTCGTCGCGCGCGGCCTGCTGGGCCGCGTCAGCGGTCACCTCGCCCAGGCCGAGCACGGCCGCCCGCACCGCGTCCAGGGCCGGGTGCAGGGCCTCGTCCAGGCGGTCGCGGGCCGCCGCGGCGGCCGCGGTCACCGCCGCCGCGGCCGCGGCGGGCGGCGGCTCGCCGGGGGTTACGTAGGCCCGGTACACGCCGAACTCGGCCAGCACGGCGACCAGCACGTCATGCAGGTCGGCGGTGGTGAAGCCGTCCAGGGCCGGGTAGCCGGCCCGGGAGAACAGCCGGGTCAGCCGGGACAGCTCGGCGGCGAAGGTGCCGTCGGCGGTGTCGTGCTTGGCGTCCCGCTCTACCTCGGCGAAACTCTGCTTCCCGCCCGTGAAGCGGACGTATTCCTCGGTCAGCGGGACGTCCCCGGCGGGGTCCGTGAACAGGCCGCCGACCAGGGCGAGGGTGTCATATCCGGTGGTGCCCGCGCAGGGCCAGTCGGGTAGTTCCTCGCCATGCGCCAGGATCTTCTCCACGACCACCCAGGCGCCGCCGGTCTCGGTGGCCAGCCGGGCCAGGTAGCCGCGCGGGTCGGCCAGCCCGTCGGGATGATCCACCCGCAGGCCGTCGATCAGCCCCTCGCGCAGCAGACGCAGCAGCACCTGGTGGCTGGCGGCGAACACGTCGGGATCCTCGGCCCTGATCGCGATGAGCTCGTTGACATCGAAGAACCGCCGCCAGTTGAGCTGGGTGGCCGCATCGCGGGCGTCGGTGAGCCGGTAGTGCTGCTGGGCGAGCAGCACGCCGAGAGGCAGGTCGGCGACGCCGTCCCGGAGCGGGAGCACGTGGTCGAAATAGCGCAGCACCGGCCCGCGGTGCCCGGCGTTCTCCGGGCTCCTCGGGGCCGTATCGATGATGAGATCGCGCAGGCATTCCTCGAGCGGCCCGGCCAGGATGGGCATCAGCAGCTTGCCCTCCTGCGCGTCCCAGTCGACGTCGAACCAGTGCGCGAACTCCGATTGCCGGCCCTGGAAGAGCACCGACCACAGTTGCCGGTTGAGCGATTCCGGGGTCGGCCGGGCCATGTGGTTGGGCACCACGTCGACGACCACCCCGAGGCCGTGCCGGTGGAACTCGTCCGCCATCTCGCGGAAGGCGGGCTCCCCGCCAAGATCCGTCGAGACCAGCGAATGATCCACCACGTCGTACCCGTGCGGCGAGCCCGGATTAGCCTGCAGGATCGGCGACAGGTAGACGTGCGTCACGCCCAGCGCGGCCAGGTAGCCGGCTTGCTCGGCGGCCTGGCCGAACCCGAAGCTGTCCCTGAGCTGCAGCCGGTAGGTGGACACCGGGGCGCCCTGCCCATTTCCCGGCCCATCTCCGGGCCCATCTCCTGGGCCGCCTGCGGGCTCAGCCACGGCGCAGCAGGAGCAAGGAGTGGTTGATCACGGTCATCACGTCTCCCGGCTTGACGGCGCTCTCATTTTCAAAATTCGTCACGGGGACCGCCGTGTCCAGCACCTTGGACCAGCGCGGCCCGTAGCGGCGGGGCGGGATGACGAACTGCAGATCATCGTCGCTGGCGTTGAACAGCAGCAGGAAGGAGCTGTCCTGGACTCGATCGCCCCGCCGGTCTGGCTCGCTGATCGCCCGGCCGTTCAGGAACACGGTGAGCGACTTGGCGAACCCCGCGTCCCAGTCCTCGTCGGTCATCTCCTCGCCCGTCAGCGTGAACCAGCCGATGTCGCCGAGCCGGTTACGGCCGCCGCGGATCGCCTGGCCGCGGAAGAACCTGCGGCGGCGGAAGACGGCGTGGTCGGCCCGGAGCCGGATGAGCGTGCGGACGTAGTCGAACAGCGCCTGGTCGTCCTCGGCCCGGACCGCCCAGTCCATCCAGGAGATCTCGTTGTCCTGGCAGTAGGCGTTGTTGTTGCCCCGCTGGGTGCGTCCCATCTCGTCGCCCGCCAACAGCATCGGGACCCCCTGCGACAGCAGCAGCGTGGCCAGGAAGTTGCGCTTCTGCCTGGCCCGCAGCGCGAGCACCGCCTTGTCCTCGGTGGGGCCTTCGGCGCCGCAGTTCCAGGACCGGTTGTCGTCACTGCCGTCCCGGCCGTCCTCGCCGTTGGCCTCGTTGTGCTTGTGGTTGTAGGAGACCAGGTCGGCCAGGGTGAAGCCGTCGTGGCAGGTGACGAAGTTCACCGAGGCGACCGGGCGCCTGCTGTCCTGCTGGTACAGGTCGCTGGACCCGGTCAGCCGGGAGGCGAACTCGGGGACCGTCGAGGGCTCGCCCCGCCAGAAGTCGCGGATCGTGTCCCGGTACTTCCCGTTCCACTCGCTCCACAGCGGCGGGAAGTTGCCGACCTGGTAGCCGCCGTCGCCCACGTCCCACGGCTCGGCGATGAGCTTGACCTGGGAGACCACCGGATCCTGCTGGACCAGGTCGAAGAACGCGGACAGCCGGTCCACCTCGTAGAACTGGCGGGCCAAGGTGGCGGCGAGGTCGAACCTGAAGCCGTCGACGTGCATGTCCAGCACCCAGTACCGCAGCGAGTCCATGATCATCTGGAGCACGTGCGGGTGCCGCATGAGCAGGCTGTTCCCGGTGCCCGTGGTGTCCATGTAGTAGCGCCGGTCGTTGTCGACCAGCCGGTAGTAGGCGGAGTTGTCGATGCCGCGGAAGGACAGCGTGGGCCCCAGGTGGTTACCCTCGGCGGTGTGGTTGTAGACCACGTTGAGGATCACCTCGATCCCGGCCGCGTGCAGGGCGCGGACCATGGTCTTGAACTCCTGCACCTGCTGGCCGCGGTAGCCGCTCGCGGCGTAGGCGTTGTGCGGGGCGAAGAAGCCGATGGTGTTGTAGCCCCAGTAGTTGCCGAGCCCGCGTTCGTTCAGGTGGCTGTCGGTGACGAACTGGTGCACGGGCATGAGCTCGACCGCCGTGACGCCAAGCTCGTGCAGGTGCGAGATGACCGCGGGATGCGCCAGGCCCAGGTAGGTGCCGCGCTGCTCCTCCGGGATGACCGGATGCTCCTTGGTCAGGCCGCGGACGTGCGCCTCGTAGATGACGGTCTCGTGGTAGGGCGTGCGCGGCGGCCGGTCGAGGTTCCAGTCGAAGAACGGGTTCACCACGACCGAGCGGGGGACGTGCGGCGCGGAGTCGGCGTTGTTGCGCCGGTCCGGGTGGCCGAATGTGTAGGAAAAGACCGGCTGACCCCAGTTCACGCTGCCCTCGATCGCCTTGGCGTACGGGTCGAGCAGCAGCTTGGCCGGGTTACAGCGATGCCCGTCGGCCGGTTGGTAGGGGCCGTGCACCCGGTACCCGTAGCGCTGACCCGGGCTGACGCCCGGCAGGTACCCGTGCCAGACGAACCCGTCCACCTCGTGCAGGTCGACCCGGCTTTCCTGGCCGTCGTCGTCGAACAGGCAGAGCTCGATCCGGTCGGCTACCTCGGAGAACAGGCCGAAGTTGGTCCCGGCTCCGTCATACGTGGCACCGAGCGGATAGCTTTCGCCCGGCCACACGGCAGTTGCCGCCAAATGATCCCCATCCCTCGCCCTGAATGCGTTCCGACCATCTCTCACTTTCCCACGCCAGCGACGACCATGCGCGACAGTCGCGTCGTCCCTGGCCAGTCGGATGCAGGCGGGTCCCAGAAGTCAATACTTCCAGCGATTTAGCGCCGCCTGGGTGAGTCGGTCGGATTCGCTCACTCTTGCTAGTTTTACTTAGCAGACCCCTTAAAAGCCAATCCGTAGCGTATTGACTGCATAACGTTACCGCCGAGGATCCCCGTTCCTCGGTGACCTTACCGCCGCACGCCAAACAGGTTCCGCTGCTGCCCGACCCCGCGCCGCAGATACCAATGAATGTGGCGCTCTACCCGAAAGAATCACTAGAACGCCACTCTCATGTCCTGGCGCCGGACCCGCCGATGGTAACCGTCGGGGCAAGCGGGGAGGCACGTACCGGTGGTGCTGGGCGTCAACGGGCGCGGAGGGCAGCGACCAGGGCGGGGATGACCTGGTGCAGGTCGCCGATGATGGCGTAGTCGGCGTGGGCGAGGATGGGGGCGCCGGGGTCGGTGTTGATCGCGATGATGTGCTTGGCGCCGGCGCAGCCGGCGATGTGCTGGATGGCGCCGCTGATGCCGCAGGCCAGGTAGAGCTCCGGGGTGATCTTGGTGCCGGTCTGGCCGACTTGCTGCCTGTGCGGGCGCCAGCCCTCGGAGGTGACCACGCGGGACACCCCGACCACGCCGCCCAGCAGGTCCGCCAGTTCCTCGAGCGGGGCGAAGCCGTCGGCTCCGCCCACGCCGCGGCCGCCGCCCACCACGATCCGCGCGGTGGCCAGGGACGCACCGCCCGCACCGGCCGGCGACTCCGCCGCCCGCACCACCAGGTCCGCCTCGGCCAGTTCGGGCTTGTGGACATGCACCTGAATGGCCGCCAGGCGTTTCCGCGGAAACGGCTTGACACCGCGTCGGTGGCCACGGTGAACAGCGCGATGGGCGCCTCCATGACCGCGTCCTCGAGCAGCAGCCCGGCCCAGCGGTGCCGGACGATCCGGTGCGTGCGCCCGCCGTCGGGGGTGACGAGCGTGCAGTTCGCGGCCATCGGCAGGCCGGTGATCGCGCCGAGGTGCGCCAGCACCTCGTTGCCGCGGTCGGTGCCAGCGGCCAGCACGGCCGTCGCGCCGGTTTCGGCCGCGAGCCCGGCCAGCACCCGCGCCCAGGCCTGCGGCGCGTATCCCTCGAGCGCGCTCGGCTCGATCACGTACACGTCGGTGACGCCGTAGTCGGCCAGCGCAGCGGCGGGCACGTTGGCCGAGTCCGCGAAGACCACGGCCGCCAGGGACGGGTCACCAAGGCTCCGGCCTAGGGTCAGCGCCCGCAGCGAGGCGTCGGCCGGACCGTCGCCGTCGAGTTCGGTCAGGCACAGCACGGTCATGAGAGAAGCCCCCATTCGTCAAGGACGCGGACCAGTTCCGGCACCGCGTCGGCCCCGTGGCCGAGCACGGCGGCCTGGTGCTTGCTTGAGGCAGGCACCCGGAGCGCTTCCTTGCGCAGTCCTTCGGCCGCCCAGGCCGGCGAGGAACGCTCGACCGCGGCGCGCTTGGCCCGCAGCCGTCCGGGCAGCGACGGGTAGCGCGGCAGGTTGATGCCTTCCTTGACGGTGATCACCGCGGGCAGCGGCAGCTCGTACGCCTCCTCCACGCCGCGGTACTCCCGCCGGGCGACCACACCGTCCGGTGACACGGACAGGTTCTTGATGCCGGTGGCCACCGGCCAGCCGAGCTCGTGCGCGAGCCGGATGCCGACCTGGTAGTCGCCGGTGTCGGCCGCCTCGTTGCCCAGCAGCACCAGGTCGTACCCGTGCGCCCGGACTTCGTCGGCGATGGCGACGGCGGTCGCGATGGGGCCGAACTCCCGGCCGTCGGTCTCCAGCAGCACCGCCCGCCCGGCTCCGAGCGCGAGGGCGCCGCGCAACTGCTCGATCGCGACCTCGGGTCCCAGGGTCAGCACGGACACCGTGCCGCCCGCCCGCTCGGTGATCTGCACCGCCTCCTCGACCGCGCACTCCTCGTGCGGGCTGATGGAGAAGCCGGACATCCGGGTGTCGACCTCCTGCCCGTCCGGAGTCACCGTGATCTTGCCGCCCACGGTGGGGACGCGCTTGACGCAGACGAGAATCTCCATGACGGCTAGCTCCTGATCCGCGAGTTCGCGGGATCGAACAGCGGGGTGGCGCCGGCCACCGCGACCGTGACCGGGTACTGCTCGCCCATGTACTCCACCAGCAGCGAGCTGCCCTCGACCGCGCGATCCGCGGGCAGGTAGGCCATCAGCAGGTGCTTGCCCACCGACGGGCCCGAGCCGGCGCTGGTCACGTACGACGGCCGCCCCTTGGCGTCGACCAGGCGCTCGCCCGCCGGCGACAGGATCGGCTCGCCGCCGAGCATGTACCGCGGCGACCCGTCGGCCGAAGTATGCGAGTCCACGGTGAGCGTGCACAGCACCGCGCACGGCGGCTCGGCCCGCTGCCGCAGGTACGCCTCCTTGCCGATGAACGCCTGCTCCTTGACCTTCGGCCGGGTCATGCCCGCTTCCACAGCGTGTAGTCGGGGGTGAGCTCGGCGCCGAACGCGCGGTATCCCTTCTCCAGCCGCCCGGTCGTGCCGTACACGCCGATGCCGGCCGGCACCAGGCCGTG
>CAWBNK010000016.1:0-204568 GCA_963790065.1 uncultured Actinomycetes bacterium | reverse complement strand
ATGTCGTTGATGATCGGCGCGGCACCGTAGCCGGCGGTCAGGTCCCGGACAGTCAGGTACCCGGTGTCCGGGCGGCTGCTATCCGTTGAGGTAGGCATCGAGCACCCTCTGGTCGGATCGGATCTGGTCCATGTTTCCCTCGGCGAGGACTTCGCCTTGTGTCATCACGATGATCGGGTCGCACAGCCGCTCGACGACCGACATCTCGTGCTCGACCATCAGCATGGTCAGCCCGTCTTGCCGCAGCTGGAGCAGGTAGTCCCCGATTCGCTCGCCGAGGGCCGGGTTGACCCCGGCCATCGGCTCGTCGAGCAGGAGGATCTCCGGCTCGGTCATGAGCGCTCGCATGATCTCGAGCAGCCGCCGCTGGCCGCTGCTGAGGTTTCCGGCGAACTCGTTCGCCATCCGGGCCATGTCGAAGCGGGCGATGAGGTCAGCGGCGCGCGCGGTCAGGCTTTCCTGCTCGGCGCGCCAGTAGCGGCGGCCGAGAAGCGCGCCGCGCAGCGTGTCCCCGCGCTGCCCGTACCGGGCGGTGAGCAGGTTCTCCGTGACGGTCATCCCGGAGAACTCGCTGGACTGCTGGAAGGTCCTGGCCAGCCCGCGCCGCGCGATCTTGTGGCTGGGCCAGCCGGCGACGTTGGTGCCGTTGAGCAGCACCGAACCCCGGCTCGGCTTGATCGCGCCCGCTATCATGCCCAGCGCGGTGGATTTGCCGGCGCCGTTCGGGCCGATAAGGCCGGTGATGCGGCCCCGCGGGACGTCGAAGGACGCCCCGGCCACGGCGTGGACGCCGCCGTAGCTCTTGGCCAGATCATCGACCCGCAGCAGCGCGGCCTGCGCAGCCGGTGCCGCCCGCTGTTGCTGCACCGAGGTCATCGGGTCCCGGCCTTTTTCTCGTAGTCGAAGGGTCGCGGCAGCCCGGTCCGGGCCTGCTGCAGGCCGGGCAGCGGGATGATCCGCCTGCGCTCGGGCAGCAAGCCGCGCGGCCAGAACCACAGGAAGATCAGCGTCAGGAGCCCGACGGCGACCCACTGCAGCGCGTCGCTGAGCCCGGGGGGGCCGAACTGGGGCAGGAAGCGGCTGGCTTCCAGGAACACGACGGGTACCAGCAGCGCACCCAGCGCGGCGCCGGCGTTGTTGGCCGTGCCGCCGACGATCACCGCGGCGAACAAGACGAAGGTCTCCTGGTAGAGCCAGGCGCCGGGGGACCAGGCGCTGATGAACTCCACCAGCACGGCCCCGCTGATCCCGGCAATCACGCCGCCGGCGACGAACGAGGTCATGCGCAGGCCGGTCACGTTCTTGCCCAGCGCTGCGGCGCCCTGCTCGTGGTCGCGTACGGCGCGAAGCGACCGGCCGAGCGGGGCGCTGGTGATCCGCCACACGAACCAGTAGACGATCAGGCAGATGACGGCGGTCAGCCCAACGTAGAACCACCGGTAGCCGACCAGCGAGAGGTTCAGGGCGGCGCCCATCGGCTGGGGGATGACGGACAGCCCGGCCGGGCCGTTGAACAGGCCCGTGTCGCTGGTGACCACGGCGGTGGCGATCAGGGAGATGACCAGGAAGACCATCGCCTGGTAGTCGGCTCGCAGCCGGCGCAGCGCGACCACGCCGACAACCACCGACAGCAGGCCGCCCGCGATCCCGCCGGCGATAACCGGGAGCGGGAACGGCAGGTTCGCGCCGCCGATGTATTGCTGGAAACTGCTGGCGGTGTTCGGCCCCAGGGTCAGCACGGCGGCGGTGTAGGCGCCCGCGGCCTGGTAGATGATGAAGGAGAAGTTCAGGATCCCGGTGTAGCCGTATTGCAGGTTCAGCCCCCAGCAGGCCATGATGTCGACCCCGAGGTAGACCAGCACGGTGGAGATGTAGAACGACCACGCCAGGCTCACGCGGCGACCTCCTTCTGGGTGGCGATCTCGGCGAAGATTCCTTGCGGGCGGATCAGAAGCACCGCGATGAGCACTCCGAACGCCACGACATCCTGGTAGGTGGGGTTGAAGTAAGTGGCTTCCAGCGCGCTGGCCAGCCCGATGACCAGCGCGCCCAGCATCGCCCCGTACGGGTAGCCGACCCCGCCCAGCACCGCGGCGGCGATGACCGGGATCAGGAACTCCGAGCCGGTCGTGAAGTCGAAGCTGCCCAGCTCGGTCACCAGCGCGACCCCGGCCAGCCCGCACAGCAGCCCGGACAGCAGCCAGGCGCCGTCGATGACCCAGCGCGTCTGCACGCCGCAGTTGCGGGCCAGCTCGGGGTCGCTGGCCGTGGCGCGCATGGCCTTGCCCAGCCGGGTGTACCTGAGCAGGCCGTGCAACGCGGCCAGCACGACGGCGGCGATCGCGATCAGGGTGAGCTGAGTGGCGGTGAACACCATGCCCAGCACGCGCACCGTGGCGCCGGCGGAGATGTGCGCGGTGAAAAAGTCCGGCCCGAAGATCGCCTGCAGGCAGTTCTGCAGGATCAGGGCCGCCGCGATCGTGACGATGATCATCGTGAACAGCCGGGCACCGCGGCGGATGAACGGCGTATACAGGAACCGGTTCAGCAGGACGGAGAACACGGCGCCGAACAGGCCGCCGGTCACCATGCCCCACCACGGGTTGAGCCCGGCCGAGTAGCTCGCGTAGGCCACGAACGCCGATGCGGTCATGACGTCGCCGTAGGCCAGGTTGAGGATGTTGGTCATCCCGAACTGGACGGTGAACCCGACCGCCGCCAGCGCCATCACCGCCGCGGTGACGATCCCGAAACCGATAGCGTGCAGGAACAAGCTCTGGCTCCCTTCCGGGCGGGGGCCCTGCCGGCGGCGGCCTGACGCCCAGGCCCCCGTGCGCCGGGGCCCGGGCGCGTGCGCTTACTTGAGGTAAGGTTCGATGTCGGCGGCCGTGATCAAGTCCAGCGGGGGGGTGTTCCCGTTCGGCAGCCAGCCCTGGATCTCGAATTCGCCGGCCGAGTTGTGCCACTTGTTCCAGACGATGATCCCGGTGGCACCGACGTAATCGATCTTCTTGCCGGCGTTGAGCGCTTGCGACGCCCTCCGCGTACGAATGTACCACCATCGCCACGGAGGAGGCCGTGGTGACCGCCGGGATGTACGCATTCCATACGGCCGGGCTGGTGCTCTTCGCCGCGGTCGCGGCCAGCGCCATGACGACCAACCCGTCGTAGTCCACCATCGAGTACGGGTCGCCGGTCCACTGCGCCACCGGCTTGGTCACCGAGGCTGAGGCGGCCAGCAGGGCCTTGTCGTACGCCTGCCACGCGGGCCCCGACACAGCGGCGTAGGGCGTCGCGCCGGCGTAGTACTTGCTCAGCGTCGGCTTGCCGATCGCCGCGCCCACCGCTGTATACCACTGCGGCTCGATCGTCGCGTCGCTGCCGATGACCGGGATCAGGTGGCCGCCGTTCAGCTGCTGCAGCTCGGCAAAGTACGTCGCGTTGACCTGCGGCGAGGCTTCGGTGAAGATGACCTGCGGGTGGGCCGCGATGAGCTGCTCGACCTCCGGCTGATAGGAGGCCTGGTTCAGTGCGATCTTCTGGTTGAGGACCATATCCCCGCCCAGTGCGGTGTAGCTCCTCACCAGCGTCGGCACGCTGGCCTGCGAGCCGATGTCGTTGCCGAACACCGCCGCAGCCCGGAGATAGCCCATCTTCTTGGCATACAGCGCCATCGCGACGCCCTGCACGTCGTCTGCGGGGGTCATGCGCCAGAAAAACGGCAGCGTGGTGTGGTCGAACGACGCCTCGCCGGTGTCGGCGAACATCGGGATCTTGGCCGCGTTGATCAGCGGAGCGGTCGAGTCCGCCTCATCCGAGCTCGGGCCCAGCACGCCGAACAGGTGCGACGTGGTCGCCAGCATCTTCGCCGCGCCGGTGACCGCGTTGGCCGGGTCGCCGCGGGTGTCCACGGCCGTGCAGGCCACCTTGTTGCTCAGCACGCCGCCTGCCGCGTTGACCGCGGTCGCCGCGGCCAGGCAGCCCGCCATCATCTCCGGCCCGAATGACCCGTCCGGGCCGGTGAACGGGTTGAAAGCCGCGACCGTGAGAGTGGAATGCGTCACGGTTCCGGCTCCGGACGACGCGGACGAGCACGCCGCCATCGGCAAAACCACCAGGACAGCAGCCGCCGCGGCCAGCGTGCGAGAGCGGATCCGGCGTGATCTTCGAGAGGCCATTTGCGGATGCTGGCACTCCGTTCCTATATATGTCAAGGTTCTCCTCAAATGAGACTGGCAGTTGTATATATGAACACACCCTGGCAGACTCCTGTCGGTGCCCGCTCGCACGCCGGACAGATTACCCCAAAAGGGAGACGATTTACCCCAAAAGGGAGACCATGGGTCCCGGGTCTAGCCGGTACGTCCCGCGGGCACGCTATAGGCCGGATTAGCCGTCCGCGCAATCGCGAAAACGGAGCGTCATGAGCACCTCGGTCGTCAGGGCGGCGCGAATCCTCGAGCGGCTGGCACACAGCCAGACGCCGATGACGCTCGCCGAGATCGCCAGCGCGCTCGACATACCCAAGAGCACCGCCTACACCATCCTGCGCGACCTGGCCAGCGAATCCTTCGTGACCGTGTCCTCGCCGCCCGCGTACTCGATCGGCCTGAAGGCATTCGAGGTCGGCTCGGCGCACCTGCGGGCCTCCGGCATCGCCGGCGCCGTGGCACCCGAACTCGCCCGCCTGACCCGCGCCCTGAACATCACCTCGCACTACGCGGTCCTCGACGGCACCGAAGTCCTCTACCTGTGCAAGGAGGACCCGCCCACGCTCGGGATCCAGCTCGCGAGCGCGATCGGCGCCCGCCTCCCGTCCCACCTGACCGCCGTTGGCAAGGCCTGCCTCGCCTGGCTCGAGGCCGACTGCCTGCCCGGCCACGTCGAACTGGCCACCCGCGGAGCCGACGGGCAGACGATCTCCCTGCCCGACCTCACCGCCGAACTCGCCCAGATCCGCGTGCAAGGCTTCGCCACCGACGACGCCGCCGCCGCCGCCGGCATCCAGTGCCTCGCCGCACCCGTATTCGGCCTCACCGGGCTCAAAGGCGCCATCGGCGTGAGCCTCCTGCGCGGCTCCGCCCCCTCCCTCGACCCGGTCGCCGACGACGTCAAGACAGCCGCCGCCCGCGCCACCATCGCGCTCGGCGGGACCACACCCAACCACTATGTCCTCCCGCGCAACGGCCACGCCGATCAAACGAGCATGGCCCGCCGGTAGTTCCGCCTGCCTCGACGGATTCGGCCGTCACGGCGGCAAGCCCCGCACCGGGCCGGCACTGGAACGCTTCCGCTGCCAGGTAGTGGGGAGGTGCTCGCTCGAGAACTCGCCCGACGACTTGAGCCCGGGCCACACCGGGTAGGCAGACGCGGCTGATCCAGCGGCCTGGCGGGGCGTCCTCCCGTGCATTGGGCGGATTGGCTTGATCCAGGATTATATATGACGCACAATCCTCGCCATGGGTGACGAAGCTTCCGTGGCGGCCGGGCAGGCAGACGACGCGGGGGGGCCAGCGGCCGAAGCGCCGTGGCTGGATCTTCTGCGGCGGGAGATCCTGATTCCTGGCGGGCACGGCGCGGCCTTTGCCGCCCGGGCGGGCCAGCTGGTGGAGATCATTGACCTGGAGGGGCATCACGTCGCCGACTTCGTCACGTTCGCGGAGCGCAACCGGCCCGACTGGGTCGACGACCCCGTCATGCCGATCGAAGTCCGTCGGGACCTCCCTTGAGGCCCGGATCCGTCTGCGGCCGATCACTGGCCGAGCACCGGCGGCCAGCGGCGATGGAGCCGAGTTCCTTAGTCGCGGCATGCTGGCTCGCGCCGCTCGATCATCCCACGACGCCGCACTTGGTAGAACATCGAGGCTGTCGCCGCTGCTGCCCCGCCGGGATGCCTGACCACAACCCTGGCGGGCGCCGAGGTGCTGGATGCCTATCACTTTCGATGACCGGGACGTGACGAACTGGCGTGGGCATCTCCTCGCCCGGATGGGACTGGGTTTCGTACCGCAGACCAATCCAACTTTGGGTCGAGAGCCATGACCGAGACGGGCGATCGAGGCGGCCCTGCCTGCCGGATGACGACCGGCTGGCGGAACTCAACCGGCAGTTTCATTTTCGGATCTACGAATGCGCGCGCTCGCCGATGCTTCTTCTCCTCATGAGGTTGCTGTGGCGGTCGTTCCCGCACGGCCCGCAAGCCGGGCGGCCGCACCAGGAATCGGTTCGGCAGCACGACGCTCTTGTCAGGGCACTTAAACACAGAAATGAGGAGCAGGTGGCCGCCATAATCCGCCACCGTCCCCCGGGATAGCACCTACCGCTGCAAACCGGTATCGGCGGCGGTAATCTAACGGGGGTTGACCTACCGATATATTGAGAGCGAGGCCATGGCCAGCCTTAGCTGCCCCGATTGCGGCGTCAAGGTGCAGCCGGAGGATCTGATCTGCTTCCGGTGTGGCGCCAACCTGCCGCACGCCAGCGGACCCGACGAGGACGTCCTGACCCCGACCATTTCGCAGAAGTTCATCGCGGCGGGCGTCGACCCGTCGGCCACCTGCCCGTCGTGCGGCGCTCCGGTCTACGACGCGGCCGACGTGATCTGCTCTAACTGCGGCGACCCGCTGCCGACCGGCCATCGCCGGCGCATCTCGCCCGTCGTCATGAGGATCACGTTCCCCACCGGCAACGTGGACATCCCGGCGGGGACCTCGGTCATGCTGGGCCGTGACCCGGCCGAGTCGCTGGTCGCCGCGGCGTTCGCGCACTTCGACAACGTCTCCAGGCGGCACGCCACGGTCCAGGTGGACGACTCGGGGCACGCCACGATCAAGGACGAGAACTCCACCAACGGCACCTACGTGAACGACGACCGGGTGCTGCCCGGCGCCGAGGTCCGCCTGGTCGACGGGGACCGGGTGCGGCTGGCCGCGGACGTGTCCGGGGATGTGTCCCTGCCGCAGGGCGAGCCTGACCCCTCCGGGCTCAGCAGGAACGGCATCGTCTGACCCGCCGGGAACTAAACGGCGCCCCCCTCCGGTTGTTACCTGTAGTTCGCAGGGTGATCACCTGAGGTTCCGGGGGCCGGATCGTGCCGCACGTGATGCTTTCCTGGCAGTACGCGCTGGCCAGCGCGATCTTCCTGGCCGTGGTCACGGCCGTCTTGCGCTGGCTCCGGCGCGGCGCAGCGTGGGCCGGAGTGGCCTTCGAGGCCGCGCTGCTGTTCGGCCTGTACGGGCTGTGGCAGTTCGCGGGGTCGTTCACCGTGATGAGCCCGGACGGCGCGCTGCCGCGGGCCCGGTGGCTGTGGCACGCGGAGCGGCTGCTGCACCTGCCCAGCGAGACCGCCGTGCAGCGGCTGTTCCTGCCGCATCCGCTGGTCGTGCAGGCGTTCAACCTGTACTACGACATCCTGCACTTCCCGGCCCTGGGTGCCTGCCTGGTCTGGCTGTACGTCCGGCACCGTGACCGGTACCCGCAGATCAGGACCACCATCGTCCTGTTCACCGGGGTCAGCCTGCTCATCCAGTTCATCCCGGTGGCCCCGCCGCGGCTGCTGCCGGGCACCGGCCTGGTCGACACCGCCGTGCGGTACGGCCAGTCGGTGTACTCCTGGCACGGCGGCTTCGACGCGGACGAGCTGTCGGCCATGCCGTCGGTGCATGTCGGCTGGGCGCTGATCGTGGCCATCGCGGTGATCACGGCGTCGCGGAGCCGGTGGCGGTGGCTGGCCGCCGGCTACCCGCTGCTCACGCTGCTCGTGGTGGTGGTGACGGCGAACCACTTCTGGCTGGACGGGGTCGCGGCGGGACTGCTGGTGGTCCTGGTGCTGGCGGTGCAACGCCTGGTATACGGGATACGTTCTGGTAAATCTTCCGGAGGCGACCAGGTCACACCTGTGCGGCGGGAAATGTCCGTGCCATCATGACGCCATGGCGCACAGGGATGGATCGGCCTCCAGGTCTTCGGCGGTCGGCCTGCGCCGCGACGCGATCGGCCTGCGCGAGGTCCTGTTCCAGTCGATCACGGACATGGCTCCCGGTGCCGCCATCGCGGCCTCCATCCCGGCCGGGGCCGGCCTGGCCGGCGGGGCGCTGCCGCTGTCGGTCGTCTTCGCCCTGGTCGCGTGCCTGCTCGGCGCGTGGTGCATCGGCCAGCTGGCCAGGGAGATGCCCGCCGCCGGGTCACTGGCCACCTACGCGGCCCGCGGCCTGCACCCCTCCGCCGGCTTCCTGGTGGCCTGGGGCTACGTCCTGGTCGGCTGGCTGATCCCGCCGCTGGTGCTGCTCCAGCTCGGCTTCACCACCGCGTCCACGATCAACTCCGAGTTCCACGGATACCCGGCCAACCTGTGGTGGCCGTGGTCGCTGGCCGGCGCGGTCATCGTGCTGGCCGCCGGCTACTACGGCATCCGGACATCGGCCCGGCTGGGCACCATCCTCGGCATCTCCGAGATCGCCGTGTTCCTGGTGCTAGGCGTGTTCTTCGTGGTGCACGCGGGCAGCCACAACACCGCGCAGGTCTTCACCACGCACTACTCCCCGACCGGCCTGACCGGGGTGATCGGCGGCTCGGTGTTCACGCTGCTGGCGTTCGGCGGCTTCGAGGGCGCCGCGCCGCTGGCCGAGGAGGCCAGGGACCCGCGGCGCACCATCCAGCGCGCGGTGCTGCTCGCCACCCTGCTGATCGGCGCGCTGTACGTGTTCACCACGTACGCCGTCGACGTCGCCTACGGGCCGAAGGGCTTCACCGCCTTCGCCAGCGAGACCGGCAACGCGTCCTGGGTGGGCCTGGCCCGGTCGCTGTACGGGCTGTTCTGGTTCTTCGTGTTCCTGGCCATCGTCAACTCCACCATCGCCAACGCCAACGCCGGGGTGAACGTCTCCTCCAGGACCGCGTACGCGATGGGGCGGATCGGTGCGTTCCCGCGCGCCCTGGCCGTGGTCAGCCACAAGCACCGGTCCCCGGTCAACAGCGTGCTGGTGGCCTTCGTCATCACGGTCGCGGTGACGCTTGGGCTGGGCCTGAAGTACAACCCGACGGTGGCCTTCGCCATGGTGGGAACGGGCCTGGTCATCGTGCTGGTGGCCATCTACATCTTCATGTGCGCGGCCTGCATCGGGTTCTTCGCCCGCCGCCGCGGCGGCTTCAACTGGCTGTCGCACCTGGTCATCCCGGTGCTCGGCATCGCCGCCTTCGTCCCGGCCTGGCTGACCTCAGCGGGCATCAAGGTGTTCTCGTTCGTGACCCCGCTGGCCCCGCCACTGTCCTACATGGGCCCGGGGGTGGGCGGCTTCATGGTCCTCGGCGTGATCTACATGATCTACCTGTACCGGACAAACCCCGGCCGGATAACCGACGTCGGGCTCGTGCACCTGGACGAACCTGGAGGAAATGACTGATGGGCGAGCTGCAGGTCGTCTCGTTCCGGCCGGAGCCGGACCAGTACGCCTGGACGTTCGGCGGCGCGGCACCGGCCATGCGGATACGGACGCCCGCGGTGCTCGAGGTGTACACCGAGGACTGCTTCGCGGGCCGGGTGCAGAGCGAGCAGGACCTGGTCTCGCGGGTGTGCGAGTTCCCCTTCCTCAACCCGCAGACCGGGCCGTTCTACATCGAGGGCGCCGCGCCGGGCGACACGGTGGCGGTGCACTTCGTGTCGATCGAGCCCGCCAGGTCCTGGGCGGCATCGACCACCGTGCCGCTGTTCGGCGCGCTGACCGCGACGCACCTGACCGCGCTGCTGCACGAGCCGCTGCCCGAGGTGGTGTGGCTGTGGCAGCTGGACGCCACCGCCCGGACCTGCCGGTTCACCGCGCGGCACAGCTCGTTCGAGGCGGACCTGCCGATGGATCCGATGCACGGCACGGTGGGGGTGGCGCCCGCCAACCTGGAGGTACGCAGCGCGCTGGTGCCTGACGCGTTCGGCGGGAACATGGACACGCCGGAGATGCGCGCCGGGGTGACCTGCTACCTCGGCGTCAACGTCGACGGGGCGCTGCTGTCCCTGGGCGACGGGCACGCCCGCCAGGGCGAGGGCGAGACCTGCGGGGTGGCCGTCGAGTGCGCCATGAACACGGTCCTGATCGTGGACCTCATCAAGGGCGTGCCCTGCCCGTGGCCGCGACTGGAATCCGATACGTACATCATGTCGGCCGGCTCGGCGCGGCCGCTGGAGGACGCGTTCCGCATCGCCCAGCACGACATGGTGACCTGGGTCGCCGAGCTGTGCGGCCTGGACCCGCTGGACGCCTACCAGCTGGTCACCCAGGCGGTGGAGTCCCCGCTGGCCAACGTGTGCGACACCAACTACACCTCGATCGCCAAGATGGCCAAGCGCTACCTCGGGCCGCGCGCGCCGATGGAGGACACGCACGACCGCCTGCGGGACCTGGCCCGCGAGTACCGCGGCTAGCTCAGGAGCTCAGCGCTCGCTGTCGAGGGCGGCTATCTGGGCGGGCTCGTAGCGGTCTCCGGCGACGGCGCTGGCGGGCACGGCGGCCTCGATCACCGCGAGCTCGTCCCGGCTGAGGGGCAGGTCGAGCGCGGCCAGCGCTTCGGCCAGCCGGTCCCGGCGCTTGGTCCCGATCAGCGGGATGATGTCCTCGCCCCGGGAGGCCACCCAGGCGATGGCCAGCTGGGCGGCGGTCACCCCGCGGCCCTCGGCGATCGTCTCCAGGTCGGCCAGCAGTTCCAGGTTCCGGGCGTGGTTCTCGCCCCGGAACCTGGGGAACCTGGCGCGCGGGTCACCGTCGGCCAGCCGCGCGGTGCCGCTGCTGAGCAGGCCGCGGGAGAGGATCCCGTAGGCGGTGACGCTGATCCCGAGCTCCCGGACGGTGGGCAGGATCTTCGCCTCGATACCCCGGCTCATCAGCGAGTACTCGATCTGCAGGGCCGACACCGGGTGGACGGCGTGGGCCCGGCGGATGGTTTCGGCGCCCATCTCCGACAGGCCCAGGTAGCGGACGTACCCGGCCTTGATCATGTCCGCGATGGCGCCGACCGTCTCCTCGATCGGCACCCGCGGGTCGAGCCGGGCCGGCTGGTACAGGTCCACGTACTCGGTGCCCAGCCTGGTCAGCGTGTAGGCCAGCGAGTTCTTGGCCGCGGCCGGGCTGGTGTCGTGGCCGACGAACGCGCCGGACGGATCGCGCAGCCCGCCGAACTTGACCTGGATGAACACGCTTTCCCGCGGGATCCCCCGGCGCAGGGCGTCGCGCAGCAGCAGCTCGTTGTGGCCCATGCCGTAGAAGTCGCCGGTGTCAAGCAGCGTGATCCCGGCGTCGACGGCGGCGTGGATGGTGGCGATGCTCTCGGCGTCGTCGGCCGGGCCGTAGATGCCCGACATGCCCATCAGGCCCAGGCCCGCCCGGGATACCGCCGGGCCGCCGCGGCCCAGCGTGGTCGTCTGCAGCATGAGTCGATCCTATGGCGGCCGGTAAGGTCGGGTCGCGTGACCGCTATCGTGCTCGCCTCAGCCTCGCCGGCCCGGCTGGCGGTACTGCGCGCCGCCGGGCTGGACCCGCAGGTCATCGTCAGCGGCGTGGACGAGAGCGCGTTCGCCGCGGACACGCCGGGCGAGCTGGCCGGCCTGCTGGCGGCGGCCAAGGCCGCCGCGGTCGCGTCCGGGCTGGCCGACGGGCTGGTCATCGGGTGTGACTCGCTGCTCGACCTGGACGGGCGGGCGCTGGGCAAGCCCGCCTCGGCCGGTCAGGCCGCGCAGCGCTGGCGGGAGATGTCCGGGCGCACGGGCACGCTGGTCACCGGCCACTGCGTGATCAACGCGGCCACCGGACAGCGGGCCGCGGCGGTGGCCGCGACGCGGGTCAGGTTCGGCACGCCCTCGGAGGAAGAGATCGCCGCCTACGTCGCCTCCGGCGAGCCGCTGGCTGTGGCCGGGGCGTTCACGCTGGACGGGCGGGGCGGCTGGTTCGTGGACGGCATCGACGGCGATCACGGCACGGTCCTCGGCGTCTCGCTGCCGCTGCTGCGCCGCCTGCTGGCCGACCTCGGCTTCAGCGTGACCGGCTTGTGGAACTGATCAGCCCTGGACCGTTCGGCACTACGCTGTTATTAGGGATCAGGCCGAGACGACCCGGACGGATGCATGCAACCCGAACCCACCGTGCTGGACAGCCTGCGCCGGGCCGTCGAGGCGATGCCCGACGACGTGCCGCTCCGCCTGCACCTGGCCACCATGCTGCTGCGCGCCGGCCAGCGGGACGAGGCGGTCAGGCAGCTGGGCGCGGTCCTGCAGCGCGATCCGGGCAACGCCCAGGCGCTGGGGCTGCTGCGGGATCTTGGGGGTGGTCCCGGCCCGGCTGAGGCCGCGGGCCAGCCTCCCGCCGCTAGCCCGGATAATCCGGCCGAACGGTCCGTGGTTCCTCCAGCCGCGCCCCCGGGCGCCCCCGGGGCGGGCGCCAAGGGGTCCGGCCCGGGCCAGCCGCCGCAGTACGACTGGTCGCAGGCCGAGGACGAGCTGCGCGACGTGCTGCCCGCCATGTTCATCGGCGACGCTCCGGGAGCGGACTCGGCGTCGGCGGGCTTGGAGGAGGCGGACGCCTACGACGCCGAGCACGCCGGGCTGACGCTGGCCGACGTGGCCGGGATGACCGAGGTCAAGCAGCGCCTGGAGGCGGCGTTCCTGGCCCCGATGCGCAATCCGGAGCTGCGCCGGCTGTACGGCAAGTCGCTGCGCGGCGGGCTGCTGCTTTACGGGCCGCCGGGCTGCGGCAAGACGTTCATCGCGCGCGCCGTGGCCGGCGAGCTCGGCGCCCGGTTCATCGCGGTTTCGTTCGCCGACATCATCGACATGTTCGTTGGGCAGAGCGAGCGGAACATCCACGAGCTGTTCGAGATCGCCCGGCGGAACGCGCCCTGCGTGCTGTTCCTGGACGAGGTGGACGCGATCGGGCAGAAGCGCTCCCAGCTGCGGCACACACCGATGCGCAGCGCGGTGAACCAGCTGCTGCTCGAGCTGGACGATGTCTCCGGCCACAACGAGGGCGTGTTCCTGCTAGCCGCCACCAACCACCCGTGGGATGTGGACAGCGCGCTGCGCAGGCCCGGCCGGTTCGACCGGACCCTGCTGGTGCTGCCGCCGGACGCGGCGGCCCGCGAGGAGGTGTTCCGCTACCACCTCAAGGGCCGGCCGGTCGCCGGGATCGACCTGGCCCGGCTGGCCCGGCAGACCGACGGGTACTCCGGCGCCGACATCGCGCACATCTGCGAGACGGCCGCCGAGCGGGCCCTGATGGACTCGGTCCGCCTGGGCGAGCCGCGGCTGATCGGCCTGGATGACCTGGAAGCCGCGATCGGCGAGGTCAAGCCGTCGCTGGGCGCCTGGTTCGACACCGCGCGGAACGTGGCGCTGTTCGCCAACGAGGGCGGCACCTACGATGACCTGGCCGCCTACCTGCGCAAGCGGCGGCTGCTGTGAGCCGGCGCCAGTGATCGACCCGCGGCACGAGCTGGCGCGTGCTTCGGCCATGCTCGACGTGCGGCGGTTCGACGAGGCGGCGCAGCTCCTGGCCCGCGTCGTGGCGGCGGAGCCGGACAGCAGCCGGGCCTGGTGCCTGATGGCCCGGGCGCACCTGGGCGCGGACCGCTACGCCGAGGCTGTCGAGGTGGCCAACCGGGCGGTGGCGCTCGACCCGTCCGACGAGTGGCCGCACCGCCTGGCCAGCAATGCCCTGGTCCACCTGGGTAACTACACCGACGCGCTGCGCGCCGCGCAGGAAGCGTGCCGGCTGGCCCCGAGCTACTGGCAGACCCACGTCTGCCTGGCCCAGGCCGCCCTGGCCGCGCACCGGCTTGACACCGCGGCCGACGCGGCCGCCCGGGCCCGCGCGCTGGCCCCGAACGAGCCTGACGTCCATTTCCTGTCCGGGAAGGTGAGCCTGAGCCGCGGCAACCTGGCGGACGCGCGCCGGCATCAGGAACGGGCCCTCGCGCTCGATCCTGCGCACAGCGGCGCCATGAACGAGCTGGGCCGGATCAGGCTCAGGCGGCACGACGCCGCCGGCGCGATCAGGCACTTCATCAGCGCGGCCCGCGCCACCCCGGACGAGCGCATCTACAGCAGGAACATCGACGTGGTGATCCTGCGCACGGTCTCCCGGACGATCTACGTCTTCACGCTGGTCGCGCTGATCCTGGTCTGGGTTCCCGCGGTGACCCATGTCGACCGGCTCCCCTTCGTGATCAGCCTTGGAGCGCTGGCCGTGATCACAGTCGCGTGTTTCGCCTGGATGGTGCTGCGGCTGCCGCGGGAGGCGCGGCTGATGGTGCGCCGGACCCTGCGGGCCCGGCGGGTCACGGCGGCCCTGGCCCTGGCCGTGGGCGGGGTGGTGGCGGCGTTCGGCATCGTGGCCTTCGTGCCCACCCCGGACGTGGCCCAGGCGCTGCCGGTCGCCGTGGTCATCACCGTGGCTGCCCGGCTGGCCGCCTTCGCCGTCCTGCGGGCCGCGGCGCGGGGCCGTTAGGGCGGCGCCATTAAGCACGGGGCCGGTCCGGTTCCGGGGCGGCCTCGCGCCAGCGAACGGCCCGTACTGAGGGGACAGCGAGCATGACAGCACTGCTGAGCAGGCCGTAGACGGCGCCCACGCCGAAGACCAGGGCGGGGCCGACCGCGGCGGACAGCGGCCCGTCGATGGCGTACCCGATGACGCCGATGCCGTAGGAAGGGAACATCGTGAGCGAGTTGACCCGGGCCAGCTTCTCCGCCGGCACCTGCTGCTGCGTGGCGGTGCTGCTGAACGTGCTGGAAACCGCCGATCCCGCGCCGCAGGCGAACGCGGCCAGGGCCACCCAGGGGGCGGCGGCGTGCAGGGCCATCGGGATGTCGGGCAGCGCGTAGCAGAACGTGGCCAGGGTGGCGATCACCAGGGGCCGCTGCGGGCGCCGGCCCAGGCTGAGCAGCCCGGCCACGATCGCACCCGCTCCCTGGACGGCCATGATCGCGCCCCAGACCGCGGCGCCGCCGAGGTAGGCCCGGCCCATGACCGGGCCGAGCAGCATCCACGGTGCCCAGGTGATCAGGTTGAAGAAGGCGAACTGCACGGTGCCCGCCCATAGCCAGGTCCGGGACCGGAATTCGGCCCAGCCTTCGGCTATGTCGGCGAACAGGACCCGGCACGCGGGCCGGCCTGCTCCCCCGGGCTCGCGGGCACCGCTGGCTCCTGGCTCGCGGGCTCCGGGCTCGCGGGCTCCGGGCGGCAGCCGGAGCAGGCTGAGGGCCAGCACGCTGACCAGGTAGGTGAACGCGTCCACGGCCACCACCACGGACGGCCCGGCCAGGGCGACTATGACTCCGCCCAGTGCCGGGCCCGCGATCCTGGTGGCCGAGCCGGCCAGCCCGTACAGGGCGTTGGCGTTGCTGAGCTGATCGCGGGGCGCGATCTCCACCGTCAGCGCGCTCAGCGCCGGCGAGAAGAACGCGGTCCCGGTCCCGCCGAGCCAGGCCAGCAGGACGAACAGCCACAGCGGCGGCCGGCCGACGGCCAGCTCGCCGGCCAGCCATCCTTGCGCGGCGCAGCGGAGCATGTCCGCGCTGAGCATGACCCGGCGCCGCCCGAGCCGGTCGGCGATCGCCCCGGCCAGCGGCAGCAGCAGCACCTGCGGGACGACGTTCGCCGTGAACACCAGGCCCAGGCCGGTCGCGCTGACCCTGCTGTCCAGGACCGCAAAGGCGATCGCCACCGTCGACATCGACGAGCCGAGCAGTGACGTCACGTACCCGGTGTAGAAGCGCCGGAAGTTCGGCTCCGCCAGCAGGCCGGCCCTGCGCCGCAGCCACTCGCTCCTCACGGCACCAGATCATGACACCCAGGTCATGACGGCACAATCCGTGCGACTAAAGAATATTGCGTGGACTTGACTCAAGTTTGGAGCCAGCTTGGACCAGAACCAGGTGTATGCCTGAGCCACCGTCGCGGCTCCAGAAAATTTGCTGGCTGACTCAGCTTTCTTGCTAGGAGCTGACTCAATCTTGTCGCTGGGCTGGTCAGCCTGTGAGGATCTGGCGGTACTCGTCGAGCAGGCCCGGGATCTCTTCCCGGGCCGCGCGGCCCATGCCGCATTCGGTGCAGATGCCCCACTCCCGCAGCCCGGCGGTGCTGTCGATCAGCGCCGCGTCGATGAGCCGCACCTGCTCCTCGGTAGTCCCCTGGGCCTGCTCGGCCGGATGGTACGGCACCAGGGCGAAGTTCAGCTCGGTGCCCGGGCCGGTGGTCAGCCCGGCCAGTGGCGCGAAGTAGCTTTCCTCCCGCTGGTACTGCGGCACGGTGAACGAGGCGAAGCTCACCGGCACGGCTGGCGGCCGCGGCGACCGCGTTCAGCAGCCGGACCTGCAGGGCAAGCGACTCGGGCTGCTTGAAATGCTGGTGGCCGTAGTCCCCGTAGCACAGGTGCAGGCCGGCCGGGACGTCGGCGGGCACCTGGTCCACGCACCGGGCCAGGGCCGCGATGATCATGTCGAAGGCCTGCGCGCCGCCCGGCCCGAAGGCGTCCTCGAGCACGCCGAACTCCACCGCGACGTCCCACTGCACGGCCACCTCATCGTGCGGGATCGCCGCCAGCAGCCGGTCCAGGTCGGCGAACATGGCCTGCTCGTAGGAGCCGATCAGCGCCATCTGCTGCTCGGGCACGATGTAGCCGCCGATCGAGGCCAGCGGCGTCGGGTACTCCGCCTGGAACCGGACGCCGGCCGGGATCACGCCCTCCTCGCGCAGCGCGGAGAAGGTCCGGTAGGAGGCGAGATAGGCGTCGGCGTAGCCGATATTGGGCCATTCCACCTGGTCCGGCTCGACGCCGTCGGCCAGCCTCAGCTGGGGCAGCGCCTCGTAGTCGCCGTCCTCGGCGCCAATCGGCCGGGCCGGCACCAGCGTAGGCATCTGCATGAACCTTTGCATCTGGAAGAAGATCCAGTTACCGCGGTCCCCGGTCTCGCCGTCCGGGATGCGCCGCAAGCCGGCCGGCACCCGCGAGGCGATCTCGCGCATGACAGATTCGGCGTCGGCCAGGTTGACGCTCCCGTTGAAATGAGCATGAGTCGGCGGCATGGCAGGGGCTCCCCTCTCGCGGATTTGCAAGATCAAGTATCTAGCACGCATTGGTGCGGCTGCCGGTGATCGGAGCAGGTCCCGGCCATGATTTCCGGCGCGGTGGCAGGTAGCACGGTAACCGCCCGGACAGCCGACGTGGTGATCGTCGAGGCCCGGAGGCAGCACCCGTCCGTGGATCTCTTGCTGACGCAATGTTCGATTCGCTAGGCTGCGGGCGGTTCTTCGGGCTGCCCGCCCTTGCCTCTGGGCGGCTAACCCAGATCCGGCGCGGTGACCGCGGCCCGTTGAGGATGACGTCGATCTCCCAGCGCAGCAGGCGGCGGTGCTGAGCGGGCGCGACCGAGGTCACCGGGACCCGGTCCAGGGCCGCGCCGGTTACGAACAGGGCGAGCAGGTCGAGGGCGGCGGGGATGGCGGCCTGCGGAATGTCCCCGTCGGCGAGCAGGGACCGGACCCGGGCGGTGATCTCGGTGGCGTGGGCCCGGCCGGGTGCCGCTGGTACTCGGCCAGGACGTCGAGGTCGCGGCCGATCAGCTCCGCCCGCTGTTTGCCAGATTCATCGGCCCGCCCGGTCGTAACTTTCACGCCCAGGCCTTCGTCCGCATGGGCCTGGAGGAAACCGTCGCCCGCGTCGGCGCATTGTGGGGCCAGGGCCAGTACGAGGAAGCGGCGGCCGCCATCCCGACCTGGGTGATCGAGCAGCTAGCGCTGATCGGCCCGCCGGGCAAGATCCGCGACGACCTCGCCGCGTGGCGCGCGTCCCTGGTGACGACGTTGCTGGTCTACGTGCCGCTGCAGACCTCGACCTTGCGCCAGGTCGCCGAGCTGGTACTGGGCTGAGCTCGCCACTGGCCTGCGCCGGGCGGGATAGGTTACAGGGGTGAGTACGCGAGTTGCGCCGGTCTTCCCGGTCAGTGACCTGGCCGCTGCGCTGGCCTACTATCGCGGGCTTGGTTTCCGTGCCCGCGAATGGGCCGGCGGCGGGTACGGCTTCGTCACCTTTGATGGCGCGGAGATTCACCTGGGCGTGGAACCTGACCTCGGTACGCGAGCGGGTGGCAGGTCGACGGCCTACCTGTTTGTGGCGGATGCCGGCGTGCTGGCCCGGGCCTGGCGTGCCGCCGGCGGCGACGTGCGGCTGCCGGAGGACACCGAATGGGGTCAGCATGAGGGCACGCTGATCGATCCTGACGGCAACGTGATCCGGTTCGGCTCACCGGTCAACGCAGACTGAAGCGAGCCCGCGGCCCCGGGGTGGTTAGCTGGCCAGGACGCGGATCTCGGCACCGGGCAGGTCGGCCCACCAGTGGGCGTAGCGCCGGTAGACCGCAGGATCGCGGCCGGCCAGGAACGAGGCCAGCGCCCGGGCCTCAGCGGCCAGCTCGTCCCAGGCCGCACCGGGCAGCGGGCGGAACGCGGTGATCTCGATGCCTGGGCCGACCGCGCGCCATACACCGGCCACATGGCCGTCGACCAGCACGGTGGGCAGGACATCTCCGTTCCGCCGCATGATCAGCGGACGGTATCCGGGCGGGGTGACCCGGCTGCGGTCGGCATAGGCGAGCAGGATGCTGTCCCACATGCCCATCAGCCGGGGCGGGGCCGGGGTATCTTCGCCGGGATGCGGGGCGCCGGGCAGATCGAACAGCTCTGTCCCGTCCGGGCCTTCAAGCACCTCGAGCTCGCCGGCCAGGGAACGCAGCGCGTTCCGTGCGGCGGAGCGGCGGTGCAAGGTGAACTGCGTGATGTCGGCGGCCGTGGCCGGACCGAACGCGGCCAGGTAACGCCGGACCAGCCACCGCAGGCACTCGGCGGGATCCTCGGCCGGTGCTGGTACCGGAGCGGCCAGGTAGGACGGCCGGGGGCCGAACGACCACGGCCCGCCGGTCGGCGCGTGGACCAGCGGCGCGAAGGCCCGCAGCGCCCACCACACCCGGGGCTTGGCCGCCCCGAGCCGCGCCGTCAGCAGGGCCTGGACCTCGGCCGTGGTGCGGCGTTCGGCCACGAAGTCAAGCACCTGCGGGACCAGGGCATCGGCGTCGGCCACGGACAGGCCGGTCGCCGTGAAGCGGCGGTCGTACAGCCGCGAGCCGCGCAGGATCTCCAGCATCGCGCCGCGGAACGCCGGGTAGTCCCCGGCGTGCACGGCATGCAGGGTGATCCGCATCAGCGTCGCCTTCACGACCGCGTGGCCGGCGAACGCCGCGTCCAGGTGGCCCGGGTCGAAATCCGCTAGCCGGTTCCACAGGGCCAGGTACGGGGAGGCGGCCTCCTGGGCCTGGAGCGCGACGACGCGCTGGACGGCCTCGGCCACGTCGACGGCCTCCCGGCGCAGCAGCATCTGCCGGGCCAGCGTGGCCCGGTTGAGCTGCCGGGCGGTCAGCCTCATGCGTGGCTCCTCCCCTGGACGGCCGGCCCCGCGCTTGTCCGTGCTGCGCCATGAGGCTACCGTGGCGGCTGCAGGCGCGGCGGCCCGCGCCGGAGGAGGCATCGGGCGGTGGAGGAGTTCGCAGGAAAGCTCGCGGTTATCACCGGCGGCGGCTCGGGCATGGGCCGTGAGCTGGTCAGGCAGCTGGCGGAGCAGGGCTGTTCGGTGGCGGCTTGCGATCTAGACGCGGACGCCGTCGCGCAGGCGGCCGCCGCGGCCCAGGCGGACGCCCCGGCGGGCGTACGGGTCAGCGGTCATGCCTGCGACGTGGCCGACGAGGCCCAGGTGCTGCGGTTCCGCGACGAGCTGCTGGCCGAGCACGCCAGCGATCACGTGGACCTGGTCTTCGCCAACGCCGGCATGGGCGGGGGCGAGAGCTTTATCGCCTCCGACCGGCGGCTCTGGGAACGAGTCTTCGCCGTCGACTGGTTCGGCGTGTACTACTGCGCGCGCGCCTTCCTGCCGCTGCTGATGGCCAGCGGCGAGGGCGTGCTGGTCAACACCAGCAGCGTCAACGGCTTGTGGGCCTCGCTGGGCCCGGGCGTACCGCAGACCGCCTACAGCACGGCGAAGTTCGCCGTGCGAGGCTTCACCGAGGCGCTCATCGAGGACCTGCGGAGCCACGCGCCCAACGTCCGGGCGGTCCTGGTCATGCCCGGGCACGTCGGCACCGACATCGTTGTCAACAGCATGCGGGCGCGTGGCCTGCCCGCGCCGGGGCAGATGACCGAGGACCAGCTGGCAGAGCTGATCCCCCAGCGGGTACGGCCCGCGCTGGTCGAGGCCGGCCTGCTGAGCGAGGACACACCGACGGATGACCTGCGCCGGATACTGACGCGGATGAACGATGACTTCCGGGACAAGGCCCCGGTCAGCGCGGCCCAGGCCGCGACCATCATCCTGGACGGGGTGCGGTCCGGAGCCTGGCGGATCCTCATCGGCGAGGACGCCAAGAGCATCGACGCGGCGGTGCGGGCCAAGCCCGAGGCCGCCTACGACTACGCCGAGCTGTTCGACCTGCCCCGGACGCCATCCGGGCCCGAGGATACGGACACCTGAGGCCACCGCCGGGTAAGGGCCCGGCGCCAGCGCCGGACCTCACGCGGGCTGCGCAGCACCAGGACGCGGGCCCGGTGCGGATCGAGCAGGCGGGTGGTGAAGGCCCGGGTTATGGCCTCCCAGTCGGTGGGCCCGGCAGGTGCCCGGGCCGGCTCGGTGTAGTAGCGGCGCTGGCTCATCAGGAAGCGCCCCAGCAGGCGCCACCCGCGATGCGGATTAGCGCCGGTCACGGTCAGCTTCAGGTGCCTGGTGAGGATCCGGCGCCAGGCCACACGCCGGGGCAGGTCAAGCCAGATAATCAGGTCGGCCCGCTGCAGCAGTTCGCCGGCGCCGTACACGAAGATCCCCTCGGCCACCCACCGCGGCCTGCGGGCGAGCTGGCCCAGATCGGTGCCGGAATCGAGCTCGGCCAGCTCGAGGCCCAGCACAGCGGCCAGCTGGCGACCCAGGGTGGTCTTCCTCGCGCCGCCGCCGCCGATGATGTGGACGCGCTGCGGCTGGACTGCGGTGTTCACCAGGGTCAGTCTGCCCGGTCGGCCGAGGCCCGCGGGTGCGCCACGGCCGTCGGCTTCCGATGCGGCCGCGGCACCCCGCTGCACCTGAGCACCGGTCAGGGGATGAAGACCGGCCGCCGGCCCCGCTGGTCCCGGGCCCATACCTCGCGCACAGCGGACAGCGGGACCCGGTCGATGTCGATGTGCACCTTTCCGCTGACCAGCAGGTCGAGCAGGTCACGCAGCAGGCCGGTGATCACGTCCGCCGGCGGCATGGTGCCCGTGCCCTGGCCGAAGATCTCCAGGCCCGCGCTGCGCAGGACCGCGGCCGGCAGCGAGATCGCCGGGCCGGCCATCTCGCCTGCCTGGAGCAGGCGGACCCGCCCGGACCTGGGCTGCGCGTCGTGGTGCTCGATCGAGGCGCAGAAGACCTCGGTCGGATGCCCCCACAGGTAGTCGACCACCAGGTCATAGCCGTCTGATCCGGCCTCGGCGGCGAAGGTGGCGGCCAGCGCGTCGTCCGGCTGGCTGAGCTGGATGGTGGCGTCCGCGCCCAGCTCCGGCAGCCGGTCGAGTACCTGCTGATTGCGTCCGGCCGCGACGACCCGGCCGGCCCCGAAGTGCCGTGCCGCCTGCACGGCCAGCTGGCCGGTGACCCCGGTGGCGCCGAGAATGAGCACCGTCTCGCCGCCCGCGAGTTTGCACCGCCAGCCGAGCGCCAGCCACGCTGACAGGCCGGGATTCCACGCGGCCGCGGCCACCGCGTCGTCGAGGCCGTCGGGGATGGGGAAGGTCATCTCGGGCCTGGCCACCGAGTACTGCGCCATCGTGCCGCACCGGGAGCCGAACAGCACCCGCGGGCCGTCCGGCCTGCGGCCCGCCCCGATCACGCCGGGCACCGCGGGCAGCCCGCCGTCGCCGTACTGACCCGTGCTGACCGAGTAGTGGGAGCCGTCGGCGCGGACCCGGTCGATGTTGTTCAGCGGCGCGGCGGTGACCTCGATCAGCTCCTCGCCGTCTTGCGGGACGGGCTGGCCGAACTCCTCCCATCGCGGAGCCTGCCCGAAGGCATGGAGCACGGCGGCCTTCACCGCCGCACCTGCCCGCGGCCAGCGAGCCGGCCGATGCGGGCCTGCCAGGACCGCAGCACCCGCGGCGGGCGGGATGGGCGAGGCCGGTGCAGTGCGGCGGGCCCGCGCCGGGCCATGGCGTGCGCCCGGTCGCGGGCGCGGTCATGGCGAGAACGGGCCGAGCCGCGGCCCCGCAGTCCAAAGGTGTCGGCGGTCCAGTCCACGGCGACGCGGTGAAGCAGGCGGATGGTTTCTAGCATGACCGTCCCCTCGTTTATGAGTACATCGTACTCATAGAGAGTACATCGTACTCATAATTTGGCGCTACGCTGGGCCCGTGCCAGAACCGCTCGCCAGCCAGCCCATTTGGACGCGCCCCGGCCCCGGCGCGCGTAAGCCCCGGTTCAGCCGCGAGCAGATCGCGGCGGCCGCGCTGGCCATCGCCGACAGCGAGGGATTCGAGGCGGTCTCGATCCGCCGGGTCGCCGCCGCGCTCGGCGCCGGGACCATGAGCCTGTACCGCTACATAAGCGCCAAGGCCGACCTGGTCGCGCTCATGGACGACGCGATCATGGGCGAGTCGCTGATCCCGGACGGCCAGCTTCCCGCGGACTGGCGCGAGGCCCTGGCCATGATCGCGCGGACCACCAGGACGGCGCTGCTCCGCCATCCGTGGGCCGTGCTTGCGCTGCAAGGTGACAGCGCCGCGGCCCAGGACGGGTCGTTCGGGCCGAACGGCATCCGCCACTTCGAGCAGTCCCTGGCCGCCGTAGCCTCCGCTCCGCTGGACACCGCGGCCAAGCTCGACCTGATCGCCATCGTCGACGACTACGTCTTCGGCCACGTCCTGCGCGCGGGCGAGCAGCAGGCCCGGGCGGCCAGCCTGGATCCCGGGCACGCCGCCGCTATCGCCGCGTATATCGAGCAGCAGCTCAGCACCGGCCAGTTCCCGCTCCTAGCCAGGCTGGCCGGCGATCCGGCCGCCCCGTCGATCGGCGATCCCGCCCTGCTCGGTGACCGGTTCGAGCGCGGCCTGCAGGCCCTGCTCGACGGCGCGCTGGCTGACGCGAGGTCTGACGTCGGGCAGTGCTCTGCGGCCGGATCCGAACGCTAGGGAACTCGGCGAGCATCGCTTCGGCACGGCGGCACTGTCGGTGCGGCAGGTGCTACGGTGCGGGCGGGCCGACCTGGATGCGGCGCTGCAGTTCGGCCCAGCCGTCCGGGGTGCGCGGGATCGTCCACCAGCTCTCCACCCACCAGGTCGCCCCGGCGGCGGCCCAGGGCTCCGGGTCCGGCGGGCTGAGCGCGACGAACTCGCCGGTGCTGTCGGCCTCGATGATCACGTCATAGGAGGCGCCGGATCGTCCCAGCTGGTCGCGGCGGGACCGGCGTCCGCGTAGGGAACGACGAAGCCGAATCGCATCGCCCCAACCTACAAGGGGACACCGTCAGGGACCGCGGAACGTGGCAGCCCCCGCTGCTATTGCGAGCGGGGGCTGCCGGAGGATGAGCGGTCTAACTTGATTCGGGAGTGGGGGTGGAGGTCAGCACGATGCCTGCCGGGTCCATGCCGTCGCCGGAGTTGGCCCCGTCGCCGCCGAGGTTGACGGTGCCGACCACGCTGCCGTTCGCCGCGTCCAGCACGGTGAGGATCCCCGAGGTGATCCCGGTGACCCACAGCTGCGAGCCGTCGGGCGTCAGGGCCAGCACGTCAGGCCCGCCGGCCAGCGAGATCGTACTGGTGACCTTGCCGGTCTTGGTGCCGATGACCGAGATGGTATTGGAGTCGGGGTTGGCCACGTAAAGGGTGCCGCCGTTAGCCGAGAGGGCAAGCCCCCACGGGAGCTGGCCGACCGGGATCGTACCTGTGACCTTGCCGGTGGCCGCGCTGATGACCTCGACCAGCCCCTGGGCGGTGTTGGTCACGTAGACCGTGCTGCCATCGGGCGAGACCGCGATCCCGTGCGGATCACCGAGCCCGTGGATGACGCCGGTAACCCGGTCGTTGGCGGTGCCGAAGATCCACAATCCCGCCGCCGTGGTCACGTAGGCCGTAGCCCCGGACGGAGAGAACTCGATCTGGGCCGGCGCGCTGGGCAGCCGCAGCGTGGCGGTCACCTTGTCCGTCCCGGTCGAGATCACCTTGATGTCGGTAGGCGACCCCGGGCCGGTCTGCGGGCCGGTGTCGGCCACCCACAACTGCGATCCGTCCGGCGACACCGCCAGGTCATCGGGGTTGATCCCGACGTGAATGTCTGTCTCGGCCGGATTGTAATTCTTCGGGTCAAGCGTGGCCGAGTCGACGATCGACACCATGTCGTTACCGGTGTCGGCGAAGTACAGCGTGTCGCCGTGGATGGCGATGCCCTGGACGCTCGAGGCGTAGTTGACCTCTCCCGGGTCGCCGGGCACCGCCGGGTCGCCCACGTTGTAGTTCTGGACGTAGGAGCAGTTGGCCGTGTCGATGGCGTCGAAGGACTGGTAGCCCGCGAGAGCGATATAGGCGGCACCGGCCGGCCCGGTGCACGTCGACGCGGCCAGGCGGGCGGTGCTTGACCCCTTGGCCCCCGCGTGCGGCGCGGCAGATTGGCCGACGGTCAGCGCGACCGTGGTCCCGGCCACGACGATCAGCGCGGCTGACCCGGCCATGAGCGAGCGGCGCACGGTCCAGAAGCGACCCGAGCCGGAAGAATCGAGCAGCGACATTCAGATCACCCCCACTGTGCTGGTCGCGCCGTTGCGCACCGGTTTGCGGCCGGGCGGTTGGACCGGGAAGGTCTGGCTGGCTCCGGGGATGGGCGGGAGCTGGAACTGGAGCACCTCGTTCTCCGCTGCCTCCAGTTCCGCCTTGGTCCCCGGGAGCCGCGGGAACCTCCCGTTCGGGATGGCGCCGAGGGCGCTGGTGAGGTCGCCGACGGTCTTCCGCCGCCACGGCGTGATGTTCGGGTTCACCACGCCGGTCACCGTCTCGATCAGCCGCTGCACCGAGGTGTGATCGAAGGTGTCGTGGCAGACGAAACCGCCCACGGTCCAGGGCGACACGATGACGCACGGCACCCGGAAGCCCAGGCCGATCGGGTCGCTGACCTGGTCGACGGTGATGAACTCGCCGGCTGTGCCCGTCGGCGGGGTGGGCGGGGTGACGTGATCGAAGTACCCGTCGTTCTCGTCATAGATAAGGACGAAGACGGTCTTGGCGAAGACATCGGGGTTCGACGCGATGGCGTTGATCTTGCTCGCGACGAAGTCAGCGCTGGCCGCGGGCATGAAGTCGGGGTGCTCGGACTGGTAGGACGTGGGGATGAGCCAGGACACCGTGGGCAGCTGATCGTGGGCGGCGTCGTACTCGAACTGTCCTGCCTGGTAGAAGCGCATCGCGTTCTGGTACAGCGGCGACGACACCGAGGCGTTCTGGTACTGGTCGAAGTACTCCAGCACGTTCATGCCGTAGTTGTCGATCTCCTGGTAGACCTTCCAGCTCACCCCGGCATTGGTGAGCAGCTCCGGGTAGGTGGTCCACGAGTAGCCCTCGGCCGGTACGAAGTTGCCGTAAACCGGGCCGCCGGCCATGCTGGCCGGATCGACCTGGCCGGTCATCAGGTACAGCCGGTTGGGCCAGGTCGGGCCCATCATCGAGCAGTGGTAGCCGTCGCAGATCGTGAAGGCATCAGCCAGGGCCCAGTGGAACGGGACGTCGGCCCGCTTGAAGTAGGCCATCGTGTACTGCCCGGCTACGCCGTCGGAGGCCAGGTGCGCGGTCACGAACCCGTCCATCTTCCCGCCGTCCCAGGACTGGTGCTGGGGGCCCCAGCTGTGGCTGGTGGAGGGCAGGTTCTGCGCGCTGGTGCTGGCCGTGTCGGTGTGGAACGGGAGCAGGTACTTGTCGGGGTTCTGCGCGTCGGCCTGGTAGAAGCGGCTCTTGGGCACGCTCGGGTCGGCGAAGCCGCGGACGCCGGGCATGGCGCCGAAGTAGTGGTCGAAGGAGCGGTTCTCCTGCATCAGCACCACGACGTGCTTGATCTCGGACAGGGCCGCGCTGGTGAGGCCCGCGCTGCCGGGCGCCGCTGGCCTGGAACCTTCGATGATCTTCCGCAGGCTGGATGGCAGGGCGAAGGACGCCAGTACCATCCCGCCCGCCGACGCCATCAGCTGGCGCCGACTCACCTCAATCGTCACGTAGGGGCCTCCAAACGCGGGAGTAGCGACCTGAACAGGGCAAACCATAGCGAATGGAGTCAGGCCCTCCGGCAAGGCTCGCCCGAACCCGGACAATATTGCTCGCAAATGGCTCACAACGGAAGCAAAGAAACCATCAAGTGACCAAAAAATGAATAATCCGGGGTGATTCCCCGCGCTTCGCGGCAGTCAGACAGGTGAGTTACGATACATCGCGTTGCCTGCACACTGCGGAAGGAATGCGATGGAGACGACGAACGGGGGCCGGCAGGACGCGGCGGCGACAGGAGGGTTGCCGGCCGAGCCGGGGACCAGCCCGGCCATCCGCGCTTCGGACCGGGAACGGGACACCGTGGTGCAGCGCGTCCAGCAGGCGTTCGCCGAGGGCCGCCTGGATGACGCGGAGTTCGACGAGCGGATGCGGGCGGCGCTGACGGCCCGCACGCACGCGGATCTCGACGTGCTGCTCACGGACCTGCCCGCCGCCTCGGCACCGGCCCAGGTGCCCGCGGCCGGCGACCGCGGGCCTGGCCGGCTGGCGATCGCGCTGAAGAGCTCGGTCCGGCGGGCGGGCCGGTGGCGGGTGCCGGAGAAGTACACCACGGTCGTCTACAAGGGCGACGGCTGGCTCGACCTGCGGGCCGCCGAGCTGAGCGGCCCGGTCACCACGTTCCTGACGGTGGCCTACAAGTCCAGGGTGACGATCCTGGTGCCGCCGGGCGTACGGGTGGAGATGACCGGGTTCGGCGTCACGCAGAGTGCGGAGGATGAGGATCCCGGCTACCGGCTGCCGGTGGACGCCCCGGTGATCAACGTGCGCGGGATCGCCTACAAGGGCACCGTCGAGGTCACCACCCGCCCGCCGGAGCGGCGGGCGCTGGGCCGGTAGCGGCCCGCCGGGCCAGGCGCGCCCGGCAGGTAGGCCCGGCATGTAGGCCAGGCGGGTAAGCCCGGCGGGTAAGCAGAGCCAGGGACCGGCCTGGTGGCAGCTGATGTCGTGCGGCGGCTCGTAGAACGTCGCGTCCCAGAGCTGGGCATGACAGGTCTGGCACGACACCCACAGGTGCCCCATGCCCCGGCCGCGCTCGGCTTGCTCCCGCGCCGGGGTGCAGATACAGGGTTTCCAGCCGACTCGCGCCAGGCCGGGCCACAGCGGGTGGCCGAACGGGCAGCGCTGCGGGCGGTGCGCGAACAGGGACACAGACATGACGATGATCATGTCATAATCGCAGTTCGGATAGCTAGTTCGAAGAAAAGATCTAACTCTGGGCCGCGCTCGCGGCGGCGGGCGGGGCGCCGGGCTGATGCGGGCGTGGCAGGATGGGCGCCGTGACATGGAAAGCTCCAGACATAGAACGGCCGGGCGGGCCGCTGACCGGACCCGAGCGCCTGCTGCTGCAGTCGTTCCTGGACTGGCACCGGGCCACGCTGCTGTACAAGTGCGCCGGCCTGACCGGCGAGCAGCTGGCCGAGCGCACCGTGCCGCCGTCGGACCTGTCCCTGCTCGGGCTGGTGCGCCACATGACGAAGGTCGAGCGCACCTGGTTCCGGATCCGGTTCGCGGGCGAGCCGGTCGACCAGCCGTACGGGCCGGACGCGGAGGCCGAGTTCGAGCTGCTCGACCCGGCCCGGGCCGCGGCCGACTACGCGCGGCTGACCGAGGAATTCAAGCTGGCCGACGCAGCCGTGGCCCACGCCTCGCTGGACGACACGTTCGTGCACCGGGGCGAGGAGATGTCGCTGCGCCTGATCTACCTGCACATGATCGAGGAGTACGCCCGCCACGTGGGGCACGCCGACCTGTTGCGCGAGCGTATCGACGGCGCCACCGGCGAGTGACCAGCGGTTTACCAGGCCGCAGACAAGACGAACGGGGCGGCCGGCGGCAGGGGCAGGGGCGTAAACCGGCCGGGGTCGGGGCCGCCGACCTCCAGCCAGCCGAACTGGATGCCCTGAACGAGGACGTACTGACCGGCCGAGTCAAACGACAGCACCCCGAGGGTGTTCTGCAGGGAGGTGAAGGCGTCCTGGTCCAACCGTGCGGTCTGGGTGCGGAGCACGCGGATCAGCCGACCGGTGCCAGCCTGCAGCTCGGCGAGCTGCACGATGACCGTGTGGCTGCTGGCCAGGGGAGAGAGGTCGCGCAAGGTGACCGCGATGACGTCACGCCCGTCCGGGGTGATCAGTGCGCTCTTGATGGCGCCGGCAGCGACCATGCCACTCGGCACGATCAGCTTCGCATCCGCCAGATTGTCGCCGGGGGCAGCGGTGTCGAGCAGCCGGACTCCCTCCGTGATAACGGCGCCCTGGGCGGTGGAGCGCTGCCAGGTAAACGCGATCATCCGGTTGCCGTCTGCCCAGGAAGGCGCCCCTGGTACGTACTGAGGTCCGGTTACCGGAGCGGTCCAGGTCCGGATGGTCCCGGTGGCCAGGTTGATGATCTGGAGGGTGTCGGTAGCGTCGTCCGGGCCGGACAGCAGCGAGACCGCGAGCAGCTTTCCGTCGGGGGACAGCGCAATGCCCGGATAGTCCTGACCGCGTGCCGGAGAAGGCGCAAGCTCGGTCAGGTGGCCGGGCTTACCACCGCCAGAGATACGGAACTGGAACAGGCGGAGGTCAAGACGGATGTTCCCGGAGCCGTCCTCGTTCAGGCCTTCGTAGGCACCGACAATGAAGCTGCGGTCATCGGCGGCGGCGGTGACGACGGCGCCACCTTGGATGATCGACGGCACCTGCACCGTGCCGGTGACCTGCCCGCCGGCGGACGCGTGGACGACCGCCGCCACTTCGTGGCCGTTCGCGCCGCCGCGGATCGTGACGTAGAAGCGCGGCAGGGCGGCCGGGGCTGAGCCGGAGGGGGCGGGCTTCTGGGCCGCGGTCTGGCCGGCGACCAGCGCGACCACCGTGATGACGGCGATCACCGCGGCCGCCGCCGCGAGCGGGAGCAGGCGGCGGCGCCAGCTGCGGTCAGGCGCGGGGACGCGCAGCGGCCTGAGCACTTCGGGATGGACCTTCCGTGCCGTGCGCTTCAGCTCCTCGCGGAGCAGCTCCTCGATGTCAGGCATGCCTCACGGCTCCTTCGGGATACGGGCCGGGAGGATGCGAGCCAGCGCATCGAGGCCGCGGGAGGCGGTAGAGCGGACCGCGCCTTCGCTGATGTGCAACGTGGCCGCGGCTTCGGCCACGCTCATGTCCACGTAATAGCGGAGAGCGAGCACCTCACGCTGCCTGGCGGGCAGCGCGCGGAACGCCTCGATGAGCTCGGTGCGCTGCTCGAACAGGAGGGCGGCGTCAGCGTCCGGCCGTTTGGGCGCGACGACCTGGGCCTCGTGCCTGCGGGCGACCGAGCGACGGCGGAGCACGGACCGACTGCCGTTCAGCACGGTGGATCGCGCGTAGTCCAGGGCGCTCGACTGCTTGCGCAGGGTCCGCCACCGGCGGTGCAGCTGCTCGAAGGCGTCCTGCACCACGTCCTCGGCGGTGGCCAGATCACCCACGATCAGCACGGCCAGCCGGACCAGCTCCAGGTGATGGGCCCGGAACAGCTCGGTCACGTACCGCGCAGGATCAGCCGCTAGTTCCGCCGACGGGCCATGGACGGCCTGCTCAGGCCGTGACCCTGGGCTGCGGATGACATCCGCTGGATCGGCTTCCATGGTAGGGAGACGTTGTAAGCGCCCGTCGCGCTGCGATGCAAGGTCACAAATCGGTAACGGGAACGTGCGGCATCATGGGTCGCTGACGGCTGGCCGGCCGGTATAGACGGCGCGGGGGCGCAGCGGCCCGGGGCCCGCGTAGGCCTCGAGGGCGTGGGCGATCCAGCCCGCGGTGCGGGCTACCGCGAACACGGCCTCCCCGGCGCCCCTGGTCATGCCGGCCACCCGGACCAGGGTGGCGAGCGCGAAATCGCTGTTCGGCGGGGGCAGGGACTTCTGCCTGACCTCGGCCAGGACCGCCTCGGCCACGGCGAGCTGCGCGGACTTCGGCGCGGCCCGGCGCACCAGGTCGAGCAGCAGGATGCCGCGCGGGTCGCCGACCCGGTACACCAGGTGACCGAACCCGGGCACCCGCTCCCCCCGGCGCAGCAACTCGGCCACCACCCGGGGGACGTCCTGCGGGCCGCTGGCCGCGGCCAGCATGGCCTCCACGGCCAGGGAGGCCCCGCCGTGCAGCGTGCCGCTCATCGCGCCGAGCCCGGTGGAGACCACCGCGTACGGGTCGGCGCGGACCGAGGCGGCGACCCGCGCGGCCAGCGTGGAGGCGGCTAGCTCGTGGTCGGCCAGCAGGACCAGCGCCGCGGACAGGGCCCGCCGCAGGGCGGGAGTCCCCCGGTGGTCGCACAGCCGCGACCACAGCCGCCCCGCCAGGCTGGCCTGATCGCCCGTCTCGGCGCCTGCCGCGGGCAGGCAGTCCACCAGGCCGGCGATGATGCTCCGGCCGTCCGCGATCACGGCCGCCGGGTCGAGCTGCAGCCGCAGCGGATCGGTCGCGGCCATGGCCGGGACGATGACCTGGAACCGTTCCAGGGGCAGTGTCCCGGCGGGCAGGGCGGCCTGGGCGGCGCGGCCCGCCGCCAGCGCGGCCGGGGTCGCCCGCCACGGTGCCGCCCCGGCCGGGGCGGGGAGGGCGGTGCCCTGGGCCTCGCGGCCGGTCCGGGCACTGCGAGAGGCTCGGGACGACTGAGGGGCGCGGGGCGGCGGGAGCTGTCCGGTCCAGAGCAGCTCGGCCACGTCCTCGAAGCTGTGGCTGGTGGCCAGGCGGATGGCGTCCAGGCCACGGTAGCGCAGCCGGTCGGCGGTGATCTCGGTGATCGCCGACTCGACCGTGAGGTCGGCGGTGCCGGCCGGGCGCCGGGGGCGGCCGCGGCGGGCGAGCCGCTCGACCTCCTCGGCGTCGAACAGGCTGCCCCGGCCGTCCGCGGCCTTGTCCCGGTTCAGCACGCCGCGGCTGACGTAGGCGTAGAGCGTCGCCGGCTTGACGCCCAGCCGCCGGGCGGCTTCGGCCGCGGTCATGTATTCGGTCATCCGGGCCACCACCACGGTCCGTTCCGCATAATTGATTTTAATCAACGTTGACTGGTGTTGATCGTTTTGTCAATCTTGATTTATGCCATCGATTCACTTTCTCGACGTGACGAACCGGGACGGGGTGCAGACCGCGCGCACCGGGTTGTCGAAGTTCGGCAAGGTCATGATCAACTTCTACCTGGGGCGCCTGGGGGTGGCGCAGTCCGAGATCGGGTTCCCGTTCCTGTTCCACGAGGTGCCATACGTCCGGGCCTGCCTGGCGCTGGCCGAGGCGGGGGCGTTCGGGGACCTGCGGCTGTCCGGCTGGTGCCGGGCGGTTCCCGCCGACGTCGAGTCGGCGGTGTCTGTGACCGGCCCGGACGGGCGGGGCCTGCGGCACTACAACGTCTCGATCTCCACCTCAGACCAGATGATCGCGCACAAGTTCCTGGGCAAGCTGGACCGCGCCGCGATCATCGACGAGATGACCGCGTCGGTGGCGGTAGCCCGGGCCGCCGGGGCGGAGACGGTCGGGGTCAACGCCGAAGACGGGTCGCGGACCGACGACGGGTACCTGCTGGAGTTCGCGGCCGCGGCGCGGGACGCGGGCGCGTCGCGCGTGCGGTACTGCGACACGACCGGCGGCGACTCGCCCGGGCGGATCAGGGAGCGGTTCGCCAAGCTGGCGGCGGCGACCGGCCTCCCGGTCGAGACGCACTGCCACAACGACCTGGGCATGGCCGTGGCCAACTCGGTGTCGGGCGCGCTCGGCGACCTGGACGCCGGGCAGGACGCGTGGGTCAACACCTGCGTGAACGGGATCGGCGAGCGGGCGGGCAACGCCGACCTGCTGTCGTGCATCCTGGCCTTTTCGTACGGATTCGGAATATCCGAGTCGGCGTCGGTTGGCGACCGGCTCGACCTGTCCTGGGCCAGGCGGTTCGGGCTGTGGGCGGCGTACGCGTTCGGGCAGCCGCTGCCGCCGGCCTGGCCGGGCGTGGGGCGCAACGCGTTCGCGCACGAGTCGGGGATCCACGCCGACGGGGCGCTGAAGGACCGCGGCAACTACGAGCTGTACGACGACGCGGTGCTGGGGCCGTTCCCGGCCGACTGGTACGCCCGGCAGGGCAGGGTCGTGCTGACCGGCGAGTACGGCGGCAAGGCCGGGTTCCGGCACGTGCTGGACGGACTCGGCGTCGAGGTGCCCGCAGGGGACGAGGACCTGGCGTTCTCGCTGGTCCAGCTGTGCGCGTCGGCGACCGGCAAGCCGCTGACCGACGATGAGCTGCGGCTGATCGCGGGCTACCCGCAGCAACTGGCGCTGCTGTTCCCCGGCCAGCTCGGCTAGGGGCAACACGGTTGCCAAGGAGGGTGAGCGGCTGATTCGCTTGGGGCGTGGCGGCGGAGGACGGGGCAGCGGTACGGCTGGCTGGCGCTCCGGCGCTGCTGCGGTGCCTGGGATCGCCTGAGGCGGCGGCCGGGCACGCGACGGTGCTCGTCTACCACGGCTTCGGCGGGACGAAGGAGCGGCCCGAGGCGTACCTGACCGCGCTGGCCGAGGCCGGTTTCCTGGCCGTGAGCGTGGATGCCGTCGGCCACGGCGAGCGCCGGTTTCCCGACTTCGAGGTGATCTTCGACGACGAGCGCTGGGACGCACAGTTCGAGGAGGTCGAGACGCACTTCCTGAAGGTCCTCGACGACACCGCCGCCGAGGTGCCGGCGATCATCGACGACCTGGTGGCCAGGGGCCTGGCGCCAACGGGCCGGGTCGGCGTGGCCGGACGGTCGCTGGGCGGCAACATCGCCTTCGCGTCGGTGCTGGCCGACGCCCGGGTGCGGGCGGCCGTCTCGGTGGTGGGCTCACCGGAGTGGACGCTACCGCGGCCGCACAGCCCGCATCACCACCCGGACCGCTTCTTCCCCGCCGCCGTCCTGTCGCTGGCGGCGGAGTTCGACGAGCACTGCCCGCCAGGTCCGATCCAGGCCTTCTATGCCGCGCTCGAGCCGTGGTACGCGGCGGAGCCGGCCAGCATCCGGTACGTCGAGTATCCGGGCGTCGGGCATTTCCTGACGCCGGAGCTCGACGAGGCGACCGGCCGGGAGATGGTGGCCTGGTTCCAGCGCTGGCTGGCCTCGCCCGCGGGGTGAGCGCCGCCGCGGCGTCCGGCTGTCGATAATGGTCTTCCGTGAAGGTCTTCATCTCGTTCGACATGGAGGGCGTGGCCGGGATCGTCGACTGGTCGCAGTGCCGGGCGCCCGGGCAGCCGTATGAGGAGGGGCGGCGGCTGCTGCTCGGCGAGGTCAACGCGGCCATCGACGGGGCGATGGCGGCCGGGGCCACCGAGATCGTGTGCAACGACTCGCACGGCACGATGAACAACCTGGACCCCGCGGCGCTGCACGGGCGGGCCAGCTACGTGTCCGGGCGGCACAAGCCGCTGTACATGATGCAGGGCCTGGATGCCAGCGCGGACGTGGTGTTCATGGTGGGCTACCACGGGTCGATCTCCGGCGAGAGCTCGGTGCTGTCGCACAGCTACAACCCGTCGGTGATCTCGCACGTCGAGCTGAACGGGGCGCGGGTCGGGGAGAGCGGCATCAACGCCCTGGTCGCGGCGGCCTGCCAGGTGCCGGTCGGACTGATCACCGGCGACCGGCAGACGATCGCCGAGGCCGACCCGTTCCTGCCGGACGCCGAACGCGTCGTGGTCAAGGACTCGTTCACTAGGTTCGGCGCGGCCAACCTGCACCCGGACGTGGCCTGCGAGCTGATCGCGGCCGGGGCGCGGCGCGCGGTCGAGCAGCTCGCGGTGCTGCGGCCGCCGCCCATCTCGCTGCCGGCCGTACTCGAGGTGCACATGCAGACGGCGGACATGGCCGAGGTCGCCTCGTGGGTGCGAGGCGTGGAGCGGACCGGCACCCGGGCGGTGCGGATCAGCGGGGAGGATCCGCTGGCGATGTTCCGGTCGTTCGTGGCGCTGACCTACATCACCCGGGTGTCTGAGGGGCGTTAGGCCCTGCCTTCAGGTGGGCGATCCCGCGGCGGCGCCGGTCACGTTGTCGCGGCCCCAGCGGGTCAGCGTGGCGTCCCAGTCGAGCGGCACGGTCATGCCGCCGCCGGCCATCTCAGCCGCCCAGTCCTCCGCGGGCACCCGCCACATGACCTCGAACTCGATGCCGCTCGGGTCCTTGGCGTACAGCGACTTGGACACGCGGTGATCGCTCTCCCCCACCAGCGCCCCGGCCTCGACCAGCTTGGCCCGGGTCTCGGCCAGGTCGCCGAGCGTGCCAACCTCCCAGGCCAGGTGGTAAAGGCCGGGATGTTCGGGGCGGTCGGGCGCGCGGCCCGTGCCGATCTCGAACACTCCGAGGTCGTGGTCGTTGGCCGAGCCGGGCGCGCCCAGGAACGCGGCCCGGCCGGGGATCTCCAGGCGGACCTCGAAGCCCAGCGTCTGGGTGTAGAACTCGACGGTGCGCTGCAGACCGTTCACGTACAACACAGCGTGGTTCAGGCGGCGGACGGCCATCGGCGCTTCCTTCCCTCGGCTTCCCTTGGCTTCCCTCGGGGAACTGCTGATAGCTCCAATTCGCTGCGGGACGGCATCATTCCCGGGCGGCGGCGGGCGCCGGAGCCAGCCGGGTCCCGGGGACCGGGCCGGTGTACACGGTGCGCGGGCGCAGCGGCGCGTTCTTGGCGTACTCCTCCATGGCGTGCGCGATCCAGCCCGCGGTCCTGGCCACGGCGAAGATCGCCTCGCCCGCGCCCGGGATCATGCCGGCCACGTCGGCCAGGGTGGCCAGCGCGAAGTCGATGTTCGGCTCAGGCAGCGCCCGGCGGCGGGTCTCCTCCAGCACCGCGGCGGTCACCGCGTACCTGGCGGACCGCGGCGCGGCCTTCTGGACCAGGTCGAGCAGGGCGGTGGCCCGCGGGTCCGCGCTGTGCGTGAGGTCGCCCAGGCCGGGGATCCGCTCGCCGCGGCGCAGCAGGTCGCCGACGACCCGGACCGCTTCGGAGGGCTCGCGGGCCGCGGCGAGCATGGTTTCCGCAGCCAGGGACACGCCGCCGTAGGCCGCCGCGTGCGGCGGGCTGGCGTGCAGAGCGCCGCCCAGGGCACCCAGGCCGGTGGCGACCACGGCGTACGGGTCGGCGCGGACCGAGGCGGCCATCCGGGCGGCGAACGTGGAGGCGGCCAGTTCGTGGTCGGCGAGCAGGGCCATGGCCGCGCGCAGGGCGGCGAGCAGCCCCGGGTCGGGACGTTTGGGGCAGATCTTGTACCAGAACCGGCCGGCAATGCCGCCCTCGGCCAGCCGGGCGGACGGCACGGCGGGCGCGGCGCCCGCCCCGGGGGCGCCGGGGTCGGGCAGGCAGTCCACCATCCCGGCGATGATGGTCCGGCCCGCGGCGACGACCGCGGGCGGGTCCAGGTGCAGCCGCAGCGGGTCGGTAGCCGCCATCGCGGGCACGATCACCCGCAGCCGTTCCAGCGGCAGCGTCCCGTCGGGCAGCACGGCCTGGGCCGCAGTGCCCGCGGCCACCGCCTCCTGGGTAGCCTGCCACGGCTGGGCGGGGCCGTCGGCGCCCAGGCCGCCGGTCCACAGCCAGGCGGCCACTTCCTCAAAAGGGCGCCACAGCGCGAGCCTGGTCACCTCCATGCCCCGGTAGCGGATCCGGCCGTCGGCCACCTCGGTGAGCTTGGACTCGATGACGAAATCCCCCGAGCCGGCCGCCCGGCGCGGCTCGCCCCGCAGGCCCCGGTCGGCCAGGCGGGCCACCTCGCAGGCCTCGAACAGGCTGCTCCGCCCGTCCTCGCCGCGCCGCCGCGCGAGCGTCCCCCGGCTCACGTAGGCGTACAGCGTCGCTTGCTTCACCCCGAGACGCTGCGCAGCATCGGCAGCGTTGATCCACTCCCCCATGGCGGTAGACCATAGCGGCGTTCGATCAACGTTGACGAGATTACTACCGCGTGTCGTAGTAGCCGCGGACTTTCACGGTGACGCCGGGCGTGCGGCGGCCGGCGCGCTGCCGCTGGCAGGCCGTGTTGGCGGACCGGTGTTGGCGGACCGGTGCTAGCGGATTTGGCGGCGGCGGATATCGCGCAGCCGGCGGCGCTGCGACGGGTCGAGCATCAGGTAGGCCGCCGTCGGGACGGCGATCGCAAGCAGGATGACCCCGATCGCCAGCCACGGACTGACGATGAACAGGATCAGGCCCAGTACCACCCCGGCAATCGCCCACTTCACGTGCGGTGTCATGCTGACTCCGTTCATTCATCCCGGGCCGTGGACCCCCGATCCAGCCCCGCTTCCTCTAGCTTATAGCGCGTCGGCACATGTATGGATTTCGACGGCCGGCGGCGTTGTACGCTGCGGGCATACGTGATCGTGACTTAGGGGAGGGGCGCCGTGACGCTCGCGATGCCGGTGGAACCTGAGGCCAACGAGCTGCTGACCCGCAGCCCGCTCGCCTTGCTGATCGGCATGCTGCTTGACCAGCAGGTGCCGCTGGAGCGCGCCTTCAGCGCGCCGCTCGATCTGGTCCGGCGGCTCGGGCACGAGCCCACGGCGGCCGAGCTGGCCGGGTTCGACCCCGCGGCCCTGGCCGCCCTTTTCTCCGAACGACCCGCCCTGCACCGGTACCCCAAGGCGATGGCAGCCCGGGTGCAGGACCTGGCCCGGCTGATCGTGGAGACCTACGACGGCGAGGCCGAGCAGGTGTGGACGACGGCCAGGACCGGCGCCGAGCTGCTCAAGCGGGTGGCGGCGCTGCCCGGGTTCGGCGCGCAGAAGGCGCAGATCTTCGTGGCGCTGCTCGGCAAGCAGCTGGGCGTGCAGCCGCGGGGCTGGCGGCAGGCGGCCGGGAAGTTCGGCGCCAAGGGCTCGCACATATCCGTGGCCGACATCACCGACGCCGAGACCCTGGCCCGGGTCCGGTCCTACAAGCAGGAGCTGAAGGCCGCGGCCAAGGCCGCCGCCCCGGCGTTGTAGGCGCCCCGGCGTTGTAGGCGCCCCGGCGGCGCGCGGCTCGCTGACCCCGCAGGCCCGCCCGGTCGCGGGCCATTGCTAGCGTCGGTGGCATGGAGCCGATCGACGAGTTCATCGACCAGCTGCCTAAGGCCGAGCTGCACCTGCACCTGGTCGGTTCCGCGTCGGTGCCGACCGTGCTCGAGCTGGCCCGGCGTCATCCCGACGGCCCGGTGCCGCGGACCGAGGAAGAGCTGCGGGCGTTCTTCAGGTTCCGGGACTTCCCGCACTTCGCGGAGGTTTACGGGGCAGTCAGCGCGCTGGTCCGCGAGCCGGCCGACGTGGCCGCGCTGGTGGCCGGGGCGGCCCGTGACCTGGCCGGGCAGAACGGCCGGTACGCCGAGCTGACCGTCACCCCGTACACGCTGACGACGGCGGGCATGCCGCCCGCCGCGCTGACCGAGGCGCTGGACATCGGGGCCCGCACCGCGCAGGAGCACGGTGTCCGGATGGCCTACGTCTTCGACATCGCCAGCGAGTACGGCGCCGAAGCGGCGGCGGCCACCCTGGAGCACGCGCTCTCGCATCCGCCGCAGGCCCTGACCGGGTTCGGGCTGGCGGGCATCGAGCAGGCCCGGCCCGCCCACCGGGACGCGTTCCGTCAAGTGTTCGCGGCCGCGATCGCGGCCGGGCTGCACAGCGTCCCGCACGCGGGCGAGATGAGCGGGCCGGAAACCATCTGGGAGGCGCTGACCGGCCTGCGGGCCGAGCGCATCGGCCACGGGCTGAGCTGCCTGGCCGACCCGGGCCTGGTCGCGTACCTGCGGGAGAGCCAGGTGCCGCTCGAGGTGTGCCCGACGTCCAACGTGTGCACCGGGCAGGTGCCGGACCTGGCCGCCCACCCGCTGCCCGGGCTGCTGGCCGAGGGCCTGTTCGTGACGCTGAACAGCGACGACCCGCCGATGTTCGGCACCTCGCTGACGCAGGAGTACCGGGCGGCGGCCGCGGTGCTCGGGCTGAGCCGCGGCCAGCTGGCCAGCCTGGCCATGAACGGGGTGCGGGCCTCGTTCCTGGACCGGACGGCCAAGCAGGCGCTGATCGAGGAGATCAGCGCCGTGGCTGCGGCCGGGCGGCCGTTCCCGCCGGAGCATGCGTCCGCGGAAACTACGCGCACCGGATCGGCGGGCGGAGTTTCCGCGGAGACGTGAGGGTTCACGGCGGGTGCCGTCGTTACGGGTTTCAGGCCTGGCTGGGAGCGTCCTGGCGGGGCGCGCCCTGGCGGGGCGCGTCCTGGGCATGGGTGACCCGGGCCGGGTAGCTCTTGGTGAACTTGAGCATGTAGATGGTGATCACGGCAGGGATAGCCAGGCCGAGCAGCAGGCCGGGCAGGCGGCCGGTGGTGTGCCCGTTGATGGCCACGGCCGCGAGCCGGGACACGCCCACTCCGGCCAGGGCGGCTCCCCAGCCGAGGCTTAGGACCCGGTTGATCTGCTTGAACGTGGGCGAGGCCCAGTAGGCCTGCGGCGTGCTCTGCCGGGCGAACTGCTCGGTGAACGGCATGACCGGGATCAGGGCCAGGATGACCAGGCCCATGACCAGGCCGACGCCGGCCGCGGCCCAGGTGGCCAGCCACCGGTCATTGCCGGCGCTGCTGGTGAACCCGGCGATGGCCAGCACGGTGAACAGCACGAACGAGCAGGTGTTGAGGATCTTGGGCGGCCAGACGGGGCGCACCGCCACCAAGGCGATGGCGGCGATCACCGCGGCGGTCAGCGCGGCGACGCCGACGTCGCCGTGCGGCAGCAGCCGGGCCAGTACCGAGAAGGCGACGAGGGGCAGGAACGAGAGGATCAGCATCAGTGATTTCATACTTGAAACCTAGAAACGGACGCCCGCCGAGACATCAGCCAGCCGGCGGATCTAAGCCCGCGGATCCCTGCTGGCGGATCTGGGCCGGGGCGGCCCGGCTAGTGATCTTCGCTTGATCTCGTTCCCCGCACGAGATTCCGCCCGCTGTGGTGCCATCGTGTCCTGTGATGTGTGAGCGTCCCGCGGTGCAGCACTCTCGCGGGTTTCCGGGGTGGATCCGGGTTCCGGGGTGGATTCGGTGTATCCCAGTCCCCCGGATCCACCCGCGAACCTGAATCGACCCCGCAAATGTTGAGCACGGGGACGGTGGGGCTAGTGAGCCAATCATCTGAGGCCGCGGCCGCGCGGGGCTGGGGATGGGGTCCCGAAGCCCGCATATTTACCAAACACGCACCGCGTCCGCGGATCTAGGCCGGGGCGGCGCGGGCGATCTCGACGCGCGAGCGCAGGCCGGTCTTCTGCAGGATGTGGGAGACGTGGGTCTGCACGGTGCGGGGCGAGACGAACAGCCTGGTGCCGATCTCCCGGTTGGTCAGGCCGTCGCGGACCAGGGCGGTGATCCGCTGCTCGGTCGCGGTCAGGCTGGCCCAGCCGAAGTCGGTGTCGCGGTGAGCCTCGCGGGAGCCGCGGCGCAGGCCCAGGGCCCGCAGCCGTCCCAGGGCACGGTCCCGGTCGGGCACGGCGCCCATCCGCTGGTATCCGGCCAGGGCCGCGTCCAGGGCCGCCGCCGCGCGGTCCCGGTCCCCGGCCGTGGCCGCGGCCACGGCCAGTTCCTCGCGGACGAACGCCTCGGCGGTCAGGCGGCCGGCCTCGGCCAGCTCCGTGGCCGCGGCCTCGATCATGTCCGGGTCGGCGCCGAGCGTGCCGTGTACCAGGATGGCCACCTCAGGCGGGCACACCGCGGCCACGTCGTCGCTGATCTGGCCGGCCAGGCGGCGGTCCATCCCGGTGATGGCGACCCGGGTCACGTCCGGGGCCAGATCGGCGGCCCAGCGGCCGGGATGGGCCCGCACCCCGGCCCACAGCGTCCGGGCCAGCGTGCCCGCCTCGCGGACCGCGCCTTCGGCTTCCAGCACGGCCAGCTCGGCCCAGCCGGGCCGGTCGTGCCCGTACTGCAGCGGCAGGCCGCGGTGCCGGAAGGATTCCAGCCGGGCCCGGGCCGCGGCGGTGCTGCCGCGATGCGCGTCGATGTAGGACCGCATCCCGACCCCTGTCGAGATCCAGCCGGTCCCGGTCTCCTCCGCCCCCTCCAGCGCCGCATCCAGTTCCGCGACCGCGCCATCCCAGTCGCCGGCGACGAGCGCGATCCCGCCGGCCACGAACCCGAGGAACGGGTCGACCCATTCGGCGTGCCGTTCCGCGCTCAGCCGCCGGGCCTGGTCCAGTGCGGCCTGCGCGGCGGCCGGGCCGGACACGCTCAGCTCGAGCACGGCCGGCAGGGCCAGCGTAGACGAACGGGACCGCAGGCTGCCGGGATCGGGGACGAGATCCCCTCTGGTTCTGAGGAACTCCAGGGCCTGGTCCGCGTGGCCGGACAGGAAGGCGCTGAGCGCGAAGGTGGCCAGCAGGTTGGCCTGGGCGTCCTTGTCGCCGGCCGCGGTGAAACGGGCCATCATCGCGTCCAGCTCCGCGGCGGCTGGAGGCTGCCCGGCCTGGGCCAGCAGGAAGGCCCGGCTGCCCTCGAGCTGGCGGCGGGTCGGGTCGGGCAGCCCGGCGATGGCGACGGTCCGGTCCATCACGGCCAGGACCGTGCCGAGGTCGGCCCGGTTGGTCAGGGAGCGGATCAGGATCAGCTGCATCTGGGCCGCCACCGCGGGATCGGCCACGCTCATGATCCGCTCGCGGATCAAGGTTTCCGCGGCATTACCGCGGCCCTGGTGGAACAGGGCGTCCACGTGGTCGAGCAGCAGCTTGTCCGGCAGGTCAGCGCCGCCCAGGGCGGCCGCGTCGTCGAGCAGGTCGGCGGTCACCTCGGGCGCGTACCCGCGGGTGTCCTCGACCGCCTCGTGCAGGGCGGCCGCCAGGGACTGATCGCCGTCGGTCCCGGCGGCCCGCAGCAGATGGTCGGCCACCAGGCTCGGCCGGTAGCCGGCGGCCGCGAGGATCTCCGCTACCCGCCGGTGCGCGGCGCGGCGCCGCGGTTCGGCCAGCTCGCCGTAGGTCACCTCGCGGAACAGGTCGTGGCTGAAGGCGAACGTGCCGTCCGGGTCGCGGCGGACCAGGCCGGACGCCATGGCCCGCTCGAGCAGGCCGTCCAGGCCGTCCGCCGGGCCGGGCAGCAGGCTGGCCAGATCACCGGCGCTGATGTCGGTCCCCCAGACCGCCAGGACGCCCAGCACGTCGCGGGTGGGCTGGTCCAGCTGCGCGAGATGACCCCGGATCACCTCCTCCAGGCCGGTGCCGTGCAGGTCGAGTTCGAACCTGGCCTCCACCGATTCCTGGCCGGACGTGGCCAGCGCGTCGGCGTCCTGGTATGCGCGCAGCAGCTCGGCCACGAACAGCGGGTTGCCCGCGGCCAGCCCGAGGACCTGGCGCAGCCGCGGGCCCGGCCAGCGGCCGGTCCGGTCGTACACCAGCCGCTCGACCGTCATCCGGCTCATGGGCGGCAGCCGCAGCCGGACCTGCGCCTGGCTGATGAGCATGGCCAGCGGCTCGCGGGACGGGTCGGGCCTGGTGGTGACCAGCACGGCCAGGGGCAGGCTGCGGCTGGCCCAGACCAGGCGGCGGAGCACGGTCAGCGTGGCCGAGTCGAGGTTGTGCGCGTCGTCGGCGCACAGCACGACCGGGCCGTGGCCGCACAGCTCGTCGACCCGGTCGAAGGCCGCGGCCGCGGGATCGCCGCGGTCCGAGGCAGCGCTTCCGGAAGGCGCGGCGGCAGGAGCGGCGGCGCAAGCGGCGCGAGCGGCGCGGCCGGGCTGGCCGTCCAGCAGCGGCCCGAGGCCGGCGAACGGGTCGGCGCGCCGGCCCGGCTCACCCGCCACGCGGAGGATCTCGGCCGCCCCGGGCGGGACGGCCCCGATGATCTGCCGGGCCAGGAAGGTCTTGCCGATGCCCGCCGCGCCCTCGAGGACGACGCTGACCCCAGCGGGCGTCCGCCGCTGGACCACGCCGAGGATCAGGTCCTGGGCCGTGTGCTCGACGGCGGCCCGATCGGGCGGGTGCGACCGGTTGCCGGTGCCGTCCGTCACCCGCCCAGGATAAACCGGATCAAGCCGGGCCAGCCGGCAGGTGGTCGGCCAGCCAGTCGAGCATCTGGGTGTGGGTCAGCTTCCGGCCGGTGGGCTGGCAGTGGAAGTTCGCGCCCTGCGCCTGGCTGAACTCGATGATCTGCTTCTCCCCCGGCAGCAGGTCGTAGAGCTGCCTGGGTTGGCCGGGGAAGAACTGCTCGTCGGCCGGGTCCAGGATCAGCATCGGCGTCGTGATCCGGCTGGCCACGTCGCGGACCTGGTACTTCCGCACCTCAGTGAACAGGTCGAAGGGGTCGGTCAGGCCGTACGGCCTGCTCCGGAAGGCCAGCTCCCTGGCCGCAGCCGGGCTGGCGCCAGCCTGTGCCTGCGCCATGGCCTGGTTGAAGGCGTCCTTCTGGCCCGAGTCGAGCAGCTGCAGCAGGACGGGGGGCAGGTGGCCCATCCAGCTCGCCGATACGTCCACCACGCCCGGGTCGGCCACCGCCGCCACCAGGCGGTGCTCGAACGCGACCGCCCGGGTGATCCAGTAGCCGCCCTGGCTGATGGCGTACCCGGTCAGCGCGGAAGCGTCCACGTCGGGCCGGGCGGCCAGGAAGTCGATGACGGGCGTCAGCACCGCCTCCCAGTCGTGCCGGAACGGGATCCCCCGATCGAACAGCATCGACTGCTGGCCAGGGCCGTCGAACAGGAACACGTTCCAGCCGCGCTTGAGCGCCTCGGCCCCGCCGTAGCCGAGCAGCCCGGGCAGCGAACCGTCGCTGCCGTTGGTCACCACCAGTGTGGGCCGGGCCGTTCCGCTGGCGTCCGGGCGGAGCAGGTAGCCGGGCATCGTGATGTCCTCATACGGAACCTGGACCCGGACGAAACGGCCCGCCGACGCGTCGACCACCTTCTCCCAGCAGTCGCGGTGCTCGCGGAAGGTCGGCATCAGCACCGACTGGTCGGCCAGGCCGTCCACGAAGACCAGTGCCTTGGCGTAATACTCGGCCGCGGCCAGGAAGGCCCAGCTGGCGGTGGCCAGGTGCCCGCGCCGCAGCGCCTCGTCCCCCCGGCCGGCCAGGCCGGCGGCCGTGGCCGTCCAGGCGTCGAACCAGCTCTGCGGGTCGCCATCGGTGATCCGGTCCAGGGTGGCCAGGACCAGCCCGACATCGCCGGTGGCCTCGGCCGCGGCGCCCAGCACGATACGCGCCTCGTAGTCGAAGTCGGCATTGCCGAAGAAGCCGCCCTTCGCCGTCCTGCTGCCCGTCATGGCAGTGTCACATCCTCAGGTCGCGCCGGCGAGCCCGATGCTCACCGCGTCCTGCCCATCGTCGGCGGAACGACCGGGGGAGACATCAGCCACGTGGCGGAGGATCATCCTTGACGCGGCGCCGGCGCTGGCGGCGCAGCTGCCAGCGCTGGCGCTGCAGCTGCCCGCCCAGGATCGGGCTGAGGATCCATAGAATCCAGGCGCCGGTCGTGACGAAGAAGAGCGGGATGGACAAGCCGAAGGCGATCATCAGCAGATAGGACTTCCTGCCCAGGCTCGTCGCGACCGGTGCCGGGACGTCAGCCAGCTGACGGGAAGTCATGTGCCGGAGCATCGCGTACAACGTGCCCGACTCCAGCACCTGCAGCAGTGCGTAGAACCCGAACCGCAGGGCGTGGGTGGCGAGGTTCTGCCCGCTGACCACGAGCAGCTTGGTCGCGAACGGGTTGAGCACGATGCTGAACAGCCACCACGTGTTGAGTGCCTGCAGCCGCGCGTCGACGCGCCGGACGTAGGCGAACAGCACGTGATGGTCAGCCCAGGCCGCCGCGATCACGACGAAGCTGATCAGGAACGCGGCGTAGTGACCGTCGTCGTGCTCCACCGACTTCCAGAACGCCGACACAGTGCCCCCTCCGGGCACCGGCAGGTCGATGGCCAGCAGCGTGATCGCGATCGCCACCACGGCATCGGAAAAGAACGTCAGCCGCTCCGCGGCGCGTGAATCGGTCTCCACCTCGTCGTCGGGCACCCGCCGATCATCTCGCGCGCCCCGGGTCCGCCTCGATCCGCCCCGCCCGTCCAGCTGACCGCGGCCGGGGGCACGCGTTAGCCACGGCCCCGGTGATGGGTATGGTTTGCCCAGGTAGGTGTCACTCCGAAAACGCGAGGCTTAATGACCAGCCGCCAGCCCGGAAGGCCGGGAGGGGTCCCCGGTCAGTGGCAGCTGGTGCTGCCACTGACCCTGCTGATCATCCTGGGGCTGGCCGGACTGCGCGGAGTGGTGGTCACGCCCCGGTGGAACGGGCCGCTGCACCAGGACGGCGTGGCCATCGGGATCGCGCTGGAGGCGGTGCTCATCGCCCTGCTCACGGTCACGTTCAGGCGACGGGCCGCCGCGGCGCGAGCCCCGACGTACAACGCGGTGGCGGCCAAGCTGCGGGAGATCCTCATCCTGGCCATCATCACCGCGATGATCGGCGTGGTGATCGCCGTGAGCATCGGGCTGCACCTGCACCTGTTCAACCCGAAGATCAAGCCGCGGGCCAAGCCCAGCGGCGTGCCGCAGCCCTCGCTCAAGCTGCCCCGGCCAGGATCACAGCACCCCGCCACGCTGCACATCTCGACGGCCGCGCTGCTGTGGGTGCTGGTCATCGTGGTGCTCCTGGCCGCCGTGGTACTCAGCGTCTGGTGGGCCCGGCGATTCCAGAGGCCGGCCGGCGGCCGGGCCGACGGCCCTATCGCCGAAGACTCCGAGGACCTGCGGGAGGCGGTGGAATCCGGCCGGTCGGCGCTGCGCACCGTGGACGACGCACGGGCGGCCATCATCGCCTGCTACGTGGCCATGGAGGCCAGCCTGGCCGGCCGGGGCGCGGCCCGCGAGGCGGCCGATACGCCGGACGAGCTGCTGGCCCGGGCCACCACCAGCGGCCTCGTGCACGGCGGCGCCGCGGCCCGGCTGACCGCGCTGTTCTACGAGGCCAGGTTCTCCAGCCACCCGCTGGCGGACCGGCAGCGGGATGAGGCCGAACGGGCCCTGGACGAGCTGGCCCGGGCGCTGGAGGATCGGGCGCCGGCCGAGGACCGGGCCGGAGCGGACGCATGAGCGCCGGGGACCGGCAGGAGCGGGACGCCGGCGGGACGATCAGCCCGTGGGTCGGCACCACCCCGGAGCTGCTGGTCGCGGCGGTGCTGGTGGCCGGGGCGGCCGCGGCCGGCTACGCCACGGCGGGCTGGCCGGGCCTGACCGTGGTGGCGGTGGCCACGGCGGCCATCGCCATGGTGGTGCTGCGGATCCTGCTGCCGCAGCTGACCCCGGACCTGGCCAAGACCGCCCGGGAGAAGCCGCAGGCCCGGACGCTGACCGGTTACTCCCACCGCCGGTTCGTGGTGCGCAACGCGATGACCAGCGAGGGCTACTACGACAGCGAGCTGCGGCCGGTGCTCGAGCACCTGCTGGCCGCCCGGCTGGCCGAACGTCACGACGTGAACCTCTACCAGGACCCGGACGCGGCCCGCGGGCTGCTGTGCCGCAATCCCCGGGACGCGGACCTGTGGCGCTGGATCGACCCAGCCACCAGGCCGGCCAGCCCGCCCAAGGGCGTGACAGACAAGCGCGGCATCCCGCGCCGCACCCTGGCGCGCCTCATCGACCGATTGGAGAAGCTCTGATGGGCCCAGAAGAAGCCGCTGCGAACTGCTCGGCCGTCCTGGACGAGCTCGAGCGCGCGGTCGTCGGCCGCCGCCGGACCCTCGAGCTGGTGCTGATCGGCATCCTGGCGGGCGGCCACGTCCTGCTTGAGGACCTGCCCGGGCTGGGCAAGACGCTGATCGCCCGGTCCTTCGCCCGGGCGCTCGGCCTGGACTTCACCCGCATCCAGTTCACCCCCGACCTGCTGCCCTCCGACGTGGTCGGCGCCCCGCTGTACGACCAGCGGTCGGCCGAGATGGTGTTCCGGCCTGGGCCGGTATTCACCCAGCTGCTGCTGGCCGACGAGATCAACCGGACGCCGCCCAAGACCCAGGCGGCGCTGCTGGAGGCCATGGGCGAGGGCCAGGTGAGCGTGGACGGGCAGACCCGGCTGCTGCCGCAGCCGTTCATCGTGCTGGCCACGGACAACCCGATCGAGTACGAGGGCACCTACGAGCTGCCCGAAGCCCAGCTCGACCGGTTCCTGATGCGGCTGCGCCTGGGCTACCTGAGCAGCGGGGACGAGACCGACATGCTCCGGCGGCGGGTGGCCCGCAGCAGCGAGCAGGTCGAGCTCAACGCGGTGACCGGCCCGGACGGGGTGCTGACCATGCGGGAGTCGCTCGAGCAGGTGGAGATTACCCCCGACCTGCTCGACTACATCGTGGCCATCATCCGGGCCACCAGGACCGACGCGCAGGTCCAGGTCGGCGCCAGCCCGCGCGGGGGGCTGGCCCTGGTCCAGCTGGCCCGCGGCCAGGCCCTGCTGAACAAGCGCGACTACGTGATCCCGGACGACATCAAGCAGGTGGCGGTGCCCGCGCTGGCGCACCGGGTCACGCTGCGCCCCGAGCTGTGGGTCCGCCAGGTCTCATCCGACGACGTGGTGGCCAAGCTGCTGGCCGCGGTGCCGACGCCGAAGACCGACCCCACCGCGCGGGCCGGCGGCCGCGGACCGGATCCGGCGGTCAGCGGCTGATGTCCCTTCTGCTGCCGAACGACCCGAGGCGCGGCGCGGCCGGCAACGGGGCCGCGGTGCGGTGGCGGTCGTCGCGGCATGCCAGGCGGCTGCTCACGCTCGGCCTGTTCGGGGTGTTCATCGCCACGATTACCCGGCGGCCGGAATTCGCGGGGCTGGCCGCCCCGGCGCTGCTGCTGCTGGCGGCGGGCCGGATCCAGCGGCGGCCGCCGCGGCTCACGGTCCGGGGCCGCCCGAGCACCCGGCGGGCCTTCGAGGGCGAGCTGGTGGCGCTGGACATGACGACGGAGGACCCGGGCGATTGCACGGTCCGGTGGCTGCTGCACCCGGGCCGGGAGATCGAGCCGGCCGGCGCGGTGACCGCCGACGGGCCGGCGGCCCGCTTCCTGGTCAGCCCGCACCGGTGGGGGCGGCGCGAGCTGGGCACCGTGGACGTGGAGCTGCGCGACCGCTGGCGGCTGGCCGAGGGGCACCTGACCGTCACCCTGCCCAGGATCGACTGCTACCCGGCCCCGGCCCACCAGCGGACCCAGGTGGTGCTCAACAGGCTGCCGAACCGGCTCGGGGAACACCGGGCCCGCGTGTCCGGCGAGGGCATCGAGTTCGCCGGGGTGCGCGAGTACGTGCCGGGCGACCGGCAGCGGAGCATCAACTGGGCGGCCAGCACCAGGCGCGGCCGGCTGCAGGTTAACACGTTCGCCGCCGAGCGCTCCCAGGACGTGGTGCTGCTGGCCGACGCGACCTCGGACGTGGGCGAGCCGGGATCATCCGCCCTGGACCTGGCGCTGCGCGGCGCGGCGGCGGCCGCCCGCGCCTACCTGGACGCCAGGGACCGGGTGGGCGTGATCACCTACCAGTGGGGCGAGGTGAGCTGGCTGCCGCCCGGGCTGGGTCGCCGGCAGGTGTACCGGATCATCGATTCCATGCTGGCCAGCGACAGCGGCTACTTCGGACCCGAGCGGGGCCTGCGCGGCGCGAGCTTCCGCCGGCTGCCGCGAGCCGCGCTGCCGCCCGGCGCCCTGGTCATCGTGTTCAGCCCGCTGCTCGACCAGCGGTTCGTCGAGATCCTGCGGGACATGCGCGAACGCGGCTTCGCCCTGCTGGTGGTGGACGTGCTCAACGCCGAGCCCCCGACCCGGCGGCACAGCACGGACCGGATGGCCAGGCAGATCTGGCGGATGGAACAGGAGGCGATCAGGTTCTCGCTGCGCGAGCTCGGCATCCCGGTGGTGCACTGGGATGGCGTCACGTCCCTGGACCTGCCGCTGGCCCCCTACACCAGGCGCCCCGTGGTGGCCCGCCGGTGACCGCCCGGGACGCGCTGGGCGCGGCCGGCACCCGGCTGGCCGCGGCGCTGCTCGGCGCGGGCTGCGTGATCTGGGCCGATACCGGCTCCGCGGTGACCCACAAGGGCGACGCGGACCTGGCCCTGTTCCTGGCCATCTTCGGCGTGGCCGCGGGCGCGCTCCGGCTCGCGCTGGCCGGGGTCCCGGTGCCTGAGGACACGTTCCTGCTGCCCGCGCCGCTGCACGTCTGGCTGTGGTTCCTGCGGACGCTGCGCCGGGTGCCGTGGGAGGAGGGCGCGCTGCTGGCCATCGTGTGGCTGGAGGTGCTGCACCGGTCCCAGCCCTGGCATACCGCGGTGCTGGGGGCTGCGCTGATGGCCTACCTGCTGGCCGTGCACCTGGCCGAGACGGACGCCTCCCCCGCCGTGCTGCGGCCGCAGGCCCGGGTGCTGGCCGTCGGCGCGGGCCTGCTCGCGCTGGGCGCGGGCGCCGGGATGCTGCCCGCGGCCGGGGCGGGAGCAGGCTCGGCCCTGCTGCGGCTGGTGGCGTCAGGGGCGCTGATCGCCGCCGCCGCCCTGGTCCTCCCCCACGTGGCCCGCCCCGGCACACAGGACTAGGTCCCCGCAGGGCGGTAACGGGCGGGTCGGGCAGCCACCCCGGCGAGGGATGGCCCGGCCTTGTAGGGATATACAAGGGGGGACGGTAATATCCGTGTCTTCTTAGGGCCGGGCGGCTTACGACGGGCTGGTCAGGCGGGGAAGATGGGGCTTTACGCGGAAACACAGGAGGGCAGGAGCCGATGGCTGAGATCGTCCGGGCCGGGCTAATCCAGCAGCGCTGGACCGGGGACAAGGAATCGATGATCGCGGCGGCGGTGGATCATATCCGGACCGCGGCCTCGGCGGGCGTACAGGTGGTCTGCCTGCAGGAGCTGTTCTACGGGCCGTACTTCTGCCAGGTGCAGGACGCCGACTACTACTCCTACACCGAGGCCATCCCCGACGGGCCGACCACCCGGCTGCTGCAGGACGTGGCCCGGCAGCACAGCATCGTGATCGTGGCGCCGATGTACGAGGAAGAGCACCCCGGCGTCTACTACAACACCGCCGCCGTCATCGACGCCGACGGCAGTTACCTGGGCAAGTACCGCAAGACCCACATCCCGCAGGTCAAGGGGTTCTGGGAGAAGTTCTACTTCCGCCCGGGCAACATGGGCTACCCGACTTTCGACACCGCGGTGGGCCGGATCGGCGTGTACATCTGCTACGACCGGCACTTCCCCGAGGGCTGGCGGGCGCTCGGCCTGGCCGGCGCGCGGATCGTGTTCAACCCGTCCGCCACCAGCCGCGGCCTGTCGCAGTACCTGTGGCGGCTGGAGCAGCCCGCCTCGGCGGTGGCCAACGAGTACTTCGTCGGCGCCATCAACCGGGTCGGCATCGAACCGCTGGGTGACAACGACTTCTACGGCCAGACCTACTTCGCCGACCCGCGCGGCCAGCTCATGGGCGAGGCCGCCGCCGACGACAAGGACGAAGTGGTCATCCGCGACCTGGACATGGCGCAGCTGACCGAGGTCCGCAACCTGTGGCAGTTCTACCGCGACCGCCGCCCCGACCAGTACGAGACGCTGGTACAGCCGTGAGCCATCAGCGAGCGAAGGCGAGCGGGAGAGCAGAGTCGTGAGCATCCTGATCGCGGGCGGGACGGTGGTGACGGCGTCCGGGACGCTGGATGCCAACGTGCTCGTCGCGGGCGAGAAGATCGAGGCGTTGCTGGCCAGGGACGACACCGTTCCGGACGTGGACCGGGTCATCGACGCGACCGGCAAGTACGTGCTGCCGGGCGGGATCGACGTGCACACGCACATGGAGATGCCGTTCGGCGGCACGTTCTCCGCGGACACGTTCGAGACCGGCACCCGGGCCGCGGCCTGGGGCGGCACCACCACCATCATCGACTTCGCGGTCCAGGCCAAGGGCACCTCGCTGCTGGCCACCCTGGACAAGTGGCACGCCAAGGCGGACGGCAACTGCGCCATCGACTACGGCTTCCACATGATCGTGTCCGACGTCAACGACACGACGCTGAAGGAGATGGATGCCTGCGTCGCGGCCGGGGTCAACAGCTTCAAGATGTTCATGGCCTACCCCGGCGTGTTCTACGCCACCGACGGCGAGATCCTGCTAGCCATGCAGCAGGCGGTCCGGCTGGGCGCGACGATCTGCATGCACGCGGAGAACGGCATCGCCATCGACCAGCTGGTCGCGCAGGCACTCGCGGCCGGGCGCACCGACCCGGTGAACCACGGCCTGACCCGGCCGCCCGAGCTGGAGGGCGAGGCCACCTCGCGGGCCATCGCGCTGGCCAAGATCACCGGCTGCCCGCTGTACATCGTGCACCTGTCGGCCAGCCAGGCGCTCGAGGCGGTCGCCGAGGCCAGGGACACGGGGCAGAACGTGTTTGCCGAGACCTGCCCGCAGTACCTGTACCTGTCGCTGGACGACCTGGCCCGGCCGGACTTCGAGGGGGCCAAGTACGTGGCCTCGCCGCCGCTGCGGCCCAAGGAGCACCAGGATTCGCTGTGGCGCGGCCTGCGGACCAACGACCTGTCGGTGGTCTCGACCGACCACTGCCCGTTCTGCTTCAAGGACCAGAAGCAGCTGGGCCGGGGCGACTTCGCCAAGATCCCGAACGGCATGCCGGGCGTGGAGCACCGGATGGACCTGCTGCACCAGGGCGTGGTGGCGGGCCGGCTGTCGCTGCCGCGCTGGGTGGAGGTGACCTCGACCACGCCGGCCAGGATGTTCGGCCTGTACCCGCGCAAGGGGGTCATCGCGGCCGGCTCCGACGCCGACATCGTGGTCTACGACCCGCAGGCCCGGCAGACCCTGTCGGCGGCGACCCACCACATGAACGTCGACTACTCCGCGTACGAGGGGATGGAGCTCACCGGCCGGGTGACCAGCACGCTGTCCCGCGGCCGGGTGGTCATCGACGACGGCCAGTACACCGGCGCGGCCGGCCACGGGACGTTCCTGCCCCGCGGGCTGAATCAGTACCTGCTGTAGCAAGCACCACGTTCCGTTCCGCATAAGGATCCTTGGAGGGGTCATGGAGTTCGGGGTGGTCCTGCAGACGAACCCGCCCGCCAGCCGGGTGGTCGAGACGATGCAGCGGGCGGAGGCGTCCGGCTTCTCCTACGGCTGGACGTGGGACTCGCACGTGCTGTGGCAGGAGCCGTTCGTCATCTACTCGGCGGTGCTGGCCGCGACGTCGAGGCTGACCGTGGGCCCGATGGTGACCAACCCGGGGACCAGGGACTGGTCGGTCATCGCGTCGCTGTTCGCCACGCTGAACGACATGTACGGCAACCGGACCGTGTGCGGGATCGGGCGCGGCGACTCGGCCCGCCGGGTCATCGGCCAGCCGCCGATGACGCTGGCCACCCTGTCCTCGGCGATGACCGTGATCAAGGGCCTGGCCGAGGGGCGCGAGGTGACGCACCACGGCCAGCCGCTGCGCATCCCGTGGGTGCGCAACGGCAAGCTGGAGATCTGGATGGCCGCCTACGGGCCGAAGGCGCTCAAGCTGACCGGCGAGCAGGCCGACGGCTTCATCTTGCAGACCGCCGACCCGGACATCGCGCGCTGGACCATCGGCGCGGTGCGGGCGGCGGCCGAGGCGGCCGGCCGCGACCCGGCTTCGGTCACCATCTGCGTGGCGGCGCCGGCCTACGTCGGCACCGACCTGGCCCATCAGCGGGATCAGCTGCGCTGGTTCGGCGGGATGGTCGGCAACCACGTGGCCGACCTGGTGGCCAGGTACGGCACGGACGGGCCGGTACCCCGCGAGCTGACCGACTACATCAAGGGCCGCGAGGGCTACGACTACGCGCATCACGGCAAGGCCGACAACCCGTCGGTGGACTTCGTGCCGGACGGGATCGTGGACCGGTTCTGCCTGACCGGCCCGGCCGCCGCCCACGTGGACCGGCTGCGGGAGCTGGCCGAGGCGGGCGCCGACCAGTTCGCCCTCTACCTGATGCACGACCAGGAGGACGACACCCTGGCCGCCTACGGCGAGCAGGTCATCCCGGCGCTGCGCTAGCAGGTGCCGCCGAGGGTGAGACCATGATCACGGGCAGTTTCGGTCGCTATGCGGTCCGAAGTGCCCGCGATCATGAGAAAGGCTAGTCGGCGCCGGGGGTGGCGGAGGAGGTGAGGCCGACCACCTTGGGCAGGGCCTGCTGGTCGGCCAGCGCGATGGCCAGCTCGCCGGTGGCGTTCGGGTGCAGCGGCGCCGGGTCGGCCGGGCCCTGTACGTAGGACTCGGCGGTGCACAGCTCATGGCCGGCGAAGGACGGGGCGGCCAGGCCGAACCCGAAGGTCTGGGCGCCCTGCGCCAGCACCGCGTTGAGCTGGCCGAGCCGGGACAGCAGCACCTTCTCCTTGGCCACGGTGACGCCGTAGCGGCGCAGGCAGCCGATGTCCGGCCCGAACGGCGAGTAGTACTCGTTGACCAGCACGGCCGGGCTGCCGGGCAGTTCGGCCAGGTCGGTCAGGAACTGGTAGTAGCTGCGGGTGAAGGCGCCGATCTCCTGGCTGAAGTAGGCCGCCGACACCTTGTCGTTGCATACCGTGCTGGCCACGCACAGCCGGGTCATCACCGACCACTGCACGTCGTCCGCGCCGACGCTGACGATGATCACCTTGGCGTGGGTGACGCGCTGGGCCTCGACCAGCTGGGGCGGCGCCACCTGCCCGTCGCTGAGGATCTGGGCGCCCAGCAGGCCGTTCTGGACGGTGGCGCCGCTGCAGGCCAGGTTCAGCACGGTCCAGTCGTTCACCGCGGCCAGGTCGGCGGCGTAGGACTGGCTGCTGCGACCGCAGGCCCGGTCCAGGGCGGTGGCGCCGATGACCGCCGGGTTGCCCACGGCCGCGGCGGTGGAGTCGCCGATGACCACGGCCTGGTCGCCGGGCTGCGGCCGGGCGGTGACCGGTGTTCCCGAGGCGCCCTGGAGCGGATCCACGCCGACCAGGTCATCGAGGGTCTTGACGCTGCGCAGCACGGCGGGGGTGCTCGAGGCGGTCAGCAGCACGCCGCCGGCGTTCACCGCGGCCACCACGACCACTCCGATGGCCACGGTCTTGGCCATGGCGGCACGGGACTGCCGCCGCAGGCCGGCCAGCGCGATGAGCGGGATGACGGCGAAGCCGGCCGCGATGAGCGTCTCCCACTCGAAGTAGTGCTGCCAGCCCGAGGCCAGCTGCTGGGACAGGCTCAGCTTGAGCTGCCGCGGGTCGTCGGAGCGCAGCAGCTGCGCGACCTGCGGGTCAATCGTGATGTGGGTGAGCTGCAGCAGCGGGCGGATCGGCCCGGTGAACTGCGGCTTGGTCGGCACCACCTGGCCGAACAGGTCGAGCTCGCCGGGCCCGGACAGGCTCAGTGACGGGATGGCCGCCCCGACCTGGGCGCTCTGGCCCGCGGCGGAGACCGTCTGCAGCGGCGCGACCTGCAGCGCCAGCCAGATCGACCCGGCCGAGATGAGCAGGAAGGTGACGAGGTAGAACGCGGCAGTCCTGGTCAGTCGCAGGAACGAAGAAATAGGCACTCCCCGGGACGGCAAAGCCTCGCACTGTTGAAGCTACCCGGCCCGCAGCGGATGGCAACCTGTCACAGGGCCTTCTTGCGCTCCAGGTAGCTCAGCGCGGTCCAGCCGAACGGCACCGGCAGCCAGAAGGTGAGTAGCCGGAACAACAGCACCGCGCTGACCGCGACGGCGCCGGGCATCCCGGTCGTGGTCAGCCCGGCGGTCAGCGCCGCCTCCACCGCGCCCAGCCCGCCGGGGGTGGGCAGCAGGGAGCCGATCGCGCTTCCGGTCAGGTAGACCACGCCGATGCTGGCGATCGGCACCGACCGGCCGAACGCGGCCACGCACGCGGCCAGGCACAGGATGTAGGACAGGCTCAGCAGCAGCGCGCCGCCGAGGCCCTGGGCCAGCTTCTGCGGGCGCTGGGCGACCTCAACCAGCTGGGGCAGCACCTGGCTGAACGTCGGCGCCACCCGGGCGCGCAGCAGCCGCAGGCCGGCCGGGACGGCCAGCACGGCCAGGGCGGCCACGACCAGCCCGGCCAGCACGAAGTAGGCCCAGCGGGGCGGCTTGAGCGGCTCGCCAGGCCCGGTGCCGGCGATGGCGGCGAACACCACGATCAGCAGGATGTGCAGGACGAAGGCCACCACCTGGGCCACGCCGACGGAGGCGGCCGCGACCGGGGCCGCGATCTTCCGTTTCTGCAGGTACCTGATGTTGAGGGCGGCGCCGCCGACCGCGGCGGGCGTGACCAGCGTGACGAAGGACCCGGCCAGCTGGGCGAGCAGCGTGCGGACGAAGTCCAGCCGCTCGGCCACGAACCCGGACAGCGACAAGGCCGCGCCCACGTAGGTGACCGCGGACAGGGCCAGCGCCCCGATGACCCAGTGCCAGTTGGCGGTGCGCAGCACGCTGGCCAGGCTGGCCCGGTTCAGCTCGCCGGCCAGCAGGTAGGCAGCGGCGACGCTGGCCACCAGGGTGAGCAGGGTGCGCAGCCTGATGCGCTCCAGCCGGACCGGGGCGACCTCGCCGCCGGGCACGGCGGCCAGCAGCAGCGTGCGGAGGGCGGGCAGCACGTCCCGGCGGTGGCGCAGCGCGGCCCGGGTGGAGCGGGCCAGGGCGACCGGCTGCAGCAGCGGCAGGATGGCCAGCAGCTCGCCGTCACTCGACTTGTCCAGGGCCAGCCGGGCCGCCCGGTCCGGCCCGACGTACAGCGCGAGTTCGGCCATGAGCTGGGCCAAGTCCAGGCGGACCTGCAGGTCGCTGGCGGCCACGTCGCCGTCGCCGGGGTCGAGCAGGACGACGTGGTCGTCGTCGGCGAACAGGATGCGGTCCGCGGTGAGCCCGCGGTGGGTGACGTGGTGCGCGTGCAGCCGGGCCACGGTGTCCCAGACGCTGCTGAGCTCGGCGTCGGTGCAACCGGGGTTGCGCCGGGCCAGGGTGGTGCCCGGGCAGTGGTCGTAGGCCAGCACGGCCGCTTCGGGCCCCACCCGGACCAGGGAACGCAGCCGGGGCGTGGGCACGCCTGCGTCTTCTGTGGCGTAGGACAGCAGAGCCCGGCGCTCCACGGTGTGCTCCACCGACAAGGGGGCGTTGCGGGACACCTGGCCCTGCAGCCGCACCGACCGGTACAGCCGGTAGAACGCGCCGGCCGCCTCCTGGTCCCGGTCGTAGACGATGACGTCGAGATGATCGCCGCCGGCCGTGGTGGCTGCGTAGTAGCGGGATCCGCGCACGCCGGAACTGGCCTGGCGGATCCGCCGGATCGCGGTCACCTCGAGGTTGCCGGCCGATAGCGCGACCGCGATGTCCCTGGCCGGGGGCCGCTGCGACACCGAGCCGGCCCCGTACCGCACGGCCAGCCCGACGGCCCGGCCCAGCAGCAGCGTAATCAGCAGCGACAGCACCGTGGTGTGGTACGCGCCGACGTGCACGATGGCGTACACGACGATCGCCGCCCACAGCGCGTTGCGCCAGTGCGGCCGTCCGATCAGCACGACCATGGTGGCGTAGGCGACCAGGCCGGCCAGGTAGGGGTCGAGCGCGGCCACGTGGCTGGTTCCCGGGCGCGACATGATGATGGCGTCGTACAGCGGGCCGGCGGTGGCCCGGGACAGCACGATGTTGGCCGCGCCCGCTACCCCGGCCGCGAGCACGCCAGTGGCGACCGCCTCGACCAGGCGTCGCACCTGCCGCCTGACCAGCAGGAACATGGCCAAGGCCACAGGCAGGATGAGCAGCGCGAACAGGGCCACCTTGGGCGCCACGGTCAGCAGGGAGTGCGGCAGCCGGGCGGTCGCGCCCACGATGTCGGTCTCGACCCCGGCCGTGGTCGCGCTGGCCGCCACCCCGGCAATGGTCAGGACGACGATCTCGGTGCAGGACACGATGCAGCGCAGCAGGTCGACCGGCTTGCGGATCCGGCGGTCGAGCTGATCCTCGACCTGGATCGCGTCCGGCTGCGATGGCATCACGGAATGATAGTTTCACCTGGCTGCCTGGCGGGCATAGCCGCCGCACCCCCGGCGGCGCGCCGATGAGCCTCAGGCGGCGCGGGCCAGTTCCCGTTCGGGCTGGGGTGTCCGGTCACGTCTAGGCAGCAGGACCGGGGTGACCAGCATGAGAACGCCGGCCACCGCGATCCCGGTCCGGGGGCCGGCCAGGCTGCCCAGCAGACCGAACAGGGCGGTCATGACCGCGATGCTGGTGCTGGTGCTGACCGACCAGGCCGACAGGGTACGGGCGACCCGGTCCGGCGCGATCTGCTCCAGGCGGTAGGTGGCGAGCACCGGGTTGAACACGCTGCAGCAGGTGACCAGGCCGAACTGGACAGCGATGACGAGCACGATCCCGGCCACTCCGGGGCGGACGAAGGCCAGCCCGAGCAGCCAGCACGCCCGCAGGACCCCGGCGGTGTACAGCACCTTGTGCCGCCCGGACCGGGCCACGAGCCGGCGGGCCAGCCGGGAGCCGATCAGGCCGCCGACGCAGGGCGCGGCGAAGGACAGGCCGTACTGCCAGGGCTTGAACCCGAGGCGGCCGAGCATCAGCACAGCGATCAGCGGCTCGGTGCACATGATGAAGCCGTTGACCAGCAACACGTTGCAGAACACCGGGCGCAGCACCGGGTGGCCCAGGATGTACCGCCAGCCGTCCGGCAGGTCACGAACCCGCAGCCGCGGCGGGCCGGCGCGCTCCGGGCGCGGCTCGCGCCCGCCGATGGCCCGGATCCCCGCGGCGGACAGCAGGTAGCTGACCGCGTTGGCCAGCACGGTGATCACGGGACCGAACAGGCCGATCGCGGCCCCGCCGAGCGGCGGGCCGACCACGGTGGCGGTCCAGGTCGTCGACTCGAACCGCGCGTTAGCCACCAGCAGGTCATCCGGCCGGACCAGTACCTTCAGGCAGGCGCCGCTGGCCGAGTTGAAGGCGATCTTGGCCGCGGCGACGATGATCGAGACCACCAGCAGCTGGACGTAGCTGAGCCAGCCGAGCGCGTACGCGGCCGGGATGGTCAGCAGCGCCGCGAAGCGGGTCAGGTCCATGGCCATCATCACGGGCCGCTTGCGGCGGAACTCCACCCACGGGCCGAGCGGCACCGCGACCGCGGCGCCCACGGCCAGCCCCGCCGCGGACAGCCCCGAGACGGCGGCCGGCCCGGCGTGCAGCACGATGATCGCGATCAGCGGGAACGCCCCGAACCCGAGCCATGAGCCGTAGGCGCTGACCGCGAACGCGGCCCACAACCACATGAACTGCCGCCCCAGCGACCGCCTCATCCACATGCCCGGTGCACCCCCTTGCTGACCAGACTGATCAAAGCGGCCGGCCGGGCGGCGGAGCAAACAACTGCCGCGCCGGCGCGCCACAACCGCGCGTTGTACGGCTAGGGTCGGTGGGCGTGGATCTCGATGCGGTGCGCACCTTCGTCGCCGTCGCGGACACGGGCCAGTTCTCCGGCGCCGCCGACGACCTGGCGGTTACCCAGCAGGCCGTCTCCAAGCGCATCGCCGCGCTGGAGAAGGACCTGGGCGTGCGGCTGTTCACCCGGACCGCGCGCGGCGCCAGGCTCACCATCGACGGGCAGGCGTTCCTGCCGCACGCGCGTCATCTGCTGCAGGCCGAGGAGCGGGCCGCCGCCTCGGTGCGGCCGGGCCGCCGCGCGCTGCGCGTCGACGTGATCGGCCGCCAGCTCGCCCCGGCCGAGCTGCTGCGCGGCTTCCACCGGGCGCATCCCGCCACCGAGCTCGACGTGGTGACCCTGTTCGACGCGGAGGCGGCCATCACCGCGGTGGGCTCCGGCACGATCGACGTGTCGTTCCGGGCCGTCACCCGGCCTGCGCGGGAACTGCCCGGCGGCATCCGGGCCACCCGGGTCTTCGACGAGCCCGTCCAGCTCCTGACCGGGCCGGCCCACGAACTGGCCACGGCCGGCTCGGCCGCGCCGGCCCAGCTGGCCGGGCACCGGATCTGGATGCCCGGCATCGTGGCCGGCACCGAGTGGGCCGCGTTTTACGATGCGCTGGCCACGGCATTCGGCCTGACCATCGACGTGACCGGCCCGAACTTCGGCACCGAGCCGCTGCTGGACGCGATCGCCTGCTCCCCCGCGCTGGCCACCTTCGTCGGCGAGCAGACCCGGCTCCTCTGGCCCGCCCACTACGACCTGCGGCGGGTAGCCGTGCGCGACCCGGTCCCGGTGTACCCGCACTCGCTGATCTGGCACGGCGACAACCCGCATCCCGCCCTCGCCGCGCTCCGCAAGCACCTCGGCTCGGTGCCGGCCGGCCGTCGCAACGCCGGCACCTGGACACCGGCCTGGGCATAGTAGGCACAGCGATCCCGCCTGGCTTCTCCGCCGGCCGGGCGCATCCGCATGCCGGGGTTGACAGTCTGGTAAAGCGCAGCGTAAGCAGAGTGGCGTGAGATGCGGGCAGTGCGGTGCCCCTCTGGGAGAAGGGGACCGCTTCTGCGGGGATTGCGGCGCTACGGTGGGGGGTTGCCCGTCGTGCGGCGAGATGCTGGCTCCCGGCAAGCGGTTCTGCCGTGCCTGCGGTCTGGCGGTGGCTCCCGTCGGTTCCGGCGATTCCGCCGGTCCAGGCAGTGCCGCGGGTCCAGGCAGTGCCACGGGTCCGGGCCAGGCCGCTGGTCCCGGCGGGTTGCCGGTGGCCGAGCGGCGGGTGTGCTCGGTGCTGTTCTGCGACTTGGTCGGATTCACCCCGATATCGGAGGCGCGCGACCCCGAATCGGTGCGGGAACTGCTATCCCAGTACTTCGACCTGGCCCGGACGGTCATCGGCCGGTACGGCGGGATGGTGGAGAAGTTCATCGGCGACGCGGTGATGGCCGTGTGGGGCACCCCGACGGCGACCGAGGGCGACGCCGAGCGGGCGGTCCGCGCGGCGCTTGAGCTGGTGGCCGCGGTAGGCGTGCTGGGATCCGAGGTCGGAGCGGCCAGCCTGGCGGCCAGGGCCGGGGTGGTGACCGGCGAGGTGGCAGTCACGCTGGGCGCGGTCGGTGAAGGGATGGTGGCCGGGGACGCGGTGAACACCGCCGCCCGGGTCCAGGCGGCAGCCGGGCCCGGCTCGGTGCTGGTCGACGGGGCGACCCAGCGGCTGGCCGCCTCGGCGGTTGACTTCGCCGACGCCGGCGAGCACCAGCTCAAGGGCAAAGCGGAGCCGCACCGGCTGTGGCGGGCGACCCGGGTGCTGTCGGCAGTGGGCGGGGTCCAGCGGGTGGACGGGCTGGAGGCGCCGCTGACCGGGCGGGACGCGGAGCTGCGGATGGTCAAGGAGCTGTTCCACGCGGCGGCGGGGCGGCGGGTACCGCGGCTGGTGCTGGTATCGGGGTCGGCCGGGGTGGGCAAGTCGCGGCTGGGGTGGGAGTTCGAGAAGTACGCCGACGGACTGGCCGGGGAAGTGTGGTGGCACCGCGGCCGGTGCCTGTCCTACGGCGAGGGCGTCGCATTCTGGGCCCTGGCCGAGATCGTCAGGCAGCGGCTGGGCATCGCCGAGGAGGATCCCGCCGCGGTGGCCGCGAGCAAGCTGGCCGCCGGACTGGACCGGTTCGTACCCGACCCGGCCGAACGACCCTACGTCGGCGCCCGGCTCGGCCGCCTGCTCGGGGTGCCCGCGCCAGGCGATGACGGATCCCCGCTCAGCCAGGCCGAGCTGTTCGCCGGCTGGCGGCTGTTCTTCGAGCGGCTGGCCGCGGAGCTGCCGGTGGTGCTGCTGGTCGAGGACGCCCAGCACGCCGACGCCGGGCTGCTTGACTTCCTGGATCACCTGGTCGACTGGTCCCGCGATCTGCCCGTCTTCGTCCTGGTGTTCGCCCGGCCCGAGCTGGACCAGACCCGGCCCGGCGTCGGCGCCGGCCGCAACCGGGTCACCCTGACCCTGGACCCGCTGGACGCCGCATCGATGGACGCGCTGGTCGAGGCGCTGGTGCCGGGCATGCCCGGACCGGCCCGGGCCAGGATCACCGCCCATGCGCAGGGCATCCCGCTGTTCGCGGTGGAGACAGTCCGCTCCCTGATCGATCAGGACATCGTCCGGCCGGTCGAGGGGGTCTACCGGCTGGCGGGCGACATCGGCGAGCTGGCCGTGCCGGATAGCCTGCATGCGCTGCTGGCGGCCAGGCTGGATGTCCTGGACCGGGAGGTGCGGCGGCTAGTGAGCGAGGCCGCGGTGCTGGGCAGCACCTTTCCCGCCGAGGCGCTGATCGCGGTGTCCGGCCAGGACGAGCAGGCGGTGCGGGCCGGGCTGGCTGACCTGCTGCGCCGCGAGCTGCTGACCGTGTCGGCCGACCCGCTGTCGCCTGAGCGGGGCAGCTACCGCTTCGCGCAGGACATGCTGCGCCAGGTCGCCTACGACACGCTGTCCCGGCGGGACCGCAAGACCCGCCACCTGGCCGTGGCCGCGCACCTGCGCCAGGCGTTCCCCGGCGACGGCGAGGAAGTCTCCGATGTGATCGCCCGGCATTACCTGGACGCGCTGCACGCCGTCCCCGATGACCCGGACACCGGCCAGATCCGCGACCAGGCCATCGCCGCTTTGGTCCGCGCGGCTGAACGGGCCGAGCGGACCGGCGCCCTGGGCCGGGCCGCCGCTGGCTATGCCACCGCCGCCGAGCTGCTGCCGGACGCTGGCGGCGGTGGCGGGAGCACCGCTGCGGGCGGGCCCGAGGCCGGCCCGGTCTGGGAGCGGGCCGCGGGAGCCGCCGACACCGACGGCGACTTCACCGCAGCGATCCAGCACGCCGACCGGGCCCGTGATCACTACCAGCGGGCCGGGCTCATCCGGGCCGCCGCCCGCACCCAGGCCATCACCGGCCGCGCGCTGCGGCTCCTGGGACGGCACGCCGAAGCGCGAGAGCACCTCACCGCGGCGCTCGGGGTGCTGCGGGCCGACCCTGACACCGACACGGTCCGTGCCTTGAAAGAACTGGCCATGCTTGAGGTGTTCGCGGGATCCGCCGAGGCCGCCGGCCTCGCTGACGAGGCGCTGGTCCTCGGCCAGGCTCTCGCGGTCGGCCCGAGCCTGCTCTGCGAGTTGCTTACTGCCCGCGCGATCTATCTCTCCAACTTCGACCGGCATGCCGAGGCGGCGGCCTACTTCCGCGAGTGCGCGCGGGTGGCCAGCCAGACCGGAGACATCCACTCCCGGGGACGAGCGCTGTCGAACCTGGCCATCGACCTGGCCGTCGCCGACCCCGTCGCAGGTGTGAAAGCAGGGCAAGAGGCAGTGACCTGCCTGCGCCAGACCGGTGCCAGGGACATGCTGGGTTACGCGATCGTGAATCTGGCCAGCGGATACCTGCAGCTCGGCGAGTGGGATGCCGCCGAGGACGAGTTCGCCAACGCTGACTCCGACGGGCTGGCCGAGCATCAGGTCGTGATCTGCCAGCGCGGCTGGCATGCGGCGCTGCGCGGGCAGGTGGACGTGGCCGAGGCCTGCCTGGCGGCCATACCGGGACTGCTGGCCAGCGAAGACCCCCAGGACCAGGCGTCGACCAGCATCGTGGCCATGTTCATGGCTTACGCCCGTCAGCTTCCGCGGGAAGCACTGCAGCACGCGCGCCGCGTACTGGCGCAGGTGGAGGTCATCGGGTTCGGCCACGACTTCACCCGCTGGACCTGGCCGCTGGCCGCGCGTGCCGCAGACGACCTGGCGGACACTGAGGCCAGGGATGACCTGCTGGCCTTGCTCGACGCGCAGCAGCCCGGCAGGCTCGGACCGATGCTGGGTGCCGAGCGCGACCTGGTCCGCGCCCGGCGCGCGGCCCGCGACGGCGAACCGGACGCGCTGGCCGCCGCGGTGGCCGCCGTGCGCATTCACAGCACTCCGTACCACCTCGCCCACGGCCTGCTGGATCACGCGGAGCAGCTGGCCCGGCACGGTGACCAGGACGCGGCGGCGGAGGCCGCCCGGGAGGCCCGTGCCATTGGCGAGCGGCTGCGCTGTCAGCCGCTGCTCGACCGCGCCGACGCCTTCAGCGCCGAACGAGCCCGGATCCGGGCCTAGCCGATGGGCTCCCCTGCTCCCGAGGACCCGGCCGCGGCCGGGTCCGCGCCCCCAGCCGGATCCAGCCGCACCCCCCGGAAGGCCCGGCCGCGCTACCGGGACGCGCTGCGTCAGCGGGACCTGCGGGTGCTGATCGCGGCGTTCCTGGTGGACCAGGTGGGCAGCTGGTCGTACATCGTGGTGATCTCGGTGTACGTCTTCGACCGGACTCATTCCGCCCAGTGGCTCGCGGCCCTGGCGGTCTGCCGCTGGGCTCCGGGCCTGCTGCTGGCCAGTTACGGAGGCGTGCTCGCCGACCGCTACCAGCGGGTCACGGTCATGATGGTCTCCGCGCTGGCCAGCGCGGTGCTGATGACGGGGATGGCGGTGGTGGTCGCGACCGGCGCGCCGGTCGGCCTCGTGCTGGCTCTGGTGGCCCTGTCGGCGGTGCCGCTGGCGCCCTACCAGCCCGCGGCCCGCGCCCTCACCCCGGAGGTCGTCGGCGAGAAGGACCTGGCCGCCGCCAACTCGATCTTCTCCGCACTGGAGAACCTGGTGGTCGTGGTGGGCCCGGGCATCGGCGCCCTGCTGCTGCTGACCGGCCAGCCCGTCATCGGCGTGGCGATCAACGCGGCCAGCTTCGCCGCCGCGGCTGTCCTGGTGTCCCGACTGCGGGTCAGGTCGCGCGGCGGCGGGGAAGCCGACGGCGGCACGTGGCAGCAGCTGACGGCCGGATTCAAGGCGCTCGGCGCGCAACCGGTCGCGGTAGCCGTCATCTTGTTCTGCGCGCTGGACTCCGCCGTCTACGGCGCGTCCACCGTCTTGTACGTCCCGCTGTCGGTCCGGCTGGGCACCGGGGCCGACGGATACGGCTACCTGCTCGCCGGGTCGGCGCTCGGCGGGCTGCTCGGCGCCGGCCTGGCGAACCGGCTGAGCAGCGCGTCCCGGCTGGCGCCGGTCATCATGGGCAGCATCTGCGTGCAGGCGCTGCCGTTCCTGGTGACCATCCCGGTGATCACGGCACGCGCGCCCGCGCTGGCGGCGGTCCTGCAGGTCGTCTCCGGCGTCGGCATGGTCATCGTGGACGTGCTCGCGCTCACCACCCTGCAGCGCGACCTGCCCGGCGAGGTGCTAGGCCGGGTCATGGGCGTGTTCGACACGGTAGTGCTGGCCGGCATCCTGCTGGCCTGCGTCGTGGCCGGCGTCCTGCTCGCACACGCCGGCGTCGATGTCACGCTGGTCGCGATCGGCCTCGGGATCCCGGCCATCGCCCTGACCGGCTTGCCGACCCTGCTGCGGGCCGACCGGGCCTCGGCCGCGGTGGCTGGGCGGCTGCGGCCGCTGGTCGAGCTGCTGTCCGGGCTCGATCTGCTGGCCGGAGCCGACCACGGCACGCTGGAACGGCTCGCGGCCGCGGCCAGCGAGGTCGCGGTGCCCGCCGGCCAGGTGGTGATCCGCGAGGGCGACCAGGCCGATGCGCTGTGGGTACTGATCCGCGGCGAGCTGTCGGTGCGGGTCCGGGGGGGCCAGCCATCCACGCGCGACCTACCGCCGGTCACCGCGCCCGGCTACGTGGGGGAACTCGGCCTGCTGCACGGCATCCCGCGCACCGCCACCGTGCGGGCCAGCCGAGACAGCGAGCTGCTGCGGATAGGCGGCCAGGACTTCCTGGACGCCCTGCAGGGCGGCCGGGCGAGCCGGTCGCTGATGTCCCTAGCCAGTACCAGGATGGCCCGCACTCCGTGGGTGCGGCCGTCGGCCCCGGCCCGCCCGGTTGAGGCGGCATCGGAAGGCGGCACACCATGAACCCGGATGACCTGCTGCGGGAAATCGGCGAGCTGGCCGCTGCCCTGGGTCCGGCAGTGCGGCCGGCCGGCGCTGATGAGCTGTTGCGTTCGCTCACCGAAACCGCACGCCAGCTCTTCGGCGCGGCGGCGTGTTCGCTGGCGCTGCTCAGCGAGGACGAGTCCGAGCTGGTCTACACGGTCGCCGCTGGGGAAGGCGCGGCCGACGTGACCGGCATGCGGATCCCGTCGTCGCAGGGCATCGCCGGCTGGGTGGTGCAGTCCGGCCAGCCCATCGCGATCAGCGACCTGGGCAGCGACCCGCGCTTCTCCCGGCAGGCCGCCGAGCAGACCGGCTACGTGCCGCAGGCCATCCTGGCCGTTCCGGTCGAGACGCGCGGCCGGATGCTGGGCGTGATCAGCCTGCTCGACCGCGACCCGGAGCGCCCGGGGGCCGAGCGGGACATGACGCTGCTCTCGCTGTTCGCCGATCAGGCCGCGCTGGCTCTGGCCAGCGTCGAGGCGTTCGGCGACCTCGGCCGGGTGCTGCTCCGCGCGCTAGCGGCGGCGGCGGCCGGCGATGACCTCACCTTCGCGCTGGGCCGCGCGGCCGACTCGCTGCCCGGCGCCGACGCCGGCCTGGCCGCGCTGGCCGGCGCGTTCGCCGCCCTGGCCCGCCGCGGTCCCGCGGAGCGCCAGCTGGCCCTGGCCGTGCTGAACGATGTCACGGAATACGCGAAGGGGTGGACGTCACGACCTCGCTGAGACCGGCCTGGAGCGATGCCTTCGCCCCGGACGCACTGCGCCCGGTGCCGCGGATCGGCCTGCCCATCGACAAGGACTGGGCCTGGGGTGGCGCTTCCGGGGCCGGGATCACCGTGGCCGTGGTAGATAGCGGTATCGACGCGGCCCACCCTGAGGTCGGCGCCGTGGAACGGGCTGTCGCCCTGCAGTGGGATGCGGAGAACCAGGAGGCGACGCTGTCCGAAGGACCGCATGAGGACCTGTTCGGCCACGGCACGGCATGCGCCGGGATCATCCGCCGCGCGGCGCCGGACGTGGCGCTGTGGTCGGTGCGCGTCCTGGGCCGTCGGCTCTCCGGCAAGGGAGTGGTGTTCGCGGCCGGCCTGCGCTGGGCTATCGCCCAGGGTGCGCGGGTAATCAACCTGTCGCTGAGCACGTCGCGAGAAGACTACTTCGGGCTGTTCCATGAGATCGCGGACGAGGCGGCGTTCGCAGGCGTGGTCCTGGTCTGCGCCGCCAACAACGTCCCGGCGCCGACCTACCCGGCGCAGTTCTCCTCGGTGATCTCGGTAGCCGCCCACGATGGCCAGGACCCGTTCCGGCTGGACGCCAGCCCGTCGCCGCCGGTCGACTTCGGAGCACCAGGTATCGACGTGCGGGTGCCGTGGCTGGACGGTGCCACGATCGTATCGACCGGGAATTCACTCGCCGCCCCGCACGTGGCCGGGCTGGTGGCCCGGCTGCTGAGCAAGCACCCGCGCCTCACTCCGTACGAGGTCAAGACCGTGCTGCGCGCGGTGGCCAGCAACGCGGTAACCGGAGGAGCCGGCGATGAGTGCTGACCTGGCCAGCATCCTGCGCCAGACCGCGCTGCTGCGCGAGGTACCTGATGAGGACCTGCACGCCCTGGTGGCTGTGTCCCGGCTGCGGCAGTACCGCCGCGGCCAGGTGGTGTTCTCCCGGGACGATCCGAGCGACACCGTGATCGTGGTCGTCTCGGGCCGGGTGAAGGTCGTGGTCCGCTCGGCTGACGGCGGCGAGCTGACGCTGACCATCGTCCCGGCGGGCGCCGTATTGGGCGAGCTCAGCGCGGCCGATGGCGGTCCCCGGTCCACTGACGCCGAAACGCTGGACGATTGCCGCCTGCTCCTGATCCCGAGCGAGGCGGTCCAGGACGTGTGCGCCCGCATCCCGGCCGCGTCCCGGGCCCTGGCCGCGTCCGTCGCGGCCACCCTGCGGCGGCTCACCGACGCCGCCGCCGATCTGGTGTTCCTGGATCTTCCCCGGCGCGTGGCCAAGATACTGCTGAGCCAGCCCCGGGACGCGAACGGCACGATCCGGCCGGGGCTGAGCCAGGAGGAACTCGCGCACCAGGTCGGCAGCACCAGGCAGAGCGTCAACGCCGCACTCCGCGGCTTCGAGAAACGAGGCTGGCTCGAGCTGCGCGACCGCGCCGTCACGGTCCGGGACGCCGCCGCCCTGAGCCGGTTCGCCGGGATAGAGGTGTCGGTGGGATGACACCGGCACTGTCGGCTTTCCGACTGACAGCCAGGCCGCGATCGGCGATGCTGGCTGCAGGCATCAACCACACCATCACTACCAGGGAGGGAACATCATGACCGAGCAGAACCTGAACCCCGCCGACGACGACACCTTCGGCCACTCGCGCCCCAGGGACGACGACGAGACCGATGACACTCAGGGCCACTCGCGCGCCAGGGACGACGACGACGCCGACGACACCCAGGGCCACTCGCGCGCCAGGGACGACGACGCTGACGACGATGACACCCACGGCCACGCGCGCCCCCGGGCCTGAGGACACGATTAACTCCTTTTCCGGTGCTCGAGGGGTGATGGCCGGGCTAAGTTGAACCGCATGGCGGTTGCATCGCGGCGGGCCAGGCTGCTGTTCGGCACGATGGCGGGCGTAGCAGCCCTGGCGGTGGTGTCAGCCTGTTCAGCGGCGGGCTCCCCCGCGGCCATCACCCCGAAGGGCGCGGGGGCCACGGTCCGCGTCAGCCTGGCCGACCCGGCCGCCAGCCCGCGGGCTACCGGCCCGGGCGGCTCGGTGACCATCACCGCGGTCGGGGACACCATGCTGGGCGACACCCCCGATCTCCCGCCGGATCCGGGGACGTACCTGTCCGCGGTCGAGCCGATCCTGGCTCCGGGCTCGCAGATCGTCTTCGGCAACCTGGAGGGCACGCTCACCACGGCGACGGCCAGCAAATGCGGCCCGCAGGGGCCGAGCCAGGACTGCTTCGCATTCCGGATCCCGCCCAGCTACGCGCGCTATCTCAAGCAGGACGGCTTCACCATCCTCAACGACGCCAACAACCACATCTTCGACTTCGGCGCCGCGGGCCAGGCCCAGACCGTCCAGTCGATCCACGCGGCGGGCATGGCTCAGACCGGGCTGCCGGGCGAGATCACCGTGGTCACGGCGCACGGGATCAAGGTGGCGTTCCTGGCCTTCGCCCCCTACGACTACGACGCCAGCCTCCTTGACCTGCCCGCGGCGCGGGCGCTGATCGAGCGGGCCGACCGGGAGGCCAGCTTCGTCGTCGTCTACATGCACGCGGGCGCGGAGGGCGCCAGCGCCGATCACGTGACCGGCCGGGAGGAGTACTACCTCGGCGAAGACCGTGGCAACGCGGAGCAGTTCGCACACATGGCCATCGACGCGGGCGCCAGCCTGGTCATCGCCAGCGGCCCGCACGTGATCCGGGGCATGCAGTTCTACCAGGGCCACCTGATCGCCTACAGCGTGGGCAACTTCGCCGGCTATAACGACTTCGCCACCGACGGCGTCCTGGACCTGAGCGTGATCCTGCACGTGACGCTGAGCTCGGACGGCCGGTTCGAGCGGGCCAGGATCTACCCGATCCAGTTCACCGGGCAGGGCCGGCCGGTCCCCGGCGGCGGGGCGGTCTCCCTGGTCGCGCAGCTGTCTGCGGAGGACTTCGGGTCGAGCGCGGCGCGGATCTCGGCGTCCGGGGTCATCACGGCGCCCTGACCGCGGCGTGACGGCGGGCCGTCACGCCGCGGTACCTGGGATCTGTTCAGAACTCCGGGATGATCTGCACGGCCACCGCCACGGCCACACCATGGGTCCGGGACGCGGGCTTGGGATTGCCGGTGACTACGGCGATCCGCACGGCGTCACCTCCGTTCGCGAGTTACCGGCCGGCGAGCTGGGACCACGGACCGTTCGGCAGCAAGAATCTACGATGCGGGGGCCGGGTGGCGCGGGCGGGCGGCCGGGGGCGCGGCCGGGCCTGAGGTGGGGGCGAACGGGGCGGCGTTCAGCGTGCCGTCGCTGGTCTGCGCCGCTGGGTGGCGCCACAGTCCGCGGTCGCGCAGGACGGGCAGCACGCCCTCGGCGAACCAGTAGGCCTCCTCCAGGTGCGGGTAGCCGGACATGATGAACTCGGAGATGCCCAGCCGGGCGTACTCCTCGATCCGGTCGGCCACCTCGGCATGACTGCCGACCAGGGCCGTGCCCGCGCCGCCGCGCAGCAGCCCGACGCCGGCCCACAGGTTCGGCGAGACCTCCAGGTTGTCGCGGGAGCCGCCATGCAGCTCGCGCATCCGGCGCAGGCCCTCGGACTCGCTGCGGGCCAGCTCGTCCTGGACCTTGCGGATCATGGCCTCATCGACGCCCTCGATCAGCCGGTGGGCCTGCAGCCAGGCCTCGTGCGCGGTGTCGCGGGTGATGACGTGCAGCCGGATGCCGTAGCGCAGGGTGCGGCCCGCGTCGCGGGCCAGGCCGTCCATCCAGCGCAGCTTGGCGTCCACTGCGGCCGGCGGCTCGCCCCAGGTCAGGTACGTATCGCAGTAGCGGGCCGCGACCGGGCCGGCCTCGGCCGAGGAGCCGCCGAAGTACAGCTCGGGCCGCGGGTCGGGCAGCCGGGCCAGCCGGGCGTCCTCGGTGCGCAGGTGGGCGCCGTCGTGGGTGACGGTCTCACCGCGCCACAGCCGGGTGGTGATGTCCAGGAACTCGGCGCACCTCGCGTACCGCTGCGGCTTGTCCAGGAAGTCGCCGTAGGCCCGCTGCTCGGCGGACTCGCCGCCGGTGACCACGTTGAGCAGCAGGCGGCCCTGGGAGTGGCGCTGGAACGTCGTCGCCATCTGGGCGGCCAGCAGGGGCGAGACCAGGCCGGGCCGGAACGCGACGAGGAACTTCAGCCGCTCGGTGACCTCGGTGAGCATGGCTGTCACCACCCAGGCGTCCTCGCACCAGACGCCGGTCGGGGTGAGGGCGGCCTCGAAGCCGAGCTGTTCGGCGCTGCGGGCGACCTGGCCCAGGTAGGCGAGCGTGGCGGGGCGGATGGTGCCCGCCGTGCCGGTGGCCACGCCGTGCCCGCCGCCGACGATGTCGCGGCCGTCGCCGTTGGTCGGCAGGAACCAGTGGAAGCGGACGGGCATCGCGGTACTTCCGTTCTGGCCTGCTGGCCTGCTGGCTTTCTGGCGCCGGATGGGTACGACCATACCCGGCTTGTCGCGGTAAAAGTCGATAATACTGATCGGAATACTTCCTATGGGTTTTCTCGGGATACGGCTGGTCCCTGACCGGGAACGCGGCGTTTCCCGGGCCCGGACCGGCCGCGTATCGTCCCAGACATGAGGGCACTGACATGAGGGCACTGACATGAGGGCATCGGAGATTCGCGAGCTGATCCGGATGAAGCCGGTCGAGCTCGACGCGACGCGCAGGCGGCTCGCGGCCTGCCATGACCTTGCCGACCTGCGGGCGGCGGGACGGCGGCTGACGCCGCGACCGGTCTTCGACTACGTCGACGGCGGGGCCGACGAGGAGCTGTCCATGCGGGCCAACACCCGGGCGTTCCGGCGGTGGCGGTTCCAGCCGCGGACGCTGGTGAACGTGTCGGAGCCGGACATGTCCGCGGCGTTCCTCGGCTCGGTGGCGCCGCTGCCGCTGGCCCTGGCGCCGACCGGGTACACCCGGATGATGCACCCGGACGGCGAGATCGCCGCGGCCCGGGCGGCACAGCGGCACGGCCTGCCCTACACGCTGTCCACCATGGCCACCACCACCATCGAGGCGGTCTCCGAAGCGGCACAGCCGGACCTGTGGTTCCAGCTGTACATCCTGCGCGACGCTGGCCTGAACAAGGAGCTGGTCGACCGGGCCGCGGCGGCCAAGTACCGGGTCCTGGTGGTCACCGTGGACTGCTTCGTGACCGGGCACCGCAGCCGGGACCGGCGCAACGGGCTGGTCATCCCGCCCGAGCTCACCGTCTCGACGCTGGCCAGCATCGCGAGCAAGCCGGGGTACTGGATGCGGATGCTGCGCAACCCGGCGATCAACTTCGCCAACTTCGCCGGGCACGACACGGTGACCATCGAGGGCACCGGGGCGCTGTTCAACCCGGCCATCACCTGGGACGACATCGCCGAGCTGCGGGCCCGCTGGCCGGGCCGGCTGGTGGTCAAGGGCCCGCTCGGGCCGGAAGACTGCCTGCGGGCGGTCGCGGCCGGGGCGGACGGGCTGCAGCTGTCCAACCACGGCGGGCGCCAGCTCGACCGGGCGGTGCCGCCGGTCGAGACCATCGCCGCCGTCCGCGAGGCGGTCGGGCCGGAGGTGTCCGTGCTGGTCGACTCCGGGATCAGGCACGGATCTGACATCGCGGTGGCGCTGGCCCTGGGCGCGGACGCCTGCGCCATCGGGCGCGCCTACCTGTACGGGCTGATGGCCGGCGGGGAGGCGGGGGTGAACAAGGCGCTGGACATCCTGACCGCCCAGTTCAAGCGAACCATGCAGCTGCTCGGGGTGCGTTCGGTGGCGGAACTGCGCGAGGCGGGGCCGTCACTGCTGGTGGCGCCGTGATCTCCGGCGGGCGGCTGCTGGGCTTCGCGCTGGCCTCGCTGGTGCTGATCGTCATCCCCGGGCCCGGGGTGCTGTTCGTGATCGGGCGGGCGCTGGCCCACGGGCGGCGTACCGCGCTGGCCACTGCCCTGGGGCACGCGGGCGGCAACTACCTGGTGGCGGCGTGCGTGGCCGTGGGGCTCGGGACGCTGCTGCAGCGCTCGGTCGAGGCGTTCGTGATCGTCAAGGTGGCGGGCGCGCTCTACCTGATCTGGCTGGGCATCCACGCCATCCGGCAGCGCAAGTCGCTGGCCGCGGCGATGGCGATGCCGGTGCCGCCGCGCGAGGGGTGGCGGGCGGTGCGGGACGGGGTCGTGGTGGGGATCACGAACCCCAAGGCGTACATCCTGTTCGGCGCGATCCTGCCGCAGTTCGTGAACCGGGCGGCCGGGGATGTTCCGGGGCAGATGCTGGTACTGGCGCTGGTGTCGGTGCTGATCGGCGCGGTATCGGACTGCACGTGGGCCTTCGCGGCCAGCGCGGTGCGGGCCTGGTTCGCCCGCTCGCCACGGCGGTTCGAGCTGGTCGGCGGCGCGGGCGGGCTGGCCATGATCGGCGTGGGCCTGACCGTAGCCCTGGCTGGCCGCCAGAGCTGAGGAGGCGGGGATGGGCGGTAGGGCGCGGGTGGTGATCGTCGGGGGCGGGGTGATCGGGGTCAGCGCGGCCTTCCACCTGGCCGAGGCGGGCGTGACCGGCGTCCTGCTGCTGGAAGCGGACGCGCTGGGTTCCGGGTCGAGTTCCAAGGCGGCCGGGGGCGTGCGGGCACAATTCTCCGACCGGGTCAATATCGAGCTTGGGCAGCGGAGCCTGGAGGCGTTCGGCAGGTTCGCGGCACGGCCGGGCGGGCAGATCGACTTCCACCAGGTCGGGTACCTGTTCCTGCTCGACGATCCGGGCACCGCCGCGGTGTTCGAGCAGAACGTCGCGCTGCAGAACGAGCTCGGGGTGCCCAGCCGCATGATCAGCCCGCGCGAAGCCTTCGCGCTGTCCCCGCTGATCAGCACGGCCGGGCTGGTAGCGGCGGCCTACTCCCCCGCCGACGGGCACTGCACGCCGGAGTCGGTGGTGCTCGGCTATGCGGCCGCGGCCCGGGCGCTGGGTGCCCGGCTGGTGACAGGCACCCGGGTGACCGGCATCGAGGCCGGGCCGGACGGGTTCGAGGTACGCACGCCGGAGCAGGCGGTCCGGGCCGAGACCGTGATCTGCGCCGCCGGGGCCTGGTCGGCGCAGCTGGGCGCCTGGGTCGGGACGCACCTGCCGGTGACCCCGCTGCGCCGGCAGATCGTGGTGACCGGGCCCATCGCCGGGCTACCGGAGCGGCTGCCGATGACGATCGACTTCGCCACCTCGCTGTACTTCCACCGCGAGGGGCAGGGCCTGCTGATCGGGATGTCGGACCCGGAGGAGACGCCGGGGTACCGGCTGGACCGGTCCGACGCCTGGCTGCCGCGGCTGGCCGAGGCCATGACCAGGCGCGCGCCCCGGCTGGCAGACCACGGCATCGCCTCGGGCTGGGCCGGGCTGTACGAGGACACGCCGGACCACAACGGGCTCATCGGCGAGGCCACGCCGGCACCGGGCGGGCGGTTCCTGTACGCCACCGGGTTCTCCGGGCACGGCTTCCTGATGGCCCCGGCGGTCGGCGAGGTCCTGCGGGACATGTACCTGGGACGGCGGCCGGCGGTGGATGTCTCGCCGCTGGACGCGGGCCGGTTCGCGGCGGCGGGGGTCCCTGGGGTCTACGGGGCCCGGCCGGAGCTGAACATCGTCTGAGCCGGATTGCCCCCGATAGGCTGGGCCGCATCGCCTCGCGAAGGGCCGCGCACTATGAACGGTAACGTCACATCGGTGATCGCGGGCACCGAGGAGACCGGGGCGGCGGGCGGTCTGCTTCGTTCGGTGAACCCGGCCGTGACCAGCGAGGTGGTGGCCGAAGTCGCGCTGGGCAACGCTAAGACGTTCGCGGCCGCGGCCCGGGCGGCCCGGTCCGCGCAGCCGTCCTGGTCCGACGTGCCCGCTCCGGTCCGCGGCCGGGCCATCGCGCACATCGGCCGGCTGGTCGAGGCCAACGCTGACGCGCTGGCCCGGCTGGTGACCAGGGAGATCGGCAAGCCCTACGCCGAGGCGCTGGGCGAAGTCAGGGAGATCGTGGACACCTGCGACTTCTTCCTGGGCGAGGGCCGGCGGCTGTACGGCCAGACCGTGCCCAGCGAGATGCCCGACAAGCAGCTGTTCACGTTCCGCAACCCGGTCGGCGTGGTCACGGTGATCACCGCGGGGAACTTCCCGGTCGCCGTGCCGTCCTGGTACCTCATCCCGGCCCTGCTGTGCGGGAACACGGTGGTGTGGAAGCCGGCCGAGTACGCCGCGGCCAGCGCCCGCGCCCTGTTCGAGCTGCTGGTGCGCGGCGGCGGGCTGCCTGCTGGCGTGCTGAACCTGGTGCTGGCCGACGGCGAGGAGACCTTCGCCGGGCTGGAGACGGCCCTGGGCGAGGGCAGCGTGGACAAGGTCGGGTTCACCGGCTCCAGCCGGGTCGGCGCGCGGATCGGCGAGCTGACCGGGCGGCACCTGCAGTCGGCCTGCCTGGAACTGGGCGGGAAGAACCCCATGGTGGTCACGCCGAGCGCGGACATCGATCTGGCCGTGCAGGCCGCGCTGTTCTCCGGGTTCGGTACCGCAGGCCAGCGCTGCACCTCGCTGGGCACGGTGATCGTGCACGAGGCCATTCGGGAGGAGTTCACCGGCAAGCTGGACGCGGCGACCCGGCGGGCGGCGGTCGGCGACCCGTTCCGCGACGTGGTGTACGGACCGATGCTCAACGACAGGTTCGGCCGCCGGTTCGAGGAGTACCTGGGCTGGATCAAGCCGCATCACCGGCTGCTCGGCTCGACCGGCACCGGCCGGATCACCGCGGCGAACCCGCGCGAGGGGTTTATCGGGGACCCTTCGAGTGGGATTTTCTACCATCCCACGATCGTCGCGGGCCTGCGGGAGGAGGACGCGCTGTTCCGCGAGGAGACGTTCGGCCCCCTCATCGGGCTGACCGGCTACCGGGACCTGGCCGAGGCGATCCGGCTGGCCAACGCGCCCGGGTACGGGCTCTCGGCGGCCATGTACACCCGTGACCCGGCTGAGGCGTTCCGGTTCCGCCGCGGCGTGTCCGCGGGCATGGTCAGCATCAACAACTCCACCTCGGGCGCGGAAGCGCACCTGCCGTTCGGCGGCAACGGCCGGTCGGGCAACGGGTCGCGCCAGTCCGGCATCTGGGTGCTTGACCAGTTCACCCGCTGGCAGTCGATGAACTGGGATTACTCAGGATCCTTGCAGAAGGCGCAGATGGATGTGGCTGAGCTGATCGCGGACGCCTCGTTCCGCCTGGCCGACTGACGTATCCGCGGGAGCAGCTGATGCCGGAGACCACACAGGAAACCGAGCTCGACCGGCGGTTCGTGGCGGCCGTGCGCAAGCTGCCCTGCGGTGCCGGCCCGGACCGGGCCCCCGAGGACCGGGCGGCGCCGGTGCGGGCCGGGACCCGGCTGACCGGCGAGCAGGCGGTGGCCTTGTTCGACGCCCAGGCCGGCAGCAGGCACCTGGACCTGGCGGCCCGGTACCTGCGCTCCGAGGGCCACGGCTACTACACAATCGGATCCGCCGGCCACGAGGCCGACGCGGCGGTCGCGGCGGTGCTGCGCCCGACCGACCCGGCGCTGCTCCACTACCGGTCCGGTGCCTTCTACCTGGCCCGCGCCGCCCAGGTGCCCGGGTCGCAGGCGCTGCGGGACGTCCTGCTCGGGCTGACCGGCGCCAGCGACGAGCCGATCGCGGGCGGGCGCCACAAGGTGTTCGGCCACCACGGCCTGGCCGTCATCCCGCAGACCTCGACGATCGCGTCGCACCTGCCGCGGGCCGTCGGGATCGCGTTCTCCATCGGCCGGTCCGGCAAGCTGAGCCTGGCCTCGCCGTGGCCCGCCGACGCGATCGCCGTGGCCAGTTTCGGGGACGCCTCGGCCAGTCACTCCACGGCGACCGGCGCCATCAACGCCGCCTGCCGCACGGCCTACCAGGGCCTGCCGATGCCGCTGCTGCTGGTCTGCGAGGACAACGGCCTGGGCATCAGCGTGCGCACCCCGGACGGCTGGGTGGCCGCGGTCCACTCCGGGCGGCCCGCGCTGCGTTACTTCAGCGCTGATGGCTGCGACCCGGCGGCCTGTTACGACGCCGCCTCGGAAGCCGCCGCGTACGTACGGGCCAGCCGCTCCCCCGCGTTCTTGCACCTGAGGGTGGTGCGTTTCCTCGGCCACGCCGGCAGCGACGCCGAGGTCAGCTACCGGAGCCAGGCCGAGGTCGCGGCGGACTATGCCCGCGACCCGCTGCTGGGCACCGCGCGGCTGATCGTGGCGGCAGGCCTGCTCAGCCCGGAGCAGGTCATCAGCCGGTACGAGGCGCTGCGCGCCCGGGTCCGGATCATCGCCGACGAGGCCGCGCGGCACCGCGGGCTGGCCAGCCGGGCCGAGGTGACGGCCCCGCTGGCACCGCGCCGCCCGGACCAGGTGGCGCGGCGGGCCGCGGCCGCCGCGCCGCCCGCGGCCCGTGCGGCTGCCTTCGGCTCCCGGCTCCCCGAAGACGCTGGGCCGCTCACCCTGGCCGACACCATCAACCGCGGCCTGGCTGACGCGCTAGTGGCCTACCCCGAGCTGCTCGTGTTCGGCGAGGACGTCGGCCGCAAGGGCGGTGTGTACGGGGTGACCCGGGGCCTGGCCCGGCGGTTCGGCGTCGGCCGGGTCTTCGACACGCTGCTTGACGAGCAGGCCATCCTGGGACTCGGGCTCGGTGCCGGGATCTCCGGCCTGCTCCCGGTGCCGGAGATCCAGTACCTGGCCTACCTGCACAACGCCGAGGACCAGTTGCGCGGCGAGGCGGCCAGCCTGCAGTTCTTCTCCGCCGGCCAGTACCGCAACCCCATGGTCGTGCGGGTGGCGGGCCTGGCCTACCAGAAGGGCTTCGGCGGTCACTTTCACAACGACAATGCGGTCGGCGTGCTGCGCGACATCCCGGGCCTGGTGGTGGCGGTGCCGGCCCGGGCCGGGGACGCCGCGGCCATGCTGCGCAGCTGCCTGGCCGCCGCCTCGGTGGACGGCACGGTCTGCGTGTTCCTGGAGCCGATCGCGCTCTATCACACCCGTGACCTGTTCCAGCCGGGAGACGGGGGCTGGCTGTCGCCCTATGCCGGACCGGCCCGGTGGGCGGAGGAGCACGTGCCGATCGGGCAGGGCCGCAGTTACGGCGGGGGCACCGACCTGACCCTGGTCACGTTCGGCAACGGGGTGCCGATGTCGCTGCGGGTGGCGCGGCGGCTGGCCGCGGACGGGGTGGGAGCCCGGGTGTTCGACCTGCGCTGGCTGGCCCCGCTGCCGGCCGAACAGCTGCAGGCCGAAGCCGAGCTGACCGGCCGCGTGCTGGTGGTGGACGAGACACGGCAGTCCGGCGGGGTGTCCGAGGGGGTGATCGCCGAGCTGGCCGACGCCGGATACCGGGGCCGGATGGCCAGGGTCACCTCGGCCGACAGCTTCATCCCGCTCGGCGATGCCGCCGCGCACGTGCTGGTTTCCGAAGCGGACATCGAGCAGGCCGCCCGGCGGCTGCTGAGCTGAGCTGATGAGCGGCCTGCTGGCCGCCGGCGGTGCAAGGCCGGCCTCGGCCCTGCGGGCACGGTGCCAGCGACGCCGCTCAGCCTTGACGAGCCCCGCGCGGCGCGCGGCGCCCAGGCGCGATACTGCCACCAGATCGGCACAGGCCGCTCCGCACGCAGACCGCGATGCGTGCTCGTGGCCGCTCCTTCCGGCCGGTTCCCGATCGCAGTCAGCGGGCGTGCGGCGGGATCAGATGTCGCGGTGAATGACCAGCGCAGGAGCCACCTGGCGGTAGATGTCTTCCGGCAGTTGATGAGCATCAGGCAATGTGTCGAAGTCGAAGAGCGACCCTTCCCATACGGGGCCGTCCTTGGCAATGGACTGCCATACGGGAGCGTCCTCAGCAATGGACTCCTCTGCGATGGAAGGATAATCCTTCGCCCTGTAGACGACCCGCATGTAGACAGCGATGCGGCCTTGGCTGGTCTGCGCGACCCCGTAGCAGGCGCTTCTGAGGGAACCTGACGGGAGCGGGTACAGCCTCTCCGGGTCTGGAGCGATGATCCACCGGCCCCGGAAAGTCTCGATATGCCTGGGGTTAAGAGGCCGGTCCGGGAACTTGGCGTCGGTGCCGACTTCGACCTCGATCAGCTGGTACGGGTCCTCACCTTCCGGGACCTGGCCAGCCGCCGCTGCCTCGACCTTTCGGCGGGCAACATTAAACGATTCACCCGTGTCCGCCATACGGCCCCGGATGCTGTCCTTCTTGTCACGGTTGGTCACGGCTGACTTCTTCCTGACGGCACTGCCCGCGTCTGGCCGCCCAGGTAGCGGGCCGCAGTGACTAACCGGAACCGCGCGTCGCCCCTGGGAGCGCTTGACCTCGATGCCGCCTGCGGCGCGGGCCGGAAGGCAGCTCGGTGCGGGCGGACGCAGCCGCCACCTGCCAACATAACACCGGTCGGGCTGTTCCGTGCGGCGGGATGGGCACGCTAGGGGGTTGGGCGGGGGGGCCGCCTCCGACGGGCTTGCTGATTCCGTGGCCCATGGTGGAGGCGCGGATGAGTCCGCGGGCGGTACGGACCTGGGTTGTCTTGGTGCGGAGGGGTTACAGGTCGAGGGTCGCTTCGATGGTCAGCCTTCGGGCAGGCCGGATGGTGGCAGAGTTGGCGCGTTCCCCTCTAGCGGGGCTCGTGGGCCACGGGCCCCCGGATCGGGGGCCTGTACTAATCCGGCTGCGGCTGATAATTTCCCTTTACCGTAATTTTACCTTCGCGGCATTCGCGGAGCTGGGGATTGGTGGGGACCCGGGATGAACGTGTCTGCTGATACTGGTCCGGATAACGTTACAAGCTCGGCCGATAATCTCCGGCAGGAAATCCGGCTGGCGGTGGTCATGACGGGCGGTGTCAGCCTGTGCATTTGGATGGGCGGCATCGCCCGCGAGCTGAACCTTCTGCTGCACAGCGGTAATAAGGCCAGCGAGCTGGCACGACGTGTCCAGGGCTGTTACCAGGACCTGCTCGATCTGTTGAGCGCCGACGTATCTGTTGACGTGCTGTCGGGGACTTCGGCCGGCGGAATCAACGCGGCTATCCTGGGCCTGGCCAACGTGCACAATTCTGACATCGGGTCGCTGCGTGAGCTGTGGCTGGACCAGGGCGCCTTCGACATCCTGCTGCGCGACCCGAAAGATTCGCCGACGCCCTCTCTGCTCAAAGGCGATGAGCAGCTCCTGGTGGGCCTCAGGAAAGCGCTGGAAACGATTACGGCACCCGTTCCCGGTGCGAGTCCCGCGGCCGCGGTCGATCAGAAGTACACGAAGGTATTTATCACCACGACGTTCCTGGCGGGCGAGCCGAGCCGTTTCGTGGACGACTACGACACGCTGGTCAGCGACGTGGATCATCACGGACTGTTCTCCTTCGACACCGATCAGCTGGCCGCATCAGGCGCGGCCGACCAGCTGGCCCTGGCCGGGCGGTGCACCGCCTCGTTCCCGGTGGCGTTCGAGCCCTCGCACCTAACGATCGGACCGGACTCGTGCGATGAGCTGCACCCGGACATGACCGACCTGTCCAACGCCTCCAGCAGCTGTTTCGTCGCCGACGGCGGCCTGCTGGCCAACCGGCCCATCGCCCAGGCCGTCCGGGCCGTGTTCGACCGGCCTGCCAACCAGGAGGTGCGCCGGATCCTGCTGTACGTGGTGCCGACCGCGGCCCCCACCGTCATCCCCACCGACGTCACCATGCCGCTGCTCGGCGCCGCCCTGCTCAGGGACCTGTCGGCCATGACATCCCAGGCGATTTCGGCTGACCTGGCCGGGATCCGGGCGCACAACGAGTCGGTCCGGGTGCGGATCGACACCTACCGGCAGCTGGCCGCGATCGCTGACCGGGTGACCGGCCGCCTGGCCACCCCGGCCATGTACGAGCAGTATCGCCGCCGCGTGTCCGACGGCCAGGCCGGGCTGCTGGTCGAGGAGGCGCTGCGGCTTGACTTGTCCGCGATACCGCTCGACGACGACGCTCCGAACAGCACAGCAGGGGAACGGACCAGCCGCCTGCGGGCGAGAGTAGCGGCGGACCTGCTCGCGAAGCTACCGCCCGAGATACCGGCGCCGGGTGATTTCGGCGCTCTCGGCCAGCTGGGCCGGCGCGGGTATGACGCGGCCAAGACCATGGCCCTGGCCCTCATCAACCGTGCCTACCTGGCCGTGCCGGACCTGGATCAGCGACAGGGCCTGGCCCGGGCCCGCGGCGCCATACATGCCGCGCTGCGTGTGCCGCCGCCGGCATCACTGGACCTGACCGGGATCGTGCGCGGCGCCTTGCCCGGCCGGCCGCTGAGCGCCTCGCTGGCCGACGGGTGGTCCGCGGTTCAGCAGAGCCCCGCCGAGCTGGCCGGCGGGTGGCGCCAGCTGACCTCGGCTGTAGCGGAAGCAATGCCGCTGCTGGCCGAGCTGCTGCCGGCGGACGATCCGATGCTGGAGTACCTGGGCCAGGATCCGGACGTGATCGCCAGCCGGATGGCTCAGCTGCATATTGCCCATACCGTGCTGCTGCCCGATACGGGACTGGCCGACCAGCCGCTGGAGCTCATCCAGGTCAGCGCGGACACAGGCACCGACCTGGACCCCAGGAACCAGGCCACCCAGAAGCTCACCGGTCTTCAGCTGCATCATTTCGGCGCCTTCTACAAGTACTCGTGGCGGGCCAATGACTGGATGTGGGGGCGGCTGGACGGAGCAGGCTGGCTCGTGCACGCCCTGCTCGACCCGCACCGCCTGCGGACCCTGCAGCAACTGGACGACGAACCGGCGACCTACGGCCAGCGGCTGATCAGCCAGCTGAGCGTGATCGCCGGGGCGACGCCGGACGGCGGTTCCGGCCAGCCTGCTGATGCGCAGGTCCCGGCGGCCGTGCAGACGGAGCTCGACGCTGTGTGGCGCGAGGACCAGCCGCCGCCGACCTCGCTGCCTGAGACGGCCAAGTGGGTGGCCGCCGGCATCCAGCGCCTCATCCTGGCCGAAGAATTGCCCTGCGTCGCCGAGCAGATCCTCGTGGACGAAAAGGCCAAGGCGTCGGTCAATTCCGCGGCTCGTGCGTTCCTGACCGCGATGGACAACCCTTCGGACGACGTCAAGGCCAGGCTGAACGCGTGCCAGGTATCGGCCGAGACACTCGCCGGGGAAAAGGACTCGCCGCTATTCGCAAGCACTTTCAAGCATACGGCCCTGGTCGCCATTGTGGCGGTGGAGGAGTCCGGCGTCATTCCGGCAGTCGCGAAGCCGGGCCTGGAGGCCATGAAGCTAGCGCTGGAATCCCTGCCCGGCCGCCTGCTGGCCCGGACGGCCGGCTTCATACACCGGCTGTGACGGCCGTTACGGGTGCGGCAGCTTACGCGGCGAGGCGCGCCAGCCAGGCGCACGCGGCGCCCACGGGCCCGGCCGCCAGGCCAGTAGGTGGAGCGACTGCCTAGGGACGACTCCGGCGACGGGCTCTTGGTCTTAGTTGTGCAACCCAGGGGTGGTGCACGGCGTCTACAAGTCAGCTGGGGATTTGAAGGCAGGGCGCAGATGACCATGGTTAGCAGGCGGATAGTGGGCTGGCTCGGCCTGCTGGCCGTAGTCACGCTGGCCGGATGCAGTGCGAGCCCGGCATCCAGCCCAGCCCCGCCGGGCCACAGCCGGTCAGCTACCCCGGCGGCCAGCGCCTCGGCCACGCCGGTCCCGGCTACCAGTTCCACCCCAGCAACGAAGGACGGCATCCGCAATCTCGCCGTGGGCCAGGACGTGCGCAACGAGCTGACCACGGCTTACGCGAAGTACCGGGGGATCTCCCCCGCCGACATCGTCGGTATCAGCGCCGGCAGCCTCCACTACGCCTACGAGCCCGCCACGCACGCCTACTGGGCCGAGGCCAACTTCTTGCCGTCCCCGACGGCACCGGCCAAGGTCTTGGTCGGCTTCCAGGACGGTGCCTCCATCGGGCTGTTCACCAGGCAGGGAACCGGCAGTTGGCAGGTACGACTCGCCGGGGAACCCCCCGTCTGCAACGAGGTGCGGTTCCTCCCGCACGTGGTAATGCTGGCCTGGTCACTGCCGACAGACGCGGCTGCCTGGGGCTGCTGACCACCGGCGCGGCCCGCACCGGCGGGCTGCCTGCCGGGGCTGGGCGGCGCGGAACTGGGGCGCCTTGACGGTCACGGGCGGGGTTCATACAATACATTTGGATCCAAACGATTTGGAGGCGCAGTGCCAGAGCAACATGGATTCTTCGGCCCGCGGAGCGCGACGGGCGCGGCGGCCCTGCTGCCCGATCCGCCCTGGCACTATTCGGGTGACCTGCTCACCATCGAGTACCGGGTGCACCCGGACCGGGTCCGCGAGCTTCTTCCCAGCCCGCTCGAGCTGGCTGCGGAAGACCCGGGCGCGGTGGCCTTCATCTGGGCCGACTGGCAGTCCTGCGCGGCGGACAAGGCCCAGCTGCTTGACCCGGTGCTCGGGCAGTACAAGGAGGCCTTCGTCGTGGTCCGCTGCTCCTACCGCGGCCAGACGTTCAGCCGCTGCGTGTACATCTGGGTCGACTCCGATTTCGCCATCGCCCGCGGCCTGCACCAGGGGTACCCAAAGAAGCTCGGCTCCATCCACATGACCCGCCCGCACCCGTACGGCCCGGCGCCACGGGTCGCCCCGGGCGGCCAGTTCGGCGCGTCGCTGGCGGCGGCCGACCGGCGCCTGGCCGAGGCGCGGATCACGCTGCTCGAGGAAGCGCCGGCCAACGGCTTCGTCAACGCCCATCCCATGGCGCACAACCGCTTCGTCCGTTCTATCGACGACCCGTCCAGCTTCCGGCTGGACGAGATCATCGCCACCGGGTCGGCCAGCGCCGAGGGCGGCCCCGCCTTCCGCGCCCGGGTGGACAGGTTCGAGCTGTTCCCGGCGCCGACCGAGGAACTCGACCGACTGATCCCCGAGGAGATCATCGGCGGCTACTACCGGCAGGTCGGCGTGGTGTGGGACGGCGGCAGGCTCCTGCACGACAACCTGGCCGCGACGGGGCCGACTGTGATGGAGGCAGCCACGAGGGAGGTGGCCGGACATGCCTGACGCAGTGGTAGTGGAAGGTGTCGCGGTCGACACCAGGCACTGGATCGGCGGGCGGCGCGTGGCCTCGGCGCACACCTTCACCGACGTCTCCCCCATCGACGAGCAGCCGCTGGCCGAAGTGGCGGCGGGCGGCGCGGGCGAGGTCGACCGGGCGGTCGCCGCCGCTCAGCAGGCCTTCCCGGGCTGGGCCACCATGCCCAGGGACGAACGCGCCGACATCCTGCACCGCGTCGCGGACGGCATCGACAAGCGGGCCGAGGAACTCGCCGTGGTGGAAACCCGCGACAACGGTTCGCTGCTGCGGTCCCACCGGCGCAGCGTCATGCCCCGGGTCGGGATGAACTTCCGCTACTTCGCGGACATGCTCCGCACCCTGTCCCACCCTGACCGCGAGATCCGCGGCCACCGCGAGCGCATCACCTGGGACCCGGCCGGGGTGACCGCGGTCATCACGCCGTGGAACGCGCCGCTGATGCTGGCGACCTGGCGCATCGGCCCGGCCCTGGCGGCCGGCAACACGGTGGTGGCCAAGCCGCCGGAGTGGGCGCCGCTGACCGCCTCGCTGCTGGCCGACATCACCGCGGAGGCCGGGCTGCCCCCCGGCGTGTTCAACGTCGTGCAGGGGCTCGGCCCGGAGGCGGGCGCCGCGCTGAGCGCGCACCCGGGCATCCGCCGGATGTCCTTCACCGGGTCGGTGCCCACGGCGGGCCGCATCGCCGCCGCTGCCGCGCGCAACATCGTCCCGCTGTCCTTCGAGCTCGGCGGCAAGTCTCCGCTGCTGGTCTTCGCCGACGCCGACTTCGACCTGGCGGTCCGGCTGGCCGTCGAGCAGTTCGACAACGCCGGCCAGGTCTGCCTGGGCGCGTTCCGCATCCTGGTGCAGGAGACGATCGCGGATGACTTTCTGGCGGCCGTCCTGGAGCGGGCCCGGGCCATCGTCCAGGGTGACCCGCGCGACGCCGCCACCGACATCTCCTGCCTGGTCAGCCGACCGCACTTCAACCGGGTAGACGGCTTCGTGCAGCGGGCCCTGGCCGCCGGGTCGGCCGCCGCCCTGGGCGGCGGCCCCAACCGGGAGCTCGGCGGACTGTTCTACGAGCCCACCATCTTGACCCCGGTGCCGACGGGAGCGGAGATCGTGACCGAGGAGGTGTTCGGGCCGGTCCTGACCGTGCAGACCTTCCGGGACGAGGACCAGGCGGTGGCCATGGCCAACGACACCCGCTTCGGCCTGGCCGCGACCATGGTCACCGGCGACCCGGAGCGGGCCGAGCGGGTCAGCGCCCGCCTGTCGGCCGGGACTGTGTGGGTGAACTGCTTCTTCGTCCGCGACCTGGGCGCGCCGTTCGGCGGCAGCGGCCAGTCCGGGATCGGCCGCGAGGGCGGCACGCACTCCTTCGACTTCTACTGTGACATCAAGAACACCGTGTTCGCCCCGAGCGGCTGGACCGGCCAGGCGGAGGGATAGGGGATGGATGAGGCAGCAGGGCTGGACCGGCCAGGCGGAAGGTACGGGCGGAGGGATGAGCCATGGGTGAGGTAGCGGGAGCGGCGTTGCTGGCGCACGTTCCGACGATCGTGCTGCCCGAGAAGGACCGGCGGGAGCTCAACAACGGCGCGGACAGCACGCTGGTGGCGGGCCTGCAGGAGCTGCGGCGGGACGTGTTCGAGGTGCTCGATTACGACACCGTAGTGGTCCTGGACTCGCACTGGGCGACCACCGTGGAGTTCGTGGTGACCGCGCAGGACCGCCGGGCCGGGCTGTTCACCTCGGAGGAGCTGCCCCGCGGGATGATGCGCAGGCCGTACGACTTCGCCGGCGATCCCGAACTGGCCCGGGCGGTGGCGGCCAAGGCGGACGAGAACGGCACCTGGATCACCGCCATAGACGACCCGTACCTGCCGATCTTCTACGCCACCACCAATCTGTGGGAGTACCTGGGCCGGGGCCTGGACAAGCGCTGGGTCTCCATCGGGGTCTGCCAGACGGCCGACACCGAGGACAACCTGCGGCTGGGCCGGGCCCTCGGCCAGGCCATCGCCGAGACCGACCGCAAGGTGGTGGTCATCGCCAGCGGCGCGCTCAGCCACACGTTCTGGCCGCTGCGCGAGCTGCGCAAGCACGAGGCGGCGGGCGTGGAGCACATCTTCACCCCGCAGGCCGCCGCGGCCGACTCCCAGCGGCTGGAGTGGTTCCGCCGCGGCGACCACGCGCGGGTGCTGGAGACCATGCCGGAGTTCTACCGGTTCAAGCCGGAGGCACGGTTCGGCCACTACCTGATGATGATCGGCGCGCTGGGCGAGGGCGACTGCACGGCCACCAGCCACCAGTACGGGGAGTATGAGAACTCCGTGGGCACCGGCCAGGTGCACCTGTGGTTCGAGCGGCCCGAAGGCGGCTTCCCCCGGCCACGCCGAACGCACCTGGAACCGCTGACCGCCGAGCAGCCGAGCATGCACAGCGCCGGATTGGAGGAATCATGACCGAGACCAGGAGGGTGCTGCTCGACGGGGCAGCCGTGAGCGTGATCAGGGACGGCGACCGCCTGGTGGCGGGCGACGGCCGCAGCGTCGGCGTCGACGAGGCGGTGCACCTGCCGCCGGTCGAGCCGACCAAGATCGTGGCGGTGCACCTGAACTACCGCAGCCGGGTGACCGAGTTCGGCACCCGGCTGCCGCCTGCCCCGACCTACTTCCACAAGCCGACCACGGCGCTGAACGCGCACCAGGGCGCCGTGGTGCGCCCGGAGCGCTGCAAGTGGCTGAACTACGAGGGCGAGGTGGCCATCGTGATCGGGCGCACCTGCCGCAACGTGTCGCCGAAGGACGCCGGGGACTACATCGCCGGCTACACGGTGGCCAACGACTTCGGCCTGCACGACTTCCGTGACACCGACGCCGGCTCGATGCTGCGGGTCAAGGGATCCGACACGCTGTGCCCGCTGGGGCCGGGACTGGTCGACGACTGGGACTTCCGCGGCAAGGTGCTGCGCACCCTGGTCAACGGCGAGGTCAGGCAGGAGGGCAGCACGGACGAGATGGAGTGGGACATGCACTACCTCGTCGCCGACATCGCCCGCACGATCACGCTGCTGCCCGGCGACGTGCTGCTGTCCGGGACCCCGGCCAACTCGCGCACCGTCTACCCGGGCGATGTGGTCGAGGTCGAGGTCGAGGGGCTGGGCCGGCTGACCAACCACATCGTCAGCGGCCCGGTGCCGGTCCGCGATGACGTCGGCGCCCAGCCCACCGAGAGCGACGAGGTGCTGTCCACCGCGATGGGCGGCGACTGGCCCAAGCGCGTCAAGTAATGGCCTGCACGATCTGGCGGACGCGCAGCGCCGCCACGTCCGAGCTGACGTTGACCTCGGGCTGCGGCCCGTCGGCGTCGATGACCTGCTGCATCGTCTCCAGGGCGGCGGCCAGCGTCGCGTAGTAGGGGACAAACAATTCGGCCAAACGGGCCGTGGTGGCACTGTCCTCCACCCCGAAATCACGGCTGACCCGCCACAGCAGCCGGCTGGACTGGTCGTCGACCGGCGTGACGAGCTGGGTGAACCGCATCCGGGCCCGCGCGCCGCTGCCGTCGAGCACGACGTCCCAGTGGTCGACCCAGACGGCGGGCGACAGGAATTGGCCTTCCTGGAGGTGCTCGAGTTCGGTGTCCTCGGCCACGCCGAGGGCGCGGGCCTGCCAGTCGGGCAGGCGTCCTGGCGGGTACTTCCGCGACAGGGACACGGTGGTCTCGGTCACCTCCACCTCGAGAGGCGGTGGCAGCGCCTTGAGCACCGACGGCGACAGGCCCGGGTCGAGGACGGGGATCTTGGTGACGTCGGCGAAACTCTCGTGCAGCAGCAGGAACCCGGCCTGCACTAGCCGCTCGCCGCCGACGCTGGCCCATCCGGGCTTGGTCAGCCAGGGCAGTTCGGGCAGGCGGTGCAGGCCGGCCCGGCCGGGCTCGCCCGGCCAGACCCAGACCAGCCCCTGCTCTTCGCGGACCGGGTAAGCCCGGACCGCGGCCCCCAGCGGAATGCGGCTCTGGGTGGGGACGCTGAGGCACGTTCCGTTCGGCCCATAAATGAATCCGCACATGCCGCACGTCAGCCGGTCACCTTCCAGGGAACCGGCGCTGAGCGGGTAGGGGCGGTGCACGCAGCGGTCGTGCAGGGCCACGGCCTGGCCGGCGGTGGTGCGGAACACCACGACGGGCAGCCCGGCGACGCGGTAGGCGAGCAGGGAGCGGCCGACGGCCTCGCTGGGGGCCAGCGCGTACCAGCAGTCGGCCGGCGCGACGACGGCCGGATGGGTCCGGCCCGGGCGGGTAGCGGTCATGGGAACAGAGCCCTTCGTCAGAGGTCGAGGGTGAGGCGTTCGGAGCAGGCCCGGGAGACGCAGATCATCATGGTCTCGTTGCGGGCCTGCTCGCCGGAGGTGAGGATCGAGTCGCGGTGATCGACGTCGCCGTCGAGGACGACCTGCTCGCAGGTGCCGCAGATGCCCTCATGGCAGGAGCCCAGTACGCTCACGCCGGCGTCCTGGACCACGTGGAAGACGGACTTGCCGGCCGGCACGGTCAGCGTCAGTCCTGAGCGGGCCAGGACCAGCTCGAACGGCTTCTCCGCCTGGCCATCCGGCTCGGCGGGCCTGGCCGCGAAGCGCTCCAGGTGCAGGGCACCGGCCGGCCAGGCCGCGCAGCGCCGCTCGACCGCGGCCAGCAGGGCCTCGGGGCCGCAGCAGTAGACGAGCGTGTCGTCGCGGGGCTGGCCGAGCGCGGTGCCGAGGTCGAGGATGCCGAGTTCGTCCTGCGGGACCAGGGTGACCCGGTCGCCGTACCGGCCGAGTTCGTCGAGGAAGGCCATCGAGGCGCGGGTCCGGCCGCCGTAGAGCAGGTTCCAGTCGGCGCCTGCCGCGGTGGCTTCGGCCATCATCGGCAGCAGCGGGGTGATGCCGATGCCGCCGGCGATGAACAGGTACCGGGGCGAGGCGGCCAGCGGGAAGTGGTTACGTGGGCCGCGGACGCGGACCAGGGAGCCCGGCCGCACCCGGTCGTGCACGTGGATCGAGCCGCCCCGGCTGTCCGGTGCCTTGAGGATGCCGACCCGGATCGTCCGGCTGTCGGATGGGCTGCCGCACAGCGAATACTGGCGGACCAGGCCGGGTTCGAGCAGGAGGTCGACGTGGGCGCCCGGCGTCCACGGCGGCAGCGCCTCGCCGCCCGGGTCGGCCAGGGTGACCGCGACGACGTCGGCGGCGACGTGGTCGACGGCCTCGACGACGAGGTCGCCTTCGTGCTCCCGCACGGACGTGCGCGTCTCAGCGATGACTGGCCTGCGGCGCTGGGGCTCGACCCGGACGGGGAACTTCTTGATGCCGTTGACGAAGTTGCTGCGGACCCGGACGATCTCCCCGGTCTGCTCGATCGAGCCGAGCCGGGGCAGGAGGGTCTCGAACATGATCTTGATCTCCAGCCGGGCCAGGTGCGCGCCCAGGCAGGTGTGCGCGCCCTTGCCGAACGTCATGTGCTCGTTCGGGTACCTGGTCAGGTCCAGCCGGTAGGGGTCGGCGAAGACCGCCTGGTCACGGTTGCCCGAGGCGAACCACATGACCACCTTGTCGCCCTGTTTGATGTGCTGTCCACCCATCTCGACGTCGCGGGTGGCGGTGCGGCGGAAGTGGTACACCGGTGAGGCGAACCGCAGCAGTTCCTCGACCGCGATCTGGGCTTTGTCCGGGTTGTCGCGCAGGTAGGCCAGCTGCTCCGGGTGGTCCATGAGCGCCTTCATGGCGTGGCTGATCGCCTGCCTGGTGGTCTCGTTGCCCGCCACGACCAGCAGCAGGAAGTAGTTGTCGAAGTCGGTCGGCGTCAGCGGCACGCCGTCTTCCGGGATCCGGTTCATGAGCCGACTGACCAGGTTGTCGCCGTCGCGGCCCCGGCGCTCCGCGGCGAGCTTGCGGCCGTATTCGAAGATCTCGATCGAGGCCGGCGAGCGGAACGGGAGGTGGGAGTACTTCTCGGCTTCCGGGCTGTCGATCAGGACGCGGGCGTAGTCCGGGTCGGTGGCCCCGACGATCTCGTTACCCCAGGTCACGAGCTGCGGGGTGAGCTCCTCCGGGACGTCGAGCAGCCGGGCCAGCACGTTGATCGGGTAGTCGGCGGCGATGGCGTCGACGAAGTCGAACTCCTCCTGCTGCAGCGCGGCGTCCACGGTCAGCTGGGCCAGGCCGCGGAGGAAGTCCTCGTAGCGGCGCAGGGCGGCGGGGCTGAAGTCGCGCAGGAGCAGCTTGCGGAGGGCCTGGTGGCGGGGGCCGTCGGTTTCCAGCATGGAGCGCCGCTTGTCCATGTACTGCTCGGGCGGCTCCTCGAGGTTGACGAAGCGCTCGGAGGTGAAGAGCTCCGGGCTCTTGTCGATCCGCTCGATGTCGGCGTACCTGGTCACCGACCAGAAGCCGCGGTTTTCCCCGGCCTCGGGGTTCCAGGACACCGGGGCTTCCCGGCGCAGGGTGTCGAACATCCCCCAGGCTTCGTTGCGCACGAAGACATCAAGATCGGCCAGGTCGACGTCCTCGAGCGGGACCGGTTTCGGCGGGTGCATCGTGACTCCTTACTGCTTACTGCGGGTGCTCTTCGGCCGTGGCCGGCTACGGGCCCGGCGCGTCGTGCCGGGTCCGGCGTTAGGGCAGGGGACCTGTTTAGAGGTGGTAGGCGTACTCGCGGAACTCCCAGTCGGTGACGAACCGCTGGAAGCGCTCGACCTCGTTGCGCTTGTAGGCCAGGAACGATCCGACGAAGTAGCTGCCCAGGACTTCGGCGAAGGCGGTGTCGGCGGCCAGCGCGTCGAGGGCGGCGGGCAGGGTCTGCGGGAGCATGGGGGCGGCCTTCGGATCGTAGCCGTACCCCTCGAGCGGGGCGGGGAGTTCGGCCTTGTCCTTGATGCCGAGGTAGGCGGCGGCGGCGATGGCCGCGACGATCAGGTACGGGTTGGCGGTGGCGTCGCCCAGCCGGACCTCCATGCGGGCGCCCGGTCCCCGCTCGGGCGGGATGCGGAGCATCGCGCTGCGGTTGTCCAGGCCCCAGTCGATCAGCCAGGGGGCCAGGGTGTCCGGGCCGAAGCGCTTGTAGGAGTTGATGGTGGGGTTGGCCAGGGCCGCGACCGCCGGGGCGTGCTGCAGCACGCCGGCGATGGCGTGCTTGCCGATGTCGGACAGCCCGAACTCGGCGTCGGGGTCGCCGAACACGTTGGCCTGCGACTCGTCGGCCAGCGACAGGTGCAGGTGGAAACCGGACCCGCCCTCGTCGTTGAACGGCTTGGCCATGAACGTGGCCAGCATCCCCTCGTGCCGGGTGATCTCCTGCACGGCGGACTTCATCCGGAACGCGCGGTCGGCGGCGTCGACCAGGTCGCTGTGGTTGAGGTTGACCTCGAACTGGCCGGCGCAGTACTCGTGGTTGGCCGCGGTGACCTGCAGCCCGGCGGCGCGCAGGTAGCGCAGGGTGCGCAGCAGCAGGCCGTTGGGGTCGCCCTTGCGGCCCACCACGTAGACATTGCCGGGGCTGTCGGCGTACCTCTTGAAGCCAGTCGGCGTCGTGCCGTTAGCCTCGCAGGGCTCGCAGATGAAGTACTCGAGTTCGGGTCCGACGACGGCCCGCAGATTCAGCTGCGCGAGGTGTTCCGCCACCCGGGTGACGACCGTCCGGGGTGACTCGGGCGCGGGCGTTCCGTCGGCGAGGAAGGTGTCGCCCAGGCAGTGCATCACCCCGGGCTCCCAGGGCAGCGGGGCCAGCGTGCTCAGGTCGGGCTTGACGATGACGTCGGGCAGGCCGTCCTCGATGCCGCCCTGGATCGGGATCGTCTCGCCCGTCGGCGTGGTGTGGAAGATGCAGCGGCTGAACGCGAGGCCGTGCTGGAGCGCGCCCGGCAGCTCCGACAGCAGCACGTCGCGGCCCCGGTCGATGCCGATCATGTCCGAGTACGACACCCGGACCACGTTGATGTCCTGCGACCGAAGCTGGTCGATCACCGCTGTGACGTCCTGGCTGTCGCTTTCCACGGCTCCTCCGGGTATAGTCGTTAGGGTCCAAACGTTATATGAGGGATGGCCTGAAGGCAAGAGGGCACGCGGCGCGGATTTCTTGCTGTCGCCCTCGTGGTTTGCGGGCAATGTTGACCGGAGGAAGCGTCATGCGGGTGCTGTTCGTCCAGCAGGATCACGTGTCACCGACCGGGCCGGTGGGCGAGGCGTTCGCCGACCACGGCTACGAGGTAGCGGAGTTCGGCGTGGTGCCGTCTGGGCGGTTTCATGACCCGTCGGTCACTGTGTCTTTCCCCGACCCGCTCTCGTACGACGCGATCGTGCCCATGGGGGCGGCCTGGTCGGTGTACGACCGCGACCGCATCGGCACCTGGATCGACGACGAGCTGAGCTTCCTGCGCCGGGCCCACGACGCGGGAGTGCCGGTGCTGGGCATCTGCTTCGGCGCCCAGGCCCTCGCCGCCGCCCTGGGCGGCCAGGTCATCAGGGCCGAACGGCCCGAGGTGGGGTGGACCCTGATCGAGACGACGCGGCCCGACCTGATCGAGGCCGGGCCCTGGTTCCAGTGGCATTCCGATCGCTGGATCCTGCCGGACGGCATCCGCGCGCTGGCCAGGACCGGGTCCGCCGAGCAGGCCTTCACGTGCGGCCGCAGCATGGGCGTCCAGTTCCACCCGGAACTCACGCCGGACATGCTGGCGGGCTGGCTGAGCAACGGCGGCCGCCAGCAGGCCCGGGCGCTCGGCCTGGACCCGGATCAGCTCACGGCGGAGACCGCGGCCAGGTCGGGCGAGGCCCGGCTGCGGGCGAAACGGCTGGTGTCGGCGTTCCTGGCGCTGGCCGGATCGGCGTGAGGCCTGGTGCGCATAGGATCAGCCTGTGAGCAGGGCCACGACGCGATCAGAGCCGACCGGCGCTCGCGGCGCCGCTTCAGGTGCCGGCCCGTTCAGCGTGGTCGCCCGGGCACCGCGGGCGACGGGCAGCCATGCCGGTACCGAGGAGCACAAGACCTTGTCCGCCACTGAAGCCGCGGTGAACGAGCGCCTGGCCGCGATGCCGCTGGACATGCCCGCCATGGCGGCGGTGAGCAACCTGTACCGGGCGGCGGGAGCCATCAGGAATCACTTCGAGCACACCGTGCTGGCTCCCTACAACCTCACCTGGACCGGCTGGGTCGTGCTATGGGTGGTGTGGATCTGGGAGGAGATCGAGACCCGGCACGTGGCCGCCGAGGCGGGTATCTCCAAGGGCACCCTGACCGGGGTGGCCGGCACCCTGGAGAAGCGCGGCCTGATCCAGCGGCGTGCCCATCCGGACGACGCCCGCCGGGTGCTCATGATCCTGACCCCGGCCGGCACCAAGCTCATGGCCGAGCTCTTCCCGCAGTTCAACTGCGAGGAAGCACACGTGGTGGCGCCGCTTAGCGGAGACGAGAAGCAGGTCCTGGCGGCCGCGCTGCGCAAGATCGTCGTCGGTCTCGAGCAGGGCCCGGCCTGAGCGTTTCCGCGCTCCCTGCCGGTTAGCTGGTGGCCGGTGGTGGTGCCGGCTGCGCCGCCTGCTGGCCGGTGGCCTGGGCTTGGATGAAGGCGGCGATCCGGTCGTTCAGCTCGTCGATCCGGTTGAAGCCGCCGTGGCTGCCGGGCACGATGGCGACCTCCGCATGCGGCATGAGGCTTCCCCGGGCGTGGGCCTCTGCCGGGGTGAGCATGGCGCTGCGCGCGCCGGTGATCAGCAGGACCGGCACGCTGATCGCGCGGAGTTCGTCGTCGGTGAGAATGGCGGGGAACTTCGGCTCCATCCGGTAGCCGCGGCTGCCTGCCCACATGAGCGTCATCAGCTCCCGCTCCAGCATGACCGGGCTGTCCAGCCACCGGGCGAGGCGGCGGCGCAGCGGCATCGGGGTCAGGGTAGCGAGGCCGCTGATGGTGAACCACCACCAGAAGCGGGCATCCAGCTTGGTGAGCCCGGCGGGGTCGAGCAGCGTGATGGAGGCGACCCGCCCGGGCGCGCGGACGGCCTGGTTCATGGCCACCCAGCCGCCCCAGGACAGCCCGACCAGGTGCGCCGGGCGGTCGCTGAGCTTGCCGAGCAGCTCATCCAGCCAGGCCGCGCAGGACTCCGGCGGGGTGAGCGGGGCGCGCAGGATGCTGGGGTTCGGGTCGCCAGGCGCATCGACCCCGTATACCGGGCCGGCCTTAGCGAGCGCGGCGACGTGCGGGTACCAGCCCGAGGCGTTGAACCCGGCCCCGGTGAGCAGCACGACCGGCTCCCCGCCGGGATGCGGCCGGTAGGCATGCACACGCGTGGTCGCGGTCGCCGTCTCGATATCGAACTCTTCCACCGGCTGCGGCCAGAGCGCGAAGGCCCGCTCGTAGGCGGCCATGAACTTGTCTCTAGCCGCTTCGCTTACCCACGATCCCACCTCGGCCTTGGGCGCCAGCATGTTCAGCCTCCTCGCGGCCCGCCACCCTAGCGGGCCGCCTTCCGCTTCATAATGATACGACCGTATCATGAACGAACTGGATGGGTGGAGGGCGGGTGGAGAAAGATACGGTGAGCGGGTGCCGAAGCGGGTCGATCACGAGGAGCGGCGGCGGCAGATTGCGGAGGCGCTGCTCCGGACCGCCGCCGTGCGCGGGCTGCACGCCGCCGGCATGCGCGAGGTCGCGGCCGAGGCCGGCGTGTCCTTGCGGCTGGTCCAGTACTACTTCGGCACTAAGGAAGAGCTCCTGCTGGCCGCTATGCAGCACCTGGCGGCCCGGTTTGGCGCACGGGCGGTGGCGCGGTTCAAGGAGGCCAGCGAGTCAGGCCGCCTGGCTAGCCCCCGCGACGTGATCACGGCCATCCTGGCCGAGGCGCTGCCCGCCGACCACGACCGGCGCACCTTCTACGTCGTTTACACGGCCTACCTGGCGCTCTCGCTGACCGATCCGGCGCTGGCCATCGCGCCCCTGGTCAAGAACTCCGATGCGGTGATCGACGTGGTGGCCACGCAGTTGCGGGCGGCCCAGGCCGCCGGCGATACGCCGGTTAACCTGGACCCGGATCTGGAAGCCTTCAGCCTGACGGCCATGTCCGCGGGACTGGCCACGAGCGTCCTGGCCGGCCAGTCCTCGATCCAGCAAGCTCAAGCCGTCATCGACTACCACCTGGACCGCCTGTTCCCCGCATCCCGGCCAGCGTTACGCCGAGCGCCCGCGAAGTGTCGCTGGAGTATTAGCCGGCTCAATTCAGCAGGATCACAACATAGTTCAGCGGGAATACGGCATGCCCGGCGGAATGGGCCGGAACCCGCTGGCCGGGCTGGCCATGACCGAGGGCGCCCGGCTGCTGACGCTGGATCTCCCCTGCGTGCCATCGGCCAAAGAGACTCTCGAACGCAGGCTGGGTGCCCACCGGGTCGCGGCAGAGCCGGAGGCGGCGGACGAAATTATCCAGCGGTGCGGGCGGCTGCCGCTGGCCCTGGCCATCGTGTCCGCACGGGCCGCGGCCCACCCCAGCTTCACGCTGGCTTCGATCGCCGCCGATCTCCGGCGCACGCACGGCCGCCTCGACGCGTTCAGCACCGCGGGCGTGGCCGACGACGCACGGACCGTCTTCTCGTGGTCGTACCGCCAGCTCAGCCCGCAGGCCTGCCGCCTTTTCCGGCTGCTGTCGTTGCGGCCGGCCACTGATATCACGACTGCTGCCGCCGCCAGCCTGCTCGGCGCACTACCCGAAGAAGCGAACCGGCTGATGACCGAGCTCACCAGCACCGCCCTTATCACCGAGCACCGGCCCGGACGGTACTCCGTTCACGACTTGATCCGCGCTTATGCCACAGAACTATCGGAAGAATCCGATAGCGACGCGGACCGGCATGAGGCCCTGACCCGCCTTCTCCATCACTACCCGCATTCGAGTTACGCCGCCCAGGTAGTGCTCAGACCGCACCGCGAGCCGATCGCGCCTGGGCCGCCACGGTAGGCCAGGAGGCACTTGGCGGCGAGGTCCGCCTGGACATATTGTTTGCTACCGAATAATCTTCCTGGTGCTCCTCACAGGCGGCAGGAAGGCCCAGGATGGACGCGTCGACGGCAGCGCAAATCCGTACCCGCGCTGGAGCAGTGCACCAAGCTCAAGACCACCTGGCCGACCCCGTAACCAAGGAGCGTCCCCGTTGTCCCGCCCGCTGATCGCGATACCGGCCCGCTTCTCGGCCTCGGCCGCGGCCCTGCGCTATGAGGCCGAAGTCTCAGCCCGCAAGCTCGTCGAGGCGGTGTACGCCGCGGGCGGTGAGCCGCTGTCCGTCCATCCCAGCGCGCCGGGAGGCGCGATCACCGAGGCGCAGGCCGGCGAGCGGCTGGGCTTCGCCGACGGCGTCCTGCTGCCCGGCGGCGGCGACCTCAGCCCGGTGCACTACGGCGGGGCACCGCACGAGTCGCTCTACGACATGGACACCGAACAGGACGCCTTCGACCTAGCGGTGGCGCGCTGGTGCCTGAACTCGGGCCGACCGCTGCTAGCCATCTGCCGCGGCCTGCAGGTCGTCAACGTGGCCATGGGCGGCACGCTGGTCCAGGACATGCCAAGGCACCACCGCCACGTCCGGTCGGAGCTGGCCCTGCGGCCGGGCACCGCGGTGCACGGCGTGCTGGGCCGGGACACGGTCACGATCAGCTGCTACCACCATCAGGCCGTCGACCGCATCGGTGCCGGGCTGCGCCCGACGGCGTTCTCGGAAGACGACGTGGTCGAGGCCATCGAGGCGGCCGAGCGCAACCGCGGCTGGTTCCTCGCGGTGCAATGGCATCCCGAGGACACCGCCGCCCGCGATCCGGCCCAGCAGCACCTGTTCGACGCCCTGGTGTCGGCTGCGGCCGTGGATCGCGGCCGGTAGCCGAGCCCCGGCAGCAGCGGGAAAGCGCCTGCAAAAATAGGTCTTGCCCTCGATCGTTTGGATCCGTATGATTTCGGTAACCTCATTCGTTCAGTAGCGAACGTTCGGGTCGGCCGCCGTCAGGGCGGGCGGCGGTGAGGCCAGACAGGGTTGACGGCAGCCCGCCTCAGCCCTCGGAATCCAGGCTCAGGAGGTTCCCGGTGGCGGACTCGTCATACGAACGGCTGACGACACAGCACAAGCTCAAGCTGCCCGACGCCGTGGCGCAGTCGATCGGATTCATGGGGCCGGTCTTCTCGATCGCGTTCCTGGTCCCCCTGCTGGTCGGGGTCAACGCGGCCAGCCAGGGCGCCGGCGGTGCCGCGCCGCTGGCCGTCCTGGTCTCGGCCATCGGCATCCTGGGCCTCGGCTGGATCGTGTCGGAGTACGCCAAGCGCATCCACGCCGCCGGATCCCTCTACGACTACGTGACCGACGGCCTGGGCACCCGGGTCGGCGCGGCCGCCGGGTGGCTGTACTACAGCGGCATCATCATCCTCGGCGGGGCGATCCTGGTCCTGATCTCCGGCTATATCCACGACACGCTGCAGGCGGAGTTCAACGTCACGCCGCTGCCGGTGGGCGGCTGGATGATCGTCCTGCTGGTCCTCATCTCGGCCATCCTGTACGCCGGCGTCCAGCTGTCCACCCGGGCCCAGTTGGTCCTGGCCATGCTCTCGCTGACCCTGCTGACCGTCTTCTTCATCTACGTCATCGTCAAGGTCGGTTCCGGAAACAACGTCAAGGCCTTCAACCCCAGCTCGTCGCCCACGCACGTGACTGGCGTGCTGTTCGGCGTCCTGTACGGCGTGCTGCTGTTCGTCGGCTTCGAGACGGCCGCGAACCTGGCCGAGGAGACCGAGCACCCCAAGCGGGACATCCCCCGCGCGGTGCTGTTCGCGGTCATCGCCGCCACCGCCTTCTACCTGATCGGTTCGTACGCCCAGGTGGCCGGGTTCCACTTCGACCTGGGCAAGATCGCCAAGGTGGCCAGCGCGCCGCTGTTCGCGCTGGCCGGGCCGTCCAGCGCCGGCGGGTACGGCTCGGTGGCCGTCCGGCGGCTGGTGGAGCTGCTCGTCCTGTTCGACATGCTGGCCGTGCTGATCGGCATCTCGGTGGCAGGCCCGCGCGGCCTGTTCGCGATGGCCCGTGACCGGCGGCTGCCCGCGTTCCTGGCCGCCGTGTCCAGCAAGCGTGGCACCCCGGTGGGCGCCAACATCTTCGTAGTGGCCATCTACGCCGTCTGGGCCCTGCTGACCGTGTTCTGGACCGGCTTGTTCGCCCTGCCCGGCACCCCGCACTACTCGGCCATGTTCTCCTGGGGCTCCACCTTCGGCAGTTTCGCCTTGGCCCTGATCTACCTGCTGCTGGCGGTGGGGGCGGTGCGCGGGCTGCGAGATCACCCCAAGCGCTGGGCTGTCTGGCTTGCGGTCATCGTCAGCCTGCTGGTGACGGGTGGGGCCATCTACGGATCCATCTACAAGGTGAGCCGTCCCACCGTGCTGGCCCCGTACGCGGCCATCGCATGGTTCGTCGTGGGCCTGGCCGTGGCCATGCTGGTGCGCGGCCGGCCGCAGGCCAGCCAGGCCGTGGCCGACCTGGGCGAGACGCCGGAGTCTGCGGTCGGCCAGCCGGCCAGCTCCTAGACCTCCGCCCGATCGCGCACTTGCTGAGCGTCTGAACAGGAGAAAGGATAAGGATGGCAGCCCAGCCGAAACTGGTCCTGGTGCTCACCGAGAACTGGACCATGATGCCAGGCGCCGACCTGAAGGCCCTGGTGCGCATGGCCAGGGAAGCCGAAGACGCCGGGTTCGACGCGGTCATGCTGAGCGAGCACGTGGTGCTGGGCCCGGACGCCAGCGCCGCGGGCATCATGGACAATCCGCGCGACTGGGCCTATCCGGGAAACCAGGACCCGGCTACCCCCTGGCCGAGCTCGCTGATCCTGCTCGGCGCCATGGCCGCGGCGACCAGTACGCTGCGGCTGGTCGCCGGGGCGGTGATCGTCCCGCTGCGGCATCCCCTGCTGCTGGCCAAGGAACTCGCCACGCTGGATCAGCTGTCCGAGGGGCGGCTGGTGGTCATCCCGACCGTGAGCTGGAGCCGGGACGAGTACGAGGCCCTGGGCGTTCCGTTCGAGGCGCGGGGCGCGCTGCTGGATGAGCACCTGGCGGCCTGGGCCGAGGTCTACGCCCGCACGCCGGCCAGCTTCGACGGCGCGCACTACCGCTTCTGCGACGTCTACCTGGAACCCAAGGCCTACCGGCCGGACGGGCCGCGGCTGTGGTTCGGCGGCCAGCGGCTGCATCCTCCGCTGCTGCGCCGCCTGGTCAGGTACGGCCACGGCTTCAACCCGCTGGGCCGGCCGCAGCCAGCGGAGCTGACGGTGCTGCGGCAGGCGCTGGCAGCCGCCGGCCGCGACCCGGGCGAGATGGAGATGGTGGGCGGCATCCGCGGCACCTTTCCGACCAGCGACTCGATCGCCGACCTCGGCCAGGCCATGAAGGCCCTGCCCGAGCAGTGGGAGCGGGGATTCACCACCTTCTGCGTCAAGCCGTCCATGTTCATCGACGACCTCAGCGAGGTCCCGGCCTTCTGCCGTGAAGCCATCCGCCAGGCCACCAGTCTGGTCGGCTAGAGCCAGTTTCCGGCCAGATCGATCCGATCAAAGAGGCTGAAGGAACTCACGGGCGGGGTGGGGAAGGCCGCGCCGCAGGGCGGCGGGTCCGGCGGCGAGGTTAGGGATGCTGCATGGGATCCGGCTTGGCGACGTGCTCGCGGGCTGGGGCCGACGGGGTGGCGGAGGCGAGGGTGCCGTCGAGGCGGAGGCCGCGCAGGGCTAGTAGGGCGATCAGGACGGCCGCGCAGGTGATGGAGCTGTCGGCCAGGTTGAAGGTCCACGGGAAGTGCGGCAGGTTGATCCAGTCGATGACCCGGCCGCGCATGGGACCAGGCGCGCGGAACAGCCGGTCGCCGAGGTTCCCGGCGGCCCCGCCGAGCAGCAGCCCGAACCCGGCCGCCCAGGCCAGGCTGCGCAGCCGCCGGGCGGTGTGCACCACGATGGCGATCACGCCGCACACGAACAGGGTGATGATCACGGTGTAGGAGGTGCCGAGGCTGAACGCGGCGCCCGCGTTGAAGGTCAGTGACAGCGTGATCAGCCCGCCCAGCAGCCGGACCGGCGGATGGCCGGCCAGATGGCTGAGGACCAGAGCCTTGGAGACCGCGTCGGCGGTCACCACCAGGACCGCCACCGCGACCATCAGGGCCAGGCAGCTGCCGGGCCGGTGACCAGGGGCGGCCCGCGCGCGAGGTGCACCGGCGGCGGCGGCCGCGGGAAAGGGCGGGGCGGCACCGCCAGGGGCGGGGCCGTCGGCGGGCGCGGCGGGGTCGGGCATCAGCTTGGGCGTGGGGGGAGCGGGGGGCGGGCCTTGACTGGGCCGGTGGCGGTGTCCGGCGGGAGCGGGGGCGGCTGCTTGTCCAGTGCCTCCAGGGCCAGCTGAACGGCGGTCTCCAGCTGCGCGTCGCGGCCGGCGGCCTGGTCGTCCGGGGTGTTCAGCACCTCGACATCGGGGTCGACGCCGTGGTTTTCCACCCCCCAGCCGTACTCGTCGAAGGAGAACGCGAACCGCGGCACGGTGATGCTGGTGCCGTCGACCAGGGACTGGTAGCCCTCGATGCCGACCACGCCGCCCCAGGTCCTGGCGCCGACCACGGGGCCCAGACCGAGCAGGCGGACGGCGGCGGTGACGATGTCGCCGTCGGAGCCGGCGAACTCGTCGGCCAGGGTGACCATCGGGCCGCGGCGGGCCTCCAGCGGCCAGGTTTCCGGCTGCAGCCAGCGGCCGGTGCCCCAGGCGATGACGCGGCGGGCCAGCTTCTCCACCACCAGCTGGGAGATGTGCCCGCCGCTGTTGCCGCGCACGTCGAAGATCAGCCCGTCGCGGCCCATCTCGGTGCGCAGGTCACGGTGGAAGTGGGCCCAGCCCTCCCCCATCATGTCCGGGATGTGCAGGTAGCCCAGCCGCCCCTCGGACAGCTCACGCACCAGCCGGCGCCGGCTGGCCACCCAGTCCTGGTAGCGCAGCCGCCGCTCGCCGCGCAGCGGCACTACGACCGCGGCGCGGCGCTGGCCGGAGGCAGGCTGGACGGTCAGCTCGACCGGCCGGCCGGCGGTCCCGGCCAGTAGCGGCCAGGGGCCGCGTACCGGGTCGACCGGCTGGCCGTCGACGGCCACCAGCTCGTCGCCAGCATGGACGGCCACGCCGGGCGCGGCCAGCGGCGAGCGAGCCCGCGGGTCGGACGATTCGCCGGGTAGCACCCGGTCCACGACCCACCGCCCCGAACCATCCCGCGAGATGTCCGCGCCCAGCTGGCCCACGGCCGGGGCCGCGGCCCGGGCTGTCTTCGTCGGCCTGGTCCACGTAGCCGTGCGAGGTGCCGAGCTCGCCGAGCAGCTCCCACAGCAGGTCGGTGAAGTCCGCGGCACCGCGGATCCGGTCCAGCAGCGGCCGGTAGTCCGCCAGGACGGCGTCCCAGTCGATCCCGGACATGTCCGGGGTCCAGAAGTCCCGGCGGACGATCCGCCCCGCCTCGGCGAAGGCGTGCCGCCACATGGCCGCCGGGTCGGCGGTGAACCTGGCCCGCGAGGTGTCGACCGTGATGGACTCGCCGTCGTCGTCGCGCTTGCCCGACGACGGCATGACCCGCAGCTCATCGTGGTCGCGGACGACCAGGCGGGTGCCGTCGCCGCTGACATCGAACCAGTCGAGCTCGTCGGCCAGTTCGGTCACCTCGCGCTTGCGCAGGTCGTAGCGCTCCAGCGCCGGGCGCGGCGTGTCGTCGTCCACCGCCGCGCCGCCCTCGCCGAGCACGCCGCTGACCGGCCCGCGCCGCCAGGCCAGGCCGCCCTTGACCGCCTGCAGCGCGGAGTAGCGCGCCTCGGTCACCGGGATCGGCACCACACGCCCGGTCAGGCCGTCGGCGTCGATCGTCACCGCGGCCGGCTCGCCTGAGTCGTCATTCTTATCGCCGGACTCGCCGCCCGGCGGTCGCCCTTCTGCCAGTGGCCCGAACGGAGACGGGGTCTGTGCCGCCAGCGGCAGCAGGTACGGGCGGCCGCCGTACGGGAACGACATGTCGAACGACTGCGCGTCGTACACCGGGTCGAAGCTGCGCACCGACAGGAAGGCCAGGTACAGCCCGTCGGCGGTGAAGGCGGGATCGGTATCCGCGAACCGGCCGTCGGTCGCGTCGATGATCTCGCCGTCGGCCAGCCGGGCGACCCGGATCCGGGACAGCGGCCGCGGTCCGGGCTGGCACCAGGCCAGCCAGGCCGAGTCCGGCGACCAGCACAGGCCTTCTACCGGCCCGTCGTCACCCACGGCCAGCTGGGCGACCCGGCCGGAGGCGACGTCCACGGTCAGCAGCCGGCCGTCGTGCGCCGCCACGGCCAGCGTGGTCCCGTCCGGCGAGGCCGCCAGATCCATCACGTGGCCGAGCTCGTCCTCGGCGATCCGGGCGATGCCGGGCTCGCCGGAGACCGCGGCGGTCTCCAGCGCGTCCGGGCCGGCGGCGTCGGTGACCCAGGCCACCCGGCCGGTCTGGCCGAGCACCCGCGGCATCCGGGCCCGGGCTTCGGGATCGACATGCAGCGCCCGGGCCGGGCCGTCCTGGTGCGTCAGCCAGTGCACGGTGCCCCGCAGTTCGACCACGCTGGCCTGGCCTGTCTGGTCGCAGTCCAGGCTGCCCAGGTGGTCGGCGGCGGAGATAAGCCGGGGGGCGCGGGCGGCCGAAGGCGAGCCGAGCGTCACCTCGACCGGGTGCGGCTCGGCGGCGTCGGGGCCGTCCAGCAGCCACAGGTCGCCGGCCACGTGATAGACGATCCGCTGGCCGTCGGTGGCCGGGTTCCTGGCGTACATGCCGTCGTGATCGGTGTGCCGCCGCAGGCCGGTGCCGTCCAGCGCGCAGGAGTAGATGTTGCCTGTCCCCTCGTGATCGGACAGGAAGAACAGCCGGTCCCCGATCAGCATCGGGCTGCCCAGCTGGCCGTCCAGCTCCGTCAGCACCCGAGTGAACAGCTGGTCGCCGGAGCGAGCGGTCCACAGCTTGCCGGCCCGGCCGCCGCGGTACCGCTTCCAGTAGGCGGGCTCGTAAGCTACGGCGGCGGTCAGCAGCGCGGTGCCGCCCGCCTCCAGGGCCAGGTCGTTGACCTGGCCGAGCGGCAGCGGCCGGGGCGGGGCGCCCTCGACCGGGACCGCGAAGGCCCGGCGGTACTTCATGGCCGGCTGGCCTGCGGCGCTGAGGGCCAGGATCTCGCCGCCGGCCGTCCACCCGGTGACCCGGGTCTGCGGGTCGCCCCAGTAGGTGAGCCGGACCGCGGCGCCGCCTTCTGTGTCGGTCAGGTAGACCTCTGGGCTGCCGTCGCGCCAGCTGGTCCAGGCGATCCGGGTCCCGTCCCTGGAGAACCGCGGGTAGCTGACCTGGACCGCGTCGGCGGACAGCCGCCAGGCGCGGCCGCCCGCGGCGGGGGCCAGCCGGACGTCGTCCCCGGCCACGAAGGTGAGCAGGTCACCGTGAATGTGCGGGTAGCGCAGGTATCCCCGGGCCATCACGCCGCTCCCTCGGTCGCTGGAGTCTGCGGGGCCCGCGGCGGCAGCGGCGGGCGGGCCTTGCGCGGACCGGTCGACGGGTCGGGCCGCGGCCGCGGGGGCTGCTTCTCCAGCGTCTCGAGCGCCAGCCGGACCGCCGTCTCCAGCTGCGGATCCCGGTCGGCGGCCCAGTCGTCCGGCGAGATCAGCACCTCCACGTCCGGGTCGACGCCGTGATTCTCCACTCCCCAGCCCAGCCGGTCGAACGAGAACGCGTACCTGGGCACGGTCATGTGAGTGCCGTCGACCAGCTCGTGGCCGGGAATGCCGTCGATGCCGATCACGCCGCCCCAGGTTCGGGTGCCGACCACCGGCCCCAGGTCGAGCAGGCGGATGGCCGCGGTGACGATGTCGCCGTCGGAGCCGGCGAACTCGTCGGCCAGGGCGACCATCGGGCCGCGCCTGGCCTCTTCCGGGTACGACTGGGACTGGGCCCAGCGGCCGACGTCCCAGCCGATGACGCGCCGGGCCAGCTTCTCCACCACCAGCTGGGAGATGTGCCCGCCGCCGTTGCCCCGCACGTCCATGACCAGGCCGTCGAACTTGATCTCGGTGCGCAGGTCACGGTGGAAGTGGGCCCAGCCCTCCCCCATCATGTCCGGGATGTGCAGGTAGCCCAGCCGCCCCTCGGACAGCTCGCGCACCAGCCGACGCCGGCCGGCCACCCAGTCCTGGTACCGCAGCCGCCGCTCGTCCCGCAGCGGAACCACGACCGCGGCGCGGCGGAGGCCCGAGGCAGGCTGCACCGTCAGCTCGACCGGCTTGCCCGCGGTCCCAGCCAGCAGCGGCCAGGGGCCGCGTACCGGGTCGACCGGCTGGCCGTCCACCGCCACCAGCTCGTCGCCCGCATGGACGGCCACGCCGGGCGCGGCCAGCGGCGAGCGGGCCCGCGGGTCGGACGACTCGCCCGGCAGCACCCGGTCCACGACCCACCGCCCCGAACCATCCCGCGAGATGTCCGCGCCCAGCTGGCCCACGGCCGCGCGGCCGGCGCCCGCGGCGCCGAAGAAGTCCTCGCCGGCCTTGATGATGTAGGCGTGCGAGGTGCCGAGCTCGGCCACCACCTCCCACAGCACGTCGGCGAAGTCATCCGCGCCGCGGATCCGGTCCAGCAGCGGCCGGTAGTCCTCGAGCACGCCGTCCCAGTCCACGCCGGACATGTCCGGGGTCCAGAAGTTGCGGCGCATGATGCGGCCCAGCTCGCCGTAGGCGTGCCGCCACAAGGCGGCGGGGTCGGCGGTGAACCTGGCCCGGGACAGGTCGACGGTGACCGCCTCGTCGGAGTCGTGGTCGTCCTTGTGCTCGGACGGCACCACCCGCAGCTCGTCGTGGTCCTTGATGACCAGCTGGGTGCCGTCACCGCTGACGTCGAACCAGTCGAGCTCGTCGGCCAGCTCGGTGACCTCACGCTTACGCAGGTCGAACCGCTCGAGCGAGGGACGCGGCGAGTCGTCCTCGACGCGCGCGGCGCTCTCGCCCAGCACGCCGGTGACCGGCTCGCGCAGCCAGGCCAGGCCGCCCTTGACCGCGGCCAGGCTGGAGTACCTGGCGTCGGGCACGGGCACGCCCACCACGCGGCTGGGCAGGCCGTCGGGGTCGACGGAGACCACGGACCGTTCGGCAGAATCTGATTTATCCTCGTCCGGCGGATCCTGGCCCACCGGACGGCCACCGGGCAGCGGGCCGAACGGCGAGGGGGTATCGGCGGCCAGCGGGACGAGGTACGGGCGGCTGCCGTAGGGGAAGGACAGGTCGAAGGACTGCGCGTCGTACACCGGGTCGAAGCTGCGCACCGACAGGAAGGCCAGGTACAGCCCGTCAGCGGTGAACACCGGGCCGGTGTCGGCGAACCGGCCGTCGGTCACGTCGATGACCTCGCCGTCGGCCAGCCGGGCGACCCGGATCCGGCGCAGCGGCGACGGCCCGGGCTGGGACCAGGCCAGCCAGGCCGAGTCCGGCGACCAGCACAGCCCGTCGACGGCCCCGTCGTCGCCCGCGGCCAGCTCGCGGACCTGCCCCGAGTCCACGTTCACAGCCAGCAGCCTGCCGTCGTGCGCGGCGGCGGCCACCGTAGCCCCGTCCGGGGAAGCAGCCAGGCTGGTCACCGTGCCGAGCTGGCCTTCGGCGTGCCGAACGGGCCGTGGCTCACCATCGACCGACCCGATCTCGAGCGCGTCGGGGCCGGCGGCGTCGGTGACCCACGCCACCCGGCCGGCATCACCGAGGACCACGGGCATCCGGGCCCGGGCCTCGGGATCGACGTGCAGCGCGCGGGCCGGGCCGTCCTTGTGTGTCAGCCAGTGCACGGTGCCGCGCACCTCGACCACGCTGGCCTGGCCGGTCCCGTCGCAGTCCAGGCTGCCCAGGTGGTCTCGCGCGGTGATCAGGCGGGGCGCGCGGGCAGCGGCCGGGGAGCCGAGGCTGACCTCGAGCCGGCGCGGCCCGGCGGCGTCCGGGCCGTCCAGCAGCCACAGGTCGCCGGCCACGTGATAGACGATCCGCTGGCCGTCGGTGGCCGGGTTCCTGGCGTACATGCCGTCGTGATCGGTGTGCCGCCGCAGGCCGGTGCCATCCAGCGCGCAGGAGTAGATGTTGCCTGTCCCCTCGTGGTCGGACAGGAAGAACAGCCGGCCCCCGATCAGCATCGGGCCGGTCAGCTGGGTGTCGAGGTCGGCCAGGATACGGGTGAACAGGGGGTCGTCCGCGCTGGCGGTCCACAGCTTGCCCGCGGTGCCGCCGCGGTAGCGCTTCCAGTAGGCAGGCTCGCCGCCCATCCGGCCGGTCTGCAGCGCGGTGCCGGCCTGCTCCAGGGCCAGGTCGTTGACCGGGCCGAACGGCAGCCGCCGGGGCGGCGCGCCCTCGACCGGGACCGCGTAGGCCCAGCTGAACTGGGCATCGGCCTGGCCTGCCGCGGTGACGGCCAGCACCTCGCCCGCGGTGGTCCAGCCGGCCACCCTGGTCTTGTTGTCGTCCCAGTAGGTGAGGCGGGTCGCGGCGCTGCCGTCGGGATCGGTCAGGTAGACCTCGGGGCTGCCGTCCCGCCAGCTCGTCCAGGCGATCCGGGTGCCGTCCCGGGAGAACCGCGGGTGGCTGACCTGGGCGGAGTCGGAGGACAGCCGCCAGGCGCGGCCTCCTTCGGCGGGTGCGAGCCAGAGGTCGTCTTCCGCTACGAAGACGAGCAGCTCACCGTGAACATGCGGATACCGAAGATAACCACGTGAAGTCACGCAGTTCATCTTATGGTCTGCAGCGGGCCGCCCCGGATCCTAAAGCCAGCCGCGCTCGGAGGCGATGTGCAGCGCCTCGGCCCGGTTGCGGGCGCCGGTTTTCTGGATGCAGGCGGACAGGTAGTTCCGCACGGTGCCCTCGGACAGGTAGAGCTGGCGGGCGATCTGCGCGATCGTCCCGCCGTCGGCGGACGCCTCCAGGACGTCGCGCTCGCGCGGGGTGAGCGGGTTGAGGCCGTCGGCCAGGGCGGCGGCGGCCAGGTCCGGGTCGATGACCCGCTCGCCGGCCAGCACCCGGCGGATGGTCTGGCTGAGCTTGTCGGCCGGGGAGTCCTTGACCAGGAAGGCGGAGACCCCGGACTCCATCGCGCGGCGCAGGAAGCCCGGGCGGCCGAACGTGGTCAGGATCACGATCTTGATGCCGGGGAGCACCTTCTTCAGCTCGGCGGCGGCGGCCAGCCCGTCCAGGCCGGGCATCTCGATGTCGAGCACGGCCACGTCCGGCTTGGTGTCCTGGGCCGCCTTGAGCACCTCGTCGCCCCGCCCGACCTGGGCCACAACCTCCATGTCGCCCTCGAACGACAGCAGGGCGGCCAGCGCCTCCCTGATCATGACCTGGTCCTCGGCCAGCAGCAGCCGGACCGGCGTCTCACTCGTCATAGTGGTCAACCGGGACCGTGGCGGTCAGCTTGAAGCCGCGGGCCTGCCGGAGATTGGCGCCGGATTCGGCCGCCCCGAGCGACAGACGGCCGCCTTCGGCGGACAGCCGTTCTGACATGCCGCGCAGCCCGGCTCCGTGGGCCGTGCCCTGGTCCTGGCCGCCGGGTCCGCGGCCGTCGTCGCTGACTTCGAGGGACAGCTCGCCGGGGTGCTGGATCAGGCGGATCCGGCAGTTCTTGGCGCCGGAGTGGCGGATCACGTTGGTCACGGCCTCGCGCAGGCACCAGGCCAGCACCGCCTCCGCCTCGGCGTCGAACGTGCCCGACCGCAGGGTCAGGCCGGGATCGTCGTCAAGCACGATGCCGGCCGCCTCCAGCGCGTTCCTGGCCGTGATCGCCTCGATGGCCAGCGTCGGGCGGCGGTAGCCGGAGACCGCCTCCCTGATGTCGTGCAGCGTCTGGCGGCTGACCCGGCCGATGTCGCCGAGGTCGCCGAGCACCACGTCGCGTTCGGCCGAGGCGGGCAGCTTGCCTAGCCGCTTGGCGGCCAGTTCCGACTTCAGCGTGATCATCGACAGCGACTGCCCGGTCAGGTCGTGCATGTCCCGGGCCAGCCGGAGCCGTTCTTCGTTCGCGGCCAGCTTGGCTACGGTCCCGCGGGCCTCGGCCAGCTCGCGCATCAGGGTCATCTGCATCCGGAACCCGATCATGGCCACGCCGATGAGCACGACGGGCAGCAGCACGACGAGGAAGTCCGCCGCGTCGTCGTGCGAGAGCCAGCTGAAGAAGACGTAGCAGGCCCCGACGGCCAGGACCCCGCGCAGGGCCACCCGTCGCCCGCCCGGCCCGGAGGCGAGCACCATTCCGGTCGCCGCGGACACGTAAATCCACAGCGTGGTCCAGTCCTTGCCATACACCACACAGCCCAGGGCCGCGAGGACCGCCAGGGCGGCCAGGCCCCTGCGGCTCAGGTCCGGATGCTCGACTGAATACCCCAGGACGGGCACGTAGAGGGCGCAGAAGGCGATCGCGATGGCCAGGCCGCCGGCGATCCACAGCACCCCGTGATGATGGCCGAACAGGTTGCTGACCGGCGAGATGAGATAGACCAGCCAGACACCGGAGAAGAACCAGCGCCACGCGCTCCCCGTCCCCGGTACTCCCGGCGTGCGCCGCAGGCCGAAGCCGCTCGCGAACAGGCCGGGCCGGAGCCCCAGGGACTGGTCCGCTGCGGCCTCGTCCCGCGCTGCGGCCTGGTTCAGCCCTCTCATCGCCATCGCATCGTCACCTCATATCCATGCTGCCACGTTTCCCCCGGTACGCCACCGGGGCGTGCCAGTGCTGGCACGCCCCGTGGTCCCCCAGGTCCCGGCCAGGCCCCCGTGGCGCTGGCCGGGTCTGTCTGGTCATGGCCGGCTCAGACCGTCTCGGCCGTGGAGCGGACCGCGAAGGTGGCCAGCGCGACGAAGATCGCGAACCAGACCACGATGCCGACTATGTTGGCCGCGGCCACCGTTCCGTGGCCGATCACGTCCGTGGTGATCTTGACGACCTGGTAGGTGGGAGTGAACTCGCCGAACTTCTGCAGCGCACCGCTCAGCGGGAACCACAGGCCGCCGAAGATCGAGAAGAAGAAGAACACGACGATGGTGACCGGCTGGACCGAATCGGGATCGAGCTTGTAGCCGAGCGCGACGGCCAGCGCCGCGAAGATCAGCGTGCCGATCCAGATAGCGATGGCGCACACGATCCACTTCCAGATCGGCATGTGGACGTCACCGTAGAAGTGGCCGAGCAGGAACACGATCACGATGGACGGCACCGTGGTCACCATCGAGGCCAGGATCTTGGCCACCACGTAGGCGCTCGCCGGAAGTGGCGTGAGCCGGAGTTGCCTGATCCAGCCGTCCTTGCGCTCCTGCGAGATCCGGATCGTGTTGTTGTTGAACGCGCCGCTGAAGGCGCCGAACGCGGCCATGCCGACCATGTAGAAGGCCGCGAACGAGACGCCGTATCCGGTCGACTTCTGCTTCCCGAAGATCAGGTAGAACATCACGGGCAGGGCGACCGTGAAGATGAGGTACCGCTTGTTCCGCCGGAGCCTTGATATCTCGGCCTTGGCCAGCGCCAGTGTGCCGCTCATCTCAGATCGTCTCCCCTGCTTGCGTGCTGCCGTTGGCGGCGGCGTCGTCTTCCGCGGTGATGGCCAGGAAGGCCTGCTCGAGGCCGAGGCCGGTGACCTCGATGTCACGTGGCCGCAGGCCCGCGTCCAGCACCCCGTACAGCGTGGCGTCGGAGTCGCTGGTCTGGATCTGCACGAAGTCGCGCCTGACCTCCAGGTTCACCAGCGCGGGCAGGCCGAGCAGGAACTGCTCGTCCACCTGGTCCAGGTGGAACGTGATCCGCCTGACGCCCGCCTTGGCCTTGATCTCGGCCGGGGTTCCGTCGGCTAGCAGCCGGCCCCGGTTGATGACCAGGATCCGGTCCGCGGCCTGGTCGGCTTCTTCCAGGTAGTGGGTGGCGAACAGCAGCGTGCGGCCCTCGGCCACCTCGGCCTTCATGCTCTCCCAGAACAGCCGGCGGGTTTCCACGTCCATGGCCGTGGTCGGCTCGTCCAGCACGATCAGCTCGGACTTGCCGCAGATGGCCAGCGCGAACCGGACCCGCTGGGTCTGGCCGCCGGATAGCCGGTCCACCCGCTGGTCGGCGAACTTGTCGATGCCGGCCCGCTTGAGCGTGAGGTCGATCGGCTCGGGCTTGGGGTGCAGGTTCGTCACCAGCGTGACCAGCTCCAGCACCGTCACCTCGGGCATCAGCCCGCCGGACTGCAGCATGGCGCCCACCCGGCCGGACTTCACCGCGTGGTACGGGTCGGAGCCGAACATCTCGATTTTCCCGCTGGTGGGCTTGCGCAGCGCGAGCAGCATGTCAAGCGAGGTGGATTTGCCCGCGCCGTTCGGGCCGAGCAGCGCCACGGTCTCGCCGGAGCGCAGGTCCAGGTTCAGCCCGTCGACCGCCTTGAGGCTCCCGTAGTGCTTGGACACGTTCTCGAACTTCACGACCGGTGCGCTCCCGTAGCCGGCGCCGTAGCTCGCGCTAGGCCGGGGCTCCGTGGCGTAACCAGTGGCGCCGCCGTACTCGTCACTCCTGGCGGCGCCGTTAGCCGTGCCGTAGTGGTTCATCTCATCCCCTGTCTTATCCGGCCCCGCCTGGCTGATGGGTGCTACGTGAGGCCAGTGGACCCATACCACCATCCGGCCGGCGGGGCGGGTAAGTGCCGTCCCTCAGCGGCCGGCCATGACATGTGTCATTGCCGTCTCTGTGACATGCACGAAGCGCGCTGAGCTGGTGACGCGCGGGAAGTGCTATGAGCTGGATGACAGTTATGCGTGTCATTCGTGTAGAGTCAGGCACATGACTGATGACGCGGCAGTGCGGTTCGCCGACCGGGCCGGGGGGTTCTACGCCCGGGAGTACGGCATCCCGCCGGTGGCGGGCCGGCGATCGGGTACCTGGCCGTGTGCGATCCGCCGCAGCAGACGATCGCCGATCTGGCCGAGGCGCTGCTGGCCAGCAGGAGCGCCATCACCGGGGCGGTCAAGCTGCTCGAGGGCTATCACGGAGTGCGCCGCACCCGGTCCGCGGGCGACCGGGTGGATCACGTCAGCCTGGACCCGGCCGTGCTCGAGCCGCGGGGCTTCGCGCCGTTCGTCTACCAGGAGATGGCGGCACTGGCCCGGGAGGGGCTTGAGCTGATGCAGGACGCCCCGCCCGCCCGGCGGGCCATCCTGGAGGACACCGCGGCGCTGGGCGACTTCCTGGCCGAGCGGATGCCGGCCCTGCTGCAGGAGTGGCATGCGCGCCGGGACGCGCTGCGGTCCGCCGCGCGCAGCGGCGCGGCCGCCGGTACCAGCTGACCCACCTCGGGCTCATTCGTTCCTGGCTCATTCGTTTCTGGTTCACTCGTTTCTGGCCACCTCGGGTCCGGTGATGCGTTTCAGCAGCGGGAAGGTAGCCGCGATGATGCCGAGGGCGGCCAGGATCCCGCCCGCGGTGAGGACGTAGTACGCGGCGCCGGGTGCCACCATCGGGTAGTGCTGCGCCACGGAGGCATACTCCGCGGCGGCGGCGAACCCGGTGCCGATCGCGACGGCGGCCACGGCGAGCAGCGGGACGGCGCTTTCCAGCGCGACGACGCGGCGCAGCGTGGCGAGCCGGGCGCCGGTGAGCCGCAGCAGGCTGAACGGCCGCTTGCGGTCGGCGAGCCCGGCCGCGATGGCCGCGGCGAGCGTGCAGCCGGCGATCGGCAGGCTGACCAGGATCACCGTGTTCGCGAGCTGCCGGTAGGCGTCGTCGCCGGAATTGTCCTGCTGGATCAGGTCGCCGAGGGTGGACGGCGCGCTGAGGGCGGCATATGCGGGTGCGTTCTCAAGCACCGTCCTCGCCTGTTCGACCGCCGGCACGGAGCCGTTCGTCCCCACGTTGATGGCGTCCACCGCGAGGGTGTCAAGCCGCGCGGCCGGGACGTTCACGGCCGGCCAGGTGATCCCGGCCGATGTCATGCCGTCCAGGGGGCCGGTGAACCCGCCTTCCGGGAACGCCGCCACCGTCGCCCCGGCCGGGCAGCGGCCCAGGGCGGGAACGGTCGCGAGCTGCGCGCACGACACCACGCCCGCCGGCACCGGGCTTTGGGGGCCGCCCAGATTGTTCCCGAGGTCGTGGAACGTGCCTGGGATGGTCAGCTTCGGGTCCGCGCGGACCACGACCACCCCCTGGACGCCGGGAATGCCGCGCAACTGTGCCGCGAGCGGCGCGGCGGGCGCGGCGGGTCCTGGGCGTGCCGCGGCGGGGGGCTCGGCCGAGGACACGAACATGGCGGACGCCGTCAGCTGGTCCGTCACCACGGCCGCGGCCGCGGGGGTGGCCCACCGGGTGAGGTTCTTGGCGTCCTGTGTGGTGATGCCCACCACGGCCACGGTGGTGATGAACAGGGCGAGCACCAGGCCGCTGACGGCGCGGAAGGCGGCCCTCGGATCGTCGGCCAGGCGCCGGGCGGCGATCAGCGCGCCGGGACGGCTGGTCCGCCGGGCCATGACCCGCGCCGCGGCCATGGTCAGCCACGGGCCCGCGATGACCAGGCCGACGATGATGAGCAGGAAGCCGGACAGCAGTGCCCAGACCTCATCGCCCAGGAGATGCCGGAGCGCCGCGCACGACGAAGAAGCCGAGCTCGGCCAGGCCGGCCAGCAGCGGCAGCACCCGCCAGGCGCGCGGCGGCCGCGGCGTGGTCCGGCGGGCGACGCCGAGCGGGGAGATGTGCACCCGGCGCAGCGCCAGCCTGGCCGCGACGGCGGCGGCCACCGGCACGCCGATCGCGACCGCGAGGATGTCCGGCAGGCTGAGCGACATGTCGGCGGGGAAGAACGGCTGGCCGAGGAACGGGATGGCCGCGACCGGGGCACGCAGCAGGAAGAAGATCCCGAACCCGGCCGCCGCCCCCAGGACCGCGGCCGCCGTCGATTCGGTGGCGGCGAGCCAGGGAGACCTGCCTGCGGGTCGCGCCGACCAGGCGCATCGCCGCGAAGCGCTGCTCGCGGCGCGCGGCCGACAGCCGGGTCGCGGTGGCAATGAAGATCAGCACCGGGGCCAGCATGGCCAGCGCCACCACGGACAGGATGAGGTCGATGCTGACCGACTGGATTCCCGCGTCGGGCGGCATGTAGTCCAGGCCCTTGCGGTTCAACACGTTGCCGAAGTTGCCGGGCACCTTCGTGGCGATCGACGTCACCGGCACGCTGCCGGGTGTGCCTGCCAGTTGGGCTGGGGTGTGCCCGATGATAATGACCAGCGAATCCGGTGACGACAGCGCGGCGTCGCCGATCGTGCCGGCCAGGCGGCCGGGGTAGCGGTCGGCGAGTTCGTCCGCCGGGGTGCTGCGAAGCAGCGCGGCGAGCGCGGGCGAGGCGTAGTACTGGCCCGGGCCCGGGTCATGGGTGATACCCGGCGGCACCGGGGACGAAGCACCGGTGGCGGCCACGTCGAAGCGGTTGATCTGCTGGCCGTCGAAGACATCGCCGCCGGGGTGCCACCACAGCGGGGCGATGCCCGGCGCCGCCGGGCCCGCAGGCACGGAAGCGGTACCGGTCCACATCCATGCGTGGCTGATGTTCCAGGTGGTGACCGCGTTGGTCGCGGCCACGGCGGTCAGCAGCAGGCCGACGCCCAGGCCGACCGCGACGGCCAGGACGACGAAGCGGGTGACGGCCTCGCGGCCGCCGCTGAGCACCAGCCGCAGCCCGAGCCCGATCACGGCCTGGCCCCGGTGAGCGTGCTGACCTTGCCGTCTCTGACGACGACCTCGCGGTCGGCGTAGGCGGCGACCCGGGCGTCGTGGGTAACCAGGACGACCGTGGTGCCGCGCTCGCGGGCGACGTCGGTGAGCAGGTCCATCACCAGTTCCCCTGATACCGAGTCCAGCGAGCCGGTCGGTTCGTCGGCGAACAGCACCTCGGGACCGGTGACCAGGCCGCGGGCCAGCGCGACGCGCTGGGCCTGCCCGCCGGACAGTTCCCCGGACCGCCGCTGCTCGAGTCCGTCCAGGCCGAGCGTGCCGAACCACTTCCTGGCGGTCGTCATCGCCGGGCCGCGGCGGGCGCCAGACAGCAGCAGGGGCAGGGCGATGTTCTCCTCCGCGGCCAGTTCGGGGACCAGCTGCCCGGACTGGAACACGAACCCGAACCGGTCCCGGCGCAGCGCGCTGCGCCGGTCATCGCTCAGGGTGTCGAGCCGCTGCCCGCCGAACCAGACCTCGCCCTCGTCCGGGACCAGGATGCCGGCCAGGCAGTGCAGCAAGGTGGACTTGCCGGAGCCGCTCGGCCCCATGACCGCGACGATCTCGCCCCGCCGCACGGTCAGGCAGGCGCCGCGCAGCGCCGGCGTCTCGCCGAACGAAAGGACCAGGTTGCGCGCCTCGATGATCGTCCCGGTGCCATGGTCCGCCGCGGCGGGAAGATTCGCGGTCACTGGCGCACCGTCCGCGCGAGCAGGTCCAGCCGGGCCGCGGTGTGATCGATCCATCGTAGGTCAGCCTCCAGTCGGTAGAGCGCGTGGTCGGCGAGCAGCACGCCGAGCGGATCGGAGTCCCGCTTGAGCTCGGTGAGCTCGCGCATCCGCTGCAGGTGCGCCGCCCGCTGGACGTCCAGGTAACGGTCGGCCGACCGGCCGAGCATCAGGGCCAGCACCACCTTGGCGAACAGCTCGCTCTGCAGGTCCGGCTCCGGCGGGACCGGGTCGGCCAGCCACTGCTCCACATCGGCGGCGCCCGCCTCGGTGATGACGTACCGGCGGCGTTCGGGCCCGGCGCCCTGCTCGACCGGGCCGGGGACCGCCTTGCCGTCCCGGGCCAGCCGGGACAAGGTGGCGTACACCTGGCTGTAGCGCAGCGGCCTGCCCTGGCCGAAGTACGCGTCGTAATCCCGTTTCAGGTCGTATCCGTGGCTTGGCCCCCGCTCGAGCAAGCCAAGCAGCGTCAGCGGAACACTCATAACCGGGAGAATACCCTAAGAGTATTCTCCCGGGAAGTAGTTTCGGATGGCCGGTCTGAATAGTGAGCGGGATTTGTGCGAGCGGGGACTTGGGCGAGCGGGACTTGGGCCAGAGCACGATGGCTACCTCAACGCGGCCGCCAGGGTCGGGGCTAGCGGCCGACGCCGTAGCCTTGCATGCCGCGGGGGTTGGCCGCGGCGTAGAGCATGCCGTTGCGGCGGGCCACGGCGCTGACCCGGCCGAGGGACCAGGCCGGCCGCACGTTGACCAGGTGGCCGCGCCGCCGCAGGTCCTCGATCACGTCGGCGCCGGCCCGGGACTCGATGTCGAGCACGTTGGGCTGGGCCTGGCGCGGGTAGAACGACGACGGCATGTGCGCGGAGTGGAACGACGGAAAGTCGATCGCCTGCTGCAGGTTCATCCCGGCCAGCACGTGGTTGAGGAAGAACAGCAGCGTCCACTGATCCTGCTGGTCACCGCCGGGCGTGCCGAAGGCCAGGTACGGCTCGCGGTCCCGCAGCACCAGGCTGGGCGAAAGCGTGGTCCGCGGCCGCTTGCCCGGCGCCAGCGTGGCGGGCAGACCGGGAGTGAGGGTGAACATCTGCGCCCGGGTGCCCAGGCAGAACCCGAGGCCCGGGATGACCGGCGAGGACTGCAGCCAGCCGCCGCTCGGGGTGGCCGACACCATGTTGCCGAACCGGTCGGCCACGTCCAGGTGGCAGGTGTCACCGGCCCGGTAGCTCGATCCGGCCACCCGGTCCGGCCCGCTGGTACGCATGGTCGGCTCGCCCGTGCCCGGGTCGAGCCGCGGCGCGGGCGGCTCGGCATCCAGGCTGGGAGCCTCGCTGGTGTCGGGGCCGACCGGGCCTCCAGACCGGAACGAGCGGGTGATGAACTCGGGCAGCCGCGGCTCGCGGCCGTCCGGGGCGCCAGGTCGCAGCTCGGCTGACGCCTGCGCCCCGACCAGGCGGCGCCGGGCCTCGGCGTAGCCGACCGACAGCAGCGCCTTGACCGGCACATCGGTGAAATCGGGGTCGCCGTACCAGGCCTCCCGGTCGGCGAAGGCGAGCTTGGCGCATTCGATCACGGTGTGGATGAACTCCGCGCGGCCCGGACCCATGGCGGCCAGGTCGAAGCCCTCGAGCAGGGCGAGCTGCTGGGCGAACACCGGGCCCTGGCCCCAGGGCCTGGTCTTGCACACGGTCAGGCCGCCGAAGTCGAAGGTCAGCGGCTCCTCGAGCCGCGGCCGCCAGGCCGACAGGTCGGCGTAGGACAGCAGCCCCCGGTGCGGCCGGCCGGTCACGTCCATCACCTCGGCGGAGGCGAGGTAGGCGGCGATCGTCTCGGCCACGAAGCCCTCGTAGTAGGCCCGCCGGGCCGCCTCGATCTGCTCGTCGCGGTCGCCGCTGGCGGCTTCGGCCTCGTCCAGGATGCGCCGGTAGGTGGCGGCCAGTGCCGGATTGGCGAACCGGGAGCCGGGCGCGGGCACCTGACCGCCCGGCAGGTATACCTCGGCCGAGCTCGGCCAGTGATCGCGGAACAGGTCAGCCACGCTGGCGATGCCCCAGCTGATCGCGGGCAGCAGGGGGTAGCCGCCGGCCGCGTAGCCGATCGCGTAGTCCAGCACGTCCCGCAAGCGCAGTGTGCCGTACTCGCGCAGCAGCAGCAGCCACGCACCGAACGCCCCCGGCACGCAGGCAGCGAGCAGCCCGCTGCCGGGCACCAGGTCGAGCCCGAGGTCGCCGAACGCCTCAGGTGTGGCGGCCGCGGGCGCCGGGCCCTGACCGCACAGGACGAAGGTCTCCTGCCGGCCCGCGTGGTGGGCGATGACCGGGACCTCGCCGCCCGGCCCGTTCAGGTGCGGCTCGGCGACCTGGAGGACCAGCCCGGCGGTGACGGCCGCGTCGAACGCGTTACCGCCCCGCTCCAGAACGGCCATGCCCGCCGCCGAGGCGAGCCAGTGGGTCGAGGCCACCATGCCGAACGTGCCCGCCAGCTCCGGCCGGGTCGTGAACTCCGGAATATCGCCCATAACCCGATCCTCTCACCACGGCCCAGCCAGCCCGCCGGAGCCGGCCCCGGCGAAGTCGGGGACGCGATGACCTGTGTGGCGGCTGGCGGAATCGAGCAGCATCCCCGATGATTACTCATCGCTACCATCCGGCGACCGTGAGGTGACAAGGACATGCACACGACTCCCCCCGCCGGTCCGCGGGCGAGCGGGCGGCGCGGCGGGCAGCTGACGCTGGCCGCGGCCCTGGCGGCCGCCGCCGCGGGCCTGCTCGCGGCGTGCGGTTCGGCGATCGCGCCTACCACCGCGGCCTCCAGTCCGGCCAGCAGCGCCGCCGCGTCGAGCCATGCCACGCAGTCAGCGGCGGCCGGGTCCACGTCAGCTGCCCCGGCTGGGGTGCCCGGAATGCCCGGCCTGGCCATCTGCCCGGCCGCCTCGCTGCGGGTGATGGTGGACACCAGCCAGGCGGACGGCGCGGCGGGCAGCACGTACTACCCGGTCGACTTCATCAACGTCTCGGACACGCCGTGCGGGATGTACGGCTTTCCTGGCATGTCGCTCGTCACCGCGGACGGCGGCTCCGGCCAGCAGATCGGCGCGGCGGCGCAGCGCAACCCGGCGTTCGGCGACCTGGCGGTCCGCCTGACGGCCGGCGGCGTCGCGCACGCCTGGCTGCAGGTGGCGCAGGCCGCCAACTACCCGGCTTCGGCCTGCCAGCCGGTCACGGCGCACTGGCTGCGGATTTTCCCGCCCGGGGATACCGGGGCCGTCTACGTGGGCCAGTCCTTCCCGGCCTGCGGCGACAGCAGCGCGCAGTTGCTGACCGTGACGCCGGTCCGCTCCGGCAACGGTAAGCAGGGCGTCACGCCGTAGCCGCGGGCCGGCGCGGTAACGTCTGCCCATGGACTTGTCGGCAAGGCTGCGCGCGGTCTGCGACCTGAACGTGGCCGAGATGCGCGAGTACAGCGGACGGCACGAATACGACGGCCAGCCGCAGGACCTGTCCCCTGATGGGGTGCGGGCCGGGCTGGCGCGGCTGGCGGCGGCGCGGGCCGGAGGCGAGCGGACGCCGGACCCGCACGACGAGGCCCAGCTGGCCGCGGCCGAGGATGCGACCCAGGTCGCCTTGGCCCGGCTCGAGCAGCACCGCCGTAACCCGCTCCGGCACCTCGGGGAGTTCGACCTGGCCGACTACGACCGGGACTACGCCCCGGCGGCGGAGCGGGACGCGGCGCGGGCCGAGCACCTGGCCGCCTGGCCGCGGCTCGCGGACGCGGCGGTCGAATCCCTGGACCAGGTCAGCGCCCCGGTCGCCCAGTCGCTGCTCGGTGCGGTTCGCGGCCTGGCGGCCGGGCTGACCGCCAAGCCAGGCCACGGCGGCGCCCCGGACGAGACGCTCCGCGAGGCGGCGCTGGCCGCGCACGCGCGCTTCGCGGCCCACGTGGAGCGGGCCGCGGCCGAGGGCGATCCGGACCCGGCGCTGGGTAGTCCGGGGCTGGCCACGCTGATGGGCAGCGCGGAGGCCCTGCCGGTCGACGTGGGCAGGCTGGCCGAGCAGGCCGACGCGGAACGCGACCGGCTGCACGCCCTGCTGGCCGAGGGGTGCGCGCAGCTGGCACCGGGCCGGCCCGCGCTGGAGGTGGCTCGTGAGCTGGTCCGGCAGCATCCGGACGGGGCCGGGGTAATCGACGCGGCCCGGGTCTGGACGCAGCGGGCCATCGACTTCACCCGGGAGCACGACCTGGTGCCCTATCACGACGGCATCTGCCTGGTCGGCCCTGCGCCCGAGTCGCGGCGGTGGGCCATGGCGATGATGTCGCCGGCCGCGCCGGGCGAGCCGGACGGCCCGTCGTGGTTTCACATCACTCCGCCCGATGAGACCTGGCCCGAGCGCCAGAAGGAGGAGTGGCTGGAGATATTCAGCGACACGACTCTGCCCGGCATCGTGGTGCACGAGGTCGCGCCCGGCCACTTCTCTCATGGCCGCGCGCTGCGGCGGCTGACCTCACCGGTCCGGCGCACCGTGCACTCAAGTGCGTTCGTGGAGGGCTGGGCGCACTACGCCGAGGAGATGTGCGTCGAGGAAGGCTTCGGCGGCGGTGATCCCCGGATCGCGATCGGGGTCTGGCTGGAGGCGCTGGTCCGGGTGACCCGGCTGGCCTGCGCCATCGGGGTGCATACGGCCGGGATGACGGTGCAGGACGCGGCCCGCAGGTTCGAGGCGGACACCCACCTGTCCGGTCCCGCCGCGCTGTTCGAGGCCCGCCGGGCCACCTTCGATCCGACCTACGGCCGGTACACCTGGGGCAAGCTGGAGATCCTCAAGCTGCGCGGGCAGGCCAGGGCCGAGTGGGGGCCCGGCTTCACGCTGCAGCGCTTCCACCGGGCCCTGATGGACCTCGGCTCTCCCCCGCTCGGCCTGCTCGGCACCGCCCTCGAGCGCGGCTGACGGCCGGGGACGCGAGCGGAGTAGCCTGTGGGCATGCGCAGACTGGTCTCGGTCGTCGGCCTCGCGGGCGCGCTGCTGCTCGCGGCGGTCGGGGTGACCGGGTGCGCCACGGCCAGCGCCGCATCGTCGATCGCCATCGCCAGCGCGTATGTGCCGCAGCCGACCACGCCCGGGGAAACGGTCGCCTACCTGGACATCCGCAACAACGGCCACGCGGACCGGCTGCTCTCGGTGCGGACCAGCGTGGGCGGGAGGGTGCAGCTGCGGGCGCCGGTGGCGGAGCACACCGGGGTGCTGACCATGCGGACGGTGACCGACATCCCCATCCCGGCGGACTCCCTGGTCCGGCTCAACCCGGACAGCTACCACCTGCTGATCACGGGCGCGGGTGCCATGTATGACGGCAAGGACATCACGCTGCGGCTCACCTTCGCCGACGCGGGCACGATCACCATCCTGGCCCTGGTGACCAATCCCGAGTCGGGCGGGAGCAGTTACTTCCTCAACTGAGCCACCGCGCCCAGGGTGGGCCCGGGCAGCGGCTTCCGGTCGGTGTTGAACTCCGGTCGCCACTCCGGCAGGCTGACCAGGCCCGGCTCGACCAGTTCGAAGCCGTCCAGCAGTTCCGTGATCTGCGTCCGTGACCTGAGCGTGAACGGCATCCGCGCGCCCGCGTAGGTGTGGGTGGCCTCGGCCAGCATCTCAGGATCGGCGCCGTCGGAGGTACCGACCGACATGACCAGGTAGCTGCCGGGCGCCATGCGCTCGCGGAACCTGGCGATGATCCTGGGTGCGCCCTCGTCGTGGCTGATGAAGTGCAGCACGCTCATCAGCAGCACCGCGACCGGCTGCGTGAAGTCGAGACAGGCGGCCAGCGCCGGGTGGCCCAGCACGGCGTCCGGATCCCGCACGTCGCCGCGGATGGTGATGACGCCGTCCCGCGTGGCGAGCAGGGCGTCGTTGTGCGCCACCACGATCGGATCGTGGTCCACGTAGACGACCCGGGCGCCGGGCACGTTGTCCCGGGCGACCTCGTGCACGCTGGGCGAGGTGGGCAGGCCGCTGCCCAGGTCGAGATACTGGGCGATGCCCTGGCGGGCCAGGAAGCGCACCGCCCGGACCAGGAAGCCGCGGTTGGCCAGGGCCATCCGCCTCGGGTCGAGCCGGGAATCCATCAGCTTCTCCGCGGCGGCCCGGTCGACGGTGAAGTTGTCCTTGCCGTACAGCAGGTAGTCGTAGATCCGGGCGATGCTGGGCCGGCTGGCGTCGACGCCCTCCGGGACCCGCGGTTCGTACTGCCTGGTCACCGTGCTCCCTGCCGACAAGAGCAACCTCCTAATGCAACCGTTTGCAGCCCAAGGTTACACCACCGGCTCCGCGCAATTGCGTGGAACCCGGCGGGTTCGGTGCGTCAGGTGGCGTCGACGTGGGCCGGGCCGGGAGTCAGGTGAGGTCGGCGGCGGCCGGGGTCCGGCGGGTCAGGGGCATCCGGGACCTGGTGTCCTCGTCGAGAGGGATATAGACCACGATTCGCGCCTCGGGCAGGGCCGGGATGTCGAGCTCGCTGACCGCCAGGCGCAGCGAGCCGGCCCGCGGGTGCAGGTAGGACAGCGTGCGCGGCTGCGAGTCGGCCACCTCGTGCCGGGCCCACAGCTCGGCGAACTCGCAGCTCATGCTGGCCAGGCGGCGGATGTCCTCCTCCCAGTCCGGGTCGCCAACGTGCAGGGCGTAGGCAGAACGAAGCCGGGCCACCATGTAGCGGACATGCTGCTCATACTGGGGGAACTTGCTGCGAGCACTCGGCTCGGTGACGCAGCACCACAGGGTGTTCTTATGGATGCACGGCATCGTGTGCCACTCCCAGAACAGCTCCTCGGACGCGTCATTCGACAGCAGGATGTCGAACCGGCTGTTGATCAGGCTGGCCGGCAGCGGCTCGAGTGAAGACACGATCTCCCTGATCGTGTCGGGCACCGCCGTGCGCGCGCATTCAGTGCGCAGCGGCGTGGCCTCGGCCAGCCGGTACAGGTGCTCCCGCTCGGCCCGGCCCAGCCGCAGCGTGCGCGCCACCGCGTCCAGGACCTGCGTGCTGGCGTTGATCTGGCGGCCCTGTTCCAGCCAGGTGTACCAGGTGACACCGACCCCGGCCAGCAGCGCGACCTCCTCGCGGCGCAGCCCCGGCGTGCGCCGTCGCGATCCCGGCGGCATGCCGAAGTCGCCCGGGCTCAGCGTGGCCCGCCGGGCCTTGAGGAACTTGCCGAGCTCGGCCCGGCGCCGCTCGCCTGCCTGCCGCGAAGTCTGGTCCCTCGTTTCGTACGTGACCACGTGCGTTTCCAATCAGCCAGCTGGCCCCCAATCAGAACCTAGCGGTACCCACTGACATTTCCGCGGGGCTGCCCTGGGCTAGGCCCGGATGGGGGATGGCGCGTCTTCGATTGCGCCGGCACGATCCAGCAGCGGCTGGCAGCGGAGGCGGCGGGCGATGTCGCGGGCTTCCGTGAGGGCCGCAGCGGCGGCGGCACGGTCCTGGCCGATGAGGTACTCGGCGTAATCGAGCAGACCATGAGCCAGGTGATACGGGGTACCGCGCTCGCGCAGGCTGGTGACGGCGGCTGCGAAGGATGCCGCGGCGGCCTCGTCGGCGTCGGCAGCGGCCAGCCAGGCCTGGGCCAGATCACGCTCGGCTCGCAGCATAGGGGCGATCTGGCCCGGCTGGTTCGAGTCGAGCAGGGACAGCAGCTCGCGGACGGCGGCGAAGTCAGCCAGTTCGTATGCGGCGCGCGCGGCCACCGCCCATGCCCACCGCTGGTCCTCGGCACTGACCCCGAGGACGTCGGCGTAGACGAGCGTGCCGCGGGCGTGGCGCAAGGCGGCTTCGTACTGGCGGCGGCCGGCCGCGGCGGCGGCCTCGACCAGGCTGATCAGCGATTTGGTCTGCATGTCTTCCCTGGTCCGCAGGTCACCCAGGCCAGCCAGGATGGCCTCGGCGGTGGCGGGATCACCGCGCAGCGCGGCCAGCAGGCCCCGGTAGCACGACACGTGCGGATACTCCTGCAGGCCCTCGGCATCCGCGGTCTGGGTCAGCGCCTGATCGGCGGCATCCCAATGGCCGAGCATCAGCAGGGCCTGGATCAGGTTCCCGGTCGCGAAGCCCAGGCCGTCGCGTTCGCCTGTCCGGCGCAGGTGATCGACGGCGGACCGGGCCGCCTCGGCCGCGGCGGCCGGGTCGGTGACCGCGACCGCGTCGGACAGGTTGACCAGCGCGATACCGAGCTTGGAACTATCGTCAGCGAGGGTGGCCAGCCGCGCGCTTTCCCTGAAGTAGGCCGCCGCCTGGGGGCGGCGCCCGCCGATGCCGTGGTAGACCCCGCGGACCCGGAACAGGCCGCTGAGCAGGCTGGCGTCGACGTCGAGTGACTGGCCGAGGCTGATCACCTCGGCGGACAGCCGATCGGCATCAGGCGATCCGGCGAAGACCTCCAGGCTGGCCAGGTCCTGCAGGACGCGCACCGTGTCGGTGTCGGGATCGGCGCGCAGCACCTCCAGGGCGGCGGTGAGCTGATCGCGCGCTTCGGCATGGCGCCCCCACGAGGCCAGCGCCTGGCCGGCGATCCCCTGGGCTCTGGCCGCGGCCCGGGCCTGGCCACGATCCAGGTACTGGTCGCGGGCATGACCCGCATGCGCGATGGAGAGGGCATAGTTCCCTTCGGCCGAGGCGGACTCGGCGGCGCGTTCCCACAGGCTTCCCGCGTCCGGCCGCCCGCCGGCGATCTCCTCGCTGTCTGCGGGGCCGGGCAGGGTCAGTCCGGCGGCTGCGGCGTAGCTGGTCGCCGCCTGGCCGGGGGCGCCGGTGCGCTTGGCGCGGTCGCCGGCCCGGATCAGGGCGGCGAGGGCCTGGCCGCGGATCTCGGCGGCGTCGGGGTCGTCGGGGATGGCGTTCAGCGCGTCCAGGTAGTGCCGGGCCACGACGTCGATGACCTCTTCGCCGTCGCTGGCGAACGCGGCGCGCAGGTGCGCGGCCACCGTCAGGTGGCGGGTCTTGCGGTCCCGCCGGGACAGCGTGTCGTAGGCGACCTGGCGCAGCATCTCCTGCGAGAACCGGTAGCTGCCCCGTTCCGGGGACAGCGGATCCGCGGAAACGCTCAGCACCTCGCGGCGCACCAGTTCGGTGAGCGCGCTGCGCACCGACGTCTCGTCCCGCCCGCTGACCGCGATCAGCGCATCCGCCGGGAAGCTGCTGCCCAGCACGGCGGCGTCGCTGACCAGCCGCCGTGCGCCTGGCTCGAGCGCGTCGAGCCGGGCGGCCAGCAGCGCGTGCAGGCTGTCCGGGACGATCAGTTCCCCGACGTCGCCGGTCAGCCGGTACGCCCCTTCGACCGGCTGGACGATGTCCCGGTCGACCAGCGACCGGACCGTCTCAACCGCGAACAACGGGATTCCCTGGGCCTGCTCGGTGATCTTGGCCCGAACCAGCGGCGGCATCCCGGGCACCAGCGCGTCCACGAGCCGGTCCATCGACCCCTCGTCGAGCGGGTCCAGGGTGAGCGTGCTGCGGTTGCGCCCGGTGCCGAAGCCCGGCCGGACCTGGCCGAGATCCGGACGCGCGAACACCAGCACGTACACCGGCAGGTCCCTGGTCCAGTCGATGAGATAGTCCAGGAAATCCACCAGCCCGGTGTCGGCGTACTGGGCGTCCTCGACCAGGAGGACCAGCGGCTGGACCGCCGCGAGGCGTTCGAAGAACAGGCGCCAGCCCGCGAACAGTTCCTCCCGGGACAAGTCGGCCCCGCTGTCTCCCGCGAACGCCACGCCGAGCAGGCGGCTCAGCCGGATGCCGGCGTATGCCCGTTCCGCCGGATCGGGCAAGAGCCGGTCCAGGCTGTCTTTCAGCTTCTCCGCGGCGACCTCGGCGGTGTCTTCCTCGGCAATGCCGAGCCGCTGCCTGACGATCTCGGCCAGGGCCCAGAACGCCACGCCCTCGCCGTAGGACAGGCACCGGCCCCGGTGCCACCACAGGTCGGCCGCCAGCCCGTCGGCGTATTTCTCGAACTCCCAGCCCAGCCGGGACTTCCCCACCCCCGCAGGCCCGGACACCAGCACCAGCCGCGGGACCCGGCGCTCGGCCGCGGCGTGGAACAGCTCCTTGATCGTGCGCAGCTCGGCGTCCCGGCCGGTGAGCGGCGCCTCCAGCCCGTCCATCCGCTGGCTGGCCCCCACCCAGGACAGCACCCGGGTGGCCCGCCACAGTTCCTGTGGCTCGGTCTTGCCCTTCAGCTGATGCGATCCTGCCTCGGCGAAGCCGACCGCCCCGGCCGCCAGCCGGTGCGTGGCCGCGTCCACCAGCACCTGCCCCGGCGCGGCGACGGACTGCACGCGTGCGGCGGTGTTGACGGCGTCACCGGCCACCATCCCCTCACCGACCGCGCCCAGGCTGACCGCTACCTCGCCGGTCACCACGCCTACCCGAGCTGCCAGGCCCGGCACCGCTGCTTCGGCGCCGAGCGCCGCCACCGCGGCGACCAGATCCAGCGCGGCCCGGACCGCGCGCTCGGCGTCCCCTTCGGTCGCCGCCGGGGTCCCCCACACCGCCATCACCGCGTCGCCGATGAACTTCTCGACCACTCCCCCGTAACGGCCGATGACGGTCCGGGCCCCGGCGAAGTACTGGGTGAGCAGTTCGCGTACCGCCTCGGGGTCCCGCGACTCCGACAGCGGGGTGAAGCCCACCACGTCGCAGAACAGCACCGAGCACACCCGCCGCTCCGCCACCGGCTCCGCGCCGCCGCGGGGGACGGACGCGACGGCCGACATGGCCGGCGCAAGGGACACGACCTCGGTTACCGGCGAGCCGCAGGTACGGCAGAACCGCTTCCCCGGAGTTAGCGGATCACCACACGAGGGGCACGCCCCCACCGCGGAACCGCAATCCCCGCAGAAACGGTCGCCCTCTCCCATGGACGCACCGCACTGCCCACACGTCACGAAACCGTGCTTACGCTAGCGGCTTGAGCCGTGTCAAGCCAGCCGCGGCGGGATGGCGATCGCTAGGCTTGGCCGGTGCGGCTGGAATTCTGCGGTGTCCGCGGGTCGGTACCGGCGCCTGGGCCGGATTTTGTCCGGTACGGGGGCAACACCTCCTGTGTGGCCGTGGCCCACGACGGCGCGGCGCCGACGCTGATCCTCGATACGGGCACGGGGGTGCGCCGGGTCACCGGGCTTCTGGGCGGCCAGGCGTTCACCGGGACGATCCTGCTCACGCACCTGCACTGGGACCATGTCCAGGGGCTGCCGTTCTTCCAGGCCGGGGACCGGGACGACGCCAGGGTCAGGCTGCTGCTGCCGGACCAGCAGGACGGCACCAGCGCCGAGGAGGTACTGGCCCGGGCGATGTCGCCACCGCATTTCCCGATCCGGCCTGGCCAGCTGCGCGGCAGCTGGACCTTCGGCACCGTGTCGCCTGGCCAGTTCGAGACGGGCGGGTTCACGGTGGTGGCCCGCGAGATCCCGCACAAGGGCGGCCGGACGATCGGCTACCGGGTCAGTGACGGGCGCTCGGTCCTGGCCTACGTCACCGACCACTGCCCGGCCGTGCTGGGACCGGGACCTGACGGCTGGGGCGAGTATCACGCGGCCGCGGTCGAACTGGCCGCGGAGGCCGACGTGCTGATCCACGACGCCCAGCTGCTGCCCGCCGAACAGGCCCAGGCGGTATTCGGTCATCCGGTGGCCGACTACGCGGTGGGCCTGGCCCGCCGGGCCGGGGCCCGCCGGGTGGAGTTGTTCCACCATAAGCCGGACCGGACCGACGACGAGCTCGACCAGCTGGCGCGCCGGTTCGCGGCGTCCCCGGTGCCGGTCGCGGTGGCCGCGGAGGGGCGGGTACTGGAGCTGCCCAGCGGGGGCTAGAGCCTGGCTCGCTCGCGCACCGCCTCGGGATCCTGCGTCTCGGACAGCGCGGTGAAGGCCACCACATCGCAGAACAGCACCGAGCACACCCGCGCTGCGCCACCGGCGCGCCGGGCCCGGCCGCAGCGGGGGCGGTCCGGGTTACCGGGGTGCCGCAGGAACAGCAGAACCGCGGCGGTCAGCGGGCTTCGGCCTCACGAACGCGCTTCACCATCAGCTCGAGCAGGGCCCAGGCGGTCTCGGGGTGTTCCATGGCGAAGGGACGGAAGACCCAGGCGGTGAACATCAGGCAGGTCAGTTCCGTGTCGGCCGTGATCGTCGCGGACCGGACCGAATGGTCGATCAGCGCCATCTCGCCGAAGTAGTCAGCCGGACCGAGCGTGCGGGCGGGCCGCCCGTGCACACTGACCGAGGCCTGCCCGGCCATGATGACGCCGAAGGTCACGCCGGACTCTTCCTCGTCGGTGAGCACCGTCCCGGCGGGGAACGTCCTCTGGTGCGCGTCCTTGGCCAGTCTGTCCAGTTCCTTCTTGGACAGCATCGAGAACAGCGGGACCTTAGCAAGCACTTCTTGAGCCGTTGTCATGGCAGGATGCTACGCTCCTCTCCCTTTCAGCCCGGATCCTCCTCGGGATTCCGGATAGCGGGGCCCTGATGGTGTCACCGCTCAGGCCCGTAGGCGGGTCCGGGCGGGCTCGGTGGCGTCGGCGCGGTTGAGCAGCGGCTGGCAGCCAAGCTGCCGACCGATGGTGCGCGCCTCGGCGATGGCCAGCTCGGCGGCGTGGGCGTCGCCCTGGCACAGCAGGTAATCGGCCTGGTCGAGCAGGCCGTGAGCAAGATGATAGGGAGTGCCCTGCGCGCGCAGGCGGGTGATGCTCGCGGCGAAGGCGGCCGCGGCGGCTTCCTGGCCGTCACGGGCGGCCAGGCGGGCGCGGACCAGCTCCCGCTCGGCCCGCAGCACCGGGACGACATGCCCCGGCTGGTAGGAGTCGAGCAGGGCCAGCAGCTCCGCGATGGACCCGAGGTCGCCGAGCTCGTGCGCGGCGCGAGCGGCCAGCGGCCAGGCCCAGACAACTTCCCCGTGGCTCATGCCGAGGACGGCGGCGTGGGTGAGGACGGCGCGGGCATGCCGCAGCGCGTCTTCCGGCTGACCGGCCGCCGCGGCGGTGAAGGCTTCGGCCAGGGCCAGGGTGGCCTGATCCTGGGGGGCCTCGCTGCTACGCAGATCCTCCATGCCAGCCAGCAGGGCTTCGGCGGTGATGGTGTCACCGCGCAGGGCCGCGAGCCAGCCCCGCTTGCAGGCCAGGTACTGGATGTCGGCCAGCCCGTCAGCGTCCAGGCCTTGGATGAGCTCGGTCTCGGCGGCGTCCCACTCGCCGAGGTCGATCAGGCCGTCGGCCAGGTTCATGATGGCCGTGGCCAGGTAGTCCCGGACTCCGGTCCGGCGCAGATGCCCGGCGGCGGTCCGCGCGGCTTCGGTCGCGGCGGCCGGGTCGGTCTGCTCCAGGAGGGCCGACAGGTTGAGCAGCGCGCGCCCGAGCCGGAAGTTGTCACCCGTCTGGGTGGCGAGCCGGGCGGCCTCGCGGACGTAGGCTGCCGCTTCGGCCCGGCACCCGGCGAAGAACAGGTGCGCGCTGCGGGCGTTGAGCAGGTCGCAGAGCTGGCTGGCGTCGACGTCGAGGGCCTGGCCCAGGTAGAGGGCCTCGGTGGTGAGCTGGCCGGCGTCCGGCGAGCCGGCGAACGCCGCCAGCGTCGCGAGCCCCTGCAGGGCTCGTACGGTATCCGTGTCCGGGTCGGCGCGCAGCACCTCGGCAGCGGCGGTGAGCTGCTCGCGGGCCTCGGCGAAACGGCCCCACTCGTGCAACGCCTGGCCGGTCGCGGCCTGGGCGGTGGCCGCGGCTCGGGCCTGGCCCCGCTGCAGGTGGTAGTCGCGGGCGCGGGTCGCGTGCTGCACCGCCGTGGCGTAGTCGCTCGCGGCGGTGGCGGCATCGGCCGCGCTGACCCACAACGCACCGGCATCCGGCCGGGCGTCCGCGTCCGGTCCGCTCGCGGTGGCGGCCGCGCTGAGCTCGGCGGCGGTGGCGTAGCTGGTGGCGGCGCGGGCCGGGGCGCCGGCCCGCTCGGCGCGTTCGGCGGCCCGGATCAGCGCGGTGACGGCCCGGCCGCGGATCTCGGCGGTGTCCGGATCATCGGGGATGGCGTTGAGCGCGTCCAGGTAGTGCCGCGCGATGACGTCGCTGACTTCTTCCCCATCGCCGGGGAAGACCTGGCCCAGGTGCGCGGCAACGGCCAGGTGACGGGTCTTGCGGTCCCGGCGGGACAAGGTGTCGTAGGCGACCTGGCGCAGCATGTCCTGGGCGAACTGGTAGCTGCCCCGTTCCGGCGACAGCGGGTCGGCGGACACGGACAGCACCTCACGGCGGACCAGGTCGGCCAGGGCCGCCCGGACGGAAGCCTCGTCCTGCCCGGAGATCGCGATCAGCGCCTCGACCGGGAACGTGCTGCCCAACACCGCGGCGTCGGCCACCAGCCGCCGCACCGCGGGGTCGAGCACGTCCAGCCGGGCCGCCAGCAGCGCGTGCAGGCTGTCCGGCACGGCCAGCTCCCCGATATCGCCGGTCAGCCGGTAGACGCCCTCGACGGGCTGGACGATGTCCCGGTCGACGAGGGACCGGACCGTTTCCACCGCGAACAGCGGGACGCCCTGGGCCTGGCGGACGACCTTCATCCGGGCCGCGGCTGGCATGCCAGGCACCAGCGCGTCCACGAGCTGGTCCATCGACGCTTCGTCCAGCGGGTCCAGGGTCAGCGTGACCCGATTGCGGCCCACCCCGAACCGCGGGCGGGTCTGGGCCAGCTCGGGCCGGGCGAGCACCAGCACGTAGATGGGCAGGTTCTTGGCCCAGTCGACCAGGTGATCGGCGAAGTCCAGCAGGCCGCTGTCGGCATGCTGAGCATCCTCGATCATGAGCACCACCGGAGAGCTGGCCGCCAGCCGCTCGAAGAATAGCCGCCACCCCGCGAACAGCTCCTCGCGGGACAAGGCGGCCGCGCCGTCGGCCGCACCGACGCCCAGCAGCCGACCCAGCCGGACACCCACGTAGGCCCGTTCCCCCGGATCGGGGATGAACTGGTCCAGCCCGGCGGCCAGCTTGGCCGCGGCGACATCGGCGGAATCCTCTTCGGCGATGCCCAGGCGCTGCCTGACCATTTCGGCCAGCGCCCAGAACGCCACCCCTTCGCCATAGGACAGGCAGCGGCCCCGGTGCCACCACACCTCGGCCGCCAAGCCCTCGATGTACTTGCGGAACTCCCAGCCCAGCCGGGACTTGCCGGTTCCGGCCGGGCCGTACACCAGCACCAGCCGCGGCACCCGCCGGTCGGCCGCCGCGTGAAACAGTTCCCTGACCGTGCGCAGCTCGGCTTCGCGGCCGGTCAGAGGGGCCTCGAGACCGTCGACCCGCTGCGATCCGCCGGCTCCGGCCAGCACCCGGGTGGCCCGCCACAGCCGGGCCGGATCCGCCTTGCCCTTCAGCTGGCGCTCTCCGGTATCGGCGAACCCGATCGCGCTGCCGGCCAGCCGGTAGGTCGCCGCGTCCACCAGCACCTGGCCCGGCTCGGCCGCCGACTGCACCCGGGCGGCGGTGTTGACGGCATCACCGGCCACCATCCCCTCGCCCACCGCGCCCAGGGTCACCGCGACCTCGCCGGTCACGATGCCGGCCCGCGCCGACAGGCCCGGTGCACCGTCTCTGGTCCCCACCTCGGCCACGGCCGCCACCAGGTCCAGGGCGGCCCGCACGGCCCGCTCTGCATCGCCCTCGGTCGCGGCCGGCGCACCCCACACCGCCATCACGGCGTCGCCGATGAACTTCTCTACCGCGCCCCCGTACCGGCTGATGACCGTTCGCGCCACCGCGAAGTACTCCGACAGCAGCTCGCGGACCGCCTCCGGATCACGTGACTCCGACAGCGGGGTAAAGCCCACCACGTCACAGAACAGCACCGAGCAGACGCGGCGCTCGGCGACCGGCCCGCCGCCTGGCCCGTCGGGCTGCCTGGCCCCGCAGGATCGGCAGAAACGATCGCCCGGGGTAAGCGGCTCACCGCAGGCCGGGCAGCCATTGGAGGGTGCGCCGCAAGCACCGCAGAACCGGTCGCCCTCTCCCAAAGACGCGCCGCACTGCTCGCAGCTCACCTAGCCCCTCCCCACGCTCCTCAGTTAACCCCTCAGGAGTCTGCCGCATCAAGCCTGCGGGCCCGGGATGCGTCACCGTAATAGTCGGGATTATCCAGACAGGCGCTGGCCCGGACCAAATCACGGCGGTCAGGGGCGCGTAGTAGCCTGGCGTGGCCGCCCGGGGGGTGCCTTACCGAGGAGGAGCGATGGACACGCTGCTGCCGGGAATCGATCTCGAGCAGGTGCCGACCGGCCGGCTGCGGACGGCGGTGCTTTCCGTGCCGGGCCGGACCGGTCCCGCAGTGCTGTTCGTGCACGGCAACGTGTCGTCTTCGCTGTTCTGGCAGCCGACCATGCTGGCCCTGCCGGAGCCGTACCGGCCGCTGGCGATCGATCTGCGGGGGTTCGGCGAGAGTGACCCGCTGCCGGTGAACGCCACCCGCGGGCTGCGGGATTACGCGGACGACCTGGACGCGGTCATCGACGCGCTCGCCCTGGAGGCGGTGCACCTGATCGGCTGGAGCATGGGCGGCGGGGTGGTCCTGCAGTACCTGGCCGACCGGCCGGGCGCGCACCGGGCCGCGTCGCTGACGCTGGTGGACCCGGTATCCCCGTTCGGGTTCGGCGGGACGAAGGGCCCGGACGGGACGCTGTGCGACCCGTCCGGCGCGGGCTCGGGCGCCGGCGGCGCCAACCCGGAGTTCGTGGAGCGGCTGGCGGGCCACGACCGCTCCGACTCCAGCGTGCTGTCGCCGCGGCAGGTCCTGCTGGCGCACTACGTGAAGCCGCCGTTCGTGCCCGAGCACCTGGACATCTTCGTGGAGTCCATGCTGTCCACCCAGATCGGCAGCGATCACTACCCGGGTACGTCACGGGTCACCGAGGCGTGGCCCGGATTCGCGCCCGGCGACCGGGGCGTGCTCAACACGATGGCGCCCACTCACTTCAGGATCGCCGACCTGTCCTCGGTGCAGCCGAAGCCGCCGCTGCTGTGGCTGCGCGGCGCGGATGACGTGATCGTCTCCGACACCTCCCTGTACGACCTGGCTTACCTGGGCTCGGTCGGCGCGATACCCGGCTGGCCCGGGGAGGAGACCTGCCCGCCGCAGCCGATGGTGGCGCAGACCCGGGCCGTGCTTGACGGCTACGCCGCGGCCGGCGGCCGCTACCGCGAGGTGGTGATCGAGGACTCCGGCCATGGCCCGCACCTGGACCAGCCGGAGAGATTCCTGGCCGAGCTGACGCGCCATCTCTCCGGGGACTAGACCCAGGTCGCGTTGGGAAAGGCCCGGGCGACGGCTGTGTTGCGGCTGGTGACGCCTAGTCACGCGTAGACGTTTTCCGGTGGCGCAGGACCGCATCGCGTTCATCACTGCTGAACGGTGTATCTGTGAGCCGCTTCTGGCCCCCGTGTTCACGAGGACACGCGCCGTCAGGGGGCTGAACGATGGATCCGGTTGGGAATGCTGACGGCGGGGATCCCGGCCTGGACGGCAGCGGCCGGTACCCGCGTCCGGAGCGGGTGTTCGTCGGCCGCCAGCGAGAGCTGGACGCGCTGGCCGCGGCACTGGCCGCGGCCCGGGCTGGACAGCCGCAGGTCGTGCTGATTCAGGGGGATGGCGGGATGGGCAAGTCCTCCCTCATCTACGAGTTCTTCGGTAGCCGGCCGGCGCTGCCCGTCATCATGGCCAGCGGCGAGGCGGCCGAGACGGTACTGCCATACGGGGTGGTGCAGCAGCTGGCGGCCGGGGCAGCATCGGCGTCGCCTGACGTGCTGACGGGCCTGAAGCTGCTCTCCCGGGGTCCGCGACCGGACGCCGATCCGCTGGCGGTAGGGGTCGAGCTGTGCGCGCTGATCCTTTCGCTGCAATGCAATCCGCTGGGCAATTCGCTGGGGAATTCGCTGGGCAATGAGACGGCCGCGGTGGTGGTCGAGGACCTGCAGTGGGCCGACCGGCCGTCAGCGAAAGCCCTGCTGTTCGCGTGCAGGCGGCTAAGCGCTGAGCATGCGCTGATGGTCCTCAGCTGCCGGGCCGAGGGGGCATCGCAGCTGGGCGAGGGGTGGACCCGCTTCATCAGCGGCGACCGCCGCGCATCCCGGCTGGCGCTGGGCGGCCTCGACGTCGGGGAGATTGGCATGCTATGCCGGCAGCTGGGGCGCACGGGGCTTTCCGAACGAGCCGTGCGGCGGCTGGCCAGCCATACTGGCGGAAACCCGCTGCTGGCCCGCGCGCTGCTCGCCGAGCTGACCGATGAGGCGCTGAAGGCCACGACCGGGCATTTCCGCGCGCCCAGGTCGCTGGCGGGCCTGGTCCTGCCGCGGCTTGCCGTGCTGTCAAGGCCCGCGCGTGAGCTGGTGGTGGCCGCGGCGGTGCTTGGTGATCGTTGCGCCCTGGCCGATGCGGCCGCCGTGGCGGGCACGGCCGAGCCGTCTGCGGCGCTGGATAAGGCGGAGCGGGCGGCTTTCCTGTTCGAGCAGGACACCGCGGCGGGCCGGGCGGTCTCGTTCCCGCATCTGCTGATCCGCCAGGCCATCTACGACGACCTGGGCGCCGAGAGGCGAAGGCGGCTGCATCTGCGCGCGGCCGCCATCGTAGGAGGTCAGGAAGCACTCGCGCACCGGGTTGCGGCCGCCGTCGGCGCCGACCCGGAGCTGGCGGCTGACCTTTCCGCAGCGGCCGGCCGGGCCGTGGCGGCGGGCAAGCCGTTGCTGGCCGCGAGGTATCTGCAGCAGGCCGCAGGCGTGACCGAGCGTGGCCCGGACCGGGACGAGCGCGCGCTGTCGGCGTTTGAGCTGCTGGTGCGAGCCGCCGACGTGGCCGCCGCGGATACCGCCCGGCCGGTGATCGAGCAGCTGCCCCCGACCGCCCGCCGGGACACCGCGCTGGGCCAGCTTGCGCTGCTCGCGGCGCGCCCGATGGAGGCGGAGGCCCTGCTCCGTGCGGCCTGGGAGGCCCGCGACCTGGCGGAGCAGGGCACCGGGGGCGGGGAGGCGGCCTTCGGGCTCGGCATGCTGCTCGGAATGTCCGGATCACACGCCGAAGCGGCTGCGTGGCTTGACCGGGCGCTGGGCACCGGCACCGTCGGCGATCCCTGGTACGACGCCGCGCGCTGCATGCGGTCGTTCGTCCTCGCTCTCGGCGGTGACGCCGACCGGGCGCTCGGGCTGTTCGACGACCTGCCCGGGTTGTGCGGCGTAGTGCCCGCCGCCCGAACCGATGCTCTTGCCTTCCGCGGCGTGGCCCGGCTGTGCGCTGGTGACCTGCGGGCCGCGGTCGAAGATCTCTCGCTGGCCGGTAACCGGATCAGCGGCGGCCTGCAGGTCTGGTTTCCCGGCCCGGCTCTGGCGTTCCTCGCCGAGGCCGAGTTCCGGCTGGGTTGCTGGGATGAGTCCCTGACTCACGCCGAGCTGGCCATTGCCCTGGCCGAGGAGGCAGACCGCTGTTACGACCTGGCCCTCGTGCACGGTGCCGCCGTCCCGGTAGCCGCCTGCCGCGGTGACTGGGCGGCGGCGGACGGCCATGCGGAGGCCGTCGAGCAGGCCGCGCGCGGGTTCGGCGGGTTCGCCACGATTCTCGCCGCCTCGGCTCGCGGCATCCTGGGCATCGCCAGGGACGACCCGGACGAGGCGCTGCGCGGCGCGGCCCTGGCGCTGGCCGTGCCGCAGATCGATCACTACGATGTCCCGACCGCGTTGTGGTGGCGCCCGGCGCAGGTCTGGGCGCTGATCCGCACCGGCGACCTGGAGCAGGCCGAGACGATCCTGGCCGCCTTCGGATCCCGGGCGGCCGGCCGTGGCGAGCGCTCCGCGCTGGCCCAGGCCGGCTGGCTGCGCGGCGCGCTGGCCATGGCGCGCGGCGATCTCGAGCAGGCCGACCGGGAGCTGTCCGCCGCCCGCCTGGCCGTGCGCGGCTGGCCCGGGCCGTTCCACCGGGGCCTGCTGGACCTCGAGCATGGCCGGTGCCTGTGCCGGCTGCAGCGGCACCGGGCTGCCATCGATGCCCTGCGGGCCGCTCATGACATCTTCGGCGTGCTCGGGGCGCATCCCTTCCTGCGGGCCAGTGAGTCGGGGCTCGCCTCCGCCGGCCTGCGGTCCCGCCCTGGCCGGGACCCTGAGCTGCCCGGGCTCACCGCTCAGGAACTTCGCGTGGCCCGGCTGGTGGCGTCCGGCATGTCCAACCGCGAGGCCGCCGCCCAGCTGTACCTGAGCCCCAAGACGGTGGAGTACCACCTCGCCCATGCCTTCACCAAGCTCGGTGTCCGCAGCCGTCATCAGCTCACCACCAGGGTCCTCGACCGCGAAACCCGGGGATCGGCGGCTAGGGAAAAACCCCGGGAGTTCCTGGTCGTCGGGCAGGCAGCTGAATCCGTAGCCTCCACTGGTGTGGACACAGGGCAACCCAGAGCCTGGGGCTGATCATGAGGTTCGTCCTGGACATCGCCAAGACACGCGATGGCCGCTTCGAGGGCCGTCTGGCCACACCGGGGACCGCCAGACAGCAGGACTTCTCCGGCATTCTCGAGCTGCTCGCGATCCTCGAGCAGCAGCTGCGGCCCGACGGGCACGAGGGCGCCTGGCCCGCCGGGGATGACAGCGGCACCGATCCGGATGGGACCGATGAAAGCGACTCCACATGATGACGAACGGCCGGCCGAAGGAGGCTCTGTCATGAGCGTGTTCGAGGCACTACCACCGCCATCGGCACAAGAAGGGCAGTCCTGGGAGGCCAGCTACGGCGAGCAGCCGTACGAGGCCACCGCGACGCCATCGAACGGTGAGGCAGGCACCTCGCTGGAGTCTCCGTTCGCGTCCGCGTCGCTGACGCAGGCGAACCCGGCCGCGCCGGCTGCCGTGCCGCCCGGCGGGGTCGATTCACCGTTCCGGCTCGGGTTCACGCCCGCCTCAGAAGCCGACCGGGAATCCGAGGCGTTCCGCGACATGCTGGCCGAACTCGAGGACGAGCAGCTCGACGAGGCGATCGCGCAGCTAGTCGACGAGGCCGCAGGCCAGCATCTGGCCTCGGGCGCGGCCTGGTCGTCATCGGAGGCGGCTCCTGCGCTGGCCACTGCCGAGCTGGAAGCATGGGTCCAGCCGCTCAGGTACGAGGCCGACCGGATGCTGGAGAACATGGCCGACCGGCTGGACGGCGAGGATCTCGACGCGCTGCGCGAGCCGGAGCTTGAGGCCTTGTTCGAGTCGCTGCGGCCCGACCCGGGCTTCCTGCCCGAGGCCTTCGAGAACTTCCTCGGCGGCGTCTTCAACGTGGCCAAGAAACTGGTGAAAGGCGCCGTCAAGGGGATCTCGGCGGTCGGCAAGATAGCATCGCTTCCGATCAGGTTCCTGCTGAACAAGCTGAAGGCATTGGTCCGGCCGCTGCTGCAGAAGGTGCTGCAGAAGGCAGTCGGGCTGCTGCCCGCGTCGGTCCGGCCGCTCGCGGGCAAGCTCGCCGCCCGGCTGACCGGCCAGAGCGAGGCGGAGGACGCGGCCGGCGAGCACGACCTCGGCCGGGAATTCCAGGTGCAGGCGGCCGGCTTGCTGCTGGCCCCCGGCGAGGCGGAGGCCGAGGACATCGTCGCCGAAGCCGAAGCAGAGGCCGCTGAGCCCGGGTCGGCTGCGCTACAGGAGCTCGACCAGGCCCGCGCCCTCCTGGCGCAGCAGCTGACCAGCCTGCCGCCGGGCCAGGAGCCGGTGACCGAGCTCGAGCAATTCATCCCGGTGATCATGGCCGCGCAGCAGGCCATCCGCCTCGGCATCAAGCTGATCGGCCGGGACAAGGTCGTCGGCTTCCTGGCCAAGGCCATCGCCGGGCTGGTCAAGGGCCTGGTCGGCCAGGACGCCGCCGTCGCGCTGGGCAAGCCGATTGCCGACGTGGGCCTGAAGGTGCTCGGGCTCGAGGCACCTCCCTCGGCCGAGACGGCGCTGGCGGGCGAGGCGCTGGCCTCCACGGTCGAGGAAACCGTCCGTGACGTGCTGCAGCTGCCCGCCGAGGCATTCGAGGACCCGCTGCGGCTTGAGGCGGAGGTGCAGCAGGCCTTCGCCGAGGCCGCGGCGCGGAACATCCCGGCCCAGTATCTCAAGCCGGACCTGCCGCAGCTGGAAACCAGCGGCGAGGGCGGCGTGTGGATCCTCATGCCGCGCGCCGCGCGGCCTCGGTACCGGTACAAGAAGTACAGCCGGGTGTTCTACGTACCGGTCAGCCGCCAGGTGGCACAGGCGATCGCGACGCGTGACGGGGGCACGCTGGAGACCCAGCTGGCCGACCGCGGCGTCACCACCTGGCCCGCCCAGGTGGAGGTGCACTTGTACGAGGCGCTGCCCGGCACCCACCTGGGGCACATCGCCGAATTCGAGGGCGAGCGCGATGGCACCGCGGGCGAGACGCTGGATGAGCTGCAGCCGCTGACCCCGGAAGCGGCCGCCATGCTCGTACATGAGCCCCGGCTCGGCCGGCCGATCATGGCAGGCCACGGCACGGCCGTCCACCATCCGGGCGCCGGTCACGCCGTGCCGCGGCCGGCCGAGTACCCGATGGCGGCCCACGGGCCAGGCCCGTACCCGGCGATCACAGCGCATCCGGCGGCTCATCCGGGAAGTCTGGCCCGGCCGCAGCCGGCCGGGAACCGGCACTTCCGGGTGCGGCTGCCCGGCCAGGCCAGGCCGGGCAGCGCCCGGCCCCGACGCCGCTTCCTGGTCAGGTTCGAGCGGCGGGGCGGGGCCCACGTCATCCACGTGCACCTGCATCTCAGCGAACGGGAGGCACAGGAACTCGGCCAGCTGCTGCACCGCGGCGCCCTGCCCGCCACCCTGACCTGGCTGAAGCACCGCTATCACCACGTCGCGCCCGCGATTATCACCGCACGCCTGCTCAAGCACGGCGCGGCGCTGCTCGGCCAGGAGCCGAGATCCCACCAGGCGGTCCGGCTCGCCCTGCATCTGACCGAGTCGCTCACCCAGGGGCTGAGCGGCTTCGTCCGGAGCCACCAGGCCGAGCTGGTCACCGCGGTGCAGAATCCGGCGCAGGGCCTGACCTTCAGCTTCACCTTCCACGTCACCGACCAGGCCGCGCTGGCCTCAGGACGGGTGCCGGCCCCGCACGTGGGGGTACGGGCCGGCTACCACCACGGACCGCACCCCGGCGCGCCGCATCCCGGGCCGCAGGCGGCGCATCCAGCTGCTCCCTACCCGGCTGGGACGCATCCGGCGGCCGCGCCGCACCCGGCCGCGCCGCACTTCGCCGGATCCCACCACGCGGCACGTCACGAGCCAGGTCACCGCTATGGCTGAACTCCGCCTAGCCGCCGAGCGGACTGAGCTGACCGCCGAGCGGACTCAGCTGGCCGCCGAGCGGACTCAGCTGGCCGCCGAAGCCGCGCACTGGAACGCGGCGGCGCATACCCTGGCCGACCTGGATGCGATCGCGGCGCCAGCGGCATGGGCCGCACTGGAGCGCTACCTCGACACCCAGATCCGTAGCCGGCTGCGCAGCATCGCGTTCTCCGTGGCTCGGGAGGCTGATCAGCTGCTGGCCGGGGTACTGGCGGCCGGGTCGCGCGATGACATCAGGCGGCTGCGCCAGCGGCTGCTCCAGACGCGGCACCGGTACCTGCAGGCCGAAATGGTGATCGACTTCTACGGCGACGCGGTGAACACCCGTACCACTCCGCGGCTCGGCCGCCTGCTGCGCGGGCTGGACAGCATCGCGGTGGACAGTATGGACGCGCTGCTGCGGCCGCTCGGCATCGACTCGCCGCCGGTACTTACCTACCCGGCGCGGGGGGCCGGAGCGTCGATCCTGCGCGCCGACGTCCGGCTGTGGGACAACGGCGCGCTGTCTCCGGCCGCCGCGGTCAAGATCACCCGGCACAACCTGCTCCGGCCGACGTCGCTATGCCACGAGAGCATGCACCAGGTCGCCCACTTGTGCCGCTGGAATGCCGAACTCGGCACCGCCTTGCACCAGGTCCTCCGGCCCTACTCGGAGGCCGCGGCCGACGCCTGGCGCTCCTGGGCGAGCGAAGTCGCCGCCGATGCCGGCGCGTTCGTCCTGCTCGGGTACTCCCCCGTGCCGGCGCTGGCCGATGTGGTCGACGGCAGCACGGCAGAAGTCTTCACGATGATCTACGGCGATCCGCACCCGTTCGCCTGGCTGCGCGTGCTGTTCAACACCGAGCTCTGCCGCACCTGGTACGGCGACGGCCCCTGGGACGCACTCCGCCAGATCTGGATCGACCGTCACCCGCTGGACCATGCTCCGCCCGGATCCCGCCATGTGGCCGAGGCCACCCTTCCGCACCTGCGGGCGCTCGCCGATGTATGTACCCGCCAGCCGATGCGCGCCTTCGGCGGCCGGGCCCTGGCCGCCGTGGCCGATCCGCGCCGCGCCAGCCCGCCGGAACTCAGCGCGCTGGCCGCCCGGGCCGGCGACTCCCTGTACACCTCGACCTACCTACAACGGCACGAGTCATTGCGCATCCTCGCCTACAACACCCTGCAGGCCGCCGTCGCACCCGAACGCGGCCCGGATCTCGCCAGGCACCTAGATGCCTGGCTCGAGCGGCTCGGCACCGAGCCCGCCGCCGAAGCCGCCTAACCAGTCCGAACGACCCGCTTGGAGGATCACGTGGCCGCAGAGGAACAAGCCCGCAGACCATCACAACGGCGCGCCGCCGCCGAGGCCGTCGACGAGGCGGAACGAGCCAGGGAGGCGGAGAAAGTCGCCGTGGCGGCCGCCGAACTGGCCGTCGAGGCGGCGCTGGAGACGCAGGCCGAGCGGGAGGCAACCGGCCTCCCGCAGCGGGTCGTGCTCATGCCAAGCGAGGAACTGCGCAGCCTGGTCAGGAGCGTGATCGAGGGCATACAGGCTGGCAGCTCTCCCGGCACGGCAGCCGAGGGCGCGTCTCGCGTCGGCGGCACCCTGACCGGCGCGCAGCAGCAGCTCGCGCTCGACTACGACGTGTTCCGTACCGCGCTCGGCCGGCGGGGCGCCGCGTCGATCGTGCTGTACCGCACCGACGGGGATCTCATCGTGATCGAGCAGGGGGTGGCCAGCGGCAGCTGGGTGGTCGTCTACGGGCGCCGGTCTGACCAGCCGCACGATCCGGTGGTGGAGATCGGCCGCGCCCGTTATGAGGAGTCCGGATCCGGCGCCGTCATTCCTGGCCTCAGTTCATGTACGCATATCAGCCGGGTCGAGATCCTCGACCGGCACGGACGGCCGGTCCGCCTGGGCCGCCCGGCCGCACGGCCGGCGACCGGTCGACCGACCCGCCGTAACTAGGAGTCAGCGATGTTCCGTACTCTCGCACGCCTGCTGAACGACCCGACGCTCAGCCTTCCCTCGGCGGGATACTCGCCCAAGGTCTTCGAGGTCCACCCGTACCAGCTCAGCCAGTGGCTGGAAGCCACGTGGACCTGGAGCAGGACGGTGGCCGCGTGGCTAGGGACGGGATTCCCCGCGAATCAGTCTCCGTATCTGGGCAATCCGGGCATCATCGGAGCGCTCGAGCTGCCGGAATCGCCCGATCCCGTGCTTACCCTGGGCTTCCTGCGGTCAGGCATCCCCGAGACCGCCGGGCAGGTGCCCCGCTTCACGCTGGACCCGGCGCTCAACCCGGCACCGGGGCAGATAATCGCCACCTCGGTCGGGCTGCCCTGGGAGCATGCCGCCTACGCGCTGATCATCGAGAGCACCGGGGTGTACGAGATCCTGGCCGAGGTGACCCGCAGGTACGTGGTAGGCGAGACGCTGGAGCCGCCGAGCCAGCAGACGCAGCAGTGGGTGCGGGCGACTGAGGAGCTGTTCTTCCGCGATCCGCCGCTGTTTCACATCACCGGGACCGCCAGCCAGTTCCGCCCGGACACCCGCGTCACCCGGCGCAACCTGTACTGGCGGCTGCTCGGCATGGACCTGCCCCACTCGCTCCCGGCCGCCTACCCGGCACCAGGCGGCGAGCAGCCGTGGAAGCGGGACGTCGGCGTGGCGAACACCCGCTTTCACCAGCTGTGGCTTGAGCTGCTCCGCCAGGTGTGGATCGGCTACGAGAACGTCAACAACACCAGCGGCGCCAACCCGACCGACCCGGCCTACATCGCCGAGGTCTGCCGGTATCTCAAGGACATGCTTGACATGCGCCGCCTGGGCGGGCAGCTGGCCCGGGAGGAGTTCGTGGCGGTCAGCCAGCTCTCCTGGTTCCACCTGACCGTCGAGTCGGACACCCCGCTGGTCGTCGACCTGCGGGCTCAGGGAAGCGATCCGTTCGACCGGCTGACGAAGATCGGCGAGCGGGTGGGGATGAAGCCGTCGCCGCGCTCCTGGGAGCTGTTCCAGATAGCCGACCTCGTCTCGACGGTGCTGCGGTTCATCGAACTCAGCTCATTCGACTCCAGCGCCCAGGCGGAAACCCTGTACAAGGGCAACACGAGCCTGCAGCGGGACATGATCCGGATCATCGACCTGTGGGAGATGGCGACCGGCGACAGCATTAAGGACCAGGGTGTCCGGGTATCCGCGCAGGGCCCGGCGAAGCCCCAGGCCCAGCTCCAGCGCCATACGCCGCCGGCCCGCTCGCTGAGCGCCAGCGGCAACGGTCACCGGCCGGTCACCGGCCCGCTGGTGCACTAGAGCCACCCGCGCGAGCCAGCGGCCATGGACACCGCGGTCATCGACACCGCCGTCTCGGTACCAGGACACGGGCTTTACGTGTTCTCGGGCGACCGGGTATGGCGCTACACCAGCCGGCGCCACGTGGCCGATCACGGCGACCCGCGGCCGATCACGGCGGAGTTCCCCGGGACGTTCCAGCGTGACATCGACGCCGCGTTGCTGCATCCCGACGGCAGCCTGTACCTGTTCCGCGGCGGCCAACACCTGCGCTATGACGTCGCGGCCGGACGCCCGTACCCTGGCTATCCCCGGCCGTACGCGCCGGACTGGCCTGGCGTATTCCCCGACCGCATCGACGCCGCGATCACCTGGGCACCCGACATCATCTACCTGTTCCGCGGCGACGCCTACACCAGCTTCTCCCCCCGCCGGGCCAGCGCCCGGGCGGGTTTTCCCAAGCCGATCACGGGCAACTGGCCGGGCCTGCGCGGCGGGCCGGTCCGGGCGGCCTTCGGCCCGGCCGACGACACCGCCGTGCTGCTGACCGACACGCCGCACCTGCTCGACAACCAGGGCCGGCCCGTGTCGCAGCCGACCAGCATGCCGGGTTTCCTGCGGGAACGCGGCTTGAGCGAAGCCAGCGAAAGCCCGCCCAGGATGGTTGCGCCTTTCCCTTCCCTCATCCCGCTGCCCCGGGACAAGGCCAATAAGGGTTTTACCGACTGCGTCGGCAATGCGCTGAATCGCGCGGACCTGACCGGATTGTGCGTGGCCGTGATGGATCTGAGCGTCAGCGGCAATGACCACGTGCCCTACGCCGGGCAGCATGACACGGACATGGTGTACGTCGGGAGCATGGGGAAGCTTTTCGCCGCGTACACGGCATTCGAACTCAGGAAACGGGTCGAGAAGTACGCGAGAATGAGGATCCTGGACGGGTTCTCAACGGCCAAGCGCGGATGGCAGGCGCAGATATTCGCCGAGCTGACCAAGGCGTGGCAACCTGAGCTGAACGCGGCCTTCCGCAGCATGCCCCCGAATCATCATCCCCACTTCGACGCCATCTTGAAGCTGGGCCCGGACGGCAAGGCGGCCTTCCTTCAGCGCGAGCCGCCGGTCACGTGGGAGGAGCTCAGCAAGATCGGCGAGAACAACCCTCCGCCCCAGAACTGGCTCTTCCTTGACTGCATGAAATCGGCCCTCGGCTGGTCGAACGACGATTCGGCAGGGAGGTTCATCACCCCGCTCAGCTTTCCGTACATCAACGGAGTGCTCGGTAAGGCAGGCTTCTTCGAAACGAAGACCAACTCCGGCCTGTGGGTATCGGGCAACTACGCCCACGGAGACTGGCTCCCCGATGACCGGGCCGGAAAGCCGCTGGCTCCGCGATGGCAAAAGCGCGACCATAAGGTATCGAACTTCACCGGGACAGCCCTGCAGGTGGCACGGTTCCTGGCCCTGCTGGCCAAGGGCAGCCTGCTCGGCCAGCCCGAGGACAGCGAACTGATCGGCATCATGGGAGTCCCGTTCCTCAGATGCGCGCTCCTGAAGGCGAATCCCCCTCGGCCCTTCACCGAGATCCACGGCAAAGTGGGAATCGGCGCATGGGGGGACGGGCGCTATCATGACGCCGCGATCGTCACCGTCAACTCGGACGTCAGGTACGTCATGGCCCTGCTGGGTTCCGACGGCCATCCGGCCACGCTCAATGAGCCCGAGGTGGCGCTGCATGACTGCGTGATAAGCAGGCACTGACCCGTCCGTGTAGAGCGGCGGGGAACGGGCAGGGTCTGGGGATCAGGGCGAGTTCAAGCCCGCGAATCCAAACCCCTGGAAGACAGATCCTGTCGTGACCGTCATACCGGACATCACGCTGAATAACGGCCAGACCATCCCGCAGTTCGGCTTCGGCGTCTTCATGGTCAAGCCGGCCGACACCGCGGCCGTGGTGTCCGCCGCGCTCGAGGCCGGCTACCGGCACATCGACACGGCCGAGATGTATGGCAACGAGATGCAGGTCGGAGAGGCGATCAGCCGGTCCGGCCTGGACCGCAGCGAGGTCTACGTCACCAGCAAGCTGAGCAACGACGCCCGCCGGCCCGATGACGCGCGCCGGGCCTTCGATGAGTCGCTGAAGGCGCGACTTCGGGCTGTGCGGTGCCGAGATCGAGGCGATCAGCGCGCTGAACCGGAACGAGCGGACCGGCCGCGATCCCGACACGTTTGACATGATCTGAGCTACGAGCTCCGGGTGCCGTCCTGGGTCATGTACTGCTCGACCGGGTACACGGCCGGCTTGGCGTCGAGACCGGCGCGCTGTACGGCCGGGCCCAGGGTCTCGCCGAAGGCGGCGAACGACTGCTCGTCGGCCCAGATGTCGATGACGGTGAACCCGGTTCCGGTGCGGTAGCAGACGTGGTACATGCGGCCGGGCTGGTTGACGATGGCCGGTCCGGCCTCGAAGACCTTGTGGTACTTCTCGACCGGCTCGCCCGGGAACTCGAAGACGGCGGCGATGGTCATTGGGACCTCCTCGGATCGTGCTGCCGATGGCGTTGATCCGATGGTCGCCCGCGGCCTGGCGCGGCACATGGGTGGAAAGCACCCATTGTGGGTTCAGCGCTGGGCGCGGGCGAGCCGGGCCAGGCCGGCCCGGTCCTGGACAGCGAGCTTGGCCAGCAACGCCGCGACGTGCTTTTCGACGGTGCGCGGCGACAGGAACAGCCGGTCGGCGATCTCGCGGTTGGAGAGCCGGTCGGCGAGCAGGTCGAGGACTTCGGCCTCGCGGCCGGTGACGCCGCTCGCGAGCAGGCTGGCAGGCAGTCCGGGGTCGGCCGCCCGCCGCCGCGGCGCGGGATAGCCGGCCGCCTTGAGGAGCACCCGGCAGGCGGCCGACGCCCGGCCGAGCCGGAGCCGGGTGAACGTGGCATCGGCGGAGCGCAGCAGATCCTCGGGATGGCCCCAGTGATCGCGCAGGGTGGCCTCGGCGGCCAGACGCCGGACCAGCGCGGAGAAGACCGGGTAAGGGGATCCGGCGGCCAGGGCCGCGGCGAGGGCTGCCTGCGCGCCAGCCGCGTCACCGCCGGAGCCGCGGGTAACCGCCTGAGCGGCACCGAACCACAGCTCGGGCCAGCGCGCGGCCTTGACGACCGCGGCGGCAGCGTCGTCGATCTCGTCACGGTTGGCTTCGCCGGCTAGCGCCCGCAGCAAGAGTTCCGGTCCTTCGTAGGGGTTGAGGATGCGAGCGTGCTGGTCGGGGGCCTCCTCCCGGGCCCGGGCCAGGGCATGGCGGGCGCCGTCCCGGTCCTCGGCGAGCAGGGCGGCGAGCGCCCGGCCGATGCCCCACGCGCCAGCTCGCAGATCCCGGTCCTCGGGTGCCAGGGCCTCGGCGGCACCAAGCTGACGCTCCATCTCCCGGGCGCGGCCCTGATGAGCCAGGGCAAAGCCCTGCATGAGCAGCGCGGCGGCCTCAAGCGGGACAAGGCCCAGGCGCGCCGCGGAACGTTCGACCTCCCCCGCCACGTCCATGACGTCGTCGAACCGGGCCGTCATAGCCAGCAGAGCGGCGAGGTTGGCACCGATACCCACGGCCAGGCCGATCGCGCCGACGCGGAGAGCCTCGGCCCGCGCCTGCTCAAGTCGCTCGCCGCGGGCGTCACGCAGCATCTCCACGGTGCCCAGCTCGTTGAGTATGCGCAGCCGGTGCATGTGCAGGCTGGCGACCGCCGCGGCGTCAAGCGCACGGCGGTAGGCGGCCGCCGCCGCGTCGAGGTCGCGGAGCCGGGCGCACGATCCCAGCGTCTCCAGCGCCTCACAGCCCAGTTCCGGCCGACCTGCCGCGGCGGCGAGCCCCACAGCCTCCGCGGCCAGGTGCTCGGCTCCGGCGCGTGAGCTGGCCCGGCCGTCACCCAGGGCGACCTGTGCCTCGACCAAAGTGATCTCCGCAGCGACGGCCGGGGCTTCGACCGCGTTGCGACGGACCTCGGCGAGCTCAGCCCGGGCGTCGTCCCAGCGGGCGGTCATGGCCGCGGCCCGGGCCAGGACCAGGCGCATAGCGGTGACGGCGGCTGGGTCACGGCCGTCGGCGGCCGCCAAGGTCTGCCGGGCGACGCGGCCCGCCTCCATGGGCATCCCCGCCTGCAGCAGAACCTCGGCGAGCCGGGCCGTCACCGCGATCCGCAGAGTCTGCGGGACGAGCCCGCCGATCTGGTCAGCCTCCCGCAGGAGCAGTTGCACGGTGGCGAAGTCTCCGCCGGCAGCGGCCTGACTGGCGGCGGCCAGCAGCGTCTCGGCGGCCCACGCGGACTGGCCGCCGTCCGCCAGGAGCCGTCCGATCAGCAGCGACCGGGCGCCGTCATCGGCACCGGGCCGTGATCCGGAGGTGGCGGCGAGGGCGCCGGCGACCGAAAGCGAGAGGCGCTGCCGGTCCCGGGCGGCGAGGTCGGCGAGGACGATGTCCCGCGTCAGCGCGTGACGGAACGCGAAGCCTTCATCGTCGCTCACGACCAGCTGCAAGGCGGCGGCGCGGTGCAGCGCCGCGGCGACGAGCTCATCGGGGACGGCCGCGGCCCGCTCAAGCAGCCGCCAGTCGAACCGGCGGCCTACCAGCGCCGCGGCCTCCAGGACCTGGCGCTGGCTAGTGTCGAGCCGGGCCAGGCGAGCGCGCACGGTGTCCGCGAACCTGGGCGGGATGCCGCCCAGGTCGCCGGTGGCCAGCAGATCCTCGACCAGCAGCGGGAGCCCCTCGGCGGCCCGCACCACCGCCGTCACCTGCTCGGCCGGCAGCGACCGGTGACCGGCGCACGCCATGGCCATGTCCCGCGCCTCGTCACTGGTGAGACGGCCGAGATGGCATACCTGCGCCCCAGCCGAGGCCAGCACGGCCGCCACGTCGTCCCGGCCCTCGCCGGTACGCACGGTGACGAGCAAGGCGGCCGGCACTTCGTCGGCGTGGTCGACCAGGTACCGCGTCACCGCGAGGGTCGCGTCATCGGCCCAGTGCAGATCCTCCGCGACCAGAACCACGCCGCGGCCCTCGGCGGCCCAGCGCAGCACCCGCAGCACGGCTTCGGCCGTGACCAGGACCGGCTCAGCGGGAGCTGACCATCCTGGCGGACGCCAGTGCGGCACCAGGGAGGCTAGCACGGCCAGGTACGGAGCCAGGTCCTCACCGACGGGAGCTGGCCGCCCCCTGGTCGCCGCCAGGATGACTTCGGCCACGGGGCCCAGCGGGCCGCCGATTCCGGCGGGCATGGCCCGGCCGGTCACCACCAGGACACCGCCCTGGGCGGCGGCTGCGCTCATATGCCCGGCGAGTCGGCTCTTGCCGATTCCGGCCTCACCCGTCACGACCAGCGCACTGCCGAGGCCCGGCCGGGATAGCCGACGGACCGTCGCGGCGATCAGGCCGGCGGGCTCGTCACGGCCGATGAGAATCGGGCAGCGCACAGGCTCATTGTGCCTGTTCCCGGCCTGGCCGCCGAGTCATCCGGTCCAGGCGACGGGGAGGCGTTTCACGCCGCGCTGGAAGTTGGACCGCAGGAAGGACGGCTGGCCCGCGTAGTCCAGCCGGACCGTGCGAGCGAGGACCTCGGTGAACAGGGCGGCCATCTGGGCCCGGGCCAGGTGGGCGCCCAGGCAGAAGTGCGGGCCGTAGCCGAACACAAAGTGCGGGTTGGGATGGCGGTGGATATCGAAACGGCCCGGATCGGCGAAGACCGCCTCGTCCCGGTTGGCCGAGGTGAAGGAGACGACCACCTTGTCGCCGGCGCGGACGGGCTGCCCGCTGAGCTCGCAGTCGGCGGCCGCGGTCCGGCGGAACGTCATGACCGGTGTCCACCAGCGCAGCATCTCGTCGACCGCGGTGGGCATCAGCGCCGGATTGGCCCGCAGCTCGCGCTGGGCCTGCGGATGCTCGAGCAGGGCGATGCACGCGCCGGGCAGGCCGTTGCGCAGCGTCTCGTTGCCGGCCACCGCGAAGAGCCAGAACATGTTCTCGAACTCGGCCACCGACACCTGGCCGCCGTCCTCGTCGGCCTGGGCCAGCAGGATCGACATCACGTCGTCGCCGGGCCGACGGCGTTTCTCCTCGGCCAGCAGGTGGGCGTAGGCGTACAGGTCGGGCATGCCCTCGCGGGTCCGCGGGTCGGGCATCCGGCCGTCCGGGCCAGGAGCCGGGCGGACGGCGAGGGCCTCGGCGGCCATCGGCGTGCCCTGCGCCGGGTCGAACTCGGCCGAGGATGCGTAGTCGGGATCCTGGTAGCCGATCACCCGGTTGGACCAGTCGAACAGCAGCCAGCGGTCGGCTTCCGGGACGCCGAGCACGTCGGCCAGGGCGAGCAGCGGCAGCTCGGCGGCCACGTCCTTGGCGAAGTCGCACTCACCCCCGGGCCGGCCAAGGCCCGGTCGCAGATGGCCCGGGCGTGGCCGCGGATCCGGTCCTCCAGCCTGGCCACCGCCCGCGGCGTGAACGACCGGCTCAGCAGCCGCCGCAGCCGGGCGTGCTCCGGCGGGTCCATGTTGAGCATCATCCGCCGCACATAGCCCAGGGCCTGCGGCGTGGCCGGGTCGCGGATCTGGGTCGCGCCGAGCGCGGAGGAGAACAGCTTCGGCTGCTTCAGCACCGCCTCGACGTCGGCGTGCCTGAGCACCAGCCAGAACCCGGGGCCTTCCGGCCAGCCCAGGACGGGTATCTCGGGTACCCAGGCCAGCGGGGCCGCACGGCGGAGCCGGTCCAGGGCGCCGAACGGCACCCCGCCGGTGTAGGTGGCCGGGTCGAACACGACCTCGGTATCCGGCCGGGCCGCCCGGGTCATCTGCGCCCCAGGAACTCCTCGACGGAGGTGGCCAGGGACACCGGGGACTCGAACATCGGGTAGTGCCCGGCGTCGGGCAAGATGGTGAGCTCGGCGTCGGGGAAGAAAGCCCGCCAGGTCTGCTCCACGAAATTGGCGGACATGGCCGGGTCGTTGACGCCAACGATCAGCTTGACCGGGACGGTGGCATCCGCCGCCTTGGCCTGGGCGGAGAAGTCATCCTGGGCCCAGGCCGGCAGGTAGGCGGCGAACGCCTCGACCGTCGAGTTGTCCAGCGAATGCTGCACCATCCGGTTGATGAACGTCCTGGTCAGCTTGTTACCGGTGACGAAGTCGATGATCGCGGCCCGGTTGGCCGGGTGCTCCGCGGCGCCGGAGAACAGTGCCCAGCCCGCCTCGTCGAACGGCACCGGGGTGGCCGGCACCGCGTTGAGGCCGACCAGCCTGCGGATCCGGCTGGGGGCCTGCAGCAGCATCTGGTGGCCCACCTTGGCGCCCATCGAGTGGCCGAGCACCGAGAACCGGTCCCAGCCCAGGTCGTCGGCCACGGCGAGCGCGTCGGCGGCCGCCTCTTCAATAGTGTGCTCGCCGCCGGCCTGCTTGCGGTCGCCGTAGCCGCGCAAGTCCATGAAGACGTAGGTGTAGGCGGACCCGTCGAGGAAGTCAGGCAGCGAGCCCCAGCCGCGGGCCGAGCCGAACCAGCCGTGCACGGCCAGGACGTGATGATCTCCTGATCCGACGGTCAGATACGAACCCGCCACGCTGGCCACCTGCTTTCTGTCGTGTGCCCGGCTCCTGCCGCCCGTGTTGAGCTGCTGTGCTGACTCTAGCGAGCGGGGGCGGGCCGGTGGGCGGCGGCGGGCACCAGGGACCGTTCGGCCCGAAGATCTTGAAAAATCTTTAACGCCAGCCGGGTAGTGACAACACCAGCATCAGCAGGCTCTCAGTATGGTGGCGGGCCCGGGCGCAGGCTGAGGCCATGACCATCACAACTGATCCACTGGTCCGGGATCCGGCCGCGGCCGCGCGGGGGCGCTGGCTGATGCTGATCGTGCTGCTGGCCGGGCAGTTCATGGCGCTGCTCGATGTGACGATCGTCAACGTGGCGATGCCCACGATCGGGCGGTCGCTGCACGCGACCGGGGCCGAGCTGCAGCTCGTCGTGGCCGGCTACACCGTGAGCTACGCGATGATGCTGATCACCGGCGCGCGGCTGGGCGAGCTGTACGGCCGCCGGCGGGTGTTCATGGCCGGCGTGGCCGTATTCACCCTGGCCTCACTGACCTGCGGGATCGCGCCGGGCGTGGGGGTGCTGATCGGGGCCAGGTTCGTCCAGGGCGCGGGGGCGGCGGCGATGATGCCGCAGATCATGAGCGTCATCCAGCTGCGGTTCGACGGCGCGGCCCGGGCCCGGGCGCTGAGCGCGTACACCGCCGTGCTGTCCTCCGGGTTCGTGGCCGGGCAGGTGATCGGCGGCGTGCTGGTGACCGCGAACCTGTTCGGCCAGACGTGGCGGCCGGTATTCCTGGTCAACGTGCCGATCGGGCTGGCCGTGCTGGCCCTGGTGCCGCGGGTGGTGGCACCGGACGAGCCGGGGCGCGCCCGGCGGCTTGACCTGGCCGGGCTGGCCATCGCGGTGCCCGCGGTGTTCCTGGTCGTGCTGCCGCTGATGCTCGGTCACCAGGAGGACTGGCCGTCCTGGGTGTTCGCCTGCATCGCCCTCGGCCTGGTGCTGGCCGCGGCGTTCGGGGGCGTGGAGCGGCGGATCGCGGACCGGGGCGGCGATCCGCTGCTCAACCTGGCCGTGCTGCGGGCGCCGGGCCTGGTGCCCGGCCTGGCCGCGGTGGCCGTGCTGATGATCACCTACGGCGGCTTCCTGTTCAGCTTCGCGCTGCACCTGCAGGCCGGGCTGGGCGACTCGGCGCTGCGGGCCGGGCTGACCTTCGCGCCGTGCGCGGTGGTGTTCGGCGCGTGCGGGTTCTTCTGGCGGCGGCTGCCCGAGCGGGTGCACCACCTGCTGGCCCCGGCGGGCTGCCTGGTCGCGGTGGGCGGTTACCTGGCCGTCGCGGCCGCGCTGCACTCCGGCCGAGGCGGGGCGGCCCAGCAGGAGGCACTGCAGGCGGCGCTGGTGGTGACCGGTGCCGCGCTGGCGCTGGGCTTCAGCCCGCTGGTCACGCACAGCCTGGTGCGGGTGCCGCTGCAGCACGCCGCCGACGCGAGCGGCCTGCTCACCACCACGATCCAGCTCGGGCAGGCGATCGGGGTGGCCACGTTCGGCAGCCTGTTCCTCACGCTGGACGCGGGCCGGAGCGGGCCGACGGCGTCCGGCCACGCGGTGGCGGTCACGCTGGGCTGGCTGGCCGCGGCGATGGTGTTCGCGGTCGTGGCCGGGGTACCGCTGGCCCGGACGGTGGCGGCGGCGCAGCGACCTCTGGATGGCAGGTAATGTCGGGAAAGATGCAGTTACCCGCCCTCTGTCCGTCTGAGGATCCGGCGGCTGCGGGCGAGGAGGTGGCGGTGATGAGCCTTAGCGCTCGCGAGCAGCAGGCCCTGGACGCGATGGCGGAACATATCGTGGGCTCGGACCCGGGGCTGGCCGGAAAAATGGCCACCTTCACCCGGCTGACGGTCGGCGAGGAGATGCCGCTGCGCGAGCGGATCCTGGCCGTCCGGCGCCAGGACAGCCGCCCTCTGCTCCGGCTGCACCGGCGCCCGGAAATCCGGCGTAACGCCCTCCTGCTGTGGCTGGTGCTCGTGGTCGGGCTGGTCGCGGTCGCCGTGGCCATCGGCAGCGGCACCCGAGCGGCGTGCGCGAAGGCGCGGCCGGCGGCGTGTGCCGGGTCCTCGCCCGGGCAGTTGCCAAGCTCGCCCGCGTACCGGACGCCGGCCAATTCCACGCTGCACGGCATCTGATAATTCCGGGTTCGGGCGGCTGGCCGCGGTGGGCCGGGACCGCCATGATGGTCAGGTGATGGTGGCGGGAGCGGAATGACCGCCGGCGAGCTGGCCGGCGTGGCGTTTCCCGTGTCGGCCGACGGGCGCCGGAGCACTTCGGCGCTGGGCCAGGCCGTGGTGGCCGATGCGCTGCAGCAGGTCGATCCGGCCGGGGCACGCAGTGCGGAACGTCAGGCCAACTGGCGATCGGGCTACCTGGGGCATTTCCGCAGGCTCATCGAGGCGGGGCTGACCTCCCGCCAGGCGGCGGTGTCGGTGGCCAGGGACGGGCTGGCCTCGCTGCACCGGCGGATGTGCGTGGCCGGCGACGGCGGCGAGGAAGAGGCCGGTCTCGATGCGCTGATCTCCGCGCCCGCCGGGGAGCCGCTGACGACGGTCACGGTGCCGGGTGCCGGAACGGCGCAGACCGAGCTGTCCGTGCCTTACCAGGGCGAGCGGCTGGCCGGAGACGCGCTGCTGCGCAGGCTCGAGGCCTGGGTCAGCGGCGGTGTCATCGAGCCGTCGTGCGCGGAGGCGATCCGGATGGTCGCGGCGCACCCGGACTGGCTGGCCCTGCCCGGCCGCACGGTGGTGGCGCTGGGGGCGGGCGCGGAAGTGGGACCGCTGCCGGTGCTGCTGGACTGGGGCGCCCGGGTGATCGGCGTCGACCTGCCCCGGCCGGACATCTGGACCCGGGTCCTCGAGGTGGCCAGCCGCAGCGCCGGGACCCTGCTGGTTCCCGTGGCGGGCCGGCGGGCGGCCGGGGAGGACCTGGCCGGCCCGCCCGGCGAGGACCTGGCCGGCCGCGCCGGGCTCAACCTGATCGCCGACGTCCCGGCCGTGGCCGACTGGCTGGCCGCGGTGGACGGGCCGCTGGTGCTGGGCAACTACGTCTACGCCGACGGCGGGGACAACGTCCGGCTGGCCAGCGCCGTCGACGCGCTGACCGTCCGGCTGCTGGCCGCCCGGGGCGATGTCGCGCTGGCGTTCCTGGCCACGCCGACCGACGTGTTCGCCGTCCCGGGTGACGCGGTGACCCAGTCGGCCCGGGCCTACGCGGACCGGTCCCCGGCGGCCAAGCTCGGCGCCTGGCCGCTGCACGCGCTGTCCGGCGGCCGGCTGCTGCACCCGGCCTACCGGCCCGGCGCCGATCCCGGCATCTGCGACAGCCAGGTGCCGCAGCAAGGGCCCAACTACGTGCTGGCCAAGCGCGTGCAGCGGTGGCGGGCCACGGTGGCCAGGGACGGCGGCGCCGCCGTTTCGATGAACGTGGCCCCGCCGACCCGGACCCGGTCGGTGCTGAAGAACCGGGTGCTGGCCGCGGCGTACGCCGGCGCGCCCCGGTTCGGCGTGGAGGTGTTCGAGCCCGCCACCACCAAGACGCTCATGGCGGCGCTGCTCGTGCACGATCTGCACACCGGCGGCGGCCCGGCCCGGGCCCATCCCTGGGAAGACGAGGCCCACGCCGCCGCCCACGGCGGGCTGTGGCGGATCGCCTACACCCCGCGCAGCGCGCTCGGGCTGGCGGTCATGCTCGGCTACCGCGCGACACGGAATGGGGCGTCCTAGTTGGGCGTGGCGGGGGTCAGCCTGCGCCGGGCGATCGCGTTCTCGATATCGGACTTGCCGGGCGGCGGCGGCGCGGTCTGCACCGCGATGGCGACCAGGTCGGTGTAGGTGTCCTGGCGGAGCCGTTTCAGCAGGGCCTGTGCCGAGTTCTTGATCGTGGCGGCCAGCCCGGCCAGCGAGAGCCCGACTACGGCCAGGATCCCGGACAGCGTCTTCAGCCAGGCCGCGGCGCTCCCGACGTTGATCAGGAACAGCAGGGCGACCAGGAATCCCAGGCCCACGACGGTCGCCACCAGTTCGGGCCCGAACAGCCGCAGGGCCCGTTGCAGCGTCTTGAAGTTCTTCAGGCCGGCCGCGGGCCTGATCAGCGTGGTGGGATCCTGGCCGAGGATGACCAGTTCGAACCACCGCCGGATCTGGCTGTACAGGGCCTGTTCGGCGTGCTGCGGGTCGCCGAGCCAGCCCGGCATCCTGGCCACGTCCTTCCATATCTCCAGGGAGCCGGCGATGGCGGGCGCGGTGTACTCCCCCATGTAGGCCGCCAGCCGCCCGGTCAGCCGCGACAGCTCGTCGCAGCGGCGCTCGCCCAGCAGGAAGCCCCAGCTCGTGGAGCCGCTCGGCTGGCCGGGATCGAGCGCCCAGTAGGTGTCGGCCAGGCCCCGGCCCAGCTGGTAGCCGATGGCCTGGCTCTCGGAGACCGCCGCTAGCCGGTCCTGGACGTGGGCGTCGAACTGCCAGATCAGTTCGGCCAGTTCTGACCAGGGCCCTTGGGCAGCCGCCGCGAGTTCCTGCTGGCGTTGCCTGATGGCCTCGGCGACGGCCTGGGGGGTTTCGCCGGGGTTGGCCTCGGCCGCCTGCCGCAGCACGGCGATGACCTGCTCCAGCGCGGCGGCACCCGCCTCCTCGCCCGCGCAGCCCGCCAGCGCGAGGTCGACGGCGGGTGCCGCGCCCGGTACGTGGCCCTGGGCCTGGGCCTGTGCCTGTGCCTGTGCCTGCGCGGCGGCTACGGCCTGGCGCCGCCTGGCTATGACGGCTAGCTGCACGGCCAGGCCATTCTCCAGCACGGGCAGGGCGTCGTGCGGCGCGGCGGCGGGTCCGGCGAGCAGGTCGAGGGCCTGCCGCAGGGCGTCGGCCGCCTTGGCCGCGCGCACGTGAGCCAGCAGCTTGGCCTTATCGCCGAGGGCCGCGCCGAAGCCGGGGCCGTCCACCCCGAGATCCGTGGCTAGTTCGGCGACGACTGACTGGATTTCGATGCGGAGCTCGGACGGGCCGCGCTCGATCCGCAACGGCAGGGCATGATCGAGGTGATCCGGCATGCCGGTCACTTCCCCGGGCGGTCCGCCGGGCCGGTTCCGGCCGCGCATCTCCGCCACGGACCAGCCCAGGCGCAGCGCGGCCAGGACGGCCTGGGCGTCGTCAGCGTCCCTGCCGCCGTCGCTGCCGTTGTCCTTGCCGTTGTCTTTGCCGTTGTCTTTGCCGCTGTTGGCGTCTTTGCCGTCCATGACGCTCCCCCCATCCGGGCACCGCTCGCGGGAACGAGGCCACCGGAAATTCACCGCTCGACCGGAATTCTGTCGCCTTGGGCCCGGCTCAGGAAAGAGGCAGGCCGATACGCTCCGGTGCCGGCGTTCGGCTGGGAGGTCAGGACCAGTTGTCGAGAATGTCGCCCGCGGTTTCGTAGGCGATCGTGAGCTTCTCGGTCCCGTAGACGGCGCACACGCCGATCGCCTGCACGACGTCAAACCGTGCTAGGGACCGGGGTCTGCGGCCGGGTCGGGCCGATCGCCGGCCTCTACGCCCGCTGCGGGAAACTAGCGGAATGACCGGTCGATTATGCGGGCGGCGGCCGGGCGACAGCCGCGCCCCGGGCTGGCCAACCGGCACGATGGACCGCTGTGCCGGCTATGGCCGGCTCGATGTTCCATCGACCCGGTCGCGAGGCGGCTCCGCAGGCTGGGCAGCTGCTCACACGGGCTTTGCCGCCGGGCCGCACGCTACCGGAGGCTCGACGCTAGACCAGCGGGGCGGACAGGCTGACCAGGGTCAGGCCGGTGACCGCGACGCACATGCCGAGCACCTGGAACGCGCTGAGCCGCTCGCGGAACAGCGAAAGGCCGACGGCCAGCGGGATCACCGGGTAGGTGCTGGATACCGCGGCGGTGATCGCGACCTGGCCGGCCTGACCGCCGCGGGCGAAGGCGACCAGCGCCACGGCCTCGGCGAGCCCAGCGGCGACCGCCCAGGCGATCCCGGCTCGCCCGGCCTGCGGGCGCTTCTGCTTGCAGATGAGGGCGGCCAGCAGCAGGGTGACGGAGATGACATAGACCATGAGCGCGGCCACCAGCCAGCCGGCCGCGGCCGCGTACATGCCGAGCCAGAACGCGCCCGTCCCGTAGGTGGCCGCCGAGGCGAGCGCGAGCAGCAGTCCAGGCCACGGCCTGCGGTGGATCGGGGCCTGCCAGGTCAGCCCGGGCGGCCCTGGCACCCGGCTGCTGCTCATGGCGGCCTGCAGCCAGGTGGCGGCCCGGGGGCCAGTGGTCTGGGTGGCCGCCGCGGCGACGCCCGCGATGGCCAGCGCGCCGCCGATGCTGCCGTACCGGCCAAGCGGTTCGCCGAGGACCACCAGGGCCAGCACCGCGGTGACGCCACCGTAGGTGGCGGCGGTCCCGCTGACGATCCCGACCGGACCGAACTCCAGGGCCCGGTAGTAGGTCAGCCAGCCGACCAGGCTGAGGAAGCCAGCCCCGGCCAGGCCCAGTACGGTCATGCCCGACAACGCTGGCAGATGGGGACGCATGACGGCCAGCACGGCGGTCAGCACGATCGCTCCGGTGGCCTGGCTGACCAGCAGGGCCACGAGCGTGCCCATCCGCCGGGCCGAGTAAGTGGCGGCGACGGAGGATACGCCCCAGCCTGCCGCGGCGATCAGCCCGAATTCCATGCCGGGTCCCATTCGGGAGAGAATCCACTATATGTGGTCGTTTCACTACCGATAGTGACTCATGCGGACAGGGCGGTCAAGGCTTTTGCTTACTCAATGAATCTAATCTGTCACCTTGAGTATTTTCGAGGTAGCTGAGGCTGCCGAGCAGAACCCGCAGCAGCGCGGTGAGGTCTTCGCGCCGAGCGTCTGCAAGGCCGGACAGCAGGGCCTCCTCATGGCGCAGCAGTTCGTCAACGCTGCGCTCGATCAGGGCCTGCCCGGCGGCGGTGAGGGTGACGTAGCTGAGCCGCCCGTCCGCGGGTGAGCGCTCCCGGCGCACTAGGCCCTCGCGTTCGGCCCGGGCCACGCGCTGCGAGATGGCACCCGCACTGACCAGGCTCAGTTCGGCTATGGCGCCCGCGGTGAGCCGGTACGGATGGCCGGCCCGGCGGAGGGTGGACAGGAGGTCCAGGGTGGCCGCATCGATGCCCAGCAAGGCGAGCGTGCGGCGGCGCTCGTCGGCCAGGAGCTTGCCGATCCGCCAGATCCGGGTGATGACGCCGATCGACCCGGCCGGGGTACCTGGCCGCTCGCGTTCCCAGGCCTGCTGGATGTGGTCCACCCCATCCACCCCGTCTACCCCATCCACTCTGTCGCCCCGTCGCCGCCGGGCCGGGCCGCTTGGTCGGGCCGGGTCGCATGGACGGGTCCGGCGGAATGGTTGTTTGCGGCCGGGGCAGGGGGTGGCATAGCGTGAGGCATGTAGATACTTTAGACCTAAAGGAGTTCTTGACGATGCGGCAGATCGTCGTGACCGGCGGCGGGACGGGAATCGGGTTCGCGATCGCGGCCGAGATGGTCCGCGCGGGCGAGCAGGTCACCATTACCGGACGCCGGGAGCAGGTGCTGAAGGAAGCCGCCGGGCGCCTGGGTCCGCGGGCCGGGTACGTCTGCTTCGACGCCGCCGACCCGGCCGCGGTCGGCGCGGCCCTGGACCAGCTTCCGGCCCGGGTCGACGTGCTGGTCAACAATGCGGGCGGGAACACCGACTTGGACCGGGAGCCGCCCGGCCCCGGGGACCTGGCCGGGCTGGCGGCCGCCTGGCGGGCCAACCTGGAGGCCAACGTGCTGTCGGCTGTCCTGGTCACGGCGGCCCTTGCTCCGCGCCTGGCCGATGACGGGCGGGTCATCTCGTTCAGCTCAATCGCGGCCCGGCGGGGCGCCGGGTCCTACGGTGCGGCCAAGGGGGCCGTGGAGGCCTGGAACGCGGACCTGGCCCGCGAGCTGGGCCCGCGCGGCATCACCGCGAACGTGGTCTCCCCCGGCCTCACTCTGGGCAGCGAGTTCTTCCGCGACAGCCTGACCGAGGCGCGGCGCCAGCGGCTGGTGGACGAGACGAACACCGGCCGGGCCGGCACCACGGCGGACGTAGCGGCCACGGTGATGTTCCTGGCCTCCCCGGCGGCGGGACACCTCACCGGCCAGGTCATGCACGTCAACGGGGGCGCCTACCTGGGCCGGTAGCGCGCCAGCGGCCGGTGAGCGGGGCCCGCAAGGCCAGCGCCGCGAGCACCGTGGCCAGGCCCGCGATGGCCATGGCCGCCCCGGCGCCGAAGGCCAAGGCCAAGGCTCCGGCGACCGGCGGGAACAGGCCCTGGCCGCCCATCCCCCCGGTCGCGTTGAGGCCGAAGGCCTGACCCCGTAGCCCGTCAGGCAGGCTGTCCAGGAACGCCCGCTGCAGGCCGAGTTCGTAGGCGAAGCCGAAGCCGCACACCAGCAGGGCCAGGGCCGCCAGCGGCACCGGCGGCCGGGCCAGGAGCGCGACCAGGGGCACTCCCATCGCGGCTGCGAGCGGGAACGCGAGCCGCTCGCGGGCGGCCGGGAGGCAGTAACGGCCCACGATCACGTCGCCGAGCAGCATCCCGGCCGGGACGGCGGCCAGCAGCGGGCTGGCGGCGCTGGCCGGGTGGCCGAGCGATCTGGTGTACGGCACGATCAGCGCCTCGGCTCCGGTGACGAACCAGGTGGGCAGCCACTGGGCCAGCAGCAGGCCCCGCACCTTGCGGTCGGCAAGCAGTTCGAGATGGCCGGCCACGGTGCTGCGGACGACGCCGCGGGGGCGGCCAAAGCCGCTGGGTGCGCCGCGAGCGGCGTCGGCGGGCCCGGTGCCGGGGGGGCGGCCAGAGCCGGTGTCCCGGGCGTGGGGGGCAGGCCGGCGGCGCAGGCCGAGGCGGATGATGGCGGCGGCCAGGGCGAGCGAGACCCCGGCGGAGACCAGCAGCCAGCGGGCAGGCCAGACGGCCAGCACGGCACCGCCGAGACCGAGGCCGAGAATCTGGGTGCCGGAGCCGGTGAGGCTGAAGACCGAGCGGCCGAGGACATAGCGGTCCCCGTCGAGTATGTCGGGAAGCAGGCCCGAGGTCGTGGCCGTGAATATCGGGGCCACGGTCGCCGCCGCCGCGACCAGGACGAGCATCGCGGGAACCGGCAGGCCTGGCCACAGGCCAATCACCAGCCCCGGGGCGGAGCGGGTGAGCAGGCCGGTCCCGATGACGAGCCGGGGCGGCAGCCGATCGGCCAGCGAGGTGAACAGGGCGCCACCGATGACCTGCGGCGCGAAGCCCATGCTGAATGCCAGCGCGGTCAAGAACGGAGACCTGGTTTGGTCGAAGATCAGCACGGACAGGCCGAGGATCTCGAATTCGAAGCCTAGGACGTACATCAGCAGCGCCGTGAACAGGACCCGGAACTCCCCGGCGGCGAATACCGACCGGTAGGTGGTACGCACCGCCCGGTCGTCCGGCAGCGCTGCGGACCGGGATGGAGCGCTCTTGGTGGTCATGGCGCCAGCGTGCGCGCCGTCCCGGGCCGGGAGTACTCTTTCGTCACAGGACGAAAGGTCTGGGGCGTGGTACAGCGAATCGCGGTGAGCAACGAGGACCTGACCAGGAGCCGGTTCGGGGTGTCACCGCTGTGGGAGCTGACCCACGCGCTGCGCCAGCTGAGCGGCCGGCAAGCGCAGCCAGCCGAGCCCGTGCTGCGGCCCTGGCTGGTCCGGGTCCGGAGCCGATATCAGGCGCTGGCCCGTGAGGCCGACATCGACGTGTTGCTCGCGCTGAACCCGCCAGGCTGGGGCGCGGACTTCCTGACCCCCGTCCAGGCGGGCCGGTCCACCACGATTGCCGACCAGCTCGCCCAGGTCCGGTCGACTCCGGCCAGCCTGGTCCAGCGGCAGGTCACCGAGGCGCTGGGCAGGCAGCCCCAGGCCGATCCCCGGGTCAGACGCATCCTGGCCAGCGACCAGGCGGCCGCCTATGCCGCCGATGTCCTGGCCACCGCCTGGCAGGTGCTGCTCGAGCCCGAGTGGGACACGCTGCGGGCCATCCTCGAACGGGACCTGATCTACCGAGCCGGCCAGCTCGTCTCGAAGGGCTGGGCGGCGGCGCTGGCCGACCTGCATCCGAACCTGCGCTGGTCCCAGGGCCGGATCGAGCTCACCCGCTGGCGGGAGGACGAGGAAGCCGAGCTGGGCGGCCGCGGTCTGCTGTTCGTGCCCTCGGTCTTCGTCTGGCCCAGGATCGCGCTGGGCCTCGATCCGCCGTGGCCGCCGGCGCTGATCTATCCGGCGCGCGGCGTCGCCGCCCTGTGGGAGCGGCCGGACCGGGCCGGATCCGGCACCGCGCTCGACCGGCTGCTCGGCCCCTCGCGCGCCGTCATCCTGCAGGCCCTGGAGGAGCCGGCCAGCACGACCCAGCTGGTCGCGACGCTGGGCCAGTCGCTCGGCGCCGTCGGCGATCACCTGGCCGTGCTGCGCGAGGCCGGACTGATCGCCCGGGCCCGCTCCGGGCGATCAGTCCTGTACCGCCGCACCCCGGTCGGCGACGCCCTGGTCGCCTCCGGTCCGTGATCGCGCGCCAGGCGCGCGATCACGGACCGGACCTAGGCGCGGGACCGGCGGCCGCGCCAGGCGCGCTCGCCGAGCAGGGCGAGGGCAGCCGGGACCAGGATGCCGCGGACCACGGTGGCGTCGATCAGCACCGCGGCCGCGGTACCGATGCCGAGGATCTTGAGATCCACCAGGGGCAGCGTGGCGAAGATCGAGAACACCGCCACCATGATCAGCGCCGCGCTGGTGACGACGCCTGCGCTGGAGGCGATGCCGCCGACCACCGCGTCGGAGGCGGTCGCGCCGCGGGACCATAGCTCGCGGATGCGGCTGAGGATGAACACGTGGTAGTCCATGCTGATGCCGAACAGGAACACGAACATGAACAGCGGCACCCAGGCGATGATCCCGCCGAACGAGGTGTAGCCCAGCAGCCCCTGCAGCCGGCCATCTTGGAAGATCAGCGTGATCAGCCCGTACGCGGCCCCGGCCGAGAGCAGGTTCAGCAGGATCGAGACCAGCGAGATCGCCACGGACCGGAACGCGATCATCAGCAGCACGAAGGCGAGCACCGCGACCAGCGCGAGCACGACCGGGGTCCGGTCGTGCAGCTGATGGATGAAGTCGTACGTGCTGGCCGTATCCCCGGCTACCGCGTAGCTGATCCCTGGCACCCGGCCCAGCGTGTCCGGCAGGATCTGGCCGCGCAGGGCCAGCAGCGCCTGGTCGGACGCCGTGTCCGAGCCGTTGCCGGCCAGCGGGACGTCGATGACCAGGGCGCGGTTCCCCGGGGCGCCGACCGCAGTAGCGGTCACCGGCTCGCGGATAGAGCCGCCGGTCGCCGCGCGCCCCTGCAGCGCGGCGACCGCGGCCAGCACTCGCGGCCCGGTGGCATCCAGGCCGGTCACCACGACCTCGGCGGGCGACGGCGCCTGCGGGAAGGCCCGCTGGATCTCGGCCGAGGTCTGCAGGACGGCCTGGCCGGGCGGCACGTCGACGGCTGGCTCGCCCAGCCGCATCCCGGCGGCCGGTGCGGCCAGCGCGATCAGGGCCACGGCGGCGGTAACACCCCAGATCGCCGGGTGGGCGACCACGCGGCGGACCAGTGCGGCCCACATCCGGGACGGGCGGGCGGCGGCGCGGCTGCGGCCGAGGAAGGGGATCCGGCCCCGGTCGGCGCGGTGCCCCAGCCAGGACAGCAGCGCGGGCAGCACGGTGAGTGAGCCGGCCACCGCGATGCCGACCACCGCGATCGTGCCCAGGGCGATGCTCGTGAACTGGTCGATGCCGGTCAGGAAGAGTCCCGCCATGGCGATCATCACGGTGAGGCCAGAGACCAGGATCGAGCGGCCCGACGTGCCCGCCGCGATCCGCAGCGCCTCGGCGAACGACCGGCCCCGGGCCCGTTCCTCTCGCTCACGGCGCAGGTAGAACAGCGAGTAGTCGACACCGACGGCCATGCCCACGATCAGCACCACCTCGGCGGTTGAGGTCCCGACCGGCACCCAATGGCTCGAGATCGTGACCAGCGACAGGGCCGCCATCACCGCGGAGACGGCCAGCAGGATGGGGATGCCCGCCGCGACCAGGGCGCCGAATACCACCAGTAGCAGGATCAGCGTGAGCGGCACCGAAGTGGCTTCGGCCTGGCGGAAGTTCAGTGAGTTGTCGATGGCCCGGGCGATGCTGGCGTCGCCGGTCTCGGCCACGATCAGGCCCGGATGGGCGGCCTGCACGGCCGCTACCGCGCGCTGGTCCGCCGCCACGGCCTGATCGGCGTTAGGCACGTTGCCCGGGACGTCAAATGTGACCAGGGCGCTGCGCCCGTTCGCCGATACCAGCGACGGGCGGCCGGGGTGCCCGCCGCCCGCGGCCAGCGGCGGCTGGATGCCGGCGGCGGACTTCGGCAGGGCGGTCAGGGCGGTGACCACCTGCCGGACGGCCTGCTGCAGGCTCGCGTCGTGAGCGAACGTCTGGCCGGCTGCGCGCGCCTGGATCAGCACAGCCTCACTGGACGCGCCGTAGTAGGCCGGCGCGGCCTGGTGCAGGGCCCGTTCGGCCTGGCCCGCCTGGCCGGGATCGTAGCTGGGCAGGTTCTTCGAACCGAGCGCCTGGCTAACCACGAACAGCAGGGCGACCAGCGCCAGCCAGCCGAAGGTGGCGGTCTTGCAGTGCCGGGCGCTCCACCCGGCGATCCGCTCGACGGCCGGGCGTTTTCCCGGCGGCTGATCGCGATCGCGGCCGATTGGCCCTATTTCTGGCCACACTGTTTCTGGCAACACTGAACTCTGCGAATGGCGCATTGTGACCTCTCAGGAGGCTGAAGGGGAAGAAGTGGCTAGAGAGGACCCGGCGAGCGAAGGCTCGGGGGACGAAGGCTGGGAGCAGCGCCGGCTAGGAGCAGCGCGGGCTAGGGGGCAGCGCGGGCTAGGGGGCAGCGCGCGGTTAGGGGCAGCGCGGGCTAGGGGGCAGCGCGGGCTAGAAGCAGCGCGGGCTACGAAGAACGCGGGCTAGGAAAAGCGCGGGCTCAGGGGAGGATGGCGAGCACGACGGGGACGCCGGCCGAGGTCGCGACACCACCGGTCCGCAGCACCGTCCGCGCGACGGGCATCGTGCCGAGCTGTGCCTTGGGGAAGTCCGCGGCGGGCTCGGCCGCGACGGCCATGACGGTCAGGGTCAGCATCACCCAGGCGAGCAGGGCCCGCCGCCAGTAGCGCGCCCGCCAGCCCGCCACCCGCCGGCTGAGGGAAACCTGCGGCGGGCGGGAACGCCACACTGGCACACCCATCATGGCCTCACTTGCTGAAGCTGGCAGTGCTGACATGAGCAGGCGCCTTCGGACGGCGCCGACCCCCGGTTGCTGCTTTACTCCAGCGGAGCATAGACCCCCCGGGCCTGATACAGGCCATACTTGACCCAGCGACTGGCGCATTCGTGGCCTCTTTCTTCGTTGGTAGCGGATGAGCGGTTACCTGGTGCGAGCAGTCGGCTCCTCGCCCCGCCCGTGAGCTGGACCCTCATGGGCGGGGCTAGATGGACGATCCGTTCGGCCGAAAATCGGCGGCAGCGGGCCGGGACGCTCGAGCAGGTCCTTGGCCGCCGCCAGCGGGTCTTCCGGCGGGCGCAGCAGCGCCCGCGCGATGGTGGCGTGAGTCCGGGCGGTCAGCACCAGGACGTAGCTGAACAAGGCGAATAGGACCAGGCAGGCCACGGCGGTCAGCAGCGCCTTGGGCAGGGTGTCGATGTACAGGCCGACCGCGCCCGAGCCGGACGGGGCGTTCGGGAAGTAGCCGAGCTGCACGCCGTGGACCGCGAGCCCGTGCGGGTAGTGCTCGACCGGCGCCCAGTACCACAGCGGCAGCGTGACGCCGAGGGCCAGGGTCAGCCAGACGATCAGCACCAGGCCGCCCACGATGACCAGCGGGACGAACAGGCCGGTCAGGTACGCGAACTCCCGCCAGGTGGCCACGTCCTTCCAGCGGGCGCCGGCCCGGGCCATCATCCCCGGGGCGGCGGGCTGCTGGTAACGGCTGGGCACCGGCTGGCCGAACACCCAGCGCAGCCGGGACCGCTCGACGTCGGCGCAGCGGTGCAGGAACCCGGCCACGGCCACCAGTACCGGCAGGCCGATCAGGGTGAGCGCGAGGGCGGCCGCCCCGCAGGCGGCGGCCAGCGCCGCGCCGAGCAGCAGCCATCCGGTCACCTGGTAGGCCAGCAGGTACCAGGCGGCGTGCCAGGTGCTGGCGGCCCAGGCCTGGCGCAGCGGGTTGCGGTGCAGGCCCAGCGGCGCGGCGGCCGGGCGGGCCGACGGGGCCGGAGGGCTGAGCGGGGGGGCGGGGGCGTTCATCCGACGTCCCGCATGAGCTGCTCTACCGCGCTGACGTGCTCGGTGAGCTTCTGCATCTGGTCGCGCAGTTCCTGCTGGTTGGCGACCGCTTCCTCGGCTAGCTTGCGGTAAGCGGCCATCGCGATCGCGTCGGCACGGTGCCGCTGCAGCCGGTACTACTGACTCACGATCACGGCCGCCGCGGCGCAGATCGGAACCAAGATGGCCAGCAGAATACCGATTGAAGTCGGCATCAGTTGCTCTCTCTCATGTCGTAGTCGCCTTTCTTGCCGTCTGCCTCATCGGCACGGAGCGCCGCCACGATCGTCTCGGCGGTTACCCGCAGCTCGAACGGGGCCAGCTGGAAGTACTTCATCGCCTTGCCGTCCTCCGACAGTTCCAACTGGCCGGTTACCATCCCGGCCTTCTCCAGCCGGTCCAGGTGCATGTACAGCAGGGGCCTGGACATCTCCAGCCTGCGGGCCAGCTCGCTGACGTGGACCCGCCCGCCCGCGAGCTCCGCGACGATCCGCAGTCGCAGGGGGTGGGCCACGGCGGTGAGCATTGCCAGCAGCTCGTCGGTGGTCAGTTCCGGCTCCTAGTTGATCTGTATTTCACCTGTAAGACGAAACTTACATGTGAAGGAACAAGCTGTCAATGAGCCATCCGGCGCGCCGGGCCGCACTCGGCTTGCTGTCCGATGTCTCGCGATATATCGTGGAGGCATCTGGGATTCCCCGTTCTTATTACGGAGGGCACGATGACCGAGGGATTCAACGTGCGCGTCGGGGACGCCGACCGTGAGGCGGTCGCGGCCCAGCTGCGTGACCACTACGCGGATGGCCGACTGACGCTTGACGAGCTGAACGAGCGCCTGGACCAGACGTTCGGAGCCAAGACCAAGGCCGACCTGACCACCGTGATGCGGGACCTGCCCTACGCGCCGCAGACCACCGCGGGCCTGCCGAGCGGGAGCTACGGCAACACCGCGTGGCAGGGGCCGTACGGGCTGGGGCCGGGCTCCTCGAACGGCTCGGACTGGCAGTCCGGTGCGGGCCACGGCGGTCGCCGCGCGCCGTTCGCCGTGTTCGCGCCGATGATGGGCCTGGTGTGGGTGTTCCTGATCCTCGGGGCCGTGATGCTGTTCGGCATCGGCGGTGGGGACCGGCCGATCGCCATCGTGCTGATCATCGCCGCGCTGGCGTTCCTCAAGCGGCTGTTCGGCGGCCGGCGCAGGGGCTCCGGCGGACCACGCCGTGGGCCGAGGGGCCCCCGGGGACCGAGGGGTCCGCGTTTCTGACGCGTCACCTGGGCATCTGACTGGTTGCTGATCGCCCCGGGGCGGGTGTGCCTCCGGGGTTCGGTCACGGGTCCCCGCTGATTCTGTCGCCAGCTGGGTTCCGCACCGGGCCGCGCCGGCTTATCGTTGAAGTCAGGTAGTCGGCTTGGCGAACCCGGAAACCCGATGACGAGGCGATACGACGTCCGAACCGGAATGCTAGAAGAAGATCCCGACGCGGGAGCGCCGCGTGAGCACCTGATACCTGGCTGGCCCGTGCCCAGGCACAGCCGGTACGACTACGACATCCGGATCGGGGACGCCGAGCGCGACGCCACGATGACCCAGCTGCGGGAGCACTTCGTGGCCGGGCGGCTGGACCTCGACGAGCTGACCGAGCGGATCGACGTCGCGCTGACCGCCAAGACGCAGGGCCAGATCGACGGCCTGATGGCCGACCTGCCGCGGCCACCTAGGGGGTCGAGGCCCGCCCGCCCCGAGCCGCGGCCGCCGGTCCCCGATCAGGACGCGGGCCGCTTCCTCGTCTTCGCGCTGCTGCTGTTCGCGCTGGCCACGTGGATCCTGATCATGGCCTGGATGGCCCGCCACGCCGCCTGGTCCGGGCCGTATCCCAACCTGCCGCCGCCGCACCCCTGACCGACCACGCACTAACCGGTCAGCACTGACCGACCAGCACTGACCGGTCAGTGCTGGTTGGTCAGGCGTCCGCCAGGGCGCGCAGCGGCACGACCAGGTAGCGGTAGTCCGGGACCGACTCCTCGCCCGGCCGCGGGCTGGCCGTGATCAGGGCCGGCTTGGTCGGGCTGGTGAACTCCAGCCTGACGCAGCCCTCCTCCTTCGGGACGGCCCCGTCCCGCTTGCCCTTGGCCTGATCCGACGTGTCGTCGGCCTCCGGGACGGCGGCTGCGGAGGTCCCGGCCGCCGCGACCAGTGCCGCGGTCAGGCCGTCGAGCAGGTAGTGCGGGCTGAACGCGATCGCGGACTCCTCGCCGGTGAAGTCGGCGGCCACGGTCTCCCTGGCCCGCGCCTGCCCCTTGGTGCCCGCCTCGATGGTGACCTTCCCCGGCTCGAACGACAGCCGGACCGAACTGCCTCGCTCGGCAACCAGCGCCACCCGCCGGACCGCCTCGGCCAGCGGGCCGGCCGGCATGTCGCCCCGGCTGCCGAAGTCCGCGGGGAACTTGGAGCTGTACTTGATGTACTCCCCCCCGATCAGGCGGGTGGTCAGCCGGCGCCCGCCGGACTCGAAGCCGATCATGGCGTCGGCGGCCCGCAGCGGACCGCCCGCTCCGGCCCGCGAGCTCCGTGCGGACCCGGTCTCTTCCGCTCCGCGGGTGAGGATCCGGACCGGGACGCCGGGTGCCATCATCCGCGCCGCGTCGGCCAGCGTCTTGGCCGGGACCAGAAGCGTGCTGCTGACCTCCGGCCGGGCCGGCTTCCAGGCGAGCTCCCTGATGGCCAGCCGGTACCTGTCGGTCGCGACCAGCGTGAGCGTGTCCCCGGCGATCTCGACGTTGACCCCGGTGATGACGGGCAGCGTGTCGTCCCGGCTGGCGGCCGGGGTGACCTGGCTGATCGCGGTGGCTAGCGCGGCGCCGTCCACGGTGCCGGCCAGCCGGGGCAGCTCCGGCAGCCGCGGGTACTCCCCCAGCGGCAGCGTGACCAGGCTGAACGACGCCGCCCCGCAGGTCAGGGTCACGTCGTCGGCGTCGTCGACCTCGATGGGATGCCCGGGCAGGCTGCGCGTGATCTCGGCCAGCAGGCGCCCGGGGACCAGCACGGTCCCCGGCTCGGCCACGTCCGCGTCGATCCGGATCCGGGCCGACACCTCGTAATCGAAGCAGGACAGGGTCAGCCCGCCGGACTCCGCCGCCAGCAGCAGCCCGGACAAGATCGGGAGCACCGGCCGGGAGGGCAGCGAGCGCGCTACCCAGGCCACCGCCTCAGCCAGCGCATCGCGCTCCACCACGAACCGCATCCCAGCCGCCTCCATCTCGAGTGCCGACCCGCCCTCACACAAATATTCGCATGAGGCACCGACATTTTCGGGTCTCGTGGCTGGTACCGCGAGATCTGGCCCCGCCGGACAGGCGGCGGCCGGCCTCTAGGTGATCAGGCCGGGCGGAGCAGAGTCCAGGGTGGCGTTGATCGCCTTGGCCAGGGCCCGCGCCGATTCGGCGGTGAGTTCGACCGCGACGCGCGCCGAGGGGCCGGCGCCCGGGTCGAGGAAGTCGATGTTGAGCGTGTGCTCGGCCTGCGCATGCACCGGGTGGTCGAAGTACACGCTCGCGTCGGTCACCTTGAACCAGCCGGACGGTCCCTTCCCGCTGCCGCTGATCGAGACCTTCTCCGTCAGGTAAGTGCACATTGACGACTCCTCTCGCTCTCGACGATAACAGGTAGCGGCCGAAGAAGGCCCGGATCTTCCCCCAGGCGTCCACGGCGGCCTCGGGCCGGTAGTTGGGCCGGTCCACCTGCAGGAACGCGTGCCCGGCACCCTCGTAGGAATGGAACTCATACGTCTTGCCGTGGGCCTGCAGAGCCTGCTCGAGCTCGTCGACCTGAGCCGGGGACGGCGCGGCGTCGTCGCGGCCGAACAGCCCGAGCAGCGGGCAGTGCAGATCCCCGGCCCGCTCGACCAGGGGCGGCATGCCGTGCAGCGGGTGGCCCTCGGGCGGGGTGCCGACGACATAGCCGCCGTAGCAGTCCACCGCCGCGTCGATCGGCAGGCTGACCGCGGCCAGGAAGGCCTGCCGCCCGCCCGAGCAGTGGCCGATCACGCCGATCTTGCCGTTGGAGTTGCTCAGCCCGCGCAGGTAGGCGGCGGCGCCCGCCACCTCGCCCACGATCCGCTCGTCCGGGATGGGAATGGCGCCCTGAGCCCGGGCCGCGGCCATCGCGTCGTCCGGGCTGGCCCCCGGCGCCTCACGGTGATAGAGGTTCGGCATCACCGCGTCGTACCCGCCCGCGGCCAGCGCCCGGGTGAACTCCGCGGTCTGGCGGTCGTAACCGGGCAGGTGATGGATGACCACCACCCCGCCCACCGGCCCGGCGCGGAGTGACCGAGCCGAGTACGCCTCGATCTCGTCACCGCCGTGCCCGGTGATCGTCACCGTCTCGGCCAGCATCGCGTCATACATTCAGGCATCCTCCATCGGGTTGGTATACCGCCGGCAATATGATTCCACCGCTACCACAGGCCAGCCAGGCCCCGTGAAAGACTTCGGGCATGACTTACGTAGCCGCCGATGACCGTTATAACAGGCTTCCCTACCGCCGCTGCGGGCGCAGCGGGCTACTGCTGCCCGAGGTGTCACTCGGCTTGTGGCAGAACTTCGGCGACGGCAAGCCGGTCGAGGAGCAGCGGGCGATCCTGCGCCGGGCGTTCGACCTGGGAGTCACGCACTTCGACCTGGCCAACAACTACGGGCCGCCGTACGGCAGCGCGGAGATCAACTTCGGCCGGATCATGCGCGAGGACCTGCGGCCCTACCGGGACGAGCTGATCATCTCGACCAAGGCCGGCTACGACATGTGGCCGGGTCCCTACGGCGACCACGGCTCCCGCAAGTACCTGCTGGCCAGCCTGGACGCCTCGCTGAGCCGGATGGGCCTGGAGTACGTCGACATCTTCTACTCCCACCGGTTCGACCCGGACACGCCGCTGGAGGAGACCATGGGGGCGCTGGCCACCGCGGTCCAGTCGGGCCGGGCCCTGTACGCGGGGATCTCTTCTTATTCTGCCGAACGGACCCTGGAGGCTGCTGACCTGCTTCGTCGCATGGGCACTCCGCTGCTGATCCACCAGCCGTCCTACTCGATGCTGAACCGCTGGATCGAGGGCGGCCTGCTCGACGTCCTGGAGCGCGAGGGGGTGGGCTGCATCGCGTTCTCGCCGCTGGCCCAGGGCGTGCTCACCGGCAAGTACCTGAACGGCGTGCCGGCCGGCTCGCGGGCCAGCCTGGACGGCTCGCTGTCGCCGGACCAGCTCGCGCCGCAGATCCTGGCCCACGTCCGGGCGCTGAACGACCTCGCCGCCGCCCGCGGCCAGAGCCTGGCCCAGCTGGCCCTGTCCTGGGCGCTGCGCGATCCGCGGGTGACGTCGGTGCTGATCGGCGCGAGCAGCGTGGCCCAGCTCGAGGAGAACCTGGCCGCGGTCGAGCACACCGAGTTCACCGACGACGAGCTGGCCGCGATCGACCGCGACGCGGTGGACGCCGGCATTAACCTCTGGGCCTCCTCCAGCGCCCATTAGGCACCGTCTGGGCGCGGCGCGGCGGGGTGTGACGCCTGGGCCGAGAGGGGCTCAGTCGCTGAGGTAGCGGCCGAACCAGGTCCAGATGTGCTGCCAGCCGTCCATGGCGGCTTCGGGGCGGTAGGCGGGACGGTTGACCGAGAAGAAGGCGTGGCCCGCGCCCTCGTAGCTGTGGAAGTCGTAGGTCTTGCCCTGGGCCTTGAGTTCCTGCTCGAGCTCGGCGACCTGGTCCGGGGACGGGTACTGGTCGTCCGCGCCGAACAGGCCGAGCAGCGGGCAGGACAGGTCCTTGATCAGGTGCTTGATGGGGCCGACCCGCAGCGGCATGCCTTCGGGCGGGTTGCCGACCACGAACGCGCCGTAGCAGTCGACCGCGGCTTGCAGCGGCAGGCTGCAGGCGGCCAGGACCGACTGGCGGCCGCCGGAGCAGTAGCCGATCACGCCGACCTTGCCGTTGGCGGAGGTCAGCCCGCGCAGGTGAGCCGCGGCCCCGGCCAGGTCGCCGATCAGCCGGGCGTCGGGCACGCCGCCCTTGGCCCGGGCGGCCGCAGCGGCGTCGTCCGGGCTGGCGCCGGGCGCGTCGCGATGGTAGAGGTTCGGCATGAGCGCGTTGTAGCCGTGGGCCGCGAACGTGCGGGCGATCTCCTTGGTCGGCTCGTCGTAGCCGGGCATGTGATGGATCACGATCACGCCGCCGAACGGTCCCTGGCTCATCGGGCGGGCCAGGTACGCCTCGATCTCGTCGCCGCCGTCGCCGCGGATCGTGACGGTCTCGGCCAGCATCGCGTCGTACATCAGGCTCCCTTCGCAGGCTTAATGGCGCTCAGATCCTAGCCGGGTTCCCTGCGACGGGATCAGGTGGGCAGGCAGACGAGGGTGAGAAAGAAGTTGTCGATCTGGCGGATGGCGTCCATGAAGTGCTCGAAGTCGACGGGCTTGGTCACGAACGCATTGGCGTGCAGCGAGTAGCTGCGGACGATGTCCTCCTCGGCCCGGGAGGTGGTCAGCATGACCACGGGGATGACGAGCAGCTCAGGGTCGTTCTTCAGCTCGGCCAGGACCTCCAGGCCGCTGACCCGGGGCAGGTTGACGTCGAGCAGGATCAGGCCGGGGCGCGGCGCGTCGGCGTAGGGGCCCTGCCGGCGCAGGAACTGCAGGGCCTGCTCGCCGTCGGTGACGACGTGCAGCCGGTTCTGCACCTTGTAGTACTCGAAGGCTTCCTTGGTCATGAGGATGTCACCGTCGTCGTCCTCGACCATCAGCACGTCGATCACCTTGGAGCTCGTCACGTCAACCATTGCTGTCCTCGTCCTGGGGATCGTGGGGGTCCTCGGCTGGCTGTGCTGCCAGGGACGCTGGGGCTTCCTGGTCGCCGGGCGAGCCCGGGGCGTCCAGGGTAAGGGACTCCTGGGGCATCGGCAGCGTAAAGCAGAACCGGGCGCCCTCGGTATAGGTGGTGTCCAGCCAGATCTTGCCGCCGAAGTTATCGACGATCTTCCTGCTCATGGCGAGGCCGATGCCCGTGCCCTCGTAGGCGGTCCGGTCGTGCAGCCGCTGGAAGATCACGAAAATGCGCTCGGCGTACTCCGGGTCGATGCCGATGCCGTTGTCGGAGAACGAGAACAGCCAGAACTGCCCGTCGCGGCGGGCGGTGATGACGATGCGCGGCGGCTTGCCGCCGCTGAACTTCAGCGCGTTGCTGAGCAGGTTCTGGAACACCGCCGTGAGCAGCGGCATCTCGGCCAGCACGTAGGGCAGGTGACCGGACTCGATGGTGGCGCCGCTCTCCTCGAGGGCCGCGGCCAGGTTGGCCCGGGCCTGGGTAAGCGCGGCGTCGCTGGGGACCAGGGCCGGCTCGCGGGCGGACCGGCCGACCCTGCTGTAAGCCAACAGGTCATTGATCAGCGCCTGCATCCGCTTGGCCCCGTCGACCGCGAACTCGATGTACTGGTCGGCCCGCGCGTCCAGCTGGCCGGCGTAGCGGCGCTGCAGCAGCTGGGAGAAGCTCGCCACCTTCCGCAGCGGCTCCTGCAGGTCGTGCGAGGCGACGTAGGCGAACTGCTCGAGCTCGGAGTTGGAGCGCTGCAGCTCCTCGGCGTGCGCCTGCAGCACCAGGTTGGCGTCCTGCGACGCGGCCAGCTCCTGCAAGATGCGCTCGCGCATGCTGTTCACGTCCGCGGCCAGGTTGGTCACCTCACGCGGGCCGCGCAGGGTGACCTCGTGGCCGAAGTCGCCGTCGGCCACCTGGCGGGCCTGAGCCGCCAGCTGGTCCAGCGGCCTGATGGCCGCGGTCCGCAAGCCCAGGGCCAGCACCACCACGATGACGGCCAGCCCGGCCGCGACCGCGATGAACACGCCGTCCAGCGCGTCGCTGGCGTCGGCCAGCTGGGCCACGGCGTGGCTCCGGGCGTCGGCAATGTCCGCCTCGAGCACCGCGACCTTGGCCCGCAGCGCGTCGAAGTCGGACTTGCCGAGCACGATGTCCGGGCTGACCACCGGTTTCCCTGTCTTGGTGACCTCGCTGATGGTCGGTTCCGCGTAGTGGGTCCGCCAGTAGTGGGCCTGGGTGGCCACGCTGTTGAGGTCGGCCAAGGTGCCGGCGGGCAGCTGGCCGACGACCTTGCGCAGGCTGGCGATCGAGGACTTCTCCGCGGCCACCCCTTCGGTGTACGGGGCCAGGTAGGCCTGCTGGGCGCTCAGGGCGTAGCCGCGGACGCCGGTCTCCTGGTTGACCAGCGCGTTGTCCAGCAGCTGGGCCTGCAGCGCGGCGGGATCGATGACGTTCACCACGCGGCTTCTGGCGCTCTGCAGGCTGACCAGGGAGACCGCGCCGGCCACCACGGCCGCCACCGAGAACAGCAGCAGGGCCAGCACGGCCACGGTCACGATCCGGCTGAGCGGCCAGCGCCGGCTCGCCGCCATCCGTTCCGCAAGCTTTCCCCGGGCGGGCGCCGGTACGTCGCTCATCGGCCGGGTGAATAGCCGAGCGCCAGGACGGCCAGGTCGTCATCCAGGTCTCCGCCGTTGAGCTCGCGGACCTGCTCGATCACCTGGTCCAGGAGCGAGCCGCGGACGGGTGCGCTGCCGCCGCCGTCGGCCGCCGCGCGCGATGGCCGCAGCGCGTCCCTGATCAGGTCCATCAGGCCCTCGCTACCCAGCCGCTCGGAACCCTGGCCGATCCGGCCCTCGATCAGCCCGTCGGTGTACAGCAGCACCGACCAGCTGCCGTCGAGCCGCACCGGCGTGCCGGGCCACTCCCGGACGCTGCCCAGGCCCAGCGGCGGCGAGGTGGGCGTCTGCAGCTCGACCACGCCGTCCCGGGTGACCAGCAGGGGCGGCAGGTGGCCGGCCATGTGGATCCGGCCGGTGCTCCGGTCCGGGCCTACCGACAGCATGCAGAGGGTGGCGAACATGGTGTCGTCCTGGCGTTCGTGCTCGAGCAGCTGCCCCAGGGTGGCCAGGATCTCCCCGGCGGGCCGGGCGGCCAGGACCAGCGCGCGCCAGGCCACGCGCAGGCAGACACCGAGCGCCGCCTCGGCCGGGCCGCGGCCGCAGACGTCGCCGATGAGGGCGTGCACCCAGCCGTCGCCGGCCTCGACCACGTCGTAGAAGTCACCGCCGAGCAGGTGCTGCTGCCCGCCCGCCAGGCAGCGGGCCGCCACGCTGAGCCGCGCGTCGGCCAGCAGCGGGGAGGGCAGCAAGCCGCGCTCGAGCCTGGCGTTCTCCTGGGCCCGGACCTGCGCGACCTGCAGATCCCGCTGGGCTTCCTCGGCCCGGCGGCGCTCGACCGCGTACCGGATCACCCGGTGCAGCATGTGCCCGGCGACTTCGCCCTTGACCAGGTAATCCTGCGCCCCGGCCCGCACCGCCTGCTCGCCGAGGTACTCGTTCGCCTCCCCGGTCAGCACGACGATGGCGGCCTCGGGCTCCTGCCCCAGCAGCTGCCGCAGCCCGTTCAGCCCCTGTGAGTCCGGCAGGCCCAGGTCGAGCAGTACGCAGGCCGCGTCGGACACCAGGCTCTTGGCCTGGGTGAGCGAGCGGGCGCGTTGCACCACGACGGCCGCTTCCACGTCGCGCAGCAGTTCCTCGACGAGCAGCGCGTCGCCGTCGTCGTCCTCGACGAGCAGAACGGGCACCTGGTCCGGCCCGGTCACCGCGGCCGTGGTCTCAAGCTCAGCGTTACTTGTCATCGAAAACCTAACCGGGAGTCGCTGTCGTATAGGCGTCGGGTACCCAAAAATTGCGGACATACCATCATGCACGCCGGTCACTTGACCGTGTCACGAGCCGGACATACCCGTCAGACGGCCTGGGGGAAGCTGAACACGCGGTCCGGGTCGTAGGCCGCCTTGACCTGGGTGAGCCTGGTGTAGTTGGCCCCGTAGTAGGCCTGCCGCCAGTTGGCCAGGCTGGGGTCGATGTAGTTCTGGTAGGCCTGGCCGCTGGCGTACGGGCGCATCGACTGCCAGAACGACTGCTGCCAGGCGTGCTGGCGCGCCACCGCCGCGGACGCCGAGCCCAGCGGCCAGGTCGTAGTGTACTGCGTGTCGAACAGCGCGTTGCGGTGCACGAACGCGGTGGCGCCTGCCGCGACCTGGTTGATCGCGCCGCCCAGCGCGTCCAGGGCGATGCCGCCCGACGCGCCGGGAGCGCCGCCGGCCTGCTGGAAGTTCTCCACGCCGGCCAGCATGGTGCCGATCCCGCGGCTGCTGAGCGGCGTGGTGAAGAAATCGGACTTGGCGTACTCGGAGGACCGCGACAGCTGACCGCCGGAGACCTGGGTCGGCAGGTGGCACTCGTTCACGGTCAGGCTGGCGCAGCCCGCCTCGACCAGCATCGCGTGCAGCCAGGTGGTGTTCTCCAGGAACGGCGAGGACGGGTTCGAGCCGGCGGCGGCGTACAGCTTTTCCAGCTGGCCGTAGGCATCGTTCACCGAGCCCAGGTAGGTGCCGCCGACCTGGATGGACGGGACGGAACCGCCGGTCGCCGCGGACAGGTGGAGGTTCGACCAGAGCTGGTCCGGGGCGTGCGGTGCCCAGGACTGCCAGGCCGCGATGACCCGGGCCGCCTGCGACCACGGCCAGGACAGGAAGAACAAGATGATGTCGCCGGCCGGGTGGGTGGTGAAGGTGAACGAGGTGACCACGCCGAAGTTCCCGCCGCCACCGCCGCGGCAGGCCCAGAACAGGTCGGAGTTGGTGCTCGCGCTGGCCGTGCGGATCTGGCCGTCGGCGGTGACGATCTGCAGCGACTTAACGTTGTCGCAGGTCAGGCCGTAGGCCCGGCCGACCACGCCGATGCCGCCGCCCAGGGTCAGGCCCGAGATGCCGACCGTCGGGCAGGAGCCGCCCGGCACGGCACGGCCGTGCGCGTCCAGCCCGTTGTAGAAATCGATCAGGCGGGTGCCCGCGCCCACGGTCGCGGTGCTGCCGCTGACGCTCACCCCGGCCATCCGGGTCACGTCCACGATCAGGCCGCTGGTCGAGGACCAGCCCGCGTAGCTGTGCCCGCCGCAGCGGGCCGCTACCGGGACCCGGTACTTGCGCACGAAGGCCAGGCAGGTGGATACGTCGTGCGGATTGCGGCAGTAGGCCACCCCGGCCGGGCGCAGCGAGTCGAAGCGCGGGTCGAACAGTTCCCTGGCCGTGGTGTAGCCGGCCTCGCCCGGCCGGACCAGGGGCCCGGACAGGTCCCGGGCCAGCGCGGCCCAGTCGGCGGCGGTCGGCGGCCCGGCGGCCGCGCCCGTCCCTGACGCGTTCGAGGATGTGGCCGTGCTGCCCGCCGACGAGCCGGGCTTGGTCGCGGCGGCGCCCGCCGCGGAGGTGCTGGTGCTGTGGCTGCACGCCGACAGCAGAGTGGCGCCGCCCGCTGCCGCGGCGAACCGCAGGACCGCCCGGCGCCCCGGTCTTCCGCTTTCGTTCCCGGTTTCGGCCATCGCGGCACACCCTCCGTGCGTTCGCTGCTGCTCTCAGTGTGAGCGCTCGCCGGTAAAGACGCCGCACCAGGTCGGCCAGTTGGGCCCGGCCGGGGCCCCGCGAGCCAAAGGGGCGCGGCGCTGCCTGGACTGAGGAGCGAGGAACGAGCGACGAGGGAAGGCAGCGCCTTAAAGCGCCCCGGAGGCGAGTGGGGGGAACAGAGCCCGAAATTACCTTGCGTGGTCGGGTACGCGGCAATATAGTTGAGTCACTCAACTGTTTAGGAACTCAGGCAATGGGCGGAGGTGAGCATGGATGGATGAGCAGGCAGCCGCCGCGACGGCCCTGGACGCCGAACCGGTACCGCACGCGACGCCGCTGGTGTCCGGGACAGGTGGCGAAGCCAGCGACGATGAGCTTGACCAGCAGATCGCGGACACGATGGGCGATCTGATCAGGCATGCTCACGATCTCGGTCAGGATGTCGCGGCTAAGTTCGGCCTGACCGTCAGCGACAGCAAGGCGCTGTTCATGCTCGATACGCCAATGACGATGAAGGACCTCGGGCTGCGGATGGGCTGCGACCCCTCCTTCATCACCACCGTCGCGGACGCGCTGGAGAAGCACGGCCTGGCCCGGCGGGAACCCTCTCAGCGCGACCGGCGGAGCAAGAACATCGTGCTCACCCCGGAAGGCGTGCAGCTGAGGCACCAGGTCTGCGGCGAGCTCCTGGCCCGGGCGCCCTGGTGTACCGCGCTGGACACCGCGGAGCGGCGGTGCCTGCTGACTTTGCTGCGCAAGATGCTCAGATCGCGCAAAAAGGGAGGTGATGGTGTCACATCCGCGGCGGCTGCCTCGTCATGACCGATGACAACAAGCCGCATGGTCGTCCTAGCTGACGACCACTACACGGGGAAGCGAACAGATGGTACGGGGCTGATACCACGATCCGTTCGGTCAAAGGCATTTAAGAAGAAGTACGCACGGCGCGCGTGACGGCGGAGTCCAGCCGGTCACGGCGAGAGTTCAGTACGCCCTCAACTTAGGGAGATTGTTTTGTCCGCCACACCACCAGACACCGGGAGTGCGGCCCTCAACGGCGCGCGCGCCCGGGAGGTCAGTATCGCGGCGGCGTCAGACGCCGTTACTCCAAGCCCAGGGCCCACCGGGTCCACGGGGGCCGCACCGCGGCGGCTTGGCCTGGCGCTCGCCGTCATCGCGACGGCACAGCTCATGGTCGTGCTCGACGCGACCATCGTGAACGTGGCCCTGCCGCACATTCAGACCGCGCTGGGCTTCTCCGGCACCAACCTGGAATGGGTCGTCAACGCGTACGCGCTGGCGTTCGGCGGGTTGCTGCTGCTCGGCGGCAGATCCGGCGACCTACTGGGGCGCCGCCGGATCTTCATCGCCGGCCTGCTGCTGTTCTCGCTGGCCTCGCTGGCCGGCGGGTTCGCCACCGACCAGGCCTGGCTGCTCACTGCGCGCGTCGTACAGGGCATCGGCGGCGCGTTCGCGGCGCCCACGGCGCTATCACTGATCGCCGTCACCTTCCCCGCGGGGCCGCCGCGCAACCGGGCGATGGGTGTTTACGCGGCAATGAGCGTGGCCGGCGGCGCGGTCGGCTTGATCGCCGGCGGGCTGCTGGTCCAGTACCTCAACTGGCGCTGGGTGTTCTTCGTGAACGTACCGATCGGCCTGGTGGTCGCGTTCCTGGCCACGCGCGTGCTGCCGGAGTCCGAGCGGCGCCGGGGCCGCTTCGACCTGCCAGGCGCGATCACCGGCAGCCTCGGCCTGGCCTTGCTCGTCTACGGGCTGTCCAGCGCCGGGACCACGCCGAACGGCGTCTCGCACTGGGGTGACACCAAGGTGATCGTGTCGCTGGTGGCCTCCGTCGTGCTGCTCGTCGCGTTCGGATTCATCGAGGTCCGGAGCAAGCACGCGCTGGTGCCGATGCGGGTGCTGCGCAGCCGCGACCGGACTGGCGCCTACCTGATCAGCTTGTGCGTGGGCACCGCGCTGTTCGGCATGTTCTTCTTCCTCACCATCTTCGTGCAGGAGGTGTGGGGATACAGCGCGCTCAAGACCGGCATCGCCTACTTGCCGATGGTCACGATGATCATGTTGGCGTCCGGGATAGCGTCGCAGCTGGTGGCGCGGATCGGCGCCCGGCCGCTGATGCTGGCGGGCAGCGCGATCGCCACTGGCGGGATGTTCTGGCTGTCCCGGATCACCGAGCACAGCCACTACGCTTCCGGGCTGCTCGGGCCCATGCTGGTGACCGCGTTCGGCATGGGGCTGATCTTCGTGCCGATGTCGCTGGTCGCGCTGGCCAAGGTGGCCAACAACGACACGGGCGTGGCGTCGTCGCTGCTGAACACGGGGCAGCAGGTCGGCGGCTCGATCGGGCTCGCGATCCTCGGCACGGTGGCATGGAGCGCGGTGGCCAACAACATCCACGCGCAGGTGGCCGCGGCGACCGCGGCGGCCAAGCACGCTACGGTGCACCTGTCCGCGGCCCAGCAAGCCGCAGCGATCAAGGCGATCACCGACCACGCGTACTCGGTCGGCTTCGCCAAGGGATACCTGGTCTCGGCCGGGATCGCGCTGCTCGCGCTGATCATCACCGTGGTCGCGATCAGGGTCAAGCGGGAGGATCTGGCCGGCGTGAACCCGATGGCAGCACCGACCGACTGACGGGTTTTATCCGGGACGCCCGGGTCCGGCGGCTTCGCGCCGCGGGACCCGGGCGTCTTACGATGAGCCATGGCCGCAGGACTGCTGTACGTGTACACCGACCCGGGCCCGGACGGGCCGGTCAGCGAGGCGGAGTACCACGACTGGTACGACCATGAGCACGGCCCGGCCCGGATGACCGTGCCCGGGTTCACCGGCGCCCGCCGCTACCAGGCCATCGACGGCCAGCAGCCGCCCTGGCTGGCGCTGTACGAGACGGCCAGCCTGGAGGTGCTGGACGGCCAGGAGTACAAGGCGCTGGTGGCGGGGGGCAGCGACCGGGAAAAGTTCATCATGTCGCACCTGGCTACCTTGGACCGGCGGGTCTACGAGCAGGTCAGCGAGGACCTGCCGTCCGGCGCTTCTGGTGCCGCTGCTGGCGCCGCTCCGGCCGGGGCGGCGCCGGCCATCCTGTCGGTGGCTAACACCGTGCCGCCGGAGACCGAAGACGACATGGCGGCCTGGTACGAGCGGGAGCACATCCCGATGCTGCTCGAGGTGCCCGGATGGCAGCGGATCCGCCGGTACCGGCTGACCGGCGGCTCGGGCGGGCCCGGCTGGTCGGCGCCCGACTGGCTGTCGCTGCACGAGCTGGCCGGCCCCGAGGTGCTCGAGGAACCCGCCTACCGGGCGGCGGTCAGCACGCCGTGGCGGAACCGGATCGTGGCCTCGGCGCTGCGGCGGGAACGCCGGGTGTTCGGCTTCCGCAACGCCTTCTGCTGACGATCTTGTATCTCTAGACTTGCCGCGTGTCATCTATCACAGACCCTGGCCCTTCGCCGGCGGGCGGCGGCATGCGGCGCCGTGTGGTCATCGGCGCTATTCCCGTGGCGGTGGCCTCGGCGGCGGTGCTGGGCGTCGACGGCTGTACCTCGTCGTCGTCCAGTTCAGTCTCGGCCCGGTCGCTGCGCTTCTTCACTGCCCATGAGGCGGCCGTGGTCGAGGACGCGACCGCGCGGATCGCACCCGGGCCTGCTGATGATCCGGACGAAGCCGGCCACCCGGGCGCCCGCGAGGCCGACGTGACCGGCTACATCGACTCGATGCTGGCTCAGCTCGGTGCCCTGGACGAGGCCGCGCCCTTGATCTTTGCGGGCGGGCCGTGGAGCAGCCGGCACACGTCAGGGCCCGATCTGATGGCCCGGTTCGTGGCGCTCGACCCGGTCACGCGCATCGCGTGGCGCAAGCGGCTGCAGGGCTGGCAGCAGCAGTACCGGACCGGCATCGCGGCCCTGGACAAGCTGGCCGGGGGCGACTTCACCAAGGCCAGCCACGCCAAGCAGGACAAGATCCTGGCGTCGGAGTCGGCCAGCACGTTCATGGCCGTGCTGTACGAGCACACGATCGAGGGCCTGTACTCCGCACCTGAGTACGGCGGCAACCGCGGCTTGGCGGGCTGGAAGGACATCGCCTTCCCCGGCGACATCCAGCCGCGCGGGTACACCCCGGACGAGGTCACGGGGTCGGACGGGCACGACCCGGTCGACGACACCGCCGTCGTGACCGACGTGATCAAGCTGCTCGGCGCCCTGTAATGAGAGCCCTGTAATGAGAGCACTGTAATGAGCACCTGTAATGAGCACTGTGATGGGCGCCCAGCTATGAGCAAGGCGGTCGTGATCGGCAGCGGCGCGGGCGGCTCGCTGGCCGCGATGGTGCTGGCCCAGGCCGGCTGGCAGGTGGTGGTCTACGAGAAGGGCCCCAACCACTTCACCAACATCGGCGGCGAGGGGCCGATCGGCACGGCCTTCGCCAACGACAGCCTGGCCATGATCGTGCGCAACTACCCCGGCCCGGACCCGGACGTGTACCCGCGCACCTGGCGGCCGGTGGGCGTGGCCGCGAACCAGGTCACGGGGAGCGTCGACGAGCTGCCCCAGACGGTTGGCGGCGGGACCATTCACTGGGACGCCAAGGTACCCAGGTTCTGGGACCTCGACTTCCAGCAGTTGTCCGCGCTGGGCCCGGTACCGAACGCCGACATGGCCGACTGGCCCTTCACCTACGCCGACATCGCGCCCTACTACGACCAGGTTGAGCAGCTCATCGGGGTGCAGGGCGACGTCACGGCGTTCCCCGACCTCGTGCGCAAGCACGCCCCCCGGTCCGTGCAGTACCCGATGCCGCCGGGCCCGCAGATGCGCGGGTCGCTCGCGGTGGCCGAGGGCGCCACCGCGTTCGGGCTGCACCCGTTCCCGTTCCCGATGGCAGCCAACTCGGTCAGCGGCTACAACGGCCAGCACGCCTGTAACAACTGCGGGTTCTGCAGCAGCTTCGGGTGCCCGGTGGTGGCGCGGCCTTCGGCCCTGATACCGCTGCGGGTGGCGCTGCGCACCGGGCGGGTGAGCCTCGTGCCGTCAACCATGGTGACGTCCGTGGTCTGGTCCGGGTCGGGCGCTTCGGCCCGGGCGACCGGGGTGCGGTGGGTGCGGATGACCGCTTCGGGGCCGGTGCGAGGCTCGGAGGACGCGGATGTCGTGGTCATGGCGGCGTCGGCCATCGAGACGGTGCGGCTCGCGCTGCTGTCCTCGTTCCCCGATGCCAGCGGGAAGCTGGGCCGGCGGCTGATGTTCCACGCGTTCGTCGACGGCAGCGCGATCTTCCTGGACGAGCGGATGCACGGCTACCGCGGCCGTTCGGTGACGCAGTGCGTGGAAGATGCCGTCGACCCGGACTATCCCGGGGCCCGGGCGTTCGCCAAGTCGCACGGGCTGCCGTACCTGCGCGGCGGGCTGATGGAGCTCGGCGGCAGCCAGGACCCCATCACCGAGGCGCAGTCTTACCAGACCCTGCTGGCGCTGGTGCGAGGATCCCGGCCGTTCGGCACGGAGTTCAAGCAGCTCATGCGGGCCTCGTTGCTGCGCGACCGGCTGGCGGGCTGTTCGTTCATCGGCCACGACATGCCCTACCTGGACCACACGGTGACCCTCGATCCTGCTGTGCGGGACGTCTTCGGGCTGCCGGTGGCCCGGATCACCTGGAGCGCGGGCCCGCACGAGCAGGTGGCCCAGCAGTTCTGGGTCCCGCGCCTGAAGCAGATGCTGCTGCGTGCGGGTGCTGGCCTGGCCCTGGCCGTGCCCGCCACGCTCAACAGCGGCGGCCTGCCCACCGGCAACCACATCATGGGCGGCATGATGATGGGCCCGGATCCGTCGTCCAGCGTGACCGACGGCTACGGCCGGGTGCATGGCCTGGACAACGTGTACGTGGCCGACGGCTCGGTGTTCGTCACCTCCGGCGCGCACAACCCGACCAACACCATCATGGCCGTGGCCCTGCGCAACATGCGCCACCTGGCCGGGACGCCGAGCTAGCCTCCGGCGTGGCGCCGGCCTAGGCGCGCCGCGGCGCGGGCCTAAGCGGACTAGCTGCCGGTCCATTCGGGCGGCCGCTTGGCGTTGAACGCCGCGTGGAACTCCGCGTGGTCGTGGGTGGTCATCAGCAGGGCCTGGGTCATGGCGTCGAGTTCCATCGACGCCGCGAGCGACATGTCCTGTTCGCGGGTGAGCAGCGCCTTGGTCTGGGCGTAGGCCAGGGTGGGACCGGCGGCCAGCCGGGAGGCAAGCTGCGACACCGCCTGGTCCAGCTCGTCGTCGGCGACCAGCTGGCTGACCAGGCCGTAGCGGTCCGCGGTGACGGCGTCGATGGTGTCGCCGAGCATCAGGAGCTGAGTGGCGCGCCCGACCCCGACCATCCGCGGCAGCAGGTAGGCGGCGCCCATGTCGCCACCGGACAGGCCGACCTTGGTGAACAGGAACGCGAACTTGCCGGACTGCGCGACGACCCGGAAGTCGGCCGCCAGGGCCAGCACTGAGCCCGCGCCCGCGGCGATGCCCTGGATGCCCGCGATGACCGGGATCGGCATTTCCCGCATGGCGCGGATCACGTCCCCGGTCATCTTGGTGAAGGACATCAGGTCGCGAGCCTCCATCTTGATCAGCTCGCCGATGATCTCATTCACGTCGCCGCCGCCGCAGAAACCCCGCCCCGTCCCGCGCAGCACCAGCACCTTGGCGTCACCGCGGTACGGCAGTTCGGCCAGCAGGTCGCGCAGGTCGGCGTAGGCCTCGAACGTCAGCGCGTTCAGCTTCTCCGGCCGGTTGAGCGTGACGGTGGCGACGCCACCGGCCACCGAGAAATCGAAGTTCTGCCACTGCTTGGTGATCTGTGCCGAGGCACGGAACCGGCTCATGGGCTTACGGTACCTGGGCGGTCAGGACGTAGCCGCCGCCGTAAGCCACCTCCCTCACGCTGACGTCCCTGGTCATCCGCTCCAGGTGGCTCCACGGCCGGTCGAACCCCTCGAAGCTGCGCACGTAGGGAGAATGCAGCGTCATCACCATGGCGTTGACGGCCACCATCATGGGCGCGGCCCACTTGCCGCCGCCCGCGGCCACCCAGGCGTTCGGCCGCAGGCTGCCCAGCACGTTCCGCAGGGCGTCCGGGGACTGCATGATGTCGTGCACGGCGCAGAACAGCGCCGCGTCGGCGCTGACCCCGATCTCGGCGCCTTCGGCGGGCGCCTGCACCACGGTCACGTTGCGCCAGCCCTGGCTGGTGACGTGTTCCCGGGCCAGCGCCGCCATCTGCGGCGATTCCTCGATGCCGACCACGCCGCCGGCCGGGCCGACCTTGTCCCGCAGCAGGCCGCAGCACAGCCCGGTCCCGCACCCGACGTCCAGGACCACCTGTCCCGGGCGGAGCGGGAGCGCGGCCACGATGTCCTCGCGGTAGCGCTGGAACGCGCTGGTGTCGCGGTCGTAGGAGCAGGCCTGTTCGCCGTAGGCCGGCAACCGGGGCCGCGGCAGCGCCGCCGCCTCAGTAGGTGATGTGTTCATGGCTGGGGTTCACCTCGCTTTTCGGCTGGGACGAAGTCCCACCATAACCCGAGTCCGATGCAATTCCGTGAACGGGTCGTGATCGATAAGTTACGGAAATTACCGTGCTGAGCAGTGAGCGCACCTTCCTCAACGGCCCCGGCGCCGTGGGTCGGGGGTCAGGTATGCGCAGGCTGACCATCCGGCTCTGTTCAGCTGCGGCCGACGGCGCCTATGGTGACCCCGTGGGGGGTGAGACGGCCCGGCTAATGGTCGGCCGTGACCGCGAGCTGGCCCGGGTCACGGGCCTGCTTGACGATGCCCTGGCGGGCCAGGGGCGGCTGGTGCTGTGCACGGGCGAGGCGGGTATCGGGAAGACCCGCCTGGCCGAGGAGGCCGCCGCGGCCGCGGCCGCCCGGGGCATGCCGGCGGTGTGGGCTCGCGCGGCCGACCGGGGCAGTTCGCCGCCCTACGGCCTGTGGCGGCTGGCGCTTGACGAGCCCGTCATCCGCGGTGACGGCGAAGGCGGATCCAGGCCGGACCTGTGGGCGCAGGTCCTCGGCGACACCCAACGGCCGCCGCTGGCCGAGGGCGCCGATTCCGGCAGCGCCTCCCGGTTCGCGCTGTTCGCCCAGATCGCCGCCTGGTCCAGTGAAGGGCCGGACACGGACGCGCGGCCAGGCCGCGGATAACTACTCAGCGAATGAGTACCCGGATGAGTGTTTCCCCGGATGGCCGGATCCTGGCCTTCCCGTAGCGTCCTTCCTGCCAGCGCAAACAGGGCGCACACGCAGATAGGGAAAGGGAGGGACACACCATGGCAGCTGTCTTCTTCGCCAAGGCGAAGGGTCTTACCATCGAGGACTTCCGCAGGGTCTCCGCCAAGCACAACCCGCCCCAGGACATCGACGGCCTGCTGGCCTGGGCGGCCGGACCGGATGAGAACGGCCTCAACGTGGTGACCGTCTGGGAGTCCAAGGCGCACCAGGAGCGGTGGGCGGCCGAGCAGTTCTTCCCCGCGTTCCAGGAGACCGGCCTGGCCGAGCACATGATGGCGAACGCCGAGTTCACCGAGTACGAGGCCGGCGAGCTGTACATCCGCTAGGCGGCCGCGCGGCGGCTTGTCCGACGCGCGCGCTCCGGCAAGCACTGAGCGCGCGCGGCGGCTTGTCCGACGCGCGCGCTCCGGCAAGCACTGAGCGGCCGCGCGGCGGCTTGTCCGACGCGCGCGCTCCGGCAAGCACTGAGCGGCCGCCCGCCCCCGCGGGCGCGCATGATGGCGGGGGCGGGCACCACGGCCCGTTCGGCATCAAAATCTCCCTGCTGGGTAGCGGGGAGGCTATGAAGAAACTGCTGGAACTGCTGGTCTGCTTTCTCCACCCGCTGGCGGTGATCCTGATATGGATCGACCTCGCCTCTCGGAGCGACCTGAGCGGGGGGCAGAAGCTGGCCTGGGGGCTGTTCGGGCTGATCCCGCTGGTGCCGTTCGTATACGTGCTGACCGGGGGCGACCTGTGGTGAGGCGGCCTGGCCGTGGTCAGAGGATCAGCGGCTGGCCGGCGAGGTAGCGGGCGATCGGGCCGGCGGCGGCGGCGCGTGACGGCGGGTGGAAGGCCAGGGCCCGGGTGGCGCCCAGCAGGTAGGCGATCTCGGGCGAGGAGATGAACGACATGCCGCCGAGGGTCGCGGCCGCCGGCATGACGACGCGCTCGATGGCCCGTTCGGTCGCGAACCGTACGTACAGGGCCCGCGCGAGCAGGGCGTCGTTGTCGCTGTCGGTCGCGGCGGCGCACGCCACCTGCTCCAGGGCCGCGGCGATGGCCTCCAGCTCGATGGCCAGGCCGGCGCGGTCCTCGTCCGAGCCCCGGCCGCGCGCGATGACACGCTCGGCGAGGTTCGTGGCGGCGCCGAGATAGGACGCGGAGACCAGCAGCTCGAACCAGACGAACCCGCGCGCCTGGACCGGGTCCATCGACTCGCCGTCGTGCGGGTAGAAGATCAGCGCGTCGGGGACGAACACGTCGGTCAGGGTGACCTGGTCGCTTTCCGCGGCGGCCAGGGCGGTGGTCTGCCAGAACGGCGCGCGCTCGATGCCTGGTGATTCGGCCGGGATCAGTACGATCGCCAGCCGGCCGGTCCCGGTGGAATCGGGGTCGGCGACGGCGACGCTGGCGCTCATCAGGTTCATGGACCAGGTGAGGCTGCACGGCTTCTTGCTGCCGCTGACGGTGATGCCGCCGTCGGCCGGCACGCCCCGCATGGTGGGCGTCAGGATGTGCTGACCGGGCTTGCCCTCGGCGAAGCCGGAGCTGAGCAGCCATGAGTTCTCCGCGATGGCCATGAGCATGGCCCACTCGAACCCGTTGCCGGCAGCGGTCAGCTCGACCAGGGAGGCCACCGAGAAGTGGTGCATGGTGCTGGCCACGGCCAGCGACGGTGACCGGCTGCCCACCGCACGCTGGATGCGTACTGCGTCCAGCAAGGACGCTCCCTTGCCCGCATACTCGGCGGGCACCAGCAGGGCCGGGCCGCCCAGCTCGCGGAATTTCTGCAGCGCGCCGCAGCCCGGCTGCTCCAGCTCGAGCAGCGGGATCTCGCTGAGGTACTTGTCCAGGCCAGGGAGATAGCGGTCCAGGGTATCCCGCTCGACACGCAGCAGGTTCATGACCCGCTCCCCACCGGGACCGCCACCTCGGACGCGACGAGCTCGGCCCGGCCGACCAGGCCGCCGACGATGGCCACGATGTTCTCGGTCAGCGTCCGCGCCGCAATCGGCTCCAGCGCGTCCGCCAGGCTCGGGATGCCCATGTCGAGCCGTGCGGAGAACACGATCTCGGTGCCGGGCGAGGCACCGACGCACTCCCATGCGCCGTCGAAGAGGGCAATGTCGCCCTCGAGCTGGCGGAACGTGATGGTCAGCGCGGCCGGGTCGAACGTGTCCTCCTCGGTCCAGCGCAGCAGGCCGGCCCGGAAGGTGACCTCCCAGCGCGACACGGTGCGGTTCCCCGACGCCTCGGTGACGGCGACGCTCTGCACGGCGTCGCACAGTTCCGGGTAGCGTTCGAAGTCGGCCAGCGTGGTGTACACGTCGTCTGGTGGCTTGCCTGGTACATGCAACCGGATGCGGACGGTGCGCATTTTGCTCTCCTAAAGGCTGTACGGGGTCAGGCGGCGGGCCTGACCCGGGAGACACTGACGCGGGAGACATGCCGGGCGGCGGAGGTCAGGGCGCGTCCCAGCCAGTCGAGATCGGCCGCGTCGAGGATCGCCGGCGGGGTCAGGCGCAGGACATTGCTGGAGTTGAGCGAGAAGGACGGGATGACGCGGGAGTCCAGCAGCCCGAGCAGGAACTCGGTGGCGGCGTCGGCCGAGACGAAGTCGATGCCGATGAGCAGGCCCTCGCCGCGCACCTCGGTGACCAGGTCCGGGCAGTACGCCGCGACCGCGTCGAGGGCGAGGGCGCGGACCTGCGGGCCGAGTTCGCGGGCGCGGTCGATCAGGCCCTCGGACCTGATGACGCTGATGGTCGCGGAGACCGCGGCGGCGGCCAGCGGGCTGCCGGCGAACGTCGAGGAGTGCAGCAGCGGGTCGGCGTTCAGCGGCGCGAACAGCTCGGCCGAGGCGACCACGCCGCCGACGGGCATCACGCCGCCGCCGAGGATCTTGCCCGTCAGCAGCACGTCCGGCGTGACGCCGGCCAGGTCCGCGCCCCACCAGGCACCGAGGCGGCCCAGGCCGGACTGGATCTCGTCGAGGATCATCACCGCGCCGGCTTCGCTGCAGGCGCGCCGGACCTGCCGCAGGTAGCCGTCGGGCGGCAGCCGGACGCCGCCCTCGGCCTGGACAGGCTCGAGCAGCACCGCCGACTGAGCCGTCAGCACGGCACGCAGCGCGACCAGGTCGCCGAACGGGACGAAGTCGATCATCGGCAGCAGCGGGCCGAACGGGTCACGGTACTGCGCCCGCCCGGTCACCGACAGCGCGCCGAGCGTCTTGCCGTGGAACCCGCCGTGCATGGCGATCACGTGGCGCTGGCCGGCCAGCCGGGCCAGCTTCAGCCCGAGCTCGGTCGCCTCGGCTCCTGAGTTGGTCAGGAAGCAGTAGTCGAGCCCGGCCGGCGTGATGGCGGCCAGGTCGGCGGCGGCCTGGGCCAGCTCCGGGTTGAGGAACAGCCTCGTGGCCAGTGGGTTACGCGTCAGCTGATCGCGCACCGCTGCGACGACGGCCGGGTGGCAGTGACCGAGCAGGAAGACCCCGAAGCCCCCGCAGTCGAGGTAGGCGTGCCCGTCACTGCCATGCACCTTCGACCCGGCGGCGGCCACCTCGACCGGGGTGGCGATCAGCCGGGCCAGGCTGGCGAGCGACTTATTCACGTGCTTCGCGTAGCGGTCGAGCACCAGATCCCGGTCCGTCGCCGCGGTCATCTCAGGCCACCTGCTCGATCCCGGGCTGGCCGTAGCCGCGGCGCCCAGCCCAGTACCCCAGGCTGTTCCGCAGCGATTCGCGCTGGTCGGGCAGCGGCTTGGCGCCGAGCCTGACCAGCTGATCCAGGCTGCTCGGCTTGGCCTGCCCGGACTGCAGGTAGGTCGTGAAGAACTCCAGCATCCGCACGATATTCCTGCGGATCCTGGGGGGCAGCGCGTCGAGGAAGACGGGGCGGATCAGCCGGTCGAACATGTCGGGCGGAACGAACCGTGGCTGATCGATACGCAGTCCGAGGCCGCGGGCCAGGTCGACGGCCACCGCGACGCTCTCGTCCAGCCGTAGCGCCTGGTCGCCGGCCGTGATCCAGAACTCGCCCTGGTCCACTCGGTTCGCGACCACGCAGGCGATCGCGTCGGCGACGATATCGGCGGGGACGAAGTCGAGCGGCCAGCGCGGGTCGAACGGGATCATGGGCACGATGCCCGCGAACAGGCCCGCCGCGACCTGGTGCAGCCCCTGGAACGCGGCTACCTCGCCGGTGACCGAATCGCCGATAACGACCGACGGCCGGAGGATGACGTGCGGCCCGCCGCTGGACCGCACGACCTGTTCGGCGGCCAGCTTCGAGGAGGCGTAGCCGACGGCGGTGCGGCCGCGGTCGCCGTCCGCCGTGGTGTGCACGAACGCGGTGCTGACGTGGTACAGCACCGCGTCCGCCGCGGTGGCGAAGGCGGCCGCGTGCTGGGTGCCCGCGATGTTCGTCGCCTCCAGGCTGCCGTCGGTACGGTTGAAATCCGTGACCGCCGCGCAGTGGATGACCGCGTCGACCCCGGCCGCCAGCTGCGTGTAGTCGTGACTGGGCAGCCCGAACATCGGTGCGGCAATGTCGCCCTGGACGCTGGTCACGTTCGGGCCGGAGACCGGCGCACGATGCGCCAGGCACACGAGGTCGAGGCCACGCAGCCGTGACCGCAGTGCGCTTCCGACGACACCCGATGCTCCAGTCAGCAGAACGGTGCGCCGTGCGGTTCCCGGGACCTCCATACAGTGCCGGAGCGCGCGAGGCGGGCGTTGATACGGGGGAAATGACGTTCTCGGCAGGCCGACCGATGGGTTCATGAGATCTGGCGCCTCCTTGCACGCTGGCTCGATTCCCACGCTAGGGTGCCGGCGTTACCGCATCGTTACGGCATCGCCGAAATTCGAGGCGATTAGGACGCTTCTGCCATCCTGGTCCAGATGATCCCGGGCGGGTCGGGACATCTGCCCCGTGACAGCGGGACCAAAAGGCCCCATCGTATGTATGTGAATCTGGGCCTTCAGGTACGGTCAGCGCGGGCGGCACCGGCCCGCTGGCTGACCCTGGCCGGGCTGTCCTGGGCGGGTGCCGCGGTGGCCACGATCCTGTCCGGCGGGATCCTGGCCCTAGCGGCCATGAGCCGCATCCTGGACGCTTACCCGGTTCCGACCGCGCTCGGCTTCGCCTGGATGGGGTGCGTACTGCTGGCCCGGCGGCCCGGGCACCGGATGGGGCCGCTGCTGTGCCTGATCGGGCTGGCCAACGCGGTTTCGGGTGCCGCCTTCGCTTATGCGCGTTACACACTCGTCCACTTTCCGGGATCGCTGCCCTTCGCGACCCCGGTGCTGTGGCTGAACACCTGGCTGTACGCGCCGGCCCTGAGCCTGACCGGCCTGGTCCTGCCGCTGGTCTTCCCCGACGGAAGGCTGCTGTCGCCGCGGTGGCGGCCCGCGCTGTGGGCGGCGCTGGCCTTCATCCCGCTCTGGGCGGTCAGCCTCGCCTTCGTCCCGCAGAGCATGGGCAGCTACTTCCGCGACCTTCCTGATCCGTACACCTACCCCTCGCTCGATGGCGTGTTCACGGCAGCGGAAGTCCTGGCCGTGGGGTGCGGGCTGGCCGCAGGCGCCGCGGCGGTGGCGAGCGTGGCGCTGCGGTGGCGCCGCGCCGACCGGGTGGGCCGCCAGCAGCTCAAGTGGTTCTTTGCGGTGCTGCCGCTGGCCGCCGTGGCGATCATCACCCAGGTCGTCGACGCGGGCAGCGCGCTGGCCGTGGGGCTGGGCGCGCTGGCCGGCGCCTTGATGCCGGTGGGGATCGGGATAGCGGTGCTGCGCTACCGGCTGTACGAGGTCGATGTCCTGCTGAGCCGGGCGGTGCTTTACGCCTTGCTGACCGCCGGGGTGGCCGCGGTCTACGTGGGGGTGGTGACTCTGGCCGAGGTGGTATTCGGAAGGTCGGGCCACAGCATGACCGTGCAGGTCCTGGCCACCGCGGTGGGCGCTGCCGCGTTGTTCCCGTTGCGTGACCGGGTGCAGCGCCGGGTGGACCGGCTGTTCTACGGCGACCGCGGGGTACCCTACGAAGCCCTGGCCAGGCTCGGCCGCCGCGTCGAGGAATCGGCGGACACCGACTCGGCGCTGAACTCCGTGGTCAAGACCATCGCGGACAGCCTGCGGCTGCCGTATGCGGCCCTTGAGCTGCGGCTCGGCGATGGATGGCGGCAAGCGACCGCGTACGGTGAGCCCTCATCCGAGGTGACCGCGTTCCCGCTGATCTCCCAGACCGAAACCGTCGGGCGGCTGCTGGTGGGCACGCGGTCGCGGGATGAGCGTCTCGGCCCGGACGATGTTCAGCTGCTGACCGATCTGGCCCGGCAGGCGGGGCCGGCCATTCACGCGGTAGCCCTGCGCCAGGCGCTCGACGAGTCCCGGGCGGGCCTGGTCACTGCGCGGGAAGAGGAGCGCCGGCGGCTGCGACGCGACCTGCATGACGGCTTGGGTCCGACGCTGGCGGGCCTGACGCTGGGTCTTGACACCGCCCGGGGCCGTTCGGCCGGGCAGCTCGAACTGCTGGAGTTGCTGGGCAGGCTCAAGGCGGAGACGCAGCGGGCGGTGACCGACGTGCGGCGCATCGTCTACGGGTTGCGGCCGCCCGCCCTGGATGAGTTCGGCCTGATCGGATCGCTGCGCGAGGAGGTCGGGCGCCTGCAGTACGAGGTGCCCGCGCTCTGCGTCACCCTGGACGCTCCCGACGGGGACCTGACCGACCTTCCCGCGGCGGTCGAAGTGGCCTGCTACCGGATCGTGACCGAGGCGCTGACCAACGTGACCAGGCACGCGCACGCCACGCGGTGTTCGGTGCGGATCCGGCTCGGTCCTGGGCTTGGCGTGGACGTGCGCGACGACGGGGTGGGCTTGCCCGAAGGCTGGCGGACCGGCGTCGGCATCGCGTCGATGCGCGAGCGCGTCGCCGAACTCGGCGGGACATTGGTGATCGAACCCTGCCTACCGCACGGAACCAGCATCACCGCCCACCTGCCCGCCCAGGAGCTACCATGACCGACATGATCCGGGTGCTGATCGCCGACGACCACCCGCTGTTCCGTGACGGGCTGTCCGCCATGCTGACCGACGCGCCGGACACCGAACTGGTGGGAGCGGCCTCCAGCGGCACCGAAGCCGTCGACATGGCCAGGGAAACCCAGCCGGACGTGGTCGTAATGGACCTGAACATGCCCGGGCTGCACGGCATCGAGGCCACCCGCCGCATCGTGGCCGACAGCCCGCACATCACGGTCCTGGTGCTGACCATGTTCGACGATGACGACTCGATCTTCTCCGCGCTGCGCGCCGGCGCCCGCGGCTACCTGCTCAAGGGAGCCGACCAGGAACAGATCCGCGCCGCCATCGGGGCCGCCGCCAACGGCGAGATCATCTTCGGAACGGAGCTGGCCGCTCGCGTGCTCGCCTACTTCACCGCCGGCCCTTCGGCTCCGCCGCCGGTGTTCCCGCAGCTGACCGACCGGGAACGCGAGGTCCTCGATCTGGTCGCCCAGGGCCGGGCCAATCCGGCGATCGCCGCCAAGCTGGGGCTGAGCCAGAAGACGGTGCGCAATCACGTGTCGAACATCCTGACCAAGCTGCAGGTCGCCGACCGGGCCCAGGCCATCGTGCAGGCCCGGGACGCGGGCTTGGGACAGCAGTCCCGGATCTGAGACGCGTCCTCGGTTCAGCTGGGCCGATAGTTCCCGGGTGCAACGGGACTCGTACCTCATGACATCGGGACACCCGCCCGCCGAAGCTGTCATCACGTCAGATAGCGGCAGGGTTATCGGCAGGGCTAAGGGAGAACCAGATCATGCCAGTTGCGACCGCCTACGCTCCTTGCGGAACTACCCGAACGAACCTCGATGACTGCGGGGTGGCCGGCCTGGTAGCCCGGGCCAGAGGCGGCGACAGGCAGGCCTGGGATGCGCTTGTCGAGCGGTACGCTCCGCTGATCTGGTCGATCTGCCGCAAGTACCGGCTGGGCCGGGCCGATGCCGACGACGTTGGCCAGAACGTCTGGGTGCGCCTGGTGGACCAGCTAAGCAAGCTCCGCGATCCGGCCGCGCTGCCCGGGTGGCTCGCCACCACCACCCACCGGGAATGCTGGCGCGTCTCGCGTGCTTGCTACGGGTCCGTTGCTTTTGAGCTCGACACCGAGAACATCCCGGACGAGCAGGCCGAGTCGGCCGATCACGAACTGCTCGCGGCCGAACGCCAGGCGGCGCTGCGCGAGGCCTTCACTCACCTGCCCCCGGCGGGCCAGCAGCTGATGGCTCTGCTCATCGCGGACCCGCCGCTGCCGTACGCCGAGGTCAGCGCCAGGCTGGGGATACCCGTCGGCAGCATCGGCCCGACCCGCAGCCGCTACCTGGACCGGATGCGCCGCTACCCGGCCATCGCGGCGCTGATCAACGCCGAGCCGGCCGCGCCGCGGTCCTCGGCGCGGCCCTTGGCGCGGACCGTCGGCTCGGCGCGGTCCTCGGCGCGGACCGTCGGCTCGGCGCGGTCCTCGGCGCGGACCGTCGGCTCGGCGCGGTCCTCGGCGCGGCCCGTCCTGGCCGCGGCGAACTTACCCGGGGCCAGCGATGTGCCCGCACCAGCCCCCATGTCCGCCGGCTGACCGCCACGACCGTGACGCGGCCCGCACCATCGCCTGTCACGCCGAGCAAGGCTGGAGCCTGCTCTGCAACGGCGTCATCCTGTTCGACGACACGGGCGAGCTGTTGCCGGACGGCAGCGCGGTTCCGCCGCGCCGGCCGGTTTACATCCAGCAGCGCGTGGCGGCCTGAAAACGTTACCTAGCCCAGGTTCATTCTCATGATCGTGGCCAGTTCGCGGCGGATAGCGCCCATTCCTGGCCACGATCATTGATCGGCCCGTTTTTGGCCGCGATCATGGCCGGCTCAGGGTGCGGGGAAGCTGACTTCGGGAGAGCAATCCGGGGCCTTTCATGATCGCGGGCACTTTCGGTCGCTATTTGGTCCGAACTGCCCGCGATCATGCTTCTCCCTCCACGCTCACCAGGGCAGACTCGGGTTTACGCCGGCCGGCGTATCGGCGCGTCCTCAATTCTGCGGGAATGCGGCCGGGAAGATTGACGGTCGGGATAAATCAGTAAAATTTCGCGGTATTTACCACAGCCGCCACGGCTCTCCACCTAATGAGATCGCCTTTCGGGTACGGCCAGAATTCAGCGGGGCCGTAACGGAGGGGCAGCGACTGACCGGCGCAGGGCCGGCGGCAGTAGGAACGAGGGGAACCAGTGAACATCATCAGATCACGCTGGCACGCGATCACCGCCCGCTCGGGGGTCCGGATGCTCGCCGCCGGAGCCGTGGCCGTCAGCCTGGCGGGTGCGGCGCTGGCCGCATCGGCGCCCAGCGCGTCAGCGGCAGACTCGTACCCGCGGCCGGCCATCACGGTGGCGGGCGGCAACACGGTCATCGCCGTGCAGACCCCCGCCGACGGGCTCGAGTTCTACTGGAACCTGCACGGCACCAACCTCTGGCGCAGTGAGCAGGTCGCGCCCGCTGGCACCACCTTCTCCGCGCCGACCATTGCGCAGGACGGTAACGGCGTGGTCATTGCGGCCGAGGGCGCGTCCAACAGCCTGGACTTCTACTGGCAGCAGATTGGCGCCCAGGGCTGGCAGGAAGAGTACGTCGGCAACGCGAGGTCGACCTATTCGGCGCCGTCCCTGGCGGTCACGGACGATGGCGTGATCATCGTCGCCGAGGGCCCCGGGCACTGCCTGAACTCCTGGTGGGCGCTCAACGGCACCGCCGCCTGGCACTACGAGTCGGTGGCCTACTTCCTCACCACCTTCTCCGCACCGGTCATCACGTACCACGACGGCTACGCGAACGTGGCCGCCGAAGGACCCAACAACAGCCTGGACTTCTACTACCAGAAGGACGACGCCAGCGGGTGGGACGCCGAGACCGTGGCCGGGGCCGGGACGGCCTACTCCGTCCCCGCCATCACCGGGAACGACGGCTCCGCCAACATCGCCGTCGAAGGGCCGAATAACAGCTTGAGCTTCTACTGGCAGCAGGACGGCCGCACGGGGTGGAACCTGCAGGTGGTAAACGGCCCGCTCGTCGACGGGGCACCGTCCATCACGACGGTGAACCAGGGATTCGGCGACGGGGTGTGCATCACCGCGCCGGGACCGTACGACTACTGCGCCGTTAACGGCAGCGGATCCTGGGTCGCTCAGAACCCACGCACGGTGCTGCCCGGATCCGACCCGAGCATTACCGCTAACGACGGCAGCGACAACATCGCGATGTTCAGCTACGAAGGCGGCCTGTACTTCTACTGGGAGGACAGCAACGGGAGCTTCCACCAGGAGACGGTGGACCCGCTGGTCGCCTGACCGGCCGGATAACCTGACCGCCCGGATAGCCAGCCACGTGGCCTGCCCGCACCAGCGGGCAGGCCACGTCCGCGTGACGGGGTCAGATTCAGGGCTGGTTCTTCGTTGCTTCTGGATATGGCTCGGGCGGAGTACCGTGCCCCTAGCAGTGCGGATGGCCCGATTATGCGATGATAAGCGCCGGTGTCAGGCGGCTGCCTGCCGACCGGAGGGAGCTGCCGCCGTGGAGCGGATTGCCTGCTCGTGGTGCCACTACGAGAACGAGCCGGATCGCACCAGCTGCGGGACGTGCGGGGCACCTCTGAACGTCGCGAACTCGGTGTCGGAGTCGGGGTGGCGTGCGGCGCCCAGGCTGCGGGAGATGGCGGAGTTCCGGGTCGGGAACGTCACCTGCCAGATCGCGGGCCAAGTCGTCCCGGTGGCCGAGTTCACCCTGGCCGACGGCGACACTATCTTCTTCGAGCAGCACACGCTGCTGTGGAAGGAGCGGACAGTCTCCCTGACCGGGAAGAACCTGAAAAAGCGCGGCCAGCGCACCATGGCCGGGATGCCGCACGCGGTGATCGAGGCGCAAGGCCCAGGCCGGATCGCCGTCACGCGCGATGCGTCCGGCGAGGTGGTCGTGCTCCCGCTCCATCCCGAGGTAGAAACCGACGTCCGCGGCCACGCGTTTCTGGCCGCGTCGCAGAACGTCGGCTATGACTTCATCCGGATCGACAAGCTGGCCAGCATGTTCCACGGCGGGCCCGGGATGTACCTGGACCGGTTCGTGGCCAGCGACACCCAGGGGCTCCTGCTGCTCCACGGGTACGGCAACGTCTTCCAGCGGCGGCTGGGCGTCGGCGAGAAGATCCTGGTCGAGCCGGGCGGGTTTCTCTACAAGGACGCCCCGGTCACGATCAGCCCCGTCCCGGTACAGGCCGGCGCGGGTTTCCGGCACGCGAACTGGGCAGAGCTGACCGGCCCGGGACGTGTCGGGATCCAGTCGATGTATGTCCACCGGCACAGCAGCTGAGATCGGAGCGCCGCGATGAGCGAGCACCCTGGCCTGGGGGCCTCCCCCGGCTACGTCTGCCCCTACTGCCGGCTGAGCTCCGATGCGAGCAGCCCGGCCTGCCCGAACTGCGGGGCGCCGGTCAACACGCGCGAGCTCCGCGACGACGAAGGATGGGTGGAGCAGCCGCCGATCCGCGACCTGGCCCGGATCCAGTTCGGCCGGTCTGTCTGCCAGATCGCCGGAACCTACGTGCCGGTGGCGGAAATGACTCTCGCTCCGGGCGACCAGGTCTACTTCTCTCATCACGTCCTGCTGTGGACCGACCCTACGACGCAGCTGGCCGCGCGGCAGATGCAGAAGGGCTGGGACCGGCGCAAGGCCGGGATGCCGCTGGTAATGATGGAGGCGTCGGGCCCGGGACGTATCGCCTTCTCCGACGACGATCCGGGTGAGCTCATCGCCATACCGCTCGAGGGCGGCCAGGCCATTGAAGTCGCCGAGCACCATTTCCTGGTGGCGACCTCGGCGGTTTCCTACGACTGGCTCCACACCCGCACCTGGTGGGCCCTCGGCAAAGGCAACAATCGGGAGTTTTTCTACCCGCGCGGGCGGTACGTGGACCGGTTCACCGCGCAGCAGCGCGGGCTGCTGATCCTGCATGCCTGCGGGAACGTCTTCATCCGTGACCTGCGCGACGGCGAGCGGATCTACCTCACCCCGCGGGCCCTGCTCTACAAGGACCCGAAGGTGCTTATGAACATCCACATGGAGCGCCCGGAGTCCCCCCGGGCGCACTGGAAGCTCATCCCAATGATCCGGCTGACCGGGCCGGGCCGCGTCGCGATCCAGTCCCAGTACGAATTCGAAGAGGAATCACACTACGGGTGGGACGAGCTCGGCCCGGACGGAAGCTGGCGGAACTGGAACCCCGACCCCAGCCGCTGGCGCCCCATCATAAAGGAACGCGAGCCGCTGTACCCCTAACGGACGGCGGCCCGGGCTCAGCGGCGCAGGGTGGTCTCCCGCTCCATGTGCGATAGCTTCGCGGGATTGCGCACGGCGTACAGCCCGGTGATGAGGCCGTCGTCGATACGTACCGCTACCACGGTGTCGACCTGGCCGTCGAGGCGGATGATCAGCGCCGGGTAGCCGTTGACCTGGGCCGGCTGCAGCGATGAGGCGGCGGCGATCCTCGCCAGGCCGGCGACCAGCATGCGGGCCACCCGGCGGGCCCCCACGATGGGCGCCAGCGCGGCCTGCTTGACCCCGCCGCCGTCGCCCAGGAAGACGACGTCCGGCGCGAGGATGTCGAGCAGGCGCTGCAGATCGCCCGTTTCGGCCGCCCGCTGGAACGCCTCGAGCGCAGCCCGGGTCTCGGCCGGGGAAACCACCTCGCGGGGCCGGCGCGCCGCGACATGGGCTCGCGCCCGGTGCGCGATCTGCCGGGCCGCGGCCGGGCTTTTGCCGACGGCTTCGGCGATCTCGTCATACTCCAGATCGAACACCTCGCGCAGCACGAACACCGCGCGCTCGGCCGGCGTGAGCGTCTCCAGCACCAGCAGCATCGCCATCGAGACGCTGTCGGCCAGCTCGACGTCCTCGGCCACGTCGGGCGCGGTCAGCAGCGGCTCGGGCAGCCAGGGGCCGACGTAGGACTCCTTGCGCCGGCCGAGCGTACGCAGCCGGCCCAGCGCCTGGCGGGTGGTGATCCGGACCAGGTACGCACGCTGATCCCGCACCGTGCCCAGTTCGACGCCGATCCACCGCAGCCAGGTCTCCTGCAGGACATCCTCCGCGTCGGCGGCCGAGCCGAGCATCTCGTAGGCGACGGTGAACAGCAGGTTGCGGTGGGCGAGGAACGCCTCGGTGGCGGGGTCGGGGCGGCCGTCGCCGCCCATGCTGCCGCCGCGATCTTCAGGCAGGCCGGCCATGGGTGGACTCCTGTTCGCTCTCGACGGCGTTACCCACCAGACACCGGGCCGCGCCGTTTTGTGACACCGAGGCGGTTGTGGCGCACGTCACGTAGCCGGCGTTGTCACAGGGACCGGGGTCACCGGCATCTCGTGTTGGTCCAGTCCACCACGAGTAAGGACGACGTCATGGAACCCCGGTTCAACCTGTTCGGCAACGAGCTCGCCACCAAGTTCGCCAAGCGGTTCGCCAGCGCCAGCCTGGTGCTCGCGCAGTCTCCGCTGCCGGAGTCCACGCAGCAGCTGGTCGCGCTGCGCGCCAGCCAGATCAACGGCTGCGGCTGGTGCGTCGACATGCACACCAAGGACGCCGCGGCGGCCGGCGAAACCGCGGTCCGGCTCAACCTGGTCGCCGCCTGGCGCGAGGCCACCGTGTTCACCGAGGCCGAGCAGGCCGCGCTGGCCCTCGCCGAGGAGGGCACCCGGCTCGCCGACGCCTCCCAGGGCGTGTCCGACGAGACCTGGGCCCAGGTGCGCAAGCACTACGACGACGACCAGATCGCCGCGCTGATCGCCGGCGTCGCCATGATCAACGCGGCCAACCGGCTCGCCGTGATCGTGCACCAGAAGGGGGGTTCCTACGAGCCCGGGATGTTTGCCAGCATGATGGAGTGAGCGACGCGAGATTCCGGAGCGAGCAGGCGGGGTCGTTCGGGTTGGCGGCCGGCACCTACGACCGCGGGCGGCCCGGCTACCCCGAGGAGGCGGTCGCCTGGCTGATCCCGGCTGGGGCCAGGCGGGTCCTGGACCTCGGCGCGGGGACCGGGCAGCTCACCAGGCAGCTGGCCGCCCGGGGCCTGGAGGTGGTCGCGGTCGAGCCGTCCGACGGGATGCGCGAGCAGCTGGCGCGGTCGCTCCCGTCGGTGCCGGTACTGGGCGGGTCGGCCGAGGACATTCCCCTCGACGACGGCACCGTGGATGCCGTCCTGGTGGCCCAGGCCTGGCACTGGGTCGACGTCGAGCGAGCGGTGCCTGAGGTGGCGCGCGTGCTCGCCCCAGGCGGGCAGCTGGGCCTGGTCTGGAACATCCGCGACGAGCGGGTCGGCTGGGTGGCGGAGCTCGGACGGATCATGCACCGCGGCACCGAGCAGGACATGGGCAGCACCAACCCGCGGGTGGGGGCGCCGTTCGGGCCTATCGAGCGCCATGACGTCGAGTGGATCAACCCGGTGACCCTCGACACCCTGCTCGAGCTGGTGCGGTCACGGAGCTACATCATCACCCTGCCCGCCGAGGAGCGGGCGTCGGTGCTCACCGAGGTACGTGAGCTCGTCGCGCGCCGCCCCGAACTCGCCGGCCGGCCCACGATCGACCTGCCCTACGTGACCCACTGCTCGCGGGCCGCGCGGTGGCCGGCCAGCGTCTCGTAACATCAGCCGGTGGACATCGACGCGCTTCGGGCGCAGACACCGGGCTGCGCCGGGCGCATTCACCTGAACAACGCCGGGGCGGTGCTGCTGGCGCAGCCGACGCTGGATGCGATGACCGGCCAGCTGCGGCGGGAGGCGGAGGCCGGCGGGTACGAGGCCGCCGCCGAGGCGCGGGACGCGATCGCCGCCACCTATGACGCGATCGCCGAACTGGTCGGCGGCCAGGGCGAGGAGATCGCGCTGTTCGACAACGCCACCCACGCCTGGAACGCGGCGTTCTACTCCGTCCCGCTGCGCCCCGGTGACCAGATCCTGACCGGCCGCGCCGAGTACGGCAGCAACGTGCTGGCCTACTGGCAGGCCGCCCGGCGTGCTGGCGCCGAGGTCGTCGTGGTGCCCAATGATGAGCACGGCCAGCTGGACGTGGCCGCGCTGGAACGGCTGGCCTGCGAGCGGACCCGGCTGATCGGGGTGAGCCACGTGCCGACCAGCGGCGGCCTGGTCCAGCCCGCCGCCGCGATCGGGCGGATCGCCCGCGCCTGCGGCGCCCTGTACCTGCTGGATGCCACCCAGTCGGCCGGCCAGTTCCCGGTCGACGTGGACGCGATCGGCTGCGACATGCTGACCGGCACCGGCCGCAAGTTCCTGCGCGGCCCGCGGGGCACCGGGTTCTTGTGGGTGCGCAACGCCGCGCTGGACCGGCTCGACCCGTTCGTCGCCGAGATCGGCTCGGCGGACTGGGACGGCGATCACGGCTTCACCTGGGCGCGCGGCGCGCGGCGGTTCGCCACCTGGGAGCACAGCTACGTCAACATCCTGGGCCTGGGTGCCGCCGTGCGGCAGGCCCTCGACCTGGGCCTGGAGGCGATCGGCCAGCGTGCCATCGCCCTGGGCGCCAAGCTCAGGGACCAGCTCGCCGCGCTGCCCGGTGTCACCGTCTACGACCTCGGCCAGGTCCGCTGCGCGATAGTCACCGCCAAGATCAGCGGGGTAACGGCGGAGCAGGCCGCCGCGGTCCTGCGCGGCGCCGGGGTCAACGTGCCCACCACCGTGCCCGGGCACGACCCGCTCGACACCCAGGACCGCGACGTGCATCCCCTGATCCGGTTTTCCCCGCACTACTACAACACCGAGGAAGAAATAGACCGCGCGACCGAACAGGTCGCCGCCCTGGCCAGCTGACCGACACCGGATCTGGGGCGCGCGGCCGCCGGGCCATGATCTCCGGGTCGTCGCGAGCCAGGTTTATGAGGCAGGTGAAACCTAGGTTCGTTTGGCAAAAAGATCTTTCTTTTATCCCGAACGGGCCGTGGTATGGCCGGCAGGCCTGAGCTCACGCCGCCGGCGGAGCGGAGCCGCCGGTGCCGGCGCTGTGCGATAATTGAGGTGAGCCCGGGGCATTTCGAACGCTGGCAGTCACGCCGGTGCCGTCCGAGGGTTCGGTGACTCTGGTGCGCCACGCGCCAGGGATGGGACGGCCGAGATGTTCGGCTTCAAGGTCATCAACCAGTACGAGCAGGGCATCGTCTTCCGCTTTGGCAAGATGCTGCCCGACGCCCGCCAGCCGGGGCTGACCTGGGTTAACCCGTTTTCCGACCGGCTGCGCAAGGTCAACATGCAGATCGTCGCGGCGACCGTACCCGGCCAGGAGGGCATCACCCGCGACAACGTGACCGTCCGGGTCGATGCGGTCGTCTACTACCGGGTCGTGGACCCGGTCAAGGCGATCATCAACGTGCAGAACTACACCTACGCCGTGGCCCAGGTCGCCCAGACCTCGTTGCGGTCGGTGATCGGCCAGAGCGACCTGGACCAGTTGCTGTCTGAGCGTGGGAAGGTCAACGCCCATCTCAAGGAAGTCATCGACGCCCCCACCGAGGAACCCTGGGGCGTCCGGGTCGAGCGGGTCGAGGTCAAGGACATCTCCCTGCCCGAATCGATGAAACGATCGATGTCGCGCCAGGCCGAAGCCGAGCGCGAGCGCCGGGCCCGGATCATCTCCGCCGATGGCGAATACCAGGCCTCCAAGAAGCTCGCGCAGGCCGCCACCGTTATGTCGGCCGACCCGGCCGCCCTGCAGCTCCGGCTGCTGCAGACCGTCGTCGAGGTCGCCGCCGAGAAGAACAGCACCCTCGTCATGCCGGTCCCGGTGGAACTGCTGCGCTTCTTCGACCGCGCGGCCCGCTCCCCCAGCCAGGCCCAGTCCCCTAGCCAGGCCCAGCCGCCCAGCCAGGCCCAGCCGCCCGCCGCCGAAGCGGGCGGCAACCACAGCCTGCCGACGGTACCCGCTGTGCCCGCGCTCGCCAGTCCGGCCGGCGCTACCGCGCTGACCGCACTGCTCAACGCCGCGTCAGAAGCACCAGCCACCCGGGCCTAGCCGGAGGCGCGCGGCTACCGCATACGCGTTTTGGGGGGCATATGATGTCCGGCCGCAGCCCTGGTCGAGTCTGGCTGATTACCGGGGCGACGTCCGGATTCGGGCGAGCGCTGGCGCGACTGGTTTGAGGTCGCCCGTGGTTTGAGGTCGCCCGCTCGAGGGACAAGTGATCAGGCGGGCTCAATGGCCTGCCTACGTCGCTGGTGACCGGCCGGAGGTAGCTGGCATGGAGATCGAGATGGCGCTCTACCTGCCCCGCGATGCCGCCAGCGTGCCCGTCACCCGCCGGGTTCTGGACCGGTGCCTGGAGACGTTGGGAGTCACGCCGGATACGCGCGCCGACATCGCGCTGGCGCTCAGCGAGGCCTGCGCGAACGTCGTTCAGCACGCCGGGCCCGGCCAGGAGTACCAGGTGCAGGTGAGCGCCAGGAACGGGCAGTGCGTCATCGAGGTGGTCAATGCCGGCAGCGTCCAGGACGGCCGCGGGACCGGCCAGGAACGGTTTAGCGCACGCGCTCTGGCCCGCGGTGCTGTGCCCGCAACCGCCGAGCACGGCCGCGGTCTGGCGATCATCAATGCGGTGACCGACAACATGCAGCTGACCGGCAACGAACGCCACGGTACGACCGTGCACTTCGAGAAGACCCTGCAATGGATGCCCGGAGCAGCCGGGCAGCAGCTGCTCAATGCCGATGGTGGCAGCTAGTCGGGCCAAGGCCGGCGTTTTCGGGCATCTGTTAGGTCAAGGCGAAAGAGTCTGGCGGTTTTGCTCGGCCATCCGTCGATCCTCGGCGGTCAGGTCTGAGTCCGGCACGGGCCTCACGAGAGACCAGTGGTCGCCGACCGGGCAGTGCTGAAACCGTGCGGAGCCGAGGCGAATGGAGGCGATCGAGCCCAGGGAAGACCACTTCGTCTCGAACAGGTGCCCCTTGCTGCATCGAACTATGATTTCGCCGCCGAGCGCTCGCCGCCCGTTCCGCTTCGCGGCTACCACTTTGAGGAGAACGACGACGGCGATGATGGGTACCGCTACCTCTACCGGCACGTGGCTGCCGGAGGTGAAGCCCGACGCCGTTACGGGCCATGAGGTGTGCTGGGCCATAGCGGGGTAGATCATTCAGGCCCCTTTCCGGGCGAGAGGCGACAAAGGACTTGTGTCGCGGACTTGTGCCGCGGCAGCCGGGGGGTCTGGGCTGGCCATGACATGCCTCAGGTGAAACCGGGCGGCAGGAGGTGCAGCCCGGCAACTTTCCCGTCATGGTCGTAGGTGACTCGCGCGGTCCGCTCGGCGGCTTCAAAGCTGAGCGGGATGTCCACCAGGGTGAGGTCGCCCGCCTGGTAGGCCAGGGGCTCGCCCGTCCGCTCCAGCCGGCCGATCATCCCGGTAAGCCGGGTCCACATCACGGCGAGGCGTTCGGCATCGAGTTTCTGCGCGACCTTCTCATTGAAGTCCAGGCAGGCTTCTGCCCAGCGGCCTGCGACCAGATCGGCGAGCAACGCGGCACCGCGCTCACCCGCACCGGGCGGCACCGACCGGGCCATCGGCTGGCCGGTACGCGGATCAACCGGCCTGCCGAACCGCTGGAACGCGGCCTGCCTGGTTATGCCCAGCACCTGCCCGACCTCCGCCCACGTGCTGCCCGCCTCCCGCGCCCGCTGCACTACCGCCTGCATGCCTTCTCCTATCGCGCTCACCGCGCCCTGGATGAACGCGATGGCGTCCAGCGGGCTCGCCGGCTCCTGTTCGAGCAACTGCCCGAGGAGACCGCGCGCTGCTGCCCGCCCTCCGGCAGCGGCAGAGCCCGGGCTGCACCGGCTGCACCGGCGCGAGTTTCGTTAGGCATCACGTCAAGTGTTTCTTTACTTGAGCTAGATGTCAAGTTACCGTGTACGTCTGCCTCGTTCCCAAGATCGCGGCCGACCTTCCGGGATCTGCCGCGCCGCGCCGCGCTACGGCACGTCCCGCTGCAATAATGCCTCGTACGTCCGGTGCTCTGCGGAGGCGGAAGAGGCTTGCCGCACTGCCGGCAGGCCGGGGGGCGATCAGGGCTCGTCATGGATCCTCTTAGTTTCGTGCTCCATTCGATAGCACGAAACATTATCACGTGAGGTAGCCGACGGCACGAAACTGAGGGCGGTACATTTACGCCGCCGCTGCGCGCACGGCGAGCGGTTATCAACCTGGGGCCGGGACCGTCGACGGCGCTGTTCTTGCACCGGACGGTCCGCGATGGCCGGAAGGCCGGGCTCGCTGCCGTGGCCGGCAACGAGATCGGGGTGTTCTGCTGGGCGCTGGCGGCGGGCGCGCCTGACCGCGCTCCTGCGCGCCAATGCGGTCCTGTTCGCCGGCATGCATCTGGACGACGCGGGCCAGGTCCCTGAACGGTGTCCAGATCAACCGCGTCCTTCAGCCGGGCCGCGAACGCGGCCGCGGTCTGGTCAGCGTCATACCGGGCCCGGTTGAACCGCCGGTCCACCCGCCGCTGCACCCGGCGCCGCACCGGGCTGAACAAGGCCACCGCGGCTAGGGTAGCCGCAGCGACGGCCACCCGGGGCGTGCACGCGGAACACCTGGGTCGCCAGCAGCACCAGCCCGGTGTAGACCCCGGCCAGTACGCCGGTGACGATGGCGTAGGCCAGCGTCCGGGAGATGACCCGGTCGATGTCGTACAGCCGGTACTTCAAGATCGCGATCGCCATGGCGGCGTACCAGCACACCAGCGCCAGGCAGAACACCACCTTCAGCGCAGACAGGGCCGCACTCTCGGCCGCCGGGCTCAGCCCGATCTGCGGGGCGAGCGAGAGCGGGATGATCGCGGCGACCACGAGCACGGCAGCCGACACGAACCACTTCAGCTGCAGCCTCTCCGCCCCGATGACCCGGCAAACCGGACTACCACCGCCGCGGCGCTGACCAGCAGGGCGGCGGGCACCACGATGAGGACCGCCGTGTGCGACCCCGGATACCACCCGTCACTGAGCGCGGTGAACGGGTCCGCCCAGACGTGGCAGGCGCGTACCACCTCGGCGGCCGTGTACAGCATGAACGCCGCGGCCACAAACCATGTGGCCGGGCGCCACCGCCGCGAGCTCAGCCGCCCGGTCGGGAACAGCAGGAGTGTGAAGGCCAGCCCCGCAGCCGGAATCGTCGTCAAGGCCGAGTTCGCGAACCACGCGGCCGCCCGGGCCCCCAGCAGCGACCCCGGAGCCGCGACCAGACCGCCCCGTCCGTACCGGTCGCAGAAAAAGCCCAGGCCCAGCACCAGGCCCGTGCCGAGGAAAATCCAGCCGATCCTGTTCCCGGGCCGCCTGGACGCTAGGACGAAGCCGACCGCCGGGAGGGTTATGAACGTGGCCTCCTCGAAGACGTCGGAGAAGTCCCAGCGACTCAGCGGCCCGATATTCCGGTAGGCATAGGACAGCACCACTCCGCCCACCAGCAGCCCAACAGATACCGCCGCGACGCAGCCGGCCGCCCAGCGCAGGATCCGGACCGTCATCCGCTCCCCCCACGCGAACTGCGCGGCTGGCCGACCCGCATCGGCCACGCGCGCCAGAACGCTGCCCGGAGCATGTCTCACCTCTTGAGCCGATTATCCGCGTGTGCCACCGAGGTCAGATTAAAGGCCGCCCGTTACCGCATCGTTACGGCAACTGCGGGGCGGCCTGCGCGTTGATCTTCACCTTCGTCCAGGCGACAGGGCAGCTTGCGTCGGCGTGGTTAGGCGTGGCCGGGATCGAGCAGACGCCGCATCGGCTGGCCTGTCACCTCCGCGATCAGGTCGTAGTCGCTGTCGACGTGCAGCACCTCGGCGCCCGAAGTAGCAGATCTCCAGTGCTGTCAGGTGGCACACCGCGATGTGCCCGGCGCACGGGCCGCGTGAAAAGACAGGACCATGGCGTGGAGATCTGTTGACCGCGGTACCGGTAGCGGGTGACCGCCACCTGGGTCAACGCCCCGCTCGGCGGTGACCCGCCGCAGGCCGCCGTCTCGGCGACATCGCGGCGGCCGCCGGGGCTCACGGCGGCGACGGTCGCCGTGCCGGGCGGCGCGCCCTTAACGTCGTGCCCGCCGGGCTCTGGTTGTATCGTCACCATGGTGGTGCCTCTTCCTCCGGTCGGGGCTTGGTCATCAGGCCAGCGGCGGGATGCCCTTGGCGATGAGGTTCACGCCGAAGACGAGGAACAGCACCGTCATGACGGCATCGTTATGCATGGTGAGCCAGCCCTTCGCCGAGTCGAGCTGCGTCTTCGCGCGATCGCCGCCGGTGAGGTAGAAGACGACGGGGCCGGCGATCGTGAGGCTGCCGACGGCCACGAAGACGATCAGTGAGACGACCGCCACCGCCGCCGAGGGCCCGGTCACCGCCAGGGCAGACCCGGCGCCGGCCGCCAGCAGGAGGTTCTTGGGGTTCACACCCGCCAGCAGCAGGCCCAGCCCTAGCGCCCTTGCGGGCGTGAACGCATCGATGGCCGCCATCCACTTCGGCATCTCCGGCTCGGTTCCCGGCGCCGGACGGTTGCGCCAGCTGCGCCCGGCCAGGAGCAGGAAGAGTACACCGAATACGATCTGCGCCCAGGAAACCCCGTCGGCGGCCGCGCTGTCCGTCGAGACGTTGCCCGCGTTCGAGATAACGTAGGCGATGCCGCTGACCGCGGCCAGCGCGACCACCCAGCCGACCAGGAACATCGGCCCGTTCACCTTCGCCCGGCCCGAGAACAGCATCAAGATCACCGCGACGATCGGCACGGGACTGATCGCCACACCGATCGCGAGCGTCAGTACCGCGCCGATCCCCTGTGCCATATCTCGTCCTTCCCAAGGTGGGCGGCGAGACGAGCGCGCCGCCCCCGTATCTAGGCGCCCTCGAGGACCGCGAGCTGCCCGGATCGGATCGCTGTGACGAACTTCTGGTAGTCCTGCTCGTTCTGGTCGGCGTAGCGCTCGGAGAAGTCAGTGATCGATCGGTCGAACGCATCGCCGGGGCCAAGGTATTCGGCGATGGCGACCGGGTCTCCGGACCGGGCGTGCGCCCGCGCCAGGGTCCACCCGCAGATGCCTGCGTAGAAGGTGAGCGCGAACGGCAGCATTGCCTCGACCAGTATCGAGCCCTTCATGTCGCGCAGCTGCCGCCAGTAGTAGTTGCGGCGCACGTCCAGGCCCTTGGTCCAGCCCAGGTAGATGTCGCTGGCGGCTTGCATCAGCTGCTGCCCCTGGACGACCCGCTCCCCGTGCTGGCGGTAGCGGCTCTTGGGCAGGTATGCCTCCAGCACCGAGGCGGTTGCCTCCTTGACCTGCAAGAACAGCGGGTCGTCCGCGTCGCGGCCCAGCAGCAAGACGATGAACGCCCGGGTTCCGACGCTGCCGACGCCGACGACCTTGCGGGCCCAGTCCACGATCTCGAAGCGCTCCAGCAGCTGCCGCCGGTCATCTGGCAGGGTGGCCCGGTAGGCGCGGAACTGGTCCCGGATCACATGCTCAGTCTCGTCGGGGGACATGCCATAGGTGGCGGCCAGCTCACGCACGGGGACCACGATCGGCGGCTGGCTAATGATCCGGTAGCTTCCGTCGGTCATCTCCCCCAGCTTGGACAGCGCCTGCAGGCTGTCCCGCGTGTGAGCCTTCGCCCGGTTCTTCTCCGCCCGCGCCAGCGCGGCCTTCGCCAGCTTCTCCTCCTCCCCGGCCCCCTTCTTAGCCGTTTTCGGCCCCTTCTTCCCCTTCTTCCCCTTCTTCCCTGCCTTCGCGGCCCCGGCCGCGGCGGCGCGGACCCCGGCCATCAGCTCGTCCTCGTCCAGGCGGGCGTACCAGATATCCATCGTCCGCATCTGCGCGAAGGAGGCCATCGCCTCCCGGTAAGCCCTCACCGACGCCAGCGTCGCCTCCCGCGTGTCCGCCTTGGCGAACCCGTTGTTGCGGCCCGCGATCGTGAAGCTCGCTGCCATCCGTTTCACGTCATACTCGAATGGCCCGGGCAGCGTCTCGTCGAAGTCGTTCAGGTCGAACAACAGCGTGCGCTCGGGTGAGGCGAACACGCCGAAGTTCGACAGGTGGGCATCACCGCACAGCTGAGCACCAAGGCCCGCCGCCGGGGTGTCCTTCAGGTCGGCGGCCATGATCTTGGCCCCGCCCCGGTAGAAGGTGAACGGCGAGACCATCATCCGGCCATGGCGGACCGGCACCAGGTCTGGCTCGCGGGTGGCGTTCTGCTCCTCCAGCAAGGCAATCAGGTCGGGGCGGTCCGCAGCAGGGTGCCACTTCTCATGGCTCGATGGGGGTGTCCGGTCCCGGGCCTCCCTGCCCTTCGCCCTGCGCTCGTCGATGCTCAGATGCGTGATCTTCTGCACGGCCATCAAAACCCACCTGCTTTTTCCGTCGTGGCACCGTCCACTGCCCAGCCGCAGGCACGCTCCCCGCGGGCGCCCATAACCGGGAAGACCCGGCGCTGAGACGTAGCCATTGCGTTTCTTGGGCTACTAACCGTTGTATCGTGCACTGCCGTGACGGAAAGGCCATCGCCCAGTGAGGGTGATCTCAGGCCGCCGCCCGCCTCGGCGGATGCT
>CAWBNK010000015.1:0-59122 GCA_963790065.1 uncultured Actinomycetes bacterium | reverse complement strand
AGTTACCAGGTGAAGTCTTCTTCCCAGAATTCGGTGGTGCCGCGGGAGGATTCCTGGCGGGTGGTCTCCTGGGCGCGCAGCTCGACCCGGCGGATCTTGCCGGAGATCGTCTTGGGCAGGTCGCCGAACTCGAGCCGGCGGATCCGCTTGTAGGGCGCCACCCGCTCGCGACAGAACGCCATGATGGACTGGGCCAGCTCCGGCGAGGGCTCGCGGGCCGCGGCCAGCAGGATGTAGGCCTTCGGCACGGCCAGCCGGACCGGGTCCGGCGACGGCACCACCGCGGCCTCGGCCACCGCCTCGTGCTCGATCAGGATGCTCTCCAGCTCGAACGGCGAGATGCGGTAGTCCGAGGCCTTGAAGACGTCGTCGGTCCGCCCGACGTAGGTGATGTAGCCGTCCTCGTCGCAGCTAGCGACGTCGCCGGTGTGGTAGTAGCCGTTCCGCATGGCCTCGGCGTTGAGCTCCGGGTCGTCCAGGTAGCCGGTCATCAGGCCGAGCGGGCGCTGGCTCAGGTCCAGGCAGATCTCCCCGTCCCGGGCCGGCTCGCCGGTCAATGGATCCACCAGCGTCACCTGGTACCCGGGCAGCGGCCGGCCCATCGAGCCCGGGCGGACCTGCTGTCCCGGCGTGTTGCCAACCTGCGCGGTGGTCTCGGTCTGGCCGAAGCCGTCGCGGACCGTGATTCCCCAGGCCTTGCGCACCTGCTCGATCACCTCGGGGTTCAGCGGCTCGCCCGCGGCTACGCACTCGCGCAGCGCGGAGATGTCGGCCGCGGCCAGGTCGGCCTGGATGAGCATCCGCCACACGGTGGGCGGGGCGCAGAACGTGCTCACCTGGTAGCCGCCCAGCGCGCTGAGCAGGGCCGGCGCCGAGAACCGCTGGTAATTAAGTACGAGGACGGTCGCGCCCGCGTTCCACGGCGCGAACACGTTGCTCCAGGCGTGCTTGGCCCAACCCGGCGAGGACAGGTTCAGGTGCACGTCGCCTGGCTGGATGCCGATCCAGTACATCGTGGACAGGTGCCCCACCGGGTAGCTGACCTGCGTGTGCGCGGCCAGCTTGGGCTGGGCTGTGGTGCCCGAGGTGAAGTAGAGCAGCAGTGGGTCGTCGGCCCGGGTGACGCCGTCCGGGGTGAACTCGGCCGGAGCGGCGAACGCGTCGGCGTACGCGTGCCAGCCTTCCGCGCCTTCCGCGCCTTCCGCGGCGCCGCCGACCACGATCCGCGTCCACTCTCCCGGTACCTCGCCGAACTTCACCAGCTGGGACGTATCGGTGATCACGTGCCGGACCTGGCCTCGCGCGATCCGGTCCACCAGATCGCCCGGCTGCAGCAGCGTGGACGCCGGGATGATCACGGCCCCGAGCTTCATCGCGGCCAGGATGACCTCCCACAGCTGCGCCACGTTGCCGAGCATCAGCAGCACCCGGTCGCCGCGCCGGACGCCGAGGCCGCGCAGCCAGTTGGCGACCTGTCCGGACCGGGCCGACAGTTCGGCGTACGACAGACTGGTGTCCCCGTCGTCGGCGACGATCCGCAGCGCGGGCCGGTCCGGATGCTCGCCCGCGATCACGTCGAACCAGTCGAGCGCCCAGTTGAACTCGCCGAGTTCGGGCCAGGCGAACTCGCGCCGCGCGGAATCGTAGTCGTCCCGGTAGCGCAGCAGCAGATCGCGAGCCGCCCGGAACGCGGCGTGGCGGGAAGAAGACTCGGTCATCCCGCCATAATCGCAGTTTCATCAGGTGTTAGCCACCCGGCACCGAGCCGCCGGGCCGGTCGGCCCGTTCACCATTTCTCCACCGTGCCAGCGGGGTTGTTTACCTCGTAGTTACCGTCATGACAGCCATCATGAGGGCCTGGGTGACTTCCTAGTAATCGCCGGAATCGTGATCTTCGCGCTCGCCATGCTGGGACTGATCCGGGGATTGGACCGGATATGACTGTCACAGAAGGCGTGCTTCTCGAACTTTCCATCGCCGTATTCATCTACCTGGGCGTCGCGCTATTCAAGGCGGAGTGGTTCTGATGGGCTTTACCATCACGCTCACGTTGTGCGTCACCACCCCCGTTAAGGACGCCGGCCTCCCGCACACTCGATACAGGTCCGTGCGGCCGGGCGGGCGGCCAGCCGGTCTTCGCCGATCGGCCGCCCGCACCGCTCGCACACGCCGTACCGGCCCTGCTCCAGCCGCTCCAGCGCGGCGCCGACCGCCGCCACCTGCTCCCGCGCCGCCTCGAGCAGGGCGGCGGCGTGCTGGCGCTCGAACGCGAGCGTCGCGCCCTCCGGGTCGTGCTCGTCGTCGGTCCCGGCCGAACTAGCCGCCTCGGCCAGCCCAGCGAACTCCCGCTCGAGCGCGGCCACCCGCTGCCGGGCGCGTGCCTGCTCGGTTAGGAGTACCTCATGCGCCGTCGCCATCAGTTACTGGCCTACACGCCCGTCGATCCGCTCGCGCAGCAGATCGGCGTGGCTGTTGTGCCGGGCGTACTCCTGCTCATGCCCGCCATCATCAGCGGTCCGCACGCGATCCGCCACCGGTTTTCGGCACCGCAACCAGCCCGCAGCATCCTCACCAGCTGTTAGGTCACAACCAGCGTGGCCAGACCGCCTGGATCGGCCTGCGTCTTAGATCGCGAGTGGACTCGTACCATACCTTTGTTCGTAAGACATTGCATCATTCACACACAATATGCTATTATATTCGAATACTAGTCGGGTCAAATGATCATTGAAAACTAACCGCTGTTCCCGTCCGGAAGGCATGACATGGATACCGAGCCGGCCTCAGGCCCAGCGTGGGATGACGATCCCGCGCCGGACTCTGACTGGCCTGGCCGGTCGACGCCGGACTGGATGGATGAGGCGGAGTGGAAGCGGTACTGCGCTACTGGGGACGAGGACCCGCCAGGTGCGGATGAGGAGCTCGATCCGGAGGACGGTTCCGCGGCGGAGATGCCGCTTGAGGTGATCACCGCTCAGGCGCGGGCCGACGCGGCGGAACATGCGGCGCTGATGGCCCGGTTGATCGCGGCGGGTCTTGACGGGTACGCGCACTACCGTGGGGCACCTCCGGTCCCCGGCGTGTTCAGTGGCCCGGCAGCCGGGTTCGGGCAAGGCATGAGCCTGGACGCCGCGGTCCCGTGCAGCACGTTGTCCGGGATGGCCGATGAAGCCTCGGGCGAGGACCGGACGTTCGCCGACGTGACCGATGACCAGCTGATGGGGCTGATGGGAACCCGGCAGCGGCTGCAGGCCCGCCAGGCGTGGGAACTGCTGATGACGGTGGCGGAGTTCATCCGGCGCCGGCCCGGGCCGGGCTGCGCGCTGGAGGGACCGGGGCGGATGCCTCGGGTGTGGCACGAGCACGCGTGCAGCGAGCTGACCGCGCAGCTGCACATCACCAGGCACGCTGCCGACGACCTGCTGGACCTGGCGCACGACCTGACGGTCAAGCTGCCCGGCACGGCGGCGGCGCTGCGGGACGGGATCATCGACGCGGATAAGGCGCACATCATCGCGCTGCGCTGCTCGGTGCTGACCCCGGACGAGGCGCGGGCCGCCGAGGCGATCTTGTTCGCCCATCCCGACGTGGACGAGATGACCTGGGGGATGACCCGGGACCGGATCGCCCGCGCGGTGATCGAGGTCAACCCCGAGGCCACGATCCAGCGGCGGAAACAGGCCGCCAGGCAGCGGCGCGTGGAGGTGGTCCCGGAGGATTCGGGCAACGCGATGATCGCGGGACGGGAACTGCCGCCGGCGGCGGTGCTGGCCGCGAGCCAGATGCTGACCGCGCGGGCCCGCCAGCTCCGCAAGGCCGGGATCGGCGGCGGGATGGACGAACTGCGGGTCCAGGCCTATCTGGAAAAGCTCGGCGTACTCGATCCCCTGGCGGACGTCGGCGGCCGCCCGGGCACCGACGGCAGCCCCGATGACGGCAATGCCGACGGTGGCGGAGGGAACGGCGGGCCTGGTCCGGGCGGAACCCATCCCGGTCACCCCGGCCCGTCCGGCGGCGCGGGCGCGCGGCCAGGAGAGGTGCCGGCCGGGTTCGCCGCCCGGACCAACCTGACCCTCCCGCTGGCCACCCTGCTGGATCTGGCCGAACGGCCCGGGATCATGCCTGGGGTCGGCGCCATCGACCCGCTGCTGGTCCGGGACCTGGCCGCCGCGGCCTCCCGTAACCCCCGCTCGACCTGGTGCGTAACCATCACAGACCCCGACGGCAGGCCCGTCGCCCATGGCTGTGGCCGACCCCCGCCTAAACGGGGACGGCCGGAGCACGCAGGGCACGGAGGGCCGGTCTTCAACTCCGCGGACCGCGGGCCACCCGGGACCGGGACCCTGCGGCTGAACCTGGCCACGTTCGCCCGTACCGCAGACGGTGACGCCGACCGAGGCCGGGACCTGGAGTTCATCCTGGAGCCACTGGCCGGGCCGTGCGATCACCGGCACCAGGCCGCGGGCCACGATCCGGGAGCCATGCTCAGGCATCTGACCGGGATCTTGAACGCCTGCTGCACCTTCCCGCCCTGCCGTCGCCCCGCTGCCCAGTCCGACTACGAACATAGCGTGCCGTTCGAGGCGGGCGGCCGGACCTGCCTGTGTGAAGCCGGGCCGGTATGCCGGCATAACCACCGGGACAAGCAGGCTCCCGGCTGGCACCTGGAACAGGCCGGATCCCGCGGCTGGTTCCGCTGGACCACCCCTTCGGGCCGGAGCTACCTCAGCGGTCCCACCCGGTATCCCAGCTGAGGGCGGGGGACTGGGCGGCCGCCCGCGGTGACTTGACCTCAGCCGCGGTTGAGGTTGCATGATCCCTGGGTGACCACCGATTCGCAGCAAGACCAGGCCGGAGGTCAGGCCAGGACGGTGCCGGTCGCGACGGCCCGGGCCTTCCGGCTGGCCGAACGGGCCCGGTCTTCGCCTTACTACCCCGCTCTCAGTCACCCGGTGCTCCGCCGCGTCCTCCCCGGCGCGGCCGCCTCCGCGCTGGGCGACGGGATGAGCGCGGTGGCGATCGCCTGGCTGGCGCTGAAGCTGGCCCCAGCGGACAGCCGCGGGCTATGGGTCGGCGCGGCCGTGGCCGCCTACTCGCTGCCGGGGGCGGTCGGCGCGGTGGCGTTGCGGCGCTGGCTGATCGGTCGCCGCGGGGCGCGGCTGGTATTCGTGAACGCCGTGCTGCGGGCCGCCGCCCTCGGGCTGATCAGCTGCCTGGCGCTGGCCGGGCGGCTCGACCCCGCCGGTTACGTTGCCCTGCTCGGCGTATCGTCGCTGCTCAGTGCGTGGGGCATGGCCGGCAAGTACACGCTGATCGCGGACCTGCTCCCGGCCGGCGAGCGGGTCGCGGGAAACACGGTGTTCGGCCTGGCGGACCAGCTGAGCCTGATGATCGGCCCGGCCCTGGCCGGGGTAGTGACCGCGCTCACGGGCCCGGCGGTTGTCATCGCCCTGGACGCGGCGAGCTGGGTGGTACTCGCGGTCAGCTACGCGCGGATCGCGCCGCTGGCCGCGCGGCTCGCGGCCGCCGCCGCGCCGGCCGCCGCCGCGCCGCCCGTCACCGCGCCGCCCGCCGCCCCGCCGCCCGCCTCGTCCCGGTCGCAACACCCAGTGGGCCGGGCGCCTGGGCCATGATCAGGTCGAGCCCGGTGCTGCCCGGCCTGCTGGCCCTGTCGTTTGTGTTCTACCTGCTCTACGGGCCGGTGGAGGTGGCGCTGCCGGTGCACGTGGCGGACGACCTGCACGGGTCGGCGGCGCTGCTCGGCGCGTTCTGGGCGGTGTTCGGCGTGGGCGCGGTGATCGGTGAGCTCGCCGCGCCGTTCCTGCGGCGCTGGCCGGTGTGGCCGACCATGACCGGCATCGTGTTCGGCTGGGGGCTGGCGCTGGTCCCGCTCGGGCTGCGCACGCCCCTGTGGGTCGGGCTCGCGGCGTTCTTCGCCGGCGCGGTCATCTGGGGCCCGTGGACCTCGCTGTCGATGGCGGTGTTCCAGGATGCCTGCCCGCCCGGCGCGCTGGCCCAGGTCATCGCCGCCCGCAGCTCGCTGCTCATCCTGGCCGCGCCGCTCGGCACCGCGCTCGGCGGTCCCATCGTCGCCGCCCTTGGCGCGCGCGGCACCCTGCTGGCCTCCGCGCTCGCGACGATCGCCCTCGGCCTGACGACGGCCGCGGCGCTGGCCCGCGCCCGTACGGTGGCCAAAAAGCCCGGTACCAGCGGATAGTCACGTCTGGCATGCGTTCTGCAGGCTTCAGCTGTCCTTCATGTTGCCCGGGTAGCCTCCCCTCGGCGAGGGAAACCAGCTCGCACGGCTCAGAGGTTACCGAGAAGGTCCGTGCAGGGATTTCCGAGTCCGTGACCACAGAATGGGCAACATGAGCAGCGCACATCGAGACGGGATCCGCCGGGCCATCGCGGCCAGGGACCACGGCCGGAACAAGGTCCGGTCCACCACCACCGCGGTCACCATGGCCAGCGTGGTGACGGCCGGCGCGCTGGCCCTGGCCCTGCCGGGATCCACGCACAAGACCAGCACGTCCACCTCGACGTCGACCGGCTCGTCCGCAACGGGTTCCACCTCGACGAATTCAGGATCATCGAGCTCGAATTCCGGCTCATCAGGCTCCAGCTCAACCAGCTCAGGCTCGTCAACCAGCTCAGGCTCCTCGTCCTCCAACTCGAGCAACTCTAGTAACTCGAGCTCGAGCGGCCTCAGCTCCGGCTCCGCACCGACCTCGAGCTCAGGCAGCAGCCAGGCCACCTCCGGCGGCTCGTGATGCCGCCCGCCGCGGACGCCAGGGACGCCCCTTCCGCGCAGGCCGGCGGGTCGCCCGGGCCGACCAATGGGTCCGGGCCCGCAGACGCATCGGCCAGCTGGCGGGCTCTCGGGACGCTGGTCCAGCTGGTGGTGACCGACCCGCGGTGCCTGGCCGAGGCCCGGCGCCTGCTGACGGCCGACCTCGCCGAGGTGGACGTGGCCTGCAGCCGGTTCCGTGCCGACTCGGAAATCTGCGCCCTGCGGACGGTCAAGGGCCGCCCGGCGCGGATCAGCCCGCTGCTGGCCGAGGCCATTGCGGTGGCGCTGCGGGCGGCCCGCCTGACCGAAGGCGACGTGGACCCGACGGTGGGTGCGGCCATGTCCGCGGTAGGATACGATCGTGATTTCGAACAGATTCAGCCCATCGGGCCGCCTCTCGCGCTCACCGTCAGGACGGTGCCAGGCTGGCGCGAAGTCCACCTGGAAGGCCAGTCCCTGACCATGCCGGCCGGGGTCCAGCTCGACCTGGGGGCGACCGCGAAGGCGTGGGCCGCGGACCGGTCCGCCGCGCGGATCGCGTCCCGGCTCGGCTGCGGCGTGCTGGTCAGCCTGGGCGGCGACATCGCGGTCGCCGGCCCGGCCCCCGAGGGCGGCTGGCGGATCCGGGTGCAGGACGTGACCGGCTCGCCCGCCGATCCGCCGGCCGGCCCGTACGCGCTGATCGCCATCCGCGACGGCGGCCTGGCCACGTCGAGCACGACCGCGCGCCGCTGGCAGCGGGGCGGCGACGTGCTGCACCACATCCTCGACCCGCGCACCGGCCTGCCCGCCGAGCCCGTCTGGCGTACCGTCTCGGTCGCCGCTGGCACCTGCGCCGACGCCAACGCGGCGAGCACGGCCGCGGTCATCCGCGGCCGCCGGGCGCTGGGCTGGCTGGCGCAGCTCGGCCTGCCGGCCCGGCTGGTCGACACGACCGGCGTGGTGTTCACCGTGGCCGGCTGGCCCGACGAGCCGCACCCCGACGAGTTCGCGCGCGACGGCCAGGAGCAGTCAGAGGTAGTGCAGAAGAAACGTACAGGCTCCGCGTATCGCGGTCGCCGAAGATGGATGACGTGAACGAGAGAGTCAACACGACGGACAGGGAACCACTGACATGAGCGGGACAACCGCGTTCTGGTACGCCAGCCGGGCGACCGGGATCGTCGCGCTGCTGTTGCTGACGGCCGTGCTGGTGCTCGGCATCCTGGTCAACCGGCAGGGCCGGCTGCCCGGCCTGCCGCGATTCGCGGTGACCAGCCTGCACAGGAACCTTTCCCTGCTCGCGGTGGCGTTCATCGCCGTGCACGTGTTCACCGCGGTGCTCGACACCTACGTCAGCATCCCGCTGATCTCCGGGGTCATCCCGTTCGCCTCGGGCTACGAGCGGCTGTGGCTGGGCCTCGGCGCGATCTCGCTGGACATGATGATCGCCATGATCGTGACCAGCCTGCTCCGCGGCCGAATGAACCGCATCCTGTGGCGGGCCATCCACCTGCTCGCCTACCTGAGCTGGCCGGTCGCGTTCGCGCACAGCATCGGCTCGAGCAAGGACCTGCAGCAGGGCTGGATGCTCGATATGGCGGTCGGCTGCGCGTTGATCGTCGTGGCGGCGGTAGTCTGGCGGCTGGCTCACGCGGCACGTCAGGTGCCCAGGGCCGGACGGGTCGCCGCGGTCTTCGCACAGCACTCCGCCACCACAAGCAGGGCCACCACAAGCAGGGCCACCACAAGCAGGGCCACCACAAGCAGGGCCACCACAAGCAAGGCCACCACAAGCGAGCAGACTCGCCGGACCCGCGACACGGTGACGTGGTGACCACGGCCGTAAACGAATCGGCACCAGGCGGGGCAGCCCGGCAGGCTGCCGGGCTGCCCCGCCTGCTGCCGGCCTCACCGGAAGACCTGCGCGGCCACCTCGCCCGGTACGGCGCCACGCCGTACCGGGGTCGGGCCGGCGCGCTGATCGCTGACATCGAGGCCTCCGGCCTGACCGGCCGGGGCGGCGCGGCCTTCCCGGTGTACCGGAAGCTGGCCGTCGTGGCCCAGGCCCGCGGCCGGAAGGTGGTCGTCGCCAACGGCTCGGAGAGCGAGCCGGCCAGCCGCAAGGATGAACTGCTGCTGCGGCTCGCACCGAACCTCGTGCTCGACGGGCTGCAGCTGGCCGCCGAGGCGGTGGGCGCCACCGAGGCCCACCTATACCTGCACCACGGCTCCACGCCCGAGATCTTGCGGGCGCTGGCCGAACGGGCCTCGCGCGGCCTGGACGGCTTCGGCGTGACGATCACGCAGGCCCCGCCGCGGTTCCTGGCCGGCCAGGAAACGGCGCTGGTGAACCGGCTCGGCGGCGGCCCCGCGCTGCCCACGTTCCAGCCGCCGCGGGTGACCGAGCGCGGCCTGGGCGGCGCGCCCACCCTGGTGCAGAACGTGGAGACCCTGGCCCACCTCGCGCTCATCGCGCGGTACGGCCCGCGCTGGTTCCGCGCGGTCGGCACCGGCGCGGAGCCCGGCAGCATGCTCACCACCGTGTACTGGCCGGACGGCAAGTGCCGGGTGGTGGAGACGGAGATCGGCGCCCCGCTGCGCACCCTGCTCAGCAGCGGCGCCGAGACACGAGCCTGGCTGGTCGGCGGCTACCACGGCACCTGGCTGCCGCTGCCGCAGGCGGCCGACGTAACCCTGGACAACGACTCGCTGAAAAGGTTCGGCGCGGCGGTCGGCGCGGGCGTGCTCGTAGCGCTGCCGGCCGACCGGTGCGGCCTGATCGAGGCGGCCCGGGTGACCGGCTACCTGGCCGCGGAGTCGGCCGGGCAGTGCGGCCCGTGCCTGAACGGGCTGCCGCGCATCGCGGCCGGGCTCGCCGAGCTGGCGGGTCCCGGGCACCGCAAGCAGACCCGCGCGGACGTCGAGCGCTGGGTGGGATCCAAACCTGGTCACCGGCCGGGCGCCTGCAACCACCCGGACGGGACGGTGCGGTTCGTCCGCAGCGCCCTGACCGTGTTCGCGCCGGAAATCAGCCTGCACGCCCGGGGCCAGTGTTCGGCCGCCAACCACGGGGCCGCCAACCGCAGGCCGTTCCTGCCGCTGCCGGACGGCATGCCGACCAGCGAAGACGACTGGACCTGATGATGGCAGAAACCCTGCGGGTAAACCCGATCGACTGCACCGGGCACGGCGTGTGCGCCGAGCTCCTGCCCGAGCTCATCTCGGTAGACGAGTGGGGCTACCCCATCGTGGACCCGCGGCCGGTGCCCCCGGCCCTGGACCGCGAAGCGCGCCGGGCGGTGGCGGCCTGCCCCGTCCTGGCCCTCAAGCTCATGCGCAACTGACACCAGAGCCGTACCTGGCCCCGGTTCAGCTGTAGCTTGGCACCGGCTCGTCGACCGGAACTATCCGTACCCCCAGCGGCACGAGGGTGATGGGGATGATCTTGAAGCTGGCGAGCCCCAGCGGTATGCCGATGATCGTCAGGCACATCAAGACCCCGGCCACCAGGTGGCCGATCGCCAGCCACCAGCCGAACAGGATGACCCATATGACGTTGCCGATAATGGCGCCGACGCCCATCCCGCCCTCGCGCGGGGCGATGGTCCGGCCGAACGGCCACAGCACATAGCCCGCGATCCGGAACGCGGCGATCCCGAACGGGATCGTGATGACCAGGAAGAACAGGATGAAGCAGAGCAACCCGGCCAGCGCGTAGAGGATAGCCATCCAGATGCCGCAGAACACGAGCCAGATCACGTTAAGGATGGTTCTCATCGTGCCGCCCCAGAGGTTGTCCCGCGAGTGCCCGCTAATCGAGATTATCAGGAGGCGGCCTGCCGGTCCCAGCTGGCGATCGCCGGACCCAGCGGCGTGTTCCCGTTCTGCTCGAGCCGATACGGCAGGCACGCGCCCACCTCGTTCGGCCTAAATTTCGGCCTAAAGAACGTCGTGGCCGGGGTGCGGGTCCATCGGCACGGCCGGGATGCTGCCCAGGCGCCCGGCCTGGAAGTCCTCGAAGGCCTGGACCAGTTCGGCGCGGGTGTTCATGACGAACGGGCCGTAGGCCGCGACCGGCTCCCTGATGGGCTGCCCGCCGAGCAGCAGGATGTCCATGTCCTGCTTGGGGTCGGCCGCGAAGGTGATCGCGTCACCGGCCCCGAACACCGCCAGCTGCCCCATCCGCACAGGGCGCTTCTCCGCTCCCACGGTCCCGCTGCCGGCCAGCACGTAGCCGAGTGAGTTGAAGTCGGCCCGCCACGGGAGCCGCACCTGGGCGCCGGCCGAGACGGTGGCGTGCACCAGGGAGATCGGCGTGTGCGTGACGCCGGGACCGGAATGGCCGCCGAACGACCCGGCGATCACCCGCAGCAGCGCCCCGCCGTCCGCGGACGAGAGCAGGGCGACCTGACCGGCCCGGATGTCCTGGTAGCGCGGCGGCGTCATCTTCAGCGCCGAGGGCAGGTTCACCCACAGCTGGAAGCCGTGGAACAGGCCGCCGCTGACCACCAGCTCCTCCGGCGGCTCCTCGATGTGCAGGATGCCGCCGCCCGCGGTCATCCACTGGGTGTCGCCGTTGGTGATCAGGCCGCCGCCGCCGTTGGAGTCCTGGTGCCGGAATGTGCCGTCGATGATGTAGGTGACGGTCTCGAACCCGCGGTGCGGGTGCCACGCGGTGCCCTTGGGCTCGCCCGGGGCGTAGTCGACCTCACCCATCTGGTCCATGTGCACGAACGGGTCGAGCCGGGCCAGGTCCACCCCGGCGAAGGCGCGCCGGACCGGGAACCCCTCGCCCTCGTAGCCGGACGGCGCGGTGGTGACCGAGGTGACCTTCCGCTCGGCCTGCGTGACGTCGGGCTCGCCGATCCGTGGCAGGACGAGTATGTCGTCGACGGTGATCGCTGGCATGGCTTCCTCCTAAGGCAATTAGTGCCAGCATAACGATGCTTGAAAGATCAAATATTCCGAACGGCCCGTACTGCGTGCCCCGGCCCAGCTGCTCGTCACCATGGCCTCGGTAGCATTCCCGGCATGGATCCTTACGCGAGCGCAGGCGTGGACGAGGAGCACGAACAGGACGTGTTCGCCCGGGTGATGCGCCCCTGGCTGGCCCGGACCACGGTCAGGTCCCCGATGGTGACTCACATCACCGGCCTGGCCAGCGGCTATTTCGCCACCATGATGCACATCCCGCCCGGGCCGCCGCTCGCGCTGACCACCGACGGGGTCGGCACCAAGATCCTGCTGGCCCGGGAGGCGAACCGGTGGGAGCCGATCGGGATCGACTGCGTGGCCAACAACGTCAACGACGTGATCTGCACCGGGGCGGTGCCGCTCGCGCTGCTGGACTACCTGGCCACCGACCGGATCGACGCCGACGTCCTCGAGGAGGTCGCCCGCGGCCTGTACCTGGGTGCTGAGGAGGCCGGGATCGCCATCCCCGGCGGCGAGATCGCCCAGATCGGCGCCATGCTGGCTCCTTCGGCGGGCGGGCCGCCCATGCTCGACCTGGTCGGCACCGCGGTCGGCGCGCTGCCTCCCGGCCGCGCCCCGGTGGACGGGTCGCAGGTCAGCGAGGGCGACGTCATCCTGGCCCTGCCCAGCTCGGGCCTGCACAGCAACGGGTACTCGCTGGCCCGCCGGGCGCTGTTCGAGATGGCCGGGCTGGCCCTGGCCGACCTGGTACCCGGCACCGGCCAGCGGCTCGACGACGCCCTGCTGGCGCCGACCCGGGTGTACGTGCGGGCCGCGGAGGCGCTATGGGAGGCGGGCGTCACGCCCCGGGGCCTGGTGCACATCTCCGGCGGCGGCCTGCTCAACCTGGCGCGCCTGGCCGCGGACGTGTCGTACGAGCTCGACGCGCTGCCGCCCGCGCCGCCGGTCTTCGCGCTGATCGCCGAGGCGGGGCGGGTGCCGGCCGCCACGATGTTTGCCACCTTCAACATGGGCACCGGCTTCTGCGTGGTCGTTTCCCCGTCCGAGGCACCGGCGGCCATGGACGCGCTGAAGAGCGCAGGCGAGGCGCCAGCGGTGGCAGGCTCGGTCACGGGGCGCCCCGGCCGGTACGTGTCGATCCCTCCGGAGGGGTTGCTCGGCCACGGCGAAGCCTTCGCCCCGGTCAGCTGACGCGCACCCGGCGGACGATCTTCTGAGGCGCCCCCGCGCGATACGGTCTAAGCATGGATGTCCGTGGCTATGTCGAGTCGAACGCGCGCGCGTTCATCGACGACCTGAAGCAGTGGCTGGCGATACCCTCGATCTCCGCCGACCCGGACCGGCATGGCGATGTGCGCCGCAGCGCCGAATGGCTCGCCGTGCACCTGCGCGGCGCCGGCTTCGGTGTCGCCGAGGTGTGGGAAACCCCGTCCGGCGGGCTGCCCGCGGTGTTCGCCGAATGGCCGGCCGCGGACCCGGCCGCCGCCCCCACCGTCCTGGTCTACGGCCACCACGATGTCCAGCCGGTCGAGCCGATCGAGGAGTGGCACAGCCCGCCGTTCGAACCCGCCGAGCGGGACGGCCTGCTGCTGGGCCGGGGCGCCTCCGACGACAAGGGGCAGGTGCTGTTCCATTCCCTCGGCGTGCGCGCTTGCCTGGCCGCCAGTTCGGCGGCCGCGCCGCCGGTCACCATCAAGCTGCTCATCGAGGGCGAGGAGGAGTCGGGCTCGGAGCACTTCGCCGAGCTGCTCAGGCGCGAGCGGGCGCGGCTGGCCTGCGACGTGATCGTGATCAGTGACACCACCATGTGGGCCGCTGACGTGCCGTCCATGTGCACCGGCATGCGCGGGCTGGTCCCGGTCGAGGTCACGCTGACCGGTCCGGTCCGGGATCTGCACTCCGGCTCGTTCGGCGGCGGGGTGCCGAACCCGCTGCACGCGATGGCGAGCCTGCTGGCCGGCCTGCACGACGAACAGGGCCGCGTCACCCTGCCCCGGTTCTACGATCGGGTGCTGCCGCTGTCGGAGGAGGAACGGGACCTGCTGGCCCGGCTGCCGTTCGACGAGAAGCAGTGGCTCGCCGAGGCGGGCGAGAGCGGCGCGGCCTACGGCGAGCAGGGCTTCAGCACGCTGGAGCGGATCTGGGCCCGGCCGACGGCCGAGGTCAACGGGATGTGGGGCGGTCACACCGGCCCCGGCTCCAAGACCATCATCCCGAGGGCCGCGCACGCCAAGATCTCCTTCCGGCTGGTCGCCGACCAGGATCCCGCCGACGTGGGCGAGGCCTTCCGGGAGTACGTGGCCGCCGCCACGCCGGACGGCCTGACGGCCACGGTCACCGTCCAGCCCGCGGTGCGCCCCTGCCACTCGCCGATCACCTCCCCGGCCGTGCTGGCCGGGCGCCGCGCGATGCAGCGGGCGTTCGGCCGCGAGGTGCTGTTCACGAAGGAAGGCGGCAGCGGCCCAGAGGCGGACCTAGCTGAGATCCTGGCCGCACCGCTGGTGTTCGTCGCGGTCGGCCTGGATTCGGACCGGATCCACGCGCCGAACGAGAGCGTAGACCTCGCCCTCCTGCTGCGTGGCGCCGAGGCCTCGGCGTACCTCTGGGAAGAGCTAGCCGCCGCGGACCTGAAGTGACGCCACTGGAGTCGCTCGCTCTATCCCGGGGGACGGTCGACCGGGTTACCCACCGGCGGAACGACAAGGAGTGGCTGGACGCGGCCTGGGCCGATCCGCGTAGCCGCGTGCTCGTGGTCTCCGCCGGGCGGGCGCTGGTCCGGTTCGGCGACGACGAGCACGTCGAGCTGGTCTTCTCCGCGCCCGCCGAGGCGCCCGCAGGGACCCGGTTCCTGCTCGGGCAGGACGCCGACGGCGTGGTCTACTTCGGGGTCTCCGGGGATCTGCCTGCCCCGCCTCCCCCCGGCGCGGGCGGCACCGCCCGCGCGATCTCACTGCGGGAGGTGGGGGTGCTGCTCGGGGACCGCGACGCGGGGCTGTTCACGCACGCGGTGGCGCTGGCCAACTGGCACGACACGCACACCCACTGCCCGCTGGACGGAACGCCCACCATCCCCGACCCCGGCGGCCACTCGACTAGGTGCCCCGCGGACGGCACCGAGCACTTCCCGCGGACCGATCCCGCCGTGATCATGCTGGTGACCGACCCCGATGACCGGTGCCTGCTGGCCAGGAACGCCGCCTGGCCGGGCCGCCGGGTGTCGATCCTGGCCGGGTTCGTCGAGCCGGGCGAGTCCGCCGAGCAGGCCGTCATCCGCGAAGTGGCCGAGGAAACTCAGATCAAGGTCACGAACGTGCGCTACGTCGGCAGCCAGCCCTGGCCGATGCCGCGCAGCCTGATGCTCGGCTTCCGCGCCGAAGCCCCGGCGGGTCAGGCCATCATCGTGGACCGCGAGGAGATCGCCGAGGCGTACTGGTTCAGCCGGGACGAACTGCTCGCCGCCACGGCCTCAGCTCCGGCTCCGCACCGACCTCGAGCTCAGGCAGCAGCCAGGCCACCTCCGGCGGCTCGTGATGCCGCCCGCCGCGGACGCCAGGGACGCCCCTTCCGCGCAGGCCGGCGGGTCGCCCGGGCCGACCAATGGGTCCGGGCCCGCAGACGCATCGGCCAGCTGGCGGGCCTCGGGACGCTGGTCCAGCTGGTGGTGACCGACCCGCGGTGCCTGGCCGAGGCCCGGCGCTTGCTGACGGCCGACCTCGCCGAGGTGGACGTGGCCTGCAGCCGGTTCCGTGCCGACTCGGAAATCTGCGCCCTGCGGACGGTCAAGGGCCGCCCGGCGCGGATCAGCCCGCTGCTGGCCGAGGCCATCGCGGTGGCGCTGCGGGCGGCCCGCCTGACCGAAGGCGACGTGGACCCGACGGTGGGTGCGGCCATGTCCGCGGTAGGATACGATCGTGATTTCGAACAGATTCAGCCCATCGGGCCGGCTCTCGCGCTCACCGTCAGGACGGTGCCAGGCTGGCGCGAAGTCCACCTGGAAGGCCAGTCCCTGACCATGCCGGCCGGGGTCCAGCTCGACCTGGGGGCGACCGCGAAGGCGTGGGCCGCGGACCGGTCCGCCGCGCGGATCGCGTCCCGGCTCGGCTGCGGCGTGCTGGTCAGCCTGGGCGGCGACATCGCGGTCGCCGGCCCGGCCCCCGAGGGCGGCTGGCGGATCCGGGTGCAGGACGTGACCGGCTCGCCCGCCGATCCGCCGCCCGGCCCGTACGCGCTGATCGCCATCCGCGACGGCGGCCTGGCCACGTCGAGCACGACCGCGCGCCGCTGGCAGCGGGGCGGCGACGTGCTGCACCACATCCTCGACCCGCGCACCGGTCTGCCCGCCGAGCCCGTCTGGCGTACCGTCTCGGTCGCCGCTGGCACCTGCGCCGACGCCAACGCGGCGAGCACGGCCGCGGTCATCCGCGGCCGCCGGGCGCTGGGCTGGCTGGCGCAGCTCGGCCTGCCGGCCCGGCTGGTCGACACGACCGGCGTGGTGTTCACCGTGGCCGGCTGGCCCGACGAGCCGCACCCCGACGAGTTCGCGCGCCACGGCCAGGAGCAGTCAGAGGTAGTGCAGAAGAAACGTACAGGCTCCGCATATCGCGGTCGCCGAAGATGGATGACGTGAACGAGACAGTCAACACGACGGACAGGGAACCACTGACATGAGCGGGACTACCGCGTTCTGGTACGCCAGCCGGGCGACCGGGATCGTCGCGCTGCTGTTGCTGACGGCCGTGCTGGTGCTCGGCATCCTGGTCAACCGGCAGGGCCGGCTGCCCGGCCTGCCGCGATTCGCGGTGACCAGCCTGCACAGGAACCTTTCCCTGCTCGCGGTGGCGTTCATCGCCGTGCACGTGTTCACCGCGGTGCTCGACACCTACGTCAGCATCCCGCTGATCTCCGGCGTCATCCCGTTCGCCTCGGGCTACGAGCGGCTGTGGCTGGGCCTCGGCGCGATCTCGCTGGACATGATGATCGCCATGATCGTGACCAGCCTGCTCCGCGGCCGAATGAACCGCATCCTGTGGCGGGCCATCCACCTGCTCGCCTACCTGAGCTGGCCGGTCGCGTTCGCGCACAGCATCGGCTCGAGCAAGGACCTGCAGCAGGGCTGGATGCTCGATATGGCGGTCGGCTGCGCGCTGATCGTCGTGGCGGCGGTACTCTGGCGGCTGGCTCACGCGGCACGTCAGGTGCCCAGGGCCGGACGGGTCGCCGCGGTCTTCGCGCAGCACTCTGCCATCACAAGCAGGGCCACTACAAGCAGGGCCACCACAAGCAGGGCCACCACGAGCAAGGCCACCACGAGCAAGCAGACTCGCCGGACCCGCGAGACGGTGACGCGGTGACCACGGCCGTAAACGAATCGGCACCAGGCGGGGCAGCCCGGCAGGCTGCCGGGCTGCCCCGCCTGCTGCCGGCCTCACCGGAAGACCTGCGCGGCCACCTCGCCCGGTACGGCGCCACGCCGTACCGGGGTCGGGCCGGCGCGCTGATCGCTGACATCGAGGCCTCCGGCCTGACCGGCCGGGGCGGCGCGGCCTTCCCGGTGTACCGGAAGCTGGCCGTCGTGGCCCAGGCCCGCGGCCGGAAAGTGGTCGTCGCCAACGGCTCGGAGAGCGAGCCGGCCAGCCGCAAGGATGAACTGCTGCTGCGGCTCGCACCGAACCTCGTGCTCGACGGGCTGCAGCTGGCCGCCGAGGCGGTGGGCGCCACCGAGGCCCACCTATACCTGCACCACGGCTCCACGCCCGAGATCTTGCGGGCGCTGGCCGAACGGGCCTCGCGCGGCCTGGACGGCTTCGGCGTGACGATCACGCAGGCCCCGCCGCGGTTCCTGGCCGGCCAGGAAACGGCGCTGGTGAACCGGCTCGGCGGCGGCCCCGCGCTGCCCACGTTCCAGCCGCCGCGGGTGACCGAGCGCGGCCTGGGCGGCGCGCCCACCCTGGTGCAGAACGTGGAGACCCTGGCCCACCTCGCGCTCATCGCGCGGTACGGCCCGCGCTGGTTCCGCGCGGTCGGCACCGACGCGGAGCCCGGCAGCATGCTCACCACCGTGTACCGGCCGGACGGCAAGTGCCGGGTGGTGGAGACGGAGATCGGCGCCCCGCTGCGCACCCTGCTCAGCAGCGGCGCCGAGACACGAGCCTGGCTGGTCGGCGGCTACCACGGCACCTGGCTGCCGCTGCCGCAGGCGGCCGACGTAACCCTGGACAACGACTCGCTGAAAAGGTTCGGCGCGGCGGTCGGCGCGGGCGTGCTCGTAGCGCTGCCGGCCGACCGGTGCGGCCTGACCGAGGCGGCCCGGGTGACCGGCTACCTGGCCGCGGAGTCGGCCGGGCAGTGCGGCCCGTGCCTGAACGGGCTGCCGCGCATCGCGGCCGGGCTCGCCGAGCTGGCGGGTCCCGGGCACCGCAAGCAGACCCGCGCGGACGTCGAGCGCTGGGTGGGATCGCGAAACCTGGTCACCGGCCGTGGCGCCTGCAACCACCCGGACGGGACGGTGCGGTTCGTCCGCAGCGCCCTGACCGTGTTCGCGCCGGAAATCAGCCTGCACGCCCGGGGCCAGTGTTCGGCCGCCAACCACGGGGCCACCAACCGCAGGCCGTTCCTGCCGCTGCCGGACGGCATGCCGACCAGCGAAGACGACTGGACCTGATGATGGCCGACACCCTGCAGGTAAACCCGATCGACTGCACCGGGCACGGCGTGTGCGCCGAGCTCCTGCCCGAGCTCATCTCGCTGGACGAGTGGGGCTACCCCATCGTGGACCCGCGGCCGGTGCCCCCGGCCCTGGACCGCGAGGCGCGCCGGGCGGTGGCGGCCTGCCCCGTCCTGGCCCTCAAGCTCATGCGCAACTGACGTCATAGTCATCCGCAAGCTGGCCCCGGTTCAGCTGTAGCTCGGCACCGGCTCGTCGACCGGAACTATCCGTACCCCCAGCGGCACGAGGGTGATGGGGATGATCTTGAAGCTGGCGAGCCCCAGCGGTATGCCGATGATCGTCAGGCACATCAAGACCCCGGCCACCAGGTGGCCGATCGCCAGCCACCAGCCGAACAGGATGACCCATATGACGTTGCCGATAATGGCGCCGACGCCCATCCCGCCCTCGCGCGGGGCGATGGTCCGGCCGAACGGCCACAGCACATAGCCCGCGATCCGGAACGCGGCAATCCCGAACGGGATCGTGATGACCAGGAAGAACAGGATGAAGCAGAGCAACCCGGCCAGCGCGTAGAGGATAGCCATCCAGATGCCGCAGAACACGAGCCAGATCACGTTAAGGATGGTTCTCATCGTGCCGCCCCAGAGGTTGTCCCGCGAGTGCCCGCTGATCCAGATTATCAGCAGGCGGCCTGCCGGTCCCGGCTGGCGATCCCCGGACCCAGCGGCGTGTTCCCGTTCTGCTCGAGCCGATACGGCAGGCACGCGCCCACTTCGTTCGGCCTAAATTTCGGCCTAAAGAACGTCGTGGCCGGGGTGCGGGTCCATCGGCACGGCCGGGATGCTGCCCAGGCGCCCGGCCTGGAAGTCCTCGAAGGCCTGGACCAGTTCGGCGCGGGTGTTCATGACGAACGGGCCGTAGGCCGCGACCGGCTCCCTGATGGGCTGCCCGCCGAGCAGCAGGATGTCCATGTCCTGCTTGGGGTCGGCCGCGAAGGTGATCGCGTCACCGGCCCCGAACACCGCCAGCTGCCCCATCCGCACAGGGCGCTTTTCCGTTCCCACGGTCCCGCTGCCGGCCAGCACGTAGCCGAGTGAGTTGAAGTCGGCCCGCCACGGGAGCCGCACCTGGGCGCCGGCCGAGACGGTGGCGTGCACCAGGGAGATCGGCGTGTGCGTGACGCCGGGGCCGGAATGGCCGCCGAACGACCCGGCGATCACCCGCAGCAGCGCCCCGCCGTCCGCGGACGAGAGCAGGGCGACCTGCCCGGCCCGGATGTCCTGGTAGCGCGGCGGCGTCATCTTCAGCGCCGAGGGCAGGTTCACCCACAGCTGGAAGCCGTGGAACAGGCCGCCGCTGACCACGAGCTCCTCCGGCGGCTCCTCGATGTGCAGGATGCCGCCGCCCGCGGTCATCCACTGGGTGTCGCCGTTGGTGATCAGGCCGCCGCCGCCGTTGGAGTCCTGGTGCCGGAACGTGCCGTCGATGATGTAGGTGACGGTCTCGAACCCGCGGTGCGGGTGCCACGCGGTGCCCTTGGGCTCGCCCGGGGCGTAGTCGACCTCACCCATCTGGTCCATGTGCACGAACGGGTCGAGCCGCGCCAGGTCCACCCCGGCGAAGGCGCGCCGGACCGGGAACCCCTCGCCCTCGTAGCCGGACGGCGCGGTGGTGACCGAGGTGACCTTCCGCTCGGCCTGCGTGACGTCGGGCTCGCCGATCCGCGGCAGGACGAGTATGTCGTCGACGGTGATCGCTGGCATGGCTTCCTCCTAAGGCAATTAGTGCCAGCATAACGATGCTTGAAAGATCAAATATTCCGAACGGCCCGTACTGCGTGCCCCGGCCCAGCTGCTCGTCACCATGGCCTCTGTAGCATTCCCGGCATGGATCCTTACGCGAGCGCGGGCGTGGACGAGGAGCACGAACAGGACGTGTTCGCCCGGGTCGATGCGCCCCTGGCTGGCCCGGACCACGGTCAGGTCCCCCATGGTGACTCACATCACCGGCCTGGCCAGCGGCTATTTCGCCACCATGATGCACATCCCGCCCGGGCCGCCGCTCGCGCTGACCACCGACGGGGTCGGCACCAAGATCCTGCTGGCCCGGGAGGCGAACCGGTGGGAGCCGATCGGGATCGACTGCGTGGCCAACAACGTCAACGACGTGATCTGCACCGGGGCGGTGCCGCTCGCGCTGCTGGACTACCTGGCCACCGACCGGATCGACGCCGACGTCCTCGAGGAGGTCGCCCGCGGCCTGTACCTGGGTGCGGAGGAGGCCGGGATCGCCATCCCCGGCGGCGAGATCGCCCAGATCGGCGCCATGCTGGCTCCTTCGGCGGGCGGGCCGCCCATGCTCGACCTGGTCGGCACCGCGGTCGGCGCGCTGCCTCCCGGCCGCGCCCCGGTGGACGGGTCGCAGGTCAGCGAGGGCGACGTCATCCTGGCCCTGCCCAGCTCGGGCCTGCACAGCAACGGGTACTCGCTGGCCCGCCGGGCGCTGTTCGAGATGGCCGGGCTGAGCCCTAGCCGACCTGGTGCCCGGCACCGGCCAGCGGCTCGACGACGCCCTGCTGGCGCCGACCCGGGTGTACGTGCGGGCCGCGGAGGCGCTGTGGGAGGCGGGCGTCACGCCCCGGGGCCTGGTGCACATCTCCGGCGGCGGCCTGCTCAACCTGGCGCGCCTGGCCGCGGACGTGTCGTACGAGCTCGACGCGCTGCCGCCCGCGCCGCCGGTCTTCGCGCTGATCGCCGAGGCGGGGCATATCCCGCCGGAGACGATGTTTGCCACCTTCAACATGGGCACCGGCTTCTGCGTGGTCGTTTCCCCGGCCGAGGCACCGGCGGCCATGGACGCGCTGAAGAGCGCAGGCGAGGCGCCGGCGGTGGCAGGCTCGGTCACGGGGCGCCCCGGCCGGTACGTGTCGATCCCTCCGGAGGGGTTGCTCGGCCACGGCGAAGCCTTCGCCCCGATCAGCTGACGCGCACCCGGCTTTGTCTGCAGTTTCGGGTGTTATAACCCCCGAAACTGCAGACAAAGGGCGGACGATGACCTGCGATACGGTCTAAGCATGGATGTCCGTGGCTATGTCGAGTCGAACGCGCGCGCGTTCATCGACGACCTGAAGCAGTGGCTGGCGATACCCTCGATCTCCGCCGATCCCGACCGGCATGGCGATGTGCGCCGCAGCGCCGAATGGCTGGCCGTGCACCTGCGCGGCGCTGGCTTCCGGTGTCGCCGAGGTGTGGGAAACCCCGTCCGGCGGGCTGCCCGCGGTGTTCGCCGAATGGCCGGCCGCGGACCCGGCCGCCGCCCCCACCGTCCTGGTCTACGGCCACCACGATGTCCAGCCGGTCGAGCCAATGGAAGAGTGGCACAGCCCGCCGTTCGAACCCGCCGAGCGGGACGGCCTGCTGCTGGGCCGGGGCGCCTCCGACGACAAGGGGCAGGTGCTGTTCCATTCCCTCGGCGTGCGCGCCTGCCTGGCCGCCAGTTCGGCGGCCGCGCCGCCGGTCACCATCAAGCTGCTCATCGAGGGCGAGGAGGAGTCGGGCTCGGAGCACTTCGCCGAGCTGCTCAGGCGCGAGCGGGCGCGGCTGGCCTGCGACGTGATCGTGATCAGTGACACCACCATGTGGGCCGCCGACGTGCCGTCCATGTGCACCGGCATGCGCGGGCTTGTCCCGGTCGAGGTCACGCTGACCGGTCCGGTCCGGGATCTGCACTCCGGCTCGTTCGGCGGCGGGGTGCCGAACCCGCTGCACGCGATGGCGAGCCTGCTGGCCGGCCTGCACGACGAACAGGGCCGCGTCACCCTGCCCCGGTTCTACGATCGGGTGCTGCCGCTGTCGGAGGAGGAACGGGACCTGCTGGCCCGGCTGCCGTTCGACGAGAAGCGTGGCTCGCCGAGGCGGGCGAGAGCGGCGCGGCCTACGGCGAGCAGGGCTTCAGCACGCTGGAGCGGATCTGGGCCCGGCCGACGGCCGAGGTCAACGGGATGTGGGGCGGTCACACCGGCCCCGGCTCCAAGACCATCATCCCGAGGGCCGCGCACGCCAAGATCTCCTTCCGGCTGGTCGCCGACCAGGATCCCGCCGACGTGGGCGAGGCCTTCCGGGAGTACGTGGCCGCCGCCACGCCGGACGGCCTGACGGCCACGGTCACCGTCCAGCCCGCGGTGCGCCCCTGCCACTCGCCGATCACCTCCCCGGCCGTGCTGGCCGGGCGCCGCGCGATGCAGCGGGCGTTCGGCCGCGAGGTGCTGTTCACGAAGGAAGGCGGCAGCGGCCCCGAGGCGGACCTAGCTGAGATCCTGGCCGCACCGCTGGTGTTCGTCGCGGTCGGCCTGGATTCGGACCAGATCCACGCGCCGAACGAGAGCGTGGACCTCTCCCTCCTGCTGCGTGGCGCCGAGGCCTCGGCGTACCTCTGGGAAGAGCTAGCCGCCGCGGACCTCAGGTGACGCCGCTGGAGTCGCTCGCTCTATCCCGGGGGACGGTCGACCGGGTTACCCACCGGCGGAACGACAAGGAGTGGCTGGACGCGGCCTGGGCCGATCCGCGTAGCCGCGTGGTCGTGGTCTCCGACGGGCGGGCGCTGGTCCGGTTCGGCGACGACGAGCACGTCGAGCTGGTCTTCTCCGCGCCCGCCGAGGCGCCCGCAGGGACCCGGTTCCTGCTCGGGCAGGACGCCGACGGCGTGGTCTACTTCGGGGTCTCCGGGGATCTGCCTGCCCCGCCTCCCCCCGCCGCGGGCGGCACCGCCCGCGCGATCTCGCTGCGGGAGGTGGGGGTGCTGCTCGGGGACCGCGACGCGGGGCTGTTCACGCACGCGGTGGCGCTGGCCAACTGGCACGACACGCACACCCACTGCCCGCTGGACGGAACGCCCACCATCCCCGACCCCGGCGGCCACTCGACCAGGTGCCCCGCGGACGGCACCGAGCACTTCCCGCGGACCGATCCCGCCGTGATCATGCTGGTGACCGACCCCGATGACCGGTGCCTGCTGGCCAGGAACGCCGCCTGGCCGGGCCGCCGGGTGTCGATCCTGGCCGGGTTCGTCGAGCCGGGCGAGTCCGCCGAGCAGGCCGTCATCCGCGAAGTGGCCGAGGAAACTCAGATCAAGGTCACGAACGTGCGCTACGTCGGCAGCCAGCCCTGGCCGATGCCGCGCAGCCTGATGCTCGGCTTCCGCGCCGAAGCCCCGGCGGGTCAGGCCATCATCGTGGACCGCGAGGAGATCGCCGAGGCGTACTGGTTCAGCCGGGACGAACTGCTCGCCGCCATCAAGGCACGCGAGATCGCGCTGCCGCCGCCGGTCTCGATCGCCAGGCACATCATCGAGCTGTGGTACGGCGGCCCGCTCCCGTCGACCTGGACCGAACCGCGGTGACCGCGACCACCCTCGTGCTCGCCGCCCTCGGGGTCTGACACCCGCACCGCGAACAGGACGTCCGGAAACGTCAGGAGGCCGGCACTGGGGGAGCCGCAGGGGGTTGGGGGAAATAGGGTGTCGAACGTGGACCAGGACCTTGTCTCGACACGGCCGCGAACGAACTGGGCGGGCAACATCACCTTCGCGGCGCCCGGCTTCTACCGCCCGGCCGCGGTCAGCGAACTGCGGGCCGTCATCGCGCGGGCCCGCCAGATCCGCGTGCTGGCCACCGGCCATTCCTTCAACGACATGGCCGACTCGCCCGGCGCCCAGGTCAGCCTGGCCGACCTGCCGCCGGAGGTGGAGGTCGACTCGGCCAACTCGCTCGTCCGGGTCGCGGCGGGCCTGAGCTACGCCGGGCTGGCTTCGCGGCTCAACGAGAAGGGCTTCGCGCTGCGCAACATGGCCTCGCTGCCGCACATCTCGGTGGCCGGCGCCTGCGCGACCGCCACCCACGGCTCAGGGGCGGCCAACCAGAACCTGGCCGCGGCCATCGTCGCCCACCAGATGGTCACCGCCGACGGGGACATCGCCGAATTCCGCCGCGGCGACGACTCTTTTCCCGGCGCCGTGGTGCATCTCGGCGGCCTGGGCGTGGTCACCCACCTGGTCCTGGAGGTCGTGCCGTCCTTCGAGGTCAGCCAGCGGGTCTACGAGAACCTCCCGCTCGAGGTGCTGGACGATCACTTCGCGGACATCATGGCCAGCGGTTACAGCGTGAGCATGTTCACCGACTGGCGCGCCCCCCGGCTGACCCAGCTCTGGATCAAACAGCGCACCGACGGGGAATCCGCACCACTCCCGCCAGCCTCATTTGCCACGCCGATCACGGAAGCGCCGTGGTTTACCGCGCCGCCCGCCCCGGCCGCGCGGAACCCGGTGCCCGGCTTGCCGCCGGACAATTGCACCCAGCAGCTGGGGGTGCCCGGGCCGTGGTTCGAGCGGCTGCCTCACTTCCGGCCCGAGTTCACCCCGAGCGCGGGCGACGAACTGCAGTCGGAGTTCCTGCTGCCGGCCGAACACGCGGTGCCCGCCCTCCACGCGCTGAACCAGATCAGCGACCGGCTGGCCCCGGTGCTGCGGATCTGCGAGATCCGGGCCATCGCCGCCGACGATCTCTGGCTGAGCCCCTGCTACCGGCGGGACAGCGTGGCGTTCCACTTCACCTGGATCCCCGACACCGCCGCGGTGCTGCCCGTGGTAACGCTGATAGAGCAGCGGCTGGCCCCGTTCCACGCGCGGCCGCACTGGGGCAAGGTCTTCACCACCTCGGCGGACGACCTGTTCTCAAGCTACGACCGGCTGCCGGACTTCGTTGACCTCATGCATCACTACGACCCCGCAGGCAAGTTCCGCAACGCCTACACCGCCCGCTACCTAGGCCGCTAACTGAGGATCAGAACCTATCCCAGACCGGGGGTGCCATGTTTCACGTGGATTCCGAAGTCGGCCGCCTGCGGCAGGTGATACTGCACCGCCCCGGCCTGGAACTCAAGCGCCTGACCCCCGACAACGCCGCCGACCTGCTCTTCGACGACGTGCTCTGGGTGAGCCGGGCGCAGGCCGAGCACGACACGTTCGCCGACGCGCTCCGCTCGCGGGGCGTCGTGGTCCACTACTTCGGCGATCTGCTCAGCCAGACCCTGGACATCCCGGAGGCCCGCGAATACATCCTGGACCGGGTGTTTGACCCGCGCTGGCACGGGCCGCTGGCCGCTACCACCCTGCGCGCCTCGATGGACGGGCTGGACTCGGCGCGCCTGGCGGCGTTCCTGGGCGGCGGAATCACCAAGCGTGAGATCGCCGAGCTCGGCCCGGAGCCCAAGAGCATCGCCTTCCATTCCCTGGACCTCGACGGTTTCGTGCTCCCCCCGCTGCCGAACCTGCTCTACCAGCGCGACACGTCCTGCTGGATCTATGGCGGCGTATCCGTCAATGCGATGCGCCGGCCAGCCCGGATCCGGGAGACCATCACCGACGAGGCCATCTACCGCTGGCACCCGATGTTCGCCCAGGCACGTTTCGATATCTGGTACCACGGCGCCGATGCCGCGCCTGCCACCATCGAAGGCGGCGACATCCTGGTCATCGGCCACGGGGCGGTGCTGGTCGGGATGAGCGAGCGGACCACGCCGCAGGCGGTTGAGGTGCTCGCCCACCGGCTGTTCGCAGCCGGGGCGGCCCGCTGCCTGGTGGCGATCGACATGCCGAAGACCCGCGCGTTCATGCATCTGGACACGCTGCTGACCATGGCGGACTACGGGGTGTTCACCAAGTACGCGGGGATGGGCATGCTGCCGTCCTACACGGTCGAGCCGGGCGCGACGGCGAGTGAGCTCAAGGTCACGGATCACCCGCCAGCGGACATGCACCGCGCCATGGCCGCCGCGCTCGACCTTCCGGCCATCACGGTGCTGACCGCCGTGCAGGACGTTCATGCCGCTCAGCGCGAGCAGTGGGATGACGGCTGCAACGTGCTGGCGGTTGAGCCGGGAGTGGTCGTTGCCTATGAGCGGAACGTGACCACCAACACCTACCTGCAGGAGAACGGCATCGAGGTGATCACGGTGCCGGGCGGCGAACTCGGCCGGGGCCGAGGCGGCCCGCGCTGCATGAGCTGCCCGATCGAGCGCGAAGCCTGAGCACATGGGCCGGGCACGGGTAAGCGACGGTGCGCCAGCGGGAACGCGAACCACAGGCCGCCGAACATGCAGAAGACCAAAACGGTGATCAGCGCCGCGGTCAGGCCGCCGACGACGTAACCGGTCACCAGCAGTACCGCGGCCGAAACAGCCAGGCCGACCGCGGCCAGGCCGAGGATCGCCAGCACGTTGGCCGCTCGCACCAGGCGCTCCTTCTGGCCGCGGCGGAATACCAGCCGATGGTAGGCCACCGGCGCCAGCAGCAGCGCCGTGGCCACCGCGGCCAGCACCAGGCTGCCCAGGTACAGGTTGCGCTGGCCGTGGCTGAGCCGGGCGAACCTGGTCGTAAAGGGCAGCGAGAACAGGAAGACGAACAGAACCTGCACCCCCAGGCCAGCCACCCGCAGTTCCTGGAGCAGCTCGGCGAGATTACGGTCGTCCCGCTCGGCCTCGGACTCGTCTCGCGGATCCTGGGATTCCGCAGCTCCCATCGCAGCCACCTCCGGGCTCTGATAACCAGCGGCTACCCGAGCCAGACGAGGCGGAAACGACACCTCAGGCATTGTCCGCCTCGACGCGACCGAGCTCAGGCTCGCCCCCGACCTGGCCGCTCTGGTCGCCACGCGCCGCTTCGCCTAGGTCAGCTGCCGTCGCGCAGGTTCTTCGGCGCGCCGGCCCGGAAGGTGATGTGGTCGAACGTGGCCGCGCACCCTTCGCCGGTCGGGGACTGGGCCAGGAAGCCGACCCGGACCATCTCCGCGGGATCGGAGGAGAGGGCGAAGTAACGCAGCAGCCGCCACCACCCGCCGTCGGCGGAGGCGTGGAAGGCCCAGGCCGCGCCGGACCGCGTGATCCGCAGCCACAAGGTAGTGCCGTCCACCTCGAAGGAATTGCAGTCGTCCGAGGTTCCCCTGGTCACGACCGTGACCGCGGTCGGCCTGAGCTGCGGCGAGTACTCGAAGCAGAGCTTGGCCCACTGCCGCTCGGCCGCGTGCAGCAGCAGGACTCCCGCGTCGTACATGCTGCCGAACTCCACGCTGACCTGCGCCGCGAGCGTGAAGTCGCCCGCCGGGGGCAGCCCGGTGAACCGGCCGGCGTCGGGAACCTGCCCGGGTTCGGCCCCGGCGGGGTCGACGAACATGTCGGTTCTCGCCGCGGCGGTCAGCGTCAGCACACCCTGCCGGACCCGGCAGCCGGGCGGCGGGCTGCCCGCGGGCTCGAGCGCGAACGGCAGGCCAGGCAGCTTCAAGGCAGTCACCCGGGTAGTTTGCCACGACATGCACCAGCCGACTCACCTGGCACGATATCCGCGGCCGCCGCAACGTCGTAGCCGTAGCTCGAGTCGTAGACCGTACCGAGCAGGGCCCGCCGCGCGGATAAACGAGCGCGCCTCGCCCTGACCCGAGAGACCCGAGAGACCCCGGAGACGCGTGACGCCGTGCGCCTGGCCCGGACCCGCAGGGCAGGCCGGTTCAGCTGCCGCCGCGGCCCGGTCGCCGACTCCCGGTGCCGCTCCTCCCGTGATGCCGCTCGTCGTGATGCCGGTCGTTCCAGTGCACGTCGCTCCAGTGCCGGTCGCGCAGGCTCAGCAGCGGCGGCTTCGCCCGGGCCGAGTCCGGCAGGCGCCCGGGCTCGAGCTCGGAGCGCAGCCGGTCCACGTGGGCCAGGATCTCGCCGCGCAGCTGCCATCCCTCCGGACGTTCGGCTGGGTCGGTGGAGAGCAGGTCAGCGAGCTGGTCCTGCTGCCGCTGGGCCTCCTCGAGATGATCTTCCAGCGCTTCGGTGATCGGCTCGGCCGCGAAGGCGGAGAATTCGCGCGGACACCGGTTCGGCCTCCAGAAGCTGGCCGTAGGCCCGGACCGCGGCGGAAAGCTCGGCGATCACGGCGGCCAGCCGGGCCCGGGTGTCCGCTTCCCTGACCGGACTATGGTCGCTGTCGATCCGCGCGCTGTCGGCCACCGAACGAGCCAGCACCCGGATGTCCGTCGCGGCCCGCTCCAGCGTGTCAACGCCGTCGCGCAGCCCGGCGGCCGGGTCGCCGGACCTGAGCCTCCTCGGGTTCAGCCGGACGCTCTCCTCGGCCTGGGCCAGCGCGTCATCCACCCGCTCGATCTCGCCGCGCAGCGCCCGGGTCCGGTCCAGCCACTCCGCCGCGCGCCGCGGGTCGGGCACCTCGGCCAGCCCGTCCGCCATCTGGCCAAGCAGATCCGCCATCTGGCGGCTCAGTTCGCCGAGCGCGTCCTTGGCGGGCTGCACCCGCAGCGGCGCCAGCACCAGGCCGGCCGCCAGTCCCGCGGCCGCGCCGACGAGCGTCTCGGTGATGCGGCTGGTGGCGGCGGCGTGCGAGTCGACCGAGAAGATCAGCATGGCGCTGATCGGCACCTCCAGGATTTCCTCGCGGAGGCGGAGCACGATGCCGAGCACGAGGGTGCCCGCGATGAGCAGCCCGAGCACCCACCAGCTGAACGGGACGTAGGCGGCGACCGTGACGGCGGCGAGCACGCCGGCGGTGACCGCCGCGACCCGCCGGATGGCGGTGCCGATCGTGTGGAACAAGGTGGCCTGCACCACGAGCAGCGCGGTCAGCGGGGCGAGCACGGAGCGAGACGACCCGCCGGGCAACTGCAGCGCGAGCAGGTACGCGAACACCGCGGTGAGGGTGAGCCGGGCGATGTAGACCGCCGTCGGCTGCGCCCGGCGCCGGACCAGGGTGAGTTGCTCGGCCTGGCGCCTGGCGACCGCCTTGGCGGCCTTTCCGACGCTCTCGGCGGGTACGGGACGGACGGGGAAACCTTTCATGAGCTGCTTACCCGGGGTCTAGTGGGCGGCGGGATCCAGGGATAGCTCTAGCCCAGAGCAAAACCCTCTGCCCATGACCAACGCGCGCCCGGCCGAGCTATTCCCACTGCTGGCCAACAACGCCGGCCCGGCCGCTACTACTCCGGCACCGCCGTCAGCGCGGTCACCGCGGCCAGGTACAGGCCGAACAGGCCGGCCCGCACCGCCGGGTCATGAAACCGCGGGCTCCACACCAGATCGGCCAGGGAATCGCTGATCACGAAGGCGGACGCCAGCCGCAGGCCGCGGACTTCGGCCACCGCGAACAGGGCGGCCGCTTCCATCTCCACGCACAACACGCCCTCGGCCTGGTAGTGCCGGGCCTCGGCGACGGTCTCCCGGTACGGCGCGTCGATCGTCCAGGAGACGCCGGGACGAAAGGCCAGGCCGGACTCGCGGAGCGCCGCGCCCAGGGCGGCGGTCATCTCCGTGGGGGCGGTGGCCAGCCGGCCCGGCGGCAGGTAGTGATGCGAGACACCCTCGTCCCTGACCGCGGCCTCGCACAGCACGAGGTCGCCGGGCTTCAGGTCGCGCTGCAGGCTGCCCGCGGTGCCGATGGACACCATGGCCGAGGTGCCCAGGGCGGCCAGCTCCTCCAGGACCGAGGTCGCGCCCGGCGCGCCGATGCCGAACCGGCCGACCAGCCCCACCCGGCCGCCGGTGCTCGGCAGCGGCAGCGGCAGGTCCCGGCGCCGCGGCGGCTTCAGCCCTTCGGCCCGGAGCACGTGGTCGTACAGGGAGGGCTGGTAGCACAGCACCGCGCCGCCGGGAACCTCCCTGTCGTCGAGGGCGCCGACTTGCCGCTGGTAGGCGACGAAGTCGGCCGCGGTGAACAGCGCCTGCTCGGCGTGCTTGCCCGCGAAGTTCGGATAGCTGGCCGTCGGCACGAAGGCCGATTCTACGCGTCGGCGTCTTCTACGCGTCGGCGTCGTCCGCGCGATCGGCCGCCCGCCGGGACCTGGCGCCGGCCGGGACCAGCAGGACCGCCACTGGCACGACCACCAGGCCGGTCAGCGCCCAGCTCAGCCCGAACCCCTGCGCGACCAGCCCCACGGCCAGCGGCCCCAGGCCGCCAGCCAGCCCGGCGGCGCTGCTCAACGTCACCGCCACCGAACTTCGCCCCGGCAGGCTGCCGTACAGCCGGGCCTGAAGCAGCGGGTACCACGGCGCGGTCGCCGCGCTCAGCGCGGCCAGGATGACCAGCTTGGGCACGACGCCGGGGACGAGCAGGAAGCCCGGGTAGAGCAGCCCGGCGGCGGCCGCGCTGGCGCGCAGCACGGTCAGGTCCCCCACTCGCTCCAGGATCACCACGAGCGCGGCGTCCCCGGCCAGCGCGGCACCGAGCCTGATCGCGATGGCCAGCGCCGCGACCGCCGGGGACAGGTGCGCGACGTCCACCAGGTACAGCGCCAGGAACCCGGTGAAGACGTCCACGAGCAGGTCCGCCACCTCGATCAGCAGCAGCCAGCGCAGCGTTCCCCAGTCCCGCAACGCGGCGGCGACCTCCCGCGCCCGCACCGGCCACGGCCGGTCCTCCGCCCCCTCCCCGGTGGTCGGCCTGCTCACCGTGGGATCCGCCGGGCCCCGCAGGTACGCGCCGAGCCATGCGACCGCGGCGAACCCGGCCAGCACCAGGTAGCCGGCCCGCCAGCCGCCGCCGGCGGCCAGCACCGCGGTGAGCAGCAGTGGCCCGGCCACCGCCCCGGCCGATCCGGCCAGGTCCCAGCGCGCCATGACCGGAGCCTGCCGGTCCGGCCAGGCGTCCATGATCTCGGCCTGAGTCAGCGACACGAACGCGCCGGACGCCGGGTAGAAGGCGATGAAGGCGCACAGCAGCACGGTGAACGAGCGAGCCGAGGCCACGCCGAGCAGCGTGAGCACGAAAACGATGCCGCCGCCGAGAATGGCCAGCCGGCGCCGCCGACCGTGACCGGCCAGGACGCCGAGCGGCAGCTCGAGGAAGCCGCCGACCAGCAGCGGCACCGAGGCCAGCAGCCCGACCTGGGCGTAGCTCAGCCCCAGGTCGCGCCGGATCAGCGGGAGCGCAGCTCCCTTGGCCCCGTCAACCAGCTCGTCGGCGAACTCGATCGCGAGCGCGACGGCGAGAACGGAAAGTGCAGGCCTTCAGCGTCAAGTGAAACCCATGCCGACCATGCTACGGCGAACCCCGGTGGTTGTCTGTGGTTGGTAAGGCGGGGTTGGTAAGGCGGGGCGGTCAGGGCGGGCGCGTCTTTCCGGCGGATCACCGTGCCTGGCGGTGCTCGGTGCGCCAGACCAGCCGCAGGCCGGACCAGTCGTCGTCGATGGCGGCCACCTTGACGTCGACCAGCCCGATAGGCAGCGCGTACTCGCGAATGACGGTGTCGGTGATGTCGCTGCGGTGGCCGGCCGCCCGGCGCGGCCAGGCGACCCAGAGCGCCCCGGCGGGATAGATTCGCCGGGCGAGTTCCCCGATCTGCCCGCCGATCTCCTCCGCGCGGCTGAAGAAGGCGAGGATGACGTCGGCGGTCCCGTCGGAACCGGGCCCGGCCAGCCCGCCCGGCGGGTCGGTCAGCGACCAGCCGTCCGGCCGATTTTGCAGGTCGACCCGGTGCCCGGGCTTGAGGCCGAGCTTGGCCGCCTGCGGTCGGCCCGAGTACCCCGGCGTCGTCACCAGGTCCCGGCCGGCGCCGATGGGTTTGCCGTCGCGGGTACGTCTATCCCCTGGACCGGACCGATGAACATCATGAACAGGAGCATGGCATGTTCGCGAACACCAAGGCGTTCAGCGGGTTCGCCGTCGATGACCTCGAGGCGGCGAAGAAGTTCTACGGAGAAACCCTCGGGCTCAGCACGTCCGAACAGTACGGGCTGCTGACGCTGCACCTGGCCGGCGGCCGGGACACGCTGGTCTACCCGAAGCCGGATCATGTCCCCGCCAGTTACACGATCCTCAACTTCCAGGTAGACGACATCGACGCGGCCGTGGCCGAACTGTCCAGCCGCGGCGTGCCAATGGAAAGGTATGACGGCCTAGGGCAGGACGAGAACGGCATCAACCGGGCCGGGGGGCCCTACATCGCCTGGTTCAAGGACCCGGCGGGGAACATCCTGGCGGTGCTGCAGGAGCGCTAGCCCCTCGACGCGGCCGTTCCGATCACGCCGCGGCTCGCCCCGGAGGGGGGCTAACCGGTGGGTGAAAAAGGGGGGCTAACCGGTGTGTCAGGCCTTCCTGCATCCGCTACTATACCGAGTATGCTACTCAATATTGTGGTCACATGAGCGTCCGGCATGCCCTGCTCGCGCTGCTCAGCGAGGGGCCCAAGTACGGGCTGCAGCTGCGGGAGGAGTTCGAGGCGCGGACCGGTGAGGTCTGGCCGCTGAACGTGGGCCAGGTCTACACCACGCTGCAGCGGCTCGAGCGGGACGAGCTGGTCGAATCCGAAGGCGAAGGCCAGGACGGCCCGCAGAAGGCCTTCCGGATCACCGCGGCCGGCACACGGGAGCTGACCGGCTGGCTGCACACGCCGTCGGACATGAGCTCGCCGCCGCGCGACGAGCTCGTGATGAAGGTCCTGGTGGCGCTGCGGGTGCCGGGCACCAACGTACGGGAAGTGATCCAGGTGCACCGCAGGTACCTGGTGGAACTGATGCAGCAGTGGACGCGGATCAAGGAGACCGAGGCCGAGTCCGACATGAACCTGGCCTTGGTGGTGGACGCGGAACTGTTCCGGCTCGATGCGGTGGTCCGCTGGCTAGACGCCGCGGACGGCCGAATCAAGCGGGCCGCCGACCCCGCCGACCCGCCGGCTACGACGACAACAACGGGGACGACACCTGCCGTACCGAGCGTGCGGCGCAGAATGGGAGCAAGAAGATGAGCGTGCTGGAAATGCGGCGCGTATCACGCACTTACGGCCTGGGGGCCGCCGAGGTGCATGCGCTGAAAGACATCGACCTGATGGTCGACGCGGGCGCGATGGTGGCCGTGATGGGGCCGAGCGGATCGGGGAAGTCCACGCTGCTGACCATCGCCGGCAGCCTGGAGGATCCCAGTAGCGGCGAGGTGCGCGTCTGCGGGGAGGAGCTGACGAAGCTGTCGCGCAACGCCAAGGCGCGGCTGCGGCGCCGCTCGATCGGCTACGTGTTCCAGGATTTCAACCTGCTGCCCGGGCTGACGGCGGCGGAGAACGTCGCGCTGCCGCTCGAGCTCGACGGCGTGCCGGCCAGGAAGGCCCGCGTGGCCGGGCTGCGGGCGCTTGACGAACTCGGCCTCGCCGATCGGGCGGCCAGCTTCCCCGATCAGCTGTCCGGCGGCGAGCGGCAGCGGGTGGCCATCGCCCGGGCCGTAGTGGGGGAGCGCCAGCTGCTGCTGGCGGACGAGCCCTCGGGCGCGCTCGATTCGGTCAACGGCGAGGCGGTCATGCGGCTGATCCATGCCGCCTGCAAGCGCGGCGTGGCCGCGGTGGTGGTGACCCACGACGCGCAGCTGGCCTCGTGGGCCGACCGGGTGGTGTTCCTGCGGGACGGCCTGGTGACCGACCAGACCCTGCCCGTGCCGGGTCCCGAATCGCTGCTCACGCCGGGACCGGGCCAGTGAGCACGGCGCTGCGCGAACGGCCGGTCGCGGCGGGAGCCGCAAACGGGGGCGTTCCCGCCCGCCGGGCCGTGATTCGCTGGTCGTGGCGGATGTTCCGCCGCGAATGGCGCCAGCAGACTGCTGGTCCTGGCGCTCATCGTGGTGGCGCTGGCCGCCACCGTCGTCGGGGCGGCGGTGGCCATCAACACGCCACCCCCAGCCGGCGCGGGCTTCGGCACCGCGCAGGAAATGGCCACGCTCCCCGGCGGCCCGCACCTGGCCGGCCAGATCGCCGTGCTGCAGCAGCAAGTCGGCCCGGTCGACGTCATCGAGAACCAGACCGTCGCCATCCCCGGCTCGATCAACACCTACGACCTGCGCGCCCAGGATCCGCACGGCGCGTTTGGCGTTTCGATGCTCTCCCTGGTCAGCGGGCACTACCCGGCCGGGCCGGGGCAGGTGGCCGTGACCCAGGGCGTGGCCACCACCTTCAACCTCAGGATCGGTGATCTGTGGCACCAGGGCGGACAGGTCCGCCAGGTCACCGGCATCGTGCAGAACCCGCAGAGCCTGCTGGACGAGTTCGCCCTCGTCGCGCCGGGTCAGGTCAGCACGCCAAGCCAGGTCACCGTGCTGTTCACCGCGCCGCGCGGCAAGAACCCCGCCTCAATCGGCTCCCTCAGCCAGTACGTGGTGACCCGGCAGGATGCGGCGGCCAGCAACCCGCTCAACCCCGAGACCATCGTGCTCGCGCTGGCCACGGTCGGCATGCTGCTCATCGCCCTGGTCGCGGTGGGCGGCTTCACGGTGCTGGCGCAGCGCCGGCTGCGCTCGCTCGGGATGCTCGGCGCCCTGGGCGCCACCGACAGGAACATCCGCCTGGTGGTCCGGGCCAACGGGGTCCTGGTGGGTATCGTGGGCGCGCTGGCCGGGGCCATCCTGGGCCTGGCCGTCTGGCTGGCCTACCGGCCGCGCCTGGAATCCAGCGCCCACCACCTGATCGGTCGCGTTCCAGCTGCCGTGGATCGTGATCGGCCCGGCGATGGCGCTGGCCGTCGTGGCCACCTACTTCGCCGCCTCGCGCCCGGCCCGCGCAGTCACCAGGATCCCCATCGTCGCCGCCCTGTCCGGACGGCCCGCTCCGCCGAAGCAGGTGCACCGCTCGGCGCTGCCCGGCGTGGTCCTGTTCGTCGTCGCCGCGGCCTTGCTGTCATACTCCGGTAAGAGCGCCAACGGTGGCGGAGCACCGGAACTCGTTTTCGGCATCGTCGCGCTCATCGTCGCGATCATCCTGCTGGCGCCCTTCTGCCTGGTGATCCTGGCCAGTTTCGGGCGGTGGGCTCCGATCGCGCTGCGCCTGGCGCTGCGCGACCTGGCCCGTTACCGGGCCCGCTCGGGCTCGGCCCTCGCGGCCATCAGCCTCGGCGTATTCATCGCCGCCCTGGTCTGCGTCCTGACCGCGCAGCGGTACGGGAACGTCCTGGACTACGCCGGGCCGAACGTGGCCTCGAACCAGATCATCGTGTACACGCCGAACGGCGGCCCGGGCGGCGGCGGCCCAGGCAACGGACCGGGCGGATCCAGCCCATCCGGCACCGCCAGCACACCGCAGGCCCAGGCGGCGGTCGCCCAGAACATCGCCAAGGCCCTCGGCTCGAACACCTCATCGAACTCGACCAGGCAGGCGCCAATCTCAACCACGCCGCGGCCGGGCGATCCTGGTCAGGCCCGATCTACGTGGCCACGCCCCAGCTCCTGCAGGCCTTCGGGATCAAGGCGTCCGACGTCAACCCCGACGCCGACATCTTGACCATGCGGCCCGGGCTGTCCGGCCTTTCCGACATGCAGCTCCTCTACGGCGGCAAGGGCCAAGGGTTCGGCGGCAACGGCAACGGGCCGCCCACCAGCTGGCCGTGCCCGAAGGGCCAGTGCCTGGCCAACCCGGTGATTCAGGAGGTCAGCGCGCTTCCGGCCGGCACGTCCGCGCCCAACACGGTGATCACCGAGCACGCCATCCACGCGCTCGGCCTGCACACCAGCGCCTCCGGCTGGCTCATCCAGGCGCCGCACCCGCCGACCGCCGCGCAGATCCGCGACGCCAGGCTCACCGCCGGCGCGGCCGGCATGACCATCGAAACGAAGTCGAGCACGCCCTCGTCGGCGGAGATCCTCAACTATGCCACCGCCTTCGGGATCGCCCTGGCGCTGGGCATCCTGGCCATGTCCATCGGCCTGATCCGCAGCGAGACGGCCAGGGACCTGCGTACGCTGACCGCCAGCGGGGCGAGCAGCTTCACCCGCCGGGAGCTGACCGCCGCGACCGCCTTCGCGCTCGCGCTGGGCGGCGCCGTGCTCGGCACGGTGGCGGCTTACGTCGCCGCCATCGGTTACGCCTGGGACAACCCCCTGGACGGCCTGTCCGAACTATCCAACGTGCCCGCCCAGCAACTGCTGTTCATCGTCGTCGGCATGCCGGTGATCGCGGCGGTCATCGGCTGGCTGATGGCCGGCCGGGAGCCGCCCGCCATCTCCAGGCAGCCGCTGGAGTAAGGGCACGCGCCAGCACCGTTCGGGATAAAAAGCCCCTTCCCCGAGGGGGACCGGGCCCGGCCTAGTGACGCAGGCCGGGCCCGGACTGGGGGCCCTTGTCCTTGCGCTCCAGGATCTCCGCCGCGCCGCGGAGCACGCACCGGAGCGGGTCCTCGACCAGGACCGTGCCGATGCCGGCCGCGGTCTCGATCCGGTGGGCCAGGCCGGGCAGCAGCGCGCCGCCGCCGGCCAGCCGGACCTTGCCGCGGACGACGTCCTCGGCCAGCCCGGCCGGGATCTCGGACAGCATCTCACGCACCGAACCCGCGATCGCCGCGACGATCGGCTCGAGGGCGGCCGCCACCAGTTTTCCTGGCACGTCCTCGGACCGCGGCGAACGCTGCGCGACGTCCAGGCCGACCACCTCGGCGGAGCCCTGCGCCCCGCCGGTGACCCCGAGCGTCGTCTTCAGGTGCCGGGCCGCACGCTGGCTGATGATCAGGCCGAGCTCGCTCCGCGCGGCCTGCACGATCGCTTCGTCCATCGCGTTGCCGGCCTTGCGCAGCGACTGGGACCTGACCACCCGCCAGCCGGCGACCACCGCGACCTCGGTGGTGCCGCCGCCGATGTCGACCACGAAGCCGCCCGCCCCGCCGGTCAGGTCGAACCCGGCGCCGGCCGCGGCGGCCACCGGCTCGTCGATCAGCCGGACGTTGTACCTGGGCCGCCGGACGCTCAGCGCGGCGACGATCGACCGGCGCTCCACCGGCGTGGCGCCGCTCGGCACGCACACCAGGGCGTTGGGCCGCAGCGGGCTGCCGCGCTTGCGGGCGCGGCGCAGGAAAGCGTGCAGCATGGCCGCGGTCGCGTCCAGGTCCGCGATGACCCCGTCCCGCAGCGGGTGGATCACCTGGATGTCCTGCGGCTCCTTGTCGGCCAGCGCGTCTGCCGCCTCGCCGACCGCCGCGACCTTGCCGACGGCCGTGTCGATGGCGATCGCGGTCGGCTCCTCGAGCACGATGCCGCGGCCGGCGACCCAGACGAGCGTGTTCACGGTGCCGAGATCGATCGCCACGCTACCCCGGAAGCGCATACTGCTCCCCTTCTGTCTAACGTGGCGCCCTCAATCCCATTACGACTTCGCTCTGTCGGCAACACTGGCCCGCCCTGCCACGTGACGTTCGCTAAGCGTACAGCCGGTATTCTGCGCGAGCGAGCTGATGGATCCTGAGGGTAGATTGCGATTTTTGATCTGGTTAGAGTGTTATGGTCATCTGGGCCGGTGGAGGGAGACGTTTCATGCGTGTACCGAGGCTGATGGCGATGGCGGTAGGTCTGTTGGGGCTCACCGCTGCTGCCGCCGCCGCCGGGCCCGGGTCGGGGGTTGGGGGTTCGGTAGCCGCGCTCCCCTCGGCTGCGGGTCCTGCCGCATCTTCGGTTTCTGCCCTGGCCGACGTGGCCGTCCAGCCGGGCGTGCAGCATGCCGGCCGCGTGCAGGCCAGTCCGCCGACCACTGCTGACTGTGAGAAAGCCTACAAGGTCGCCTGTTACGAGCCGGCCCAAATCCAGCAGGCTTACCACCTGCCCGCGGTGTACGCCAGCGGCGTGACCGGTAAGGGAGCCACGATCGTCATCGTGGACTCCTTCGGCTCGCCGACGATCAAGAACGACCTGGGCGTGTTCGACCGGACCTTCGGCCTGCCCGCGCCGCCGTCGTTCCGGGTGATCCAGCCTGCGGGCAAGGTGCCCGCCTACGACCCGGCCAACTCCGACATGGTTGGCTGGGCGGGTGAGACCACGCTGGACGTGGAGTACGCGCACACGATCGCGCCGGGCGCCAGCATCTTGCTGGTCGAGACCCCGGTGTCGGAAACCGAGGGCGTGCACGGCTTCCCGCAGATCATCACGGCCGAGGAGTACGTGCTCAAGCACCACCTCGGCGACGTGATCAGCCAGAGCTTCAGCGCCACCGAGCAGACCTTCCCCAACGCCGCCGCGGTCCAGGCGCTGCGCGGCGCCTACCAGCTCGCCGCACGGGATCACGTCACGGTGCTCGCCGCCTCGGGTGACTCCGGCGCCGCCGACGTCGGGCTCGACCAGACCACCTACTACCTGCACCCGGTGACCTCCTGGCCGGACAGTGACCCCCTGGTGACCGGGGTCGGCGGCACGCAGCTCCACTTCAGCGCGCAGGGCACGCCCACCGCGCCGACGGTGTGGAACGACACCTACAACAAGGCGGCGAACGAGTTCGCCGACGGCGACGCGGGCCCGAACCCGCTGGCCGGCGGCGGCGGCCTGTCGGTGCTGTTCGGCCGGCCGTGGTACCAGAACGGCGTGCGGAACGTGGTCGGCGACCACCGCGGCGTGCCCGACATCTCGATGAGCGCGGCCTGCAACGGGTCGGTGGACACCTACGGCACCTTCGGCGGCGCGCCGGCCGGCTGGTCCCCGGCGTGCGGCACCAGCGAGGCCACGCCGCTGTTCGCGGGCATCGTCGCGCTGGCCGACCAGGTGGCCGGGCATTCCCTCGGCCTGATCAACCCGGCCCTGTACCAGCTGGCGGCCGAGGGCGCCCCCGGCATCGTCGACGTCACGTCGGGCAATAACACGGTGTCGTTCAGCCAGGGCGGGCACGAGCACACGGTGCGCGGCTTCACCGCCACGCCCGGCTATGACCTGGCCTCGGGGGTCGGCACGGTGAACGCCGCGTACTTCGTCAGGGAACTCGCCTTCGTGGCCGGCCACTGAAAGATCTTTACGGCCGAACGACCGTGGTCCGTGCCCTGGGAATGCTGTAGTCATCTGATGTCTACGTGCTGCCGGACTGCGGGCGGTGCGGAGCGGGACACAATTGGCCTGATGGGACAGACCCGGCCGGACTGCCCGGGGGAATCGGTGTGAAGTATGGCTGTCGGCTGCCCTGCGCGAGATACATTGTCTGCGTGTGGCGGCACCGTTAAACGCCGCGTACTTCGTGCCTACCCCCGCTGTGACCTCGCGTTTCCCGGTGGAACCATCCGCACCACTCCCCTGCCTGCGGCGGTTAAGCCCTACCCGGGCGGGAAGTCGGAGCAGCCATCCCGGCGGGCGACACGCAAGGAGGAGAGGAAGCGATGGAGGACGTGTTCGATGTCCTGGCCGAGGACCACGAGGAGATAAGGCAGGCGCTGGCCGAGCTCGAGAAGGGTCCGACCGCAGCGACCGGCGCCACCGAGGATCAGCTGATGCTGCGCAAGATCATGACCGAAGAGCTGCTCATCGAGGCATCCAAGCACGAGGAAATCGAGCTGACCTGCCTGTGGCCGGCCGTGCGCGAGCACGTAGCCAGCGGGGAGCAGCTCGCCGACCGCGGCATCTGCGCCGAGCTCGAGATCGCGGCGCTGCTGGCCGGACTGGACAAGCTGGACGCCAGCCAGCCGGAGTTCGAGGACCTGCTCAGCCAGTTCACCCAGGCCGGCCGGGAGCATTTCGACTTCGAGGAGCGGCAGGTATGGCCGCGGCTGCGCGCTGCCTTCAGTTCCGGGGCCCTGGCCCCCAAGGCCGCGGCCGAACTAGGCCGCAAGATCCTGCTGGCCAGGCAGTCCGTGCCCGCCTGGCCCGGCCCGCATGCGCCGGCCCAGAGGTCTCCATGGCCCGGTGAGAGCGCTCGCCACGGTTCGTTCGGCTGAGGGAATGCTCTGCGGATAGCGCGAATCTGCAGTGCGCCTTCAGCTAACTATCAGGTTCGTGGTGCTCACTGAAGAGGGACAGGACCGGCCCGGACCATGCCGGCCTGGCCCTGGCTCCCGAGCGACCCGGACGCCCACACCTAAGGCGTGATTCAGATGCAGGATTACAGCGGCTACGGCCAGCCGCCCACGGGAGACTTCGGATCGTCCTCGTCGCCTCCCCCCATGCCTCCCATGCCTCCCCGCCCGCCCAGGCGCCGTATCGGCCTGCTGAGTTACCTGGGCGTCGCGCTGGCGGCGGGCCTGCTGGGGGCGGGTACGGTGGTGGCCCTCTATCACCCGGCGGCGAGTTCGGTGGGGGCGGTGCCGCAGCCGAGCAGCAGCGCGATCGCGCCCGCCCCGCTGCCCAGCACCGCGGTACCCGCGCCGAGCAGCGGCGGGTCCGGCGGGTCCGGCGTGTCAGGGAACCTGAGCAGCGTCGAACGAGGCCTGGTGATCATCAACACCACGCTGCAGTACAGCAGCGAGCAGGCCGCGGGCACCGGCATGGTGATCAACGCCGACGGCCTGGTGCTGACGAACAACCACGTCATCGAGAACGCCACCAAGATCACCGCCAGGGTGGCGTCGACGGGGAAGACCTACCAGGCGAAGGTCGTCGGCTACGACGTGACCGGCGACATCGCGCTGATCCAGCTGCAGAATCCGTCCGGCCTGCACCCCGTCCCGATCGGCGACGCGAGCAAGGTCAAGGCCGGGGCCGCGGTGGTGGCCCTGGGCAACGCCGAAGGGCAGAACCAGATCGTCCCTGCCACCGGCCATATCACCGGGCTTAACCAGACCATTACGGCCAGCGACCAGGGCGGGACGGTCAGCTCGGAGACGCTGCACGGGATGATCGAGACGAACGCGAACGTCGTGGCCGGCGACTCCGGCGGCCCGCTGGTCAACTCGGCCGGCCAGGTCATCGGCATGGACACCGCGGGCAACAGCGTGAGCGGCCCGCAGCAGCAGTCGGTGTCCGGCTTCGCCATCCCGATCAACACCGCCCTGTCGGTGGCCCGCCAGATCACCGCAGGCCACGCCGGTTCCACCATCGTGGTCGGCTACCCGCCCTTCATCGGGATCTACGTCGGCAAGGGGACGGACAGCAACCCGCAGGACCAGGCCTCGCAGCAGCAGCAGCAGAAACAACGGCTTCGGCGGCTTCGGCAACGGGTTCGGCAACGGCAACGGAATGGGAACGGCGGCAGTGCGAGCTGCTACACCAGTGACGCCAACCTGTCCGTCCCGTCCACGATCGCCTCGGTGAACTCGGGCACACTGGTCATCGGCACGATCTGCAACAGCCCGGCCACGGCCGCGGGGCTGACGGCCGGATCGGTCATCACCGGGGTGAACGGCCAGACGGTCGGCTCGCCGCAGAGCCTGGCCGCCATCTTGTCCAAGCTCCGGCCGGGCGACACGGTATCCGTCACCTGGGTCACCCCGGACAACCAGAACAAGACCGGCAACCTGGCCCTGACCGCAGGCCCGCCCCTGTAAGCGCTTCACGATTATCGGGCGCTTCAGCTCGCCGTGAGCAGTGAGCTCTCCTTCTGCTGCTGCTCGAAGACCTGGACGATCTCCTCGACCGGCAGGTTCTTGGTCTCGGGCAGGAACTTCCAGACGAACACGATGGCCAGCGCGCACAGGCCGGCGAAGACGACCATGACGCCGGACAGGCTGATGGCGTTCTGCGTCACCGGGAAGACCTCGATGAGGGCGAAGTTGGCCAGCCAGTCGATCATCGCGGCGAAGGCCGCGGCCTGACCGCGGACCGCGGTGGGGAACACCTCGCCCTGCAGGGTCCAGCCGACGCCGCCGACGCCGACCGCGAACGAGGCGATGAAGAAGTCCAGGCCGATCATGATGACCACGAGCCGCAGCGTGCCGGACGTGAGGGTCAGGCCCCCCGCGGTAACCAGCGCGAAGACGATCATGCCGGTGTAGCCGCCGATGGCGAGTGGCTTGCGGCCGAATTTGTCGATCCAGCGGAAGCCCAGGTAGGTGGCGGCCACGTTGACGCTAGTCATGATGGCGGTGACCTCGACGCCGGCGATGGTGGTCTGCACCAGCGAGGCGTGCGCCCCGGAGAAGATCGGCCCGAGCAGGTGCGGCCCGTAGTACAGCGGCACGTTGATGCCGGTGATCTGCTGGAAGATGAAGAACACGCAGACCACGACCAGCGCCCGGCGTACCCCGGGCGTCCAGGCCCGGCGTCGCTGCTCGTGGCTTCCGCCTTCGACCCGCTCGACGATCTCCGCGGCGCGGCGGACGTCGTCCTCGCTGACATCCGGTACGCCGAGCGTGGCCATGGCCTTGCGCACGTCGTCGTAGCGGCCGTGCCGCAGCAGCCAGCGGGGTGACTCAGGCATCCGCGTGCGCAGCGCCAGCCCGATCAGGGCCGGGACGGCGCCCAGGCCCAGGACCAGCCGCCAGCCGACCGTGGCCGCGCTGGCCGGGAACGCGCTGAAGATGATCAGCGCGACGATGTAGGAGACGAGGATCCCGACCGTGATCATCCACTGCTGCAGCATGGTCAGCGACCCGCGCCGGTCCTTCGGCGCATATTCGGCGATGTAGGCGGTGGCGACCGCGGAGTCCGCGCCGATGGCCATCCCGATCAGCGTCCGCGCGATGAGCAGCACCGCGGCGTTCGGGGTGACGGCCGACATGATCGCGCCGACGGCGTAGATGCCCGCGTCCAGGATCAGCAGCAGCTTACGCCCGAAGTGGTCCGAGGCCGGGCCGCCCAGGATCGCGCCCGCCGCCGCGCCGAGCGAGGCCCCGGAGACCAGGTACCCCAGCGCCAGCCCCTGCAGGTGGTACGGGACGAAGTTCAGGGCCGAGCCGATGTTGGAGGTGTCGTAGCCGAACAAGAACCCGCCCAGCGTCGCCAGCAGCGTGAGCTGCCAGTAGAAAGCCGTGGGCTTCTGGTCGTCCAGGGTTTTGAGGACGTTGTTGTCCGTCGCGGGCTGAGCCATGAGCACTCCCTTGCTGCCATCCGGTGAGCCGCCTCACTTCCCGGACGAAAGCAAAATGAACATGCCGACCCCAAATCCCGCGCCGCCGCCACCCCTCCGCCGGTCAGATGGGGTACCTCGTGGGTTCGGTGGCGCACCGGCGCCCGGATGGGGTGGTGATTTGGTCGAGCGCGACGATCAGGTCCGGCCCGCCTCCGGGGCGCGCGGCGGCGGATGCCAAGAGAGTAGGTTGAGGTGGTGGCTACCGTGAGCGTTCGCTACATCGTCCACGATGTCGATGCGGCCATCGGCTTCTACTGCCGGAATCTGGGCTTCACCGAGGTGATGCATCCCGCGCCGACCTTCGCGATGCTGTCGCGGGGCGACCTGCGGCTGGTCCTGTCCGCCGCGGGCGGCGGCCCGGGCGGCGGCCAGGCCATGCCGGACGGCCGGGTGCCCGAGCCCGGCGGCTGGAACCGGTTCTCAATCGAGGTCCCCGATCTCGCGGCCAAGGTGGAAGAGCTGCGGGAAGGCGGCGCTCGCTTCCGCAACGAGATCGTCACCGGCGTGGGCGGCAAGCAGATCCTGCTGGAGGACCCGTCCGGCAACCCGGTCGAGCTTTTCGAGCCGATCGTGCCCGAGGCCAGGCTGTCGCCGTCCTCGTGAGCGGGATCGCGGTCCGGGAGCTCACCGCGGACGACGCGGCGTGGGCCGCCGAACTGATGGAACAGCGGCGGCAGGTATACGCCCGCTATTCGCCGGTGTTCTGGCGGCAGGCCCAGGGCGTCACCGGCCTGCACGAGGCTTCCTACGGCGCCAGATCGCCTCGCCCGCCAACGTCGCCCGGCGGAGGGTCAGCCGCCCGGGCTGGAGCGTCGCCTCGGACTGGTACCTGGGCAGGCCCGCGGCGACCTGACCCGGGGCCCGGCCGCGCGTGCTGTGGTGTTGATAAAGACCGGGCGCCTCCAGGGGTTCAAAAGGCGGCGTGCGGTCGTCACACTGGATCATGTGTACGACTTCGACGTGCTGGTGATCGGCTCGGGGCCTGGCGGCCAGAAGGCAGCCATCGCCGCGGCGAAGCTCGAGCGGCGGGTGGCGATCGTCGAGCGCAAGGACATGATCGGCGGCGTCTGCCTGAACACGGGCACGATCCCGTCCAAGACCCTGCGCGAGGCGATCCTCTACCTGACCGGCGTGGACCAGCGCGAGATGTACGGGCAGAGCTACCGGGTCAAGGACGACATCACCATCGCCGACCTGGCCGCCCGGACCACCCATGTGGTCGGCCGTGAGATGGACGTGGTGCGCAGCCAGCTTTCCCGTAACCGGGTCACGACCATGACCGGCACGGGCAGTTTCCTCGACCCGCACACCGTGGAGGTCGACGGCGGCGACGGCCGGGTCCACCGGGCCAGCGCGGACAAGATCGTGATCGCCACCGGCACCCGGCCCGCCCGGCCCGGCCAGCGTCGAGTTCGACGAGCGCACCGTCATCGATTCCGACGGGATCGTCCACCTGCAGACGGTCCCGCGGTCGATGGTGGTGGCGGGCGCCGGCGTGATCGGGATCGAGTACGCGTCCATGTTCGCGGCCCTGGGCACCAAGGTCACCGTCGTGGAGCAGCGCGACCGGATGCTCGAGTTCTGTGACGTCGAGGTGGTCGAGGCGCTCAAGTACCACCTGCGCGATCTCGCCGTCACCTTCCGGTTCGGCGGAGACGGTGTCCTCGGTCGAGGCGCGGCCGGAGGGCGCCATCGCCACCCTGCTGAGCGGGAAGAAGATTCCCGCCGACACCGTCATGTACTCGGCCGGTCGGCAGGGGGCCAGCGAGCGATCTCAACCTCGACGCGGCCGACCTGACCGCCGACAAGCGCGGCCGGATCGTGGTGGATGAGTGCTTCAGGACCGTGGTGCCGCACATCTACGCGGTCGGCGACGTGATCGGTTTCCCTGCCCTGGCGGCCACCTCCGCCGAACAGGGCCGGATCGCGGCGCATCACGCCTGCGATGAGCCGTTGCACAAGGTCAGCGACCTGCATCCGATCGGCATCTACAGCATCCCCGAGATCAGCTTCGTGGGGCGGACCGAAGAGCAGCTCACCCACGACAACGTGCCCTTCGAGGTCGGCGTCTCGCGCTACCGGGAACTGGCCCGCGGGCAGATCATCGGCGATTCCTACGGCGTCCTGAAGCTCCTGGTGTCGCTGGACACCCGGAACCTGCTCGGCGTCCACGTGTTCGGCACCGGTGCCACCGAACTGGTCCACATCGGCCAGGCCGTCATGGGCTGCGGCGGCACGGTCGACTACCTCGTCGATGCCGTCTTCAACTACCCGACCCTGGCCGAGGCCTACAAGGTCGCCGCCCTGGACGCGACGAACAAGATGCGGCAGATCGCCCGCTTCGGCTGAGGCGGCGCCGGGCTGGCCTCGCTTTGTTTAGGTTCGTATATCACACGGAAGGGAGACATATCGGAGGATGCGCTGGCGCAGGGTCAGCCGCTGTAGCGGGACATCGCCGGAAACAAACGGAAACATGGCTGTGATGCACGGTAAACGTGCCCAGCGTACGCTTCGGTTGTGGCGGACATTTTCGATGGCTACCGGCTTGCCCAGGCCTGGGACGAGATGTTCGCGGCACCCGGTAAGCCCCGCGCGCCCTATGACGCGCTGGTGTCCGTGCTGCAGCCGATGGATCCGGCCGAGCTGCGGTTCCGCGCCGACCAGCTGGCGCGCGTGTTCACCGACCGGGGGGTCACCTACGACTTCGCGGGGGAGGAGCGCCCCTTCCCGCTCGACCTGATCCCGCGGGTCATCGACGCGGTGGAATGGGACCTGGTGTCCCGGGGCGTGCGGCAGCGGGTCCGCGCGCTCGAGGCCTTCCTGGCGGACGTCTACGGCCCCGGGCACGTCTTCGACGACGGGGTGATGCCGTGGCGGCTTATCTACACCTCGCCGCGCTTCCGCCGCGAGGTGGCCGACTTCGCGCCGCCGAACGGTGTCCGGGTGCACGTGGCAGGCATCGACCTCATCCGCGATGAGCAGGGGCGGTTCCGGGTCCTGGAGGACAACGTCCGGGTGCCGTCCGGCGTGAGCTACGTGATCGAGAACCGGCTGGCCATGACGCGGACGTTCCCCGCGCTCTTCGCCGACCAGAGCGTGCACCGGGTGGACGATTACCCGTCCCGGCTGCTGGCCGCGCTGCGCGCCGCCGCGCCGCGCGGGACATCGGACCCGTGCGTGGTCGTGCTGACCCCGGGCGTGCACAACGCCGCCTACTTCGAGCACACGCTGCTCGCCCGGCTGATGGGCGTGGAGCTGGTGGAGGGACGGGACCTGTTCTGCGCCCACAACCGGGTCTACGTGCACACCACCCGGGGCCGCCGCCCGGTCGACGTCATCTACCGCCGGGTCGACGACGACTTCCTCGACCCGCTGCAATTCCGGCCCGACTCGGTGATCGGCTGCCCGGGCATGATCAACGCGGCGCGGGCGGGCCACGTCACCATCGCCAACGCGGTCGGCAACGGGGTGGCCGACGACAAGCTCGTTTACACCTACATCCCCGACCTCATCAGGTACTACCTGAGCGAGGAACCGATCCTGGACAACGTGGAGTCCTACCGGCTCGACGACCCGGAGATACTCGCCTGGGCCCTCGACGCGCTCGACGAGCTGGTGGTGAAGCCGGTGGACGGGGCGGGCGGCGCCGGCATCGTCATCGGCCCGCAGGCGTCCGCGGCGGAGCTGGCGGTGCTGCGCGAGCGGCTGCAGGCGGACCCGCGCGGCTGGATGGCCCAGCGGCCGGTCGCCCTGTCCACCTCGCCGGTGCTGATCGGCGAGGCCCTCGCGCCGCGGCACATCGACCTGCGGCCCTTCGCCGTCAACGACGGCGACGACGTGTGGCTGCTGCCCGGCGGCCTGACCCGGGTCGCGCTGCCGGAAGGGGAGCTGGTCGTCAACTCCAGCCAGGGCGGCGGATCGAAGGACACCTGGGTGCTGGCCGGGCCGAGGTCAGCCACCCCGGAGCCGCCCGCCGTGCCGTTTTCCATGCTGGCGGCCCAGTCGGCCGCGGCCCGGACGACGGTAAGCCGGCAGAGCGGCCCGGACCAGTGAGCAGCGCCCAGTGAGCAGCGCCCAGTGAGCAGCGCCCAGTGAGCAGCGCCCAATGAGCAGCGACCAATGAACGATGAGCTGCTCAGCCGGATGGCCGAGACCCTGTTCTGGACCGGCCGTTACATAGAGCGGGCGGATGACACGGCGCGGCTCGTCGACGTCTACATACACCGGCTGCTCGGCGATGCGGCGTCGGGATCCGGCGCGGACTGCGGTCCGCTGTTCGGCATCCTCGGGGTCGAGCCCGGTCCGGACGCCGAACTCGACGTCGGGGCCGCGTTGTTCCGCCTGGCCTACGACGCCAAGAGCCCGAGCGCCATCGCCGGCGCGGTGCTCGCGGCCCGGGCCGGCGCCCGCGGCATCCGCGAGGTGATCTCGAGCGAGATGTGGGAGTGCCTGAACGTGGCCGGTCACGGGCTGACCGGCCAGCGGCGCGCCGCGGACCGGCTGGGGCCGCACGTGTTCCTCCGGTTCATCAGGGAACGCGCGGCGCTGTTCTTCGGCCTGGCCGACTCGACCATGAGCCACGATGACACCTGGCGCTTCCTGGTGCTCGGCCGGTCGCTGGAACGGGCCGACATGACGGCCCGGCTGCTGCTCGCGCGCATGCCGGGGCCGCCGGAGGAGAGCGGGCCGCTGCTGCTGCACGCCTGCGGCGCGTACGAGTCGTTCATCCGGACGCACGGCTGGGTCGCGGAGCCGGCCGTGGTCGCCGAGTTCCTGCTGCGCGACCGGCTGTTCCCGCGGTCGGTGCTGTACTCGCTGGTGGCCGCGGAGGACTGCCTGGTCGCCCTGAACCCAGGCCCGGTCCGGATGGGCATGGACGACCCGGCCCGGCGCCCGGTCGGCCAGCTCCGGACCAGGCTGGAGTACGCCCACACCGAGCAGCTCACCGAACAGCTTCCCGAGCTGCTCGGTCAGCTGCAGCAGGCCTGCGTGGAGGCGTGCGAGGCGATCACCGGGCGGTACTTCCAGTACGAGGCGCAGGTCGCCTGGGAACGGGACGGCTGAGCGTGGGCTGGCGGCTGCGGGTGGTGCACACCACCCAGGTCAGCTACACCGCGCCGGTCCGGGCCTCGTTCAACGAGATCCGGATGACCCCGCTGACGCTGCCCACGCAGGTCACCCTGGAGAGCCGGGTCTCCGCAGGCCCGGGGGTTCCCGTCTGGACCTACTGCGACTACTGGGGAACGTTCGTCAGCGTGGTCGATATCAGTGAGCCGCACGAGAGCCTCGCGGTCCGGGCCCAGGCCACGGTCGAGACCGGCCAGGCGCTCGGCGATCCGCCCCCGGTGCTGCCGTGGCCGGCAGCTGCGGGCGCAGGCGGGTTCGGGCCGGCTGCTCGAGTTCCTGCTGACCACCCCGCTGACCACGGTGACGCCGGCCGTCGCGGCCACCGTCCTGGACGCCGTGCACGACGCGGATCCGGCGCAGGCGGCGGAGGAGATCGCCGCGCGTGTCCGGTCGCAGGTCAGGTACATGGCCGGTGCCACCGGGGTGCGGACCAACGCCCAGCAGGCCTGGGATCAGGGCCAGGGCGTGTGCCAGGACATCGCGCACGTCACGGTGGCGCTGCTGCGCGCGGCCGGCCTGCCCGCCAGGTACGTCTCCGGGTACCTGCACGCCGACCCGACGGCCGAGCCCGGGCAGACCGCGGTAGGCGAGAGCCACGCCTGGGTGGAGTACTGGGCCGGTTCCTGGCGGGCGTGCGATCCGACCAGCGGCGCGCCGGTGCGCGAGCGGCACGTGGTGGTGGCCAGGGGCCGGGACTACGCCGACATCCCGCCGCTCAAGGGCATCTACCACGGCGCGCCGACCAGCGCGCTGGACGTGACCGTGGAGGTCACCCGGCTGGCCTGACCGCGGCTGGCCTGACCCGGCCGCCGTAACCCCGCTGAACCCGCCGCGCCAGCATTTTCCGCCGAACGAACCTAGTTCCCGCCCTCCCCGGCCGTCCACGCCTCGATACGCATCGCGATCCACCCTTCCTCGTGAATCATCCCCCAGGGGTGACGGCCTTTCTCGTCGTTGTCCGGAGACTTGTGGTTGTGGCGCTCCGCGGATGCCGGGGCCAGAAGGGAGACAAACCATGGACATCGGCCCGGTGGAATATTTGATTCTCGGCTTCCCCGGCAACAATTTCACCGGTCAGATCGTGCCGGAGCTCGCCAAGCTCATCGACAGCGGACTGGTCAGGATCATCGACCTCACGTTCATCACGAAGGATGCCGCCGGCCATGTGGATGTGGTCGAGTACGACGCGGTCGAGGAGTTGGCCGCGTTCGCCGGCCTCGACGCCGAGGTGGGCGGGATTCTCACCGACGAAGACGTCGCCTACGCCGCTCAGGCCCTCGAGCCGAATTCCTCAGCCGCGCTGCTCATCTGGGAGGACACCTGGGCGACCCCGTTCGCAGTCGCAGTGCGCAATGCTAACGGAGTAATCCTCGAAGGCGCGCGGATCCCGCGCGAGATCATCGAAGAGGCCATCGGCGCCTTGACCGCCGCCCTCGCCTGAGACCGACAAGCCCACACCATGCGCGCCGAACGGCACCCGCCGGCGGCGCCACGACAACAGGAGACGATTGACATGCCGTTTCGACGACGTCGACCCATTGCCCGAGTGGCGACCACCGCGGTCGTGGCCGGGACCGCAGCCACATGGGAGCCAGGTCCGCGCAGCGGAGCGCCGCGGCCGACCAGGCCCAGGAGGCCCCGCCTGCCCCAGCGGATGAAGCCGCCGCACCCGAAGCCGCCGCACCCGAAGCCGCCGCACCCGAAGCCGACGTGAACACGCAGATCGAACAGGTCAAGCAGCTGGCCGCCCTCAAGGACCAGGGCATCCTCACCGAGGAGGAGTTCGCCGCCAAGAAGGCGCAGATCCTGGGGCTCTGACCCAAGATTCGCCCGTGACCGGGACGAGACTCATGATCAGGTAAGTCCCGCGTCTTCCGCCGACACTTTCTTTTCGTGATCATGGAACCCGGTGGGACGATGCCTGAGAATGACGTGAGCGAACCGGCTGTCCGGGCCCTGATTGCGGCCATCAACGGCGGCGATCGCCGCGCGTTTTTCGCGGCGCTCGCCCCGGATGCCACCATGTCGGACGACGGCACCGACCGTGACCTGGCCGAATGGTCCGACAGGGAGATCTTCTCCAGCCACGGCCACCTCGACGTGATCTCGGCCCGGGACGGCGGCCGGTCGCTGGTCGCCGCCTACCGCAACGACACCTGGGGCGAGATGCGCACCCGGTGGGCCTTCACGATCACGAACGGCAAGGTCAGCCGCTTCGAGACCGGCCAGGCCTGGCTGACCGTCGGCCTGCGCCCAGGTGGCGGGTCCGTTGGCAGGTGTCAATCGTCTAGCTACAGTAGACAAGTGGATGACGAGCTGCTCGCCGAGGCCAAGCGAGCCCGGGAACGGCTGATCGACGCCGAGCGCGACGTCGAGGTGGCCCGGGCTGAGTTCCACCGGGCCGTTCGGCGGCTGCATTTGCACGGCGCGTCGCTGCGCGAGCTCGCCGTCGGCCTCGGCCTCAGCCACCAGCGGGTGCACCAGATCGTCGAGTCAGCCGGCGGTTCCCGCCGCTGGCTGCGCCGCCGCGAAACCGGACCCCCTAATCCGCCGCCGACCTGCACTTTCTGCGGCAAACAGCCAGCCGAGGTCAGCAAGGTGATAGCGGGCCCAGGCGCCTGCATCTGCGATGAGTGCGTCGGCTTGGCCAAGAGCGTGATCAGCTCCGGTACGGCCGCCAGCACTGCGCGCGGGCAGATGACCGCCGTGCCCGCGCAAGACCGGCGGGTGCGCTGCAGTTTCTGCGGCAAGTGCCGCCACGAGGTGCCCGGGCTGGCGGCGTTCCCGGCCGAGGTCGGGGGGAAGCCACCCGCGGTCGCCACCGTCTGCACCGAGTGCCTGGAGCTTTGCGATGAGATCATCGCCGATGATTTTCCTGCCTCCTAAGTGAGCTCGCGGAGGTACTGGGGCAGCATCTGGCGCCACGTCCGCCAGTCGTGCGCCCACTGCGGGCCCCAGTTGTCCACCCGGTTGGGGATCCCCTTGTCGCCTAGCACCGCGGCCATCTGCCACGACGAGCCGACGTTCTCCCATTCGCCGTCCCCGGACGCGAGGATCACGTTCCGCTGGCGCAGCCGGTCAAGCTGCGAGCCCTCCAGGCCCGGCAGGAACTGCAGCGGCGCGGAGTAGTACAGGTCCTGGCTCCAGGCTTGGTCGTAGAACTGCTCGATCCGGTAGCTGCCGCTCATGCCGATGGCCGCGGAGAAGACGTCGGGGTAGCGGCACAGGACGGCCACCGCGTTGAACGCGCCGATCGAGGGGCCGGCGGTGATCACGTCGATGGCCTGCCCGCCCAGGTCCGCGTGGATGGCCGGCACGACCTCCCACCGGACGCACTCGTGGAACTGGTTGAGCAGCCACAGCCGGTGCTCGGCCGAGCCCCCCTTCATGATCATCGCCTGGCCGGCCACGCTGTCCACCGAGTACAGCTTGATCCGGCCTTCGGCCAGCAGCGGCCCGCACGCGTTGACCAGGCCCTGCCGCTCGATCTCCGCGGCGTCGCCGCCCGCCGACGGGAAGACCAGCACGGGCGTGCCGAACAGGCCCCACCGCACCACGGTGATGTCCTGCCTGCAGGCGGTCGGAGAACCACCGCTCCCGGACCCTCAGGTCGTCATTCATGGCCGCTCACCCAGAAAATGATCACAAGGAGAATGATCACTCATAAATCAACTTCTGTGGACCCGGGAAAATCCAGGACAGCCCTTCCCGCAGCCGGTCACGCCAGTTTTCCCAGCTGTGGCCATCGCGGGCCTCGACGTAGCGGACGGCCATCCCGGCGGCCTCGAACACCGGAACCATGGACCGGTTCGGCACGATCAGCGGCTCGTAGACGCCGCAGCTGACGAACACCCGGTCGGCGACCCGGCGCGGCGCGGACCGGTACCGGTTGACGAACCGGACTACCGGCTCGAACGGCGGCCCGCCGCCGTGGTCGTGGCCGATATCGGTGAAGACGAACGAGCCGGACTGCAGCAGCAGCGACCCGTAGGTCTCCGGGTGGCGGTAGGCGGTCGCCAGCGCGGCGACGGCGCCGAAACTCGAGCCCATCAGGCACCGCCCGGACGGCGTGCCGGCCAGCGGGAGTTCCTCCTCTAGCCGCGGCAGCAGCTCGGCCGTCAGGAAACGGGCGTGCGCCGCCGAGTTGGCGTACTCGGCCAGCCGGTCGCCCGGGTAGATGAACGCGGCGACGATCTCGGCCACGTCGAGCCGGTGGATGAGGTTGTCGAGCACGGTCTTGGCCGCCGCGTACTGGAGGTAGTCGCCGCCGTCGTGCACGATCAGCAGCGGGTAGCGGGCGGTGCGCCGGAACCGGGCCGGCAGGTAGAGCGTCACCGGGCAGTCGCGGCGCAGCGCCCGGCTCGGCACCACCAGGTCGACCAGCGACCCGGGCCGTGCCTCCGGGTCGGGCCGCGTCCAGTCCGGTATCTCATGCCCGTGGGCGTAGCAGACCGAGGAACTGCCGACCGGGCTGTGCGCGAGCCGCGGGTTCAGCGGGTCGTTGATCCGCTCGCGGTGGCCGCCGCGCGCCACTTCCAGCCGGTACTCCACCCTCGAGCCCTCGGGCAGCTCGAGGACGGCGTACCACAGGTCGGTGCCGCGCAGCCGGCGCAGCGGCAGGTGATCGGGCAGCCCGAAGATCCGGTGGACGAGGAACACCTCGTCGGCCTCGCCCCGGTACAGGAACGTGCAGCGGGCGCCCTCGATAATGGGAACCTCGTGCCGGGCCAGGAAGCGGTCGACGGTGGCTGAGTCGAGCGGCCGTCGCTCGCGCAGCCTGTTGATGGCGAGCTTGTGCCTGACCGGCGGCCCGCTCACGCTGGTCAGGCTGCCTCCAGCCCGGTCACGCGGCCGTCCTCGGCGATCACCCGGACGCCGGGCGGCCAGCTGCCGCCGGGGCTTCCGGGGGCGCCGCCGCTGTCGAGCTCGATCCGGGTGCCGCGGTCAAGCAGGACACAGCGGGCCGGTGCGAACCTCCGGGCGAAGACCGCCATCCGGGGCGTGTCGTCGAGCAGCATCCTGGCCCGGGCGTGCGGCAGCAGCACCACGTCGCGGAGCATGCTCAGGCCGCTGCCGTAGACCTCGGGGTGACCGGGTCCCTGCGGTGACCGGTCGCCGAACAGCACGATCCGGTCCGCCAGCGCCATCGCGCCGGCCGACCACGCGATCACCGGTGCCCCCCGCCCGGCAGCGGCCCCCAGCGCCGCGGCCACGTTGAACAGGTGCAGGACCTCGGCGAGCACGCCCACGTGGCCGCCCGCGATGACCAGGGCGCCACGCCTCGCCGAGGATGCCCTGCACCGCGGCGCGGTGCCCGGCGATCACCGGCCGGTCGTGCGGCGGCAGCCGCTGGAAGAACTCGCCGCGCACGTTGTCGACCCGGCGCAGGTGGGCCGCGTCGAGCTCGCGCACCGCGGCGACGGCCTCGGCGAGCGCCTCGCCGCCGAGGGCCGGGCCGGAGCGCCGCTGCACGGCGTAGACCGCCTGCAGCGCGTAGTCCAGTCGCAGCAGGTAGAGGTCCTGCAGTTCGGCGAGCGTCCCGGCCAGTTCGCGTTCGGCTGCCGCGTACTGCGGATCACGGTCCTGCACGTCCAGCCACCGCCGGTACAGCGAGAGGTTGACGGCGCGGGCGCCGAGCAGCGTGCTCAGCTCCTGGTCGTCGGGCTCACGCTCCTGCCACCCCGCGGTGATCGTGGCCACCTGGTTCCCGGGTCCCGGCAGGCCCAGCGACCGGGCCACCGCGTCCACCGTGGGCCTGCGCTGCGGTCCGAGCAGGATGACCCTCACGACGCGTAGACGCGCAGCGTGCGGCCGACCGCGTCGAGCATGCCGCGCAGCGCGTCGTAGTCGGGATGACGCATCCGTACGTACGCGTTGGCCATGTACCCGGCCTCCACCGCCTGGGTGGGCGTGCCGGGCGGCGGCAGGTGCGCGTCGATGACCCATTCGCCGTACTGCTGCTGGAGTTCCTCGGTCCCGCTGTACCCGGTGATCTGGCCGTCCCGTTCGGGCCGCAGGGCGACGATCCCGCTGGCGTACCGCCGGGACGGCGTCGCGCTCGTCCCGCCGGTCACGATCGCGTTAGCCCACTCGCGGTAGAGGTCGATCTCATTGCCGGCCGAATACAGGTCCCAGGCTCCCACGCCGGGCGGCCGGCAGCCGATCTCGGAGAACTTCAGCCCCCTGGGCCCGGCGAACCACTCCATGTGCGTGGCCGACGTCCCGATGCCGAGCGCGGCGATCACCTTCCGGCCCAGGTCACGCAGTTCGGCGTACTCCGGCGCAACGTCGATCCGGTTGGTGGAGACGAACTGCGGCGAGATCCACCGGGTCCGCATCGCCTCGAGCACGTTCGGGTAGTAGTGCGAGACGAAGTCCAGGGCCACCTGCCCGTCGACCGTGATCGTGTCGTAGAAGCCCTCGTGCCCCTCGACGAACTCCTCGACGGCGATCGAATCGACGCCCTGGCCACCGAAGACACCCAACGCGTGATCAAGACCCGCAAGATCATCGACCCGGACCGTGCCCGACGCGCCGGCGCCGCTTCGCGGCTTGAGGATCAGCGGGAACCCGGCCAGGTCGGCGAACGCGTGCGCCTGCTCCGCGGTGGCCACCGCGGCCGAGGCGGCGGTGGGCACGCCCGCCGAGCGCAGCGCCTCCTTCATCGACGGCTTGTCCCGGCACAGCCAGGCCGTCCGCACCGACGTGCCCGGGATCGTGCAGGCCTCGCGGACCTGCGCGGCGGCCATGGTGTGCGCCTCGATCGTCGCCTCGAGCCGGTCCACCCACAGCTTGTCCTGCACCCAGCGGACCGCCTGCGTCAGGGCCGGCACGTCGGTGACCGACGGCACCCGCTCGTAGTGGTACAGCCAGCCCTTCAGCTGATCGTCCAGCGCGTCAAGGCCGTATTCGCCGATGCCGATCACGGTCGCGCCGGCCTCGGCCAGGGCCCGGGCGAACTGGCGCTGGTTAGCCGGGAAGAACGGCTCGACGAAGACGACATTCATGCTTGGAATGGTAACTGGGTACGTTCTTCCCATGGTGGTCGCCGGGTTTGTCGCGCCCTATCTGCTCGATACGACGATGCGGTTCGTCGAAGCGGCCGCGCGGCTGCCCGGCGTGAACATGGCGCTGATTACCTGCGAGCCCGAGGACCGCCTGCCGCCGGGGCTGCGGGACAGCCTGGCCGGGCACTGGCGGATCGAGGACGGGCTCGACGCCAGCCAGATCGCCGGCGCGGTGCAGGGGCTCGGCGAGCAACTCGGCCCGGTGCAGCGGCTGCTGGCCGTCCTGGAGCAGCTGCAGGTGCCCCTCGCGCAGGTGCGCGAGCACCTCGGCATCGCGGGCATGGACGTGGTCACGGCCGGCAACTTCCGGGACAAGGCCCAGATGAAAACGGTGCTGCGGGCCGCGGGCGTGCCGTGCGCCAGGTACCGGCTGGCCAGCTCCGCGACCGACGCGGATGACTTCGCCCGACAGGCCGGCTTCCCGCTGGTGGTCAAGCCGCCGGCCGGGGCCGGGGCCAAAAGCACCTTCCGCCTCGACGATCCCGGTGACCTGAGCGGCCTGGCTGGATGCGGCCCCGCCGACTCCGGACCGGCCCGCGCTGCTCGAGGAGTTCCTCACCGGAGAGGAGGGCTCCTACGACAGCGTGATGGTGGACGGGCAGATCGTCTGGGATTCCGTCTCGAACTACCTGCCGACGCCGCTCGAGGTACTGCGCCATCCGTGGATGCAGTGGGTGGTACTGCTGCCCCGCGACATCGACGGCCCCGAGTACGCCGTCATTAAGCAGGTCGCCCCGGTCGCGCTGCGCGCCCTCGGGCTGCGTACCGGGCTCACCCACATGGAATGGTTCCGGCGCCCGGACGGCACGGTCGCCGTGTCCGAGGTCGGGGCGCGGCCGCCGGGCGCCCAGATCACCTCGATGCTGTGCTACGTGCACGACTTCGACCTCTACACCGCGTGGGCGCGGCTCATGGTGGACGGCGGTTTCGAGCCGCCGGAACGCCGCTGGTCCGCGGGCACGGTCTACCTGCGCGGACAGGGCGCGGGTCAGATCAAGGCCACCCACGGCCTGGACACGCTGCCGCCCGAGGTGAGCTCCCTGGTCGTCGACTCGCGGCTGCCCCGGCCGGGCCAGCCGTCCTCGGGCAGCTACGAGGGCGACGGCTACATCACCGTGCGGCACCCGGACACGCCGGTGGTCACCGAGGCCCTCAAGCGGCTCGTCACTACCGTGCGCGTGGAACTGGGCTGATCGCGATGAACGTGCTGATGATCTCGCCCGGCTATCCGGCGGAGATGGCGTTCTTCACCCGCGGGCTCAGCCAGGCCGGAGCGGACGTCATCGGCCTCGGTGACCAGTCGCCGGAGGCCCTGCCGGCCACCGCGCGGGACGCTCTGGCGCACTACGTCCAGGTCGGCTCGCTGGCCGCCGAAGACCAGGTCGCCGCGACCGTGCGCGACCTGGCCCGGCAGCTGCGGATCGACCTGGTGGAGTGCCTGTGGGAGCCCTACATGATCCTGGCCGCCCGGCTGCGGGAAGAACTCGGGCTCCCCGGGCTGACGGTGCAGCAGACCCTGCCGTTCCGGGACAAGGAGCAGATGAAACAGCTGCTCGACGCGGCGGGCCTGCGCACGCCGTGGCACGTCGCCGCCGGGACGGTCGCGGATGTGTGGGCCGCCGCGGAGCGCGTCGGCTTCCCGCTCATCGTCAAGCCGATCGACGGGGCCGGCTCGGCGGACACCTACCGGGCCGACTCGGCCGCCGATCTCGACGCGATCCTGCCGATGGTCCGGCACGTGCCGCAGGTCAGCGTCGAGGAGTTCATCGACGCCGAGGAGTTCACCTACGACACCATCTGCGCCGGCGGGCGGGTGCTCTTCGAGAACATCTGCCAGTACCATCCGCGCCCGCTGCTGACCAAGATGCACGAGTGGATCAGCCCGATCACGATGGCGCTGCGCGACCTGGACGAGCCCGGGCTGCAGGGCGGCCGGCAGCTCGGCGCCGCCGTGCTCCGGGTCCTCGGCTTCCGCGACGGGTTCACCCACATGGAGTGGTACCGCAAGGCCGACGGCGAGGTGGTGTTCGGCGAGATCGGCGCCCGCCCGCCGGGCGCCCGGACGGTCGACGTGATGAACTACGCCACCGACACCGACCTGTTCGCGGCCTGGGCGCACGCCGTCACGCACGGGCGGATCCCGCAGCCGGTCGAGCGGCGCTACAACGCCGCGAGCGTCTTCAAGCGGGCCAGCGGCGCGGGCCGGATCACCCGTTACGAGGGCCTGGACCAGCTGCTGGCTGAGTACGGGGAGCACGTCGCCGCGCTCGAGCTGCTCCCGGTCGGCGCGCCGCGGCGGGACTGGCGGGCCACCACCATCGGCGACGGCATGGTGATCGTCCGCCACCCCGAATTGCCGAAGGCGCTGGAGATGGCGCAGCGCTTCGCCGCCGAGCTGCACCTGTTCGCGGGTTGATGGGAAAGCGCCCGGGCCAGTAGCGTCCAGACCATGATGCCGGACCAGGAACCGCTCACCGGCGCCCTGCGCCAGGTGCTGCCGTCCGCCCGCGCCGACCTCGAGCGGCTGGTGCGGATCCCGTCGGTGTCGGCGGATCCAGCCGCGGCCTCGCACCTGTGGGCCAGCGCCGGGGAGGTCGCCGCCTTGCTGCGCCAGGCCGGCCTGCCCGAGGTCGACGTGCTGACCGCCGGGGACAGCCGGCCCGCGGTGCTGGGCCGCAGGCCCGCCCCACCGGGCGCCCTCACGGTCCTGCTTTATGCGCACCACGACGTCCAGCCCCCCGGCGACCCCGCGGACTGGGACAGCGATCCGTTCGAGCCGGCCGAACGGGACGGGCGCCTGTTCGGGCGCGGCGCCGCCGACGACAAGGCGGGCGTCGCGGTGCACCTGGCGGCGCTGCGGGCGCACGGCGACCGGCTCCCGGTCGGGGTCACCGTGCTCGTCGAGGGCGAGGAGGAGATCGGCTCGCCGGCGCTGCCGGAGTTCCTGGCGGCCTACCGGGACCGGATCGGCGCCAACGTGGTGGTGTTCGCCGACGCGGCGAACTGGACCGCGGACACCCCGGCGCTGACCACCACGCTGCGCGGCGGGACCAGCGTGGTCGTGGAGGTGCGCACGCTGCGCCACGGCGTGCACAGCGGCCTGTACGGCGGCCCGGCCCCCGATGCGCTGACCGTGCTGTGCCGGATGCTGGCCACCCTGCACGACGAGCGCGGCGACGTGGCGGTGCCCGGCCTGACCCGCGGCTCAGCTGGCTCCGGGCGGGCGGAACCGCTCGACCTGACCGAGGCGCAGTTCCGCGCCGAGGCGGGGGTGCTCGACGGGGTGCAGCTGACCGGTACCGGCGGCCTGACCGACCGGCTGTGGGCCGGTCCCGCGATCGCCGTCATCGGCATCGACGCGCCGTCGGTGGCGGCGGCCTCCAACACGCTCATCCCGGCCGCGCGGGCCAAGGTGAGCATGCGGGTGGCTCCCGGGGATGACGCGGCCGCGGCCCGCGAGGCACTCGCGGCGCACCTGATGGCCAGCGCGCCGTGGGGGGCGCAGGTGAGCGTGCAGCCGGGCGCGATCGCCGCGCCGTTTACCGCACGGACCGGCGGACGCGCGTATCAGGCGGCCCGTTCGGCCCTAGAACAGGCCTGGGGGAGGCCGGCCGTCGACGCCGGCGCGGGCGGGTCCATCCCCTTCGTCACCGCCTACGCCGGCCTCTTCCCGCACGCGGAAATCCTCATCACCGGGGTGGAAGACCCCGACACCCGGGCGCACGGCGCCAACGAGAGCCTGCACCTGGCGACCTTCGAGCGGGCCTGCCTGGCCGAGGCCCTGCTGCTGCGCCACCTCGCCCCGT
>CAWBNK010000014.1:0-20207 GCA_963790065.1 uncultured Actinomycetes bacterium | reverse complement strand
TTTGACCTCATAACGACCGTTTCTGCCCGTGATCATGAAGGACCAGCTGGCTCCCTACGGTCCAGCGGTGAGCGCGGCCGCACCTCACTAGCCTTGCGGTGAGCTCGCCCGCATCCCCGCCCTCTACAGCCTTGCGGTGAGCGCGGCCGCGCCCCGACCCTCTACAGCCTTGCGGTGAGCTCGGCGACTATGGCGGCGGCGGGCTGGATGCGGTTCACCAGCGCGACGCTCTGCCCGGCCCACATCGACAGCGCCTCGACGTCCCCGGTGATCCCCTCGAGCGGGAGCGCGGAGGAATACCTGGCGATCGGCTCGCCCGAGGCCCGCCATGCGACCGGCTCGCCCTCGCCGGGCCGGCTACCCGGCGCGGGGCAGCCCGCGGCCTCCCAGGCCTGCGCGGTGGCGTTGCGGATGGCCCGGTGCGGTGCCCGGGGCCAGCCGACGTCGTACAGGTTGGCGTACCACTGGGCGTCGGTTTCCGCCGCGGCCATGAGCCGGTGCCGGTAGTCCTGGTGCAGCGGGGTCTCCTCGGCCAGCAGGAACCTCGTCCCCAGCCAGGCCGCTTGCGCGCCCAGGGCGAGCACGGCGGCTACCCCGCGGGCGTCGCCGATCCCGCCGGCCGCGATCACCGGCACCGGCGCCACCGCGTCGACCACCGCCGGGACCAGGGGCAGGGTCGCGATGCCGCCCCACACATGGCCGCCGGCCTCCCAGCCCTGCGCCACGATCACGTCCACCCCGCAGGCGACCGCCTGCCGCGCTTCCTCAGCACTGCCTACCGTGTGCAGGACCAGCCCGCCGGCCTCGTGCACCTGACCGATGTAGGGTGCCGGGTCTCCCCAGGTGAATGACACGATCCGCAGCCCGGCCTCCAGCACCGCGGCCAGGCGGCGGTGCTGGTCCCACTCCAGCACCAGGTTGCCGCCGAACGGCCTGGCAGTCAGCGCCGTGGTCTGGCGGATCAGGCCGGCCGGGTCAGCGGTCCAGGACAGCGCCAAGGTGCCCAGCGCGCCCGCGTCCGACACCGCCGCCGCCAGCCGGGGCACCGTCGCGGTGCCGATCGGGGCCTGGATGATGGGCTGCTCGATCCCGAGCAGCTCGCACACACCGGTACGCATTCCAGCAGCTTTTCATCCCGGGCGCCGGCCCGGCAAAGCCCGTAGTTGTCCCGCTATGCGGGAGAATAGGCACGTGCAGCTCTACCGGGATGACGGCATCGTGCTGCGGACGCAGAAGCTCGGCGAGGCCGACCGGATCATCACCGTGCTGGGCCGCAGCACCGGGCGGATCCGCGCGGTGGCCAAGGGCGTCCGCCGGACCAAGTCGCGGTTCGGCGCCCGGCTCGAGCCGTTCACGCACGTCGACCTGATGCTGCATCCGGGCCGCTCGCTGGACGTGATCACCCAGGCCGAGGTGATCCGGCCCTATGGCGCGCCGCTGGCCGCGGACTACCCCCGCTACACGGCGGGCGTGGCCATGCTGGAGACCGCCGAGCGGTTCACCCCGGTGGAGAAGGAACCGGCGCTGCGCCAGCTGCTGCTTCTCATCGGCGGCCTGCGGACCCTCAGCGAGGTAGAGCACGAGCCGCGGCTGGTGCTTGATGCCTTCCTGCTCCGCTCGCTCGCGGTGGCCGGATACGCGCCGGCCCTGGAGGAGTGCGCCCGCTGCGGCGCGGCAGGCCGCGATCGCGCCGCGGGCGGCGCCGGCGGTGACCGGCGGTTGCCGGCCTTCGCCGTCCCGGCCGGCGGCATGGTGTGCGCGTCGTGCCGCCCGCACGGCGCCGCGTCGCCCGCGCCGGGCACGGTGGCCCTGATGGCCGCGCTGCTGCGCGGAGACTGGGCCAGCGCCGACGGCAGCGAACGCAAGCACCAGGTAGAGTGCAGCGGGCTGGTGGCCGCCTACCTGCAATGGCACCTGGAGCATTCGATCCGTTCGCTGCGTCACGTGGAGCGCGTGTAAATGAACCCCCAGCGACCGCGACCCGCGGCGGTGCGCCCGCCGGATCCGCATCCGAGCGGGGCGAAGCCGCCGGCCATTCCCCGGGACCTGGTTCCGCGGCACGTGGCGCTGGTCATGGACGGCGACGGCCGCTGGGCCAAGAAGCGCGGGCTGCCCAGGACCGAGGGCCACAAGGAGGGCGAGTCCTCGCTCCTGGACGTGATCATGGGCGCGATCGAGCTCGGCATTCCTTATCTGTCCGCCTATGCCTTCTCGACCGAGAACTGGCGCCGTTCACCGGACGAAGTCCGCTTCCTGATGGGCTTTAACCGCGACGTCATTCACCGCCGCCGGGACCTGCTGAACGAGATGGGCGTCCGTATCCGCTGGGCCGGACGCAGGCCCCGGCTCTGGCGCAGCGTCATCAGCGAACTGGAGTACGCCGAGCAGCTATCTGCCGAGAATTCTGTGCTGACCCTGCAATTCTGCGTGAACTACGGCGGCCGGGCCGAGATCGCGGACGCCGCCGCGGCCATGGCCGCCGACGTGGCCGCCGGAAAACTCCGCCCGGAGAAGATCAACGAAAAGATGTTCGCCCGCTACCTGGACGAGCCGGGGATTCCCGAGGTCGATCTTTTCGTCAGGTCATCGGGTGAGCAGCGTCTTTCGAACTTCTTGCTGTGGCAGTCCGCCTACGCCGAGCTGGTGTTTCTCGATACTCTCTGGCCCGACTTCGACCGGCGCCACCTGTGGCACGCCTGCGAGATCTACGCCAGCCGCGACCGCCGCTACGGCGGCGCCGTGCCCAACCCGGTCCCGCCTCCCGACGATCCCGTCCTGGCTGCCGAGGACTCTGCCGTCCCGTCCTGACGGCCCCGGCCGCCCGCTCTCGAGGACGCCGCTGAAACCTTGCGGCGCACCCGTGCCAGCCGCCGTGACATCACGATCAGGCCACACCGGACTACGGACCCCGCCTTCCGGCCGTGCCGTGCTCGTAAACCCGCTACCCGGCAGTAGCCAGAACTTCGCAGGTTAGCAGCGTGTGCCGATCCATAACCCGCGCGACACGCCCGGGTGCACCGCTTTTTTTGCAACCGTTCGGCGTCACTGTGCGTAACTCAGGGGATACGGGGAACATAAACGCTGCTGGTGCGCTGGGACCGCACTCGTGGGGCGAAACGGTCTTTAGCGTGCTCGTGGGGCATTACTAAACCAGTGACAACGGGGTTATTCTCAGGGGGAATTTAATGCGCGCGGCGGTGGCTACTGTCATGCTCGGCGGATACGCGTTCGGGGGAATGGGATCGGGACTCACCCATTCGCACACTGTTTCTGATGCGACGCTTACCGCCGCCATTCAGACGATAACCAAGAAGGTCACCGCTACCAAGCCCGCCACGCCGGCCAAGCCGGCCATGAAAACGGTGGAATACAACGGCTACCAGATGCAGGTCCCGTCCAGCTGGGCCGTGTACCAGCTGAATAAGGATCCCCGTCAGTGCGTCCGTTACGACATTAACGCGGTTTACCTGGGCACTCCGAGCCCCGACCAGAACTGCCCGCCTGGCCTGATCGGCCGGGCCGACACGGTGAGCATCGGCGGCCCGGCCGCGCCCGGCCAGCCGGCGACGCCGGTCCGGACCGACCTGCGCGCCGCGGTAGGGGACGTGCAGCACGGGCCGAACATGGCGGCCCAGCCCGGAACCATCATGGAGAACACGAGCCTGCACGAGTTCGCGGTGTCCATGCCGAGCAAGGCCTTCTCCGTCAGCGCCACCTACGGATCCAATCCGGACCTCATCATGCAGTTGCTGGCGGGCCTGCGCGCGGTCAGCGCTGCGTCGAGCGCCAAGACGTCGGGTGCCGACCCTCTGCCGACCACCAAACCCGGGCCTGCCGCGGTGATCGTGGCAAAGACTGGGCAGACGGCGCCTCCGCTGATCTGGACCGACCCGCCCTCGTCCGAGCCCGCGCCGACGCCCACCGGGACCGTCACGCCGGTGCCGACGCCCACCACGACTCCCACTCCGGTGCCGAGCATCTCCGCCGGCCCGATGACCGGCTTTGACACCTGCACCGCCCCCTCGCTGGCGGCGATGAAGGCCTGGCGGGCGAAGTACGCGGCCGCCAACATCTACATCGGCGGCCAGGAGATGGCGTGCGACTACGGCAACCTGTCCAAGAGCTGGGTCCAGTCCGCCGAGGCCATGGGCTGGTCCCTGATGCCGACCTTCGTCGGGCTGCAGGCGCCGTGCAACAGCTTCACCGACGAGATCAACCCGAGCCAGGCCGCAGCTCAGGGGCTGGCCGCCGCCAACCAGGCCATGTCGGACGCGAGCCTGTTCGGCCTGGGCAAGGGGACGCCGATCTACTTCGACATGGAGGCCTACAACGAGAACAACTCCGGCTGCGTGACCGCGGTGCTGACCTTCCTCGACGCCTGGACGAGGCAGCTGAACAGCCAGGGCTACGTATCCGGGATCTACTCGAGCGCGGCCTCCGGGGTGACGAACCTGCAGACCACGACCACCGTCGCCAATCACGCGCTGGCCGAGCCGCAGGCGATCTGGTTCGCGCTGTGGGACAACGCGCTCAACCTGACCGGATCGCCCTACATGAGCACCGCGGTATGGCCCACCGCCTCCCGCTCCAAGCAGTACGCCGGGGCGAAGGTGGTCACGGTAGGCGGGTACTCGATCGACATCGACTCCGACCTGGTGGACAGCGCGGTGGCCCGCGGATGAGGTCCGGTCACCGGAACGCACCAGACGAATCCAGTTCGCTATCATCGGCCAGTGCTCCTAAGCTAGGGGCCTCCGGTCACGGTTCCGGCCCGCAGCCGCACCCGCACCGGAATCACCACGGGGATCGCGCCCGTCGCACCCGCCGACCGCCAGCCGGATGGAGACCTCTGATGGCCCTGCGCAGTGACCGCCTTGACGCCATAGTCAACTTGAGCAAACGGCGGGGATTCGTGTACCCGTCCAGCGAGATCTACGGGGGCCTGCGGGCTTCCTGGGACTACGGCCCGCTCGGCGTCGAGCTGAAGAACAACATCAAGCGCCAGTGGTGGCGCTCGATGGTGACCGAGCGCGACGACATCGTGGGACTCGATTCGTCGGTGATCCTGGCCCGCGAGGTCTGGGAGGCCAGCGGCCACGTCACCGAGTTCGTCGACCCGCTGACCGAGTGCACGTTCTGCCACAAGCGCTACCGGGCCGACCACCTCATCGAGGCCTACGAGGAAAAGCACGGCCACGCGCCGGTCGGCGGGCTCGAGGAGCTCACGTGCCCGAACTGCGGCAACCGCGGCACCTTCACCGAGCCGCGCATGTTCAACGGCCTGCTCCGCACGCACCTGGGCCCGGTCGAGGACGAGTCCGGGCTGGCCTACCTGCGTCCGGAAACCGCGCAGGGCATCTTCATCAACTTCCGTAACGTGCTGCAGACCTCGCGCAAGAAGATCCCGTTCGGCATCGGCCAGATCGGGAAGTCGTTCCGCAACGAGATCACCCCTGGCAACTTCATCTTCCGTACCAGGGAATTCGAGCAGATGGAGATGGAGTTCTTCGTCCGCCCGGGCGAGGACGAGGACTGGCACCAGTACTGGATCGATGAGCGCTTCCGCTGGTACCTCGACCTCGGCATCCGCGAGGAGAACCTGCGGCGGTACGAGCACCCGAAGGAGAAGCTCTCGCACTACTCCAAGCGCACGGTCGACATCGAGTACCGGTTCGACTTCGTGGGCACCGAGTGGGGCGAGCTTGAGGGAATCGCCAACCGCACCGACTACGACCTGTCCACCCATCAGGCCGCGTCCAAGCAGGACATGTCCTACCTGGACCAGGAGTCGGGCGACCGGTTCATCCCGTTCGTGGTCGAGCCCGCGGCCGGCGTCGACCGCGGCGCGCTGGTCTTCCTGCTCGACGCCTACGCCGAGGACGAGGCCCCGGACGCCAAGGGCAACCTGGAGAAGCGGACCGTGCTGCGCCTGGACCGCAGGCTCGCGCCGGTGAAGGCGGCGGTGCTGCCGCTGTCACGCAACTCCGACCTGTCACCCAAGGCCCGGGACCTGGCCGCGGCCCTGCGCAAGCACTGGAACACCGATTTCGACGACGCCAGCGCAATCGGCCGCCGGTACCGCCGCCAGGACGAGATCGGCACCCCGTACTGTGTCACCGTCGACTTCGACACCCTGAACGACCAGGCGGCGACGGTCCGGGACCGCGACACCATGCGCCAGGAGCGCGTCGCCCTGGATCAGGTCGTGCCCTACCTGACCGAGCGCCTCGGCCCCTGCTGACGCACCGCTTACCGCGCCGGCTACGGCCGCGACCTCATGTGGAGGACTTGGTCGGCGATAGCGGCGGTCACGCCACCGTCGAGGGACGGCTGCGACTGGCCGTCGACGGTGATCCCCGTGCCGCCGCACCCTTCGGAGACCACGACGTCCGGACGACTGTGCCGGGATACCGAGAAGGCCAGCTGGTAGCGAGGCAGGATCACCGGACACGATAGGGCCTCTGGCGGCCAGGCCTGCGACCGGTCGAGCGCCTCGGCCTGCCCGGTGATGAGGGCCTGCGAGGTCACGACGGCGTGCACCGTGCGCACCCGGCCGTAGCTGGTGGCGATGGTGACGGTGATGGTCAGCACGTGATAGCGATCCGGGTCGATGTACTCGGCGAAGGTGCGGGGCGGATACCACATCACCTGGGCGTCGGCCCGCAGCAGCGACGCGCCGTTGGCGGCCGGCCTCACGGCGACCACGACCTGGGCCTGGGCGATGCCCGCAGGTACCAGCGTGAGCCCGTAGTTGACGTACTGCCATCGCCCGATGACAGGGCCGGATACCTGGCCGGTGCCGAACAGGCTCATGCCGGCCGGCGCATGCACCGAGAAGGTGGCGACGACGGAGGCGGCCGGCTCCGGAACGGTGAACAGCTGGTGCACGTCAGCGTAGACGAGGCAGCCGTCGCACCCGATCGCCGGCGGCTCGCTGAGGGATGGCGGCAAGTACTTCGCCGGCAGAGGGAGCGTCCCCGGCGGCAGGCGCAGCTTGGACAGCAGCTGGCCGCCCAGCGCGGTGGCTTCGGCCCGGCTGCCCGGGGGCGGACCGGGCGGCATGGCTGTGGCCCGCGGATCCCGTAGATGCGGTCCGGTCGCGGTCCCGCAGGCGGCCAGGGCCGCCGCCACCGCGAGAACCAGACCCGTCCTGATCAGCACTCGCATGGCGCGCCTTCCCCCGCGACCGGCTGAGGCTTCATCGTGATCGCCGCTTGCCTGGTCCGGCTTCCCCCGTTGTCAGCTGGGGCTTAGACGGCCGCCTCGGCCCAGTTGGTTCCGGCGGTTACCGAGGTTGACTGGTGAGGCCCGGTGTCTGCCTGATCACAGCGGCCAGCCACGCCCGCCTGTACCAGCGGCTGCCGTTGAACGATGATGGAACGGCCATGAAACTGTCGGATCAGGCGCTTGTCGAGTTCGCTGTCCTTTCGCTCAGCGGGATCGTCTGGTCAGTCGTGACAGCGCTGCTGGTGACGGACTACCGGGGTACCCTGACGAGCTACACGCACAGATGCTGGCTGATGTACCAGCGTCCGTGGTATCAGCGGACGTTCTTGCGGACCGCGTCGTCTCGTGCCCGCTATGCCGGCGAAAACCGGCTCCGGCGCACCTTCCGGATCGTTGCCGTTATCGGATTCGCCATGGGGGTGTTCGTCGTCTCGATCGAGTTCAGTGCTCTTGTAACGGGACATGTGAGGTGAGGTCAGGCCGCCTGGCCGGGCGGCCGTTATTTGCTTGCTGACCATGGTGTTTCTCCGGCCAGCCGAGTGCGCTGATGGAACCAGCGGGAGCGGGCCTGGTGGCGGCGCCGCCAGTACTGCTGCCGTACTAGGGCGCGCCGCGCAGCGCGGTGAGTACGGCATCCAGGCCGACGTCGCCGCCGGGGGAGCGGCGGTAGATCTCGGCCGCGGCCCGGTGGAAGCCATCCGGCAGCCCGGCCGCGGCCATGGCCTCGGCGATCTCCTCCATCTCGGCGACCCAGCGCCACCCCTTGGCTGCCGCGGACCGCGCCGCCCGCTCGGACCGGCCGTCCAGCCCGGGCTGCGACAACGCCCACTCCGCCAGCAGGGCCTCCTCCACGCCCTCGGCCCGGGCCAGCGCCCGCGCCGCCAGCACCAGCGCAGCGCTGCCCTTGGTCCAGGAGGCATACGCCATCTTGACCGCCGAGGCCGCCGTCTCCGCCGCCTCAGCCGGGCCCTCCGAGGCCGCCGAGGTGGTGATGACCCGGGCGTCCACCGCGGTGCCGTCGAACAACACGCGTACCTCGTCTGCCCGCGGGCCCGACAGGTACAGCCGGATGAACCCGGGCGCCACCGGCGGCGTGCCGATGATCCCGCCGTCCACGTAGTCGGCCCCGCCGCCCCCGGCGATGGCGGCCACCTCGCGCGCGGTGGCCGGCGAGATCGCGTTGGCGTCCACGTACACGCCGCCGAAACCGGCCCCGGCCACCTGCCGTGCCACCTCCAGGGCCACGCCAGGCGGGCACACCGACACGATGACATCCGAACGGGCCGCGATTTCCGCCATCCCCGACGCCATCAGCCCGGCGGCCTCGGCGCGCTCCCGGGTCGCGGGGCTGCGCCCCTCGGCCGCCCACAGCACCCGGTGCCCGGCCCCGGCCAGGCACTTCCCGACCGCCGCCCCCATCTCACCCGGATGGAACAATCCCACGGTGACGTCGCTCATGCCCCTATTGTCACCAGTACAACGGGTACGTATTGACGTCGGGCATGCTCGCGGGCAGCGGTGTGAACGTGCTGCCGCTGATCACCCCGACCCGGGCGGCTCGGCAGCCGAGTGAAAGTCCGCGGTGTTGGATCGCACATAGCATCGCACATAGCAGAGACGCTGATGTCTGTTTCCGGTTGCGTCCCAGGGCCGAAAACCCGCGGCTCGGACGGTAGGGTTCCGAGTGAATACACGACGTCGCGCGCTGCGAAGAGCAGGAAGAGCAGGACGAGGAGCAGAAGTGCCGAAGCTGGTTTATGACTTCACCGAGGGCAACAAGGATCTAAAGGACTTGCTGGGCGGTAAGGGCGCCAACCTGGCCGAGATGACCAATCTCGGGCTGCCGGTGCCGCCCGGATTCATCATTACCACCGAGGCGTGCCGTTACTATCTCGAACACGGCAACATCCCCGAAGGCCTCGACAATGAAATCGCGGCCCACCTCGACCAGCTGGAAAAGGCAATGGGCCGCAGGCTCGGCGATCCGGCTGACCCGCTGCTGGTCAGCGTGCGGTCCGGGGCGAAATTCTCCATGCCGGGCATGATGGAAACCGTCCTGAACATCGGCCTGTCCGACGAGTCGGTGCAGGGCCTGGCCAAGCAGGCCGGCAACGAGCGGTTCGCCTGGGACTCCTACCGGCGCCTGCTGCAGATGTTCGGCAAGACCGTCCTGGACATCGAGGGCGAGCACTTCGAGCAGGCGATCGACGCCGCCAAGCAGGCCAAGGGCGTCCGCAACGACCTCGAGCTGGACGCGCACGACCTGCAGAACCTGGTCGAGACGTTCAAGGGCATCATCAAGGACCAGACCGGCCATGACTTCCCGCAGGAGCCCAGGGAGCAGATGACCCTGGCCATCAAGGCCGTGTTCAACTCCTGGAACGCCGACCGGGCCATCCTGTACCGCCGCCAGGAGCGCATCCCCGCCGACCTGGGCACCGCGGTCAACGTGGTGACCATGGTGTTCGGCAACCTGGGCATGGACTCGGGCACCGGCGTGGCCTTCACCCGTGACCCGGGCACCGGCGCCCAGGGCGTCTACGGCGACTACCTGCAGAACGCCCAGGGCGAGGACGTGGTGGCCGGCATCAGGAACACCGTCCCGCTGCAGGACCTGGAGGGCATCGACAAGGCCGCCTACGACCAGCTCATGCAGATCATGCAGACGCTGGAGAACCACTACCGCGACCTGTGCGACATCGAGTTCACCATCGAGCGCGGCAAGCTGTGGATGCTGCAGACCCGGGTGGGCAAGCGCACCGCCGCGGCGGCGTTCCGCATCGCCATGCAGCTCGTGGACCAGGGCCTGATCGACGAGGACGAGGCCGTCCGCCGCGTCTCCGGAGAAGAACTAGCCCGGCTCATGTTCCCCCGCTTCGACACCAGCGGCCAGGTGACCAAGATCGCCCAGGGCATCAGCGCCTCGCCCGGCGCGGCCGTCGGCCACGCCGTATTCACCTCCGAGCGCGCCGTCGAGCTCGCCGGCCACGGCGAGAAGGTCATCCTGGTCCGCCGCGAGACCAACCCGGACGACCTGCACGGCATGATCGCCGCCCAGGGCATCCTGACCAGCCGCGGCGGCAAGACCAGCCACGCCGCGGTGGTGGCCCGCGGCATGGGCAAGACCTGCGTGTGCGGCGCCGACGAGCTCGACGTGGACGTCAAGGCCCGCAAGTTCACCGCGCCCGGCGGCGTCGTCATCAACGAAGGCGACATGATCTCCATCGACGGCACCAGCGGCGTCGTCTACACCGGCGAGGTCCCCGTCGTCGCCTCCGAGGTGGTGCGCTACTTCGAGGGCGAGCTGCACCCGCACTCCGACGAGGCCGACGACCTGATCCGGGCCGTGCACGCGATCATGCACCACGCCGACCAGAAGCGCCGGCTGGGCGTGCACGCCAACGCGGACAACGGTCCCGACTGCGCCCGGGCCCGCCGGTTCGGCGCCGGCGGCGTCGGCCTGGTCCGCACCGAGCACATGTTCCTCGGCGAGCGCCGCCAGCTGATCGAGGACCTGATCCTGGCCAGCACCGATGACGACCGCCAGCGGGCGCTGGACGCCCTGGAGCCGCTGCAGCGCGGCGACTTCGTGGAGATCCTCGACGCCATGGACGGCCTGCCGGTCACCATCCGGCTGATCGACCCGCCGCTGCACGAGTTCCTCCCCGACCTCACGGACCTGTCCGTGAAGATCGCCCTGGCGGGCGACGCCGCCACCGAGAAGGACAAGGACCTGCTGGCCGCGGTGCGCAGGCTGCACGAGCAGAACCCGATGCTCGGCCTGCGCGGCGTCCGGCTCGGCCTGGTCATCCCCGGCCTGACCGACATGCAGGTCCGCGCGATCGCGCACGCGGCTGCCGAGCTCAAGCAGGCCGGCAAGGACCCGCAGCCGGAGGTCATGATCCCGCTCACCGCCACCGTGCAGGAGATGGAGATCAGCCGCGAGCGGGCCGAGAAGGTACTGCGCGAGGTCGCGGAAGAGACCGGCGTCCACGTCCACACCCTGATCGGCACCATGATCGAGGTGCCCAGGGCGGCGCTGAACGCCGGGCCGATCGCCGGCAGCGCGGAGTTCTTCTCCTTCGGCACGAACGACCTGACCCAGATGACCTGGGGCTTCTCTCGTGACGACGTGGAAGGCGCGTTCTTCAGCAAGTACATCGAGCTGGGCATCTTCGGCGTCTCGCCGTTCGAGACCATCGACCGGGACGGCGTCGGCCGGCTGGTCGACATCGCGGTGAAGGAAGGCCGGGCCGCCCGGCCCGACCTGCACCTGGGCGTCTGCGGCGAGCACGGCGGCGACCCCGACTCGGTGCACTTCTTCCACGAGGTCGGCCTGGACTACGTGTCCTGCTCTCCGTTCCGGGTCCCGATCGCCAGGCTGGAAGCGGGCCGCGCGGCGTTGGCCGGCGAAGGCTCCGCCACCAGGTAGAAAAGGATTTGTGCGGGGATACAACGCAAGCGCCACGGCCCGCTGGGCAGCCGAGCCGCCCAAGCGGGCCGGGCGCAGTGATTTCGAGCGGGACCGGGCCCGCGTGTTGCACAGCGCGGGCCTGCGGCGGCTGGCGGCCAAGACCCAGGTGGTCAGGGCCGCCTCCGCCGACTTCCCGCGTACCAGGCTGACCCACTCCCTCGAGTGCGCGCAGATCGGGCGGGAGCTGGGCCGCGAGATCGGCTGCGACCCCGACCTGGTGGACACCGCCTGCCTGGCCCACGACATCGGCCACAGCCCGTTCGGCCACAACGGCGAGTTCGCCCTCAACGAGCTGGCCGAGCCGTACGGCGGCTTCGAGGGCAACGCCCAGTCCCTCCGCCTGCTCACCAGGCTCGAGCCGAAGGTGGCCGGGGCCGGCCTCAACCTGACCCGGGCCACCCTGGACGCCACCCTGAAGTACCCCTGGCTCCGCCAGTCTCCCGGCACCAAGTACGGCGTCTACGCCGAGGACGCCGAGGTGTTCGGCTGGATCCGGGCGGGCGCCCCGGCCGGCCGGCCGTGCCTCGAGGCCCAGGTCATGGACTGGGCCGACGACGTGGCCTACTCGGTCCATGATCTTGAGGACGGCTTCCACGCCGGCCTGATCACCTTTAAAAACCTCAATTCTTCTGCCGAACGGTCCTTGGTATCACACACCACCGCCACCACCTACTGCGGCGCTGACGTCTCCGAGGCCGAACTCACCGAGGTCCTCGACTCGCTGCTCACCCTGGACATCTGGCCCGCCTCCTACGACGGCGGCCCCGACACCGTCGCCGCCCTCAAAAACCTGACCAGCGAACTCATCGCCCGCTTCTGCCTAGCCGCCCAAGCCGCCACCCTGACCGCCCACCCCACCCACCCCGACCTCACCAGCAACATCGACCCCACGCGCCCCCCTGGCCCGCTCACCCGCTATGCCGCGGACCTGATCGTGCCGCGCCAGCAGCGGCTGGAGTGCGCCCTGCTCAAGGGCATTACGGCGCATTACGTGATGACCCGGGCCGGCGTGATCGCCGCCCAGGCGCGGGAGCGCGAACTGCTGGCCGAACTGGCCCTGGCCGTCGAGCAGAGCGCCCCGCTGACGCTCGACCCGCTGTTCCGGCCCGCCTGGTCCGCAGCCGACACCCACGCCGCCCGCCGCCGCGTGGTCATCGACCAGATCGCTTGCCTGACCGACACGTCCGCGATCGCCTGGCATCACCGCCTCTGCCGGCCCGGCGCGGAATAACCTAGGGCGCATGCCAACCTTTGTGATCGCCGGGGCCAGCCTGGCCGGGGCCAAGGCCGCCGAGACGCTGCGCGACGAGGGCTTCGACGGACAGATCGTGCTGCTCGGCGCCGAACCGGACCGGCCCTACGAGCGCCCCCCGCTGTCCAAGGGATACCTGCTCGGCAACGACGAGCTGGACTCGGTCTACGTGCACCCCGCGGACTGGTACGCCGAGCACGACATCGACCTGCGGACAGGCGTGACGGTCACCAGCATCGACCGCGTCGCGTCCGCCGTCGCCACCTCAGACGGCAGCACTGTTCCCTACGACAAGCTGCTCCTGACCACCGGCGCATCCCCCCGCCGGCTCGACTTCCCCGGCTCCGGCCGGCCCGAGGTCCTCTACCTCCGTACCACGGCCGACTCGGAGCGACTGCGCGCCGCGTTCCAGCAGGGCCCGCGCGTCGTAGTGGCCGGTGCCGGCTGGATCGGCCTGGAGACCACCGCGGCCGCCCGCCATTACGGCTGCCCGGTCACCGTGCTCGAGCCGCAGTCCGGTGCGTTGCACGACCAGCTTGGCCCCGAGCTCGGCGCCGTCTTCGCCGACCTGCACCGCGCGCACGACGTCCAGTTCCGTTTCGGCGAGCGCGCGGCCGAGTTCCGCCCCGGTATGGTCATCACCTCTGCGGGCGCCGACATCCCCGCCGACCTGTTCGTAGTCGGCATCGGCGCGGCCCCCAACGATGCGCTGGCCGCCGCCGCAGGCCTCGAGGTCTCCAACGGCGTGCTGACCGGCGAATCCCTGCGCACCTCCGACGAGAACATCTTCGCCGCGGGCGACGTCGCCAACTCGTTCAACCCGCTGCTCGGCCGCCGGGTCCGCGTCGAGCACTGGGCCAACGCCCTTAACGGCGGCCCCGCCGCCGCCCGGTCCATGCTCGGCCAGCCCGTCGTCTACGATCCGGTGCCGTACTTCTACAGCGACCAGTACGACCTCGGCATGGAGTGCGCAGGCCTGCCCTCACCCGGCAGCTACGATCAGGTCGCCTACCGCGGCGACCGCAACAGTCTCGAGTTCATCGCGTTCTGGCTGTCCCGTGGCAAGGTCATCGCCGGCATGAACGTCAACGTCTGGGACGTCAACGACGACATCCAGTCCCTCATCCGCTCCGCCCGCGAAGTCGACCTCTCCCGCCTCACCAACCCCGACATCCCCCTCCCCGACCTCTAACCCGACCCGCAGGCGGCGGCCCGGCCGGGCACCTCAACCCAGGTGCCCGGCCGGGCCGTCCCCTGGCGCCCCAGCACCCGCCCGCACCCTGCCATCAACCTCACCCGTCCGACTAGCCTCACCCGTCCCATTTCCGGGGTGGATCCAGGCTTGTGGGTTGATCCGGGGGACTGGAGGCCACCAAATCCACCCAGAAACCCGAATCAACCCCGGAAATTGCCGAGTTTCGCGTTTTGTCGGTGGGCCCGGTCACACTTCCGGTATGGAGAGCGAGCTTCCGTCTACGCTTCGCAATCACGCCCGATATCAGCACGGCGTCGTATCCCGTTCACAGGCGCTCCAGGCCGGGCTCACGGCCGACATGATCAAGTCCAGGGTCAAGGGTGATCGGTGGCGACAGATCCATCTGGGCGTCTATACGACGTTCACCGGGGTTCCCGGTCGCAACGCGCAGTTGTGGGCAGCTGTCCTCTCGGCCGGACCGGGAGCCGTCCTTAGCCACGAAACGGCCGCTGAGCTGCACAGGCTGGCCGACAAGCCGTCCGGTCCGATCCATGTGACCGTTCCCTGGGAGCGCCATATCGTTGCGGCTCGTGGGGTGAGGCTTCACCGAAGCACGCGCGCCTGGGAGATTGCCATGCGGCAAAGCAGTCCGCCGCGGACCTTTGTAGAGGAGACGGTACTCGACCTCTCCCAGACGGCCGCGTCGTTCGATGACGTATGCGGATGGGTAACTCGCGCGTTCGCCCGGGATCTCACGGATGAGGCGATGTTGTACATGGCCATGCGGCAGCGGGCGAAGCTGCGATGGCGGTCCGATTTGCATGAGCTCATCGCGGCTGCGGCTAGTGGGGATCATTCGGTGCTGGAATACCGGTATGACCGGGACGTGGAGCGAGCGCACGGGCTTCCGGAGCCGGTCAGGCAGGCGCCGTTCGCGCAGGCTGACGGTCGGCGGGGACGGCGGGACCGGTTGTACCGGGAGTATGCGGTGGTGGTCGAGCTGGACGGGCGGCTGGCGCACGCCACCGAGGATCAGTGGCGGGACAAGGCACGGGACAACGCCGCGGCCGTGGACGGGATGCAGTCGCTCAGGTACGGCTGGACGCACGTCAGGTGGCATCCGTGCGAGACGGCGCTCGAGGTAGCCAAGGTACTCCGCGGCCGCGGCTGGACCGGCTGGCCGAAGCCCTGCTCGCCTGGCTGCGCAGTGGCGCGCAAGTTCATCCCGAGCCGCGCCAGCTAGTCAGCGAACCCAGCGGGCCGGCAAGTCGCACATATGCAGTCGGCTAGCCGACCGGCCATCAGGGCTGGCCGGTGACGGCGGCTATCAGGAGCGCGGTGTCGGTCAGGTCGGGCAGGACCACGTGCGCGCCGGCGGCGGCCAGGTCGGAGGCGGGGAAGCTGCCGGTAGCCACACCCACCGCGCGGGCGCCCGTGGCCAGCGCGGCGGCCACATCCAGCGGGGTGTCGCCGACCAGCACGGTCGACGGTCCATCGAAGTCCAGGCCATAGGCCGCGGCGGCCGCCTGCCTGGCTACCGGTACCAGTTCCGCGCGCACCTCGTGCACGTCGCCGTACGCGCCGACGTCCAGGTCGAGGTGCTTGCCCAGCCCGGCCAGGCCGAGCTTGAGCTCGGCCAGCGGCCGGATGTTACCGGTGAGAACGGACTGGCGGACCCCGGCCGCGGCCAGCGCCTCGACGGCGGCCGCCGCGCCTGGCAGGGCGTGTACCTCGTCGGCCGCGCTGCCGTCGGCGGCGGCTCCTTGTACTGCGCTGCCTTGTACTGCGCTGCCTTGTACTGCGCTGCCTTGTACTGCGCTGCCTTGTACTGCGCTGCCTTGTACTGCGCTGCCTTGTACTGCGCTGCCTTGTACTGCGCGGCCGTGCGCTGCGCGGCCGTGCGCTGCGCGGCCGTTCCAGGTGGCGGACTGGCGGGCCAGGGCGGACAGGAACGCGTCGAGGTGGGCGCGGGGCTCGGCGATCCCGGCCAGGGCCAGCGTCTCCAGCAGGATGGCCCGGTCGGTGCGCCCCGCCTTGTCCGCCACCACGGTCAGCTCGCGGCCGAACATCTCCCGGAACGTCGCCTCGTACAAGCGGGTACCCAGCCCTCCCGAGCTCAGCAGCGTGAAGTCCACGTCCCACAGCACCAGCAGTTCGGCCACTGGCCTAGGCTAGCCGCGTCTATCCCCGCGGACCGCGTGCGGGCGGACTAGACTCGCCGCGACGGGAAACCCCTGGGGCGGCGGGGAGACCCGGCGGAAGACCGGCGGAGGTGGCTGATGGCTGGGCGGATCCGCGACGAGGACATCGCGGCAGTTCGCGAGCGATCGCCCATCGACGAGGTGGTGGGGGAGTACCTGCAGCTGCGGAATGCCGGCGGCGGCTCGCTCAAGGGGCTGTGCCCGTTCCACGACGAGAAGACCCCCTCGTTCAACGTCACCCCAGCCCGGGGACTTTACTACTGCTTCAGTTGCGCCGCAGGTGGCGATGTCATCAAGTTCGTGCAGCAGATCGACGGGCTCAGCTTCGTCGAAGCGGTCGAGCGGCTGGCCGGCCGGGCCGGTATCGACCTGCGCTACGAGCAGGGCGGCTACGTGCCCGGCCAGGAGCAGAGCCAGCGCCGCCGGCTCGTCGACGCGCACCGCGCCGCCGCCGAGTACTACGCCGAACGGCTGCGCGGACCCGACGCAGAACACGCCAGGAAGTTCCTGGCCGACCGCGGCTTCGAGCTGAACGACATCGAGCGCTTCGGTGTCGGCTACTCGCCGAAGGCCTGGGAGGACCTGACTAGGCACCTGCGCGGCCGCGGTTTCACCGACGCCGAGCTGATCACCGCGGGCCTGTCCCGGGAAGGCAACCGCGGCTCGCGGGACCGGTTCCGCGGCCGGCTGATGTGGCCCATCAGGGACCTGTCCGGCGATGTGATCGCGTTCGGGGCGCGCAAGCTCGATCCCGACGACGACGGGCCCAAGTACCTGAATACGCCGGAGACCTCGCTGTTCCGCAAGAGCACCGTGCTGTACGGCGCGGACCTGGCCAAGCGGGAGATCGCCCAGCGCAGGCAGGCGGTCATCGTCGAGGGCTATACCGACGTGATGGCCTGCCACCTGGCCGGAGTGCCTACCGCGGTGGCCACCTGCGGCACCTCGTTCGGCGAGGACCATATCAAGGTGCTGCGCAGGCTCATCATGGACACCGACGGGGCAGCCGGGGAGGTGATCTTCACCTTCGATGGCGACGCGGCCGGACAGCGGGCCGCGCTGCGGGCGTTCAGTCTGGAGGAGCGGTTCGTCACCCAGACGTTTGTCACCGTCCAGCCCGACGGCCTGGACCCCTGCGACGTCCGGCTCGCGCACGGCGACGCGGCCGTCCGCGACCTGATCGCACGGCGCGTGCCGCTGTTCGAGTTCGCCATCAAGGGCGTGCTCGCAAACCACGACCTGAACACCACCGAAGGCCAGCTCGCGGCACTGGACGAGGCCGCGCCGATCCTGGGCCGGATCAAGGACAAGGGGCTGCGCACCAGGTACGCGGTCAACCTGGACCGGTGGCTGGGCCTGATGGACGAGGAGTTCGTCATGGCCCGGGTCCGGGCCCACGCCGGGGACACCCGGTCCCGGCCGGAGGCCAGGACCGGCGGGATCGCAGGGGCCGCCGGAAACAAGCGCCGGGACAGCGAGCAGGAGACCGGAAACGGGCACCGCGGATCGTTCGGCAGAAAAAATAACGAGCAGCCGCACGATCCGACGGATCCGGTGGTCCAGCTGGAACGGCAGGTGCTTCAGCTCGCGGTGCAGCGGCCGGCGCTGTGCGGCCCCGAGTTCGACGCGCTCGGCCCAGACGCGTTCACCGTGCCGGTGCACCGGGCGGTCTACGGGCTGATCGCCGAGTGCGGCGGCACGGCGGGCAGCGGCGGCACCCCCCGGCAGTGGGCCGCCCGGCTCCGGGAGCAGGCGCCCAACGAACGGGCCGAGGCCTTCGTGACCGGGCTCGCCGTCGGACAGCTGGTGCTCACGGGCGAGCCGGACGCCAGGTACGCCGACGGCGTCCTGGCCAAGATCGGCGAGCTGGCCGTCAGCCGGGAGATCACCGCCGTCAAGGCCCGGCTGCAGCGCATGAATCCGGTCGAGGAGCAGGCCGCGTACAACCGGCTGTTCGGCGATCTGGTCGGCCTGGAAACCCGCCGCCGCGCCTTGGTCGAGCGGGCCTCAGGAGGCTGAGCCGCGGTCCGCCGGTGATTGTATGGTTGCGGATCGTGGTCGCTAGTAGCGCCAACGTGACAAAATTAGGTCCCCCGTAATTAGTGGTTCGTGACGCAGACTGGTCCCGTGACCCTCACGGTGCTTACGAACGGACCAACACCAGCGGATCAGCTGGCCGATCTCGTGGCGCTAGGGCGGGAGCGTGGTTCCCTGACCATGGCCGATGTCATGGTGGCGCTGGATCGCGCCGACCTGCCGCCGGAGGCCATCGACGCGGCGGTGCGTGCGCTCGCCGACGAGGGCATCGATGTGCTTGACGTGCCTCAGGAGGACGAGGCCGAGATCCGCCGCGCTGAAGAGGCGGGCAGGCGAGTTGCCACCAGCGACCTGGTGCGGATCTACCTGCGGGAGATCGGCCGGGTGCCGCTGCTGACCGCCGAGGACGAGGTCGAGCTGGCCAAGGCCATCGAGGCGGGCCTGTTCGCCGAGGAGAAACTCTGCGGCGGCATCCCGATACTGGGCGCCATCCACGGCGACCTGGAACTGCTGGTCGGCGAGGGGGTTAAGGCCAAGCAGCGGCTGATCGAGGCGAACCTGCGGCTGGTGGTGTCGATCGCCAAGCGGTACATCGGCCGGGGCCTGGTGTTCCTGGACCTCATCCAGGAGGGGAACCTGGGCCTGATCCGAGCGGTGGAGAAGTTCGACTACACCCGCGGCTACAAGTTCTCCACGTACGCGACCTGGTGGATCCGGCAGGCCATCACCAGGGCCATCGCCGACCAGGCACGCACCATCCGGGTGCCGGTGCACATGGTCGAGACGATCAACAAGCTGGCCCGGGTGCAGCGGCAGCTGCATCAGGAGCTGGGCCGGGAAGCGACCGCCGAGGAGATCGCGGGCGAGATGGGGCTCGAGCGGGAGCGGGTCGCGGAGATCCAGCGGATCGCCCAGGAGCCGGTATCCCTGCAGTCCCCGATCGGCGAGGAAGAGTCCGACCTCGGGGACTTCATCGAGGACGCAGACGCCGTAGTGCCCATGGAGGCCGCGGCGTTCATCATGCTGCAGGATCAGCTGGAGCGGGTCCTGGACGAACTAGCCGAACGCGAGCAGCGCATTATCCAGCTGCGGTTCGGCCTGACCGACGGCCATCCGCGGACGCTGGAGGAGGTCGGCCGGGAGTTCGGCGTGACCAGGGAGCGGATCAGGCAGATCGAGTCCAAGACCCTGGCCAAGCTTCGCCACCCCAGCCGCGCCCAGATGCTCCGCGAGTACCTGGACTAACGCGGCGCGAATTAGCTCCCGTCGGCCGGGCGGCCGCCGTTCACCCCGGCGGGTTCGTCGTCCGGGGAGCTGCGGCCCGGCAGCCGGTTCAGCTGCCCGCGTACCTTGGTGGCACCGGTCTTAGCCGTCTCGGTGATCTTCGGCATCCGCTCCGCGGCCTTCTGCCCGGCCGCCTTGGTCAGCTGGGTGGCCTTGCCGCCCGCGGCCCGCGTGGCCTTCCGCACGGCAGGGCTCTCCGTCGCCTTGCGGCCCAGCTTCACCATCTGCTCGTAGCGCTCGCGGCCCGCCTGCGCGCCGGCGACGTAGCCGACCGCGAGACCCGCCAGGAACGTGACGCGTATGCGCATATGGAACCTCTCTCGCGTACGTTGGTTATGTGCACTCATGACCTTCCCCCCGTGACGCGATCGTACTCATTGTGACGCAGGGCAGGTTAACGGGAGGCGGCTGTCGCGCGGGTCGTCACGCGCACGCGCAGAGTGCGCTACCCTTATCCCGGTCGATCCCGCGTAGCTCAATTGGCAGAGCAGCCGGCTGTTAACCGGCAGGTTATAGGTTCGAGTCCTATCGCGGGAG
>CAWBNK010000013.1:0-110167 GCA_963790065.1 uncultured Actinomycetes bacterium | reverse complement strand
CCGCGGCCCGTCGGCGGCCAGCAGCACGTTGGGCGGCTTGAGGTCGCGGTGCACCACTCCGCAGCCGTGGATGGCCGCCAGCGCCTCGACCAGCCCGGCCAGCAGCGGCCGCAGCGCCGGCTCGGGGAGCGATCCGTGCTCGCGGACCACCTGGGCCAGCGAGGGGCCAGGCACGAACGCCGTGGCCAGCCAGGGCGGATGGTCGTCCAGGCCGGTGGCGACGACCGGCGCGGTATAGATCCCGCTGACCGCCTTGGCCGACGCGACTTCATACTGGAACAGGCGCAGGAAATCGGTGTCGCTGGCCAGCGAGGGATGTACCACCTTGATCGCCACGGCCCGCCCGCCGGGCGACAGCCCGAGGTAGACCCGGCCCATGCCGCCCTCGCCCAGCCGCCCGCGCAGCCGGAACTCGCCGAGGAACCGCGGGTCGTCCGCGGTCAAAGCCTTCATGCCAGCTCCCGTTACGGCCCGTCCGATCAGAAGCCGGGGCCGCATTGGTCGTTTTCGCAGTTCATGATCATTTGCGGGCGATTACCCCGCGCACCACATTCTGCGGTATTTCGCGCAGCCGCGGGCGGTCTACCCGCCGACAGGTTCCTTACGCGTCCGATAACGGGCCGGCTTGTGTCTCCAGTTTGCGACGAGAGTGAGCCATGTGAAAGCTGGTGCGCTGATTTTCACGGCTGGTAGCGGTAGCCCATGCCGGGTTCGGTCAGCAGGTGGCGGGGCCGGGCCGGGTTGTCCTCGAGCTTGCCGCGTAGGCGGGCCATGTGGAAGCGGAGATAGTTGGTGCGCTGCTGGTAGCCCGGGCCCCAGACCCCGGTGAGGATCTCCGCCGACCCGACCAGCTGGCCCGGCCGGGCCAGGATCTCCATGATCCGCCACTCAGTCGGCGTGAGCCGCAGCGTCACCGCCTGCTCGTCCGTCCCGGCCGGAGCCGGGTCGTCGGCCGCCGTTACTTGATGCGCGGTCAGGTTGACCAGCCACCGCCCGATCCGGGCCTGGCGCGGCCGGTCCGGACCGGGCTCGCCATCGTCACGCCGCAGCGCGGCACGCAGCCGGGCCAGCAGCTCGGCCATGGCGAACGGCTTGGTCACGTAGTCATCGGCGCCAACGTCCAGGGCGCCGATCTTGTCGCCGGGGCTCGTCCGGCCGGACAGCACGATGATCGGCGCCCGGTACCACCGGCGCAGCTCGACGATCACCTCGGTGCCGTCGATGTCGGGCAGGCCCAGGTCGAGGATGACCGCATCAGGCGGCTGGGCCGCCGCCGCTTCCAGCGCCTCCCGGCCGGTGCGCGCGGTGAGCACGTCGTACCGCCGGGCTCGCAGGTTGATGCGCAGCGCGCGCGTCAACTCGGGCTGATCCTCCACGATGAGGATCATGCTCGGCCGGGTCCGGCCGGAACCCGGGGCGCCGGGAAGGCCCTCGGGTTCCGGCCGGACGTCCTCCAGCTCGGACACGGTCAGCTCAGCCGGACCTGGCCGACAGCTCGTCGAGCTTGATGTTCAGCGTGAGGACGTTGACCGTCGGCTCGCCCAGGAAGCCCAGCGTCCGGCCCGTGATGTTCTGGGTGACCAGGTTGCGCACCTCGGCCACCGGCAGGTGCCTGGCCGCGGCCACCCGGTCCACCTGGATGTACGCGTTCGCGGGCGTGATATCCGGGTCAAGGCCGGAGCCCGACGCGGTCACCGCGTCCGGCGGGATCTGCGACACCGGCACGTGGTCGAACGCGGCGATCTGCTTCTGCCGCTGCTGGATCAGCATGATCTGCGCCGGGTTGGTCGGCCCGAGGTTGCTCGCCGACGAGTAGAGCGGGTCGCAGCCGTAGTCGTTCTTCTCGCCGCTGACCACCGCGTCCGAGGGCCGCGGCTGGAAGTACTGCGGCAGCGGGTTGCCCTTGGCGTCCACGAACTCCTGGCACAGCAGGCCCGACCCCACGACGTGGCCGTTGTAGCTCACCAGCGAGCCGTTGGCCTTGTTGTGGAAGGCCACCTGGGCGACGCCCAGCATGACCAGCGGGTAGATGAACCCGCAGATCACGGTGAACACCAGCAGGAAGCGGAACCCTGCGACGTGCTGCCTGACAAAGACGGGAAGGCGGTCCATGCCGATCACTTACCAAATCCGGGAATGAGCTGGACGATCAGGTCGATGGCCCAGATGCCGATGAACGGGATGATCAGCCCGCCGATGCCGTAGATCAGCAGGTTCCTGCGCAGCATCGACTGCGCGGAGGCCGGCCTGTACCGCACGCCGCGCAGCGCCAGCGGGATCAGCGCAACGATGATCAGCGCGTTGAAGATGATCGCCGAGGTGATGGCCGACTTCGGGCTGTACAGGTGCAGGATGTTGAGCTTGCCCAGGTCCGGGATCACGGAGGAGAACATGGCCGGGATGATCGCGAAGTACTTGGCCACGTCGTTGGTGATGGAGAAGGTGGTCAGCGCGCCCCGGGTGATGAGCAGCTGCTTGCCGATCTCCACGATCTCGATGAGCTTGGTCGGGTTGGAGTCCAGGTCCACCATGTTCCCGGCCTCCTTGGCGGCCGAGGTCCCGGTGTTCATGGCCACGCCGACGTCGGCCTGGGCCAGCGCCGGCGCGTCGTTAGTGCCGTCGCCGGTCATCGCGACCAGCTTGCCGCCCTGCTGCTCCTTGCGGATCAGTGCCATCTTGTCTTCCGGCGTGGCCTCGGCCAGGAAGTCGTCCACCCCGGACTCGTCCGCGATGGCCTTGGCCGTCAGCGGGTTGTCGCCGGTGATCATGACGGTCCTGATGCCCATCTTGCGCATCTCGGCGAACCGCTCGGCGATGCCCTCCTTGACGATGTCCTTGAGGTAGATCACGCCCAGGGCCCGCGCGGTGCCGTTGGCCTTTTCGGCCACCACCAGCGGGGTACCGCCCACGGCCGAGATGCGGTCCACGATCGGGCTCAGGTCATCCGGCACGGTCCCGCCGTTGTCCCTGATCCACTGGGCCACCGAGGCGGCCGCTCCCTTGCGTACCTCACGGCCATCGGCCAGGTCGATGCCGCTCATCCTGGTCTGCGCGGTGAACTCGACGAACTCGGCGCCGGCCAGCTCGCCTTCGGGCCGCTCGCGCAGCCCGAACTGGTCCTTGGCCAGGACCACGATCGAACGGCCCTCCGGCGTGTAGTCCGCCATCGACGACAGCTGGGCCGCGTCGGCGAGCTCGGACTCGAGGACCCCGCCCACCGGCAGGAACTCGGTGGCCTGCCGGTTCCCGATGGTGATGGTGCCGGTCTTGTCCAGCAGCAGCGTGTTCACGTCGCCGGCTGCCTCGACCGCCCGGCCGGACATGGCCAGCACGTTGCGCTGGACCAGCCGGTCCATGCCGGCGATGCCGATCGCCGAAAGCAGCGCGCCGATCGTGGTCGGGATCAGCGCCACCAGCAGGGCGACCAGGATGACCAGCGTCTGCGGCGCCTTGGAGTAGAACGCCATCGGCTGCAGCGAGATCACCGCCAGCATGAAGATGATGGTCAGCGAGGCGAGCAGGATGTTCAGCGCGATCTCGTTCGGCGTCTTCTGCCGCTTGGCCCCCTCGACCAGGGCGATCATCCGGTCGATGAACGTCTCGCCCGGCTTGGAGGTGATCTTGACCACGATCCGGTCGGACAGCACCGTGGTGCCGCCGGTCACCGCGGACCGGTCGCCGCCGGACTCGCGGATGACCGGCGCGGACTCGCCGGTGATGGCCGACTCGTCCACCGACGCCACGCCCTCGACCACATCCCCGTCACCGGGGATGACCTGGCCGGCCTCGACCACCACGTAGTCGCCGAGGGTCAGCCCGGTGCCAGGTACCGACTCCTCGCGCAGCGAGTCAGCAGAAGCCCCGGGCTGCCAGCCGATCAGCCGGCGCGCCATCGTCTCGCGCTTGGCCCGGCGCAGCGTGTCGGCCTGGGCCTTGCCGCGGCCCTCGGCCACTGCCTCGGCCAGGTTGGCGAAGACCACGGTCAGCCACAGCCAGACCACGATGGTCCAGTTGAACGCCGATGGCGAGCGGATGGCCGTGTACATGCACAGCAGGGCGCCGACCTCGACCACGAACATGACCGGGTTCTTGACCTGGACCCGCGGGTCCAGCTTCTTGAACGCGTCCGGGGTCGACTTCAACAGGATCTTCGGGTCGAGCAGGCCGCCGCCGACCCGCCGCGGCTCGCTGGCCGCCTGCGGGCGGGCGGCCGGCGCGGGAGTACCCGGGCTCTCAGTTGTCACAGACATCAGTGCTCTGCTCCTTGAACATTCGGACCATTCAGATCCCGATGTGGTTCTCTTCGTAGGTGGGTGACCGGCCGCTCGCAGGGGGCGCCGCGAAACCGGCGCCGCCCCCCGCTCGCTAGCCGGTGCTGAATGGCGCTCAATGGAGGCCTTCTGCGAACACTCCCAGCGCGAGCGCCGGGAAGTAGGTCAAGCCGACGAGGATGAGGATCACGCCGACGAGCATGCCGACGAACAGCGGCGTCCTGGTATCCAGCGTGCCGGCGCTGGCCGGCACGGGCGCCTGTCTAGCCAGCGACCCGGCCAGGCCCAGGGCGAAGATCTCCGGCGCGAACCGGCCGAGCAGCATCGTGATGCCGCCGGTGATCTGGTAGAACGTGGCCCCGGTGCCCAGGCCGGCGAAGGCCGACCCGTTGTTGTTGGCCTGCGAGGCGTACGCGTACACGATCTCGGTCAGTCCGTGCGGCCCGGGGTTGAAGATCGCGTTCTGGCCCCAGTGCGTGCCGATCGCGATCGCCGACATGGTCAGGATCACCACCGGCAGGGTCAGGAAGTACAGCGACGCGTACTTCATCTCGGCGGGCCGAATCTTCTTGCCGATGTACTCCGGCGTCCGGCCGACCATCAGCCCGGCCACGAACACCGTGACCATGGCCAGGACCAGGATGCCGTACATGCCGGCCCCGATGCCGCCGGGTGCGATCTCGCCCAGCGCGATGTCGAACAGCGCGATCCCGCCGCCGAACGGCGTCAGCGAGTCGTGGAAGCAGTCGACCGCGCCGGTGGAGGTCACCGTGGTGGACGACGCGAACAGCGAGCAGCCCGGCGGGCCGAACCTGGTCTCCACGCCCTCGTATGCGCCGTGCGCGAGCTGCGGTCCGGCTCCGGCGGTACCCAGGTGGGTCTCGAAGAAGCTGATCCCGCCGACCGCGCAGGCCCAGATGATCACCATCACCGCGACCAGGGCGTAACCCTGCTTGTTGTCGCCGACCATCTTGCCGAACGCTCTCGGGGTGGCGAACGGGATCAGCAGCAGCAGGAAGATCTCGAACAGGTTCGTCAACGGGTTCGGGTTCTCGAACGGGTGGGCCGAGTTGACGTTGAACCAGCCGCCGCCGTTGTTACCCAGGTCCTTGATGACCTCCTGGGAGGCCACCGTGCCGCCGGGGATGGTCTGGTGACCGCCGGCCAGCGTGGCGATCGTGTGGTAGCTGGCCAGGTTCTCGATCGCGCCGCCGGCCACCAGGATGATGGTCCCGATGACCGCGATCGGCAGCAGCAGCCGGATCGCGCCGCGGGTCACGTCCACCCAGAAGTTGCCGAGCCGGTCGGTCCGGGACCTGGTGAACCCGCGGATCATGGCAATCGCGACGGCCAGGCCGACCGCGGCCGACATGAACTGCTGCACCATGAGGCCGGCCTGCTGGGTCAGGTACCCCATGGTGGCCTCACCGGCGTAGTTCTGCCAGTTGGTGTTCGTGGTGAACGAGACCGCCGTGTTCCACGCCGTGTCCGGCGTGACGTTGGCCATCCCCACCGCCCAGAACAGCCAGTGCTGGGTCCGCTCGATCAGGTACACGAACAGCACGGCGACGAGCGAGAACGCCAGGATGGAGCGTACGTAGACGGTCCACCTCATGTCGGCGTCCGGGTCGACCCCCGTCAGCTTGTAGATGCCGCGCTCCACCCGCCAGTGCTTGGTGTCGGTGAAGACGCGCGCGATGTAGTTGCCGAGCGGGATGTAGCAGGCCGCCAGGGCCGCGACGAGCAGCAGGAACTGCAGCCAGCCCGCCAGCGTCGAATTCATCAGAACCTCTCAGGCAGGACGAGGGCCACGAACAGGTAGATCGTCAGCAGGACGCCACCGATCAGGCCGATCCAGTTCTCAGCGCTCAAAGGTCTCAATCCCCTTCAAGATGAGAAGGAGGACGGCGAAGACGGCAATCGTCAGGCCGACATAGAACAGATCCCACACGGTGACTCCTAGGGTGGGCTTGGGGGAGAAAGGCTCTGCTGAACCGCTGGTCACAGCGTTCCGGACACCCTAAAGCCCGGATGCACATCACTAGTTAACGGTCCGCGGGCGCCCCTTTAATAGCGGCCTTGCAGGACCCATGCGGCCGCGGCCAGGTTCCTAACGGAACCCATGCGAGCCGGGCGGGGTTAAGCTGCCCGGCAGCAGAACGTGCCGGCGATGCCAGGCCCGCAGCCCGTGACCGATCTCATCCATCAGGTCCGACGGCGGTATGGCCAGCACCGGGCACTTGGCGTGGGCCAGGCAGTAGCGCCCGACCGAGCCGCGCAGCCACCGGCTGAGCCCGGCCCGGCGGCCGGTCCCGATGACCAGCAGGTCGTCCGGCTGGCAGGCGATGTCCACCAGCACGGGGCCGGTATCGCCTCGCTCGACATGAGGTTCGACGTGCAGGCCGTCAGGCATCCCGCCCAGGCCGTCGTCGAACGCCGCGCGCAGCCGCTCCCAGGCGGCCTCGCGCCAGATCTTGCGCAGGTAGGGCGAGGAATGCCGTCGCTCGGCCAGATCGCCGCCTGGCGGCGTCCACGCGATGACCGGCAGCAGCGGCACGTCCCGGTGCCGCGCCTCAGCCTCCGCGTACCGCAGCGCCTGCAGGCTCCCTAGCGAACCATCCACGCCCACGATGACCCGATGTATGGCCACCGCAACTCGCCTCCCGAATTAACCCAGGGGCGCGCCTCCCTGCGGCGCCCCTGTCCGCGTACCCCTACATTTAATCTCTACTCGCGCCCAAACGAGCCGTTGCTAGCAACCTCCTAACGGCTGGCTGGCCAACATCCGGGTCCGGCCGTGACCCGCGTGAATAGCGGGGTCACACGGACCAGTGGGATCAGCCGTCGGCGCGCACGCCGAGCTCGTCGATGCGGGCCAGCATCTCGGCCGGGTCGGCGTAGACCCGGTACGCCCCGGCCCGCTCGAGCTCCTCCCGCCCGTACCCGCCGGACATCAGCCCTACACCGAGCGACCCGGCCCGCCGGGCGGCCAGCAGGTCCCACACGCTGTCCCCGACCACCATCGCGTTCGCGGGGTCCACCCGCAGCTCGGCCGCCGCGGCCAGGAACAGGTCGGGGTCGGGCTTGGCGTGCCGCACCAGGTCGCGGGTCACCATCGGGGTGTCCTCGGGCAGCCCCAGCAGGGCCAGCGCGGGCCGCGCGGTGGCCGCGTACCCGCTGGTCGCGATCGCCCACCGGACGCCCGCCTCGGTCAGGAAGCCGAGCAGCTCCCGCGCCCCGGGCAGCGCGGTCACCGAGTCCAGCTGGGCCCGGTACTCCGCCGCGTGCGCCAGCTGCAGCTCGTCGATTTCTGCCGCCGACAGCGACCGCCCGGTCTCGCGCAGCAGCGCGGACACGAACAGCCCGCCGCTCATCCCGATCCGCCGGTGGATCCGCCACACCGACAGGTCGATGCCGATGGCCGACAGGGCCGACCGCCAGGCGATGACGTGCTGGTAGACGCTGTCGATGAGCGTCCCGTCCAGGTCGAACAAGAACGCGGGCACCGGAGATTCGACGTAGCTCACGAGGCCAAGTCTGCCGTGCCCCGTCCCGCCGCCCGCAGCGCCCCGCCGTACCCCGCTGGCCATCCCCTTTTATGCCGAACGGGCCGTGGTGCCCGCATCCGGCCCGCTCCCACCCGCCCCTGGCGGTCGCTCCGGTGCGGGATGGCATCATGGACACCGATGCGCGAACCAGACACCGGAGCCGCGATCGGCTCCTTCGTAGCCCTGGGCGACAGCTTTACCGAGGGCCTCGAGGACCCGGCCCCGGACGGCGGGCTCATCGGCTGGGCCGACCGGGTGGCGGCCGTACTGGCCGATCAGGTCCCCGGGTTTACGTACGCCAACCTGGCCATCCGCGGCAAGCTGCTGCCCGAGGTGGTGGCCGAGCAGGTGCCGCGCGCCGTCGAGCTGGCCCCGGACCTGGTGAGCCTGGCCGCGGGCGGCAACGACATCCTGCGCGGGTCCGACGTGGACGAGCTGGCCGCGCAGTTCGACCCCGCGGTGGCCGCGCTGCAGGCCGTCGGCTGCCGGGTGCTCATCTTCACCGGCTTCGATCCGCGCATGTTCCCGGTCATCAGGCTGCTGCGCGGCCGGATCGCCGCCTACGACATGCACCTGCGGGGGATCGCCGACGCCCGCGGCTGCGACCTGGTCGACCTGTGGTCGATGCGGGCGCTGCGGGACGCGCGGGCCTGGAGCCCGGACCGGCTGCACCTGACCAGCGTGGGCCACCAGAAGGTGGCCCTGCGCACCTGCGAGGTGCTTGGCCTGCCGGCCGCCGGGGACTGGCGGGCACCGCTGCCTCCGGCGCGCAGCCCTGCTCACCAGGACCGGGGCCAGCTCACCAGGTCCTCGGCCTGGCTGGGTGCCCGCCGCCAGGACGCCCGCTGGGCCAGGGAATACGCGATGCCGTGGCTGCGCCGCCGGCTGGGCGGCAGCTCCAGCGGTGACGGCGTGCCGCCCAAGCGCCCCGAGCTGCTGTCGTTCCCCCGGGGGAACGACCCCCCGGTGACCCCCCCGACCCCCTAGGGCCCCCGGTGACCCCCCCACCCCCTAGGGCCCCCGGTTGGGGGCTAACGCGTCAGGTCGGTAAGAACCTCTTCCAGGCGGCCGAGGGCGGCCGCGATCCAGGGTAGCGAGCACGGGTCGGCCGCGGTCAGCGCCGCGTTCCGCTCCGCGTCGGTTTCGCCGTAGAGCATGCCGGTGGCCACCCGCAGCCGCAGCCGCCCGCTGGCCTCGCCGAACGCGCTGCCCGGCAGCACCCCGACGCCGTACTTCTCCAGCAGCAGGGCGGCCAGGCCCTGGTCGCTGCCGAGGCCGTGCCGCCGCACCAGCAGGCCGGCCAGCGGAGTGAAGTCCGGGTACACGTAGAACGCGGCCTGGGGCGCCGGCACCGCGGCGCCGGCCGCGGCGAACCGGGCCGCGACGGCCCGGGCCACGCAGGCGTGCAGGCGGCGGCTGAGCGCGACGCGTTCGGTGACCGGCGGCGGCTCGCTGAAGGCCAGCGCGGCGGCCTGCTGCACCGGCCCGGCCGGGGCCGACCAGATCTCGCTGCCCACGCCGACCAGCCGGGCCGCCAGCTCGCGGCCGAGCCCGCTGTCGGGCAGCCGGGCCACGCCGAGGCGCCAGCCACCGAGAGCGAGATTCTTGCTCAGTCCCGTGGTCACCACGGTCCGTTCGGGACAAATGGAGGCCGGGCTGGCCGGGGCGGTCACGTCGTCGAAGACCAGGTCCTGGTAGATCTCGTCGGAAATGATGATCAGGTCGTGCCGTTCGGCCACCGCGCACAGGGCGCGGACGGCGGCGGGTGGGGCCAGCGTGCCGGTCGGGTTGTCGGGCAGCGTGATGATCACCGAGCGGACCGGCCGGCCGGCCGCCCGCGCCGCGACCACCGTGCGGGCCAGTTCCCTGGCCTCGGGCACCCCGGCCGAGCCGGGCACGAACCGGGCCGAACGCCCGGCCAGGCTGGCCTGCGCGGCGTAGCTGACCCAGCTCGGCCGGGTCACGGCGACGTCGCCGCCGATCGCCGCCATCAGGCCGAACAGCAGGGCCTTGCTGCCCGGGCCGCACACCACCGCGTCCGGGTCGGTGGGCAGCCCGCGCCGGCCCCAGTATCCGGCGGCGGCTTCCCGCAGCACGGTGCGGCCGGCCACCGGGCCGTAGGAGGTGCAGCCCGCCGCGCGGGCCAGCTCCTCGCGGAGCAGCCGGTGCGCGGGCAGCCCGGCCTCGCCGAAGGCCATCGGCAGCACGGGCTCGCCCCGGCGGCGCCGGGCCTCGAGCGTCTCATTGGCGGCGAGCGTGGCGGAAACCGGGACCAGAGCGGGGCCGAGCTGGCCGGTGGCGGGAGGAGCGGACGGAAGCGGGCGCAACGGAGTTATGGCGAGGGCCACGGAGCAGGCACATCCTAGCTGCGGGATCGGCGGACAAACGGTCATCAGCGCGGTGTACGCACGGCGGGGACTTACTCCTCGCCTTCGCTGACTGCCCTGTCAACTGCTCCAGTTAATGCCGTTTATACCATTAGGGCAAGCAGCGATATCTATTGCCGAGAGTAAGATTCTCTTATGCTCGATCTGCACCGGCTGCACCTGCTGACCGAATTCGCCGCTCGCGGCAGCATCGCCAAGACCGCTGCCTTCCTCGGTTACACGCCGTCGGCGGTGTCGCAGCAGCTGGCCGCGCTGGAACGCGAGGCGGGTACCGCGCTGCTGGACCGGACCGCCCGCCGGGCCGAGCTGACCGATGCGGGCCGGCGGCTGGCCGTGCACGCGGAGCGGATCCTGGCCATGGTCGAGGAGGCGGAGACCGACCTGTCGGCCCGGGCCGCCGAGCCGGCCGGGCGGGTGGTGGCCACGGCGTTCCCCTCCGCGGCGGTGGCCTTCGCGCCGGCCCTGGCCCGCAGCCTGCGCGCGCACCCGAGGCTGAACCTGGTGCTGCGGCAGACCGGGGCGCGCGAGGGGCTGCGCCAGGTGCGGTCCGGTGAGGTGGACGTGGCCATCGTGGACGACTGGACCGGCCGTCTGGCCGACGAGATCGAGATAGGCGGGTCCATCCTGTCCTCCTATCACCTGATCCGCGACCGGCTGGTGCTGGTGGTGCCGCGCGCGCATCGCGCCGCCAACCCGGCCGAGGCCGTCGACCTGCGGGCGCTGCGGGACGAGCCGTGGCTGGCCGCGCCGGCCGGCGAGTCGTCCCGGCAGGCGGTCGACCGGCTGCTGGCCGCGGTGGGCGTGGCCCCTCCGGTGCTATCGGAGTTCGAGGGCATGTCCACGATCGTGAGCCTGGTGGCGCGCGGCATCGGCATCGCCATCTTGCCCCGGCTGGCCGTGGCCGCGGGCGAGCGCAGGGTGGCCGTCAGGGACCTGCCGCACGGCCTCGACCTGGCCCGGGACATCCACGCCGTGGCCCGCACGGCCAGCGTCCGCCGCCCGTCAGTAGCCGTCATCGTGACCGCCCTGCGCGCCGCCGCCCGCGCCCTCCCCGCCTCCGGCCCCCAAGCCCCCACCCCCGCCTGAGCCGCCGCCCCGCCGCCTGATCCGCCGCCCCCGCAACCGGAGCCTGACCCGCCCCGCCGCCTGATCCGCCGCCCCCGCCGCCCAGACCCCGCCGCACCCAGACCCCGCCGCACCCAGACCCCGCCGCACCCGGCCGCCGCCTCCGCGCCGGGTCCCTATGCTGGCCGGATGGACGCTTTGGACTTGGAGCTTGACGGGGCGGCGCTGACCGCGGCGCTGGTCGATATCCCCTCGGTCAGCGGCGAGGAGGGGCCGATCGCGGACGCCGTCGAGGCCGCGCTGCGGCCGCTGCCGCACCTGGCCGTCAGCCGCCACGGCCACACCGTCGTGGCCCGTACCGGGCTCGGGCGCGCCGAGCGGGTCATCCTGGCCGGCCACCTGGACACCGTGCCGGTGGCGGGCAACCTGCCGTCGCGGGTGGAGGGATCCCGGCTGTTCGGCTGCGGGACCAGCGATATGAAGTCCGGGGTGGCCGTCCAGCTGCGGCTGGCCGTCCAGCTGACCGCGGCGGCCAGGGACGTGACCTACGTCTTCTACGACTGCGAGGAGGTCGCGGCCGAGCGCAACGGGCTGCTTCGGCTCAGCCGCGAGCACCCCGAGCTGCTGGCTGGCGACTTCGCCGTGCTCATGGAGCCCACCTCGGGCCAGATTGAGGGCGGCTGCCAGGGCACGCTGCGCGCCGAGGTGACCGCGGCCGGGCAGCGGGCTCATACCGCTCGTTCCTGGATGGGCCGTAACGCGATCCACGAGGCGGCCGGCATCCTCGAGGTGCTGCGCGGCTACGTGGCCCGCGAGCCCGAGGTGGACGGGCTGCGTTACCACGAGGGCCTGAACGCGGTCGGGATCCGGGGCGGCGTGGCCGGGAACGTAGTGCCGGACGAGTGCGTGGTGACGGTCAACTACCGGTTCGCGCCGGACCGGGACGGCGCGGCGGCCGAGGAGTTCGTGCGGTCGCTGTTCGCCGCCTGGCCGGTCAAGGTGGTCGACGTGGCCGAGGGTGCGCGGCCCGGCCTGGGCCAGGGCGCCGCGGCGACGTTCGCGGCGGCCGTCGGCGGGACCCCGCGGGCCAAGCTGGGCTGGACCGACGTGGCCCGGTTTGCCGGGCTCGGCATCCCGGCGGTGAACTACGGCCCAGGCCGGCCGGAGATCGCGCACACCGCGGGGGAGTACGTCGAGACGGCCATCATCGGCGAGTGCGAGGCCCGGCTGCGGTCCTGGCTGACCGCCTAGCGGGCCGGCCCGCTGCCCAGCGTGAACGAGCTGGTGTGCCGGGCGCCGCTGGTGCTCTCCCAGCTGACCGAGACCACCTGGCCCGGATGGTACTTGGCTGTGATGCTGGTCAGCGAGCCGGGCGTGGTGACGGCCTGGCCGTTGACCGCAGTGATCACGTCACCGGGTATCAGGCCCTGGGAATCCGCCGCGGTGTTGCACAAGATGCCCAGCACAAGCGCGCCGATGTGGACCGGTGCGATGGCACGCGGCACGCCGGACGGCTGGCCGCCGGTCAGGCAGCTCCCGACGTTCCCCGTGGGGCCTGGGCTGTTGTCCGCACGCTCCTGGTCGATGGCCTGCCGCACCGGATTGGGGCTGCTGCTCTGCCCGACCTCCACGCCCAGGAAGCCGGGCAGGCCGATGGACACGGTCCCGCTGGGTTGCCCGGCGGCGATCTCGCTGGCAATTTTCAGGGCGCTATCGATGGGGATGGCGAACCCGGTGGTACCGCTCGCCCCGCCGTCCGAGCTGGTGTTGGCCGCGGTGACCATGCCGATGACCTGGCCCGCGTTGTTGGCCAGTGCTCCGCCCGAGTCGCCCTGCTGGATCAGCGCATCGGTCTGCAGCATGTGGTTCAGGTCCTCGGTGGTGCCCGAGCCCGCATCGCTGGCCTGGATGGAGCGGTTCAGCCCGTTGATGATGCCCGCGGCAGGCGTCGCGCCGCCGCGCCCGTCGGCGTTGCCCAGGGCCAGGACCGCCGTGCCTACCTTCACCTGCGAGGAGTTGCCGAAGCTGACCGTGGGCAGGCCCGCGGCCCCGATGAGCTGGAGCAGCGCGATGTCGTCTTTGCTGTCGTAGCCGACCACCCGGGCCTGGTACGGCTTACCCGAATCGACCAGCATCGCGGTGACGCTGGTGGCTCCGTCAATCACGTGGTTGTTGGTCAGCACCAGGCCCGAGGGGGAGACGATCATCCCCGTCCCTTCGGCCGTCTCGCTGTCGTACTTGAGGGTGGCGGTGATGTCGACCAGGCCCGGCTTGACCTTCCGCTCCACGGTGACCAGATTGAGGGTTTTGCTGCCCGTCGCATTGTCGCTCGGCGTGGGGATGTCCCGCGAGGAGACCGTCCCCGGCGCAGCCGAACTGCCTCCATCCAGCGCCGCAGTGAGCCCCGCCCCCACCACCGCCGCCAGTGCCGCCACGGTCAGGTACACCAGCCAGCGCCCCCCGCGCCTGCCCCGCTGCCGCCCCGGCGGCAGCGGGGCAGCCGGTCCCCCCGGACCGCCCGTCCCCCACCCGCCGACCCCATACCCGCTGGCCCCGTACCCGCTCGCCCCGTACCCGCCGACGTCATGCCCGCCCGGGCCGGGCCCGCTGGTCCCGTACCCACCCGCGTCATGCCCGCCCGAGCCGGGCCCGCTGGCCCCGTACCCACCCGCGTCATGCCCGCCCGAGCCGGGCTCGCTTGTCCCGTAGTCGGGCGCCACGTACCACGACTGATCAGCCGAATTGCTCGGTTCGCTGGCCGGGCCGCCGAAGGCGATGGTGGCCGACGTGCCGTCCTCCGGCGGCGGAGCCGCATCGGCCCCGCCGGACGCCTCGTCTGCCTCGCGCGACGCCCAGGGCGAGATGTACTCGCCGGTCCGCGGCCAGCCGTCCTCGCTATCGCTCTGGTTCTCGCGCATCATCCCTGTCCTCGACCAGACCAAGGGTATGCCCCGATCGCCCATGCCGCCCGACGGTCCGCCCGCCAGTCCGTCTTACGGGCCTGCTGCCAGTCCGCCCCGCCAGTCCGCTCGACGGCCCGCCCCGCCCTCTGCCGCCAGCAACCCCGCCTGGCCGGCTACCCCGCCCGTGCGGCAAGACCTGCTTTCTGTCGGCTCATGTGCCTGGTGAGAATAAGCGCTTCCGCGCGCAAAGCCAGAAATGCCCCCGCGCGTCGCGGCTGGTCCACTCCAACCGGGTGATACGCTGCCTGAAAGACGCGATATGACGTGAGTATCGCGGCTGGTGCTTGAAGGGCTAGGGGTATTGATGTCCGCACCGACTCGTAACGAGCAGGACCTGTCCCGGCGCGAGGAGATGTCGGTCTCCAGCGCGGCCATGTCCGGGGCCCCATGGGGCGCCGCCGCGGCCACCGGCGCAGTGGTCGCCGTGGGTGACCTGGGCCTGCACATCATCGGAACCAGCCTCGGCCTGGGGGCGCTGAGCGGTTCGCTGGCCGCGGGCGCGGTGGCCTTCTTCGTGGTGGCCGCGGCCGGGGCCCTGTGGCGCGCCAAACCGGGCCGGGCCATCCGCTGGGCCAGGAGCAATCCGTGGCGCTTTGCGGTCATGCCCGCGCTGGCCTGCGCGGCCATCGCGCTGGTGATCTCCGTGGTCACCGGCGGCGGGCTCTTCCCGGCGGTGCTGAGCGGCCTGTGGCACGGCGGCATCGTCTACGGCCTCACCGGGGCGGCGGGCACGGTCAGCAAGTCGAGGAAGTCCGCGTCCTTAGGACGGCAAGCTGGGCAGCGCGGCGTGATCGCCGGTCGCGTTCTCGGCCGATCGCAGGATCGAGTAGATCGCGGCCCGTTCCGCGTCGAGCTTGCCCAGGTCCTTGGTCAGCTTGGCGTCGGCGGCCGCCCGGGCGCTGGCGCTGGGCGCGGTCATGACGCTGACCATGTCCACTTGGGCCTGCATGGCGTAGGGAAAGGTCCACGTCACGAAGTCGTTCGTGCATTCCTGCAGGCGGAAGCTGGCCAGTGACTCGGTCACCTGGTATTGAGTGAGGTCGGCCAGCGGCTCGTTATTGGCCGGCGAGCAGTTCGCCGCGTTGTAGTTGACCAGCTTGATGGCGGTCTTGAGCTCAGACGTCTGGCCCGCCTCGATCGCGCTCAGCGCCTGCTGCGATTCGGTCACCCCGCCGGCGCAGGACTCCACCCCGGCGTTCATGTCCTTCATGTAGGCGGTGAGGTCGGCGGCCTGCTGGGCGTGCGAGGGTTTGTGTGACAGCGAGACCAGCACCGCGCCCCCGGCTAGCACCAGCACCGCGAACAGCATCCACAGCGGGGTCCGGCGCACCGGCCACCCGCTGCGCCGGATCGGCACATAAGGCGGGTCCGTGCGAGTCGGCGTGCTCACCTGCTCATCCCCCTCGCCGATCCCGTGGCCAGCGCGATGCCCTTGCTGAGATCGGCCTGCGTGACCGCGCCGAAGACCCGGTCCACGATGTGGTGCCTGGCGTCCAGGAAGAACGTCTGCGGCAGCCCGCCGACCCCGTAGGCCGACGCCGCGGTGAGCTGGGGATCGAAGCCCACCGGATAGCTGACGCCCTTGGCCCGGGTGAACGACAGGGCGTTGCTCATCGTGTCGTTCTCGTCCAGCCCGACCATGGCCACCCGGCCGTGCTCGTCGCGGTAGAACTTGGCCAGCAGCGGGGTCTCCTGCTGGCACGGAGGGCACCAGGACGAGAAGAAGTTCACGATCAGCGGCTTGCCCGCGTAGGAGCTGAGCGAGACCTGCTGCCCGGACTGAGCGAGGGCGGGCAGGCGGAACGCCGGCGCCATCGGGGCGGCCTGGGCGGGCGGACCAGAACCCGAGCCGGCCAGCGCGATGCCGAGCAGCGATCCGGCCACGCACACCACGATCAGGGCCGCGACGAGCTTGTGCCGGACCGCTGACCGCCACACCTCGCCGGCCGCGCCGCCCCACGTCTGCTCACGCGCACCATCCGCCTGCTCGATTACGTCGGCCGGCATCTGCTGAGGGGTGCTGTCGGCCTGCTGAGGAGTGGCTTCGGTCATGGCTTCCTTACCAGCTTGTCACTGGCCGCGTCGGCGCCCGCAGGCGCGGCCGCTGGCACGGCCGACGGCTCGGTGGGCGCGGGCAGCCGCAGCTCGAAGTCGCTGCCCTGGTTCAGGCGGCTGCGGACCAGGACGTCCCCGCCGTGGGCCCGGGCCACCGCGCGAACCAGGGGCAGGCCCAGGCCGGTGCCTCGCGGGTGCCCGCTGTCCCCGCTGCGGAACCGGTCGAAGACATGCCGCAGCAGCTCGGGCGGGATGCCCTGCCCGGTGTCCGCGATGACGACGCGGACCGGCTTGCCGTATGCCCCGGCCATGACCGACAACTTTATGACATCGCCGTTCGCGGTGTGCCGGACGGCGTTCTCGAGCAGCGCATCGACGGCCAGGCCGAGCCGCTCCCGGTCGGCCTGCACCGTGGCCCGGTCCAGGCGGCCCAGCTGCCAGCTGCGGTCCGCGGTCGGCCGCCACCGGCGCAGGATCTCCATGGTGAAGCTGTCCAGCGCGACCGGCTCCAGGTGCAGGAACTCCGGGCCTTCCGCGGCCGCGATGACCAGCAGCCGTTCGGCGATCCGGCGCAGCCGGTTCAGCTCGCCCAGCACCACCTGGATGTCGTGCCCTTCCTGCGGGTCGGCCAGGCTGCGGGCCAGCAGCTCGGCGTGACCGAGCGCGATGGTGATCGGCGTGCGCAGCTGATGCGAGGCGTCCTGCAGGAACCGGCGCTGGGTGGCCAGCAGCCTGACGTTCTCCTCGCCCACCCGGTGTGACTCCTGCTCCGCGGCGATCCTGCGCCGGGCGTGCCAGACCATCGCGCCGAACATGGCCGCCATCAGCGGCACCTCGGTCAGCTCGGCGATCGGCTCGGCGCCGCGGTCCACGTCCAGGCCGATGCCCGCCGCGGTCGCGACCATGACCGCGACCAGGACCAGCAGGGTGGGCCGGACGGCCCAGATGCGGAATCCGTACAGCAGCGTGAAGCTGATCCAGATCAGGTGGAAGGGAATGGTTTCCCAGTGCGGGAAGGCGAAGATGGCGGCCAGGCTGGCGGCCGAGAAGATGGCCCAGCCGGCGTCGAGCAGCCCCGGCCGGTACGGCCAGCGCAGCCTGATCACCGACCGGCCGAGCCTGGACAGGTGGCCCGCCGCGGCGCCGTCAGCCGCGGGCAAGCTGGTAACCCTCCCCGCGTACCGTCTTGATCAGGTCGAAGCCGAGCTTGGAGCGCAGCCGCCGTACGCACACGTCGACCACGTTCGAGCCGGGGTCGAAGTCATAGCCCCACACGGTGGCCAGCAGCTGCCCCTTCGGCACGGCCTGCCCGGCATGCTCGGCCAGCTCGCGCAGGAGCAGGAACTCCAGCCTGGTCAGCGGGACAGGACCGGCCCCGACGTCGGCCACCAGGCGTCCGACGTCCAACGTTAGGCCACTGGCCCGGACCATCTCCCCGGCCCGTTCGTGCCCGGCCAGCGACCCCGCCAGCGAACCGGCCGGCGACCCCGCCGGCGAACCGGCGAGCGAATCAGAGCCGCGCAGCCTGACCCTGACCCGGGCCAGCAGCTCGGCCAGCGAGAACGGCTTGGTCAGGTAGTCCTGCGCTCCGTGCTCCAGGCAGTCCACCTTGGACGCCACGTCGGCCAGGCAGGACAGCACGAGCACGGCCTGGTCGGGGCGCGCGGCCAGCATGCCCTCCAGGACGGCCTGGCCGGCCATGTCGGGCATGACCAGGTCCAGGATGACCAGGTCGTAGTGACTGGCCAGGGCGCGGCTCAGCGCCTCGGAGCCGGTAGCCGCGAAGTCGGTCAGGTAACCCGCCGCGTCCAGCGCGCGGCCGATGAACGAGCGGATGCCCGGCTCGTCGTCTGCCACCAGGATCCGGGCGGCAACCGCATCCGCCGGCTGGTTGAGGGTGGCCTGAGCCGCTTCCTGCGAAGTCATCGCCTCTTCGCCGCTCGTGGTCGTCTGCTGGCATGCCCCCCAGGCACCAATCCCAGGCACCGATACGCGGGACCCGGTCCTACATCACCGTTTATGACCTGCTGCAGATGTTTCTACGCCGGTCCACGACCGGTCAAGGGCCAGTCACGCATCTGTTACAGGTCTGTGTCACAAACGATTGCAACCGGTAGCAATGTTCGCTAGGCGGTACGCTCCAGCGCGCTGACGTGGGGAGACGTCACCAGCGGGGGCAGAAGGCCAGGGAGCCAGAAGGCGCGCGCTTGCCGGGGGCGCATGACAATTTTGTCATTCAAGCCTGGCGATATTGCGTCCCCGTTCGGTTCACCGTCACGATCAGGGTCGTAACACGGCATCGTGCCAGCAGACTCCTCCTGCCGGCAAGCTGCCAGCCGGTTCCAGGCAGCCCCGGGTGCGGACAAGCGCGATTCTCGTTGCAACCGTATGCAGCGGATGTGCAGCGGGTTTCGCAAGGGAAACGAGGTGGTAACCGGTGTCTCTGCCGGCCCGTGTGACGACGCTACTGATTGCGTTCGTAGCGGTCGTCGCCTTGGTGGTCTTCGTGGCCATGCACTTCATCGCCGGTCAACCGCCAGTCGAGGACTATGTGCCGTATGCGAGCAACGGCCAGGTGAACGTGGTCCTGCAGACCGACCCGCAGAATACGGTGAGCAACCACCCCAACTGGGTCTCATACTTCGTCCAGAATCCGCAGACCAAGCAATGGGTGCACACCACCTACTTCAAGGTGCCCGCCAACACCAGGGTGAACATGACCGTCCTCGGCTATGACGGCTGCACCCCGTTGCGCAACCCCGTCTTCGGCAGGGTCACCGGCACGATCGGCGGCGTGGAGTACGTCAACGGCAAGCCGACGTCGTTGCTGAACTCGTGGTCGGGATGCAACGTGCAGCACACGTTCACGATGCCGGGTCTGGGCATCAGCGTCCCGATCGCCTCGCCGACGACGTTGAACGCGAACAACAACCTGTGCAGTACCTCGCCCTGCACCAGCGGCCCCCACCAGGTGGTCACGTTCAGCTTCATGACCCCGGCCACGGCCGGGAATTTCAGCTGGCAGTGCATCGTCCCGTGCGGCGGTGGCTTCTTGGACGGCAACGGCGGCCCGATGTCGACACCGGGTTACATGGGCGGACAGATGGAGGTGGAGGCCTGATGGCCGAACAAGCCGAGCCGGCGTCGAGCTCGCCCTCCGCGGCCGGGACACCCGCCGCCGAGCCGCGGCACGGCCTGCGGCTGCTGATCATATGGATCGTGGCCTGCGCGATCTGCTGCCCGCTGGTCTACCTCGTCGCGGGCCCGCACATGCCGCCCGGCGACATGTCGAGCTCGGCCGCCAACCAGCAGTTCGACTTCAACGTGCTGGCCACCATCGCCACGCCGGTGGTGCTCGGCGTGCTGATCTACTTCGGCTACGCGCTCACCTACTGGCGGGCCAAGGATGACGACGAGACGGACGGCCCGGCGATCCACGGCAACACCCGGATCCAGCTGACCTGGATCGCGGTGACCTCGGCCGTCGTGCTAGCGCTGGCCATATTCGGCACCTTCGAACTGGTAGTCCCCGCAGGCGCGGGGGCCGGCGAAGGCCCGCAGCCGATCTGGAAGCCAGACTCCTCGAAGATCCTCCAGATCCAGGTCATCGGCCAGCAGTGGGTCTGGACCTACCGCTACCCGCAGTTCGGCGGCTTCGAGACCACTCAGCTCGAGCTCCCGGTCGGGCAGGCCGTGGAGTTCAACGTCACCTCCCTTGACGTCATCCACAGCTTCTGGGCCTACCAGCTCGGCGTGAAGGCCGACGCCAACCCCGGTGTGAACAACATCGCCTACACCACCGCCAAGCAGACTGGCAGCTTCACGGTGCGCTGCTCTGAGCTGTGCGGCCTGTGGCACGGCGCCATGTTCAACACCGGCAAGGTCGTCTCGGTGTCGCAGTTCCAGGCCTGGGCCCAGCAGACCGAAACGCAGCTGGCCTCGCTGACCAAGACGCTGCCGCCCTACGCCCTGACCTATGACCCCACCGTCATCCCCGTGGTCGGGAAGGTCCTCATCCAGCTGGGGATCACCAGCGCCGGCGGCGGCTACTACAACCCGAACGATCCCGAGCAGCCATGACGACCGTAGCGACCAAGGTAGCGAGGTAACGCAGATGGCGATCGAAATCCAGCCGGAGAGCGCGCAGCACCCTGGCGGACGTGAGCCTGGCGCCGCACCGAAGGCGCGCCCCTGGTGGATGCGCCCGGCCTTCCACACCGCGCTGGTCGGGGCGGTCATCGGATATGCGTTCGGGCACTGGCTGGGCAGCTTCCTGGCCGGCGGCTACCAGGCGGTCTCCCTCAACGACAACGACGACTTCTCCATCGTCCTCGGCTACGCCTTCGGCGTACTGGGCTGGCTGATCGGCCTGGGCGTCTTCAACGACCTGGTCCGGCAGATGCGCGGCCGCCCGGTCAGGGTCGCCGAAGAGGACCTCACCGCCGGCGGCCTGGCGAAGTACTTCAGGTACTCACTCGACCACAAGGTGGTCGGCCTCCAGTACCTGTTCGCCATGGTCGTCTACTTCCTGACCGGCGGCCTGTTCGCGATGGCGATCAGGACCGAGCTGCTGTCGCCGACCTACCACGTGCTATCCGCCAACGCCTACCTGGAGGTGGTGGGCGAGCACGGCACGATGATGATGATGATGATGTCCTCGGTCGTCATCGGGCCGTTCGGCAACTACCTGGTGCCGCTGATGATCGGCTCCAAGCGGGTGGCGTTCCCGCGGATCGAGGCGCTGTCCTTCTGGCTCACCCCGTGCGCCTACATCATCTTGCTGTCCAGCGTCCTGTTCGGCGGGTTCCCGACCGGCTGGACCGGGTACGCGCCGCTGTCCATCCAGGCCGGCGAGGGCATGGACGGCTACGCGGTCGCGTTCAGCCTGATGGGCATCTCGATGATCCTGGCCGCGTTCAACATCATCTGCACGGTCATCTGCTACCGCGCCCCCGGCATGCGGTGGAGCCGGCTGCCCATGTTCGTCTGGTCCATGCTGACCACGGGGTTCCTGCAGGTGCTGGCTGCGCCGGTGCTCGTCGGCGGCCTGTACATGCTGCTCACCGACCGGACGGTGCAGACCGCGTTCTTCGTCAACCAGCTGGGCGGCAGCAGCTACCTGTACGAGGACCTGTTCTGGTTCTTCGGCCACCCGGAGGTGTACATCCTGGCCTTGCCCGGCTTCGGCATCGTGAGCGAGATCATCCCGGTGTTCTGCCGCAAGCCGCTGTTCGGGTACAAGATCGCCGCGGCGGGCATGTTCGGCGTCTGCATCCTGTCCTTCTTCGTCTGGCAGCACCACCTGTTCATGTCCGGCATCGACCCGGACATGCGGCCGCTGTTCATGCTGACCACCGAACTCATCTCGATCCCCACTGGGTTCATCTACCTGGTCGCGATGGGCACGTTCTGGAAGGCCAAGATCAGGCTGACGGTGCCGATGCTGTTCGCCCTCGGCATGTACGTGAACTTCCTGTTCGGCGGCATCTCCGGGGTGTTCCTCTCGGACGTGCCCGTCGACACCACCAGTCACGGCAGCTTCTTCGTGATGGCCCATTTCCACTACACGATCATGGGCGGGCTGATCTTCGCCGTGTTCGGCGCCTTCTACTACTGGCTGCCCAAGATGACCGGCTACAAGCTGAACGAGCGGCTCGGCAAGTGGAACTTCTGGACCATGTTCATCTTCTTCAACTCCACCTTCATGCCGCTGTTCGCGGTCGGCGAGCTTGGCCAGCCGCGGCGCGTCTTCGAGTACGCGAGCAACCTGCAGGGGCTGAACGAATGGGTGTCGATCTCGGCGTTCTGCCTGGGCGGCGCGGTCCTGCTGTTCGTGATCAACTTCGTGATGTCGATGGTGGTCTGGAAGGTGCCCGAGACCGGCAACCCGTGGCGCTCCCGCGGCCTGGAGTGGCAGGTCTCCTCGCCGCCGCCGCCGGAGAACTTCGCGCACATCCCCGTGGTGCTGTCCGACCCGTACGAGTACGGCGACCCCAAGGCGCTGCCGGTCGCGGACCTGAACCCGCCCGCCGGAGTGATCAGCGGCGCGCTGGCCGGCGCCGGATCGGAGGCCTGACCGATGGCCGCTGACATCGCCTCCCCCGGTGACCAGGAGGCCGCCACCCGGGCCGTCGAGGAGCAGGCGTTCTACCACGAGGCTGCGCTCAACGCAGCGTGGACCGGCTCCCGGCTGGCCATCGGCGGGCTGTCGTTCCTGTTCGGCGCGTTCGCGTTCGCCTATTTCTACCTGCAGTCCGCGAACGAGGACAAGAAGTGGCTGCCCAGCTCGACCACCCCGCCGCATCAGTGGTACGGGGCCGTGATCATGGCCCTGATCGTGGTGAGCGCGCTGGTGCAGACCCTCGGACTGCAGCAGATCAAGGCGGGCCGCAAGGCGCCGTGGACCCAGGCGGCGCTCATCGCCCTGATCTTCGGCGTCTCGGCGGTGGCGCTGCAGATCGTGGAGCTGCTCACGCTGCCGTTCCAGCCCGGCCAGTCGGGATACGCCAGCGTGTTCACCGGGTTCTACCCGGTGGACTTGTTCATCTGGCTCTGTGCCATGATCTGGCTGGAGATATTGTTCATGCGGGCGCGCTCGATCCCGGCCATCTCGTTCGTCGAGCAGCCGCCCACCTATAGTGAGGCGTTCGATGTCCAGCGGTTCCAGGCATCGCTCAGCTCGTTCACCTTCGTCTGGAACTACCTGGCCGTGGTCACGTTCATCTTCTGGGTGCTGTTCTACCTACGCTAGAGGAGAGGAGGTCCGGTGCGTGAACTGATCCTCTCGTCTGGTCCTGACCGGTACTTCGGCGGGACCATCGAGACGTTCGCGCTGCCCTACGGCGCCTTCATCGTCATCGCCTGCGTGTTGTACTACATCTTCAGGCGCCCGCACAGCGTGCCCAAGATGAAGTACCTCACGCCCGCCCACCAGTCGTCCGTGGGCACCAGGGAACCGGGCACCACCGGCGTGATCACCCTGCGCCCTCCGGTCCCGGCCTCCGCGCCCGCGGTCGAGGCGGACACCGCGGTTCCCGGCGGGCAGCAGCCGCACGCCTCCGAGACGCTCCACCAGCCCGTCGCCGACCGGGCCGAGGCCGCCACCGGTAACGCGGCCGCTGACGATCAGGCCGCAGGCAATAACGCTGACCACGACGCCGGCCACGCGGAAGGCGACGCGTGACACGAGTGCCGAACGCCTTTCCCGCCGCCGCCCCGGCCGCCGCGGGTCCCGCCCTGCCCTCGCCCGGCGGCGGACCTCGCCGCTCGCCGCGGGTCATCGGCGGCGCCCTGGTCGCGCTGACCAAGCCGCGCATCATCGAGCTGCTGCTGGTCACCACGGTGCCGACCATGCTGCTGGCCCAGCACGGCCTGCCCTCGCTGCGGCTGGTCCTGGTCACGCTGGTCGGCGGCACGCTGGCCGCGGGCAGCGCCAACACCATCAACTGCTACATCGACCGCGACATCGACGCAATCATGAAGCGGACCTCGCGCCGGCCGCTGGTGGTCAACGGGCAGGGCACGATCAAGCCGTGGGAGGCGCTGGCCTGGGGCATCGTGCTGGGCGCCGGGGCCACGCTGCTGCTCGGCCTGATGGCCAACTGGCTGGCGGCGGCGCTGGCCGACACGGCCATCTTGTTCTACATCTTCGTGTACACGCTGCTGCTCAAGCGGCGCAGCCCGGCCAACATCGTGATCGGCGGCGCCGCGGGCTGTTTCCCCGTCCTGGTCGGCTGGGCGGCCGTGACCGGCACCGTGAGCCTGCCCGCGGTCGTGCTGTTCGCGGTCATCTTCCTGTGGACCCCGCCGCACTTCTGGGCCCTGGCCATGAAGTTCCGCAAGGACTACGCCGCCGCGAACGTGCCGATGCTGCCGGTGGTGGCCTCGCCCGCCGCGGTCGCGCGGAAGATCCTCTGGTACTCCTACGCCATGGTCGCGGCCACGCTGGTGCTGATCCCGTACGCCGGCTGGATCTATGGCGTGCTGGCCGCGAGCCTGGGCGCCTGGTTCCTGGTCGAGGCGCACGGGCTGGACGCCCGGGTCCGGGCCACGGACGCCGAGGCCGGGCCCTCGCCCGCCCCGATGCGCCTGTTCCACCTGTCCATCGCGTATCTGACCTTGCTGTTCGCCGCGGTGGCGGTGACCGCCCTGCTGCCCTGGGGACGCTGGTAACCCGGCGCGACGGTTCATCTACCGGCACGCGTTAGGATAATTCGCACCGTTCCGGGCACTGGTTGCTGTCACGATTCCTTCATCTTGAGCAGGTTAGATCTGCACGGGAACTCGCGGGCAGACCTAGGAGGTAGCGAGTGCTACGACCGGCGTCCCCCGACAAGGACCAGCAGCCCTCGCCACCCGCCAGCGAGCCGTCCGCCGCCGAGCCGTCCGCCAGCAAGCCGCCCGTCAGCAAGCCAGCCGCCGCCGACCCAGGCGGCCTGCCCAGGCGCGTCCTGCACCGCTGGCAGGCCCGGCGCCGGCACCGGATCCGCAGGCTGCTGCGGCTGCGCACCGTCCGGGTCATCCTGGCCCTGCTCGCCGTGATCTGCTGCTGGCTGGCCTTCTCCGTCGGCCAGGCGCTGGCCGCCCCCGGCGGCGGCTCGGCATCCGCCAAGCTGGCCGAATGGGCCCGGGACCACTACCTGGGCCCGGTCGTGACGTTCGGAGAATGGCTGACCTACAACCCGCCGAAGGTCGGCGGCAAGCCCAGCTTCTCCCTCGCGGTACCGTCCGCCGGCCCGGCCCAGTACGCCCGGGTCCGCGGTTTCCAGCCGATCATCCCGCCGCGGCTGAACTCCCCGGCCGGCGCGCCGCTGCCCGGTGAGGGCGTCTGGCGGGTGCTGGAGACGGTCAACTCCGAGCCGGCCATCTTCGGCACCTTCCTGCGGCCGGACAAGGTGCACACCTCCTACGTGGCCGGGATCGTCTCCATGGACCAGCGCCTGGTCAGCTTCCAGCTGCGCCCCGGCGCCGAAGACCCAGGCCCGGGCAACTGGCACGCCCAGCCCTGGATCCCGCCGGGCACGCGCACCGGCCTGCTAGCCACGTTCAACGGCGGCTTCAAGCTGGACACCTCGGGCGGCGGCTTCTACCTCAACGGCGTCACCCGCGGCACGCTGACCAAGGGCGCCGCGTCGGTGGTCTACTACCGCAACGGCACGATCAAGATCGGCGTGTGGGGCCGCGACGTCAGCATGACTCCGGACGTGGCCGGCGTGCGGCAGAACCTCAAGCTCATCGTCGATCACGGCCAGGTCCCGGCCGCCGTCAACAACGACGTGCTCACCACCTGGGGCGCCACCCTGGGCGGCGGGTACTACGTGTGGCGCTCCGGGCTCGGCATCACCGCCGACGGCCGGATCATCTTCGTCTACGGCCCCGCGCTCGACGTGCAGGAGCTGGCCGGCCTGCTGCAGCGGGCCGGCGCGGTCGAGGCCCTGCAGCTCGACATCAACCCGTACTGGATGTCGTACGAGTACTACCAGGCCAAGGGGCACCCTACCGACCCGGCCCCGGTGAACCTGCTGCCCACCCAGCAGCAGACCGCCTACCGGTACTACTCGGTCTACAGCCGTGACTTCACCGCGGTCTACTCCCGGTGACCGCCGAGCCGAGCGCCCCCGCGGTGGCCCCGGCCCGCCCGGCCCCGGCTGGCCCGGCGGTCCGGCTGCGCCGCTGGCTGATCGCGGTAGTGCGGACCGCCCGGCCCCGCCAGTGGCCCAAGAACCTGCTGGTCTTCGCGGCCCCGCTGGCCGGCAAGACGTTCGGCAGGCCGGACGGGCTCGGCTACGCCCTGGTGGCCGCGGCCGCCTTCGGCCTGGCCTCGGCCGCGGTGTACTTCGTCAACGACGTCGCCGACGCCGACCGCGACCGGCGGCACCCGCGCAAGCGGTACCGCCCGGTAGCCGCCGGGGACCTGCCCGCCCGGCACGCGCTGGTGCTGGGCGCGGTGTGCGCCGCGGCCGGCCTGGCCGCGGGGGCGGCGATCTCGGTCCCGCTGCTGACCGCCGCGGTCGGCGCCTACCTCGCCATATCGTTCAGTTACTCCTGGTTCGGAAAGCACATCCCGGTGCTCGAGGTGGTCTTCCTCGCCTCCGGCTTCCTGCTCCGCGTACTCGGCGGCGCGGCGGCCACCCGGGTGCCGCCGTCCGGCTGGTTCCTGCTGGTCTGCAGCCTGGGCGCGCTGGCCGTGGCCGTCGCCAAGCGCTACACCGAACTGGCCAGCCTCGGCGCCGCGGCCATCGCGCACCGGCCGGTGCTGCGCTGGTACCGGCCGTGGGCCCTGCTGGCGGCCCAGTGGGCGGCCGGGGTCCTGATGATCGCGGCCTACCTGGCCTGGGCCGCCGGGGAGCGCCCCGGCGCCCAGATGTGGCACCTGCTCAGCGCCATCCCGCTGGCCGCGGCGCTGGTCCGGTTCGGCCAGCTGACCGCCCGCCGCACCGCCGCGCCGGTGGAGGACCTGCTCACCCGCAACGGGCTGATGCTGACCTGCGAGCTGACCTGGCTGGCTCTGTTCGTGACCGGCCTGCAAGCCTGATCCGGGGGAATTAATGAATTTTTTTCCGAACGAACCAGGGTATCTGCCCCGCGTTCTCCTGCTCGGCGGCACCAGCGAAATCGGCCTGGCCATCCTCGCTGCCCTTGACGCCCCGCGGGGTACCGAGGTGATCCTGGCCGGGCGCGACGAGCAGCGGCTGACCGCCGCGGGCAAGGAACTTCCCTACCGCGTGCGGACCGTTTCTTACGATGCGACCGACTTCGGCGCCCACCAGGCCTTCGCCGACGCCCGGTTCGCCGAAGGACCGCTGGACCTGGTCATATCCGCAGCCGGGATCCTGGTGCCGCAGGCCGACCTGGACCGCGACGTGCGGCGCGCCGCCACGCTGGTCGAGACCAACTTCACCGGCCACGTCAGCACGCTGCTGGCCCTGGCCGCCCACCTGCGGGTCCAGGGCCGCGGCACCATCGTCGTGCTGTCCTCGGTGGCCGCGGTCCGCCCGCGCCGGGCTAACTTCGTGTACGGGTCGGCCAAGGCCGGGCTGGACGCGTTCGCCCGCGGCTTCGCCGACGCCCTGCACGGCAGCGGGGTCCGGCTGCTCCTGGTCCGGCCCGGGTTCGTCACCGGCCGGATGACCGCGGGCCTGCCGCCCGCGCCGCTGGCCACCACGCCGCAGGCCGTCGGCGCGGCCACCGCCGCGGCGCTGCGCGGCGGCCGCCGCACGGTATGGGTCCCCGCCTCGCTGGCCGGCCTGGCCGTCGCGCTGCGCCTGGTCCCCCGGCCCGCCTGGCGCCGTGTCTCTCGCTGACCCGTCCCCGCCCGCGCCGCGGATTCGCGCCGACCTGCCCCCGCCCCCGTCCGCGCAGATTCGCGCTGACTTGTCTCCACCCCCGCCGCGGGTAGATTCGGCAACCATGAGGGTGCTGGTCGCGGAGGACGACGAGGGTCTCGGCGCGGTCCTGGCCCGCGGGCTGCGGGATCAGGGCTATGTCGTCGACCTGGTCCCCGACGGCGAAACGGCCGCCGCCTACCTGCGGTTCTACTCCTACGAGGTGGCGGTGCTGGACTGGCGCATGCCCCGGCTGTCCGGCCTGGACCTGGTGCAGCAGCTGCGCCGGGCGGGCACGGGCGTCCCGGTGCTGATGCTGACCGCGCGGGACACCCCGGCCGACCGGATCACCGGCCTGGACGCCGGGGCCGACGACTACCTGGTCAAGCCGTTCGACTTCGGCGAGCTGCTGGCCCGGCTGCGGGCGCTGCAGCGCCGGCCGCCGGTCAGCCAGCCGCCCCGGATGGTGCTGGGGGAGCTCGAGTTCGACCCGGCGGCCCGGGAGGTGACGGTGTGCGGGCGGCGCCCCGCGCTGACCGGCACCGAGCTCGGCATCCTGGAGCTGCTCCTGCGCCGCTCGCCCGGTGTGGCCGACCGCCGGTCCATCGCCCAGCACGTCTGGGACCACGAGGCCGACGCCTTCGGCTCCAACACCATCGACGTGCACCTGGCCCGGCTGCGGTCCAAGCTGGCCGGGGCCGGCGTGCGGATCGAGACCGTCCGCGGCGTCGGTTACCGGATCATCCCGGCATGAAGCTGAACCCGGCGGCCAAGGTCGCCGCCGGCGCGACGGCCGTCATCGCGGTGGTCTACGTGATCGGCGTGATCGTGTTCAACGTGGCGTTCGCCAGCCACCAGACCACGCAGAGCGACTACTACCTGGGCACGCGCCTATCGGCCGCGGCCGGAAATCCGGCCGTGCTCAGCGAGAGCGCCGTCGTGGCCGGCTCTTCCGCCGGGTCCGACGACGTGGACGCCGACTCCGCACCGGTCTTCCTGTGGCTGGTCACCCCGGCCGGGACGGTCACCGCGCACAGCCCGGGCGCGCCTGCGCTGCCTGCCGGCCTGCTCGCTGCGAACCCGCCGCACGACCGGCTCGCCTTCACCGCCGACCTCGGCCGGGCCGACGCGTTCCGGCTCGAGCTGGCCCGCGACGGCAGCAGCTGGCTGGTCGCGGGCCAGAGCCGGGCCGGGGATGCGCACACCGAGCGGCTGCTGCTGTACGCCGAGGTCATCGCCGGGCCCGTGCTGCTGCTGGCCATGTTCTTTGGCTCGCTGGTGGTGGGCCTGCGGGCGCTGGCGCCGGTCGAGCAGTCGCGCCGGCGGCAGCTGGAGTTCACCGCGGACGCCTCGCACGAGCTGCGCACGCCGCTCAGCGTGATCAGGGCCGAGGCCGATGTGGCCCTGGCCAGCCCGCGCGAGGCGGCCGAGTACCGCGACGCGCTGACCCGGATCAGGGGCGAGAGCCAGCGGCTGCGGCAGCTGGTCGACGACATGCTGTGGCTGGCCCGGTTCGATTCGCGGCCGCCGCCGCCCGGGGACGAGCCGGTGGAGCTGGTCACGCTGGCCCAGGCCTGCGCCGACCGGTTCCGCCTGGTCGGCCCCGAGGTCACCGCGGCCACCGCCGACGAGCCCGCGCTGATCAGCGCGCCGCCGGAGTGGATCGACCGGCTGGCCGGGGTGCTGATGGACAACGCCTGCCGTTACGCAGGCCCCGGCGGACAGGTCAGGATCGGGGTCCGCGCGCACGGCAGCCGAGTCAGCCTGACCGTGGAAGACAGCGGCCCCGGCATCCCGGAAGCCGACCGGCCCCGGCTGTTCGACCGGTTCCACCGGGCCGTCGACGAAGGGCCGGGCGCCGGCCTGGGCCTGGCCATCGGCGACTCGATCGTCCGCTCGACCGGCGGCCGCTGGCAGGTCGGTGACTCCCCGCTGGGCGGGGCCCTGATGACCGTGTCGTGGCGGCGCGCCCAGCCGCACCGGCTGCCCGCGCCCCGCCTGGCCCCGGGCCACGTCACCGGCCCCGGAGCCTAGCCTGCCGCTCAGCCCGTGGTGCGGACCTCATACCACAGGCCGCCGTTGAGGTCGAGGTTGTTGCCGTCGGCCTGGCCCGGGCGGTTGTCTCCGATGTAGGAGTACAGCGGATGGCCGTCGTAGGTGGCCTGCACGCCGCCGCCGGGCCGGCTGATGATGCTAAGCCTGCCGCTGACGCCCGGCCCGGCCTGGGGCGTGCCGAAAACCGGCGGCCAGTAGGCCGCGCACGAGCCGGTGCACTTGGACGTGGTTGCGGTGTCCGGGGCGAACCAGTACAGGGTGAAGCCCTTGGCGTTGGTGAGCACGGCCACGCCGCCGATCTCGGTGCTGTGCAGGGTCACGCCGGTGCCCGCCGGGGCGGCGCGCGGCGCGCCCGCGTGGGCTTCCGCCACGCCCAGCAGAGCCAGGGCGAGCAGTGAGACCACGCCCACCCCGCCGATCAGCATCGACAGGGCGGCCTGCAGCCGGGCCAGCATCCTGGCTCCCGAGCCGTCCGGCGCCTCGGCCTCCTGGGCGGGGTCGGCGACGATCGCGGCCATGACCAGGATCCCGAAGGCGGCCACCTCGATCAGCCCGGCGGCGATCCCCGCCCTGGTGCGGATCTCCCTAAAGCCGAACAACCCGATCCACACGGCCAGCAGGTAGGCGCTGAGCGTCGACAGCGCGAAGGCCGCGCTGGCGGCCGCGGTCAGCCTGCTGCGCGTCACCAGCACCGCCACGGCCAGCAGGAAACCCACTACGAGCTGGACCAAGAACAGCCAGCCGATGGTCGGGATCGACCGGTACCCGGTCAGGTACAGGTCCAGGTGGATGCCGGCCGACCCGGCCAGCAGCAGCGCTCCCGCGGCCCGCAGCCGTATCTCGAACCAGCTGCCCGCCCTGCGCCGGCGATGCCGGCCCACGGCCGATGGCTGCCTGCCCACAACAAGTAGACGTCGCCCGCAGGCTGCGGGTTCAACGCGAAACCGGCATTGTGCGTTAAATCCGGGCCAACCTGGCCCCGTCAGGCGGTCAGCGGGAGCCGGACGATGGCGCGCAGGCCGGGCCCGGCGTCCAGCAGCGACACCGAACCGCCGTGGGCCTCGGCAGTGGCCCGCACGATGGCCAGGCCGAGGCCGGCACCTTCGACGCCCTCCTCGCCGGTCCGGCTGCGCGCGTCGTCCAGCCGCGAGAACCGGCCGAAGGCCCGCTCGGTGTCTTCGGCCGGGATGCCCGGGCCGTCGTCGGTCACCTCCAGGACGGCCCAGCCGTCGCGGGCCCGCACCGACGCGCTCACCTGGCCGGCCGCGTGCCTGACCGCGTTGTCGAGCAGGTTCACCAGCAGCCGGCTCAGCGCGTCCGGATCGCCGGCTACCACGTACGGCGCCGGCGCGTCGGCCCGCACCGGCACCCGGGCCGCGCCGTACCGGCCCGAGACCGACCGGCACACCGCGGCCAGGTCGACCGGGCTGCGCCGGATACGCTGCTCGTCCAGCCGGGCCAGCAGCAGCAGGTTCTCGGTCAGCCGGGCCAGCCGCAGCGTATCGGCGTGCACGTCGCGCGCGGTCTCTGTCCAGTCCAGGCCGTCCGGGTGATCCAGCGCCACCTCGAGCTGAGCGCGGATGCTGGCGATCGGGCTGCGCAGTTCGTGGGCCGTGTCGGACACCAGGTCGCGCTGGCGCTGCTGCGCGTCGGCCAGCCGGGACAGCATGTCGTTCAGCGTGACGGCCAGCGACCGGACCTCGTCCCGGGCCAGCGGCACCGGCAGGTCACGGGGCACGCCGGTCTGGGTCACCTCCGCCGCGCCGCGTCGCAGCTCGGCGATCGGCCGCAGCGTGTACCCGGTGACCAGCCAGGTGACCAGGGCCAGCAAGCCGAACAGCAGCGGCGTGCCGATCAGCAGTGCCCGGGCCAGGGTGGCCAGGCCGTCGCTGACCTGGGTATAGGACTCGGCAGCCACCACCACCTGGCCGTCGTCCGCGTTCACCGCCACCACCCGCAGCTGCGACGGCAGGCCCAGCGGCGGGCCGGCCAGCATGCGGGCCTGGCCGGTCCGGGCGGCCAGCCGGGCCTGGGCGGGCGCCAGCAGCGGCACCAGCCGGTCCGCGCCGGGGGAGACGTCGGTGATCCGGCCCTGCGCGTCGAGCACCTGGATGGTGATGCTCCCGGTCCCGGCCACCGGGACCGGGTCGGGCAGCCGGTTCTGGTCGATCAGCGCGGCTACCCCGGCCGCGCCCTGCCGGGCCGAGTCGTCCAGCGTCCGGTTGAGCGACAGCCGCAGCGCGTTGAGCAGCAGCAGCGCGGCCAGGGTCAGGGCCACCGCCAGCCCGGCCGAGGTGGTCAGGGTCAGCCGGGCCCGCAGGCTGCGCCGCCGCCACCACCCGGCCAGGCCTGTCATCCTCAGCCGCCGTCGGCGGCGAGCCGGTAGCCGGCCCCGCGCACGGTCTGCAACGCGTTGCGGCCGAACGGCACGTCGATCTTGCGCCGCAGGTAACCCACGTACACCTCGACCACGTTCAGGTCGGCCACCGAATCGGAGTCCCAGACATGCTCGAGGAGTTCCGCCTTGGGCACCACCTGGCCCGCCCGCCGCATCAGGTACTCCAGCAGGGCGAACTCTCTGGCCGTCAGCTCGATGCCGTCCTGGTCGCGGCGCACGGTCCGGCCGCCCGGATCCAGGCGCAGGTCCCCGGCGGCCAGCACCGCGGGCCGCGGTCTGGCTCCCCGGCGCAGCAGCGCGCGCAGCCGGGCGGCCAGCACCACGTAGGAGAACGGCTTGGTCATGTAGTCGTCGGCGCCGAGGTCGAGCCCGTCGGCCTGGTCGTACTCGCCGTCCTTGGCCGACAGGATGAGCACCGGCACCCAGTTGCGGTCGGCCCGCAGCCGCTCGCACACCTGGTAGCCGGACAGCCCGGGCAGCATCAGGTCGAGCACCACGGCGTCGTAGCCGCCCTCCCGGGCCAGGTGCAGGCCGTCCACGCCGTCGTAGGCGACGTCGACCACGAACCCCTCCGCGGTCAGGCCGCGGCGCACGGCCGAGGCCAGCCGCCGCTCGTCCTCCACCACCAGCACCCGCACCCCACCAGTGTGGCCCACCCGTGGCGCTACCCGTCCCGCGCTCTCAGGGTGCTCACAGCGACGCCGCCTCCTCCCACCCTCAGCCCGCTCACAGCTCTCAGGGTGCTCACAGCGACCGCGCGGCATGCTGGGGGTCCAGGGGGTACGCTCCGATACGGGTGAGGTGTCATGGTTGCAGGAGCGAAGCTGCCGCGGCGGGCCAGGTGGGCGGTGCCCGCGGCTGCGCTGGTCATCACCGGCGGCGTGCTGGCCGGGTCGCTGATCTCGGCGGCCCAGGCGGCCCCCGGGCTGCCCGCGCGCACGCCTGCCCAGCTGCTCGCCGAGGCCGGGAGCAGCAAGACGCCGCCGCTGACCGGCACCGTGGTCGAGACCGCCTCGTTCGGCCTGCCCAGCCTGCCCGGCACCGCGGACCCCGCGTCGCTGGCCTCGCTGCTGACCGGATCGCACACGGTCAAGGTGTGGTACGCGAGCGCGAATCACTTCCGGCTGGCGGCACCCGGGTCGCTCAGCGAGACCGACGTGATCCGGGACGGCAGCACCGCCTGGCTGTGGCAGAGCACGGCCAACTCGGTCACCGAGTACTCCCTGCCCGCCGGGAAGCCTGCCCCGGTGCCGCCGCAGGTCCAGGCGCTGACCCCCCAGCAGGCGGCCCAGCAGGTGCTGGCCCGGGTCGGTAAGACGACCACGGTGAGCGTGGCCAGCAACGTCAGCGTGGCCGGCCAGGCCGCCTACGAGCTGGTACTGGTGCCGAAGGACTCCCGGTCGCTGGTCGGCCAGGTGGTGATCGCCATCGACGGCAGCAACGGCGTGCCGCTCCGGCTGCAGGTGTTCGCCCGCGGCGCCAGCACCCCGGCCTTCCAGGTCGGCTACACCTCCGTCCAGTTCGTGACCCCGGCGCCCGCCGAGCTCAGCTTCACTCCGCCGCCCGGGGCCAAGATCACCCACGTGACGATGAACGGCGGGGACACAGGGGCCTCCACCGGTCAGGCCGCGCCGGACGTCAGCTCGATCGGTTCCGGCTGGCTGACGGTCCTCGAACTTCCCTCTTCATCCCTGACACCCCCTAGCGGCCCGGTCGGCTCGGGCGGACCGGTCTCGGTCTACGGCGGTGCCAGTGACGGCGGGGCGGTCATCAACGCCCTGCTCGCCGCGGCCACTCCGGTGCACGGCGCCTGGGGCAGCGGCCGGCTGCTGCGCACCAGCCTGATCTCCGTCCTGATAACTAATGCTGGCCGCACGTACATCGGCGCGGTCCAGCCCAGCGTGCTGTACGCCGCGGCCGGCTCCGCAGGGACACCTTGACCGCGATCTCGTCCCGCGGGCTGACCAAGCGGTTCCGCGGCGGCCAGCTCGCCGTCGATCACATCGACCTGGCCGTCCCGGCCGGCTCGGTGTACGGCTTCCTCGGCCCGAACGGATCGGGTAAGACCACCACGATCAGGATGCTGCTCGGCCTGGCCTTCCCCACCAGCGGCCAGGCCGAGCTGCTCGGCGTGCCGATGCCGGACGGTGCCACCAAGGTGCTGCACCGGGTCGGATCCCTGGTCGAGGGGCCGGCTTTCTACCCGTTCCTGTCCGGCCAGGACAACCTGGCCCGCTACGACGCGGCCGACCGCACCGCCGATCCGCGCACCGCCCAGGCCCGGATCGGCGACGCGCTGGACCGGGTGGGCCTGCTCACCGCGGCCAGGAAGCGGTACCGCCACTACTCGCTGGGCATGAAGCAGCGGCTGGCCATCGCGGCCAGCCTGCTGCGGCCCCGCGAGCTGATCATCCTCGACGAGCCGACCAACGGGCTCGACCCGCAGGGCACCAGGGAGGTCCGGGCCCTGGTGCGGCAGATCGCCGCCGACGGCACCACCGTGTTCGTCTCCTCGCACCTGCTGGCCGAGGTCGAGCAGGTCTGCACGCACGTCGGGGTGATGCGCACCGGGCGGCTGGTATTCCAGGGCTCGCTGCCCGAGCTGCGCCGGACCGGCGCCGCCCGGGTCGTAGTGCAGACCGCCGACCCCGACGGCGCGGTCAAGGTGTTCGCCGGCCTGGGCCTGGCCGACCCGCAGGCCGGGACGGACGAGGCCTCGGCCGCGCTGGGCGAGGCCGAACCGGAACACGTATGTGCCGAGCTCGTCCAGGCCGGCGTCGGGGTCCGCGGCTTCGCGGTCGCCTCGCCCAGCCTTGAGGACCTGTTCGTCGGGCTCACCGGGGAGGGCTTCGATGTCGACGGCTGATGACACCGCGGCCGCCGTCCTGGCCCCGCCCGCCGCCGCGCCGGGCTACGCCCCGCGGCCGGTCACCTCCTGGCTGCGGATGTTCCGGGCCGAGCTGCGGCTGGTCTTCCGGCGCAAGCGGAACCTGATCCTGCTGGCCGTCACCGCGGTGTTCCCCCTGATCATCGGGATCGCCCTGCGCCTGGCCGCGCCGCACCCGCAGGGCGGCGGCGGCAACGGTCCCGGGGCGGCCTTCTTCAACCAGCTGGCCGGCAACGGGGTGTTCCTGTCGTTCATCGCGCTGAGCACCCTGCTCGTCCTGGTCCTGCCGGTGGTGGTGGCCGTGGTGGCCGGGGATTCGGTGGCCGGCGAGGCCGGCTACGGGACGCTGCGCTACCTGCTCGCCGTGCCGGCCGGGCGGACCAGGCTGCTGGCGGTGAAGTTCGCCACGATCGCGGTGTTCGGGCTGTGCGCGACCGTCATCGTGTCCGCGGTGGCGCTGGCCGTGGGCGCCGCGCTGTTCCCGGTCGGGCCGGTGACCCTGCTCTCGGGCGCCACCGTGCCGCTGGCCGAGGGCCTGCTCCGGGTGCTGTTCGTCACCTTGTACGTGGCCGCGGCCATGGCCGCGCTCGGCGCGATCGGGCTGGCCATCTCGACCCTGACCGAGCACGCCATCGGCGCCATCGCGGCCATCGCGATGCTGGTGGTGACCAGCGAGGTGATCGACAACGTGCCGCAGCTGGCGGCCGTCGGCCCGTACCTGCCGACGCACTGGTGGCTGTCATTCGACGCGGTGCTGCGTGTGCCGGTCGACACCTCCACCCTGCTCAAGGGCCTGCTGTCGTTCGCCGTGTACGTGGTCCTGTCCGGCTCCTTCGCCTGGGCCCGCTTCACCTCGGCCGACGTCACCAGCTGACCCGCGGCCCGCTCCCTCCCGCGGCCCGCTTCCGCCCGCGACCCGCTCCCGCCCGCGATCCCGGCGCTCCCGCCCGCGACCCGCTCCCGCCCGCGACCCCGGCGCGGCCCCCCGCGCCCGGCCCGCTCCCGCCCGCGACCCCGGCGCGTTCCCCGAGTACATGCGCCATGGCTGTTATTGCAACTTATTTGCAATTACTTCTAGACTGCTGGACAGGGAGATCTTGCTGCCAGGAAAGGGGACCGATGGCCGACCCGCGTGGCCGCCTGGACAGGATCCGCCGGGCGCTGAGCCCGTCCGAATGGGCCCGGGTCGGCGGCATGGTCGCAGTGGTCGCCGGGCTGAACGTCCTGGGCTGGGGGATGCTGGCTGCCGCGCTGGGCGGCCACTACCACATCGGCAAGACGACCGTCTTCGGCGTGGGCACCGGGGCGCTGGCCTACACCCTGGGCATGCGGCACGCGTTCGACGCCGACCACATCGCCGCCATCGACAACACCACCCGCAAGCTGGTTCACGAGGGCAAGCGGCCGCTTTCGGTGGGCTTCTTCTTCTCCCTAGGCCACTCCAGCGTGGTGTTCGTGCTGGCCATCCTGCTCAACTTCGGCATCCGCGGCCTGGACGACCAGGTCAAGGACGGCAACTCGCAGCTGCAGCACACCGCGAACATCGTCGGGACCTGCGTGTCGGGGTTCTTCCTGTTCCTGATCGCGGCGTTCAACATCGTCATCCTGGCCGGAATTATCAAGGTCTTCCGCGAGATGCGGACCGGCGCTTACAACGACGAGGAACTCGAGGAGCAGCTGAACAAGCGGGGCCTGATGAACCGGTTCCTCGGCCCACTGGCCCGCCGGGTCGACACCCCGTGGAAGATGTACCCGATCGGCTTCCTGTTCGGCCTGGGCTTCGACACCGCCACCGAGGTCGCGCTGCTGGTCCTGGCGGGCACCGCCGTGGTCGGCGGCCTGCCTTTCTACGCCATCTTGTCGCTGCCCATCCTGTTCGCCGCCGGGATGAGCCTGTTCGACGCGGCCGACGGCTGCTTCATGAACTTCGCCTACGACTGGGCCTTCGCCAAGCCGGTCCGCAAGGTCTACTACAACCTCACCATCACCGGCCTGTCGGTGTTCGTGGCCGTGTTCATCGGCACGGTCGAGCTGCTGGGCCTGCTCGCCCAGGACAGCAGCCTCAACGGCTCGTTCTGGTCGTTCATGCAGAACTTCAACATCAACACCGCCGGGCTGTTCGTCGTCGCGGTGTTCGTGGTGACCTGGATCGTGGCCCTGGCCATCTGGCGCTTCGGCCGCATCGAGCAGAAGTGGGAAGCATCCCGCCCCTGCCCCGACACCCCCGAATAACCCGCGCCGGCGCAGACGTGCTGCGGCAACGATGTCGTTGTAGCAACCATGTCGTCTGGTGCAGTCGTCTGGTGCGCGTCGTTGTGACAACGACGTCGTTGGGCGCATGGCCCGATTCGTCTCAGCTGTTACCAGGGAGCCCCGCGGGGCGGAAGTGCCCGGAACCGGCGACCTCGTCACCTGACCTCACGCCGATCTAGCGAGGCAGGCCGGCGGGCTCGGTAGAGGCTATTGCGCCGGGGCCGGAGCCGGGGCCGGGGCGCCTGGCGGCGGCTCGATGCCGGCCAGGATCGTCGCGGCGAGCCGCCCGGCGACGTCGGGGGAGACGGTAATCGTGCTGCCGGGCAGGCTGAAGATGAGCTGCGGGAGCACCTGGCCGTGGATGGCGCCGACGATCAGGATGACCGCGGCGTCGATGTCGGCGTCCGCGGCGACGCGGCCGATCCGCTGTTCCGCGCGCAGGTAGGCGGACAGCATGTCCGGGAGCCCGCGGCCGTGCTGACCATCGTCGGCGTCCTCTCCGGCTCCGGCGCCGTCCTCCCCGGCCCTGGCGTCATCCTCGGCAGGCACGGGCGGGCGCCCCGGCGGCTCCGCGCCGAAGGCGGCGTTGCCGCCCACCATCGCGTGAAACCGGATCAGCACCTTCGGCTGGGTCACCAGGCCGGCGAAGGCGGGCGTGACCCGGATAAGGACCTCGAGGCCGCCGTCGATGAACCGCCGCAGGTTGTCCGCCAGGGCGCCGGTGCCCGGCTCGGGCAGCAGCGGCGGCGCGCTGCCCATGACCGAGGCCACGTGGGCGAGCAGCGCGTTAGCCAGCAGGTCTTCTTTGTCCTCGAAGTAGTTGTAGAGGACCCCGTCGGCGACCTGGGCTTCCCGGGCAATGCCGCGGACGGTCAGCGCGCCGGTGCCGCGCTGGGCGATCAGCCGTGCCGCCGTGGCGATCAGGTACTCGCGCAGGTTCTGCTCGTTCCCGTCGCGCAGGGCACTGGCTTTCCTAGGTGACATCGCGCCTGAGTGTAGTGGTGACGGCGGCGGCGGCGAAGACCGCCGCGTAGGCCAGCAGCATCAGCCCGCCGCCCCACTGGGGCAGGAGCCGGGCGGTGGCCGACAGGTTCGACCGGCTGAGGGCCTCGCTGGCGTAGAAGGGCAGCCAGCGGGCCAGCGCCGACCCGAGAAGCTGGCCGGCGATGCCTTCGATCACGGCAAACCAGGCCAGCGCGGTGGCGATGGCCGCGGCGGGATTGCGGATCAGCGCGCCCAGGCCGACCCCGATCGCGGCCAAGGCGCAGCTGGCCGCCAGGCCGCCGGCCAGCGTCAGCCAGGTATCAGCCGCCGACAGCTGTAGGTGCCCGCCCCGGTCAGCCCACCAGGCCGCGGTGGTGGCCAGGGCCACGCCGGAGGAAACGAGCCCGGCGGCGGCGCCGGTCACCGCATAGACGACCAGCTTGGCGGTGATGGCGCGGCCTCGCCGCGGGGAGCTCAGGTAGGTGTCGGTGATGGTCGAATGCCGGTACTCGCCCGCGACGGCCAGGATGCCGAAGATGAGCGTGAACACCGCGGCCAGCCCGGTGTGGGCCAGCGCCGCGCGCTGGGTGCCCGGGTCATGGACGTTCCCGCCGGACTCGACCAGGCCGCTGATGCCGGCCACCACCAGGAGCGGCCCGGCCGCGAGCAGCAGCCAGGGGGCCCGGACCGTGGTGAGCTTGCGGAACTCGCTGCGAATCAGGGGCAGCACGGGAGGTCTCCTCAGGTCAGGGCGGTGGTCAGGGTCAGGAACGCGGACTCGAGCGCGCTGTGCGTATCGCCGATCTCGCTCAGCGGTCCTGCGAAGCGGAGTTCGCCCGCGCTGACGATCACCACGTGACCCACCGTCCGGGTGATCTCGCCCAGCGCGTGGCTGGCCACGATGACCGTCCGTCCCTGGCCGGCCAGGTCGCGCAGCGTGCTGCGGAGCCAGGCCGTGCCGCCCGGGTCCAGGCCGTTGGCCGGCTCGTCGAGCACCAGAACCTGCGGATCGCCGAGCATCGCCGCCGCGAGCCCGAGACGCTGCCGCATGCCCAGGGAGAACTGCCGCACCTGCCGTCCCGCGGCGGAGGTCAGGCCGGCCAGGTCGAGCACCTCGTCCACCCGACGGAGCGGAATGCCGTCCGCGTCGGCCAGGACCCTCAAGTGATCCCGGGCCCGCCGGCCCGGATGGAAGCCGGTCGATTCCAGCATCGCGCCGACCACCCGGCGCGGCCGGGTCAGGCTGGCGTAGCGCACGCCGCCGATGAGCGCTTCCCCGGCGGTCGGCCGGACCAGGCCGAGCGCGATGCGCAAGGTGGTGGTCTTCCCCGAGCCATTGGGGCCGAGCAGGCCGGTGACCATTCCGGCGGGAGCGGTGAACGACACCTCCCGCACCGCCGTCACCCGGCCGAACTGCTTGGTCACTCCCCGGACCTCGATCTCTGCCACGCCAGCCTCCCGTATGAACGTGTGCTCATGAATTTATGTTCATGAAGATGCGTTCATATTAGAGCAGAGGTCATGGTGCTGGCTAGCCTGGGGAGTGCCTGTGCCGGCGCACCCGGGGAGCCAGTGGCGAGCGCCGGCGCACCCTGAGGGTCGGCGCCGCGTGCCGGCCACAGCTACCAGGTGAAGTCTTCTTCCCAGAACTCGGTGACGCCGCGGGCCGACTCCCGGGGTGCCGCTTCCTGGCCGCGCAGTTCCACCCTGCGGATCTTGCCGGAGATGGTCTTGGGCAGGTCGGCGAACTCGACCCGGCGGATCCGCTTGTACGGGGCGACCCGCTCCCGGCAGAACGCCATGATCGACTGGGCCAGCTCGCCCGACGGCTCGCGGCCGGCCGCCAGCAGCACGTAGGCCTTCGGCACGGCCAGCCGGATCGGGTCCGGGGCGGGCACCACCGCGGCCTCGGCCACCGCCTCGTGCTCGATCAGCACGCTCTCCAGCTCGAACGGGGAGATGCGGTAATCCGCGGCCTTGAACACGTCGTCGGTCCGGCCCACGTAGGTGATGTAGCCGTCGTCGTCGGAGGTGGCCACGTCGCCGGTGTGGTAGTAGCCGCCCCGCATGGCCGTAGCGTTCAGCTCCGGGTCGTCCAGGTAGCCGGTCATCAGGCCGAGCGGGCGGCGGGACAGGTCCAGGCAGATCTCGCCGTCCCGGCCCGGCTGCCCGGTCACCGGGTCCACCAAGACGACCTCGTAGCCGGGCAGCGGCCGGCCCATCGAGCCGGGCCGCACCTGCTGGCCGGGCGTGTTCCCGACCTGCGCGGTGGTCTCGGTCTGGCCGAAGCCGTCCCGGACCGTGATGCCCCAGGCCTTGCGGACCTGCTCGATGACCTCGGGGTTGAGCGGCTCGCCGGCCGCCACGCACTCCCGCAGCCCGGACACGTCGGCCTGGGCCAGGTCGGACTGGATGAGCATCCGCCATACCGTGGGCGGGGCGCAGAACGTGCTCACCTGGCCGTCGCCGAGCGCGCTGAGCAGGGACGCGGCCGAGAACCGCGGGTAGTTCAGGACCAGGATGGTGGCCGACGCGTTCCACGGCGCGAACACGTTGCTCCAGGCGTGCTTGGCCCAGCCGGGGGAGGACAGGTTCAGGTGCACGTCGCCCGGCTGGATGCCGACCCAGTACATGGTCGACAGGTGGCCCACCGGGTAGCTGACCTGGGTGTGCGCGACCAGCTTGGGCTGGGCCGTGGTACCCGAGGTGAAGTAGAGCAGCAGCGGATCCCCGGCCCGGGTGACGCCGTCCGGGATGAATTCGGCCGGCCCGGCGAACGCGTCGGCGTAGGAGTGCCAGCCGGACGGGACCAGCTCACCCGAGCTGACCGCGACCCGGGTCCAGTCACCCGGGATCCCCTCGAATTTGGGCGCCTGCGCGGTGTCGGTGATGACGTGCCCGACCTGGCCTCGCGGGATCCGGTCGGCCAGGTCGGCGGCCTGCAGCAGCGTCGAGGCCGGGATCATCACCGCCCCCAGCTTCATGGTGGCCAGGATGACCTCCCACAGCGGCGCCACGTTGCCGAGCATCAGCAGCACCCGGTCGCCGCGCCGGACCCCGAGGCCGCGCAGCCAGTTGGCCAGCTGCCCCGACCGGGTGGCCAGCTCGCCGTAGGTCAGGCTGGTGTCCTCATCCTCGGCCAGGACCCGCAGCCCGATCCGGTCCGGGTGCTCGGCCGCGATCACGTCGAACCAGTCCAGCGCCCAGTTGAACTCGTCAAGCTCGGGCCAGGTGAACTCGCGCCGGGCGGCCTGGTAGTCGGTGCGGTGGCGCAGCAGTAGGTCCCGGGCGGCCCGGAAGGCGGCCGCCGATGCGGAAGATTCGGTCATGGGCCTATGTTGGCAGGCCGGTGCCCGGACTGACCAGGCCGATCTCGTAGGCCAGGACGACGGCCTGGACCCGGTCCCGCAGCTGGAGCTTGGTCAAGATCCTGGCCACGTGGGTCTTCACCGTGGCCTCGCTGAGCGTCAGCGCCGTGGCCAGCTCGGCGTTGCTCAGCCCCCGCGCGATCAGGCCGAGCACCTCCATCTCGCGCGGCGTCAGCCGGGACAGGTCCCCGCTGACCTGGGTGAGCGCGGGTTGGTGCCCGGCGAACCGCTCGACCAGGCGGCGGGTGATGGACGGGGCGAGCAGCGCGTCGCCGGTGCGCACCAGCTGGACGGCGGCGATCAGGTGCTCGGGGGACACATCCTTGAGCAGGAAGCCGCTGGCCCCGGCGGCCAGCGCAGCGTACACGTACTGGTCCAGGTCAAAGGTGGTGAGGATGATGATGCGGATGTCCTGGCCGGACTGGGAGGCGAGGATCTGCCTGGTCGCCTCGAGCCCGTCCATCTCCGGCATGCGGATGTCCATCAGCATCACGTCGGGCCGGTGCTTGAGGGCGGCGGCCACCGCCTCCTTGCCGTTCGCGGCCTCGGCCACAACCGGGATGCCCCCCGAGCCCAGGATCAGCCGGAACCCGCTGCGCACCAGCATCTGGTCGTCGGCGATGACCACCCGGGGCGCCTGCGCCGGATCGGCCTCGTCGGCGGGGGCGCTCATAAGGACGCCGCCCGGAATTGCGGCGGGCCAGGCAGGCCGGGCTCGCCGTCGCCGATCACCGGCTCCAGCGGGACCCTGACCGCCAGCCGCCAGCCGCCGCCGGGGCGCGGTCCTGCGTCCAGTACGCCGCCGTACACCGCGAGCCGTTCCCGCAGCCCGATCAGCCCGCGGCCGCCGCCCGGGGCCGTCGGCTGGCCCGGCCCGGCCGCGGCGGGCGCGGCGTCGGCGGGGCGGCCGTCGTCGGACACGGTGATGAGCAGTTCCCGCGGCCGGTACTCGATCCGGACCGTGGTCCGGGCCTGCCCGGCGTGCTTCATCACGTTGGTCAGGGCCTCCTGCACCACCCGGTAGGCGGCCAGGTCCAGGCCGGGCGGCAGGGGGCGCCGGCTCTGGGCCGCGTCGACCGACAGCTCAACCGGCAGCCCGGCCGCGACGACCCGGGCCAGCAGGGCCGGGATCTGCGTCACGCCCGGCTGCGGGCTGAGCGCGGCCCCGGCCGCGCCACCTGGACCGGGACCGGCCGCGCCACCCAGACCGGGACCGGCCGCGGGTCCCCGGCCGGGACCGGCCGCGCCGTCCGGACCGGGACCGGCCGCGCCGCCCGGGCCGGAACCGGGCACGCCCCCGAAGCCGGCCGACGCCACCGCACCCGCGGCGGGCTGGTCACCGATTCCCTCGCCGGCCGGAGCCAGCAGGCCCAGCAGGTGCCGCAGCTCGGTCATGGCTGTCCGGCCGCTGGCCTCGACGGCCAGCAGCGCCTCGCGGGCGTCGCCCGGCATGCTGTCCAGCACCCGCCGGGCCGCACCCGCCTGCACCACCATCACGCTCACGTTGTGCGTCACCACGTCGTGCATCTCGCTGGCAATGCGGGCCCGCTCCCCTTCAACGGCGCGGTGGGTTTCGGCCTCGTGCTCGGCCTCCGCCCGCCGTAGCCGCTCGGCGGATTCACGGGCCCGGCCGCGCCAGATCCGGATCGCGGCCCCGACCGCCACCGTTGGCAGCAGGACCAGTAGCGCGGTATAGCGTTCCGGCACTGGCGGCGTGGTGTTCGGGTAGGCGGCGGTCACGACGAACGCCCCGGCCAGCACGCTGAGCAGGGCCAGCTGGCGGAACCTGCTGTAGGCGACCGCGCTGTAGGCGGCGAAGATCGCGGCCGCGAACGTGATCGACGTGGTGTTCCTGCTGGTGCCGATGACCGCGGCCAGGATCACGCAGAACGCGGTGATCGGATAGACCCGCCGGAACGCTAGCGGCGCCGTGGTCAGCGCCGCGCCCAGCAGGGTCCCCGCCGACGGAAACGGCGCATGCCCTGAGCCAAGCCGGATCGGCGGGGCCCCCGGCTGCACGAACAGGATGTCCGGTCCCCCGGACCTCCGGATCTGGATGATCACCGCCAGCACGGCGGCGATCGTGGCCACGGCGGCGATGGCGGCGTCAGCGATCCGGGCGGCCCCGGACACGGCCGTCCGCTCCTCGGCACCGCCGAGGAAGCGCGCCACGCGGCGCGGCCAGGCCGCGCGCCACCCGGTTCGTTCTGCCGCCACGAGCTCATTGTCGTCCAGGCGGCCGCGGATACCATCGTTCGTTCGGCCTACTTGCCGTACATATTCGGGATGAGGGCACCTTCACCTCAGCCGAATTGGGTACGGAAAATGCGCCCGGCGGCCGATCCCCCGGGGTGGGCCGGGTCCTACGGTCCGGGCATGGATACTCTCGTGCGGCTCACCGACGTGAGCAAGAACTATGACAACGACAGCGTGCCCGCGGTGGCGCACGTCAGTATGGAGGTGGCCCGCGGCGAGTCCCTGGCGGTGATGGGACCATCCGGCAGCGGGAAATCGACCCTGCTCAACCTCATCGCCGGGCTGGACCGGCCGACCCGCGGCCAGGTTACGGTCGGCGGCGAGCGGGTGGACACGCTCAGCGAGACTGGCCTGGCCCGGTTCCGGCGGCGCCAGGTCGGGATGATCTTTCAGTTCTTCAACTTGCTTGACGATATGACCGTCCTGGACAACGTGTTGCTGCCAGCTCAGCTGGCCGGGATGCCGACGGCCAAGGCGCGGGCCCGGGCCGACGAACTGCTGACCGCCCTGCGCATCGAGTCGCACCGCAACGCCTACCCGGCCCGCCTGTCGGGCGGGGAGCGGCAGCGGGTGGCCATCGCCCGGGCCCTGGTCAACCGGCCGGCCTTGCTGCTGGCCGACGAGCCGACCGGGGCCCTGGACACCGCTACCGGGGAGGAGATCGGGGCACTTCTGCTCGACCTGAACTCCTCCGGGCAGACCCTGATCCTGGTCACCCACAACCCGGACCTGGCCGCCCGCTACGCGCGCCGGGTCATCGAGATCGTCGACGGCCGGGTAGCCAGCGACGCCGCTACGGGGGCGCGGCGATGAAGGCCATGTTTACCTGGCCGTCAGCGGCGGCGGGCCCGGCCGTCCGGGCCGCCCGCAGCGGCCTGTCCGGCCGGCGCGTGCAGGCCATGGTCATCGGCCTGGTCCTGCTGGTCTCGACCGCCGCCTCCACGCTGGCCCTGGGCCTGCTGGTGGACTCGAACGCGCCGTTCGATCACGCCTTCGCCGTCCAGCACGGCTCGGAGGTGACCGCGACCGTCCAGGCGAGCCCCGCCCAGCTCGCCGCCACCACCCGCCTGCCGGGCGTGACCGCTGCGGCCGGCCCCTTCCCCGAGACGACGATCACCGCCACCGTCCCGTTCGCCCCGCCGTCCGGCCAGGGCCCGCCCGGTGTCTTCCAGCAGCAGCTGACGCTCGTCGGCCGCCCGTCTCCGGGCGGATCGGTCGACGACCTCACGCTGGCGACCGGCCACTGGCCGACCCAGCCGGACCAGATCGTGCTCAATAACATCCGCGGCCCGGACGAGACGATCGGGACCCAGCTCACGGTGACCGGCGTGCCCGGATCACCTCGCCTCACCATCGTCGGCTTCGCCAACTCGATCACCCAGACGGCTGCGGCCTGGGTGCTGCCGTCCGAGGTCGGCGCGCTGCGCGTCCCGGGAGCGCCGGACGTGAGCCAGATGCTGTACCGCTTCACCCGGGCCGGCACCGGTAGCCAGATCAACGCGGACGTGGCGTCGGTCCGCGCCGCGCTGCCCCGCGGTTCGGTACTCGGCGCCCAGTCCTACCTGACCGTCAAGCTGCAGGACACGAATTCGATCGCGCCCTGGGTCCCGTTCATCGTGGCGTTCGGAGTGATGGGGCTGCTGCTCTCGGTGCTGATCGTGGCCAACGTGATCAGCGGGGCCGTGGTGGCCGGGACGCGACGGATCGGCGTGCTGAAGTCCATCGGGTTCTCCCCAGGGCAGGTGGTGGCCTCGTACGTGATCCAGGTCGCGGTCCCCGCGTTCCTGGGCTGCGTGCTCGGCGTGATCGGCGGCAACCTGCTCTCCGTGCCGCTGCTCAGCCAGACGGCGCAGGTGTACGGCGTGGGCGCGCTGGCCGTGCCGGTGTGGGTCGACGTGGCCGTGCCGCTGGTCATGCTCGGCCTGGCCGGCGCCGCCGCGGTGCTGCTCGCGCTGCGCGCGGGCCGGATGAGCGCGGTGCAGGCCATCGCGACCGGCCGCGCGCCGCGGCCGGAGCACGGTTACGCCGCGCACCGGGTGCTGGGCCGGGGCCCCTGGGCCAGGCTGCCGCGGCCGGTGACCATCGGCCTGGCCGGGCCGTTCGCGCGTCCCACCCGGACCGCGATCACCCTGGCCGCCATCTTGTTCGGCGGCGTCGCGGTGACGTTCGGCGCGGGCCTGGGCGCCTCGCTGAACCAGGTCTACAACGACCTGTCGCACTCGGCGGCCGAGCCGGTCCAGGTGAACATCCCCGGCGCGCCCGGCCAGAACGGCGGGGGCGGGGGCGGCGGTACGGTGCAGGCCGCTCCGGGTTCGGGTCCGGGGCCGGCCGTGCCGAGCCTGGCCGCGCAGGAGCAGGCAGTCACCGCCGCGCTGCGCGCCCAGCCCGGCACGCTGCGCTACGTGGCCGAGTCGGACGACCAGATCAGGGTCCTGGGCCTGTCCGACCGCCTGTCCCTGATCGGCTTCGGCGGCGACGCCAGCTGGACTGGTTACGCGCTAATCGCTGGCCACTGGTACTCCGGCACTGACCAGGCCGACGTGAACACCGGCTTCCTCACCCAGACCGGCACCAAGGTGGGAGACAGCTACACGCTGACCTCGGGCAGTCACCAGATCACGATCCGGATCGCCGGGGAGATCTTCGACCCGAGCGGCGGCAATGCGGAGATCATCGCCAGCCAGTCCGCCCTGAACGCCCTCGATCCGGGCCTGAGCCCCAATCACTACGACGTGGCGCTGATGCCGGGCACCAACGCCCAGGCCTACGCGGACGCGCTGACCGCCAAGCTCGGGCAGGTCTACCAGGTCAGCGCCAACAGCCGCAGTTCCTCGCAGTTCTTCGTCATCATCGGCCTGGTCGCGACGCTGACCCTGCTGCTGGTCGCGGTGGCCGGGCTCGGCGTGCTCAACACGGTCGTGCTGCAGACCAGGGAACGCGTGCATGACCTGGGCGTGTTCAAGGCCATCGGCATGACCCCGCGGCAGACGATCGCCATGGTGGTGTGCTCGGTGGCCGGGATCGGCCTGGTCGCCGGCCTGATCGGCATCCCGGCCGGGATCGCCCTGCAGCACTACGTGCTGCCGATCATGGGCCACGCCGCGCAGACGGACCTGCCGCCGTCGGTGCTGAACGTCTACCACCCGGCCGAACTAGTCCTGCTCGCCCTGTCCGGCCTGGTCATAGCCGTGGCCGGGGCGCTCGGCCCGGCGGGCTGGGCGGCCAAGACCCGTACCGCCTTCGCGCTGCGGGCCGAGTAGGTCCCGCCAGCGGTCCGGGTGAGCGCTCGCCAGGGGATAGCGGGCGCTCACCGGGCTGCGGCGGCGCAGCGGATGCACAGCGCCGCCGTCGGCCGGGCCGCCAGCCGGTCCGCCCCGATCGGCTGCCCGCACCGTTCGCACCGCCCGTAGTGCCCGGCTGCGTCCCGGGCCAGCGCCGCGTCGACCGCCGCCAGCTGCTCCCGGGCCGCCGCCAGCAGCGCGGCCGCGTGCTGCCGCTCGAAGGCCAGCGTCGCGCCCTCCGGATCGTGCTCGTCGTCGGTCCCGTCCGCATTCGCCGCCTCCGCGATCCCCGCGAACTCCCGCTCCAGCGCGGCGATCCGCTGCAGCACCCGTTCCCGCTCCGCCAGCAGCACCTCCCGCGCCGTCACCATGCTCCCGACCCTAAGTGCGCGTGCAGGCGCGGGGGGACCCCAGTCCAGCCCCCGGGACCGCGAGTGCAAGGGTGCTCGCCTCATTAACCCCACGCTCCCCGTAAGCAACAATTGCGGGGTGGATTAAGGCTTGCGGGTGGATCCAGTTGAATCCGCCGCACCGAATCCACCCCGGAACCCGAATCCGCCCAGGGAAAGCCGCGACAGTGCCTCCGGCCGTCCGCTGGGCTCCCGCTCACTTGACCTCAGGCGCGGTTGAGGTTGCATGATCCGGGGGGTGGAGACCGATCAGCGGGCCGAACCCGAGACCCAGGCCAGGCCGTCAGCCTGGACCGCCCGCCTGGCCGAACGAGCCCGGGCTTCCGCGTACTACCCCGCGCTCAGCCATCCGGTGCTCCGCCGGCTGCTGCCGGGCACGGCCGCCTCCGCGCTAGGCGACGGGATGAGCGCGGTGGCGATCGCCTGGCTGGCGCTGCGGCTGGCCCCGGCGGGCAGCCGCGGGCTGTGGGTGGGGGCCGCGGTGGCCGCCTATTCGCTGCCCGGCGCGGCCGGGGCGGTTCTGCTGCGCCGCTGGCTGCGGTCCCACCGCGGGGCCCGGCTGGCCATCGTCAACGCCGTGCTCCGGGCGGCGGCGCTCGGCCTGATCAGCTGCCTGGCCCTGGCCGGGCTGCTCGGCCCCGCGGGTTACGTCGGCCTGCTCGGCATCTCCTCCCTGGTCAGTGCCTGGGGGGTGGCCGGCAAGTACACCCTGATCGCGGACCTGCTGCCGGCCGAGCAGCGGGTCGCGGGGAACACGGTGTTCGGCCTGGCCGACCAGCTGAGCCTGATGATCGGCCCGGCCCTGGCCGGGCTGGTTGCCGCCGTGGCGGGCCCGGCCACGGTCATCGGGCTGGACGCTGCGAGCTGGGCCGTGCTCGGGATCAGCTACGCCCGCGTCGCGCCGCTGGCCGCCCGCCTGCAGCCCGTCGCCCCGGACCCGCAGGCCGCCGAGCCAGCCGCCGCCGAGCCAGCCGCACATGAAGCAGCCGAGGCACCTGAGGTATCCCAGGCCCCCGCGGCCGGCGCCTGGGCGGTGATCCGCTCCAGCCCGGTGCTGCCCGGCCTGATGGCGCTGTCGTTCGTGTTCTACCTGCTCTACGGCCCGGTCGAGGTAGCGCTGCCGGTGCACGTGGCCACCGACCTGCACGGGTCGGCGGCCCTGCTCGGCACGTTCTGGGCCGTGTTCGGCGTCGGCGCGGTGATCGGCGAGCTGTCCGCCCCGTTCCTGCGCCGCTTGCGGGTGTGGCCCACGATGACCTGGATCGTGATCGGCTGGGGCCTGGGCCTGCTGCCGCTCGGGCTGCACACGCCGCTCTGGGTCGCGCTGACGGCCTTCTTCGCCGCCGCGGTCATCTGGGGCCCGTGGATGTCCCTGTCCATGGCGGTGCTCCAGGACGCCAGCCCGCCCGCCGCGCTGGCCCAGGTCATCGCGGCCCGCAGTTCGCTGCTCATCATCGCCGCGCCGATCGGGACCGCGTTCGGCGGGCCGATCGTGGCCGCCCTCGGCGCCCGCGGCACCCTGCTTCTCTCGGCGCTGGCCACCATCGGCCTCGGCCTGATCACCACCACGGTGCTCCTCACCCGCCGGGCCAGGAAGGCCGCGGCCGGCCTATAGCCGGACGGTCTTCAGGTGTCCTTCATGTTGCCCGGCTAGCCTCGCCCTGCGAAGGGATGGACGGCCGGAACCTCATAGCGAACCGAGAAGTCCCGTACAGAGGGCTTCGAGTACCCGACCGCAGAATGAGCGACATGAGCAACGCACACCGCGACAGCCTGCGCGGGGCGATGGCAGCCAGGGAACGCGGCCGGGCCAGGGTCCGCTCGGCGACCACGGCCGTCACCCTGTCCAGCGTGGCGGCGGCCGGCGCGGTCGCCCTGGTCCTGCCCGGCGCCACGCACACCACGACCACGTCCACGGGCTCGTCCGCGACCCCGTCAAGCTCGGCCAGTTCCGGCTCGTCCACGAGTTCCGGATCCACCTCATCCGGCAGCTCAGGATCCAGCTCATCCGGATCCGGATCCAGCTCGTCCGGATCCAGCTCGTCCGGGTCGAGCTCAAGTTCCAGCTCGAGCGGCTTCAGTTCCGGTTCCACCCCGACCTCGAGCTCCGGCGCCAGCTCGGCCACCTCCGGCGGCTCATGATGCCGCTCGCCCCCGCCGATACTGACGGAGCCGATACTGACGGAGCCGAGGCCGACGGAGCCGATACCGACGGAGCCGATACCGGCGGAGCCGAGGCCGGACCAGCGGATGCCGCCGCCTCCTGGCACGCCCTCGGCACGCTGGTCCGGCTGGTGGTGACCGATCCGGCCGCCCTGGCCCGGGCCCGCGAGCTGCTCGAAGCCGACCTGGCCAGAATTGACCAGGCCTGCAGCCGGTTCCGGCCCGACTCGGAGCTCTGCGCGCTGCGCGGCGGCCAGACCCAGCAGGTCAGCCCGCTGCTCGCCGAGGCCATCGCGGTGGCGCTGCGGGCCGCCCAACTAACCGACGGCGACGTCGACCCCACCGTCGGCGCGGCCCTGGCCGCACTCGGCTACGACCGCGACTTCGGCCAGGTGCCGCGCACCGGTCCGGCCACCGCGCCGGTCACGGTCAGGACCGTGCCCGGCTGGCGCGCGGTGCACCTGGAGGGCCGCCAGCTGACCATGCCCGCGGGCGTCCGGCTCGACCTGGGCGCGACCGCCAAGGCCTGGGCCGCCGACCGCGCCGCGGCCCGGATAAACGAGCACCTCGGCTGCGGCGTGCTGGTCAGCCTGGGCGGCGACATAGCCGTGGCCGGCTCCGCCCCTGACGGCGGCTGGCGGATCCGGGTCCAGGACGTGACCGGCTCGCCCGGCGACCCGCCGGACGGCCCGTACACGCTGATCGCGATCCGCGACGGCGGCCTGGCCACCTCGAGCACCACGGCGCGCCGCTGGCAGCGCGGCGGCGACGTGCTGCACCACATCCTCGACCCGCGCACCAGCCGCCCGGCCGAGTCCGTGTGGCGGACCGTCTCGGTGGCCGCGGGCAGCTGCGCGGACGCCAACACGGCCAGCACCGCCGCGGTCATCCGCGGCCGCCGGGCGCTCGGCTGGCTGGCAGGCCTCGGCCTGCCGTCCCGGCTGGTCGACACGACCGGCGTGGTGTTCACCGTGGCCGGCTGGCCCGAGGAAGCCGGGAAGCACGAGGAAGCCCGGCAGCACGAGAAAGCCGGGCAGCAGCCCTCAGAGCTGGCTCAGAACTAGCTTCCAGGCTCTACGGACCGCGCCCACCGAGGATGAAGAACGTGGACATAGAAACAGCCCCGACCCGACGGGAACGACCGACATGAGCACCACCGCGTTCTGGTACGCCAGCCGCGCCACCGGCGTGGTCGCGCTGCTGCTGCTCACCGCCGTCCTGGTGCTCGGCATCCTAGTCAACCGGCAGGGCCGGCTGCCCGGCCTGCCCCGGTTCGCGGTCACCAGCCTGCACCGCAACATCTCGCTGCTGGCCGTAGCGTTCATCGCGGTACACGTGCTGACCGCGGTGCTCGACAGCTACGTCAGCATCCCGGTCGCCTCCGCCGTCATCCCGTTCGCTTCCGGGTACGAGCGGTTCTGGCTGGGCCTGGGCGCCATCTCGTTCGACCTGATGCTGGCCATGATCATCACCAGCCTGCTCCGCGGCCGCCTGAACCGGACGCTGTGGCGGGCCATCCACCTGCTGGCCTACGCCAGCTGGCCAGTCGCGCTGGCGCACAGCATCGGCTCGAGCAAGGACCTGCAGCAGGGCTGGCTGCTGTACCTGGGCATCGCCTGCGCGCTGATCGTGGCGGCGGCCGCCGCCTGGCGGCTGGCCAGCGCCGCCCGCGAGCTGCCCCTAGCCGGGCGGGTCGCCGCCCTGCTCGCCCAGCACGGCAGCGCCACGCCCGGCACCAGCCTGCCGCGCCAGCGCCAGCGGGAGCAGGAGCGCCAGCGGGAGCGGGACCAGGAGCGGGAAGGGATCTCACGATGACCATGACGCTGAACGACCCGGCGGCAGGCGGGGCAGCCCGGCAGGCTGCTTCCGGGCTGCCCCGCCTGCTGCCGCTGGTCCCCGGCGTGCCGGAAGACCTCCGCGCCCACCTGGCCCGCTACGGCCGCCCGCCGTACGGCAGACCGCTCATCGAGGCGGTAAAAGCGGCGGGCCTGACCGGCCGCGGCGGCGCCGCGTTTCCCGTGCACCACAAGCTGGCCGCGGTCGCCGCCGCTCGCGGCCGCAAGGTGATCGTGGCCAACGGCGCGGAGAGCGAGCCCGCCAGCGGCAAGGACGCCGTCCTGCTCAAGGCCGCGCCCAATCTCGTACTCGACGGCCTCCAGCTGGCCGGCGAGGCCATCGGCGCCGCCGAGGCCCACCTCTACCTGCACCAGGGCCACCATCCCGAACTGCAGCGCGCCCTGGCCGAACGGGCCGCCGCCGGCCTGGACCGCCTCCCCATCACGCTCACCCAGGCGCCGCCCCGGTTCCTGGCCGGCCAGGAGACGGCACTGGTCAGTCGGCTCGGCGGCGGCCCCGCACGGCCCACGTTCCAGCCGCCCCGGGTCTCCGCCCGCGGCCTGGGCGGCGCGCCCACCCTGGTCCAGAACGTGGAGACCCTGGCTCACCTGGCCCTGATCGCCCGGTACGGGCCGCGCTGGTTCCGCGCCCTGGGCACGCCGGACGAGCCGGGCAGCATGCTGGTCACCCTGCACCAGGCCGGCCACCGCCGCCAGGTCATCGAGATGGAGATCGGCGCTCCGCTCGGCAGCCTGCTGGACCCGAACGCCCAGGCGCAGGCGGTCCTCATCGGCGGCTTTCACGGCACCTGGCTGCCCCTGCCCCGCGCCGCCGCGCTCACCCTGGACAACCAGGCGCTGACGGCCCACGGCGCCGCCCTGGGCGCCGGCGTCATCGCGGCCCTGCCCGCCGACCGCTGCGGCCTGGCCGAGGCGGCCCGGGTGGCCCGCTACCTGGCCGCCGAGTCGGCGGGCCAGTGCGGCCCCTGCCTGAACGGCCTGCCCCGGATCGCTGCCGCCCTGGCCGAACTGGCCAGGCCAGGAAATCCCGGCCACCGCAAGCAGGTCCAGGCCGACCTCGAACGCTGGTCCGGCCTGGTCACCGGCCGTGGCGCCTGCCACCACCCGGACGGGTCGGTCCGCTTCGTGCGCAGCGCCCTGACCACCTTCGCGCCCGAGATCACCCGCCACGCGCGCGGCCAGTGCTGTGCTTCCAACCACGGGGCTTCCAACCACGGGGCCTCTAACCGCGGGTCCACCAACCGCGCCCCGTTCCTGCCGGTGCCCGAGGGCATGCCCGAATCCGAAGACGACTGGACCTGACCATGGCCGACACCCTGCGGGTGAACCCGATCAACTGCTCCGGCCACGGCGTGTGCGCCGAACTGCTGCCCGAACTGGTCACCCTGGACGAATGGGGCTACCCGATCGTGGACCCGCGCCCGCTGCCGCCCGCCCTGGAGCGCGACGCCCGCCGCGCCGTAGCCGCCTGCCCCGCCCTGGCCCTCAAGCTCCTCCGCAGCTAAACCCGGAAAGCAAACACCACGGACCGTTCGGCCTTGAAGCCTTAAAGAACGTCGTGGCCCGGGTGGGGCTCGACCGGCACCGCGGGAATCGACCCCAGCCGCCCGGCCTGGAAGTCCTGGAAGGCCTGGGCCAGCTCGGCCTGGGTGTTCATGACGAACGGGCCGTAGGCGGCCACCGGCTCCCGGATCGGCTCGCCGCCCAGCAGCAGGATGTCCATGTCCCCGGAGCTCGAAGCCGCGAACGTGATCGCGTCGCCCGCCCCGAACACTGCCAGCTGCCCCATCCGCACAGGGCGCTTATCCGGACCGACCGACCCGTGACCGCTGAGGACATAGGCCAGCGAGTTGAAGTCGGCCCGCCACGGCAGCCGGACCTGCGCGCCCGCCGATACGGTGGCGTGCACCAGCGAGATCGGGGTGTGCGTGATGCCAGGCCCGTCGTGGCCGTCGAACGACCCGGCGATGACCCGCAGCAGCGCGCCGCCGTCCGCCGAGGCCAGCAGGGCCACCTGCCCGGCCCGGATGTCCTGGTAGCGCGGCGCGGTCATCTTCAGCCGCGCGGGCAGGTTGACCCACAGCTGGAAGCCGTGGAACAGCCCGCCGCTGACCACCAGCTCCTCCGGCGGCGCCTCGATGTGCAGGATCCCGGCCCCCGCGGTCATCCACTGGGTGTCGCCGTTGGTGATCAGCCCGCCGCCGCCGTTGGAGTCCTGATGACGGAACGTCCCGTCGATGATGTAGGTCACGGTCTCGAACCCGCGGTGCGGGTGCCACGGCGTGCCCTTGGGCTCGCCGGGACCGTAATCGACCTCGCCCATCTGGTCCATGTGCACGAACGGGTCGAGCCGCGGCAGGTCCACCCCGGCGAACGCGCGCCGCACCGGGAACCCCTCGCCCTCGAATCCGGACGGGGCGGTAGTGACGGAAGTGACCTTGCGTTCGGCCACGGTGACGTCGGGCTCGGCGACCCGCGGCAGGATGAGGATGTTGTCAGTGGTGATCGCTGGCATGGCTGGCCTCCTCGGCTTAGGTGCCAGCATAACTGTATTTGAAACTTCAATTATTCCGAACGGGCCGTGGCACCCGCCACCGGCCCGATCCCTCGCTTACCATGGGCAATCGCGAGCAAGGGGGACATCCGATGGATACCGAACCGACGCCGTCGCCCAGCTACGCCACGGCCGGGGTGGATGAGGAACGCGAGCAGCAGGTGTTCGCCCGGGCCATGCGGCCCTGGCTGGCCCGCACCGCGGTCAGATCCCCCATGGTGGCCAGCATCACCGGCCTGGCCAGCGGCTACTTCGCCACCCTGATGGACATCCCGCCCGGGCCCAAGCTGGCGCTGAGCACCGACGGGGTGGGGACCAAGATCCTGCTGGCCCGCGAGGCCAACCGGTGGGAGCCGATCGGGATCGACTGCGTGGCCAACAACGTCAACGACCTGATCTGCGTGGGCGCGGTGCCGCTGGCCCTGCTCGACTACGTGGCTACCGACCGGATCGACGAGGGCGTGCTCGAGGAGGTGGCCCGCGGCCTGTACCTGGGCGCGGACCTGGCCGGGATCGCCGTCCCGGGCGGCGAGATCGCCCAGATCGGGTCGATGCTGGCCGACCCGGCGGGCGGGCGTCCCATGCTCGACCTGGTCGGCACGGCGATCGGCGCGCTGCCGCCGGGCCGGGTGCCGCTGGATGGTTCGGCCGTCCGGCCCGGCGACGTGGTCATCGGGCTGCCCAGCTCCGGCCTGCACAGCAACGGGTACTCGCTGGCCCGGCACGTCCTGTTCGACGTGGCCAAGATGGGGCTGGCCGACCGGGTGCCCGGCACGGCCCGGCACCTGGACGACGCGCTGCTGCAGCCCACCCGGGTCTACGTCCGGGCCGCCGAGGCGCTGTGGGAGGCGGGCATCGAACCGCGCGGCCTGGTGCACATCTCCGGCGGCGGGCTGCTCAACCTGGGACGGCTGGCCGCGGACGTGTCCTACGAACTGGACGCGCTGCCCGCCCCGCCGCCGATTTTCGCGCTGATCGCGGAGAAGGGCTCGGTCCCGGCCGCCATCATGTACGCCACGTTCAACATGGGCATCGGGTTCTGCGTCATCGTCCCGGCCGCCCGGCAGCAGGCCACCATGGCCGCGCTGAAGAGCGTGGGCGAGGACCCGGCCCGGGTGGGCTGGGTCACCGGCCGGCCGGGCCGGAACGTGTCGATACCAGCGGCCGGCCTGCGGGGACACGGAGACAGCTTCGATACGGTCTAGGCATGGATGTCCCTGTCTTCCTCGAGTCCCACGCCCGCGAGTTCTTCGCTGACCTGACGCAGTGGCTGGCGATCCCGTCGATCTCCGCCGACCCGGCCCGGCACCCCGACGTGCGCCGCAGCGCCGAATGGCTGGCCGCGCACCTGCGCGGCACCGGCTTCCCGGTCGTCGAGATATGGGAGACCGGGGGCCTGCCCGCGGTGTTCGCCGAGTGGCCCGCGGCCGACCCGGCGGCGCCCGTCGTGGCGTTCTACGGTCACCACGACGTCCAGCCGGTCGAGCCGCTGGCCGAATGGGACAGCCCGCCGTTCACCCCGGCCGAACGTGACGGCTTCCTCCTGGCCCGCGGCGTCTCCGACGACAAGGGCATGGTGCTGATGCACGTCCTGGGCATCCGCGCGGGGCTGGCCGCCGCGTCCGCTTCCACTGGCGCCGCCGCGCCGCCGGTCACGATCAAGCTGCTGGTCGAGGGGGAGGAGGAGTCCGGCTCGGAGCACTTCGCCGGCCTGCTCCGCGCCCAGCGGGAGCGGCTGGCCTGCGACGTGATCGTGATCGGCGACTCCACCATGTGGTCCGCGGACGTGCCGTCCATGTGCACCGGCATGCGCGGGCTGGCCTCGGCCGAGGTCACGCTGAGAGGGCCGGACCGCGACCTGCATTCCGGGTCGTTCGGCGGCGGGGTGCCCAATCCGCTGCACGCCCTGGCCAGCCTGCTGGCCGGCCTGCACGACGCGGACGGCCGGGTCACCCTGCCCGGGTTCTACGACCGGGTGCGGCCGCTCACCGCCGAAGAGCAAGATCTGCTGGCCCGGCTGCCGTTTGACCAGAAGCAGTGGCTGGCCGAGGCGGGCGGCAGCGGCGCCGCCTACGGCGAGGCGGGGTTCAGCACGCTGGAGCGGATCTGGGCCCGGCCCACCGCCGAGATCAACGGCATGTGGGGCGGCCACACCGGGCCGGGCGGGAAGACGATCATCCCCCAGGCGGCGCACGCCAAGGTGTCGTTCCGGCTGGTCGCCGACCAGGACCCGGCCGAGGTAGGCACCGCGTTCGGTCAGTACGTGGCGGCTCATACCCCGGCCGGCATCGAGGCCACGGTGACGCTGGAGGGCGGCGGGGTCCGGCCCAGCCACTCGCCGGTCGCCTCGCCCGCGGTCCAGGCCGGGCGGCGGGCCATGCAGCGGGCGTTCGGCCGCGAGGTGCTGTTCACCAAGGAGGGCGGCAGCGGCCCGGAGGCGGACCTGGCCGACATCCTCGGCGCGCCGCTGGTGTTCATGGCCCTCAGCTTGCCGTCGGACCGGCTGCACGCCCCGAACGAGAGAGCGGACATGGCCCTGCTCCTGAAGGGCGCCGCGGCCTCGGCGTACCTGTGGGACGAACTGGCCGCTAGCAGTGGCGCTATTGTCGCCGCGGACCTGACGTGACGGCCCTCGGCCTGGGTCATCTCGCGCTGTCCCGCGGGACCGTGGACCGGGTGACCCACCGGCGTAATGACCGGGAGTGGATCGACGCGGCCTGGAAGGACCCCCGCACCCGGGTGCTGGTCGTCTGGCACGGCCAGGCCCTGGTCCGGCTGGCTGACGAGCAGGCCGAGCTGCGGTTCGTCGCGCCGGAGGAGGCGCCGGACGGGGTCAGGCTGCTGCTGGGCCAGGACGACGACGGGACCGTGTACTTCGGCGTGGACGGCGAGCTGCCGCCGCCCGCGCCGGACGGGTTCCAGGCGCTGTCGCTGCGCGAGGTGGGGACGCTGCTTTCCGACCGGGACGCGGGCCTGCTCACGCACGCGGTGGCCCTGGCCAACTGGCACGACACGCACACCCACTGCCCGATCGACGGCACGCCCACCGTGCCCGACCCGGGCGGGCACTCGACCACCTGCCCGGCCGACGGCAGCGAGCACTTCCCGCGCACCGACCCGGCGGTGATCATGCTGGTCACCGACCCCGAGGACCGGGCCCTGCTGGCCAGGAACGCGGCCTGGCCCGGCCGCCGGGTCTCGATCCTGGCCGGGTTCGTGGAGGCGGGCGAGTCCGCCGAGCAGGCCGTGATCCGCGAGGTCGCCGAGGAGACCGGGATCAGGGTCACCAACGTCAGGTACGTGGCCAGCCAGCCCTGGCCGATGCCGCGCAGCCTGATGCTCGGCTTCCGGGCCGACGCCCCGGCCGGCCAGTCCATCGCCGTCGACCAGGAGGAACTGGCCGAGGCGCACTGGTACAGCCGCGAGGCGCTGCTGGCCGCCATCGGTGCCCGCGAGCTGGCCCTGCCGCCGTCGGTGTCGATCGCCCGGCACATCATTGAGTCCTGGTACGGCGGCCCGCTGCCCTCCACCTGGTCCCCGCCGCTGCCCCCCGAGCCGCCCCCGCCGTCCCGCCCCGCCCGGCCCGCGTCCTGACGCGGCGCTGGCCGCTCCGCCCGGGTTCGGCCCGGGCGGAGCGGCCAGTGTTCTTGTCGCGATGATCGGTGCTACGGGGTGGCGAGGAACCCGTCGGTGTTGCCGTTGGCGTCGACGTAGAAGCCGACCACCTGGCCGAAGTCGTTCACGCCGTTGATCGTGGTGGTGCCCACGCCGTGCGGGTCATCGACCGTGCGGAAGCCGTGCTCCGGGGTCCAGGTGAACCCGTGCATGACCGCCGAGCTGCCCGAGCCGACCGTGTAGGTGCCGACCACCTCGTCGTAGTTGTTGACGCCGAGCGCCGTGGTGGCCGACGCGCCGGGGACCGACAGGTCGATGAACGTCCGGTTGCCGAACTTGATGAACCCGTCGGTGACGCCGGTGCTCGGGTTGGTGTAGAAACCGGCCACGTCGCCGCGGTCGTTGATGGCGGCCGCGGTCAGGCTGGCACCCGGCGCACCCTGGTAGGTCACCGTGCTGTAGCGGCCGGTGTTGATGTTGTACTCATAGCCGTGGTTGTTGCCCTGGCCGTCGGTGTAGAAGCCGACCGCGACGTCGTTGTCGTTGACGCCCAGCAGCTGGTCGACCGGCGGGCTGGCCGCGTCGCCGGTCGGGAAGTCGGCGTTGCGGAAGTGGCCGTCCACGTCCACGAAGCCGAAGTTGTCGTTGACCAGGTTGGCGTTGTTCATGCTGGACCAGAAGCCGACCGTGACGCCGCGGTTGTTCAACCCCGTCACCTGGGTCTGCACCGAGCCGGGGAAGTTCTCAGGCTGGTGGCCGCCCGGCCCGAGCAGGTAGCCCATGTTCGGGTGGCCCTGCGCCCCGGAGCCGAAGTAACCCGCGATCAGCCCGTCGTCATTGATGCCCAGCAACTGGTTGAAGTCAGGTCGCGCGGGTTGTCAATGGTCTGGAACTGGTACGAGGTGCCGTGGCCGCCGACGGTGGCGGCGCTGGCCGATCCGGCCAGGGTCACGGCCCCGACGGTCAGCAGCCCGGACGCAACGGTAGCCGCGGCAACCCGTAGGGCGTTTTTCTTGACAGACATGATGGTCAGTCCTTTCTCAGTGGTTAGGGCAATTGCTGGTGGTGCGGACGCCAGTCAGGCAATGCGCTGGCTCTGGGGGTTTCTCTGGGGGACCGGGGGATACTCGGGGCTGCAGGCCCTGGGAGGTGCTCTGCGGGCGGATGCCCGCCCGCAGAGCCGGTGCGCGGATCAGATCCCGGCGCAGAGCAGCGGCCGGAAGTTCACCGTCGGCTGCCCGTTGGCCAGGATGTTGGCACTGGTGCCCTGGTGCAGGTTCAGGTACCAGCCGGCGGCCGGAACCGGCACGGTCACGCCGGTCACCGTGCGGACCTGGCCGTTGACCTGGCCGCGGGCGTTGGCCATGAAGTCCATCAGCATGTACTGGACCGGGCCCTGGCTGGCGCAGCTGCCCATGTGGATGTGCGCGGCGTGCAAGCCGGGGGTCAGGCCGCTGGCGGTCAGCGTGACCGTGATGGTCCGGGCCTGCGGGTCATAGGCCACGGTGGCGTAGGCCTGCGGGGTGCCGTAGCTGGTCCCGGTCGGCGTAACCTCGAGGGGCTGGAGCTGGTAGCTCAGCTGGCCCGCGGCGATGGCCGGGGTCTGCCCGATCGGCTCGCTGGCGATGGCGCCGTTCTGCCCGTCGGCCAGGATGACCAGGTGGCTGCCGTCCGGCACCGGCGTGGTGTCGGTGCTGTACAGGATGCCCTCGGCCTGGCCTGCGCCGTTGGCCGTCAGCGGGCTGAACTGGGCCAGCACCGCCCCGTCAGGTCTTTGCAGCTCGACGGCGTGCGAGGAGCCCGGGGTGAGGCCGGACGCGTTCACCTGCGCGGTGAGCTGTCCCGCGGCGTTCCACACGAACGTCGCGGTGCCTGTCGGCTGCGCCTGCAGCCGCAGGTGCTGGACCGACGGGATGGCCGGGGTGGCCGGGGTTGGCCTCGAACGTCAGGTCGGCATGGTCGTCCAGGGTCCTGAACCCGTAGGCCGGGTGCCCGGCCGCCGCGCGCACGCCCATGGCCTGCGCGTTCGCGCCGGACGTGCTCGCGTGCGCGGTGGCCAGGGCGGTGCCCCCGGCGGCCAGCGCTGCCGCCACGCCGACGACGGCAGCCGCCGCCGCCACCCGCCTGCTTGAACGATTGGCAATCCTCATGATCGGTCCTCGCTTCCTAGAAGAACTGCTCTGCCAGGTAGCGTGGCCAACGGCACGAGGGGAACCACTGGGGGAACCGGGAAAAACTGGGGGATTCAGCGGGGAGGCAGAAGTTTGACGACGGAATCCGCAGCACGGCCCAGCACCAACTGGGCTGGCAACATCGCCTTCGGCGCCCCGGACTTCGCCCGTCCGGCCACGCTCGGCGAACTCCAGAGCGTCGTGGCCCGGGCGGCCCGGGTCCGCGTGCTGGCCACCGGCCACTCGTTCAACGACCTGGCCGATTCACCCGGGACCCAGGTCAGCCTGTCGGCGCTGCCCGCCGGCCTCGAGACCGACTCCGCCGCGTCAGTCGTCCAGGTCCCGGCCGGCCTGACCTACGCCCAGCTGGCCGCCGGCCTGGACGCCCGCGGCCTGGCCCTGCGCAACCTGGCCTCGCTGCCGCACATCTCGGTGGCCGGCGCCTGCGCCACCGCCACCCACGGCTCGGGCCCGGCCAACCAGAACCTGGCCGCCGCCGTCACCGCCCTGACCCTGGTCACCGCCGACGGTGACCTGCTCGAGCTGGCCCGCGGCGACGACGGCTTCGACGGCGCCGTCGTCCACCTCGGCACCCTGGGCGTGGTGGTCAGCCTGACCCTGGACGTGGTCCCGTCCTTCACCGTCGCCCAGCGGGTCTACGAGAACCTCCCCCTGGCGACCCTCGATGATCACTTCGCCGCCCTCATGGCGGCCGGCGACAGCGTCAGCCTGTTCACCGACTGGCGCGCCCTCCGCCTCACCCAGCTCTGGATCAAGCAGCGCCTCCCCGCCACTGCCCCGCCCGCACCCCAGCCCACTGCCCCGCCCGCACCCCAGCCCACTGCCCCGCCCGCACCCCAGCCCCCCATCCCGCCCGCACCCCAGCCCACTGCCCCGCCCACGCCCCAGCCCCCCATCCCGCCCGTAACAGAAACCTCAGGAGTCTCTTCAGTTACACAGGAACCGTGGTTCACCGCCACCCCCGCGTCTGGGCCGCGGAACCCGGTCCCCGGCATGTCCCCCGACGCCTGCACCGAGCAGCTCGGCGTGCCCGGCCCCTGGTACGCCCGGCTGCCCCACTTCCGCCCCGGCTTCCAGCCCAGCGTGGGCGACGAGCTGCAGTCCGAGTACCTGCTTCCCGCCGGGCACGCCATCCCCGCCCTGCACGCCCTCAGCCAGATCCGCGACCGTCTGGCCCCGGTCCTGCGCATCTGCGAGATCCGAATGGTCGCCGCCGACGATCTCTGGCTCAGCACCTGCTACCGCCAGGACAGCGTGGCCTTGCACTTCACCTGGGTTCCCGACGCCCCCGCCGTCCTCCCAGCCGTCACCCTCGTGGAACACCAGCTGGCCCCGTTCGCCCCGCGCCCCCACTGGGGCAAGGTCTTCACCACCCCGCCCGAGACGCTCCGGTCCGGCTATGAGCGTCTCCCCAATTTCGTCGACCTCGCCCGCCGCCTCGACCCCACCGCGAAGTTCCGCAACGCTTACACCGAGCGTTACCTGACCTGGTAGCTGCCCGGCTCTCAGCTGCCGTCGCGGAGGTTCTTCGGGGCGCCGGGCTGGAAGTCGATGTGATCGAAGGTGGCGGCGCAGCCCTGACCGGCGGGGGACTGAGCCATGAACCCGACCCGGACCAGTTCGGCCGCGTCGCCGCCCAGCGCGAAGTAGCGCAGCAGTCGCCACCATGACCCGTCGGCCGACGCGTGGAAGGCCCAGGCCGCTCCGCTCCGGGTGATCCGCAGCCACAAGCTGTTGCCGTCCACCTCGAACGAGTTGCAGTCATCGGACGTGCCGCGGGTGACGACCGTGACCGCGGTCGGCCGCAGCTGCGGCGAATACTCGAAGCAGAGCTTGGCCCAGTGCCGCTCGCGGGCGTGCAGCAGCAGCACCCCGGCGTCATACATGCTGGCAAACTCCACGCTGACCTGCGCCGTCAGGGTGAAATCGCCCGCCGGAGGCAGGCCCACGAAGCGGCCGGCGTCCGGGACGTCCCCGAACTCGGCCCCCGCCGGGTCGACGAACAGGTCGGTGTTCGCCTCGGCGGTCAGCGTGAGCACGCCGTGCTGGACCCGGCAGCCCGGGGGCGGGCTCCCGGCCGGTTCCAGCGGGAACGGCAGACTGGGCAATTTCAATGCGGCCACCCGGGTAGTTTGCCACGACATGCTCCAGCCGCGCCGTCGGTGGGAATGTCGCGCCCGGTTGCTAGGCTCCGGGGCATGCTTGATCACATCGGCCTGCAGGTCAAGGACGTCGAGGCGTCGCTCGAGTTCTACCTCCGTACCTTCGCCGCGATCGGGATGCGCGAGGCGATGCGCTTCCCGTACCAGGACACCATCGCGGTGGGCCTGTGCGGTCCCGACGGCCAGCCGGTCTTCTGGCTGGGCCCGCCCACCGGTGACGAGACCCGCGAGCTGCACGTCGCCTTCCTCGCGCCCGACCGGGCCGCCGTCGATGCCGTGCACGAGGCGGCCGTGGCGGCCGGCGTGGAAGTGCTGCACGCGCCCCGGGAATGGCCGGAGTATCACCCGGGCTACTACGGCGTCTTCCTGCGCGACCCGGACGGGCACAACGTCGAGGCCGTCCACCACGGCTGACGAGGCCGCCGTGCGCTTCGCCGTCGTCGTGCCGAATTTCGGCGACTTCGCCGATCCCCGCGTGCTCGCCGATCTGGCCCAGCGGGCCGAAGAGGCCGGCTGGGACGGGTTGTTCGTCTGGGATCACGTCACCCATCGCAAGGAACTGCGGCGGCAGATCGCGGACCCGTGGGTGCTGCTGACCGCGGCGGCGCTGGCCACCCGCCGGATCCGGCTCGGCACGCTGGTCACTCCGGTGGCCCGGCGCCGTCCCTCGAAGCTGGCCCGCGAGGTGACCACCCTCGACCGGCTCACCGGCGGCCGGATGATCCTGGGCGTCGGGCTGGGCTCCCCGGTCCTGGATGAGTTCGGCAGTTTCGGCGAGCCCACCGACTTGAAGGTGCTGGCCGCCCGGCTCGACGAGAGCCTCACGGCCCTGGACCTGCTGTGGTCGGGCGAGCCGGTGACTTTCCGCGGTGCGCATGTGATCGTCGATGACGTGGCGTTCCAGCCCACGCCGGTGCAGCGGCCGCGGGTGCCGGTCTGGGTGGCGGGGGAGTGGCCGGCTAAGCCGCCGATGCGCCGCGCGGCCCGCTGGGACGGCGCGGTGCCGCTGCTGGTTCCGGCGGGCGGCGGCCCGATCCGGCAGCCGGACGCCCCCACCGTCCGCGAGATCCACGGCTTCCTGACCGATTGCCGGATCGCCGCCGGGCGGGACGGCGAGCCGTTCGACCTGGTCCTGTGGGGCGCCAGCCCAGCCGGGCCCGCCGGAGCCGACCTGGTGGGGCCGCTCGCCGGGGCGGGCGCGACCTGGTGGGCCGAGGCCTTGTGGGACGACCCGGCGGCGGCCGGACCCGTGCTGCGCCGGACGGACCAGGGCCCGCCGCGGCCGTCCTAGCCAGGACCGCAACCGGTCGGCCCACGGCCTCACCCCAACCCGCCAACCCGCCAACCCGCCAACCCGCCAACCCAGAGCGTTATCCGGACCTGCGGACCCGCGAGGCGGTCCGCCGGGCGTGCACGCGCAGCGCGTTCTGGCCGGCCCGGACCCGACGCGCGGTCTGCCCGGCGCGAACGCGCAGCGGGGTCTGCCTGGCCCGGACTCGACGCGCGGTCTGCCCGGCCCGGACCCGAAGCGGCGACCGGTTCTTCCGGCGACGCGGTGCCGTCTGGGCGGCCCGCTGCCTGGCGCGCAGCGTCCGCACCGGTGGCCTGGCCCGGTCCTGCGGCGGCAGCGGCTTGGTTTCCAGCTCGCTACGCAAGCGGTCCACGTGGGACAGGATCTCGCCGCGCAGCGGCCAGCCGTCGGGCCGTTCGGCCGGGTCGGTGCGCAGCGCGTCCGCCAGCCGGTCCTGCTGGCGGTGGGCCTCCTCCAGGTGGTCTTCCAGCTGCGCCGCGATCGGCTCGGCCGCCGCGTCCGCGGCTGGCACCGGTTCGGAATCGGCCTCGATGAGCTGGCCGAAGGAACGCACCGCGCCGCCCAGCTCAGCGATCACGGCGGCCAGCCTGGCCCGGGCCTCGGGGTCCCTAACCGGGCTGTCCTCGCTCTCCAGCCGTACGCTGTCGACCACCGAGCGGGCCAGCACCCGCATGTCCGTGGCAGCCCGTTCCAGGATGTCCACGCCCTCACGCAGGCCAGCGGCCGGGTTGTGGAACCGCAGCCGCCTGGGGTTCAGCCGCACGCTCTCCTCGGCCTGGGCCAGCGCGTCATCCAGTCGCTCGATCTCGCCGCGCAGCGCCCGGGTACGGTCCAGCCACTCGGCCGCCCGACGCGGCTCGGGCGTCGTGGCCAGGCCGTCCGCCATCTCGCCCAGCAGGTCGGCCATCTGGCGGGTCAGGTCGCCGATCGCGTCCTTGGCGGGCTGCACCCGCAGCGGCGCGAACAGCAGGCCCGCGGCCAGTCCGGCCGCCGCCCCGACTAGCGTCTCGGTGATCCGGCTGGTGGCAGCGGCGTGCGAGTCGACCGAGAAGATCAGCATGGCGCTGATCGGTACCTCGAGTACCTCCTCACGCAGCCGGAGCATCAGGCCCAGGGCGAGCGTGCCCGCGATGAGCAGGCCGAGCACCCACCAGCTGAAGGGCACGTAAGCCGCGACCGCGACCGCGGTCAGCACGCCCGCGGTGACACCGACCACTCGCTGGACGGCGCTGCGGACGGTGTGGAACAGGGTCGCCTGCACGACCAGCAGCGCGGTCAGCGGAGCCAGCACTGAGCGCGTCGAAGCGCCGGGCAGCTGCAGCGCAAGCAGGTAGGCGAAGACCGCCGTGAGGGTCAGCCGGGTGATATATACCGCGGTCGGCTGAGCACGGCGGCGGACCAGCGTCAGCTGCTCGGCCTGGCGCCTGGCGACCGCCTTGGCGGCTTCGCCGACACTCTCGGAGCGGACGGGACGGACGGGGAAACCTTTCATGAGCGACATTTCGGAGTTGAGTGGGCGGCGGGATACTGGAGATAGCTCTTGTCTAGAGCAAAATCTCCACTACCGGCTAACGCCTCCCGCGGCCAGCTATTCCCCCAGCTCCGCCCAGTTCCAGCATGCGGACGAAGTACCGCCGTCGCCCCCAGAACGTCATCCCACTAGCGGCCCGGCATCTTCGCGGCGGCCGGGTCCGGCCGCGGCCGGGTCCGGCCGCGGCCGTGCCGGCCAGCACCGCGACCGGGACCGCGACCAGGCCCGCCAGCGCCCACGGCAGGCCAAACGCGTCGGCGATCAGCCCCACGGCCAGCGGCCCGAGCCCGCCGGCCAGCCCGGCGGCGCTGCTCAGCGTCACCGCGATCGAACTGCGTCCGGGCAGGCTGCCGTACAGCCGGGCCTGCAGCACCGGGTACCACGGCGCGGTGGCCATGCTCAGCGCGGCCAGGATGACCAGCTTGGCCACGGTGCCCGGCACGAGCAGGAACGCCGGGTAGAGCAGCGCCGCCGCCACCGCGCCTGCCCGCAAGACGGTCAGGTCGGTCACCCGTTCCAGCACGACGACCAGGGCGGCGTCGCCGGCCAGCCCGGCGCCGAGCCGGATCGCGATGGCCAGCGCCGCGACGGCCGGGCCCAGGTGCGCCACCTTGACCAGGTACAGCCCCAGGAACCCGGTGAACACGTCGACCAGCAGGTCGGCGACCTGAAGCAGGAGCAGCCAGCGCAGCACCGACCAGTCCCGCAGCGCTACCAGCACCTCCCGCGCCCGTGCGGTCCACGGCCGACCGTCTGCCGCTTCCGGACCAGCGGCCTCCGGGTTCAGCGCCGCTGCTTCCGGGGCCGCGGCCGCTGAACCCGCGGGCAGCGGATCGCGCAGGCAGGTGCCGAGCCAGGCCAGGGCGGCCGCTACGGCCAGTACCAGGTAGGCGGCCCGCCAGCCGCCACCGGCGGCCAGTACCGCGGTGAGCAGCAGCGGCCCGGCCACCGCCCCGGTCGATCCGGCCAGGTCCCAGCGGGCCATGACCTGCGCCTGCCGGTCCGGCCAGGCGTCCATCAGCTCGGCCTGGGTCAGCGAGACGAACGCGCCGGAGGCCGGATAGAACAACGTGAACGCCACCAGCAGCACGGCGAACGACCGGGCGCCGGCCACGGCGACCAGGGAAAGGATGAACAGGATCCCGCCGCCGAGCACGGCCAGACGGCGCCGCCGCCGGTCACCGGTCAGTATCCCCAGCGGCAGCTCGAGCGCTCCGCCCGCCAGCAGCGGCACGGAGGCGAGCAGGCCGACCTGCCCGTAACTCAGCCCCAGGTCGCGGCTGATCAGCGGAAGCGCGGCGCCCTTGGCGCCATCAACCAGCTCGTCGGCCAGCTCGACCGCGAGCGCCGCCGCGAGTGCGGAAATCGCCGGCTTTCAGCGTCAAGTGAAACCCATGCTGATCATGCTACGGCGGCACCCTGCGGTTTGTCTGTCCAGAAAAAACGGACAAAAGCGGCAGGTGCGGGGCCGCCCCGGGATCGGGCCGGGGCGACCCCGCACGTTTAACGGTTCAGGCCACCGAAAGGTGGCGGAAGCACCAGCAGCCGCAGCGGGCGCTACGGCGCGCGCTCCTCTCCCGCCCTCACATGACGCCCGACGGCCACGAAAGGTTGTGTTCCGTTCGGTAACGTTCCCGCCACCCGCTCCGAGCCGGACGCCTTCCATGATCACGGGCAGTTTTGGTCGGTATTTAGCCGTTTCTGCCCGTGATCATGGAACCGCCCTCACCGCGGCGCGTTACACCACGGATCGTTCGGCTCAATGCCGTCCGAGCGGAGGCGGGGCGGCGCCCGCGCGGTGCTCGACGCGCCAGACCAGGCGCAGGCCGGACCAGTCGTCGTCGATGGCGGCGACCTTGACGTCGACCAGGCCGATCGGCAGCGCGTATTCGCGGATGACGTTATCGGTGATGTCGCTGCGGTGGCCGCCGGCCCGGCGCGGCCATGCCGCCCACAGCGCCCCGGCTGGGTAGATCCGCCGCGCCAGGTCGCCGAGCTGCCCGCCGATCTCGTCCGCGGCGCGGAAGAACGCGATGATCACGTCGGCGGCGCCGTCCGGATCGGCCGCGACCAGCCCAGACGGCGGATCGGCCAGGTCCCAGCCGGCCGGCGCGTGCTCCAGGTGGACGCGCTGCCCGGGCTTGAGCCCCAGCTTGGCCGCCTGCGACCGGCCCTGCGGCTGGGCTTGCGACCGGGCCTGCGACCGGGGGGCTTGCGACCCGGCCTGCGACCGGGGGGCCTGCGGCTGGGCTTGCGACCGGGCCTGCGACCGCGGCGATGGGTTTAGGGTCACGGGTACGTCTGCCCCCTGTCAGCGACGAAAGACGGATCACCTAGGAGCATGCCATGTTCGAGAACACCAGGGCGTTCAGCGGGTTCGCGGTCGATGACCTGGCCGCGGCCAGGCAGTTCTACGGCGAGACCCTGGGCCTGAAGACCTCCGAGCAGTACGGGCTGCTGACCCTTCACCTGGCCGGCGGCCGGGACACGCTGGTCTATCCCAAGCCGGACCACCAGCCCGCGACCTACACGATCCTCAACTTCCAGGTCGACGACATCGACGCGGCCGTCGACGAACTGGCCCGCCGCGGCGTGCACATAGAGCGGTACGAAGGCCTGGGCCAAGACGACAAGGGCATCAACCGGGCCGGCGGCCCCTACATCGCCTGGTTTAAGGACCCGGCCGGGAACGTCCTGGCCGTGCTGCAGGAGCGCTAATACCACCACTGGGCCGCGAGCGCAAGGGGGCTAACCGGCGTAACGGTCAGGGGGCTAGCTGATCCAGAAAGACGGGGGCTAAACACGCTGTGGAGGCCGCTCTGAGCGAGTAAATATACTCAGTATGCTACTCGATAGAGCGACGACGTGAGCGTCCGTCACGCCCTGCTAGCGCTGCTCAGCGAGGGCCCCAAGTACGGCCTCCAGCTGCGCGAGGAATTCGAGGCCAGGACGGGCGAGGTCTGGCCGCTGAACGTCGGCCAGGTCTACACCACACTGCAGCGGCTCGAGCGCGACGGGTTCGTCGAGTCCGATGGCGCCGAGACCGAAGGCCCGCAGAAGGGCTTCCGGATCACCGCGGCGGGCCATGAGGAACTGGCCGGATGGCTTCGCACGCCGCCCGATCTGGCCTCGCCTCCGCGCGACGAACTGGTCATTAAGGTCCTGGTGGCCATGCGCGTACCAGGCACCGACGTCCACCAGGTCATCCAGGTGCACCGCAGGTACCTGGTCGAGCTCATGCAGCAGTGGACGCACATCAAGGAAACCGAAGCCGAGTCCGACCTCAGCCTGGCGCTGGTGGTCGATGCCGAGCTGTTCCGGCTCGACTCGGTCATCCGCTGGCTGGACACCGCCGACGGCCGCATCAAGCGCGCCGCCGCCGACCAGGTGGAGAACCAAGCCAGCACGCCAGCACCACAACCAGTAACGGGGAAAGTCATGAAGTCACGGAACAGAACGGGGATTAGACGATGAGCGTTTTGCAGCTCGAGCACGTGTCGAGGATCTACGGCCAGGGAGCCGCCGAGGTACACGCGCTGAACGACATAAGCCTCTCGGTTGACGCGGGGTCGATGGTGGCGGTCATGGGCCCGAGCGGCTCAGGCAAGTCCACCCTGCTGACCATTGCCGGCAGCCTGGAGGAACCCAGCAAGGGCGACGTGCGGGTGTGCGGGGAGGACCTGACCAGGCTGTCCCGCAACGGCAGGGCCCGGCTGCGCCGCCGGTCCATCGGTTTCGTCTTCCAGGATTTCAACCTGCTGCCCGGGCTGACGGCGGCCGAGAACGTCTCGCTGCCGCTCGAGCTGGACGGCATGCCGGCCAGGAAGGCAAGGGTGGCCGGCCTTAACGCACTCGAATCGCTGGGCCTGGCCGACCGCGCCGCCAGCTTCCCTGACCAGCTGTCCGGCGGCGAGCGGCAGCGGGTGGCCATCGCCCGGGCCGTGGTCGGCGAGCACCAGCTGCTGCTGGCCGACGAGCCCTCCGGCGCGCTGGACACGGCCAACGGGGAGGCCGTCATGCGGCTGATCCACGGCGCGTGCAAGCGCGGGATGGCCGCCGTCGTGGTGACCCACGACGCGCAGCTGGCCTCATGGGCCGACCGGGTGGTGTTCCTGCGCGACGGCCGGGTGACCGACCAGACCGCGACGCCGGCCGGTCCCGAGTCGCTGCTTGGGCAAGTGCCATGAGCGCGCCGACCATCACCAGGCAGGCTCCGCCCGCCGGGATAGGTAACGGGGGCGGGCCGGCCCGCCGCGCCGTGATCCGCTGGGCCTGGCGGCTGTTCCGCCGCGAGTGGCGCCAGCAGCTGCTGGTCCTGGCGCTGATCATCGTGGCCGTGGGGGCCACGGTGCTCGGCGCGGCGGTGGCCACCAACACCCCGCCGGCCGCCAACACCGGGTTCGGCACGGCTCAGGACCTGGCCACCTTCTCCACGCCGGACCCGCATCTGGCCGGCCAGATCGCCGGGCTGCAGCACCGGTTTGGCCAGGTTGACGTCATCGAGAACCAGACGCTGGCCGTGCCCGGCTCGGTCAACAGCTTCGACCTGCGGGCCCAGAATCCCAACGGGCCGTTCGGCGGGCCGATGCTCCAGCTGCTCAGCGGGCACTATCCCACCACGGCCGGCCAGGTCGCGCTGACCCCCGACGTGGCTTCCGAGCTGGGCCTGCGGGTCGGCGATGTGTGGCACCAGGGCGGCCAGGGCGGGAAGGCCCGCCTGGTCACCGGTATCGTGCAGAACCCGCAGAGCCTGCTGGACGAGTTCGCCCTGGTCATACCCGGTCAGGTCACCGCGCCGACCCAGGTCACCGTGCTGTTCAACGCGGGCGGCGTACGTCCAAGCTCGATCGGCCCGAACGTCCAGAGCCAGCAGTCCGCGGCCGCCAGCAACCCGATCAACCCGGAGACCATCGTGCTGGCCCTGGCCACGGTGGGCATGCTGCTGATCGCCCTGGTCGCTGTGGGCGGCTTCACCGTGCTGGCCCAGCGGCGGCTGCGTGCGCTGGGGATGCTCGAGGCCCTGGGCGCCACCGATAGGCACGTCCGGCTGGTCGTGCGGGCCAACGGCGTGGTGGTCGGCGTCATCGGCGCCCTGGCCGGCGCGGTGCTGGGCCTGGCCGCCTGGCTGGCCTACCGGCCCAGCGTCGAGGCCAGCGCGCATCACCAGATCGGCGCCTTCCAGCTGCCGTGGATCGTGATCGGCCCGGCCATGGTCCTGGCCGTGCTGGCTACCTATTTCGCGGCCGCGCGGCCGGCCCGGGCCATCACCCGGCTGTCCATCGTGACCGCGCTGTCCGGGCGGCCGGCACCGCCCAAGCAGGTGCACCGCTCGATCGTGCCCGGCGTGGTCCTGCTGGTGATCTCGGTCCTGGGGCTGTGGTACGCCGGCAAGAGCAGCAACGGGGGCGGAGCGCCCGAGCTGCTCCTGGGCCTGGTGGCGCTGATCGTGGCGCTCATCCTGCTGTCCGGTCCGTGCCTGGCCGTCGTGGCCAGGCTGGCCCGGCACACGCCGATCGCGGCCCGGCTGGCCCTGCGGGACCTGGGCCGGTACCGGGCGCGTTCGGGCTCGGCGCTGGCCGCCATCAGCCTGGGCGTGCTGATCGCCGTCCTGGTCTGCGTCCTGGCCGCCGGCCGGTACGGCAACGTGCTGGACTACGCCGGTCCCAACGTGGCCAGCAACCAGATCATCGTCTACACGGCCGGCGGGCCTGGCGGCCCCGGCGGCGGTCCTGGCGGCGGTCCCGGCGGCGGTTCCGGCAACGGGACGAGCGGGGCGACGCCTAACCCTAGCCCGGCCACCGAGCTGGCCACCGCGAACAGCATTGCGGCCTTGCTCGGCTCGCACGAGGTGATCGCGCTCGACTCGACCGGCGCCTCGCTGCAGCACGCCGCGCCCGGGCGGCAGTGGAGCGGCCCGGTGTACGTGGCCACGCCACAGCTGCTGGCCGCCTTCGGCATCAAGGCCTCCCAGGTCAGCCCGGATGCCGACATCCTGTCCATGCGGCCGGGGCTGTCCGGCATCTCCAAGATGCAGCTCGTCTACGGGAACTACTTCGGCTTCCAGGGTCCGGGCGGCGGCCCGAACCAGAACTCGTTCCCCTGCGCGGCCGGCAGCTGCCTGGCCAACCCGGTGATCGAGGAGGCGGGCGCGCTCCCGTCCGGCACGTCGGCCCCCAACACGGTGATCACCGAGCACGCCATCAAGCAGCTCGGCCTGCACTCGAGCGTGTCCGGCTGGCTCATCCAGGCGCCGCACAACGTGACGGCGGCGCAGATCACCAACGCCCGGCTGACCGCCGCCAACCAGGGCATGACCATAGAAACCCGGTCCAGCGCCCCGTCGTCGGCGGAGATCATCAACTGGGCCACCGTGTTCGGCATCTTCCTGGCCCTGGGCATCCTGGGCATGAGCGTCGGCCTCATCCGCAGCGAAACAGCCAGTGACCTGCGCACCCTGACCGCGACCGGAGCGGACGCCACGACGCGCCGCACCATCACCGCGGTCACCGCCGGGGCGCTGGGCCTGGTCGGCGCGGTGCTGGGCATAGCCGGCGCCTACATCGGGGCGATCGCCTACTCGTTCAGCAACCACCTGGACGGCCTCGGGGAGCTGACCAACATCCCGGTCACCAACCTGCTCATCATCGGCGTGGGCATGCCGGTCTTCGCCGCGGTGGCCGGCTGGCTGCTGGCCGGCCGGGAGCCGGCGGTCATCTCCAGGCAGCCGGTGGAGTAACGCAACGGGCAGCGGGCCGGGATCCCCACGGGGGCATCCCGGCCCGAGCCTGTACCGGTAAATCCCGGCTGCTGGTACCTCCCGGCTGCTGGTACGTCCCGGCCAAGTCCCGGCTGCTGGTACCTCCCGGCTGCTGGTACCTCCCGGCTGCTGGTACGTTCCGGCCGAGGCCGGGCTGGCTAGGCGCCGGCCAGGGCCTGTTCAGCTAACGCGCGCAGGCCAGGCGCGGCGTCGATGCCCTTGTTCTTGCGCTCCAGGATCTCCGCCGCGCCGCGCACCACGCACCGCAGCGGGTCCTCGACCAGCACCGCGCCGATGCCGGCCACCGTCTCGATCCGGGCGGCCAGGCCGGGCAGCAGCGCGCCGCCGCCCGCCAGCCGGATCTTGCCCCGGACGACATCCTCGGCCAGGCCCGCCGGGATCTCGGACAGCATGTCGTGCACCGACGTCGCGATCGTGGTGACGATGGGCTCGAGCGCACTGGACACGATCCACCCGGGCACGCTCTCCGAACGCGGGGTGCGGTGCGCGACGTCCAGGCCGACGATCTCGGCCCAGCCGTCGGCGCCGCCGGTGACCCCGAGCGTCATCTTGAGCTGCCGGGCGGCCCGCTGGCTGATGATCAGCCCCATTTCGGTCCGCGCGGCCTGCACGATGGCCTCGTCCATGGCGTTGCCCGCCTTGCGCAGCGACAGCGCCCGGACCACGCGCCAGCCCGCCACCGCCGCGACCTCGGTCGTCCCGCCGCCGATGTCCACCACGAAGCCGCCCGCGCCGCCGGTCAGGTCGAACCCGGCCCCGGCCGCCGCGGCGACCGGCTCCTCGATCAGCCGGACGTGATAGCGGGGGCGCCGGACGCCGAGCGCGGCCACGATCGACCGCCGCTCGACCGGCGTGGCGCCGCTGGGCACGCAGACCAGGGCGTTGGGCCGCAACGGGTTGGCCAGCCGGCGCGTCTTGCGCAAGAACGCGTGCAGCAGCGCCGCGGCCGCATCCAGGTCGGCGATGACCCCGTCCCGCAGCGGGTGGATCACCTGGATGTCCTGCGGCTCCTTGTCGGCCAGCGCGTCGGCCGCCTCGCCGATCGCCGCGACCTTGCCTACCGCGGTATCGATGGCTATGGCGGTAGGCTCTTCCAGCACGATGCCACGACCCGCCACCCAAACGAGCGTATTGACCGTACCGAGATCAATGGCCACGCTACTCCGGAAGCGCATGTTGCTCCCCTCTGTCCACCGTGACGCCCTTCAACCCCGGTATGCCGGACCGAACCCGCCCCGCCAGGTGACGGTGGACTAGCGTACAGGTGAGTGTGCCTTCCGGGCGAGTCGGCGGCGTCTCGCGCTTGGATTCGTGAGCTTTTGATCAGATTATGAGGGTTGTGGCCGGCGTAATTCACCGGGTCGGCGGAGGGGGTTGTCCATGCAGGTGGCCAGGCTGACGGCGTTGGTTGTCGGCGGGTTTGCCCTGGTCGCCGCCGTGGCCGGAGCCGGGCTCGGGGCGCCGTCCCCGGCGGCCGGCTCGTCAGCCCCGCCTGCCCTGTCCGGCGTGATCGTCCGGCCGGGCGTGATCCACGTCGGGCGGGCCCTGGCCAGCGCGCCCACCACCGCCGTCTGCGAGAAGGATTACCAGGTCGCGTGCTACGAGCCGGCCCAGATCCAGCAGGCCTACAACCTGCCCGCGCTGTACGCCAGCGGCGTCACCGGCCGCGGCACCACGATCGTCATCGTGGACTCCTACGGCTCGCCCACGATCAAGAACGACCTGGGCGTGTTCGACAAGACGTTCAACCTGCCCGCCCCGCCGTCCTTCACGATCATCCAGCCCGAGGGCAAGGTGCCCGCCTACGACCCGGCCAGCTCGGACATGGTCGGCTGGGCCGGGGAGACCACGCTGGACGTCGAGTACGCGCACTCGGTCGCGCCCGGCGCGAACATCCTGCTGGTCGAGACGCCGGTGGCGGAAACCGAGGGCGTGCACGGCTTCCCCCAGATCGTGGCGGCCGAGCAGTACGTCATCGAACATCACCTCGGCGACGTGATCAGCCAGAGCTTCAGCGCCACCGAACGCACCTTCCCCACGGCGGCGGCCGTGGACGCGCTCCGCGGCGCCTACCAGCTCGCCGCCCGGGACAAGGTCACCGTGCTGGCCGCCTCGGGTGACTCGGGCGCCGCCGACGTCGAGATGGACGAGACCACGTATTACACGTCGCCGGTTACGTCCTGGCCGGACAGCGACCCGCTGGTCACCGGAGTGGGCGGCACCCAGCTGCACTTCACCGCGCAGGGCAAGCCGGCCGCGCCCACGGTCTGGAACGACACCTTCAGCGCCGCGACCAACGAATTCGCGAACGGCAACGCCGGCCCGAACCCGCTGGCCAGCGGGGGCGGCCTGTCCGCGTTCTTTGCCCGCCCCTCCTACCAGAACGCCGTCAAGTCAGTGGTCGGCAACCACCGCGGCGTGCCGGACATCTCGATGAGCGCCGCCTGCAACGGCTCAGTCGACACGTACGGCACGTTCGGCGGCGAGCCCGCCGGCTGGACCCCGTCCTGCGGCACCAGCGAGGCCACGCCGCTGTTCGCGGGCATCGTGGCCCTGGCCGCCCAGGTGGCCGGCCACCCGCTCGGGCTGATCAACCCGGCCCTGTACCAGCTGCTGGCCGAGGGCGCGGCCGGCCTCGTCCCGGTCGCCTCGGGCGACAACACGGTCTCGTTCCGCCAGGGCGGCCAGCTGCGCACCGTCCGCGGCTACCCGGCCGGGAACGGCTACAACCTGGCCTCGGGCGTGGGCACGGTGAACGCCGCCATCTTCGTGCCCGAGCTGGCCCTGCTGGCCGGCCGATAATTTTCTTGGCCGAACGGGCCAGGCTGCCAGCCTCCGCCTGGCCACCTCGCTGCGCGGGCTTTTGCCTGTTCACGGTGTATTTGATGCCGCTAAGGTATAGACTCGTTACGGATCGTCACCCACCCTTCCCTGACTGGTCGGGGCCTGGCCGGAGGAATGTTTGTCCGCGCGCTGGGCAGGTGTGCAGATCACGGACTGCAGGTGCAGACTCTGGGGAGGGTTCGCCATGTGGTGGGGGAAACGCAAGAGACGGGGCACGCAGTTGTCGCGCCTGCTTGCTCTCGGGAGGCTGCAAGACGCGATGGGCCGGGTGGACGAACAGCAGGGCTCATCCGACCCGGTCCCGCACCCGGACGCCGGCCGCCCGGCGGATTCGGCGGAGCAGGACGCGATGCTGGCCGCAGACGGGTCGGCCGGCCGCAGTGACCAGCCGTCGGCCAGCGAGCCGGCCCCGGACCTCAAGGGCCAGCTCCCGACCCAGCGCCGGTCCGGGCGTTCCGCGCCCACGCCCGCAGGGCCGGATTCGTCCGTGCCGCCCTCGCCGCGGGCCGGTGGCAGCGCCCGTGATCGCCTGCTCTGCTGATCCAATCGCGGGGTACGAGCGCAATCTGCAGCCAGCCTTCAGCTATTTATCAGCTTCATGGTGCTTACTGGAGCTAAGCGCTCCCGGCACCCGAGGTGGATGCACGATGCAGGATTACAGCGGCTACGGCTATGGGTCCACCTCGCCGATGCCGCCCATGCCCCCGATGCCTCCGCCGCGGCCGCCCCGGCGCCGTGTCGGCCTGCTCAGCTACGTGGCCGTGGCCCTCGCGGCGGGCGCCCTGGGCGCGGGCTCCGTGGTGGCCCTGTACCACCCGTCCTCTCCCGCCGCGGCGGCCGCCCCGGCGCCAAGCAGCAGCGCCCCGGCCGCCCCGGCCGCCCCGGCCCCCCTGCCCAGCAGCGCGGCACCGGTGCCGAGCAGCGGCGGCTCCGGCCTCAGCGCCAGCGAGCAGGCCATCGTGAACAAGGTCCAGCCCGGCCTGGTCCTCATCAACACCACGCTGCAGTACAACAGCGAGCAGGCCGCGGGCACCGGCATGGTGATCAGCCCGGACGGCGTGGTGCTGACCAACAACCACGTCATCGAGGACTCCACCTCGATCACCGTGACCGACGAGGGGAACGGCCACACCTACCAGGCCAAGGTGGTCGGCTACGACGAGACCGGTGACATCGCCGTGATCAAGCTGCAGGGCGCTTCCGGCCTGAAGACCGTGCCGGTCGGCGACTCGTCCTCGGTCAAGTCCGGCGCCTCGGTGGTGGCCATGGGCAACGCCGAAGGGCAGAGTGCCATCGTCCCCGCCGCCGGCCACGTGACCGCGCTGAACCAGACCATCACCGCCAGCGACGCGGGCGGCTCGATCAGCTCCGAGACCCTGCACGGGCTGATCGAGGTGAACGCCGACATCGTCTCCGGTGACTCAGGCGGCCCGCTGGCCGACGCCTCGGGCCAGGTCATCGGCATCGACACCGCGGGCAACGGGGAAGGCTTCTCGGCGCAGCAGTCCACCGACGGCTTCGCCATCCCGATCAACACCGCCCTGCTGTTGGCCAGCCAGATCACCGGCGGTCACGCCAGCTCGGTGATCACCATCGGCTACCCGCCGTTCATGGGCGTCTACATCGGGTCCGGCTCGAACGCCAGCCCCAAGGCCCAGGCTCAGCAGCAGAGCAGCAGCCTCGGCGGCGGCTTCGGCGGCGGCGGCTTCGGCGGCGGGAACTTCGGCGGAAGCGGCCCGAGCTGCTACACCAGCGACCGCAACCTGGGCGTGCCCAGCACCATCGCCCCGGTCAGCTCGGGGACCCTGATCCTCGGCGTCATCTGCAGCGGCCCGGCCCAGGGCGCGGGCATAACCGCCGGATCGGTCATCACCGCGGTCAACGGCCAGGCCATCGGCGCCCCGGACAGCCTGACCAAGATCGTGGGCAAGTACCACCCGGGTACCACGATCTCCGTCACCTGGGTCAGCCCGTCCGGCCAGCGCACCACCAGCCGGCTCGGCCTGACCGCGGGTCCGCCCCTGTAGCTGGCCCGCCTAGCTCACCCGCCGCACCGTACCCGGCAGCGCGTCAGGGACCGCGTCCGGGTGGATGACCGCGGCCAGCGCCTCCACCCCGTTGACCAGCCGCGGTCCGGGCCGGACCACGATGCCGTCCGCGTCGATGGCCCACACCGGCACGCCCGGCAGCTCCCGCGATACCGCCAGCGCCTGCTCCGCCGCCCCGTCCAGGTGATAGCCGCACGGCGCCACCACCACCAGGTCCGGCGCCTCCCCGGCTAGGCCGGCCCAGGTCGTCTCCACCGAAGGCCGCCCGGCCCGGGCCGCCACCGGTTCCCCGCCGGCCGCCATGACCAGGTCCGGCACCCAGTGCCCCGCGGTGAACGGCGGGTCCACCCACTCGACCACCGCTACCCGCGGCCGCCCGCGCCCCGCCACGGCCGCCGCCACCACGTCCAGCCGGGCCCGCAACCCGGCGACCAGCAGTCGGGCCCGTTCGGCCGCTCCGGCCCGCCGTCCTACGGCCAGGATCGATGCCAGCACGTCCGCCAGCGAATGCGGGTCCAGGCTCAGCACCTCCGCGTGGCAGCCGAGGTAGTCCAGCGCGTCGCTGACCTGCCCGGACGGCAGCGCGCAGACCCGGCACAGGTCCTGGGTCAAGATCAGGTCCGGGGCCAGCTCGGCCAGGGCGCGGGCGTGCAGTGTGTACAGATCCCGGCCCGCGGCCAGCTGTCCCCGCACGTAGCGGTCGATGTCGCCCGGGGTCATGCCCGAGGTGTCCAGCCCGCCGACCACGATGGTCTTCTCCGCCCGTGCAGCCGGCGGCTCGTCGCACTCGAACGTCACCCCGGCCAGGTCGTCGCCCAGGCCCAGGGCATAGACGATCTCCGTCGCCGAGGGCAGCAGCGAGACCAGGCGCATCCCACGAGCATAGGCATTCATGCATAAGCCATCCGGTCCTGGGCAGTGGGAGTGCTTACGACAAGAGAGGCAACGATATGGGTTTCATGGATAAGCTCCGCAACAAGTTCATGATGGGCCGGGGCCGGGCCAAGCAGGACGCCGGCCGGGCCGTGGGCGACCGGCGGATGGAGGCCGAGGGCCAGGGCGAGCGCATTCACGGCGCCACCCGCCAGGTGGGCGAGCAGGTCAAGGACGCCGGCCAGAACGTGAAGGACGCATTCAAGTAGCCGCCACCAGGTCTTAACAGGACCAGGGGTTCAAAAGGGAGCCGCAGGTCGTCACACTGGATGATGTGTACGACTTCGACGTGCTGGTGATCGGTTCCGGTCCGGGCGGCCAGAAGGCCGCGATCGCGGCGGCCAAGCTCGAGCGGCGGGTCGCGATCATCGAGCGCAAGGACATGATCGGCGGCGTCTGCCTGAACACGGGCACGATCCCGTCCAAGACCCTGCGCGAGGCCATCCTGTACCTGACCGGCCTGGACCAGCGGGAGATGTACGGCCAGAGCTACCGGGTCAAGGACGAGATCACCATCGCCGACCTGGCCGCCCGCACCAGCCACGTGGTCGGCCGCGAGATGGACGTGGTGCGCAGCCAGCTGACCCGCAACCGGGTCACGATCCTGACCGGCACCGGCAGCTTCACCGACCCGCACACGGTGGAGATCGACGACGGCGCGGGCCGGATCCGCCGGGCCAGCGCCGACAAGATCGTCATCGCCACTGGCACCCGGCCGGCCCGGCCGGACAGCGTTGAGTTCGACGAGCGCACCGTCATGGACTCGGACGGGATCGTCCACCTGGAGAAGGTGCCCCGTTCGATGGTGGTGGCCGGCGCCGGGGTCATCGGGATCGAGTACGCCTCCATGTTCGCCGCGCTTGGCACCAAGGTCACCGTGGTCGAGCAGCGCGAGCGGATGCTCGAGTTCTGCGACGTCGAGGTGGTCGAGGCGCTCAAGTACCACCTGCGCGATCTCGCGGTTACGTTCCGGTTCGGCGAGACAGTAGCCTCGGTCGAGGCGCGCCCCGAGGGAGCCATCGCCACCCTGCTGAGCGGGAAGAAGATCCCCGCCGACACGGTCATGTACTCGGCCGGCCGGCAGGGCGCCAGCGACCACCTCAACCTCGAAGCGGCCGGGCTGACCGCCGACAAGCGAGGCCGTATCGCGATCAACGGCTCGTACCAGACCGAGGTGCCGCACATCTACGCGGTGGGCGACGTCATCGGCTTCCCGGCCCTGGCGGCCACCTCGATGGAGCAGGGCCGGATCGCGGCGTACCACGCCTGCGGCGAAGCGCTGCACGCGGTCAGTGACCTGTACCCGATCGGCATCTACAGCATCCCGGAGATCAGCTTCGTCGGGCGGACCGAGGAGCAGCTCACCCACGAAAACGTGCCCTTCGAGGTGGGCGTCTCCCGGTACCGCGAGCTGGCCCGCGGCCAGATCATCGGCGACTCCTACGGCGTGCTGAAGCTGCTGGTGTCGCTGGACACCCGCACGCTGCTCGGCGTGCACGTGTTCGGCACCGGCGCCACCGAGCTCATCCACATCGGCCAGGCCGTCATGGGCTGCGGCGGCACCGTCGACTACCTGGTCGACGCCGTGTTCAACTACCCCACCCTGGCCGAGGCGTACAAGGTCGCCGCCCTCGACGCGATGAACAAGATGCGCGCCATCGCCCGCTTCGCCGACCTCTAGCCACCGTCCCAAACCCTTTGGTCCCGCGTGCCCCGGGCCCTGGGATCTCATTCGTTTACTCCCATCCCAGCCGCCGCGCCGCTCAGGAGCATCTACCACGGCGCCCCCGCCAGGGCCAGCGCCGTCTCAGTAGAGGCCACCCGCCTCGCCTGAACGTCAAGATCTTTCTGCCGAACGGAGCGTGGCTGATGCGCCGCGACCCGGTCCGCCTCCCGCGGGATGGCGGTGGCCAGACCGGCGCATTACGCTGGCAAGCATCGCGCCGTGGGAGGTGCAGATGGGAAACGACAAGGCGGCCCGCCCGCCGGGCCGTGGCCGCCTGCGCGCCTCGCACGCCGACCGCGAGCAGGTGGTCGACGTGCTCAAGGCCGCGTTCGTTCAGGACCGGCTGACCAAAGACGAGTTCGATGACCGCGTTGGCCAGGCCCTCGCGTCCCGGACCTACGCCGACCTGACCGCGCTTACCGCCGATCTCCCCGCGGAGCCGGACCCCGTGGCTGCCGCCGTGCCACCCCGCCGTCCCGCCCCGTCCCGTCCCGGGAACGCCACGGTCAGGAAGGGCACCCGGGTGATCGCGGTGACCACCGGGATCACCGCCGCCGCCTGGGCGGGCGCGCTGTTCACCCAGGCCGGCACCGAGGCCGCGGGCCTGCTGTGGGCCGTCACGTTCATATGGCTCGGGATCGTGCTCATGGTCAGCTCGGTGATGATCGAGGCCCGGTACGGCAAGGATGCACACGGCCAGCTACCCCCGGCGCCCGGTCCTCACTCGGCCGGCGGGGTGGCGGGCGTCCAGACGTAGGACGTCGCGGTCATCACGGCCGTGAACCCCAGCCGCCAACCGGGAGGCGGACCAGATGAGCTCGGCAGCCACGCTCCTGCCCGACATCGAGCGCCGGCGCCTGCGCGCCCTGGCCGAGGGGGATACCGCCACCGCCGCCCCGCTGCATGCGGACGACTACCAGCTCATCACCCCGAACGGGTCCGCCCTGACCAAGCACGACTACCTCGACGCCGTCCAGTCAGGGCGCCTGCCCTACCGCATCTTCGAACCAGTCTCCGACATCACGGTCCTCGGTAACGCCCCCGTCGCCGTCCTCCGCTACCAGGCCCGCATCAGCTTCGACGACGGTCCCGGCTTCACGTGCTGGCATACCGACTGCTACCGGCTCCGTGACGATCGCTGGCAGGTCGTCTGGTCCCAGGCCACCCAGATCCTCGCGCCGCAGTAGCCGATCAGCGGTCCCGGAGCAGGGCGGCGGTGACGGTCATCCTCGCTTCCGCCGCCGTCGCCGCCGCCCTGCTGCGCGGTCACGACCGACAGCTCAGGATGGCTCCCAGCGCCAGCCATCATTGTCCTCGCAGGTGATCGCCTTGCCGTCCCCCGCTATGCCGGTAGCACCGTGGTCATCGTCGCGGCAGTACTCGCCAGGCTCGTAGCACGTGCCCTCGTTACTGAGCGGATGGCAACCGGCCGGTGTCGTGGGCGGCGGGGCGGCGGCAGGTGCGCTCGTCGAAGGTCTCGGCGGCGCGGGAGCAGCCGACGTCGTCTTCTTCGGTGCCGGTTTCACCTGCTGCGCCGTCCTGGTGACCGTCGGCGTAGGGCTCGCTGAAGGCGAGGGACTAGGCGAAGCTGCTGGGCTCGCCGGAATCGTGGGACCTGGCGAAGCCGCGACAGAAATCGATGCCGTGACTCCTGATGGCACGCTGCCGGCCGTAGACGTTGCCGTACTCCCGCATCCGCCGGTCACCGCACCCACGAGAAATAGCGCGCTTAACGGGCCTGCGATCTTGAAGGTTCTAATCATGAGCGATCCTTGTCGTTGAATCCGTCTGCCTGACCGATGCGGTCAGGCGTAATCGGTCCAGGAAACCGGGAGATCGCCAGCTGCACGCTAAGCAGACGTTGCGGAAGAACTTTCCTGTCATACCTAATTCGACGCCCGGCGACATCGCCGCGTTTACCGTCGCACCCATTCGGCCGGATCAACGTCCCTGGCGCGATCATGAAGCCATGACCTGGCCGCTGCTCGATGCGATCCCGCCCGCATCATGGACGGTCGTCATGGCCACCGGCATCGTCTCCACCGATCTGTCCTCAGACCACCAGCCGGTTCTCTCGGCGATCATGCTCTGGCTGGCCGCGGGTGCCTGGCTGCTGCTGACTGTCGTGCTGGGCACCAGACTGGCGGGCCAGCGAGATCGGGTCGCGCGCGAGGCCAGCTCGCCAGCCTCGCTCACGGCAGTGGCTGGCACCGCCGTGCTCGGCACCCGGCTGGCCGGCCAGGGTTACCACGTGGCCGCCGCGGCGCTGCTCGTCGTGGCGGCCCTCGGCTGGGCCCTGCTTGTGCTGCCGGTCCTGCGGCACTGGAAAACCCCGACGGCCGGAATTTCCTTCGTCCTTTGCGTCGCCACCGAAGGCCTCGCCGTGCTGAGCGCCACCTTGGCCATCATCTACCGTGCGGGGTGGCTCGTCAGCGCTGCTGTCCCCGTGCTGGTTCTAGGGCTTGTCTTCTACGTCTTCACTGCAGCCCGGTTCGACCTGCGCGAACTGCTCACCGGCCATGGCGACCACTGGGTCGCGGGCGGCGCGCTGGCCATTTCCGCCCTCGCCGCCGCCAAGGTCACCGAGGCCGCCGGCGCGCTTGGGCTATTCACCGGGCAGCACCGGGTCCTCACCGCCAGCACCCTGGTGCTCTGGTGCCTGGCTATGGTGTGGCTCTTCCCCCTGGTCATCGCCGAGGTCCTCAGGCCCAGGCTCAACTACGAGGTAAGCCGCTGGGCCACGGTCTTCCCGCTCGGCATGTACGCCGCCTGCAGCTTCGCCACTGGCCAGGTCGCCGGCATCAGCGGGATCGCCGACTTCGGCCGCGTGTGGACGTGGGTGGCGTTTGCCGTCAGCCTGCTCGCGCTTGCCGGGCTGTTCCGCCGCAGCTGGCCGGTGCTGCGTAGTCAGCACCGGAACTTACCCAGGCACCTGCTTGAGCGCGTCTAGGAAGCTAGCCGCCCAGTAGGCCACGTCGTGCTCGCGGACCTGCCTGCGCATCGACCGCATCCGGCGCCTGGCCTCGGCGGGGCTGATCGTGGTGGCGCGCACGATGGCGTCCTTCAGGCCTTCGATGTCGTGCGGGTTGACCAGGAACGCGCTGGTCAGCTGGTCGGCAGCGCCGGTGAACTCGCTGAGCACGAGCGCGCCGTCCTCCTGGTAGCGGCAGGCCACGTACTCCTTGGCCACCAGGTTCATGCCGTCCCGCAGCGGGGTGACTAGCATGACGTCGGCGGCCAGGTATAGCGCCGCCATCTCCTCCCTGGGGAAGGACTGGTGCAGGTAGTGCACCGGCGGGCTGCCCACCTCGGCGTGCTGGCCGTTGATCCGGCTGACGATCTGCTCCACCTCGTCGCGCAGCTCGCGGTAGGCCTCGACCCGCTCCCGGCTCGGGCTCGCGACCTGGACCAGGATCACCTGCGGGCCGAGCCGGCCCTCGTTGAGCAGCTCGCCGTAGGCGTTGAGCCGGTGCAGGATGCCCTTGGTGTAGTCGAGCCGGTCGATACCGAGCAGCAGCGCGTTCGGCTGGCCCAGGGCCAGCCGGATGTCCGCGGCCCGTTTCCTGACCTCTTCCCGCCGGGCGATCTCCTCCAGCGCCGCCGAATCGATCGAGATGGGGAAGGCCGCCGCCAGGACCTCGCGCGGCCCGTCGGCCTCGTGCACCCGGATGACGTGACCCTTGGTCAGCAGGCCCGCGGCCCGGCGGCTGGCGCGCAGGAAGTTCGTCGCGTCGGCCCGGCTCTGGAAGCCGATCAGGTCCGCGCCGAGCAGGCCCTGGACCACCTGCCGGCGCCACGGGAGCTGCGCGAAGATCTCGTAACCGGGGAACGGGATGTGGTTGAAGAAGCCGATGCGGACGTCGGCGCGCTGGTCGCGCAGCATCCGCGGCACGAGCTGAAGCTGGTAGTCGTGCACCCAGACCGTCGCGCCTGGTGCCGCCTCGGCCGCCGCCGCCGCCGCGAACGACCGGTTGACCGCCACGTAGGCGTCCCACCACCGGCGGTGGAACTCCGGCGGGGAGATCACGTCGTGGTACAGCGGCCACAGGGTCGCGTTGCAGAACCCCTCGTAGTAATCGCGCACCTGGTCCGCGGACAGCCCCACGCCCACCAGGTCCAGCCCGTTCGCCTCGAACGGCCCGGGGGCGGGCCCCGCGTCGCCGGACCAGCCGATCCACACGCCGCCGGACGCGCGCATGACCGGCTCGAGCGCGGTGACCAGCCCGCCCGGGCTGGGCCGCCAGCTGACCGCACCGTCTGGTTCCTCGACGCGGTCGACCGGCAGCCGGCTGGCCACCACCACGAAATCGTGCTGCCCGGGGGCAGGGCCAGAGGCTGGACCGGCCTCGGCACCATCAGTCGATGACATCGCTTCAACCTTAACCAACGACCGGCCGAACCCCGGCGACGCGGACGCGAAAACCCGGTTAAGTAAGTTCCTCCAGGTACTGCGGCAGCATGTGCCGCCAGGTGTCCCAGTCGTGCTTCCACTGCGGGCCCCAGTTGTCCACCCGGTTGGGGATGCCCTTAGCGCCCAGGGCCGCGGCCATCTGCCAGGACGAGCCGATGTCCTCCCAGTCACCCTCGCCGGAGGCCAGGATGGCCCGCCGCGTCCGGAGCCGGTCGAGCGCAGGGCCCTCGAGACCGGGCACGAACTGCAGCGGTGCGGAGAAGTACAGGTCCTGGCTCCAGGCCTCGTCGTAGAAGCGCTCGATCCGGTAGCTGCCGCTCATGCCGATGGCCGCGGCGAACACGTCCGGGTAGCGGCACAGCACGGCCACCGAGTTGAACGCGCCGACCGAGGCGCCGGTCGTGATGACCTCCATTTCCTGGCCACCCAGGTCCGCGTGGATAGCGGGCAGCACCTCCCACCTGATGCACTCCTGGAACTGGTTGAGCAGCCACATGCGGTGCTCCACCGAGCCGGACTTCGTCACCATGGCCTGGCCGGCCACGCTGTCGACCGAGTACAGCTTGACCCGGCCCGAGGCCAGCAGCGGCCCGCACGCGTTGACCAGGCCGTGCCGCTCGACCTCCTCGGCGTCACCGCCCGCCGAAGGGAACGCCAGCACCGGCCGGCCGAACGTCCCCCACCGCACCACGGTGATTTCCTCATGCATGCGCTCGGAGAACCAGCGTTCCCGGATCTTAAGATCGCTCATAGACGATCACTTATAGCGGATCATTCGTAGTAGAACTTCTGCGGGCCGGGAAAAATCCACGACAATCCGGCTCGCAGCCGGTCCCGCCAGTTCTCCCAGCTGTGCCCGTCGCGGGCCTCGGTGTACCGGACCGTCATCCCGGCGCTCTCGAAGACCGGGACCATGGACCGGTTCGGCACGATCAGCGGCTCGTAGACGCCGCAGCTGATGAACATCCGGTCGGCCACCCGCCGCGGCGCGGCCCGGTACCGGTTCATGAACCGCACCACCGGCTCAAAGGGTGGCCCGCCGCCGTGGTCCTGGCCGATATCGGTGAAGACGAACGATCCCGACTGCACCAGCAGCGAACCGTATACGTCGGGATACCGGTACGCGGTCGACAGCGACGCCACGGCCCCGAAGCTCGAGCCCATCAGGCACCGTCCGGCCGGGCCGCCGGCCAAGGGGAGCTCCGCCTCCAGCCGGGGCAGCAGCTCGGCGGTCAGGTACCTGGCGTGCGCGGCGGAGTTGGCGTACTCGGCCAGCCGGTCACCGGGGTACACGAAGGCGGCCACGATCTCGGCCACGTCGAGCCGGTGGATGAGGTTGTCGAGCACCGTCTTGGCCGAGGCGTAGTTCAGGTAGTCCCCGCCGTCGTGCACGATCAGCAGCGGGTAGCGCGCGGTGCGCTGGAACCGGGCCGGCAGGTACACCGTGACCTGAGCGCCCCGGCGCAGCGCGCGGCTCGGCACCACCATGTCGACCAGCGACCCCGGCCGCGCCTCCGGGTCGGGCACCGTCCAGTCGGGTATCTGGTGCCCGGCCGCGTAGCACACCGACGAGCTGCCCATCGGGCTGCGTGCCAGGTGCGGGTTCAGCGGGTCGTTGATCCGCTCGCGCTGCCCGCCGCGCACCAGTTCCAGCTGGTACTCCACCCGGGACCCCTCGGGCAGCTCCAGGACCAGGTGCCACAGGTCGGTGCCGCGCAGCCGGCGCAGCGGCAGGTGATCGGGCAGGCCCAGCACCCGGATCACCAGGAACACCTCGTCTGCCTCGCCCCGGTACAGGAACGTGCACCGCGGCCCCTCGATGATCGGCACCTGGTACCGGGCCAGGAACCGGTCCACGGTGGCCGCGTCCAGCGGCCTGCGGTCCCGCAGCCGGTTGATCGCCAGCTTGAGGTGTTTCCCCCGCTCGCCTCCGGGGCGCTCTTAAGGCGTTGCCTTCCCTCGTCGCTCCTTCGTCGCTCCTCAGTCCAGGCAACGCCGCGCCCCTTTGGCTCGCGGGGCCCCATCGCGCTCACGCCGCCTCCAGTGCCGTTACGTGACCGTCCTCGGCCACGAAGCGGGTCCCGGCCGGCCAGCCGCCGTCGGCGCCCGGCTCGATCCGGGTGCCGGCTTCGAGCAGTACGCAGCGGGCGGGGGCGAACCGGCGGGCCAGGACGGCCATCCGCGGCGCGTCGTCGAGCAGCAGGCGGGCCCGGGCGTGCGGCAGCAGCACCACGTCGCGCACCACGCTCAGGCCGCTGCCCCAGACCTCGGGATGGCCGGGGCCCTGCGGGGCCCGGTCGTGGAACAGCACGATCCGGTCGGTCAGCGCCATCGCGCCCGCCGACCAGGCGATCACCGGCGCCCCGTTGAGGGCCGCCGCCACGTTGAACAGGTGCAGCACCTCGGCCAGCACGTCCACGTGCCCGCCCGCCAGCACCAGGACGCTGGCCGAGCCCAGCACGTCGGCCACGGCCGCCCGGTGCTCGGCGATCGCGGGCCGGTCGTGCGGCCGCAGCCGGTCGAAGAACTCCAGCCGGGCCTCGTTGACCCGGCGCAGGTGCGCCGCGTCGACGTCGCGCACCGCGATAACCGCCTCGGCCACCGCCTCCGACCTCAGCCGGTCACCGGCCTCCCGGCGCTGCAGCGCGTACACCGCCTGCAGCGCGTGATCCAGTCGCAGCAGGTACAGGTCCGCCATCTCGGCCAGCGCGGCGGACAGCCGCCGTTCGCCCGCCACGTACTCCGGATCCCGTTCCTGCACGTCCAGCCAGCGCTGGTACAGCCGCAGGTTGACGTCCCGCCCGCCCAGCACCCGGCTGAGCTCGCCGTCGTCGGCCTCGCGCTCCTGCCAGCCCGCGTTGACCGTGGCCACCGGGCCGTCCGCCGGCCTGTCCGTCGGCTCGCGCAGCGTGGCCAGCAGCCGGACCGCCGCGTCCACCGTCGGCCTGCGCTGCGGGCCCAGCAGGATGATCCTCACGCCGTGTAGACGTGCAGGGTCCGTCCCACCTCGTCCAGCATGCCGCGCAGCACGTCGAAGTCCGGGTGGCGCATCCGCACGTAGGCGTTGGCCATGTACCCGGCCTCCACGCCCTGGGTCGGGGTGCCTGGCGAGGGCAGGTGCGCGTCGATGACCCACTCGCCGTACCGCCGCTGCAGCTCGTCCACGCCGCTGTAGCCGGAGATCGTCCCGTCCTGCGAGGGCCGCAGCGCCACGATCCCGCTGGCGTACTGCCGCGACGGCACCGAGTACACGCCGCTGTGCACGATGGCGTCGGCCCAGGCCCGGTACAGGTCCATGTCGTTGCCGGCCGAGTACAGGTCCCAGGCGCCCACGCCCGGCGGCCGGCAGCCGATCTCGGAGAACTTCAGGCCCTTGGGCCCGAAGAACCACTCCATGTGGGTAGCCGACGTCCCGATGCCCAGCGCGGTGATGACCCGCTGGCCCATCTCGCGCAGCTCCGCGTACTCCGGCGCGCTGTCGATCCGGTTGGTGGAGACGAACTGCGGCGAGATCCACCGGGTCCGCATCGCCTCCAGCACGTTCGGGTAGTAGTGCGAGACGAAATCCACGGCCACGCGGCCGTCGACGGTGATCGTGTCGTAGAAGCCCTCGTGCCCCTCGATGAACTCCTCCACCGCGATGGAGTCGACGCCCTGCCCGCCGAACACCCCCAGCGCCTGCTCCAGGCCGTCGAAGTCGTCCACCCGCGCGGTGCCCGACGCCCCGGCGCCGCTGCGCGGCTTGAGGATGAGCGGGAACCCGACCTGCTCGGCGAACGCCCGCGCCTCGCCCGCCGAGGAAACCGCGGCCGAGGCCGCCGTGGGCACGCCCGCCTCGCGCAGCGCCTCCTTCATCGACGGCTTGTCCCGGCACAGCCAGGCCGTGTGCACCGAGGTGCCCGGGATCGTGCAGGCCTCGCGGACCTCCGCGGCCGCCATGGTGTGCGCCTCGATGGTGGCCTCGAGCCGGTCCACCCACAGCTTGTCCTGCACCCAGCGCACCGCCCGGGTCAGGGCCTCGACGTCGGTGACCGACGAGATCCGCTCGTAGTGGTGCAGCCAGCCCCGCAGGTCGCCGTCGAACGACTCCACCGGGTACTCGCCGATGCCGATCACCGTCGCGCCCGCTTCGGCCAGCGCCCGGGCGAACTGCCGCTGGTTGTTCGGGAAGAACGGCTCCACAAAGACCACGTTCATGCCTGGAATGGTAGCCCGGCCCCGGGTCCGCTCCCGGCCACGCCGGCCGTCGCGGCTCAAGGCTCAGGCCAACGGCTCAGGCCGCGGCCTGCAGCGCCCGCAGGATCGCGGCCGCCCCCACGCGCGCCTTGCGCGCGGCGCCCAGGTCGCCCTCGACCAGCGCGGTGATCGTCGCGCCCTCGGTCAGCAGCATCCACTGGTCGGAGATGGCCTCGGCGTCGGGCAGGTCACAGGCCTGCGCCAGGGCCCTGAAGTAATCCCGGCACCTGGTCTTGTGGGCCAGCACCGCGGCCCGGGCCACGTGCTCGGGATTGGCCAGCTCGACCGTGGCATTGATGAACGCGCAGCCGCGGAAGTCGCGCCGGTGGAACCAGCGGTCGAGCACGTCGTATACCGCCAGCAGCCGCTCGTGCGGATCGTCGGTGCTGGCCTCGACCTCATGCACGAACCAGGAGAAGAACCGCTCGTCAAGGGCGTGCAGGCAGGCGGCCAGCAGCTCGTCCTTGGCCCGGTAGTGCTTGTAGACCGTGACCTTGGTGACCGCGGCCTCGGCCGCCACCTCGTCGACGGACACCGCCCGGATCCCGCGGCGGTAGAAAAGCCGGGCCGCGGCGTTGAGGATCCGGACGTTGGTCCGGGCCTGCGGTTCGGAGTCCGCGTAGGGATCAGCTCGCACCGGTGCCTCCCGGCCGTTGACAGCCGCAACGACCTTGCTAACCTAGCCCTATACTTACCGGTTAGTATACCAGGAGGAACGTCATGCACGTCGAGGCTGGTGTTCTCGTCCGGATGGCCGCGCAGCAGTTCGGTCCGCGGCCGGCGCTCACGGCAGGCTCCCGCACCCTGACCTTCGCCCAGCTCAACGAGGTGTCCAACCGGGTCGGCTCGGCCCTGACCGACCTCGGGATACAGCGCGGCGACCGGGTTGGCGTGCTGGCCTACAACACGCCCGAGGTGGTCGAGACCTGGTTCGGCTGCGAGAAGCACAACCTGGTCCGGGTCGTCCTGCACACCCACTTCGCCATGGACAGCCATGTCTGGTCGCTCAACCAGGTGGAGGCCTCCGCGCTCATCTTCGACACCCGCTTCGCCGAGGACGTCGACCGGAACCGGGCCGAGCTGAAGACCGTGCGCCACTTCATCGGCATCGGCCCGGGCTGTCCCGACTGGGCCACGCCGTTCGCGCAGCTGGAGTCGGGCGGCGATCCCGCCGACCCGTTCCTCGACGTCGACGAGGACGCCCCGTGCTTCCTGCAGCTGACCTCGGGCACCACCGGCCACCCCAAGGCCTGGGTCAAGACCTACCGGTCCTGGCAGGCGGTGATCAACCACAACCTGCACCACTTCGACACCTTCGGCGGCGGCATCCCGCCGATCGGAGCGGACGACGTCAACCTGCACTTCCACCCGATCCAGTGGGCCAGCGGCTTCCAGACCCTCTACCCGTACTACGTGCGCGGCGCGCGCACCGTCCTGCTCGACGACGAGGTCTTCGACCCCGGCGCGCTGCTCGAGGTCATCGCCGCCGAGCAGGTCACCGGCGTGTTCATGCCCGGGCCGCTGCTGACTCCCGTGCTCGACGAGGTGGAGGCCCGCGGCGGCTTCGCCCACCGGCTACGCCGGATGGTGGTGTTCTTCGGCAACCCGGACCAGCTGGACCGCACCACCACGCTGCTCGGCCCGGTCTGGGCGCACGGGTTCGGCTCCACCGAGCAGGGCGCGATCACCACCCGGCTGCTCCCGCACGAGGTCGAGGAGCACCGGGACCGGATCAAGAGCGTCGGCCGGTCCGGGTCACCGTTCCTGGAGGTCGCGGTGGTCGACGAGGAGGGCACCCGCCTCGGCCCCGGCCAGGTGGGCGAGATCGTGGTGCGCAGCGCCATGTCCCTCGGCGAGTACTGGGGCCTGCCGGAACGCAACGCGGAGTCGTTCTTCCCTGGCGACTGGTTCCGCCCCTACGACGTCGGCTACCTGGACGAGGACGGCTTCCTGTACTACTCCGACCGGGCCGGGGACCGGATCATGACCGCCCGCGGCACGGTGTACCCGCACCTGGTCGAGGAGGCCATCCTGGGCCACGGCGCGGTGTTCATGTGCGGCGTGGTCGGCCTGGGCGAGCCCGGTGACCAGGAGGTCGTGGTCGGCGTCCAGCTCAAGGACGGCTACGCCTCCTCCGATGACCTGGCCGCGCAGATCCTGGATCGCGCCGCCCGGCTGGCCGAGCACGAACGGCCCGCCCGCGCCGTGTTCGTGGCCGAACTGCCCACCGTCCTCGGCGGTGCCAAGGTGCAGCGCTCGGCCCTGCGGGACCGGCTCGCGGCGCCAGACCAGTGAGCGCAGACCAGTGAGTGCAGGACCGATGGGCACTGGGCCGATGAGCGCAGGACCGGGGAGCGCAGGACCGGGAGCACTGGTCCGATGATCGCGGGCCAGGCGACCCGGCGGGCCATCGCGTCGGCCGCCGACCGGGTCCTGCTGATCAGGCCGGACGGTCACCGCGTCACCGGCACCGAGCTGCGGACCCGGACCGAGGCGCTGGCGCTGGCGCTGCGGCAGCAGGGCCTGGCCGGGCAGCGGATCGGGCTGTGGTCGCAGAACTCCGCCGCCACCATCGAGGCCCACCTGGCCACCGAGTGGATCGGCGCGACCCGGGTCCCGGTGGACCCCGGCGCGCCGCCCGCCGAGGCGGCCGCGGTGTTCGCCGCGGCGGGCGTGGCCGGCGTGGTGACCGACGCCGCCCACGCCGGAACGGCCCCGGCGGGCGCGCTGCTGCACGACGACGACGCCCCCCTCTCGGCCTCGGGTTCCCTTCCCGACCAGGAGGTCGACCCGGATACCACGCACCTGCTGTACCCGCGGATGGCGGCCCAGGGCCAGTTCCTGGCCGTGCCGATGTCCTACGCCAACTGGGCCGCGTGCATGACCATCAACGCCGAGCTGTACCGGACGGGCGGCTACGGCCCCGGGTTCGGCGCCGACGAGTGCTTCCTGACCACGCAGCAGGTCATGCACGGCACCGGCATGCTCGGCACGTTCCCGTTCCTGCACATGGGCCTGCCGCAGGTCGTGCTGCCCCGCTTCGACGCGGTCGCGGTGCTGGAGGCCGCCATCCGCTTCCGCGCCACGGCCACGTTCTTCGTGCCAGGCATGGTCACCCGGCTGGCCGATGCCGTGGCCGAGGCCGGCCTGGACGGCCCGGGACCGCTGCGCCGGATCATCTACGGCGGCGCCCCGATGCCGGCGGCGGACCTGCGGCGCGCCATCGAGATCCTCGGGCCCCCGCTGGTCCAGGTCTACGGCCGCTTCGAGGGCGGCTGGCCGCTGGCCATCCTCGGTCCCGCCGACCACGCCGAACTGGCCGCAGGCCGGTCCCGTCACGCCGGCAGCTGCGGCCGGGCCATCCCGCAGACCGAGCTGCGCATCCGCCCCGTGCCCGGGCAGCAGGACGGCTGGGGCGAGCTGTGCGTCCGCAACGGCATGGTCGTGTCCGCCTGGGCCGACCCGGACGGCTGGTGCGGGCTCGGCGACCTGGCCCGGCTCGACGACGACGGCTACCTGTACCTCGGCGCGCGCCTGGACGGGATGATCAACACCGGCTCCTACCACGTGTACCCCGGCGAGGTCGAGGCGGCCGTCGCCGCCCTGCCCGGCGTCCAGGCCGTGCTGGTGCGCGGCGAGGAGGATCCCGACTGGGGGCAGGCCGTGACCGCCTACGTCGTGCCCGCGCCCGGCGCCCCCGCGGACCTGGCCGCCCGGATCCGCGGCGACCTGCGGGTCCGGCTGGCCGCCTACAAGATCCCCAAGCGGGTCATCGCCGTCCCGACCCTGGAGGCGGTCGCCCGCGCCGGTGACCGCCCGTAGTGCCCGACCCGTCCGAACCCTCTGACCAGGCGATATAGATTGCTGGCTCGCCATAGCGCACCGTTAGTGGTCTCATCAGAGCATGGCCGATCGCGCTCAGCGCCGCACCCGGCATCGACGGCATGCCGTGATCGCTGGGCTGCTGACTCTCCTGGTGGCCGTCATGGCCGCGGCCGGGGTCGCCGCGCCGGCCGCCGCCGCCACCCTCGCGGCCGGATCGGCAGGCGCGACCCAGGTGGCGTTCAGCCCGGACGGCACGCTGCTGGCCGGAGGTTACACGGACGGCACGGTCCGGCTGTGGAGCGTGGCCAGCGGCCAGTCCTACGGCCCGGTGCTGCGGGCCGGCGCCGGCCCCGCGGGCGGGGTGACCGGGATGGCGTTCAGCCCGGACGGCTCCGTGCTGGCCGCGGGCTACGGCGACGGCACGATCAGCCTGTGGGGCGTGACGACCGGCCAGCCGTCGAGTTCGCCCCTGCAGGCGGGCAGCGCCGTGACCGGGCTGGCGTTCAGTCCCGACGGCACGCTGCTGGCCAGCGCCCAGGCCGACGGCACCGTCCGGCTGTGGAACCCGGCCTCCGGCCTGCCGTCAGGTTCGCCGCTGCAGGCGGGCAGCGCCGTGCGCGCGGTGGCGTTCAGCCCGGACGGGAAACTGCTGGCCAGCGCCGACGCCAACGGCGCCGTCCAGTTGTGGGACGCGGCCAGCGGCCAGGTCCTCAGCCCGGCCCTGCAGGCCGGTCCCAGCGCCGCGGGCAGCGCGACCGGGCTGGCGTTCAGCCCCAACGGCACGCTGCTGGCCTGCGGTTACGGCGACGGCACGATCCGGCTGTGGAACCCGGCGAGCGGCCGGCCGTCCGGCTCGGCGCTGCAGGCGGGCAGCGCGGTGAACGGGCTGGCGTTCAGCCCGGACGGGAAGCTGCTGGCCAGCGCGGACGCCGACGGTGCCGTCCGGGTCTGGGATCCGGCCAGCGGCCAGCCGTCCGGCGCGCCGCTGCAGGCGGGCAGCGCGGTGAACGGGGTCGCGTTCAGCCCGGACGGCAAGCTGGCCAGTGCCGACGCCAGCGGTGCCGTCAAGCTGTGGAATACGGTCCCCGGCTCGGTTGGCGGCCTGAGCCTGATGAACTGGATCATCCTGGTGGCCATCGTCATCGCCATCGCCCTTGCTGTACTGGCTGCGACAGTAACCACGCGCGACATATGGCTAGCGAGGAAGTAATGGAAATCTTGCTCATCGTGGCCATAGCGGTGGTCGCTGCCGCCGCGCTTTACGTGGCAGTCACCTTTAACGTGCGCACCAGGCAAAATACCGCGCCGCTGGTCGAGGACGCGATCAGGAAAATCGCCGACCAGGTGCGGGCGAGCGAAGAAAACGTGCGATACCAGCTCCGCGCGGTCACCGATGACCTGCAACGGGACCGGGAGCAGCAAAGGCTGGACGGCAGGAAGATCCAGGGCCGCCTCGATCACGCGGACAGCCGCATCGGCACCATGGCCAACCAGTTCCTGGCCGACCTGGACGCCATCAAGCGCCGCACCGACCAGACCGGCCAGGACCTGCGGCAACTGGATGACCGGGTGGTGCGCCTGGCCGGGTCCCTCGGCCAGCCCGCCGGCCCGGCCGCGGAACCCGAGCCCGTCGGCCCCGAGTCTGCCGCATCCGGCCGGCTCTACGTCGAACGAATCCGGTTCTTGATGGCCCGCCAGGACCTGGCCAAGCCCCGGTTCCGCATCGAGGTCGAGCGCTCGGTCGCCGAACTGCCCGCCGGCCAGCTCGGCGACCTGGGCGATGCATCGGCCGTCGCTGACCGCGCGGAACATGACCGGGGCTTCCGGGACCGGCTGGCGGAGGCCGCCGCCGATTATGTCGCCGGCCAGTGGGGAGATCCGGCCTTCGCGGCGGCGACCGACCGGTGGATAACGCCGAACGCGTTTCCCGAGACGGCCGCGGCCGAGGTCTGCAACCGGACCGGCAACCGGCTGAACGCCATCGTGGCCAAGCCGCTGGACACGCTGGCCACCGACATACCGCTGCCCGGATACGAGGCGACGGCCACGGCCGGGATCGGCGCCGACCTCATCTTGCAGCCGGTGGCCGAGCCGCTGGGCCAGGCGGCTGAGTTCTTCGAGATCGTCGGCGTCGTCATCGGGGTGGCCACCGGATTCCAGCCGCTCGCGCTGGCCGCGGCCAAGCTGCTCGCTCACGATAAGTTCCATGACCTGGTCTCGCGCGGCATCAGGGCCGCGGCCAGTCAGGTGTTCCACGGCCCGCAGCCGCCCGCGCAGACCCCGGACCCGCGCCCGGTCGATCAGGCGCTCAGGATCGCGGCCGCGCCGGTCCCGGCCCAGAAGGCCCCCACCAAGAAGACCCCCACCCAGCCGGACCCCACCCAGCCGGACCCCACCCAGCCGGACCTCACCCAGCCGAACCCGGCCCAGCCGGACCTCACCCAGCCGAACCCGGCCCAGCCGGAGCCGGCCCAGCCGGAGCCGACGCCGCCGGATCCGGCCGGGCCGCGCCGGCCGCTCACGGTATGGAATCCGCTGCCCCAGCCCCGGTCGCCGGAGCCTGGACCTGCGGAGCCCGGACCCCCGGACTGGCCGCATCATCCGCATCATCCGCCCCATACGGGCCAACCGGACCCAGGTCCGCGGTAGCGGCGGCGCGGCCACCGGGTTTACGGTCATGCCATGGTGACCGCCGCGTTCGTCGCGCCCTATCTGCTGGACACTACGGCCCGGTTCGTCGAGGCGGCCGCCAGCCTGCCCGGAGTCAGCCTGGCCCTGGTCACCTGCGAGCCCACCGACCGCCTGTCACCCGGGCTGCGACACAAGCTGACCGGGCACTGGCGGATCGACGATCCGCTGGACGCCGGGCAGATCGCCGGCGCGGTGGAAGGGCTGAGCGGCCAGGTCGGCCCGGTGCAGCGGCTGCTGGCCGTGCTGGAGCAGCTTCAGGTCCCGCTGGCCCAGGTCCGCGAGCACCTGGGCATCCCCGGCATGGACCCGGGCACGGCCCGCAACTTCCGGGACAAGGACCAGATGAAGACGGTGCTGCAGGAGGCGGGCATCCCCTGCGCCAGGCACCGGCTGGCCACCGACGCGGCCGCGGCCGCCGACTTCGCCGCCCAGGTCGGCTTCCCGCTGGTGGTCAAGCCGCCCGCGGGCGCCGGGGCCAAGAGCACGTTCCGCCTGGACGGTCCGGACGACCTCAGGGCCTGGCTGGAGGTGGCCCCGCCCGGCCCGGACCGGCCCGCGCAGATCGAGGAGTTCCTGACCGGCGAGGAAGGCTCCTACGACAGCGTGATGATCGACGGCCAGGTCGTCTGGGACTCGATCTCTAACTACCTGCCCACGCCGCTTGAGGTGCTGCGCAACCCGTGGATGCAGTGGGTGGTGCGGCTGCCCCGCGACATCAGCGGCCCCGAGTACGACGGCATCAAACAGGTCGCGCCCGCCGCGCTGCGCGCCCTCGGGCTGCACACCGGGCTCACCCACATGGAGTGGTTCCGCCGGCCGGACGGCAGCGTGGCCGTGTCCGAGGTCGGCGCCCGGCCGCCCGGCGCCCAGATCACCTCGATGCTGTGCTACGTGCACGACTTCGACCTGTACACCGCCTGGTCGCAGCTCATGATCGACGGCACCTTTAACCCGCCGCAGCGGAAGTGGGCCGCCGGCACCGCCTACCTGCGCGGCCAGGGCTTCGGTGACGTCACCGGCGTGTACGGCCTGGACCGGCTGCCGCCCGGGATCAGCGACCTGGTGGTCGACTCCCGGCTGCCCCAGCCCGGCCAGCCGTCCTCCGGCAGCTACGAGGGCGACGGCTACATCACCGTCCGGCATGCCGACACCGCCGTGGTCACCGAGGCGCTCAGGCAGCTGATCAGCACCGTCCGCGTCGAGCTGGGACCGGCGTAACCGTGAACGTGCTCATGATCTCGCCCGGCTACCCCGCCGAGATGGCGTTCTTCACCCGCGGCCTGGGCCAGGCGGGCGTCACCGTCATCGGCCTGGGCGACCAGGGCCAGGACGCGCTCCCTGAGCTCGCCCGGCAGGCCCTGGACCACTACGTCCAGGTCGGCTCGCTTGCCAACGACGACCAGGTGGCCGCGACCGTGCGCGACCTGGCCCGGCATGTCCGCATCGACCAGGTCGAGTGCCTGTGGGAGCCCTACATGGTGCTGGCCGCGCGGCTGCGGGAGGAACTGGGCCTGCCCGGCCTGACCGTGGCCCAGACCGTGCCGTTCCGGGACAAGGAGCGGATGAAGCAGCTGCTCGACGCGGCCGGCCTGCGCACCCCGTGGCACGTCGCGGCGGCCACGGTGGCCGAGGTGTGGGCCGCGGCCGAACGCGTCGGCTACCCCCTCATCGTCAAGCCGATCGACGGCGCGGGGTCGGCCGACACCTACCGGGCCGACTCCGCCGCCGAGCTCGACGCCGTGCTGCCCGCCATCCGGCACGTGCCGCACGTCAGCGTCGAGGAGTTCATCGACGCCGAGGAGTTCACCTACGACACCATCTGCGCGGGCGGGCAGGTGCTGTTCGAGAACATCTGCCAGTACCACCCCCGCCCGCTGCTGACCAAGATGCACGAGTGGATCAGCCCGGTCACCATGGCCCTGCGCGACCTGGACCAGCCCGGCCTGCACGGCGGCCGGGAGATGGGCCGCAACGTCATCGCGGCGCTCGGGTTCCGGGACGGGTTCACCCACATGGAGTGGTACCGCAAGGCCGACGGCGAGGTGGTGTTCGGCGAGATCGGCGCCCGCCCGCCCGGGGCCCGCACCGTCGACGTGATGAACTACGCCACCGATTCCGACCTGTTCACGGCCTGGGCCCAGGCCGTGACCCACGGCCGGATCCTGGAGCCCATCGAGCGCCGGTACAACGCGGCGAGCATATTCAAGCGCGCCAGCGGCGCCGGCCGGATCACCCACTACGAGGGCCTGGACCGGCTGCTGGCCGAATACGGCGACCACGTGGCCGCGGTCGAGCTGCTCCCGGTAGGCGCCCCGCGCCGGGACTGGCGGGCCACGCTGATCGCCGACGGCATGGTGATCGTCCGGCACCCCGAGCTGTCCGCGGCCCTGGAGATGGCCCAGCGCTTCGCGGCCGACCTCCGCCTGTACGCCGCCTGACCTCCGCAGTTGTCCACCCCCCGTCGGCTTGCCGCGCGCGGGCCTGTCATGTACTTTCGTAATGGAAAGTACATGACAAGGGAGCCTGAATGCGCGAAGCGGCAAGAGACCCGGCAGCGCTGGAGCTGCTGCGGGTGCAGCGAGGCCGGCTGGCGGACCGGATGCGGCCGCCGTGGTGGTACCTGACCGGCATCGGCATCCTGTGGGCACTCGTCTTCGCGTGCCCCTTCACCTCGCGGTTCCTTCCGCAGGGGGTTCGCATCTGGCCCATCCTGCTCGCCGCAGTGACGGTGGCCTGCCTGCTGCAGTGGGGCCTGGCCCGGGCCACCGGCATGGTGGTGGCCACCGGATCGCTCCGCTATCCCTCGGCCCGTCCCGCGGCGATCGCGATGATCGTGGTAGGCGCCGCCGCCCTCGTGACCGAGACGTTCCTGATCGACCGCGACCTGATCGTGGCCGCGATCGCAGTCGCGGCCCTCGCGGTCGTGGCGGAGGTGGCCGCCCAGCAGGCCGCACTGCGGGGGATCCGCCAGGACCTGCGGGGCGGAGGGGCGGCGTGACCGCCAAGGCCAGGCCGGACCCGCTCATCCACCCGATCACCCGGTTGTCGATCTGCGGGCTGCTGGCGGCCGGCGCGGACTGGGTCGAGTTCGCCGCGCTGCGTGCTGCGGCCGGGATCAGCGACTCGGTGCTGTCGAAACAGTCCCGCGTGCTCGAAGACGCCGGGTACGTGGAAGTCCGCAAAGGCGCGGTCGGCCGGCGGCCGCGTACGTGGTTCCGGCTCACCCCGGAAGGCCGCCAGGCGGTGGAGGGTCATCTGGCCTGGCTGGCCCAGCTGGAGGAGGCGTTCTCCGTCAGCACCCGGGATGCGCGGCAGGCGGGGCCCTTCCCTGGTGATCAGGACCAGCCGCGCCGCCCCGGCCGGCCCACCGAGTCGACCCCTCCGGTTGAGCCGCGCGCGGCCGCGCCGGTAACGTCCTGGACATGACCACGCCCGAGCCGCTCAGCGAAACGATCCGCCAGCTCCTGCCGTCCGTCCGCGCCGACCTGGAACGGCTGGTCCGGATCCCGTCGGTGTCGGCCGACCCGGCCGCCGCCCCGCACCTGCGGGACAGCGCGGAGGAGGCCGCCGCCCTGCTGCGGCGGGCCGGGCTGGCCGACGTGCAGATCCTGACCGCTGACGGCGGCCAGCCGGCCGTGCTGGCCAGCCGGCCCGCCCCGCCCGGTGCGCCCACCGTCCTGCTCTACGCGCACCACGACGTGCAGCCGCCCGGCGACCCCGCCGCCTGGGACAGCGACCCGTTCGTGCCCACCGAACGCGACGGCCGCCTGTTCGGCCGCGGCGCCGCCGATGACAAGGCGGGCCTGGCCGTCCACCTGGCCGCGCTGCGGGCCCACGGCGACGACCTGCCGGTCGGCGTCACGGTCCTGGTCGAGGGGGAGGAGGAGATCGGCTCGCCCACCCTGCTCCCGTTCCTGGACACCTATAAGGACCTGCTCGGCGCCGACGTGGTGGTGTTCGCCGACGCGGTCAACTGGACCGCCGACGTACCCTCGCTGACCACCAGCCTGCGCGGCGGGGCCACGGTCACCGTGGAACTGCGCACGCTCGACCACGCCATCCACAGCGGCCTGTTCGGCGGCCCGGTGCCCGACGCGCTCACCGCTCTATGCCGGCTGCTGGCCACCTTGCACGACGATAACGGCGACGTGGCCGTGGCCGGCCTGGCCCGCAGCACGTCGGATCCGCTCGACCTGACCGAGGCGCAGCTGCGCGCCGACGCTGGGGTCCTAGACGGGGTCGAGCTCATCGGCACCGGCGGCCTGACCGACCGGCTGTGGACCGCGCCGTCGATCACCGTCATCGGCCTGGACGCGCCCGCGACCGCCGCCGCATCCAACACGCTGCTGCCAGCGGCCCGGGCCAAGGTCAGCCTGCGGGTGGCGCCTGGCGACGACGCCGACCGGGCCCGCGATGCCCTGGTGGCTCACCTGCGGGCCCACGTCCCCTGGGGCGCCCAGGTCATCATCGGCTCCTCAGGCTTCACGGCCGCGCCCTACACGGCCCGCGCCGGCGGTCGCGCCTACCAGGCCTTCCGCCAGGCCCTGACCCAAGCCTGGGGCAGGCCCGCCCTCGACATCGGCGCCGGCGGCTCGATCCCGTTCGTGACCGCCTACGCCGAGCGCTTCCCGGACGCCGAGATCCTGGTCACCGGCGTTGAGGATCCCGACTCCCGCGCCCACGGCGCCAACGAGAGCCTGCACCTGCCCACCTTCGAGCGCGCCTCCCTGGCCGAAGCCCTGTTCCTGCACAGCCTGGCCTCCGGGGCGCACTGATCCGGGCCGTGAGATGGCCCGGTGCAGCGCGGGTGCCTGCCGATGTCGGTGGCGGCCCTTAGGATCCGGTACATGACCGGCGCGATCGATTACTGCGCTCCGGGTCGGCTGACGGACATCGGCGAGGTCAGCGTGGCCGTGCTCGAGGCCATCCCGGCCGATCCGGTCGGCATCTGCCGGCTCGTCCCGGGCCTGGTGCTGCATCCCTTCGAGGCGGCGGACCTTGGCCTGGACGCCGGCCGGCTCGGCGGAAGGCAGATCCGGCGGGCCAGCGCGATGATCGGTGCCGTGCTGGCGTTGGACCCCGCGGCGCTGGACATCGCGCGCGAGCCCGGGCGGCGGCTGGTCGGCACCTGCCGGACCTTCGTCGTACTGAGCTGCGCGCTGCTGCGCTACCGCGGTATCGCGGCCCGCGCTCGCTGCGGTTTCGGTACGTACTTCCGGCCCGGGCTCGGCCTGGATCACTGGATCACCGAGTACTGGCACGAGGCCGGCGAACGGTGGGTCAGGGTCGACACCCAGCATCTGGAGCACTGTTTCGTATCCCGCCCGGAGGACTTGCAGCCGGGCGAGTTCCTCACTGGCGGAGAGGCCTGGACCGGTTACCGGCGCGGTGGCATCGACGCGGCGACGTTTGGCGTGGCGGGGACGGAGAACTTCGGTCCGGCCGAGATTAGCGGCAACGCGATCAGGGACCTGGCCGCCCTGAACAAGGTCGAGATGCTGCCGTGGGACGAGTGGGGGCGGATGACCGCCGCCTACGCAGGCCAGGCCGGCCCCGGCTACGACGAGCTCATCGACGAGGTCGCCGCAGCGTGCGCGTCGGACAGCCCCCGGCGCGTCGCGGACCTGTACTCCCGCACGGAGCTGCGGGTGCCCGCCGAGCTGATCCAGTAACGCGCCCCTGCCCCGACGGCACCACCGTGGACAGCTGCGGCGCAGCCTCACTCCCACTCGGCTAAGCCATGGCCGCCCGGACGGCGGGGACGATCTCGCGGGCGAACCGGGCCACCGCGGTCTCGGCCGGGGTGTCGTCGGTGCTGCGGTAGATGAACCCAGCCGCGCCGTGCTCGAGCACCGCGCCGGTCAGCTCGTCCACCCACTGCCGGACCGATCCGCCGATCCAGCGACCGTCCTCGTCCCGGGTGACGGGCAGCGCTTCCGGGGTGATCCGGCCGCCGAAGTTGTACACGTCGATGACGTCCGCCGGATCCCGCCCGGCCGCCGTGGCGGCCTCGTCGACCAAGGGCCGGGACTCGCGGTACACCGCGCTGAGCCAGTCCGAACCCCGAGCAGGAACCCTAGCGCCGCGTAGGCCTCGAGCTTCTCGCCGAAGTAGGGGTGGTCGGCCAGGCTGAACGGGTCCAGGCCGTCGACGTCGGCCTGGATCACCAGGCGCCTGACGCCGGCCACGTCACCGGCGTCGGCCCCGTTCCATGCGCCCAGGCCCACGCCGAACAGCACATCGCGTCCCGGCATCGTCAGCCTCGCATGTTGACGGCGTTAACCCTGGTCGGCTTGATCGTCACGATCACGCGCGACTGCCCCGGCTGGTCGTGCTCGCGCAGGTCGGACTGGTATTTCGCACCGAGCCGGTCGGCGAAGGAGTAGTCGTCGTCCGGCGTGATCTCCGCGTCGCCGCGGATCTCCAGGTACCGGTAGGGCATGGCCAGGTCCAGCAGGAACACGGTGACGGCTGGGTTGGCCCGCAGGTTCCTGGTCTTCTGCCGGGAGGTGTTCAGCGAGGTCCGCACGGTGTCGCCGTCGGCCAGGAACCAGACCTCGGACAGCTGCGGCCGGCCGTCCGGGCCCACCGTGGCCAGGGTGGCGAACTGGCCGTCGAGCAGGTCACGATGCGAGGCGGGGATCTCAGGCATGGTTCTCCGTTTCCTAGGCGTAGGCACCCCTGGGCTAACGTTATGGGCCATGGCCGGACCGCCGCGCTCCGGGGTATTTTCCGCTGGGTTGTGCTCGCTAGATGCGCTCGACCGTCACGCCTGACGCGTGCTCGGCCAGAGCCCGCGGATCCGCCGGATCGCCGGTGAGGACCGTCCCATTGGGCTCGGCCATGGCCGTCACCACGGCGTCCACGGCAGAGCCGGTCCGGGCGCGGGCCCGCAGCCAGGCCGCCTTCCTGGCCAGCGCGGTGGGCAGGGCTGCCACGACATCGCAGGTCCGCAGGAAGCGGTGCTCGGCCGCGTCCTTCGATCCGTCACCGGTGAGACACTCGACCAGAACGACGGACGGGATTACCGGGGGCCACAGGCCCTCCGCGCGAAATGCCTCGATCAGGGCCGCCGCACGGCCAGATCGTTCGGCCAGCCTGGTGACCGCGCCAGAATCCAGGACCAGCACGGATACGCCCGGTCAGCTCGCCTGCGACGTCAGCCGCGACGCGATCCGGTGAGCGATCGCCGCGGCCTCGGCCCGGTCCTGGGCGGACGGCTCACCCACGTCGGCGATCAGCTCGGCCAGATAGGCGTCCGTCTCAGCCAACAGGTCTTGACGGCGCAACTCAGCGCGGACCGCATGCTGCAGGAGTTCGGAGGCGGGCAAGCCACGGGCCTTCACCTGCGCGTAAAGGTCGTCCGGTAGGTACACCTGCATCCGTGGCATACGCCTAAGTATACATACACGATCCGTCGCAGGCCGGCCGGTAGTCTCCTGCTCATGCCCGCCGATCTGGACACGCTCGTCGCGATGATGCCGTTTGCCCGGCAGCTTGGCCTGGTGCTGGGGGAGGCCGACGCCAACCGGGTGGTGGCCCGGCTGGACTGGGCCCCGCACCTGTGCACCACCAACGGGATCATGCACGGCGGCGTGCTGATGTCGCTGGCCGACACCACCGGGGCCCTGGTCACCTTCCTGGGGCTGCCCGAGGGGGCCACCACGGCCACCATCACCTCGACCAGCCAGCTGTTCCGCCCGGTCAGCAGCGGCACGGTCCGCGCCGTGGCCGTGCCGCTGCACCGCGGCCGCACCACGGTTACCGCCCAGACCACCCTGTACGACTCCGCCGAGCGCCTGGTCGCGCTGACCACCCAGGTCCAGGCGGTCCGTCAGGCGTCCGGCTAGCGCGGCCCGCCCGCTGCCATCCGCGGTTAACGGATCCGGCGGATGGCGACGCCGATTACGACCAGCATCTGTACCAGATCCGCGGCTGATCGCCACCGCCAGCGCCGGTGGGTCCTGGCCAGCAGCCAGCCTGGACCGTTCGGCCCATCCATTACTTGACCTCCGCCGCGGCGGCGAAATTCATCAATCCGGAGCACTGTCCGGCCGACGCCGGACCGGGTGGCTCAGCGGGCCCGGCGCGGGCCGGGCGTACAGCGCGGTGCGCAGCGCCGGGGCAGCCCGGGCCACCAGTTCGCCGGCCGGCATCGAGGCCAGCGGCTCGGCCCGCAGCACGTGCCGCATGAAGATCAGCCCGGCGATCTGGCTGGCCACGACCCCGGCCCGGCCCTCGGCGTCGGCCCCGCCCAGGTACTCGGCGATCACCGTCACCACCTCGCGCTCGATGAGCTCGCGGAGCAGCCTGCTGGCGTCCGCCTCCTGCCCGGCGCGGCGGTACAGGGCCAGCAGCGGAGCTCCGCGTTCGGGATCGTCCCAGGTGCCGATGACATAGGCCAGGATCCGCTCGGGCAGTCGGCCGGGATCGCCGCGCACCGCGGCCCGGATTATGTCGGGCGGGCTGACGATCAGCTGCATCACCGCACCGAACAGCCCGCGCTTGGACCCGAAGTAGTAGCTGATCAGCGCGGCGTCCACGCCTGCCTCGGCGGCGATGGCCCGCATGGTGACCCGCGTGTAGCCGCTGGCCAGGAACAGCCTGCGCGCGGCCTGGAGGATCTGCTCGCGGGCGTGCGTGACGTCGCGCGGACGGCCGCGGCCCCGCGGACCGCCACCTGCTCTGCCATTATTCATCAACATTGAATTTAGCTGACCGCGCGCGCCATCCTCAACTCGTCACAGCGAAGTTAAGGAAGGCGCGTAAGCAATGGCGCAGCACACACAGGTCCGTCCCGCGACGGCCGCCGGCCCGCACCAGGCCGTCCACCATCACTGGCTGTTCCCCGGGCTGATCATCGCGGTAATAGCGGGGATCCAGGCCCTGTTCGTGTTCTGCCTCGGTTACCCCATGCTGCACGCCAGCCCGCACGCAGTGCCGATTGGCGTCGCGGGCCCGCCCGCGCAGACCGCACCGATCGAGGCGGCCCTGGTCCGGCAGCCCGGCGCCTTCGACGTGCGGACCTACCCGGATGCGGCCGCCGCCCGCGCGGCGATCCGCGATCGCGACGTCTACGGCGCGCTGGCCGTCACGCCCCGCGGCCCGCAACTCCTGGTCGCCAGCGCGGCCAGCCCGCAGGTTGCCGCCCTGCTGACCACCGAGGCCAAGGCGTTCGGCCGGGGTCGCCCGGTGCCGGTCACCGACGTGGTGCCCGCGCCGGCGAAGGACCCAGAGGAGACCGGGGCGCTGACCACCCTGCTGCCGCTCATCCTGATCAGCGTGGCCCTCGGCGCCATCCTGGCCCACGTCGAGCGGCGGCCGTGGCGCAGGTTCGGCTGGTGCGTGGCGGCCGCGGCGGCGGCAGGGCTGGCCGTCTCCGGCGTGGCCCGCGGGCTGGGCACGTTCACCGGCCACTACTGGGCCGATGCCGGCGTGCTGGCGCTGCTGGTGTTCGGGCTCAGCGCCTGCGCCGCCAGCCTGATCTCGGCCCGGCCGCTGCGCCCGCTGGGCGGCCTGTTCGCCCTGACCATGCTCTTCATCGGTATCCCGTCGGCGGGCGCGCTGGTGCCCGCCGAACTGCTGGCCCAGCCGTGGCGGGCGATCGGCCCCGACCTGCCCCCAGCCGCCGCACTGAGCGCGCTGCGCGGCATCACCTTCTTCGGCGACGCCGCCACCGGCCGCCCGCTGGCCGTCCTGGCCTGCTGGGCCGGACTCGGCGCACTGCTGGCCATCCTGGTGCCGGCCGCCGTCGCCGCCCGGCACCGATGAGTTTTCCGGCCCGGAATCGTTCTAACCTTCAGCAGTGACCAGAGGAGGAAGAATGCACCCGGAGCTGACGCCCGCCACCCAGGCGATGGCCCTGCTGGTAGCCGACATCGGTGACGACCAGCTCGCAGCGCCCACTCCCTGTCCCGGAGCGACAGTGGCCGACCTGCTCGACCATGTCGGCGGGCTGTGCCTGGCCTTCACCGGGGCGGCGGTCAAGGATCCGGCGACGGGCAGCCAGGCGCCGTCGGCCGACGGGTCACGGCTGGACCCGGACTGGCGTACGCGCATACCGGAACGGCTGGACCGGCTGGCCGCGGCCTGGAAGGACGACGGGGCCTGGGCGGGCATGACCAAGGTCGGCGGTCTCGACCTGCCCGGTGAGGTGGCCGGCCGGGTGGCGGCCAACGAGGTCGTCGTGCACGGCTGGGACCTGGCCAGGGCCACCGGCCACCAGTACGCCTGCGGGCCCGGAGTGCTCCAGGCCGCCTACGAGTTCGTGCAGCAGGCCGTCGCGCAGAACCCGGACGGAAGCGAGGGCCTGTTCGGCCCGCCGGTCAGCGTGCCGGACGACGCGCCGCTACTCGACCGGCTCATCGGCCTGACCGGCCGCAACCCGGCCTGGCGGCCCGGCCTCCAGGCCTGACGTCCGGCCCGGCGCTCAGCCGGGCGGCGTAGCCGAACATCACGGACATGATCCGCGGCTTCTCGGCGACCTTCGCCGCCACGTCGTTGACCACCAGCAGCAATTCCCGGCTGAGGACCGTCATCGACTTCGCTGCCTCCAGGTGGTCCTCGGCCGCGCAGTAGAGCTGGAAGGCGGGATACGCGTGCTCACCAAGCGGCTTCAGCTTGGTTGCCACCGCGTCCTCACGAGCCATTCTGGGCCGCTATCTGGCCTGCTCGTTCGTACGGTCTCCTGATATTGGCCGCCGACAGCAAAGGTAACCTGAAGATCCCTGAGGAGCGGCGCATGCCTGAGGTTCGGCACTGCCGGCATTGCCTGGGCGACTGCCCGGGTAATTGCCTAATCGGCGACACCGGCCGGTGCATGCACGGGTGGAACGAGAAGCCCCCGCGGCAGTTCAGGTGGCAGCTGGTACTGACCCGTAAGTGGTGGCACCGGGTGTTCTGGGGTATCGGATAACGTCCTGCCGTCCTGGGCTGGCCGTGCCAGGCTTTTCCCATGACGGCTTATCAGCCGGCCGACTGGCATGACCTGTTCGTGGCCAGCGTCGGCGCGGCGGCGGCGCTGACCGGGCTGATCTTCGTGGCCGTGTCGATCAACCTGGCCCAGATCCTGGCCGACAGCCGCCTCCCGACCCGTGCCGCCGAGACGCTCGTGGTGCTGCTCGGGCTGTTGTTCGTGTCGGTGTTCACACTGGTCCCCAGCCAGGCCCGCACCGTGCTCGGCAGCGAGATCGGCGTTCTGGGCCTGGTGATGGCAGTAATCCTCTTGCCCAGGAGACGGAAGGTGCCCCGCGAGGCAGGCGAGCCGCTGACCTGGAGCCTGGTGCCGCTGCTGGTCATCCTGGGCAGCACGATCCCCATGATCGGGGCCGGGATCAGCCTCCTGGCCGGGGCGGGCGGCGGGCTGTACTGGCTGGTCCCCGAGCTGATCCTGGGCTTCACGGGGGCGATCCTCAACGCGTGGATTCTGCTGGTGGAGATCCAGCGCTAGCTTGCCCGTCATCCGGCCGGCCTCGTTGCATGATGGCGTCGAGCCAGCCGAACGAACGGGCGTGATACAGCGTCCGGGCCGCCGCCTCGCAGTGGTCCCCGGCGCCTTCGGCCGCGGTGAACTTCACGTAACTCTTCTCGCAGGTAAGTGCCTCGATCAGGCGGGGCGCGGAGGCGCTGATGTCGTCGCCTTCGGCATGGCAGACGAAGGTCGGGCAGGTGATGGCCTCGGCGCGGCCGGCCAGTGAGTAGTCGCGCAGCGCCATGAGGTATTCGAGGGGGTCGCTCACGCCGTGGACGAGCTGCCCGCGGCGCAGCGCCCAGCCCGCGGTCGGCTTGCCGGCCAGGAAGCCGAGGATGCGCCCGGCGGTCACCGTCGCGCCGTGCTTGCCTGCGCGCAGCCCTGACGCCAGCGGCCCGGGCATGCGCTCAAGCGCCGATTCGAACAGGTCGAACGAGCCGCAGTCGGCGATGCAGGCGGCCAGGCGGTGCTCGGCGCTGGCCGCGCGGGGGGCGAGATGCGCGCCGAGGCTGAGGCCGATCAGCGCGATGTGCGACGGGTCGGTCTCCGGGCGGGTCAGCAGGTGATCGATCACGGCCGCGACGACGGCCTCGTAGTCGGGCCGGAGCACCATCCCCTGCTGGATGAGAGCCGATCCCTGCCCCGGGCCGTCGAAGGCCAGCACGTGGTACCCCCGCTCCAGGGCCGCGACGCCGTTGAGGAAGTACAGCTCCTCGGCCGTCCCGTCGTAGCCGCCGAGCAAGATCACCGTCGGACCCGGCTGGTTCCCGTGCCCGGCCCGGAAGTAGTAGCCAGGCAAGGTAGTGTCCCCGAACGGGATCGAGACCGCATCAGGCGGTGAGGGCAGCAGCGCCGCGCCCCTCCGGAACGCCTCTGTCTGCAAGGCGTTGCTTCTGGCCAGCCGTTCATCCCGCGGCGCGCCCATGAGCATCACGCCGGCGGTGCGGAGGTAGCTGGCCGCGCGGAAGAAGCAATCTCTGGCCGTCTGGGTCCGACCGGCCGCCAGCTCAGAGGTGGCCAGGTCGCTGACCGCCGTCGCCGTCCGCATCCACGCGTCATACCAGCTGGTCAGATCGGTCCCATGGACCTGCGCGGCGGCCGCCAGGCACTCGCCCAGATCAGCCCCGCCGTACCAGGCGCTTCCGGCCGTGCGCACCAGCTGGGCGTCGAGCAGTTCGTCCTTCAGGGCCAGATGGGTCATGGCTACCTCCCAGCGAAGCGTGCCACACACCACCCGCCGCTCGTCCCCCGGGACGGCCATGACTTATGGCTCATACGAGGTGGTAATACAGAACGATCTGGTTGAGGAAGTAGGTAGCGAGCTGGCAGCCGGCGGCCGCGGCAGGAATCGCGGCCCAGGCCGCGATCCGGGACCTGCGCGTGAGCAGCGCCGCGATGAGAATCAAGGCACCCGTTGACCAGAAGGCCAAGTTATGGTGGTCGTAGGCCTGTGCGGTGCGGCGCAGGCAGTCGGCCACGGCGGTGGCAGGCAGGATGGAGCAGACCGCCTGCCCGGGGCTCGTGCCGGAGGCCGTCGTGGTGCCGCTGAGCGGCCCCGGTACCGTCGGCCACAGCACCCAGATGAGCAAGCCAGCCGCCGGGCCTCCCAGGTGCCACCAGCTCGCTGGCTCGGCGGCCGATGACCGCACCTGCCACCACTGCACCACGGCGAAGCCGAACATCACGACGACCGGAAGTACCAGCACCAGTACGGCGGTTGAGGTAGACAGCTGGTTGGCCACGACGGCGCCGCCGACCAATTCGGCGATCACCCCGCCGGAGACCACGGCCCACCCCGTCAGGCCCCCCTCGAATGGCCGCGTCAGCAGCGGCGCCGGCCTCGTCGGCTCGTCCTCGGGAAGATGCCGCGACTCCGGCGGATGTCCATGACGCCGGGACCAGTTCATGTCCTTCCGTTTCCCACAGACAGCATGATGTGGCCTCGATAGGCAAGAGCGTACTGCGCCCTGAGTCGCCAAAAGAAACCGCCACTGCACGGAGCGGTGTCCAGTTTCAGGGCATGCGAATGGCGTGTCTCAAGATATAAGAATGCCCGGGCCTGCACAGCCGCGTGAAGCTGAGATGCAGCAGGCGGAGGAACATGTCGATCATCATGCTCTACGGCTGGCTCTGACCCATCGCTGCAGCTCACAGCCCAGGCAGACTTCGGCCAGGGGGTAGATCTTGCAATAAAGCGCCTTTACAAACGAAAGCGTGGGGCCCTACGGTCGACTCGTGCGAACGCCCCCCGGACGCAGCCGCCCGTCGGCAGCGATCCCCGGGCCGCTGTCGATCATTATCCCGCGCGACGGTCGCATTCTCCCGCGGCGGAAGAAGCTGTCCTGATAGATGGAGACCGTGAACGCTGTCGTCGTGGAGGACCTGCGGAAGAGCTATGGCGCCACCCGCGCCGTGGCGGGGGTGAGCTTTACCGTTAGGTACGGGGAGATCTTCTCCCTGCTCGGGCCGAATGGCGCGGGCAAGACGACGGTGCTGGAGATCCTCGAGGGCTACCGGCAGGCTGACCAGGGCAAGGTCGTGGTCGCCGGCTTCGATCCGGGCGACAAGCGCACCGGGCGGCAGCTGCGTGAGCAGATCGGCCTGGTGCTCCAGGAGCTTGCGGTGGAGCCGCACCTGACCGTGCGCGAGTCGATCTCCCGCAACGCGGGCTACTACCCCAATCCGCGCGACGTTGGCGAGGTAATCGGGCTCGTCGGCCTCGCCGGCAAGGAGAAGAGCAAGGTCAAGTCGCTGTCCGGCGGGCAGAAGCGGCGGCTGGATCTCGCCCTCGGCATCATCGGGAACCCCAGGGTCCTGTTCCTCGACGAGCCGACGACCGGCTTCGACCCGACCGCACGGCGCGGCGCCTGGGAGGTCATCAGGGAGCTATCCGCCCTCGGCACCACGATCCTGCTCACCACCCACTACATGGACGAGGCGCAGGAGCTCGCCGACCGGGTCGCCATCATCTCCGCCGGCCAGATCATCGAAGAGGGAACGCCCGCCACGCTCGGCGGGCGCGACCTGGCCCGCGCGCGGATCAGCTTCGCCCTCCCCGACGGGTATTCCGAGGCGGACCTTCCGGTCCGAGCCGCTGCCGGCGAGAACGGCCGGCTGCTCGTCGAGGCCGACGAGCCGACCGAGCTGCTGCACCAGCTGACCGGATGGGCTCTGGACCACGGTACGACCCTGCCAGGGCTCACCGTGGACCGGCCGAGCCTGGAGGACATCTACCTGAGCCTGACGGCCGCGCAGGATGCCGCCGCGCCCGAGGACACACCGGCGCCCCGGCGCAGGATGGGAAGCCGCGGATGAGCAGCCAGGCAGTGGCCGCCCGGGCGCCGGCGGGCCGCAACACCGCGGCCTTGGTGTGGCACCAGATCCGCTACGAGCAGCTGAGCTTCTGGCGCAATCCGCAGAGCGCCTTCTTTATCTTCGCCTTCCCGCTTCTCTTCTTCGCCATTCTGGCCGGCGTGTTCGGGAACGCTACGCTGGCCACAATCGACGGTCGACCTGTCACCGGGCTGCAGTACTACACCTCCACGATCGTGGCGGTGTCGGTGATGGGAGCCTGCTACTCGCAGCTGGCCATCACGCTGTCACAGCGCCGCCAGGACGGCATACTCAAGCGGCTGCGCGGCACTCCGCTGCCCGCCTGGGTGATGTTCGCCGGGCTGTTGGCGCACTGCATCATGGTCAGCCTCGTAGACGCGGTGCTGATCGTGGGGATGGGCCTGCTCTACGGGGTGCCGATGCCAAGCCACTGGGCCGCGATCATCGTCACGCTGATCGTCGGCGCGGCCGCATTCTGCGCGCTGGGAGTCGCGGTCGCCAGCCTCATCAGCAACGCGGAGGCCGCGCCTGCGGTGGTGCAGTTCATCTTCTTCCCGCTCGTGTTCATCTCCGGCACCTACTTCGAGATCAACTCTCGGTTCCTCAATGACCTGGCCAGTGTCTTCCCGGTCCGGCCGTTCAACCAGGCACTGCTGAACCCGTTCGCGCTGGACCGCGGATTCGCCGGCCGCCAGCTGCTGGTCCTCGCGATCTGGGGGATAGTAGGCGGCTTTGTAGCGATCAGGCGATTCCGCTGGGACCCCAGGCCCGAGTGATGCCAGGCGCCCGGCCAGGCCGTGCGGGCCAAGAAACCCTGTTAACGAAAAGCGCCACAGCAGGATTCGAACCTGCGCTCACACTCCGGAGAGAGCAAGAAATAAATCTCCGACCAAAGCTGGCTCTTAGGTCAGGCTGGCTTGTCCTGCGGGTCGATGCCGTGCTGGCGGAGCAGGGCGCAGAGCCGCTCGATCTCGTCGGCGAG
>CAWBNK010000012.1:0-110391 GCA_963790065.1 uncultured Actinomycetes bacterium | reverse complement strand
ATCCTGCTGCTCAGCATTGCCGTGTCCCGGGGACTACGGCAGCTGGGTACTGGTCATCGGCGCCGCCCGCTACGCACTGCTGCTAGCGGGCTGGCTGATGCCGTGGCTGGCCGCGCCGTTGCCCCCTCGGTACTGGGGCAAGGTCGTGGCCGCGGTCCAGGGCATCGTGCTCACCGTCGCCGTATCCGAGTGGTCGACCGCGATCATTCCGGTGAGACGGTCGACCACTCCGGATAGAGGGTGATGGGTGAGCACGATGCCCTGGACCGCGGCCACGACCTTGCCCAGTACCGAGGGGGCAATGGCGCGGCCAGCCACGGCATGAGCCAGCCCGCTAGCAGCAGTGCGTAGCGGGCTGGCTGATGCCGTGGCTGGCCGCGCCGTTGCCCCCTCGGTACTGGGGCAAGGTCTGTGGCCGCGGTCCAGGGCATCGTGCTCACCGTCGCCGTATCCGGAGTGGTCGACCGTCTCACCGGAATGATCGCGGTCGCCGTCGCACTGCTGCCGCCGGCCGAACGACTCGGCCACAGAGCACAGCGCGACGCGACCGCGATCATTCGGTGAGACGGTCGACCACTCCGGATACGGCGACGGTGAGCACGATGCCCTGGCACGCGACCTTGCCCCAGTACCAGGGTACGGCGCGGCCAACCACGGCATCGGCGCCGCCCGCTACGCACTGCTGCTAGCGGGCTGGCTGATGCCGTGGCTGGCCGCGCCGTTGCCCCCCCGGTACTGGGGCAAGGTCGTGGCCGCGGTCCAGGGCATCGTGCTCACCGTCGCCGTATCCGGAGTGGTCGACCGTCTCACCGGAATGATCGCGGTCGCCGTCGCACTGCTGCTGCTGGCCGAGTCGTTCGGCCGCAACGTGATCTGGCTGTACCGCACCGGCGCTGGCCCGCGCACCCGCCGGGCCGTGCGGATCGCCGTCACCGGCCTCGCGCTCGTGATCGTGTGGTTCGACCTCCTGGCGCCCGACCGTCCCTGGCAGTTCGGTCTCGTCGCTTTTGTCCGCATCCCCGTGGAAGTGCTGGCCTTGGTTGCTGTCGCGCTGGTGCTGCCGCCCTGGCCACGGCGGATCGTGGCCACTATCGCCGGAATCCTCTTCAGCCTGCTCACGTTCGACAAGATCCTCAACATGGTGATGTACGGAACGGTCGATCGGGCGTTCAACCCGGAGAGCGACTGGAGCAGCGTCAGGCCTGCCGTGGGCGTGGTACGCGACTCTATCGGCGCCACGCTCACAAACGTCGTGCTCGTCGCCGTCTGGATCGGTGTCGCCCTGGTCGTCGTCATCATCACCGCGGCGACGATTCACCTCACCGCTGTGGCCGCCCGTCACCGTCGCGGCACCGTTCGCGGCCTGGCTGCTCTCACCGCCCTCTGGGGGCTGTCCGCGGGCCTGTCACTGCAGTTCGGCCCGGGGTTTCCGGTCGCCTCGACCAGCGAGACCGCACTGGCCGTCTCGCAGGTGCAGGCCTACCAGGCCGGGCTCAGCGACCCGCGTGTTTTCACGGCGGCCACCCGCAGTGCCGACCCCGAGGCCAGCATCCCGGCTTCGGACCTGCTGACCGGATTGCGCGGCAAGGACGTCCTGATCGTCTTCGTCGAAAGCTACGGGCAGGTCGCCGTCCAGGGTTCGAGCTTCTCGCCGGGCATCGACGCCGTCCTGCGCCAGCAAAACGCCATGCTGACCCAAGCCGGCTGGTCCACCCAGAGCGCCTGGATGACCTCCCCGACCTACGGCGGCATCAGCTGGCTCGCCCACTCCACCCTGCAGTCGGGGCTGTGGGTTGATAGCCAGCAGCGGTATAACGAGCTCGTCGCCAGCCAGCGGTTCACTCTCAGCGACGCGTTCGACAAGGCGGGGTGGCACACGGTCTCCGACGACCCGACTGACAACCCGAACTGGAAACCCGGCACGGCCTTTTACCACTACGACCAGATCTACAACCGGCTCAACGTCGGCTACCGCGGCCCACAATTCAGCTACTCCGAGATGCCCGACCAGTACACCTTCGCCGCGTTCCAGCGGAACGTACTCACACCTGGCCACAAGCCCGTGATGGCCGAGATCGACACGACCTCTTCGCACATTCCCTGGGCCCCGCTGCCGACCATGGTGCCCTGGAACAAGGTCGGCAACGGCTCGGTATTCGACCCGCAGCCCGCGCAGAGCGAATCTGCGGCCACGGTCTGGCGCAACGGAAACACCGTGAAGCAGTTCTACGGGCAGTCGATCCAGTACTCGCTGACGGCCCTCACTTCATGGGTCACCGAGCTGAACGACCCGAACCTCGTGCTCATCTTTATGGGCGACCACCAGCCCCACACCGTCGTCTCCGGCTACGGGGCCACTCACGAGGTGCCGGTCTCGATCGTCACCCGCTCCCCTTCGGTGCTCAAGCAGATGTCCCCCTGGCACTGGCAGAACGGGCTGCTGCCTGATCTCGGCGCTCCGGTCGAGCCCATGGACGCCTTCCGCAATCAGTTCCTCAACACCTTCAGCACGGCCCCGTCCCGGACGGCATCGGCCCGGACCGCAGGTCGCTAGTCACGGAAGGTGGCTGGTGTCATTGACGCGATGGACGGCGGCAAATTCGCGGCCGTGCCACTGGATCTCGTTGATGCAGGCGGAACCGAGGTACAGCCGGTAGAGGGTGCCAAGCGGGGCGCTGAGAGCCCGGCACAGCAGGATCTTTATCGGGGTGACGTGACTGACCACCAGGACGGTCTGGCCGCCGTGGTCCCGCAGCAGCCGGTCGCAGGCCCGGTTCACCCGGCGTGCGGTGTCGGCGAAGCTCTCCCCGCCCGGCGGTGCCTGTCCGGGGTCGCGCCGCCAGGCTGCCGCGGCCGCGGGCCACCGCTGCTGGATTTCTTCCAGGGTGAAGCCATCCCAGTCACCGAAGTCGGTCTCACGGAGATCATCATCGATGGCTGCGGTCAGGCACAGTTCGCCAGCCGCGATCGCGGCGGTGGCGACCGCGCGCTGCAACGGCGAGCTGACCACGGCGTCGATCGGAGCGCCGCTGGCGAGGCGGCCGGCGGCGGCCTTGGCCTGCCGGGTGCCGTTGGCGCTAAGCGGGAGGTCGCGCAGCCCGCTGAAGCGGTGTTCAGGTGATAGCTGGGTATCGCCGTGCCGCAACAGGACAGTGGTGGTGGGATCTGCGGTGGGGTTATCCCAGCCCAGAGTCATACGGCTGCCCCCGCGATGGTGAGGAAGTGGTGTGCTCCTATGACATGAGACGAAGATGCCAGCAGAACGGTTCAGCCGCCCGCCCGTTCGCGGTATCCGCCAAACGCGACGGGAGTCTCCCACACCCGCACGGCCAGTGCCTCGCCGCCTGCGGCAGCGACGGCGGGCGAGAGGCTGTCATGCACCCAGCGGGCGAACACCTCGACTGTGACCGCCTCGGCCCCGGCTGGCCGTATCTCCTCCAGGTTGCGGCCCTCGACGCGGCTGGTCAGCTCGGTCAGCGCCGCTTCCAGTACATCCAGATCACAGACCATGCCCCGGTCGTCGAGCTGCTCGCGATCCACCACGATCTCGATCCGGTAGTCATGATCATGCAGTTGCCCCTCTGGCCCGGGCAGTCCCGGCATGATGTGGAAAGCACGGACGCTTCGGCTCAGCCCGACCTCACAGGTCACCGGCGGCACTCCTGTCGTAGTCAAGAACGGCATGCATCAACCCGGGTATCCCCTCATCCACGGCTCGGAACGCCTCGGCTGCGTGGCCGAAGGCGAAGACGTGCGTGCACAGCTGCGGCAACGGTAGTTCGGACAGCAACTCAACGGCCTCCTGGCGGCGCCGAGACCGGCTCCAGGTCCCAGACAGCCGAGACGGCACCGTGGAAACCTGAGTGCTGCGAATAATCAGACGCCGCCGGTGAAAGGCGCCGCCGAGCGGCAGCACCACTGGTTTGGTGCCGAACCACGACGCGATCAACAGGGTTCCCTCGTGGGCCAGCAAGTTCAGCGCCATCGCTGGCGCATCCGGGTTACCGCTGGCGTCAATGACCAGCGGAACCTGCTCTTTCACCAGTTCCTCAGGCGCTGCGGTGGTGACGCCGAGGCTGCTGGCCACGGCGCGGCGCCACGCCTGCGGCTCGGCAATCAGCGGCCGCCACCCGGCGCTCTGCAATAGCAGGCCGGTCAGCAGCCCGAGCACGCCGGCCCCGAGCACGATGACCCGGTCGCGATATCCGCTTCCCGCATCGAGCGTTACCTGCAACGCCGTCTCGGCCAGCGGCAACAAGGTTGCTGACGCGGGATCGATAGGAGGCAGCGGAATCAGTTCACCAGCCCGCGCCGCAAATACGTCCTGGTGCGGATGGAACGCGAAAACCGCCTGGCCGGACTCCGCTACTTCGCCGACACACGCATACCCATAGGCGAAGGGATAGGAGAAGGTACCGCCAAGTGCGTCGATCGTGTCGTCCAGCGCCAACTCGGCAGGGACCTCGCCGCGATACACCAGCCGTTCGGTGCCACCGCTAATGCCAGAGCACACGGTGCGGACAAGGACCTCACCGGCCGCAGGCCGCGGTGTGGGCAGTTCCCTGATCTCCACACAGCGCGGCGCGGTATGAAATAGCGCACGGGCAGGCACGCAGCTCATTTACCCGTCATTTGTCTATAGAAAACGGTTGATTGCCCACCTGGTTTAGGAGTGTAAATACAACGACGCTGGCCCGCTTTCTGTGGTAACAGCAGTCAGGCTTTGCCGCGATGAATCACGCGCGTCATGGTGGCCGGTGCCCGGGTCCGATGGGTCGAGCGGCGGACTGCAGACGCGCCGCGGCTCTGCTCTGCATGCGGTTCAGGCGCGAGGCCCGATGGGCGGGACCTTAGCCGGACTGTGCCCGGACGTCCCAGAGGAGTACCCCTTGAACCTGCCGGGCCGGCTGGCCTGTGAGCTGGTTGAGAGCGTACCGCAGGTCGTCATAGTGCGGGGCGTACGGGCTAAGCACCACTATCGCGGTGTGCCAGTACCGCAGGTCGGCCCGGAAGGCGGCCCGCTGCGCGGCGGTGATCTGGCGGGTCCCGCCGTAGCGCACGATGTCTGTGAGCAGGACGGTGGTCGGGCGGCCCGGGGCACCATAGACGCCGCTGCCGTGCGCACCAGGGACGAGGAAGTACCCGCCGACCATCCGGTATCCCTGCCCGGTCGCGTCGTCCCAGCCCATCGCGGTGAACGAGGCGCTCCCGCCTCTGGCGTTGCCATACAGAACCGACTGGCCATCGTGCACGTACTGGCCCCACTGTCCGCTGGTGAAGAACCCGGGCACCGGTGCGGCCGTCGCTGCCAGCACCGGCGTGGGCGCGATCGGCAACAGGGCCGCGACCAGCACCACCGCCCAGTAGTACCGCACCCGGACATCGCATGCGGTCGCCGCGGCGCGGACCGAGAACGCGAGCAGGACCGCCACGACCGGGATCAGCGCCAGGCCGAACCGGGTGGGTACCACGCTGTCGAACAGCGGCAGGTGGTCCAGGACGCTCATCGGGCCGTGCGGGAGCACGGCATGACCGCCGGCCACCACGGTCCGGCCCAGTGACAGCACGGCGAAGACGAGCGCGACGACAGTCAGCGCCCGTACCGCGACCTGTCGCCGCCACAGCCAGATCACGATCACCCCTGTGGCGATGAGCAGCGGGGCGCCGAAGAACGTGTTCTCCTCCGGCGGCGCACCGTAGCTGCTGTGCGAGGCTCCGTGCCGGACCAGCGCCGACTGGGAGAACGCCGTGAAGGCCCGGAGGTCGGTGCCGTACCCGAGCACGGCCTCGGGCAGGCCTCGATAGCTTTGCGGACCGAAGAACTGAAACCACAGCGGGTACGCCAGAAGTGCGCCGGCCGTGAGCAAGGCTGGCCGCAACCCGGCCAGGAACGGCCTGACCCGCGCCCGCACCTCGGCCGGGCGGAAGACCGCGTACACCGCCACGAAGACCGCCACGGCCAGTCCGGTCTGGAACAGCAGCTCCTCGTCGAGGAACGCCTGCCAGGTGACCAGCAGCCCGAGCACCACACCGTCACGCGCGGTACGCAGCGAGATGGCCCGCCAGATGATGAACGGGATCAGGAACTGGCCGACCAGGTCCGGGTGGCCGTTCACGTGGCTGATCATGCCGGGTGCGAACCCGGCGAACAGCCCGCCCACGAGGGCTGCCGACCAGTAGCCCACGATGTGGCGGGACAGTACGTGGTACCAGGCCCAGGCGGTCGCGGCCAGCCCCCCGGTGAGCATGATCGTGAACGCCACCGCGGGCCCGAACAGGAGGGTGACCGGGACCAGCGGCACGGTCAGGCCGAGCAGACCTGTGTTGGCCATCAGGTTCACGCCGTTCGGCGCGTTCATCTGAGGGGTGAACAGCGGGTTCTCCCCGTGGGTGAAGATCCGGGCCGCGTGGACCAGGGTCCACTCGAAAAAGGTGACGTCAGAATTGCCGTTCACCAGGGCGAGCGCGCCGACGTGCCGCCACAACCCGGAAGTCACCCAGGAGGCGAGGGCGAGATAGAACGCCACGGCGGCGCAATCTGCCCACCGGGGCACAAACCGGTCCGCGGACCGCTCTGGCGCGGTCCGCTGGCCGACGGCCTCGGCGGCACTGGACGCGGACATCCAGGCGAGCCTATCGGCCAGGGCCTCTCGACCGTCCGATCTGGGACACTCGGGCGACCGATACACCCATCCTGACGGCAACCTGCTCTTGCGTCATTCCGCGCCGCTTGCGCATTTCCGCCAGCCGCCACCAGGATGGCTTGGTTCACCAGCTGGTGACTCACCGGGTCTGACTCGTAGAGCTCGTCGAGGAAGGTCTCGACCTCGGCGGTGAGCAGGATCTGGCACACCCCCACCGGACGCACCTATACCGCCACCCCCACCGTCGGCGCGGTATAGCTGTCGGCCGGCAGATCCCGTTACCCTTGGCTGTGGATTGCGTCCGGTGGGAGGTGCCGGCGATGCCGGGTCCGGGAGACGAGATGGCCGCAGGCGCTGCAGGCCGTGGGCCTATGCGGGCGTCGCACGCCGACCGCGAGCAGGTGATCGAGGCGCTGAAGGACGCGTTCGTGCACGGTCGGCTGAACAGGGACGAACTCGACGTGCGGGCGGGCCAGGCGCTCGACGCGCGGACTTACGCCGAGCTGGCCGCGGCCACCGCCGACATCCCGCCCGCCCCGGTCGCCCCCGCCCCGGCCGCGTCCGGGCCGACCCGCCCGCCGGTCCCCGCCCGCCACCGGCCGCTGGCCAGGGTGGCCGCCGGGTCGGGCGGCTGCCTGGCCCTCGCGGCCGCCGCCGTGTGGGCCTCCTTCATCCTCGATCCGGGCGGCCCCGGCGCCGATCGCACCTGGGCTGGCCTGATGCTCATGCTGGGCCTTTACGCCGTAGTGGCGGGAGTGTGGATCTTGGGGTCCGGGGTGGTCACCTCGATGCCGCGAGGTTCTGGCAGGCAGTTGCCGCGCTAGCCCCGGCCGGGCGGTGGCAGCAGCTCGGTCTTGTACTGCGGGGCGAGCTTCATGGACTTCGCGATGAACGCGGCCTGCGCCTCGGCATCCAGCGGCGGCGGTGGCTCGGTCCGGGTGGCCACCGGCTGGCCGACTAGGGTGAAGAACTCTTCCTGCCCGGCCGGCGCGCACAGGCACAGCAACCGTACCGGCGCCTCCCCGGCGTTGGTGAAGGCATGCGGCGCATTGGCCGGCACGTTGATCGTCTGGCCGGCCCGGGCGACGATTTTCTCGCCGCGGAACGTCACCTGGACCTCCCCGTCCAGGACGGTGAACATCTCCTCGAAGTCGTGCCGGTGCGGTGGCGGCCCTCCGCCCGGCGGGACGTGCATGTCGATGAGGGTGTACCGGCCGGCGGTGTCATCGCCGGTGACGAGGATGGTGTAGGTATCGCCGACGAGCCCGATGTGCGGCAGGCTCTGGTCTTCGTCTGGCCGGGCGACGGTGATCCCGCGCGACGGGTCGTCGGGCGGGATCGGAGCAGGCTGAGACGGCATGCTGCCTCCTTGCGGCTTCCGGGGCGGACAATATCCGGAGGATTTCGTCCGTTTAAGTGTAATGTGGGCACCGCTAGCGGAAAACGAGGGGGGTCAATAGGCACATGGCCACTATGCGCAGTTCGCGCGAACCGCGCAGTGACGCAGCTCGCAACCACGAGGCCCTCGTCCGGGCCGCGACCGGGGCGGTACACCGGGAGGGCCCGCGGGTGCCCATGGCCACGATCGCGGCCGATGCGGGAGTCGGCATCGGAACTCTCTACCGGCACTTTCCCAGCCGGGAAGCCCTGCTTGACTATCTCACCCACACTTCGTTCGAGCAGGTGCTGGTCAACGCCCAGGCCGCCGAGCGTGGTGCCACGACGGCGACCGAAGCGCTGCGGCGCTTCATCGAGGCGGCGATCAGCCAGCGAAACGAGCTCGTGCTGCCATTGCACGGGGGACCGCCGCTGAGGTCACCGAAGACCCGTGCCGTTCGCGAGCAGATCCACCGGATCCTGCGGCAGATCATTGACCGCGGGCGGGCGGACGGCACCATCACGCAGAACGTGGCCCCGCGTGAGATTGTCGTATTCGGTGCCATGCTCGCCCAGCCGCGAGGGCCAGATCCGGACTGGGATACGACGTGCCGCCGCCTGCTCGCCACCTACCTGGCCGGCCTGGGCACCCTGTCCGCTAGGGATCCAGGTACAAACGGAAGCCCTCTGCTTCTGGAGTGAAACCCAGGGCGCGGTAGAGGTCATGGGCGCCGTCGTGGCTGTGACGCTTGTGTGACAGCAGCTGGATTTTCCGGCACGAGGCAGCGCGTGCGTCGGCCAGAGCCTGCTGCAGCAGCAGCGTGGCCACGCCGCGCCGCCGGTGAGCATGTCTGACCACCACGGCTTCGATGAACGCCGTGGGACGGCCGTCGTAGGTCACATGAGGCATCAGCATCATGCTGGCCGTGCCGGCCGCCTCGGTGCCGTCTTCCGCGAGATACACGGTGAGCTCCCTGGCGGCCATCACTCGTTCCAGGCGGCCTTTTCGCGGTCGGAGGGCTCGGCCGTTGCGGGGCCAGTCCCATCGGGACGCTCGGCCCGGTTCTCCGCGAGGACCCGCAAGACTGTTGGCAGGTCATCAGCTGATGCCGGGCGTACGCGATAAGGGTGGTCTGCGGGAGCCATGCCTACATCATCGACCCGACACGGCGGAGCGTCTCATCGGCGGCCAATGCCGGCGACGCAGGGCCTAACCGCGGTTGATCCACACCGACACGTGGGCCGGTTCCAGGGCGCGGTCGACGGTGGCGGTCAGGTCACCCCGGACCGCATCCAGGTCGGTGGCGTCCTTCAGCCGGGCCGCGAACGCGGTTACGGTCTGGTCGGCGTCGTAGCGGGCCCGGTTGAACCGCCGGTCTACCGCTACCTGGACCCGCCGCCGCAACGGGTTGAACAGGGCCGCCGCGGCCAGCGTGGCGGCGGCCACCGCCACTGGCGTGTGGACGCGGAGCACTCCGGTGGCCAGCAGGACTAGCCCGGCGTACATCCCGACCAGCAGCCCGGTGAAGATCGCGTAGGCCAGCGTGCGGGAGATGATCCGGTCGATGTCATACAGTCGGTACCGCAGCACCGCCACCACGCACGCCACCGGGATCCCGGCTATCGGCGTGAGCACGCACAAGATCCACAGCGCATTGCCGATCCAGGCGGGGCCGCCGCCTCCGGTTGCCATTCCCAGTAGCAGGACCGCGATCCAGAACAAGGTGATCAGGCCGACGTAGCCGAGCCAGGCCAGTTGCTTGCGGCGCTCGGCGGTCGCCCCCCGGCGGCGCGCGAACACCGACGCCACGCTGGTCAGGCCGATCGCAACGGCGAGCACTATCACCAGGGCAATGAAGCCGCCGAACCAGCCGTGCCGGGGGAAGATCCCTACCGGATTGAGGTAGCTGGCGTGCGCGTTGTCGAGCACGTCGGTCAGCCCGCCGCTGATCAGCTGGCCGGCCTGCATCTGGCTCGCCACCGCGGCCACCAGGACCACGCCGATGCCCACCTGCACGGGCCGCCAGCGGGGCGACGGCAACCGGCCGTCGGGGAACAACAAGATCAGGTAGAGCAGGGCAAACGCCCCCAGGACGGCGAAGATGATGGAGGACCAGCCCGTGATCCGCACCGCCGGCAGCGACCCGGGCGCGGTGACCAGACCGTAGACCGCGTAGTGCTCGGTCAGCATCTCCCCGGCCAGCACCAGCCCGATTAGGGCGAGCAGCCAGCCGATGGCGTTGCCCGGGACCCGCGCGGAGATCAGCCGTCCGGTGCCGGCGTACAGCAGGACGGCCGCGGCCACGATCATCTCGAAACCCAGCTGGGCCGGGTTGAGCTGGTCGGCGTTCAGGCTCAGCAGGGTGAGCCCGGCGGCGAGCGCCAGCACGGTCAGCCCGGACAGCGACCAGGACACCTGCCGGTTCACGAGTCGACCCACCCGGAACCCCATCTGCCCGCTGCGCTGTCGCTCACCCGTCTGACGCTACGCCTGGACCGTTCCGGCATCGTTACCGCAATGAGCCAGTGCGGTCCGCCTCCGCCAGCACCACCGCCGGGAGTCTGGCCGAGCAGGCCGATCCGGCGGCTCGTGATCCGGGCCTGCGGCGCGTGCCGCCTGATCCGGGCCACCAGCTGCTGCTCGCCGGTGGTCAGCAGCACGCTGGCTCCGCCCTCGGCGATCCCGCGGGCGGTCAGCCGGGCCACCGCGTCGAACAGGTCTGTCCGGCTGGGCAGCTCGATCTGCTTGCCCCAGGGCAGGTTGCTGGCCACGATCCGGGCGGGCACGTCACGCGGGACGCCCCGCAGCAGGTCGTGCCGGAACACGCGGGCCGCCGAAGGCGAAAAGCCAGAGCCGGCCAGCGCCGCCAGCCGGTCCGAGGTGGCCGCCACAGCCCCGCTGTCGATGTCGGATGCGTACACCGGCACGGCCAGCCGGGCCGCTTCGGCCACGATGGTGCCGGTGCCGCAGCACGGGTCGTACAGCCCGCGCCGGACGACCTCCGGGCTGGCCGCCTGCAGCGCCAGCCGCACCAGCGCGGCCGCCACGCTGGGCCGCAGCGCACCGGGACGGTCCGGCCCGGCCTCGCGCTTGCCGTGCGGGCGGGCGGCGAGGTTGAGCGAGATGTGCCCCTGGTCCCCGTCAACCTGGAGCCGCAGGTCGACCGGCGCGCGGGACCTGGCCGTCAGGTCCGCGCCGTGGAACCGGGCGGCGATAGGCCCGGCCGGATCCCAGCCCGGCCGGTCCCTCCAGCGCGGCGCACGCGCCGACACCGTCACCGACCACGGCCTGCTGTCCGCGCGGGCCGGATCGCGCGTGCGCAAAAAGGCGTCCGTCGCTTCCCGCGCCTGCCCGCAGAGCCGGTCGAAGCTGGCCAGGTCGGTGATGGCCGCCGGCCCGGCCGCCAGCAGCCGGATGTCGTCGAAGGTGCGGCCCGCGGACCGCAGCCGGGTCAGCCCCGCATCGTCCACGCCCACGATCACGAACCGGTCGGCCGGCTCGCCGACTTCGGCCTGCGGCGCCAGCTGGCTGATCTCGGCCGCCACGACGTCGGCCAGGCCCTTGGTGAAGTAAACGACGTAACTCGGCTCCATGCTGCGCGCCATGCTAGCGCTACCATCTTCCTGGCCCGAACCAGCGACGACCGGAAGGAAGTGCCGTGTCCGCACGAGTTGAGCAGGTCACCACGCCAGACGGGCCCTTCGACCTAACCGTCTGGGTGCCCGAGGCCGGGCACGGTCCCGGCCTGCTGCTGATCCAGGAAATCTACGGTGTGAGCGACTACATCCTGGCCGTCGCCGAGGACCTGGCCGCGCTCGGCTACGTGGTCGCCGCCCCGGACCTGTTCTGGCGGATCAAGCCGGGACACAAGGCCGCGCACGACGAGCAGGGTCTGAATGAGTCGCTCGAGGTGTCCTCACACTTCGACGTTGAGCAGGGCGTGGCCGACGCCGAAGCCGCGCTGGCCCACCTGGCGGCGCTGCCCGAGGTGCAGGACGGGCTCGGGGTCATCGGGTTCTGCCTGGGCGGCTCGATCGCCTACTTCCTGGCCGCCCGGACCGACCTCGCCGCCGTGGTCTCCTTCTACGGCTCGGCCGTGCCCGGCAGCACCGAGGTGCTGACCCAGATCAGCGCCCCGATCCAGTTCCACTTCGGCGGCAGCGACCCGTACATCCCGCGGGACCAGGTGGCCCAGGTCGAGGAGGCCGTCCGCGGTAGCCAGAACGCCGAAATCCACGTCGAAGAACAGGCCGGGCACGCCTTCCACAACCGGAAGGCGCCCATGTTCCACGTCCCCGAGGCCGCGGCCAACGCCTGGCGCCGCACCGAGGAGTTCCTGGCCCGCCACCTCCCGACTCACCGCGAAGACAAGGACTCCGAAGACAAGGACTCCGAAGACAAGGACTCCTAGGCGCGGGCCAGCACGTCGGTCAGCACGGCCCTGGTGTCGGCCGGGTCGATCACGTCGTCGATCTCGAACGCCGCCGCGGTGCTGAGCGCCTTACCGCGCGTGTAGTGCTCGGCCACCAGTTCCTCGTACCGCGCCTCACGGGCCGCAGGGTCGGTGATCGCGTCGAGTTCCTTGCGGTAGCCCAGCCGCACCGCGCCCTCCAGGCCCATGCCGCCGAACTCCCCGGTCGGCCAGGCCACGGTGATGTCCGGCCGGCGCAGGTCGCCGGCGGTCATCGCCATCGCGCCCAGGCCGTAGGCCTTGCGCAGCACCACCGCGCAGAGCGGCACGGTCAGCCGGGCTCCGGCGACGAACATCGCGCCGAACCGCCGCACGATGGCCGTCCGCTCCGCGGCGGGCCCGACCATGAAACCGGGCGTGTCGACCAGGGAGATGACCGGCAGCCGGTGCGCCTGGCACAGCCCGAAGAACGCGGTGGCCTTGTCCGCGGCGTCGCCGTCGATCGCGCCGCCCAGGTGCAGCGGGTTGTTGGCCAGCAGGCCGACCGGGCGCCCGCCGATGCGAGCCAGCGCGGTCAGCACCCCGGTGCCGAACCCGGCCCGCAGCTCCAGCACGCTGCCCGAATCGCACAGCGTCTCGATGACCGGCCGGACGTCGTAGCCGCGTACCCGGTTCTCCGGGATGAGGTGCCGTAGTGCCCGCTGGTCACCGTGCGGGGCGCCGGCCGCCGGCGAGAAAACACCAGCCCGCGCGTCGCCCACGTAGGACAGGTAACGCCGGGCCGCCGCCACCGCGGCGGCCTCGTCGGCGACAAGCAGGTCCACGACGCCGTTCGGCACCTGGACCGACATCGGGCCGACCTCCTCCGGCGCGACCACGCCCAGCCCGCCGCCCTCGATCATGGCCGGGCCGCCCATGCCCAGGCTGGCCTCGGGCGTCGCGATGATCACGTCGCAGGCGCCCGCCAGCGCCGCGTTGCCGGCGAAGCAGTACCCGGAGACCACGGCCACCAGCGGCACCCGGCCGGACAGCCGGGCGGTCAGCCGGAACGTCGGCACGTCCAGCGCGGCCACCGCGGTGCTGTCGGTGTCGCCGGGCCGCCCGCCGCCGCCCTCCGCGAACATGACCAGGGGCAGACCCGCCCGCTCGACCAGCTCGAGCAGCCGGTCGGTCTTGCGGTGGTTCATGTAGCCCTGGGTCCCGGCCAGCACGCTGTAGTCGTAGGACATCACCGCGACCGGCCTGCCCTCGACGGTGGCGGTCCCCATGACCAGCCCGTCGGCCGGGGTCCGCGCGATCAGGTCGTCGAGTGAGCGGCGCCGCCGCTGCGCGGCGATGGCCAGCGCGCCGTACTCCACGAAGCTGCCCGGGTCCACCAGGTCGGCCAGGTTCTCCCGGGCCGTGCGCCGTCCCGCGGCGTGCCGCCGCCCGGTCGCCTCGGGCCTGGCCTCGTCGAGCCCGGTCCGGTGCCGCTCCCGCGCCTCGGCCAGGTCCGCCCGGATGTGATCGGGCGGCACCTCCGCGGCGGCCGCCGCGGCGGCCGCGTCATCGCCGGACGGCGCCAGTACCAGCAGCACCGTCCCTTCGGTCACGGTGGCATCCACCATCGCCGGCACCGACCGCACCAGGCCGGCCGCCTGGGCGCGGATCAGGTGCTCCATCTTCATGGCCTCGATGACCAGCAGCTCGTCGCCCGACGCCACCCGGTCGCCGGCCGCGACCGCCACCGACAGCACGGTCCCGGTAAACGGCGCCCGCACCTCGACCAATCCGGGCGGCACGTTGATCATCGGCTGGTCACCATTTCTCGATCTGGGCCCGCGCCTCGTACAGCAGGACCGCGGCCGATATCGACACGTTGAGGGAGTCGGCCGACCCCAGCATCGGCACGAATACCCGCCGGAACTCAGGCTGGTACCACACCTTCGGGATGCCATAACGCTCGGCGCCGATCACGAAGGCCGTACGGCGGCCGCCATAGCGGTATTCGCGGTAATTCCGGGCCTCGTCGGTATCAGCGAGATACACGTCGAAATGGAGTTTCTGCAGCCAGGCGATGGCCTCCTCCGGCTGCTCGAATTCAATAACCGGCACGGTCAGCACCATGCCCTGGCTGGCCCGGAACAGCTTGGGATGGGTGAGCCGGGTCCGGCGGTTGGTCAGGACGATGCAGTCCACCCGGCAGGCATCCGCGGTGCGGATCAGCGTGCCCAGGTTGCCCGGTATCTCCATGCCGTCCGCCACCAGGACGATCGCCGACGGCCCGAACGTCAGGTCATCCGGGGTCCAGTGCGGGAGATAGGCCAGCGACAGCAGCCCGTCGGGCTTGTCGCGCTCGGAAATGCGCTCTAGCGTCTTGGCCGAGATCTGGTAAGCCGAATGGGCCACCGCCGCCACCTGACCGGCCCGCATCCGCGCCTCGTCCCCGTAGGCGGCCTCCGGGCACCAGAAGAACGAATCCACCTCGGTGCCGTTGGCCAGCAGCAGGTTGTGCGCCCACAGCCCTTCGGCGATGAACAGCTTCTTCGGATTCGGCGCGGAGTTACGCTGGATAGCCATGACCTGGCGAATGCGGGGATGTCCCACGCCGATCTGCTGAAGATTCATTAATTCGCTACTCATGTCTATAATGCTGGCCGAGCGGCCAGGATACCGCACAGCCAAGATAGGGCACGATGCCGGAAACGATTGTCAGCTCGGCCAATCCGCTGGTGAAGCGGATGCGGCTGCTGGCCGACCGCAAGCACCGGCGCCGCGAAGGCGCCTTCGTGGTCGAGGGCGTCCAGCCCGTCTGGCGCGCGGTCGAGGCCGGCTGGCCGGTCGAGACGCTGGTCATCGTCCCCGAGCTGATCGCAGATTCACCAGCGGCCGGGATGATCAAAGAGCAGGAGGCCCGCGGCATCCGGGTGGCCCGGCTCAGCCCCGAGCTGTTCGGCCGGCTATCCGATCGGGAAGGACCGTCCGGCCTGGCCGCCATCGTCCACGGCCGGCTGCCCGCCCTGGCCGAACTTCCCGTCCGCCCCGCCTCGGTCTTCACCGCCCTGCACAACGTCGGCAACCCCGGCAACCTGGGCACCATCATCAGGACCGTCGACGCCGCGGGCGGCGCCGGCGTCATCCTCATCGGCGAGGTCGCCGACCCGTTCGCGCCCGCCGCCGTCAAGGCCAGCATGGGCTCGCTATTCGCCGTGCCCGTGGCCCACGTACCTGACGCGGAGACGTTCTTCGGCTGGGCCGGCGCCAACCGAATCGAAGTCCTGGCCACTTCCGGTCACGCCGCCACCGACCACTGGAGTGCCAGCTACCGGCGGCCCGCCGCGGTCCTGTTCGGCAGCGAGGGCGAAGGGCTGCCCGCCGGCCTGCTGGACCGGGCCGCGCAGCGCATCCGCATCCCGATGACCGGCACCGCCGAGTCGCTGAACCTGGCCGTGGCCGCGGGAATCCTGCTCTACGAGATCCAGCGGCCCGTGGTAGACGTGGAGCATGACCTCCCCGCGTGAGCTCGACCTCGCCGACGTCCTCGCCGCGCGCCAGCGCATCGCGCCGTACCTGCGGCCCACCCCGCTGTTCCGCTATCCCGCGCTGGACGCGCTGACCGGGGCCCGGACCTGGGTCAAGCACGAGAACCACCAGCCGGTCGGTGCCTTCAAGGTCCGCGGCGGCGTCAACCTGGTCAGCCGGCTGACCGAGGCCGAACGGCGCCGTGGTGTCATCGCCGCCTCCACCGGCAACCACGGCCAGTCGGTCGCCTACGCCGCGGACCTGTTCGGCGCGCGGGCCGTGATCTGCATGCCGGAGCAGGCCAACCCGGTCAAGGTCGAATCGTTGCGGGCCCTGGGCGCCGAGGTGATCTTCCACGGCAAAGACTTCGACGAGGCCCGCGAGCACTGCGAGAAGCTGGCCACCGAGCACGGGTACCGGTACATCCACTCCGGCAACGAGCCGGACCTGGTCACGGGCGTGGCCACCTACACGCTGGAGATCCTCGAAGCCCAGCCCGGCATCGAGGTCATCGTGGTCCCGGTGGGCGGCGGCAGCGGGGCGGCCGGGGCCTGCCTGGTGGCCAAGGCCGTCCGTCCGTCGGTCGAAGTGATCGGCGTGCAGTCCGAGGCCGCGCCGGCCGCCTACCGCTCCTGGCAGGCGGGCACGCTGGTCGAGGACACCACCAGCACGTTCGCCGAGGGCCTGGCCACCAGGATCGCGTTCGAGATGCCCCAGCGCATCCTGCGGGACCTGCTGGATGACTTCATCCTGGTCTCGGAGGACGCGCTCAGGGCCGCCACCCGGCTGATGATCGAGAAGACCCGCAACCTGACCGAGCCCGCCGGCGCCGCCGCCCTGGCCGCCGTCCTGGCCCAGCCGGACCGGTTCGCCGGCCGCCAGGTGGCCGTCGTATGCAGCGGCGGCAACATCAGCCCCGCCCAGCTCACCGCCCTGTGGCCCAGTGATCGGCACTGACGCACCTTACGGCTGCCACCGGTACAGGTCACGCAGCACGCCGAGCTCGGCCCCGTGATGGATCTGCTCGTCGAGCTGATGCAGCACCAGCGAGGTCTTGTCATCGTCGGCGAACGGCCCGGCGGCCGGCCCAGCTTCTCGCTCCAGGCCTCGGCCGGCAGGGCCTCGAGCAATTTATGCCAGAACGATCCAGCCTGCTCCAAGGCCGCAACGGCCGCCACCGCGGATACGGGAGCCGGGTCGCCCCGTTCCACGCTCCCGGCAGGCTGCGGCACTCCCAGCCAGACCGCGTTCCTGGCCTCCGCGTAGCAGCCGATGAGGTGCCACATCCGCCAGGCGATGGTGGTGAACGGCGGGATCTTCACCTTGGCCGCGTAGTCGGCGCGGTAGTCGCCGGCTTCGGTCCGTCGGACCGTCCAGCAGCCGGGTACCGGCTCCCAGAAGTACTCCTCGTCGGTCAGCCCGGCGAGCCTGCCCTGGGTGCGCTGGTACACGTAGTCCGACAACGCGATGATGTCTGCCCTAGCCTCGGCCATGGGCGCAGCCTACGATGCCATCCAATGGAACACGCCGTGAGGACCGACACCGCATCGCGCGCTCTGGGCAAGCCCTCGCCCCAGGGCGAGCCGGTCATCGACCGTGCCCGTGGCAAGCGCCCGCCCCAGGGTGAGCCGGTCATCGACCGTGCCCGTGGCAAGCGCCCGCCCCAGGGTGAGCCGGTCATCGACCGCGCGCTGTCGCTGCTGTCCGCGTTCGACGCCAGCCGGCGCCGCCTGACCCTGGCCGAACTGAGCCGCCGCAGCGGCATCCCGGTCAGCTCCACCCTCCGGCTGGCCGGCCACCTGGTCCGCTGGGGCGCCCTGGAGCGTGACGAGGAGGGTCGTTACTGCGTCGGCCTGCGCCTGCTCGAGGTCGCCTCGCTCGCGCCCCGCGGCCACGGCCTGCGCCAGGTGGCCATGCCGTTCATGGCCGACCTGGCCGAGGTCACCCGCCAGCACGTCCAGCTGGCCGTCCGCGAAGGCAGCGAGGCCACCCTGGTCGAGCGCCTGTCCGGCCACCAGGCCACGCCGGTCCACTACCGCGTCGGCGGCCGGCTGCCGCTGCACTCCACCGGTGTCGGCCTGGTCCTGCTCGCCTTCGCGCCCGCCAGCATGCAGGAAGACTTCCTGGCCCGCCCCATGTACCGCCAGCCCGACAACGTGCTGATCCCGCCCGCCGTCATGCGCCGCACCCTGGCCGAGATCCGCCGCGAGCGGCTGGCCATCTACCGCCGCCGGGACGAGGAGGTTATCGTCTCCGTCGCCGCGCCCATCTACGGCGAAGACGACTCCGTCGTCGCCGCCCTCGGCGTGCTCCTCCCCGAACACGGCGCCCAGCCCCGCCGCCTCGGCCTCGCCGTCCTCACCGCCGCCCAGGGCATCTCCCGCGGCCTCGGCGCCCGCCCCACCGGCCTCGCACGCCCGTAGGCGCCCGCCCAACTGGCCTCGCACGCCCGTAGGCGCCCGCCCCACTGGCCTCGCACCTCCCATCTGCCCCATTTGCGGGGTGGATCCGGGTTTGCGGGTTGATCCGGTGTACTGGGATGCACCGGATCAACCCCGGAGCCCGAATCCACCCCGATAATCCGCGCGGTTGCCGCACCGCGGGACTCTCGCTTACCCCTGGGCACACAGGCACCACCAGCGGCTCACGGCCGGGGATCCCGATCGGATTTATCCCACCGGGGCCGGGCTCGACTGGATCGCGGTCGGCGTGATGATCGGCGTCGACGTCGTAATCGGCGTGGGCGTGTCGGTCGGGGTCGTGATCGGCGTGGGCGTGTCGGTCGGGGTCGTGATCGGCGTGGGCGTGTCGGTCGGTGTCGCGGTCACCGTGGGCGTGACGACCGGAGCCGGAGTCGTCGTCGTGACCGCCGGGCTCGTCGGGGACGGCGTCACGCTGGGCGTGACGGAAGGCGTCACGGTCGGCGTGCCCGGCCACTTCCGTTCGGACCTGTGCATGGTCATATGCATCCGTGCGCTATGCCCGGAATGCCGCGCGAAGGACAGCGACTGCGCCGATGCGGTCATGGCAACGCCGCCGCCCAGGGATGCCGCCAGCAGTCCTGTCGCCAGTGACGCGACAACCACCGACCGCCTGAGGCGCCGGCGCCTCCGGACCGTCCCTGACGTATCGACCTGCGTCGCAAGCTCCGGCTCGCCCGGCTGTAGTTCTCGCCCCATGCCCGTCACGTCCCAACCTGAATAGATGGCAACTCAAACGTCCTGTGCCATCCAGGCTGCCGGCGGGGACAGGGTGATTCTTCGGGGGTGTGGGGGAAACTCAGGGGGATCAATCGTGACGGAACGGGCCGTCGGGAGCGGCCTACTTCCTGCGCAGCACCGCGGCCTGCTTCTCCAGCGGGAGGATCTCGGAGCTGAAATCCGGGTACGTGTCGAGCCAGCGCTGCAGGACGTTCTGCATGTCCGGCACGACGAGGTCGTCGAGGACGGCTATGGCACCCGGGCTCATCGACTCGCTCAGCAACGGCAGCGCCGGATAGCGGGCCTGGTGACCGGTGGCGGCGGGCGGCCCGTCGACGAACAGGAGGTCGATCCCGGTCAGGTCGTCCCAGGCCTTCCGCGTGTACCACGAGTAGGTCTCGCCATCCAGGGTGAAGCTCTCCAGCGGGGCGTCGCGTACCTCGGCCAGATCGTCGACGCCGTGGCGGGCCAGGAAGTCGCGGGTCTTGCCGCCGAAGACCGGGTCGTGATCGAGCGCGATGATCCGGCCGTCGATCTTGAACCGCCGCATGGCCAGGGCGATCCACAGCGTGGACGCGCCGCTGCCGCACTCCACGACGAGCGACGGCCGTTCGGTGATCACCAGGTCGACCAGCACCATGAGCAGGTCGGGCGACGCGGCCCAGCCCCGGGTAGCGGGCAGCACGTCGCTGGCGGGCAGCACGGCGTTCAGGTTCTGCAGCGCTTCCAGCTGGCGGAACGTCTGCCTGATCTCTTTCTGCGTATCGGCTCTGACCTGCCGCAGGGTGTTGAACGTGCGCTGGGATTCGCCGGCCAGGGTGCCGATCCGGCTGGCCAGCTCGAGGCTGTGCCTGAGCAGCAGGAGCAGGCCGCCCAGTAGCAGCCCCAGCGCCATCAGGCCCACCGTCGCCACCGCGCCCGCACCGGTGGCCAGCCCCAGCCCGAGCGCGCCCGCCAGCCACGCGACCACCAGCGCGGCGACCGTTTCGGGGCGCACGAACTGCCTGATCAGCCGGCCCATGGCGGACTCCTTCATACCTGCGGTATTTACGCAGCCAGTCAGCGTAGCAGCCGCGCCTCGAAACGGTGGCCGCCCGGGCCAGCGCGCTGCACCACGTGGTCCGGAAGCACCACCTCGGCGGTGGTGCCTGCCGGGACGAGCACGTCGAGGCGCAGCAGGCCGCGGTCTATCCGCCAGGAGGATTCGATGCGGCCGTAGGGCGACTCGTGGGCTGCGGACGCGGAGGTCAGGCCCCCGCCCGGGACGGGCTCGATGCGGAAGGACCGGTAGCCGGGTTCCTCGTCCAGGCGGATCCCGGCGGTGTAGCGGTGCAGGAAGCTGATCACCGCGCCCTTGGAGTAGTGGTTCAGCGACTGGTGCGGCACGCCGTCGTCGTCGATGCCCTGCCACCATTCCCAGATCGTGGTGGCGCCCTTGTCGATCATGCCGAGCCACGACGGCGGCGTGTCGGTAGAACAGCAGCTCGTAGGCGACGTCCGCGTGGCCGGTCTCGGCCAGGGCGGGCAGCAGGTCCGGCGTGGCCAGGAAGCCCGTGCCCAGGTGGGTGCCCGCGTCGCGGATCAGCCGGACCAGCTAGGCCGCCGCCTGGCTCGCGCAGCTGGCCGGGAACCAGGCCGAAGGTCAGCGCCCGGACCAGGGCAGCCTGGGTCACGGGATGGATGGCGCCGCCGGAGTCGATGAATTCGGCCTGCCACGCGGCCCGGACGCTGGCCGCCAGTTCGGCGTAGCGGGCGGCGTCGCCGGCACGGCCGAGGATCTCGGCGATGCGGCTCATCAGGTCGGCGGAGCGGGCGAAGTAGGCGGTCGCGACGTCCGACTTGTCGCGGGCCACGAACTCCTCGAACGGCCCGGACATGTCGTCACCGGGCTCCAGCCACTCGCCCCAGTGGAACCCGGTGTCCCATAGGTACCGCTCATGCGGCTGCGCCGGCCCGGTGCGCGACGGGTGCCGTCCGTCCGCCGCCATCCGCTCGGTGCGGTCCAGCCAGCGGACCATGTGCGGCCACAGTTCCTCGAGCAGCCGGGCGTCGCCGTAGGCCCGGTAGATCTCCCAGGGCACGATGACGATCGCGTCGCCCCACCCGGCCGAGCCGTGCAGGAAGCTGATCGGACCGTCCTGGCCCTCGGCCCGCGTCGACGGCGAGATGTTCGCGATCGTGCCGTCGTCCCACTGGTCCACGGCTACGTCGCGCAGCCACTTGGCCGAGAAACCTGCCACGTCGTACAGGAACGCCGCGGTTGGCACGTAGAGCTGCCAGTCGCCGGTCCAGCCGGCCCGCTCGCGCTGCGGGCAGTCGGTGGGGACGTCGCAGGCGTTGCCGCGGAAGCTCCACACCGCCGCCTCGTGCAGCGCGTTGACCCGCTCGTCGCTGCAGCTGAACCAGCCGGTACGGCGCAGGTCGGTGTGCACCACGACCCCGGTGACGTCCGCGGCCGCCAACTCGCCGGGGTGGCCCTCGATGCGCACGTACCTGAAGCCGTGCGTGGTGTGCCGGGGCTCGAAGACGTCGCCGTCCCGGCCGGCCGACACCACGCGGTCGACCATGCCCGCCGGGAGCGGCGCGGGCAAGAACGGCACCGCGGGGCGGAGGTGATCGGTGGTGACGTCGCCGTGCCCATCCAGCGCCTCGCCGTGTATCAGCGTGAGTTCCGTGCCGGTCAGCCCGAGGTGAGCCAGGCGCGTCCACCCGTTGATGTTCTGCCCCAGGTCGGCGACGTGCCGGCCGTCCGCCAGCCTGGTGACGCTGCGGGCCGCGATCTCCGCGACCCGGCGCACCGGCGGCGACGGTGACCAGACCAGCTGGCCGTAGCCAAGATCCGCGGTTCGCACCGCCTCCCAGCCGTCGGCCCGGCCCAGCAGCCGGTGATCCTCGGACTGCCCCTCGATGAGGTCGGCGGCGGTAACGAACGAGGGCCGGCTCCGCCAGGACGCGTCCGTGCCGGCCACGGTGACCGTGTCGTCCGGGTGCTCGACGTGTACCTGGGCCAGGAACGCCGTCCAGTCACCCCACTGGTCATGCGCGCGGATCAGGCCGACCTGCCCGCGGAACCAGCCGTCGGACAGCAGCACGGTGAGCTCGTTCGCCCCCTCAGCGAGCAGGCCGGTGACGTCGTAGGCCTGGACCTGCAGCCGCTGGCCGTACTGGGTCGACCCGGGCGTTAGTTCCAGGTCACCGACCCGTCGCCCGCCCAGGAACGCCTCGTACAACCCGTGCGCGGTGGCGTAGAGCCGCGCGCAGGCCACCGGCTGGCCGAGCGTGATCACGCCGCGCAGCTCGTAGGCCGGGCGCCGGGTCACGGGCCGCACGTCCGCCTCGGCGGGCTGGATCCAGCGCGCCGTCCAGTCGGCCGCGGCCAGCAGGCCGGCCTCGAACGCGGACGGCGCCGACCACGCCGATTCGCCGAGGTCCGTATCCACACGCACCTGCCAGGTCACCTGCTGCCGTGAGATCAGCGGCGCGAACGGCCACTCGACCAGCACGCTGTCGCCGCTGGCCATCCAGCCGCTGTCCGCGCCGGATCCCAGCCGGATACGGTACGCGCGCTGCGCCGCAGCGCCCGCGGGCAGCCACCAGGACAGCCGCGGCGTATGTTCCCCGACACCGAGCGGCTCGTCCAGATGCTCGACGCGGAGCCGACTGGGCGCGCTCAACCGAGCGAGGCCTGCGCGCGCAGGAACCCGATCGAGCGGCTGACGATCCCGGCCACGTCGGCCGCACCGTTCCAGAAGTGCGTGGCGCCGGGCACGAGTTCCAGTTCCACGGCCGCCCCGGCCGCGGACAGCGCCTCGGCCAGGCGGATGCTCTGCGCCGCCGGCACCATATCGTCGGCTGCGCCGTGCATCAGCAGGATAGGCGGCGCGTCCGGCCCGGCGTGGGTCACCGGGCTGGCCTGCCCGGCCAGGCTGGGCACGGATCGCGGCGCGGCCCCGAGCAGCTGCGCCTCGCGGGAGTCCGGCCCGGCGTCGGGCACGCCGCCCGCCTCCGCCACATCCGACGGCAGGCCGGCCAGGTCGGTGACCGGGAACCAGGCCACCACGCCGGCCACCTTGGTGCCGGTCAGCGCGGCCAGCAGCGCGAGGTGCCCACCGGAGGAGTCGCCCCACAGGAACACCCGGCCGGCGTCAAGCCCGTAGGCGGCGGCGTTGTCCCGGACCCAGCTCGCCGCGGTGCGGACATCCTCCAGCGGCGCCGGGAAGCGGGCCTCGCCGGACAGCCGGTAGTCGATCGCCGCCACCGCGAAGCCCGCGGCGGCCAGCCGGTCGTAGAAGTCCGCCCCCAGCAGCGGGAGCGGATCACGGCGCGAGCCGCGCCGCCACCCGCCGCCGTGGACGTGCACGATGACCGGCGCCGGGCCCCCGTGGTCAGGTACGCCGCGGTCAGGCACACAGCCATCAGGCAGGTACAGGTCCAGCTCCAGCGGCCGGAAGCCGAGGATCTCGCCGTACCGGACGTCGGGAACCCGCCGGACGGGCCCGCTCACGCGGCGGTGAGCTGATCGGTGAGCTTGTAGAACGCTCCGTTCTGCATGATCGCGAGAATATTGTCCGTGACCTGCAGCAGGCTGACGTCCTGAGCCGGCTCGCCCCGCACCACCAGGACATCGGCGAGGTAACCCGGCGTCAGCAGCCCGACCGGCAGATCCATCACCTGGCCGCCGTACTGGGTCGTCGCGCGCAGTGCCTCGGCCGGGGAGTAGCCGAACAGCCGGACGAAAAGCTCCAGGTCCCGGGCGTTGCGGCCGATCGGGTTGTTCGGGAAGCCGTAGTCGCCGCCGGGCAGCACCCGCAGGCCGCGCTTGCGCAGTTCGGGGTACAGCTCGGTCATGGCCCGCAGCGCCTGGACCGATCCCATCTTGGTCGCCATCGCGGTATCGATGCCGTACTCGGCGCCCTCGTACACGTTGGCCCACATGATGCCGACCGCGGGGGACAGGAAGACCGACTCCTTGTGTTCTTCCAGCAGGTCAATCGCCTCGGCGTCGGCGTAGGTGCAGTGGTATACCGACCGGAACCCGTTGCGGACCGCCAGCTTGATGGACTCCGGGGCCTGGGCGTGGCAGTTCAGCCAGACGCCGGACTCGCGGGCCTGCTCGCCCGCGGCCTGCGCCTCCTCCGGGCTGTACTGGGTGATCATCGAGCCGCCCTCGACGAACACGTCGTCGTTGCTCATCAGCAGCTTGACCGAATCGAAGCCGATCGCGGCCTGCTCGGCGATGAACTCGCGCACCCCGGCCGGACCCACCTTCTTCGGCTTGGGGCCGTCCGGGCCCATCTGCACCGGGTTGTTGTCGCGCTCGAACGACGCCGCCCGCATCCGCGGCCCCGGCGTGGCGCCCGCGGCGATCTGATCGCGCAGCCACACCTCGGTGGGCACCGGGGTGAGCGAGCCGGCCGAGTAGGCGCTGGTGAAGCCGTGATCGAGCAGGATCTTCGCGTTGCGCTTGGCGATCGCCAGGTGCTCGTCGGGCGTCGGCATGTGCCGGAAGAAGCTCACGTCAAGCGGCGGGTTGAAGGACGGGTCGATGTGCCCGACGGCGGACGGGAACGTCAGGTGCGCGTGCGACTCGACCAGGCCCGGCATGACCGTGGCGCCGGCGCAGTCCACCACCTGGTCGCCGGCCTCGGCCTGGGTGCCGCCGCCGGGCCGCACGCTCTCGATGCGGTCGCCCCGGACCACGACGTCGGCGGGCACCGCGGGCGAGCCGGTGCCGTCAAATACCAGCCCGCCGGTAAACAGGATGCGGTTCTCGGTCATAAGTATCTCCTCGGTGGCGCTACACAGAAGTGAACGTCCCAGAAGCTGAGACAGGCAATGACCATTCCGGTCAATGACACATGCCGCCGCCCGGCGCGGCCCGGCTGGTAAGACTGGCCCCGTGGTGACTGGCCCCGTGGTGACTGGCCCCGTGGTGACTGGCCCCGTGGTGACTGGCCCCGTGGTGACTGGCCCCGTGGTGACTGGCACTGTGACAACGCCCCACGCCGATAAGGTCGACGTGCTGGTCATCGGGTGCGGTCCGGCCGGGGCCAGCGCCGCCATCGCCGCGCACGACGCGGGAGCCAGCGTGCTGGTCATCGAGAAGCGCGACCAGGGTGGCGGGAACGCGCTGGTGGCCGGCGGGTTCCTGTGGGATGTCCGGGGCGGCGACGCGGTCCGGCACGTGGAGACGCTGTTCTTCGGCAAGACCGGCCGCGCGGTGGCGGAGGCCTACGTCAGCGGCCTGAACGACCTGCGATCCTGGATCACCGAACTCGGCGGCGAAACCGTCGATGTCGCCCCGCCGCCCGGCTCGTTCCCGGCCGTGCTGCCCTCCTGGCCGCACGTCCCCGGCAGCGACGGCGTGCGGTACTGGGTGGTGGGCGGCCATCCTGGCCTGCGGCGCGGGGAGGCGCTGTGGCGCCTGCTGGCGGACAACCTGGCCGCCCGTGGGATCACCATCCGGCATGGGCAGGCCGCCGACAGGCTGACCATGTCCGAGTACGGCAGCGTGACCGGGGCCGTCGTGACCAGCGCCGCAGGCCTGCGGGTGGTCACCGCCACGCGTGGCGTCGTCCTGGCCTGCGGCGGCTTCGAGGCCGACGAGTACTTCAAGGACGCCTTCCTGCCGGTCGGGCACCTGCACCGGGTCGGGCATGACGGCAACACGGGCGACGCCATCCGGATGGCCCAGCAGGCCGGCGGGGCCCTGTGGCACATGTCAGAGTTCTTCGGCTGGTTCGGCTACCAGGCCGCCGGGCACGACGCGGCGTTTGCCATCGACTTCCATGCCCCGGGGTTCGTGCTGGTCAACGCGGCGGGTCAGCGGTTCTGCGACGAGACCGGCTACGAGGTGCACGAACGGCTGCGGGCCTTGGTGAACGTGAAGCCCGCCACCGGCTACTACCCGGCCCTGCCCGCTTACGGCATCTGCGACGGCGCCACGCTGCGCGCCGGCCCGCTCAACGGCGTGGTCGGCACGCCGAACGACTACCGCTGGAGCGCCGACAACCAGGCCGAGGTGCGGCAGGGCTGGATCACCCGGGCGGGCCGCCCGGCCGAGCTCGCCGGACGTCTGGGCCTGAACCCTGCCGTGCTCACCGCGACGCTGGACGGGTTCAACGCGGCGGCCGCGGCCGGGCGGGACGAGGAATTCGGGCGCCGCGCGGAGTACATGGCCGCGCTGGACCTGGCCGACCTGTACGCGATCGAGCTGTGGCCGGCCGTGGCCACCACCTCCGGCGGTCCCCGGCGGGACGCCAGGTCCCGGGTGGTGCGCCCGGACGGCCACCCGGTGCCCGGGCTGTACGCCGCGGGCGGGGCCGGGACGGTATGGGGCCCGTTCACCCACTCCGGCGGCGGCCTGACCGACGCGCTGGTCTTCGGCCGCCTGGCCGGTCAGGACGTCGCTCGATCCCGATAGGCCAGGATTACTGGCGCCGGCGCGGTACGCTCGGGCTCGTGCGGGATGCAGCGGCGGCCGGGTGGCCGGGGCGGACGGTGGCACGCGGGCTGGAGCTGGCCAGGCAGAACAAGCTGTTCGCCTGCGCGCTCGGCGCAGGCGCCCTGCTGCGGCTGCTGGCGGTGCTCGGCTATCCGGGGGCGCTGTTCTTCGGCGGGGACTCCTACGTCTACCTCGGCGCGGCGCTGCGCCCGCAGCCGAACCTGTCCAAGTCGACCGGGTACTCGCTGTTCCTGCGGCTGCTGCTGCCGTTCCACAGCCTGACCCTGGTGGTGGTGCTGCAGCACCTGATGGGGCTGGCCGACGCGGTCCTGATCTACGCCCTGCTGCGCCACAACCGCGTGGCCAAGAAGTGGGCGGCGATCGCGACCCTGCCGGTGCTGCTCGACGGGTACATGATCGAGGACGAGCACCTGATCATGACCGAGGCGCTGTTCACGTTCCTGATCGTGCTCGCCCTCGTGCTCGTCCTGTGGCGCCCGAAGCTCTCCTGGTGGGTGGCGCTGATCGCCGGGCTGCTGACCGGCTACGCGGTGATCGTGCACACCGAGGGTGCCGTGGTCCTGGTCCTGCCGCTGCTCCTGCTGGTGCGTGACTGGAGGACCGTGCGCGGCTGGGTGGCCGCGATCGTGATGGGCATCGGGTGCCTGATCCCGGTCGGCGCCTACGTGTCCTGGTTCCATCACGAGAACGGCAGCTGGAACGTGACCCTGTCCGACGGCTTCTACCTGTGGGGCCGGGTCTCGTCGTTCGCCGACTGCGCGGTGATCAAGCCCACCGGCCGCCAGGCGCTCGTGTGCCCGACCGCGCCGATCGCCAAGCGGACCCCGCCCGGGAACTACGTCTGGCACGCGCCGCAGACCCATAAGGACCTCGTCCCCACCGGAGGACCGGTCACCGACGCCAACAACAAGCTGCTCACGAGCTTCGCGATCCACGCCATCGAGGCCCAGCCGCTCGGCTACGCCAAGGCGGTGGTCAAGGGCGTGCTGCTGTCGTTCGGCTTCCCGCGGATCAACTACCCGGGCGCGGGGACCGTCTGGTTCTACGATTTCCACCTGCACTACTACGTGGCCGGGAAGTACACCGAACTCCCGCCGGACAACCACTCCTGGATCGCGGGCGGTACCGCCTACGGGGACTGGCTGAGTTACGGCCACCAGGCGCCGGGCGTGGTGGACGAGGTATTCGCCGCCCCGATCATCGCCTACCAGCGGGTGGTGTTCACCTACGGCCCGCTGCTCGCGCTGATCTTCCTGGTCGGGCTGGGCGGAGTGGTGCGCATCCGGCGGCCGGTCCGGCTCCGGCCGTTCCCGCTGTACTGGGAGCGGCGCGGCACAAGCATGATTCCCTGGATCACGGCCGTGGCCCTGCTCGTGGCCCCGGTCGCGCTGGCCGACTTCGACTACCGCTACCTGCTGCCGGTGCTCCCGCTGGCCTGCCTGGCGGCGGGCCTCGGCTTCGCCCCGGCCAGGAGGAAGAGCACCCCCGAGCAGCCGCAGCCGCCCGCTGACGACCAGATCGAGACCACCGTCCCCGACTCGGTCGCCTGAGCCCTCCGGTTACTCGGCGGCCCGGGGCTCGCCGGGCTTGGTCAGCTCGGGAACGCCGGACTCGTCAGGCTCACCGGCGGAACTGGCGGACACGGGAGCTGCGGCGGAACGCTGCAGCCGCAGGCGGGCCAGCCACGGCCCGGCCGACAAGGTGCGCCCGAACGCGACCGCCAGGGCCAGGCAGCCGAACGGCACCGCCGTGGTCACGTACCGGTAGTCGAACTCGGACGTCGCGGCCGGCGCCACGATCAGCATCAGCGAGCACGCCCACGGCAGCAGCGCGGCCAGCCCGTCGTTACCGCGGCCAGCCGGGCCCGTGTCCGGACCGCGCCGGCGCCACGCCACGACCAGCCCGGCCAGGCCGAGCAGCAGGATCAGCCCGTACACCGTTCCCGGCAGCCAGATGTACCGCTGGTAGGTCCGGATCAGCCCGGCGAACGGGTTGACGATGACGGTGTCCGGGTTGCCGCCGGCCAGGTAGGCCGCGGCCGAGGAGGCGTAGCCGTCGGCGGGATGGTTCGGCGAGACCGTGACCGGCTCGTAGCCGAACAGGTACTCGTCGTACGTCGCGGGGTTGGGGAAGACCGTGCGCGGCCAGTCGAACGAGCGCCAGGTGTCGTCGAAGGTCACGCGCAGGTAGTCAAGCGGCTGGGCCTCGATCGCCCGGATCGCGAACTGCAGGCCCAGGCTGTTGGGTACCGGCGTGAACTTGGGTGCCGGGAACCGGTCCAGCGGGCTGACCGGGGTCCAGATGTAGGCCTGGGCGATCGGCCGCTTGTCCGGCGGGACCGTGGTGCACAGTGCCAGCAGATCCGCCGGCAGCTGCCCCATCTTCGAGCACTCGGCGAACGTCATGACCCGCGAGTAGAGGAAGACGCCGATGGACTCGCTGGAGTTGAACTGGCCGTGCTGCACGTCGTACCAGCCGGCGTAGCCGATCGACGGCGCCAGGGCGGTGACGGCGAACGCCGCGACGGACGCGATGAGCGCCCGCCAGCCGACCCGGTTCAAGGCCAGCGCCAGCAGCACCCACAGCCCGACCAGCGGCAGCAGCGGCACCCCGGTGGACCGGACCACGGCGGACAGGCCGATCAGCGCCCCGGCGACCGCGCACCGCACCCAGGTCGAGCGCGTGGCCCGCAGCGGCGACCACAGCAGGATCGTGATGGCCAGCATGGCCAGGAACAGGAACAGCGTGTCCGACAAGATCAGGTGCTCAAGCTGGATCTCGAACCCGTCGAACAGGACGGGCACCGTCACCAGCACCGCCAGCCACGACGGCGCGCGGAACCGCCGTTTGGCCAGCGCGTACATCATGACCGCGACGGCCAGCCCCATCACGTGCTGGGAGACGGTGACCAGGGCCAGGCTGTGGAAGGGCTTGAGCAGCCACAGGTACAGGCTGTACCCGGAGGTCCGGGTCGGGTCGAGCTTCAGCGTGACCGCGGTGTCCAGGTAGTCCCACGAGTCGTTGAACCAGGACTGCCAGCGGTAGCCGAGCTCGGCGTCGATGCGGAGCAGCGCCGCGATGACCAGAGCCACGGCGAACAGCCGGTTGCGGCTGATCAGCCCGGTCATCGTTCTCGCTCCGGGCTGCGAGCCAGCCGCGGGCAATACCCTCAAAACCCGAATCCTCCTCGCGCCGGGTCCCACCTCAAGGCAGCTGCCGTCATCCACCGTAGTGGGTGAGACGACCTGCAGGTGGCCCGGACCCGGCCATCACCTGGGCCGGCGCGTGCTCACCTCGGCCGGTGCAGCAGCTCGATGAGGTTGCCCTCCGGGTCGGCCACGAAGGCCATCCGCACCCCGGCTTCCGGCGACGGGCCGGGCGGCATGACCGGCCGCGCCCCGCGGGCCACGGCCCGGTCATAGGCGGCGTCGAGGTCGGTGACGTCGAACGCCACGTGCCCGTAGCCCTCGCGCAGCGCGGCCTCAGCCGGGGTTCCTGGCTTGCCGTCCGCCACTGGACCCGGCCGGTGCAGCAGCTCGAGCCGGTAGCCGTGCCGGGGATGGATCAGCATCTCGATGCTCAGGTCCAGCGGCTCGACCCGCAACGTGAGCTCGGGCACCAGCCCGAACACGTCGCAGAACCACGCCGCCGCCGCGGCCAGGTCGGCCACGGTCAGCCCGACGTGATCCAGCCGGGCCACGGGCTCAGCCATGGACGTTCAGCCCGGCCGAGTCGCGGGTCAGGTAGGAGGCGAACCGGCCGTCCGGGTCGCGCCCGGCCCGGACCGCGGCCAGGCGCCGGTAGGCGTCGCCGGACAGGAACCGGTCCTGCCGCCGGGTGAAGTCGGTGTCGCCCAGGTAGACCCCGGTCCCGCACGCGGCGGCCAGCGCGGCCGTCCGCCCGTGGACCCAGTCGGCGTACCTGTCGTCATCCGCCGGGTCGGCGTAGATCACGTAGGTCGCGACGTAGACGTCGGCCTCGACCGAGAACGCCATGTCGGGCAGGTCACGTCGCGGCGCCCAGCCGTACCAGATGGAGAACGAATGCTCGGTCTCCAGCTCGCTCCACATGGCCTGCAGCATCGGGCCTAGCTCCCGGGCCGGCGCGTCGGTCCAGGTGCAGTCGACGGCGTACCGGTAGCCCTCGGGGTTCTGCACCGTCTGGGCCAGGTTCTCCTCGGCCACGCTGGTCCGGCCCCGGACGTGGCCGAGCTCCCGGCCGGCCAGCGGACCGTCCTGCAGCGGCGCCAGCCCGGCCAGCGCCTGCTCGTCGGAACCGGCCATCACCGTGGTGTGCAGCAGCAGGACCGTCCCGTCCGGGCGGGCCGTCCCGTCGTGCAGCGGCACGTCCGGCAGCCGGGTGGCCGCCACCACCGGCTCCACCCGCCGGTCCAGGCTGGGCACCAGCTCATGCAGCCAGGTCAGCAGCTCGACAGTATCTTCTAGGCCGAACGTCCACGTGTCGTGCCACATCACGGCTGGTGCCGCATACGTCTGCAGGTGGAACCGCGTAATCACGCCGGGGAACCCGGGGCCGGCGCCGCGCGCCGCCCACAGGAGGTCGGCGTGCTGCTCGGCGTCCGCGCGTACGAGCGTGCCGTCGGCCGTCACCACGTCAAGCCCGGTCACGCTCTGGCAGGCCCAGCCGCGGTCCCGTCCGTCCCAGCCCTGGCCGCCCTGCAGCAGGTAGCCGCCCAGGCCGACCGAGGCGCAGTGCCCGCCGGGGAACGCCCGGCCTCGTTCGGCCAGGAACGGGGCGAGCTCCAGGCCGCCCTTGATCGCGGGCCGGGCCGCGGCCACCCCGGTGGCCGGGTCGTAGGCCAGGTCGCGCAGGCCGCCCAGGTCGATCAGCAGGGCGTCGTCGCGCAGGCTCCACGCCGCCCACGAGTGCCCGCCGGACCGCACGCTGACCGGCCAGCCTCGCTCGCCCGCCAGCCGGACCCCGTCGATCACGTCATCGTCGCTGGCCGCCAGCAGCACCGCCGCTGGGAACCGGTCCGGTCGGCGCGCGTTGAAGATGCGGCCGGTGCGGGCCTGCTCATAACCCGGCTCGCCGCGCAGGATCAGTCGGCCCGCCAGCCGGTCGTGCGGCGAGCTCATCCGACGACCGCCGCGCCGCCGTCGACCGGGATGTTGGCCCCGCTCACGTGCCGCGCCTCGTCCGAGGCCAGGAACAAGATGGCCTGCGCTACGTCCTCCGGCTGCCCCCACCGGCCCAGCGGCACGCGGGCGGCGATGCTGGCCGCCGGGCCATCCGGGTCGTGCAGCAGGGGAGAGGTGTGCGGGGTCTCGGTCATCGCCGGGCTGACCGCGTTGACCCGGATCCCGTGCGGGCCGCCCTCGACGACCAGCTGGTAGGTCAGCGCCAGGACGCCGCCCTTGGCCGCGCCGTGCGCGTTCTGCGGCATGAAGAACGCGCCGCGCGAGGCCGTGATCGACGCGACGTTGACGATCGAGCCGCCGCCAGCCGCTACCAGGTGCGGCCAGGCGGCCTGGGTGACCAGGAAGACGATGTTCGAGCTCGTGCCGGATCGTGAACGACCAGTCGGCGAACGACAGCGTGCCGATGGGGCCGAACCGGATCGCCGAGGCGTTGTTGACCAGGATGTCCACCCCGCCTGCCAGGGCCGCGGCGTCCTCCACCCAGCGCCGGGCGCCGTCCTCGGTGGCCAGGTCGACCGGGGCGATCGCGTCCATCCGCCCCCCGGCGGCCCGGGCCAGCCCCACGGTCTCGGCGGAGGTCTCCGGATTCAGGTCGCAGCCCACCACGTGGGCGCCCTCCCGCGCACACAGCAGGGCCGCGGCCCGTCCGATCCCGCCGCCGGTGCCCGAGATGAGCGCCCGCTTGCCGTCCAGCCGACCCATGCCCGGCTCCTCCATCCGCCGGACCCGCCGCCCGACTTCATCCGCCCGACTCCACCCGCCGGACCCGCCGCCCGACTCCATCCACCCGACCCGCCGCCCGACTCCACCCGCCCGACCCACCGCCCGCCTGAGCCCGGGTTCTTCATTCTGTGGAAGTAACTATCTCACAGTGAGAGTATAGTTAACAAGGCGCGCAGCGGAGGAGGAGACATGTCGACGAGCGGCACGAGCCGGCGGATCCTCGGCCTCGGGTGCGGCCAGCCGAACGGCAGCGCCGAGATCCTGCTCAAGGCGGCCCTGCGGGCGGCCGAGGACACCGGCGCCCAGGTCGAGCTGGTCCGCCTGGACGAGCTCCGCCTGCCCAGCGGCGGCGCGGAGGCCGCCGAGCCGGACGACGCCTGGTGGCTGTGGGAGCACCTGGTCGAGTGCGACGGGCTGATCGTGAGCACCCCGATCATCAGCCGGACGGTGGCCGCCCGGCTCAAGCTGCTCATCGACCGGCTGCTGGGGCCGAACGCCGACGCCGCCATCATCGACGGGCTGCTCGAGTTGCGCCGTCAGGGACGCGAGCCCGCCGTGCCGTTCCGCGTCGACGAGCGGGTGCTCAAGCCCCGGGTGGCCGGGTTCCTCGCGGTGGGCGGCTCGCTGACCTCGCAGTGGAAGACCCTGGTCCTGCCGATCATGCACACCACCACGTTCTCCATGCACATGGCGGTCGTCGACCAGGTGCAGTTCGAGGGGGCGGGCACGCCCCGCTCGGTGGTCCTGGACACCGCGGCGCTCGACCGGGCCGCCCAGCTCGGCCGCAATGTGGCCGGCCAGCTCGGCACGCCCTTCGAGGCGGCCAGGTACCTGGGCCCGCCCGGGCTGTGCCCGATGTGCCACCTGGACGTGATCGTCCTGCACGGCGCGGACGTCGAGTGCGCCACCTGCGGCGCTCGCGGCCGTCTTGAGCCGGACCTGAAGGTGACCTGGACCGACCTGACCACCTCGGTCATCTCCATGGACGAGAAGCGGGCCCACGCCGCGGAGATCCAGCAGACCGCCGCCCGCCACCACGAACTCCGCGAGCAGATCGACCAGCGCGCCCGGACCTTCGAGGCCTACGACCCGACCGTCCGCCCGGACCGCCCATGACCCGCATCGTCCGCCCGGACCGCCCATGACCCGCGTCGCCGCGGTCACCGGCGGCGCCGGCGCCATCGGCAGCGCGATCGCCGCCGCCCTGCGCGCCTCCGGCCACGCCGTCGCCATCCTCGACCGCCCCGTGAACCCGCCCAGCCGGCCCGCCGCGGGGCCCGTGGACCTGCCCGGCCGCGACAGCGACCCGCCCGTAGACCCCGCCGACCTGCCCGTACACCCGCCTGGCCGGTCCGCTGACCTGCCCGTGGACCTAGCCGACCAGGCGGCGGTCGCCGCGGCCGCGGCCGCCTTGCTCGCCCGGCACGGACGCTGCGACGTGCTCGTCCACGCCGCCGCCGCGTTCGACCGGGCGCCGCTGGCCGATCTGGACCTGCCCACCTGGCGTCGCGTCCAGGCGGTCAACGTCGAGTCGGCGCTGTGGCTGGCCCAGGCGCTTACCCCGGGCATGGCCGAACGCCGCTTCGGCCGGATCGTGTTCGTCGTCTCCGATACCGTCTGGGACCCGCCCGCGGCCAACCTGCTCGCCTACGTGGCCAGCAAGGCCGCCCTGATCGGAATGGCCCGCACGCTGGCCCGCTCGCTCGGGCGCGACGGGATCACGGTCAACTGCGTCGCCCCCGGTCTCACCCCGACCCCCGCCGCCGTGGCCGGCACGCCGCCCGAGGCGTTCGCCGCGGTCCGGTCCCGCCAGGCCATCGACCGGGACCTAGCCCCCGGCGACGTCGCCGCCGCGGTCGCCTTCCTGGTCTCCGACGCGGCCGGCGCCATCACCGGCCAGACGCTCTGCACCGACGGCGGCCTAATCCTGCGCTGAGCCGCGTAGCCAGCGGCGACGACGTCGTTGTGACAACGTGTCGTCTGGTGCGCGTCGTTGTGACAACGACGTCGTTGTGTCTGGTTACGCAACCCGGCTCCGGTCAAGACACGAGGCTAACGTGACCGGTGTGGCGCAGGGCGCAGAAAGACCAGCGCAGTTCCCGTCTGACTCAGACCGCCGGGTGGTGCAGGTCGTGCTCGTCGCCCTCCACACTGGACCCCGAACCACCCGCACCCGCACCCGAAATCGCGCCCGCACTCATGCAGGTCATGCTCGTCGCCCGCACGCCGCGCCGGCCGCGCCCGCACCCGCACCGGCCGCACCGCCCGCACCCGCACCGGCCGCACCCGCACCGGCCGCACCCGCACCCGCACCGGCCACACCCGCGCCCGGTTCCGCGGACTGGCTTCCGTTAGCCCCGCCCCGGCCCGCCATCCGCTTCTGGTACTCCCCGGCGAAACGACCCCGCAGCTTCTCCAGCGCCACCGCCGGGCCCTTGCCCGTCGAGGTGCTGGTGATGCCGTCCGGGTTCTGCACCGCGGTCAGCACCAGCGCGATCCCGGCCACGATGGCCTGGTACTTGCCCACGTTGAGGTGGATGTTGAGGAAGGTCACGAACAGGCCCGCGGCGGAGAACATGATGCCCGCCACCACCGCGCCGGCGATGCGCCCGACGCCGGCCACGAACACGATGGCCAGCAGGCCGATCGAGGTGAACGCGGCGAAACTGTCGGCGGTCAGCTCGCCCTGCATGTAACCGGTCAGCGCGCCGCCGATGCCGGCGATGAACGCGGCCAGCCCGAACGCCATCAGCTTGCCCTGGGCGACGTTGATCCCCACCGAGCCGGCCGCCCGCTCGTTGGACCGGATGGCCAGCAGCATGCGCCCGGCCGGACCCCGCCGCAGCCGGGCCACCAGCAGCCCGAGCACGATCACCACGATCAGCACCAGCACGCCGAAGATCAGGGTGGGGTAGGACTTGCCCTGGGTGATCGCCAGGTTGAGCCCAGGTATCCGCGGGGCCGGGATCGGCAGGCCGGCCGTGCCGCCGGTGAAGGACAAGTTGGTGAACAGGACCGCGTCCATGGCCGCGGCGAAGCCGAGCGTCACCACAGCCAGGTTCACCCCGCGCAGCCGCAGCGCCGGCAGGCCGATGACCAGCCCGACCGGCACCGCGCACAGCCCGGCCAGGATCAGCGACCACGGGAAGCCGATGTGCCAGCTGGTGGAGATGTGCCCGAGCATGAAGCCGCCGATCCCGGCCAGCGACATCTGGGCCAGCGACACCTGGCCGACGTAGCCGGTCAGCACGACCACCGACAGGGCGATGCAGGTGACCGTCAGCGAGGAGATGAACGCGAACCTCAGCACGCTGTTGAGCACCACCATCAGCAGCACGCCGGCCACGAAGCAGATGGCGGCCGTGCGCAGCGGCGAATGCGGCCGGCCGACGGAGGGGTTGCGCTCGGCCGCGTCCCCGCCGCGGGCGAACACGGTGCGCGAGCGCAGCGCCATCACCACGATGATGACGGCGAACGGCAGCGCGTCCGACAGGCCCTGCTGCGGCAGCCAGGTCCATACGGTGATGAGCTTGTCGATCTCGGACTGGGCGCAGCCGAGCAGCAGGCCGGCCAGCGCGGTGATCCAGAACGACTGGAACCGGCCGATCAGCGCGGCGGCCAGGGCCGGCACCACGAACAGGGTGTAGGACGTCGGGTCGAGGCTGGCCACCGGGGCGATCAGGATGCCGGCCACGCCGGCCAGCACGGTGGCGATGACCCAGTTCTGGCCCGCCACCATGGTGGCCGAGATGCCGGTCAGCGCCGCGCCCCGGTCGTTCTCGGCGCCGGCCCGGGTGGCCAGGCCGAACCGGGAGAACTTGTAGATGAGCGCCAGCGCGACCGAGATGATCACGACCACGCCGGTGAAGTACAGGCGGTCTTCAGGGAACGTGATCTTGGCCACCGACAGCGGGCCGCTGGGGAAGATCGAGTTGGTAGCCACCGGCTCGGTGCTGTAGTTGAGCACCGCGATGGCCTGCAGGGCCAGCATCACGCCGACCGACGCGCAGACCCGGGTCAGCGGCGAGGCGCTGCGCAGCGGCCGGTAGATCACGACGTACAGCACCAGCCCGAAAACGGCCGCGTAGACCAGCGAGATGACGATGGCCAGCCCGGTGTTGAGCCCGGCGCCGCCGTTCAGCGAGATCTGGTGCGGGATCAGCACCACGGGCAGCTCGAGCTGCCCGAAGCTGCGCAGGTTGATGAAGACGTAGGCAATGAACATCGCCACCGCGCCGTGCGCGAAGTCGACCACGCCAGCACTGCGGTACTTCAGCACGAGTCCCTGGCCCAGGATGGCGTAGGTGGCGCCGGATCCCAGGCCGAGGATCAGGAACAGGATGTAGCTGGACATGGTGTCTCGTTAATGTCTCGTCGGTAAGCGCGGCACGGCGTGCCCGGGTCCGCCCGCCCCAAAGCGGGCGGACCCGGGCGCGATGATCAGCCGGAGATGCCAGGGAAGTAGCCCTTCGAGGTCACCCAGTTCGGATCGGGCTGGGTGATGACCCCGTTCTGGACCTGGTTCATCAGGTAGTAGTCGTTGCAGATGGCCGTGGCGCCCTTCAGCGCCTGCCCGTTACAGGTGTAGGGGTGGGACAGGAAGTTCGAGTGGGTGCCGGTCCTGAACGCGGCCAGGATGCTGGCCGTGGTCGGCGTGCCGGAGATCGTGCTCAGCACCTGCTGGACGTTCATCACGGTGGCGAAGCCGGCCGTGGAGATCGAGTCGATCAGCGTGCCGGGCGCGGCCCACTTCTTCATGGCCGCCTGGAACAGCTGCGCCTGCTGGCTGGTCCCGCTCTGCAGGACGAACGGCGAGGCGATGTACATGCCGTTCGCCCCGCCGGCTGCGGCGGCGATCACCGGCGGCGCGCCGCACGGGTCGATGCCCATGATCTTGCCGGTGAAGCCGACCGTCTTCAGCGCCTTCAGCACGTTGCCACAGCCATTGGGGACGTCGACGTAGGCCATCTGGGCGCCGCTGCTCTCGACCAGGGCGGCCTGCGGGCTCGGATCAGGCGAGGTGGGGGACAGCGGGATGTAGTGGACCGTGGTCACCCCGGCCGCCTTGAACACCGGCGTGATCTGGGGGATGATCGACTCCCCCTGGGCGTTGCTGAAATAGATCAGCGCGACGCTCTTGACGCCCAGCGTCTTGCCCGCGTAGACGGCGGCCGCGGCGTTGTCGCCCACGCTGACCGACCAGAACTGGATCGAGTTGGACGCTACCTCCGGTACCGGGGTGAACGGGATGCCGCCCAGGTAGGCCAGGTTGGCGTGCGCGTAGATGGGGATCGAGGCGGGCGCGCCGACGTCGGCCGCGCCGAGGATGGCCAGCGGGTGCGCGGCCACCAGCTGGTTGGCGCACCGGGCCGCGGTGGCCGGCGTGCCGTCTCCGGTGCACGCGTCAATCTGGATCGGATGCCCGTTGATGCCGTTCAGGTAGTTGTTGACGTAGTTGACGGCGGCGATCGAGCCCTGACGCGCCTCCGGGAAGGTGACCGCGCCGGTCTCGTCGTTGATCATCCCGAACACGTAAGGGGTGCCGGTCGCCTTCTTGGCGGTACCGAAGGAGAAGGTGCTGGCCGCGGCCGTCGTGCTGCTGCCCGACGTGGGCGTGGAAGAACTGCCTGAGCTGCCCGAACTTCCCGAGCTGCTGCAGGCTGCAGCAGTCAGCGTGAGCAGGGCGGCTGCCGCGACGCCGAGCCATCTAAGAGGTTTCATCTGTGCTTCTTTCGGCGATGGTGTTGATCTGTCGGGTGAGGATGGGCTAGCTGGCCGCCTCAGGCGGCCGTCTCGCCGAGGTAGCTGGCCGCGAGCAGCTCACGCCGCTCGCGGAGCTCGGCGGCCGGGCCCTCGAGCCTGATCCGGCCGTGCGTCAGGACGTAGGCGCGATCGGAGATCTCCAGCGCCAGCGCGACATGCTGCTCGACGAACAGCACGCTCGATCCCAGCTCGTCGGCGGCCCGGCGCAGGATGGGCAGCAGCCGCTCGACGATCACCGGGGCCAGCCCCAGGCTCATCTCGTCGACCAGCAGCAGCCGCGGCCTGGTGACCAGCGCCCGGCCGACGGCCAGCATCTGCTGCTCGCCGCCGGACAGCAGGCCGGCCTTGCGGCCCAGGCACTTGCGCAGCTCGGGGAGCATCTCGAGCAGCTCCTCCTCGCGGGGGCCGCTGCGGCCGCCCGCCAGCCGCAGGTGCTCGCGGACGGTCAGGCCGGGGAACAGCGCCCGGCCCTCGGGCACGAGCGCGAGGCCCTTGCGGGCGATCAGGTGGGCCGGCTTGCCCGCGATGTTCTCGCCGGACAGCTCGATAGTGCCGGAGAGCGGGCGGTTGAGCCCGGCGATGGTCTCCAGGGTGGTGGTCTTCCCGGCGCCGTTCGGGCCGAGCAGGGCCACCACCTCACCGGGATGGACCTGCAGCGTGAGCTCGCGGACCACCGGGACCCCCCGGTAGCCCGTGGAGACGTCCGAGACGACCAGGGCGTGGCCGGCCGCGGGCGCGTTACTGGCTGGTGCCGGCATGGTGTCCTCCTAGGTAGGCCTCGATCACGCGCGGGTCGTCCCGGATCTCGGCCGGGGTCCCCGCCGCGATCTGGCGTCCGAAGTCCAGGACCATGAGGTGGTCGCAGACCGACAGAACCAGCCCCATGTCGTGGTCGATGAGGAAGACCGTGACCCCGTGTTCTTCCGGCAGGGTCCGCAGCGTGCGGCCTAGCTCGAGGCTCTCGTCGGTGTCCAGGCCCGCCGCTGGCTCGTCGAGCAGGACCAGCCGGGGCTGCCGGGCCAGCGCCCGGCCGATGCCGACCAGCTTGCGCCTGCCCAGGGAGATCTCGGACGGATAGCGGGTGGCCACGTCCTCGAGGCCGCAGACCGAGATGGCCCAGTCGACGCCGGTGCGGTCCGGCGGGCGATGCGGGCCGAACAGGTCCCGCAGCGCGGAGGCCACGGTGACGTGCTCGCTGGCCACGAGCAGGTTCTCCTCGACGGTCAGGTCGTCGAACAGCTCGACCGACTGGAACGTCCGGGCCAGCCCCAGCCGCGCCCGGCGGTAGGGGCGCAGGCCGCCGATGTCGCGGCCGCCGAACGTGATCCGCCCGGCGGCGGGCCTGGTGTACCCGGTCAGGGCATCGACCATCGAGGTCTTCCCGGCGCCGTTGGGGCCGATCAGGCCGTAGACGGTGCCCTCGGGCACCTGCAGGTCGACGTCGGAGACGGCCACGACCCCGCCGTAGGTCACGCGCAGGCCGGCCACATCGAGCAGCGGCTGTCGTGCGGTCGGTGCGGTCATGACTCTTCCTAACTTGCCGGCCTAACTCTCACCTGATGAAAGTCATTTTCATTTCGATTACGTTACGGGATAGCCGAGCGGTTGTCCACCCCTGGCCAGGTCACGAATTGGCGACGCCCCCTGGTCCCACGCGGCTAGGCCGACCAGGACTTCTCCAGGCCCCTGACCAGGGCAACCATGCAGTCATGGCGTGGTGTAGGCACGCCGATACGGCGGCCTTCGGCGGCGATGCCGCCGTTGAGAACATCGATTTCAGTCGCCCGCCGGGCCAGCACGTCCTGCAGCATGCTGGGCTGGTGGTCGTAGGCCTTCACGATGGCCTCATCCACCGCCTCGCCTGGCGGGCGCTCCAGCTCGATCCCGGCTCGCTCGCAGACCGTCATCGCCTCGCTGACCAGCGCGTCTACCTGCGCGCGCAGCCCGGTGTCGGTGCACAGGGGCCCCATGGGCAGCCCGGTAAGCGCGGCCAGCGGGCTCGTCGCGGAGTTGAAAATGACTTTTGTCCACTGCGGCCCGCGGGCGTCAGGCAGGGCGTGCGTGCGCAGCCCGCCCTCGGTGAGCAGCCCGGCCAGGCGCTCGACCTCGGGCCAGGGGGCGGGCCGGGGCTCGTACGGACCGAACCACGAATCTCCTGGAGAGTCATACCGAACGATCCCTGGCTCGACGATCGCGCCCGCCGTGATGATGCTCCCGCGGATGACGCGCGGCACGAACTCCGCGATCACGTCCTCGTTGCCGAGCCCGTTCTGCACGCTGACCACGGCGGCACCGGCCAGCGCCGCCTGGGCGCCCGCCATGGCCCCGCGGGTATGCCGCGCCTTGGTGGCCACGATGCCGAAGTCGCAGGCGGGCAGCTCGCCGCCGTCGGTCCTGGCCTGCACCCGGGCGGTGAAGTCCGCCTGCCCGGTGACCCGCAGCCCCCGGGACTGGATGGCGGCCACGTGCTCAGCCCACGGATCGACGCCCCATACCTCCACGCCTGGCACCAGCGCCAGGTGCGCGGCGTACAGGCTGCCGATCGCGCCGCACCCGATGACCGCAACCCGCACTGGCGGGCCGGTCATGACGCATCCAGCGCGGCCCGGGCGATGCCCGCGCAGAGCGCCGGGTCGCCGCCGCCCACGCCGAGGCCGGCCACCACCCGCCCGGCTGCACCCGCGCCGGGGCCCGCCGTTGTCCGCCCGGCCGCACCGGTTCGGAGGTCGGCTGCCGCCCGGACCGGCAGCCCGCCCGGGATGCCCAGCACCGGCGGCACCACCAGCGCCGCGAGCTGGCCCGCCGCGCCGTACCTGGCCTCCAGGTTGCCGCTGCCGCAGTCGAACAGGGCCGCCGCGCCCGCCACGGCCTGCGCGATCGCCACCGCGCCGGCCGGGGCGCCGTCCATCAGGTCCTGCTGGACCGGGTCGCCGCCCGCGTCGACCACGGCCACCGCTACCGCGACCCCGCGGCGTGACGCCTCGGCCATGGCGGCGTCGCACAGCGCCCGGGCCCAGTCCAGCTGAGCCTGGCGGGAAGCTGGGGGAGCGGGCGCCATCCCCAGGCTGCCGGCCGGATCGACGGTCAGCTCGCCGAAGCGCTGTTCCCACCGCTTCTGATCGTCCCCGTGCTGCCCGATATACGGGATCCCGAGCGCGTAGGCGATCAGCAGGTCCTCCGGGTTGGCCGGCCGGCCGTCCGCGCTCACCGCGCGCGGGTCGACGTCGTCCGGGAAGAACGGGCTCACCGTCGCGCCCGAGGCCGCGATGCCCGCCACCACCACACCGTCCGCGCTGACCGGCATCCCGCCCGCGCCGGGGAACAGCGCCTCCGGGGAGGCCTGGGCGAACCCGGCGGCTACCGGCGGGGCGATGCTGGTCATCCGGTGCAGGTGCTCGGAGCTGGGGATCTGCTGGGTGGCCGAGATCCAGGCCTTCGACCGGGCCCGCGCCATCCCGCCCGGCCCCCCGGCGTCCATCCGGGACGCTGTGATCAGCGTCCCGGTCGCGCCCACCACGGCCACCGCACCGCGCAGCCCGAGCTGCTCGGCCTTGTCCACGGCCCGCTGGACCAGCGCCCGCGCCTCGGCCAGGCCGAGATCCCGCGGGTGCAAGCTGGTCATGATCAGGCCCCGACCATGTTGTAGCCGCCGTCGGCCACCATGTACCCGCCGGTCATGTGCGCGGCGTCGTCGGTGGCCAGGAACAGCGCCGTGCCCGCGAGCTCGGCCGGCCCCGGGATCCGGCCCATCGGGGTCAGCGACCGCAGCTGGTCGCCCCGGCCCGACTGCCAGTCCTTGCGGCCCAGCGTGGCCTCGGTCTCGATGAACCCGGGCGCGAACACGTTGACCCGGACGGTAGGCGCGAATGCGTGCGCGTAGGACTTGGTCAGGCCCAGGATCCCGTACTTGGCCGCCGCGTACTGCGGTGCCCGCGCGCTGCCCCGCACGATGACGGTCGACCCGATGTTCACGATGGCGCCGTGTCCCTGATCTAGCATCCGCGCGCCGAACTCGTGCACGCACAACATGGTGCCCTTGATGTCTACGGCCAGGACGTGGTCGATCGACTCCTCGGTGATGTCACGCCAGGACATCTGCTCGCGGGCCACGTCGCCCACGTTGTTGATCAGGACGTCGACGCCGTCCAGCCGCTCGAAGGCCTCGCTGGCCATGGCCTTGATCTGCTCCCAGTCGACGATGTCGGCCTGGAGCAGCACGGGCGTGCTGCCCGCCGCCGTGACCCGGTCGGCGGTCCGCTTGGCCCCCTCCACGGAACTGCGGTAGTGCACGCCGACCAGGCGGGCCCCCTCCTGGGCGGCGCGGACCGCGATCTCGGCCCCGAAGCCGGTGCCGGCGCCGGTGACGACCACCGACCGGCCCTCGAAGCGGCGCGGGATGGGAACGGGTGCTGCAGGCACGAGGTGTCCTTCCGGATAGAGGTGACGAGATGGAGGTCAGACCAGGACGCGGCCGCCGTCGACGTACAGCACCTGGCCGGTGATGAAGCGGGCCCGGTCCGAGGCCAGGAACGTGACCGCGTCGGCGACCTCCTCGGGCCGGCCGAGCCGCTCGGCCGGGACGAGCGATTCCAGGCTCTCCCGGTTGTTGCCGGAGTCCAGGTAAGCCTTGGTCAGGTCGGTCTCGATGTAGCCAGGGGCCACGGCGTTGACCGTGACCCCGTACGCGGCCCATTCGCGGGCCATGACCCGGAGCATCTGGTTCATCCCGCCCTTGGTCGCCGCGTAGGGCGCGTGGTTCGGGTGGGCGAGCAGGCCGGAGACCGAGGACACGAAGACCATGCGGCCGTACCGCTGCTCGACCATCAGCTGCCCGACGGCCTGGCCCAGCCAGAACGCCGAGGACAGGTTCAGGCTGAGGGTGTCCTGCCACTCGTCGTCGGCCAGGTCCAGGACCGCCTTGCGCACGTTGCGGCCGACCGCGTGCAGGAAGACCTGCGGGGTGCCGACCAGGCCGACCGCCTCGCGGACCGCCTCGCGGCAGGCCTGCGCCGTCCGCAGGTCCGCGGTCAGCGGCCTGATCTCGCGGCCGGCCTCCTTCGCCTCCTGGACCACCAGGTCCAGGTTCTCCTGGCTCACGTCGACCAGCACGACCCGCGCGCCCTGGGCGGCCAGGCTCAGCGCGCTGGCCCCGCCGAGCCCGCCGGCTCCGAAAACCAGCGTCGGCCGTCGGTCGAGCGTGAGCCAGTCCTGCATGGGTCTATCCTTAACGTCGTAGTTCTCGTATTATGAAAGTCGCTTTCTGGATACCGTAGCCGACCCGCTGTCCGGCTGTCCAGGGTCCGCGGAGGCCACCGTAGGCTGAGCTCGGACCTCATCACCGAGGAGGAAGGCCATCCATGCCGCGCCGCAACGCCAGCTCCTCATCCGCGACGCTCCGCCCGGCCTCCGCGGCGGCGCAGGCCCCGGAACGCCCGGAGTACCGCGTGGAAGCCCTCGCCAAGGGCCTGCGCATCCTGTCGCTGTTCGACGAGCAGCGACCGACCTGGCGGGTCAGTGACCTGGCCACCGCGGCCGGCCTGCCCATGCCGACCGTGTACCGGGTGGTGATGACGCTGGCGTCCGAGGGCTACCTGGACCACCTGCCGAACGGCGACTACCGGCCCGGCGTCCGCACGCTGACGCTCGGCACGGCCGCGCTGCGCAGCCTGGACCTGGTCGCGATCGCCTCGCCGAAGCTCACTGAACTCGGCGAGCAGACCGGGGAGACGGTCAACCTGGCCGTGCTGCGCGGCGACCGCGTCCTGTACCTGGTCCGGCTGCGCAACTCCGATCTGGTCACCGCGAACATCCAGGTGGGCTCCACGCTGCCCGCCGTGCACACCTCGATCGGCAAGCTGCTGCTGGCCCATCTGGACGAGGCCGACCTGGCCTCGCGCGTCACCGACGCGTCGTTCTCGGCCAACTCCGGGCCCAACGCCAAGGTCTCGCTGACCGAACTGCGGGAGGAACTGCGCACCATACGCGACCAAGGCTGGGCCATGCAGGACGAGGAGCTGGCCTACGGGCTGCGGTCGGTGGCCGCCCCGATCACCAGCCCGGACGGCCGCGTGGTGGCCGGCGTCAACGTGGCCGTGCAGGCCAGGGACTGGTCCACGCAGCGGATCATCCGCGAGCTGCGGCCCGCCGTGCTGGCCACCTGCACGGAGATCTCCGCGCTGCTGTCCGACACCAACGCCCAGGCGCTTTGACCTCCGGCGCCCGCATCCCCAAGCTCGCCCCGTCCTCGCTCGACGCCGAGCAGCGCTCGCTCTACGACGCGATCGCCGGCGGCCGCCGGGCCCAGGGCCTGCAGCTATTCCGGCTGACCGACGAGGCCGGACGCCTCGAGGGCCCGTTCAACGCCTTCCTGCTCCAGCCCCGGCTCGGCGCCGCCCTGCAGGCCCTCGGCTCCTCGGTCCGCTACGACACCGGCCTGGACGACCGCTGCCGCGAGATCGCCATCCTGACCGTGGCCGCCCACTGGCGCTCCGACTTCGAGTGGTACGCCCACGAAGCCGTCGCCCGTGCCGCCGGCCTGACCGCCCCCGAGCTCGCCGCCATCCGCGCCGCTCCCGCCCTCGCCGCCCCCGACGCTCCCGACCTCGCCGCTCCCGACGCTCCCGACCTCGACGTCACCGCCGCCGACGTCACCGCCCGCGACGCCCCGTCCGCCCCGGCCACCCTGTCCGGCCTCGAAACCGTCGTCGCCCGCACCACCGCCGCCCTGCTAACCCGCGGCGACCTGACCGACACCGAGTACCGCACCGCCACCGACCACCTCGGGCCCGACGGCCTATTCGAGCTGCTCACCCTGGTCGGCTACTACGCCACCCTCGCCCTTCAGCTCCGCGTCTTCCGCGTCCCCGCCCCGCCCGCTGCGGTCCCGGAAGCAGCCCCAGAAGCGGAGTGAAACCCGGGTTTCACCAACTAGCGCGTGCTGGATTCCGGGTTTCACCACCCGGTCGGCCGCAAGGTACGCCCTCCACTTGACACCCCGCCCGGCAGCACGCCAAGATAAGATACGAAAGCGACTTTCGTAGAATGAGAGCACCTCATCATGAAGCTGGTCACCTTCGACGTCGGCCGGGTCGGCCGCCTGGAGGACGAGGTTGTCGTCGAGCTCGGCTGCGCCTCGACGCGCGAGTACTTCGAGCGAGGCGGCCAGGTCGGTGAGACGGGGGAGCGGCTGCCGCTGGACCAGGTCAGGCTCCGCGCGCCCATCGTGCCGAAGAAGTTCTTCCACACCGCCGGCAACTTCGCCGACCACCACGCCGAACTCCAGGCTGTCGACTGGTCCCACCCGGTACACAAGGGCATCGTGTTCTTCCAGAACGTCGACGCAATCATCGGCCCGGACGACGCCATCGTCTACCCCGAGGGGCTGACCAAGGAGCTCGACTACGAGCTCGAGCTGGCCATCATCATCGGCAAGGCAGGCAAGTTCTTCGGGCCCGACGAGGCCGAGGATTACATCGCCGGGTACACGGTCTTCAACGACATCACCGCCCGCGACATCCAGCGCCGCGAGATGCAGTCCGGCGTGTTCTCCTTCTCCAAGGCGATCGACACGTTCTGCCCGATCGGCCCCTGGATCGTGACCAAAGACGACCTGCCTGACGCCCAGGCGCTGGCCATGGAGCTGCGGGTCAACGGCCAGACCCGCCAGTGCGGCAACACGGCCCAGATGCTCATCTCCATCCCGCACCTGGTCGCCTACCACTCGGCGCAGGGCTACTCGGCCGGGGACATCCTCACCACCGGGACGATCTCCGGGGTGGCGGCGGTCCAGCCCAACCCGTTCGAGTTCTACCTGCAGCCCGGGGACAGCATCGAAGCCGAGATCCAGGGCGTCGGCGTGCTCCGCAACCACGTGGTGCCCTGGGCCGCCGCCCACAGCACCCCCCCGTACTCGACCGACCTGTACTCCTCGACCGGCTGAAGCGGCAGCGCCATGATCACGGGCAGTCTGGACCTCATAGCAACCGAAACTGCCCGCGATCATGAAACAGCCTGATTTGGAGGGCAAATGAGCGAACGGCTGCATGTTCTTATCGCCGGCGGCGGCCTGAGCGGCCTCGCCCTGGCCCAGGGCCTGATCAAGGACGGGCACACCTGCCAGGTCTTCGAGCGCGACGCCGACGACAGCCGCAAGATCGGCTACTACCTGCACATGAACGCCGATGGCGGCGAGGCGCTGCGCCGCTGCCTGCCGGCCGACCTGTTCGAGCTGTACGCGCAGACCTCACGCCTGACCTACGAGCGGCGGGAGTCGGTCGTCCTGGACGATCAGCTCCGTGAGCTGAGCTCGCAGCCGCACCTCGGCCCGCCCAACGAGGGCGAGCGCCCGCACACCGGCGTGCACCGCCGGACCCTGCGCGCGATCCTGCGCGCCCGCCTGGGCGACTCGTTCCACCCCGGCCAGCCCGTCACCGCCTACCACGAAACAAAAAACGACGTCACGGTCACGCTGGCCGACGGCAGCACCGCAGAAGGCGACGTCCTGGTCGGCGCCGACGGCATCCGCTCCGCGGTCCGCAGGCAGAAGCTCCCCGGCACCACGGTCATCGACGCCGGCGTGCGCGGCCTCGGCGTGTTCGGCCGGACTCCGCTGACCCCGGAACTGGCCGCCCAGCTGCCGCCGCATCTGTACCAGGGCGTGATCATCGCCGCCGACCGCCAGGGCTCGCGGCTGCTGATCGCGGTCTACCGGCCCAGGCAGCGACCGCAGGACGCGGCGGCCGCGATCGCGCCCGACGTCACGCTCGAGCCGGTCGAGGACTACGTCATGATCAGCTGCAGCGTGTCGGCCGGGACGGTGATCCCGCCTTCGTCCGAGTGGACCGAGGGCACCCCGGCCATGCTCCGCGACGCCATGCTGGCCGCCACCGAGGGCTGGCACCCCGCGGCCCGGGCCCTGGTCGCCGGGGTCGACCTGGCCTCGATCTTCGTGATCCCGTTCGGGTTCCTCGAGCCCGCCCCGCCCTGGGAGCCGTCCCGGGTGACGCTGGCCGGCGACGCCGCCCACGCCATGCTGCCCACCCTCGGCATGGGCGCCAACCTCGCGCTGCGTGACGCTTCCCGGCTGCTCGACCAGCTGTCCGCCGCTGCCCAGGGCGAGCAAGAAATGATCCAGGCCATCGGCACCTACGAGCAGGGCATGCGCGACTACGTCTACCCGTTCATGCGCATGACCATGGACCACGACCGGCAGTTCGGCGGCGGCGCGCTCGAGGGCCGCGACCAGCCCGACGACATCAAGGCCGGCTGAGGGCCAGGAATGATGACGGCCCTGCACCACATCGGCTACTGGGTCGACGACCTGGACGCGGCGCAGCAGCAGTGGCGCCAGGACCTCGGCGTCGGCCCGTTCCAGGTCATCGAGCACGTCACGTTCGAGTCGTTCGTGCTGACCGTCGGCGCCCGCGAGTACGACGACGTGGTGTTTGACCACGCGGCCGCCTTCGCCGCCTGGGGCCCGGTCGTGGTGGAACTCGGCCAGGTGCTGGCCATCGACGGCCGGCTGGCCGCCGCCTACCGCATTGAACCCGGCGCCATCAGCCACGTCTCCTGGGTGGTGCCCGACCTGGAAAGCGAAAGCGCACGGCTGGCGAAACTGGGCTGCGGCCTGATCAACACGGCCCGTTCCGGCCCGATCTCTGTCGCCTGGCATGACGGCGGTCCGCTGTTCCCGCACCCCATCGAGCTGCACGAGCAGAACGACGTCATCTGCGGCATGCACGACCGCCTGCTCGCCCTCCGCGGCACCACCAACGGCCGATGACCCATATCCCCGGCTTCGCCGGCCCGGTGATCGACCCGGACCAGGACGGCTACGACGCCGCTCGCGCCATCTGGAACGCCATGCACGACCGGCGCCCGGCCGTGATCGCCCAGCCGCGATCGGCCCAGGACGTGGCCGCCGCCATCCGCCACGCCCGCGCCGAGGGCCTGCTCATCGCGGTGCGGGGCGGCGGGCACTCGATGCCCGGGCACAGCGTCTGCGACGACGGCCTGGTCATCGACCTGCGCGCGCTCAGCCACGTCCACGTGGATCCCAGCCGGAGGCGGGCCACGGTAGGCGGCGGGACGCTGCTCGGCGAGGTCGACCGCGCCACCCAGCGGCACGGCCTGGTGCTCCCGGCCGGGGTCGTCTCCCACACCGGCGCGGGCGGGCTCACCCTCGGCGGCGGCGTCGGCCGCCTGATGCGCCGCTACGGCCTGACCATCGACAGCCTGCTGTCCGCCGAGGTCGTCACCGCCGACGGCCGGATCCTGCGCGCTTCGGAGCAAGAACATCCCGACCTGTTCTGGGCGCTGCGCGGCGGCGGCGGGAACTTCGGCGTGGTCACCGAGTTCGAGTTCGCGCTGCACGAGCTGTCCGAGCTGCTCATCCTGGCCACCTTCCACCCGCTGGCGCAGGCCCGGCCGGTCATCGAGCGCGGCCGGCGCGAGATGGCCGACCCCGCCGCCCCCGACGAGCTGCTGTGGACCAGCTTCCTGCGCCGCGCCAACGACGTGCCCTGGCTGCCGGGGAACCTCGTCGGCCAGCACGGCATCGTGTCCCTGGTCGAGTGGTCCGGCGACCCGGATAAGGGCCGGCCCGTCCTGGCCGGCATCCGCGACGACCTGCAGCCGGCCGCCAGTGACCTGTCGGTCGTGCCGTTCCTGTTCATGCAGACGATCACCGATGACCTGTTCGCCCACGGCCTGCGTACCTACATCAAGGCCGGCTTCGCCGCCGACCTGCCTGACGGCCTGGTCGACGTCCTGCTCGGCCGCGCCGCCGAGATCCGGTCGCCGATCTCGCAGATCGAGCTGCTGGCCCTGGGCGGCGCCATCGCCCGCGTCGACCCGGCCGCCACCGCGTTCCCGTTCCGCCAGGCCCGCTGGCTGATCAACATCCCCGCCACCTGGCGCGACGCCGCCGACGACCACCGCGAGATCGCCTGGGCCCGGACCAGCTATGCCGCGGTCAAGCCGTTCCTGGCCGAAGGCACCTACGTCAACTTCATGGGCGACGACGAGGACGAGGGAACCGCCGGCGCCTACGGCCGCACCATCGAGCGCCTGCAGCGCATCAAGGCGGTCTACGACCCGGACAACATCTTCCGCCTCAACCAGAACATCCAGCCCGCGCCGAGCCCGGCCCGGGCGGCGGGGCGTACCCCATGACCGGCCAGCCCGGTATCAGTGCCGCCGCGCAGGTCCAGCGCCGCCTGTGGGGCACCGACCCGCAGGCCTGGGCCGACCTGGCCGAGGCCCACAACCAGCCGCTGTTCGAGGCCGTCCTCGACGCCGTGGGCGCCGGCCCGGGCACCAGGCTGCTCGACGTCGGCTGCGGCTCCGGGCTCGCTCTCGTGCTGGCCAAACAGCGCGGGGCGATAACGTCCGGCCTGGACATCAGCCCCGGCCTGCTGGCCGTCGCCCGCGACCGGCTCCCCGACGCCGATCTGCGCGAAGGCGACATGGAATCGCTGCCGTTCGAAGACGAATCGTTCGACGCGGTGACCGGCATCAACGCGTTCCAGTTCGCCGGCGACCCGAGGCACGCGCTGCGCGAGGCAGTCCGCGTCACCCGGCCCGGCGGCCGCGTCGTGGCCAGCCTGTTCGCCGCGCCGGAACGCTCCCAGGGCACGGTCGCGCACGAGGCCATGAGCGCGCTGGTCCCGCCCGAACAAGCCGCCGATCACGCCCCGTACGCCCTGTCCGCGCCCGGCAACCTGGAAGCCGCCCTGGCCGGCGCCGGCCTGCACGTAACAGATCACGGCGAGGTGGTCTGCCACTGGCGCTACCCCTCGATGCGGGATGCTGTCCGCGGTCTGCTGTGCTCCGCGGGCGGCGCCCGGGCCGCCCAGGCCGCCGGCGAGGCCGCGGTCCGCGACGTCCTGCAGCGCGTCCTCGCTCAGTTCCAGGACCCGGCGACCCAGGCTGTCACGCTGACGAACACGTTCCGCTGGGTAGCGGCCGGCCGGTAACAGGAAACGTCAGCGCAGGAACGCGGCGGCCACCCCGGAGTCGACCGGGATGTGCAGTCCGGTGGTCTGGGACAGGTCACCGCTGGTCAGTGCGAACACCGCCGCGGCCACGTGGTCGGGCAGTACCTCCCGCTTGAGCAGGGTGCGCTGGGCGTAAAAGGCGCCCAGGTCCTGTTCGGGCACGCCGTAGACCGCGGCGCGCTGGGCACCCCAGCCGCCGGCGAAGATGCCCGAGCCGCGGACCACGCCGTCCGGGTTGATCCCGTTGACCCGGATGCCGTCCCCGCCGAGCTCGGCGGCCAGCAGCCGGACCTGGTGCGCCTGGTCGGCCTTGGCCGCGCCGTAGGCCACGTTGTCCGGCCCGGCGAACACGCTGTTCTTGCTGCAGATGTAGACGATGTTGCCGCCCATGCCCTGGGCCTTCATGGCCCGGGCGGCCTCCCGGGAGACCAGGAACGACCCGCGGGCCATCACGTCGTGCTGCCGGTCCCAGTCCGCGACCGTGGTCTCGGTCAGCGGCTTGGAGATCGACAGGCCGGCGTTGTTGACTACCAGGTCCACGCCGCCGAACGCCAGTGCCGCGGCGGCCACCGCCGCCGCCACCTGGTCCTCGTCCGTCACGTCCGCCGTGAACGGGACCGCCACGTCGGCGCCGCCGATCTCGGCCGCCACCGCGGCCGCGCTGCCGGCATCCCGGTCGCCGACCAGCACGCACGCGCCCTCGGCGGCCAGCCGCAGCGCGATGGCCCGGCCGATCCCCGATCCGGCCCCGGTGACCAGCGCGATCCGGGTGGCCAGCGGCCTGGGCCGGGGCAGCCGGGCCAGCTTGGCCTCCTCCAGGGTCCAGTACTCGATCCGGAACTTCTCCGCCTCGCCGATCGGCGCGTACGCGGAGATGGCCTCGGCGCCGCGCATCACGTTGATCGCGTTGACGTAGAACTCCCCGGCCACCCGCGCGGTCTGCTTGTTCGCCCCGTAGCTGAACATCCCGATCCCTGGCACCAGCACGATCGCCGGATCCGCGCCCCGCATGGGCGGCGTGCCCGGCCCGGCGTGCCGCCGGTAGTAGGCGGCATAATCCGCCCGGTACGCCGCGTGCAGTTCCTTCAGCCGGGCCACCACGCCGGCCAGCGGCGCGTCCGGCGGCAGGTCGAGCACCATCGGCCGGACCTTGGTGCGCAGGAAGTGGTCCGGGCAGGAAGTGCCCAGCCCGGCCAGCCGCGGATGCTCGGCCCGCGCGATGAAGTCGAGCACCGTGCCGCTGTCGGTGTAGTGCCCGACCTGGGGCCGGTCGGTCGAGGCGAGGCCGCGGATGACCGGGGCCAGTTCGGCCGCGCGGGCGTGCCGCCGGCCTCGGGCAGCGGCCCGTACTCCGGGATAATTTGGCCGAACGGATCCGGCTTCCCGTTCTCCGCAACGAACTGCGTCGCGGTGCGGATGATCTCCAGCGACCGCGCCTCACATTGCTCGCTGGTCGCGCCCCACGCGGTGATCCCGTGCCCGCCCAAGATGACCCCGATGGCCTGCGGGTGGGCCGCGGCGATGGCGGCGATGTCCAGGCCCAGCTGGAACCCGGGCCGCCGCCACGGCACCCACGCCACCCGGTCGCCGAAGCACCGCGCGGTCAGCTCCTCCCCATCCGCCGCCGTGGCCAGCGCGATTCCCGAGTCCGGGTGCAGGTGGTCCACGTGCGGTGCATCGACCAGCCCGTGCATCGCAGTGTCGATCGACGGCGCTGCCTCGCCTTTGCCATGCAGGCAGTAATCGAACGCCGCCACCATCTCGTCCTCCCGGTCCACGCCCGGGTAGACGTCCACCAGCGCGCGCAGCCGGTCCAGCCGCAGCACGGCCAGCCCCGCCGTCGTCAGCGTGCCCAGGTCCCCGCCCGAGCCCTTGACCCACAGCAGCTCGACGTCCTGGCCGGTCACCGGGTCGATCGCGGTCCCCTTGGCCGAGGCGTTGCCCCCGGCGTAGTTCGTATTCCGCGGATCGGCGCCCAGGCGGTTCGACCGCCCGATCAGTTCCTCGGTCACGCTCATGCCCACCGCCATGCCCTTCGTGCCATGAGGGCAAGCATGCCCTGTACACCCGGCCTGAGGTCAGAGGCGCTGCTCGGTCGCGGGATCGGGGATCCCGTCGAAGTACTGATCGAGGACCTGCCGGAACACGGGCTCGCCGGGCGCGGCGTGCATGAACAGCGTGACCGAGGAGCGCAGCTTCATCGCGTCGACCTCGCCGAAGATCTGCTCCGCAGTGCGTCCCGGCACCCGGGTCAGGATCCCGGCGCACTCGGTGAGCCGGGCGCCGAGCACCGGATCCGCCAGGTAGGCGCGAGCCTCGGCCAGCGAGTTGATCGCGTAGGCCTGGGCCATCGGGCTGTAACCCAGGCCCGCGATCTGCGGGAAGATGAACCACATCCAGTGGCTGGTCTTGCGGCCCGCGCGCAGTTCGGCGGCGGCGCGATCGTAGGTGCCTCCGGCGTCCTGAGCCGCCACGAACCGCTGCAGGTCATACACGTCGCCGGTGGTCATATCCCGTTCATCCTGCCCGTCCGGCGCCGGGGTGGTACATCACCAGCCGGGGTCCCAGCTCGTGCAGTCCCGCGTCGATCTCGGCCTGCCAGTGCGCCCGCAGTTGCGGTCCCCACTCCGGCTCGGGCAGTTCGGCAAACCCGTGCCGCAGGTACCAGGGCCCGTTCCACGGCACGTCCCGGAACGTGAGCAGTGTCAGCCCCGGGCCGAACCTGCCTACGACGTCGTCCAGCAGCAGGCTCCCGATTCCCTTCCGGCCCTGGCTGGCCCGCACCGAGATCTGCTCCAGATGCGGATGCCCGTCCATCTCGATGACCGCGGCGAAGCCGACCGGCGGGTCGCCGGCCACGAAGACGTCCGCGCCCTCGGCGATCGCCGTCTCGACGGTCGCCGGGCCGGGCGGGAAGACGATCCCGATCCGCCGGAACATTGCCTCGCCGGAGAACTCGATGGCTCGCAGCCCGACCAGGTCCCCGGGCGCCGCCGCCCGCACGGTAAGAGCCACCCGCCGAGCCTACTGCCGTCCCCGCGCCCGCTGCCCACCCGCCGATGAGGTCATCGCGCCTCGAACCCCACGCACTCGCTCACCGGAAGCCGCGGATACCGGACCAGCCGTTCATCCCAGCTGGCCCGCAGGCACCGCAGGTAGGCCGTACCCCGGCGCGTCTCGTTCAGCCCGGCGTGCTGGCAGTCCAGGCACAGCCCCGGCTGCCCGCCGAGCTTGCCCCAGCCCTCGCTGTCCGGCGGCTGCCCGCGATCGTCCGACGTCACCGCTCACCCAACGCATTCCTCATAAACCGTCCCGGGCGACCCAGTCTGCCCGTGAGCCCCTTCCAGCTCACCCGCCCCTGCCCAGTTTCGATGTTCCTGGCGGAGCAGCGGCTACCGGCGGGGGAGGTAGAGGTCGGTGATCGTGCCCTCGAACGCCTCGGCGGCCATAGCTATGGTCTCCGACAACGTGGGATGCGGGTGGATGGTCAGGCCGATGTCGGCGGCGTCGGCTCCCATCTCGATGGCCAGCGCCGCCTCGGCGATCAGGTCACCCGCAGAAGGCCCGACGATCCCGCAGCCGATGACCCGGCCGCTCGCCTGGTCGAACAGCACCTTGGTCAGGCCCTCGGACCGGCCCAGGGACAGCGAGCGGCCGCTGGCCGCCCAGGGGAAGACGCCCTTGCCGTACATGACGCCCGCCGCCCGGGCCTCGGTCTCCGTGGTCCCGGCCCAGGCCACCTCGGGATCGGTATAGGCCACCGACGGGATGACGCGGGCGTCGAAGTAGCTGGTCTTGCCCGCGATCACCTCGGCGGCGACCTTGGCCTCGTGCATGGCCTTGTGCGCCAGCATGGGCTGCCCGATGACGTCGCCGATGGCGTAGATGTGCGGCACGTTGGTCCGCAACTGCTTGTCCACCGCGATGAAGCCGCGCTCGTCGACCGTGACGCCCGCGTTCTCGGCGCCGATCAGCTGGCCGTTGGGGCGGCGGCCCACGGCGACCAGGATCCGGTCGAAGGTGTCTGTCGCGGGCGCCTTCGGGCCGTCGAACGACACCACCAGGCCTTCGGGCCGGGCCTGGACGTCGGTCACCCTGGTCTTCAGGTAGATGTTCTCGTACAGCCGCCCGACCCGCTTGGCCAGCGGGTTGATCAGGTCCTTGTCGGCGCCCGGGATGAGCTGGTCCATCAGCTCGACGATGGTGACCTTGGCGCCGAGCTCGTGGTAGACGGTGGCCATCTCCAGCCCGATGATCCCGCCGCCCAGGACGAGCAGCCGCTCGGGCACGCCGGCCATCTCCAGCGCGCCGGTGGAGTCGATGATCCGCGGGTCATCGGCCGGGATGAACGGCAGCGTCAGCGGCTCGGAGCCGGCCGCGATGATGGCCTGCTCGAAGTCGACGGCCGTGCTGCCGCCCTCGGCCAGCTCGACCCGTACCTGGTGCGGTGAGCTGAACCGGCCGTAGCCGCGGATGGTGGTGACCTTGCGCTGCCTGGCCAGCCCGGCCAGCCCGCCGGTGAGCCGCCCGACCACGCCGTCCTTCCAGGCCCGCAGCTTGTCCACGTCGATCGCCGGGGCGCCGAACGTGATGCCGTGCTCGCTCATCTCCTTGGTCTCGGCGATCACCCTGGCCGCGTGCAGCAGGGCCTTGGACGGGATACAGCCGACGTTGAGGCAGACCCCGCCCAGCGTCGCCCCGCTGTCGACGAGCACCACCTTCTTGCCCAGGTCGGCGGCCCGGAACGCGGCCGTGTACCCGCCCGGCCCGGCCCCCAGGACCAGCACCTCCGTGGTGAGGTCGCCGGGCGCCACATCCCGCCCAGAGACCTGAGCCGCCGCCGCCGGTGCCGCCGCCGGAGCCGGCGCCGGCGCCGCCGCCGAGGCGGCAGCCGCCGCCGCCTCGGGCACAGTCGTGTCCCCGGTTCGCAGGTCGGCGATGAGATGGCCGGCCGAGACCCGGTCGCCGACGGAGACCCGGACGCCGGTTATGGTCCCGGCCACCGGGGCCGGGATGTCCATGGTGGCCTTGTCGGACTCCAGCGTGATCAGCGGGTCCTCCGCGGCCACCGCGTCGCCGGGAGCCACGTGCACCTCGATCACCGGCACGTCGGCGAAGTCGCCCAGGTCGGGGACCGCCACCTCGAGGACCTCGTACACCCCGCTCGGCGAGCCGTAGCTGGGCGGCTCAGCCGGCTCCTCGGCGGCATCCTCGCTGAAGTGCTCCCGCGCCGGCCCGGCCGCAGCGGTCTCCGGACCCTCCAGCCGGACCACCAGGTCGCCGGCCGACACCCGGTCGCCCACCCGGAGGAGGACCTCGCTGACGGTTCCCGCGGCGGGCGCGGGGATGTCCATCGTGGCCTTATCCGATTCCAGGGTGACCAGCGGGTCCTCGGCGGCCACGGTGTCGCCGGGAGCCACATGCACTTCGATGACCGGGACGCCGGAGAAGTCGCCGATGTCGGGGATGCGGATGTCCACGTCAGGCTCCAGGAAGGGGAGGATGTTAAAGCAGCAGCCCGCGGATGTCTTCCAGCAGCTGGCACAGGTACCGGGCGAACCGCGCGGCCAGCGCCCCGTCGATGACCCGGTGGTCGTAGGACAGCGAGATCGGCAGCATCAGCCGGGGCACGAACGCCGACCCGTCCCACACCGGGGCGGTCTTGGCCCGGACCACGCCCAGGATGGCCACCTCGGGGGCGTTGACGATGGGCGTGAAGCTGGTCCCGCCGATGCCGCCCAGGCTGGAGATGGTGAAGCTGGCCCCCTGCAGATCGGACAGGGCCAGCTTGCCTTCCCGGGCCCGGGCCGAGACCGCGCCGAGCTCCCGGCTGAGCTCCCTGATGCCCTTCTTGTCGACGTCGCGGATCACCGGCACCACCAGGCCGTCGGGCGTGTCGACCGCCACGCCCAGGTGGTAGTAGCTCTTGTAGATCAGCGCGTCCTTCTCCGGGGTCAGCGAGCTGTTGAACTTACCGAACTCGCGCAGCGCCGACACCGACGCCTTCAACAGGAAGGCCAGCAGCGTCACCCGGTACCCCTCCGCCTTGGCCGCGGCGTCCAGCTCCCGCCGGTAGGCGTCCAGGTCGGTGATGTCGGCCTCGTCGTTGTGCGTGACGTGCGGGATGTTCAGCCACGACCGGTGCAGGGCGGGACCGGACAGCCGCTGGATGCGAGTCAGCGGCCGCACCTCGACCGGGCCGAACTTCGAGAAGTCCTGCGCGGGCACCTCAGGGATCCCGGCCCCCGCCGCAGCAGCCGGAGCCGCGGCCTGAGCAGCCACGGCACCCCCGGCCGCGGGCCCGCGCACGTCCGCGATCACGTCGTCCTTGGTGATCCGGCCCTTCGGCCCGCTCCCGGACACCGCGGTGAGGTCCACGCCCAGCTCACGCGCCAGCCGCCGCGCCCCCGGCCCCGCGTGCACCCCGTCAAAGTCCGCCGCCCCAGCCCCGGCCCCGTCAGGGACCGCCGCGGGGCCGACTGCCCCAGGGACCGCGGCTGCCGTAGCCGTCACCGGCGGGCCGCCCTCGGCCACCGGGGGCGTCGCAGAGGCAGCCGAACGCCGGGCCGGCTCCTGCGCCGCCGCCACCGGGTCCGCCGCCTGCTGCCCGCGCGGCTCCTGCTGCTCGATCGGCTCCGGCGGCGCCGCGTTCGTGCCCCCAGTGTCCAGCAGCAGGAGCGGCGATCCGCGGCTGACCAGGTTGCCCACCTTGACCCGCAGCTCGCGGACGGTGCCCGCGGCGGGGGAGGGCACGTCCATGGTGGCCTTGTCCGATTCCAGCGTGACCAGCGGGTCCTCCGCGTTGACCACGTCCCCGGCCGTGACGTGGATCTCGATGACCGGCACGTCGGCGAAGTCGCCGAGGTCCGGGACGCTGACTTCAGTCGCAGCGGCCACGGCCGCTCCCTTCGCTCATCAAAAGATAAAGATCAGGAACGCGCCGGATCCGGCTTGTCCGGGTCGACGCCGTACCGCGCGATCGCGTCCGCCACCGCCGAAGCAGGCACCGCTCCCTCCGCAGCCAGCGAGGACAGCGCGGCCACGGCCACGTAGTGCCGGTCGACCTCGAAGAACCGCCGCAGGTTGCGCCGGTAGTCCGAACGCCCGTACCCGTCGGTCCCCAGCACCTGGTACCGTCCCGGCACGAACGGCCGGATCTGGTCGGCGTACGTCCGGACGTAGTCGGTCGCCGCGACCACCGGCCCCGGCCGCCCGTCCAGGCACTCCGCCACGAAAGAACGCCGCGGCGGGGCCTCCGGGTGCAGCATGTTCCACCGCTCCGCGGCCAGCCCGTCCCGCCGCAGCTCGGTGAAGCTGGTCGCGCTCCACACATCGCACGAGACGCCGTAATCCGAGGCCAGCAGGTCCGCCCCGGCCAGCACCTCCCGCAGGATGGTCCCGCTGCCCAGCAGCTGCACGGCCGGACCACCAGAAGACCCGGAAAACCCGGGTCGCAGCAGGTACATACCGCGCAGGATCCCGGCCTCGGCGCCCTCGGGCAGAGCCGGGTGCTCGTAGTTCTCGTTCATCAGCGTGACGTAGAAGAACACGTCCTCCTGCTCGGCCACCATCCGCCGCAGCCCGTCGTGGATGATGACCGCGACCTCGTAGGAGAACGTCGGGTCGTAGGACACGCAGTTGGGGATGACCGAGGACAGCACGTGGCTGTGCCCGTCCTCGTGCTGCAGCCCCTCGCCGTTCAGCGTGGTCCGGCCCGAGGTCCCGCCGAGCAGGAAGCCGCGCGCCCGCGAGTCCCCGGCCGCCCAGGCCAGGTCCATGACCCGCTGGAAGCCGAACATCGAGTAGAAGATGTAGAACGGGATCATCTGCACGTCGCTGGTGGTGTAGGCGGTGGCCGCGGCGATCCAGGACGACATCGCGCCGGCCTCATTGATGCCCTCCTGCAGCATCTGCCCGTCCGGCGCCTCCCGGTAGTACATCAGCTGGTTGGCGTCCTCCGGCTGGTACAGCTGCCCGACCTGGCTGAAGATGCCGTACTGCCGGAACATGCCCTCCATCCCGAACGTCCTGGACTCGTCGGGCACGATCGGCACCACGTGCCGGCCGATGTTCTTGTCCCGCAGCAGCGTGTTGAGGATCCGCACGAACGCCATCGTGGTGGAGATCTCCCGGCCTGGCGTCCCGCCCAGCTGCCCGCCGAACGCCGACAGCTCGGGAATGGCCAGCGTCTGAGTCGACCGGCGCCGTCGCGAAGGCAGATACCCGCCCAGCGCGGCCCGCCGCTCCCGCAGGTAGGCCAGCTCCTCGCTGCCCTCGTCGAACCGCAGGAACGGCAGCTGCTTCAGCTGCTCGTCGGTCAGCGGCAGGTTGAACCGGTCCCGGAACCTGGCCAGCGCGGCGTCGGCCATGTGCTTCTGCTGGTGGGTGATGTTCTGGCCCTCGCCGGACTGGCCCATCCCGTAGCCCTTGATCGTCTTGGCCAGGATGACGGTGGGCTGGCCGGTATGCCGCACCGCGGCCGAGTAGGCGGCGTACACCTTGACCGGGTTGTGGCCGCCGCGGTTCAGCGCCCAGATCTCGTCGTCGGTCATCCCGGCCACCATCTCGGCCAGCTCGGGGTACTTGCCGAAGAACTTCTCCCGTACGTAGGCGCCGTCCTTGGACTTGAAGTCCTGGTACTCGCCGTCGACGGCCTCTTCCATCCGCTTCAGCAGCAGCCCGCTGGTGTCCCGGGCGATCAGCGGGTCCCAGGCGCTGCCCCAGATCACCTTGATCACGTTCCAGCCCGCGCCGCGGAAGATGCCCTCCAGCTCCTGGATGATCTTCCCGTTGCCGCGCACCGGGCCGTCCAGCCGCTGCAGGTTGGCGTTGACCACGAAGATCAGGTTGTCCAGCTTCTCCCGGCTGGCCATGGCGATGGCGCCCAGCGACTCCGGCTCGTCGGTCTCCCCGTCGCCGAGGAACGCCCAGACCTTCCGGTTGGCGGTGTCGGCCAGCCCGCGGTGGGCCAGGTACTTCAGGAACCGGGCCTGGTAGATGGCCATGATCGGGCCCAGGCCCATGGACACCGTCGGCATCTGCCAGTAGTCAGGCATGAGCCACGGGTGCGGGTAGGACGACAGCCCGCCGCCGTCGACCTCCATCCGGAACTTTGTCAGCTGCTCCTCGGTCAGCCGCCCCTCCACGAACGACCGGGCGTAGATGCCCGGCGAGGAGTGCCCCTGGATGAACAGCAGGTCGCCGCCGCCGTGGCCGGAGTCCGCGCCCCGGAAGAAGTGCTGGAACCCCACTTCGTACAGCGTCGCCGCGGACTGGAAGCTGGCGATGTGCCCGCCTAGCTCGGACGATTCCGCATTGGCGCGCAGCACGATGGCCAGCGCGTTCCACCGGATCAGCGACCGGATGCGGTGGTCGATGACCTCATCCTGCGGACTGAGCCGGTCCTCGGAGGCCGGCAGGATCGTGTTCAGGTACGGCGTCGTGGCGCTGTAGGGGACCGGGGCCCCCTTGCGGCGGGCCTCGGCGGTCACCTCGTCCAGCAGGTAGAAGGCGCGGTCCGCGCCCTCGAAGGCCAGCACCGAGTCGAGGGCTTCCAGCCACTCGCGGGTCTCGGCCGGGTCAAGATCTTCGAGCATCAGCGTCCCCTCGGCAGGAGTCCTGGGCGGATCACGGCGGCGGAACGGTCAACGTCCGTATCTACCATCTCCTGTAGGTGATATGCCAGGCAAGGAACAGCCGTGACAGTAGGGGAGAGGCAGCCTTGACGAACCCGCTGGACCAGCTGGCGTCCTGGCCGGTGACCGCCGCGGCCGGCGTCGCGTCGGCGGCAGGCCTGCTGGCCTCGGCCGGCCCGGTCGACCAGCCGTTCAGGTGGGCCTCGGTGACCAAGCTGCTAGTCGCGGTGGCCGCCCTCGACGGGGTGCAGCGCGGCCTGCTCGACCTGGACGAGCGCGGGCCCGCCGGGATCGACGGTCCGGCACCTGCTGTCCCACGCCTCGGGCCTGGCCTTCGACAGTGACGTGATCCTCAGCAAGCCGGGCCGCCGCCGGGTCTACTCCAACCGCGGCATCGAGATCGTCGCCGACCTGCTGGCCGCCCGGTCCGGCCGGCCGTTCGAGAACCTGCTGGCCGACGAGGTCTGCCTGCCGCTGGGCCTGACCGGCACGCGGCTGGACGGCTCTCCGGCCTGGGGCGCCGCCGGCCCGCTGGCCGACCTGATGACGCTGGCCATCGAGCTGGCCAGCCCGTCCCTCATCGACGAGGAGCTGCTCGCCGAGGCCACCCGCGTGGCCTTCCCCGGCCTGTCCGGCGTCCTGCCCGGCTACGGCCGCCAGGAGCACTGCGACTGGGGCCTCGGCTTCGAGATCCGGGACAGCAAGACCCCGCACTGGACCGGCTCGCGGAACTCGCCCCGCACCTTCGGTCACTTCGGCCGCTCAGGCAGCTTCCTGTGGGTCGACCCGGACGCCCGCCTGGCCTGCGCCTCCCTCGCCGACCGCGACTTCGGCGACTGGTCCATCCAGGCCTGGCCCCCCTTCTCCGACGCCGTCCTCGCCGCCTACGCCTAACCCGTCCCACCCGTCCCACGCCACCCGCCCACCTTTCCCGCCGCACCGCTCACTCGCTTCCCGTCGCCTCAGGTGCTCCGGCTACATGGCGAACCTGGGTTCCATGCCGCTTCCGGACGCCGCTACCGGTCCGTTTTCCCGGTTTTATGAGGCCGAACGGGCCGTGGTGACAGCCGCCATATCGACGATTCGCCATTTCGAGCTGGGAGCCATCCTCGGCGCGCGTCCAAACCAGCCACAATGATGGTCCACGGGCGCGTTTCCTTCGGCGTGACGGTTGGGCGGCCAGACCTAGGGCCTCAGTCGTTGCTTCCGCCCAGCCGTCACGCCCTCGGCTCCTGCGGCCCGTGCCATTTCCATGATCATGGGCTGTTTGCGGCAAATAACGCCAGTTTCAGCCCATGATCATGAATTCATCCCTTTTCTGGGCGTGACCATCAGGGGCGCGGCGGCGCGGACCGGCGTCCCGTTCTGCCCGCGCTCTACACCATCCGCACCTACATCGGCCGGAACAAGCCGGCCTTGTTTGCTCTCATTAGGGAGTCGCGCTCGCCACCACCAGTGGCAATCCCGTGGCACGTCGAAGGACGGGGGATATCCCGGGGCCCTCGTTCCTGAAGGACCAGACCCTCCGCGCCGGCCTGGTCAACGCCGGGCCGCCAGCTGGCGCAGTTCGGCGGCGCTGCGCGTCAGGTGCTTCTCGGTCAGCTTGCGGACCAGGCGCGGCTTGCCGTCCCGGTACGCCGCGAGGATCGCCTCGTGCTCGGCCAGCGACGGTGGCGCGGCCGATGTGTCGGCCGCGTAGTAGTGCATATAGCGTTCGGCCGCGCTGCGCAGCTGCTCGAGCATCTCGATGGTCCGCGGGAAGCCCGACGCCTTGTACAGGGACATGTGGAACAGCCGGTCGAGCATGACGAAGCCCTCGTTGTCGGCCGACTCGACCGCCTCAGCCATCTTGGCGATGGTCTCGGCCAGAAGGGCGAGCAGGTCGTCGTCGCGGACGGCCGCGCCCTTCTCCGCCAGCAGGCCCTCGAGCACCGAACGCGCGCCGTAGATGTCGTCGATATCGGACACCGACAGGTCGGTCACGACGGCGGTGTGATGCGGCTGCCGCTCGATGAGCCGATCGCTTTCCAGCCGCAGCAACGCCTGTCGCAGCGGCATCCGGCTCACGTCCAGCATCTCGGCCAGCCGTTCCTGGTCGACGGATTCTCCCGGCTGCAGCTTCCCGCGGACGATCCAGTCGCGCAACTGCTCATAAACGATCTGCGCCTTTGTGCGGAAGATCAGCGTCTCGTCGCCGAGATCCCCGGCGTCGGCGCGACGCTCCGGCTCGCCCTGGCGCACGAAACTTCCCTCCAGTAACGGACACATCGTCGTAATCCACCGAGCTGGATCCAAGATCCAACGTACACAACAGGATGCCCGGCATCAATGCCGGGCCCGCCGGATCTACGGGCGGATATGCGGCAGGACCGCGTTGGCGATCCGGCGCAGGCACCCGATGGCGTCGGTCTCGTCGGCCGCGACCGGGGCCAGGACAATATGGTTTACTCCGGCCGCCAGGAGCGCTTCCAGGCCAGCCCGGCAATCTTCCTCGGTTCCCGGAATGGTAAGCGCATCGACCATATCGCCGTCACTGATCCGGCCGATGACCTCTTTCCGGTCCCGCGCCGCTGTGCCTGACGGCCGGGCGCGCGCGGCGGCCACGTCACTGTCCACCGCCACGTACGTCATGTGCAGGATCTCGGTGTTGCCCGGCTCGCGCGGCCCGCGCCGTTCGCCCTCGCCTATCCGCGCGGCGGCCCACGCGATCACCACCGAGACGACTGGCGCGATCATCTGATCCAGGCCCGACCCCACGCCGCCCTGTACGCCATCCGGCACCGCGACAATCTGATCGCCGACGGCCTGCCCGCCGAGCTCTGCCGCCGCTTCAGCCGCGACGTCATGCCCCTCATGGCCGCCCCCGCCCCCGCCCCCGCCCCGGTCACGTGGTGACGCCGGCACCCACCGCACACAGAGTTTTCTGCCGAACGGTCCGTGCTGACCGCGGCCGGGCCATCGGCGGGTGCACCGCGCGGTGCCGCGGTCGGCTGCTCATAAGCTCCGGTGAGGTTTAGCCTAGAGCCGTGCTGCCGCCCGCCACACCCGACCTGATCTCGCTCGACCTGCTCGATTCCATCGCCGAACTCGGCAGTCTGGGCCAGGCCGCCAGCAGGCACGGCATGACCCAGCCCGCGGTCAGCATGCGCATGGCCCAGCTGGAGCGCAACCTGGGCGTCAGCCTGCTGCAGCGTTCCCCGCTCGGGACGAAGCTGACCCCGGCTGGGGAGCAGGTCGCGGCGCTGGGCCGCCGCGTCCTCGGCGAGGTGCACGCGCTGATGACCGGCGTGGCCGCGCTTGTCGCCGAGGAGGGCTCGCACCTGCGCGTCGCCGCCTCGCTGACCGTGGCCGAGTACCTGCTGCCCGGCTGGCTCAGCGCCCTGCACCGGGAATCACCGGGCGTCATGCTGGCCGTGGAGGTGACCAATTCCTCCCGGGTGCTCGAGCGCGTCCGCGAGGGCCGCGCGGACGTCGGGTTCGTAGAGGGCCACGAGATGCGCCTGCCCGGGTTGTCCACGGTCGTAGTGCGCAGCGATCACCTGGTGGTGGTCGTGGATCCTGCGCATCCCTGGGCCCGGCGCGGGTCACCGGTCACCGGGCCCGAACTGGCCTCGGCCGAGCTGATCGTCCGGGAGCCGGGCTCGGGCACCCGGGAAGTGCTTGACGACGCGCTGAGCAGCTGGGGCGGCCCGCATTCGTGGCTGGAACTCGGGTCGACGGCTTCGATCCTGGCCGCCGCCCGGCGCGGCCAGGGGCCCGCGGTGCTCAGCGCGCTGGCCGTGGCCGAGGACGTGGAGCTCGGGCGGCTGCTGCCGGTGCGCACCGACGGCATCGACCTGAGCAGGACGCTGCGGGCGGTGTGGCCCACCGACCGTCCCCTCGCTCCGCTCGCCCGGCGTCTCCTGAGCGAGGCTTCTCATAAGCCGGAATTATGGGCTCCTAAGCGGCAGGGGGCTAGGCTGTTCACTCTGCGATCACGTAGCGTGAAGGCGTGCCCGAGCCAGCCGCGCAGGACGAGCCAGGTGAGCCGCTGCGCCGCTGGGTGAAGCTGCTCGACCAGGACCGCTGCATCGGCTGCCACGCCTGCACGACCGCCTGCAAGTCCGAGAACGAGGTGCCGCTCGGCGTGACCCGGACCTACGTGAAGTCGGTCGAGGTCGGGACGTTCCCGCAGGTCCGGCGGGCGTTCCAGGTCACCAGGTGCAATCAGTGCGCCGACGCGCCGTGCGTGGCCGCCTGCCCGACCCAGGCCATGTACCGGCGCGAGGACGGCATCGTCGACTTCGACAAGGGCATCTGCATCGGCTGCAAGGCGTGCATCGCCGCCTGCCCCTACGACGCGATCTTCATCAACCCGGAGGACAACTCCGCCGAGAAATGCAACCTGTGCGCCCACCGCCTGGAGATCGGCCTGGAGCCGGCCTGCGTCACCGTCTGCCCCACCCAGGCCATCCTGGTCGGCGACCTGAACGACCCGGCCGCCCGGGTGACGGAGATCATCAACCGCGAGCCGGTCACCGTCCGCCGGCCGGAAAAGGGCACCCGGCCCGGGGTGTTCTACAAGGGCGCGCACCAGGCCACGCTGGATCCGCTGGCCGCCCGCCGCCCCGACGGCGGGCTGTTCGCCTGGGCCACCCAGGGCGACGAGCACGACCCGGGGCACGTCCCCGCCGGCCATCCCGGCCAGCCTAATTCCAGCGCCGAAGCGCTGCTGTCCTACGACATCGGCCATCACGCCCCCTGGGGCTGGCGGGTCAGCCTGTACACCTGGACCAAGAGCGTGGCCGCCGGCGGCCTGCTGGTCCCGCTGCTGCTGGTGCTGGCCGGCCGGCTGGGCTGGGACAGCCCGGTCGCCCAGTGGGCGGCGCCCGGCGTGGCGCTGGGCTTCCTCAGCCTGACCGGGCTGCTGCTGATCTGGGACCTGCGCCACCCGATGCGGTTCTACCTGATCTTCACCCGGCCGCACTGGCGCAGCTGGCTGGTGCGCGGCTCGTTCATCATCGGCGGTTACGGCGCCGCGGCCGCGCTGTACCTGCTCGGCTCGCTGGCCGGCTCGGTGGTGCTCCGCCAGGTGGCGGCGGGTTTCGCGATCCCGCTCAGCCTGGCCACCGCGTGCTACACCGCCTACCTGTTCGCCCAGGCCCGGGCCCGTGACCTGTGGCAGAGCCCGCTGCTGGCCCCGCACCTGGCGGTGCAGGCGGTGCTGGCCGGCGCGGCGACCACGCTGGCCTTCACCTCCTGGCTCGGTCCGCACCAGGCCACCACCGGCGCCGAGGTGCTGCTGGCCGCGGCCGCCGCCGCGCACCTCCTGCTGGCCGGCAGCGAGATCACCGTGGGCCATCCCACCGAGCACGCGCATCTGGCGGCGGCGGCGATGACCACGGGCCGTTTGGCCAAATTCTTCTGGCCCGGCCTGGCCGGCGTGGCCGTGGCCGTCGGCGCGCCGTGGATCGGGCCGGTCGCCATCCCGTTTGCCTTGCTCGGGCTGCTCGCCGGCGAGCATGCTTACGTGCAGGCCGGCCAGTCCGTCCCGCTCGCCTAGCCCGGAGGACCGGCCATGACCGACGACATCGACGAGGTCGCGCAGCGGGTCTCGGCCGCCCGCGCGGCCACCGAAGCGCGGGGCGAGACGTTCTACCCGGGCGCCAGCCGCGTGCACCTGGCCGCGTTCCCGCCCAAGGAACGGTGGGACGACTGGGTGGAGTTGTCCTCCAGGGCCTGGCCGGCCCGTGAGGAACACCATTACATGCTGGTCCCGACCACCTGCTTCAACTGCGAGTCGGCCTGCGGGCTGCTGGCCTACGTCGACCGCGACACCCGGCAGGTCCGCAAGTTCGAGGGCAACCCCGAACACCCCGGCTCGCGGGGCCGCAACTGCGCCAAGGGCCCGGCCACCATCAACCAGGTCACCGACCCCGACCGCGTGCTGTACCCGCTGCGGCGGGCCGGGCGGCGCGGCGACGGGCAATGGGAGCGGATCAGCTGGGACGAGGCCCTGGACGCGATCGCCGCCCGGATCCGGCGGGCCCTGCTCCAGGGCCGCCACAACGAGATCATGGTGCACATCGGCCGCCCCGGCGAGGACGGCTACACCGAGCGGGTGCTGGCCAGCTGGGGCGTGGACGGGCACAACTCGCACACCAACGTGTGCTCAAGCGGCGGCCGGGCCGGGTTCCAGTTCTGGATGGGCATCGACCGGCCCAGCCCGGACCACGAGCACGCCAAGGTCATCTACCTGATCAGCTCCCACCTGGAAGCGGGCCACTACTTCAACCCGCACGCCCAGCGGATCACCGAGGCCAGGCAGAACGGCGCCAAGCTCATCGTCGTGGACACCCGGCTGTCCAACACCGCCACCCACGCCGACCACTGGCTGTCGCCGCATCCCGGCAGCGAGGCGGCCATCAACCTGGCCATCGCCAACCACCTGATCCAGACCGGGCGCTACGACCGGGAGTTCGTCCGCCGCTGGTGGAACTGGCCGGAGTACCTGACCGAGTGCCACCCCGGGCGGCCGGTCACGTTCGAGGAGTTCGAGCGGGTGCTGGCCGGCCTGTACGCGGACTTCACCTTCGACTTCGCCGCGGCCGAGTCCGGCGTGGCGGCCGCGGTGATCGCCGGGGTCGCCGACCTGGTGGCCGGGGCCGGGACGCGGCTTTCTGTGCACTGCTGGCGCAGCGCGGCCGCGGGCAACCTAGGCGGCTGGCAGGTCTCCCGGACGCTGTTCCTGCTCTCCGCGCTGCTCGGCGCGGTGGGCACCGAGGGCGGCACGTTCCCCAACGCCTGGAACAAGTTCGTGCCCCGGCCCATCCACACCCCGCCGCACCCGTCCGTATGGCAGGACCTGTCCTGGCCCGACGAATTCCCCCTGGCCCAGAACGAGCTGAGTTTCCTGCTGCCGCATCTGCTCAAGGACGGCCGGGGCAAGCTCGACACCTACTTCATCCGGGTCTACAACCCGGTGTGGACCAACCCGGACGGGCTGTCCTGGATGGAGGTGCTGACCGACGAGGCCAAGGTCGGCTGCTTCGTGGCGCTGACCCCGACCTGGAACGAGTCCGCCTACTTCGCCGACTACGTGCTGCCCATGGGTCACGGCTCAGAACGGCACGACACGCACTCCTACGAGCAGTACGACGGGCAGTGGATCGGGTTCAGGCAGCCGGTGCTGCGCGCGGCCCGGGAACGGCTTGGCGAGCAGGTCACCGACACCCGGCAGGTCAACCCGGGCGAGGTGTGGGAGGAGAACGAGTGGTGGACCGAGCTGTCCTGGCGGATCGACCCGGACGGCTCGCTGGGCATCAGGCGCTACCACGAGTCCCGGGCCCGGCCGGGGGAGAAGCTGACCGTGGACGAGTACTACGGCTGGATGTTCGAGCATTCGGTGCCCGGCCTGCCCGAACGGGCCGCGGCCGAGGGCCTGACCCCGCTGCAGTACATGCGCAGGTACGGGGCGTTCGAGATCAGCCGCGGCCAGGGCGCGCTGCACGACCGCGAGGTCCCGGCCGCCGAACTCGATGATGTGGCCGTCACCCCGTCCGGCCGGGTCTACACCCGGGCCCCCGCCCCGGCCAGTCCCAACATCGTGCCGACCGGCGCCCCGGCCCCCGACGGCGAAGGCCGGCGTCCCGCCGGGGTAATGGTCGACGGCGTGGTCCGCCGCGGTTTCCCCACCCCGTCCGGGCGGCTGGAGTTCTGGTCGTCGACGCTGGCCGGCTGGGGCTGGCCCGAGCACGCGCTGCCCGGCTACATCCGCAGCCACGTGCACCCCGCCGAGCTGGGCCCTGGCCAGGTCGTGCTGCTGTCCACGTTCCGGCTGCCGACCCAGATCCACACCCGCTCGGCCAACAGCAAGTGGCTGGACGAGCTGTCGCACACCAACCCGGTCTGGGTGCACCCGTCCGACGCCGCCCGGCTGGGCATCGCCCGCACCGGCGACCTGATCCGGGTGGAGACCGAGATCGGCTATTTCGTGGCCAAGGCCTGGATCACCGAGGGCATCCGCCCCGGCGTGGTGGCCTGCTCCCACCACATGGGCCGCTGGAAGCTGTCCGGCCAGGGCCAGGCCGGCCCGAACCAGACTGGCCCGGACCAGACTGGCCCGGACCAGACTGGCAGCGACCAGGGCGGCGCCGGAGCGATGATGGCCACCGTCGACCTGAGCCGCGGCGACGACGGCTGGTCCATGCACCGCACCCGCCAGGTCGGACCTTATGCCTCGGCGGACCCGGATACGGCCCGGATCTGGTGGTCCGACACCGGGGTGCACCAGAACCTGACCTTCCCGGTACACCCCGACCCGATCTCCGGCATGCACTGCTGGCACCAGGCCGTCACCGTGCGGCCCGCCGGGCCCGGCGACGCCCACGGCGACATCGCGGTCGACACGGTCAAGGCCCGCGAGGTGTACCAGCGGTGGATGGAGCAGACCCGCCCGGCCGGCAGCGTCTCACCCGACGGCACCCGCCGCCCCAAGTGGCTGATGCGCCCCCTCAAGCCGTCCGCCGACGCGTTCATGCTCCCAGCCGCCGAGACCGGCGGAGGCGAGCCGTGACCACCGCGGCCGCCCGGGGCGCGCCCGCCCAGGGCGCGCCCGCCTCCGGCCGGACCGCGGCCCCCTCAGCCGCAGTACGGTGGGAGCTGCTGCGGGCCCTGGGCGCCGTGGCCGACAGTCCCGCCGCCGCCCGCAGCGTCGGCCCGGCGCTCGGCCTGGACCCGGTGACCGACGCCGAGCACACCGACGCGTTCGTGCTGAACTGCCCGCCCTACGCCGCGATCTACCTGGGCCTCGAGGGTGCCATCGGCGGCGAGGGCGCCGACCGGGTGGCCGGCTTCTGGCGCGCCATCGGGATCACCCCGCCCGCCGAACCCGACCACCTCGCCGCCCTGCTCGGCCTGTATGCCCGGCTGGGCGAGGCCGCGGCCGGCGCCCGGCGTCCCGCCACCGCGGCCGCGCTGGCCCAGTCGCGGGCGGTCCTGTTCTGGGAGCACCTGTGGCCCTGGCTGCCCGGCTACCTGGACGCGGTGACCGACCTGGCCGTCCCGGCCCTGACCGGCTGGGCGGACCTGACCCGGAGTGCCCTGGCCGCCGAGGCCGGCGGCCTGCCGCCCTGCCCGCGGCAGCCGCTTGCGCTGCGCGAGGCGCCGCCCGGCGCCGAGCCGCCCGACGGTCCCCGCGACGTGATCGAGCTGGTCACCATCCCGGTGCGCAGCGGCCTGATCCTCACCCGGCGCCGCCTGGCCGAAGGCGCGGGCCGGGCCGGGGTCGGGTTCCGGATCGGCGAGCGCCGCTTCGCGCTGCGCGCCATGCTCGAGCAGGATCCGCGCGCCACCCTGGCCTGGCTGGCCGACGAGGCGGACCGCTGGCAGCAGCGGCACCGCGACCGCGCACCCGGCGACGCGATCACCCGGTGGTGGGCCGAACGCGCCGCCCGGACCGGAAAGGTCCTGCGCGACTACGCGTGACAGGGATCCGGGTTGAGGCGGCAGAAGCACGAGGCCTGCACCGGCGTGTCCGCCATCGCCGCCGCGAACCGCAGCTGCTGCTCGATGATCTTCGCCTCGCCCGTCTGGCCCAGCTTGACCAGGCATTCGTGGTACCCGTGCAGGCTCCAGATGTTGGCCGGATGCTGGTAGGCGCGCGGCAGCGTGTCGTCGAAGCCCAGGTCCGTGCGGTATACCGCCTCGGCCTCGGCCACCCGGCCCTGCTCGAGCAGCAGGGCGCCGTAGGCGTGCCGCGTCGGCTGCATCCAGCCCCACGGCTCGTCATACGGCAGGCCGTCGTCCAGCGCGATCGAGGTCCGCAGGTGCCCGAAGGCCGCCTCGATGTTTCCCTTCCGGTACTCCAGCTCGCCGTCGAGCATGGCCGCCGCGATGGCCAGGACGTCGGCGCAGGTGTTGTTGAACATCATCCGGCTCGCGGGCACGGCCGCCCGGGCGGTGGCGAACAGCTCTCGCTCTCGTTCGGCCTCCTCGAGGTGGCCCAGCGCAGAGCAGGCCACCCCGCGGCCGTAGCGCAGCATCGCGGTCGTGGCCGAGTACAGCACCGGGTCCGCGGGCAGCGGCAGGTCCAGGAGGTCCTGCCACCGGCCGAACCGCACCAGGACATGCACCCGCATGCCCAGGAAGCCCTCCAGCCAGTCGGCCATCGGCGGCGAGGTCACCCGGAGCAGCTGCTCCGGGATCGCGGCCTCCAGCTCGGCCGTGGCCTCCAGGGCGGTCTGCGCCTGGCCCAGGAACATCGCGCCGTAGATCTTGAAGTGATAGTCGTGCACCCGGTACAGCGTGTAGAAGTTCATCACCCCGTTGCGGGCCGCGTACTTCTCGTCGGCCGCGATGGCCTGGGCGTTCGAGGCCACCACCCGGGCGTAGTCGCCGCACAGCACGTCCAGGTGGGTGGGCATGTGGTGCAGGTGCCCCGCGTCGGGCACCAGCCCGCGCAGCCGCTCGGCCGCGGGCCGGGCCCGCTCCGGGTACGGCGACATCTCCATCAGGTGGATGTACATGTGCAGCACGCCGGGGTGCGTCCGCCCGGCCGGCGACTCCAGCGCCCGGTCCAGGACCACCTGGGCCCGGGCCGTCTGCGCGCCCTCGGCCGGCTCGCCGGTGCGCAGGTCCCACAGCTCCCACGGCGTCAGGTTCATCAGCGCGTCCGCGTACAGCGCGGCCACGTCCGGGTCGCCGGGGAACGCCTCGTACACCCGGCCCATCGCCCCGGCGTAGTTCTCGTTCCAGACCTCCCGCTCGCCGGGCAGCTCGTCCGGCGCGTACCGGGCCCGCAGCGCGCCGATCAGCGCCCGCTCGGCCGGCGTCACCCCCGCGGCGAGCTGCCCGGCCCGGGAGGTGGCGGCGTCGGCGCGTTCGGTCGAGGTCCGCAGGTCGTCCTCGTCGAACGCCTCCCAGGGCTTGTTGTAGTTCGGCCCCAGCGCGTAGGCGACGCCCCAGTACGCCATGGCACAGTCGGGGTCGGCGCTCAGCGCCTGCTCGAAGCAGTACACCGCCTCTTCGTGGTTGAAGCCGTACGCCCAGACCAGCCCGCGGTCAAACCAGGCCTGCGCCTCCGGCGCCGACGTGGTCACCGGCCACGAGTGCGTTCCCAGGTCGTAGTACTCCATGCCGTCCTCCGCCGCTGGCCGCTCGTCCCCGTGAAATACCACAAACCCGCCTGAACCTCACCTTGCCCGCCGCGCCCGGTGAACCAGCCGTAAGGACGCTGCAGGGGAGCTGCGGAACTGGCGCATGGTCAGGCCGAACCAGCGGTCGGTGACGCCCTCGTCGCGCATCCCCAGCCGCGCCGCCACCGCCTGCGACCGGACGTTATCCAGGTCGGTTAGGGCCAGCACCTGCTCGATCCCCGCCGCCGCGGCCGCCGCCAGGACCGCCGCGGCGGCCTCCGTGGCCAGCCCCCGGCCCTGATGATCCGGGTGCAGATGCCAGGCCACCTCGATCAGGCCGTCCGGCTCGCCGCCCTCGGCCTGCCCGCCGGCGTCGGCCTGCCCATCCGGCTCGTCGTCCTCGTGCAGCGGCAGCAGCGCGATGGTCCCCACCGGCGGTGACCCGGCCGGGACCAGCGGCACGATCGCCCAGAACCCGAGCGGCAGCTCGAGTTCCCGTTCCGCGGCCTGCCACCCTCGCAGGCCCTTGCGGGCCTGGTCAATCGTGGCCACGGCGCGGCGCGGCTGCGGCCCCAGCCACCGCATCACGTCGTCCCGTGAGTACAGGTCGAAGAACGCCGCGAGGTCCGCTTCCTCCCAGCGCCGCAGCACCAGCCGTTCCGTCCGCACCAGCTCCATCCAGCCGACGATAGCCCACGTACCTAAGGCCACCCGCGACGGCTCAACACCCGGTCAGTCCGGGGTCAGCAGCCTCGATACTGCCTGCGGCGGCCCCAGGCTGGTCGGGGTGAGCTGCGGCCGGATGTACTCCTCACCGGAGGGCCAGCGGGCCACGTGCTGGGCGCCGGTCCCGGGTTCAGATCCGATGTAGGTGACATCAGCCACGTCAACGACGAACAAGGTGAACTGTCCCGCCACTGGTTGCCAGCCGATCTGTTCCTGGACCGCAGCGGCGTACCGTTCCTGCTGAACCGGCCCGGTCACCGCGCGGGCCGTGCCGCGGACCTTGATCTCGGCCGGGGGACTGGGGCTGGTGATCACGCTGTTCAGCACGACCCGCGGATCGCGGGCCAGGTCGCGGCACTTGGCTGAACCGCTCATCATCGACAGCCACAGGTCACCGTCCAGCACCAACGGCTCCACGCCGCTGATCCGAGCCGTGCCGTCGCGCCGGATCGTCCCGGCCAGCAGCACCCCTGGCTCGATCAGCAGCCGGTCCGCGACCGCCCCCAAGGCAGGCTGCCGGGCCGAGATCTCAGACCAGCGCATTGCTCTAGCGCCACTCCTCCCGCGGCCGGACCAGGTAACTCGCCTCCCCGCGGCCGAACGACCAGTCCACCCGCTCATTCTCCACCAGCGCGACGGCCAGGTCCTCGGTCCGCAGCCCGATGCGGTCGGCCAGCAGCTCGGCCAGTCGCCGGTAGAAGGCGCTCTTGGCCTCGTCGGTCCGGCCCGCGGCCAGCGTCACCTGGACCATGACGAACTGGTTGCTGCGCTCGATGTCCAGGTAATGCCGGTTGAACTGCAGTGTCGCCGTGGTGTGCCTGGTGATCACGTGGAACAGGTCACGCTCCGGCACGTTCAGCTGCTCGACCATGGCCTGGTGCACCGAGTCGCCGATCCGGCGCAACTCCTCGTCCGTCCGGCCCTCGAGCACATCGATGCGGACCAGCGGCATGCGGCATCCCTCCTCGGACTGCGATCCCCTTACTGCCAACGGCCGCTGGCCCGCTCAGCTTCCGCCCGGCCTGGTCAGCAGTTGACCAGCGCGGGACTCTGGTTCAGCAGCTGCGCCCGCGCCGTGGTGAACTCGGCCAGCGCCTGGGCCGCCTCGGGCCGGAACACCGCCGCCGCGTATGAGCGGGCATTTCCTGGGCAGTGACGGCCGGATGAACATCGTCGTGGACCAGGCGGCGGTAGCTCCCGTCGCGAACACTCTCAACGGCCAGGGCTGGCGCCAGGCGAGCGAACTTGGCGTCGCGTTGCTGCTGTCCGCCGCCATCGGCCTGGAACGCGAGATCAGGGGGAAGGACGCCGGCCTGCGCACCCACACCCTGGTCGGCATCGGAGCGGCCCTGTTCATGCTGATCAGCAAGTACGGGTTCACCGACGTGCTGGAGCGCGGCCTGGTGGTCCTGGACCCGTCCCGGATGGCCGCGCAGATCGTGTCCGGCATCGGGTTCCTGGGCGCCGGGCTCATCTTCGTGCGCCGCGACTCGGTACGAGGCCTCACCACCGCGGCCTCGGTCTGGGTCACCGCCGCCGTCGGGTCTGCGGCCGGCGCGGGCCTGCTAGGGCTGGCTGCGCTGGCTACGGCCATGTACATGGTGATCACCCTGCTGCTTCCGGTCGCCCGGCGGCACCTGCCGCTGCTGGCGCCCGGAACCTCGACGCTGCGCGTCCGCTACCCCGACGGACGCGGCGTCCTGCGGCAGATACTCAACGAGACGACCCAACGGGGTTTCGCCATCGACGAGCTGTCCGCCGAACAGGCCGGCGAGCCCGCCGTGGTGGAGGTGACGATGCAGGTGCACGGCAAGCGGCCGGTCACCGAGCTGGCGGGCGCCCTGGCCGACCTGGACCTGGTGGACGCGGTGGTGGCCAGCGACCAGCGGGGCGCCGATGAGTGAGAGGCGCGGACCGTAGCACCCCGGACCGTTCGGCACGCCTTATTTCCTGCCGAACGGTCCGCGGTGCTTGCTCCCCGACCGCTACCCGATGCCGCGGCTAGTCTGGTGGCTCCCGCTCGCGGCCGGGTAGTTGAACACGGTCACCTGCGCGGGCGCGCCGGCGTGCGTGCCGGGATTACCAGGGCCGCCGGTCGCGCCGCCCGGTCCGACCCCGCCAGGCGCGCCGGCGATGCCGTGCTTGCCCCCCGCGCCCGGGCTGCCCGGTGCCCCGTGCCCGCCGCCGGGACCGGGGGTGCCCGGCTGGCCGGGCGGGGCCGGGACTGCCACGGCCTGCACCACGCTGGTGCCGACCCCCGCGGGCACGTACACGGCGATGTTCCCGGCCGCATCGATGCCGTTCCCGCCGTCGCCGGCCCGGCCGCCCGTTCCTCCCTGGCCGCCGGCGCCGGCTGAGCCGCCGCCGTTGCCCGTGCAGCCGCAGACCACGCCGTTGCCGCCGTTGCCGCCCTGCTGCCCGGGACCACCCTGGCCGCCGTTGCCCCCTTGGCCGCCGGGACCCGACTGGGTCGCCACCACGAGCTGCTGCTTGGCGGCCCCGGTCAGCGTCAGGCTGGCGGTGATGGCGATGGTGGCGATGGCGCTGGCGATGCCGGCGTTGCCGGTCGAGCCTGCGGTCCCCGCCGTTCCCTGCTGCCCGTTGGCGCCGTTCTCGCCGCCCCGGCCTGCGACGCCCGTGCTCATGCACTCGCCTGGTGCGCCGTTCTGCGCCTGGCCGAGCCCCGGGGAAGGGGGCGGGGTGGCCACCGCCGCTCCGGGCTGGCCGAGGATGTTGAAGTCGCCGCCGTAGCCGGCGGGCGGGGCGCCTGTGCGGGTGAGCGAGGAGCAGGTGAACTGCAGCGGCGTGGCCCGGGCCACGATGCAGCCGCCGTCCTGTAGCTCCAGGCCGTTGGGCAGGTCGATCACCTTCAGGCTGCCGTCCGGCGTCGACACGTCCCACACGTCGTTCACCTGCATGGGCGCGGCGGCGGGCGGCTGCGCGGTCACGTGCGCGGTGATCGGGGACGCCTGGGCGAGTTGCGCCTGGTCCTCGTCGCTGAGCTCGTCGTTGCCGACGACGTGCCCGATCAGCCGGTGCACCAGCGCGACGCCCGGCTGGCTGGCCGGAGCCGTGATGCCGTCCAGCAGCGCGGCGGCATGCTGGGCGCGCTGCTCCGGCGGCAGGCCGGCGTTGACCAGGTCCTTGAGCTGGGCCGGGCTGTGCAGGTTGATCGGCGTGTGCACGGTGCCGTCGCTGGCCGCGCCTTGAGGCACGCCGAGGCTGCTGAGTACGTGGCTGACACTCACGGGCTGGCCCTTCTTTCTTCGACTGGTCTGGCGTTGACGAACACGTGCGGCGGCGGCCTCTGCACGCCATCGCGCCCGGCTTTTCCCGGTGCCCCGTGCGTGTCCTCACTGGCGGCCTCCAGCGCCGGATCACTGGCGCTGGCCACTGGTTCGCCGGCGTTCCTGCCGTCCCTCCCGTTCCGCCCTGGTCGGCCGCCGGTCCCGCCTGTGCCGTGCAGCGCGGGACAGGTCAGGACGCGAAGCTGGCCGGCCATCTGGTCCGGCAGCGTCACGAACACGTTCGAGCTGATGCCGCCGTTCCCGCCGCGCCCGCCGTTGCCCCCGTCGCCGCCGCGCCCGCCACGGCCGGCCCGGCCGGAGGTGACCAGGCCCGCCGGCGTCCGGAAACCCGCAGCCGCGTCGCTGCCGTCGCCACCTGGTCCTCCGTCGCCGCCTGGTCCGCCGTTCCCGCCCCGGCCGCCGGCCGCCATCAGGGCGAGCGACCCGGTCAGGCGGCCGATGGTAATCTCCGCGATCTTCGTGGCGCCACCGGTCCGCCCCGGCTCGCCGTCGCTGCCCCGCCCGGCGGCGCCCGCGTCGGTGCCGTTCATCCGGTCGCCCGGCGCCTCGCTGAGGTCCAGGCCGAGCATGGTCGGCACGCCGGGCGGACGGGTACCGGCCTGGCCCGCCCGCCCGCCGGAGCCCGGCACGCCAGCCCGGCCGTGCAGCGGGCCGAGGCGGCGGTCCACCGAGAACGGCGTCGGCAGCACGCCCAGCTGGTAATCCCCGGCGGCTCGGGCCCGGTCCGGACCGCGCAGATGCTGGCAGCCGAGCACGAGCAGGTTGCCCTGCACGATGACCCGCCCGCCCGGCTCGATCGGCCAGGCTGCGCCGCTGGCCGGGACCGGCTAACTGCGGAGTGCTTCGCGGCAGATCGCCAGCGCGCGCTGGATACCCCCCCGGCTGATGCCGTGGTGGGTCACGAAGCGCACCAGGTCCGGTCCGTGCGCCCCGCCGCGCAGCCCCTGGCCGGAGCAGGCGGCCAGGAAGCTGGCCGCGTCTATGTGCTTCAGCCGGAAGTACACCAGGTTCGTCTGGACCCGGCTGAGGTCGCAGTCGATCCCGGGCAGCTCGGCCAGGCCCTCGGCCAGCGCGCGCGCGTTCTGGTGGTCATCGGCCAGCCGGTCCACCATGGTCTCCAGGGCCACCAGGCCCGCGGCGGCCAGCACGCCGGCCTGCCGCATGCCCCCGCCCAGCATCTTGCGCCAGCGCCTGGCCTGCCTGATCTTCCCGGTCGGCCCGCACAGCAGGCTCCCGACCGGGCAGCACAGGCCCTTGGACAGGCAGAACGAAACGGTGTCGCTGCATTCAGCAATAACCCGCACGTCCACCCCGGTGGCCACGGCGGCGTTGAAGACGCGGGCGCCGTCCAGGTGGACGGCCAGGCCGTGGGCGTGGGCCGTTTCTGACAGCTGCCGCAGCTCCGGCAGGGACCAGGCCACGCCGCCGTGCCAGTTGTGCGTGTTCTCGATCATGACTGCCGCTGACAGCGGCTGATGATCATCGTCGCCGGGACGGAGCGCGGCCACGACCTGCGCCGGGCTCAGGATGCCGCGCTCCGTCGGCACCTGCCGGACCTGAATACCGCCGACCACCGCGGCCCCGGCCGCCTCGTTCAGGAACAGGTGGGAATCGGCATCCGCGATGACCTCCTGGCCGGAACGGGCGCTGACCAGCAGCCCGAGCAGATTGCCCATGGTCCCGCTGGCCACGAACAGGGCGGCCTGCTTGCCCATCCGCTCGGCCGCGGTCTCCTCCAGCCGGTTCACGGTGGGGTCGTCGCCGAAGACGTCGTCGCCGAGCGGCGCGCTCGTCATGGCCCGCAGCATGTCAGCCGTTGGCAGCGTCACCGTGTCGGACCGCAGGTCGATCTCGTTTACGTCACCTGGCATTCCTCAATATTCGTACAGCTCGGCCCGGATCGCCCACAGCGGTCGGCTCCGCGCCGGACCGGACCGTAGCACCGCGGCCCGTTCGGCATAAAAAGATCTTCGGACCGAACGGGCCGCAGTATCCGCGGCCGCACCCGCTACGTCAGCGGACGTAGGCCGGATTGCCGACGTGCGACGGATGCGGGCCCGGCCTGCCGAAGTAGTGTCGATATCGTGATCACGGCGGAAGGCGCGCGCACGCGTAGCGGGGGCACGCTGCGCGGCTGGGGCCGGGACGCGGTCATCGCGGTGGTGTCCGCGGCGCTGCTGGCCGCGGTGTCGGCGCACGTCAAGCCCGGCTCGGGGGACCGGGCGGTGGACGTCGCGGGCTACCTGCTGCTGGTGCTGGCGGGCCTGGCCATGGGGGTCTGCCGCCGCTGGCCCCGGCTGGCCACCGTCGCGGTCACCGCGGTGCTGTGCGTGTTCATCGCGCGGCACTACCCCAACGGGCCGGTCTGGCTGACCGGGTGGGTGGTCCTGGCCGTGCTGAGCTGGCAAACTGACCGGCGCACCGCGGTGGCGGGCGCGCTGGGCATGCTGGCCGCGCTGAGCGTCACGGCGGCCGCCGCGGGCGGGTTCGGCCTGGTCATAGCCGTGGTCTACCTGGGCTGGTCCGCGGCGGCGGTGTTCGGTGGCGACGCGGCCCGCAGCCGCCGCAGCCACCTGGCCGGGCTAGTCGAGCGGGCCCGCATCACCGAACGGGGCCGGGAAGACGAAGCGGCCCGCCGGGTCGCCGAAGAACGATTGCGGATCGCCCGCGACCTGCACGACAGCGTGGCCCACGCCATGGCCACGATCAACGTGCAGGCCGCCGCGGCCGCGCACGTCGTAGCCCGCCAGCCCGCGGCGGCCGGTACCGCGCTGACCGCGATCCAGCAGGCCAGCGCGGAGGTGCTGGACGAGCTGGGCAGCATGCTGGCGGTGCTGCGCGACGACACCGAGCAAGCCGAGCGGGCGCCCGCGCCGGGTCTGGGCGACATCCGGCGGCTGGCGGACTCGGCCGGGCCCTCGGGCCTGGCCGTCGAGCTGTGCCTGGACGAGCCGCCGCCCGCGGTAGCGCCGGCCCTGGGCACCGCGGCCTACCGGGTGGTGCAGGAATCGCTGACCAACGTGCTGCGGCACAGCCTGGCCCGTTCCGTGCGGGTCCGCGTCGGCACAGTGCCAGCCGGTACGGGGCCAGCCGGTACGGGGCCAGCCGGTACGGGCCCGGACGGTACCGGCCCCGCCGGCGGCCTGCTGGTCGAGGTGCACGACCCGGGCCCGGCCCGGCCCGACGGCACCGGAGGCACCGGGGTGGGGATCCGCGGCATGCGCGAGCGGGTCACCGCGACCGGCGGGCAGTTCGCCGCCGGGAGCACCGCCGGGGGCGGCTTCGCGGTCCGCGCGCAGTGGCGCGGCAGCCGGTGATCCGGGTCCTGCTGGCCGACGACCAGCCGCTGGTGCGCGCGGGTTTCCGGCTGATCCTCGACGCCGAGGACGACATCATCGTGGTGGGCGAGGCCGACGACGGCGCCGCCGCGCATCGGCTGGCCGCGCAGACCCGGCCCGACCTGGTGCTGATGGATATCCGGATGCCCGGTGTCGACGGGCTGGCCGCCACCCGCGACATCGCCGCGGACCAGGCGCTGGCGGCCGTGAAGATCCTCATCCTGACCACGTTCGAGCTCGACGAGTACGTCTTCGAGGCGCTGCGCTCCGGGGCCAGCGGGTTCCTGGTCAAGCACACCCAGCCCGGTGAGCTGATCCGCGCGGTGCGGGAGATCGCGGCCGGCGAGGCGCTGCTGTCACCGAGCGTCACCCGCAAGCTGATCGCCGAGTTCACCGCGCGCCCGCAGCGCCCGCCGCTGACCCCTGCCAGCATGGCGGTGCTCACCAGCCGCGAGCAGGAAGTCGTCGCGCTGGTGGCGCAGGGCCTGACCAACGACGAGATCGCCGCCGAGCTGGTGCTGTCGCCCGCGACCGCGCGTACCCACGTCAGCCGGGCCATGCTCAAGCTGGGCGCCAGGGACCGCGCTCAGCTGGTGGTGTTCGCCTACCAGTCCGGGCTGGTACGTCCCGGCGCGTAGCCGGAAGTTACGTGCCCGCGCCGACGACGGCGGCCCGGCGGATGACCGAGGGTGGATCCGCTGCCCGAACCGCTCGGGCCGGTCGGACTCCTGAGGAGACACCATGACATCCGCGACATCCGCGCCGCCTGCCGAGGCCGCGATCGAGGTGGCCGGGCTGCGCAAGGCCTACGGCGCGCACGTCGCCGTCGACGACGTGTCGTTCACGGTGCGCCGCGGCACGGTGGCCGGCTTCCTCGGGCCGAACGGGGCCGGCAAGTCGACCACGCTGCGGATGCTGACCGGGCTGACCCGGCCGACCGCGGGCCAGGCGCGGGTGCTCGGCGGCCCGTACGCGCGGATGCCCAATCCCGGCCGCCGGGTGGGGGTGCTGCTCGACGCGGCCGCCCAGCACGCCGGCCGGACCGGGCGCGAGGTCCTGGCCGTCAGCGCGCTGCTGATGGGCCTGCCGGAGCGGCGGGCCGAGGAGATGATCGGCCTGGTCGGCCTGACCGCCGCCGAGGCGGGGCGGCGCACCGGCACCTATTCGCTGGGCATGCGACAGCGGCTGGGCATCGGGCACGCGCTGCTCGGCGAGCCGCAGGTGCTCATCCTGGACGAGCCGGCCAACGGCCTGGACCCGGCCGGCATCGCCTGGATGCGCGGGCTGCTGCGCGATTTCGCCGACCGCGGCGGCGCGGTGCTGCTGTCCTCGCACCTGCTGCACGAGGTCGAAGTCGTGGCCGACGAGCTGGTCGTCATCGGCCGCGGCCGCATCGTGGCCAGCGGCACCAGGCAACAGCTGGTGGCGGCGGCCGGAACCTACGTGCGCGCCTCGGACCGCGCCGCGCTGGCCGCGGCCCTGGACGCCGCTGGATTGTCGTTCCGGGCTGCCGAGGCCGGCGGCTACACCACCCCGGCCGGCACCGAGCAGGTCGCCCGCACCGCCGCCGAGGCCGGCGTGGTGCTCGCCGAGCTGCGCGCCGGCGGCGGGGGACTTGAGGAACTGTTCCTGGAGCTGACCGCGGATGACGCACGAGAGGACGTGACCCGATGACCGCCACCGCCACCCTGACCCCCGTCCACGGGACCGAGGCCGGGAGGCCGATACCGTTCGCGCGGCTGGTCCGCACCGAGCTGCGCAAGCTCACCGACACCAGGGCCAGCCGCTGGCTGCTGGCCGCGATCATCGCGGCCACCCCGATCGTGATCGCGGTGATGCTATTCGCTGCCAAGCCGGACGACCTGACCTACCGCAAGCTGCTCGACTACACCCAGACGCCGCAGGAGCTCCTGCTGCCCGCGATCGGGATCCTGGCCATGACCAGCGAGTGGAGCCAGCGCACCGGCCTGGTCACCTTCACCCTGGTGCCCGCCCGCGGCCGGGTACTGCGAGCCAAGTTCACCGCCGTCATCGCCCTCGGCCTGCTGGCCATCGCCGTCGCGTTCGCCGCCGCCGCCCTCGCCAACCTGCTCGGCGGGCTGCGGCACGGATCCGGCAGCTGGGCCCTGGGCGGGGCCGGCTTCGGCGAGCTCATCCTGGTCCAGCTGACCGTGCTGGTGCAGGGCATGGCGTTCGGCATGGCGACGCTAATCACCCCCGCCGCGCTGGCGCTCTACTACGTGGTACGGGACCTGTGGAGTGCGTTGTTCTCGGTGGCCGCGCTCAAGCCGGCCGCCCCCTGGGTCGACCTGATCCACGCCCAGTCACCGCTGTACACACACGACATGACGGGCACGGGGTGGCTGCAACTGCTGGTCGCCGCCGCCATCTGGATCCTCGTGCCGCTGGCTATCGGCGTCGTCCGGGTCAGCCGCACCGAAGTCAAGTCCAGCTGAACCCTTCGTCATCGAGGAGACCAATCCGATGTCCCTGTCTTTTACCAAGTCCGTTCCGGTACGAGTGGAGATCGCGGCGTTGCTGGCCGCGCTGGCCGGCATGGGCGTGCAGATCGCCGCCGGCGTGAAGTACGGACCGGTGCCGCCGGGCGTGGTCATCCTGGCCGCGACCGCGCTGCTACTGGCCCTGGTGCCGTGGCCCGGTGTGCGGCTGCTTGGGCTGCTGGTGCCCGCGTTCATCCTGATCGGCGGCTTCGTCTCGACGACCGGCCGGACGAACATCAGCCACCCCGCCCACGCCGGCCCGTTCGCCGGCACTCTGATCCAGTTCATCGGCCTCGCCGCCGCCGTGGCCGCCGCGCTCGTCGCGATCGCCGAATGGCGCACGTCACGAACCCACCCGGAACCCCGCCGCGGCCGGACCCCGCAGGCACCCGCACGCTCCCGATGACGCCTACCCTGCCCTGACCCGCACCGTAAGCCCTGACCCGCACCGTAAGCCCTGACCCCGCGCCTTCCGGCTCAATCCGCACCCGTCGGCCGGCCGGACCCGCACCCGAGCGATCCCCAGCCCGCCCGTGAGCCCCAGCCCGCCCGTGAGCCCCAGCCCGCCCGTGAGCCCCAGCCCGCCCGTGAGCCCCAGCCCGCCCGTGAGCCCCAGCCGTCCCACCCACCACTGCCCAGTTTCAATGGTTGTGGCACCCTACCGGTTCTTCCCGGTAAGGTACCGCGCCTTCGCGGACGTTGAACGGCCTGCGGCGGGTTGCTGCGCCCGGCTCCTTATCATCGTGTGACGCCACCTCTGTCAGACGGAGGTTGTGTCACACGATCCTGCGCGCCCGGACTGGCCTCCTGCTGGCACGGCGAATGTGGCCTCGATCACGAGGCGGCGCACTGGCCCGGCCGGACGGTTGGGGCAAAGCGTAGCGCGGCTGGTGGTCCGGAACCAGTGAGTGCCACTCTCTGGGGCTTGTCCGGGCAGCGTGCGGGCGTTGTCCGCATGCTGTGCGGGGTGTGGCAGGCACACGGCGCGGTGATCACGGGCCGGGCCGTGTCTACCAGTGACCCCGGTGGACCAGTTCAGTGAGGGGTTTCCGCTCGCTGGCCCGCGCGGGCGGGATCGGGTCGCTGCCAGGATCGGGGTGGCCGATGGCGATAGCCCCGATGGGCATCCACTCGGCCGGCACCCCGAACTGCGCGCGGAAGCCGGGCAGGGTGCGCGGGTCGAAGCCGAAGAACGAGGCGCCGAGGCCTTCATTGGTCACGGCGAGCAAGATGAGCAGCGCGGTGAACCCGGTGTCGACATACCAGTACGGGACCGGGTGGCGTGATTCATCCCGGTCGGTCAGGCCTTTGTCCGGCTGGGCGTACCGGTCGAGATAGACGTCCTTGCACGCCAATGGCACGATCACGAGCTGAGCGGTGCTCAGCGCTGTCACCTCCGCTGGGTCTTCGTCCGCGGTACCGCCTCCGGCGTCGACAGCGTCGGCGAGGATCTTCCACAATGGCGCACACTGCTCGGCGCCTTCGAGCACGACGAAGGAATACCCCTGGCTGAAGCCCGCGGACGGCGCCCGCTCGGCAGCCTTCAACAACCGGTCCGCGGTGCCTGGTGCGAGCGGCTCGCCGGTGAACGCGCGGACCATCTTGCGGCGCTTGATGACCTCAGTGAATTCCACGCCGCCAGCCTAGGCGCCTGAGTTTTCCGGGCAAGACGGGCGCTGCGCGCCTGGCACGTAGCGGGCTGGTCTTGCGGCGCGGCCCCGCGCCGCCCTGGAAGGACAGCGCCCGCAGGGCAGCGCCATGGTCAGACTTGAGGCGTCACAGTGAGTAGGTGGCCTCGATCACGAGGCGACGCGCTGAGCTGGCCTGATGGATGTGGGATTTATCAAAGACCCCTCTAGGTGGCGTGGCGCCGCATGCCGGTCTTCGCCGGTGTCATTAGCGCTGGTCAGTTGTGGGTGGCGCGTCGGGGGCGATGCTGAGTGCGGTGAAGCGCGCGGCCAGGTCTTCGACCCGCTGTGGTGGCGTCCGGTGATCTGCCAGCGGGAGGCCTGCTTCGCTGCGCCACAGCACGTCGCCGAGGGCGTGGCGCAGGTGCCAGGCCATCACCCGGGCGGGCGACAGCTGCCGTCCGGTGACCTGCTGGTAGTGGCGCATGATCGCGGTCAGCAGCTCCAGGCCGGGACCCATCCCCGGGCCGGGAAAGCCGCGTAGCTCGTATTCGGGCTCGGCGGCCCCGATGTTCTCGAAGTCCATCACCAGCAGCAGCTCGTCGCGGTCCCACACCTGGTTGTCGCCGTGCAAGTCACCGTGCACGAGCACGGCCGGGCCGGGGGAGCCGAGCACGGCGTCGGCCCAGTCGCACCAGCCGGCGACGGTCCGGAGCTGATCCGTCCCGATCCACCTTCCCAGCCGGTCCCGCAAGGTCCTGGTCGTGGCCGGCGGCAGCTGCGGGCCGGTGAGCGTGCCGACGGCAGCCTCGGCGCGGCGGCGGGCGGCCGGGTGATGCAGGGCGGCCAGGAACCGGACGAGCTGCCGGGCGGCGTGGTCCGGGTCGATCGAGCCGGCGACCTCGAACAGGGATGCCCCCGGTACGCGCCTGGTGATCATCAGCAGCGGGTCATCGCTGCTGGCGACCACCTCGGGCAAGAACGGGATCTCCGGTTCGCGGGCAAGGGCGGCCAGGACGGTGATCTCCCGCGCCAGCCGGAGCGCGGCAGGACGTGACCAGGCGAACTTCACGAAGAACCGGTCACCGGCCGGTACGCAGCCCGAGTGCCACAGCGGGTCCTGTTTGCCGGCCAGCCCGGGAACCGTGACCGGATACCCGCCCAGCTCCGGTGCCACGGCGCTCAGTGCCTCACGCAGCGCCGCAACAGAGCACTCAGCCAGCCACTCCATCCCCCGGCACCCTACCCGGGCGGCCAAGATGCCACTCTCGCACGGCACCCGGAGTGGCAGGCACCGTGGCCAGAATGTCAAAGCGGGCAGGTGGCCTCGATCACGAGACGGCGCGCTGAACTGGCCTGACGGTTACGGCATTTATCAAAGACGCCCCCTAGCTGGCGGGCTGGCTTTCCTTGATCTGGAAGACGAAGTTCTTACGGCCGGGAAGGCGAGGTCTGGGCGGTCGCGGAAGATGGTGTGGCGCGCACCGGGAAGCTTCACCAGGCGAGTGGTCTTCGCCGGTAGCTGGCTGGCTAGCTCCTCCACTACGGGCAGCGGGCAGATCGGGTCGTCTTCACCGGTGAGGACCAGTACGGGACACCGGACGGCGGCGGTCACGGTCCAGGGGTCGAAGCCGCTGGCCTGCTGACTGGCGTAGTGCAGGCTGACGTCCCTGTTCTTGATCATCCGGGCCAGGAACTGGCGGGATTCCCCGGCCCAGCCGGGCGTGGCGCTGTACAGCGGGTAGCAGACCCGGGTGAACTCAGCCTGATAGTCCCCGGTCTCATCGGCGTAGGTGCGCCGCGCGACCGCGGCTGCCTCGGGGCCGCCGAGGCGGCCGAACGCCTCGATGACGCGCTGCTGGTCGCTGGGGCGCCCGGTGGTGCTGGCCAGGATGACGCCGCCGGGGTGATCGGGGAACAGCCCCGCGTAGGCGAGCGCGACGAACCCGCCGAAGCTGCTGCCGAGCACCACCGGCTTGTCCAGCCCGAGCGCGTCACACAGCCGCCGCAGGTCATCGGCCCAGGTCCGCATGTTCCAGAACTCGGCACTGCTGTGATCGCTGCGGCCGTGGCCCCGCAGGTCGAAGTACACCACCTGGAAGTCCTCGGCCAGCGGCCCCAGGGCGGACTTCACCGTCATGTGATCCAGGCCGGGACCGCCGTGGACCGCCACCACGACCGGGCGCTCTGCGGTCGTGTCTGCCTGCGGGATGACCGACGGCCCGGACACATCGAACCACAAGGACACATCGCCGAGGCTGATACGCATGCGACCTCCATGACATCTGCGGGCCGGGCTCAGAGGTCCACGCTAATCCCGATGGCGAGCTTGCGGGCCGCTGCCGGGCGGTCCGTACGGCGAGGCCCGGGCCGGACGCTTCGCGCGCCGCCAGGCGCGCAAAGCGCAAGCAGGGGAGGCCGATGATCTTGTCACTACATGGACCGGCCGTTCCCCGGTGGGTGGCGGGGAACGGCCGTTGTCATGCGAGCAGGGCCAGAGCTGAATAGTCGCTTCGATGGCCAGGCTTGAGACGTCAGAGCGGGTACGTGGCCTCGATTACGATCCGGCGCGCTGAGCTGCCCCGACTGATGTGGGTTTATCAAAGACCACTCTTTGCGCAGAGTGCAACATTCATTGACCCGGGGGTCAGCCTAGTCCGACCTCCAGCGCGTAGCTGAACTCGCCGATGAAACGGCCGTCACGACCGACCGGCAGCATCAGGGCCAGCTCGCGTTCGGCCCTCCACCCGGCCTGCTCGATGATCAGCCGGTAGGACGCGAACGCGTAGAACTGCGTGACGACCCGGTTCGTCAGGGCAAGATCGGTGATCCGGGCGCTCGCCGCCGCGGTCCAGGCCGAGCGCAGCTCGGCGCGTGACCGGGCTACGATCCGCTCCCGGCGGCCGCCGCCCACCTCCGCCACCCGCATGACGCCGAACGTCTCGTCGCCGATGTGCTCCAGCATTTTCTCCACGTCACCCGCGCGCCACGCCGCCTCGAAGACGTCCAGCCGGTCCGCTACCCGCGCTTCGACCCGCCAGTCGGGCCGGGGCTCGCTGAACTGCGGCTCCCAGAGAATCTCCCCGATGATGCCGTCCGTCCAGGCCGGGAACACCACGGCCACGCGGCTGTGGCCCCGCTGCCCGGCCGGCATCCGGTAGACGTCGCCGATGGACTCGTTGAGCGAGTACCACGGGGCCTGGACCTTCTTCAGGCCGTGCGCGGCCTTGATGAGTTCGGCGCGGACCCGGTCCTCGTAGAACCGCTGGACGCCGGCCCGGTCGACCTCGAGCCGCAGCGACAGGATACCGTCCTCCGCCTCGGTCAGCACGGCGAAATGCTGGTCCCAGTGGCTTATCGTCGCCATGATCGTGGCCACATCGTTGGTCGTCTCGGACTCGCCGTGTTCCCGCACCCGGTCCCGCGCCGTCTGCCGCTCGTGGGGCAGGGCCCGCAGGACCGAGAAGCTCTCCTCCATCAACACGCCCTCCGATGACGCTGTTGGCCTGGGTGCTTGGATGGTACGTATGACAGCTGAGCAGGAGGTGCCGCGGGTGGTCAGCGCCAGCCGTGAGATCGCGGCCGGGCCGGGGGAGATCTTCGAGCTGATCGCGGATCCGGCGGTGCAGCCGCGCTGGGACGGCAACGACAACCTGGCCCAGGCGGCGCCCGGCCAGCGGGTCCGCCAGGCAGGCGACGTGTTCACGATGACGCTGACTAAGGGCAGCGTCCGGGAGAACCACGTGGTCGAGTTCGAGGAGGACCGCCTGATCGCCTGGACCCCCGCCGAGCCTGGCAAGCGGCCACCGGGACATCTGTGGCGGTGGCAGCTCGAGCCGGCCGGCCGCTCAGCCACCCTGGTCACCTGCACCTATGACTGGACCCAGCTGACCGACGAGAACCGCCTCCCGCGCGCCCGGGCCACCACGGCCGACCGCCTCCAGGCCTCCCTCGACCGGCTCGCTACCCTGGCCGAAGGCTCCTGAGGCCATGGGCTGCCCGGACGCCCGCCAGCTGATCGCGGCCGCTGCGCCGCGTTAGGCGTGCCCGGCGTGCCCGGACGCCGGGCACGCCTTCCTGAGCGTCACCCAGCCCGTCCGGGCCGGAGTCGGTGCTCCGGCCCGGACGGATGCGGATCGGGTCAGCTGACGTTCAGCGCGTTGCTGTCTTCGAAGAAGTTGGTGTTCCCGCCGGCGACCTCGGTGGCGGTGAACTTGAGGGTGATGGTCTGGCCGATGTACGAGGCCAGGTTGGTGGTGTACTCGACGTACTTGCTGCCGTTATTCGCCGCCGTCGCCACCGCGACCGTCTGGAGCACCGTCCCCGAGGAGTTCAAGACCTGCAGGTTCAGGGCGTTGCTCTTGTTCGTGGTGGTGGAGTTCACCTCGACCCAGTAGGTGAAGACGGCGTTCTTGCAGTTGGCCGGGATGGTGACCTTCTGGGCCAGGGTGTCGGTGTGGGCGCTGCCGTAGCCGTCCAGCCAGGCCAGCCAGCTGCCTGCCTGCGCGGGAACGCCCTCGTCGGTGTTGGCCAGCACTCCGGCTGTGGATGTCCACGGTGAGATGGAACCGGTCTCGAAGCCCGGGTTGCCGAGCAGTTGCTGCGCGGTGCAGCCGCTGGCCCCGGTATTGATGGTCCAGGTGAAGGACGCCGATCCGGTGGCGCCGGTGGTGTCCTTGGCGGTGACCGTCGCGCTGTAGGTGCCGGCCGTGGTCGGCGTCCCGGAGATCAGCCCAGTGCTGGCGTTGATCGACAGGCCCGTCGGCAGCCCGGTGGCGCTGTAGGTCAGCGTCTGGCCGGAAGCCGAGTCGGTGGCGGTGATCTGCAGGCTGGCCGCGGTGCCGACCGTGCCGGTCTGGCTGCCCGGGTTGGTGACCGTGACCGTATTACCGGTCGTGGAGGTGCTCTGGAACGCGGTAAGGCCGTCCGGGGTGCCCCAGCCGGTCGGGCCGTTGTAGGTGTTGGCCGCGCCGGTGGCGGTGCACAGCACGGAGTCCGCGGTCGGCGGGGTGCAGGTGCCGTTGTTGCTCGCGGTGACCTCGTACAGGTTGGCGGTGTGGGTGTAGATCGAGTCGGCCGCGTTGTTGCCGCCGTTGCCGTTGTTGCCGGCCAGGGCGTACACCGAAGCGATGACGGGCGAGGACTCGCTGGTGCCGCCGACCTCGTTCCAGCCGCCGTTGCTGTTGGAGGTGTCGTAGACTGCGGCGCCGGTGTTGGGGTCGGCGTCGGCGGCCACGTCGTTGTCAACGCGGTGGGAGCAGGCCGCCGTGATGAGCGCGATGGACGACTGCCAGGACGGTGTCGGCTCGTAGGCCGAGCAGCCCGACCCGGTGCCCTCGGAGGAGCTGGTCTTCCAGACGCTCTCGGTCCAGCCGCGCGCGTTGGACGAGGTGTTCAGCGTGGTGCCGCCGACCGAGACCACGTGCGGGGAGGTGGCCGGGTAGATGACGCCGCCGCTGTACGCACTGTCGCCGGCGGATGCGGTGTAGACCACGCCGGACACACCGAAGTACTGCGAGTCGTAGGTGGTGTCAGCGGATGACTCGGACCCGCCCCAGCTATTGGAGATGTACTTGGCGCCCAGAGTGGTGGCGGCCGTCTGCTCGGCGACGTACAGCCCGGTGCCGGAGTCGTTGTTGGCCTCGACCAGGTCGATCTTGCAGTTCGGGCAGATCGCCGAGACCATGTCGACGTCGAGGGATTCCTCCAGCGTCCAGTCATCAGTGATCGGCGCGGTGGCGGGCAGCGGTGAGGTCGCGCCGTTCTGGTTGTACTGGGTGAACTGGCCGGAGGTCAGGGCGGGCAGGCCCGCCGCGGACCGGTATGCGGCCAGGTCGCTGGCCGCGGTCGGGTCGTTGTAGGCGTCCACGACCGCGACCGTCGTGCCCGAGCCGAGACTGGCCGACGCCGAGGTGAGGCCGTAGGCCGCCTGCAGCTGCGAGGGCCCGTACCCGTTACCGGAAGGGATCGCGTTAGGACGCACGGTCTGCGCGGTCGGATGAGCGGCGGTGTTCTTGATCACCAGGCAGTGCTTTTTGTCGAGCCCGAAGCTGGTCCCGCACGGGAAGACGAAGCGCGGCGAGGCTGACGTGGATGCGGCCGCCGGGGTGGCGCTCAGGACGATCGCCGGGGTGACGGCCAGCATCGCTCCGAGCATCAACGCGATCGTCGTGAAGATGGCGAGCGGGCGGCGTGGTCGCCGCCTGCTGCCATGGTGGTTAGCGAGCAAGGCGCATTCCTCCCCATCATTAAAAGTGACACTGCCTTCCGGGCAAATAAAGCACATTTTCGCTCATTTGCGCGCGCGAAGCCGAAAACGCCCCGACGCGTCACGTTGATGACGGCCGCCGTCGGCATGCATCGTCAGGAGCCCGGGCCCGGCCCGGCTCGTACCCCTCCAGGCGGTTCCCGGAATACCGGTCTGCCCGCGGGGCGGGAGGTGTCATGGCGGGGCTGCGGGCTCCCCGCCTCGGCGCTGGTCCAGGCACCTTTGCCCCCGAAGGACTAATGGTAATTTCCCTCCCCATACAAACGGTGAAAAGTGTGCCCAAGGTCAAAGTCGGTGAAACGTCCTACCCGGTGAAACGTCTTACATTGTGTTGCCTTGTGAGCTGTTACGTTCGCTAACCAGGCGCGAGGCTTGCCCGGCCAGCCCGTCCCGGCCCGCCCGTCCCGGCGGTCCCGCCCGCCCGCCCCGGCCCGCCCGCCCCGGCGGCGCAGCGGGCAGCCCATTGAGGACATTCCGGTCCTGGCCCAGTCCGGGGAATCATAGGGACCATGACCGCCGAACCCGATCAGGAACCGATATCGCCAGCCGCGCCCTTGGCCGGCCTCACCGTCCTGGGGCTCGAGCAGGCCATCGCCGCCCCGTTGTGCACCCGGCACCTCGCCGACCTCGGCGCCCGGGTGATCAAGATCGAGCAGCCCGGCGGCGGCGACATGGCCCGGCACTACGACGACGTGGTCCGGGGGATGGGCGCCCATTTCGTGTGGCTGAACCACGGCAAGCAGTCCGCGGCCCTGGACCTGACCGAACCGGCCGACCTCGACGTGTTCACCGGCCTGCTCGAGCGCGCCGACGTCCTGGTCAGCAATCTCGCTCCCGGTGCGCTCGGCCGCCTCGGGCTCGCCCCCGAGGTCCTGGCCGAACGGTACCCGCGGCTGATCGTGGTCGACATCTCCGGCTACGGCCAGGGCGGCCCGCTCGACCACAAGCGCGCCTATGACCTGCTCGTGCAGGCCGAAGGCGGATCCTGCGCCATCACCGGGTTCCCCGGCCGGCCCGCCAAGCCCGGCATACCGATCGCCGACATCGGAACCGGCCTGTACGCCTATTCCAGCGTGCTGGCCGCCCTGTACCAGCGGGAACGGACCGGCCGGGGCGCGGTCATCCCGATCGCGATGCTGGACGTGGTGGGGGAGATGATGGGCTTCGCGCTCAACCGGATGCTGCACGGCGGCGACGAGCTGCAGCCCGTCGGGATGGGGTCGCCGATGGTCGCGCCCTACGGCGCCTACCCGACCGCCGACGGGCAGACGGCTGTCCTCGGCACCACCAGCGACCGCGAATGGCGCCGGCTGACGTGCGACATGCTGGACCGCCCCGATCTCGCCGAAGACCCGCGGTACGCCCACAACGGCGACCGGGTCCAGCACCGGGCCGAACTCGACCAGATCCTCAGCGGCTGGTGCGCGCAGCGCGACCTGGCCGAGATCCAGCGCCGCGCCGACGACGCCGGGATCGGCAACGCCCGCCTGAACGGCGTCCGGGACCTGGCCGAACATGCCCAGCTGGCCGCCCGCGGCCGATGGCGGCAGGTGGACACCCCGGTCGGGCCCGTCCCGGCGCTGCTGCCGCCGGCGCTGGCCCGCGACTGGACCCCCGTCACCGGCTCCGTGCCCGCTCTCGGCGCCGACACCGACGCCATCCGCGCCGAGGTCAGCCGGCCACGCCCGGCCTGAGTGCCGGCTGAAGCAGCCCTCAGCTGCGTTTGCTGCTCCACACCGATAGGTGGGCGGGCTCCAGGGCCTTCGTCACCACACTGGCCAGGTCATCTTGGACCGAGTCCAGGTCCACGGTGTCTTTCAGCCGGGCCGCGAACGCCGTCACCATCTGGTCGGCGTCGTAGCGGGCCCGGTTGAACCGCCGGTCGACCGCGCGCTGCACCCGCCGCCGCAGCGGGCTGAACAACGCCGCCGCGGCCAGCGTGGCCGCGGCCACCGCCACCGGCGTGTGAATCCGGAGCACCTGGGTGGCCAGCAGCACCAGCCCGGCGTACAGGCCGGCCAGCAGCCCGGTGACGAGCGCATAGGCCAGGGTCCGGCTGATGATCTTGTCGATGTCGTACAGCCGGTACTTCAGGATCCCCACGCCGATGCCAGCCGGCAGGGCGACCACGCCGAACTCCAGCAGCCGTGACCCGACGTTCCAGCTGACCACGGTGCTCAGCAGGCTCAGGCCCAGGGCAGTCACGGCGCCGCAGGCGAGCCACTTCAGCTGCTGGCGGTGCTCACCGCTGGCCCGGCGCCAGCTGAGCACCTGATGGCCCACGAACGACAGCCAGATCACCCCGACCGAGAGGTACACCACGCCGGTCATCAGTCCGGGCGGGTGAACCAGCCATCCGGTCAGGTGATCCGTATCCGTGACGTCGCCGGATGAGTTGACGCGGATGTCGTGACTGGCATCCATGGCCAGCGCCGGGCCGATGTTGATAGCCCCCAGATAGCAGACCAGGCCGGCGTAACCCCACAGGACCCACCGCCACCGCCGTGACGTGAGCCTGCCGTCCGGGAACAGCAGGATCACCACCGGGAACAAGGCGGGTGCCAGGATCAGCAAGGAAGCGACCGCCACGGCGGCCTGACCGAGCGGGACGCTGTGATACCCGATGCGGTAGCGAAGCACCGCGTAATAACCGGCGTCGAGCGGGATCAAGAGCAGCACGACGAAGCAGATCAGGATCCATCCCACCGGGTTACGTGGCTGGTGGCGGGCGACGACGACACCCACGGCGGCGTACACCAGCGGGATGGTGAGCCCCGTCGCGACGTTGAGGATCGTCAGCTGATGGATGAGAGCGGCCAGGGTCACGGTGGCACCGAGCAGCACGAGCACCAGGACGCCGAGGGCGTTCGCGGTGGCCGGTGACGCCAGCCGGAAGCGGCGGGGCGCGACATCCGTCATCTCGGGCACCCGCGCGCCATCTGCCTGCGCCTCGACCACAGAACGTAACGCTACGCCTGGATCGTTCCGGGAACGTTACCGCTGGCACAGGTGCGCCATTGAGACTTTGGCCGAACGGTCCAGGCGCTCTGCTACGCCGTTACCCGCTCGAAGACCGCGGCCAGGCCCTGGCCGCCGCCGATGCACATCGTCTCCAGCCCGTACCTGGCCTGCCGCCGGTCCATCTCCCGGGCCAGCGTGGCCAGGATGCGCGTGCCGGTGGCGCCGACGGGATGGCCCAGCGAGATCCCCGAGCCGTGCACGTTGAGGCGCTCGAAGTCGGCCGTGCCCAGTCCCCATTCCCTGGTGCACGCGAGCACCTGGGCCGCGAAGGCCTCGTTGAGCTCGATCAGGTCCATGTCGGACAGCTTCAGCCCGGCGCGTTCCAGCGCGGCCCGGCTGGCCGGGACGGGCCCGATCCCCATGGTCTTAGGCGGCACTCCGGCCGCCGCCCAGGACACGAGCCGGACCAGGGGCCGCAACCCGAGCGCTTCGGCTCGTCCGGGATGGGTGACGATGCACACGGCGGCCGCGTCGTTCTGCCCGCTGGCGTTGCCCGCGGTGACGGTGGCTTCGGGATCCTGCTTACCCAGTACGGGCCGTAGGCCGGCCAGCGCCTCGAGGGAGGCGTCGGCCCGCGGGTGCTCGTCGGTGTCGATGACGTGCTCGCCCTGGCGGGTGGTGACCGTGACCGGGATGATCTCCTCAGCGAACACCCCGGATCGCTGCGCGGCGACCGCCCGCTGATGCGAGGTGAGGGCGAGCTGGTCCTGCTCGGCTCGGGGGATGCCGTATTCGCGCCGCAGGTTCTCGGCCGTCTCCAGCATGCCGCCGGGCACCGGGTAGTACCGCCCGCCCGCGGTGACGCGCCCGCGGGCCAGCCCGTCATTCAGGGTCACGCCCGGGCCCTTGATGCCCCAGCGCATCTCGGTCGAGTAGAACGGGACGTTGCTCATGCTTTCGGCCCCGCCCGCCACCACTAGCTCGTGCATGCCGCTGCCCACCTGCAGGCCGGCCTGGAGCACCGACTGCAGCCCGGAGCCGCAGCGCCGGTCGACCTGCATGCCCGGCACCGTCACCGGCAGGCCTGCGTTGAGCGCGACCACGCGGCCGATCGCCGGCGCCTCGCTGTTGGGGTAGCAGTGCCCGAGCACCACGTCGTCCACGGCCGCCGGGTCGAGCTCGGTCCGGTCGAGCAGGCCGCGCAGCGCGATCTCGCCCAGTTCGGCGGCGGTGAGCGGCTGCAGCGACCCGCCGTACCGGCCGATCGGGGTACGGACCGGTTCGCAGATCACGATCTCACGCATATATACAGCCTCCCTGACGGCGAATACTGTGTCGAGTCGGCCTTACGGATCTCCTCAAGCTGCGCGGACCGCCTTCACCGAGGACTGAGGACTACCACAGGCTTGGAAGGGAAGGTCAACTCATCATGCTGAGTGACGAGGAACAGATCGTGGTCCAGGCCGTCGCGGACTGGGTGGACCGCGAGGTCCGGCCGGTGGTCCGGGATCTGGAGCATGCCAACGCCTACCCGGAAAAGCTCATCGAGCAGATGAAGGAGATGGGCATCTACGGGCTGGCCATACCCGGGCCCTGGGGCGACGCCCCGGTGTCGATGCCCTGCTACGCGCTGGTGACCGCCGAGCTGTCCCGCGGCTGGATGAGCCTGGCCGGCGCGATGGGCGGCCACACGGTCGTGGCCAAGCTGCTGCTGGCGTTCGGCACCGCCGAGCAGCAGGACCGGTACCTACCCAAGATGGCCACCGGCGAGATCCGCGCCACGATGGCGCTGACCGAGCCGGGAGGCGGCTCGGACCTGCAGGCAATGACGACCACCGCCCGCCGCGACGGGGATTCCTACCTGGTCAACGGGGCCAAGACCTGGATCAGCAACGCCCGCCGCTCGGGGCTGATCGCGCTGCTGTGCAAGACCGACCCGGCCGCGCAGCCGCGGCACACGGGCGTCTCGATCCTGCTCGTCGAGCACGGCCCCGGGCTCACGGTCTCCAGGGACCTGCCCAAGCTGGGCTACAAGGGCGTGGAGTCGTGCGAGCTGGTCTTCGAGGATTACCGCGCGCCGGCCGGCGCGGTGCTGGGCGGAGCCGAAGGCCAGGGCTTCGCGCAGATGATGAAGGGCCTGGAAACCGGGCGGATCCAGGTCGCCTCCCGCGCGCTGGGCGTGGCCCGGGCCGCGTTCGACGACGCGCTCCGCTACGCCACCGAACGCGAGGCCTTCGGCGTTCCGATCTGGAAGCACCAGTCGATCGGCAACTACCTGGCCGACTCGGCCACCAAGATCACCGCGGCCCGGCAGCTGATCCTGCACGCCGCCGAGCGGTTCGACTCCGGGCAGCGCTGCGACATGGAGGCCGGCATGGCCAAGCTGTTCGCCTCCGAGATCGCCATGCAGGTCGCGCTGGACGCCGTCCGCGTACACGGCGGCTACGGCTATTCCACTGAGTACGACGTCGAACGCTATTTCCGCGACGCCCCCCTGATGATCGTGGGCGAGGGCACCAATGAGATCCAGCGCAACGTGATCGCCGCGCAGCTCGTCAAGCGCGGCGGCCTGGACCGGACCTAACGAAGGAGACCGATGAACATCGTCGCCCTGATCAAGCAGGTACCTGACACCTATTCAGAACGGAAGCTGAGGGCTGAGGACGGGCTGCTGGACCGCGCCGCCTCCGACTCGGTTATTGACGAGATATCCGAACGGACCGTGGAGGCTGCCCTGCAGCTCACGGAGAGCCACGGTGGTGAAGTGACCGTCTTGTGCATGGGCCCGGGCTCGGCGGCGGACGCGATCCGCAAGGCGCTGTCCATGGGTGCTGACAAGGCCGTGCACCTGTCCGACGACGCGCTGGCGGGCTCTGACGCGGTGCAGACGGCCCACGCGCTGGCCCAGGCGATCAAGACCGTGGATGGCGTCGACCTGATCCTGGCCGGCAACGGGGCCTCCGACGGCCGCGTATCGGCGGTGCCGGCCATGGTGGCCGACGTCCTGGACCTTCCGGCGCTGACTCACGCCCGGGAGATCACCGTGGACGGGACCACCGTCACCGTGCGCCGGGAGACCGACCGCGGCGCCGTGGTGCTGACCGCCGAACTGCCCGCGGTGATCTCGGTCAGCGAGAAGATCAACGAGCCCAGGTACCCGTCGTTCAAGGGCATCATGGCCGCCAAGAAGAAGCCGGTCACCCAGCTGAGTGCCGCCGACGCCGGGATCGACGCCGGCGAGGTCGGGCCTGGCCAGCGCGCTCAGCACGGTCACCTCCGTGACGCCCAAACCGCCCAAGAGCGCGGGCGAGAAGGTGCCCGACGAAGGCGACGGCGGGTCGAAGATCGCCGCCTACCTGGTCGCCCAGAAGCTGATCTGAGAAGGAGGACGGGAAATGGCTGAGGTTCTGGTTCTGGTCGATCATCTCGACGGCCAGGTTAAGAAGAGCACGTACGAGCTGCTGACCGCCGCCCGCTCGCTGGGCGAGCCGGCCGCGGTCGTGGTCGCGGCGCCGGGCACGGCGGCCGGGCTGACCGATGCCCTGAAGCGGTACGGGGCGGAGAAGATCTACCTGGCCGAGACCGACCGCACCGACTTCCTGACTCCGGAGGTGGACGTGCTGGCCGGGCTGGTGGAGTCGGCGTCGCCCGCCGCGGTCCTGATCGGCATGTCCGCCGACGGCCAGGAGATCGCGGGCCGGCTGGCGGTGCGCACCGGGTCTGGGCTGCTGAGCGACGCGGTCGCGGTCGGGCCGGAGTCGGTCACGCACAGCGCGTTCGGCGGGGCCTACTCGGTGGAGGCGAAGGCGAACACCGGCCACCCGGTCATCACCGTCCGGCCCGGAGCAGCCGAGGCCGAGCCGGCCGCCGGCGCGGGCGCGGAACAGGCCGTCGAGGTGCCCGCCGCCGCCCGGCGCGGTGCCACGGTGACCGGCCGGGAGCCGGTGACCGTCGGCGGACGGCCGGAGCTGACCGAGGCCTCGGTGGTGGTCTCCGGCGGGCGCGGGGTCGGCTCGGCCGAACAGTTCGCGGTAGTCGAGGGCCTGGCCGACACCCTGGGCGCCGCGGTGGGCGCGTCCCGGGCCGCGGTGGACTCCGGCTACTACCCGCAGCAGTTCCAGGTCGGCCAGACGGGCAAGACCGTCTCGCCGCAGCTGTACATCGCGCTGGGCATCTCCGGTGCCATCCAGCACCGGGCCGGCATGCAGACCTCCAAGACCGTCATCGCCGTCAACAAGGATCCCGAAGCGCCGATCTTCGAGATCGCCGACTTCGGCGTCGTCGGTGACCTGTTCGCCGTCGCCCCCCAGCTCACCGACGAGATCACCAAGCGCAAAGCCTGACCCCAGCCATGACCGGCACCGATGACCGCGACCTGGACCTGGTCCGCAAGTCCGTCCGCGAGCTGGCCCGCCGGTTCGACCTGGGCTACTGGCGCCAGAAGGACAAGGAGGAGGAGTATCCCTGGGAGTTCGTCCATGCCTTCGCCGACGCCGGCTGGCTCGGGGCGATGATCCCGGAGGAGTACGGTGGCCTGGGCCTCCGCCTGACCGAATCGGCCATCATGATGTGCGAGGTGGCCGCGTCCGGCGCCGGCATGAGCGGCGCCTCGGCGATCCATTTCTACGTCTTCCCGCCCGCGCCGATCCTGCGGCACGGCTCGGAGCAGATGAAGCGCGCCTGGCTCCCCAAGCTGGCCAAAGGCGAGATCCTGATGGCGTTCGGCGTCACCGAGCCCACCGCCGGCAGCGACACTTCCCGGATCACCACCAAGGCCACCAAGATCGACGGCGGCTGGCTGGTCAACGGGCAGAAGGTGTGGACCACCAACGGGCAGAACGCCCAGAGGATCCTCCTCCTCGCCCGCACTTCGCCCCGCAGCGACGATAAGCCGCTCGAGGGCATGACCCTGTTCTTCACCGACCTGGACCGCACGCGGATCACCGTCCGGGAGATCGAGAAGCTGGCCCGGCCGGCGGTGGACTCCAACGAGCTGTTCATCGACAACCTGGAGGTCCGCGACGACGAGGTTGTCGGCCAGGTCGGCCAGGGGTTCCGCTGCCTGCTCGACAGCCTCAATCCCGAACGCACCGTGGTGGGCATGGAGGGCGTCGGCATCGGCCGGGCCGCCCTCGACCTGGCCACCAGGTACGCCAACGAGCGCATCGTGTTCGACCGCCCCATCGGCAAGAACCAGGCCGTCGCGCACCCGCTGGCCGACGCGTGGATGCGGCTGGAAGCGGCGGAACTGATGGCCATGAAGGCCGCCGCGCTGTACGACGCGAAGCAGTCCTGCGGCCGGGAAGCCAACGCGGCCAAGTACCTCGGAGCCGAGGCGGGCTACCTGGCCTGCGACCGGGCCATGCAGACCCACGGCGGCTTCTCCTATGCGAAGGAGTACCACATCGAGCGGCTGTGGCGTGAGGCCCGGCTGCTCGGACTGGCGCCTATCACCCAGGAGATGGTCCTCAACTTCATCTCCACCTCGGTGCTCGGCCTCCCGAGGTCCTACTGATGCGCCCGCTGCTCCCGGCCCGGCTCGCGCCGCCGGGTTTGTATGATGTTTTGTATATCGGAAGGACAATGGCGAACGATGCTCGATGAGGTAGTCGACGTCCGTGACCGTGTTTCCCGGCGGCGGCAGCTTCCCGAAGAGGTGGCCAGCTACGTCCGCGAGCTGATCATCTCGGGCGCGGTGAAGCCCGGCGAGTTCCTGCGGATGGAACGCATCGCCGAGCAGGTGGGCGTCAGCAACACCCCGGTCCGCGAGGGCCTGCTCGCCTTGCAGAGCGAGGGCTTCGTGCAGCTCGTCCCGCGGCGCGGGTTCGTCGTCGCCCCCTTCACCCAGCAGGACGTGCGGGACCTGTTCTGGGCCCAGGCCCAGCTGGCCAAGGAGCTGGCCGCCCGCGCGGCCAAGAAGATCACGCCCGAAGGGATAGCGAGGCTCGACGCGAACCTCGAAGAGCTGCAGAAGGCCGTCGCCGCCGACGACACGGACCGCATCGCCGACCTCGGTCACGCCTTCCACCGGGAGATCAACCTGGCGGCGGATTCCCACCGGCTGGCCCTGCTGCTCGGCTCGGTCGTCAGCCACCTGCCGAACCGCTTCTACGCCTCGATCGAGACCCAGGTCGCCGCGACCCGGGACGAGCACCCCCAGATAGTGGAAGCCATGCGCCAGCACGACGCGCGCAAGGCGCGGACGCTGATGGAGCAGCACATCCTGGCCAGCGCCGACCACCTGATCGAGATCCTCGAAGAGCGCGGCCTATGGGGTCACGGATCTTCCGCCCGCCAGTCCGCGTCCTGATCACGCGATCGCGAACCGGTCGAGCAGGCGGCGGCCGATGATCATCTTCTGGATCTCGGCCGTGCCCTCGCCGATGAGCAGCATCGGGGCGTCGCGGTAGAGCCGCTCGATCTCGTATTCCTGGGAGTAGCCGTAGCCGCCGTGGATGCGCAGCGCGTCCTCGACCACCTCCTTGCTGAACTCGCTGGCCAGGTACTTGGCCATGCCGGCCTCGAGGTCGCTCTGCTCACCTGAGTCCTTGCGCCGCGCCGCCATGACCATCATCTGGTGGGCGGCCACCACCTTGGTACCCATCTCGGCCAGCTTGAACTCGATCGCCTGGTGTTTCGCGATGGGCCGGCCGAACGTCTGCCGCTGCTGCGCATACCTGATGGCCAGCTCGAAGGCCCGCTGCCCCACCCCGCACGCGCGGGCGGCCACGTTGACCCGCCCCACCTCGATCCCGTCCATCATCTGGTAGAAGCCCTGGCCCGGAAGCTCGCCCAGGACCCGGTCGGCGGGCACCCGGCAGCCGTCCAGGATCAGCTCGGTGGTGTCGACGCCCTTGTAGCCCATCTTGGCGATCTTGCCGGGGATCGTCAGCCCGGGCCGGGTCTGCCCGAACCCGCTTTCCTTCTCGATCAGGAAGGCGGTCAGGTTCTGGTGGGCCCGCTCGGCGCCCTCCGGCGTCCGGGCCAGCAGCGCCACCAGGTTGGCGGACCCGCCGTTGGTCAGCCACATCTTCTGCCCGCTGATGACGTAGTCCTCGCCGTCGGGCCGGGCCGTGGTCCGGATCGCGGCCACGTCAGACCCGAGGCCGGGCTCGGACATGGAGAAGGCGCCCCGGATCTCGCCCGTGGCCATCCTGGGCAGGAAGCTGGCCTTCTGCTCGGCAGTGCCGTGCCTGCTGATCAGGTACGCCACGATGAAGTGCGTGTTGATGATCCCGGAGATGCTCATCCAGCCCCGGGCGATCTCCTCCGCCACCAGCGCGTACGTCAGCAGGGACTCGCCGAGCCCACCGTACTCCTCGCCGATGGTCAGCCCGAACACCCCCAGCTCCCGCAGCCCGGCCACGATCTGCTCCGGGTAGGTGTCGGTATGGTCCAGCTCGGTGGCCACCGGGATGATCTCGGCCTCCACGAAGTCATGGACCGCGCGGAGGATGTCACGCTGCAGCTCGGTCAGGCCCTCGGTTTCCGTCAAGCGAGGCATTGTTTTCCCTCCTGATCACCGTCAGCCGATGATCCCGCGCTCGGTCCGCGCCCGGATATCCCTCTCGGACAGGCCCAGCATCCCGGCCAGCACCGCACCCGTGTCCGCGCCGAGCCCGGGCGCCGGGCGGGCTCCGGTGGTCCCGTCCATGGCCAGCGGCGAGCCGGGGGCCAGCAGCGGCCCCACCCCGGGCTGGGTGATCTCCTGCAGCAACGGGTTCCCCGCCAGCGCGCCGGACACCACCAGGTCGGTGAAGCTGCGGTACCGCGACCACAGCACCGACGTGCCCGCCAGGTCCCGCTCCACCTCGGCCAGCGTGCGGCCGGCGAACCACGGCTCGACCAGGGCGGTGATCACCTCGCGATGCCGGTACCGGTCGCCGTCGGCGCCAAAGTCCGCGCCCAGCAGCCGCTCCAGCTCGGCGAACGTCGCGGTCAGGCCGGTCACGGCGGCCAGGTCGGCGAAGTGCCTGCCAGTCAGCGCCACCACCATGATCGGTTCATCGTCGGCCGTCCGGAAGTCCCGGGCCAGCCCGCCGTACAGGTGGTTCCCGATCCGGGGCCTGGCCCCGGTGACCTGGGCCTCGGCCAGGAACCCCAGGTGCCCGGCCACGGCCATGGCCACGTCGGCCAGCGCCAGCGTGATCGCGCTGCCCGCTCCGGTGCGCTGCCGTCGCCGCTCTGCGGCCAGCAGCCCGATCGCGGCGTACAACCCGCAGGCCACGTCCCACGCGGGCAGCACGTGGTTCACCGGGCCGTCCCATCCCTCGGGGCCGGTGATGAGCGGGAATCCTGTCTCGGCGTTGATCGTGTAGTCCACCGCGGCCCGGCCATTGCGGTAACCCTGGATCTGCAGGTGGATCAGGTCCGGGCGGATCCCGGCCAGCTCGGAATGGCCTAGCCACCGCTGGGCGGCGTTGGTCAGCACGATCCCGCCGCCGGGCCCCGAGGCGGCCAGCAGCTCGCCGAGCAGCCGCCGCCCCTCGGCGTCGCGGAAGTTGAGGGTGACCGACCGCTTGCCCTTGTTCAGGCCGGTCCAGTACAGGCTGGTGCCCGACGGCGCGAGCGGCCAGCGGCCCTGGTCCGCGGCGCCGCCCACCGGGTCGATCCTGATCACGTCCGCGCCCAGCTGGGCCAGGGTCAGCCCGCCCAACGGAGCCGCGACGAAGCTGGACACCTCCAGCACCGTCAGCCCGTCCAGCGGCGCGATGGCGGTCACCGGGACCCCGGCCCGGCCGGCGGAGCGGCCGAATGGTCCAGCCGGGTCCGCAGCTGGATCCGGTAGGAGTAACGGTCAGGGTGGAAGTGGTTGACCGCGAGCTCCAGCGGCGTCAGCTCGCGGTCCCGGTAGAGCCGGTCGATGCGCAGCACCGGCCGCCCCGGTTCGCAGCCGAGCCAGTGGGCGATATCGGCGTCCGCCGCCACGGCGGTCGCATTCTGCGTGGCGCTGTGGATGGGCCGCTCGCTCACCCGGTCCACCAGGCTGATCATGGTGACGCGGGTACGGGCGCCCGGCTCGGCCAGCCCCGCGACCTCCGGCAGCTCGCGCAGCCCGCGGCCGACCTGCATCGGCAGGTGGACGCGGGTATAGCAGAACGGCACTGCCTCGTGCAGCCGCAGGAACGACATCGTCATCACGGTGTCGGCGCCGGCCAGCAGCTGCTCCGCGATCTCCACGCTGGCCAGCACGTGCAGCGGCTCCACCACCTGCAGCTCGGTGTCCTCCGACAGGGCCATCAGGTCATCGATGCTGCCGAACGACCGCAGGTACCTGCCCGCCCCGGGCACGGCGAAGGTGCCCCGGCCCGGGACGCGGTAGACGGCGCCCTCGGTCGCCAGTTCCTGGAACGCGCGCCGTACCGTCTGCCGGCCCAGCCCGGTCGTGGCCATCAGCTCCGCCTCGGTCGGCAGCCGCTCGCCGGCCGGATACCGGCCGGCCGCGATCGCCGCCCGCAGGTCCGACGCGAGCTGACGGTAGGCCACCGGCTCGCTGTCCGGCCCCGGTCGTAGGGCGGCTTCCACGCACAGTCTCCCGATTTGGACGGCCAAATAGATCCTGCTGATCGAGATCGTATCGCGTCCTGAACGGCTATTCCGCGTGATGTACGTCATCTCCCAGGCATCTTGCGCTGGGAGTCGTAACCGGAGCATTCTTCAATTTGGCCGGTCTGATCATGGAGCAGAGGAGGCGTCATGTCCGAGGTCGCCGAGCGGAGCGAGATGATCCTGCCCGGACCCGCGGAGGCGCTCGGCGGGCTCCTGGGCGTACCGGTGCCGGACCTCGCGGGCGGCGAGGCCCTGCCGCTGCTGTGGCACTGGATGTACCTGCTCGACCGGCCCCGGCAGGCCGATCTCGGCCCGGACGGGCATCCCGTCCGCGGGACGATCCCCGTCCCGCCGGGACCCGGCTACCGCCGCATGTGGGCCGGCGGCCGCGTCCGGATGCTCGGCCCGCTTCGCTGCGGCGATATCGCTGCCAAACGGTCCAGGGTTCTGTCGGTCCAGCACAAGCAGGGACGGTCCGGGCCGCTGACCTTCGTGGTGGTGGAACATCAGGTTCTCCAGCACGGCCAGCCGGTGATCGACGAGCAGCAGGACATCGTCTACCGCGAAGCCGGCTGCAGCGCCGGGCCGGCCGCAAGCCCCCGCCGCGGCGAACCAGGTGATTCCCGCCGCCGCAGACGAGTGGGCGATCGATACCTCGCCCACCGTGCTGTTCCGGTTCTCGGCGCTCACATACAACGGCCACCGCATTCACTACGACCGGGACTACGCGCGTGACGTCGAGGGCTATCCGGGGCTGCTCACCCACGGGCCCCTGCAGGCCCTGGCCATGGCCGAGGCCGCTCGCGCCCGAGGCTACGGCGCCCGCCCGTTCCTTGAATACCGGCTAACCTCGCCCCTGTTCGACTTCCAGGGCCTGGTCGTCAAGGCCGCGCCCGCAGCGGGTTCGATAACCACGGCGGCCCGCGACCTTCACGGCCGCCAGACCGCCTCGGGAACCCTCCAGCTCACCGCCTGACCGGCCGGGTTAACCGGCGAGGGCCGCAGGCGGCGGGAGCGCGGGAGCTTAGCTGCCGGGCGGGCGGCAGCTGAAGAAGGTGATCGCCGGATCGAGCAGCCCATCGGCATCGAGCGCGAAGCTGTGCTCCGGCGGGGTCTGCCCGAGCGCGAACGCCAGATGCCGTTCCAGCAGCGCCCGCACCTCGGGCTGGCGCGGGTCGTCCTGGTCAATCAGCTCGTCAGCCAGCACGCTGGCACGGTACGCGACCTGTGTTTCAGCGCCGTGAACTGACGGCGCGCGGGCCGTCCGTTACCGGCGCGCCTGGATCAGGGATTGGTAATCCCGGCCGGATGGCACGTCCCGGACGAGGTTGAGCAATGCGTCGTGGAGGAGGCCGTTGCTGGCCAGGACGGTGCCGTTCCCGGACAGGACGTCGTTGCCGTCCAGGTCCGAGACGCGCCCGCCGGCTTCGGCGATGACGAGCGGGAGCGGCGCGATGTCCTCGTAGCCCATGGGCATGCCGGCGATGATCAGGGCGTCGGTCAGGCCGGAGGCCACGTCCGACATGCCCTTCGTGGCCGGGAGGAGGAGGACCTCCCGGTGCAGCCGCACGAGCAGTTCCTCCGACCAGGTGGCCGGGTTGACCATCTCCACCCATGCGCCGCGCGGTTGCCGGGTGCTGCTCACGGTGATGCGCTGCGGCGGGCCGTCGTTCACCTGATGCCAGCAGCCCAGGCCCCGGCCCGCGTAGATCAGGTCCTGGCTCATCGGGTAGCTGATGACGCTGACCGCGCTGCCCTCGGTGTCCTCGACGGCCAGCAGGACGTTGAATTGCGGGATGCGGAGGGCGAAGGCCGAGGTGCCGTCGATCGGGTCGATGACCCAGCGGCGGCCGGTGGTCCCTGGCGTATCCGCCAGTTCCTCCCCGGTCACGCCATCACCGGGGAAGCGGGCCGCGATCAGCGACCGGATCAGCTCCTCGACCTCGATGTCGGCCGGGGTTACCTCGCTGCCGTCCGGTTTCTTGCCGACCGGCACGCCCTCGAGGAATCGCTGAGCGGCCAGGCCGCTGGCCGCGCGGGTGATGTCGACGGCGGCCTTCAGCAGTTCGTCACGTGCGTCCATGGTCCAGGACTATGCCAGGCGCACTGCCTTGCGATCCGGGCACCGGTGCTTCTCCCTTCCTGGCCGGCGGTTTACTACTCTGTCCGCGAGTGAGGGCAGCAGGCCGGACACGCTCGCAGGAAGGGGAACCGGTGGTTGATCACCAGAACCCGGGCCGCCATAACCAGAACGGGTTGCCGGATTACGATGACCTGCCTGCGGCGCCGCAGGGCGGCCGGACCGCGTGGGGGATGTTCGGATCCGATGATCAGGCCGGCCTGGTCAACCTGATCACCCCCGAGCGCGTGGTCGCGGCCGCCGCGCTGGTCAGGAAGGGAGCGGTCTTCCCGCTCAACGCCCCGATCGGCGCGTTCGAGCCCGCCATCGCCGGCCATCGCGGCGTTCCCCGGCACCGGGTGCTGCATACCGAGGGCAGCATCGCCTTCGACGACGTCTACGACAACTTCTACCCCCAGGCCTCGAGCCAGTGGGATTCGCTCGGGCACATCGGCTACGCCCCGGACCAGTTCTACAACGGGGCCACCGCGGCCGAGGTAGCGGCGGGCCAGCGCAACACCATCGAGCACTGGTCCCGCCGCGGCATCGCCGGACGGGCCGTCCTGCTCGACATGTACCGAACGGCCGCGGACGACAGCCGGCCCTATGACCCGGGCACGTCGTTCGCCTTCGGCGTCGCCGACCTGGAGCGAGCGCGCGCACGGACCGGCCTCGACTTCTCCCCGGGCGACCTACTCGTCCTGCACACGGGCTTCGCCCGCTGGTACCTTGACCAGCCTCATGAGCGCCGGCTCCGGATCCGGAACGAGAACACCACGCCCGGCCTGGCCCACGGCGAGGAAATGTGCCGGTACCTGTGGGACGCCCACGTCTCCGCCGTGGTCAGCGACACCTACGCGGTCGAGGCGTTCCCGCCGGACCGGTCGACCCCCACCGGGTTCCTGCACCGGATGCTGATCGGGCAGTTCGGCATGGCGCTGGGCGAGCTGTGGTGGACCGAGGACCTGGCCGCCGACTGCGCCGAAGACGGAGTGTACGAGGCGCTGCTGACCAGCGCCCCGATGCACGCGCCCGGCGGTATCGGGTCCCCGGCCAACGCACTGGCCCTCAAGTAAACGCACTGGCCCTCATGTAGCCGCCTGCCGCGCGACGCCCCGGCGGATGGCGTCGTCGGCGGCGGCGGCGTCCAGGCCCGACTCGAGCAGCAGCGCGCGGGTGTGCTGGCCGAGCGCCGGGACGTCACCCATCCGCGCCTCGGTATCGCTGAACGTCGCCGGGGGCAGCAGCGCCTCGGCCCGCGCGTGCTCGGTCCCGATCGTCCGCCAGCGGTCGCGGGCGCGCAGCTGCGGGTGCCCGACCACCTGGTCGAGCTGATTGACCTGCGCGGCGGGGATGCCGGCCGCGGCCAGCCGGGCGTCAAGTTCCGCGGTGGACCACCTGGCCGTCTGGGCCGCCACCAGCGCGTCGCACTCGGGCCGGTGCCGCACCCGCTGGACATTGGTGGCGAACCTCGGGTCATCGGCGGCCTCGGGGATGGCCAGCACCTCGGTGACCAGCGTGCGCCAGCCGCTGTCGTTCTGCACGCCGATCAGGATCTGGCCGTCGCGGGTCGGGTACGCGTCGTAGGGCGCGATGGCGCTGTGGCTCAGTCCCATCCGCGCCGGCTGGCGGCCGGTGTGCATCTGGGTGTAGAGCGCGTACCCCATCCACTCGACTGTGGCCTCGAGCATGGACACCTCGATGGTGGCGCCCTCCCCGGTGCGCCAGCGGCGCAGCAGCGCGGCCAGGATCGCCTGGGAGCAGTACATGCCCGATGCGATGTCCGCCGTCGGGATGCCCGTCTTGACCGGGGTCTCGGGCGTCCCCGTGATCGCGATCAGCCCGGCTTCGGCCTGGATGAGCATGTCGTAGGCCTTGCGCTGCTCCATCGGGCCGCCCAGCCCGAACCCGGACAGGCCGGCCACGACCAGCTCGGGCCGGCCCGACCGCAGCTGGCTGGCCCCCAGGCCCAGCCGCTCGGCCGCCCCGGGCGCGAGGTTCTGCACGAAGACGTCTGACCGCGCCGCCAGGTGCTGGACGACCGCGCATCCCTCGGCCGTCTTCAGGTCGACAGCGACCGACTCCTTGCCCCGGTTGAGCCAGGTGAAATGCGCGCCGGTGCCGTACACCACGTGGTCGTAGTCGCGGGCGAAATCGCCCCCGTCGACCCGCTCCACCTTGATCACCCGCGCGCCGAGGTCCGCCAGGTTCCTGGTGGCCAGCGGGGCGGCCACGGCCTGCTCGACGGTCACGACGGTGATGCCGTCCAGCGGCAGGCTCATGCGAGTTTCTCCCGCGTAGCCACAGCCATCGGCCTCCTTCGCTCGGCACGCCTGCCTGGTGTTCCCTGCGTGGTGTCCACTGCCTGGTTCTCTATATCACCGGGGGCTGGTCCACCTCGGGCCGGCGGCGGCCGGGCCCGCTGCGGCGCCGGTGCATCTGTGCCGCATTCTGCGATTTGCATACAGCAAATCTCAAATGACGATAATCTCTCCCCGGGAGGGCGGTTACGCTGTGCTAGCACATCGAAACTTACTGTATGTCCTGCTTTCTCCCGAACCTGGCCGCGTCGCGAGACCGAGCAAATTGAGGGGGGCTTCCTGATGCCGCATGCTGGATCATTAGGTGCAGCCACGGGCTGCCGGACAAAGGTCGCCGGCCGGAAGAAGAAGCGCCGGATCGCCGCGGCGGGGGCAGCGGTAGTCGCTGCGCTGGCGGGCACATCGATGGTCGGCGTCCCCGCAGCGTCCGCCAGCCCAAGTGAAACCGTCATCGTCACGGCGACCGGGCTGCTGAGCCCGGTCGCGGCGGTGCTGGGAGTCGGCGGCAGCATCTTGTCGCAGTTCCACCTCATCGACGGCCTCGCGGCGGTGATCCCCGCGGCGGTGGAGCCGGTGCTGGCGGCGCTCCCGGGCATCACCGTGACCCCTGATGTCTCAGTGAACGTGCAAGCTAATCCGGTGTCGACCGGACCTCACACGCCTTCCGACGTGTTTCTCCAGCAGACCGGGGCCACGCAGCTCGCGGCCGTCGGCGATACCGGAAGCGGCGTCACCGTAGCCGTCCTGGACACGGGCATCGACAACCTGCCCGACTTCTCCGGGAGGCTGGTCGGCGGGGTGGACCTGACCGGCGAGAACAACCCGTTCCAGGACGACTACGGCCATGGCACGTTCGTGGCGGGCCTGATCGCGGGCAACGGGGCCTCATCGTCAGGCCAGTACTCGGGCGAAGCCCCCGGCGCCGACCTGGTGTCGATCAAGGTGGCCGGGGCGAGCGGGACGACCGACCTGGTCAAGCTGATCCTGGGCCTGCAGTGGGCGGTTGATCACCGGTCCAGCTACGGGATCAAGGTCCTCAACATGTCCCTCGGGTACCAGCCCACCACCTCCACCGTCCTCAACCCGCTTGACCAGGCCGTGCAGGCGGTCTGGGGTTCGGGTATCGCGGTCGTGACCTCAGCGGGCAACGCCGGGCCGTTCAACGGCACCATCCTCTCGCCGGGGGATGACCCGCTGGTCATCACGGTGGGTGCCCTGGACGACATGGCGTCACCATCGGTTTCCGGCGACGAGATGACCGACTTCAGCAGCGCGGGGCCCACGTCACCCGACGGCTGGGTCAAGCCCGACCTGGTCACCTCCGGGCGGTCCGTGGTCAGCCTGGCCGCGCCGGGCTCCACGGTTTACGACGCTAACCCGTCGGCGCGGGTGGGCTCGGCCAACTTCGTCGGCTCGGGCACGTCGTTCAGCGCGGCCATCACGAGCGGGGCGGCCGCGCTGGTCCTGGCCGACAATCCGGGCCTGTCCCCGAACCAGCTGAAGGCGCGACTGCTCGGCACGACCAATCCTGGCCCGGTCGGCAACCCGTTCGTCGACGGCCACGGGGTCCTCAACGCCTACGCGGCCGCGACCGCGGGCCCGATGAACCTCAGCCAGTCGGCGGCGCTCCTGCTTCCGACGCTGCCCGGCATCACGGTTCCGCTGTCACCCACCAGCCCGGTCGACACCTGGAACCCGAGCCTGTGGTCAGGGATCTCCCCGTCGCCCGGGCCGTCCGGTTCGACGTGGGGCGGCTTGGCCTGGAACGGCTCCGACTGGAACGGATTCACCTGGACCGGCCGGGCCTGGAATGAGGCAGACTGGGCCGGCGCGTCCTGGAACGGCGCCGACTGGACCGGCCGGGCCTGGAACGATGCTGGCTGGACTGGCTCGGCCTGGGACGGGACGGCCTGGACCGGCCGGGCCTGGAACAGTTCGGCATGGAGCTGAGACCTGCCCGGTCCGTCATGCGAATTCCGCGCGCTACCGGAGCCGTGGTCTGGGCTTCGGTAGCGGGCGGGGTTCTTACCCTGCTGGTCGCGATGTGGCGGCAGCCAGGCGTGGTGCGGCTGGACGAGCGCCAGTGGGTCGTCGCGGCGGCGATGGGCGCCCTGGTCCTGGGCAGCTGGATCTGGCCGGTCCTGGTGTACCGGGACGGCGAATCCGAGGCCTTCAATATGGACGAGGGCTTCTTCGTGATCCTGGCCCTCCTGGTGCCGCCGCTGATAACCCTGGGGACGCTGGGCTTGGCGACCGCGATGTCCCAGGCCATCCGCCAGCGCCCGCTGGTCAAGTCGGCCTTCAACACCGGGCAGGTCCTGATCGCCGCGGGCCTGGGCATAGCGGTGAGCCGTGCGGTCGCCGTCCCGTCGGCGTCCCTCACCGTCGGCCAGGTCGCTGGCGTCGTGCTCGGCGTCGGCGTGTACTACGTCGTCAACACCCTGCTGGTGGCCTCCGTGGTGATCTCGATGGGCACGGCCTGGCGCGAGCTCACCGATGATCTTCCGGTCCAGACGACGCTGGCCGGCGCGGGAGCGCTGGTCGGGGTTCTCCTGGCCGTGGCCATAGGGGCGCATCCGTGGGTGCTGGGGCTGGCGGTTCCCGGGCTGATCGTGCAGCGCCGGCTGATCAGCGCGCGGTTCGCGGCGCTGCACGACCACACCAGGATGAAGGGGCTGTATGAAGTCACGCTGGAGGCGAACCGGGGGCTGCGCCACCAGGCCGTGCTCGACACGATCCTGGCGTCGGTCCGGCGGCTGCTGCGCAGTCCCGAAGCCACCCTGACGTCCGAACTGCCGCTGCCCGGCCAGCTGGCCGCGCCGATGATCGTGGCCGACCGCCAGATGTGGCTGGCGGCGGCCGGCCGGCGCCGGGACGAGCCCTTCGACGACGCCGACCGGGGCCTGCTGCGGGCCCTGGCCGCCGTGGGCAGCGGAGCGCTCAGCAACGCCGAGCTGTACCACCAGGTCCGCCTCGAGCGTGAGCGGCTCTCTTCGATCACGCTGAACATCGGGGAAGGTGTCTGCGCCGTGGGCGCGGACGGGAAGCTGAGCTTCGTCAACCGGGCCGCGGCCGACATGATCGAGCTGCCGTCGTTCAACCTTACGATCGACAACCCGATGAGCGACAGCGCCCTGGCGGCACCCGAGTTCCTGCTCGCTCCGGCTATCGAGGCCATGCGCACGGGCCACACCATCCGCGAGGACGATGCCCGGTTCCGGGGCAAGGACGGCCATGCCATCCCGGTGGCCTACACCGCCTCCGCGGTGATGAGCGATGGCACGCCGTCGGGCGCCGTGATCGCCTTCCGCGACATCACCGAACGCAAAGCCTTCGAGGACGAACTCCACCACCACGCGTTTTATGACAGCCTCACCGGCCTGGCCAACCGCCGGCTGCTGGTGGAGCGCCTCGATCACGCGCTCCAGCGCTCTCCCCTGGACCGCAAGACCCACGCCCTGATCTTTGTCGACGTGGATCGCTTCAAGAGCATCAACGACAGCCTCGGTCATATCACCGGCGACGAGTTCCTGGTGGCGATCGGGGCCCGCATGAAGAGCGTGGTGCGCAGTAATGACCTGCTGGCTCGCTTCGGCGGCGACGAGTTCGTGGCCCTGCTGGAGGACGTGGCCGGGGTGGACATGGCGGTGGCCGCGGCCCGGCGCATCTGTGCCGCCCTCGAGCGGCCCATAGTGCTGCACGCCGGCTATGAGGTGGTGGCCAGCGTATCGGTCGGCATCGCCCTGTCCGAGCCGGGTAAGAGCGCCGATGACATCATCCGCGACGCGGACGTGGCGATGTATGACGCCAAGGCCAGGGGCGGGGGCGGTATCTACCGGGTGTTCGACCAGGCGGCCATGGGCAGCCGCTCCTCCGAGCGCGTCCGGATCGAGGCCGACCTGCGTAAGGGGCTCGAACAGGGTGAGCTCGAGGTTTATTACCAGCCATTCTTTTCCCTTGACGAAGAGCGCATCGTGGGCGCGGAGGCGCTGGTGCGCTGGCGCCACCCCGTAAATGGCCTGATGAGTCCCACGAGATTCATCCCGATGGCAGAAGAGACCGGGCTGATACTGCCGCTGGGCCGTTACGTTCTCGACGCGGCGTGCCGGCAAGTGCGCTCGATCAGGGATCGGCTGGACGTCGACCTGCCGATCAGCGTCAATCTCTCGCCGCGCCAGTTCCAGGAGAGCGGGCTGTCGTCCCAGGCCGCGGCGGCCCTCGATGCCGCGGGCCTGCCCTCGGAGCTGCTCATATTCGAGATTACCGAGAACGTGGTCATGGAGGACCTGTCCGGCGCTCGCGAAGTGATGAGGAAACTCGACCGGCTGGGCGTGCGGCTGGCCATCGACGATTTCGGCACCGGGCATTCTTCGCTCGCGTACCTGAAGCAGTTCCCGGTGCAGGAAGTGAAGGTGGACCGTTCCTTCGTCCAGGGCATCGCCGAGAGCCCGGTGGACTCGGCGATCGTCCGGGCCGTCATCGACCTGGCTAATGCCATGGGTATATCGACAGTGGCGGAGGGGGTAGAGACCAAGGACCAGCTCGCCCAGCTGAGAATGCTCGGCTGCCCGGTGGCGCAGGGTTTCTATTTCTCGCATCCGCTGCGCGCCGAGGAGTTCGACGAGCTACTTACCCGCCATTTCGATCGCACCACGGACCTGCAGAGCCAGTTCTGAACGT